>NZ_JBNDMI010000003.1:0-2789616 GCF_050436505.1 Paraburkholderia sp. CI3
GAAAGCGTTTGAGGTTGTGGTTGAATGTTTGTGACAAGTGAAAAGAACCGTTTGCCTTCGTCGGCAGTGCCGTTTGAGCCTGGTGGCGCAGGGGTGTGGGGGGTGATCTCGCAATTGATGCCGCGGGATGTACTGATCCTCCGGGTCTCGCCGCGGGGTTCGCGGGCCGTGCCGACGATTGTGATGATGGACCTGACCGGCAGCGCGCAGTCGCTTGACCAGTTCGCGGGCGGGGATGTCGTGCTGCGCGACGCGGCCGTGCTGAGCACGAAGCTGGCCCGGGAGGTCGACCAGTGGACGCTCGAACCGCTGAGCGAGACCCGGGTGAGGGCAACCGAGCCCGAACAGTACAGCCGGGGCGAGCGACTGGTGACGGTGACCCGGTTCACGACGGCGACTGGCCGCACGTTCTCGGTGCCGTACGCGCTGGCGACGCGCCCGGCGCGCGGCAGGCGGCTCTGGCGGGCGAAAGCGGCACGCACCCCGGCCAGCGGCTGAGCGACGCCAGCTGTGGGCGCGCGTTGGGGCGTAAGGCCGGCCATGGCCATTCAGGAGTCGGACAGTCTGCCGCGCCGGCGTGGTGGCCTCGTGCTGTATCGCGATTTCCATGGAGGGTACTTCACCCGGAGGACATGTGGCGCCGTCCGGGCACCGGGCCGTCTGTCGCGAGTCCGCCGGGCCACGCGCTGTTTGAACACGCGGCGCTGCCGGCGCGCTGTCTCGAGCCGCACCCCGCGCTGCGCATCGTGCTGTCGACGAGCCGGGTGCGCGTGTTCCGCAGTGCGCGCAAGGTTGCGCGCCGCCTGCCGCTGGCACTGCGCCAGCGGGTGGTGCGCGCGACCTTCCACGGCCGGATGGATCCGGTGTGGTTCCGGTCTGTGCCGTGGGGCGTGCAGGTGTGGGGCGACGTGTGCCGGCGTCAGCCCGCCGCGTGGCTTGCGCTTGACGACGGACCGCGGCTGGCCGGCCGTGTGCCGGAACCATCTGGTAAGGACTGCTCCGGTGCTGGGGATCAGCGCGCCGGCCGTGTTTAGGGAACTGCAGGCGCGGCTCGCGGCAATGCACCGGTCGGCGGAGGGCTGGCCGTGATAATCCGCTACTTATCGCGGCCAGCGCACCACCGGCGCATCGGCTGCGGCTTCAAGAAGGGATCGACATGAGCAGACGCAAGCGGGCGATAGAGCTTCCAGATGAAACCTCCGAAGCGCTGCGCGCGCGGCTGCGGCGCTTCGTGCGTGCGACCCGCGACGACGTGACCGGGGCCGTCCCGATCCCGTTTCCCACACACGTGACGGTGCTCGCCGGGCCGCTGCGGCGGATCCGCGGCGCGCGCGAACACTGCATGGTGCCGGGGCCGGAGGTGCGGGCCGGGTTAGCCGCGCGCAGGGAGGACGGCGACAAACCCTGATCAGCCTCGGGCGGGTTCGCGCTGGATGACACGGGACGAGCCGACGGCAAAATGACGAAGTAGCGGACATGACGGATACACACTTTCACGGCGCATTGCGCTGGCCACTGCCGGCCGAACTCGAGCCGCAGGCCGGCTGGAACAACCGGTATTTCCTCGACACGGAATTCACCGACTTCCGGCAGTGCCAGCTGCTCAGTCTCGCCCTCGTGGGCGAGAACGGGTACGAGTTCTACGGCGAGCGGACCGATTTCGATCCGGCGCTGTGCAGCGACTTTGTCCGTGCCGTGGTACTGCCGCAGCTCGGCCAGTTCGAGGGGCGCGCGATGCCGTTTGCAGCGCTGCGCGAGGCACTGCGCGCATGGCTCGTGGCGGTGCCGGGCGACTCCGGGCCGGTGCTGTGCTACGACTACGAGACGGACCTGGCCCTGTTGCGGTTCCTGCTGGGCGGCCCGCTGCCGCGTGGCTGGCGGCTCGGGAACATCGCGGGCACGCGCAACCCGGAGCGACGCGCCGCCTACTACGCACGCCATGGCGGCGAGCACCATGCGCTGCATGACGCGCGCGCCAATGCCTATGCGTGTACCGGTTGAAGCCGGGCGGCTGCCGGCCGGGCCGTCGTCCGGTCTCCGGACGGGCGGACGCATTTCTTCGCTCAAACAGAAACAGCCTCATGAAGGGGATCAGGATGGCCGGGATGCGTGTGTGGATGCCACGATCCGATGTACCGCGGATAGCACGGCGCCTGCGGGACCGACGCAAGGCATCAGCGATGACACAGGACGATCTCGCGGTCAGGGCGGGGGTGGCGAAACCGACCCTGGTGCACCGGGAGAAGGGAAGGTGGCCGCGCACCGTCGCAGCCGCCACCGTGAACGCGCTGGAGGCGGTCCTGCAGGTGCCGCCCGGTTGGCTGCTCGGTCCTGAAACGCAACCGTTGCCGGACCCCGTGTTCAATGCAGCGGATGCCGTCGCCCGCGCAGACAGCGATCCCCAGTCACGGATCCCCGCCGCCCGGTGCCGCGAGATCGGCCCTCACGCGCGGCGGCTGCGCAGTGAACTGGGCCTGTGCGTTGCGGAGGTGGCGCGCGCCTGCCACGTGTCCCGTCCCACGCTGTTGCAGTGGGAACAGGGGACGTTTCCGAAGGCGCTCACCGTGGCGCGCCTTCGCGGCTGGGAGCGCGCCCTGCTGCTCGCGCCCGGGCAACTGCTGGCGCCGCCGGCGTCGCATCCCGGGGTAGGCGATGGCCGCTGGCGCGTGACGATCGGCACTGAAACGCTCGAGGCTGCCATCCATCGCGTCGCGGCGTGCCTCGCCACCCGCGGACGCAACCTGCTCCAACCGGAGCAGCCGCTCGATGCAAAGGCCGCGCGCGACGCCGACCTGCTGGCCCACCGCTATGGGGTGGGCGCGCATCGGCGGCCACTGGTCGACCTCGCCGTCTCATACGGGATCGATCCGTCGCACGCCCGCCAGACGGTGGCGCGCATGGTCGCGCGCGCAGCCGGGTTCGCCTTCAGGATTCCGGTGCTGGATGACATGCTGGCGGTGGGCGCGGCGGGCTTTTCGTTCACGACCGCGGTTGCCGATGGTCGCATGCGTGACCTGCTGGGGCCGTCGCTGTCCATGGGACGCGCTGCGGCATTCGCCGGCGAAATACTGTCCCGGCGGATCACCGGTGCGGATCCTGGCAAGGCGGTGGCCGGCACCCGCAGGCCGGCGAAAGCGGCGAACCCTTCGCTGGCCGCGGACGTCGTCTGCGAAGGCACGCGACCGGCCTTCAACAGGTCGCAAGTGGCGCAAGGGGCGTAGCCAGCCTCGCGCCGGCCCGGCAGGGCGGGGTATCGCGGAAGGAGAACGCGAAAGCCATCGAAAGCGAGAACGCCTGCGTGGCGCAGCAGGGGCTTCCACTCGATGGGTACTGGAAGTTCTGACGGGGCGTTCTGCTGTCCGGGCGGAGCCACCGGGACGGCCCGATTTGCTGGGGGGCAGGCGATCGCGGCGCAGGTTCGGGACCTCGACCCGATGCGCGTCCGCGCAACTGCGGTACCGGATGACAAGATCACAAGGAAAGGCGAATGCTTCGAATCACCATTGAATTGCTGCCCGGTGGACGGGAAGACGGAAAGCGGGTCATCGCGACGGCGGACATCGCGCGCGTGAGTAGCGGCGCACTCGCGGACTACAGGGTGGCCCTGGACGATGCGGTGCTCGGGCAGGTCGGCGAGCGGGCCACGGTGCGCGGCTATCCGAGATGGACGGGCAGCGTATGGGATCTCGTTGCGCGCTGTGTTGCCGCTGCGCTGAATCAGGGCCGCGAAGCCCTGCCACCGCGGCCCGCGTCACCGCAGGTGACGGTTCACGTGAATGACGCAGGCTACCGTTACGTGCGTCTGGATGAGATTCCCGAGCCTGCCAGAACGTACTTCGACAGGAAACTGGCCGGTTCGGGCATTCCTGACCACGGCTGTGCTTTCGCGCATGACTGGTTCGACTTTCTCAACGGCCAGCGCTGATGCCAGAGCGGTGCGCCGTGCTTTGTAGCAGGTTGCAGCCTCGCACAACATGTCGATCAGATCGAACCAGCCGTCGCCGCACTCGAAACCCGACAGGGAGAAAACCGTTGGGATGGCATCCAGATCATCAGCGACTGCCGGGTTGACGTCGAAGATGAGCGGGTATTTTGCCCGCAGGATGCCTGACAGTTCTCACGCACCGTTCTCTCGCTCCCATTCCTGCACCGCCATTGCAGCAACGGGATCGATTGTTCCATAGTGAAAGGCTCTCCGGAACCCGAGTGCGGTGCACGGTCAGTGATCAGCGATGATGGCGTTCTGGAATGCGCTGTAAATTTTATAAGCGTCAGGCAGCACGGCCGCTCGGCCAACCTGCTTCTCGCCATACACCCTATACGCCGGGCATCGGAGATTGCGACAACGGCGCTCCCTGGAGCATATTGCGGTTATCGACTCGAGTCTGTCATGGCCGCATTCAGATCGGCTGCTCCATCGGGAAGAAGGAATAAGGCCGGCGCACCTGCGAACCTTTCTGGCCAGCCGGGATCGCATGATGAACAGTGAAATGAGAGGCGGCTGTCAGTGACGCCGCGGACCGCATCCAGTATCTGCGCGATTGGCCACCGACAATCAGGGCATCGGCCAAACGCTCGCAAAAGGGACAGGGATTCATGAGTACCAGGAACCACATCAGGTATCAGGCGAAAGAGGGTGATCAGCCCGGCTGGGATCTCTACACCGAGATTCTTGAGCCGGACGACGTCGTGTATCTCGAGCTCGACGGTGTAGCCGCTGAAGTCACGATGCTCGGCAACATGGAGCGCGGCCCGGGCGCGGTGCTGTTGCGCCTGCCGGTCGACACCGCGAAGCAGCTTGGTCTGGTGCCGCCGGACTGGGAAAATTCTGACTGGGGAAAAGGATAGGTCATGCGCGAATACCGGGACAGGACGGTGCAGGAGGTCGCGGCCTGCACATGCGACCGCTGCGGCCGGCGCATGACGCCCGTTGACGATCAGTGGGAGTGGTACGAAAAGATGTCGCTCGATTGGCGTGGCGGCTTTGGCTCGATTTTCGGCGCCGGCGCCCATGTGAGCCTTGACCTTTGCCAGCAGTGTGTCCGCGATACGCTGGGGCGTTGGCTTCGCGTCGATCCGCCGTCCGCACCGGATGGCTCAATGCAAGCCCTGAAGGGCGTCGTGCCCCGACCCAATGCGCCGGTATCTGTCGACAGGATGAATCCCGGGGAATTTCACGAGCGCGACTAGAGGGCTTACCGCCCCATGCGGCTCCGCGCGTCGCTCAGACTGCCGATCATGGATTGCCGTTTCTCACGGGGCATCCCGAACTCACCGTCGCGACACTCAGGCGGCTCGTTACCTTCGGTTGAACAGGTTAGCCTTATCGCTGAACGAGTCTTGTCGACCGCATCGCCGCCGGTGCGACGTTGGGAGTTCAAGCGCAGGTAACAAGATGGACCGGTCGTTCATGACGGCGCCTCAGAGGCAGCAGCTCGGCCTTATGGAAAGCTTCGCATAAGGCCGATTATGCAAAGTCGTTGATTATGGAAAGTAGCCGAGCCGATTGCCGACGAGGCCCGGCAAACAAGGGGCCGGCAGCAGGCGGTTCAGCCGGGAACTCGACATAATTTCAGCGTTGATCTGGAGTAACGGTTCCACGTCAGGGGACCGTTATGAAGCCAACCAGTTTGCACGAAGCCAGGGCCCGGTCTTGTAGACCACTTCCGGCTCACATTACTGACGAATTGCGCCGCTACGATGCGTATCTGCACGATGCGCGGGGACTGGCAGCCACAACACGGAGTAATCAACTCTGCATAGTCGGTTTGTTCTTGCGACAGAATTTCGAGCGGCGCGCAGTCGATCCGAGAAAGCTGCGCCCTGACGATATTCGTCGGTTCCTTTCGTCACAGTCAGGGGCCGGAGGCTCGGCCTCCTATGCTTCTCAACTGGCTTGTACCTTACGCAGTTATTTGCGTTACCGGGCGACGTGCGGCGACCAGGTCTGCAAGCTCAGCGCCGTCATCCTGAATCCCGTCCATTGGAAGCTCGCATCGCTGCCACGCGCGCTCGCGCCAGAGGAAGTTGAGTACCTCCTGGGCGCGGTTGCAGGCGCTCGCCGCTGGCCGAAGCGTAGCTATGCGATTGTCCGTCTGGCGCTGGACATGGGGCTGCGTTCTGCCGAAATCGCGCAACTCATGATCAGCGACATCGACTGGCGCGCAGGCACAGCGACGTTGAGGGGCACAAAGTCGCTGCGGCAGGACGTACTACCGCTGCCGATGGAAACCGGGCAGGCACTCGCTGACTATCTGCAACATGAGCGTCCGATGAGCGGCCATCCGGCGATCTTCGTCCGGCAGGTGGCGCAGCGAGACCAGCCGATTACGCCCAGGGCGATCCAGAAGGTGATCAAACGGGCCTGCTGTCGCATCGGCTTGCCACACCACAGTGCTCACGCGCTTCGACATACCCTGGCATGCCGCCTGGTTGAGAACGGCAGTTCGCTCAAGGAAGTAGCCGACCTGCTGCGCCACCGTTCGCTCAATACCACCCTGATCTACGCCAAGCTCGACACGCCGAAGCTGGCGGCTGTTGCCCTGCCGTGGCCCGGGAGCCAATCATGAGCGCACGGGTCAGCTTGCAGAAGAGGATCGACAACTACCTTGCCGAACGGCACCGTTTGGGTTTCGAGTTGCGCTCGCGGAGCACGCTATTAGCCAGCTTCGCCCGTTATGTCGCGAGCCTGAATCATCGTGGAGCGCTGACGACAGAGCTCATGGCGGATTGGGCGCGACAGGATAAATGGCACCATGACACCCCTGCTACCTGGGCTGCACGTTTAGCGATTGTTCGCCACTTCGCCCGCTACCTGAGGCAGTTCGAGCCTGACACTGAGATTCCGGAGGAACCGGTCTTCGGCCCTGAGCGGGCACGCGTCGCCCCGCACATCTTCCATGAAGAGGAAGTCATTGCATTGCTGGCTGCGGCCCGTCGGCTCGGGCCAAAGGGGAGTCTGCGCCCAGCGACGTATGAGACCCTGTTTGGCCTGATGGCCTCAACAGGGTTGCGAATCTCGGAGGCCATCCACCTACGCGATGCCGATGTCGATCTGAAGCGCGGGATGCTGACTGTGCGGCAGACCAAGTTCGCCAAGTCACGACAGTTGCCCATTCATACGAGCACGGTTGCCGCGTTAGCGCGGTACCGGCGGCAGCGCGAACGGCAGGTTGCCACGAACCCCAGCATGTCGTTCCTGGTCAGCAGCCGTGGTCAGCGGTTGGGACAACCTCTTGGTGAACGACAGGCTCAACGTGTCTTCAACGCGCTGCGTGACAGCCTCGGCTGGGTGAATCGTGGTGCCCACGCAGCGCCCCGGCTTCATGATCTGCGACATACCTTTGCGGTGCGTCGCATGATGCTCTGGCATGCCGAGGGCACCGACATCGAGCAGATGATGCTGGCGCTATCAACCTATCTGGGCCATGCGGAAATCTTCTACACGTACTGGTATCTGACGGCAGTTCCGGAACTGATGGCCGTCGCCGGCGCCAGGTTCGAGCGTTTCGCCGATGTCGCGGGAGACGGCAATGAATAGGCGATCCAAGGCACCGCCTTCGTTTGCAGCGCTCGTGCAAGCGTGGTTCGCCGAATACCTCACCCAGCAGCGAGCGCTTAGTGCACATACCATAGTCGCCTATCGCGACAGCTTCGTCCTCTTCCTTGAGTTCGCCGAGGCGCGCCTGGTCAAGTCGCCAGCCACGATGACACTGGCGGATATGACGCCGGAACTGATCATGGGCTTCCTCGATCATCTGGAACGCCAGCGGCACAATTGCGTGCGCAGTCGCAATGCGCGACTTGCGGCGCTTCGCTCGTTCCTGAAGTTCGCAGCGCATCGCGATGTAGCGTCATTGCACGTGATCGAATGCGCCTTGGGCGTTCCAGTCAAGCGCTTCGAGCGCCCAACGCTTAGCTATCTGTCGCGCGAAGAGATGCTGGCTGTGATCGGTAAGCCGGATGATTCCTGGCTAAGCCAACGCGATCATGCGCTGTTCCTGCTGATGTACAACACCGGAGCGCGTGTCTCGGAGATCATCGGGGTAAAAGTTGGCGACGTGGTCCTGGACGAGGGTTCTGCCTGCGTCCATTTGCGTGGCAAAGGACGAAAGCAGCGCAGCGTCCCGTTGTGGCGGTCAACTGCGAAGACGATACGGGCATGGCTGAAGGTAAATCCTGAATTCCAACCCACATCGCCGCTGTTTCCGAACCGGAATGGCCATGCAATGACGAGAGCCAATGTTGCATTGAGGCTAACACTGGCTACCGGGAACGCAGCCGGAACCTGCCCCAGCCTTGCAAAGCGACATGTATCGCCTCATACCGTCCGTCACGCCACCGCCATGCATTTACTTCAGGCAGGTGTCGACATCAGCGTCATTGCACTATGGCTCGGACATGAGAGCCCCATCACGACGCACCACTATGTCGAAGCCGATCTCAACATGAAGGAACGTGCTCTGGCCAGGCTTCACGAACCGCAGACCGGAATTCAGCGCTATCGGGCACCGGACTCGCTGATCAACTTCCTGAAGGCACTGCAATTATGCAAAGGCTGGAATTCGAACTGGCCGCTGCCCATCGGCTCTCTGGGGGGCGCCGGCCAGCTACTTTCCATAATCAACGACTTGGCATAATCGGCCAATGCCGACGTTGGAGAGGACGTGGTTGTACGTCGGCAGTGGGACGGATTGCCGACAGTGGCAGCATCGAGCGGCCGAGCGGCCGCTTCCTGCATCAGCGAACTCACACTCCCGACCCATACCCGCCCTACAACCCGGCGCGCCTTCGACGGCCGCTTTCGGGGGACAACGGCCCTTTCGAGCAGTCGACTGAGCCGGCAAGTGTTCGGCCTTCGCAGTCAGTGAACTCAACGTCACGTCCCGATTCGACGGTCGGGAAGATATCAAGAAGAACCCATCGCGATGAAGACTCTTCGCGCGAACGGGGCAGTATTAGTTGGTCGTACACCTAGACCAGGTCTGGGGATCAACGGAACAGTTATGGAAAAAATCACACCCGTTCTTATGCTCCCCGGACCCCAGCTTGACGGCCATAAATGTAACTGCTACAGTTCTTTTTATGAGTACGAACAGTCGTTTGGCGAGTGCCGTTCACATCATGAGTTTCGTTGCTTACGCCGGCGACGAGGGGACGACTTCGGAGGCTATCGCGAAAAGCCTCCAGACCAACCCGGTCGTGGTGCGGAAGATCCTCAAGTTCCTCGAGCAAGCGGGACTGGTCGCTCTTCGCCAAGGCCGCCACGGCGGCGTCGGTCTCCGACACCCGGCATCCGCCATAACACTCGGTCAGATCTACAAGGCGGTTGAAAACGAGAGCGGAATTTTTGCGATGCGCAGCCAGGTGCATGAGGGATGCGCGGTGGCCTGCGCGATGAAACGAAGGCTTGGCCCAATCTTCAACGCTGCGAACGACGCCGTTGAGCAGGCTCTCAGCAAAACGAGCCTCGCGGAGCTGGTACGCGGCGTCAACTAAATTTGCCAGAAGCTGTAACCGACACGGACACGTTTAACCTGAAGGCGTGACGACATTTGCCCGAAACTGTAACCGACACGGATATGTTTAACCTGAAGGAGTGACGACAATGGGTAGGCTAACGGACAAAAATATCCTTATCACCGGCGGCAACAGCGGGATCGGGCTGGCCGCAGCGCAGGAATTCGACCGAGAGGGCGCGCGCGTCGCCATCTGCGGCTTGAATGAGGGGACGCTGCAGGCGACTCAGGAGAAGCTTGGAGCCGGAAGTCTCGTCATGCGCGCGGACGTCAGCAGTCTTGCCGAACTCGACACGATGTTCGCCACGATCAAGCGGGAGTTTGGGCACCTGGACGGCGTCTTCGTAAATGCGGGTTACAGCGTGTTCCTGCCGTTCGAAGACATGACGGAGCAAAGCTTCGACAAGGTGATAGGCACCGATTTCAAAGGGGCTTACTTCACGATTCAAAAGGCCTTGCCGCTGCTCAGGCGAGGCTCATCTGTAATCATCACTTCGTCCGTTGGCGCGCGCAAGGGGTGGCCGACCACCTCGGCCGTCTCGTCCTGCAAGGCTGCGGTGGTTCATCTCGCTCGAATCCTTAGCGCCGAACTCGTGGACCGCGGGATTCGCGTAAATACCCTAAGCCCCGGCCCGACGGACACGGCGATGTTTGGTCGCTTCGCAGGCGAAGAGCAGGGCAATGCGGTTAAGGGCGTCCTCGGAACCAACAATCCAAGCAAGCGGATCGCCGATCCGTTGGAAATCGCGAAGCTGGCAGCTTACCTCGCGTCGGACGATTCTGCGTACGTCGTCGGGGCAGACTTCCTGATCGACGGCGGGGTCTCGGCCATTTCGGCCGTGGGCGCCTGAGCCTCGTTGCAGAGAGTCGAGGCCGTTCCTGTTTCCCCTCAGGCAAGGGACGGCTCGCACCGCCAATCGGGGACAGACCGGCCGCCTGATCATCCGGAACGTGACCATCAGCAAGCAGGACGAGAAGGAGACAGAAAATGCAAGTACGCAAGGTAGTCACCGGCCACGACGCGAAGGGGCGGGCTGTTATCGCGCGAGACGAGGAAATCGATGGGGTGTTCATCCCTGGCCTTGGAGAGCTCGCCTTCCTCTGGGGTGCCGATGAGCCCGCAACCTACCCGAACCCGGGGGACAATCCGGCGGCGCCTGGTCCATTTCCACCCGTAGGTGGCATCCGCTTCGTCATAGCAACGTACTCGCCGGAGTTCGACGTGGTTGCACCAGAACCCCTCCCCGGGATGCACGTGGAGAACGGCGACGAACCCGGCATGCACAGGACCGACTCGACGGATTTCGGGGTCGTGCTCTCCGGCAACGTGGTAGTCGAGCTCGACGATGGCGTGGAGGTGTTGCTGTCTCCCGGCGATGTCGTGGTGCAGAACGGAACTCGCCACCGTTGGCGCGTGGTTGGGGGCGTGCCGGCCACCGTGGCTGCTTTCATCATTGGAGCCCACCGCCGTTAGGCTCCGGCCTGCACGTGAGATGGCGATTGCCATGACTCGGGAGGACCGTTGTGGTTACAGACAAGCCTTGCCGCTACTCAGGCAAGGCTTGTCTGTAATCCAACTGGTTGCGGGTTTCGAGCGTGATCGGCCGCAGCAAGGTTGGGAGAGCGTATGAAACTGGATGAATGGCGGCAAGCCGACGGACGGTACGAAGATGTGTATTGTTGAGCGAAGGTGTCGCCATGGTGCGAACGAGCACAATCGCGGCGCGATGCGCCGGAGACTACACGAGCATTCGGTCACGAGTCTGACTTCGATCCTCCGGCCCAGCGTCCATTGCTCCTTGATCCAGCCGAGCGCCGCAACGTCCACTGGAACCCATGCGTGCGTACCGTCCCGGAAAACGCCTAACCGGGGATGCTGGTCTTTCCGACCCGCGACAAAGTTGACTTCGATGTATTCCGCGTCCGGTCGCTCGGGGAAAATTTTCGTCTGAAACGGAGCGAGTTTGCTGGTGACTTGAATGCTTTGAGTGGTCTCGCCGATCTTGGGATCGGACGTATTCTTTCCAGTCGTCCGGTGGATCAGCGAATATCGTCAGGCTTGGCATTTTTGTGTTCCGTGCGGTTATCCGGCAGAAGCGGAGCCATTCTAACGGGGCGCGGCGAGAAACGCGTTGCGGAATTCGCCAGACCGCGCTTGAACCTGACCACCTGCGAGCCGTTGATCGTCAGTTGCTGCAAATCGTCGGGGGGAGCGCGAGCGCGGTAGGTTGATTCTGATCGATCAATGCGCGTAAGTCCGTTGTCTAGGGTGAAGCGGTCGTCCAAAGGTCCAGTCGCCAGCACAAGCGAACGCCGCTTCATGGCCGGGTCCTGCCTGTTGGGGAACCGAAGGACACAACCCGTTCGATTCAGCCCCGATTCGCAAAATCACCCTCTGCTACAAGGCAATCATCTCGGCGGAGTGGTAACGTCGCGTCGACAGAATCCCGCGTTTGTAAGGTCGCTGTGCAACACTTTGATGTCAACCTATCGTCGACGCAGGTAAATGCGATGGATCAGCAACGTACTGTCATTACCGCCCCCATTCTTTGCGCCGACTCGGCAGTGTGGTTTTCCGCCTATGGGTTCGGCTGGGATACTGCGCCTTCGCGCTGCCATTTGAAGTCGTTTGCGAAGAGCTTGGCGCTCGCAATGAGACTGTACAGCAGGTGCGACTCGCGTTCGAGTTGAACAAACGCCGAATTCTAAGGACCGTGCAACGATATGGAGCAGTATCTGCAACAGGCGAGCGCATAACGCTCTCGGTCGCAGATCTTCAGCGCGCGGCGCCCGAACTCGACTACTTCGGAGCGTAAATGCCGACAGACCGCTCTTGGCCGACCTCTGCCTGACAGCGATCGGCTGCACGCGGCCCCACTCGGCCATAGAAGCTCGCTCGCTGGTCGTCCGTTACCGGATGCGGAGCGGCCACGCATACGGGCGAGCCGAACATCGTATTCAACGAGCGGCACGGCCCGGTCACTTCAAGGGCGGGGGGAAGCATTCCTGAATTCCGTCCGTGGGGCGGCGGTCGGGTGTCCCGCCGCCAGGCCCGACAATTTATGGAGCTCAGTCGTCCTGCTGTTCAGCCATTTCTGCCGCCACATGAAGTCCATTGTCCATGGCGGCCTCTTCTGTCGCGTAAGCGATTCCCGGTTCGTGCCGCACTTCTTTGATCGCGTCTCTAGTATGATGGTCAATATGGACGATCTCAAATGTGTACCCGCCTTCATCCAGTCGGATCGGTTCAATACGGTAGGTGTGTTTCCTTGCTAATCGTTCTTGTCGGCACCGATTTTTCTCCTTTGTGTCACATTTCACCGCCACCGATATTCCACGCCTGTGGCTTCTGAACTGTCGCTAATGGCAGGTTAGCCCGCTGCCAGTCCGGCGGCTGACAAGTCCCGCCTCAATCTTCCGAAACCGAGCGTTTGCACAGTCGCGCAAGGACCATGCCGCGAGAGGGGCTGCGCATCGCCTTTGACGTGAGCGTTGTCGGCCGCTCGCTGCGCATATGGTTTCAATGGGGCCGGGCTCCAGCGCGGTGGGAATACGGAGTTCCGGGGCCGCTATCGGACTTTGGTCCCATTGGTCTCACCCGCCTGGCCGAGTAGGGTGAAAACTCCGTCGACGTTTGGACGGCGACATATCCGCAATATCCCCGGGAGTTCATCATGAAATTTCTTGTGGTCACCACTTCGGCCATTTTCGTTGCAGTGCTTTCAAACCCGTGCGTTTGGGCTCAAGACAATTCCGCAACCAGTGCGCCGGCGGTTGCAGAGCATCCCGACGAAATCGTGAGGATGCACCAACAGGTGGCCGCAGCCAATCGTGTCTATAACAAGCACGTGGCCGCTGCACAAAAAGTTTTCGATGAGAAAAAGGGAGCAGCCAAAAAAGAGCGTGATGCTGCCATTGCGGCAGCACATCAGGGTGTGGGCCAATAGAACGACGACGTTCCCGGCACCTCAATGGTTCCTTCCGCAGCAACAACCAAACGCTACCATGCTATTTGAGCCCCCGGAGGACGTTACGTTCCCTGCTAAGCAAGCGCGGTCATCGACATAGATCAGGCCGTGTGGTCCGCCGTTGATCGCGATCGGGCAGCCGTCGACCCGAAGCGGTCTTACCTGCTTACTCTGAATGATAGCCGTTTCCAGGGCGAAGCCGTCATTCGACCCCTCGCTTCAGCTGGCAAATCCTCCCGGTGGGATCGGTCGAGCACGACCACCGGCATACTCCAATAGTCGATAAGACTCATGACGCCCGCAACTCGCGGACCCCCTTACCTATGCGCCGCCGCAGCAGCGTGCGCAAGGTGACGCCGTCGGCGTAGCCGACCTGCTCGGCGATGCGATCCACGCTGGCCTTGCTCGTTTTCAGCAGATGAACGGCGCGCTCGACCCGCAGATCCTGAATATACTCGACGGGCGTTTTACCGAGCACTTCATTCAGACGTCGCGTCAATGTCCGCTTGCTCGTCGCCAATGCGTCCGCGACGTCGTCGAGTGCGATTGCCGTGTCGAGGTGTTCGCGCACCCAGCGGTCGAAACGCTCGACGAGCGGGTCCGAATGGGCCAGGTGATCGGAGATCGCATAGGCAGACTGCGACAGCCGCGAATCGAATACGAGGTAACTGGCCACGAGCGCCGCAAGCTCAGGGCTGTTGTTGCGGATCAGCCAGAGCGCAAGGTCGAGATGGCTCAGAGCGGCCCCTGCCGTCACCGTGCTGCCGCTGGGAACGATAATGCGATGCGCATCCAGGTGCACTTCAGGGTAACGCTGCCGGAACATCGGCGAGAGCCACCAGGTGGTGGTGGCTTCACGCCCATTGAGCAAGCCGCTTTCGGCCAGCACGAAGGTACCCGTACAGGCGGCTCCGATATGTGCGCCGGCACTGTGCCACGCGCGCAATGCACCAAGCGCATCGATCACGTCGGCCCGGCCGAGCGAAGGCACGAGCAGGTCCGTCGTCGTCCTGTTGAGAGCCGGTACAACAACCCAATCCGGGGCGGGTCCGTCTGTCGTGTCGCGGACGGGAACCTGCAGCCCGAGCGCGGTGCGCACCTCTGGCCGCATCCCCGCAACGGTGATTTCGAAGCCCGGTGTGGCCATCCCGGTCGCGCGCGCAAGTTCGTTGGCCGTCGTCAAGGCATCGAGCACGGTGGAGAGGCCGGTGTCGAACACCCCCTCCAGCGCAAGGACAAAAATCCGCATGGCAGGATCGATACCAAAATTGTCGATTGAGACAGTATCTCCAAGGGCGCTCTGTTTGTAAAGTCTGGACCAACGCGTGAACTCGTCGCGCGCAAACTGGAGAGCAAAGATGATCAAGAAAGCACTATTCGTACGACTTGAAGCCAGGCCGGGAAAGGAGCAGGCGGTAGCAGATTTCCTCGACGCCGGCCTGGAGATGACGAATCGGGAGGCGACCACACCGATCTGGTTCGCCCTGAAGCTCTCGCCGACGACGTTCGGCGTCTTCGACGCCTTCGCGAGCGAAGAGGATCGCCAGGCACACCTTGCCGGCGACATGGCCAACTCGCTGATGACGCGAGTCGAGGAGATGCTGGCAAGTCCGCCGTCGGTCGAGCTGATCGACGTTCTGGCGATGAAGAACGAGCTGGCCTGATTCCCGGTTATCTATCACCGATCAATCCTCGCCCGTCAAGTGTGATTGCGCGAAACGACGGGCAACTACAGACAATCCTGGAGAGTAAAATGTTTGCACTGCGAAAGAACCTGGCGATTGCCGCCCTGATTGCCCTGGGCGCCACGATGGCTCACGCCGAGGCAAAGGCGGCTGCGAAAGATGTTGTCATTGTTCACGGCGCACTGGTGGATGGCTCCGGCTGGCGGGCCGTCCACGACATCCTGGTCAAGGATGGTTACCATGTGGCGATCGTGCAGGAGCCGCTTACGGGCCTTGCAGAAGACGTCGATGCCGCCAGGCGCGTCATTGATCAGCAGCAGGGCCCGGTTGTGCTGGTCGGCCATAGCTATGGCGGCTCCGTGATCACGGAGGCAGGTGCGGACCCGAAGGTCAGCTCGCTCGTCTATGTGGCCGCACTGCAACCCGACGCCGGCGAAGCCAGCGGTCAGCTGTTGCAGAAGTTCGCTGCGCCCAACGATGCGATGCGAGCGACGCCGGACAAGTATTTCTTCCTCCCGCCGGCGAAATTCCGTGAGAACTTTGCAGCGGACATCTCGCCATCGGACGCGCAATTCCTGGCGGACTCGCAGGATCAACTCGCCGAGAAAGCGTTGGGCGCACCGGTCTCTGTGGCGGCATGGCGAACCAAGCCCAGCTACGCCATCCTGACTACCCAGGATCATATGGTGAGCCCCCAGCTTCAGCGCTGGATGTATCAACGCTCGGGTGCCAAGGTGACCGAAGTGAGCGCAAGCCACGCTGTCTTTATCTCTCAGCCGGCCGCGGTCGCGCGAGTGATTGAGGTTGCCGCGAAGTCGACGAACTGACCGGTAATCGTCTCGATGGGGCACCTGTCGGCTTCGCGCCGACGGCCGACACCGTCGCCAGTCGGCCCGCCCCCATCGCAGATACCCACGTTGGTTGTCAAATCGCGGCAATCGCGGGTGGATGTCGCTCAGCTCGGCACATACCCCTAACCCTTCACGGATGTCGCCACCATGCTATTACTGATCCTTGCCTACCTCGGCGGTGCACTGACCATCCTCAGTCCGTGCATCCTGCCGGTGCTGCCTTTCGTATTTTCGCGAGCCGACCGCCCGTTTGCGCGCAATGGACTGCCGATGCTGGTGGGCATGGCGCTGACTTTCGCCGTGGTCGCCACGCTGGCCGCTGTCGGCGGCGGCTGGGCCGTCCGCGCAAACCAGTACGGCCGCTTCGTCGCCTTGGCCGCGCTCGCCGTGCTTGGCCTGACGTTGCTCTCGGAGCGCGTCGCCGAATGGATCACCCGTCCGTTCGTGGCGCTCGGCAACAAGCTCACCGAGCACACCGGGAGCCAGGACGATTCGGTGCTCTCGGCGGCCGGGCTGGGCGTGGCCACAGGGCTGCTGTGGGCGCCCTGCGCCGGCCCGATCCTGGGCCTGCTGCTCACGGGCGCCGCTCTCAAGGGCGCCAGCGTCCAGACGACGCTGTTGCTGCTCACCTACGCGGGGGGCGCGGCGACCTCGCTCGCGCTGGCGCTGCTGATTGGCGGACGCGTCTTCGCCTTGATGAAGCGCTCGCTGGGCGCTGGCGAATGGGTGCGCCGCGCCCTGGGCGTGCTGGTGCTGGCAGGTGTGGCCGTCATCGCGCTGGGGCTGGATACCGGGCTGCTGACACGCGTGTCGCTGGCCAGCACGGGGGGCATCGAACAGAAGCTGATCGACGCGGCGCGTCCTGCACCGCTCGTGCAGATCGCTGTGAAGGCCGGCGATACGCTGCCGGTGGAAGGCGATTTGCCCGCGCTCGATGGCGCCACCCAGTGGCTCAACAGCCCACCGCTCACGGCGCAGTCGCTGCGCGGCAAGGTGGTGCTGGTCGATTTCTGGACCTACTCCTGCATCAACTGCATCCGCTCGCTACCGTACGTGCGAAGCTGGGCTGACAAGTACAAGGATTACGGCCTGGTGGTGATCGGCGTGCACGCGCCAGAGTTCGCATTCGAGAAGGATCCGGGCAATGTCGCCCACGCCGTGAAGGACCTGGGCGTAGACTACCCGGTCGCACTCGACAACAGTTACACCATCTGGAAGGCCTTCAGTAACGAGTATTGGCCTGCGCATTACTTCATTGACCCGCAGGGGCATATTCGTCACCACCATTTTGGGGAAGGCGACTACAAGCAAAGCGAGGACGTGATCCGCCGACTGCTCGCCGAGGCCGGCCACAAGGACCTGCCTGGCGGCTACGTGCAACCCAACGTTCAGGGCGCGCAGGGCGCCGCCGGCTCAGGCGATTCCAGTCGCTCGCCGGAAACCTACGTTGGCTACGCACGCGCGCAGAACTTCGCCGGTGGCCCGGTGGCGCAGGACGAGACTGCCACGTATCACGCGCCCTCGACCCTGACGGCCAACCAGTGGGGGCTCGACGGGCGCTGGTTGGTTAGCGACGAAAGTGCCCGGCTTGACAGCCCTAACGGACGCATTGTTTATCGCTTCCGTGGCCGTGACCTGCATCTGGTGCTGGGGCCCGGCCGCGACGGCCAGCCCGTGCGCTTTCGCGTGCTGATCGACGGCAAGGCGCCGGGCGCCGACCGCGGCACGGACATCGATGCGTATGGCAACGGCACGGTCACCGGGCAGCGCCTCTACCAGCTCGTGCGGCAGGCCAACGGCAGCGGCGAACGCACCTTCGAGATCACCTTCCTGGCGCCTGGCGTGCTGGCTTACGCGTTCACGTTCGGCTGAGTCCCACGGTTGCCCAATGCCCGTCTCTATGCACCAACGCCGTCACGCATGCGACTGCAGGCCGAATGGCCGTATTCTGAGTCGAGCCGATGATTGATCGTCCGGGCCAACCCGCCAGCCAGTGACCGTTCATGGGCGAACCCGGTCCGATAGCTGAATTGAGAACCGCTTGCCGGCCCGCTGCGGATGATCGTCGCAAGTCGACCCCATCCGGTCACTGGATCCCTCGCCACTTCAATGGCAGGTTTCAAACGGATACTGTTTGCAAGGACTTCCCCCGAGAGTCAAGAGCGGGGTTCGATTTTTTTCGATGCACACAGAGAATGGATGCCTACTTGCAGGTGGGCCTGTTGGCGTAGTCACTTCACTGTCCTCAAGTCGGCTGCCGCTGTCGTGTCGAAAGCAATACCAGGAACAGACTGCGTATTTGCAAACGGCCTTGTTGCCCGAGACGTATCGGGCGGGCCACGATATGAGCCGCCCAGGAGAACCCTATTTGAAAACCGGCGAACAGGCATGAGGGATTGAGCCTCATGCGGTAATGACTCGCCAACAGAATCCTCGGGTTCTTCTCCCGTTCGGTCCGACCTCGTTTTGCTATCGCGTCGAGCAGTAGTTGAATCTCAGGTCAATCAGGTCATGCAGCAGCGGGCGGTAACGGTGGATGCAGCGGATGCCGTTGCCACGCATCGGCGTCGTAACGCTCATCCTTCGCAAGCATCGCCCACAGCATGCGGGCATGCTTGTTTGCTATCGCAATCAGCGTCTTGTGAAAGCCCTTGCGTTCATGGAGCTGCCTGATCCATCGTTGCAGGCGGCTCGCGTGCGTGGGGTCGGCACGCAGCGCCGATTGCAACGTACTTCGGGCGCCCTGAACCAGCAGCGTACGCAGATAGACGTTCCCTCTGAGGCTGATATGTCCCAGCCGCGTCCTTCCTCCGGAACTGTGCTGGCGTGGCGTCAGGCCAAGCCAGGGGCCGAACTGCCGTCCATTACGAAAAACCTTTGCGTCGGGAACGGTCGCAGCCAGGGCGCTGGAGGTCACCGGACCGACGCCGAGCAGTTCGCCGGCGCGTCTTGCAACGTCACTGCTTCTGGCGTGAGTGGTGATCTGCTGGTCGCAGCGGGCGAGCCGCAGGTTCAGCGCGGCGAGTTGCTCGCGCACTTCGAGCAACATGGAGCGCACCGGATCAGGCAGCCTGGCATCTTCGTTCAACTGCGGCAAGGCTCTGAGAAAGCGGTCTGCAGAACGCGCAATCACCACTCCGAATTCTGCCAGTAGTCCGCGGGTGCGGTTCAGCAGTGCCGTGCGTTCCTCCTGCCAGCCATTACGCACGCTATGCCACGCCAGGATCGGCTGCTGCTCGACGGACTTGATCGTCACAAAACGCATCGTCGGCTGCCGCGCCGCAACGGCGATGGCCTCAGCATCGGCTGCATCGTTCTTGCCTCCCGGCCTGAATGGCTTGACGAACTCCGCCGGAATAAGCCGGGCCGTATGACCACGCGCGGCAAACCAGCGACCCCAATGGTGGGAAGAACCGCAGGCTTCCATCGCGACGCAGCACGGTGACAGTTGTTCGGCCCATCGGATGAATGCCTCGCGTCGCAGCACGCGCCGGTGCAGCACCGCACCCGTGGCGTCGAGTACGCAGATCGCGAACACATCCTTTGCCAGGTCGATACCGACGGTAGTAAGCTGGTTCACGACTTCCCCTCCTGTTCAGATTGATGGCTGACACCCCAATCCTGGCACTCGATGCCGTGCGACTTCAATGTCACCTCAGGTTGGGGAAGTCCCTTCTCTGAGCAGTTGTTTGTCAAGCCGCTTGCGGTTTGGCAAACAACTGGATTGCCGATTTATGAATTGCCACTTTCGCGACGAGTAAGCGTTGTTTGCATTGAAGACCCATCACGCCTTTACATGTCCAATCTGAGACCGATCATCGCGCTCGTGAGACTCGAGGTCTGCACTCACCTTCTATCCGCTGGTCAACTGTGTGACCAGCCCCATCCTGCATGCGCGCTTCGCCCGGATATCTCCGGGGCACGCGTCCGTGGGCACGAGCTGCCACTGAAACTCAGTGAACCGATGAGGATGCGTGTGCCTCTGGCCGTGAAAATCCCAAACCTGCCGCCGCGATGACCGTGGTCATCCTTTGTGCGCGAATGCCAGCACGATTGCGTTGCCCAGTTCATCGACAACCCTTGCCGATGCGCCCGGCGCCGCGAACATCGTGAACTCGACATCGGGCAGTGCCGGCAGGCCGGCATCCGGCGCGATCGCACGCAAGCCGTGCGCAAGTTGTGTATGCACGATCGGTGTCACCGCAAAGCCCGCGTGCGCAGCGGCGCACAGGCCAGCGCCGCTCGGGCACACCAGCACGATCCGGTAATCCACGCCAGCGCGGGCAAGCGCGGCCAGTGAGGCCTCACGATACGGGCAGGGTTCCGGCAGCAGCGCAATCGGCACCGGTACGCCAGGCGTTAGCGACGCCCAATCCGCACCGGCCCACACAAGCGGCTCGCGCCAGAGCACGCGTCCGGAGCGCGCATCGTGGCAGCGTCCACCAATCACCACGTCCAATTCACTGTGATCCATCGCCTGAAGCAGTTCGCCCGGGATACCGACCCTGATGCTGAACGCGATGCGCGGGTACCGCACGGCGAACGCCTGCATCACATGCATCAGTCTGACATTGGCGAGGTCTTCCGACAGACCCACGCGGATCGTGCCCTCACTCGGTCCGCGAAGCAGTTGCGCCCGCGCGTCCTGATTAAGCGCGAGGATGGCGCGCGCGTAACCCAGCAGCAGTTCGCCGTCCACTGTGAGCGTGACCGAGCGCGTTGTGCGCACGAGCAGGTCCCGGCCGATCTGTTTTTCGAGACGCCGCAGATGCGCGCTGACCGCGGACTGCGTCAGATTCAGACGGGCCGCGGCGTGCGTGAAGCCTCCTTCCTGGACGACGGCCACAAGAGAGCGCAGCAAAACGGTATCGAACATAGATGCCCCCGCAATACAGTGCGAATGCTACTGAATACCGCGATGATACTTCGTTTATATTTTGAATCGAACTATGTTCTGATGAGGCTCATCAACCATCAGGAGTCGTTCCATGTCGACCTTGCTGCATATCGAATCCTCCCCGCGCAAGTCGCGGTCCGCATCACTCGACGTTGCGCACGCATATCTGGAGGCCTGGCGCGACGCTCATCCGGATCATCGGATCGACGTGCTCGACCTGTGGGCGACTCAATTGCCGGAACTCGACGGCGACGCGCTCGATGCCAAATACGCGGACTTGAGCGGCACGCCTCTCAGCGAAGGCCAGCAGCAAGCGTGGGCAGGTTTCCGGCAGCTAGCGCAGCGGATGCACGACGCGGATACGCTGCTGTTCTCCGTGCCGCTGTGGAATTTTTCCATCCCATACAAGCTCAAGCATTTCATCGACGCCGTGTCCCACCGGGACATCCTCTTCTCATTCGACGAGCGTGGGTTAGCGGGATTGCTGAAGGGCAAGAAAGCAGTCGTGATCTATGCGAGAGGCCTCGACTATTCAAAGCAGTCGAGCACGCCCGCCGAGTCGTTCGACTTTCAGCGGCCGATTTTTGAAGCGTGGCTGCGCCTCATCGGTATCACCGACATCGAATCGATCATTGTCGAGAAAACGCTCTTTGGACCTGAAGTCGATCACGCGGGCAGACAGGCTGCGCGCGAACAGGCAGTGGCGCTGGTAGACGCGGCTTCAGCTTCGGTTGATGGCTGAACTAGTCCGGACCACCAACGCGTTGCGTCACGGTTCA
This sequence comes from Paraburkholderia sp. CI3, assembly GCF_050436505.1. NCBI lineage: Bacteria > Pseudomonadati > Pseudomonadota > Betaproteobacteria > Burkholderiales > Burkholderiaceae > Paraburkholderia > Paraburkholderia sp. CI3. The sequence goes on from NZ_JBNDMI010000003.1 coordinate 21,699, forward strand.
TTCCGCCGATATTCATTCCGTTGAGTAACAACTGTTTTGCGCAGTGGATAGGCCGCCGCTACAAATCGAATCGCGGACATTCGTTGCCCATGGGTCAATGTCCCACTGCCCGGACCGGTCCCACGGCGAATTTCCGTAGGCGACGCTATGCGGCGACTCAACTGATACCTGGCCTATGGCCGTTTCCGATGTGAATGGGACGTTCGAATGTCCTCGTTAGGCCACGGGCCAATGGCTGGAGATGGCCGATAGCCCCAGTTCGATGAACGTTCCGAAGAACTGCCGTTGAAAACTTCAACGGCGGCTTAGGGGCGGCCTCTGTGAGCGAGTACAGTCGGCCATTTCCAGCCGTTCACCTTGCCGCAGGGGGACTCGTCCTAACGTCGGGATGTCATCTGCAAGGAGACATTCCAGCGCGTGTTGTTCAGTCGGGGGGAACCGAAATGAGAAAGTAGCGACTGCGAAGAGGCCCGCTACGGAGCCTCGAACATGAGACCGAAGAGGCCGTAAAGTCACCGCCTCAGGTTGGCGAGCGCCGCCGTCGACGGGGCTGCGGCAAACAGCGTCTTGACCGGTGTCCTTCTCGAATGGAAGCGATTAAGCTCCCTCGCAACCTCCGCTTAATCGTCCTTCCCAATCCTTCGTCTCGATCAGGAATGCGTCCATCTCCTGCCAAAACTGATCCGAAAGATTTTCAGAGAGACGGGCGAAGGACTGCTTGAATTCATCGGCGGTCTTTGCCCCGAAAACGATCGTGCTGACCGCAGAATGTCGCAGAGGAAAAAGCAGGGCAGCGGTAGCCAGTGATACGTGATGGCGCCGGCAAATGCGTTCGAGTCCTTCCGTCTGCAACAGGGCTAGCCGCGTCGCGGGCCGCATGTTGTAGAAGGCGTCGGGACGCGAACCGGTCGCGAGAATGCCCGAGTTGAATGGCGACGCCGCGATCCAGGCAATGCCTTTCTCGACGCAGTGATCCAGCAATGCGGTGCTGCGCGTGCGAAGCAACGAGTACTCTCCCGCCGGCATGACGACATCTACGTCGGCCAGTTCGGCGAAGTCCAGGCAGGCCTGCCAGTCCATACTGGCGACGCCTATCGCGCCGACCACTTTTTCATCCTTTAGGCGCTGTAACGCGGGAAACGCACCTTCGACGGCCGTTTTGAGTTCCTCGCGATACGCCGTCCGGGCAAAACCGGGATCCAGATCGTGAATAAAAACTGCACCGAGACGATCGACATTGAGTCGCGACAGGCTGCGCTCGACCGATCGGAGCGTCGTATCGTACGTGTAGTCCAGGTAAAAGTTGCTACCACCTGGCAAGGAGCTTGCGCCAGGCTGGCTCAAGTACCTGCCGAGCTTGGTCGATACGTACAACTCGTCTCGCGGATACGCTGCCAGCGCCGCGCCAAGCCGTTGCTCGCTTACACCGCCAAGATAAGCTGCCGAGGTATCAAAATATCGAACGCCACTCGCCCATGCGGCATGAATCATGTTGAAGAACGCCTGCTCGCCCGCCGCGTTTGCGAGGCTGCCGGCTCCGACTCCCACCCGGGGAAACTGAACAGTTCCATTCGGCTCTGAAATTCGCGCGGTCATTAAATTCGGTATCCCTGATAAACAGTTGTGACAATCGCCAACGATTTTGTGGCGACCACAAAGACGAGCCCCCGAAAATGTGTCAGTAGGCTTACCTGGTATGTTCGTTTGCGGCGATGTAATCGCGGCGCACGCGCTCCGCGGAGGCCTGGAGAACGGCGACGGCCCGCGCGCCGACACGTTCCGAATAGCGCACCGACGGAATCGCGACGTTCAGCGAGCCGAGCGGAAAGCCCGACGATGACAACACTGGCACGCCGATGCCGACGATGCCCGGCGTGTATTCGTCCATCGAATAGGCGACCCCGGTATGTCGGATGGTTTCGATCTGTGCAAGCAGCGCCTTCTTTGATGTGATCGTCTTCGGCGTGATGGCTTGCATCTTCACGGTCTTGATGTACTCGCTACGCATCTGATCCGGAAGAAACGCGAGAATCACCTTTCCACCCGACACTGCATACAGCGGTGCAAGATCGCCGAGTCGCAGATGCGATACCAACCGTTGCGGGCTGGTCACTGTCGCAACGACTTCCACCTGATCGCCTTTGATCTGATTGAGCGCGCACGACTCCAGCGTCTGCTGTGTGATCTCTGCCAGCACCGGCTGCGCGCAGCTGACGAGCGAGCGGCTATGCGTGGATTGCTGCGAAAGCCGGATTAGCGCTTCGCCGAGGCGATAACCCTTGGTGACAGGGACGAATTCGACAAAACCACGAGCCGTAAGATTCTTGAGCAGCTTGGTCAGCGAACTCTTCGGTATATCCAGCGCTTCCGCGATTTCCGTATGGGACATCTCGCGTCCCCATCTCGCGAGCAACTCGATCACGTCGAGCACGCGATCCGCCGATTTGACCACTGCATTCGATTCGTCTTCCAACAGCATATCCGGCTCCTGTTTACATATGGAAACATACTAGCATCAGGACACTGGACCAGCGAGAAACGTCCGCATGCGTGCATGGATGCGTCTCGCCTGTTCTTCGAACGGCAGGCCACGCAGCGGGAGCGTCGGCGCCTCGACGGCGAGTGGAAGATCGGACCGCAGTCTCGACAGCAGTTCGCGCAGCGGCAATTCACCATCGCCGGGCAGCAGCCGGGCCGTCCTCGCTTCTTGTCGCCGTGCTTCGAGGGACTGCGGTGCGGCGCTCGGTGCATCGCAAATCTGGATGTATTCGATCAGCGCCGGGTCGATTGCATCGATCTGCTCGCACGTCGCGCCCGCACGGAAGTACTGCAGTGCGTCAATGAGTATTCGCGCGTTCGGCTGTCCGCTGTCTCGCACGACCTCGAGCGCGTCGGCGGGCGTCCCCACCGCGCAGTATGTGATCGCTTCGAGCCCGACCGAAAGGTCAAAGCCGTCGGCCGCTTCGCACAGGCGGCCGAAGTTGTCCCGCAGGCGAGCGCGTTCGGTGTCGTTGCCGACGCAGAGCACGTGCCGCGCACCGAGCATACGACCCGCTTCGAGTGCAGGCAGTAGTGACGCGACATCCGTCTGCGGACTCAGCCAGATGGCCTCGATGTCCAGCAGCCTGACGCCGGTTGCGTGGAGTCGCGCGCGTAACTCGCGGATGAGTGCGGGATGGTTCGCAACATCCACGATCGCATCGGCGGCGGTGGGCGCGACCAGCCGCAAGCCGCAAAACTCAAATCCCGCAGCGGCGGCCGCATCGACGAGCTGCAGCGGATGCGCGTCAAGGATGGTCAGATGATGCAGCGACAGTTCATGCATCGGAACACGTCCGTAACATAGAAAATGGCTCGTGGCGCACAGCGGTCAGTTCCGCGGCGGCAGCACGAAATCATAGGCAAGCAGGGCACTCGGAACATCGACGAGATGACCGGCCGGACTCAGACCCGGTGCGAGCCGTACCAGTGGTTCGATCAGTGCGTCTTTCACGCCGAACACGACGTCCGAGTCCAGGTAGATGTCGCCGCTCACGAACACATGCGTAACGAGGGTCCGGAAGCCGGGTGCACTGACGCGGAAGTGCACGTGCGCCGGGCGGTACGGATGCCGCCCCTGCGCATCGAGCATGCGGCCAACCGGGCCGTCGTTCGGAATCGGATAGGCAGCGGGTACGATCGAGCGATACCAGAATGCGCCTTCCATATCGGTCAGGAAGCGCGCGCGCATGTGCAGGTCCTCCTTGCCCGCCGCCTTCTGCACATCATAGAAGCCGTGGCTGTCCGCGTGCCACGTCTCGATCAGTGAGCCCGCGATCGGTTTCCCGTTCAGCTCGCGTACGGTGCCCTCCACCAGCAGAGGGTCGCCCGGCTCGCCATCGGTGATCGAAGCGCCGAGCGGCAGAATAGCCGCTTCTTCTACATAGAACGGACCGAGCACGGTAGTTTGCGTCGCGTCGCCCGGATAGCGATGATTGATCGCGTCCACCAGCATCGATACACCGAGCGTGTCGGAGAGCAGAATGAACTCTTGCCGGGTGTCGGTGCACATCTGCCCCGTCTGCGTGAGAAAGCGAATCGCGGCGGCCCATTCGCCTTCGGTGGGCTCGATCTCCTTCACGAACGCGTGCAGATGACGAACCAGCGCGTCGCTGATCTGGTGCACGCGTTCGCTCTTGCTTCCCGCAAGACGCTCGATGACCGCTGCAGTGATGTTGTCTTCGTCGAAATTGCGCATCGCGTATTCCTCACAGCGAATCGGGTTGTGGTGCCGCGCCGCGCCATGCCCTTTCGAGCATTGCCCTGATCGAGTCATAGCCCGGCGTGCGCGGATTCGCATAGGCCTGTTGTAGCACCAGATCGGCCGCGCGCCCGATGCCATCGTGCGGCATGCCAATCTCCGCAAGAGACTGGGGAACGTGCAGCCTTGCAGCGAGCGCGTGCAGCCCAGACCATGCGTCATCGGCTTCAAGCGCGTGTGCGATGCGGCGCATTGCATGCGGCGCCGCGCCAGCCTGGTAGGCAACGACGTGCGCAAGCATGATCGCATGGGTGTCGGCATGCGGCAGATCGAAGGTGCCGCCCAGCACATGACAGACTTTGTGATGCAGCGCCATGCCGACGGAGCCGAGGCACGTTCCGCACAACCACGCACCGTACTGGGCGCGGCTGCGCGCATCACGACTGGCGGGATTGGCGAGAATCTCGGGCAGCGCACCGGCGAGGGCCGCGATACCCTGTTCAGCCATGATCGACGTGACCGGATTGGCGTCGACGGAATAGAGCGCTTCCACCGCGTGAGCCATCGCGTTCAGACCGCTCGTCGCCGACAAGCGCGCGGGCAGCGTCAGGGTTAGTTCGACATCGTAGATCACGGCCTCCGGCAACACGTCGAGCGTACGACGCGTGCGTTTCTCGCCGTCCTGCGTTTCGCCAATGATCGGTGTGACTTCAGAGCCGGCGTACGTAGTAGGCAACGCGATTTGGGGCAGGCCGGTGCGCAGTGCAAGCGCTTTCGCGAGGCCGATTGCTGAGCCGCCGCCCACGGCTATCAGGCAGTCGGCACGTGCATCCCGAGCGACCGCGAGTGCACGCGATGTCACGTCCCACGGCGTGTGCATCGCGGCCTCGGGAAAGATATGCGCCCGCAAACCGGTGAACAACGACGCGATGGCATCGGCCAAATCCTTCTGTTCCGGTGTGGAGGCGATCAACGGATGCGCGCAGCCCAGTTGCCGGGCGACTTCAGGCGTTTCCCGACGCCTGCCCGCGCCGAACAGCACGCGCGCCGGCAGCGCCTGGTAATCGAAGCGCATCGGCGAGATGTCCTCCATCATAGCGCTCCGTTTTGCAAATACTGGCGGCCGCGCGCATAGAGCGCTTCTACCTCCGGGCCCGTCAGTGTCGGCATGTCGCGTTTGACCTTGTAGCCGATTCGGGTCTGCATATATGCGAGATGCCGATAGCCGACGGGGAACCCGGCCAGCAGCGCCGCATCGAGAACGGGACGGGCGTCCGGCTTGACCGGATCCAGACGATCCTTTTCGTAGATGGGCTGTCGAAGCAACAGCAGCCATCGGTCGTCGACCTTCTCGAAGAAGTCGTAAAAGCGGCCGGTGCACACGACGTCGCATAACGTGTCTTCGACTTCTCCCCGCTGCGAAATGGTCATCTTGGTCTGCGCGACGGCACGCGAGCCGCTCACTTCGATCGACGTGCCGCCCAGAAAATGCAAGATGCTCACGCCGTTGGCCCAACCGGCCTTCGTCACTTCGATGAACTCGCGGCCGCTTCCCTGAAACCACGTCGCCATCATGCGGCCGTCCGGATGCCAGAGCGTCGCGAAACGCTCCCAGTCTCCCGCATCTCGCCATACGGCCCAGTTTTCGATTGTCTCGTGGATCGTCACTCGATCAATCATCGCCTGTTCCATCTATCGCTCCTCGCTGTTCACGTATAGAAATCAGTTTCTATGTTGGTACTCATGACGCTGCGCGGTCAAGCGGTTTTTATCGCGAACCGGGACATTCCCTAGTTTGTTCCCCTATGTGAATGAATGGTGGGATTGCCGTTGACGAGCCGGAATATCGTTTCTAGGATAGGAACTACGTTATATATAGGAACAAACGGATATGGAAAAGCAATCGATAAAACAACGAAGATTTGAATCACGCACGGCCATCGTGACGGGCGCCGCGCGTGGCATCGGGCGCGGTGTCGCAGAGCGTCTTGCGGACGAAGGCTGCCGGATCGCCTGTTGGGATATCGATTGTTCATCGCTCGAAACAGGCGGCGACTCGTTCGCGGCGCTTGTTCAGGCCGTCGATCTTGCCGACGCGCGTTCCGTTGAGGCCGCGTTCGCTGCCACGCTCGAGTCGTTCGGTCATGTCGACATACTCGTGAACAACGCCGGCATTAACGGACCGGTCGTTCCGATCGAAGACTATCCGGTCGACGCATGGAACCGCGTCCTCGCCGTAGATCTGAATAGCGTCTTCCACACCTGCCGCCTCGCCGTGCCACACATGCGCGGACGCGGCGCGGGACGCATCGTCAACGTGGCGTCGATCGTCGGCAAAGAAGGACATCCGAACATTTGCGCTTATGCCTCAGCGAAGGCGGGTGTCATCGGTCTGACGAAATCGATCGCGCGGGAGTTGGCCGGAACGGGCGTCACGGTCAATGGCATCGCGCCTGCGATCACCGAAACTGATCTTTTCCGGGAGATGACGGAGGAGCACATCGAGGCCAGCAAAGCGCGTATTCCGATGGGGCGGTTTTTGACCGTTCCGGAAATCGCCGCCATGGTGGCGTGGATCGCAAGCGACGAATGCAGCTTCACGACCGGCTTCACCTTCGACCTGTCAGGCGGACGCGCGACATATTGAGCGCGCAACGCTACGCGAGCCCTGTTCGCGATCATCGACAAGACACACGCAGGAGACGAGATGGCATCTACGCATCTACAGAGCAGCAATCAGGCACGAACCGCTACCGCGAGCGCGTGGATCGGCTCTGCGCTGGAGTACTACGACTACTTCATCTACGCGCAAGCCGCCGCGCTGGTTTTTCCGCAACTTTTCTTTCCTTCCCAAGACAGTCGCGTTGCGATCGCCGCGTCGCTTGCGACCTATGGCGTCGGCTATCTCGCACGACCAGTCGGCGCATTTGTGCTCGGCCGTCGTGGTGATACGCATGGCCGCAAGAACCTGCTTCTCACCTGCATGTTCATGATGGGGTTGTCGACGCTCGCCGTCGGTGTTCTGCCGACATTTGCGCAAGTGGGCTTCGCAGCGCCCATCCTGCTTGTGATCTTGCGCCTCATCCAGGGCTTCGCGGTCGCCGGGGAGATATCGGGTTCCAGTTCCCTCGTGCTGGAGCATGCGCCGCTCGGCCGTCGCGGCTACTTTGCGAGTTATGCGATGCAGGGCGTGACCGCCGGCCAGGTGTTCGCTGCGGCCATCTTCATGCCGCTCGCATACTATCTGCCCGAGAAGCAGTTCCTGGCGTGGGGTTGGCGCGTACCGTTCCTGCTGAGTGTGCTCGTGCTGGTAGCCGGTTATGTAATCCGGCGGAAAGTGTCGGAGACGCCGGCTTTTGTCGATGAAACGCAACATCGGCAGATTCCCGCGTCGCCCGTCAAGGAAGCGTTACGCGATGGCTGGCGGGATATCGTCCGCATCGCGGCAATCGCATTGATTGCGATCATCCTGGCGGTGACTTCGATCTTTGGCGCGGCCTATGCGGTGCAGACCGCTTACGGTATCGGTCTTTCGAAAGGCTTCTTTCTTTGGATTCCGCTGCTCGCCAATCTGACTGCGATGTTCTTCATTCCCTTCGCAGGCAGTCTTTCCGATCGATGGGGACGCCGGCCACTCATCATATTCGGTGCGCTTGCCTCGGGCTTGCTGTCTTATGCGTATCTCTATGCGATCAGTCTGCACAATGCCATGCTGGCGATCGTCATCGCGATCGTGATGTGGGGCGTGGTGTATCAATGCTTCAACGCGGTCTATCCGAGCTTCATGCCTGAACTGTTCCCGACACGTATCCGGGTTACCGCCATGGCGATCGGCCAGAACATCGGCACGGCCATTACCGCAATCCTGCCGGCGTTCATCGCAGCCGCCGTGCCGCCCGGCACGCAGCACATTCCGTTAATCGTGGGGACGATCACGCTGATCGTCTGCGGCATCGGCGCGCTAGGGAAACGCTGATTAATGAACTGTCGGATCGGCTTGCAGATCAAGACGCGTCAAATTTTCTGGATAACGAATCGAATCGACGCTCATTTCGGTGAATTTGGCTCGCAAACGAGCCCCTCTTCTCTCATTTTTCATACGCATGACGGATTGCTCCCATGAACCGATCGCAACAGATTTCGCGCAGTCACCAGATTCGCCAGAGCGAACAAGCTGAACAGTTGCGCCGTGTTCTTGGCCAAGCCCTTGTATCGGGTTTTGCGATGGTGAAACAGGTTCTTGACGATATGGAACGGATGCTCAACGCGCGAACGGATTTGCGCCTTGGTTCGCTCAAGCGCAGTCACCAGGTCCTTCAGCGGCCCGTCCTGCATCGCCTTGATCTTTCCGCGCTTGGCAGCGACGTGCCAATTTACTGCCTTGCCTTTCATTTCATCACGCTTGTCTACACCAATGTAGCCTGCGTCGGCGAACGCTTCCTCTTCATGGCCGTGCAGCAGCAAATGGGCTTGCGACACATCCGACACGTTGGCCGCCGTGCCAACCACACTGTGGACCAAGCCCGAATCGGCGTCCACGCCAACGTGGGCTTTCATCCCAAAGTGCCATTCGTTTCCCTTCTTCGTTTGATGCATCTCCGGGTCACGGCTCTTCCCGGCGTTCTTGGTCGACGGTGGCGCTTCGATGATCGTCGCATCAACCAGCGTGCCTTCCTTCATCATCAGTCCACGCTCACACAGCGAGATACCGATCTCGTCGAACAGCTTCCGTGTCAGTTCGTGCTCGATCAACAGGCGCCGGAATTTCAGCAGCGTGGTCGCATCCGGAACGTTCTCGACTGCCAGATCGATGCCGGCGAAGGCGCGCAGCGCAATGCTGTCATACAGCGCGTCTTCCAGCCCTTCGTCCGACAGCCCGTACCACTGTTGCAGGAAATAGATCCGCAGCATTCGCTCCAAGCCAATCGGCGGACGGCCTCGCGTGCCCTTCGGGTAATGCGGTTCGATTGCAGACAGCAAACGCTGCCACGGCACAATCTGCTCCATCTCCGCCAGGAAGCGTTGGCGCCTCGTCACGCGCTTCTTGCCTGCAATTTCCGCTTCCGCGAAGCCGATCTGCCTCTTCATCCTCGTGAGTCCGTTCTGTGAGCTGCCTTCTATAACGTCTTCGGCTACGTGAGCGATGACCGCCGAGCTCCATTAATCAGCGTTTCCCTAGGCGCATGGACGGCGCGCGAAACTTATCGGCTGCCCGTCAACGCGCTCGGGCAACGAGATGCATCGCCGATCAGTCAGGAGGAATACGACAGCCTGCGTACGGACATTCGCAGGAAGAAAACCGCATCCAATGTTCCTGTTTGACGGCGATCTCTGTGTGCCGCGGTTCGCGTCAGTCGACGGGCGGCACCGCACCTTCCAGCAAGGTCTTGATGAGCCGAGCGCGCCGCTTTTCGAGGTCCGCGATCTGGCGATCGATGGCTTCGAGCCTTACCCGCTGGACGTCGGTGATCTGATCGCAAGAGCGGGCGCCTTCGATCAGAAGCATGCAGTCGGGAAAGCCGCGAATGTCGTCGATGGTGAAACCGGTCGCGATCATGCGCTGAACCTGCTTGACCTGCGTGACTGCCCTCTCGGGGAACATGCGATAGCCATTGCTCGCACGTACCGAGGCGAGCAGACCGTGTTCGTCGTAATGTCGGATCGATCGCACGCTCGCGCCGGTGAGTTGCGAGAGTTGTCCGATCGTCAGCAGTTCCTGTGAAGGCGTGTCTTTCATGAAGAGCAGACTAACACAATTCGCTTGACTCTCACATCAGTGTAAGGGTTGAGACTAGGCGCACTGACACTCTCTCGGGAAAGACAATGAGCTTACGAACGTTCCCTCACTTTTTGATTTCCCCGTTCTCTGCGGCGACACTGCTCGCGTCTGCACCCGACGCGATCGCGGCGCCGACCAGCTATATGATTACATCGACGGATGGGGTGAAGCTGGCGGTTCAGGAAAGCGGTGACCCGAACGGTCCGCCAATCATTCTGGTGCATGGGCTGCTCGGCAGCCGCCTGAACTGGGACGCGCAGGTGCAGAGCCCCGAATTGCGCCAATACCGGATCATTACGTACGATCTGCGCGGCCACGGTCTGTCGGATAAGCCGTCCGGCCCGGAGCCATATCACGACGGAAACCGTTGGGGGGACGACCTCGCAGCGGTGATCCAGGGCTCACACGCGCGCAAGCCCGTCTTGGTTGGCTGGTCGCTCGGCGGTGTGGTGATATCGAACTACCTCGCAAAGTATGGCGATCGCGCGGTCGCGGGTGCTGTGTATGTCGACGGCGTGGTCGAGCTCGCGCCGGTTCAGATCGTCGACCATCCTGATGTTTATCTGGACATGAATTCGCCGGATCTGAAGACGCATCTCGACGGTGAGCGCACCTTCGTCGGCCTGTGTTTCAACCATCGGCCTGACGCCGATACATTTGACCGGCTGCTCGCGAACGCCGCGATGGCGTCGTGGGACATGCAAAAAGAAGTGCCGACGATGACGGTGTTCGCTGCAGAGGGGCTCGGCAAAGCGCGCGTACCGCTGCTCTTCATCTACGGCGGTCACGACGCGCTGGTCAACACGCATGCGACGCTGGCTCGCGCGACCGCACTAAATCCGCGCATCGTCAGCAAGGTGTACGCGGACTCGGGTCACGCGCCGTTCATTGAGGAAGCCGCGCGTTTCAATCGCGATCTGGTGGAGTTTGTCAGGTCAGCGTCGCAGCAATGAAGCCACGTTTTACGAGGAGATGAGCATGGCGCATGGAGTCGAGCAGGACTTCTTTCCGGGCTTCGGGAGGCTCGACGTCGAAGCGGGCGATGTCTCGTTTCGCGGCAGGATCGGCGGGAGCGGATCGCCGGTTTTGCTTTTGCACGGTTACCCGCAAACCCACGTCGCGTGGCGATTCATTGCGCCGACGCTCGCGAGGTCGCACACCGTCATCGTGCCGGATCTGCCGGGGTACGGCGACAGCCGGACCCGCAACGATCAGCCGCGTTGGACCAAACGTCGCGTAGCCAGCGCGCTCGTCGCGCTGATGGGCCGGCTCGGGCACGAGCGCTTCGCAGTGGTCGGGCATGATCGGGGCGCTCGGGCGGGATACCGGCTTGCGCTCGACCATCCTCGACGCGTTGCCGCGTATGCCTCGCTCACCGTGATACCGACGCTCGATGCATTCGCAACTATCGACAAGACATTCGCGTTGAACGCCTGGCATTGGTTCTTCCTGGCGCAGCCGGGCGATCTCCCGGAGCGGATGCTCGCGGCTGATCCGGACGGTTATCTCGACACTGCACTGGCGAAGATGGCGGGCGGTCTGGAGCGGATCGATCCTTTGGCCCTCGACGTTTATCGAAGCGCGTTCAGGAATCCGCACGTGCGCCACGCCATGTGCGAAGACTATCGCGCCGCTGCTTCCGAGGACCTGGAGCACGATGCGAGCGATTTGGCTGCAGGCCGAAGGCTGGCCTGTCCGGTCCTGGTACTGTGGAGCGAGAGCGAACAGAAGGCGAGAAGCACTCTGCCCCTCGACGCGTGGTCCCGATGGGCAGCGAACGTGACGGGCAAGGGATTGCCCGGCGGCCATCTGCTGCCCGAGGATGCGCCGAATGAGGTGTTGACGTCCCTTGAGAATTTTTTGGTCGGACAGGTTTAGCGTTGGCTACCGTGAAGACATTGACGATTCGGAGATCGATGGGCAGCAAGATCCCGAAAGTAGATCAATCACGATAACGTGATCCATCGATATCGCGCCCGCAAGCAGTCTATAGAGCGAATGACTGCTTCAGCTCCAAAAGCGCAAATAAGGAGGCCGGGTCAGTGAACGGCCGAGAAGGGTCGGACAGCGCCCGCAAAGTGTCATTCGGCGTAGCGCCGGTCGGCCGTTCAGACGTCCGTTCCACTCTTCAAACGGTCATTGGTCTTCCAAAGGCGCGCGTTGCCTGACCGGACCAGGACTTAACTCCGACGGAACCGGAGCCGAGGGCTCAACTCGATTGCGCTCGGTTTACGCTGCTCGGCAATTCGACAAAATCCTCGGTCTTGTCCAATGCATGCATCGCATCGAGCAGGGCGGGAGGTGGACACGTCAGCTTGCGCTTTTCCAGATCGAGCCAACCAACCGCTGAGGTCACGCGGGCCACCAGCTTGCCTTCGCGAAGAAACTCGTTGCACAACAGCGTACGGCTTCCATCGGCAGACAGGCCAGCGAGCGCAAAGCCTACTGTTATCCGATCAAGCAGATGGATCTCGCGAAAATATTCGATCTCGTCCTTCATCACCACCGGTCCGATACGGAGCTTCATGAACTCGGACATCGAAAAACCCTGTTTCGCGAAGTACAGCATCCGCGCATCGACCGACTTGTCGAGATAGGCGGTGTTGCGCATATGTGAGTTGAAATCCATGTCGCCCCAGCCGGCGAAGAGTTCCGTCTCGAACATAGTGTGGCCTTACAATAGGTGTTACGTGATATCTTCCTGCCGGTCTTGTGTTCGCATCACGGGAGTGGAATGGCCTTAAGAACGCCTGAAGGATTGAATTGCTCTTTAACGCTCGCTAGACGCGCGGCGTTAGGTCCATAGGCGCGCGCGATTTGTTCTGCGGACGTGTCGGGTAGCAGGTTGGCGTACCCGCCCGGGAGTGCTGTCGGGCTAAGCGCCGCGTTGAGCCTATGTGCCCACGCCCGATGGGGTTCAGCGTCATCCCTCTCAGGCGTCCAGGTCGCATAGATCAAGGCCGTAAAGTGAGGCTTGCGCATCCCAAACGCGGTATCCTCGGGAGCGACGTCGGTTGCTGCTCCGTGGCAGTGGTGAATGATGATTGACGTGAGCGGCGAGGTACGGGCCTCGAACTCAGAGACAAGAGCGTCGATTGTGGCCGGGCCGAGCGCGTCGAACCATCTGGTCGCGACCTCGTAACCGCGGCCTTGCGCGAGCTTCCCGTCGGTGAGAGACAAGAGGCTTGACGCCGGCATCGGAACGGCCTTGACGAGAAGCGGAGTTCCCACGGACCCGACCCTGGCCAGAATTGCCTCGCCGGTTGCCACCTCGCCTGACCAGACCATGGAAAACACGACGACCGGTTTGCCATCAGGTACAGGCGACAGGACGGCAGAGGCGAACAGATTGGCGGGTGCCTGACTTGCCACGTCCGCAAAGCGAGCCAACACCGCGCGCGCGTCTGCCAAAGGGAAGACTATCGTGCCACTGAGCACCGTTCCGGGATCGTACAGGCGCAGCCGCATGGCGGTGACGACGCCGAAGTTCCCACCGCCGCCTCGCAAGGCCCAGAACAGATCGGCGTTGCGCTCCGCGTCGCAGACGACAATCCTCCCGTCAGGCAGCACGACCTCCGCGGACAGAAGGCTGTCGCAGGCCAGGCCAAAGCGTGTCATGAGCGGGCCGTACCCCCCACCGAGGACGAGGCCGGTCATGCTGACCGCGCCGTCATTGCCGATCACTGCCGCGAGGCCATGCTCGCCCGCAGCCTGATTGAGTTGGGCTGCCGTGACACCGCCGCCGATCATGACCTCGCGACTATCGGCGTCGATCGCGAGTTTCGCCATCCTTGATATGTCGAGGATGACGGTGCCTTCGCGGAGTGAGCGACCGGCCCAGTCCTGCCCGCCGTTGTAGATAGATATTGGGACGTGAGCGTCGTTGGTTACGCGCAATGCACGACTCACCTTCTCGGTGGTATCGCAGCGCGCCAGGAGCAATGGCCGTGGGCAAAGCGCGCCGTTCCACCAGCGCGGCGAAACATTTGCCCAGTCGCTCGGTTCGACGACTTCGAATCCCACTTCTCTGAGAACTTCAGCCAACCTGAGGAGGTCAGCGCTTGTGTGGTTAGCATTCATTGAACTCTCCCGCTCACTGTTCCGAAAGTTGTAGCAGGGTCCGTGCCGCCTTGAGCGCGATGTGGCGGGTCCGAATCCATTGAGGGGCGACAACAGGCTGTCCCCGTGCCGAGGCCGTCCGGTCTCTTTCAATGTTACCGCTTTCCCCTGGGGGCATCATTGGACCGCGTGCGGCCAACTCCGGACGTTCGACTCGTTGCTGTGAACCGTTGACAATCACCGCGCTCGATCCAGCGAGTCGACGGCCCCAATATTTAGCGACCTCGTGGAGCATGCCGAAGCTCATTTCGCAAGACCGGATGTGGTCGCGATGCAAACCATCGGCATTTCTGCTGTCGCAACGGATTACTTGCGTTCCCCAAAATGCACGTCCACTATGCGGAGTGAACGGTTTGTGGTCTTGCATCTTTGCGCAGCCATAGATTGCTAATGTCATGAGTTATAAATTCGCTAAACAAGCAGCGAGCCGCAATCCCGCTGCAAATCATGAACGCTCATCGCAGGACGTTCGACCGCAGGTGGAAACACGCACCACACACCGTCATCGTGGAGGAAGAAATAGATTGCCAATGTGCCTGCTGGCCGCAATGCCTCCACACATACATAGCGCCGCTGATTTGAGTTCATGCGGCCGAACCGGGTCACCCGGGCCGACATGGCCGCAGTCGGCCCAAGCCATTTTTCGACCAGCAGACGTAAAGAGCTCTTTATCGTACTCATCGACCGCTCCTTCAACTTCGCATCTCGTTGATGCAGCTAGCTCCCCGTTTTGTTAGGGGCTACGAATGGCTGGCCAAAGTGTCGTATGCGAATTTCCAACTCATGGCACTAGTTCGGCTTCAGGCACTACACGATAGTTTGGTGTAAGCAAGCGATACAGCGCCTCCCTCATGCCAGAAGAGGCACTCCCGATCAGGCGGCGACCGGGATAAGTCACCAAGGCGGCAAGGCTCCGTAGCTGTCGACAGTCAGCGCGCTCGCGCCCGACACCCGCCACGACCCGGGAACAAAGTGTCCAGCCAATATCCAATGTTTGGTCTGTGCAGCCATCTGCGACAAGAGCAGGTCGAGCAGTTTGTCCGCACAGGCATCACCTCATTTCGACTTGCGCCCGACTGCGATGAGCGCCGATGAAGGCAGGTTGATTGAGCCGTCCGACTCTGCATACGCCTGGAAAGCCGCTTTCAGAGCGGGTTGGAGCCGCGCGTGTTGCTCGTCTGTCAAGGCCGCATAGTTCGGCGCGAAGTGAAATAATGGGCCGAATTCCTCCAACAAGGCGTCGACCGAAGCAGCACTTTGGATCGTCTCGCAAACCGTCACGGTGACGTCGGAGCAGCCACTTTCAATCACGGCGCCTCGCAAGCTCGTTTGCGACCACTCATTCAGGCCATTTTCGCCCCACAGCGATCGGCCGGGGAAGACGCGGCTGAACACGCCATCCAGAATCACCATCGGCGTGGCGCCAACCCGGCTTGGCCAGGCTGCCACAACGACCCGCCCATTGGCCCGCACGACGCGCACCATCTCAGCCAAACCCGCCCGCCACGACGCAAACAACATCACGCCAAAGATCGAAAACGCCGCGTCGAAACTCGCGTCACCGGCGTCGAGTGAAGCGCCGTCCATCACTCGCGCCTCACATTCCGGGAACGGACGTAATCGTTCGCTGGTCCGCGCTACCATGGCAGGCGCGATATCGGTGGCAAGAACCCGGGCCCCCATAGCCGCTACAATCAGCGCAAGTGCGCCCGTACCGGTCGCCACGTCGATCACCTGCTCGTTACTGCCTACGCCAGATAAAGCCGCTGCCCGCTCGCAAAAACGGCTGGTCAGTGGTTCAGCAAACCGCTCATACGGGTTCGCCAATGAGTTGAAGTCCGGCATGTCTTCGGTCATGAACGCGCTCCTGTCAGAATTGGGTTGACGTATGGCACTGCGGCGGGACGCAACCCGTCTGCGACCTTCGCTATGGACATCTGATTAGCTTGCATCTGCGTAGCCTGGGTTTGCGCCTGAGGCGGAAGGCTCGCTGCGCCGCGCGCCGTGTGGCCCTACACACGCTTTGACCTCTTCACTCGTCACCTTGCGCATGACCTCCGGCGCCTTTAACGCGCTGACCGGCTTCAACAGGTTCAACACCTCGATAAGCAGTTTATGAATATCAGGATCCTGGTGCGCCGCCTGGGTGACCGCAATATGGTGCTCAATGGATTTCTCCAAATCGGCCGGGCGTTTGCCCCGCGCGTCGGGATAGGCCAGATCCGGCAACGCAGCCAGCGTCCACGGGTTCTCGACAATCGACTCGATCGCTAACAGGAACTCACTGCTGAGTGTGGCAAGCGGATCGGCATCGCCGGCGTGCGCCGCGAGCAGATTTCGCAACACGACAGCTTCCTGCGCGGCGGCGCTCATTCCCTGTCCATAGACCGGATTGAAACGGCACACTGAATCGGCGATCGGGATCAGTCCGCGAGGAAAGTCGTTGGAGCTGTCGAAGTGACGCCGCCGACTTTCAGGGAACGCAAACTGTTCGATGTGGCCGTGCAGGGTGGCGTTTTTGATCGCGTGATACACGGTGGCAGTCGGCAGGCTTGCGGCGTAGTCGGCGAATGCGTCGCCGTCGGCGGGCGGCGTGTCTGTGCCTCGTCCTCCGAGTGCCGCGAACCACTTGCCGTCTTCACGCAGAAGCACGATACCCATACGGCTTTCTTCCGGCGCCTTGGGCATGGTGTACATGACCTTCATGTCGGGAGTCGCATCGGGCGCAATCGTATAGACCGCGGTCGAGTAACCGAAGTCGACGCCGATGACCGTCTCCTCAGGCATGGGTCGGCCGGTAGCCTCAAGTAAGTCCAGCGTAGGCTTGCCGCGTCCGGACGCATCGACGACGAGGTCGGCCGGCAATCTCTCCAGCTTGCCCCCGCCGGTCTTGTACGAAACCGAAGCGACCGAATTGCCGTCAGGCGTGGCGCCGATGGCGACGACGCGACACCCGTCGCGAAAGACGACGTTCGGGCGTTCATGCACACGACGACGCACGGCAAGCTCGAGCAGCGGACGCGTCATCGTAAAGGTTGCTACACCGAGACTGCGAGCCGGAAACGGATCCTGTCCTGGATACTCAAGGTATACCTCGAGACCCGAGTCGACCGAGTGGGCGCCTGCCTGCACGAGTGTGGATGAAAAACCCGGAAACAGGTCGCACAGTGCCTTGAAGCCGCCGGCAAGCAGCCCATGCGGGTGCGTGCCCTGCGGCACGCCAGGCCGTGGCGTCGAGTCGGACGGAAGCGCATCCCGTTCGAGCACGACGACTTCCCTGAAGTAGTGGGCAAGCGCCTGTGCTGCGGGCAGTCCGCCCATTCCTGCGCCAATGACAACTGCGCGTTCACCTGAAAAACGATTCGGCATCCTAGCTCCTGCGACGTTAATTGGAAGTAAAGCACCTGCTCGGCGTAACGTGCACCACGATGAATTCTTGTGAGCGGGACAGTCCGCGACTCAGCGGACTTAGCTAGAAAACAGCCGTAGCAGTGCCTTTATTCCGTGCCGCGGGAGAAGGGCGCGATGCTGTTTTCAGGGAGCCGTCTACAACAAAGGAAGACTGAGTGCGCCGGAAGACCGTCAAGAAACAGGAGGCGCATGACCGCTTCTGGCCGCTTTTGCAAATGCTCTGTCTCCAGCAGAGTGTCACAACATCATCAACAGAACCAGACATCTACCTATCCGCCAAATACCGCGGAATTTTCTATCCTGTGAGGTGTTATCCGAGGAAGCAATGCAACCGCTTCGTCTGGATCCGTTTGATTTCAGATAGCTAGATGACGATCGGCCTGTTGCATGTCTTTCAGATTGCAAGGGAGATGCACGATGTGTGGAATCGCTGGCTGGGTAGATTACGACCGCGACCTGAACGAGCAAAAACCGATCATTGAGGCGATGACACACACCATGGCACTGCGCGGCCCCGACGCACAGGGTATCTGGATCGACCGCCATGCGGCACTCGGTCACCGCAGGCTTTCCGTCATCGATCTGGAAGGCGGGGCGCAACCGATGCAAGCTACCGACGAAGGTAAGCCGATTGCATGCCTGACTTACAGCGGCGAAGTCTATAACTTCGTTAAACTACGCGATGAGTTGAGAAAGCAAGGCCATCGCTTCACGAGCAGAAGCGATACCGAAGTCGTGCTGCGAAGCTACCTCGAGTGGGGCGAATCGTTCGCCGATCGCCTGGTTGGAATCTATGCGTTCGCGATCTGGGATGCGCGCAAAGAAGAGTTGTTGCTGGTGCGCGACCGTGTAGGCGTGAAGCCGCTGTTCTATCAGCCGTTCGGCCGCGGCGTGTTGTTCGGTTCCGAGCCGAAAGCGATTCTGGCTCATCCGGAAATTGTCCCACGTGTCGGGCTAGATGGCTTGCGGCACGTGATCAGCATGTTCCGCATGCCCGGCGACGCGGTATACGAGGGCATGCACGAAGTGAAGCCTGGACACGTGCTTCGCGTGTCTCGCAATGGCATCGCCCAACGCTGCTACTGGAAGCTCGAGGGACACGAGCATACCGATTCGCTAGACGTCACGATCGAAACGATTCGCGGACACCTCGACCGGATCATGCGCCAGCAGACCGTCGCCGACGTGCCGCTTTGCAGCCTGCTTTCGGGCGGGCTCGATTCATCGTTCGTCACGGCGATGGCTGATCGGATATTGCGACAACGAAGCGGCAACGCGGTGCACTCCTATTCGGTAGATTTTGCGGATCATGGCAAGAAGTTCGTCAAGGACGCGTACCGTGACACCGCCGATACGCCGTTCGTGCGTGAATTCGTCAAGCAGGTGAAGACGCGGCACACGGAGGTCGTGTTGAACAATCGCGAGCTCGCGAACATGCAGGTGCGGCGTGCCGTCGTCGATGCGCTCGACTCGGCATGGTTCGTCGGGAGCGATCTGTTCCCATCGCTCTATCTGCTCTTCAAGGCGGTACGCGAGAATTCGACGGTCGCATTGTCCGGCGAGGCCGCCGACGAAGTGTTCGGCGGCTATAGATGGTTCCACACGCCCGAGACCGTCAACCTCGACGCTTTCCCGTGGATGCAGGTTGTGCCGTCGAGGCTCGACACGTTGTTGTCGCCGGACCTGTCACAGGAGCTTCGCCTGAAGGAGTATGAGGCCGACTGTTACGCCCAGGCACTCCGCGCTGTACCGCATGTCGGCCAGTCCGGCGTCGAGAAGCGTATGCGTGAGATCTGCCACCTCCATCTCGTCAACTGGCTGCCGATCCTGCTGGACCGGAAAGACAGAATGAGCATGGCGGTAGGCCTCGAAGTGCGTGTGCCTTTCTGCGACCACGAACTGATGCAGTATGTGTTCAACACCCCATGGAGCATGAAGACGTTCGATGGACGCGAGAAGAGCCTGCTACGCGCAGCAGCCAGCGACGTCGTGCCGGAAGCCATCCTCACACGCGTGAAAAGCCCCTATCCGGCCACGCAAGACCCAGCGTATGAACGCGCTTTGCGTGCCTGCATGGACAGCGTGATCTCGAAGTCGACGCCGCGCACGGCAAAGACTTTCAACCTGGACGCGGTCCGCGAGCTGATCGATCAACCGCTGAACGAAGTCAGTATTGGTTGGGAACGATCGGACATCGATCACGCACTTGCGATGTCGGACTGGCTGGAAAGGTACAACGTGGAACTCGTATAAGGCGAGGTGGCGCTATGAGATTTTAGCGCCGGATGCGCTCTGCCGCCGTCCCTGCTGGCCGACACAACACACGCCGATAAGCTCGCCTCGTAGAGGGCAAACAGACGCATCAAGGAATCGCGGCTCCGATCAAGGGTGCCGATACATGTCATTCGCCTTCGGCAAACACTGATCCGACGTGTGGTCAGCTGCATCGACATGGCGCTTGGGCGTATCGCGATAGTGAAAGGAGGTCGAGGGAGAGCCCGACGTGAAGAGGACTGCTTGTATCACCAGCCAATGAAACGTTCAAGGAGGACACATGGCGACTACCCAGGATATCGCTGCACGGATCGATGCACTCGAAAGCCAATTCGCGCTGGAACGGCTCATCGCCGCATACAGTCAGGCGTTCGACACTCGCGATGAGGCACTGCTGCGCAGCATTTGGCATAGCGATGCGAGTCTGTTACTGGGCGACGCGTTCGGCAACTGTACCGGTATCGATGCCATCATCGAGTCAGCTCACAGGAACTGGGCGCAGATCCCGTACATGCATCACTGGACGGCCAATCCACTGATCGACATTAACGGCGACCTCGCCACGGGCAAGGTGGCGCTCAACGCGCTGGTTACCCATGCGGAGATGGGGCCGGTCCAGATCAGCGGCCTTTATCACGACCGGTTCGAGCGCCGTGACGGCCACTGGGCATTCACGGAGCGCAGATTCGATTTGCACTACGTGACGCCCCTGCCGAACTGGAAACCGGTTGCCGGAATCGAAGCTGCGTCCCCGTCCTGAGCCGAATAGCCAGGCGGATCACCGGGCCGGATCAACGTCCGGAGCAACTTCGGGCCAGTGTGGAGGACACTCTCCCCAGTCTGGGCGTCGACCAGCTTGCCGTCGCCAATCTGCGCCGCCTGGACGTCGGGCCCGGACTGAAGGCCGAAGGTGATCAGGTCGTCGACCTGGATGACCAGCTGGCTGCGAGTTGCGGCTTTTGATCAATATCTCGGTGACATTCATACGTAAGTCCTACGTACTTTTTGTTGGCAACGCCCAGTACCGCTTATGGAATGACGACAGCCCACAAGGTGTTGTATCGATGTGACCGGTCAACTCACATGCACTTCGAGATTGCAGGCCGCCAATGGACGGGTTCGATTGGTAGAGAAAACTCCCCGTCGTGAAGACCAGCCCATCCGGAACGCTGTCGACGCTGGATTTCGGGAGGTTCGGGTCGAGCCGCTGCTCGGCCCGGATTCGATGATTATCGGCGTCCGGTAGGTACCCCAAATTCGCGAATCAATCGTAACGCGAAATCATACGAGGAGTAATTGATGAGTGTAGCGACCACACATACTGCTTCGGAGCTGACCGCGGCGCGTGAACTGCGCGCCATGATGCAGGGAAGAGTCGTGTTGCGCGGCGACGATGACTATGCTCGCACGCGGCGGATATGGAACGGAGCAGTGGAGAACCAGCCTGCGTTATTTGCAGTGTGTGAGACGTCCGCGGACGTCGAGGCGGCCGTGCGTGTCGCGCGTCGCAATGGCCTGCCGCTCTCGGTGCGCGGCGGCGGGCACGACTGGGCAGGCCGTGCCTTGTGCCCGGATGGACTCGTCATTGACCTCGCCAGGATGAGGCAAGTAGTCGTGGACCCGCACTCGCGAGTCGCGACAGTCGCAGGGGGCGCCACGACCAAGGACCTGGCCGTGGCCGCCGGCTCCCACGGCTTAGTCGCGGCATTGGGCAACTGCGGTGCAGTCGGCGTAGCCGGCTTGGCCCTGGGTGGTGGCTATGGCCCTCTTAACGGTCGATACGGTTTGGCAGCGGACAACCTGCTTGGCGCTGAGGTGGTGCTTGCGGATGGGCGGCTCGTGGCCACCGGTCCCGATGAGGAGCCGGAGTTGTTCTGGGCGATCCGGGGCGGCGGCGGCAACTTCGGCGTGGTTACGTCTCTGCGGTTCCGTCTGCACGAGATGCGTCACATGCTCGCGGGGCCAATTGTGTATTCCTGGAGCGAGGCCGAATCGGTGCTGCGCCGCTACGCGGCCTTTGCGGCCACCATGCCTGACGAACTCGGTGTATCTATGGGAATGCCGTCCGGCCCGGATGGCCAGCCCACGCTATTGTTGTTGCCGCTGTGGAATGGCGACAAGCACAGGGGCGAGCAGATCATACGTGACTTGCAAGCCCTTGGTACACCTCAGCTTGCCCAGGTCGGGCCGACGACCTACGGCGACATGCTTGCCTTGTTCGACGCGGCGGTGGATGCGGCAGACGGCTGCCATTGGGAGACCCGGACGCGCTCACTGCCCGTGCTCACGCCCGGTGCCGTCGATGCGATCATCACGGCGGTCGCCCGCAAGACGTCGCCCTATTCTATGGTCAACTGGCACCACGCCCACGGCGCGGCCACGCGTATCGCTGCAGAGGAGATGGCTTTCGGCTTGCGCCGGGAACATTTTATGGTGGAGATCATCGCCGGTTGGAAGCCCGACGCGGGTAACGGCGCGGAGCACCGGCAATGGGCGCAGGAGCTTTGGGAAGGCCTCGCCCGTTTTGCGTTGCCAGGCGGCTACGCCAATTTTCTGGTACCACGTGATCGAGAACAGGTTCGGGATGCCTACGGCAGCAACGGTGCCCGGCTGAGATCCTTGAAGCGCCGTTTCGATCCCGACGGCGTGTTCGCCTCCGCCATTCCGTTGCCCGACTAGCATGGATGTCCCAAGAGCGCACGACAACCAACTAAAGGGAGAACGTTATGAATATCGCGGAGAAGACAGCCTTGATCACCGGCGCCAACCGCGGCGTCGGTGAGGCCCTTGTCAAAGAAGCTCTCAATAGAGGAGCGAAAAGAGTTTTTGCGGGCACTCGGGGCGCACTTCCAAATACTGACCCACGCGTGACGGCGCTGACGTTGGACGTAACCAACGCTTCGCAGATCCAGGTTGAGCATTCTCTTGCCCACCTACGGCTGCAAGCCCTGGCGCCACCTCTGGTGCCGCTTGCGCAAGCGGCAAGAACGGAAGCAGAATCGTCCGCACGTGCGGCGCAACGGCGCGGCCTGCAGCAAGACAAGTGGCCGCGCGAGCGGCTGGCATACTTTCACCGGAGGCAACAATGACGCTCGACGAAATCGTGAGCGCGTATTGCGCCGCATGGAACGAGAAGGACGAGGTGGCGCGCACCGCTTTGCTGGAGAAATCCTGGGGCGATAGCGGCGTCTACGAGGATCCGACGAGTGCCGTTCCGCCAGGCCGCGCAGCGCTCCATACCCATATCGCCGGCTTCCATCGGGCCTATGCGGGCGCAAGACTCGTTCGCACCAGCAGGGCCGACCAGCACCATGGCAAGATTCATTTCACCTGGCAGATGATGTTGCCCGACGGAACCGTTGCCGTCGACGGGCGCGATTTCGGCGAACTCGACACCACGGGACGCATTGCCCATATCGTCGGTTTCTTTGGCCCGCCCCCGGCGCTGTGAGGACGGCCGCGCGCTTTTCTCGTGTGCGGCGCCTCATCCGGCCTTCAGCACCACCCGCTCGATGTCCTGAACGATGACTGGAATAGCCGATCACGACCGGCGCTACGATGGACCGCGTACGCGGGTGCTTTGACCGCCCAGAATGTCGGGCCAATGACTCGCGCCAAGACGCTGACATCCTGGCGTCGCCTCTGCCAAGGAAGCGCCGTACAGGTGGCGCCGGTTTCTATGTCCGTAGTGGGTCGATCAGCGACATTCGAAACGCCGCTTCTGGACGACCTGTCCCGCCTCCGCTGGCAGGTACCTGCCCAGCTGTGACCAGTATCACCGAATGCGGGGCAGGCTACCTATATCGCAAGATTGTCGGTCACGAACCACGTCTCATCCGTGCTCGCGCCGGACAGCCAATTCACGTCAAGCCACCTTCTAAAGCCCGACGCCATACAAGGGTTGCGGATGCCTACTTGCCGCCGATGCCGACCTTGCCGCGCCCGACCTTTCGATGCGGCACACAGGGGCGCAGCCTCTTCCTTGAGCTAGCCGTCAATGTGACGTGCTCCGCAGGGTAGCGGGTCGTCCTGTTCAGCGCGGCCTGATAGGCGGAATGGCCCGGATCGATGCGCTTGAGAGCTGACATCACTGACTCCTCCTCAGAGGATTCTAGTCCGAAACGGCACGGCGGTTATGTCGCCTTCCTGAACATGCTGTAGTCGAAGTCCGCGACCCGGCGCTCGGCGAACCCGGGCGTGCCCTTGACGATTGCCATGCGCTCGTTCCGGTGTGTGCCCACAGGTAATTATTCGAGCGCGCGGCGCACACGCGCGGGATTCTAACCTTCAATCCAATCGGGACTCGTGCGTCCCTTCCCGGGTGGGGCGGGACACGGCATGCCGTCGGGGCGAAAAAAACCGAATCTCGACGGGCACCCCAAGCAACGCATCCTTTCGGCCATCGATCACGACATCGCGAGCCTGCTGGAACGGTCGGCTGATGCCGAACCGGCTCCGGCACCCCGGCCGCGCATGAAGGGGCGGCTTCATAATTCCGACAATAAAGCACGCTAAGCGGTGGACGCAGGTTGCCGGCTGCGCATTCGTGTGCGCCTCTTGTCGGCCGGCCATGAGCGGTCACTGACCCTGCGAGAACTGTTACCCGAAGCGGTCGCTCATGAGCCTACAATAGGAACGCATCATCGCGGCCGCAGGCACCGAATTGCACTGCGGAGAACCAATGGGGGACGGCGATGTTCAAATTCATCGATGGGTTACCGCAAGATGTGCTCGCGATCGAAGCCACGGGCAAGGTTACGCACGACGACTACAAAAGTACACTCATACCCAAGGCTGAGGCGATGATGGGCAAGGGGCCGATCAAGATGCTCTATGTCGTCGGGAAAGAGTTCACGGGATTTGAGGTTGGAGCGCTTTGGGATGACGGCGCGTTCGGGCTGAGGCACTGGCACGATTTCAGCCACATCGCAGTGGTTACGGATCTCGCATGGCTATGGGTTATGGTTGGTATGCTAAAACCCTTTTTTCATGGCGATGTCCGCTTGTTCTCGCTTGCTGAATTGCCTACCGCGAGACGCTGGATCACGGACTCTAAGCGAGTTAGTCGATGAATAACATCCGCTGGTAAAAATCTGAAATCCATCTGCGGTACAAGGCGTTTCTACGGAAGATGAATTTGCCGGAACAACCTCATTGCACCATTTTCGATTCCCTATTGCTGTCAGTCACGAGTGTCTCAAGCGGTCGGCCTCGGCCTTCCGCGCGAGACGCAGCTCGCGAATTCAGGCCCGTGGCGTCATCTGGCAGAGGTCGGCCAGTTAAAGACCTTCGACGTCTCGGCCAAAATTGACGACAATGTTCCCAAGGAAAGATTGCGGGTCGTGCTCCGTCGTCGGAGACGCCGCTGAATCTAAAAGGAAAACATGAGACGACTGTTCCTCGCTGGGCTCGCAGCCACCTCTTTCGTGACTTGCGTTCATGCGCAAAGCAACGCGTCCGGCCCGCTCGTCACGCCCTCGGGTAACTTGCAATTCGTGCGCGTCGACGGCGATTTCGTGGGGATGCTCGACAAGGAAATTTTCGATCGCTTTAGCGCGAGCATGCTCACGCATTTCGACGACGTAGGCAATGCAAATGACAGCGTCACGCGCACGCTCGTGCAGACTGATTCCGGCCCGGTGCTGTACGACTTTCGCCACCATCCGCCGCTTGTGCAACGCTCGGGTAAGCGCATGACGGTCAAGCGCGTGTTCTGGCAAGGCGATGAAGTCGTGATGCAAAGCTCGCAAGGCTGGTTCCAGTTCAAACGCGGCGTGCTGACGAAGCTGCAGTCGTCTACGACGACGTACCATTGATTACGCGCACACCCCCCAACACACGAGCCAGCGATGACATACGTCGCCTCGCCGCGCACGTCGTTGCCTTTTTCCAAGTTGCCTTAACCTCTTGCGGGTCGAGCTCAGCGCGTCGTCGTGGGACAGGTTTCGGCCAATCGACCCCGAAGGCTAAGTCGTTGAAAATCTGTCCGGCGGTGGGCTGGGGGCTAACGATTTGCGGTGCACGGTTGGCGGACTTCGAACGCTTGATGCACGTCTTCCGGTCACCCCGTTATTCGAAGAGTTCTGCCAGTTTCTCAGTCATCCGGGTTGCAACCATATTGAGATTTCACGCATGCCGATGAAACCTTCAAACAAAACCACGTCCTCGAAAAGACGACGTATTTTGCAATCTGCGGTCGGAATCACATTTTTGCATGGTGCCCGGAAACAGATGCTCGCTTCGGCGCAAGCGGCGGTATCCGGAGCGTTCACTCGCGTGCGTCCGGGCGATCCAGGCTGGCCGTCCGAGGCGCATTGGAACGAACTCAGCCAGCAGGTCGGCAATGCACTGGTGAAAGTGCAATCGCCCCTGGTGGCTTGCCTGAACGCGCCCGATAGTGACGACTGCAGGCAACTATTCAGGGAGCTCAAGAACCCCTATTTTCTCGGCGACGAGGTGGGCCTAACGCAAACCCTCGGCTGGGTTGACGCGTGGACATCGACACCCAGCGTCTACGCGGTGGCTGCCCGCAACACGGATGACGTCGTCGTCGCCGTTAACTTCGCACGTCGGAACAATCTCCGCCTCGTGGTGAAGGGCGGCGGCCACAGCTATCAAGGCACATCGAATGCGCCGGACTCTCTGCTGGTCTGGACGCGAAAAATGAACAACATCACCGTGCAGGACGCGTTTGTCGGCACAGGATGCGAGGGACATGCGGCACCGGTGAGGGCGGTCACGGCCGGTGCCGGCGCGCTCTGGGCGCACGTCTACGATGCGGTCACTACCAAGGCGGGCGGTTACGTGCAAGGTGGCGGCTGCATGACGGTCGGCGTGGCTGGCCTGATCCAAAGCGGCGGGTTCGGCAGCTTTTCCAAGGCCTACGGACTGGCCGCGGGAAGCCTGCTCGAAGCGGAAGTTGTGACGGCAGATGGCGCGGTCCGGATCGCCAATGCCTGCACGAATCCCGATCTATTCTGGGCGCTGAAAGGCGGCGGCGGCGGGAGCCTGGGCGTGGTCACCCGGCTGACGCTGCGGGTTCACGAATTGCCCGAGACTTTCGGCGCGGTGAACATGACGATCAAGGCGACATCGACGTCTGCGTTTCGCCGGCTGATTGGCGTGATCATCGACTTCTATAATCAGAACCTGATGAACCCGCACTGGGGCGAACAGATCAGATTTCGCCGCGACAACGTCCTCACTATCTCGATGGTGTTCCAGGGGCTCAGTCGCAGTGAAGCGCAAGCGATCTGGGAGCCGTTCATGGATACGCTTGCCGCGTCCCCGGACGATTTCAAGGTCGAGTTCTCGCCACTGAAGATTGTCGCCATCTCGGCCCGCAGTTTCTGGGCTCCAACCCTGTTCAAGAAGCTCCTCGGCTTCATCAGCACCGACGACCGGCCGGGCGCACCCGACGACAATATCTTTTGGTCGGGTAATCGCGGAGAGGCGGGACAAGTGCTACACGGCTACGAGTCCGCGTGGCTCCCCGCGGCCTTGCTGCAAGATGTCCGGCGTCAAACCCTGGCCGACACGCTGTTTGCGGCGACCCGTCAATGGAGCGTGTCGCTGCACGTCAACAAGGGCTTGGCGGGTGCACCGGCGGAGGCTGTCGCTGCCGCGAGAAACACAGCCACGAACCCGGCCGCGCTGGACGCCTTCGCGTTGCTTATCGCCGGGGCGGAGGGGCCGCCCGCGTATCCGGGCATTCAGGGCCACGAGCCCGACACCGCGCTGGCGCGCCGGGACCGGCAGGCCATCGGACGTGCAATGGCCGAGGTGCGCAAGCTGGTTCCAGACGCCGGTTCCTACGTGGCGGAAAGCAATTTTTTCGACGCGGACTGGCAGCGGTCCTTCTGGGGCTCAAATTACAGCAGGCTGCTCGCCATTAAGGATCAGTATGATCCCGATGGTTTGTTCTTCGTTCATCACGGCGTAGGGAGCGAACGCTGGAGCGCCGACGGTTTCACGAAAATCGTCTGAACGACTCGACCTTCGAACTCGCACATATGGTTCAGCGGAAATCACATTTCGAAATCTCGTATTGAGGCTTCCCAGCACCATTCGGTCATGACAGGCCGCTAACGTGAATGTTGAAAGGCTATATCCGGTCGACTCCCGCCGACCGCATCGGGCAGGACCCGGCCAGGAACTGTCATTCGCCGCTGCTGTTGACCAGACATTTAGACGTCGGTTCTGCAGCCGCCAGCGGCCATTGGCCACCGGAACACAACTGATCTTCTTGGTCCGCCTTCTTCGGGTTCGGTATGTCTACAGCCTTGGTTTGGACCTTCCCTTGTTTCCCTTGTGGTTACCGCGTTCTGACCAAGCGAGGTGGCACAAAAGTCCGATAGGAAGGCGCGAAGCGCTGAGATATGGGCACGCATGCGCGACGCCAACTGGCTATTCTTCAGACGCCGCCACTCACGCGTCTCCGGTCGGCTATGCGGGTCGTTGGTGGCCGTTCCGCATGCATGCGGAAAGGGGGCTGTATGTCACGTCCAGCACAACCTCGGTCCGCGCGATGCGCACCCCATCGTCAACAGTCAAACCGACGCATCTGGCTCGCCATTGGCATTTCGCTGACTGGGCTGTCCCTGACACCCGTGGCGTTCGCGGCGGGCAGCCTTCCGCAGGGCGGCCGTTACGTCGCCGGCACGGGCACGATAGCGGGCGCGGGCAACAGCCTCGTGATCACACAACCAGGTTCGACGCGCGGCGTGATCGACTGGAACAGCTTTTCGATTGGCAAAACCAACAGCGTGACGTTCGACAACGGCTCGGGCGCGACGCTGAACCGGGTGACGGGCGGTTCGCCCTCTGCCATCGTCGGCAGGCTCGGTGCGACGGGCAGCGTCTATGTGATCAATCCGCAGGGCATCGTCGTCGGGCCATCGGGCGTTATTACCACCGGCGGACGTTTCGTCGCGTCGACGCTGGACATCTGCAACGACGCGTTCATACAGGGCGGCGGCTCGCTCACGCTGTCAGGCAACTCGAACGCAGCCGTGATCAATCTCGGCAAGATCAGTTCGGGCGGCGGCGATGTATTCCTGATTGCGCGACACGACGTCATCAACGCAGGCACCGTCGCAGCGCCCAACGGCACGGCGGAACTGGCCGTGGGCGAGCAGGTACTGCTGCAGGACTCGGCCGGCAGCAGGCAGGTGTTTGTGCAGACAGGCAGTCAGGGCACGGTCGTCAACAAGGGGCGGATAACCGCCGCGCAGATCAGTCTGCAGGCTGCTGACGGCAACGTGTATGCGCTCGCAGGCAGCGGCACGCGCATCCGCGCGACGGGCACGGCCAGCCGCGACGGCCATGTGTGGCTGGTCGCCGACAGCGGCCGTGTCGAACAGTACGGCACGATCACCGCAAACAACGCGGACGGCAGCGGCGGAACCGTCGATACGCAAGCGGCGCAACTCACTTTCGGCAGGCACGCAGCGGTCCACGCGGGGCAGTGGAATCTGTCGACGCCCGACTTCACGATCGACGACTCCGCCGCGCATACGTTGCAGCGCAGCCTGAACGCGGGCACCTCGGTGGACGTCGAGACGACGGGCGCCAACGGCGCGACGGGCGACCTTGGCGTCGCGTCGAGCCTGGGCTGGAGCGGTCCGGCTTCGCTCACGCTCGCCGCGTATCACAGCGTCTCGGTGGCGTCGGGCATGACGATAGCCAACAGCGGTGCGGGCAATCTGACCTTGCGTGCCGACGCGTCGGGCATCGACAACGGCGGCAGCGTCATCAACGGCGGCACGGTCGACTGGTCGAAGAGCACGGGCATCGTCAGCGCGCTCTACGATATGAATGGCAGTTTCAGCCCCGGCACGCTCGTCAGCAATGCGACCTGGCAAGCGCCGCTCTACAGCGGACTCGTCACGCAGATAACCGGCTATCAGCTCGTCAATTCGGCGACAGACCTGCAGAACGTCGCGAACAACATGGGCGGCAACTACGCGCTCGGCAAGGATTTAGACGCGAGCAACTTTGCATTCACCACGCTGGGAACGCTCCAGTACGCGGTTGCGACACCGTTCACCGGTCAATTCGACGGCATGTGGCATACGGTTTCCAATCTCTCGCCCAACCTCGATGCTCTGTTCGGTGATATCGGGCGGGGCGGTGTCGTGCGCGACATGAGAGTCAACGCTCACACGGGCGAGGCGGACACAGGGTTCTACTACGGAATCGGAATCCTGGCGATCGATAACTACGGCACTGTCGTCAACACCTTCACTTCAGGCGAGAACACCTGCATGGGTTGCCTTGGCGCAGCGCTTGCGGGGCTCGTCGGTGCGAATTACGGGCTCATCGCCCGCTCGGGAAGCAGCGCGGCAGTCGCGACTGGTGGCGAGGGTGCCGGACTGGTTGACAACAACTATGGGAGGATCGACCAGTCGTATGCAACAGGCTCTGTCACTGGGTATTATTCTCACAGCGTCGCGGGGGGGTTGGTAGTCGACAATAGCGGCTCCATCACCCAGTCGTTTGCGTCGGGCGCCGTAACGGCCACGACGCCAATATTTGTCGGCGGAATTTGTTGGGGCTGTTCCGGCCTTGGCGACGACGTTTACTGGAACGTCGAAACGACACGGCAAACGTCGAGCGGTGGCAATTTGCCAGCGTCAAACGGGCTGACTACGGCCCAGATGAGCCAGCCGGCCAGCTTTGTCGGATGGGACTTCGGACCGAATGGCGCGTGGGCCATGCCGACGGGCGCCACGCACCCCATTTTCCGCTGGCAAGAGGTGCACTAGTTTCGCGGTGATGTGGAACACAGTGCACCGAGGCATCTCTTCGCGCAAGATTAGACGGCTGGTTCTGCTCGAACAACGGCCATTGAATAGACGACGAATGAAAGGCCGCTGTGGGTCGTATTTGGGCTTTCAGTTGCCCGGATTCTGCCATATCCTTCGTTAGCCGCTCTCATAGAATGAGCGTTAGCGAGAAGTCGATAATCGCCTGTCCGCTCATCCTCTGACTTGCGTTGCTCGATTCATCTGATGTCCGGCGGCGTGAACAAGCATAAGCCGCGCCATTGCCACCCCGCGAGCCGGTAACAGGCAAATGGCGCAGAATAGAATCGCGCGCATGTTCGCGCACGCGAGAGGACGTGGCGCCCGACTTTGGACGTCAGAGCCTCCATGTTAGTGAGACAACCTTGCTGTAGTGAGACCATGAAGAAAGGAAAGACAAAACTCACCCGCCACGATGCTGAGCGCCTTTTCGAAGGCCTGCCCAGCGGGAACGTGAAAGTAAGCGGCCGGCCCGAGAACCCATTCGAAGCCGGGGCGTTCGACGCAGTCGAGCGCGTCGACAACGAAACCAAACTCTGGAAGGACAACCTCATTACTCTTCCGATGGCGATCGAGCTGCCTACTGGCTACGAGTCGGTGTCTCACGTACGCGAGGCGATGGCGAAAGCATGGCACGCGAAGTGGGTAAGGGAAGGAAAAAACGAGGTTGTCGCTGAGTTTCCTGAGGGTTGGACAGCCGTTCGGCAGGGAAGTGGACCCACGGAGTTGCGAGATTCCACCGGCGTAGTTCGCGCGGTATACGGGTGGGCGGAGGACGCGGAGCTCAGGATTCTGCCGCGGTATCTGGTTGAATCACAGACGAACAGTTCAAGCGGACTGGGCAGCCTGGTTGTCCGTGATCGCTTGAACGGTCTGGTTCTTGAAAGATCGTCAATATGGTCTGCCCAAACCGGTACCAACCATCCCGACTGGGCCAGACTGTCGGCGTGGCTCAACTTACACTATCCACAATATCGCGATCCGCTTCGGTACTGGGAAGACTACGGTAAAAACGTCCAAAACTAAATAAGCCATTTTCTGGCGCGCCGTCGTCAATCAGCGGCGCCATCCCGAAACTGGATGGGTGTTTCCATTGCCGCTCAGTGAAGAACTATTCCACCGTCGGCGGCTGCGACCCGTGAGCGATCCGACTTCGCATGCTGGAATAGGCACGCCGGCGGTTGAACACCGGATCAACCGTTGTTCATCTTCTCCAGCAATCGAAACCCTTCGGGCCAATTGCCAAGGTTGCTGTCGGCGTTGAGATGTCCCTTCGCTCTAACTTCGACGAGTTCGCTGCCCCACGCAGCTGCGCAGGCGCGTGCGTGGTCCACGCTGCCGTATGGATCGTTGGTGCTGGATACGACGGTCGTCGGAAACGGCAACTGCTCCGATGGCAGGGGCGCGAATCCGCCCGCGGCTACCCGGGGAAATGCCGGTGATGCCGGGTCCGGCACGGCCACAAGCAGCGCGCCACGAATCTTCCGCGCGTACCTGGCAGCCCAATGGACCACGGCCAGACATCCGAGGCTGTGCGCCACTATGACAGTCTCCCTCCCGTTTGCCGCTAGCTGCCGTTCTATCGCCGCTACCCACTCATCGCACACGACGTAATCCCAATCCTCGACTGCGAGGCGTTGCCAATCCGGATGCGCGGCTTGCCATACGCTCTGCCAGTGCAATGGACTGGAGTTGCCGATGCCAGGAACAACAAGAACGGGGTAGTCCATCTGCCAGATCTCCATGAGTGAATGAGCATCCAGTGTAAAAGCTCGCGAATTCAGGCAACATCGCAAATCAAATGGATTGATGGTCATACACAAACGAATTGACTGAGCTTGAGGGTGCTTACAAATGAAAACTAAGCCGGTAACGTTGGACAGGCTCGACTGGCGGATCTTGGAGGTGCTTCAGCGCAATGCACGTGTCACCAACACGGAACTTGGGAAGCAGATCGGGCTTTCTCAGCCGGCTGTCACCGCCCGCATCAGAAGGCTCGAGGAGCGGGGAGTCATCGAGGGCTACGCGGCGCGGATAAATCCCGGCCTCGTCGGTCGGGGCATCGCGGCGATCGTGCGAATCCGCACCACCCATGCTGAGATTAAGCATTGCCTGAGCGCCTTCGAAGCAATGCCTGAGATCGTCGAGGCGCACCGGATCACTGGTGAAGACTGCTTCATCGTTCGGATTGTGGTTGAAGAGATGGCCCAGCTCGAAACCGCAATCGACGCGTTTGCCAGATTCGGGCCCGTGACCACTTCTGTCGTGCTAGCGAGCTATCCGCCGAAGGCGATCCTCGGATCGCAGACTTGACGGGCTGCTTTGTAGAAATCTGGATGACCGCTTCACGCCCTGAGTCAGTCCGTCGCGCTCTTCACGTGCAACGTGACCTGGGGCGCGGCAAACTGCCCGAAGTCATGTTGCTGACCATCCTAAAGCACAAGGCGTGCTGGCAAATTCGCCTTGGTTTTTACATCTTCCACCCATTGCGCCAGCTTCTTCTCCCAGAACATGTTCGTTGGCTCCAATTTGTAAATAAGGCACGACACACAAGTGTCAAGTGAAGGCCTGCTGCGGTTGATACGAGGCGCCTCCTAATTATGTGCCGCGCGCGCTCGCGAGCGGCAACCTGTACCGGGGCCAGCGCCCTGTGTGGGCCAACAAATGCAGGAGCCCTGCTGGCCCTGGTGGCTCAGCAACCCCCAGCGGGCGCGGCACAGATGAGGCCGGCCTTGAAGGCATCGGACAGGGCAGGCGATGCCGTCCGTGGCTCAGGAACCGTATCATCGCGTTGCGGCTAGCGGCTAAACCGTTCATGGAGGTCTCCGGCCCTAGCGCGCGGTACCCGGCCTCGCGACCGGTATGACCGTCAGCGACCGGATACCCTGCGCACCGCGAACCAGTACGCCCTCGATGTCCGCGGTCGCCGACGGGCCGCTCATCAGCACCGCGTAGTTGGCCTCGAAGAACTCCTTGCGGTGATACGCCTGATGCAGATTGCCCACGATATCCGCGGGATCCAGCAACGCGATCAGATGCTGCGACAGGTAGCCGAGTGCATTGACGTTGTATTGCGCTTCGCTCAGCCAGATGGACCCTGTCTCGGCGACAGCAAACGCCGGGCGCACGATCCCGACATCCACGTCATTGAGCGCACGGGGATCGTCAACCGACGCGATGTCACGCGTGCCCGTGAACTCGGGCGTCGCTGAACAGAACACCGTGGCATCGCGGAAACGCGAGCGGACAAATTGCTCGAGGCTGGTGTCCTCCGGCAGTAGGCACCAGACGCCGCCAAGTCGGTCGAGCGATTTGCGGAAGCTCTTCACCACCGGTGGCAATGCGCTATCGAACATCGGCACCTCCGGCAAGCGGCGCGGCACGGGTGAGACCTCGCGCAAACGGGACAAAATCATATTGCGGCTGCTCATTTACTGCTCCTCTTGAGATACCAATCGCGAAATGTTTCCTTGGGCGCATCAGGCACCTCACGGTGCCTGCCCCACGCATTAAGCGGGTTGTAGAGCACGGCGCGCGGCAACACGGAAACGGCCGTCCCGGCTGTCTTGACGGCCGCCCGGTACAGCGCCGGGTGCGACAGCACCTGGCCGGCCACCTTCATGGCCTCCTGCTTGACGAACGGAAGCTCGTGCTGCTCGGCGACGATCTGCCGCCACTTGTAGATCTGCTCGTGTATGTTGATCCTGACGGGGCACACGCTCGTGCAGCTGCCGTTCATCGTCGAGGCAAAGGGCAACGAGCTGTACTTATTCAGGTTGAAAGTCGGATTGATGATCGCGCCGATCGGACCCGAATAGACACCGCCATAGCTCAGGCCGCTGCTGCGCCGGTAGACAGGGCATGTGTTCATGCACGCTCCGCAGCGGATGCACTTGAGCGAATACCAGAAGTCGTCCATGCCGAGCCGTTCTGAACGGCCGTTGTCGACCAGCACGAAATGCATTTCGCTATCCTTGCGTGGACCGCGAAAGTGCGACGTGTACTGGGTGATCGGCGAGCCGATGGCGTTGCGCGAGAGCATGCGGATAAAGACGCCGAGATGTTCGAGCTTCGGAATCAGCTTCTCGATGCCGATCGACGCAATATGCAGCGGCGGCACGTTCGCGCTCAGGTCCGCGGTGCCCTCGTTGGTACAGACGGTAATACCGCCCGTTTCCGCAACCGCGAAGTTGCAGCCGGTCATGCCCGCATCGGCGTTGAGGATAAGCGGACGCGTGGCTTTCCTCTGCGCTTCGGCAAGCTTAGGGATGTTGCTCTCGTTCGGGTCGGTGCCAATCTTCTCCGAGAAGATCTTCGCTACGTCTGTGGCGAGCTTGTGCACGGCCGGGACCACGATATGCGAGGGAAGCTCGTCATCGAACTGCTGGATTTGTTCACCCAGATCCGTTTCCACGACGGCGATGCCACGCTCCTCAAGGTACGGGCGCATCTCGCACTCTTCGGTCAGCATCGACTTGCTCTTGACGAGCAGCCTCGCGTGACGCTGACTCAGGATCTCGTAGACGATGCGGTTGTGCTCTTCGGCATCTTTGGCCCAGTGCACAGTCACGCCGTTGGCCGTCGCATTACGCTCGAACTGCTCCAGATAGTCCGCGAGGTGCGTGAGCGTATGCTCCTTGATCCCCGAGGCGAGCGAGCGCAACTCCTCCCACTCGGGGATGCCATGCACCTCTGCGTCGCGTCCGGTGCGCAGCTCCCACAGGCGTTTGTCGTGGAACTGGATGTGCTTTTCGTCAGCGATGAACTTCTCCGAAAAGCCGACATGGTCAACACGTGTCATGCTTGTGCTCCATTGAGAATCTGCGCAATATGGATGAACTTCAGGCCCAGCTCGAGACGGTCCGAGCAACCTTTCTGGTGCATGAGGCACGACGAATCGGCCGACACGATGTACTCGGCGCCATTGCGCTTGTGATCGCGGACCTTGTCGGCGCCCATGCGCGCCGACACCGGCTCCTCCGACACGCAGAACGTGCCGCCGAACCCGCAGCACTCGTCGGGACGGTCAGGCTGGATGAACTCGATGCCCCTGACACCCCTGAGCAGGGTCAATGGCTTCGAGAAAAACGGCTCATCGATCTCTGACATCTTCGCGGTGCGCAGCGAACGCAGCGTGCCGCAACTGTTGTGCAGACCGACCTTGTGCGGAAATTCGGCCCACGGGAACTCTCGTACCTGCAGCACGTCGTGCAGGAACTCCACCAGTTCGTAGGTGTTGGACCGCACTGCCAGCGCATCGGGCGTCTGGTCTGCCGCGCTCAAATGGTCACGCACGTGGTGCACGCAACTGCCGCTGGGCGCGACGATGTAGTCGTAGCCGGTGAAGTTACGCACGAAGAGGTTTTCGGTGGCGACGGCTTCCTTCTCGCAGCCGCTGTTGCCCATCGGCTGCCCGCAGCACGTCTGATCCAGTGGATAGTCGACGTCGCAGCCGAGGCGTTCCAGCAATTGCAGTGTCGCAATGCCCACATCAGGAAAGAACGCGTCAATGAAACAGGGAATGAAGAGTGCGACTTTCATGGTCAGCCCTTGAACAAGTTCAGTGGGGAGCGGGCACGTCAGTGATAGGCCTGGTCTTTCGAGACCTCGCCCCGGAACACCGAATACGCGACACACGTGCACAGCACGATGAGCGGGAGCACGAAGAGCCCTGTACCCCAGAACATGAACATCTGCGACGCCGGCGGCGCAGCGGCATCAGACAACGTGACTTGAAAAGGAATGATGTAGGGCAGGTAAGACCCCGCCAAAGCGAGAAGCAGCAGTACGAAGCTTGCTGCTGTGTAGAGGTAAGGAAGCTTCGGTGAGCCGTGCCGCGCAGCCCAACCCGCCGCACAGAAAGCCAGCAATGCGAGTACTGGCAAGAAGAAAAGCACCGGGTGAGCAAACCACCGTGCGCGCACACCGCCGTGCATTACAAGCGTCAGCACGACCACCGAAGCGGCCGCGACGATAACAAGCGGCATGAGCCGACGCGCCGCAGCGCGGCCGAACTCCTGCAACGTGCGGTCACCCTTGAGCACGAGCCAACCCGCGCCGAGCGTGGCATATCCAAGGCTGAGCGCCACACCGCACCACAACGGGAACGCACCGCACCACTCCAAACCATTGCCTGTGTATCGCAGGTTCATAACAGGAATACCCTGAGCGTATGTTCCGACAGAAACGCCCTGCATGAACGCCGCAAGTAGCGAACCCGCAAACAGCATCACATCCCACACCCATCGCGATCGTTCTGCTTTGTGACTGAACTCGATCGCCACGCCGCGCATGATCAGGCCAGTAAGCATGCCGGCCAATGGACCATACAGCGCCGGTAGCATGATGGAATACACGGCTGGAAACGCGCCGAATAGTGTCGTGCCGGCAATAACGAGCCACGTCCCATTGCCGTCCCATACCGGCGCGATGGACGCGAGCATCTGGTCTCTCATTGCCCGCTTTTTTGCGAACCCGCTCAAAACGCCGACCCCTAGATCGAAGCCGTCAAGTAACACATAGGCGACGAGCGCGAAGATGAATGCTAGTAACCAGAGCCATTCGAGCATGATTGTTCCCCTCGTCATCAATGAGTTTCGGCACGGTCACCAGGCGTTACGGTAGGCGATAGTCGCTGCTTTGGAAACGGCTTCGCAGAACTGATAATCTGAAAAATCGCGTTTCCATTCCAGAAGCCAATCACCTCACCTGTCGTCACACCGCTCATCACGATCCGAAGGATGTAGTAGATGCCGAAGCAGAAGATAAACCCGTAGACCGCAACATAAAGCGCCAGCGTCGCAGCTGCGAAGTGCGCGGAGAGGCCGGGCGTCAATGCGTTCGTGGTACGCAGAACGTCCCATACGGCCCACGGTTGCCGGCCAACCTCAGCAGTAAACCAGCCTGCCAGGATCGCAATGAAGCCAAGCGGGAAACTCCAGGCTACCGGCCAAAGAAGCCATCGCTGCTTCTGCAGCCTGCGACCTGGCGCCGCGGCGGTACCGATCCATGGTGGGTGGAGGACTGCTTGAACAGATGAACAGCAGTTTCCGTCGCAACATGGCAAAGACAGGCGGCCTGACATGCGGCACGACGATCTCCGAACCATGTGCAGCTAGTGAGATCAGACAGCCGGAGAGAAACAGATAAGCGGTTACTGGATGCAGACTCGACACAGGTCGACCGTTCTCCGGTAAACGTTGCGGTTAAGCCAAGGGACAAACGTATATTCGTCATATGCGTTTGAGCCGATGTAGATCCAGTGGTGTAAGGAGTTGGCCATGTCAGTCACCTTGGCATGAAGTCTGGCGAAAAGTGTTGTCTACGCTTGGGATGCGCGGCGACAGCACGGATAGTGGGCACGCGTGATTACCGGTGCGGTGGCCGCGGCCATGGCTTCTCTCTGCGGACACAAAGGCGCAGGTGAGAAAGAGCGCTTTTGTTGCGCAGCCGATGAAAGACACGGCCGGTTGGAGCAGCGAGTCATTGAACTGGAAGGCAATCGTCGGTGCGACCGCCAGTATGCTCATCGCGCAGAGAAAGCAGAAAAAGGGACGTGCGATTCGTGCTTCGAGTACGACCGCGAGCCCGGACACGGTCACGATCAACCGTGTGCCTGTCGTCGTGGCGAGCGCGGTGTCGCCGTCTGTCATTGCGAAGTCCAGAGCTGTCTCGATCAGTGCCCACCAGCAGACGACGAGCGCTGCAACGATCACCGCGCGCCCGGTCGGCTGACTGCAGGCACTCGCGTGCGGTTCCGCCTGCGGAGAAAAGCGATGACCTGTATGTTTGCTGAGCATGGTTCAACCTTCGCGCGGGCATGCTGAGACGAGAATGCGCGTTCGAAAGCAATTTGCGAATTGCTGTCGACGCGTGAACAGCTTGCGACGCATTGCTTCCGACAGACGGGACGGGGGGACCTGTCATAACTTCGAAGTCGTCACTGTTCGAGCCGCACCGCCTATGGTTGCCAAGATAGGACGAAGATTGGTATCGAATCCATTCTCCGAATGTTTCGACTTCTGCCAACCGTTGTTTGCCGCAGCTATACGCCGGTATCGCTCGCGCTACCGGCGGGCTCGAGGAGAGGTGCCGCAGGTGCAGGGTTCTTTCCCAGTCGCTACAGACGTGGGGTGGCGTCATACGGCCCGATGGCATGTCCACGACATGACTGCTTGTTGGTCAGCAACGGTGGCGTTTCGGGATTGAGGACGACGCGGCCCGCGCGGCAGAGGGCGGCTACAACCTCGAACGGACATGGGCAGCGTTTCGAGCGATGGCGCGCACCACAAGCCGCAATGTCGTGCCAAGCTTCGGGCCATACATTCCGGAAGGGATAGCGGAACATACGCCGGTATATTGGACAGGTCGATGCTTGCCCTCACGAAGTCCATCCAGACAGCATCTGCCGACTCCCGTCTTTTGGGACGGTCTGGATCATCGACGACGATGAATCGTCGCGCCTCGCAATCGAAAGCCTTGTGTAGTCGATTGGCTATTCGACGCAGGTTTTTCCGCTGGCGACCGACTACCTGGCGGCGCGCACCTCTCACCTGCGCACCCAGAACGGAGTTCTGATTTCCGACATCCGCATGCCCGGGATGTCGGGCCTGGAGTTGCTCGATCGTCTTGTCGCGCTGGGCGCGGCGCCGCCGACAATCTTTGTGAGCGCGTTCCCCAGCGACGGTTGCATTTGCGGGGGCAGGCGAGCCCGGCTGTCGCGCTCCTCGACAAACCGGTGGACGCGGTAGCCTTGAAGCGCGAGCTCGCCAATATCCGCATCTGAATGGTGACGCGCAAGGCCGGAGCTGTGCCGAACTCTTCGGTCACGGTCTCCAGATAGTGCTCAGGGGCGCGGACGTCCCTGCTGGGGGCCGATGTCGAGTGCGGCGGCCTTGAACACGAGGTCCGCGAGTGAGTGCGCGCCCATCTTCTTCATCAACTGACCGCGATGGATCTTGACGGTGATTTCGCTTACGTTGAGCTGGACGGCAATCTGCTTGTTCAGCATTCCGCTGACGACTAGCGCCAGGATGTCGCGCTCGCGCGGCGTGAGCGACTTATAGGCCTCGCGTAGAACATTCAGGCGGAGTTCCTTTTCGAGGCGCTGCGCGTCTTTCGATATTGCCTCGGAGATCGCGTCGAGCATGTCCTGGTCGCGGAAAGGCTTCGGGAAAAAATGGAACGCGCCGGCTTTCATTGCACGCACCGACATTTCCATGTCCCCGTGACCGGTCATAAAAAGCACCGGCATATGTAATGCCTCGCGCGCCATCGCCTGCTGGAAGGCCAGCCCGCTCTCGCCTTTCAGCCTGACATCGAGGATGAGACAGCTAGGACCGCCGGGTTTGCGAAACTCCAGGAATTCGCGGACGGAACCGAACGGCTCGACGCAATACCCCACTGATTCCAGCAAGTCACGCAACGCCAGACGCATGGACTCTTCGTCGTCCACAACGAAAACTGTGGAGCCGGGGATTCCGCTCGTGGACGGCGGCGCATGCCTATCGGTAGCCATAACAAATTCCTTGAAGAGCGCGCCCAAAGGTTCAGACACTTCGCTTGCCCGATCGGGACGCGTCGCGGCCGATCCAGGCAACGAGACGCTAGGAAGTATGACACGGCATAG
This sequence comes from Paraburkholderia sp. CI3, assembly GCF_050436505.1. Taxonomy (NCBI): domain Bacteria; kingdom Pseudomonadati; phylum Pseudomonadota; class Betaproteobacteria; order Burkholderiales; family Burkholderiaceae; genus Paraburkholderia; species Paraburkholderia sp. CI3. Next base: position 61,955 of record NZ_JBNDMI010000003.1, read on the forward strand.
CCCCAGGTATGAGGTGAATGTCCAAACGCAGCTTTGCAGCCGCCTGCGGGCATCCGTATGCTGGAATCGACGTCGGAAGAGTCGCACGAGCGGCTGAGCATAGAGACCGGACTGGCTTGCAACATATGGAGAGAAGTATGTCGTTCGCATTGCAAGAGTGCTTCAGACCATATCTCTATGCCCGCGGCCAGGCGCGGCCCGCACGGCCCGACCTGGCGCGTGCAATGGCGCGCAGCAGACGATGCAGAACAACCTTCGCGCCTGGCCGATGCATGCTTGGCATCACGAAGGCCGCGGCCAGCCGCTGTTACCGACTGACGAGACGCGGACTGTGAATGGTGGATAAGTCGCCAGCATGCCCGTCGCGGGAGGAGAACGGCGCGCTGCCCTTCGCCGCGTCCCAAAGTCCAGAAGCAATGCTAACCCGATCGCTTTCGCAAGGAGTTTCGACATGCTGGCAAACGCAAACGTGATGGATCCGTGGGAGCAGACCATCTGTCTGCTGGGGACGCCTTCGCGCCCGTTGGCCGCTGTGGAAGGGGCCGAGCAGCGCCGTCAGAAGGCGCACTGTGCCGATGGATGCTTTACCGCCGCAGTGACGCTGATCGACCGTCCGACGTCGTCGACGGCCACGATTGCCTGGCGCGATGCGACGCGCGGCTGTTTCGGCGACCAGGCCTGGCGCATGGCGCGCGCGCGCATGCCGGGCTTCTGCGCGATGAGCGGGCAAGCGATCAATCCCGGCGACGCCGTCTACAAGCCGATCTCACGCCCAACGCCCATCAATGCGGAAGCGATGATCCTGGCCTGCGTGGTGCACGACGCGGCGACTCTCTGAACCGCGCACATCGTTTTTTGCCGCAGCGAACGATGCCTGCTGCAATTTTGGCCGCGCGGCGTGGATAGGGTGTCCGCGGCTTGCGTACGATGGATTCGGCAGTAGAAGTGTTTGGGGGAAACCCTTGACCGCGTGGGGGGGCAAGCCATATGCGCGATCGACGCCGTCAACTCGCCCAGGACGAGCACCCGATTCATTCGAACCAGGTCGGACCGCGCCTGCTCCAGCGCGTCCTCGAGCCGTACGCGCTCGGTGATGTCATTGTTGGTCTCGAGGACCATGGAAGCGCGCCCGGCCGCATCCCGCTGCAAAGTGAGACGGCAACTCACGATGCGCGGGGCGCCGTCGGCGCGACGCCTGGCGAACTGGCCTTCCCAGCTATCGTGCTGATGAAGCCGGTCAACGATCTGCTCGAGCGGTACGACGAATTGCGTGTTGAGCAATGTGTGCACGACCTTGCCTATGGCCGCTGCCCGGTCGAAGCCGTTCAGTGCTTCGGCGCCACGGTTCCAGTAGAGGACCTTCCCGCTCATGTCCCACGTAAAGAAAGCATCGCGCGTCAGTTCGAGCAGGTTGGCCTGATATCGGTGCCGCTGTTCTGTGCGAAGGCTGCGGATAGTGAGGCGTTCCCGCTCGGCGCGCAGCCGGTCGATCCGTCGATTACTACGCATGAGATCTTTGATCCTGGAAAGCTTGCCGAGGCGTGCCTGTTGCTGCGCGCTCGTATCATGCAAAGTAAACCGGAGGCGCGCAAGATCACCCTGTCGATGCTTGCAGCCGCACAGGAAGCCAAGTTACCGTTCGGCAGTTGAACTTGCCGCTCGGCGAGCTTCTCGGCATCGTGTAGATCTCAGGCGTGCCATAACAGTGCGGCGACTCGTGGGCGACACGCGTCTACATCCGACACCGCCAGTGCATTCGATATGGAGCCGTCCTGTCCGGCCTTGCAGTCGCTGATATCAAGCAGCGCGCTGCAAGCTCTGCGCCGACAGTCCGAACTGCCTTGCTATCGAATGCAAGCGGTCGTTCCACTCCCAAATGCCAAAGATGTCATGCACGTTCTGCAGGCAACTCAGGAGTTCGACCGTCTCGCGGCAAGAGATGTTCACCCTGGCTCGCAGCAGTGCACGCTTTAGTGCGGCAACGCCGGCGTCCATGTAGGCGGGAATCTGCGTGGCTTCGGCTAGAACGAAGCGCACAGGTACCCCCTCCATCGACGTCCGGTAGTCGCTCAGGCGCACGAGCGCACCAACCGGGCAGCCGCCGCATTGGCCGCGGTAAGCGCCGCCACCGCGCGGCAGCAGTGACGCGCGACGCTGACTGATAAGGTGCACGACGGCCAGATCAAAAATCTGCTGGCGAGTAAGATATGTCCGCGACATCATTCGCTCCGACAAATATGAGTGTGTGCGCAACACGACTCACGGACTGCGCACCGCTTGGACGCATCGCTTCCGAATAGAGCAGGGCCGTTCAAGACTTTAGGCGAACGAGGCTTCGCAGCAGCGCCGTCCATGCTTGCCAGGATAGGAGAAAAGTTGGTATCAAATCCATTCTTCGAGCGTTTGAACTTGTGCCCACAGTTGTTTGCCGGAGGCATACGTCGGTATTGGCCCACAACCTCAAGCGCGTCATGAATATACCTGGGTTGCCAGGACGATGAAGGCCATGAGAATGGTTGGAAGCTGAGGCTCTCAGGAGTCTTTTTGCGGCTCACGACGTTAGCACTTTCTCCCGACCTACCAAAACACAGATCAGGCGGCGTGATATTCAGCGTCCACCCCGAAGCGTTCTCCCTCAGCAAGGTCTTGCACGCTTTCCCCCAGGAATAAGAAGTCTTCAACCGCGGCTGTAATCGTAGGTGCGCGTTACAGGAACGCCAGAATTGATGAAAGGATGGGTTCCGTTGAATATCACTCGATACGTCGGGGCCTGAGCCCGCCCTCGGTGCGGTTGCCTTTGAGCGAGCCGGCAATCAGATGGGTCCCCAAGACGAAGACGATGCCGATTACGCTACCGGCGACGACGTCTATCGCCCGGTAGTCGGCTAGGAAAACGGCGTGCCCCGCGACAATGATCGCGACCGCATGCAGCGCGCATCTCGTACCGAACGCAATGACATACCGGTCGAAAGCGACGAGCGTCAACACGGTAGCGGCTGTCAGTACATCGAAGAACACCGGCGCGTGGGGCATGAAGACTCCCACCAGCATCCCTGCGGGAACGCCGACGATTGCACCGATCATCCGGTCGTTCCATTTGGCGCGCGCCGTCGCGAGATCGCCCGTGACAACGCTGGCCGCCGACCAAACCAGCCATTGCCCGTAGTGAATGCCTTGCCATTCGACAAGCGATGCCGCCACGCCAACAGCGAGGGCAGCGGCGAGAATCCCTTCGAAACATCCAGGCGCCGGCGCTTCAGTCACCTGCCGAAGCGCGAGCCAACCACGGCCGGCCGATCCGCCCGCTAACTGCTTCGAAAGCCGGGAAGCGCTCGAAGCGAGGATGACGGGAATCGCTGAGCAAAGGAGATACGGGAGCACCTCCAGACCGAGTTGCCCTAATCGATGTCCATTGGCATTGTTCGCCGTTGCAAAGGCAATATAGAGCACAGGAATGAAAGTGAAGCTGCCGGTCCAGCGCATGGAGGACCCCGCGGCAGTGATGCCCGCGCAAACGATGGCGAGCAGGACGGACGCCATCACGAACGTCTCCGGCCTTCCAAGCGACAGGGTCATGACCAGAACGCCCAACCCTATTGCGAGCGCATGCAGCAGCACGCCAACCGGTGCAAGGCACGAGCGTTCCGCGGCAATGAAGACGGACAGCGTGACGATCTCAGCGCGAAACCACATTGGATCGCCTGTCACGAGTCCCGCGATGAATGTCGGCGAAAGCAGTATGGCGCCACGCGACAGCATTTGGATATTGATTAGACCGTTGAACATATAGGTGGCAATTATGCGTCGATGAACAACTCTTCTTCTGACGGGGCCAGCATCCGATCGATGCGGGTCTTTGCTATCAGGGCTCTTTGGCGCGCCTGACGACCTAAGGTTGGATCGGCCACTACTGCGTCAGACAGCACTGCAGAGCAGTATCGGTTTCCACCGGCATACATGCAATGCACGCGTTATAGCGATCTCAATATCATTTGGTGAATGAGCGTCGGGAGTTCGGCGAAGCCAGAGGTCACACCGGACTTCAGCCTGAGCGTCTTCGCGACAGGTTCCGGAGGACTGGCTATGCAAACACCGGCGCACCGGATGGCTCGAATGGCGCGAGGAGCGAGATCGTTGGGTACTCGCTGGACGGCAACATCGTGAAGAATTACGAAGTGGCGGGACACAACGACGGCCTGAAGGTCAATCCGTACACTCGTGAGATCCGGGCGATGCAGAATGAGGATGCAAATCCGAACCTCGTCATCATCAACCCGCGACCGGGCCAAGCCTCTGCACCGATCAACGTCACGTGCGTTAATCGGTACATGCTGTTGCCACAGAACACTAATGAAGCTTGACGCGCGGCAGCGTGGCGCGCCTCAGCCAGTGCGCGACGGTATCGAGCGCCATGCGCGGATAGCCGTGCAACCCGGCAATATGCAGCCGATAGAGCGACATGTACATGAAACGCGCGAGCAATCCTTCGACGAGCATACTGCCGCCGACGAGCCCGCCCATCAGGTTGCCGACCGCACTGAAATGGCCGAGCGAGACGAGCGAACCGGAATCGCGATAGGTAAACTCCGGCAGTTGTCGGCCGTCCAGGCGGTAGCCTAGCGCACGCACCAGAAAGCTCGCCTGCTGATGCGCGGCCTGGGCACGCGGCGGCACGTTACGGTCATTGCCTTCGTTACCGGAGCACGGACAGGCCGCGCAGTCGCCAAGCGCAAAGATATCGTCATCGGTGTGCGTCTGCAGCGTACGCCGCACGGCCAGTTGGCCGAGGGTCGTTACGGGCAGCCCGTCGAGCTTCGCGAGCACGGCCGGCGCCTTGATTCCGGCCGCCCAGACGGTCAAATCGGCGCGCACGGTCTTGCCCCCCGCCGTCCGCACGAGACCGGGCGCGACCTCCGCCACCCGTTCGCCCGTCATGAGCTTCACATCGAGCTTTCCCAGCAGTCCCGAGGTTGCGCTAGACACACGCTCCGGCAACGCGCTCAGAATGCGCGGCCCCGACTCGATCACGACGATGCCGATGTCCCGACTCGGATCGAGCTTGTGCAGGCCGTACGCCGAAAGCACCTGCGCCGTGTTGCGTAGCTGGGCGGCGAGCTCGACGCCCGTCGCGCCGGCGCCGACGATGGCCACCTGGAGGCGCGGTTCGCCTGGCGGCGACACAACCGGCCCGCTCTCGACGGTCTCCTGGTGCTGGTGCTCGGCGCGCATGCAGGCGGCAACGAGACGCTTGCGGAAACGCTCGGCCTGCCAGACCGTATCCAGCGCGAACGAATGCTCCTCGGCGCCTTGCACGCCGAAGAAATGCGTGGAGCTGCCGATGGCAATGACGAGCGTGTCGTACTCGAGTTCGCGCAGCGGCAGCAGATCCGCGCCATCATCATCCAGCACGGGGGCGAGCGCGACGCGTTTCGCCGCGCGGTCAAGACCGACGAGCTCGCCCTGCTGGAACTCGAAGCCGTGCCAGCACGCCTGCGCCGCGTAGGCGAGTTCCTGCGTGAAGGGATCCATGCTGCCGGCCGCGACCTCATGCAGAAGCGGTTTCCAGATATGCGTGGGATAACGATCGATGAGCGTGACGAGCGCGCGCGGCTCCCTGTTCCGCTTGCGCTTGCCATAGCGATCGCCAAGGCGCGTCGCGAGCTCCAGCCCCCCCGCGCCTCCCCCTACGACGATGAAACGATGCATGCGTAGACTCTCCGTATTTGCAATTCGCCGTCCGGAACGGAAGGCGTGGGCGAGCGATACTGTTCGAGGCTCGCGGTCTCAACCTACGGTGGCGACATATGGCCTGACCATTTTGGCCGGGTCGACGACGCGGTCAAACGTCTGTTCGTCGACGAAACCGAGTTCCAGTGCGGCGGCCTTCAACGTCAGGTCATGCTCCGCCGCATGGTGAGCGATCGCTGAAGCGCGGTCGTAGCCGATTACCGGCACCAGCGCGGTGACCAGCATCAACGAGCGATCGACGTATTCCTTGATCTTCTTGACGTTCGGCCTGGTGCCCTCGACCAGGAAGCGCCGGAAATTCGTGCAGCCGTCGGTCACGAGCGTAATCGACTGAGTCAGATTGAAGATCATCAGTGGCTTATAGACGTTCATCTCCAGAAATCCGCCGGCGCCGCCAAAGCCGACCGCCACGTCGTTCGCCATGACCTGCACGGCGAGCATCGTCAGCGCCTCCACCTGGGTGGGGTTGACCTTGCCCGGCATGATCGACGAGCCAGGCTCGTTCTCGGGGATCAGCAGTTCCGCGAATCCTGCGCGCGGGCCACACGACATCAGGCGAATATCGTTACCGATCTTGTAGAGCGACCCTGCGAGCGTACGGAACGTGCCGGAAAGCTGCACCAGCGCATCGTGGGCGCCTTGCACCGTGAACTTGTTCGGCGCGCTGACAAACGGCAGTCCCGTCAGCCTTGCAATTTCGGCGGCGGCTGCTTCTGCGAAGCCCGGTGCTGCATTGATCCCGGTTCCGACCGCGGTACCGCCCAGCGCGAGGCAATACACTCCCTCAAGCGCAGCATCGATGCGTTTGAGATTGTCTGCAAGCATGCCGGCATAGCCCGACCACTCCTGGCCGAGCGTGAGCGGGGTTGCATCCTGCATATGGGTACGACCGATCTTGACGATGTCGTCCCATTCGTGAGCCTTGGCCGCGATCGCGCCATGCAATGCCGCGACGGCGGGAATCAGGCGTTGCGTCGTGTTGAGCGCGGCGGCAATGTACATCGCGGCAGGAAAGGAGTCGTTCGACGATTGCGACATGTTGACGTGATCGTTCGGGTGAACCGGCTTCTTGCTGCCGAGCGGTGTGCCCGCGAGCTGGCAACAGCGATTGGAGATCACCTCGTTGACGTTCATGTTGAACTGCGTACCGCTGCCCGTCATCCAGACGTGCAAAGGGAACATGTCGTGATGCTGGCCGGCCAGGATCTCGTCGCAGACCTGGGCAATTAGTGTATGGGCCTGGTCGTCGAGACGCTTTCCGGCGTGATTTGCGTTGGCCGCCGCCTTCTTGAGAAAGGCATAGGCGGTAATCATTTCCCGTGGCATCAGCTCGCGCCCGATGCTGAAATGCTCGATTGAACGCTGCGTCTGGGCGCCCCACAGCCTGTCGGCCGGAACACTGACTTCTCCGAGGCTGTCGGCCTCCGTGCGAAAATTGTCCATCGTAAGTTATCCTTCATTTAAAGCGTGGCCATGCCGTGCATATGAAGCAATCCGGCCGGCTACTGAACTTAAACTGCCCAAGTGGTGCTACATCGGCTCCGCCATCAGTGGGCTCGCCTGATGCAACATCGACGCACTCAAGCCGAGCGCAGCAGCGCGAGCAGTCGAACGACGTCCGGGTCGGCAAGGTCGCCCTCCGGTTCCTTGCGCGCGAGCAGCAAGTCCATCAGGTCGTTGTCACTCAGCTCGAGCAGACGTGTGAGTGCTCCGACGTCGGCATCGTTGAGAGTTTGCTCATAGCGGCCGAAAAAACGTTCAAAGATCAGATCGTTTTCCAGCATGCCGCGCCGGGCGCGCCAGCGAAGTCGCGCGCGGCGCAGCGGGTCGGACTGGTGTGGGGTCTCGTTCATGTCAAACCTTTCGGCGCACCATCAGTTCCTTGATCTTGCCGATCGCCTTCGTCGGATTGAGGCCCTTTGGGCAAACATCGACGCAGTTCATGATCGTATGGCAACGGAACAGACGGTACGGGTCTTCGAGATTGTCGAGACGTTCGCCCGTCGCCTGGTCGCGGCTGTCGGCGATGAAGCGATAGGCTTGCAGCAGGCCTGCCGGACCGACGAACTTGTCCGGGTTCCACCAGAAGCTCGGGCACGACGTCGAGCAGCTCGCGCACAAGATGCATTCGTACAGGCCGTCGAGCTCGTCGCGTTCTTCTGGCGACTGCAGGCGCTCCTTCTCCGGCGGCGGCGTGTCGTTGATCAGATACGGCTTGATCGAGTTGTACTGATTGAAGAAGTGCGTCATATCGACGATCAGGTCGCGAATGACGGGCAGCCCCGGCAGCGGACGCAGCACGATCTTCTGCGGCAGGTCGTTCATGTTCGTCAGGCACGCCAGACCGTTCTTGCCGTTGATGTTCATCGCGTCCGAACCGCACACGCCCTCGCGGCACGAGCGGCGGAACGCCAGCGTTTCGTCGACAGCTTTCAGTTTGACGATCGCGTCGAGTAGCATGCGTTCGTGCGAGTCGATCTCGATCTCGTACGTTTGCATGCGCGGTGCTGCGTCCTTATCCGGGTCGTAGCGGAAGAGTTCGAAGGTACGTTTTGCCATGGTCGTTTCCTTTAAGTCCGGGAGTGTCGCCTAGAAGGTTCGTGGCTTCGGCGGAACCGTTGCGACGGTCAGCGGTTGCATTCGAACCGGCTTGTAGTCGAGGCGGTCGCCTTCGCTGAACCACAGCGTATGGCGCAGCCAGTTTTCGTCGTCGCGCTGCGGGTACTCGCTCGGCGCGTGCGCGCCGCGGCTTTCCTTACGCGCTTCGGCCGACACCATCGTGGCGCGCGCCACTTCGATCATGTTGGCGAGTTCAAGCGCCTCGACGCGCGCGGTGTTGAACACCTTCGACTTGTCCTTCAGATGCACATGCTTCACGCGCTCGACCAGTGCCTTGATCTGCTCGACACCTTCAGTCATCAGCTTCGAGGTGCGGAACACACCAGCGTGCTTCTGCATCGACGAGCGGATGTCGCCCGCGATCACTTGCGTGTATTCGCCCGACGACGACTTTTCCAGCTTGTCCAGACGCGATAGCGCGAAATCAGCGGCATCGGCCGGCAGCGGCTTGTGCTCCTTGATTTCCTTCACGTGCTTGACGATGTGGTTGCCCGCCGCGCGGCCGAACACCACCAGGTCGAGCAGCGAGTTCGTGCCCAGGCGGTTCGCGCCGTGCACCGACACGCACGAGCATTCACCTACTGCATAGAAACCGTTGACCGGCTCGTCATGACCCTTGGCCGTACCCACAACCTGGCCGTGGATGTTGGTCGGAATCCCGCCCATCTGATAGTGGATGGTCGGCACGACCGGAATCGGTTCCTTGATGCAGTCGACGTTAGCGAACCGTTGCGCGATTTCGCGGATCGACGGCAGACGCTTCATGATCGTCTCGGCGCCGATGTGCGACAGGTCGAGCAGGATGTGATCCTTGTTCGGACCCACGCCACGCCCTTCAATGATCTCCTGTCCCATCGAACGCGATACGAAGTCGCGCGGCGCCAGGTCCTTCAGCGTCGGTGCGTAGCGCTCCATGAAGCGGTCACCGTCCGAGTTACGCAGAATGCCGCCTTCGCCGCGCACGCCCTCGGTGATCAGCACGCCCGCACCGGCGACGCCGGTCGGGTGGAATTGCCAGAATTCCATGTCCTGCAGCGCGATGCCCGAACGGGCTGCCATGCCAAGGCCGTCACCGGTGTTGATGAACGCGTTGGTCGAGGCGGCAAAGATCCGGCCCGCGCCGCCCGTGGCGAACAGCGTGGTCTTGCCTTCGAGGATGTAGACGTCGCCGGTTTCCATTTCCAGCGCGCTCACGCCGAGCACGTCGCCGTCCGCGTCGCGGATCAGATCGAGCGCCATCCATTCGACGAAGAACTGCGTCTTCGCGGCGACGTTCTGCTGGTACAGCGTATGCAGCAGCGCGTGACCGGTACGGTCAGCCGCCGCGCACGCGCGCTGCACCGGCTTTTCGCCGTGGTTCGCGGTGTGGCCGCCGAACGGGCGCTGATAGATCGTGCCGTCCGCATTGCGGTCGAACGGCATGCCCATGTGTTCCAGTTCGTAGACGGCGTTCGGTGCTTCGCGGCACATGAACTCGATCGCGTCCTGGTCGCCGAGCCAGTCGGAGCCCTTGATTGTGTCGTAGAAGTGCCATTCCCAGTTGTCTTCGCTCATGTTGCCGAGCGACGCGCCGATGCCGCCTTGCGCGGCGACCGTATGCGAACGCGTCGGGAACACCTTCGACAGCACGCAGACCGACAGACCCGCGCGTGCGAGCTGCAGCGAAGCGCGCATCCCCGAGCCGCCCGCGCCGACGATGACCACGTCGAAGCGGCGCCGCGGCAGAGAACTATTGATTGCAGCCATTCTTTACACTCCCCAGAGAATCTGTGCGGCGAAAGCCGCGCACGCGACCAGCCAGACGATCGACAAAACTTGAAGGGTAAGCCGCACGCCGACCGGCTTCACGTAGTCCATCCAGATGTCACGTATCCCCACCCATGCGTGATAGAACAGCGACAACAGCGTGACGAACGTGGCGAGCTTCATCCATTGCGTCGCGAAGATCGACGCCCAGCCTTCATACGAGAAGTCTTGCGCGCCGAAGAACCACACGAGCAGGATGACGGTGTAGACCGCCATGATGACCGCGGTGACGCGCTGCGCGAGCCAGTCGCGCAGACCATAATGAGCGCCGACGACGAGACGCTTCGGCCCGATTTGGTTATGGATTGCCATGTTTAGAGAGCTCCGAACAGTTTGAGCGCGAAAGCAATCGTCAGGACAGACGAGACGACCACCACGACGGCCGCCGTCTCCTTGCCACCTTGCTTCGAGACCGCACGGTGCGTGTCCATCACGAGGTAGCGGATGCCGGCGCAGAAGTGGAGGAGAAAAGCCCACGCCAGCACGAGCGTGATGACCTTCACGATCACGTTGGAAAGGACACCCTTGAAGACTTCGAAACTGAGTTCGGAAGTCAGGCTCCGATCAAACAGGTAAAGCAGGAACGGAAGGGACACGAAAAGCAGCGCGCCGCTCACGCGATGCAGGATCGACACGCGCCCCGCCAGCGGGAGACGGTATGCCGTCAATACTTGCCCGATACCGATATTCCGGAATTCCGGTCTCGGTTTCTTTACGGCTTCGGCCATGGGGGACCTCCAGTTGTAGTTGCACCAACCCGCAATGCAGCGGACGATTCAATTGAAGACGGTCGTGACGGGTCCATCTGTCACATAAACCGTCAATGCATGATCTGCGTACGGCTAGGCCAACTGATAGGAGGGTTGGTAAACTTTCCCGTCGATGTAGGCGTCGAGATCATCGGGCAGTGGTACGCCCGCAAGCCCCTGGTCAAAAATGAACCTTGCGACCTCGCGCGCGACTACCAACGAGGTTCGGAAAATGCGCGATTGCGGTGGGTAGATCAGTCCCGCGTCCAGATCGTCCTGCGTGACCTGGGCGGCGAGCGCGCGGGCGGCGGTAATCAGCATCTGGTCGGTCACGCGTCGGGCTTCTGTGGCATAAATGGCCATGCCGAGCGCCGGAAAGATGTAGACGTTGTTGCCCTGTCCGGGGACGAAGGTCTGACCGTTGTACTGCACCGGCGCAAACGGGCTGCCGCTGGCGAACACGGCACGCCCTTCAGACCAGGTGTAGGCTTCCTCCGCAGTGCATTCCGAACGTGAGGTCGGGTTGGAGTAAGGGAAAATGATCGGGCGTTCGTTGACGCGTGCCATCGCCTCGATCACGGGTTGGCTGAACGCTTTGGCCGCCGTACTTACACCGATGATGGCCGTCGGGTGCAGTGTTTCGATTGCGGTGACGAAGTCGCCGATCGGCTCATGGTCGTGAGCAAATGGCTTCTGGAACTCGGCCAGATCGGTGCGCCCGGCATGGATCAATCCCGTCTTGTCGTAGAGCCAGCATGCGCCGAAGGCATCCTCCTGTGACACGCCGGCTTCCATCATGGCCTTGGCTAGCAGGCTGGCAATCCCGGTCCCTGCAGTTCCGCCGCCAAGGAACAGAAAGCGCTGGTTCGCCAGCGTTCCGCCTGTTACGCGCAGCGCAGCCAGAATGCCGGCAAGTGCGACTCCCGCGGTACCCTGGATGTCGTCGTTGAAGCAGCAAACGCGATCGCGATAACGCGTCAGCATCGGTTCAGCATGGGTAAACGCAAAGTCCTCGAACTGGATGCAGGCACGCGGGAATACTTCCTGAACCGCCATGACAAATTCTTCGATGAACTCGTCGTACTCGGCGCCAGTGACCCGGCGCTGACGCAGCCCAAGATAGAGCCCATCTGCCAGCAGGTTCTCGTTGTTGGTTCCCACGTCAAGAGTAATCGGCAGCGTGACCTGAGGAGGCACGCCAGCACAACTGGTGTACAACGCCAGCTTGCCGATAGGGATTCCCATGCCATTCACGCCGAGATCCCCCAGGCCCAGAATGCGTTCGCCGTCAGTAACGACGATGAAGCGCACATCCTTTTCTGGCCAGTTGCGCAGGATCTCCTTGAGCCGACCTTTGCGACTAATGGGCAAATACATGCCACGCGGGCGGCGCAGGATGTGGCCGAAGTTCTCGCAGGCCTCACCGACAGTCGGCGTATAGACCAATGGAATAAAGCGCGCTGGATCCGACATCAATACCCGGTAATACAGCGTCTCGTTGGTGTCGAGCAGTGATGAGAGATAGATGTAGCGTTCAATATCGCTGGTCTTCAATTCGATCTGCTTCAGGACTCGCTGAATCTGTGCGTCCTCGGTTTCAACCTTTTCGGGTAACAGGCCAACCAGCCCCAACTGTTCGCGCTCGGCGGAGTTGAAAGCGGTGGATTTATTGGCATGCGGATTGTGCAGCAGCGCTGCACCTCGCAGATTCTCGACCGTGCGACCGGCAGATAGATTGGTAGAAGTTTGCGGCAAAAAAGAAGTCATGATGTTAGTCCTTTGGAATCCAGCGGAGGCGCCTTGAGAATGGTTCCACTACGGTAGTCTGAGCCGTGATGCTTGCCTGTAGCCGACTGACGTTGACGACAGTATGTCGCGGTGCGGGCTAGCGTCCAATATATTGAAGGTGGTTATTTCGATATGGTTTAGTGAATAAGACGCTGTCATCCTCAGGCCACGATTCGGTTCAAACAAGGTGCGGGACGGTTCCTGCTCAGGCGCCTCGCGACCTCCAGGAAATCGCGAACGACTTTAGAAAACTCGGTGGACCGATACGCAATGACGATTTGCGCCGTGGGCTGAGCTCCCTGGATCGCACGGTAGGTCACCCCGGTCGCCAACACCTGGCGGATCGAGTGGGGGACGATCGAGACGCCGAAGCCCGCTGCAACCATGCTGACGGCGGATGCGACCTGGGTGGACTCCTGCCCGAGCAGCGGGCTGAAGCCGGCGCGTTGGCACGCGGATATCACTTCGTCGTACAGAACGGGCGCAATTTCCCGGGGGAACATGATCAACGTCTCCTCGGCAATCGAGCGCAGGCTGATGCTTGCAGACGCGGCCAACCGGTGTTGCGGTGGCAGTACCAGCAGCATCTCTTCATCGAAGAGCGCCTCGATCTTCACGCGTTCCGACTCCTGCGAAGTTTGGCGAATGATCGCCAGGTCAATGCGTTCGGCCAGCAGATCGTCAATCAACGCCGCGACATTGCTCTCGGATGGCGACACTCTGACATCAGGGTGCAATTCACGATATGCGCGAACGATTTCGGGAATGACGGGATGGAAGACAACTGAGCTTGCGAAGCCGACGCGGATGTGACCAGTTTGTCCACGGGCTGCGCTCTGCACCCGGCTTCTCGCCTGCTCGACCTGATCGAGGATGCGCCTTGCGTCCTCGTAGAGGATGCGGCCGGCATCCGTCAGTTCGACGCCGCGCGTCAGGCGCCGGAACAACTGTGCGCCGATTTCACGCTCCAGCTTGCGTATCTGTTGGCTTAGCGGGGGCTGCGCCATCCCAAGCCGCTCCGCGGCGCGAGTGAAATGCCGTTCTTCGGCAACAACCACGAAATACCTGAGGTAACGAAATTCCATATCCAATCCGATCTGACGGAGCTGACGTTCTCGCTTTCTTTCGGACTCGACGGGATAGCCTAATGCTTGACCGGGACGACCTTGCCCCGGAAAAGGTAGTACTGGTACAGGTTGTAGCCGATCATGACCGGGAACAGCATTCCAATACCGAAGAGCATGAACGTCAACGTCGTGCTGTCCGAGGCTGCGGACGCAACCGTCAGTTGACCCGGAACAAGGTAGGGGAACAAGCTGATAGCCAGCCCTGCGAACGACACGACGAACAGGATCGTCGAACCCACGAACGGGCCATGTTCTCCGCGCATGAAGATCGAATACAGAACATACACGGACGCCAGCGCCGCCAGAATGGCGAGAGCAATCAACACATGCAATACGCCATGATCCTGCCAGCGGGTGATGCCGATTGGGCTCACCTTCAACGTGCCGAGCGAAACTGCGATTGCCGCGATGACGGTCGTGAAGAGGGTGATCACCGAACACCCACGCGCCGCGCTTGCGATCGCGCCAGTGGTCTTCTTCACGAGCCATGTCGCACCGAGCAGGCAGTAACCCGATACAACACCGATTGCGGTCACCGCGATCAAGCCGAAGCTCGCGCTGCCGGGGGTGAATCCGGTAATGATCCTCCCAAGGATGATGCCTTGCGCGACTGCGGCGAGCAGGCTACCAATACCAAACACTCGGTCCCAGGCTACCTTGCTGGTATGCGCTGCATGCCGGAATTCGATTGCCGCGCCCCGCATGATGAGGCTTGCGATAAGCATCATCACGGGAACATAAAGATCCGAAAGAATCATTGCATAAGCGGGGGGGAAGGCGCCGAACAGCGCACCCCCTAACACCACCAACCAGGTCTCGTTGGCATCCCATACGTGGCCAATGGACTGAATCATGAGGTCCCGGTCGTTGGCCCGACGCCGGAACAGGGTAAGCACGCCGACACCGAGATCGAAACCGTCGGTCACGACATAGAGCACGAGCATCAGGCCGATAAGACCAAACCACGCATGGCTCAGAAGGTTCTGAGTTGATGAGGGATTCATTTTGCTTGCCTATAGGTGTAAGACTGTGCGGTAAGGGTGCACGCTATGGCTAGTAGTCAATGGCACGCGAACCGACGGTGCGGATCGGCTCAGCCGGCGGCGGCATCAGCGTCAGATCCGGGCCGTTCTTCAACCAGCGACGTGCGAAGATGAAAAACGAAACGATCAGGATCACATAGAAGGTTGCGAACATCACCATGCTGCCGGTGATCGCCGTCGGCGAGATGGCCGAGGCAGCGTGCTGCGTGCGCATGAGCCCATATACAACCCACGGTTGACGACCCACTTCGCGGACAATCCAACCGCATTCCACCGCGATGTACGGCAGCGGAATGGCCAAAACCCAGGCGAGGAGCAGCTTGCGCTGTGCGACGAGTGCGTCCACGCGACCGCGCGCTCGACCGATTGCGTAGATGGTCCAGAAGGCGAGCACCATGAACAGGAAGCCGATACCGGCCATCACCCGGAATGCGTAGTAGAGCAGCGGGATCATCGGCGGCTGGTCGGCGACCGGAATGTCCCTGAGTCCCTTCACCTGACCGTGAAGACTGTGGGTACCGAGGATGCTGAGCATGCCGGGAATCTCGAGCGACCAGTCATTGGCCTGCCTGGCAGCGTCAGGCCATGCAATCAGCGACCAGCTTGCACCAGTGCCCGGTGCGTTTGTTCGCCAGTGGCCTTCGATCGCCGCACCCTTGGCTGGCTGGGTTGCGAAGACGTCGCCGCCGCTGGAGTCGCCCAGCCAGATCTGTACGGGAGCGACGAAGCAAAGCATCAGCAGCGCGAGCTTGAACGAGCGGACGAAAAACTCCGGATGGCGGCGCTTGAGCAGATAGTAGGCCGAGATGCCGGCGACCACGACCAGACCGGTTTCCAGCGCGGCGAACCACATATGGGAAACACCCCAGGGCATATCGGGGTTGAAGATCGCTTTTACGTAGTCGGTCACCACGAGTTTGCCATCCACGACAGCGACGCCCGCCGGTGTTTGCAGCCACGAATTCGCGACCATGATCCAGAACGCGGAAATCGATGAGCCCAGCGCCACCATCGCGGTGGCGAACAGGTGCACCCCCTTGGGAACACGCCCCCAGCCGAGCATCATGATGCCGATAAAACCGGCCTCAAGCATGAAGGCCATCGCGCCCTCAAAGCCCAGGATATTGCCGAAGAACTGCCCGGTGTACTGCGAAAACGGTCCCCAGTTGGTGCCGAACTGAAACTCCATTGGGATACCACTTACAACGCCGACAGCGAAATTGAGGATCAGGAGCTTGCTCCAGAAGCGCGCGTGACGGTACCAGACCACATCACTCGTCCTGATCCACAGGATTTCAACAACGAGCAAAAATGCGGCGAGGCTGATCGTCAGGATTGGCCAGAGTATGTGGAAAATTGCGGTCATCGCAAACTGGCCGCGCGCCAGATTTAAAGCTTCGACAGACATTTTATTTACCAGATGGTTGACGATGAGGCTCGCCCGGCAAGGGCGCGTCTCAACTGGTAGAAGAAGAACGCTTTATTAAATTTCAGCGTCCAAATGCAATGCCCACACGAAGATCACCGAAGGAGTGACCCGCATGATCCTGGGAATGCCCGATGCGAACGGGCGCGAAGTCAGGATCATTCCGGCCATCGCTGACTCCTGAAAGAGCTGAAGATCCGCTGTATTCGCCCGTCATTTCGGTGAAGCACTTCCCACAGCAGACGGCAGTAATATTGGCCAATAGTTCACGCGCTTCTGGACGTCTTCCTTCATCTCGCCGCATTCATCGCAGCGATCCAGGACACAGAGGTCGGGAGCGCCACCGTTCGAGCGCGTTCATGTCAGCAGCCCTCGCGTCGATCTGCGACGCCGACGGCGATGATGTTCGCGGCCATCTTCCGCAGTTCTGCCGACGTTGGATCATCTCGGCGCAGCTCGAGTAAATCTCTTGCGTTCGTGCTCATCGTGGCCCTCACTGGATACAGATGTGGCTAAGGTCAACAGTCCGGCGATACACGTTCTTGTTCAGCCAGGGGACGAACGTGTACTCGTCGTACGCGTTGCTACCGATATGAATCCAGTTATGCAGAACGTTTGACATGGCGCCTCTCGAATGAAATCGCAAAGTCCATGGAATCAAGATACATGGACGACGCGACGAAAGCCATTCTACGAACGGTCGCTGCGATCCTTCGTTGGCATAGCGCACTCATACGTTTGGATACCTCATGGCATCCAGGAAGTGAGTTTCGAGTGGGTGCGCGGGACGGTTCCTGCTCAGGCGCCTCGCGACCTCCAGGAAATCGCGAACGACTTTAGAAAACTCGGTCGACCGATACGCAATGACGATTTGCGCCTTGGGCTGAGCTCCCTGGATCGCACGGTAGGTCACCCCGGTCGCCAACAGCTGGCGGATCGAGTGGGGGACGATCGAGACGCCGAAGCCCGCTGCAACCATGCTGACGGCGGATGCGACCTGGGTGGACTCCTGCCCAAGCAGCGGGCTGAAGCCGGCGCGTTGGCACGCGGATATCACTTCGTCATACAGAACGGGCGCAATTTCCCGGGGGAACATGATCAACGTCTCCTCGGCAATCGAGCGCAGGCTGATGCTTGCAGACGCGGCCAACCGGTGTTGCGGTGGCAGTACCAGCAGCATCTCTTCATCGAAGAGCGCCTCGATCTTCACGCGTTCCGAGTCCTGCGAAGTTTGGCGAATGATCGCCAGGTCAATGCGTTCGGCCAGCAAATCGTCAATCAACGCCGCGACATTGCTCTCGGATGGCGACAGTCTGACATCAGGGTGCAATTCACGATATGCGCGAACGATTTCGGGAATGACGGGATGAAAGACAACTGAGCTTGCGAAGCCGACGCGGATGTGACCGGTTTGTCCACGGGCTGCGCTCTGTACGCGGCTTCTCGCCTGCTCGACCTGATCGAGGATGCGCCTTGCGTCCTCGTAGAGGACGCGGCCGGCATCCGTCAGTTCGACGCCGCGCGTCAGGCGCCGGAACAACTGTGTGCCGATTTCACGCTCCAGCTTGCGTATCTGTTGGCTTAGCGGGGGCTGCGCCATCCCAAGCCGCTCCGCGGCGCGAGTGAAATGCCGTTCTTCGGCAACGACCACGAAATACCTGGGGTAGGGAAATTCCATATCTATCTCGTCTTAAAGAAGGCTGCTTTCTGTATTAGACGCGTGCATTGCCGCGCACCATACTGTGGTCATGCCAACACCTTTGCAGGAAACCGGAGTTATGGAAGCCACAGTCGCGTGTTCTTGTGCCCATGAGATTTCAAAATCATTTGCATCTCTAAGAGAAAAGGAAGCTGATCTCGAACTGAGTGAGATTTATCAAACCTCGTTGATGAGCGCGCTGATTGACGGCGTGTATGACGGAAACGTGACGATCGCGGAGTTGCTCGAACACGGCGACTTCGGTCTGGGCACGTTCAATAAGCTCGATGGGGAGCTCGTCGCGTTCGACAGCGAAGTTCACCAGTTGCGTGAGGACGGAAGCGCGCGTGTCGCAGCGATGGACCAGAAGACGCCGTTCGCGGTGATGACGCACTTTCGCCCTACGATCAGTGGGGAACTCATGACCGCGCTTGACAAGCTCGAAGTGCAGGACATCATCGATAAACTGGTCGGGTCGCCGAATCTTTTTTGCGCTTTTCGTATCGACGGCCGTTTCGAGCGCGTCGAGACGCGCACGGTGCCACGCCAGACCAAACCATACCGGCCCATGCTTCAGGCAATCGAGCGGCAGCCGGTCTTCAAGTTTGAAGAAACATCGGGCACGCTGATCGGATTTCGTTGCCCCCCGTACGTGCAGGGTATCAACGTGGCGGGCTTTCACGTCCACTACATCACCGACGATCGACGCGGCGGCGGCCATGTCCTCGACTATCGCCTGCTCGAAGGCAAGCTCGAGATCGCGAAGATCTCGAAGCTGCGCATCGATCTTCCGCAGACCGAGAGCTTTCAGCAAGCCACGTTGCACTCGGAGGAAATGAGCAAGGCAATCGAGGCCGCTGAAGGTTGAATGACCGGCTGATGAATCAGCCGGTCGACACAGGCGTTGCTTCATGAACTGTTGAAAATTACTGGAGTTGAACATGTTGAAGAGTGAAAGCGACGTCGAAACGTCGTGGAAATGTGGCGCTGATCTGGTGGTCCGCAACCTCGAAACACAAGGCGTGAAGCATGTGTTTGGCATTCCGGGCGCCAAGGTCGATCGTGTATTCGATTCATTGGTCGACTCGTCGATCGAGACTGTGGTGGTCCGGCACGAGGCGAATGCGGCCTTCATGGCGGCGGCCGTGGGCCGGCTGACGGGCAAGGCGGGCGTTGCGCTCGTCACCTCTGGCCCAGGCGTCTCGAATCTCACCACGGGTCTTGCGACGGCGAATTCGGAAGGCGACGCGATGGTGGCGATCGGTGGCGCGGTGCCGCTTGACGACCGGCTCAAGCAGGTCCACCAGACGATGGATACCGTGAGCCTGTTCAAGCCGATTACGAAGTTCAGCGCGGAAGTCGTCACGTCATCAACCATTTCGGAGGTGCTGTGCAATGCGTTTCGGGCTGCCGAGCGTCCCCGTCCTGGTGCAGCATTCGTCAGCCTGCCGATGGACCTCGTCAACGCCCCGGCCACAGGCGATGCATTGACCGATCTTCCTTCTCCCGAACTGGGGCCCGCAGCGGCGGACAGCATCCGCGCGGCTGCCGAACTGCTCGGGGAGGCGCGCAACCCCGTCCTGCTGCTCGGCATGCTCGCCAGCACCCCGGAGAATGCAGCGGCGGTCCGCAGTTTTATCGAGAAAACGGGCGTGGCCGTCGTTGGCACCTTTCAGGCAGCGGGGGCGCTGGGCTCGCCGCAATTCGCGAATTTCGCCGGACGCGTCGGTCTGTGGAACAACCAGCCCGGCGATCGGTTGCTCGATCAGGCCGATGTCGTAGTGACGGTCGGTTACAACCCCGTTGAATACGAGCCGCCCAAGTGGAACAAGAATCCGCGGCGCACGCTGATTCACATCGATGTGGTGCCGGCCGATGTCGATCGATACTATCGGCCCGCCGTAGAACTCGTCGGTAGCATCGCGAAGACGCTCGACGTGCTTGCCCCGGAAGCGGGTACCTTGAGCCGCTCGCCGGATACAAACGCCATTCTCGTAACACATACCAGTGCGCGCCTGGCGTTGGCCAAGTGGTCCGCGGCATTGGGAGGCTCGCCGGTCCATCCGTTGCGCATCGTCCATGAATTGCAGAACGTCGTAGGCGACGATACGACGATGTGTGTCGATATGGGCAGCTTCCACATCTGGATTGCGCGGTACCTGCACAGTTTCCGTGCGCGGCAGCTGCTGATTACGAATGGTCAGCAGACGATGGGCGTGGCGCTGCCATGGGCGATCGCGGCATCGCTCGTACGTCCGGGCGAAAAGGTCATCTCGGTGTCGGGCGACGGGAGCTTCATGCAGTCCAGCATGGAACTGGAGACCGCCGTGCGCCTGAAAGCCAACCTCGTCCATGTGATCTGGGTCGATAACATGTACAACATGGTCGGGATTCAGGAGGTCCAGAAGTACAAGCGGCGTTCGGGCGTCGAATTTGGGCCGATCGACTTCAAGGCCTACGCGCAATCGTTCGGAGCGGCGGGTTTCGCGGTTGAGTCGGCTGACGAACTGCGCTCGACCTTGCACAAGGCGATGTCTGTCGATGGCCCCGCCGTCGTTGCGATCCCGGTCGATTACTCGGACAACCCGAAGCTGATGGAGCCGTTGAGGTCGGACTATCTGATCTGAGCAACAGGTCAGAGCACCTCGACGCGGAGTGCGGCGCAGTCCGGATGTCAAGTTGTCTGCTCCGGGCCGAACAACGTCAACAGGATCGCTACGTTCGAATGCCTTGTCGCTGGTTCAATGTCCATATTCCGATCTGGTCGTCTGTTGTAGTCCATTCGCGCCCTGACGACGCGTCGGAGAGCTTCGCCATGCTTACCCGTTGTCGGGGATGATGTGAGCAGTATCTGGCGATCTGGGATAAAGTCCAATATATTGAGCGCGGTGATTTCGATATCTTTAAGTACATAACAGGATGGATGCTGGCATGGAGCTTCGACATCTACGCTATTTCGTTGTAGTGGCCGAGGAACGGCACTTCACGCGGGCTGCGGAGCGACTCGGTATCGGGCAGCCACCGTTGAGCCTGCAGATCCAGCGACTCGAGCGCGATATCGGCGCACAGCTATTCCGCCGTCTGTCGCGAGGCGTCGAACTGACCGAGGCAGGCGAACTGTTGTTCGACAACGCGCGTCAGATCCTTGCTCAGGTCGATCGCACGTGCGCGGACGTGCAGCGCCTCTCCCGAGGCGAGCTGGGACACCTGCGAGTGGGGTTTGCGGGAGCCACTTATTTCCAGTCGCTGGTGCCGGCCATCATTCGCGAATACCGCGGCCAGCATCCCGACGTCACGGTGTCGCCGGAGCAGAGCAATACGCCATCGTTGGTGGATGGCCTGCTCGAAGGCCGCGTCGACGTGGCGTTCATCCGGCCGCCGATCATGAGCGCCGACGCACTGGAGGTGGAGTTGCTGGTCAAAGAGGATATGGTCGTGGCTCTACCGCATACCCATCCACTGGCGCAGCCCGGCGCGGCGGTATCGCTGTCCGCACTCGCAGGGGAGACCTTCATCCTGTTCCCGCGTTCGATCGGCGCGGGGCTTTACGACGCGGTCACGGGCGCCTGTCAGCGTGCCGGTTTCATTCCGAGACTTGGCCAGGAGGCGCCACAAATTACCTCGATCGTGCCGATGGTAGGAGCCGGCTTCGGCGTTTCGATCGTGCCGCGCTCGACCAGCCAGATCCGGACTGACGAAGTGGTCTATCTGCCGATTGCCGGCGATGCGCCCAAGGCGCCGATCAGTCTTGCGTGGCGGCGCCACGATCCGTCGCAAGTGGTGCGCCGCTTTCTGGTGGTCGCCCGGCGAATGGCAAAGGACTGGCGCAAAGTGCAACGGTGAGGCCCTGCGAGTCAGGATCGACGGCCTGGCAGCGCCAGCCGGATCCCGGCTTCGGCGAGAGTCGTATCCGTCATGCTAACGATTACAAAATCCCGATGATTTTCACTTCGAACGCCAGCGCCTGGCCGGCGAGCGGATGATTAAAATCGAACAGGGCGGACGTTTCGTTGACTTCCTTCAGTACGCCCGCGTAGCGTTCGCCACCCGGTGCGTTGAATTCGACGAGATCGCCCGGCGAAAAATCCTCACCGATCATGCTGTTTTCACGCAGCGTGGCAAGCGACACCCGCTGGATCAGATCGGGATTGCGCGGGCCGAATGCCTGCCCCGGGGCTAGCTGAAAGGTCGAATGGTGGCCGACCTTCGATCCCAGCAGAATATCTTCCAGCGGCGGCGCCAGTTGGCCCGCACCCAGCAGCAGTGTGGCTGGCTTGTCGGTAAAGGTGTTGATGACTTCAGTGCCATCGGCAAGCGAAAGCCGGTAATGGAGCGTGACGTGCGAGCCGGGTTTTACTTCAGAGATGTCGATGATGCTCATGCCTGCCGCCTGTTCAGTGTTGCTGCGATTTACGATACGCCATCACGCCGGCTACCGTATAGAAACTGCCGAAAACGACGATCCGATCATTCTCCGACGCTCGTTTTAGCGCGTCTTGATAGGCGTCTGCCGGTGACGCGAAGCGCGTGACGCTGCTGTCGGCGCCGTCGGTCAAACCAGCCTCGCGCAGCGCAGCCTCCACGGTCTGAGCGGAGGCCGCGCGCGGCGTCGGCAGATCGGTCACGCACCAGTGGTCGACTTCGGCCTTCATGTGCTTGATCACGCCAGCGATGTCCTTGTCCTGCATCGAGCCAAATACCGCATACGTGTACGGGAAATAGCCCATGTTGCCGAGGTTCTGCTTGAGCACCGCGGCTGCGTGCGGGTTATGGCCGACGTCGAGCACGATCGACGGCTTGCCCGGCAGCACCTGGAAACGGCCCGGGAGTTCGACGTTCGCCAGACCGAGGCGGATGTCCTGCGCGGAGACCGGCAGACGGTCCCGCAGTGCCTCGATGGCCGCGAGCGCGGCCGACGTATTGATCAGCTGGTTCGCGCCGCGCAGCGCCGGGTACGCCAGCGCCGAACGCCGCAGCTTGCGGCCGACATAGCTCCATTGCTGACGCTCGCTGCCCGCCTGCCCTTCGTAGCGGAAATCGCGCCCGAATAGCCACAGATCGGCGCCAATCTGCCCGGCGTGATCGATCAGCGTCTGCGGCGGCACCGGGTCGGCGCAGATCGCCGGCTTGGCCGCGCGGAAGATGCCGGCCTTCTCGAAGCCGATCTTCTCGCGCGTGTCGCCGAGGTACTCGGTGTGATCGATGTCGATGCTCGTGATGATCGCGCAGTCGGTGTCGAGGATATTGACGGCGTCGAGACGCCCGCCGAGGCCTACCTCGAAAATGACCGCGTCCAGCCTGCGCGAGGCGAACAGATGCATGATCGCCAGCGTCGTGAATTCGAAGTACGTCAGCAAAACCGGTTCAGAGAGGCTCAAGCGCGCCGCTTCGACCGCCTCGAAATGCGGCAGCAGGTCGGCGTCGCTCGTGATCGCGCCGTTCACCCGCGCTCGCTCATTGAACGCCAGCAAATGTGGGGAGGTATGGCAGCCAACCCGGTAACCCGCGCGCAGCAGGATCGCTTCGAGGATCGCGCAGGTCGAACTCTTGCCGTTGGTGCCGCCAACCGTAATCACCGGACAGTCAAAGGAAACTTGCAGTGCGTCGCGCACCTGGCTGATCCGCTGCAAACCCAAGTCGATGCCGACCGTATGCGCGGATTCGAGGTGCGTGAGCCACGCGTCGAGAGTGGGGAATGTGGTCATCGGATAGGTTGATTCCTGCCTGTTGTCATGGACGTTAGGAGCAGTATCTGGCGATGCGGGGTAAAGTCCAATATATTCAGAGTGATGACTTCGATATAGTTTAGTAAATAACAGGACGCTGGCATGGAGTGAAAAAGGCTAGCTCGCAGTCGGACAGCGTCATGCCGGACAACCACAATCCGGGTCAAAAGTCGGATTGACTCGCCGCATGGACGAACGGCTGCAAAGGCCGATTATGCAAAGTTGTCGATTATGGAAAGTAGTTGGTCGGAAGCCAGGTGGAGAGCTGGTGGGCAGCGGCTAGCATGAATTCCGGCCCTTGCATAATCACACCGCCTTCAGGAAGCTGAGGCACCCACGCGCTCAGCCGGCAACGAAAAGCGGAAGATGGCACCGCGCGGATCGTTTGGAGCGGCTTCCAGCCGTCCTGCGTGCGACTCCACAATCGAACGGCAGATGGTTAATCCCATGTCCTCGATGATCCTTGCGATGTTCTCGCACGTCCTTTCCACATTGGGCTCATCCCGCTGGAGCCACCCCAGGCAGGAACTGGCAGAGGTGGCTATCGCGGCAATGGGCTGTTTTAGCTCGTGAGACAGGGAGGCGGCCAGCTCTCCCAACATACTGACCCGGTTCATATGCACGAGATCAGCCTCTAGCCGGCAACGGTGGATCAGGCAGCTCCATGAACGCAACGGCTATCACAAAACGCTGACCGCCATTGCCAACAAGCATGCCCGCATGCTGTGGGTGATGGTCGCGAAGGACTTCGTTGCCTCCATAGCTGCGCCGTTTGCTTCCGGCGGGAGCGGTTGTCGGGCGGCGCTTGCACCCGCTAGAAAGCGCCGCCTTTTCACGGCGCACACCCATTTCAGTCGATGGCACCGCGTGAACGAACGTCTGCACCCGTCGTGACACCGGGCGGGCATGGCGACACGGCCAGGGTGAACTGAAACACGGCGCCGCGGGGCTCGTTCGAGCTCGCCGACAGACGTCCTCCGTGCGCTTCTATAATCGAACGACAAATCGAGAGCCCCATCCCCATGCCGCCAGCCTTCGTCGTGTAAAACGGCTCAAAGAGACGCTCCACGTTGTCGACCGCCAACCCTGGTCCCGAATCGCGCACGGAAACGAGGACGTGGCCCGAATTGTCGTTGGCGGTGCTGATGATCATTTCCCGCCGGCCGTCTTCAACGACGCTCATCGCCTCCACGGCGTTGATGATGAGGTTCAGCATGACCTGTTGGAGTTCGACGCGATCGCCTTCAACGGGCGGCAAGTCCTCCGCAAGCTGCATCCGCGTGGATACGCCGCTTTTCGCAAGCTCACTGGACGTGAGGGCAATGACCTCATGGATCACCTCGTTCATCTGCAGGCTTTGCTTGAACGGCGGGACGTTCCGGACGAGACCGTGAACCCGGTTCGTGACCTCGCTGGCGCGCTTCGCGTCCTTGATGATTCGATCGAACGCTTGCCGAGCTTGCTCGAGAACCGGCGGATTGGCACCTAACCAAAGCAGCCCGGCCTGAGCATTGGCGACGGTCGCCGCGACCGGCTGCTTGATTTCATGGCTGATCGAGGCCGCGAGGTGCTCCATCGTCGTCACGCGATTCGCGTGCGCCAGCGCCGTCTGAACTTCGCGGTAGCGCCGCTCGCTCTCCCGTAGCTCGGCTTCCGCGCGCTTTTGCTCCGTGATGTCGCGTGAGATGCCGAGCAGGAACTGCGGCTCGCCGCGCGCATCGAGGATCGGGATCTTCATCGTGTGTACGAGGCGCGGCCCATTACGCGTTAGAACCCGTTCCTCCGGCACCTCGACCATCCGCCGCGACTCCAGCACGGCACGATCCTTCAGCGCAAAGAAATCGGCCTCCTGGACCGGAAACAGGTCATGGACGGATTTGCCGATGAGTTCCTCGCGCCGGTAGCCGAGCAGTTGCTCTCCTGCCTTGTTAAAGCGCACGAACTGCAGGGTCGCTGCATCCTTGACGAAGACTACATCCGGGATGTTTTCGATGATGCTGTCCAGGAAATGTTCGCTCGCTTGCGCTGCCTCTTCGGCGCGCTGTCGTTCGGCGATCTCGGCCGTCCGGCCCGCAAGCGCCGTGGTGAGTTCGGCCGTGCGCTGCGTGACGCGTGCCTCGAGTTCGGCGTTGAGCTCCTTCAGCGCATCCTCGGCCTGCCTGCGCTGGCGCCGGTCTTCGAGAAACTGCTCGACTGCGCGCGCCATATCGGCAATCTCGTCCCCGCCGTGAACGGGGACGCCGGCTTGCACGCTGTCGACGTCACCGTGCCGCAGGAAGTGGCTGACTCGGCGCAGCCGTGCCACGACGTGGCGACCGAGGAATGCGCGGGCGATCAGCCAGGCAAGCAGCAGGCTTACCGCAACTTCGCCGATGACCCATCTGCGCGTGCGGTCCGAGTCTTCGGCCAGAGACTGGACCGCTTTGCGGTAGGCGCGCGTGAAATAATCCGACTGCTGGCGCGCCGCGGCCGCCAACGCGTCGGCCTGGCGGCGCAGATCGTCGTCCAGGCTGGCCAATGACGCGCCGGGCCGCGGCGCGGACGCCGGCGCGGCTGCGGCGCGCAGCGCGGTTTCGCGCACCTGCGCCTCGATGTTAACTGTGTTGCGGAAGCGCTGGCTGGACCGATGCAGCGCCAGCGCATCGACAGTGACGGCGTCGGTCGCCGCGGATGCCAGACGGTCTACCAGGCGGTCAAAGGATGCCAGCTGTTCGATGACATGCCGATGCGTCTCGCGCACAGCGTCCACCGTATCGTCACTGGACAACTGTAATGCCAGGCGTTCGATCATCAGCGTGCGCTGCGCCAGGTCCTGTGCATCTTCCTGGCGCGCCAGCCGCTCTTCGGCCAACTGGCGGATCGCGTGGGCCGAACCGGCCAACGAGTAAATGGTCGTGACACCGACCGCGACCACCAGGGCGGCCAGGCACGAAGTGACGAGCGCAAACTGAGCGGTGAGCGACTGGGGGCGCGGTAGTTTCATGGGCGTTGCCAGATGCGGCGATAAATATCGCGGTAGCCATTGGCGGGGTCGTAAATCAGACGATCACCACCGTCGGCGGCGATGTTGTCCGCCGTTACGAGATGCACCGGAAACACGTAACCCGTGACGTCTCCGCCGGCAAAGAGCCGGTTCATCTCGTCGACCAACTGCCAGCCGTGCAGATTCAGGGGTTCGGCCACGGTGCCGGTCTGGAACGTGCCCGTCCGGATACGCAGGAAGGCGGACTCGCTGCCGTCGCCAGCCGACAGCATGGCCATGGCGGCGTTCGGCATTCCGGCCTGGGTCAGCACCGGGGCGGCGTAGTCGAAGTAGATGTCGTTGACGGCCAGCGCATATGTCCAGCGCTTGCCATACCGCGCGAGCAAGGCGCGTGTCGCGCCCGGCATCAGTTCCTGGCTGCGCGAGATCGCCACGTCGCGCACATCGAGCAAGGTGCAGCCGCTGCACGCGCGCACGACGGCAGCCATTTCATCCGCCTTGCCTTGCGCAATTCGGAAATTGGAATCGGTGAAGATGACGACTCCCGCATGCCCGCCGGACTGCACGATGGCCGCCAGCGCGGTCACGCGCGCGACCTCGAGCGGATCCGTCGCCACGTTCATCGCCACGGGCGTGCCGGGCACCGGTCCGGCCCGGGCCGCGACATGCCAGCCGACGATCGGAATGCTCCGCTCGGCAAACGGCCGTAGCCCGGCCAGCAGGGCGCGTGCGTCGCCACCGATGATGATCAGGCCGTCTGGACGACTTGCCAGCGCATTCGCCAGCATCTTCAGCCGCAGGTCCGGCGTGCCGCCGGAGTCGAATATCTTTACGCTCCAGCCGATGACCTTGGCCGCCTCCAGCACACCGTCGACCACGCCGACGATGCCGCCGTTGCGCAAATCCTCGGCGACGATGGCGACGCGTTTCCCGGGTTGCGCGCGCGGCCCGTTGCGCGGCCCGTTCCAGGGTGCAGCGGGTTGCGCCGCCGCATCGACCACACGCTTCGCTTCGGCCAGGTAGTTACTCGCGGCGGCGACAATCGCGGTGACCGTGGCGGAAGAGGCGGGGGACACGGGGGGAGTCAACAAACCCTGCGCCGCGATAACCGACGGCATGCATACGCATGCCAGAATCAACGCCCTCATGCTGCTCCCTAACGGTCCGCTCGGGGTCGATCGACCCAATTGAAGACTACCCAAATGCCGCTCGGAGTGCCATCCAAACAAGCTACAGCCCAAGCCGCCGCGAGTCATCGTCGCGCTGGGGCAGCGGACTTGCGGGTCGCCGCAAGGAGCCCGCGCGGTGGCGTATCACCACTTGTGCAGTGCATTGACGATCGCGGACCATCTGCCGATGCCGGGATAGCCGAGTCGCTGGCGCTGTCCGGCGCAAAGGCCGCCAGTCATGAAGACAAGTCTGCCACACACGTGACGCAACGATGATGCTTATCGCAGGCCGGCAATGAAGGAGGATAACCCTGGCAAAACGGGGTCCCGCAGCATACCGGCCTCTGCTATTGCAACAGAACCGCAACTCCTCGATGTCGCGCAGGCTTAACTGGAGTCGATAGTACCAACGCGCCGCGCAACTGACGACGACGGCGAGGAATCGCTGACCGTGATAGAGGGGTTTGCGTTCTCCATAGATTGAACTTCATAAGCCAATCAATCCGGTACCGTCTGAAATAAGCGCAGACTGCGTAGTCGCTGGACGGCCGGCTTTCGGTGCGGGCGTTAGAACGGGTATGTTTGGGGTGAGGTAAGGTCAGCGAAACGTCAATGGCACCACTCGCATGCTGCGTCCAGTCGGGCGAACGCCTGCTATCGGCGCCGGGTCTTGCCTTTCATCATGCAATCAAAGAGCTGGCCCTGAAAACCGGGTTACTCCGGGTCCGGACATCTATCGCGACCTGGCCGCTCAGGCCGTCGTCATCCTCCTGAGCAACGCCGCCAAGACATTCCTGGTCGCGTTCTTCATCCTGTTCATCGTGGACCACCTGGCGACTCGACATCTGCTGGACATCGCCGCATCGGCGGCCAGCGTCACGCCGGGCGCCGAACTGCCGCCGTTGCGCTTGCGGCGTTTGCGGGTCGAAGGCGATGAGCTCGATCAGCTGGTGGATGCCCTCAACGCAATGCGCGAGAGGCTGCGGCAGCACGCGATCGAGCTGGGAAACGCGAATGCACGCATGGCGGCAATCCTGGACAACATACCGGACCTTGCGTGGGTTGAGGACGCAAACGGCCGTTTCATCGCAGTCAATCGCGCCGTTGCCGCTGCGAATGGATTTGCGGAGCCTCACGACATGATAGGCAAGACCGATTTCGATGCTCATCCACCAGAACTCGCTTTTCCCCGGAAAGCGCCGAGCGCCTTTTCGCCCCCTTCTACACGACGAAATCCACCGGCTTGGGGATGGGGCTGTCGATCTCCCGTTCGATCATCGAAGCACATGGCTCGCGGGGCGGGTTCGCGCTTGCCGACAATCGTCCGCCATACCGATGGCTTGGTTTGCCTGCGTCTTTCATCTGCCCCTTGGCGATGCTGTGTCGCAATAAGGCGCTCCGGTAAATTCTGCGGCCCGACGCCGATGCCGGACACGATGGCCAAGACGCAGAAACCGCCCCGCAAAACACTTCCCGCGGACATTGACCGGGCGCTCAGACGTCTACACTTCGGCCACAATGCTCACGGCAGTAGTACCGGCGCACCGGTCTCGGGATTTGAGGCTGCAGCCCCATGCTCAGGACGTGGTGTGTCGAATATGCCTTGAAGATGCGGGCGCCGCCACCTGAATAGCAGATTTGTGGTGTTAGGGCGGGCAATCAGCGATACCGAAGCTCCCCGTTAGAAGGTCTGCTCGACCAGGCGCCGCGTCGTTTCGACAGGAAAGTTCGGTTGTTTGCTCTTCGGGCTACGACTCAATATCTCGTCCACTTTAGTTCCCACCAAGTCGTTTATTGGGAACTAAACACGCCTGCGCAAACTGAACAAGACGAGCACTCGGACCTCAGAAAGGCCGATTTGACGTCGAGTGCTACCGGTGAAATGAGGGAAGTCGGATAGAAATGTATCGACTACTATTGGATGCAAACTCTGCAAAGGTCGACGGTTCTCCGGTAGACGTTCCGCTGAAGCCATGGGACATAGGTGTATTCGTCGTAAGCGTTCGCGCCGACGTAGATCCAGTTATGCAAACAGTTGGACATGAAAGTCACCTCAAAATGAAGGTTGGGGAAAAAGCGTTGTCGGCGCGTCAGTTGCGCGGCGGCAGTACGGCTACTTCAAAAACGTGACTGTGGTTGCGCTTGTCACGACCATTCCTGCCCGAGGAGGAAAACGCGCAAGCGAGAAACAATGTTTTCGTTACGCAGTCGACGAACGAGACGGCTGGTATCAGGAGCGAGTCTGTGAGCTCAAGCGGGATGGCCGGACCGACTGCAAGCACGCTCATCGCGCACAGAAAACAGAAAACGGGCCGCGCGAAGGGGGCGTCGCCTACGACCGCGAGTCCAGACACCACCACGATCAGGCTTGTGCCTACTGTCGCGCCGAGTGCCGCGTCGCTGTCGGTCAATGCGAAGTCCAAAGATATCTTGATCAATTCCCACCAGCAGACAACTAGCGCCGAAATGGTGACTGCGAGCCCGGTCGATCCGCCGATGCTGTTGCCGTTGGACGCCTTTGTTTCCGCCCGCGGAAAACAGCGATGACCTGTGCGTTTGCTGAACATGGTTAACCTTTGACGGGCATGCCGAGACGAAAACGTGTGTCTCCAACACGTAACGCATCTGAGCCTGTCGACGCACAGAACGACTTGCAGGTCAACGCTCACCGATAGGCGGGGGCGGGACCTGTCGTGCCTTTAAAGGGAGTCGACTTGTAAGCAGCACCGCCTATGATTGCCAGGATAGACGGCCGGGTGGTATCGAATCCATTCTGCGAGCGTTTGGACTTTCGCCCACCGTTGTTTGTCGAGCTCATACGTCGGTATGGCTCGGCTTACCGTCGCTCTGAAAGATCCGAAGCGTAGGTTTTTGCGTTTGAAGACAACGTCGACGCGGGCCGCCGTGGAGCAGTTCAGTCGCGATAATCGGTAATGGAACTTGCCGGACTGCGCGTCTCGCTCTGCAGAAGACTCTAGCAACCGCAAGGAAAAGATATGGGGACAGTCAGAAGAGGTTCGGGGGCAACATTCCGAGGCAGCACCGCGGCGGTAAGATTAGCCACGAGAGGCGTACTCAAGGTTCCTTGGACGGCGTTCGTACGATGAAACCTTGAGCGAGGGCGCGCCCGGCAAGTCTCGATGCGGGGGCCGACGCACTGCGTCTCATCATTCCGGAAGGGATAG
Organism: Paraburkholderia sp. CI3; assembly: GCF_050436505.1. Lineage (NCBI taxonomy): Bacteria > Pseudomonadati > Pseudomonadota > Betaproteobacteria > Burkholderiales > Burkholderiaceae > Paraburkholderia > Paraburkholderia sp. CI3. The sequence goes on from NZ_JBNDMI010000003.1 coordinate 93,023, forward strand.
TCAGACATACGCCGGTATGATGGACAAGTCGACGCTCCAGGGTCTAGATTGAATAAGCAATCATTGGCAAGCGACCTTATGTCCTCCCGAAGCCCCTCGCAACGACAGCCGCGGGCTTCCGTTTCCGGGATCGTCTGGATTGTCGACGACGACGAATCATCCCGCCTGGCGCTCGAAAGCCTGGTGCAATCGCTTGGCTATTCGACCGAAACTTACTCGCTGCCTTCGGACTATCTGGCGGCGCGGGCGTCGCACCTTCGCACCGAAAACGGAGTCCTGCTTTCCGACGTCCGCATGCCCGGCATGTCAGGACTGGAGTTGCTTGACCGTCTTGTCGCACTGGGCGCCGCGCCGCCGACGATCTTCGTGAGCGCGTTTCCCAGCGACGCGTTGCGAGCGCAGGTGCAGTCCAGCACAGCCATCACGCTGCTCGACAAGCCCGTGGACGCGGCGCTCCTGAAGCGAGCACTTGGCAACGTCGGGATTTAGGCAGGGGCGCTCAAAACAGCGTTTTCGGACCTCTTTCCGTCAATGGCGGCTGGCGCGAGCCTAAGGGCGCGGCTTTGTTTGTTGCCGCCCAATTTCGAGTGCGGCGGCCTTGAAGACGAGATCCGGGAGTGAGCGCGCGCCCATTTTTTTCATCAACTGGCCGCGATGGATTTTCACCGTGATTTCGCTCAGGTTGAGTTGCGCGGCGATCTGCTTGTTGAGCATTCCGCTGACCACCAGCGCCAGGATCTCGCGTTCGCGCGGCGTCAGCGAGGCGTACGCGGCGCGTACAGCCGCGAGGCTGTGTTCCTTTTCGAGGCGTTGCGAGTCTTTCGAAATTGCCTCGGAAATCGCGTCGAGCATATCCTGGTCACGAAACGGCTTCGGGAAAAAATGGAATGCACCAGCTCTCATTGCTCGCACCGACATTTCCATGTCGCCGTGCCCGGTCATGAAGAGAACCGGCATTTGCAGTCCCTCGCGTGCCATCGCCTGCTGGAACGCCAGACCGCTTTCGCCTTTGAGCCTGACATCGAGGATGAGACAGCTCGGGCCGGCGGGTTTGCGAAACGTCACGAATTCCTGCACGGAACAGAACGTCTCGACGGAATACCCGACGGACTCCAGTAGATCGCACAGCGCGAGGCGGATGGACTCTTCGTCGTCGACGACGAAGACTGTCGAGCCGCGGATTCCACCCGTGGACGACGGTACATGCCGATCGGTAGCCATAAACGAGTCCTCAACACGGCACAATGCGGCGGTCTGACGAGACATTTCGCCCGCTTGACAGAGACGCGTCCCCGCCGTTTTGCGCCCATAAGACGCGTTTCAAGTATGACACGGTAAAACGGGAGTAGGGTAGATGTCCGAATGGAGCTTTGCCGACGCCCAAGCGGCCCGCTACCCTTGCATCTACGTCTGCAATGCATCGCACGAAGCGGCTAGAACATGAACCGCGGCATGGGGCGAGGGATACGCCCCCTGTTCGGAGCTTACTATGTCGTCGATGCCAGAGGCGTGCTGCAGATTTACCTCTGCGCGCCTTGGCAAGCGCAGCCACCCGGCCCTGCTTGACGCGGGGGCAGCACGAAAGCAGGAGATACCGGAAAACAGCTGCTGTTGGCCGCTGCATCCCCGGCAGCACAAACGCAGCCGCAGACCGCCCCTGCCGCCGCGGGCTTTAAACCTGCGGTTTTAGGCGCGCTGAGTTGCTGCACGCGGACAATCGTGCCGTTCGACAGGGATCGCGAAGCGAAACACCGCACTGCCAGGCTTGTTCGGCGCCTGCGTCGATGCGCTCGCCATGAGTCTCGGCAAGGGACCTGCAAATGGCAAGGCCCATGCCCTTGCCTCCCGCTTTCGTCGTATGAAACGATTCAAAAAGGTGTTCCAGCTCTGCGTCGCGCAGCCCCACGCCGGTGTCTCATGCTTCGGGCGATGGTGTCCGGCGCTCGCGGGCAACGATCACGCTCACCATATCGCGGCGTAGAGCCCCCGCTTTGGCGCGGTGACCCGGAAGAGCTGCTCGAGCAGCATGCGGCTACGGCCCCACAGTCGCCCACTCGCGTCGCGTACTCAATCGTTATCGAAATCTCGGAGGCGGAGCCTATACGCCCGTATATTCACGCAACTCTGAACACTGTGCCGGTGCATCCCAACGTAGAGGCGTTCCTTCCTTCCGTGTGATAGCCCAATTTCGGTCGCGGCTGTACCGTAAACCCATGCCCGATGCAGCCGCGCTTTGCGCCTACAACGGCCTCCGGTCTGACTAGCGCAGGCGGCTTCGAGCCAAATCGAGGTTCCGTCAAAACTTCGCGTCGCTTGTATTCGCAGCAGCCCCTTTGCCCCGGCGGCGACGTTTGATACTTAGAGCGCAGGCTGCCCGTTGTCAACGACTGGCCGATGCGAAAGACGCAAAGAGGTGGACATGAAAAGCCGGAGCTTCCTGACACGTCAGGAGATTTTCAACCACGCTGTAGAGCATTTATTCGGTCAGGCGCGAGCCTCCCTGCTGCCTCGCGGCGGCGGCGCCTATCGAGGCTACTGCGGCAGCTGTCCGGTCGGCAGCTTCATTAAGCCGTGCGACTATATGACGGCAATGGAAGGCGTGCCCATCCGCTACGTCGCAAAACCGCCAAAGGACGTGCCGGCTTATATGGATATCGGTGTCGCGGCGCTCAAGCGCGCGCTGCTTCGCTCGCGCATCGATGTGTCCGATCCGGTGACTGTCGAATGGCTTAGTTGTCTGCAGAACGTCCACGATGTATTTGGCACATGGGAATGGAGTGAGCGGCTGGCATCAATTGCTCGACAATTTGCCCTGTCGGCCACGTTTCTGAAAGCCGCTGCTTGAGGGTTGCAGGTGTCGTGATGCAGTGCGCAAGAGAGATCTACGAGCGCGTCAGCGCTCATCTGCTTAACCAGGAGGCCGTCTCGGAGGACGAGAACGGCTCATGCCGGCTGCGCGGCGACAACGACCGCGAGTGCGCGGTCGGATCGCTCGTTAGCGACGAGTTCTATCACCCGGACATCGAAGGGATCGGCATTTCGTACTATCGGCACGCCCGGGACGGCAAGCTACTGCAGGCGCTGTATGCATCCAACGTCAATGCCTACGATCCGGGCATTGCCGATCTGCTCTGCGAACTTGAGGAGATTCACGACGGCGCCAGCGTCGATCAGTGGCCAGATCTTCTCGCCGCTCTCGGTAAGCGGTACGGGTTCGTCTGACACGCAAAACGAATAATTGATCGCGCATTGGCGATGCGAGGGTTCGCGAGTCGTAGCGGCCGGTGGCATGCTGATTGATCAGCCACAGGATAGTGAAGCGTGCGTCGCGACCAGATTCCGTCGTTTGCGAGGAAAACCCACCTCTGACCGTCTCCGATGGCCCGACGACGACCAGCCGTAGTCAGCCGCCTTCTGACGGATTCATTTGATCTGTTGCAGAACGACTCAATAATGCAGTTTCTCCACTGCACTACGTTGCCGACCGCTGATCGACTGGAAACCGTACCGTGATGGCGGTGCGCTTGCCACGCAAACTGTCGACAGCAATTTTGCCGCGACCGTCGTCGCACTTCCAGGAGGCAGTCGCGGCCGCTTCGCTCCAGTGTATTGGTCACGGTCTATGTTGATACCTCGACGGACGCGCCAAACGTTTGGCTCGTCACCGATATCTCGGTAAAACGATAGCTGCTGCGGTGCAGGCGCGAGCGAATGAGATGGCGAAAAAAAACGAATCGCATTATCGCGGCCACCGGAACAACACGCATGGGTACACGCCGGCTTTCCGCACGCTGCTGAACGACGGTATCGGACCCTACACCTGAGCGGATTGGTCTTATCCCTGTCGCCGCGTGCGCTATACCGCCGTATAGGCTTTGGACGGGCAGGTAGACGCGCGATAACCGACGGTACGATATCTTCCTGGGTCGCTAGCGTCTATCGTGGGAAATGTGGACAGCGCCTTTGCACAGGGGCGATCGACGGAGTCTGATTCATCCGGCGGCGTCCGAAACGTGATCGTCCAGTGGCATTCGCGCGGCTCGGATGCACGGTAGCGTGCGAGCCAGACCTCGATACGCATACTGATAATGGAGATCCCGTCACACCCTCCTGGAGAAGTAATCCATGTTTGACGAACGAGCACGAGTGAAGGCATTGCAGTTTGCGCAAGTACATCCTTGGCGTCGGGACGTCAAACGGCGAAATACCGGATTCGCTGTCACCGCTGCGACGCATGTCGTCTCCTGGCGACCGCTCATCCAGACAGTATCTGACTTCCTGTTGAACATCGGTGACGCTGCGTTCACCTCGGCGGTGTCGACAAGACCGGTGTTGTTGGCCAGGCATTGCAGCGCTACTCGGCGCTCGCCATGCCGCTAAAGTTTTCTCTTTCCTGTGCGCGATGAGTCTTTTTTGCGTTGCCCTATCGACCCCAATGGCGCTTTAGCGTCCTCGCGCCTTGGCTTCGCGATAGTCATCGACTGCGAAACCGGGGTATTTCCTCGGCCCGTTTCTGCGCCGAGTCGGGGCACTCCGATTAGCCGTCAGAAATTACCGGCATTGGGCGCCGGAAATAAACATGCGGCTATACACCGGCTTCACGAGATCGTGGTCTCACCAACGGCTGCTAAGGAAGTGACATGTCAAACATTTTGCGTAACTGGCTCTATGTAGGCACCAATGCCTACCGCGAATATAGCTTCTGGCCTCGTTCGACCGGAATGCATACCGACGAACCCCGTCCGAACCAGCGCTGCCCTTGATATGCAGAGCGGCCGCTATTGGCTATTGCGTGTGTTATGCAAGCACTCATCCTTGGCAGGAGTGAATATGGAGATCGGCAGACCAGGTTTCCGGGTCGAATACGATTCGCCGGGCAAGCGGGAAATACCCGAGGAAGCGCGATATGGCATTCACACGCCTGGCGCCGTCGAGAACTGTCCCATATCGGGGACGCCGGTAGGCGCATACCCAGACCGGCTGAATGCGCTGGCGGCAGTCAAGCAGGCTGTCGCAGAAGTGAATGCCGAGTTGCATCTACTTGAACCCCCACTTGGTGACGCAATCGTCGCCTCTTGCGTGGAGGCGCAGAAAGGACGCTTGTGTGACCAGTGCTTCGTCGACGTGACTCAGGGCCGCGCTGACACTGAGAACAACATGAACGCCAACGAGGTGATATGCAACCGCGCTCTTGAACTTCTGGGTCGTCCGCGCGGCGACTATATTCATCTGGATCCAGGTGCGCGCATGTGTCCCGGAGGCGGCAATGTCTATTCGACCGTACTTAGGATCTCGATCTGCGCTGCGATTGAACACCTATGTGACGGGTGCGATGCGTTGCGGTCCGCCTTCGTCAGAAAGGCGCAGGAATTCCGCGATTTGCTGCAACTCGACCGAACCACCCAGTTATACGATGCAGTTCACACCACGCTGGCTTTCAAGTTTTTGACGCATGCGCTTATGCTGGACGAACAGATGGTCAGGTTGCGAGCGTCATCCGTGCAGCTTCGTGAAATCTATCTTCGCGCGACGATCGACGCGGGCGCTACGGCCCATTCCGGGTATGAAGTCGAAGCGGTTGAAGTTGAAGCGGTTGATGCGGTAAACGCAATGACCGCGCTCGGTTTGCCTACGGCGTCAACTCCGATTGAAAGAACCCAGGAGTGTGCCGCGTATTTGCGGATTTCCGGCATTTTGACCGACATCGCCGTCGAGCTTTCGAACGCGAGCAGCGACCTCAATCTGATATCCATCCGGGCACTATTCGACGTGCCCGAAAGCGATCTCGCGTGGATGCGGACCGACTCCTTTGTCACGCCTGGCAGACCGAATGCGGTGATTTCCGATGTCGTCCGTCAGATGGCACTCCGGATTTTGGCGAGCGACGTCGCGGTCACGTTCGCGGCTGAATCGGTTCAGGTGCATCCATGCAAGACGCTGGCCGAGCACTGCATCAGGGAGATCGCGGCCGCTTCCGAACAGATCCGGGAGATACCCGAGTGTCGTTGCGCGATGGCGACTGCGGCAAATCCCTGTATTGGCGGCAAGAGTGCTCGCATACCCGGCGCGCATTCCAGATACAGCATGCTAAGAGAGGCGGTGCTGCACCGGCAGCTGATAGCCGAGGAGGAACTCGACCGGGCCCTGCGCGCTGGCGCAGGCGATTTATCGGTAGTTTTGTCGATGCCGGGGTAGAGAGCAAAAGACCCGTGAGGCAAGTGTGCATGTAAGCGCGCGAATCAGACGCTGAGTGCGCGCGTCCCATCGGGAGGGCACATGTTGCCGGCATGCCATGGCGATACGTAGGAGTCCAGCGTATTGAGAGATTGTTTGCGCACCCATGCTGACGGCGAACCGTGCTTCATTGCATGGCGGGTCTACAGCATCGGGAAATTTTTTACCTGGATCAATCCTCTGCCTTGTGAACATCGTGAAACATTCCGTTCCTGTCGCGCCTAAAATTGCACGTATCTTCTTATCTTCGTTCATACGCTTGCCCAAGCGGACGCACGTGATGGTCGCGGCTTGCAGCGCAATCCTGCTGTCGGCATGCCAGCCACGCGAAGCCGCCGCTCCTGAGCTGAAGCCCGTGGTCGCCCTGGCCGTTCACGCTGACGGGCGCGCGGCAGGTGCGTCGCTGCCGGCTCAGGTGCAGGCGCGCTACTCGACGGCGCTTTCGTTCCGGGTGGGCGGCAAAATCATCGAACGGCGGGTTCATCTCGGCGATGCCGTCAGGGCGGGACAGGTTGTTGCACTGCTCGACCCGACCGACCTGCGCAATAACCTGGCCAATGCACGAGCCCAGCTCGATGCCGCCGAACATCGACTTGTCTACGCGAAGCAGCAGCTCGACCGCGATCAGGCGCAGGCGCAGGCGAACCTGATCGCGCCGGCGCAACTTGAACAGACGCAGGACGCCTACGCCTCCGCGATCGCCCAGCGTGATTCGGCGCTCGCCCAGATGGCGCTCGCCTCGGACAATCTGCGCTATGCGACGCTGACAGCGGACCACGACGGCGTGATTACCTCGGAGGACGCCGACACGGGCCAGAACGTTCAGGGAACCCAATCGATCTATCACCTCGACTGGACGGGCGACGTGGATATCGTCTGCGACGCGCCCGAGCGCACGCTGAGATCGCTGACCGTTGGCAGCATGGCGCGCGTAACGCTGCCGGCGCTACCCGGCAAGACCTTCGAGGCGCGCGTGCGCGAGGTATCGGCTGCTGCCGATCCAGAAAGCCGCACCTGGCGCGTCAAGCTGACGCTGGCCGCCCCGAGCCGCGACGTGCGCCTCGGCATGACGGCGAATGTGGGGTTCGATGCCGTCGGCAACGCGCCCGTGGGGCAGATTTTTACGCTGCCTGTGACGGCGCTCTTTCACCAGGGTGAGCACCCCGCTGTCTGGGTGGTGCGCGCCGGCAGCGACACACTCGAACTGCGCCCGGTCACTATCCAGCGATATGACGAGCGCACCGTCTCGATCAGATCGGGCCTCCGCGACGGCGACCGCGTCATGCTCCAAGGCGCCCACGCCGTGAGCGCAGGCCAGCATGTGCAGGTGGTGCCCCCGCTGCATCCCGAGGACTTCCTGTCATGAGGGCCCGCGACAGTGAATCCGCAGGCAACAGCGCGCCCGTCCCGCGTTCCGACGCCGAAACGCCGGGTGAAGGTGGCTTTAACCTGTCTGCATGGACGTTGCGTCATCAGCAGCTCGTGATCTTTCTGATCGGGCTCGCCACGCTTTTCGGCGTGATCGGCTATACGCAACTCGCGCAGTCGGAGGATCCGCCGTTCACCTTCCGCACGATGGTGATCAAGACCTATTGGCCTGGTGCGACTGCGCGCGAGGTGCAGGAACAGATCACGGACCGGATCGGCCGCCAGCTACAGGCCGCGCCGAACATCGACTACATCAAGAGCTACTCGCGGCCTGGCGAGTCGATGATCTTCTTCGCCATGAAGGACTCGGCGCCCGTCAAGGCAGTGCCGGAAACCTGGTATCAGGTGCGCAAGAAGGTCGGCGACATTGCCGCGACGCTGCCGAAGGGAACCGTCGGCCCGTTTTTCAACGACGAATTCGGTGACGTCTACACCAACATCTATGCGCTTGAAGGCGACGGCTTTTCGCCGGCGCAACTGCACGACTACGCTGACAAGCTGCGCACAGTCCTGCTGCGCATACCCGGTGTGGCCAAGGTCGACTATTTTGGCGACCCCGATCAGCACATCTTCGTGGAGATACCGAATGCGCAGCTCACGCGGCTTTCGATCACGCCGCAACAGCTCGCGCAGGCGATCGACGCACAGAATGCCGTGGCGCCCGTCGGCACCATCACGACCCCGGACGACCGCGTGTTCGTGCGGCCGAGCGGCGCATTCAAAGACGTGCAGGCACTCTCCGACATGCTGATCACCATCAACAAGCGCAGCTTCCGGCTGGGCGACATCGCGAAGATCACACGCGGTTATGACGATCCACCGGTGACCCAGATGCGCGTCGGCGGCCAGGCGGTGCTCGGCATCGGCGTGACGATGCAAAAGGGTGGCGACGTGATCGACCTCGGCAAGGCGCTCGACGCAAAAACCGCCGAACTGCAGGCCACGCTGCCGGCGGGTCTGAAACTCGCGCCGGTTTTGAGCATGCCGCACGCGGTCAAGCACTCGGTGGATGAGTTCGTGAGATCGGTTGGCGAAGCGGTGGCGATCGTGCTGGTCGTGAGCCTCGTCTCGCTCGGCCTGCGCACCGGCATGATCGTCGTGATCACGATTCCGATCGTGCTGGCGGTGACGGCACTGTGCATGCACATCTTCAATATCGGGCTCGACAAGGTCTCGCTCGGCACGCTCGTGCTCGCGCTAGGCCTGCTCGTCGATGACGCGATCATCGCCGTCGAGATGATGGCCGTGAAGCTTGAGCAGGGCTGGAGCCGCTTGCGGGCAGCGGCCTTCGCCTATACAAGCACGGCATTCCCGATGCTGACGGGCACACTCGTCACGGTATGCGGCTTCCTGCCGATCGCGCTGGCCAAATCCAGCACCGGCGAATACACGCGCTCGATCTTTGAAGTGTCGGCGATTGCGCTGATCGTTTCGTGGTTCGCGGCAGTCGTGCTCGTGCCGTTGCTGGGCTATCACATGCTGCCGGAGCGCAAGGGCCATGAGGGCAGCGGCCATGGTCACGATCACGACGTCTATAGCACCGGCTTTTACCGGCGCCTGGGGGGCTGGGTGTCATGGTGTGTCGAGCGTCGCTGGGTCGTGCTCGGCGTCACCGTCGTGCTTTTCGCGATTTCCATGCTGGCCTTCACGCGCGTGCCGCAGCAGTTCTTCCCGAACTCGGAGAGGCCAGAGCTGCTCGTCGACCTGCGGCTGCCGGAAGGCGCCTCCTTCGAGGCGACGCTGCGTGAAGCGAAGCGCCTGGAAAAGGTGCTCGACGGCAAAGCCGGGATCGAGCACTTCGTCGACTTTGTCGGCACCGGTGCGCCGCGCTTTTACCTGCCGCTCGACCAGCAGTTGCAGCAGCCCAACTTCGCGCAGTTCGTGATTACGGCTAAAAGCGTTGAGAAGCGCGAGGAACTGATGCGTTGGCTCGACGGCATGCTCGAGAAGGACTTCTCCGGCATGCGCACGCGTGTCGCGCGGCTCGAGAATGGTCCGCCTGTCGGGTTCCCGATCCAGTTCCGCGTGAGCGGCGACGATATCGCGACCGTCCGATCGATTGCGCAGACGGTGTCGGACACGGTCCGCGCCGATCCCCGCACGCGCAACGTCCAGTTCAACTGGGACGAGCCGGCGGAGCGCTCGATCTCGTTCGAGATCGATCAAAACAGGGCGCGCCAGCTTGGTGTCACCTCGGAGGACGTGTCGAACTTCCTCGCGATGACGCTATCGGGCTACACGGTGACGCAGTACCGCGAGCGCGACAAGCTGATCAACGTCGATCTGCGTGCGCCAAAGAGCGAACGTGTCAATCCGGCGCAGCTTATGAGCCTCGCGATTCCGACGCCCCACGGCCCGGTGCCGCTCGGTTCGCTCGGACACGTGCGCGATACGCAAGAGTACGGCGTCATCTGGCAACGCGACCGTCAGCCGACCATCACGGTGCAGGCGGACGTGCGCGGCGACGCGCAGGGGATGGACGTGACCCACGACATCGAACATGCGCTTGCCACGCAACGCGCCAAGCTGCCGGTCGGCTATCGCATTGAGGTGGGCGGCGCGGTCGAAGAAAGCGTGAAAGGCCAGACTTCGATCAATGCCGAAATGCCGTTGATGATCATCGCTGTGCTGCTGTTGCTGATGATCCAGCTCAAGAACTTCGCGCGGACCTTCATCGTCGTGCTGACGGCGCCGCTCGGCCTGATTGGCGTCGTGGCCGCGCTGCTGCTGTTCGGCAAGCCCTTCGGCTTCGTCGCGCTGCTGGGCGTGATTGCCATGTTCGGCATCATCATGCGCAACTCCGTGATTCTGGTCGACCAGATCGATCAGGACATCGCGGCGGGGCATGGACGCTTCGACGCGATTATCGGTGCAACGGTGAGGCGTTTCAGGCCGATCATGCTGACGGCCGCCGCCGCCGTCCTTGCGCTGATTCCGCTGCTGCGCTCGGGCTTCTTCGGTCCGATGGCGACCGCACTGATGGGCGGCATCACGATCGCCACAGTACTGACCGTGTTCTTCCTGCCCGCGCTGTACGCGGCGTGCTTCAGGGTCCGGCACGACGAGCGCGGGATGCAACAGGTCGTGGACGAGCAGACGGAGGTTTGATGATGAGCTTCGCCTACAAGACATCCGTGATGGCCGTGGCTGTGGCCATCGCACTGACGGCCTGCACGTTCGGCCCGAACGGCGCACCCCCGGCGATGCCTTCGCCCGTGCACTACGGTGCCGAGGCACAGCCGGCGAAGACCGTCGCAGCGGGCGGCGTGGCGCAGCAGTTCGATATCGGCGCAGTGGCCGTTCCGCAATGGTGGCGGCTTTACCGGTCGGACGCACTGAGTGCACTGGTCGAGGAAGGCTTGCGCAACAGCCCCACGCTCGGGGCTGCGCAGCGGACGCTCGCAGCCGCGCAGCAGGAGCTGCGCGCCCAGGTCGGCGCATCGACGCTGCCTTCAATCGATGCTGCCGCACAAGTCGATCGCGGGCGTTCACCGCTTGTGCCCGGCATTGGCCCCAGCGAGGTTCGCTATAACTTTTTTGCCGGACAGGTTCTCGCGTCCTACACCTTTGACCTGTTCGGTGCGACGCGTTCGGCGAATGCGGCCAGCGCCGCTCGCGTAGACGTGCAGGCGTATCAACTGGAGGCGGCGCGGCGCGCGCTCGCGGCAAACATCGTCGGTACGACGATCAGCGTGGCGGCACTCGATCGCCAGATCGCGCTCACCGAACGGCTCGTTGCCGTGGCCAGGACGGCCGCGAACGAGGACCAGCAGCGGTACGCACTCGGCTCGGTCTCGCGTGCGCAGGCGCTCGAATCGACGCAGGATGCGGCTTCCGCTGCGGCGAGTCTTCCTGCATTACGCCAGCAGCGCGACACAGCCATCCATGCGCTCGCGGTGCTGATGGGCCGCACGCCGGACAACGCCCCGGCCGTTCCCGATCTCGACAGCCTGGTGTTGCCCGAACACGTGCCTGTCGAGGTGCCGTCGGTCCTGCTGCGTTCGCGCCCCGACGTTCAGGCAGCCGACGCCGCCCTGAAGGCCGCAGCCGCCGATGTCGGCGCTGCGACCGCGCAGCTCTTTCCGAGCCTGTCACTGACGGGCTCGATGGGCCGCGGCGGCTTTAGCTGGCCCGCGCTTCTCTCGGGAGCGGGCGGACTCTGGGCCATTGGTGCGAGCCTGACGCAACCGATTTTCCATGGCGGCGCGCTGTTCGCGCACCGCAAGGCGTCGATCGACGCTTACGATGCGGCCGTGCTGAACTACAAGTCCACCGTTCTCTCGGCGTTCCAGAATGTCGCGGATTCGCTTGCCGCGCTGGATAACGACGCACAGACACTCGCGTCGACGGAAGCGGCGGCGGAGGCCGCGAGGGCGGCATTCGATGACACGGCGTCGCGCCATCGCATGGGCTCCCTGCCTTCTACGGCACAGTATGCCAGTGAGCAGCGGTTTCTAAGTGCACAGCTCAGCTCGATTCGCGCAGCAAGCCAGCGTATGAGCGATACTGCGGCGCTGTTCCAGTCGATGGGCGAACTGCCGGCCGGTCAGTCGGTAGCCGCGTCAAGAGAATGATCGTCCCTCGATGAGTTCGGGATGAGCGGCCCTTGACCGGGTCGCCATCCATCGAGAGTAGCTGTGGTGCCACGCGCTAGTTAGGCACCCACAACATAAATGAGCCGGCATTTCTGCCGCGTCGAATGACACCAGAAAATTCATCCTGGCGTCCGTGCGCTTGCGCGCCGATGGGGGAACAGGAAGGTCCATCTCGCGGTCGGGATGACCGGCGCGGGATTCGGCGGCGCGGGCCGCGGCGCGACCGGAGCGCAATCGGCGCGCTGCATGTCAGGGATGGCACATAACCTCAGACGCTCGCGCGAGGCCAATCACGGCGGCGTACGCATGCGAACACCGGCCATTCGTCAGACATGGTCGGAGCCGAGCCGCTGCAGCCGACTCCTACCCCAACTGCATCGTTCGCTCATAACACGCACACGCGGACGGCGAAAATCTGCGAGACTACAGGCTGGCTCGTGTTTTGCCTGTCGACCCCCGCGGTTCAGTTCACCATGGCAATCCGTCTTCTAAAAGTACTCGTCATACTGCTGATTTCAGGCGCAGGCTTCTGCCCAGTCGCGGCGCACGCGTACGCGCTTGATGGGCAATTCGACTGCAGGGCGAGTCCGCACGCGTTTATCGGGCAGCTCATCAACAACCAGTACATCGACCCGAATCCGATGCACGTTGAGGCGAATTCGGTCAACGCGTTTCGGCCAGCGCAAGGCAGCGACATAACGGCCTTCGGCTTTCGTGTCTACGCCGTGCTTGGGTACGAGCAGGACGACGGGACGTTCAAGAAGGGCCGCGGCAATGCGTTCGCGGGCCCGCTGTACGGCGCTGTGCTGTCCGCTCCCAGCGACGCGGTCGAATCGCGCGTGCGCGATGCTGGCAGCAACGCTACCGTGCGCATGGTGATTCCGTTGTTGCTGACCGCGGTGGTCTGCAGCCCGTCTTGACGCGCGGCGTCCGTACCCTCACGGTGGAAGGCTTCCTGCCTGCCACGCCTCTTCGGCGCCGAAGTCAGGCTGGAGCCTGCCAATGACCGCTTCTCCAGAGAGCCGAATGGGTAGTTCCGACCCATTGAACCCGGCACCCCATCTGCGGCAGCTACTGAACCCCTGAGTTGCCATTCGCCGATTTGCTTATCCATGTTTGTCAAGCGGTGTTGAGCGGTTTAACGGAAGACTTCTGGCGGTCTATTTGGCGGACGAATCGTTGGTGGACCACACCCGCACCATCGCGATGATCGAGGCGGACAACGGGCACAAGCATGAGCCGGCTCGCCAACGCATCCGCGTTGGGGCGTCCCCGACTGCTCAACGATCGGAACTGGGACGACTATAATTTTTAGTTCAGGGGATCCGCACCATTGGCAACGAGGCGAAGCTTGGCGCACTTGCACCTGGACTTGCAAAGTCGCTCACCGATTCTGCGCTACGGCTTATCCGTCGTCTGCGTTGGGGCTGCACTTGGGCTGGCGCTCGTGTTCCGGTTTTTCGGGATCCACGACGTCTACGGGTCCCCTTTTAACTTCGCCATCGGGGTTGCTTGCTGGTACGGAGGGGTGGGACCTTCCGTGCTGGCAGTCGTGCTATCGGCGGCGTCCTACGATTATTTTCTTTCTGCGCCGCTGTACACCATCGGTATTCAAAGCAAAGATTTTCCGCGTTTTTTAGTTTTCACGGCATGGGGCTTGATCTTTGCCGGTTTCGTCGCTGCTCGACGGCGAATCGAAACTGAGCTTCGTCACACCAGCGATCGCCTTCAGGCCGAATTGCAACAGAGTCAGCATAAAGAAAGCGAGATTCACAGGCTCAATCAGGAAGTCACCGCGCGGGCTGAGCAGCTTGAAACGAGTAACAAGGAACTGCAATCCTTCGCCTATTCCGTCTCGCACGATCTACGCGCGCCACTTCGCCATGTGATCGGATACTCCGAGCTACTACAAAAACAGGCGGCTTCTTCGCTCGATGATAAAAGTCGTCGCTACATACAAACGATTGTCGACGCGGCAAAAAGAATGAGTAACCTGATCGACGATTTGCTGGCCTTTTCCAGGGTCGGACAGGTGGAGACCACAAAGACGCCGGTGAGCCTCGATCAGCTCGTCAAGGAGGTCGTCGCGGAGATCGGGCAAGAAACGAGCGGGCGAGACATTGTATGGACAATCAACGCTCTTCCGGTCTGCTACGGGGATCGTCCCATGCTCCGACTGGTTATCGCCAACCTCGTCGCCAATGCGGTCAAATTCACACGCATGCGAACGCGGGCCGAAATCGAGATTGGTTGCGTGGACCCGAATAAAGACGTGGTGGAGGTGTTTGTGAAAGATAATGGTGCAGGCTTTGACATGCGGTATGCGCATAAACTGTTCGGCGTTTTTCAACGTCTGCATCTCCCGGAGCAGTTTGAAGGTACTGGCATCGGACTGGCTATCGTTCAACGCATCATCGTCCGCCACGGAGGCAAGGTCCGTGCAGAGGGGGGGGTGGATCAGGGCGCTACTTTCTATTTCTCAGTGCCTAAGGCACACGGTGCAACGGCAAAGACTGCGAGGACACCATGGACCAACTAGGACGCATTCTGCTCGTCGAGGATGACCCGAGAGACGTCGAACTCACTCTGGCCGCGCTGTCAGACTGTAACTTGGCAAACGAGGTAGTGGTTGTCAGAGACGGACAGCAAGCCTTGGATTACCTCTATCGCAGGGAAGAATTTGTCGATCGCTACGACGAGAACCCTTCAGTCATGTTACTGGATCTGAAACTCCCCAAGGTAGATGGCTTGGAAGTCCTGGACACAGTGAAGTCGGACGAACGTTTGAAGCTCATTCCCGTGGTGGTGCTCACATCGTCGCACGAAGAGAAAGATATGATGCGAAGCTATAAACTAGGGGTAAACGCATACGTAGTAAAACCAATCGACTTTCATGAATTTATAAATGCCATCAAGGAGCTAGGCGTATTCTGGGCACTGATCAATGAGCCGCCGCCAGGCAGCATGAGGAAGGGGCAATAATGTCGGTGCTTCGCATTGTGTTGCTGGAAGATAACGCGAATGACGCCGAACTCATTCAAGAGCTCCTTCAAGCCGATCATCTCTGCTGCGAAATCGTTCGCGTGCAATCGCGTGCGGACTTCGAGGCTGCGTTGAAAACCGTTGGAATCGACCTGATTCTCGCGGATTACCAACTTCCGGCGTTCGACGGCCTCTCGGCACTAGAGATCGCTCAAAGCGAACGTCCCGAGGTGCCCTTTATCCTGGTTTCCGGCACGCTTGGCGAAGAACTGGCGGTAGAGGCGCTAAAGAGTGGCGCTACCGATTTTGTTCTGAAGACGCGACTGTCGAGGCTCGTGCCCGCAGTGCGGCGCGCGCTGCGCGAAGCAAGTGAGCGAGCCGAACGCAAGAACGTCGAGCAGGCGCTACACCGGAGCGAGATGTATCTGGCGGAAGCCCAACGACTGAGCCAGACAGGGAGTTTTGGCTGGTACCTATCGAGCGGCGAGATCTATTGGTCAGATGAGACTTATCGAATATTCGAGCTCGACGCTGCCATCAAGCCCACCTTGCAGGCCATCATCGACCGGACGCATCCGGACGATCGTGTCCGTCTGCAGCAAATCATTGACCGCGCCGCAAGCGAAAGGAAGGCATTTACGGTCGAGCATCGTCTGCTGATGGCTGATGCTTCTATCAAGTATGTTCGAGCTGTGGCGCATGGCGTGAGCGGCTGTGATCCGGATCGCTTCCGTTTCGTGGGCGCGGTAATGGATATCACCGAGCGCAAACGCACCGAACAAACACTGCTCGAACGCGAGTCGAAGATCCGGCGCCTCGTGGATGCCAACATCATCGGGATCATCGTCTGGAATTTCGATGGTGAGATTCTCGAGGCCAATGACGCATTTCTGCGCATCGTGGGATACGAGCGTGAAGATATAGGCTCAGGTCGCGTAGGCTGGAGGGATCTGACGCCGCAGGAATGGCTCCCGCGCAGCGAACGGGCCCTGGTGGAGGCCGGGCAGACGGGGCGCGCCCAGCCTTACGAGAAGGAGTACATCAGGAGGGACGGTAGCCGTGTGCCCGTTATGGTCGGTTTGGCCACGTTTGACGCAAGCGGGACGGAAGGTGTGGCATTCGTCGTGGATCTGACCGAGCGCAAGCGTGCCGAAACCGAAGCCCACGAGAGCGATCGGCGTTACCAGGAGGTGCAAAGGGAGCTGGCGCACGCGAATCGTGTCGCAACCATGGGCCAACTCACGGCCTCGATCGCTCATGAAGTCAACCAGCCGATCGCCGCGACGGTCACCAACGCCCAGGCGGCGCTGCGATGGCTCGCCGGCCAGCCTCCTGAAGTCGAGAAGGCCCGGCAGGCGCTCGGCCGGATCGTCGACGACGGTAACCGAGCGGGGAACGTAATCGGCCGCATCCATGAACTGATCAGGAAGACGCCCCCACGGAAGGAACCGGTGGACATCAACGAGGCAATCCGCGAGGTGATTGAGCTCACCCGTGGCGAAGCGTGGAAGCACGGCGCCTCGGTGCAGACGCATCTCGCGGACCGGTTACCGCTAGTTGAAGGAGATCGGGTCCAGTTGCAACAAGTCCTCCTTAACTTGCTCATCAACGCGATGGAGGTTATGAGCGGTGTCAGCGATGGCGTGCGGGAATTGCTCATCAGCACGGCAAGAGCCGACTCGGGCTGTGTACTCGTGACGGTGCTCGATTCGGGGCCTGGCTTTGCCGCGGACAGTGCCGAGCGCCTTTTCGCTCCTTTCTACACCACCAAGCCGACCGGTTTGGGGATGGGGCTGCCGATCTGCCGTTCGATCGTCGAGGCACACGGCGGCCGATTGTGGGCAAGCGCGAACGTGCCGCGCGGCGCGATCTTTCAATTCACGGTGCCCGCCCATCCAGACGCTTCATCGTAACTGCGAGCAGCACGAGAACTTCCTCGCGCTGCTGTCCGTCCGTTGGCCAAGGCAGAGATGCTATGTGGGACTACCCAAGCCAGACCCGTCTAGGGTAACGCTAATTACGTCCACCGAACCGGTACGTCAGGCGTCAGAGATCGGATCGAACGAGGAAGGCGAAACAGGATGAAGCAGCAGACGCTGGCGATGGCAGCCGATCAAGGAGCGGGTTTCGAGACGCACCGCAAACGCACGCGGCGCGACGAGTTTCTCGACACCATGAACGCGATCGTGCCATGGGCGCAACTGTGCGCGGTGATCGAGCCGCATTATCCGAAGCGCGGCAATGGCCGCCCGCCGATCGGGTTGGAGCGCATGCTGCGGATCCACTTCGTGCAGCACTGGTTCAATCTGGCCGACTTCGCCTGTGAAGAGGCGCTGTACGGCAGCGCCAGCCGCCGCGTGCTGCCGGATGAGTCAGGTTCATGTCGACCGTGAAGAGACCCTCGCTAGCTGATGCCGCGAGGCCGTTGGTCCCGCGTCGGCTGCCATTCGCGCGATCGAGGAAGGGACCAAAACTGGCCTATTCTGTTGAATCGCCGCGCAGCGCCTTCGACTGCCCGTAAAAACGGTCGACCACTCTGATCGGTCATCTCCGCGGCGTGCTTTCTGCGGTGCGCGTGCACTAGCGCAAGTTCGTTTTGGCAAGCTCGATGATTTCATCGCCTCGCCCGCTGAGGATCGCGCGCAGCATGAACAGGCTAAACCCCTTCGCATGCGCGAGCTCGACCTTGGGCGGCATCGCAAGTTCGTACTTCGATGTCACCACATCGACGAGCGCCGGCCCCGAATGTGAAAAAGCGGCTTTCAGCGCGTCCGGAAGACTTTCCGACTCCTCAACCCTGATACTGAAAATCTCGGCGCCTTTCGCAATCGCCGCAAAATCGGTCTTGCTCAGATCCACGTTGGTATCCACGAATCCGGCAGCCTTCAACTCCATCGAAACGAAGCCAAGCAGACTGTTGTTGAACACGACAACCTTGATCGGCAGATCCAATTGTCGCGCCGATAGAAGATCGCCGAGTAGCATCGACAATCCGCCGTCGCCGGAAAGCGAGACGACCTGGCGCCCAGGATTCGCGCCCTGCGCGCCGAGCGCCTGCGGCATGGCATTCGCCATCGATCCGTGATTGAACGAGCCATGCAACTGCCGCTTGCCGTTCATCGTCAGATAGCGGGCCGCCCAGAGTGTCGGCGTGCCGACATCCGCGGTAAAAATGGCATCTTCGTCGGCCGCTTCGTCGATGAGCCTGGTCAGGTATTGCGGATGAATTGGCCTGCCTGGAGCGGACGCGACAGCGAGGTCGTCCAGCCCTTTTCTTGCCGAAGCGTAGTGCTTGCGCGCGTTGTCGAGAAACCCACGATCGGTCTTTCTGTGCAAACGCGGCAGTACTGCCTTGATCGTATCCTTGACCGTTCCCACCAGTCCAAGTGCAAGCGGCGCACGATGGCCGAGTTGCGAGCCCTTCCAATCGATCTGGACAACCTTTGCGTTGCTCGGATAAAACGGGCGATACGGAAAATCCGTGCCCAACATGAGCAGCGTGTCGCATGATTGCATCGCGTGATAGCCCGAGCTGAAACCAATCAGGCCCGTCATGCCCACGTCGAAAGGATTGTCCCATTCGACAAACTGCTTGCCGCGCAAAGCGTGAACCACGGGCGCAGCCAGCGTGTCCGCCAATGCTACGACTTCGTCATGGGCGCCTTGCGTGCCGCTGCCGCAGAGTAACGTCACAGCCGCGGACGTGTTGAGAAGATCCGCCAGTCGGTCGAGGTCGTGATCTGCCGGAACGATGGACGGCGGAGCCGATTCGGTCCAACTCGCGGTTTCCACGGGCCCATCGCTCAACGCTACGTCGCCCGGTAACACGATGACGGCGACTCCGCGCTGCTCGACGGCAGTGTGCATTGCGCGCGCGAGGACGCGAGGAAACTGCTGCGCGTTCGACACCAACTCGGCGAAATAGCTGCATTCCCTGAACAACTCCTGAGGATGTGTCTCCTGAAAGTAGCCGAGGCCGATTTCCGTCGACGGAATATGCGCTGCAATCGCGAGCACGGGCTGGTGATTGCGATGACAGTCGAACAGTCCATTAATCAGGTGAAGATTGCCCGGACCGCAGCTGCCCGCGCACACGGCGAGCCGCCCTGTCGATGCAGCATCGGCACCGGCCGCAAAAGCGGCACTCTCCTCATGACGTGTGTGCATCCAGCGGATCGAGCCGAGTCGGCTCAGGCTAAACGCCAGTCCATTCAGACTGTCGCCCGTCACGCCCCAGATGCGCTCGACCCCTGCGGCCTCGAGCGTTTTTGCCAGATATTCAGCGATCGTCTGCTTTGCCATGGTCAACTCCTCACTGAAAAAGGAATGCCGGCACCCGCCAAGCCGGGCTGTGGCCAGCCGTAACGTGCAAGAAGGCGGTTAGCGGCGCGTCGGAATGCAGTTCCATCGGGTCGTGCGACTCGCGGCGCTACCGCCGAGGCTCAAACGCCTGCCTCACACATGCTCGGGCCACGCAGGCACCAGCTCGCCGCTCAACTGATACCTTAGTGCATATCAGGCATGTAGGCACTTTGCATATCAGGCATGTAGGCACTTCGAAAGGAGGCGGGCGAAAATCATGCGGGCTGCGGTTGGATTGGCCCGCGCGCTTGACGCCGACAACGACCAGGAAGCGGTGCAGATCTGCTTGCCCTGCACGACTCACCCGCCACGCAGCGCACCCTGGGAGCCATTGGCTTCATGCGGTGGCGAAATGGAGCGTGGCTGCGGCTTTATCCGGCGGTAGACATCCTTGCGGCAAATGGGCTTTGCTTGTTCATGCTCGCTCGGCGTCGCCGGGTGCAAGTCCCTGGGAAAATGAGTTCGATCGAGTGCATGTTCGTGCGCCGCATACTGAGGTGCGCGAACATGCACATTGGCTTCGACGCTAGTAGCGCGCCACTTCGATTATCGCTGTGGCGCAGCATGATTCAATTGACCGTCGCCAACGAAGCGGCATATCTTGTGCATTGCCGACGCTACGCTCTCGACCACCTGGGCCAACAGGTCAGATAGCGAGGTATCGGTTGCATGTCCGCGGCAGGTTCGATCTCATCGCTGCACGCGCGATAACCCGCGAGAAGTCAGGCGCCTGCATCGAACAACAGGACAGACCAGGCCCATCTTTTGCGGTCTGCGCGCGCACGTCGTTCTTGATTAGGGTGGAAGATCATCATGTCGAGACAGCCCGGTTGGTCAGTCGTCATCGGTGCAATCACACTTGTGTTTCTCGCGCTCACTTCGCTTTACCTCGTGATCGGCGGAGCATGGCTGATTGCCGTAGGCGGGTCGTGGTACTACCTGATCACGGGCCTGATGCTCGCAGTAGTGACGTGGTTGCTTTACCGGCGCAAGCCCGCTGCGCTCGTTCTCTATGCGCTCGTGATGATTGCGACGGCGGTCTGGGCACTGTGGGAGTCCGGCACGGACTTCTGGGCATTGGCTCCGCGCTCCGGGGTGCTGGTCATTTTCGGCGTGTGGCTACTGCTGCTCGTGAGCTGGCGGATGGAGGGCGCACGCGGGCTCGGCATTGGTTCGCTCGTCGTTGCATTGGCTGTCTGGGCGGGCGTGCTCATCTATGCGAACTTCAACGACCCGCAAACGGTCAACGGGAGCTTCAGTGCGGCAACAGCGGCCCCCGCAGAGACCGGTGATAGCGCCGCCGACTGGCCGGCCTACGCGCGCACCCAGGCCGGTACCCGCTATTCCCCGCTGACTCAAATCACGCCTGCAAACGTCAAGGACTTACAGGTCGCGTGGACCTTCCGGACCGGGGATAGCAAAGGCCCCAACGACCCCGTCGAGATTACGGACGAAGTCACGCCGATCAAGATCGGCGAGACCTTGTTTCTATGCTCGCCGCATCAGATCCTATGGGCGTTGGATGCGCGGACCGGCAAGTTGAAATGGAAATTCGATCCGCAGCTGAAGGCCGATCCGTCGTTCCAGCACGTGACCTGCCGTGGTGTGTCTTACGTCGATCTTTCCGCGGCCGGTCCCGCGCCGACGGCTGATCAGCCCTCGGGCGCATCGGCCGCTGCGCCCGCTCAGCAACCAGCGTCTGCGCCCGCTGCGACTGCCGCGACCGCCGGGGCCTGCATGCGCCGCATCTATCTGCCCGTCAACGATGGCCACCTGTATGCGCTCGACGCGGAGACAGGGGCGCTGTGCAAAACCTTTGCCAACGGCGGCGATCTCGATCTCCAGCACAACCAGCCGGTGACGACCCCCGGCATGTATGAGCCGACCTCGCCGCCGGTCATCACGAACGACGTGATCGTCGTCGCGGGCGCGGTCGAGGACAACTATTCGACGCGCGAGCCGTCGGGCGTGATCCGCGGCTTCGATGTGCGTTCCGGCGAACTGCTGTGGGTGTTCGACCCGGGCGCGAAGGACCCGAATCAGAATCCTCCCGCCGGCGGTCACTACACGCTCACGTCCCCGAACTCGTGGGCGCCCTCTGCATACGATCCCAAGCTGGACATCGTCTATCTGCCGATGGGCGTGACCACGCCGGACATCTGGGGCGGCAACCGGACGGCGGAGCAGGAGCGCTTCGCGAGCGGCCTGCTCGCGCTGCACGCGTCGACGGGCAAGCTCGCGTGGTTCTATCAGACGGTCCACCACGACCTGTGGGACATGGACCTGCCATCGCAGCCCACGCTCGCGGACATTACCGACGTCAAGGGCAATACCGTGCCTGTCGTGTATGCGCCGGCCAAAACCGGCAACCTGTTCGTGCTCGACCGGCGCACGGGCGTGCCGGTGGTGCCGGCTCCGGAGCGTCCGGTGCCGCAGGGTGCGGCGCCGGGCGACCATGTTTCGCCTACCCAGCCGTTCTCCGGACTGACATTCCGGCCATCGAAGGATCTCACCGATGCCGACATGTGGGGCGCCACGATGTACGACCAGCTGGTATGCCGGATCATGTTCCACAAGCTGCGCTATGAAGGCACCTTCACACCTCCGTCGGTGCAGGGGACGCTGGTCTTTCCGGGCAATCTCGGCATGTTCGAGTGGGGCGGCATGGCGGTCGATACGGATCGCCAGATTGCGATCGCCAATCCGATTGCGCTGCCGTTCGTTTCGCGGCTGATTCCGCGTGGCCCGGGCAATCCGATTCAGCCGGTACCGGGCGCGAAAGGTTCGGGGACGGAGACCGGAATTCAGCCGCAATACGGCGTTCCGTTCGGCGTGACACTGAATGCGTTCATGTCACCGTTGGGTCTTCCTTGCAAGCAACCTGCCTGGGGCTTCATTTCGGCGATCGATCTGAAGACCAACCAGATCGTATGGAAGAAGCGGATCGGAACGGTGCGGGACAGCTCACCGATTCCGTTGCCGTTCAAGATGGGGATGCCGATGCTCGGCGGCCCGATCATCACGGCGGGCGGCGTGGCGTTCATCGGCGCGACGGCCGACAACTACATTCGCGGCTTCGACGTGAACAACGGCAGGCAGCTCTGGCAGGCGCGTCTGCCCGCCGGCGGGCAGGCAACGCCGATGAGCTATTCGGTCAACGGACGTCAGTTCGTGGTGATTGCGGCAGGCGGTCACGGCTCATTCGGTACGAAGCTCGGCGACTACGTGATTGCCTATGCGTTGCCGCAATAGCAAAGCGGTGAAGCAGGGTGGACGTGCGTGGACAGGACTGCCACGTCCACCCACGGCAATGCGGTCATCTGTTTGTCACTGACTTGCGGCGGACGGCGAACTGCTCGCCGCCGAATCCGCGTTGGCTGTTCCACCCGCCTTATCGGCGGGCTTGCAGCCCACGCACATCGCGGCGATAGCGATCGTGATCGCGCTCGCGAGAAGCCGGCGGTAGAGGATTGGTTTCATGACATCTCCTGTGGTTGGGTGGCATCCGATCAATACTTGCGAGGCAATCGGACAGCACTCGTCGGGCTATCCAGCAGAGCTATGCATCTCCTGTTCCCGCTACCTTGAATTCACGTCAGTGCGAGAATCTGTCGGTCACTCCGTGTACTGAGAAACCCAATATGGGCTCCGACCTTGCCGGATAAAACCCAAGGAAAATCATACTTTGCCTGGACGGATTGGCTAAGATGTCGCAGGTTCGCGCGCGCTCCGGATGACGACAAAGCCGTGCCGCATCCCGATGCGCCGCGGCGTCGCGCCGGGAAAACAGAAAACGTTGTCACGCTCCCGCTCGGAGGCCATTCATGACTATTGGCGTATATGCCACGCTGGTCGCGACGTCGCTCGTGCTGCTGCTCGGCGAAAAGCTCGTGCAGTGGATCGGCGTGCTAAGGACCTATTCGATTCCGGCGCCGGTGGCAGGCGGGCTCATCGTCGCGATCTGCGTGCTGATCACGCGCCTCACCACCCACGTGCAGGTCAGGTTCGATTCGACGATGCAGGCGCCGCTGATGCTCGCGTTCTTCTCGACGATCGGTCTGAATGCGCAGCTATCAAGTTTGAAGGCGGGCGGCCCGGTGTTGATCCGCTTTCTCGCGCTGGTCTGCGGGCTGCTGATCCTGCAGAACGTGGTCGGCTTGCTGCTCGCGTTCGCCCTCGGCGTCGATCCGCTGCTTGGGATTCTCGGCGGCTCGGTCACGTTGTCGGGCGGCCACGGTACTGGCGCCGCGTGGAGCCAGATCTTTGCCGAGCGTCACGGACTGGAGTCGGCGACCGAGATCGCGATCGGCTGCGCGACGTTTGGCCTCGTGATGGGCGGCGTGCTCGGCGGTCCGATCGCACGGCTGCTGATGCGGCGGATCAGCGCCGACGAGTTGCTGCGCGTCAAACAGCTAGAGGACGAAACGCTGGTCTTCGAAGAACCGAAGGCGCAGCAGGCCACCACGCCCGCCGCGATCATCACGACGCTCGCGCTGATCTCGATCTGCCTCGCGGGCGGCGAAATGTTTGCCGACTGGATCGCGGACACCGCGTTCGAATTGCCGACGTTCGTCTGCACGCTGTTCATCGGCGTGATCCTGAACAACGTGCTCGCGCTCGTGCGTGTGCGGATCGACCAGCACGCGGTCGCGCTTGTCGGCAACGTCGCGCTCGCGCTCTTTCTCGCGATGGCGCTGATGCGGCTCGACCTATGGGGGCTTGCCGCGCTCGCGGTGCCGATCATCTCGATCCTCGCGGGACAGACGCTGCTGATGGCGCTCTACGTGGTATTCATCACGTTCCCCGCGATGGGCCGCAACTACGACGCGGTCGTGTTGTGCGCGGCGCAATGCGGCCTCGGACTTGGCGCCACGCCGACCGCGATCGCGAACATGCAGGCGATCACGAACCGCTTCGGCCATTCTCATCTCGCGTTCCTGATCGTGCCCTTGACGGGCGCGTTTTTCATGGACATCGTCAACGCGATCGTCATCAAACTGTTTCTCGCGCTGCCGTTTTTCCATTGAGCAGCGGTGGCATTGGCACATCAACCCAAGCGGGCAAATACCATGAGCGATCCACGACACATCGCACCCGACAGTACCGCCGCGCGCGTCGCGTTATGGCGTGCGCTGCACGTGCAGGCCGACGCGCCGCCGCACGTTCTCGAAGACGAAGTCGGCTTGCAGTTGCTGGCACCCGCCGAAGACTGGCGCAGCCGTGGCGACATGGATCCGCGGTTCACGCGGCCGTTTCGCGCGTCGATCGTCGCGCGCGCACGCTTTATCGAGGATCTGGTCGTCGAGCAGACCGGGCGCGGTGTGGATCAATACGTGATTCTGGGCGCCGGTCTCGACAGCTTCGCGCAACGCCGGCCAGACATTGCGTCGCGGCTCACCGTGTTCGAGGTCGACCCGCCGGGACCGCAAACGTGGAAGCGTCAGCGGCTCGGCGAGCTTGGTTTCGGCCTGCCGGACTGGCTGCGTTTCGTGCCGGTCGACTTCGAAGCGGGCGATAGCTGGCGGCAGCGTCTCGTCGCCGAAGGCTTCGACGAAAGCAGGCCGGCCGTCGTCGTGTCGACCGGCGTCAGCATGTATCTGACGAAAGAGGCGAACGCGGCGACGCTGCGCGAAGTGGCCGGGCTAGCGCGCGGCTCGACGTTCGCGATGACGTTCCTGTTGCCGCTGGAGATGGCGGACCCGGACGTGCGCCCCGGACTCGAAATGGCAGAGAAGGGCGCGCGTGCGGGCGGTACACCGTTCATCAGCTTCTTCATGCCGCAGCAGATGATCGCCATGGGGCGCGAAGCGGGCTTCGACGACGCGCGGCACGTGTCCGCGGCCGATCTGACGCAGCGCTACTTCGCGGCTCGAACGGATGGGCTGCGACCGCCGGGCAATGCGGAGGAATTGCTGGTGGCGAACACCTATGGGCGATGACGCCAACCGAAGTTACCAACCCAGCATGTGAGTCGTGAATACGCAATCGCTTTCCCCGCACCGCTATAATCGCGCTCGACCATGGCCTCCGAAGTCTACTCATGAAAAAGATCGCTGCCTTCGCACTCGTCGCATGCGCACTCGCCGCCTGCTCGTCTCCGGAAAAGCAGGCGCAGCGCGCCCAGCAGGAGGTCCTTCATAGCGAGCCGAACCTCCGCGCCGCGCAACGCGACGCGGTGATCGACTGCACACCGGCGAATTGCGATGCCGCGTGGGCGGCGACGAAACGCTATATCGAGCAGCATTCCGACACGCACGTGATCCGCGCGGACGCGGTCGCGATCGATACAGACGTGCCCGACGATTCGGGCAAAGCCGCTTTCTCAGCGACCCGCGCGAACAAGAGCACGGGCGGCGCGACGCTGTCGCTGTTCGCGCAGTGCCGCGGCATGTATGGGCCCGACAACGCGAAGGGCGACGACTATGACGAGTGCGCCGAGAAGATCCTGAAGATTCAGAACGGCTACGTGCCATATCTGCGCTCGCACGCATCGGCGCAATAGGCGGCAAGCTACCGGAACCACCGGGCCCCGAACGCGGCATTCGCGGAGCGATTCGCCGAACCCTCGCCACGATGCGGCGCGAGGCGCTATGCTGATGCCTCTTCGCCTCGCGGAACCTTCTCATGCAAGCTCCTGGCGCAACCGTACCGATCTCGCTTGTCAACGGGTTCCTCGGCAGCGTCGGGACGCGGCCGGATATCGTCGACCGGCATCTGTCGGGCGCGAACATTCCGCGCGCGCTTCTGGACCAGCCTGGAGCGCGCGTCACCGAGGAACAGTTCTCCACGCTCTACCGCTCGCTCGCGATCGAACTCGACGATGAGATGCCCGGCGTTTTCTCGCGCCCGCTGCGCAGCGGCGCGCTCAAGTTTCTCTGCCTGAGCCTGCTGGATGCGCCGAATCTCGAATCCGCGATGCGCCGGTTCGGCCAGTTCTTCCATCTCGTGCTGGACGACTTCCGCTTCGAGTCGCGCCGCGGCGACCTCGTCACGAGCCTGGCGCTGCGTCCGGGAAGCACGGGAGCGCTACCCGGCATGCTGGGCCAGGAGCTGATGCTGAAGCTCGCGCATGGGATCGCGTCCTGGCTGATCGGTCAACGGATTGCGTTGTTGCAGGTGCAGTTCGCCTTTCCCCGTCCCGCTCACGCGCTCGAGTATCTTTATCTGTTTCCCGGACCGGCGAAGTTCGACTGCGCTCAGACCTCGATGCAGTTCAGCAGCAGCTATTTCGACCTGCCCGTGCGTCAGCGCAAGGCGAACCTGCGCAGGTTTCTCGCTCGCGCGCCGGAAGACTGGATCTTCGTTTCGTTCAACGAGCAGCTGTTCAGTCATCGCGTGCGGGAACATCTCGCGTCCCGGCTGCCCGACGTCCCGTCCATCGAAGAGGCGGCGGAAGCCCTGCACTGCTCGGTCAGAACGCTGTGCCGTCATCTTGCCGCCGAGGGCACGGCGTTCCAGGTGCTCAAGGACGAATTGCGCCGCGACATCGCGATCCAGCGCCTGACGGGCACGCGCGAGCCCATCGCCATCATCGCGGGCGACGTCGGCTTCGGCGACCCCACCGCATTCCACAGAGCGTTCCGTCACTGGACCGGCAGCACCCCGGCGGCCTATCGCCGGGGTGGCTGATCGCGTCATATCGATGCGTCGGCAACACCCGCCGACGTAGTTCCCACGGGGCGCTTACTCCCTCCGACGTGGCCAGAGATGTCAATAGATCGTCCGGTTTGGACAACCGGGGAGGGCCCGTCCGACGCTACGATTCAGCCATACGTTACCCCGGCCGCATCGGTGCCAGACGGGTGACTTTCCCTACGGACTATCTGATCGGAAGAATGGTAATGAGCTACGTCGCGCCTCTCAAAGAGATGTTGTTTGCACTCACGGAACTGGCCGGAATCGACCAACTGGCGGGCTTGCCCGGCTGCGAGGACGCAACCGCCGACACCGCTCGTGCGGTGCTCGAAGAGGCCGCGCGGCTGCACGAAGGCGTGCTCGCGCCGCTGAACGTCGACGGCGACCGCAGCCCGAGCACCTGGAAGGACGGCGTGGTGACCGCCACGGCCGGTTTCAAGGACGCGTTTCGCCAGTTCAGCGAAGGCGGCTGGCAGGGTTTGCAACATCCGTCTGAATACGGCGGTCAGGATCTGCCCAAGCTGCTGTCGACGCCCTGCATCGAAATGCTCAACGCCGCCAACCTGTCGCTGGGGCTGTGCCCGCTCCTGACCGACGGCGCGATCGAAGCGCTGCTGACGGCGGGTAGC
The DNA here is from genome assembly GCF_050436505.1 of Paraburkholderia sp. CI3. Classification (NCBI taxonomy): domain Bacteria; kingdom Pseudomonadati; phylum Pseudomonadota; class Betaproteobacteria; order Burkholderiales; family Burkholderiaceae; genus Paraburkholderia; species Paraburkholderia sp. CI3. Next base: position 120,888 of record NZ_JBNDMI010000003.1, read on the forward strand.
GAGGAGCTGAAGCAGCGCTACGTGCCGAAGATGATCGCAGGTGTTTGGACCGGCACGATGAATCTGACCGAGCCGCAAGCCGGCTCCGACCTCTCGCTCGTGCGCAGCCGCGCCGAGCCGCAGGGCGACGGCTCGTACCGGATCTTCGGCACGAAGATTTTCATCACCTGGGGCGAGCACGACATGACGGAAAACATCGTGCATCTGGTGCTCGCACGCACGCCGGGCGCGCCTGAAGGCGTGAGAGGCATTTCGCTGTTCGTCGTGCCGAAGTTCCTCGTCAACGAAGACGGCTCGCTCGGCGAGCGCAACGACGTTCACTGCGTATCGATCGAACACAAGCTCGGCATCAAGGCGAGCCCGACCGCCGTGCTGCAGTTCGGCGATCACGGCGGCGCGATCGGGCAGCTCGTCGGCGAGGAGAACCGCGGTCTGGAGTACATGTTCATCATGATGAACGCCGCGCGCTTCGCCGTGGGGGTACAGGGCGTGGCGATCTCGGATCGCGCGTACCAGCAGGCCGTCGCGTATGCGAAGGAGCGCGTGCAGAGCCGTCCCGTGGATGGCTCCGCGAAGCAGTCGGTCGCGATCATCCAGCATCCCGACGTGCGGCGCATGCTCTCGACGATGCGCGCGCTGACCGAAGGCGCACGCGCTCTGGCCTATGTGTCGGCGTCGCATTGCGATCTCGCGCATCGTCATCCGGACGGCGCGACGCGCGCGAAGCATCAGGCGATCTACGAATACCTGGTGCCGATCGTGAAGGGCTGGAGCACGGAGATGTCGCTGGAGGTGACGAGTCTCGGCGTGCAGGTGCACGGCGGCATGGGCTTCATCGAGGAAACCGGCGCCGCGCAGTACTACCGCGATGCGCGCATTCTGCCGATCTACGAAGGCACGACGGCGATCCAGGCCAACGACCTCGTCGGCCGCAAGACCATGCGCGACATCGGCGAGGTGGCCGGGATGCTGCTCGCGCAGATCGACGCGACCCTGGCCGCGGTGCAAGCGCACCCCTCGTATGGTTCGAGCGCGGCTTTTCAGGCGATGCATCGTCATCTGTCCGCCGGCCGCGAGGCGTTGTACAGCGCGGTGCGCTACGTGGTCGAGAACGTCAAAAGCGATCCGAATGCGGTGTTCGCCGGCAGCGTGTCCTATCTGATGCTCGCGGGTATCGTGCTCGCGGGTTGGCAAGTCGCACGGTCGCTCGTGCTGGCGGCCGACAAGCGCGACGAAGATCCGTCCTTCCATGACGCGAAGATCGCGACCGCGCATAGCTACGCGACGCAGGTGCTGCCTCGTGCAATCGCGCTCGAAGCGGCGGTTCGCGGTGCTCGCGATGGCGAAGGCGCGCTGGCGCTGCGCGAAGACCAGTTCTGATCGATCAACGGACGTAATGTGTCATTCAAAGCGGTAGGGCTCGGCCCTATCGGTGTGGGAAGGAGAGTGTTGTGAGAGTTCTTGTAGCAGTCAAGCGAGTGGTCGACTACAACGTGAAGGTGCGCGTGAAATCGGACGGTACGGGCGTCGATATCGCGAACGTGAAAATGTCGATGAACCCGTTCGACGAAATCGCGGTTGAAGAAGCGGTGCGTCTGAAGGAAGCGGGCGTCGCGACCGAAGTTGTCGCCGTGTCGGCCGGTGTTGCGCAGGCGCAGGAAACGCTGCGCACCGCGCTCGCCATCGGCGCGGATCGCGCGATCCTGATCGAATCTGGTGAAGACCTGCAGCCGCTCGCCGTCGCGAAGCTGCTCAAGGCGCTCGTCGACAAGGAGCAGCCGCAACTGGTGATCCTCGGCAAACAGGCCATCGACGACGACTCCAATCAGACCGGCCAGATGCTCGCCGCGCTCGCGAATCTGCCGCAGGCGACGTTCGCGTCGAAGCTTGTCGTGGCGGACGGCAAGGCAACGGTGTCGCGTGAAGTGGACGGCGGCGCGGAAACGCTGTCGCTGACGCTGCCGGCCGTGGTCACGACCGATCTGCGCCTGAACGAGCCGCGTTACGTAACGCTGCCTAACATCATGAAGGCGAAGAAAAAGCCGCTGGAAACGGTCAAGCCCGAAGACCTCGGCGTCGATGTCACGCCGCGTCTGAAGACGCTGAAAGTCGCCGAGCCGCCCAGGCGCTCCGCCGGTGTGAAGGTGCCGGACGTGAAGACGCTGGTCGAGAAGCTGAAGACCGAAGCGAAGGTGCTGTGAGGAGACCCGAGAAATGACGAACCTGGTAATTGCAGAACACGACAATGCGTCGATCAAGGCCGCGACGCTGAACACGATCGCAGCGGCACGGAAGATCGGCGGTGATATTCACGTGCTGGTCGCGGGACATAATGGGCAGGGCGCGGCCGATGCGGCCGCGAAGATCGCGGGTGTCAGCAAGGTGCTGCTCGCCGATGCGCCGCAACTGGCCGAAGGCCTCGCGGAAAACGTCGAAGCAACGGTGCTGACGCTTGTGCAAGATGCGGCGAAGCACTACACGCACATCCTCGCGCCGGCTACCGCCTACGGCAAGAATGTCGCGCCGCGTATCGCCGCGAAGCTCGACGTCGCGCAGATCAGCGACATCACGGCAGTGGATAGCGCCGACACGTTCGAGCGTCCGATCTACGCGGGCAACGCAATCGCGATCGTGCAATCGGCTGATCCGATCAAGGTCATCACCGTGCGCTCGACCGGTTTTGATGCAGTTGCAGCCGAAGGCGGCAGCGCAGCGGTCGAGAAGATCGAAGCGGCAGCCGACGCAGGCCTCGCGCAGTTCGTGAGCCGCGAAGTGACGAAGCTCGATCGTCCGGAACTGACGAGCGCGAAGATCATCGTGTCGGGTGGCCGTGGTCTGGGCAATGGCGAGAACTACATGAAGGTGCTCGAGCCGCTGGCCGACAAGCTCGGCGCGGCGCTCGGCGCATCGCGCGCGGCGGTCGACGCGGGCTTCGTGCCGAACGACTATCAGGTCGGCCAGACCGGCAAGATCGTCGCGCCGCAACTGTACGTCGCGGTCGGCATCTCGGGTGCGATCCAGCACCTCGCCGGCATGAAGGACTCGAAGGTCATCATCGTGATCAACAAGGATGAAGAAGCGCCGATCTTCGGCGTGGCCGATTACGGCTTGGTTGGCGATCTGTTCACCCTCGTGCCGGAACTCGAGCAGGCGCTCGGCTAACCGCATCCAGCGGTTAGCGTCCGGCACAACGCGCAGTTCGCGCCAGAAGAGGGCAAATGCGCGCCCAGCAAGCGGAATAATCATGAATGAGCTTAACGGATACGATTTCGAAGATCTGCGACCGGGCATGAGTGCCCGGTTCGCCAAGACCATCACGGAGGCGGACATTCTGCTTTTCGCGGGCGCGTCGGGAGACATCAACGCGGTTCACATCAACGAGCAGTTTGCGCAAACCACACCCTTCAAGGGGCGCATCGCTCACGGCATGTTGACCGCCAGCATCATCTCCGCGGCGATCGCGGGGCGGCTGCCCGGCCCGGGCACGATCTACCTCGGGCAGAACCTGCGCTTCAAGGCGCCGGTTCGACCCGGCGACACCGTGCAGGCCGAAGTGACCGTCAAGGAACTGATTCACGACAAGCGCCGCGTGGTGCTGTCCACCGTTTGCACGGTCGGCGGCAAGGTGGTGATCGAAGGCGACGCCGTGGTCATGCCGACAACCTGCCGCGACCGTGTCGTCGAGGACGCGGCTTGCGCCGTCAGCAAAGCATGATAGCGAGCCCCGCCATGAGAATGCCATTCAGCATGCCACACGAGTTTTCCACGGGCTGGGTCAATGCCGGCTTCGATTTCTGGCGTTTTTCGCCGGTCAAGGATGAATACGCCACGACGGTGCCCGACACCGACGGCTCGGACTTCGATTTCAACGGGCCGATTGCGCGAGGCTCCGTGACCCACACGAGCGCCCACTACCTGCAACAGCAGGCGCAACTGTGGAGCGACGCCGTCGCCGGATTGGTCGGCGGGCGCACGGAGTTGAAGGCGGTCGCCGAGCCCGAGCAGGGAGACCGGCGCTTTCACGCCGACGACTGGTCCAGCAACGGCTGGTACAGCCTTCTTAAACAGAGCTATCTGATCAATGCCCGGGCACTCGCGGAGTTCGTCGAGGCGAGCGCGCTCGACGAAAAGGGCAAGCACAAGCTGCGCTTTTTCATGCGCCAGTTCATCGACTTCGCCAGCCCCGCGAATTTCGTCGCGACGAATCCCGAAGTCATCCGGGCGGCGGTGGAATCGGGCGGATCGAGCCTGCTCGCGGGCGTTGCGCATCTGCTCGACGATCTGGGCAGCGGCTCGATTTCGATCACCGATCAAAGCGCGTTCGAAGTGGGCCGCAGCGTTGCCACGTCCAGTGGCGCGGTGGTCTATGAGAACGAGCTGTTTCAGCTGATCCAGTACGAGCCGCTGACACCCAAGGTCGCCGCGCGGCCGCTCGTGATCGTTCCTCCGTGCATCAACAAGTTCTACATCCTGGATCTGCAGCCGGAGAATTCCTTCGTGCGCTTCGCCTGCGAGCAGGGCCTGACGGTGTTCGTCGTGTCGTGGCGCAACCCGCAGCAGGACATGGCGCAGACCACGTGGGACGCCTACCTCGAGGACGGCGTGATGCAGGCGATCAGCGTCGCGCGTGCGATTAGCCGGGCCGACCAGGTCAATGCATTGGGCTGGTGCGTGGGCGGCACGATGCTGTCGTCGGCGCTGGCGGTCATGCGTGCGAACGGCGACGACTCCGTGGCCAGCCTGACGCTGCTGACGGCGTTGCTCGACTTCACCGACCCGGGCGATCTCGGCGTGTTCATCGACGAGCAGGGCGTGGCGATGCGCGAGCATGCGATCGGTGGCGGTGGGCTCTATCCCGGACGCGAACTCGGCTTCGTATTCCAGTCGCTGCGTGCCAACGATCTGATCTGGCCGTATGTCGTGAACAATTACCTGAAAGGCAAAACCCCGGCCGCGTTCGATCTGCTGTACTGGAACGCGGACACGACCAATCTGCCCGGTCCGATGTACAGCTTCTATCTGCGCAACATGTACCTCGAAAACAGTCTGCGCGTGCCGAACAAACTGAAGTTTTGCGACACGCCGGTGGATCTCGGCAACATCGATATTCCGAGCTATCTGATGGCGGCCGAGGAAGATCATATCGTGCCGTGGCGATCCGCCTATCAGTCGACGCAACTACTGGGCGGTCAAACCGAGTTCGTGCTGGGGGCAAGCGGCCATATCGCGGGTGTGATCAATCCGGCGACTAAGAACAAGCGCAGCTACCGAACCAACGATACCTGCGACGAGAACGCCGACGAGTGGCTCGCAACGTCGGTTCAGCAGCGCGGCAGCTGGTGGAATCACTGGATCGACTGGGTCAAGCAGCATTCCGGCGAGCAGGTCGAGGCGCGCACGAAGCTCGGCAACAGGAAGTACAAGGCAATCGAGAGCGCACCGGGCCGCTATGTGAAGCTTCGCGCCGAGTGACCGGATGGCGATAGCGGGTGCGGCAACAACGGAGGGTAATGCTCAGTGCATCACCCTCCGTTTTTTTGTCTTCACTGCCACCGGCCGTCACTTCGCATGGCTCGCGCGCCAGTCGCGCGGCGTCATGTGGAAGCGCGACACGAACCAGTTCGTGAACGATCCCTGTTGCGCGTAGCCGAGAAGCGCCGAGACGCGTCCGATCGGATAGGTGGGATTGCTCATGTAACGCACGGCGAGTTCGCCGCGGACTTCCTCGACCTGATCCGAAAAACTGGTGCCGGCCGAATTCAACTGCCGTTGCATGGTGCGTACGCTCAGACGCAAATAACGTGCAACCAGCTCGACGTTCGCCTGCTCGAGCGGCAGCAGCAGGTAGATCGCCTTGCGCACTTCCAGCGCGGCCGATTCCGCGGCGCTCACGTTCAGCGGAGAGGCGAGGCTTTCCGCATAGCGCACGAGTTCAGGATCGGCCAGTGGATTCGGGTAGTCGAGATCGGCGCTCGCGCAGACGAACCCGTTGAAGTCGCTGCCGAACACCAGCGGACAGCCGAAGAAGCGTCGATGAAAGGTCAGGTCTGCGGGCGCCGGATGCGTGAAGTGGACCTCGCGCGGTTTCCAGAACTGGCCGAGCAGGGCACTGGAGTGGCGCGCGAGGACGCCGAGCGCCAGTTCGATCGCCTGCCTTGTCGGGGTACCCCGTTCGACGACGAGTTCCTCCCGAATGGTGACCGTATTGTCCGCGTCCTCGACGTACACCGCCAGCGCTTCGTTGAGCAGATGGCGGTATTCGGCCGCGGCCAGCAACACTTCGCGCAGCGTGCGTTTGTGCGCGAGCAGGACATTGATCACGCCGCTGCCGAAGGTCTGCCGCGTTTCCGCCATTTGCAGCGCGAGGGTCGGGCACGACGCCTTTTCGGCCGTCATTTCCAGCAGCCGGCAACAGGCGGTGGCCGATACGCGATCGTCCGGATTCGCGAGCGCGCCGGCGTCGATGCCGGCCTGCTTCGCGAGCTCGACCGGATTGAGTCCAAGCCGTCGCGTCACTTCGAAATAACCGCTCATGGCTACCGACGTCACCATCGTTTCCATCGTAGTTTCTCCGGACGATTCATACGCTGAGTATTTTTCTAGTCATTAAACACTTGCTTCGCGCAATTATTGGTGTTAACGCGCAGTGGCACGAATCGCTAAAAGGATGGCGTCCAATCATAAAAGTGTAGCGCGCGATTGCCGTATCGTGGGCACATATCGTTCGATGTGTTCCAGCAAATTTTCATGCGACCTCGCGATAGCGGAACACCGTGACTTCAAAATTGGATGGAGGCAAACAAATGCAATTTCTCGACGATTCGCTGCACCCTGAGAATCAGGACAAGGTAGTCATCACCACCGCGCCGTACGGCCCGGAATGGATGCCCGAGGACTTCCCGGAAGACATCCCCGTGACGATGGACGAGCAGATCCAGAAGGCCGTCGATTGCTATAACGCCGGCGCCACGGTATTGCACCTGCACGTGCGCGAACTGGACGGCAAGGGCTCGAAGCGCCTGTCGAAGTTCAACGAACTGATCGCGGGTGTGCGCGCGGCAGTGCCCGACATGATCATTCAGGTCGGTGGCTCGATCTCGTTTGCGCCGGAAGACGACGGACAAGCCGCGAAGTGGCTGTCCGACGATACGCGCCATATGCTGGCCGATCTCGATCCGAAGCCCGATCAGGTGACGGTCGCGATCAACACCACGCAGATGAACATCATGGAGCTGCTCTATCCGGAGTATCTGGCAGGCACCTCGCTTTCCAACCCCGCGTTCATGGCCGCCTATAGTGAAATGACGGTGCCGGCCGGTCCCGCATGGGTCGAGGAACACCTGCGCCGCCTGCAGGCTTCGGGCATCCAGCCGCACTTCCAGCTCACGGGCATCCACGCGCTCGAAACGCTCGAGCGCCTCGTGCGCAAGGGCGTCTACAAGGGCCCGCTGAACCTGACGTGGATCGGTATCGGTGGCGGCTTCGACGGCCCCAATCCATTCAACTTCTTCAACTTCGTGCATCGCGCGCCGGATGGCTGCACGCTCACCGCCGAGTCGCTGCTGAAGAACGTGCTGCCGTTCAACATGATGGCCATGTCGATGGGACTGCATCCGCGCTGCGGCATCGAGGACACGATCATCGACCAGCACGGCAAGCGCTTCACGTCGGTGCAGCAGATCGAGCAGTGCGTGCGCGTCGCGCGCGAACTGGGGCGCGAAATTGCCACTGGCAAAGAAGCGCGCGAGATCTACCGTATTGGTGTGCAGTACGAGACGGTCGAAGAGACGCTGGTCGCCAACGGCATGGCGCCGAACCGCCAGGCCGGTGTCAGGAACCTGCCGCTTCGCGCGGCGTGATCACCAGGAGCCCGGGCCGGCGCATTGGCCGAGGCCGGGTTTCATGGCTAACGCTTCCGGTGCATAGCGGGGAGCAGATAGCTGAATCCATAACAGGTCGTCGGCCCACGCGGGCAAGGCGGCCGCCAGGGAGTCAGCGTGGAAGGAGACAAAATATGCTCGTTCAGCATGCAGCGCCCGCGACGGGCGAAGCTTCGGCAGCTCAGACGGACGTGCGCGCTTATGCGTGGGTAGTGTTTGCGTTGACGGTCGGATTGCTGCTTTCCGACTATATGTCGCGGCAAGTGTTGAATGCCGTGTTTCCGCCGCTCAAGGCGGCATGGCATCTGTCCGATGCGCAGCTGGGTTCGCTCAGCAGCGTGGTCGCGCTGATGGTCGGTGTGCTCACGTTCCCGCTGTCGGTTCTGGCCGACCGCTGGGGCCGCGTGAAGAGCATCGTGCTGATGGCGGCGATGTGGAGTCTCGCGACGGTGGGCTGCGCGATCTCGGCGAACTATGGGCAGTTGCTGCTGGCGCGTGCCTTTGTCGGAATCGGCGAAGCGGCCTATGGCAGTGTCGGTATCGCAGTTGTTCTGAGCATCTTTCCGGTCCGGCTGCGCTCCACGCTGACCGGCACCTTCATGGCGGGCGGCGCGTTCGGCTCGGTGCTGGGCATGGCGCTCGGCGGCGCGGTGGCGGCTCACCTCGGCTGGCGTTCGGCATTCGGCGCCATGGCGGCGATGGGGGTCGTGCTGGTCGTGATCTACCGCCTCGTCGTCACCGAAAAGCGTCTTGTGCCGCTGCAGCCGGCGAGCGTGACGAGGCAGGCGCAATCGCGCGGCATGTGCATGAGCCTGCGCGCGCTGATGAAGGGGTTGTTTTCGACGAAGTCCGTGGTGTGCGCCTATGTGGGCAGCGGCCTCCATCTGCTGGTTCCCGCCGCTGTGTGGGCATGGATGCCGAGCTTCCTGAATCGCTACTACGGCATGGCCACCGGCAAGGCTGCGATGTGCGCGGCGGTGTTCGTGCTGGTGACCGGGGTGGGCATGGTGGTGTGCGGAAACCTCGCCGACCGGCTCAGCAAGAACATGCGGGAACGCAAGTGGAGCGCCGCGATCGCCTTCTGCCTCGCCTGTTTCGTTCTGCTCGCGATTGGCTTGCGGATGCCCGCGGGGCCATGGCAGCTGGTCGTGATCGGCGCCGGCATGTTCTTCTGCGCCGGTGCGAGCGGCCCGTCGGGTGCGATGGTGGCGAACCTCACGCCGCCGACGATTCACGCCTCGGCGTTTGCGACCCTGACGCTCGCGAACAACCTGCTGGGCCTCGCGCCGGCGGCTGTTCTCACGGGGATCATCGCCGATCGGATCGGACTGCTGGGCGCGTTGCAACTGGTGCCGTTCGCACCGCTTGTCGCGGCCGCCGCATTCATGATCGGCAAACGGAACTACTCGGGCGATCTGGATCGGCTGAACACGCTGCGCGAGCAGGCCGCACGCTGACATCGCATGGTGCCGCGCGGACGGCGCGGAGCACCGAACCTGTAACTGCGCCGCTGGCGCAACGAATTCTGCAAAGTGCAGATCAAGTAAAGAATTGGAGAGTCAACATGGCAAAGGCAGTTCGCTTTCATGAAACCGGTGGTCCCGACGTGCTGCGCTACGAGGACGTCGAAGTGGGCAACCCCGGTCCCGGTCAGGTTCGCCTGCGCCATCAGGCAGTGGGCCTCAATTTCGCCGACACCTACTTTCGCAGCGGCCTGTATCCGGTCCCGCTGCCCGCGGGGATGGGCGTGGAGGCCGCGGGCGTGGTCGAGGCCGTTGGCCCGGACGTCACGAACGTCGCGGTGGGCGATCGTGTGACTTACACGGGCTTCCTCAACACGCTTGGCGCGTACAGCACCGAACGCCTGATTCCGGCCGCGCCGCTGATCCGGCTGCCCGATGCGATCGGCTGCGAAACGGCTGCCGGCATGACCATGCGCGGGTTGACCTCCGCGTATCTGATGCGCCGCATTCACGACTTCAAGGCGGGCGACACGATCCTTCTGCATGCCGCCGCCGGCGGTGTCGGCCTGATCGTTTCGCAATGGGCGAAGCTGCTGGGTCTGACCGTGATCGGCACGGTTTCGAACGAGGCCAAGGGCGAGGTGGCCCGCGCGCACGGCTGCGACCACGTCATCAACTACAGCCACGAAGACGTCGCCAGGCGCGTGCGCGAACTGACCGATGGCGTCGGCGTGAACGTCGTGTTCGACAGCGTCGGCAAAGACACCTTCGAGGCCTCGCTCGATTCGCTGAAGCGCCGCGGTCTGCTGGTTTGCGTCGGTACGGCCTCCGGCCCGATCCCGCCGTTCAATCCGCAACTGCTGGCTATGAAAGGTTCGCTCTATCTGACCCGCCCGGCGCTGGCTGACTACATCGCCGACCCGGCCGAGAAGGACGAGCTTGCCGGCGAAATCTTCGGGCTCATCGCCTCGGGACGCATCAAGATCGAGTTGAATCAGCGCTATGCGCTCGAAGATGCGGCGCAAGCCCATCGTGATCTGGAGTCGCGCAAGACGACGGGTTCGTCGATCTTCGTCATCTAAGGAGCTAGCCATGCGAGTCGAACAACTGACGTACTCGATCGGCGCCGAACTGATAGGGGTGAATCTCGCCCACGCCATCCATGACGATGGCCTGTTTGCCCAAATCCGCTCGGCGCTGCTGAAGCACCGGGTGCTGTTCCTGCGCGACCAGGACATCACGCGTGCCGAACACGTGGCGTTCGCGCGCCGCTTCGGCGAACTGGAAGACCATCCGGTCGCGGGCAGCGATCCGGAAAATCCGGGCCTCGTGCGGATCTACAAGACCCCGGATCAGCCCAACGATCGCTACGAAAACGCGTGGCATGCCGACGCCACCTGGCGCGAAGCGCCGCAGTTCGGTGCCGTGCTGCGCTGCGTCGAGTGTCCGCCCGTCGGCGGCGACACGATGTGGGCGAACATGGTCCTCGCCTACGAGAATCTGCCGGCGTACGTGAAGGCTCAGATCGCGGACCTGCGCGCGCGCCACAGCATCGAGGCGAGCTTCGGTGCCGCGATGCCGATCGAAAAGCGTCTCGCGCTGAAGGCGCAATTTCCGGACGCGGAGCACCCGGTCGTGCGCACGCATCCGGAAACGGAGGAGAAGGTGCTGTTCGTGAGCGCTTTCACGAGCCATTTCACGAACTTTCACACGCCGGAGCGAGTGCGCTTCGGGCAGGACGCGAATCCGGGCGCGGGCGATCTGCTGCGCTATCTGATCAGCCAGGCGTACATCCCCGAGTACCAGGTGCGCTGGCGCTGGCAGAAGAACAGCATCGCGATCTGGGACAACCGCAGCACGCAGCACTATGCGGTGATGGACTACCCGCCGTGCCACCGCAAGATGGAACGCGCCGGCATCGTCGGCGACAAGCCGTACTGAACTAGCAGGTAGCTTCCCATGAATTACGAATTGAAACCGACCATTCTGATGGTCCCGGGTCTGCGCGACCACGTCGCGGAGCATTGGCAAACCCTGTTGCAGCAACGGCTGCCGAAAGCGCTGTCGGTGCCGCCGCTCGAACACGACAAGCTCAGTTGCGCGGCACGCGTCGCGGCGCTCGATGCCACGCTCGCGCGGATCGACGGCCCGGTCATTCTGGTCGCGCATAGCGCTGGCGTGATGATCACCGTGCATTGGGCGGCGCAGCACAAGCGCGAGATTCACGCTGCGCTGCTCGCGGCGCCCGCGGACCTCGAGACGCCGATGCCGGCGGGCTATCCGGAGCTGGATACGCTCGAGCAGAACGGCTGGCTGCCGATTCCATGCAAGCCGCTGCCGTTTCCGAGCATCGTCGCCGCGAGCCGCAACGATCCGCTCGCGCGGTTCGAGAAGGTGCAGGAGATGGCGCAGGACTGGGGCAGCCGCCTCGTCGATCTCGGCGAAGTGGGGCACCTCAATCCTGCTTCGGGCTTTGGCGAATGGCCGATGGCGGAGACGTTGATTCGCCGCCTGGTACTGATGTGACGCGGCCCGCGTCGGATCAGAAGGAGTCCGGGATGTCGCGTCGGATCGTGGTGGGTGTTGCCGGCGAACTCGCGCCGGGCCAGCGCAAGCTGGCCTTCATCGATGGCCGCAGCATCGTGCTGTTCAACATCGCAGGCACGCTTCACGCCATCGACAACACATGTCCGCACAACGGGGCCGCGCTGTCGAGCGGCCAGCTGGAAGGCTGCATGTTGCGCTGTCCGGCGCACGGTCTGCGCTTCGACGTGCGCACGGGCTGCATGGCGGGAACAGGCGGATTGAGCGTGACGACCTTCCCGGTCGAAATAGTGGATTCAAAGGTGGTGGTGAGTCTCGACGAGGCGAACGCGACGCCCTCGCATGCGCGAGTCGGCAGCGCGGCAACGTAAGGCCGGTAGGCCGGGCCCGAGACACCACAACCAATCAGGAGACGGAAAGATGCAAGGCTTGATGATGCAGCAGTCGCTGCTGGTTTCCGCGCTGCTCACGCACGCGGAGCGCCATCACGGCGAACAGGAAATCGTGTCGCGACGCGTGGAAGGAGACATCCATCGTTATTCGTATCGGCACCTCGCGCAGCGCGCGCGCCGTATGGCCAACGCGCTGTCGACGCTCGGCGTCGGCCAGGGCGAGCGCGTCGCGACGCTCGCGTGGAACGGCTATCGCCACATGGAGCTCTATTTCGCGGTGTCGGGCTCCGGCTCCGTGCTGCATACGCTGAACCCACGACTGCACGTCGACCAGCTCGCGTACATCATCGAGCATGCGGAAGATCGTGTCGTGTTCTTCGACCTGACCTTTCTGCCGTTGATCGAGAGCGTCGCGCCCCGGGTGAAGAGCCCGAAAGTATTCGTGGCGATGACCGATCGCGCGCACATGCCGCAAGCGAACGACCTGACCGGCATGCTGATGTGCTACGAGGATCTGCTCGAGCTGCACGACGACGTTTTCGAATGGCCGCTGCTCGATGAAAACAGCGCGTCGTCGCTGTGCTACACGTCGGGCACCACCGGCAATCCGAAGGGCGTGCTGTATAGCCATCGTTCGACCGTGCTGCACACCTACGCGGCGGCGCTGCCCGACTCGCTGAACTGTTCCGCGCGCGACGTGATCCTGCCGGTCGTGCCGATGTTCCATGTGAACGCGTGGGGACTGCCCTATATCGCCTGCATGGTCGGCGCGAAGCTGGTGTTTCCGGGGCCGGCGCTAGACGGCAAGTCGCTCTATGAACTGATCGAAACGGAACACGTGACGCTGTCGGCCGGCGTGCCGACGGTGTGGCAGGGACTGCTCACGCATGTCGATGCGATGGGCGGGACCTTCTCGTCGATGCGACGCACGGTGATCGGCGGCGCGCCGTGTCCGACCGCGATGACCGAGGCGTTCCAGAAGCGCCACCGGGTGGAGGTGCTGCACGCGTGGGGCATGACCGAATTGAGCCCGATCGGCACGGTCTGCAGCTTCAAGGCGCATCAGCAGTCGCTGCCGATGGAGGATCAGTACAAGGTTCAGGCGAAGCAGGGACGCGCGCTGTTCGGCATCGACATGCGGATCGTCGACTCCCACGGTAATGAATTGCCGTGGGGCGGCGAGAGCGCTGGCGACCTGCAGGTGCGCGGTCACTGGGTCACGCAGCAGTACTTCGGCGCCGACGTCGAGTCGCCATTGTGCGACGGCTGGTTTCCGACCGGCGACATCGCGACGATCGACCGGCACGGCTTCATGCAGATCACCGATCGCAGCAAGGACGTGATCAAGTCGGGCGGCGAATGGATCAGTTCGGCGGCGATCGAAAACGTCGCTTATCTGCATCCGGAAGTCTCGACGGCAGTGTGTATCGCCGCGCGGCATCCTAAGTGGGACGAACGGCCGCTGCTGCTGGTCGTGAAAAAGCCGGGCAGCGAGCTGGCCAGCGACGAACTGCTGTCCTTCTTCAACGGCCGGGTCGCGCGCTGGTGGACTCCCGATGCAGTGGTGTTCGTCGACACGGTGCCTATCGGCGCAACAGGCAAGGTCCTGAAGAACCAGTTACGCGATCAGTTCGGCAACTACTACCTGCCCTGACGCACGGCTTTCGCAGCAACGCAGTTCGATTCACGCAACAACGCGACCGGGTACGCCCGGCGCACACAAAACCACCAACCACTTGAAGCGACCGCAGCATCGGCTTTTGCGCCACCGCCGGTACGCGAAGGAGACACAATGAAGTTGAAGTCAAGCAGCGCTGTCGTGTTGGCCATTTTCGCCACCGCGGCTCATGCGCAGTCGTCAGTGACGCTTTATGGCGTAGTCGATACGGGGCTGCTGTATCAGAGCACATCGGCCGCTACCTTTCTGCCGCACGCGCCGAACACGGGCAAAATTTATCAGCTGAAGGACGGCGGTATCTATGCGAGCTTCTGGGGTATGAAGGGAAGCGAAGACATCGGCGGCGGTTACAAGATCAACTTCAAGCTGCAGGGTACGTTCAACACCACGAACGGCAAGTTCGGTCTGTCCGACACGCCGGGCGTCACGGCGATCTTCAACCAGTTCGCGACGGTCGGCGCATCGGGGCCGTTCGGTACCTTCGACGCCGGCCGGCAGATCATTCCGATGATCTACGCGATGGCGGAAACCGACGTCCGCGGCGCGCAGTATTTCGGCAGTATTCTGACCGCGTGGCTGGGCATCAATCAGGCGGCCGGCTGGCCAGGCACGAGCACGAACGCGCCGATCGGCGCGCTGTACGACAGCAACGCGCTCGTCTACAACTCGCCGAAATTCCATGGCGCGTCGCTCGCACTCGAGTACGCGCCGGGCGGCGTCGCCGGTCATTTCCAGGGCGGCACGCGCGAGTCGGCCGTGCTCAAGTATTCGAACTACGGTCTGAATCTGTCCGCGTTGTATTACAACGGCCACGATACCAATCCGTACCCGATCACCTACCCGGCGGCGCCCGCTATCCCCGCGACCGGGCTTGCGAACAACCGTTTCTACTATTTCGGTGCGATGTACACGATCGCCGGATTTTCGGTGTCGGCCTCGTACGGCGCCGGCAAGAACCCGGCCCATACCAACACCGCGGACTTCGAAATGATCTCGGGGGGCCTCGGCTACCAGTTCAATCCGCGTTTCAAGATCACGTCCGGGTACTACTACCTGAAAGACAAGAACAATTCGGCGAACCATTCCGGCGAGTTCGCCGTGGGCGCGGAATACAACCTGTCGCAGCGCACCAAGGCTTACGCGCAGGTGGGTTATGTCAACAACAGGGGGACCATGAACCAGACCATCGTCTATGGCGCCCCGGTTGCGCCTGGCGTGTCCACCACGGCGGCCATGGTCGGCATCCGCCACAACTTCTGATTACGTCGCCTATAACAACTGGAGTATTCGATGAAAAGCATTCAGGCACGCGCGTTGGCGATTGCCATATTGATTCTGGCCGCGTCGAGCAACGCATGGTCGCAGTCGGGCCAGACGGCTAGTGCAGCTTCGGGGGCACCCGCGATGTCAGCTAGCGCAGCCGCCCCCGTCAGCCCGAGGCAAGCCAATCGCGCGCTGCGTCGGCGGGTGTATGCCGCGATCGGCAAGCACAAGGAGATCAGCGCCGGCAATATAAGCGTCATCGCAAAAGGCGGCGCGGTGACGCTGAGCGGCACGGTCACCGACGTTTCCCAGATCAATCAGGTCGCGGAGATCGCGAGGGGTGTTCCGGGGGTGACTTCGGTGACCAACAAGCTCACGGTGCAAAAGCCGTTCGGCGGGATGTAAAAAGAACTCACGCATCGGGGGATTAAGCGCGAGGAGCCCAATATAACAATCCACTAGCTGTCGAACAGCGCCGTGTAACGGCGCTGCATCTCTTCAGGCGTGAGCGCTTCGATCTGCGCGCCGAGCATCCATTCGTGGCCGAATGGATCGCGCACGGTCGCCGAGCGCTCGCCATAAAAATGATCGGTTAGCGGGCGGACCACGGTTGCGCCCGCTGCAACCGCTCGTGCGAACAGCTCGTCGACGTCGTCGCAGTGGATATGCAGCAGCACACTCGGCCGGCTGTCGCCGGTCGGTCCAAGCATGTCATGCTCGGGATATTCATCGGACAGCATCACAGTCGCGGGACCGATCTTCACTTCGGCATGACCGATGCGGCCGCCTGGCTCGGTCAGGCGAAACTGCTCGACGCCGCCGAATGCCTGCGCGTAGAACTCGATAGCCCGTGCGGCGTTGCGCACGCGCAGATAGGGGTAGAGCTCGTGGATCGCGTTCATCGTCACCTCCGGGTGGTGGGCGAATGAGGGTTGCCGGACATAATAGTCTGCCTCGATCCGCTAAGCGGTCGCTTGGCTACCCACGGGATTCCATCGCCTTTTGACCAACGATGAATCGAGGTCGCTAGCGCTGCTCCTTCTGAATCGGGCCGCACCTGAATCGCGTCACATTTGTCACTCCCACCATTCGATGTCCGGCGGCCTAAACTACCCCATCATCAGCAGCGAGCGATGCCCGGTGAGCGAATCGCCTTCCGACCCGAACGCACAGGACTTCGCTCTAACCCGGAGGCTACGATGACAACGATCAAGTCACCTGAGAAGCGCGGGAAAGATGGACAGCCTGCCATGAAGACACCACCGATTGTGTCGCGCCAAGAGTGGGAGGCCGCGCGCGAGCAGCTGCTCGTCAAGGAGAAAGCCTTGACACGTGCCCGCGACGCGCTGGCCGCTGAGCGACGGCGGATGCCATGGCTTGCCGTGGAAAAAACGTATGCGTTCGACGGGCCGGAAGGCAGAGTAAGCCTGCTCGACCTGTTCAGCGGCCGCCGCCAGCTGGTCGTCTATCGCGCCTTTTTCGAGCCCGGCGTGCACGGGTGGCCAGAGCATGCGTGCATTGGCTGTTCCCTGGGGGCCGATCAGGTCTCCCACCTTGCCCATTTGCACGCTCGCGACACTACGCTTGTGTACGCGTCCCGCGCGCCGCAAGCGGATATCGCGCGGCTGAAGACCCGGATGGGCTGGGAGATGATCCCCTGGTACACCATCACCGACAGTTTCGACGCCGACTTCGGCGTGGACGAATGGCACGGCCACAACGCGTTCATCCGGGACGGCGAGCGGGTGTTCCGAACGTACTTCATTAACGGGCGTGGGGACGAGGCGATGGGCACGATCTGGAGCTACCTTGACATGACGGCGCTCGGGCGGCAGGAGACGTGGGAGGATTCGCCGGAGGGCTACCCGCAGAGCCGACCGTACAAGTGGTGGAACTGGAACGACACTTACGTCCCCGGCGCGGCTCCCGATCCGAAGTGGGTCGAGGTGTCAGATGCCGGAGAGGCTGCGTTTCGGAAACGCGACGACTAGCGCCTGACGAATCATCGATCGCTGTCGTTTCTCCGAGTGACTCACTTCGAGCGTAGAGTTTCGAGGTGAAATCTGAGTCCAGGTCCCCGGATGCGAATGAGCAGTATCGCGGTACGTTCGATGTTTGAAATCGCGTCATCCGCCAGCCACGAATCCAGGCGGAGATTACAATGACTGGATCGTTACGGCATCCTATCGGTTCAACCGCTTCGTTTCCCCGCTTACGAGGGCCACACTCCGATGAACGCGTCCGAACGTATCGACGAACTGATCGCAGGACTCACCGACTGGCGCGGCGCGATCTTCGCTCGCATCCGTCAATGCGTGCTCGCGGCGGACCCGGCGATCGTCGAGGAATTCAAGTGGATGGGTAGCCCGGTCTGGTCGCGCGACGGCATGATTGCGGTCGCCAACGCGCACAAGGGTAAGGTCAAGCTGACCTTCGCGCATGGGGCGGGCCTGGCCGACCCGGACGGCTTGTTCAACGCAGGCCTCGAAGGCAACGCGCGGCGCGCGATCGACTTCTTCGAGAGCGACGGGGTCGACGAGCGCGCACTGAAAGCGCTGGTGCGCGCCGCAATCGACTATAACCAGAATCATCTCAAGAAGAACATGCGCGGCGCACTGCAGAAAGCCGGCCGTAAGCGGGCGTCTGGCGACGCCTGAGGCCGGCACAGTCCACTCGCCAGCCCCGCCGCGCCGCCAGCTCCGGTGAGTCGATACCAGAATTGATATCGATATCGCCAAAAATATAATTGGAAAGATATCAACTCGCTCCGTACACTTCACCATCCCTGGACACTGAGCGGCAACCTCGCACCGTAGCGCCGGGCGGGCCGCTTCAGTCAAATTGGCCGGTGAGGGTCCCGGCACATGCATCAAGGACCTAGCATGTCGGAAATAAAGCGGAAATTGCGCTCGGCCGAGTGGTTCGGCACGGCTGACAAGAACGGCTTCATGTATCGAAGCTGGATGAAGAATCAGGGCATTCCCGATCATGAGTTCGACGGGCGTCCCGTGATCGGTATCTGCAACACGTGGTCCGAGCTGACGCCGTGCAACGCGCACTTTCGCAAGCTCGCCGAGCACGTGAAGCGCGGCGTCTATGAAGCGGGCGGCTTCCCGGTCGAGTTCCCGGTGTTTTCCAACGGCGAATCGAATCTGCGTCCGACCGCGATGCTCACGCGCAATCTCGCGGCGATGGATGTCGAGGAGGCGATCCGCGGCAATCCGATCGACGCGGTCGTGCTGCTGACCGGCTGTGACAAGACGACCCCCGCGCTGCTGATGGGCGCGGCGAGCTGCGACGTGCCGGCGATCGTCGTGACCGGCGGCCCGATGCTGAACGGCAAGCTCGACGGCAAGAACATCGGCTCTGGCACCGCGGTGTGGCAGCTGCACGAATCGCTGAAGGCCGGCGAGATCGATCTGCATCAGTTCCTGTCGGCCGAGGCGGGCATGTCGCGCTCGGCGGGCACCTGCAACACGATGGGCACCGCGTCGACGATGGCCTGCATGGCCGAGGCGCTCGGCACGTCGCTGCCGCACAACGCGGCGATTCCCGCGGTCGACTCGCGCCGCTACGTGCTTGCGCATATGTCGGGAATCCGGATCGTCGAAATGGCGCTCGAAGACCTGAAGCTGTCGAAGATCCTCACGCGCGAGGCGTTCGTCAACGCGATTCGCGTCAATGCGGCGATCGGCGGCTCGACCAACGCGGTGATTCATCTGAAGGCGATCGCGGGGCGCATCGGTATCGATCTCGAACTCGACGACTGGGTGCGCATCGGCCGCGACACGCCGACGATCGTCGACCTGATGCCGTCGGGCCGTTTCCTGATGGAAGAGTTTTATTACGCGGGCGGCCTGCCGGCCGTGCTGCGCCGGCTCGGCGAAGCGAACCTGCTGCCGCATCCGGACGCGTTGACGGTCAACGGCAAGTCGCTGTGGGACAACGTGAAGAATGCACCCAATACCAACGACGAAGTGATCCGTCCGCTCGACAAGCCGCTCGTCGCCGATGGCGGCATCCGCGTGCTGCGCGGCAATCTCGCGCCGCGCGGCGCGGTGCTGAAGCCGTCGGCGGCGACACCCGAGTTGCTCAAGCATCGCGGACGCGCGGTCGTGTTCGAGAACCTGGAGCACTACAAGGCGCGCATCGTCGACGAGACGCTCGACGTCGACGCGAATTCGGTGCTGGTGATGAAGAACTGCGGGCCGAAGGGTTATCCGGGCATGGCCGAAGTCGGCAACATGGGCCTGCCGCCGAAGCTGCTGAGGCAGGGCGTGAAGGACATGGTGCGCATTTCCGATGCGCGCATGAGCGGTACCGCCTACGGCACCGTGGTGCTGCACGTGACGCCGGAAGCGGCGGCCGGCGGCCCGCTCGCCGCGGTGCAGGACGGCGACTGGATCGAGCTCGATTGCGACGCGGGCACGCTGCACCTCGATGTCAGCGACGCGGAACTCGAGCGCCGTCTCGCGCAGCATGTGCCGCCCCAGCCGCCGGAAGGTGGCGGCTACCGGCGCCTGTATATCGATCATGTGCTGCAGGCCGATGAGGGTTGCGACCTCGACTTCCTCGTGGGGTGTCGAGGTTCCGCTGTACCGCGGCATTCGCACTGACGCGCCGTTGCAACGGCAACGGCTCGGCCCTTGGCCGTGCGGGCGATGCATTCGTGCATCGCCCGCATTTTTTTATGACCTGTCGTTGACGTTCGCGGCGCAGCTGCCTTGGAAGGTGCGCCGCTAATGGCTATTGGCCGAGGTTGTCGACCGCGTCGAGCACGAGTCCGAAGAACTCGTTCGCCGCGGCCGGATTCAGCCAGCGCACGACCACCGTCATGCGCCGCTCCGGTTCGACCCACGTGAACGAACTGCCTGCGCCGACACCGAAATAGCTCGACTCCGGCACGTTCGGGAACACCTTGCGCCCGGTGTTGAGCCACACGAGGTAGCCATAGAACGGCGCGATCGCGCACGGCGTGCGCATGCGCGCGATCCATTCGGACGACAGCACGCGCTGGCCGTTCGCGACGCCGTCGTCGAGCAGCATCTGTGCGACCTTCAACTGATCGTTCGCGCTGACCGATATGCCGCCGCCCCAGTGCGTGCCGCCCGGCACCGACTGCATGCGTCGCCCGTCGATTTCGACCCACGCATTGTCGTAGCCGACCCATTGCCAGTTTTCGCTCGCCCCCGAAGGCCGCATGATCGCTTCGCGAAACACCTCGGGCAGCGGCTGACGGAACAGATGCAGCAGCGCGAGCGAGAACTGGTTGATGCGGACGTCGTTGTATTCCCAGTACGTGCCCGGCCGTTGCGGCGGACGCAGATCGCCTTTTTTGCCATCGGGCGGCGCGGCGAAATTGACCGCACGGTAGTGATCCGCCTGATCCGACAAACCGAAGTACGTGCCGCGCCATTCGCTCGTTTGCTGTAGTAGATGCGCCCAGCTGATCGGCGCGTTGTGTTCGTCGTCGAAGCCGATGTCGGGTACGCGCACGCGCACCGGTTCGTCGACGTCGGGCAACAGGCCGCGATCGTGCGCGACGCCGGCCAGCAGCGCGAGGTACATCTTCGCGACACTGAAGGTCAGGTCGGCGCGATCCGGTTCGCCCCAGCTCGTCAGCACGCGGCCGTCGACGGCGATCGCGCCAGACACCGGCCCGCGATCATGCACGGGACCGAGCAGCCTGTTCCACGGCGGCGGGTCGTTCACGTGCACACCCCATGCGCCACTCACGTGGCGGTCCCAAAGCGATTCATGATCCACCGCGAACTGCACGGCTTGCTGCAAACGGTCTTGCATGGATAAGGTCCTGTCGGTTCAACGAAGCCCGCGAGGCAGAGACTCAGCGTGCGTGCAGTCGCACGCGTGCCCACATCACGGTGAAAAGGCTGAGCACGGCCGCGAGCATCAGATAGAGTCCGGGCGCGAGATTATTGCCGGTCGCCGCGATCAGCGCGGCAACGGCGAGCGGCGTGAAGCCCCCGAACACGGTGGTGCCGATGTTGTAGCCGAACGCCATGCCGGTCGTGCGCGTGCGGGTCGGGAACAACTCGGACATCAAGGCCGGAATCGGCGCGAAGTAGGTCGCCTTCAGCAACGCGACCCACGTGACCGCGGCAAGCAACGAGCCGAGCGACGGGCGCGCGTTCATCAGCACGAAGGCGGGATACACGGTCGCGAAGAACAGCACGCCGGCGCCGAGCATGATGCGCACGCGGCCTACCTTGTCGGACAGATGACCGACGACCGGCGTGAGCATCATCATGATCAGACCGGCCGCGAGCGTCGCGATGAAGCCCGACGATGGTGCGAGTCCGAGCTGCCGCGCCGCGTAGGTCGGCATGTAGAGCAGCATGTAGTTGGCCGTGGTGGTCAGCACGAGCACGCCGATCGACACGAGCACCCGTTCCTTTTGCGTCGCGAGCAGTTCTCGCACCGGCGCGGCGGATTTTTCCGCGCGCTCGAACTCCGGCGTTTCGTCGATGCGGCGGCGAATGTAGAGCCCGACCGGACCGATCAGCATGCCGAACAGGAACGGAATGCGCCAGCCCCAGCCTTCGAGTTGCGCGGTCGTCAGCGTGCTCGTCAACACCGCGCCGAACAGCGACGCCAGCACCGTGCTCGCGCCCTGGCTCGAGAACTGCCAGCTCGCCATGAAGCCTTTGCGCTCCGGCGCATGTTCGATCAGAAACGCGGTCGAACTGCCGAACTCGCCGCCCGCCGAGAATCCCTGCAACAGCCGCGACGCGAATACGCCGATCGGCGCGAGCACGCCGATCGCCGCATACGACGGCATCAACGCGATCATGCTGGTGCCGAGCGTCATCATCGCAATCGATAGCGTCAACGATGCCTTGCGGCCTTTGCGGTCGCTGAACGAGCCGAGCGCGAGCGCGCCGATCGGTCGCGCGAGATACGACAGCGCGAAGGTGCCGAGCGTGAGCAGCAGCGACACGGTGCGGTCGTGCACCGGAAAAAACGTGCGCGACAGCACGGCCGCGAAGTAGCCGTACACGACCAGATCGTAGAACTCCAGTGCGTTGCCGATCGAGGTCGCGAGAATCAGCCGCGATACGCTCGAGCGCGAAGTGTGCCGCGCGAGCGCGTCGGCGGTGGTGACGGAGTCCATGCTCATGACGAAGTCCTCTGGCGGCATTGGGAGGCGCGCCGGCAGTGTCGCGTGAGCGGCGCGGGCGCGGGATCGAAGCGTGTGACCCGATGTTGGGGTGGACGATATTGATAGACAATTACAATATTTGGCAGATATCGTTGCCGAAACGGCAAAGCAGAATCGAGATGACCCAGCTATTCGATATCGCATGCAGTCTCGAAGGCCTCGCGTTCGATCCGGCGTTCGTCGAATTGCTGACGGGCGCGATCGAGAATCCGGCGTTGCTCGACTGATTGCGCGCCGCAAAAGAAAAAGCGCCCCGTAGGGCGCTTTCCATCGATTCGATCAGGCAGGGAACACAGATGTTCCCCACCGCGAACCGTCTGCTTAGAACTTGTGACGCAGACCGAGACGGAACGCCAGCTGATTGTCGGCGCCGACGCCCGACGTGCTGAAGTAGCTCGAGCTCGAACCGATCTGTGCCTGCAGATCCTGCGTGCCGTTGCGGCCCGACGCGATCTGATAGATGCCCAGCACGTACACGTCCGTGCGCTTCGACAGCGCGTAGTCGCCGCTCAGGTTCACCTGGTTCCAGTGACCGACGTTCGCGCCGCTCAGGTGCATGTACGTGTAGCCCGCACCTGCCGTGATAGCCGGCGTGACCGCGTACTTCGCGCCTGCTTCGTAGGCGGCGAACGTGGTCGACCCACCCGAGATCGGTGCGAGGCGCGTGTTCGTGTACAGGGCCCACAGCGTCGCCGGGCCGAATGCGTAGCGGCCGCCAACGCCGAACGTGCGCAGATCCTGGATCTGGCCGTTGCCGATCGTCGGGAAGGTGACGTTTGCCAGCGAAGTCGAGAAGGCCGGCGATGCCTGGCCCGGATAACGGATGTCCGTGTACGCCGCGCCGATACCGAACGGGCCGTTCGCGTAGTTCGCGCCGAAGCTGTAAGCGCGCGACGAACCTGCCACCGGGGCAGTGGACGTGCCCGTACCCGGCGTGCCGGCAAAGCCGCCTGCCGTGTTCGAGAAGCCGTACATCGCGCCGAAGGTCAGGCCGGAGAAGTTCGCGCTGCTGAACTTGACCGAGTTGTTGATACGGCTCGACGTGAGCTGGTCGACGTCGTTGATGTGGTAAGCGTAGTTGCCCGCGACGGTCTGGCCGCCGGTCGCGTAGTTGGAGCCGAGGTAGTCGGTCGAGAACGAGTACTGGCGACCGAACGTCAGCGAGCCGACGTTGTTCTGCGACACGCCGACGTACGCCTGGCGGCCGAACATCGCGCCGCCCTGGCCGGCGGTGCCGTTTCCGCTGTTGAAGCCGTTTTCCAACACGAACAGCGCCTTCAGGCCATTACCAAGGTCTTCCGTGCCACGCAGGCCCCAGCGGCTGCCGTTCGCGACGCCGTCGTCGTACTTGGTCAGGCTGCTGTGGCCGGTGGCCGTTTTCGAGTTGTTCACGTAGCTGATACCGGCATCGATCAGGCCGTACAGCGTGACGCTGCTTTGTGCGTGAGCGGCGGAGGCGAAGACGGCAAACGTAGCGGCGGTCAGGATTTTCTTGTTCAACATACTTCTCCGAGTTAGCAAATTTTGGCGATCGCGACGCGCTGCTCTGCGGCAACGTCGCGCGATGGCCGGCAATTTAAGGGAGCGCTGAGTAAGGTATGTGACACTGAAAAATTCTTTCCACGGTGTCGTGTCGGCGCGACACTTTGCGTGTGCACCGGAGGCAGGTGTATCGGTGGCGGGGCGGGTCGGTCGACCCTGGGAGCGAGGCTGGACGCGTGGCAGCGAATCGCCCGCCTGGCGGCGGGCGATCGGTTATTTCAGCTGGTGCGTGAAAATGCAGTTACATGGCCGGCCGCGACAGCAGCGACGGTCGCAGCGGCTCTGGCGTCAGTTGCTCAGCAACGAGCCGCTGCGGAACGGCGTCTGGCCGGCGATGCGCGCGAATTCGAGGCCGGCCGTCGCGAAACGCGCCAGATGCCGCGCGTACAGCACGCCGGCCACGGTGTTTTTGATCGTGACGACGCGGTCCGTCAACGGATCGACGATGTCCGCGATTTCCTGGCCCACGTCCACCCACGTGCCGACCGCGCAGCGGTAGACGAGCACGCCGCTGATCGGCGCGACGAGCGGCTCGGCGCCTGCGAGCGGCGTCGCCGCGAATTCGAGCGCCGGCATCGGCGCCGGCTCGCCGTCGACCACGCCGCGCGAGGTCAGATACTCGATGATCGCCTGCGCGTCTTTTTCCGCGAGTTCGTACGACACATCGCGCTGGCCGCGCAGTTCGATCGTGACCGAGATGCCGCCGTTCGGGATCGGGAAGCGCTCGCCGAAACGGCCGCGCAGATCCGACCAGCAGAAGCTGTGGATCTCGTCGAACGGATTGCCGACCGAGTTCAGCGCGAGCAGCGACGCCTTCGCGTCCAGGTAGCGCGCGAGCGGCTCGACTTCGGGCCACAGGTCCGGATTGGTGTACAGGTGCATCGCGGCTTCCCAGTCGCAATGCAGATCGAGCACGACGTCGGCGTCGTACGAGAGCTTTTGCAGCGCGAGGCGTTGCGAGCCGAGTTCGGTGGTCGGCTGCTGCGCGTCGAGCGCTTCGCGCATCGCCGCGCGGATGGCGGCGCGGTTCGCGTCGATGTCGCTGGTCAGACGCGATTCGATGAACGGCTGCACGAGTTCCGCGAGGTCGTAGAAGTTGCGGTTGAAGTTCTGCGCGCTGCCGGTTTCGAAGCGGCCGAGCATCTGGCCGAGCAGATGCTGATTAAGGCCGATCGGATTCGGCACCGGCACGACCACGACTTCGCCACGCAGCTTGCCCGCGGCTTCGAGCGCGGCCAGCTTGCGGCGCAGCGTCCACGACACCAGCATCCCGGGCAGTTCGTCCGCATGCAGCGACGACTGGATATAGATTTTCTGGCCGTCGCCGGGGCCGTAGTGGAAACTCGTCAGTTCACGGGCGGTGCCAAGCGACGGGGCAATCAGCGGATGGGTCAGGGTTTGCATGGTTTTGGCTTCGCGGCCCGGTCGGAGCAGCCGCGCTAGGTGGTTGATTGCAAGGGGAAAGATGCGCGCCGGCAGCGCGCGTGGTCCGCATGCGCGGACTGCGGCAACCTGTCTCAGGGGAGCCGCGTCTCGCACGATCTTAGCCGATATGCCACACGATGTGGCTTGATGTGGCTAGATGTGGAGCCGCAAAAACAAAACGGGCTCCGCGTCGCGGAGCCCGTTTCGGACACGCTGCCGGCGCGCCGTACGGCGCGCGTGGGCGATTTAGCTGCCGTACACGTCGAAGTCGAAGTACTTCTTCTCGATCTTCTTGTAGGTGCCGTCCTTGATCATGTCGGCGATCGCCTTGTCGACCTTCACCTTCAGATCGGTGTCTTCCTTGCGCATGCCGATGCCGGCGCCATTGCCGAGGATCTTCGGATCGTCGAGGTCCTTGCCGACGAACGCGAAGCCCTTGCCGCGCGGCGTCTTCAGGAAGCCCTGGTCAGCCTGCACCGCGTCTTGCAGCGCTGCGTCCAGACGGCCCGAGATCAGGTCGGCGTAGACCTGGTCCTGGTTCTGATACGCCACGACTTTCGCGCCCGCCGGTTCCCAGTAGGTCTTCGCGTAGGTTTCCTGGATGGTGCCCTGTTCGACGCCCACCGTCTTGCCCTTCAGCGATTCAGCGGTCGGCAGGATGCCCGAGCCCTGCTTCGCGACGAGGCGCGTCGGCGTGTTGAACAGCTTCGACGAGAAAGCGATCTGTTCGGCGCGTTGCGGCGTCATCGACATCGACGACAGCACGCCGTCGAACTTCTTCGCCTTCAGTGCCGGGATCATGCCGTCGAAGTCGTTTTCCACCCACACGCACTTCGCACCGACGCGCTTGCAGATTTCGTTGCCGAGGTCGATATCGAAGCCCACGAGCTTGCCGTCCGCGCCTTTCGACTCGAACGGGGGATAGCTGGCATCAACACCAAAACGGATCGTCGACCAATCTTTCGCGTGTGCGCCAATCGAGACGGTGGCAAGCAGAGCAACCGTCAAAGCCGCTAGCAGTTTTTTCACTGTTTTTACTCCTCGGTGTAGTTCAATTACGCCCTCGGCGGTTGTGCCGCCTCGGGACGCCCGGCGCGACTCGCAAACGGGCTTCTGGTCAGGATGCAAGCCGGGGTGGCCTGCAACGCGCGCCAAGCTTACCAGTTCAAAAATATTGGGAAGCTAGTAAAACACCGGATGGCGCGGGAGGAGGCCCTCTAGAGCAACGCTTGCGCCCCAGCCGGTGTTGCCGGATCGTACACCGTTGGTCGGGTTTGCGTAACGCGGATGCAATGCACGAGCGGTAATACGAAGGGCCGGCGAGCGTAATCGACTGGGATTTACGCCGGTTTTCTCGCGAGTTCACCGAAAAACGGTTTGAAACGCGAGTTTGAAACGTGGACGGATCGTTAAAGCTCGCGGCTGAATTTGCCGTTAATTAAGAACAGCCTCGAGGCTATTGCCTTGCACGTTATTACCAACACCGATATTTTTGCCCCGCCGTTTCGAACCGGTGCAAAAACAAAGGCTTTGGCGCTATCATCGATGCTCCCTGCGTTGGACGCCGACCGCCCGCGCAGGCGGCGATCGCTCGGGCGCAGGTCGTTGGATAGCCGTCAAGATTCAAATTCCGCGCGTTTGCGCTCGCTCACATGGCCTTTCTGCTCAACGGTGTTATGCATGCACACGATGTTGTTCACGGCGGATCGAACAGGCTGTCGTAAACAGACTTTTAAGCGACAAATCGCGAGCGCCGGCGTGCGGGCTCGCGCGGCATTATTGCAACGCCGTTTTTTTGACAGTTTTTTGTCGAGCGTTACATCGGGATTTTCATCGATTGGCGCATCCGGATTTTCGTGCGACGTTTTTTCCGGGTTTTTACCCCGCGTGTCGCGCGTTCTGATAGGCGCATTGCTGTGCGCGGGTTTCGGCGCGGCGACGCCCGCAGCGGCCGCCGAGAAAGTGCTGCACGTTCTCGCATGGCCCGGCTATGCGGACCCGGACGTCGTGAAGGCGTTCGAAGCGCGCTACGGCGCGAAGGTCGAGGTCACGCTCGTCGATTCCGATGAGGCGCTGTGGGCGCAGATGCACAGCAAGGGCGCGCCGCCGTTCGACGTACTCGCCGCCAACACCGCCGAAATCCGCCGCTATACGCAGGCGAAGCTGCTCGCGCCGCTCGATCTCGCGAGTCTGCCGAATACGAAGAAGCAGTTGCCGCGTTTCCAGGCGCTCGGCTCGATCGACGGCCTGACCTCGGCGGGCAAGGTATACGCGATTCCGTTCACGTATTCGTCGATGGGACTCATCTACGATCGCAAGCAGATTCCGGTTGCGCCGCATTCGATGCTCGAACTGTGGAACCCGCGCTATCGTGGCAAGGTGCTCGACTTCAATAGCGCGCAGCACAACTTCTCGTTCACCGCGCTTGCGCTCGGCTATCCGCATCCGTTTCAACTCGACCCCGCGCAGATGCGCACGATCGCGCACAAGCTCGTCGATCTGCGCCGCAACCTGCTGACCTACTACACGCTGCCCGAAGAGGCGACCGCATTCTTCATCCAGCACAAGGTCGCGTTGATGTTCGGCAACTACGGCACGCAGCAGGTGCAGTTGCTGCGGCGCGCGGGCGCCGACGTCGGCTACGTAATTCCGGACGAAGGCGCGCTCGCGTGGCTCGATTGCTGGTCGATGACGCGCGCGGCGAGCGACCAGCCGCTCGCGCTCGCATGGATCAACTACATGCTCGAGCCGAGCGTGAGCGCGTTGCTGACACAGCGCCAGGGGCTCGCGAACACGCTGACCGAGCCGGCCGAAGGCAGCGCCAACGCGCACATCGTCTGGATCAGTCCGGTGGAAGATATCGAGCGCCGCGAGCAACTGTGGACGCGCATCGTGTCGGGCGACCGTTCGGAGCGCTTCTGATGCTGCATCGCGGCCTGACCTTCAAGCTATCCGTGCTGCTCGCGTGCATCGGCGTGCTGGCGTCGGGCGCGACCGGCTATTACGCGTATCGCGCGAATCGCACGATGCTGGTCAACGAAGCGGAGCACAGCCTGCAGACGTCGACGGAGCTGCTCGGCCAGCGCATCGCGGTATCGATCGACGACGTCGCGGCGGACGCGCTCGTGCTCGCGACGATGCCGTCGTCGGTGAGCGTCGCGCAGACCGACGACGGTATCGGCCCGAACCTCGGCCGCGAGCGGCTCGCGCAGGTGTATTCGAGCTTCATGCTGCACCACCCGGAGTATCTGCAGGTGCGGCTGATCACGCGGCAGCATCACGGTCTCGAACTGATCCGTTTCGATCGCGACAGCGATGGCCTCGTGCGTGTAGAGGGTGACGATTTGCAGGAAAAAGCTCAGTTTCCCTACGTATTCGAAACGCTCGCGTTTTCGCCGGGCCGCATCTACACGTCGCCGATTTCGGTCAATCACGAATCCGGCACGCATGCGGCGCAAGGCAAGCCGACGCTGCGTCTCGGCACGCCGATCGCGGATGCGCGCGGCACGGTGGTCGGCGTCGTCGTAATCGATGTCGATCTGGCCGGCATGCTGCGGCGTTTGCAGAGCGATCTGCCGAGCGACTATCAGGTCTATCTGGCGAACGAGTGGGGCGACTTCCTGATCCATCCCGACGCGTCGAAAACCTTCGGCTTCGACCGCGGCCGGCGCGTGCTGATGCAGGACAGCTTCCCGGCCACGAAGCAGCTGTTCGAGCAACGCCAAAGCGAGGTGCTCATCAACGGTCTCGCTAGACCCGGCGAGGCGGCCGGCCGTGTGCTCGCGTTCGTGCGGCGGCCGTTCGGCGGTTCCGAGGGCAACCGCTTCATCGTGCTCGGTCTCGCGAAGCCGCTCGAGGACGTGCTGACCGGCGCCAATCAGCTCGGCACGCGGATCATTCGCATGGTGCTGGTGTTCAGCGCATTGTCGGTACTGCTGGCGATCCTGTTCGCGCGAGCGCTGACCAAGCCGCTGCATCTGCTCGCGTATGCGGCGACGCACCTGTTCGCCGACCACGCGATGCACACCTTGCCGCTCAAACGCACCGACGAAATCGGCGTGCTCGCGCGCTGCTTCGAGCGTTTGCGTTGCGAAATCCGCGCGCAGATGGATACGCTGCACAGCAAGCAGAGCGAGCTCGTGCATCTGGCCTCGCACGACGTGCTGACCGGCTTGCCGAACCGCATGCTGTTCATGCAGAAGCTCGAGAACGCGATCGAGGAGGCAAGCTTCCGCCGCGAAGGCCTCGCCGTGCTGTTCGTCGACCTCGACCGCTTCAAGCAGATCAACGATCAGTTCGGTCACTCGGTCGGCGACAAGGTGCTGGTCGCGGTCGCACGCCGTCTGAAGGACGTGCTGTATGCCGGGGACGTGGTCGCGCGGCTCGGCGGCGACGAATTCATCGTGCTGATCGAAGGGCAGCGCGCGGCCGAGGTCACGCCAGAAATCGCCGAGCGCATCATGGACGCGCTGAACGAAACGCTGACCGTCGACGGCAATAGCATGACGGTCGGCGCGAGCATCGGCATCAGCGAGTTCCCGCACGACAGCGGCAATGCCGAGGAACTGCTGCTGAACGCCGATGCCGCGATGTATGCGGCGAAATCGGGTGGCCGTTGCGCGTATCTGCGCTATCAGGATCTGCTCGCCATGCGGCTCGACGAACAGGCTGGGCAGGCGAGGGCTGCCCAGGCCCAGCTGGCCCAGGCGCACGCCGCGCGCGATGCGACCGAGGGGCGCGAGGCGGAGCCCACCGCGTGACGCGGTCTTACCCGCGCCGGGTGCGCGAAGGACGCTTCATTCGCGAGGCGATCGAAACCGCGGTGGTGCGCAAGGCGGCAGTGCGCGCGCACGACCCGAGCGCCGCAGAAGACGCGATGCGCCACCATCTGCGCGAAATCCTCGTGTCGCTCGGCCCCATCGCCGAGCGCAATCCCGCGTGGTTCGAGGCCGACGAGCCGGAGCGTGTGCCGTTGTCGAGCTGAGACGCAGGCGCGCTCAACCAGCCCACTCAAACGATCCGCACCCCTGCGCGATAAGTCGCGCGCGGCACCGGGAGCTTGTCGAGCATCGTCACGCGCACGAGATCCGCGCGCAGGCCGGGCTCGATCGCGCCGCGGTCCGTGAGACCGGCGGTGCGCGCCGGCTCGGCCGAGACCGTTGCCATCGCGCGCGGCAGCGACCAGCCCGCTTTTTCGACGAGATCGAACACCGCGGTCAGCAAGCTCGACGGCACGTAATCCGACGACAGGATGTCGAGCAGGTCCGCGCGCGCGAGTTCCAGCGCCGACACGTTGCCCGAATGCGAGCCACCGCGCACGATGTTCGGCGCGCCCATGATCGTCGCGATGCCATGCTCGCGCGCGGCTTGCGCGGCGATCCGTGTGGTCGGGAATTCGGCGAGCACGATGCCCTCGGCCTTCGCCTGTTCGACGTGCTCGATCAGCGTGTCGTCGTGGCTCGCGACCGGAATGCCGAGCTGCCGGCAACGCGCGACGATCTCGCGGCGGTGCTCATCCGCGTAACGCTCC
Source organism: Paraburkholderia sp. CI3 (assembly GCF_050436505.1). Taxonomy (NCBI): domain Bacteria; kingdom Pseudomonadati; phylum Pseudomonadota; class Betaproteobacteria; order Burkholderiales; family Burkholderiaceae; genus Paraburkholderia; species Paraburkholderia sp. CI3. Next base: position 151,785 of record NZ_JBNDMI010000003.1, read on the forward strand.
TGTTCGACCGCGAGTTCGGCGAGCGTGCTCGCGACACGCTCGTCGCTCATCTTGCCGTTGCGCTCCTGGAAGCGGCGCCATTGCTCGGGGTCGTGCCATTGGCGCTGGCCCGGCGTATGGTCCATCACCGACGCGAGCCGCAGCAGCGGATGCGCGCACAGCGAATCGAATACCTCGAGCACGTCGGCGGTCGCGATCTCGCAGCGCAGATGCAGAAAGTGCTCGGCGCGCAGCAGTCGACGCGTGGACAGCCGCAGCAGCGAATCGGCGCATTGCGTTTGCACATCGCGGTTACGCAGCCCAACGCTCGAGCGCGAGCCGATGGCGAGCGCGTCGAATACCGTGGTGATGCCGGCAGCGGCGACCTGCGCGTCGTGGATCACGAAGGCCGCGTCGGTATTCCATTCGACGCCGGGACGCGGCACGAGGTGCTTCTCGAGGTTGTCCGTATGCAGTTCGATCAGACCGGGCAGCAGATAATCGCCGTCCCAGTCTTCGGCGTCGCGCGCCAAACCCGCGCCGCGTTCGACGTCGCGAATCACGCCGTCTTCCACGCGCACGGTGCCAATGAATTCTTCGTCTCGCGTCACGATGCGAGCGTTGCTGATCAACATCGACTTGCTCCGTAGTCAGTCGGGACTGGTGTCAATTTTTAGTGCCGCAGCGGCGGCCGCAGTTCCAGGCGGCGCGTCGCGACCTTGTTGCGGGTCTCTTCGTCGTGAAAGATACCAACGATCGCCGCGCCGCGCTCGCGCGCCTCGACGATCAGATCGGCCACAACGTCGCGGTTTTCCGCATCGAGCGAAGCGGTCGGTTCGTCGAGCAGCAGCAGCGGATGTCCGGCGATCAAACCTCGCGCGATGTTCACGCGTTGCTGCTCGCCGCCCGAAAACGTCGCGGGCGCGAGCGACCACAAACGTTCCGGCACGTTCAGCCGCGCGAGCAATTCAGCGGCGCGCGCGTTTGCTTCAGGTTCGGCGACGCCGTGCAAGACCAGCGGCTCGGCGACCAGCGCAAGCGTCGGCACGCGCGGGATTACGCGCAAAAACTGGCTCACATAGCCGACCACGCGACGGCGCAGCCGCAGCACGTCACGCGCTTCGGCACCGGTGATTGCAATGGGCCGACCGTGATCGCTGGTGTCGCGGATCGCGATCGAGCCGCTGCTCGCCAGATAGTTGCCGTACAGACAGCGCAGCAGCGTGCTCTTGCCCGCACCCGACGGCCCGACCAGCACCACGCATTCACCGCGCTCGACCTCGAGCGAGACGTTCGCGAGCGCGTCGATCCGCACGCCGCCCTGGCCGTGCAGCGTGAAAGTCTTGCCGATGCCGATGGCGCGCAGCATCAGCGCCGCGTTGTCGGCGAAAGCGCGCTCGCCGTGGCGTGCATCGCTGCCTGCTTCATTGACTACCTCAGTGACTACCTCAGTGGATTGCATCGTAAACCTCAAACCGGCAGAACCGAGGAAACCAGCGTTTGCGTATACGGGTGCTGCGGATCGTCGAGCACCTGATCGGTCAGACCCGCCTCGACGACTTCGCCCCCCTGCATCACCATCAGCCGATGCGCGAGCAGACGCGCGACGCCGATATCGTGCGTGACGATCAGCACCGACAGATGCAGCGTCGAGCTCAGCGTGCGCAGCAAATCGAGCAGACGCGCCTGCACGGACACGTCGAGACCGGCGGTCGGTTCGTCCATGAACACCAGACGCGGACCGGTGACGAGATTGCGCGCGATCTGCAGACGTTGCTGCATACCGCCCGAAAACGCGACGGGGAATTCGTCGATGCGCGTCGGGTCGAGCTCGACGCGCTCCATCCATTGCGTGGCTGTGCGGCGAATTTCGCCGTAGTGGCGCGCGCCGACCGCCATCAATGGCTCGCCGATGTTGGCGCCGGCCGATACGCCGCTGCGCAGGCCGTCGCGCGGATTCTGCTGCACGAAGCCCCACTCGGTGCGCGTCAACAGACGGCGGCGCGGCTCGGACAGCGCGCGCAGATCGAGCGAGTCGCCATGCGACGCGGTGTAGTGCAGCGAGCCGCTATCGGCCTCGGTCTTCAGCGCCAGCGTGTTGAGCAGCGTGGTCTTGCCCGAACCCGATTCACCGACGATGCACAGCACTTCGCCCGGATACAGATCGAAACTCACGTTGCGGCAACCGTTGCGGCCGCCATATTGTTTGGTGAGCGCGCGTGCGCTCAGAAGCGGCGTCATGCGGATTCTCCTTCGCGCGTGGCGTGGGGCAGCGGCGCTTGCGCTTCGATAGCGCCGTCGCTATCGCTATCGCCATCGCCGCGCCGCCCGTGACAGTAGTCGCTGTCCGAGCACACGAACATGCGCGTGCCCGCATCGTCGACGATCATCTCGTCGAGAAAGCTTTCCTTCGATCCGCACAGCGCACACGCGTGCTGCCACTTCTGCACTTCGAACGGATGATCGTCGAAGTCGAGGCTGCGCACCGGCGTATAAGGCGGAATCGCGTGAATGCGGCGCTCGCGGCCCGCGCCGAACAGTTGCAGCGCGGCGTTCATATGCATCTTCGGATTGTCAAACTTCGGGATCGGCGACGGCGAGCTCAGATAGCGATGATTGACGATCACGGGGTAGTCGTACGTGGTCGCGATGCTGCCGTGATGCACGATGTCCTCGTACAGTTTCACGCTGATCAGCCCGTAATCGGCGAGCGCATGCAGCGTCTTGCATTCGGCGACGCGCGGCTCGAGCCGGTACAGCGGCTCGGGCATCGGCACCTGATAGACGAGGATCTGCCGCTCGGTCAGCGGCGTTTCGGGAATCCGGTGCCGCGTCTGGATGATCGTCGCTTCGCTCGTGTGCCGCGTGGTCGCCACACCCGTGGTGCGCGCGAAGAAGCGGCGGATGTTGACGGCGTTGGTGGTTTCGTCGGAGCCCTGATCGATGACCTTCAGCGTGTCCGTCCTGCCGATGATCGCGGCCGTCACCTGGATGCCGCCGGTGCCCCAGCCGTACGGCAGTGGCATTTCGCGCGACGCGAACGGCACCTGGTAGCCCGGCACGGCGACTGCCTTCAGCAGCGCGCGGCGCAGCATGCGCTTGGTCTGCTCGTCGAGATACGCGAAGTTGTAGCCGTGCGCGGCGGTGTCGTATGAGGTGTTGGCAACAGCGGTGTCGGGCGCGTTCATGCTGCCTTCTCCTTGTCGGTGGCGTGGCCTGTTTCATCGTTGCTGCGATGCTGCGCGCGCAAACGCCGCACCAGCTCCAGCTCCGCCTGGAAGTCGACGTAATGCGGCAGCTTCAGGTGCTGCACGAAGCCCGACGCCTCGACGTTGTCGCTATGCGACAGCATGAACTCGATGTCCTGCGTCGGTGACGCGAGCGTCTCGCCGAGTTCTTCGGCGCGCAACGCGCGATCGACGAGCGCCATCGCCATCGCCTTGCGCTCCGAGTGGCCGAACGCGAGGCCGTAGCCCTGCGTGAAGGTCGGCGGCACCGTGCCGCTGCCCGCGAACTGGTTGATCATCTGGCATTCGGTGATGTCGATATCGCCGATGTCGACCGCTTCGCCGAGTTCGTCGAGGTCCATCTCGACCGCGATCGTGCCGAAGCGGATCTCGCCCGCGAACGGATGCGAGTGCGCGTAGCCGCGTTGCGTCGCATAGCCCATCGCGAGCAGAAAGCCTTCGTCGCCACGCGCGAGATTTTGCAGACGCGTCGCGCGGCTCGCCGGAAAGGCGAGCGGTTCACGCGACAGGTCGCCGGGTTCCGCGCCGTCGGGTGTCGGGCGCTCCTGTTCGATCAGGCCTTCCTTGTCGAGCAGCGACACGACGCGCGGCATCGATTCTGGCGCTGGCGGTTCTTGCGGAACGGGCGCGTTGCCACGCGTCACGTCCTGCCGCGCGTCATCACCATCGGCGAGCAACGCGAAATCGAGCAGACGCTGCGTGTAGTCATAGGTCGCGCCGAGCAGCTGGCCGCCGGGCAGGTCCTTGAACGTCGCCGAGATGCGCCGCTCGACCTGCATCGTTTCGGTATCGATGGCGCGCGTATAGCCGAAGCGCGGCAACGTGGTGCGATACGCGCGCAGCAGGAAAATCGCCTCGACCAGATCGCCGGCCGCCTGCTTGATTGCGAGCGCCGCAAGCTCCTCGTCGTAGACCGAGCCTTCGGTCATCACGCGTGCGACCGCGAGCCGCAACTGCTCGCGAATCTGCGCGACGCTCAGCTCGGCAATTCGCGTATCGCCGCGGCGCGCTTTGTCGAGCAGGCGCCACGACGCTTCGATCGCGCGTTCTCCACCTTTGACGGCAACGTACATCAGTTCACCCTCGCTTCGGTTGTGCGCGGCAGGCCGATCACGCGCGGGCCGCAAACCAGATAACAGTCGATGCCGCACGGAAACAGCGGCGCGAGCATTGCGCGTTCTTGCCAGAACCGCGCGGGAAGACCGACCGGCGAAATCGTTTCGGCATCCAGAATGCCGGGGCCGCTCAGCGTGACCGCTGCGCCGCCCGTCAGCGCGTCGACGCGGATCAGCAACGTGGCCGATTGTTCCGGTGACTCGGCGCTGCCGGGCGCGAAGCTTTCGAGCGATGGCAACGCGTCGGCATCGTGCACATACACGAACACGAACGCGGCGTTGCCGGGCGCATCGACGAGCGGCGCGCCGGTATGAAAACGCAACGCCGACGCGAGCGCGGGATCAGGCTGCGCGAGCCACACCGGCGTCGCGTAGTCGCAGAGCGTCAGCAGTGCGGCAAACGCGGCGGGTTCGACCGGCGTGTTGCGCAACTCGGGCAGCACGTCGCGGATCACGCCGATCGTGCCGGGCCGCGACAACGCGTCGAGCAGCGTGCGAAACACGGCCTGGGTATCGTGGACCGGGTCCGCGAAACCCGGCGTCAGCGTGGACAACGCAATCGGTGAACGTTCCATCAGTCGCCTCGCACCATCGTGAAGAATTCGACGCGCGTCGCCGCGACGTCCTGTTGCTGTTGCGCGCCCCGGGCCTGCTGTTGCGCGGCGAATGGCTCGATCAATTGACGATGCAGGCTGTCGTGATGCTCGGGCATCTGCAGCAAGGCATCGGCGAGCGCGGCAAGTTCGGCGCGACGGCGGTCGCGTCCCAGATGGCAGGCGACGCCGACGGTGGCTTCGGCGTCGCCGCTGGCATGCAGACGCAGCGTGGCGCGCGTGACCGTGGCTTCGCCGAGATTGAACGGATCGCCGCTGCCGCCGATGCGCCCGCGCACCATCGCGAGGCCGATTTCAGGGGGGCGCAGCCAGTCGTAGGCGGGGGTGGGGCGGCCTTGCAGCGCGCGCTGCAGCGCGGCTTCGAGGTCGGCGTGCGGCGTGCGCGCCAGCACGGCCATCCAGGCGCGCCGCGCCGCCGAAGACACGGCCGGCAACGGCGAAGAGGGTGGATTGGGCGGAACGGAACTCGGGCTCATCGGATTTCCTGTCGATCCAGCGAGTGGGTATTGAAGCATCTATTCATCTAAACGTCTAGACGTTTATAAGCATAGTTGTCTGGACTGTCGTGCGCGGCGGACATTCATATTTTCATCACGGCTCGCGCACTACAATGCACGTCATGGCGATCATTTGAACCGAAGGGAATGACAGCACCATGACATCGAACGACAGCGCGGCCCCGGCCACGACGCTCGAACGCGGCGCGGGCGTGGCCGTCTGGAGACAGATCGAACAGATTCTCGCCGCAGAGATCACGGCAAGCGGGTTCGGCGAAGAAGGGCGGCTGCCGAGCGAGGGTGAGCTGGCGAAGCGCTTCGACGTCAACCGTCACACGGTGCGCCGCGCGATGCTCGGCCTCGCCGCGCTCGGCCTCGTCAGCGTCGAGCAGGGGCGTGGCACGTTCGTGCAGCCCGGCGCGATCGACTATTCGATCGGCCGCCGTACGCGTTTCACCGAGAACCTGCGTCAACAACACCACTCGCCCGCGGGCACGATGCTGTCGGCCGCGCGCGTGAAGGCCGAGCCCAGTGTCGCGAAGGCGTTGGGTCTGCGCGCGGGCGCGGCGGTCTATCGCATCGAATCGCTGAACGCGTCGGACGGCGTGCCGCTCACGTACGCGCGCAGCTGGTATCCGGCCGCGCGTTTTCCGGATTTGCCGGAGGTCGTGCAACGCCTCGGCGGCACGACGAAAGCGCTGGCCGAATTCGGCGTGGACGATTATCTGCGCAAGTGGAGCCGCATCGGCAGCGTGCTGCCCGAGCCGGAAGTCGCGCGGCGGCTCAACATCAACCGTCAGCAGCCGGTGCTGTGGGTCGAGAACGTCGACGTCGATCTGCAGGGCACGCCGGTCAAATACGGCTTCACGCATTTCGCGGCCGATCGCGTGCAACTGCTCGTGGAGCATGACCTGTGAGCGGCCCCGTATGGAGTGCCGAAGCGCGCTTTGCGCTGTACTACGCGCCGTCGGTTGAATCGGCGTGGTGGCAGGCCGGCTCGACATGGCTCGGCCGCGATGCGCACAGCGGCGAGCGCCGCGCGCAGCCGCAGCCGCCAGGCCTGACGCGCCCGCTCGCCGCATTGACCGACGCGCCGCGCCGCTATGGCTGGCATGGCACGCTGGTCGCTCCGTTCCGGCTCGGCGCCGGCGCTACGCAGCCCGACGTGCTCGCGGCCGCGCGAGCCTGGGCGCTCGCGCAGCGGCCGTTCACGTTGCCGGTAGAAGCGGCCACGCTGGGCGACTTCGTCGCGTTGCGACCGGCCGATGCAGATGGCGAGACGCGCATTCGCGAACTCGCGTCGAACGCGCTGCAGTCGCTCGACGGGCTGTGCGCGCGGCCGTCGGCGGCCGATCTCGAGCGACGGCTCGCCGCGCCGCTCAGCGAACGCCAACGTGCGTTGCTGTTGCAATGGGGCTATCCGTACGTGTTCGACGAGTTCCGTTTTCATATGACGTTGTCCAGTTCGCTCGCCGATGCCGACGAGCGCGCGACGCTGATCGCATGGTGGCGGGAGCGCACGCCCGCGCTCGGGCCGCTCGCTGTCGATCAGGCCGCGCTGTTCGTCGAGCCGGCGGCGGGTGAGCCGTTCGTGCTATGGCAGCCGCTGCCGTTCAGCCACGGCGCGCAACCTGGCGATCGCACGAACAAGCAGCAAGACGAGGTGAGCAGCCAATGACTGGGCGTTTGATCTATGTGATGGGGCCGTCGGGCGCGGGCAAGGATTCGCTGCTGCAGTTCGCGCGCATGCGGCTCGCCGGCGAGCCGCTCGTATTCGCGCATCGTTACATCACGCGGCCGAGCGGCAATGGCGAGGTGCATGTTGCACTAAGCGTCGAGGAGTTCGCCGCGCGCTCGGTGCTTGGCCTGTTCGCGCTCGAATGGTCGAGCCATTCGCTGCGCTATGGCATCGGCATCGAACTCGATGCGTGGCTCGCGCGCGGCTGCACGGTGGTCGTCAACGGCTCGCGGCAGTACCTGCAGCATGCGCTCGCGCGCTATCCACGCGCGGAAGTGGTGCACGTGAGCGCCGCGCCGCATATTCTCGAAGCACGGCTCGGCGCGCGGGCGCGCGAATCGTCGGAGCAGGTCGCGGCGCGGCTCGCGCGGCGCGCGCCGTTTGCGTTGCCGGCCGGCGTGCGCTGCACGACGATCGACAACTCCGGCGCGCTCGAAGAAGCGGGGCACGCATTGATCACGGTGCTCAAGGAGCAGGTGAGCGCGTAGCGCAAGCGCGCGGCCTTACTGCACGGCTCCCATCCGCTCCCGCGTCACCTGCCGCAAACATGCGACGAACTGCTGCACGGCCGGCGTCGGCAGCAGATCGCGTCGCGAGATGATGCTCAGATCGTAGTTCGGCAGCGCGTCTTCGATCTGTGCGACGCGAATGCCTAGAGGCGCGACCCTTTGCGCAAGCGGTCGCGTGAAGCAACTGATCACGTCAGTCTGCGACACGAGCCCGAGCGTGACTGCAAACGACGACGGCGCGCGCAGCAAGCGCTTCGGTACCGGCAAGCCGTGCGCGCTGAACATCGCCATCATCACGCTGTGCGGGAAGTGGTCGGCGCCGACCGTGACGATCCACTCGGCGTCGAGCAGCTCGGACAGACGCGTGACGTTCGCGAGCGGATGGCCAGCGCGCATCGTGACGACGAACTGCGTCGAGTACAGCGGCACCTGCACCAGATCGTTATCCAATGCCAGAACGTGATGGATCGCCGCGAGATCGAGCGCGCCGTTGCGCAGACGCGCGAGCGCGTCGGGCACCGTCACTTCCTCCAGATGCAGACTCACGAGCGGCATCCGCTCGCGAAAGCTCGACACCGCATGCGGCAGTACCGTCAGCGCGAGCGATGGCATCGTGCCGACGCTGACCTTGCCGGCCAGTTCGCCCTTGACCTGCTCGACGGCCTCGACCGTGCGGCGCATGTCGCCGAGCAACTGCTCGGCGCGCGGCAACAGCGCGAGCCCGCACGCGGTCAGCTCGATGCCGCGCACGCTGCGCACCATCAGCTCGGCGTTGAGCGCGCTTTCCAGCTCGCGAATCGTATGCGTGACGGCCGGCTGCGTGACGCCAAGCTCACGCGCGGCGGCGCGCAGACTGCGGTGATGCGCGGCGGCGACGAAGGCCTGCAACTGCTGCAGCTTCATAAGGGTAACCCCGTATATAAGGCCTGTTAATCAGGGTGAAAAAAATAGCATCTTATTCGAACAAAACGGCGTGGCTATAGTGCGAGGCTACTCACTGGAGCCATACAAACTATGAACGAGACCCCGCGTTTGACCGAAGTGTCCGATCTGGAACCCGCTGCCGCGAGCCTGCGCGAGATTCGCCATCACATTCACCACCATCCGGAACTCGCGTACGAGGAAGTGCAGACCGCGGCGCTCGTCGCGGAAAAACTCGAACAGTGGGGCTGGCAGGTCACGCGTGGGGTCGGCCAGACCGGCGTGGTCGGCACGCTGAAAGAGGGTGACGGCAAGCGCAGCATCGGCATTCGCGCAGACATGGACGCGTTGCCGATCATCGAACAGACCGGCCTGCCGTACGCGAGCGGCACCCACGGCAAGATGCACGCGTGCGGCCACGACGGTCACACCACGATCCTGCTCGGCGCCGCACAACGTCTCGCGGCGACGCGCAATTTCTCGGGCACCGTGCATTTGTATTTCCAGCCGGCCGAGGAAAGCGGCATCGACAGCGGTGCGCTGAAGATGATCGACGACGGCCTGTTCGAGCGCTTCCCGTGCGACGCCGTGTTCGGCCTGCACAACCATCCGGGAGCCGAGCCGGGCGTGTTGCTGTTCCGCAAGGGACCGTTCATGTCGGCGGGCGACAAGGCGATCATCACGATCGAAGGCGTCGGCGGCCATGCGGCGCGTCCGCATCTGACCGTCGATCCGGTCGTGGTCGCCGCGAGCATCGTGATGGCGCTGCAAACGATCGTCGCGCGCAACGTCGATCCGTCGCAGCCCGCCGTGGTGACGGTCGGCTCGATGCACGCGGGCACCGCGAACAACGTGATTTCCAGCAGCGCGCGGCTCGAACTCAGCGTGCGCTCGTTCAGCCCCGAGGTACGCGCGTTGCTGAAAAAGCGCATCACTGAGTTGGCCGAGTCGCAGGCCGCGAGCTATGGCGGCAAAGCGCACGTCGAGTACATCGAAGGCTATCCGGTCGTCATCAATACGGATGCCGAAACGGATTTCGCGGTGCAGGTCGCGCGCGAACTGGTGGGCGACGACAAGGTGGTCGAGCAGACCGACATCCTGATGGGCAGCGAGGACTTCGCATTCATGCTGCAGAAGCGGCCGGGCACGTTCCTGCGCATTGGCAATGGCGTCGGCGAGGACGGTTGCATGGTGCACAACCCGCACTACGACTTCAACGACCGCAGTCTGCCGATCGGCGCGGCGTTCTGGGCACGGCTGGTGGAGCGCTATCTCGCGCAGTGAGCGCTTGATGCAAACGACGCGGCGCGCACGAGGCGTGCGCGCCCGGCTACTCATCACCGCGCGGCCAGAGCCACGAAACGTTCATTAGCCGCGCCGCGCGACCATCTCCGAGACTGTCTGCGCGGCTCGCTGCAGCGGTTCCAGAAACGCCTTCACCATCTGTTTGGCCGAATTGCGCTGTGCGTTGCCGCTGATGTTCATCGCGGCGATCACGCGGCCCTGGCGATTGCGAATCGGCGCGGACAGCGAAATCAAGCCGCCTTCGAGCTCCTGATCGACGATCGCCCACCCCTGGCGACGCACCTGCTCGATCAGCTTCTTCAACTCTTGCTTGTCGGTGACGGTGCGCGGCGTGTGCGCGTAGAGCGGCGTCGAGTTCAGCGTCGCGTCGAGCGTCTCGTCGTCGAGCGAGGCAAGCAGCACGCGGCCCATCGACGTGCAGTACGCGGGCAGGCGGCTGCCGATCGACAGGTTGATCGTCATGATCTTGTGAGTCGGCACGCGCAGCACGTAGACGATCTCGGTGCGATCGAGCACGGCCGCGGAGCAGCTTTCGTGCACCTGCGCCGACAGGCTTTCCATCACCGGTTCGGCGAGATTCCAGAACGGCATCGAGGTCAGATACGCGAAGCCGAGGTCGAGAATCTTCGGCGTCAGGCGAAACAGGCGTCCCTCGGCTTCCACATAGCCGAGTGTTTGCAGCGTCAGCAGGATCCGGCGCGCGCCGGCGCGCGTGAGGCCAGTCGCCGCGGCGACGTCGGTGAGCGTCTGTTCAGGCCGCGTCGCGTCGAACGCGCGGATGACCGCGAGGCCGCGCGCGAACGACTGCACGTACGAGTCGCCCGGTTTCTCCGGGGCCGGTTCGGCGTTGGCGGGCGCGACGGAAGACGGCGGCAGGGCTTTGCTCATGGACCTTGATCGTGGGTTCGGAAGAGTGCGCGCGAAGGACGCGCGACGCGCGTTCGTTTCGATGCGGCGACGCGTTTTGCGTTGCGGCGCAAAGGCGAGACGATAGCTTAAGCCTTCTATTTCGCCAAATAACGCCGATTCGTGCAAAAACCCCAGGGTTTGCGTGGATGCGATTCCCACTCCAAATTTGTATGATGACCCGATAACCTGACTAGTTCGCGACACCCTGTCCAACCGATCCACCATGTTCGACAAGATTCCCGCGCGCGCTTTGAGCGACACAGTCGCGCAGCAACTGCTGAAGCAGATCGACAAGGGCACCTTCGCGCGCGGCGCCAGGCTGCCGACCGAAGCCGTGCTCGCGCAACAGTTCGGCGTAAGCCGCACGGTGATTCGCGAGGCGCTGTCGCGACTGAAGAACGAGGGGGTGGTCGAGCCGCGCCAGGGCAGTGGCGTGTTCGTCGCCGGGCACGGCGCGATCCGCCCGCTGCGAATCGACTACGCGGAAGCCGTGGAGCCGGGCTCGGTCGTGCAGATCCTCGCGCTGCGTCGCGCGATCGAGGCGGAGGTCGCGTCGGAAGCCGCGATGCGCCGCAGCGATGCCGACATGGCTGCGATCGACGCCGCGCTCGCGCGCATCGAGCGCGCGGTCGGCAACGGCGAAGACGGCGTCGCCGAAGACGTCGCGTTTCATCGCGCGATCGCGGCGGCTACGGGCAATCCGTATTTCCTGAAGACGTTGACGTTCCTCAATCAGTACCTCGAAGCGGGCACGGTCGTCACGCGCCGCAACGAGGCGCTGCGCGAGGACTTCTCGCGGCAGGTGCGCGAGGAGCACGCGGCGATCGCCGCGGCGATTCGCGCCGGCGATCCGATGGCGGCGCGCAATGCCGCGCAGACGCATCTGTACAACGCGGCGCGGCGGCTTGCCGAGGCGGGCATCGTCTGACGCGCTGAAAGGTGCGCGGTGATTCCGACGCGCGCGAACCCACGAATGCGGCACCAATCCATAGAGGTCATGCATGTCGAGAAATGTCGGTGTCATTGGCTTGGGGGCCATGGGGCTCGGCGTCGCGCGCTCGCTGTTGCGCGCGGGCTTCAGGGTCCACGCGTGCGACTTGCGGCGCGACGCGCTGCAGGCGTTCGTCGATGAAGGGGGCATCGGCTGTGCGACGCCCGCGGAGCTCGGCGCGCGGTGCGAGGTCGTGATCACGCTGGTCGTGAATGCGGCGCAAACCGAGGCCGTGCTGTTCGGTGAGCACGGCGCGCTCGCGGCCATGAAGCCGGGCGGCGTCGTGATCGCGAGTGCCACGGTCGCGCCGGAGTTCGCGAGCGATCTCGGCAAGCGCGTCGAGGCGGCCGGTCTGCAGATGCTCGATGCGCCGGTGTCGGGCGGCGCGGCGCGCGCGGCGTCGGGCGAGATGACGATGATGACGTCCGGTCCCGCGGCCGCTTATGCCGCGTGCGAAGACGTGCTCGCCGCGATCGCCGGCAACGTGTATCGGCTCGGCGCCACGCATGGCGCAGGCTCGAAGGTGAAGATCATCAACCAGTTGCTGGCCGGCGTGCATATCGCGGTGGCCGCCGAGGCAATGGCGCTCGGCCTGCGCGAAGGTGTCGACCCGCACGCGCTGTACGACGTGATCACGCACAGCGCGGGCAATTCGTGGATGTTCGAGAACCGCGTGCCGCATATTCTCGCGGGCGACTACACGCCGCTGTCGGCGGTCGATATTTTCGTCAAGGACCTCGGCCTCGTGCTCGATACCGCGCGTCGCACGAAGTTTCCGTTGCCGCTGTCGGCGGCAGCGCATCAGATGTTCATGATGGCGTCGACGGCGGGCCACGGTGGCGAAGACGACTCGGCGGTCGTGAAGATTTTCCCAGCCATCGAATTGCCGACGAAGCAATAGGCGAGGGAGAGGTCATGACGGCTCAAACGAAACCCGCGCTGCTCGGCTGCATCGCCGACGACTTCACCGGCGCCACCGATCTCGCCAACATGCTTGTGCGCGGTGGCATGCGCACGGTGCAGACGATCGGCGTGCCCACCTCCAACGCAGCGCTCGGCGCCGACGCGCTCGTCGTCGCGCTGAAGTCGCGCACGATCCCGGCCGCCGACGCGGTCGCGCAATCGCTGGCCGCGCTCGCCTGGCTGCGCGCGCAAGGGTGTCGGCAATTCTTCTTCAAGTACTGCTCGACCTTCGATTCGACCGATGCGGGCAACATCGGCCCGGTGACCGATGCGTTGCTGAATGCGCTGTCCACCGAGTTCGCTGAGCGCGCGTCGTTCACGATCGCGTGCCCCGCGTTTCCCGAGAACGGCCGCACCATTTTTCGCGGTCATCTGTTCGTCGGCGATGCGCTGCTCAACGAGTCGGGCATGGAAAACCATCCGCTGACGCCGATGCGCGACGCGAACCTCGTGCGCGTGCTGCGGCGGCAAACGCAATCGAAGGTCGGGCTCGTGCGTTACGACCAGCTCGCGCAAGGCGATGCGGCCGTGCGTGCCGCATTCGCCGCGTTGCGCGCCGACGGCGTGCGCATCGCGATTGCCGATGCGGTGTCCGACGCCGATCTGCACACGCTCGGCGCGGCCTGCGCGGATCTCGCGCTGATCACCGGCGGCTCCGGCGTCGCGCTTGGTTTGCCCGCCAACTTCCGGCGCGCGGGTCTGCTCGGCGAGCAAACCCATGCCGCGCAATTGCCGCGTATAGAAGGTTTGTCGGCGGTGCTCGCGGGCAGTGCGTCGACGGCGACCAACGCGCAGGTCGCCGCCTGGTGCGCGACACGGCCCGCGTTCCGCATCGATCCGCTCGCGGCGGCGCGCGGCGAGGACGTCGTCGGCGAGGCGCTAGCGTTCGCACAACAGCGCTTCGTGCACGCGGAACCGGTGCTGGTCTATGCGACCGCATCGCCCGACGAAGTGCAGGCCGTGCAGCGCGAACTCGGCGTCAACGAGGCCGGGCATCTGGTCGAGAAGACGTTGGCGGCGATTGCGCGCGGTCTGCGCGAACGGGGAGTGCGCAAGTTCGTCGTCGCGGGCGGCGAGACTTCGGGCGCCGTCGTGCAGGCGCTCGACGTGCGCATGCTGCGCATCGGCGCGCAGATCGATCCGGGCGTGCCGGCCACGGCGACGACCGAAGCGGAACCGCTCGCACTCGCGCTGAAATCCGGCAATTTCGGTACCACCGACTTCTTCGACAAGGCGCTGCGCCATCTCGACGGAGCCGCGCAATGAGCGACGCACCGGCACTTCACACCTGCGCCGAAGCGCGCGTTCGCGAGGAAATCTGCGCGGTCGGCGCGAGCCTGTATCAGCGCGGCTATACGGTCGGCAGCGCCGGCAACATCAGCGCGCGGCTCGACGACGGCTGGCTGATCACCCCGACCGACGCGTGCCTCGGCCGCCTCGATCCCGCCGAGATCGCGAAGGTCGACGCAAACGGCCACGCGGTGTCGGGCGGCAAACCGTCGAAAACGCTGGCGCTGCATCGCGGTATCTATGCGCGCAACGGCGAGGCGCGCGGCATCGTCCATACCCATTCGACGCATCTGGTCGCGTTGACGCTCGCGGGCGTGTGGAGCGAAGCGGACGTGCTGCCGCCGATCACACCGTACTACGTGATGAAAGTGGGCCACGTACCGCTGATTCGCTACGAACGCCCGGGTGATCCCCGAGTGGCCGCGCAGATCGCTGCGCTGGCCGATCGGGTGCGCGCGGTGTTGCTCGAACGTCTGGGGCCGGTAGTGTGGGAGCGCTCGGTCGCGCACGCGTCGTATGCGCTCGAAGAACTCGAGGAGACCGCGCGCCTGTGGCTGATGACGAATCCGCGGCCCGCGCCGCTCGACGCCGCCGCGATCGATGAACTCCGTGCCGCGTTCGGCGCGCGCTGGTAGCAGCGCGCATTGCCGATGAACGCCGCGCACCGTATCGCACTGTCTTGAAGGAGTTGCCACCATGCCTCGCTTCGCCGCCAATCTGTCGATGATGTACAACGAGCACGCGTTCCTCGATCGTTTCGCCGCCGCCGCGCGCGACGGCTTCAACGCGGTCGAATTCCTGTTTCCCTACGAGTTCCGCCCGGGCGAGCTGAAGGCGCGGCTCGACGCGCATGGCCTTACGCAGGCGCTGTTCAATGCGCCACCCGGCGACTGGAGCGGCGGCGAGCGCGGCCTTGCGTCGTTGCCGGGCCGTGAGGACGAGTTCCGCCGCGGCATCGACACGGCACTCGAGTACGCGCGCGTGCTCGGCAATCGCAAGCTGCATGTGATGGCGGGGTTGATCGCCGGCGATCAAGCGGGCGAAACGCAGCGCAAAACACAACGCGACGTGTACCTGAACAACCTCGCCTATGCCGCGCGGACCGCGCAAGCCGAACAGATCACGGTCGTCATCGAGCCGATCAATACGCGCGACATGCCCGGCTATTTCCTCAATCGACAGGACGACGCGCAAGCGATCTGCGCCGAAGTCGGCGCGCCGAATCTGAAGGTGCAGTTCGATTGCTATCACTGCCAGATCGTCGAGGGCGATCTCGCGATGAAGCTCAAACGCGATATGGCCGGCATCGGTCACATCCAGGTTGCGGGTGTGCCCGAGCGGCACGAGCCCGACATCGGTGAGCTGAACTACCCGTACCTGTTCGATCTGATCGATGCGCTCGGCTACGACGGCTACATCGGCTGCGAATACCGGCCGCGCGCGGGGACCTCGGCGGGGCTTGGCTGGCTGAAGCCTTATCTCGATGCGGGGCGTTGACTCTTTCCGACAACCACTGACGCACACGTAACCATGAAAGTATTGATCACCGGCGGTGCCGGATTTCTCGGCCAGCGTCTCGCGCGCGAGCTGCTCGCGCGCGGCGCGCTGAAAGATGCGCACGGCGCATCGCAAGCGATTACCGGGCTCGTGTTGCTCGACGTCGTGCGCGCACACGATTACGGCGATGCGCGCGTGCGCACCGAAGTCGGCGATATCGCGGAGCGCAGTGTGCTCGAACGCGTGATCGACGATCAAACCTCGGCGATCTTTCATCTCGCTGCGATCGTCAGCAGCCAGGCCGAGGCGGACTTCGATCTCGGCATGCGCATCAATCTCGATGCGTCGCGGCTGCTGCTTGAAATCTGCCGGCAGCGCGGGCACCAACCGCGCGTCGTGTTCACCAGTTCGGTCGCGGTCTACGGTGGCGATCTGCCTGCAGTCGTGCAGGACGACACCGCGCTCAATCCGCAGTCGTCGTACGGCGCGCAGAAGGCGATCGCGGAGCTGCTGCTCAACGATTATTCGCGGCGCGGTTTCGTCGACGGCCGCGTGCTGCGGCTGCCGACCATCAGCGTGCGGCCGGGGCGGCCGAATGCGGCGGCGTCGTCGTTCGCGAGCGGCATCGTCCGCGAGCCGCTCAATGGCGAGGAGGCCGTGTGTCCGGTCGCCGGTTCGACGCGGCTGTGGTTGCTGTCGCCGCGCAAGGCGATCGAGAGTCTTATCGCCGGCCTCGAACTCGATGGCGCCGCGCTTGGCAAGCAACGCGTGCTGAACCTGCCGGGCTTGTCGGTCAGCGTCGACGAGATGATCGCGGCACTGCGCGAGGTCGCGGGCGAGGCGGTCGCGAACCGCATTGTGCGGCAGCTCGACGAGCGCATCGAGAAGATCGTCGGCAGCTGGCCCGGCGCGTGGGATACGTCGCGCGCCGAACGGCTCGGGCTCGCGACCGAGCGCAGTTTCGCGGACGTGATTCGCGGCTACATCGCCGATGAAGGAATCGAAGTTCGCTGAAGATCGCCCCCTCCGCGTATTCCCTGGTGTCGCTTGGCACGGCTGCGGCCGTGCTTGACATGCTTTCGCGCCCCCGCCTATTATCGAGGCTGTTTTGTTCGATATATGACCTTGTGTTCGTATATAGAACATGAGGCGGGGCGAAGAAGGGGCGGCAGCCGTATCGGTCGTCAATCCCAAGCCCATCGTTCACGATCCTGCGCTAAGCTGCTCCGATGTGACGGCCGCCGCGCCGCCGCCGTTTTGCAGCCTCCCGTCCGCGGCCGTTGGCCCTCGGGCCGATGCCTCGGCGCATCGAACCGGCGTCATCGGTGCAAGGCCGGCCGAGGCGCAGCGCACGCAGCATCTCAACTGGAGACATCCCATGACCGAAGCATTCCTGTGCGACGCGATTCGCACCCCCATTGGCCGCTATGCGGGTTCGCTGTCGTCGGTGCGCGCCGACGACCTGGGCGCGGTGCCGCTCAAGGCGCTGATGGAGCGCAACAAGAACGTCGACTGGACCGCGATCGACGACCTCATCTACGGCTGCGCCAACCAGGCCGGTGACGACAACCGCAACGTCGCGCGCATGTCGCTGTTGCTCGCGGGTCTGCCGAAGGACGTGCCGGGCTCGACGGTCAACCGTCTGTGCGGCTCGGGCATGGACGCGGTCGGCATCGCCGCGCGCGCGATCAAGTCGGGCGAGGCCGCGCTGATGATTGCCGGTGGCGTCGAAAGCATGAGCCGCGCGCCGTTCGTGATGCCCAAGGCGACCAGCGCGTTCTCGCGTCAGAACGAGGTCTACGACACGACGATCGGCTGGCGTTTCGTGAATCCGCTGATGAAGAAGCTGTACGGCGTCGACTCGATGCCGGAAACCGGTGAAAACGTCGCGACCGACTACAACATCAGCCGCGCCGACCAGGACGCATTCGCGCTGCGCAGCCAGCAGAAGGCGGCGCGCGCGCAACGCGACGGCACGCTCGCGCAGGAGATCGTCGGCGTGACGATCGCGCAGAAGAAGGGCGATCCGATCACGGTCATGCAGGACGAGCATCCGCGCGAAACGAGCCTCGAAACGCTCGCGAAGCTGAAGGGCGTCGTGCGTCCGGACGGCACGGTTACGGCCGGTAACGCATCGGGCGTGAACGACGGCGCGGCGGCGTTGCTGCTTGCCAATGAAGAGACCGCGAAGCGCTTCGGCCTCACGCCGCGCGCCCGCGTGCTCGGCGTGGCCACCGCCGGCGTCGAGCCGCGCGTGATGGGCATCGGCCCGGCACCCGCCACGCAGAAGCTGCTCGCGCGTCTGGGCATGACGATCGATCAGTTCGACGTGATCGAACTGAACGAAGCGTTCGCCTCGCAAGGTATCGCGGTGCTGCGCGCCCTCGGCGTCGCCGACGACGATCCCCGCGTGAACCCGAACGGCGGCGCGATTGCGCTCGGCCACCCGCTCGGCATGAGCGGCGCGCGTCTGGTGACGACCGCGACGTATCAGCTGCAACGCACGCAGGGCCGCTTCGCGCTGTGCACGATGTGTATCGGCGTCGGCCAAGGCATCGCGATCGCGATCGAGCGCGTGTGATGCGTGAACTGGTTTAGCGCGAGACTTCGGTCCCCGCGCTAGGCGGGTCTCCGCGCAAGCTGAATAGTAAAAAGCAGAAGGGCCGGCGTCGAGACACGCCGGCCCTTTGTTTTTATCGCGCCTTGTTGCGCCGGGCGCAGGCGTTATGACGCCGCTTCGACGGTCAGATGCATGACCTCATGCACCGGCGCGAGCCGCGCGCGGATCGTCTCGGCCGTAACGCCGCCATGCGTGCGCACACTGACGATCGCCGCTCGCGCCTCCGGGCCGATCTGCCAGACGTGCAGGTCGGCGATCTCGGCGTCGCCGTGCGAATCCAGGATTTCGCGGATTTCGCCGGCCACGTGCTCGTCGGTTCTGTCGAGCAGCACGCCGGCCGTGTCGCGCATCAGCGTCCATGCCCAGCGCGCGATGACGATTGATCCGACGATGCCCATCAGCGGGTCCATCCAGACCCACCGGAGATAGCGGCCGGCCAGCATGGCCACGATCGCCAGCACCGAGGTCAGCGCATCGGCGAGCACGTGCACATAGGCCGAGCGCAGGTTGTTGTCGGACCCATGCGCATGGTCGCGATGATGGTGATGATCGTGATGCCCATGGTGCGCATGGCCGCCCGACAACAGCAGCGCGCTGACGATGTTCACGACCAGCCCGATCGCCGCAATCACCGCGGCCTGCCCGAACGCGACACCGGTGGGATGAACGAGCCGGATCGCCGATTCGATGCCGATGCCAAGCGACACCAGCGCGAGAATCAGCGCCGAAGCGAAGCCGGCAAGCTCGCCCACTTTTCCCGTTCCGAAACTGAACGCGCGGTTTGCCGAGTTGCGTCTCGCGAACGCATACGCGAGCGCGGCAATGCCGAGCGCGCCGGCATGCGTCGCCATGTGGAAGCCATCGGCGAGCAGCGCCATCGAGCCGGTCACGTAACCGGCCGCGATTTCGCCGATCATCATGACAACGGTGAGCGCGACGACGAAGCGGGTCCGGCGCGCGTTGTCGTCGTGCGAGCTGCCGAGAAACGAGTGCTCGTGTTTGCGGATCAGATGGTCAGTCATACAAACTTACTTCGAATAGCGGCGGATTGCGCCGATCAATGCATCAACTCCCTTCTTGCGCTGGCTGGCCGTCAGGTCCGGATGCGCGACATGTTCGCGCGCGTGCGCCTCGACGATCTCGTCCAGCAGGCCGTTCATTGCGCCGCGGGTCGCGGCCACCAGGTGCAGGACTTTTTCGCAATCGGCGTCCGACTCCAGTGAACGCTCGATAGCCTGAACCTGGCCCGCGATGCGACGAACGCGCTTTAATAAACCGTCTTTGTGTGTGCTCAGATGTGCCATACATATACCCCCTATAGGTATATAGGATAGCACGGTACTGAGGTGGCGTTTCTGATGGCTGTCGGCGGCCATGCCGACGCATACGTCGGCAAATCGTTCGCGTCATACTGTTGGCCGTGGTCGTCCTGTAGACGCGGAGTTCATGACGCCGGGCACGAATGCTGCGTAGCACGAAGCGATCGCGCTCGACGCGCATGACCGACCGTCGAGCCGTATTGATCCCTTGCAGGAGGAGAACGCGGATGAAAACAGCGACGATAGCTGCAGCATTGGTCATCGCGGTGGTGGCCGCGGCCCCGCCGGCGCGAGCGCAGGACGACATGGCGAGCACCGCGCAAGCGGTGCTCAGCGCGGCGCAGCCGGTGCATATGACGGCGGAGATCGTCGCCATCGATGCGGGCAACCGCTCGCTGACATTGAAGGGCCCGCATGGCGACGTCGCGATCGTGCTCGTCAGCCAGCAGGTCGCCGGTTTCGATCAGCTGAAGATCGGCGATCGCGTCGACGTGCTGTACAAGAATGCGTTGCTCACCAAGGTCGAGAAGGCAAGCAGCGCGGGCAAGGGGATTCGCGAGCGGGTCGACCGGCGGAGCTATGCGCCGGCGTCGGGCGGGTACGAGTCGGCGCGGCAGACCGAGGTGCTCGCGACCGTGCTGAAGATCGATCGCAAGCAGCGCCTCGTGACGCTGCGCGGCGCGTATCAGACCCAGACCTTCGAAGCCGCGCCCGACGTCGATTTGAGCGACGTGAAGGTCGGCGACACCGTGCATGCGGCGTTCGTGCCGGCCGCCGCGGTGCAGGTGACGCCGGTCGGGCAGTGAGCGGCGGGGGCCGCAGTCGATTCCGGCGGCCGCATCTGTTTCGCAATCTATGTCGAAATATGTCGCGGCTCCCGCCGAATGCCCGCAAAACCTTGCCTGGCGGGCCCGCGTCGCGGTGAAACAGCGCGACATATGTTCCGTGATGATTTCCGCGATGTGTCCTTCTATAGTCCGTTCGTCGCCACGCGGCAGTGACGCAAGTGGCCCGAATCCAGCAAGGACATACCGTGATAAATCGTTCATTCGCAGGTTCCGAGAGGGTCTGCGCCAGCATGGCGCGAGGCGCGCTGCGCAAGGTGGTGTTCGGCGCGGCCGCCGCCGTGCTCGCGCTCGGCAGCGCATCGGCGTTCGCGTGGTCGGGTCACGGCACCGCGTACACGTCGCGCGGCGTCTATAACGGTTCGCACTACGGCTCGTGCGGTGGCGGTAGCTGCTCGCATGCGGGCAGCGTGGCCGGCCCCTATGGCGGCTTTGCAAGCAACACTGGCACAGTTACGCGCACGGCGCCCGGCCAGTTCTCGAACTCGGGTACCGCGACGGGCCGCTACGGCAACTCGGTGCAGCACTCGGGCGACACCAGCTGCGCGGGCGGCTCCTGCTCGCATAGCGGCACGCTGACCGGTCCCGACGGCAAAACGGCGACGACGTCCGGCGACGTGACGCGCACCGCGCCGGGCCAGTATTCGTCGTCGGGCTCGATCACCGGGTCGAACGGCAATACGGTCAATCATTCTGCGTCGACGAATTGCGCGGGTTCGACCTGCGCGCGCTCGGGCACGGTGACGGGTCCGGACAACAACAACGTCTATCACTCAGGCACCGCGACGCGGGTCGCGCCCGGCGTCGTGACGACTTCGACGAGCGTGACCGGCACGCAAGGCCACACGGTGACGTCGAGCGGTACGGTGGTAACAGGCGGGGTGGTGGTCGCGGGCGGGACCACGACGGCGACCGGTACGACCGTGGTCGTTGCGCCGAAGCCGGTGGTGGTCGTGGCGCCGCCCCCGCCGGTCGTCGTGCCGCCGCCGGTCGTGTACGTGCCGCCGAAGCCCGTCGTGGTGACGCCTCCGCCGGCCTATGTTCCGCCGCCGGTGGTGGTCGTGGCGCCGCCCCCGCCGCCGGTCGTCT
Organism: Paraburkholderia sp. CI3; assembly: GCF_050436505.1. Classification (NCBI taxonomy): domain Bacteria; kingdom Pseudomonadati; phylum Pseudomonadota; class Betaproteobacteria; order Burkholderiales; family Burkholderiaceae; genus Paraburkholderia; species Paraburkholderia sp. CI3. Next base: position 173,234 of record NZ_JBNDMI010000003.1, read on the forward strand.
ACGTCGCGGCGCGTCCCGTGTATGTCGCGCCGCGGGTTGCGGTCTGGGTGCCGGGCCATTGGGTCGGGCGCGTGTGGGTGCCGGCGCATTGGGCCTGACGATGAGCGCGGCGATGAGAATCAGAACCTGCGTAGAATCGTGGCGCTCACGTCGCGCCGCGCGGTGCGACGCGATGTGCGAAATGGCGGGCTCGTGTCCGCCATCTGCTGAGGCGGAGCGTCACTTGCGAGCGCAAAGGGCTGCGCGGGGCGCGCTCCGCAAAACGGTCGCGCTCGCGACGATCGTCGTGGCGACGTTGCTGGCGATCAACGCAGTCATCGACGCCAACGACGCCAGCGACGACCTTCGCGCGAACCCCGACGCCGGCGCGGCGAGCGACTGTTCCGCGCGCTACGCCGCGTTGCTCGATCTGGCCGAACTCGCGCGGCGTGACGGCAAATCGTCCGAGGTGGTCGTGCGTGGCTTGAGCCAGCAGAACGGGGCAATGAGCGAGTGCATACCTGCAGGCCGGGTCAGACCTGCACCGCCATGACATTGAACGCGGCCGCGTCAGATCGCCTTCCAGAAAAATCGCGGCGGGGATCGGATTGAACACGTAGGCGTCGATGGGCATCGAATCCCAGCGATGCGTAGAGGCCGAGCGCCGCTTGCATCGTCGGCAGCGTGTGAGACGCATGCGGCGATAGCCCGGCACCAGATGCGTGGCAAGCGCGGTGAGCGTAACCGCGCGCAGTTGGGGGTAGCTACCACTGCGGCCATGAGCGGCGGCAGAGGCGCCGAAATGTCTGCGGTTGGCGGCGCTGTCGGCGGGGCGCAGCGTGGTGCCATCCATCGCGAACAGCGAGAATCCCTTGAAGAGGTATCGGTCCTGATCCTGCGCAACCCAGTTTCTAGCTGATTCGTGAAACAGCCACGCCAGTGGCGTCACGCCGACGCGCTACCGCGCCTGGGTGATGGCACTCCCGCTGACAAACGACGCATCGGCCACAGGTAACGCAAGGTCCAGTTCATCGACGACCTCGCTGATTGACTGGTGTCGGTACAGCGCGAGCGCGATCACCAGCCATACGACCTGTTGCGGGGGAAGTCGACGCCGACGCACGCTGGCACTGCCACTGGCCTGCACTGCAGACTCGATCCATTCGTACGGCAGATGCTGGCCCAGCCGTCCCCATGCGAGGGGCGGCCGTGATTTGACAAGAAGGCGCAGATCATCAACCAGCATTGCGATGCAAATTAACATCGCCACGCCCCGTTTACAACTACTTTGCGCAGGAAACAAAAACGCCGTTCAGTCGCTTAACTGAACGGCATTAGGGCTCAATGCCGCCATTTTTGTTGGGCCGTGATATCGGAAAAATGCACTGAATGAGATGCTCGGAATCATCAGAATCGCAAATATTTGTCAAAATGGTTTTATCTCAAATTAAGGTCGTTGACCGTGTCGTGTGTTAGATGGTTAATTCTTTGCCTGTGTTCTGGAAAATCAGCAGAGGTCAAATGGGACAGCAGAAACAGGATGAAACCGGCGGCAAGGAAGAGTGCCAGCTTTGCCGTATCACCTATTCAATCTACTCAAATTTCCCGCCAATGCCGTTCGCCATGGCGCTGAACGCCGAAACCGGCGAATGGTTTCCGTTCGATAGGCTGAAGTCGTATTCAAACGGTTACGACATGGCCGCAGCCCTGGGTTACGCATGGGCGTGCGACTGTCGCGGGAAGGCAGCGCCAGCGCTAACGTCGAAGGATCGCATTCACGACGAACAATACACACTCAAAGATAGTGACGGGCGCGTTATGCCCGACACGTATTACACGGTTCGTCTGCCGTCCGGTTCGCTCGTCCACGGCGTAACGGATGGTCTGGGATGCACTAAGCGCTACAAAACAAACGGCGCTCCATCCATACATATTTATCTTGGTCACAGAGAGGAGGCGTAATGCCTGACGCACCTGGAACAGCGGTAACGAATACAAATCCGGATTCCAATATGGTGGTCCAATCCAGACGACTAGGCAAAGCCTGGAAGATATCGCGACAAGGGATAACTTTCATTGCAGGCTGGGAAGCTTTCATGCCGCATATATATGACAATGACGGGGCTGGTAAGGGAGGTAATGCAACTGTTGGATATGGGCATCTGGTTCATATGGGGCCAATATCTGGTGCGGCGTCTGAAGCGCCGTTTCGTAATGGCATAACAATTGCTGAGGCACGAGAATTATTGCTGCTTGATCTTGAATACCCGGAGCGCATTGTAAATAAAAAAATTCACGTGCCACTATATCAGTTCGAGTACGACGCACTTGTTTGCTTTGTATATAATCTTCCAAGTGGTAATGCTGGCTTGTTGAATCTTGTTAACTCGGGTCATTATGACCGCGTGCCGGCAAAATTTTTGGAGTACACGATGGCCGGTGGTGTGCGTCCGCGTGGACTGATCAAGCGACGTCGCTCAGAAGGTAGTCCTTTCAAAGAAGGAAATTATGACCACAGCCATTAAAGCCATCGTGGCCGTATTAATTGTATCGGCATCTATTTCCGTGTTTGCGGATACGTCATGTGAAGAAAAGGCAAAAACGCGAAACGATTTTCTTGCCTGCACTAACGCCGACACAGAAAAAATTCTCGCTGACGCAGAGAAGCTGTATCGAGGCATCAGGAAGATCACGACGGGAGATAAACAAATTGCTCTAGACAAGAATTTTGAGGTATGGAATGAAAAAATATCATCGGACTGTACTTTAATCGCTTATTCGTTTAACGAATGGAGTGATCGCTATGCTCCTGATACTGGTTTTCAGGTTGCGGAATGCCGGTTGAAGATCGCGTCGCAGGAAATGGAATTCTATAAGTGGCTGGCTTGTCCTGGAGATATGGAAACATCAAAAATTCCAAAATGTGCTGCGATCAATAAATTACTTCGAAGAAGTCAGTAGAAAGGATTGCGAGAGTGACGCAATGAATTTGTGTCGACCTCTATCCAATAAATACGGGTTGAACGACCCGTTTCGACGGGACCATTTAAAGGCAGGTCATGCAGGCAAGCGGCACCACCACGACTGGGCATACGCGACATCGCCGATGAACTCGATGCCGGTGAGCACGAAGCCGTTAGGCCCCATCCAGCTAATTTCAACATCGTGCAGCGGCGGCAGTGGCGGCCAGTCCGCCGCGCAAGATCAAACTATGTTTCAGTCAGGACTGGTGCATTGCAGAACATCTTTGTCAAAACGTTGCTCAAAATCGCTTCGGCCGAAGCGTTCGACAGATCATTGGGCATCGTCATGTTGAAGTAGAGGATGCCGTCGATCAATGCGATAACGGCGAGCGCGTGGTCGGCGAAAGGGCCCGGCAACTGTATGTTGAGGCGCTCGCATAACTGCTCAATGAAGTACGCGATCATGTCGCGCTTTTGCAGGCATAAGGCACTCACATGTTGTCGGAATTTCGCGTCACGCATGGCATGCAAACGTGCCTCAGCCCAGATGATGTAGTTGTTGTCGTCGCGATAGCACTGCGCGTACAACAAGGTGAGCTGCACTTGCAGGTCTTCGCTGGACGGTGCGGCGTCTCGCAGCTTCTGCAAGTTTTCTTGCATGTTCTGGTGATCGAGACGGAGCAGTTCGACGAATAGATCGCTCTTGCTGCTGAAGTTCGAGTAAAACGCGCCGCGGGTATAGCCGGCCTGGGCTGCGATATCCTCCACGCTAGTCGCAGCAAACCCTTTTTCGGCGATGCTCGACGCTGCTGCGTCGAGCAAGCGCCCGCCGGGTTCGCTCGCGGCTTTCTGCTCGCGTCATTCGTTTGTGTGGCATGCGGCAAAGCGCCCATATGGCAAAGAACGATGGCCAAAATCCACGCTCCTGGCAAATCGTTGGGTGCGTAGGGTTGCTATTTGATGGCGACCGCTTCGGATTCGCGAGGTTGCCATCCGCCACCGAGCGCCTTGAAGGCAGCAACGGCTGCGCGTGCGGATTCCGTTTGCGCCTGCACCCGCTCATCGGAGGCGCGTAGCAGGTTGTCGTCGGCCTGCAGGACTTCGATCAGGCTGACGACGCCTTTTTGATAGGCTGCGAACGAGGCCGCTCGAGCGCGACCGAGCGAATCCACTCCCTGGGCGAGCACCGCGGCCTCTTGCTCGCGCTTCACGAGTGCCGAGAATGAGTTCTCGACGTCTTCGGTTGCATGAAGCGCGGCGAGCCGATACGCGGCCAGCATTTCCGCCTGCTGCCCCTTGGCCTGCTCGATCTGCGCATTGATGCGGCCGAAATCGAACAGACGCCAGCGCAGCCCCAGCACGCCAGCGGCCTGATTGGCGCCGGTACTGAACAGGTTGCCGCTGGCCACCGAGGTGGCGCTGCCGAGCAGTCCACTGAGCGACACCTTGGGGTAATACTCGGCGATGGCCACGCCGATGCGCGCGTTCGATGCGGCGAGGTGTCGCTCGGCCACGATCAGGTCCGGCCGGCGCCTGAGTAACTCACCCGGCGAACCGGTGGCCGCGATCCGCGGGGCGACCGGGATGTCACCAGCTTCGACCAGTTCGGCTCGATGCGTGCCGGGCTGTGAACCCAGCATTACATCCAGCGCGTTCATCGCTGCATCCAGACCCGCCTCGAGGACCGGGACGGATGCCTGAACCTGGGACAGCGCACCTTCGGCCTGGCTCACCTGAAGGTCGGCCGCCAATCCTTTGCTATACAGGAGGTTGATGGTCGAAAGCAGATCCTGCTGCGTCTGCACCTGCCGCCGGGCAACCTTCAGACGGGCCTGCAATCCACGAATCGTGATGTAAATATCGCCAGTCTGCGCCGCCACTGCCAGGCGCGTGGCCACCGCACCGGCTTCCGAAGCCTGGTATTCGGCAAGTGCGGCTTCCCGCCCGCGACGCAGGCCACCAAACACATCCAGTTCCCAGCTCGCGTTGAAATTAGCCTCGTAATCATTGCCGTAGCGATCGAAACCGGGCGTCGAATTCAGAACTCGCCCCAAGGGGGTTTCAACCGACTGGTAGACTCGCGCCGCCTGCCCGCTGACAGTGCCGGACGGCAGCAGCGCGGCATTCGCCGCGCCAAGTCCCGCGCGCGCCTGCGAGACGCGAGCGGCGGCCTGCGCGAGGTCCAGGTTCTGATCCAGTGCGAGCGTGACGAATCGTGTCAGTTGCGGATCATCGAAACCCGTCCACCACGTGACAAGGTCGGCACTGGCCGCCGCGTGCCGGTGATCCACCGCGGCCTGGCCCTGGAACTGCTCGGGCATGGCTACATTGGGCCGGACATAATCGGGGCCTACAGCGCAGCCAGCCGAGAGACTGGCGGCAATAACCGCGGCAAGGATGGGTTTGGGTAGCATGAGCGTCTTCGCAAGATTCCGGTGGTGACTATAATACCAAATAGTCACTGGTTGTCCATTCCTGTATGCTATACCCATGAAAAAAGCCACCAGTTCCCCCATCCCGGCGCGCGGCCCCGCTGACCACGAGGTACGGGATCAGATCGTTGTCGCCGCCACCGAGCACTTCAGCCGGTATGGCTACGAGAAAACGACGGTCTCAGACCTCGCCAAGGCGATCGGGTTTTCCAAGGCCTACATCTACAAGTTCTTCGAGTCCAAGCAGGCCATTGGCGAGATGATTTGCGCGAACTGCCTGCACGAGATCGAAACCGAGGTCAGGTCGGCCGTCGCACAGACAGATCTGCCACCGGAGAAGCTACGGCGGATGTTCAACGTCTTCACGGAAGCGAGCCTCCGTCTGTTTTTCCAGGACCGCAAACTTTACGAGATTGCCGCATCGGCGGCCACGGAGAACTGGCAGGCGGTGCTTGCGTATGAAGAGCGCGTCCAGAAGTTGCTTCGAGACGTCCTCCAGGAGGGTCGGCAAAGCGGAGACTTCGAGCGCAAAACCCCCCTCGATGAGACTGCGATGGCGATCTATCTGGTGTTGCGCCCCTACCTCAACCCGATGCTCCTGCAGTACAGCTTCGATTACACCAAGGTCGCGCCTGCACAACTGTCCGGTCTCGTGCTCCGCAGTCTGTCGCCTTGATGGAAATCTCGTGTGTGACTATTGACTAAATTGGTCACTAGAACCATAATGAAAGCCCCGATCACTCCGTCAATGGGTCTTTCATGCTCCGGCGTCGCCTTGCTACCTCTACAGTCGTCTGTGCACTGGCACTTGCGCTAGCCGCCTGCGGCGCAAAAGCACCGTCCGATCCGCGCACCGAAGCGCCCCTGGTGCGCACCGCCATTGCTCGGGCGGCGATCCCCGCCTCCCGTTCGTTTACCGGAACCGTCGCCGCGCGTGTGCAGAGCGACCTGGGATTTCGCGTCTCCGGCAAGGTGCTCCAGCGGCTGGTGGATGCCGGGCAAACCGTCAAACGCGGCCAGCTGCTGATGCGCCTCGACCCCATCGATCTGAGGCTTGCCGCGCAGGCCCGGCAGGACGCGGTCACCGCCGCGCGAGCACGGGCGCAGCAGACCGCGCAGGACGAAGAGCGCTACCGCGACCTGCGCGGCACCGGCGCGATATCGGCATCGGCCTACGACCAGATCAAGGCGGCGGCCGACGCCGCCAAAGCGCAGCTCAGCGCGGCCGAGGCTGACGCCGACGTTGCGCGCAACGCGACGGGTTATGCCGAACTGTTGGCGGACGGCGATGGCGTCGTGATGGAAACGCTGGCCGAGCCGGGCCAGGTCGTCAGCGCCGGGCAGCCCGTGGTGCGCCTGGCGCACGCCGGGCGCCGCGAGGCTGTCATCCAGCTACCCGAAACCCTACGCCCCGCAATCGGTTCGGCCGCCCAGGCCACGCTGTTCGGCAACGGCGGTGTTAGCGTGCCGGCGACGCTGCGCCAGCTTTCGGATACGGCGGATCCTCGCACCCGGACCTTTGAAGCGCGGTATGTGCTGCAGGGAGAGCTGGCCGACGCCCCACTGGGCGCCACCGTCACGGTCCAGATTCCGGACGCGCGTTCCGCGGTGCAAGGCGGTTTGCAGGTGCCGATCGGCGCGCTGTTTGACGCGGGCAAGGGACCGGGGGTGTGGGTCATCAACGGCGAGCCGGCAAAGGTTGCCTGGCGGCCGGTTACTGTCGAACATCTGGACGACGATAGTGCTCGCGTCGCCGGTGAGATCAAGCAAGGCGACCGGATCGTCGCGCTCGGCGCGCAGCTGCTGCGCGAAGGCGAGCAGGTCCGGGTGACAAGTCAAGCCGTCGCCATGACGGCCGAGGGAGCCCGTCCGTGAGCGAAGGCCGTTTCAACCTGTCGGCGCTCGCCGTGCGCGAGCGCTCCATCACCCTGTTCCTGATCTGCCTGATTTCACTGGCCGGGCTCGTTTCGTTCTTCAAGCTGGGCCGGGCGGAAGACCCCGCGTTCACGGTCAAGGTGATGACCATCATCACCGCCTGGCCGGGAGCCACGGCGCAGGAAATGCACGATCAGGTCGCCGAGAAGATCGAAAAGCGCATGCAGGAGCTGCGCTGGTACGACCGGACCGAGACCTACACACGGCCTGGGCTGGCCTTCACGACCTTGACCTTGCTCGACAGCACGCCGCCGTCGGAAGTGCAGGAGCAGTTCTACCAGGCCCGGAAAAAAATCAGCGACGAGGCAAATAACCTTCCGGCTGGCGTGATCGGGCCGATGGTCAATGACGAATATGCGGACGTCACGTTTGCCCTCTTCGCACTGAAGGCCAGGGGCGAACCGCAGCGCCTGCTGGTGCGCGATGCGGAGACGCTGCGCCAACGGTTGCTCCACGTGCCGGGCGTGAAGAAGGTCGACATCATCGGCGAGCAGGCGGAGCGGATCTATGTCGAGCTCTCACATGACCGTCTGGCAACGCTGGGCGTGAGCCCCCAGGACGTGTTCGCCGCGCTCAACGGTCAGAATGCCCTGACGCCGGCCGGCTCCGTGGAGACCAAAGGTCCGGAGGTGTTCATTCGCCTGGACGGTGCCTTTGACAACCTGCAGAAGATCCACGACACGCCGGTCGTAGCGCAGGGCCGCACGCTGAAGCTATCGGACATTGCCACCGTCACACGTGGTTATGAAGATCCGGCGACGTTCATGATCCGCAACAACGGCGAACCGGCACTGCTGCTGGGCATCGTCATGCGCGACGGCTGGAACGGGCTCGATCTCGGCAAGGCGCTGGACAGCGAGGTCGGCGCAATCAACGCCGGGCTGCCGCTGGGCATGAGCCTCACCAAAGTCACCGATCAGGCCGTCAACATTCATTCGGCGGTCGACGAGTTCATGCTCAAGTTTTTCGTCGCGTTGCTAGTGGTTATGCTGGTGAGTTTCGTCAGCATGGGCTGGCGCGTGGGCCTCGTCGTTGCCGCGGCCGTACCGCTGACACTCGCGGTGGTGTTCGTGGTGATGGCCGCAACCGGCAAGAACTTCGATCGCATCACGCTCGGATCGCTGATCCTCGCGCTCGGCCTGCTCGTGGACGACGCGATCATCGCGATCGAAATGATGGTGGTAAAGATGGAGGAAGGCTACAGCCGCATCGCCGCCTCCGCCTACGCGTGGAGCCATACGGCCGCGCCGATGCTGGCGGGCACGCTGGTGACCGCCGTCGGCTTCATGCCCAATGGCTTCGCGCGCTCCACGGCCGGCGAATACACCAGCAACATGTTCTGGATCGTCGGCATCGCACTGATCGCATCGTGGGTCGTCGCCGTGGTCTTCACGCCCTACCTGGGTGTGAAGATGCTGCCCGACTTCAAAAAGGTCGAAGGCGGTCACGACGCGATCTACGACACGCCGCGCTACAACCGCTTCCGTCAGCTGCTTACGCGCGTCATCGCGCGCAAATGGCTGGTCGCCGGTTCGGTCGTGGGCCTCTTCGTGCTGGCGATCCTCGGCATGGGCGTGGTCAAAAAACAGTTTTTCCCGATCTCCGACCGTCCCGAAGTGCTGGTCGAGGTGCAGATGCCCTATGGCACGTCGATCTCGCAAACCAGCGCCGCGACGACGAAGGTCGAAGCGTGGCTCGCGAAGCAGAAGGAAGCCAGGATCGTCACCGCGTACGTCGGGCAAGGCGCGCCACGCTTTTACCTGGCGATGGGGCCGGAACTGCCCGATCCGTCGTTTGCCAAGATCGTGGTGCGCACGGACAGCCAGGATGAGCGCGACGCATTGAAGCAGCGACTGCGTCAGGCAGTCGCCAACGGTCTCGCCTCCGAGGCGCGCGTGCGGGTCACGCAACTCGTGTTCGGTCCGTATTCGCCGTTCCCGGTCGCCTACCGTATCTCTGGTCCGGACCCGGACAAGCTGCGCGGTATTGCGGGAGAAGTCGAGCAGGGGATGGAGGCCAGTCCGATGATGCGTACGGTCAATGCTGACTGGGGGACGCGCACGCCCACGCTGCACTTCACGTTGCAGCAGGACCGTCTGCAGGCGGTGGGGCTGACATCCAGCGCCGTGGCGCAACAACTGCAATTCCTGCTAACCGGCGTGCCCGTCACCGCCGTGCGTGAGGATATTCGAACCGTGCAGGTCATCGCGCGTTCGGCCGGCGATGTTCGTCTCGACCCGGCGCGGCTCGGTGACTTCACGCTGGCTGGCGCGAACGGGCAACGCATTCCGCTGTCGCAGGTGGGCAAGGTCGACGTGCGCATGGAGGAACCAATCACGCGCTGGCGGGACCGCGTGCCGACGATCACGGTACGGGGCGACATCGCCGACAACCTTCAGCCGCCGGACGTATCGACGGCGATCACCAGGCAGCTCCAACCCATCATCGCCAGGCTTCCGACCGGCTACCGTATCGAAGAGGCGGGCTCCATCGAGGAATCGGCTAAAGCGACGAAAGCCATGTTGCCGCTCTTCCCGATCATGCTGGCGGTTACGCTCATCATCATCATCTTCCAGGTGCGCTCGATCTCCGCAATGGTGATGGTGTTCCTGACCAGCCCGCTGGGCCTGATCGGGGTGGTGCCGACGTTGATCCTGTTCAGGCAGCCGTTCGGCATCAATGCGCTGGTCGGTCTCATCGCGCTATCGGGCATCCTGATGCGCAACACGCTGATCCTCATCGGACAGATTCACCAGAACGAGCAGGCCGGGCTGGACCCGTTCCATGCGATCGTCGAAGCCACCGTGCAGCGTGCCAGACCGGTGATCCTGACGGCCATGGCGGCGATCCTCGCTTTCATCCCGCTGACCCATTCGGTGTTCTGGGGAACCCTCGCGTACACGCTGATCGGCGGTACGTTCGCCGGGACGATTCTGACCCTGGTCTTCCTGCCGGCGATGTATTCGATCTGGTTCAGGATTCGACCCGAGCGTATCGCCGGCTTGCGCAAAGATCGGCATGAGCAGGTGCAGCCTTCCGAGCAAACGCTGCAGGACGCGCTCGACGCGGACAGTTAAAAAAACACCATCAATTCACCTGAAGGGAGCTGTTCATGTCGAATTCCACTGTTGTCGTTGTTACCGGCGTGTCATCGGGTATCGGACGCGCCGCCGCCGAGAAGTTTGCCAGGCGGGGGTGCCGCGTATTTGGCACCGTGCGCAGCATCGCAAAAGCCGCGCCTATCTCGGGAGTCGAGCTTGTCGAGATGGATGTTCGCAACGATGCTTCGGTCCAGGCTGGAATCCAGTCCGTCATCGATCGCGCCAGGCGAATCGACGTGCTCGTCAACAATGCAGGAACGAGCATGATTGGCGCGGTCGAGGAAACGTCGACTGCCGAGGCCTCGTCTCTGTTCGATACCAATGTATTCAGCATTCTGCGCGCGACACAGGCTGTACTCCCCCACATGCGGGCACAACGCGGTGGAAGGATCGTCAATGTCAGTTCGGTGCTCGGGTTTCTCCCGGCGCCCTACATGGGACTCTATTCGGCGTCCAAGCACGCTGTGGAAGGGCTGACCGAAACCCTGGATCATGAGGTGCGCCAGTTCGGCATACGCGCAACGCTGGTCGAACCGACTTTTACCAGGACCAATCTCGACATCAATGCGCCCCAGGCGGGTTCGAACATCGCCGACTATGACCGCGAGCGTGCCCTTGCAACGAGCGCAGTCGTGAACAGTGTCAAAGGTGCCCCCGAGCCCGAGGGCGTGGCGAACACTATTGTCGAAGCGGCGCTTGGCGCCTGGCGGATGCGTCGCACGCCTGCCGGACAGGCGTCGTTGCTGAGCAAGTTACGCCGCTTTATGCCCGCTGGTCCCGTCGATTCAAGCTTGAGGAATACATTCGGACTTGGTTGAAGCGCTCGTCCACGCATCACATTGCGGCCAAGGTTCGGCGCAGCGGAAACCGGATCTCGAACGTGGTCCCCACGCCCTCGCGCGACGCAAACTCGATCTGCCCATCGAGCACGCGGCATAGCTCCCTGACGATCGCGAGCCCGAGCCCCGTGCCCGGAATCTCGTCGCAGGCCGCGCGCTCGAACTCATCGAATACGCGCTCCGCGTCGGCGGGCGCAATGCCGACGCCGGTGTCGGAGACGCGAATTGCCCAATGTTCGGCGCCATGCATCGCGAACCGGATTTCGACTTGCCCCGACTTCGTGTACTTGATCGCGTTGGTCAACAGATTGACCGCGATCTGCTTGAGCTTCAGCCGATTCGACGTGACGACCGGCAGCGCCGCGTCGAACGCGCTGCGCAACGCAAGCCCTTTCGCCTCGATCGACGGTCGCGTCGACGCGACGAGTTCGTCGAAGAGTTCGCGCAAATCGACGTCTTCGAGCACGAGCGGCGCGGAGTCTCCGAGCACGACCGAGTACTCGACCATCTGGTCGACCAGTTGCTTCATGTCGGCAGCCTGACGGTTCGCGAGCGTCAATGCGGTATCGGCTTTCGACGGCGCTCGCTCGATCAGTTGCAGCGCGACCGAAAACGCGTTGAGGAAATTGCGCAGATCGTGCACGACGCTGCGCGTGATCTGCATCCGCGATGCATATAGATCGCCGACCAGCCGTTGCTCGAGCGTCAATTCGTGATTCGCGCGTTCGAGCCGTCCTGTGTATTCGTCGATCTTGCGATCGCGTTCGGCGACCGCTTCCTTGATCGACTCATACCTGACCACGCTGAATGCTTCGGCGATCAGGCGGCGCGCGCGGCTCTCGTGACGGCGCGTGCACGTCCGGTCGCGTTCGACGAACTCTTCGAGCGCTTCGAAGAGCACCTGCTGAAAGAGGTCCAGTTCGCGCACCAGCTCTTCGATCCGGTAGCCCTGCTGCCAACGGACCTTGCCGTGCTTCTTCGCGTCGCGTTCGATCGACGTTTCGACGCGCTCGAGATCTTCTGCATCGAGCCCCCGGCACAGCTCGTCGAGAATATCCGGCAGATGGTCGGCCAGTTGCCGATAAGTGAGCTTGTCCGCTTCGACGAGATCGGCGTCGGCGGAGACGGCATGCATCCATTGCCGCGTCAGGCCGCCCCGTTCCGCGCGGATGAAGTTGGCGAAGTTGCGCAGCGGGCTCACGCGTCTGTCGGTCATGATGGATACCGGAATGGAGTTTCTACAACATACAACGCGCGAACGGTTCGAACGCCTCGATTTGCGCGGGCACCGCAAACCTGTTTCGCTGGCGATCGGCCAGGCGACCCGATGCGCGCCGGCGACCCGCGTCATTATCCGCGCAATTGCCGTTCGTGGAACATCTCTTGCGAGACTCTGATCAGACAAGAAGGCAAATTTCGTCCGCAAAACATGATGTATTCGATATTGCTGGTCGACGACGAACCGGAAATTCTAGCCGCATGGCGGTTGATTCTGGAGAGCGCAGGGTATGAGGTGAGTTGCGCGAGCAACGGCGCCGAAGCACTCGCTTGTGTCGTCGCTCACGTTCCCGACCTGATTGTTACGGACTGGATGATGCCGGTTATGGACGGCGCGGAGTTATGCCGCCGTTTGAAATCGATGCCGCTATCCGTCAACGTACCGATTCTGGTCCATACCGCGGTGCAGCCTTCGGACAGCGATGCGCATTACTGCAGCGCATGTCTGCTGAAGCCGATCGGCGCGGATCTCTTTCTGACCACGATCGCGCAGCTCTGCGCGCAACGGTGCTGATATGGCACGCGTCGCCGCGATCACCGTCGTGATGACGTCAACGCCGTGCCACGTCATCGTCCGGGACGCCTGCCGAATCGGCCTTCAGGAAATCGACGAACGCGCGCAGCGGCGCGGGCACATGACGATGACCCGGATAGTAAAGAAAAGGCCCTGAAAAGCGCTGCCACCACGGTTCGAGAATCGCTTCGAGCGCACCGCTGTCCAGATGCGGGCGCAGCATGTCTTCGAACAGGTGAATGATGCCGAGGCCCGCGACCGCGCCGCTGACCGCGAGGTCGATCGCGGCGCCGGGCCGCACCAGCAGCGGTCCGGTGGGATTCAATTGCAGCAGCTCGCCGTCGCGCTCGAAGTACCAGGTCGGCATCGCGCCGCTGGCGAATTGCCCGCGCAGGCAGGCATGCGCGAGCAATTCGCCGGGATGTTGCGGACGGCCGTGCGCGTCGAGGTACGCGGGCGATGCGGCGGTCGCGAAGCGCTGCACGCGCGCGCCGATCGGCACCGCGATCATGTCCTGCTCGAGGCGTTCATCGTAGCGAATGCCCGCATCGCACCCGATCGATAGCACATCGACGAAACCATCCTCGACCACCACTTCGACGCGAATATCCGGGTACTGCTTCAGAAAGCGCGCAAGCACGTCGGGCAGTACGATGCGCGCGACGCTCGACGGCACGTTGAGCTTCAATGTGCCGGTCGGCTTGTCGCGAAAGCCGTTCAGCACGTCGAGCGCCGCTTCCATTTCGCCGAACAGCGGCGTCAGCTTCTCGATCAGACGCAGCCCGGCTTCGGTCGGCGCGACGCTGCGCGTGGTGCGGTTCAGGAGCCGCAGCCCGAGTTTCGTTTCGAGGCGCCGCACCGCGACGCTCAGACTCGACGCCGACACGCCGCTCACGCGCGCCGCGTCGCGAAAGCCGCCGGCGCGGGCGACGGAAACGAAGGCGGCCAGATCATTCAGTTCCATGACGATTGATTGTGCAGAATTTTGAACAACCCGTACACGTTAGACCGCTTTATTCAACAACGCAATTGCGGCGATACTGCCGCTCATCACTTCACAAGGAGATCGTCATGCCGAACTTCAGCTTCATCGACACTTTCGCACTAGCCGGCCGCCCGGTGCGGCGCATGGGCTATGGCGCGATGCAGCTGGCCGGCCCCGGCGTGTTCGGGCCGCCGAAAGACCGCGACGCGGCGCTCGCGGTGCTGCGTGAGGCGGTCGCGTCGGGCGTCGATCACATCGATACCAGCGATTTTTACGGGCCGCACGTGACCAATCAGTTGATCCGCGAGGCGCTCCACCCGTATCCACGCGATCTGACGATCGTGACGAAGGTGGGCGCGGTGCGCGACGGCGCCGGCGCCTGGCTGCCGGCGCAGGAGCCCGCCGACCTCGAGCGCGCGGTGCATGACAATCTGCGCAACCTCGGGCTCGACGCGCTCGACGTGGTCAACATGCGCGTGATGGGCAACGTGCACGAGCCGAGTGAGGGCTCGATCGAAAAGCAGGTCACGGCGCTCGCCGAGCTGCAGCAGCGCGGGCTCGTGCGTCATGTCGGCCTGAGCAACGTGACGGCCGCCCAGATTGCCGAGGCCCAGCGCATCACGAAGGTCGTGTGCGTGCAGAATCACTACAACCTCGTGCATCGCGACGACGACGCGCTGATCGATGCGCTCGCGGAGCAGGGCATCGCCTACGTGCCGTTTTTCCCGCTGGGTGGCTTCACGCCGATTCAATCGTCCGAGCTGTCGGAGCTTGCGCGCAAGCTCGAGGCGACGCCGATGCAGGTCGCGCTTGCCTGGCTATTGCATCGGGCACCTAACATTCTGCTGATTCCGGGCACGTCTTCGGTGACTCATCTGCGTGAAAACCTGCAGTCGGCGCAGTTGAAGCTCAGCGACGAGGTGCTCGATCAGCTGGATGCGATCGGCGCTGAAAAGGGCTGATTACACCGATGCCGCGATGAACTCCCGCAACCATTGATGCGCGGGATCGCGATGCACCCGCTCGTGCCATAGCATCGCCATCTCGTAGCCCGGCACCTCGACGGGCGGCTCGACCATCCGCAGCGCGTCCGTGCCGCGCACGAGACGCGCGGGCAGCATCCCCACGAGATCCGTGCTCGCGAGCACCGACTGCATGAACAGAAAGTGCGGCACCGACAGCACGACCTTGCGCGCGAGACCCACCTTCGCGAGCGTCTCGTCGGTGACGCCGAAAAAGCCGCCGCCATCGGGCGACACGATCACGTGTTCGAGCTTGCAGAACTGCGCGAGGGTGGGCCGGCGCTTCAGCTTCGGATGACCCGCGCGGCCGACCAGCACGTAGCGCTCGGCAAACAGCACGCGACGGCGCAAGCCTTCGGGCGCGCCTTCGCTCGTATGAAAGCCGATATCGATATCGCCCTGTTCGGCCTGGCGAGCGAGCCGCGGCGGCACCGCCTCGACGATCGCGAGACGCGTGCCGGGCGCCGCCGCGCGCAAGCCCGCGAGCATCGGCAGGATGATCGTCGACTCCGCGTAGTCCGTTGCGGCGATGCGCCAGGTTTGCGTCGCCGCGGCCGGATCGAATGGACGGGTTGGCGCGACCGCGCGCTGCAGTGCGTCGAGCGCTTCGCGCAACGGCTCGCGCAGTGCCTGCGCTTTCGCGGTGGGCCGCATGCCGCGCGGTCCCGGCAACAGCAGCGGATCGCCGAATACGTCGCGCAGTTTCGCCAGATGCACGCTGACCGACGGCTGAGAGAAGTTCAGCCGTTCGGCGGCGCGGGTGACGTTGTGCTCTTCGAGCAGCACGTCGAGCGTGACCAGCAGGTTCAGGTCGAGTCTTCTGAGATTAACCACGGCAATACCTGACATATTGGGAATTCATTTCCAATATACCTCGGCGATGCCTATCGTGACTGTTTTCAGCCACGAAGGTCCCATCATGAACGTTCTCATCATCTATGCGCATCCCGAACCGAAATCGTTGAACGGTTCGCTGAAGGACTTCAGTGTCCGCCATCTCGAACGCGCCGGCCATACGGTGCAGGTGTCCGATCTGTACGCGATGAACTGGAAAGCGTCGCTAGACGCACGCGACACCAGCGAGCGTCACAGCGGCGAGCGCTTCTTCGCGTCGCTCGAATCGAAGCATGCGTTCGAGAACGGTTTGCAGAGCGAGGACATCGCGCGTGAGCAGGACAAGCTGAAGTGGGCCGATGCGGTGATCCTGCAGTTTCCGCTGTGGTGGTTCTCGATGCCGGCGATCATGAAGGGCTGGGTGGAGCGTGTCTATGCGTACGGTCTCGCGTATGGTGTCGGCGAGCATTCCGATGTGCGGTGGGGCGAGCGTTATGGCGAGGGCCGTTTCGCGGGCAAGCGCGCGATGCTGATCGTCACGACGGGCGGCTGGGAGTCGCACTACAGCGCACGCGGCATCAACGGTCCGATCGACGACGTGCTGTTCCCGATCCAGCACGGTGTGCTGTATTACCCCGGCTTCGAAGTATTGCCGCCGTTCGTCGTCTATCGCACGAGCCGCGTCGACGAGGCGAAGTATGCCGAGGTCAGCGAGGCGCTCGGGCGACGGCTCGACACGCTGTGGACGGCTGCGCCGATCGCGTTCCTGCCGCAGAACGGCGGCGCGTATGAGATTCCGGCGCTCACATTGCGGGACGATCGGGCGCCGGGGCGGGTGGGGTTTGCCGCGCACGTCGAAGATGCGGGCGCAGAGACGGCAACCGAAGCCGATGAAGCGACCGAAGCTTGACTGGATCGTATGTTTCGCTGAAATTTGGTTGTAAGTCGCCATTGCTACAGTCGTTCGCGGACATAGGCCGAGGCATGCTGGGGCGCTCTTCTTCGGATGCCTGACGAACGTAAGCAGCCGGAAGCAACCGCAAGGGGCGACTCACCATGAATCCAGTCCATACGTTCTGGCTCATTCTGATGCTGATCGCATCGCCGGCGTGGGCGTTCCAGTCGCGCGTCGTCACGATTCCGAGCGCGGCGATGCATCGTACGTTCGACGCAACCGTCGTGCTGCCCGATCGATACGCGCGTGGCAACCAGGCCGCGCGCTTTCCGGTCGTCTACGTGCTACATGGCTCGGGCGGCGATTACACGGACTGGACCGCGAATTCGCATATCGGCAAGCTCGCCGACCGCTATCACGTGATCCTCGTGATGCCCGACGGCGGCCGCGACAGCTGGTACATCGATAGCCCCGTCGATCCGCGCAGCCGCTACGAAACCTACGTGGGTACGGAAGTGGTGGCCTATATCGACAGCCATTTCCGCACGATCGCGACGAAGCAGGCGCGCGCTATCACGGGCTTGAGCATGGGCGGCTTCGGCGCGCTACGCATCGCGCTCGACCGGCCCGACGCGTTCGGCGCGGCGGGCAGCATCAGCGGTGCGGTGGACCCGCGCGGCAGCGAGGACGAGCCCGGCATCGAGCGGGTGTTCGGCGACCCGATGCAATATGCGGACTTCTGGAACAGCAAGGCGATCGTCGCGAGTGC
The DNA here is from genome assembly GCF_050436505.1 of Paraburkholderia sp. CI3. NCBI lineage: Bacteria > Pseudomonadati > Pseudomonadota > Betaproteobacteria > Burkholderiales > Burkholderiaceae > Paraburkholderia > Paraburkholderia sp. CI3. Next base: position 190,780 of record NZ_JBNDMI010000003.1, read on the forward strand.
GGAGGATTTCGGCCGCGACCATATCGCGCTGACGATCGATTGCGGCGTGAACGACTCGCTCGTGCAGTCGAACCGGCTGCTGCACGAGCGGCTCGTCGAACTCGGCGTGCCGCACGATTACGCCGAGCGGCCCGGCGGCCATACGTGGAAGTACTGGTCGAACGCGGTCAAATATCAGGTGCTGTTCTTTGCTGGCGCGTTCAGGCAGGCCGCGCGCGAAATGCGTGACGCGCGCGCCGCGGCCGCGGCCTGACGGCGGACGGCTAGCCGCGTCAATCGATTCCGTGAAACACCGCGTCGTCAGGTCCCAGGCAGACCGGCGGGCGCCACGCGGCATCGCGCATCGAATGCTGGACCTGTTTGTCGACGCCGAGCAGCACCGCGAAAATCGCCATCCGCACCGGAATGCCGTTGTCGGTCTGCCGGAAAATCGCGAGCCGCGAATCGTGATTGAGGTCGGTGCTCAAATCGTTCGCGCCGGGCCGGCTGTCGCGCGGCAGTGGGTGCATGATCAGTGTTTCGGCGCCGCACACGCTATCGACGAGCGCCTGGTTGATCTGGAAGTCGGGCGTGTAGCCTTCGAACGATTCGTCCGTGAAGCGCTCCTTCTGGATGCGCGTCGCGTATACGACGTCGGCGCCGCGCAAGCCAGTGCGCAGGTCGTGCGTCTGTTCGATCACGTGAGCGTTGCGCGAAATCTGCTCGATGATATAGCCCGGCAATTCGAGCATCGGCGGCGAAATCAGCGTGAACTTGATGCCGCGATAGAGCGCCAGCAGCTTCACGAGCGAATGCACGGTACGTCCGTACTTGAGGTCGCCGACCAGCGCGATGTGCGCGCCGTCGACGATCTTGCCGAGCCGCGAGAACTCGCGCTGGATCGTGTAGAGATCGAGCAGCGCCTGGCTCGGATGCTCGCCGGGACCGTCGCCGCCGTTGATCACCGGCACGTTGGTCGCGCGCGCGAATTCGGCCACCGAGCCTTGCTCCGGGTGGCGGATCACCAGCGCGTCGACATAGCCGCTCATCACCCGGCTCGTGTCGTAGATCGATTCTCCCTTCGCCATCGACGAAAACGTGAAGCCGGTCGTGTCGCACACCGAGCCACCGAGCCGGCAGAACGCCGCGCCGAAGCTCACACGGGTACGCGTGCTCGCCTCGAAGAACAGATTGCCGAGCACCGCGCCTTCGAGCACGCGCGAGATTTTGCGGCGCCGGGCGATCGGCTGCATGATGTCGGCGACGCGAAAGAGCGCCTCGACCGAGTCGCGCGAAAACTGATCGACCGACAGCAGCTGCGGCTTGCCCTCGAACAGAATCTGGCTTGCGAGCGATTGCGAGTCTACGCTTTGCGTATATCCTTCGCCCGGCTCCGTGTTCGCGACGATCTCCGAGACGAAACGCTCGACGATTTCCGGCATCGCCCGCGATTCCTGCGAGTCGTCCGGCAGCAGCCACGTATCCAGCGCCCGGCGCGACACGCCGATGCGGTTAGCGAACGTATCGCGCGTCATGTTCAGGCGACGCATCGCATCGCGTAGGAAGGCTTGTTGCGGAACGCTCATGAGGGCACCTGTCGCAAAAGTGGGGTCGGCGGGAGTAAGGCAGCAAAACGCGTTGATGTACGCGGTGCGTATATTAGTTTCCGGCGCGTAGAAGTCAAGCGTTTTCCTCCGGGAACTGGTTCGTCGGCCCTCGCAGGACGGCATCGTCGCGCATTTCAGCGCGCTCGCGGACGCGAGCGTGCATCCAGTCGTGCTCTACGATATTCCGCAACGCACCGGCGTGCGGCCCGAGCGTTTCGTCGCGCTTTATCGCGCGTTGACGCAGGGGAAGCTCGACGAAGGACGACGCATTTTTCACGCGCTCGTGCCGCAGATCCAGCTCGCGTTCGCGGAACCGAATCCCGCGCCGGTGAAGGCGCTGCTCGCGGCGAGGGGATGGGTGCGCAACGAATTGCGTTTGCCGATGACGCGTGCGAGCGAGGCGTTGACCGAACGGCTCGCGGCGTTGGGGGAGACGCTGCTCAGATAGAGACTCCGCTTGCGGCCATCGTTCTGCCGCGGAGCATTGCGCCGAAGGCGTCGGCGTCGATCGGCTTGCCGAGCAGGTAGCCCTGCACTTCGTCGCACATCATCGAGCACAGCTTGTCGAGCTGCGATTGGGTTTCGACGCCCTCGGCGACCACGTCCATTTCGAGCGAGTGCGCGAGCGCGATGATCGCCGACACGATTGCGCTGCCCGCGGCGCCGTTCGCGTCGAGACCGTTGATGAAGAAGCGATCGATCTTCAGCTGCTTCACCTGGAAGCGCTGCAGATACGCGAGGCTCGAATAGCCGGTGCCGAAGTCGTCGATCGAGATGTCGAAGCCGCTCGCCTGAAACGCGCGGATTACTTCGACGGTGCGCGCGGCATCCTGCATCGCTACGGTCTCGGTGATCTCGAACATGATCTGCTCGCACGCGACGTCCTCGCTCCTGACGATGTCGAGGATCGTCTCGACGAGGTCCGGTTGCAACAGCTGACGCGGCGACAGGTTGATCGCCACCTTCATCGCCGGCAGGCCCTGTTCGATCCAGCCGCGAATGCGCCGGCAGGTTTCGCGCACGACCCAGTAGCCGATCTGCACGATCTGCCCGGAGCGCTCGGCGACCGGGATGAACTCGGCCGGCATCAGCGCGCCCATCTCCGGATCGTGCAGGCGGATCAGCGCCTCGGCGCCCGCGAGCGCGTCGCCGCCGCGCTGAAACTTCGGCTGGAACAGCAGCGAGAAACGATCATTCGCGAAGGCGTCGTGCAGCACTTGCTGGATCCGCAGCGTGCGCGTGGCGGCCTCGTTCATGCTGCGCTCGAAGAAGCGGTAGGTGCCGCGGCCGGCGCGCTTCGCTTCGTACATCGCGGCGTCCGCGTGCTGGAGCAGCGTCTCGACGCTGTCGCCATCGCGCGGATAAAGCGCAATGCCGATGCTCGGCATCACCTGCAGCGGTTGTTCGTCGCTCCACGTGCCCTGGCGCATCCGGTGAAGCACGCCGTCGGCGAGCGCGGCCGCGTCGTCGCCGCACGTAAGGTGTTCCGTGAGCACGACGAACTCGTCGCCGCCGAGCCGCGCGACGGTGTCGCTCGAACGCACGCATTGCTGCAGGCGTTGCGCGAATGCGGACAGCACCGCGTCGCCAGCCGAGTGACCGAGAGAATCGTTGATCGTCTTGAAGCCGTCGAGATCCATGAACAGCACCGCGAACGACGTACGCTGGCGACGCGCGCCGCTGATCGCGCGTTCGATCCGCTCGGTCAGCGTCGCGCGGTTCGGCAGCCCCGTCAGTGCGTCGAGCGTCGCGAGCCGCACGATCTGGCCGTTCAGCCGCGACACCGCGCCGAGCAGGAAGGTGGTGCGCACGTCGAAGCGCGACAGCATCAGCGTGACGATCAGCACCGCGAACGTGAGCAGGATCACCGAGGTGGCGAGCCATCGCGCGTTCATGTCGTTGGCCGCGCCGCAGATCGCGCCCGGCGCGAAGTCGGCGGCGGCCATGCCGGTGTAGTGCATGCCGCTGATCGCGACGCCCATCACCAGCGCCGCGGCGAGACGTTTGCGCGCGATATGGCGCTCGTGTTCGTTGCTGAGCGCGCGCGCCATCCACAGCGCGGCGCTCGACGCACCGATCGCGATCGCGATCGAGGCCGCGAACCATGCCGGCTGGTAGTGGATCGCGGGCGCCATGCGCAGCGCCGCCATCCCGGTGTAATGCATGCCGGCGATAGCGATCCCCATCGCCACGCCGCCCATCAGCAGCCGGACCGGCGTCAGGCGCTGCTGGGTCGTCAGCGAGAGCGCCAGATACGAAGCGCCGATCGCGAGGGCCAGCGAGCAGGCGGTCGTCGCCAGGTCATACCCGAGCGGGATAGGCAGCGAGAACGCGAGCATCGCGACGAAGTGCATCGACCAGATGCCGACACCGAGCGCGAACGCGCCGCCGAGCCGCCATGCGTGCCGCCGGCGCGTCGAGCCGAGCAGGAAGATGCGGCCCGTCAGATCGAGCGCGGTGTACGACGCGAGGGTCGCGACCGCGAACGAAATCGCGACGAGCCAGAAATTATATGAACTCTGCATATTGGGTCCGCCGGGAGGAGTCCGGCTGGACATCTTATCGGCACTTTTCGAACTTTTGTTCAACTTATTTGCGATTTGCGAACAGGGGGCAAAACCGGCGCGCGGACGGCGGCGGATGCCGCGCTGGAACGCGTGTCGGATTGCGAGTCACGCTATGCATCCGAGCGTAGATCGGACGGCGGATCGGCGTCCTCGCGGCTCAGCGGGAAGCCTTCGTCCAGCCAGCCGGTGACGCCGCCCGCCATCAGCTTGACGGGCCGGCCCAACTGGGCGAGCCGCAGTGCGCCGCGCGCCGCGCCGTTGCAGTGCGGCCCCGCGCAGTAGGTGACGAACAGCGTGTCCGGCGCATAAGCCGCGAGCTTCGACGTGACGATCTTGCCGTGCGGCAGATTCAGCGCGCCCGGCACGTGGCCCTGCGCGAACAGCGCGGGACTGCGCACGTCGAGCAGCACGAAGCCGGGCGCGCCGCTCGCGAGCGCGGCGTGGACGTCGGTGCAATCGGTTTCGAAGCGCAGCGACGCCTGGAAGTGCGCGAGCGCGGCGGCGCTGTCGGCGGCGGGGATCGCGGTGACGGCGTTCGGGACGGTGGTGAGGTTGTCGTGAGTCATGGCAGCAGGGGTGAGTTGATTGGGTGGTGGGGCGCGCGCGTTTCAGGCACGGTCGATTGTGATGAGCGGCGGGTCGCCCGGTAAGTGGCGTGATCGTCAATCTTCGGTAACATTGCGCCATGCACAATCATCTCGTCGTCGCGCTGGCCTACGACCGGCTTTGCACCTTCGAATTCGGCTGCGTGACCGAACTGTTCGCGCTCGAGCGTCCCGAACTCGGCGTGCCGTGGTATCGCTTCGCGGTCTGTGCGAGCGAGCCCGGGCCGATCCGCGCGGCGGGCGGCATCACGCTGGCCGCGCCCTACACGCTGAAGCTGCTCGCGAGCGCCGACACGATCGTGATTCCGGGTTGGCGCGATGCCGACGAGGTGCCGCCGGCCGCGCTGCTGCGCAAGCTTCGCGCGGCTTACGGGCGCGGCGCGCGGCTCTGCTCGATCTGCTCGGGCGTGTTCGTGCTCGCGGCGGCTGGCGTGCTCGACGGCAAGACCGTGACGACCCACTGGCGCTACGCGGACAAGTTGCAGCAGCGCTATCCGCAACTGCGTGTGCAGCCCGACGCGCTGTATGTCGATGAAGGGCAGGTGATCACGTCGGCGGGATCGGCGGCCGGGCTCGACATGCTGCTGCATCTGGTGCGGCGCGATCATGGCGGCGCGGTCGCGAATCGCGTCGCGCAACGGCTCGTGGTGCCGCCGCATCGCGAGGGTGGCCAGGCGCAGTTCGTGCCGCGCCCGATGCCGCCCGACGAAAGCGGACGTATCGCGAAGCTGATGGACTGGGTGCGCAGCCATGCGGCCGAGCCGCATACGCTGCGCTCGCTCGCCGGGCGCGCGGCGATGAGCCCGCGCACGCTGCAACGGCAGTTCCGCGACGCGACCGGCATGGCGCCTTATGAATGGCTCGTCAGGGAGCGCGTCGCGCTTGCGCGTGAGTTGCTCGAAGCCGCGACGCCGCTGCCGATGGCGCGCGTCGCCGAGCTGGCGGGGTTCGGGTCGGAGGAGTCGTTGCGGCGGCATTTTCGCCGGATCGCGTTGACGAGTCCAGGGGCGTATCGGCGCAGGTTCGGTGGAGAGGGGTGAGTGGGGCCGGGCGATGCAATCACCTTGCTCACCGCGGCGACGACCTGACCAGGCGAGCGAGCGCCGATGGCTGGCTATCGCGTAGCGCGTCCGGCTCATCACGAAGGCGAGTATGGCGACGGAGGTCGCTGGAAAAGCCCAGTCGAGCAGATCGTAAGCACAATGGATGCGACACATTGATGACGTTGGACATGTATTCGAACCAACATAGCGCGTTCGTCAGCAACAGGAGCGCGGTCGCGTTGAACGCCAACAACGACGCATAGAACTCGAAGTTCGAGCCTGTCGAGCGCGCCCACTGGCGATACCCGTAGGCAAGCAGCCCACCGATCGCCACTGCCGCGACAAGCAACGACAGCCACGTCACTGCATCCGGGTTGAACGCGCATTGAATTCGCGGCACGTCCCGAGGTCACAGCAGCAGGCACGGAGCTCACGTCGAGCTTGCCCATTCAACGGAACCCGCTATGTCCGATATCGCAAAGATCATCGCCAACTTCAACGCCGGGCGGGACCCCGAACGACTCGCGATGAAATACAAAGCCATGCGCGGCTCGCCGTTCGTGTTTCTGCGCGGCACCTGCCATCTGTTCTATGCGCGTCTGCCGCCCGCGAACGTACTCGACGACGCGCCGCACGTGTGGATCTGCGGCGACATGCACCTCGAAAATTTCGGCAGCTACAAGGGCGACAATCGCCTCGTCTACTTCGACAACAACGACTTCGACGAAGCCTGTCTCGCGCCGGTTCCGTACGAGCTCGTGCGTCTGTTGACGAGCGTGCTGGTCGGCGCGGCCAACCTGAAGCTGAGCCGCGCTGAAGCGCTCGCGCTGTGCCACACCGCGCTCGATGCCTACGGCGCCGCGCTCGCGTACGGCAAGTCGCGCTGGATCGAAGCGGAGACCGCGACCGGCATGGTGCGCGATCTGTTCGTCGCGCTCGCGAGCCGCACGCGCGCCGCGCATCTGGACCGTCGCACGGTGCTCAAGGGCAAAACGCGCATGCTGAAGGTCGACGGCAAGAAAGCGCTGCCCGTCAGCGATGAACGGCGTGCCGCGGTCGCGCAGTTCATGCAGCAGTTCGCGGTGACGGAGCCGAATCCCGAGTTCTACCGCACGCTCGATGTCGCGCGCCGCATTGCGGGGACGGGCAGCCTCGGTGTCGATCGCTATGTGATTCTGGTCGAGGGCAAGGGCTCGCCCGATGGCAACTACCTGATCGATTTGAAAGAGGCGCTGCCGTCATCGGTGAGTGCGCACGTGACGGCGACGCAGCCGAAGTGGCAGACCGAGGCGCAGCGTGTCGTCGAAGTGCAGCGGCGCAATCAGGCGGTCTCGCAGGCCTTTTTGCACGCGGTGGAATTCAACCAGCGCTCCTATGTGTTGCGGAGTTTGCAGCCATCGGAAGATCGCGTCGCGCTTGCCGACTGGGACGGCAAGCTGCCGCGGCTCGAGGCAGTGATCAACAGCATGGCCGAGTTGAGCGCGTGGGCGCATCTGCGCAGCGGAGGGCGGCAGAAGTCGGCGATCGCAGACGATCTGATCGCGTTTGGCAGTCGGCGCGATTGGCAACTGCCGTTGATCGATCTTGCGACGCAGTGTGAGGCGCAGGTCGCGGCGGACTGGAAGGCTTATTGCGAAGCTTATGATCGGGGAACCTTCGAGACTGGCGGTTTCCAGGGATGATCGGCGGGGGATTGAAGACGGCGGTAAGTAGAGGGTGACTCGATCTCCGGAACCGAAACCATCACCACACTGAAGTGTTCGTAGCCATCGAGTTCTCCGATAAGCCATTGCTGTGATAGGGCCCGGCCGGTCGAACTCCGAACGAGCGTTCCGAGCTTTCGACGGCGCACGGTCGGATTCCTGTCGACCACCGAAGGTGCATTGAAGATCGGCTCCGTCGCTTTTCAGATCGACTCATTTCGACGAGTTGGGCGGCAGAGTTCCGGTGGCGACATCGTGTGAATAGTGCGGCGATGCCCACGTTCGATGCATCCCGAGACTCGGCGCCAATCATTCATATATGCCCAGCATTTTCCACCCGAGCGGGCCAACAACCAGCCATGCAACCATGTAAAAGAGACTCATCCGAAAGATGAGCTTAAAAATGAGATGCCCAAGTTCATCGTGAATTTTTGTCAAAAAGTTTTAATCTAAAATTAATGTCGTTGACCGAGACGCTGTTTAGATGGTTAATTCGTCGGGTGTTTTCTGGAAAATCAGATGAGGTCAAATGGGACAGCAGAAACAGGATGAAACCGGCGGCAAGGAAGAGTGCCAGCTTTGCCGTATCACCTATTCAATCTACACAAACTTCCCGCCAATGCCGTTCGCCATGGCGCTGAACGCCGAAACCGGCGAATGGTTTCCGTTCGATAGGCTGAAGTCGTATTCAAACGGTTACGACATGGCCGAAGCCCTGGGTTACGCATGGGCGTGCGATTGTCGCGAGCGTGCCCCCAAACGGTTCAATGAGCAGTTCGAGTTAAGAGACTACACTGGCAAGCGACAGGCGGGGGTGCGTTACCGGATATCCACAATCGATTGAGTTTCGGCCTGCCCAGGCTGGCAACCGCGATGCAGCAGCTAAAACCCGAGAAGATCATTCGTTGGGACGAACAGAAGGGCATGCAGATTTCGTGTGCAATAGCTCCCGATAGAGGGGGCAACGATGCGGCAGTATGCAAGCCGGATTCGGCACGTAGAATAATCGCAATCTATCCACATTTTTGTACCCTTCCTGATGTTGATGTTTCGACAAATTGCAAGTTGAAGGTCTTGATTCATGAATGTACGCACTATGTCGATACATTCGATTCAGACGATGTAGTTTATGGTTTTGGACCTGGTATTGGTTATTGGGCGCAAACTGATCCAGAGGGGGCATGCAGGAATGCAGACAATTTCGCGTGCTATATTGCCCATTTTGATACCCTCAGTGAATTTTCCGAAAAGAAGATTTGGTAATATGGTCAAAAAATTTATTTTATCCGTTTTTTTTGTATTCTCTTTTGCTGTATCGCAGCAATTGATGGCTTGTACGATATCAGAAGATTTGACCGAAAGCGTTCCACTGAACTACCAAGGAATTCCAAACGCCTACCGTCTAAAAATGATGAGCATGGTATTGAATGCCCGGCAATGGCCCAATGTTGAGATTCAAGCCCAAATCGTCGCAAACGCTTACGTTGGGGAAGCCAATGCTAAAGAACTGGCAGAGTCGCGGGGTAAGCTGCTAAAAGAATTTTTGATTGAACTTGGTATAAAGCCGCAATATATATATGTTGACTCTCATCTGGAGAAATTGCCTTATCCAAAAGATAGCACTGGGCGCAGTGGATATCTACAGCTTAGCGTGGGTCTCATGCCGTTATGCAAGGGTGGCTGCCAGCGACTGTGCGACGATCCGCGCGTGACGCCGACAAGCAAGGCAATCAAGTAGGCCTCTGCTGACACCTAAAGGCAGTCCTTCGGCAGAGCCGCAATCTTGCTCATTCGCCCCTACTGCTGGGACTTGCTGTGAACGATGAACAGTTCGACCATGATGACGATGACGTTAGGCCAACGGTTAGCGTCGGCAACCGTGTCAGCGATCGTCTCCTCGGATGCGGGGCGGTGGCGATTCGGCCAGTACGGATGTAAGTGGACCGGCAGCATCTGCACAGGCAAAAGCGTTAGCCGCCACCTCGAGCCCCATCGCGGACGCCGGATCGGCCACGTCCACGATCACAAAACTTCAGCGCTATCAGATCGATCCCACAAAGGTCTTCGTCGCGAGTATCTCGTCTCGTGGTTTCGCGGCAGTAGGCTCACGCATCAACCGTTGGCATGAGATCAGATGTCGCGCGTCCGCGGGATGACAACGGCCTGGCCGTGCAGTTTGCCGTCCGCGTCGCGAAGTTGCCACAGCGTGGCTTCCTCGATCATGAAGCGCTGGCCGGACTTAGTGACACGCACGCCCTTGTAGCCCGCCTCGTAGCCCAGCCGCTGGACGCGTGCCAGGAATTGCTGCCGCTCCTCGCGGTTAGGGGCCTCGGCTGAGAGTCGGGACGGCAGTCGGGTGATTTCATCCCAGCTGTATCCAAAGCGGCGCTGTGCGGCCTTGTTGCCGTAAATAAAGAGCGGGTCGGGATCGGTGTTGTGCGCGAGTACCGCGAATGGGGCACTCTCGTAGAGCCATTCGGTTCCTTCGTCCACGGGCATGGCCTGCGGCACCAGCGGACGACCAAGCCGCTGGGCGTAGCTGTCGGCAAGGAGCTGATAGAAAGCTGGATTGCGGTGGAGCGGAATCATCTGAGACGTCTGGACGGAGATCGTGGACCTATGCAAGGGCGTAGGCGCTCACGATACAGCATCTGCAAGCGAAGTTTCGCGGCCTTATGTTATCCAATCAGACTCGATCTGGAACGTTGCGCTCCATCTTGCTCCGGCGCGAATCTCTCATACGTGCCCCAGCACCTTCCACCAAAGCGGCCCAACGACCAGCCAGGCCACCATGTAAAACAGGCTCATCAAAAATCCCGCCTTCCACCATTCGCCCTGGGTCACGTAGCCCGCGCCGAACATGACGGGACCGGAGCCGATGCCATATTGCGTCAGGCAGCCGTTCACATTGCTCAGAATCCCGAGCGAGACTGCGGCGACGAAGGGCGGGACGCCGGCGGCGACCATCAGTGCCATGGAGAGCGGAAACAGCGCGCTGATATGCGCGGTGGCGCTGGCGAAAAAGTAGTGAATGTAAACGTAGATCGCCGCCACCATCATATAGACCGCCAGCATCGGAAAGCCCGCGAGATGCGCGCCGAATTCCTTGCCGAACCAGCTCACCATGCCATATTCGTTGAGCTTGGAGGCCAGCATGATGAGCAGGCCGATCCAGATCATCGTGTCCCAGGCGGACTTCTCGTTCAGCGCGTCCTGCCAGGTCAGCACGCCGCTGATGAACAGCAACGAAACGCCGATCGCCGCCGCGAGCGTCGCGCCGACGCCGAGATCGTCGCCGAACACCCATAGCACCAGCAAGCCGACGAAGATGCACGCCATGATGATTTCTTTGACCGAGATGGGCCCCATCGTCGTGAGCTCTCGTTGCGCGAGGTCGGTGGCATCGGGGGTGCGTCTGACCTGCGGCGGGGCGATCCACAGCATGGCGATCGGAATCACGGCGAGGCACAGCAGACCGGGGATCGACGCCGCCACCGCCCAGTCGAGCCAACTGATCGACACGCCCTGGTCCGCGGCCAGCCTGACCGCCAGCGGATTGCCCGCCATTGCCGTGATGAACATGCCCGCCGTGATGATGTTCGCGTGGAAGGCGCAGAGAATCAGGTAGCGTCCCACCTTCACGCGTGATTCCGGATCGTCGGCGTGACTGCCCAGCACTTCGGAGATGGCTCGCGTGATCGGCAACATCACGCCGCCCGCGCGCGCGGTGATGCTCGGCATCGCGGGGGAGATCACGAGTTCGGTCAACACGAGCCCGTAGCCGAGCCCCGTCGTTCGCTTTCCCAGCAATCGCATGAACAGAAGCGCGATCCGGCGGCCAAGGCCGGTCTTGATCACGCCGCGTGAAATGAAAAACGCGAGCATCACGAGCCATACGAGGTCGGTGCCGGTGGATTTGGTGACGTCGGCAAACGACAGAACGCCGACGAGCACGCCAATGGTCGAGCCGATGATGGCAACCACCGACATCGGCAGCGGGGCGGTCATGATGCCGGCAATGGTCGCGACGAACACGGCGAACATATGCCACGCCTTCGGCTGGAGGCCGGCGGGCGCGGGCACAAACCACAGCGCGACGCCGACCGCGATCGGTACCAGATATTTCCAGACGCCGGCCGGCAGTCCGACCGAGGGCTTCGGCGTGGCGGGAGGCGAGCTGGTGGGCCGTGAAACCTTGGCAGGTGTAGGAGCCATGATGGACCTCGTACCGGCGTGGTTGGGTATTTTCGGAGTGCGCGGGAAGGCGTCACCGCTCGTGGAGCACGCTTTCCGTCGCGTCCTTGACGATGCGCGCGCTACCTAGCAAGGTCTCGCGCTCGATAGGGTCGAGTTCCGGATAGGCGATCAACCGCGCGCCCGCGCCATTGACGACCATTGGCAGCGACACGCACACGTCCGGTACGCCTTCCACTTCGGGCTGGACGATGCCAACCGTGAGAATCAGATCGGTGTCGTGCACGATGGCCTCGCAGATCCTTCCTATCGCGCTGGCGATGCCGTAATGGGTGGCGCCTTTGCCTTCCTTGATGAGCTTCGCCGCCTCGTGGACGGAGCGCAGGATCAGATCCCTGCTGGCGGGGCCCAACTCCTTGCCGTTGCGCGTCAGGAAGGTTTCGAGGGGCATGCCGCAGACCGTTGCGGCGGACCACTGGATCACGGCCGATTCGCCGTGCTCGCCGAGCACATAGGCGTGAATCGCGGAGGCCACCACGCCGAGCCGCTCGGACAGCAGGGAGCGCAGCCGCCCGGTATCGAGCGAGGTTCCCGTGCTGATGACGCGCTCGCGCTCGCAACGCAATTGGTCGTAAACGGCGCCGGTCAGCACGTCGCATGGGTTGGTCGCGATCAGATAGATGGCGTCGGGCGCGAGCGGCGCGATCCGCCCGACGATTTCGGTCGCGATGTCCGCATTGGTTCTGGCAAGGTGCAGGCGAGTCTCGCCGGGTTTGACGCCGGCGCCGGCCGTGATCACGACGATGTCGGCGTCACGCGCGTCTTCGTAGTCCCCTGCGCGAAAACGGCTGTGCCCCCAGAATGCCGCGGCGTGGGCGAGATCGAGAACCTGTCCCTCAGCGCGCACCCGCGCGACATCGATCATGACGACTTTCGCACTCGGAATGGCCAATGCCACGAGCAGGGCTGCCGATCCTCCGACCAGCCCCGCGCCGACGATAACGATCTTGGCCTGCCGCATAGCGAACCTCGTCAAGTTCGGGCTTCAGCCCCCTCGAAGCATAGTCGCATGCGCGCGTTTGTCATCAATCGGACCTTGGTCCTACACGGCCGCCGCGCGTTTTTTCACGCGGTCCGCTCAACCCATTGACTCCGCCAATCCGGTGCCTCGAACGGATCAGCAAAATACTGCGTCTCGTGGACGACCTTGCCTTCGCGGAACTCCATCACGCTGACCGTGTAAGCGATGCGCCCCTGATAGTTGATCGTGTACTCGGTGATCCACAGATTGCCCTCGCCTTGAATTCGCCTGATCGCGAAACCCGATGGCTTGCCGGGATGATGGCCGCGCAGAGCCTGCAAATTGGTTCGTCCATGAATTCTCTCGCCTGATTGGGGATAGTCGCAGATCGCATCGTCGGCGTAGATAGCGTGTTCGGCGTCGAGATCGCCGTCCGCCGAGGCTCGCCAGTGTGCGTTCAAGGCTTCACGTATCGCTTCTTCGTTCATGGAGTGCCTCCAGAGCCGGGTGTTGCAGTCGACCAGCCGCGCGTTGCCGTCGCGTTGAAATTTCGCCGCCAGCGCATAGTCTGCGCCATAAAATCCCTGGCCCCACCCTTGCTGCAAGTACTCCCCCGGACGTGCAAAAAATGTCTGGCGCCTGCAGGGATTGCTCGCCGAGTAGTCCGGTCATTTGGACTGCCGGCTTGCACGTGCGTGCCGAGACATCCGCTTGCCGTCTCCTTTGTTGCGAAGTCTCCGCAGAGAAGGCGAGCGCTCGGTGAGCATTGGCGACATCTGTTGCTCCGCCCGCCGCGCGCCCGCGAACTGCTGCCTGAATTCAACCGGTGTCATGTCCTTGGCGGCTTTGAATTGCCGGTTGAAATTCGCGACGTTCGCGAATCCGGAGCGCGACGCAATGACGGAAATCGGCGCTTGCGTATCGGTCAACATCCGGCATGCGTGGCCGATTCGTACGCGCGTCACGTAGCGCCCGACGCTCTCGCCAAGATGCTGCATGAAATGCCGCGTCAACGAGCGCTCGGAAAGCCCCGACGCCTTGGCCAGCGCGGAAAGCCGAAGCGGGTACGCGAACTGTGTTTCGATCAACGCGAGCACGCGATTGATCTGATCGGATTCGTGGCCAGTCGGCGTGCCGGTTCGCGCGTCGAATGCGCTTGGGGACGCGAGCGGCGTGGCGGGGAGCGCCGACAGCAGATCCAGTACATCGAGCGCCGCCTGCAAGCGTTCGCGCGGTTTGTCGGACAGCAGGCGGTCGAGGTGTTCGCGCATGCGTGTGCCGGCACCGTCTTCGAACGCGAGGCCGCAGGCCGCTCTGCGCAACAGGTCGCAGAGTCCGTTGTATTCGGGGCAGACATCGGCGAGTCGCCGCACCCACGCGCCGTCGAACCATACGACGATCGCGACCTGCGGGTGCGCCGCGTCGATCGAACGGTTCGAGGCCCAAGTGTGCGGCAGATTCGGGGGCACCAGCACCAGATCGTCCGCGCCGTAGGTCGCGACGGAGTCTCCGATGTACCGCTTGCCCTGACTGTTCATCGTCAGCGTCAGCTCGTACTCGGGATGGTGGTGCCATTCGAAAGGGATGCGGGGCAGCCGGCGGTGGTAAACCCTGACCGAACAGTCCCGGCCAAAATCCACATGTTCAAAAGCGGCTTTCATGTCCGAAATCGTCAAATCTTTGACCGGATAGTATCACGCAGGCGGCGATCGTTCGCGTACGCTTCAAGCATCGGAAATCACATGGAGACGATGCAATGGCCTTGCAAATCGACGACCTGCCGGCAGCCATCCGTCAAGCGAAGCGCCAACTGCGCGCGATGCTGCCGAACTACCGCGACGTGTTCGCCGACGTCGAAGCGGCGATGACGAAGGAGGCGGAGCGAATCGCGACGCTGCGTGAGCGCGGCGAGCCGGTCATTCCGGAAATCCAGTTCGCCGACATCGTGGCGAACCGGGTCACCGACGAGCAGATCGCGCTCGTCAAAGCTCGCGGCGCCTGTGTGATCCGCAAGGTGTTCGACCGGTCGCTCGTCGAGCAATGGGATCAGGACATCGCCGACTACGTCGAGCGCAACGACCTCGACGCAAAGCTGCAGAATCGCGCGGAAGACAAGTACTTTGGGCAGCTCGCCTCGAGCAAGCCGCAAATCTACGGTGTGTACTGGTCGAAACCGCAGGTGCTCGCGCGGCAATCGACCGAGCTCACGCAGGCCCGCGTGTTCCTGAACCGGCTGTGGCGCACCGAAAGCGAAGGGCGCGTGCATTTCGATCCGAACCATGTGCCGGTGTATGCGGACCGCCTGCGCCGTCGGCCGCCCGGATCGGAATCGCTCGGGTTGTCGGTGCATTGCGACGGCGGTTCGGTGGAGCGCTGGATCGAGCCGAACTTCCGCAAGGTCTATCGCCATGTGTTCTCGGGCCACTGGCGCGACTACGATCCGTTCGACGCCGCGTGGCGAACCGAAGTCGAGGAGATCGCATCGCCGGCCGTCTGCTCGATGTTCCGCACGTTTCAAGGCTGGACCGCCCTGACGCCGCAGGGTCCCGGCGACGGCACGCTGCAGTTGGTGCCAATGGCGAACTCGATGGTCTACATCCTGTTGCGCGCGCTGCAGGATGATGTCGCCGAAGACGATCTGTGCGGAGCGCTGCCGGGGCGCGCGCTGTCGATCAAGTCCGGATATCACGCGCCGCTGTTTCATGCGCTGTCGTCGATTCCGCTGATGCAGGCGGGCGACACCGTGTTCTGGCATAGCGACGTCATTCACGCGGTCGAGGACGCGCATCGCGGCAACGGCTATAGCAACGTGATGTATATCGCTTCGCTGCCGGGCTGCGCGAAGAACGATGCGTATCTGAAGCGGCAACTGCCGGGCTTTCTCGAAGGCAGGAGCCCGCCGGATTTTCCGGCCGATCATTTCGAAGTCGATTTCGTCGGCCGCGCGACGCCAGACGATCTCACCGAGCTTGGCCGTGCGCAAATGGGCTTCGATTTGTGACCGGAAAGGGCATGGCCGCGTCTGGATCGGGAGCGGAACTTGCTGCCGCTTCAGCATGGCAACGACCTAAGGAGGACCGGCCATGGCAACCACACCGAACAAGGACGAAAACCCGATCCGCCCGGATCAGTCCGACGTCGTGCAGACGGATCTGCCCGACGTCGGTCCCTCGCAGGACCCGGATGAGCCGCCGCTCGATCCCGACGTCGACCCCGATCGCGAGGACGACGAGCCATAGACGAGCGCATTCGCCCGATAAAAAGAATCGAAGTGAAATGCGGGCGTGTCCCTGAGCCGCTACAACTGACTCTCGATCGCGGCTTTATCGATGACCGACCAGACTTGCTGGATCTTGCCGTCACCAAACTCGTAGAAGACGTTCTCGGAAAACTCCACCCGTTTTCCTTGCACGGGAAGCCCAAGTAACAAGCCGATGGGTGTGCAGTCAAAATGCAATCGGCTTGCGATATGTGGCGGCTCGCAAACCAGCATCTGAATCTCGAAGTGCAGGTCGGGAATTTCGCGGAAGTCTCTTTCCAGCATCTCGCGACAGCCGGACAAACCGATTCGTTGGCCGTTGTACTTCACGTCTTCGCCAACGAAGTCTCGCAGCTTTGACCAGTCCTGCGTGTTCAGGCAGGCGATATAGCCGCGGTAGAGTTCCGACAGATTGAATTCGCTCATCGCAATCGTCTTCCATGCTTCAGTGGATAAGCCGATTGTCGGCGATCCGAGACTTTGCGTTGCACGGCTGCCAGGGATTTTCGTCGGAAGCCGCAACTATCCGTTGCAGTCGGACAACCTCGATGCGCGCCGCATCACCCTCGCACGCACGCCAGAAACCCCTCCAGACAAACCCGGATTGCTGCGCCAATTTCCCCGCTGCTATCGTTCGCTGGACGGTGTGGAAGCGCTTCCACTTAAGCGTTCACAGTAAGTCCGAACGCGAGCGCCTCGAGCTCCACCACTCCCGGTTCAACGACCTCATTGGCAGGAGAGAATCCGTGGTAAACGACGCATCCGCATTCATCGACGCCGCCCGTCCAGCCGCTCACGGCGACCCGCATTCCGATCCATTCACACCGCCCGCCGATTCGTCGCTGTGGCGCCAGGATTTCCTGCTCGGCGCGGCCACCGCGTCGTATCAGATCGAAGGCGCGGTCAACGAAGACGGCCGCCTGCCGTCGATCTGGGACACGTTCTCGGCCACACCGGGCAAGGTGTTGGCCGGCGACACCGGCGCCGTCGCGTGCGATCACTATCATCGCTGGGAACAGGACGTCAACCTGCTCGCGGGCCTCGGCCTCGAAGCGTATCGGCTGTCGACCGCATGGCCGCGTGTGATGGACGAAAACGGCACGCCGAACCGCAAGGGGCTCGACTTCTACAAGCGCCTGCTCGGACGGCTCAAAGAGAAGAGCATCACGACTTTCGTCACGCTTTATCACTGGGATCTGCCTCAGCATCTCGAGGATCGCGGCGGCTGGCTCAATCGCGAAACCGCGTACCGTTTCGTCGATTACGCGGATCTGATGAGCCGCGAGCTGCACGGGCTCGTCGATGCGTGGGCGACGCTCAACGAGCCGTGGTGTTCGGCGTACCTCGGCTACGGCAACGGCCATCACGCGCCGGGACTCTCGAACCTGCGTTTCGCCGCGCAGGCCATGCATCATCTGCTGCTCGCGCACGGTCTCGCGATTCCGGTGCTGCGCGCGAACGATCCGCGCTCGCACAAGGGCATCGTCGCGAATGTCGGGCGCGGCACGCCGAATAGCGACAGCGCCGCCGACCGTCGCGCGGCCGAGCTGTTCGAAGTTCAGCACAACGCGTGGATTCTCGATCCGCTGTTCAAGGGCGAGTATCCGCAAGATCTGTTCGAGTTGTGGCCTGGCAGCGAGCCGCTCGTGCTCGAAGGCGACATGCAGACGATCAATACGCCGCTCGATTTTCTCGGCATCAACTATTATTTCCGCACCAACGTGGCGAGCGATGGTGGGCACGGTTTCAAGGAGGTGCCGCTCGAGGGTGTCGAGCGCACGCAGATGGGCTGGGAGGTTTACCCTGACGGTCTTCGCGATCTGTTGACCGGTTTCAGGGATACCTATGCCAATCTGCCGCCGATCTACATCACCGAGAACGGCATGGCATCGGACGACAAGGTGATCGACGGCCGCGTCGAGGACACGCAGCGCATCTCGTTCCTGAAGCGCCATCTCGCCGCGGTCGATCAGGCGATCAAGGCGGGCGTCGACGTGCGCGGCTATTTCCTGTGGTCGCTGATGGACAACTTCGAGTGGGCTTTCGGCTATGAGCGGCGCTTCGGCATCGTGCACGTCGACTACCAAACGCAGAAGCGTACGGTCAAGCGCAGCGCGGAGCTGGTGTCGAAATTCCTGGAAGATCGCAACGCGCAAGCGCAATAAACACAATTAAAACGACGCAGCAACGATGTAAAACCGGGTGGAGCTGATTGGTATTTCGACTTGACACACGGGCACTGAGCCTGGAGGAGACGGAATGAACAGCAACAGAATGGTCTTGCGAGGCGTAGTTGCGGCACTGGCGCTGTATGGCGTCGTCGCGCATGCGGAACCGCTCAAGGCTAACGTGATTCACTGGTGGACCTCGGGCGGCGAGTCGGCCGCGATTCGGCAGTTTGCCGTCGCGTACGACAAGGCCGGTGGCCAATGGGTCGACAACGCAGTCGCCGGCGGAGATCAGGCGCGCGCCACCGCGATCAACCGGATCGTCGGCGGTGATCCACCCACCGCCGCCCAGTTCAATACGTCGAAGCAGTTTCACGATCTGATCGACCAGGGACTCCTGAATAACGTCGACGACGTCGCCGCGAAAGAAAACTGGAACGGTATTTTCCCGCAGTCGATTCTCGACAGTATCCGCGTGAAGGGCCATTTCTACGCGGCGCCGGTCGACATTCATATGCCCGCGTGGTTCTTCTACTCGAAGCCGGTGTTCCAGAAAGCGGGCATCGCGAGCGAGCCCCAAAAACTACGACGAATTCATCGCCGATCTCGGCAAGCTGAAGAGCGCGGGCGTGATTCCGCTCGCGTTCGGCGGCCAGCCGTGGCAGGAGAAGATCACGTTCGACGCGGTGCTCGCCGATGTGGGCGGCCCGGACCTGTATATGAAGGTCTATCGCGATCACGATCAGAACGCGGTGAACTCCGATGCGTTCAAGAAGGTGCTCGTGTCGTTCAAGCGGCTGCACGATTTCGTCGATCCGGGCTCGCCTGGCCGCAACTGGAACGACGCGACCGCGCTCGTGACTTCGGGCAAGGCCGGCGTTCAGATCATGGGCGACTGGGCGAAGGGCGAGTTCGTCGCGGCGAATCAAACGGCGGGCAAGGACTTCGGCTGCTTCCCGGGCTTCGGTCCGCGTTCGCCGTATCTGGTCGCGGGCGACGTCTTCGTGTTTCCGAAGACCGACAGCGCGTCGGCGATCAAGGCGCAGAATCTGCTCGCCACGGTGATGACCTCGCCGTCCGCGCAGGTCGCGTTCAGCGCGAAGAAGGGCTCGATTCCGATCCGGTCTGACGTCGACACAAGCAGCCTCGACATCTGCGCCAAGGAGGGCATCGCGATCATGAAGGACAAGTCGCGCCAGTTGCCGAATCCGGAAATGCTGCTGTCGCCCGATACGCAGGGTGCGCTGACTGACGTCGTGACGAACTTCTGGAACAAGAACGAGTCCGTCGACGACGCGCAGAAAGCGTTCGCCAGCGCGTTGAAGGGCTAGGCCTCGCCATGCACGCGCTCAAGCTGCCAGCCGAGGGTTCGAAACCACAGGGTAAGTCGCACCCCAAACCGCGAAACAAGCCGCTGAACCGGCGGTTTTCGATCGCGGTCTGGCTGGCCTTGCTGCCGATGCTCCTGACCGTCGTGTTCACGTACCTGGGCACGATGGTCTGGACCGCGCGCGTGTCGCTCAGCAATTCGCACACGTTTCCGTCGAACGACTTCGTGGGCTTCACGCAGTACGTGCGGCTCTTTCACAACGACCGCTGGTTGACGTCGCTGCAGAACATCGTGATCTATGGCGCGTGTTTCATCATCGCGTGCATGGTGATCGGCTTGCTGCTGGCAATCTTTATCGATCAGCGCGTGGTCGCGGAAGGCGCGTTGCGCACGGTGTTTCTGTATCCGTACGCGATGTCGTTCGTCGCGACCGGGCTCGTATGGCAATGGATCCTGAATCCCGCGCTCGGTGCGCAGCAGGTGCTGCGCAATCTCGGCTTCGCGCATGCGCGCTTCGACTGGATCGTCGATCAGGACTGGGTCATCTACACGATCGTGATCGCGACCGTGTGGCAGGCTTCGGGCCTCGTGATGGCGCTGTTGCTCGCGGGCCTGCGCGGCATCGACGAAGAGTTGTGGAAAGCCGCGCGCATCGACGGCATTCCTCGCTGGCGCGTGTACGCGAGCATCGTGGTGCCGATGCTCGGACCGTCGATCTCGACCGCGTTCGTGCTGCTGTTCGTGATGGTCGTGAAGCTGTACGACGCGGTCGTCGCGATGACGCAGGGCGGCCCCGGCACCGCGAGCGAAGTGCCGGCGAAATTCATCATGGACTATCTGTTCGGGCGCGCGAACATCGGCCTTGCGTCGGCTGCATCGATCGTGCTGCTGGCGACGGTGCTCGCGGTGCTCGCGCCGTTCTTCTATGCACGCAGCCGTGCGGCGCTGCGCGGGGAGAGAGGATGAACACGCTCGATTCCACGCTCAAAGGCGGCATGCCGCATCGCGCGCGCACGCGGCCCCGCCGCTCGGCGTTCTCGCCGGCGCGGCTCGGCATCTACGCGTTTCTGCTCACCGCGGCGGTGTTCTTTCTGCTGCCGCTCTACGTGATGCTGGTCACGTCGGTCAAACCGATGAGCGAGATCCGCCTCGGCAATCTGCTCGGCTTGCCGATGCATTTCACGCTCGACGCGTGGAGCGCCGCATGGCAGTCGGCCTGCACCGGGCTCGATTGCAACGGCATTCGCGTCGGCTTCTGGAACTCGGTGCGTATCGTCGTGCCAAGCACGGTGCTGTCGATCCTGGTCGGCGCGGTGAACGGCTACGCGCTGTCGTTCTGGCGGCCGCGCGGCGCGGGTCTGCTGTTCGGCGTGCTGCTCGTCGGCGCGTTCATTCCAGTGCAGGTCATGATCTATCCGCTCGTGCGCGTGCTCGCGAGCGTGCATCTGTTCAGCTCGCTGCCGGGCATCGTGCTGATCCATACGATGTTCGGCATGCCGGTGATGACGCTGCTGTTCCGCAACTACTACGCGTCGATTCCGCAGGAGCTGTTCAAGGCCGCGCGTATCGACGGCGGCAGCTTCTGGCGCATCTTCTTTCAACTGATGCTGCCGATGTCGACGCCGATCATCGTCGTCGCGCTGATCATGCAGGTCACGAACATCTGGAACGACTTCATTCTGGGCCTCGTGTTCGCTGGCACGAAGAATCTGCCGATGACGGTGCAGTTGAACAACATCATCAACACGACGACCGGCGAGCGGCTCTACAACGTCAATATGGCGGCGACGATCCTGACGTCGCTGGTGCCGCTCGCGGTTTATTTCATTTCGGGCCGCTGGTTCGTGCGCGGCATTGCGTCGGGCGCCGTCAAAGGGTAGGGCATGGCAAACATGGCTAATACGATCGATGCGGCCGGCGTGTCGGGTGCAAGCGCTGACGTTGACTCCGACGCCGCGGCGCTCACGCATCCCGCCAATGTGGCGGTCCGCAATCTGACGATTCGCCTCGGTTCGAACACGGTGATCGAGAACCTCGATCTCGACGTGCTCGCCGGCGAGTTCGTCGTGCTGCTGGGGCCGTCGGGTTGCGGCAAGTCCACGCTGTTGCACAGCATCGCGGGATTGATCGACGTCAGCGACGGCAGCATCGAGATCGCCGGCGAGGACATGACGTGGGCCGATCCGAAGGATCGCCGCATCGCGCTGGTGTTCCAGTCGTACGCGTTGTATCCGACCATGAGCGTCGAGCGCAACCTGTCGTTCGCGCTGCGCATCAACGGCACGCCGAAGGCGGAAATCGCGCGGCGTGTCGCCCGCGCGTCGGAGATGCTGCAACTGGGGCCGCTGCTCAAGCGCAAGCCGTCGCAGTTGTCGGGCGGACAGCGGCAGCGCGTCGCAATCGGCCGCGCGATCGTGCGCGAGGCCGACGTGTTCCTGTTCGACGAGCCGCTGTCGAACCTCGACGCGAAGCTGCGCACCGAACTGCGCCGCGAACTGAAGCAGCTGCATCACAGCCTGGGCGCGACGATGATCTACGTGACGCACGACCAGGTCGAGGCGATGACGCTCGCGACGCGCATGGCCGTGATGCGCGGCGGCGTGATCCAGCAGTTCGGCACGCCGGCCGAGGTCTATGCGCGGCCGAACAATCTGTTCGTGGCGACCTTCCTCGGCTCGCCGGCCATGAATCTGCTGAAGGGCACGCTCGAGACGCGCGACGGCGCGCTTCACTTTTGCACTGGGCAGGTGCGGATCGACGTGTCGGCGTACGCGTTCAAGGGGGCGCCCGCGCAGGGCGTGCGCTGCATGCTCGGCGTGCGCGCCGAAGACGTGCATATCACGGAAGGCGCCAGCGAGCGCGCGAAAGTTTCGCTAATGGAGCCGATGGGCAACCACCGCGTGATCTGGCTCGACTATCATGGCGAACAGATCGCGTCGATCGATCAGACCAAAGCGCCGATTGCGGAGGATGACACCGTGGCGTTCTCGTTCGACGCCGCGCATGTCTCGCTATTCGACGAAGCGAGCGGCGCGCGCTTATAACGCCGCGGCGCGTCACGCGCGAAGCGGCTCGTCGAGACAGGCTTGATGGAGAACCGCGTGGCAACACTCAAGGACGTCGCGGAACTGGCCGGCGTGGGCATGTCGACCGCCTCACGAGCCATTTCCGGCAAGGGACCGATTTCCGCCGATGCCGCAGCGCGCGTGAAGGCGGCGATCGAGGCGCTGAATTTCCGCCCGTCGTCGATCGGCCGGGCGATGGCGACGCAGCAGCTCGGCATCATCGGCATCTTCGTGCCGACCTTCTTTGGTTCCTACTACGGCACGATCCTGAAGCAGACCGACACCGAGCTGCGCGCGGTGGGGCGCCATGTCGTGGTCGCGACCGGTTGCGGCGAGGTGTCGCCGCGCGAGCAGGCGATCGAGGCAGTGCGCTTTTTGATCGGCCGCGATTGCGATGGCGTGGTCGTGATCAGCCACGATCTGCACGACGAAGACCTGATCATGCTGCATGGCATGCATCCGAAGATGGTGTTCCTGAATCGCGCGTTCGAGCAGTTGCCCGAGGCGTCGTTCAGCGCGGATCATCGGCGCGGCGGCGAACTCGCGGCGCGCACGCTGCTCGATCACGGGCATCGCGACATCGCGGTGATTTCAGGGCCCGCTACCGCGTCGGACAACGTGATGCGGATCGACGGCTTTTTCGCCGAGCTCGCGCGAGCCGGCATTGCGCGCGACGACGTCACGCTGATCGAATCCGACTTTTCGCCCGAAGGCGGCTACGCGGCCGCGCAGAAGCTGCTCGAGACGCAGCGGCGCGTGACCGGCCTGTTCTGCGCGAACGACACGATGGCGGTCAGCGTGCTCGCGCGCTTTCACCAGGCGGGCATTTCGGTGCCCCACGACATCTCCGTGATCAGCTACGACGACGACTACTCGGCCGCCTACGCGGCGCCCGGGCTCACGTCGGTGCATATTCCAACCGGGGAACTTACGCAAAACGCGGTGCGCTGGCTCATCAACCAGTGTTACGGCACCACCTGGGAGATCTTGCGCGAGTTTCCGCTCAGCGTGACGATGCGCGAATCGGTCGGGCCAGCGCCGATGCCGAAGAAAAATACGCGCGGCGCAAAGCGGTAGAAGGGTTTGCCTAATCGCGGCGGTGTGATGCCTGGCGCGCGGACGCGCGCCGCGGCGGCTGTCGTATGCGGGCGGTGTGCAGACCTGCGAACGGACAGGGGTGCGGCTGCCAACAATGCGCGGCGGGGGTTTTCCTTGAAGTCCAACGGATATTTCCGCGCGGTTTTTCACGCGCGGCATGGTGCGCCTATTCGCGTTTTCACTTGCGTATCGACGATCTTTTTCAGGCTCCCGTAATCCTGCGCAATAGTGCTTTGCGGTTTTCCCTCATTAAACTTACTTCAAATTTCTTTACACTTCCCGGTAACAAGTTGTTACGGGGTGAGTGTGATGTTGACCATCTTTCTGATCGCCTGTCCGATCTGCATTGCTGCGCTGTTCGGTTTCGCGCGCCATGTGGACCCGCAGACAGGGCAATTCAAACGGTAGATCTTCTTCGCGCGTTTTTTTCCGCGGCTGCGCCGTGGAGATTTTCGCTTTGCGATTAACGTCCGTTAGTTCGTTGTGCGCTTGAAAGGAGCAATCGTTTGCGTTCTTTCGGTTTGCTTTCTCGTTTTCGTTTTCGTCAATAGCCCGTTCCCCCTTCCATAAGTCTTGCCTTGGCGCGCCGGTTCGCGGCACGATGCGCGATTACTTTCGTTTTAGGTCAGCATCGCGTATGCAAGATTCTCTGCAAAAAATGGCGGCGCGTGCCAGCGTGCTGAAGGGCGTTCTTCCCTTGAGCCGGATTGCGGCGGCGCGCGATGCGCTGGCCGGTGTGCAGCTTGCGTCGATGGATATTCCGCAGGTCCTCGGCTATGCGCGCATTGCCGGCATGCCGGCCGTCACCGGGCTCTACACGGTGTTCCTGCCGCTCGTCGCGTTCGCGTTCTTCGGTGCTTCGCGGCATCTGGTCGTGGCCGCCGATTCGGCCACCGCGACGATCTTCGCGAGTCGTCTTTCGACGATGGCGCCCACGTCGAGCGCCGAGTATGCGGCGCTCGCGGCGATGGTCGCGTTGCTGACGGCCGCGTTGCTGTTCGTCGCGCGCATCTTCAAGCTCGGCTTTCTCGCCGATTTCCTGTCGCGTACGGTGCTGGTCGGCTTTCTTGCGGGCGTCGGCGTGCAGGTCGGCATCGCGATGCTCGGCGACATGCTCGGCGTGCCCGGACATGCGGCGAGCAGCGTGAAACAACTGCTGCTCGTCGTGAGCGACGCCGCGCAGATCAATCGGCCGACACTGGCGATCTCGCTGCTCGTGGTGACCGCGATTCTCGTCTGCAAACGTTTCTGGCCGCGCCTGCCGGTGCCGTTGGTCGCGGTCGTCGCGGGCATTGCCGCGAGCGATGTGTTCGGATTCGCCGCGCACGGCATCTCCATCCTCGGACCGGTGGAGGGCGGATTGCCGCCGCTGCGGATTCCGTCGGTGACGTGGCAGCAGATGCTCGATCTCGTGCCGGTCGCGGCGTCGTGCTTCGTGATGATCGTCGCGCAAAGCGCCGCGGCGAGCCGGGTGTTCGCCGACCGCTATCACGAGCCGGTCGATACCAACGCAGACCTGCTCGGCATCGCGGCCGCCAACGCGGCGGCGGCGTTTTCCGGCGCGTTCGTCGTCAACGGCAGCCTGACGCAGACCGCGATGGCCGATCGCGCCGGCACGCGCAGCCAGTTCGCGCAGCTCGTGTTCGCGGCGGTCGTGGTGGTCGTGCTGCTGTTTTTCAGCCGCTATCTGCAGTATCTGCCGCACTGCATTCTCGCGAGCATCGTGTTTACGATCGCGGTCGGCCTGATCAATCTGCAGTCGCTTTTTTCGATTCGCCGCGAAAGTCCCGGCGAATTCGCGCTGGCTTTGTTCACGGCGGCGGCGGTCGTGCTGATCGGCGTCGAGCACGGCATTCTGGTCGCCGTCGCGTTGTCGTTGCTGCGTCACGTGCGACACAGCTACCGCCCCCACACGATGATGCTCGCGCCCAACGGCGACGGCATGTGGGTGCCGGTGCCGGCGGTGCCCGGCGTGGAGACCGCGCCGGGGTTGATCGTGTATCGTTTCGGCGCCGATCTGTTCTACGCGAACGATCATTTTTTCGTCGACGATACGCGCCGCCTGATCGATCACGCACCGAACGCCGTGCGCTGGTTCGTCGTCGATGCGAGCGCGATTACGGATGTCGATTATTCGGCGGCGCGCTCGGTGGGCGAGTTGTGCTCGGCGCTCAAGCGCAATGGGATCGAGGTGGTCTTTGCGCGGGTGAATCGCTATTTGCGCTCGGATATGGATCGGCATGGAATCACGCCGATCGTCGAGGAGCGCTGTATTTTCGGCACGCTGCATGAGGCGCTGAGCATGGCGGGAGTGGAGAATCCGCATGAGCGGGTTAAGGGGGCGCCATAACGGGCCGCCCTGGCTTCGCACTGAGGCGGCGCGTGCCGCGAACACCGCCTCGGACGGGCAAATTGCTAGCAAACGTTGTCTGCGCCTCATTTGTTGTCGCTTGCCTCAATTATTCTGACGTTCCGCTTCGGCTAGCAGATATTGATTGCAAGAGCATGAACAGCTTCAATTCGACCATCGAAACATATCTGTCCAGCATACACTTCGGTCATTTCGCGACCCAATCGATACAAGCCATCGCCGACCTCTACACCTTTAAAGGCCTGGTACTGACTGCCTTGCTTTGGTGGATCTGGTTTCAGCAAGACGGGCACGCCGAATGGCGGCGCGAAATAGTTCTCGCGACGCTTCTCAGCGGTGTCGTCGCGCTCTTCGTCGGAAGGCTGCTGGCTCACTGGTTGCCATTTAGAGTGCGTCCCATCTATAGCGCCGAACTTCATCTGCAGTTCGCGAGCGGCGCGACCCAGGCTGCGCAGTTGTCAGACTGGAGTTCGTTCCCAAGCGATCACGCCATGCTGTGGATGGCCATCGCCACCGGCATCTTCCTCGTGTGGCGGGGCATCGGCGTGCTGGCGCTTCTCTACACCGCGCTCTTCATTTGCCTTCCGCGGGCCTATCTCGGCTTTCACTATCCGACCGATTTGTTGGTAGGGGGCGCCGTGGGCATCGTGATTACCTTGGTCCTGACTCGAGATGCGATCCGCGCGCGCTACGCGACCCCGGCGCTGCGATGGATCGAACGCCATCCGGGACCTTCTGCAATGCTGGCCTTCATTTTGTGTGTCGAACTCGTCACGCAGTTCGAAGAACTGCGTGCTCTGGCGTTCGGCGTGTTCAAACATCTATGACCCGCGCGGAGCGCCACGGCGCATGCCGATATTCTTGAGGTTCGCCTGGCGCCGCCTTTCAGTGAGCTGAGATTAGCGAGCACACTCTATTGCCATCTGATGCAATATTCTGTCTAATGAATTCAGAATAAAACGTCCGATTTATTCGGCTCGCTGACTTAGTCGACGGGGTTCACTTCATGTACTCTCTGCTGCCGCTCAAGGCCCAGGTGCGCCGTCACGCGCGAACGCTCGCCGGGTATTTTCCAGCTCCATTTTCACGCGACAAATCAAGCAGTGTCGACATCCTCGGTGTCATGACCCCCGGGCTGCTGAACGGGAACACCCTGCTGAACCTCAACTACGGCGAAGTGGACCACTTCACCGGCAAAACCCGCGCGACGGGCACGTTATTCGTCGCAATTGGCGACGACTTCGTGCGCGTCGCCACTTCGGTCAAAAGGCAAACCGGCGAGCGGGCCGTGGGCACGGTACTCGACCGCTCGCATCCCGGCTATCGGATGCTGCGCGGCGGGCAACCCTACACCGGTTACGCGACGCTATTCGGCAAGCAATACATGACACGGTACGAGCCGATCCGGGACAGTTCTGGCGAGATAATCGGCGCGCTGTATGTCGGCCTCGACGTCAGTGAGGTGTGGAACCTGTCGATCGGAGCCAGACTCGCGCTGCTTACCCTGGCCGCCAATACCGTACTTCTGCTGGGCTATGGTCGGCTGCTGGAGGCCGTGATCCCCCCCGACCGATCGAGCCCGGGAGCGGCGTTGCCCGCTTTCCTGCAAACCGGGGTGATCGGCTTCGGGCTACTCGGCGCGCTGCTGGTCAGCGCGCTGGTCTTCGTGACGACCCGGCGCGGTCTCGGCATGCAACTGCTCGAAGCGAAGGCCGCCGCCGAAAAACTCGCGGCCGGCGATTTGACCGCGCAAGTTCATGTCAGCCGGCGCGACGAACTGGGCCAGTTGATGCAGGCAATGAACGGTATCAGTGTCGGTTTGGCCTCGGTAGTCGGCAACGTCCGACGTGCCTCCGATATGATCGCGCTGGGCGCGCGCGAAATTGCGGCCGGCAACGCGGAGCTTTCGTCCCGCACCGAGGCGCAGGCTGGCTCGCTCGAGGAAACCGCATCGACGATGGAACAATTGACGGCGATGGTCCGCGCCAATGCCGAACGCGCTTCGGACGCCAACCAACACATCGCCTCGGCCTCCGATCTCGCGGTCAAAGGCGGCACCGTGGTGGGGCATGTGGTGACCACCATGTCGTTGATCCGCGGCAGTTCACACAAGATCGTCGACATCATTAGCATGATCGACTCAATTGCCTTTCAGACCAATATCCTGGCTTTGAACGCGGCCGTCGAGGCAGCACGCGCCGGCGACCAGGGGCGCGGCTTTGCGGTCGTCGCCGCCGAGGTGCGCAGCCTGGCCCAACGCAGCGCCATGGCCGCCAAGGAAATCAAGGCGCTGATCACCGACTCGGTCGGCAACGTCAATGCAGGCGGCGAACTGGTCGACCAGGCTGGCCGGGACATGACCGAAATCGTCACGGCTGTCGATAGTGTGGTCACTTTGATGGGTGAGATTACCCACGCGAGCAACGAGCAAAGTACCGGCATCGGCGAAGTCAACCGCGCGATCGGGCAGATGGACGAGATGACCCAGCAGAACGTTGCCCTGGTGGAGCAGGTGGCAGCCGCGGCAGCCAGCATGCAAGAACAGGCGTCTACATTGGAAGATGCCGTGCAGGTATTTCGGCTGGTAGGCGACGGGCAAACTGATATTTGCCCCATACGATGAGCGCTGCGCGCGAGGGGCACGCAGGCGTTTCTCGCACTTTCCTGCACTAGAATGGGTTATTGCCGACGTCGTAGACGTATCTGGTCAGCCCGACGTGCGGGATTCTCTTTGGAGGAATGCCATGCCGACTTACCGGTACAGGTGTGAGAAGTGCGGTGAGATGTTCGAACATGCCGAGCATCTTGCTGAACATGAAAACGCTCATCCGGCTTGCCCAAAGTGCGGAAGCGAGAAGGTTCTGCACATACCCACGCCATTTGTGCCGAAAACCTCCAGAAAGAGCTGAAACCTGTCTGATCGGGCGACGGCAAAATCCGGGCCATTTGCAGCCGTTGCCCATGCTTTCACGCGGACATTCGTGCGTCGGTTCTGCCATGCCGGCGGATCTACGCTCGCCGATCCTCCCGTCGCCTTGTGGGATGGCGTAAGCCGGTTGCCGACTGTGCGGCGCAGTCGAGTCCCGTAACAACATTTCTGTAGGCAATCCATCCGGACAAATGGCATAAGCCATAGACGCTAATCGCGGTAAATGGCGTCCACCTGGATCAAATGCACCAAAGCGATAGAGAACGAAATCCGCCGCGAATTTTAATAAGATATATAGCGCGAGCGTCATGTTCAATTGCGGCTTAACGCGCGGAATTTAAAAGGCATAGCTCGAGGAAGTCGAGTTGAAGAACGCGCCAATTCCGCCAACTTGCGCGACAGCTTGATTGCGGTATACCAATTTTCGATTCAAACCCACTTTGTGAGGTCGAGATGAAGATCGGATTCGGTAGAGCATTCAAATCGCTAGACGTTGATCACCTGCTGTATGCGGACATTTGGAACCTGTTAGCAAGCACCAAACCAACCGCAAGCAAACCACACGGCGAGGGCACGTTCGCCGTTCCCTACCAACCCCTTGGAATTGGATACTGGTATTGGTTAAGCCAACAGCCGGTGGGGAAAGAAACCGTTTTTATCAAGGTGGCAGACCGGCTGATTGCGAAGTGGGGCGGAGCGGCAAAAGGTTTGAAGAGCTACACGTCGGACGTGACTGAGGTTCCGCCCGAACTCCTCGAAGGCGAAGTCGCCTTGGCGACTTCGCACGTGGTAACCGCAGGCGAGTCGGCTGATAAGGCGCGCGGATTCGACCCGAAGGCGCAGACGGTCTACACCCGCAAGGCACGGCGGGTCGCGAAGGTTTATTCGACAGCGGCCACCAAAGCGCGGCAACTCCT
This sequence comes from Paraburkholderia sp. CI3, assembly GCF_050436505.1. Classification (NCBI taxonomy): domain Bacteria; kingdom Pseudomonadati; phylum Pseudomonadota; class Betaproteobacteria; order Burkholderiales; family Burkholderiaceae; genus Paraburkholderia; species Paraburkholderia sp. CI3. The sequence goes on from NZ_JBNDMI010000003.1 coordinate 220,636, forward strand.
GTGGGGGCAAACCAGCGGCGACGACGACGCGGTCGAATTGGCCAATACGATCGCGGGACTGCTGATCAGCGAGGGAGGCGCCGACCGGGATAAGTCGGGAGGAGGCGTTTTTATGGCGACCTTCATGCTGCTCGACTTGATTGAGAAGCAAATATGCTATGGGCTAAACGGCCAGTACTATACCTGGGCGTCGATGTTGATGCATGCCGGCGCGTCAGACGCGCAACCCGCGCCGGACGACATTCCAGGACGGAGCGCGAAATCAGGCCTCACGCGTAAGATGGCAAAGCATCCGATGGCCGGTTTCGGAACGGTCAATATGGGGAAGTCGATAGCCCAGAATAACGCCAATGAAGCGCGGAATCGCGTCATTTCAATTGCGACTGCGTGGTTGGCTAATTACCTGGCCGAACACGACACAGAAAGCGACCATAAGTACGTGTTTATCAGGAGCCTGAAACGGGATGTCACACCAAAAACGCCGACTCGTTTGAAATCCTATGCACATCTGCGAGACGTGAGCCGACTTGCGCTCCAGACTCGGGCCGTTTCAACCTCGTGCCTGCTCACGGGCAGCAAGACGAAGGAGATTGGGTATCTCGATGGGAGCGTGCAAATCTGGAAATAGACAGTGCGCGCTGCCAGTTTGACGGCGCGGTACGCATGATAGGCAACGTCATTTGCGCGTGGTTGCCGTTATGCGGTTGTTTAACTTCAACGGTGCGGAGTTTCCATCCGCTGGCCGTCACGGGGCGGGGCGTAGGCTGGCGTAAGAATGGATCACGCGCAGCGCGTTGAGCGTATTCTATGAAGCTTCTTGCAGAATTCGTCGGCAGGCCGTGAGGGTCCCATGGATACGACAGAGCGGATCATCAAGTGGCGCGATCAGCGGCATGTAGACGGTGTCGGCAGCGAACCGCGCAATCCGCTGCCCGCGGTGTGTGACGTATCGGTGACGAACGTTTGCAACGCCGCATGCGACTTCTGCGGGTTCTCTCGCGAGAAAAATCTGGCGGGGCCACGTCGCTATCTCGACCCTGATGAGTTCGCGCGCGCACTGCCGATCCTGCGCAGACGCCGGATTCGTTACATGACGCTGCAGGGAGGCGAGCCGCTGGTTCATCCCGAGATCGCATCGCTCGTGGCTTCGGCCACCAAGGCCGGCATGCAGTGCGGCGTGATCACGAACGGCTGGTTTCTTCCCCGCTACATCAAGCCACTGGCGGCGGCCGGCCTCAGGCGTCTGCTGATTTCCATCGATAGCGCGGACATGCGCGAGCATGAGCGCAATCGCGGTCTGCGCGGTCTCGAGGCCCGCATCCGCGACGGCATCAGTCAGGCCCATAGCTTCGGCATCGAGGTCTGCGCATCGATTACGGTGAGCCGACTGGTCCGTTACGAGTTGCTTCCTGAGACGCTCAACCGCCTTGGCTTCGATGCCGTCGTTTTTTCCTATCCACGGCGCGAGGCGTTTGGATCTACATCGCTTGTTTACGACGAAGAATCGAAACTCGTCGACCTGAACGCCGACGAACTACTTGAAGCGTTGAGCGCAATCGCGCGCCTCAAGAAGCATTTCCGTGTCATGGACCCGAGCGCTGCGCTGGCCGAGGTCGCGCGTTTCGTGCGCGGCGAACAGCAACTGGTTCCATGCATCGGTGGCAGCAAGTACTTTTATATCGACTGGAACCTCGATGTTTGGCGTTGCGAGGCGTGGCCTGAGCCGATGGGCTCCGTCTTCGACCTCGACCGCCTGCCCGATCAACGGCAACCCTGCAATGACTGCATGATGGGATGCTACCGGCATGCCAGCATTCTGATGCACGGTGCCGTCGCCGTGACTGACTCGGTGTACGCGCTGGGCAAGGGGCAGCTTCGGGCTGCTGTCGGCTTGTTGTTCCAGCGCAGCGTTGCGTATTCGCTGTGGGCGCTTTCAGTCGAAGAATTGCCTCGGGCGGCGCTCATCTCGTTCGCAAGACGGACTGGCCAACGCCGTTCCACGCCGCAAACTGAATGAGCTCGATTTCCGCGACTGAGGTTCCTGGGGTCTGTTTACATATGGAACGCACGTGCGTTGCCGCGAGAAGGGCCGCTCGCAAGGATTGCGACGCCGCGAATACTCGACGTATTCGCAAGGAGCATGACGCAGCGAGCGGCCCTTCTCGCGGCAACCCCAGTTCTGAATTTCATTTCAGGGGAATGCCCGCTATCGGCCGCATGGCGGCGTCGCGCGTCGCTCACGTGGCGCGGCCACGCAGCGCTCCTTACTCCTTGCCCTGCGCCCCGAAGGAAGTCCCCTTGGGGGACGCCCCGAAGGAAGTCCCCTTGGGGGACGGCCGATAGCGGGCATTCGCACGTGCGTTCCATATGTAAACAGACCCTAGGGGGAGACGGCTCGCCCAGTCGAACGCCCGTCCGCGTTACTCGACCGGCGCAACCGCGCCTCCCGACAAGGTCTCGATGAGGGCTTTAGATGAATGCGGGCGAGCCGCTTTCACCGCCGAACCCATCGGCTGTGCTCGGCATCGGAAGCGAGAAAACTGTCATTGGACCGATTCCATTGCCTAAGATCAAGCTACGCGCTCCGTGAGGAAAGCACCGCGGCTCGCGAACGGCTTTATTGTCGCGCGCCCCTTTTTCCGCGCGACTTTTCCACAAGGAGGTCACGATGAAATCAGAGGACAAGGGCGACGTGCGCGCGTTCGTGCAAACGGCCGAGCAGAGTGGCGAGCATGTCTGGGTAATCACGCTGGTCGACTTCGCGGCCCGTGAGGTCAAACGCTCGCTCGTTTCGGACGAGACGTATGCGACCTCCGCCGCTGCCAGAGATGCCGGCGAGGCTCATTTGAAGGCACTGGAGCAAGACCGCTAGGTCCACGCACTGCCGCCTTGCTTTCGCGCGTGGACGTACTAACGTTGGACTATAAGTACACGGGCGGTAATGGGGCGGAAGAGGGCATAGTTCATGGCCAGTACGCAAGGAACCACCGGATCGCCGTTTGCGGCGTCCGTCGAAGCGGGCAGCTATCGCGTCACGCGACCACAAAGCGCAAGCGATGTGATCGGCCTGCTGCAAGCGCGCGATATTCAGATCGTCGATCTGAAATTCACCGACTTGCCCGGACTCTGGCAGCATTTTTCGATCACGCTTCCCGAGGTTCACGACGACCTGTTCAGCGCCGGCATCGGTTTCGATGGTTCATCGATCCGCGGCTTTCAGGAGATCCACGAGTCCGACATGCTGCTGCGGCCTGACCCGGCAACGGCCTTCGTCGACCCGGCTTGCGGCACGCCGACGCTGTCGATCATTTGCGACGTCGTCGATCCCGTGCTGCGGCAGCCGTATTCGCGCGATCCGCGCTACGTGGCGAAAAAGGCGGAGAACTATCTGCGCCAGACGGGCATCGCGACGACGTGTTATTTCGGGCCGGAGCTCGAATTCTTCATCTTCGACTCCATCCGCTTCGGCCAGGATCAGCACTGCGGCTACTACTACGTCGAGTCGGGCGAGGGCGACTGGACCACCGGTCGCGACGAAGGCGCATACGGCGGTGGCAACCTCGGCTACAAGCAGCACTACAAGGAGGGCTATTTCCCGGTGCCGCCTCATGACACGCTGCAGGAGATCCGCTCGGAAATCGCGCTGACGCTCCAGCAGGCGGGCGTACAGATCGAAGTGCATCACCACGAAGTTGCGACCGCGGGACAGAACGAGATCGACATGCGCTTTGCGACGCTGACCCGCATGGCCGACAACGTGATGATCTACAAGTACGTCTGCAAGAACGTCGCGCGTCGGCACGGCAAGGTCGCAACCTTCATGCCGAAGCCGCTGTTCGCCGACAATGCGAGCGGCATGCATTGTCACCAGAGCCTGTGGAAAGACGAACAGAACCTCTTTTACGACGCGGGCGGCTGGGCGCTGACTTCGGACCTGTGCCGCTGGTACATCGGCGGATTGCTCCAGCACGCACCCGCGCTGATGGCCTTCTGCGCGCCGACGACGAATTCATACAAACGCCTGGTACCCGGATATGAGGCGCCCGTCAATCTGGCGATGTCGCAGCGCAACCGGTCGGCCGCGGCGCGCATTCCGATGTATTCGGATTCGGCGAACGCCCGGCGCGTCGAATTTCGCTGTCCGGACCCGTCGGCCAATGCATATCTTGCTTTCGCCGCAATGCTGATGGCCGGCCTCGACGGCATTGAAAACAAGACCGATCCCGGCGAGCCGCTCGACCGCAACATCTACGATCTGCCGCCCGAAGAAGCGCGCAATATACGGCAGGTGCCAGGCTCCCTCGACGCGGCGCTGGCGGCGCTCGAAACCGATAACACGTTCCTGCGCAAAGGCGATGTCTTTACCGACGACGTGATCCAGACCTGGATCGACTACAAGCGCAGCCGCGAGATCGACACCATCAAATTGCGTCCGCATCCATGGGAGTTTTATCTGTACTTCGATATCTAGAAGAACGAGGGAAATCGTCGCGATCTTTCGAAGCAGGAGGCCGCGCAAGCGCGGCCTCAAAGCTCAAAGCAGGATCGGCGCGCAAATCAGAAGAAACACGGCGATATAAACGACGCCGAAAATCAGCCCGAGTCTCCAGAAATCCCCCGCGGGCAGATACCCGCTGCCGAAGTACACAGGGCTCGGCCCCGCTCCATACGGTGTCAGGACCCCCATGATCCCCAACGTCAGCGAGAGCATCAGCGCGAACGCCTCCATCGGCATGCCGGGAATCGTCGAGCCCACCGCCAGCATGACCGGCAGCATCGCCGTCGCATGGGCGGTGATGCTCGCGAACATGTAATGCGTGAAGAAAAAGATCAGCACGAGGACGATCGCGGCCGTCGTCGGCGCAAAGCCGGTCATGTGGGTCGATATCGTCGCGGCGAACCATTTGACGAAGCCGGTCCTGCTGAGCCCATCGGCGAGGGCGACGAGCGTCGCGAACCAAACGAGGGTATTCCAGGCCTGCTTGTTGGCGAGCATGTCGTCCCAGCTCACCACCCGGGTGATCAGCATCAGCGCGATCACCATCAGCGCCGCGGTCGTGGGATTGACGTAGTCGTCCGCAAAGACCCACAGCGCGAGAGCGATCAGCACCAGCACGGCGAGCATGATTTCCCGCCTCGTGAGCGGCCCCATCTCCTTGAGCTGCTGGGCAGCCCAGGCTGGCACCTCGGCGCTACGCTTCACTTGCGGCGGATAAAGCACGTAGGTCAGCAGCGGTATGGCCAGCAGCAGCAAGATGCCCGCGGGCGCGAAGGCCAGAAACCACTGCGTCCATTCGAGGTCGATGCCGACCGTTTTCTTGACGAGTTCCACGGCGAGCAGATTGGGTGCGAGCGCGGTGAGGAACATCGAGCTCGTCACGCAGGTCGTGGCGATAGCGGTCCACATGATGTACGAACCGATGCGCCGCGCCGACGGATCGTTCGGCTTCGAGTCGTAAAGCGGCGGCAAACTGCGAATCACCGGAAAGATCGTCCCGCCGCTGCGGGCCGTATTGGAAGGGGTAAATGGCGCGATCACGGCGTCCGCCGCCATCACCGCATAACCGAGCGTGAGGGTCCGGCGACCCAGCGCCCGCACGAGCATCAATGCAATGCGCCGGCCGAGCCCGGTTTTCTCGTATCCGAGGGCGAACATGAAGGCACCGAAGATCAGCCACACCGTGCCATTCGAGAAACCTGAAAGCGCCCAGCTGAGCCCCGCGTTCGCGACGTTGAAACCGGGCTTGGCGAGTTGTGCGGGACTGAAGAACACCCACTCGCTGAATACAGCGACGAGCGTCACCGCGATGAGACCGATCGCGGCGCCCGGAATGGGCTCCAGCATCAGCCCGACGATCACGCCCGCGAAAATCGCGAAGTAATACCACGCGTGCTGCGCGAGACCGGGAGGGGCGGGAATCAGTGCGATCACGATCGCCACGATCAGCGGAGCGACGGCCTTCCAGAAAGTTTTCATGCCATGCCCCTTTCTCATAACCGTCCTTGTGCTAAGGTTTATATGACCTTTTCGGCGCGTTCGCCAGTGAAGTGTTCACGGCGTGCAAGGAGAGTGCGAGGCCATGGTTCGCGTGAGTATCGAAGGGCGCGAGATTCAGGCGCCGGGCAATTGCTCGATTCTGCAGGCCATGGGGCACGCGGGGCAGACCCTCGTCGAGGGTGTCGGCTGCATGTCGCAGGGCGTGTGCGGGTCGTGCCGTGTGATGGTGCGACGAAACGGCGAGCAGGAAGTCCACACCGCGCTCGCTTGCGAGACCCTCGTCGAAGAGGGTATGCAGGTCGCCTTCCTCGATTACTTCACCGAATCGGAACGTCACCTGTATCGAATGGAAGATATCGGTGACAGCTGGCAGGCGCTCAGCAAGATCGCCGAGATCTTCCCCGAAGCATCGCATTGCCGTCATTGCAACGGTTGCGATCGCGCCTGTCCGAAGGGGCTGGACGTGCAGCGCGGCGTGAACCTGGCGGTGGAGGGCAATCTGGCCGCATCGAGCCAGGTGTTCGACGAATGCGTGATGTGCAACCTGTGCACGCTCGCATGCCCCGAGCATATCCGGCCCAACCATCTGGGTGTGTTCGTGCGCCGGATGATCGCGTCGCTTTCGCTGCGTCCGGCCAATCTGATGCGACGGCTGCAGCAGATCGAGAGCGGCGAGCTGAAGATCGACTTCGCTGCGCCGGGCGCGCAGCCGCCGCGCTGACCGGGGCGAATCATCATGTCCGCCGGCATACCCTACGAAAACGCGCGCCAGCGCTACCGCCCCGGGATGGCGGCCACGGTCCGCGGCGATGACGTTCCGGTCGATGAATTGCTGAAGGCTTATCACCCCGATCATGGGCCGCATGCGCGCGTCACGCTGAGCGTCGGGGTCAATCGCGGCGAGCCGTGTCAGCCCGATCTCGCGCGGCACCTGCAGGCCAACGCGCTGATCGATGATGTCGATATCGCCGGCGCGCAGCTGATGACTACCGAGGTGCTGGTGATCGGCGGCGGCGGTGGTGGCTGCGCCGCGGCGCTCACGGCGGCGCAGCAAGGCGCGCGCGTGATTCTCGCCACCAAGCTGCGCCTCGGCGACAGCAATACCGTGATGGCCGAAGGCGGAATCCAGGCGGCCATCGGCGAGGATGACAGCCCGCAACTGCATTTCGAGGACACGCTTCGCGCCGGGCACTTCTGCGGCGAACCCGAACTCGTGGCCCAGATGGTGATGGACGGCCCCGATGTGATTCGCTGGCTGATCCAGCTCGGCATGATGTTCGATCTGGAAGAGGACCAGCCGCTCGGCGGCAATCTGATGCGCAAGAAGCCCGGAGGCGCATCGGCGGCGCGCATTCTGTCGTATCGCGACTATACCGGCCTCGAAATGATGCGCGTGCTGCGCGAGGCGGTGGACCTCGACCCGGGCATCGAATTGTGGAACCGCTGCCCTGTGGTCGAACTGCTGTCCGACGAGCGCGGCGGCTGCGCCGGAGCGGTGATCTACAACCTCGAATGGCGTACCTTCGTGCTGGTGCGCGCGCGCGCCGTGATCCTCGCCACCGGCGGCGCGGGGCGACTGCACCTGAATTCGTTTCCGACCTCCAACCACTACGGCGCCACCGCCGACGGTCTGGTGCTCGCCTATCGGATCGGCGCGCGCCTGCGCGAGCTCGACTCGTTCCAGTACCATCCCACCGGCATCGCCTACCCGCACCATCTGGCGGGCGGTCTGATTTCCGAGGCGGCGCGATCCGCGGGAGCGAGACTCCTGAACGGCGAAGGGCAACGCTTCGTGGACGAACTCAAGCCGCGCGACGTCGTCGCATCGGCGATCCTGCGCGAGTGCGCTCAGGGCCGCGGGATCGAGCGCGACGGCCAGGTCGGCGTGTTCCTCGATACGCCGACACTCGAAATCGAGCATCCGGGCATTCTGGCCAAACGCCTCGTCACGCTTCGCCATCTCGCGCACAAATGCGGTATCGACGCGGCGCAGGAGCCGTTCCTCGTTTATCCCACGCTCCACTACCAGAACGGCGGCGTCGCCATCGACAAAGACGGCGCCCCCAACGTCCCCGGCCTTTTCTGTGTCGGCGAGGTGACGGGCGGCATCCACGGCCGCAACCGCTTGATGGGTAACGCGCTGCTCGACATTCTGAGCATGGGGCGCCGTGCCGGCGCGAAGGCCGCGCAATCCAGCGAGTGGGTGATGGCGAACCGCGCCGGAATCGGTCACGTGCACGCGTGGCAGAGAGAGCTGACGCTGGCGGGACTGCCGCTTCACGTGAAGGCGCCGCAGCTCTTTCCCGCCTATGCCCATTTCGATCTGCGAGTCGATGCGGGATTGCGCGCGAGCGCACGCGGTCGCGTGATCGGCGGCATCCGGTGAGGCGAACCACGGAGCGCGCGATGCAATTGCTGAATCAGTGCTTGATGAGGGACGATTTCCGCGTCGGTGCCGACCTCGATGCGTGGTTCGCGCGCGGCGGCGGCGAGGGACTCGCCAAAGCGCTCGAAGACCCGGGGGCGATCCTCGCCGAGATCGCCCAGGCCGACCTGCGTGGAATGGGAGGCGCTGGCTTCCCCGCGCATCGAAAGTGGGCGCCGGTCGCGGCCGCCCCTGACGGCGACAAGTACGTTGTTTGCAATGGCAACGAAGACGAGCCGGGCACCTTCAAGGATCGCTTTCTGCTCGAACACACACCGCATCAGGTGATCGAGGGCGCGCTGATTGCCGCGGTGGCGACGCGAGCCAACCATGTCGTCTTGTACGTGAATCCGCATCAGACGGGGTCTCTCGCCGCGACTCGCGAGGCGGTCAAGCAGTGGTCGGGGCACGCGCAATTCGCCGCTATCGAGCGTTGGATCGGTGCGCCGGTGTCGCTTGGCGTCGTGCCTGGCTCGGGGCTGTACATCGGCGGAGAGGAGACGGCGGTGATCGCCAGCGTCGAAGGCGGCTTTCCGTTTCCGCGGCGCAAACCGCCTTTCCCGGCAGAGCAGGGCGTGCACGGCGCACCGACCATCGTCAACAACGTCGAGACGCTGGCGCACGTACCCGGGATTCTGCGCCACGGCGCGCAGTGGTACCGCGACCTCGGGGTGGGGAGCGCCGCCGGAACCAAGCTCTATTCGCTTTCCGGCGACGTGCTGCGCCCCGGCCTGTACGAACTGCCGATGGGCACGAGCCTGGAGACGCTGGTGTTCCAGCACGGCGGCGGCATGCTGCAGGGCAAGGAGTTCAAGGCGGTCTTCACGGGCGGCCCATCCAACACGCTGCTGACGAAGCGCGATCTCGACGTTGCACTGGACTTCGACTCGGTGCGTCAACGCCGTTCGCGTCTGGGGACGGGCGCGATGATCGTGGTGTCGGAAGGCACCAGCATCGTGCGCAAAGTCGCGGACTACGTGAACTTCTTCGCTCAGGGTTCGTGCGGCCAGTGCCCGCCATGCAAGGGCGGAACGTTTCAGATGATGCGGCTTCTCAACCGGCTCGACACGGGCCGCGGCGTGCGTGCCGATCTGGATGCACTGGAGAACCTGTGCCGCCTTCTTCCCGGCAGCGGACGTTGCGGTTTGATCGACGGCGCGGTGACGGTGGTGGAGAGTTCCATCGACCAGTTCCGCGCGGAATATGAAGCGCTATTGATGGCGTAGGCCGGATGAGGATCGCCGCTCGTGGCGACATTGACGACATTTCGCCCGACATCGGAATTCTGAGCGACAGCGAAGTGCGGACGTTGCTACGTCGCAAGCTCGGTCATGGCGTGAGAGCGATTGACGGCGAGCGTCTCGCGACTAATCGTCCGCGAAAAAACGGCCGATGAAAAAACAGCCGGCCGCCAGCGCAGCGCCCAGCGCCGCGACCGTATAAGCGAGCCTGGCACCGTGCCACAAGCTATCGAACCATTGATGCAACTGCGCCATCAGCACTGCCGCGTTGCCGCCGATTTGCTGTAGCTCGATCTGATAGCGCGGATCGATCATGCCGTACATCGCGACCGCGCTATCGGGCGGCGGCACGCTCACGTAGATGAGCACCGCGGCGATCAGGCTGACGACCAGGATCGCGGCGCCGGTGAGATAGAGCCGCTTTTGCAGCGGCGAGCGTTGGTTGGAAGAAGGTGCGTCGTGGTCGTTGCCGTTCATCGTTGCGTAGGTGGGTGCGCTAGCAGCCGTCGTTGATGGAGCCGAACCGCCAGTATCGCAGAGCGCGGCCTCGGGCGACCCAGACGCGCCCGACCCACCTCAACTCTTCGACGTCAACAATTTGACCCCCGCAATGCCGAACATCACCGCGAGCGAGCCATCGAGCCAGCGCCGGATCGCCGTATAGACGCGGCGTGCGGACGCCGTCGAAAACAGCACCGCGTAGCTGCTGAATACCGTCGCGCCGATCAGCATGCATGCGGCGTGCAAAGCGCTCAACCGTGCGCCGCGCTCGCAATACACTCCGCCAACGCATCGGCGACCACCGGCCGGCTATGCCGCGGCCGCAGCACGAGCCCGATCTCGCGCTCGAAGCTCGCATCGCCGAGTTCGAGTGCGACGACGCTCGCTGGCCATTTGCCGAGCCCGGCCGTATTCGGAATCAGCGCGACACCCATGCCGCGCGCGACCAGTTGCACGATCGCCTGCAATTCGTCGAGCTCGACCGCATCGCGCACGCCAAGGCGCGCGCGCCGCAGAAAACGGTCGACGAGCCGTCCGCCGAACGACGCGCGGTCGTAGCGGATGAACGGCTCGCTGCGCAGCAGTTCGCGCCACGAGCGGCCGCCGCGCGCAAGCTGTTTCGGCGCGAGCAGCACGAACGGTTCGGCGACGAGCGTGCGCCATTCGAGTTCCGACGGCAGCGCGAACGGCGGTTTGATGATGACGGCCAGATCGAGCTCGCCCGAGTCGACCTGGCCGAGCAGCCCCAGCGACACGCCCGGAACCACGCGAATCCGCCAGCCGGGACGGTCGTCGCGAAAGCGCGCGAGCGCGTCGGCGAGCAGCGACACCTGCGCGGACGCGATCGCGCCGACCCGCAGCATGCCGCTTTCGGCGCCGCCGCCGCTGCGCTCGGAGAGCCGCGCATAGAGCGTCATCATTTCCTCTGCGAGCGCGAGCGTTTCGCGGCCCGCCTCATTGAGCGTCGCAGAGCGGCCGGTGCGGTCGAACAGCTGAAAGCCGAGTTCCTGTTCGAGCCGCTGCATCTGCGCGCTGACGGCCGATTGCGTGAGCCCGATGCGCGCGCCCGCGCCGGAGAACGTGCCGTACTGGCTGACGGCAATCAAGGTTTTCAACTCGCTGAGCATGATCTATCAATCGATTTTGGTGATGGTCAGGTCAAATATATATCGTTTCTCAACATTTTTATTCATGATTAAACTTTGCTTCAACTGAACCGGTTGCCAGTCGTGCCAGTCGTAATTCATCCTCACACCCACCCCAGCGAGTCTTCCTGTCATGAGCGTTGCCGAAACCGCTTTGCCGCCGTTCCACCTGGCGTTTCCTGTTCATAGCCTCGCCGCCGCGCGCGAGTTCTACGGCGAATTGCTCGGCTGCCCGGAAGGGCGCAGTTCGGACGCATGGGTCGATTTCAATTTCTACGGTCATCAGATCGTCGCGCATCTGGCGCCGGACGAAGTCGGTCACCGTCATACCAGCGCAGTGGATGGCGACGCGGTGCCGGTGCGCCACTTCGGCGCGGTGCTGTCGATGGAGCAATGGCAGGCCGCCGCGGACAAACTGCAGAAGGCCGGCATCGAATTCATCATCGAGCCGCATGTGCGCTTCAAGGGCGAGGTCGGCGAGCAGGCGACGATGTTCTTCCTCGATCCGTCGGGTAATGCGCTCGAGTTCAAGGCGTTCGCCGATATGTCGTCGCTGTTCGCCAAATAAGCGTCGCGGGCGTTGACACCAAGACACGGATAACTGCAAATGAAGGCCGGTCGACCATTCAGGTTGACCGGCCTATTTTCGTTGAAGGGGATGGCCACTCGGAGCAAAATCGCCTCGTCTTGCGAATCAATCTGAAAGCATGTTTCATACTATTTCGGCCAAAAAACGTACCGCGTATCAGCAAACGTTTCATTAACTGCGCGTAAATTTATTCAACAAACGTTTGCTTTGCGGCTAATTCGCAGCTAATTCGGCGAGAGCTCTTCGCCTTCAAAAATGGCGCATTTGCTTTCAACAAGCTTCCTGACGATTTCGCCATTTTCATGCCATGCAGGCGTTGGTGCCATCGATCTAGCATAAGCGCAGATTCAATCCCTCCCTCCACCCGCATTTTCTCTGGCCCGTTTCAATGTGGATCGTCAACGTAGCGCTTAAGCGGCCATACACGTTCATCGTGATGGCAATTCTGATCGTGCTGGCGACGCCCTTCGTGCTGTTCACCATGCCCGTCGACGTGCTGCCGGATATCAACATTCCGGTCGTCAGCATCATCTGGACGTATACGGGGCTGTCGGCCGAAGACATGGCCACCCGCATCACGTCGGTCAACGAGCGCAGTCTGACCACGACGGTCAACGACATCGAACATATCGAATCGCAATCGCTCCCCGGCATCGCGATCCTGAAGGTGTTTCTGCAGCCGAACGCGAACATCCAGACGGCGATCGCGCAGACGGTCGCCATCGAGCAGGCGCAATTGAAGCAGATGCCGCCGGGCGCCACCGCGCCGCTGGTCATCAGCTACTCGGCTTCCAGCATTCCAGTCATCCAGCTCGGCCTGTCGAGTCCGAAACTCTCGGAGCAGGATCTCAACGACACCGCGCTGAACTTCCTGCGACCGCAACTGGTGACGATTCCGGGCGCGGCCGTGCCGTATCCGTATGGCGGCAAATCGCGGCTGATCTCGGTCGACCTCGATACGCGCGCGCTGCTGGCCAAGGGCCTGACACCTGCCGACGTGGTCAACGCGTTCAACGCGCAAAACCTGATTCTGCCCACCGGCACGGCCAAGATCGGGCCGAAGGAATACACGATCGACATGAACGGGTCGCCGCCGACGTTGGAAGGTCTCAACGACATTCCGGTGCGCACCGTCAACGGCGCGACGACCTATCTGCGTGAAGTCGCGCATGTGCGCGACGGCTTCTCGCCGCAGACCAACATCGTGCGACAGAACGGCCATCGCGGCGTGCTGATATCGGTGCTGAAGAACGGCAACGCGTCGACGCTGTCGATCGTCGATACGTTGAAAGGCATTTTGCCGGCCGCGCGCGCCACGCTGCCGCCGGATCTGCAAATCACCGCGCTGTTCGACCAGTCGGTGTTCGTGAAGGCGGCGGTGCAGGGTGTGGTGCGCGAAGCGCTGGTCGCCGCCGCGCTGACCGCCGCGATGATCCTGCTGTTCCTTGGCAACTGGCGCAGCACCTGCATCATCGCGATCTCGATTCCGCTGTCCATTCTGTCGTCGCTGATCGTGCTGCACGCGCTCGGGCAGACCATCAACATCATGACATTGGGCGGCCTCGCGCTCGCGGTCGGCATCTTGGTGGACGACGCGACCGTGACGATCGAGAACATCGAGCGGCACCTGCACTTGGGCACGAATCTGCACGATGCGATTCTCGACGGCGCCGGCGAAATCGCAGTGCCGGCGCTCGTCTCGACACTGTGTATCTGTATCGTGTTCGTGCCGATGTTCTTCCTGACCGGCGTCGCGCGCTATCTATTCGTGCCGCTCGCGGAAGCGGTGGTGTTCGCGATGCTCGCTTCGTACATCCTGTCGCGTACGCTCGTGCCGACGCTCGCGATGCTGCTGATGGGCCACGCGCACAAGCCGAAGGCGTGCACGAAGCCGAATCTGTTCATGCGTCTGTATCACCGCTTCGACGCAGGCTTCGAGCGCATGCGCGCGACTTACATCATGATCCTGAGCAGCCTGCTCGTGCGTCGCAAGATGTTCGGCGCGCTGTTCCTCGGTTTCTGCGTGCTGTCGATGGGCCTGTTCTTTGCACTCGGCGAAGACTTCTTTCCGAGCGTCGACGCGGGCGACATCCGTCTGCACATGCGCGCGCCGACCGGCACGCGTATCGAAGAAACCGCGCGGCTGGCCGACGAGGTCGAGAAGGTGATCCGCGAAGTCGTGCCGCCCAGGGAGTTGGGCACGATTCTCGACAACCTCGGGCTGCCGTATAGCGGCATCAACCTGTCGTATAGCAATGCGGGCACGATGGGCACGCTCGACGGCGAGATCCAGATTGCGTTGAACGAAGGCCACAAGCCGTCGCAGATCTACATGGACAAGCTGCGCGCGATCCTGCCGCAGCGTTTCCCGGGCGTCGAGTTCTTCTTTCAGCCGGCCGATATCGTCACGCAGATCCTGAACTTCGGCCTGCCTGCCGCGGTGGACGTGCAGATTTCGGGCGCGAATCAGCAGGGCAACCTCGACGTCGCGCGCAAGCTGCTGAAGCAGGTGCGACTGATTCCCGGCACCGTCGACACGCATATCCAGCAGAAGCTCGACGAACCGGTGATCGATCTGCACATGGACCGTACCCGCCTGCAACAACTGAACCTGACCGCGAACGACGTCGCGCAGAACGTGCTCGTTTCGTTATCGGGCAGCTCGCAGACGTCGCCGGGCTTCTGGGTCAACAACAGGAACGGCGTGGAATACAAGGTGGCGGTGCAAACGCCGCAGTACCAGGTGTCTTCGATCGACGAACTGTTGCGCACCCCGGTCTCGGCCACGATGAACGGGCCGACGCAACTGCTCGGCAACCTCGTGCAGATCTCGCCGAAGAGCCAGTTCGCGGAAGTCACGCATTACAACATCCGTCCGGTGATCGATCTGTATGTGAGCGTTGAAAAGCGCGATCTCGGCAGCGTGGCGAATCAGGTCGACAAGATCGTCGACGAGGTGCGCGGCTCGCTGCCACGCGGCAGCACGATCACCGTGCGCGGCCAGGTACAGACGATGCGCAGTTCGTTCTTTGGGCTCGGCATCGGCGTCGCGATGGCGATCGTGCTCGTGTATCTGCTGATCGTCGTGAACTTCCAGTCGTGGGTCGATCCGCTGATCATCGTCAGCGCGTTGCCGGCGGCGCTCGCGGGGATCATGTGGATGCTGTTCCTGACCGGCACCCATCTGAGCGTGCCGGCGCTGACCGGCGCGATCATGACGATGGGCGTCGCGACCGCGAACAGTATTCTGATGGTCGCGTTCGCGCGCCAGCGGCTGTCGGCCGGCGCGCCGCCGCTCACGGCCGCGCTCGAAGCCGGCGCGAGCCGGATTCGTCCGGTGCTGATGACCGCGTTCGCGATGATCATCGGCATGATTCCGATGGCGCTCGGTCTCGGCGAGGGCGCCGAGCAGAATGCGCCGCTTGGCCGCGCGGTGATCGGCGGGTTGCTGTTCGCGACCGTATCGACGCTGTTTTTCGTGCCGCTCGTGTTTGCGGGAATTCATTCGTGGCTCGCGCGCCGTCATAAGAACGGCGGCGACGACGGCGGTGGCGACGATGGCGGCAACGGCGGTGGCAGTGGCAGTGGCGGCCATAGTGACACCCCCGCACCGGAACCCAGCAGTGCGGCGACGCCCGCGTAAAAGTTAAACGATGGTTGACTGAGATGACCGAAAAAACTCATGCATCGCTAGCGATCCCCGCGCGGGAAACCGAAGAAGGAGAGCACCGGCTGCCGCCGCGCCATCGCGAATGGAAGCGCGCGAAGATCGCCGTCGTGATCGTGCTCGTGCTGCTCGTGGCAGGCACACTCCGCACCGTGATCGCGAACGTGCTGCAAAACCGCGAAGTCGCGGCGATCGCGCAGCAGAATGCCACGCAGTACGTGAACGTCGTCACGCCGACCCAGACCGAGGGCGGCGGCGACACGCTGCTGCCGGGCACGCTGCGCGGCTATGTCGAGTCGCCGATCTATGCACGCGCGACCGGCTATCTGCTGCACTGGTACGCCGACATCGGCACCCACGTGAAGCAGGGGCAGCTGCTCGCCGAGCTCGATACGCCGGAAATCGACCAGGAACTCGCGCAGGCTCTGGCACAGCGTCAGCAGATCAATTCGAGCCTCGCGCTCGCGAAGAGCTCGCTGGACCGTTGGCAGCAGTTGCGCCAGCGTGATGCGGTGTCGCAGCAGGAACTCGATGAACGGCAAAGCACCTACACGCAGGATCTCGCGAATCTCGCGGCCGCCGATGCGAACGTCAAGCGTCTGCAGCAGCTCGAATCGTTCAAGCGGATCGTCGCGCCGTTTACCGGCGTGGTCACGCAGCGCAACGTCGACGTCGGCGATCTGATCGACGCGGGCAGCGGCACGAGCCGTGCGTTGTTCGCGCTTGCCCAATCGGACCGGTTGCGCGTCTATGTGCAGTTGCCGCAGGCCTACGCGCAGAACGTCGCGGTCGGGCAGAAGGTCGTGGTCACGCAGGCCGAGCTGCCGGGCCAGCAGTTCAACGGCAAGATCACGCATATATCTGGCGCGATCGACGTACCCACGCGCTCGTTGCAGATCGAAGTGACGCTGCCGAATCCCGAGGACAAGCTGCGCCCCGGCGCGTACGTGCAGGTCGCGGTGCCGGCCGCCGCGCATGCGCGTCTCACGGTGCCCGGCAACGCGCTGCTGTTTCGCGCGGAGGGTCCGCGCCTCGCGGTCGTCGATGCAAAGGGCAACGTGAGCCTGCGCAAGGTCGTGATCGCGGTGGACCTCGGACAGCAGCTCGAAATCGAAAGCGGTATCTCGCCGAGCGATCGCATCATCGTCAACCCGAGCGATTCGATTGCCGATGGCGATCACGTGCAGGTGCAGCCGCTGCAGAAGAACGGCAAGGGGGCGTCGTGACGTTCGCGGCTTCACGCCAGGCGCGTACGCGTGGCACTGTCTTCACCGCGCTGAGCGCGTGCGCCGGCGCGGCGCTGCTCGCCGCGTGCACGGTCGGCCCGGACTATCAGCGGCCGCAGGCCGAGGTGCCGCCCGAATGGCACACCGATTCGTTCTGGCGTGTCGCCGCGCCGTCGCATGCGCCGATCGCGCCGGACTGGTGGACGGGCTTCGCCGACCCCACGCTCGCGACGCTCGAAACCCAGGCACTCGCGCAGAACCAGACGCTCGCCGCCGCGAGCGCGCACTACGAGCAGGCAAAGGCGACGCTCGCGAACACCAGCGCGCAGCGCGTGCCGGAAGTCGATTTCAACGCACAGGCCTCGCGCTTCCGTATTTCGCACGACCGGCCGCTGACGAACTACGCGACGCCGACCGAATCGACGGTGCAGAACAATATCCAGCTCGGGCCGACGATCAGCTACGACACCGATCTGTTCGGCCGCATCCGTCGTCAGGTCGAGGGCGCGCAGGCGTCGGCCGAACAGTCGGCGGACGATCTCGCGAACGCGCGCCTCGTGCTGACGACCGACCTCGCCACCGACTACTTCTCGCTGCGTGAGCTCGACAACGAGATCGACGTGCTGAACCAGTCGGTGAAGCTGCAGCAGAAAGCGCTCGACTACGTGAACACCGAGCACGATCTCGGTTCGGTATCGGGCCTCGACGTGCTGCAGCAGAAATCGCAGCTCGATTCGACGCGCGTGCAGGCGCAACTGCTGCTCAATCAGCGCGCGCAGTTCGAGCATGCGATCGCCGCGCTGGTCGGCGTGCCGGCACCGCAGTTCGCGATCGAGCCGAAGGTGCTCGACATCAAGGCGCCGACCGTACCGCTCGGCGTGCCGAGCGACGTGCTGCAAAGGCGTCCCGACGTCGCCTCGGCGGAACGTGCGATGGCGGCGGCCAACGCGCAGATCGGCGTGGCCAAGGCGGCGTTCTTCCCGAGCCTCACGCTGACGCCGGGCATCGGCTGGGAGAGCACCGAGTTCGCCAATCTGCTGAGCGCGCCGACGCTGATGTGGACGCTCGGCGCGACGGTCGGTCAAGTGATCTTCGACGGCGGCCGGCGCGCGGCCAACGTCCAGTACGCGAGCGCGGGCTACAAGGCGACCGAGGCGAATTATCGGCAGACCGTGCTGAGCGCGTTCCAGCAGGTACAGGACGGCATCACAGGACTGTCGGTGCTCGACGGCGCGGCGAAGCAGTCGCGCGAGGCGGTCGAGGACGCGCAGCGGCTGCTGTCGCTCGCGAACGATCGCTATTCGGGCGGCCTCGTCGCGTATCTGAACGTGATCGACGCGCAGGAGTCGCTGCTGACGAGCGAGCGCACGGACGTGCAGATTCACGGCCAGCAGTTGGCGCTGTCGGTGGCGCTCGTGAAGGCGCTCGGCGGCGGCTGGGAGGGCGGCGCGCAAGGTGGCGCAATGGCCGGGAACGAGGCTACCCCTACGAACGCGACAGCGAACGTCGCCAGTGCTACGGCATCGCCGCAGCAAGCGCCAGCCGGCGGCGCGCAGCAGAAGGAGATGCCGGCTCCTGCACACTGAATCGCCCCGGCAGAGCTTCCATGCCGAGGGAGTGGGATCGGCGCGAGGCATTAGGGGCGTTTCGTATAATGGACAGTTGACCGCCAAACGTGGCATGGGGACGCGGATGAAATTGCTGATCGTTGAAGACGAGCACAAGGTGGTGGACTACCTGCGCTCCGGTTTGACAGAGCAGGGCTGGGTCGTCGATGTCGCGCTCGACGGCGAGGAAGGCATGCATCTGGCCACCGAATTCGATTACGACGTGATCGTCCTCGACGTGATGCTGCCTAAGCGCGACGGCTTCAGCGTGCTGAAGGCGCTGCGCATGCGCAAGTCGACGCCGGTCATCATGCTGACCGCGCGCGATCACGTGAACGACCGCGTGCGCGGCCTGCGCGAAGGCGCGGACGACTACCTGACCAAACCGTTCTCGTTCCTCGAACTGGTCGAGCGTCTGCATGCGCTCGCGCGCCGCACGCGTTCGCAGGAGTCCACGTTGATTTCCGTCGGCGATCTGTTCGTCGATCTGATCGGCCGCCGCGCGACGCGCGACGGCGTACGCCTCGACCTGACCGCCAAAGAGTTTCAACTGCTCAGCGTGCTCGCGCGCCGTCAGGGCGACATTCTGTCGAAGACCGCGATCACCGAACTCGTGTGGGACGTCAACTTCGACAGCCACACGAACGTCGTCGAAACCGCGATCAAGCGGCTGCGCGCGAAGCTCGACGGCCCGTTCCCGTCGAAGCTGCTGCACACGGTGCGCGGCATGGGCTACGTGCTCGAAGTGCGCGAAGAGGCCGAGACATCATGAACCGTTCGATTGCCCGCCGTCTCGCGTCGATGTTCGCGCTGGTCGCGCTGTTCGTGTTTACGCTCGTCGGCACGGGGCTCTTTCTGGTGCTGCGCACGCAGCTCGAACATCATCTGCGCGAGTCGCTCGACGATCGCACGCAGATCTCACGCATCATCGTCTATCACGCGGTGACGCCCGAAAAATGGCGGATGTGCCGCGAAAAACTCACCGACATGACGCCGCACGACGGCAGCACCGTGTACTCGGTGACGAGCGCGGACCCGAGCTATCACTTCGGCACGCCGGTGCAGGGCACCGTCACGAAGAGCTGGCCGGGCGGCTATGCGCGCATCGCGCCGGCGGGCGGCGGCCCCGACATGCTGACCTCGACGGTGACCTTGCCCGCCAACGCCGCGCGCCCGCCGGTGCAGTTGCAGGTCGCGTCGAGCTATTCACCGAACCTGCGCACGATGCGCGTGTTCGGCTCGGCGCTCGCGGCGTTGTCCGCGCTCGGCAGTCTCGCGGTGCTGCTGCTCAGCTACTCGGTCACGCGCATCGGTCTCGCACCGCTCACGCGTCTGACGCGCGACGCATCGGCGGTCAGCCCGAACAACCGCTCGCAGCGGCTTAATACGGCGTCGCTGCCGCCCGAACTGAACGACCTCGCGAACTCGTTCAACGGCGCGCTCGAACGGCTCGACGGCGCCTACGGCCGGCTCGAATCGTTCAACGCGGACGTCGCGCATGAACTGCGCACGCCGGTCACGATCCTGATCGGCCAGACCGAGGTCGCGCTGACCCGCAACCGTTCGGTCGACGATCTGCGCCACACGCTGCAATCGAATCTCGAAGAATTCGAGCGGATGCGCACGATCATCAACGACATGCTGTTCCTCGCGCGCGCCGATCAGGGCGAACGCGCGACGGGGCTCGTCGAGGTGTCGCTCGCGGCGGAACTCGCGCATACGCTCGAGTTTCTGGAGATTCCGCTCGAAGAGGCGCACGTGCATGCGCAGTTGCACGGCGATGCGTTCGCGCGCGTGAACCGGTCGCTATTCGGCCGCGCGTGCACGAACCTGCTGATGAACGCGATCCAGCATTGCGAGCCGGGCGCGTCGATCACCGTGACGATCGCGCGCGGGAAAGGACCGATGCGCGACCAGGTGCGCGTCGCCGTGGCAAATCCTGGCGAGCCGATCGCGCCGGACGTCCTCGAACATCTGTTCGACCGTTTCTATCGCGCGGAAGTCTCGCGCACCAATAGCCGCGAAAACCACGGGCTAGGGCTCGCGATCGTGAAGGCGATCGCGGAGATGCATCGCGGCACCGTGTCCGCGCACAGCGCCAACGGCGTCAACACGTTCTCGTTTTCGGTGGCGGCGTCGGCGCTGTCCACGTCGGGCGACGTGCCGGCCACGCGTGCGAACTCGACCGGCGTCGCCGGCGACAGCGCCTATTCGTCGCTCGCGAAAGGCAAGTCGGCCTGAACCGGCAGGCGCGGCTTCAGCGCCTGTTCGCTGGCCGACGTCAGCGTGCTGATGCGCACGCCCAATAGCCGCAGCTTGCGGTTCAACTCCACCCGTCGCAAACATTCGGTCGCCGCGCGGCGGATTTCGCTCGCGTCGGCGGTCGGTTCGTCGAGCGTCAGGTCGCGCGTGACGGTGTGGAAATCGTCGTAGCGCAGCTTGATGCCGATCGTGCGGCCCACGTAACCCTTGCGCACGAGATCGTCGGCGACACGCACGCACAGCCCCGTAAACGCGCTCGATAACGCCGGTCGATCGTGGCGCGGATGCAGATCGCGCTCGAACGTGGTCTCGCGGCTGATCGACTTCGGCTCCGATTCGACCACCACGGGCCGCTCGTCGTGACCCTGTGCGACCTGCATTAGCCAGGCGGAATAGCTGCGCCCGAAGTTGTCCTGCAACAACCCGGCGTCGGCGGCGGCCAGATCGCCGACCGTCGCGAGGCCGAGTGTGGTCAGCTTCTGCGCGGCCTTCGGGCCGATGCCGTTGACCTTGCGCACCGGCAGCGGCCACACGCGCAGCGGTATATCGGCCGGCGTCAGGATCGTCAGGCCGTCAGGCTTGTCGAGTTCGGAGCCGATCTTCGCGAGCAGCTTGTTCGGCGCGCGACGCAGATCGAACACGTGAGACCGGTGGCCTGATGAACAGCGTCCTTGATGCGCCGGCCGATGTCGGCCGGTTCGCCCGGCAGGTCGGTCAGGTCGATATAGATCTCGTATGGCGAACGTGGGCGGGGTAACTCTGGACGCTCTGGTTGTAACTATCTGATTTGTATAAAACAATCAGTCACGTTTTTCTTAGAAAAAGACATTTGAGAAGCTCAGTGTCGCCCAACCTACCTGTTTTGGTCGGTTTTGGTAAGTTAGGATACATTTGCTCGGTAAGGTGGTACGCGCATTAAAAATCCAACTCGAACTGCGACGACGCCTCGCTCGCCGTCGTTCCCGCACGTTGGAGGCCGCCCGCCTTGACCCCCAGTAGCCTGATGGATTTAACAAGTTCGACCCGTTTCAGGCATTGGGTGGCCGCGTGACGCAGTGCCTTAGCGTCCGCAACAGGTTCTGGGAGAGTGACGTCACGCGTTACTGTCTGAAAGTCGTTGAAGCGAAGTTTGATCCCGATCCTTCGCGCGAGATAGCCTTTACGCTGCAAATCTAGCGCCACCTGCTCGCATAAACGGGTAAATGCGGTACCGAGTTCCTGCTTGTGCCGTACGGCGTGCAGGTCTTGCTCGAATGTAGTCTCTCGGCTCATCGAGACAGGCTCGCTATGAGTCACCACTGGCCTGTCGTCGAGCCCATGGGAAACTTGGCGAAGCCATGACCCATAGCTCCGTCCGAACTGTTCGATCAGCCATTGCTCGCCGCATGCGGCAATTTCACCGATCGTCGTTATCCCGAGAGACGTCAGCTTGGCGTTGGCCTTCGGCCCAATACCGTTGATTTTTCCGGCAGCCATCGGCCAGATCCTTGCTTGCAAATCTTCAAGCCGCAAAATTGTGATTCCGTCTGGCTTTTCCATGTCGGAACACAATTTTGCCAAGAGCTTATTTGGCGCAATTCCAACCGAACAGGTCAGATTGGTCGCCTCGACGACCGCGGATTTCAGGTTCCGCGCAATTTGCTCCGATTCGTCATTCAAGAACGATAGATCGGCATAGACCTCATCTATTCCCACGTCCTCGATTGTAGGACTTATGGATCGAACTGCTTCCTTGAACAGTCGTGAGTATGTTCGGTACAGGTCAAAGTTCACCGGAAGGAGAATGGCATTCGGCGCCAGTCGGGCCGCCTTCATCGCCGGCATCCCAGAGTGAACTCCGAGCGCTCGTGCTTCGTAGGTTGCAGTCGTCAATACACCTCTGCCCGTATAGTCGCGTAACCGCGAGAATTCACGCGTGCCGTCCGCGTTCGTTCGGGGCGCATCCGAACGACGGCCCGCGACCACCATGGCTTGGCCTCGCAGTTCTGGATACTGCGAAAGTTCACAAGACGCAAAGAATGCATCCATGTCAATGTGGGCTATGCGCCTATGATCTGGCATGCCTTGATACTCAAAATAGCGTTCAGTGTCTAGCTGGGCCAACGCGGCGCTCCGCAGAGCCCCGGATGATGAACATCGAAACATTGAGAAATCGCGTTCTCCCCGTCAAATGCCTAAACTGTACATCCATACAGTATTTTTGTCAGGTGGCGGCACCGTTTTTGTAATATAAATGGGGAGCTCCGGCGAGGGCTGGGCTGCTTCCTCATGTCTATTCGGGTGGGCGACGGAGGAGACAAAGTCCGACCCGGTTGCAAAGGAGGTGTGCTACTTCCATCGATGAAACGTTGAAGCGGATCGTCACATGCAGTCGCGTATCGACGCACCCTACGTTTCGGCGCTTGAGGCGGATGGCAAGACTCTCCGTCGTCGACGGGTTTCATGTGCAGGCCCGATTGCTTTTCTCTCGGGGCCCCGCGCCCAAGCCCCAACTCGAACTGCGCTGAGGAACCGAAAGAATGATAGCGAGCATCGCGTCGCCGGCAAAGATCGGCCCATCTTCAGCCGATCAACTTCGGCCTATGAGAAACAGTTCAACGACCGCTCCCAGGCCGTTATCGGACGTCGCTCCGGCTCCCGCCGCTTGCTGGTTTGCCTTGTGGTCAAGAGGGGATGTCTGCATTCGCGTGAGTTTTTCGCGAGCCGCCGAGGCGACGGCGTCGTCATCGATCGAGACATGCCGGCCACGTGCTGACTGCAGGCACGTCTGGGCGAACACGCGGCGTCGTGCGGCGCGATTCGACGTCCGATCGGCCTACGGTCGCCGCCGCGATGATGCCCGGTCTGGCATGGCTTTCGTACAGTAGCCTGCGCTACAGCCGGCACGAAGCTGCTTGAGTTGACCGGCCATTCGCGGTTGATCGCAGCAGCGGTGTTCGCGTACGTTGCGTTCGACTGTCTTTGCTTCGCCGAGCCGCGTTGATCGCCGCTCGCGCTCGCTCTGCTGGTGAACATCGGACGCCGAACGTCACGCAGCCGACAAGATCCGCTCGGCACAGGAATAAAACGCGCGCACCGGTTGTTCTGCTGTTTGAGACGCTCACCCCGCTTTTGATCAGCCACGCATTCAGCCGAAGGGAAGTTACACAATGGGAATGGACTTCAGTGCGCTAAACCAATATGCACGCCGCGAGTACAAGTTTGCTCAGAGCGACTCTTTTCAGAAGATCAATCGAGACGTAATGGGCAGCAACTATTCGGAAGGTCTGGCCCATGGTGTTTGTATGGGCGCCGTGCTGAACTGGGTCAAGGAAAAAATGACCACCTCCAACGGCATTCTGAACAAGGACGGTCCGTTGCTGAACCCGACGACGAAGCGGTTCGCCAATCCGTTGAATCCAGTCAGCCGCATGAGCCAAGGCATTTCGCCGCCGGCGGGTTCCCCGCTCGCAAGTTTGATCGACAAGGGTAAAAGCGGTCCGCGCAACGCAGATACCATGCTGGCTGCCGCGATGACGCAAAACGCTTACAGCGGTAGACCGGTGAGCACGGTCGCCCGCGAACTGGGTCTCGTAGAAGCAGACTTGGAAGACGACATTCATATCGCACAGGAACCGGCGCCCGGCGGCGGTGTCAACCGACTTGACGACAAGACCATTGCGGAAGCTGGGGAAAACCTCCGCAAAGGCAGGGCGGTCATCATCGAGGTCGAATGCACACAAGGCAAGCATGCGATCGCGTTCTATCGTAGCCGCGGTGGGTCGTTGTATTTCTTCGATCCCAACGCCGGAGTCTACGCGCTTGACACGTCGTATAAGGAGTATGGCGATGGCTTCGTGGTCGATGCCACGCTGCTCGCGTTCGTCAAGTCCTGGCTCGATGCCTACGTAAAGCAGAGAAATTTCGAATTCACGACACCGCATCGAAATTTTTATCACGTGTTCAAGCGGAGCACCGCTTGATGGCTAGCAGCTCGCGACGTCGCGAAGGCTCAGCCATGCACGGCGTCGTCGTAGTCATTCGGGCACGCGTGTTCGGCGAGGGTGGTCAGTGCCGGCGCCGGATCGCCGCGACGCAAGCCGCCGCAAAAATCACCTCACGGCCGCACGCGTTGCGGCACCCCGACGTGTGTCGACCGCAATTCGGGACTCGACGCCGCCGCGTGCGCATCGAAGCGCCCACGCACGCGGTGCAGGCAGCTCACGGGTTACCACCGGTTCGACGGCCGTCCGCGGCCAATGCTGCCGGCCAACTTCGGGCGATGCCTCCGCTGCGCACGGTCGCAACAGGGTTTTGCCGGCGGACCAAGACCGTCGAGCCACAATGCGCGGTGACGCAGGAAGCCGTGGCCGTTGTTCCCTCGGAATGAGCCATTCAACAAGGAAAAGTGGAGTGGCTCAAACGGGTCGCAAGTACTCGTTCGCTTTCCGTGGGACGAGTCATTCGCGACCACCGATCCGTGCATGACAGGAAAGCGCCCCATACCCGTCTGACCAGCACCGATGCTCGAATGACGGCTCTGGCCGAATTCCAGTCTCGCAATGCGAGTCAACGAACGTTCGTTGTACCTTGGAAGCCGCCCTATATGTCGCGCTGGGTCGACGGGCCGCTGCGGGTCGACCTTCGCCTGTCGGCGAGCCGACGAGCCACCGTTCAGCAGTTGATAACACCGGCGAATGTGATTGACGTGTAGAACGGTCTCCAGGCATGGGGCGCTAAAATTGTACGTCGCATTGGTCCGTTCCGTGGAACCGATTGCCCCATCCCGATCTATCAACGGCAGGCAATCATGAACACTCACTACGCGTGTTTCGTTCGTCCGGCGCTGGCTGCAATTTGCGTGGCTTCCCTCGCAACGCTCGCCGCTTGCGGCGGAAACGCCTGTATCGGCCTCGACAGTTGCGGTGGCGGAAACGTGACGCCAACCGTCGCTATATCCGGCACGGCCGCCACCGGTAGTGCGGTCGCCAGCGCGACGGTCAGCTTCAGTTGTGTGCAGGGCTCGGGCTCCACCCTGTCCGACGGCGGTGGACACTACGCGATTACGTTCAATGCCACGCCTCCCTGCATCCTCACCGTGACCTCTGGTGGCATTGGCCTGCATTCGGTGGCATTTGCCGGCGGCACCTTCAATACGACGCCAGAGACCGAACTGATGTTTGTCTACATCGCTTCGCAACTCGGCACGAGCGAGAGCGGTCTGATAGCGCGCTTCCCGACCAACTCACAGTTCCAGGAGGTGCTGGCAAACCAGGCCGACGTGCAGGCTGCGCAATCGGCAGTCGTCACGAATCTACAGCAGCGCTATGCGGTCACGCTGACGGCACCGGCGTTTCTAACGACATCCTTTACCGTTGGCCAAATAGGTGTCGACAGCGACCTGGGCGCGCTAGCGGCAGCAGGGGCTCTCGACGCCAATGGCATGCCCGATCAGGCCGCCGTCTCGCTGCTGTCCGCGGCGGGTCTCGCCCATCCGCTTACAGCGACGTCCGCACCTTCTTCCGGCACTGGCAGTACTGGCAGCAACGGCGGAATGATGTGACGTGCGGCGAGCCCGGGGCCATCGAGTCAGCCCCGGCGCCACAAGAGGTTGCGCTCGTCTACCTGGAAGAACATTACCCATCTTCCTGCTGCGCAGCGTGGGCAGTGAGCATCGTGGACTGGAGTCGGCCATCTGCGGCCGATCCGTCACCGGCTCCTAACGTCACTCCTACGACCTTTGAATATCCGTTTGCGGACGCTCGTCAGCGCTCGCAGCCACGGCCATCAGCGGTAGCAGCGGCGAGCGCAAGGTGGCATGTTCGGAGATGCCGCACGTGTTACCACCGGCGAAGCGATTTTCAGATTCGCGAGATCCGTTCCTCTAATTTCATCGTGTCGTCGAGTCGGTCAAGTCTTCGGTAGCAGACGGCGAAGGTTCTCAAGCTAGACTTCAGGCTGCCGTGATCGACCCGGCCATGCGTGTCGCCCTGTTCCGCTTCCGTGACCGCGCGCTCGAACCACGGCCGCGCCTCGTCGTACTTGCCGACGCTCGACAGGCAGGAGCCGACAAAGTGCAGGCTCGTGCTCAGGCTCTCGTGATCGACGCGGCCATGCGCGTCGCCCTGTTCCTTTTCCGTGCCCGTTGTGAGAATTGGCGAAGAATGCGTTACCACAAGTAGCGCAGCCCAATGTCGCCCCAGACCCCCTTGCGGCTGCCGGTCGCCGAACTGTTGATCGAGAACTGATAGCCGAACTGGCCGTACAGGCTCATGCGTGCGTCGAGCTTTGCGGTCACGCCGGCAGCAAAGTCCATGCGCGTGAATTGCTGCGCGAGTGGTACCTGCTCCACGCCAGAGTAAGTCGTCGTTGCTTGCGCGCCCCAATCCCGCCAGATGTTGGCGCGAAGGTACGGCTGCCACACTTCCCCATTCGCGCGCTCGATGCTCCACTGCCCACGCACCCCGAGCCGCCCAGTCACGCCTGACGTCGAACCAGGATCGACCGAACCCAGCCCGTCATTGTTCTCACTCAACCCGATATGCTGCCAGATGACCTGCGCCTGAGGCTCGAGCACGAAGCCTGGTCCAAGCGGCAGGTGAAACGGATAGCCCACTTCCAGCGAAGTGGCAAACCCTGAACCGGAGATGGGCAACCGTGCAAACTGTGTCGTCGCGTCGCCGTCGTAGTGGGTGCCCTGCAGGATCGCGTCGATATACCACCCGCCGGGGCCATAGTGAGTCCAGTACGCGCCGCCCGAATACGCGTTGAGGTTGACCGAGCCGGTGTGACTCAGCACATAGGCCGTCGCGTCCGCATTGGTGATGAGACCGTCCACGTCGACGTTGCTGTTGCCGTACGCGAAATAGACGCCGGTTGCATCGTGATGGCCGGGCAGAAAGCTGCCGCGCCAGAGATCGACGCCGGCCTGTACGCCGACCATCCGGCCATTGGCACGCGAATCGGTGTAGGTCTCGTAGTGATTGTCGATCTGCTGTCCGAACACCCGCACCCAGGCCGAGTTGGCTATGCCTGCGCTGCTGGTGCCGCCCCCGGTATCGGTGAGCGTATCGCCGATGCGCTCGTGCATCGTGCCGAGCATGGTGAGGCCCAGTTGTCTCGCGAGCGGCTGCACCACCGAGTAGGTGGCAATTTCCGGCCCGATAATCGGGTATTCGCCCGGGGGCAGTTCGGCCGGAGGCGGATCTAAGGGCAGGACGTCACCATTGGGGATGCCTGGCTCCTCCGATGGCGGGACTTCGCCGGGGGGGAGGTCCGGCTCCTCCGACGGCCCGACCTGGAAATCCGAGCGCAGGAACCAGTCATCGGGGTTGCTGCCGTTGTGTCCGCCCCGGAACAGGTCGTAAGTAAATGCCCCGCCGCGCACCTCGCCAGCTAGCCCGAAGGCCCCGGCCGCGGTGGTTCCCCCATCGATCGCTTCCACCACCGGAATGCCGTTCGCGACGGTCAGCGCACCGGCGCCGCCGGCGTTGGTGACATGCACCAGTGTATTGCCGGTCGCGGTGCCACCTATGATCACCAGCTTGTCCGACGGAGAATTATCGCCCGCGAGCACCGTATTGATGTTCATCCTGCCGCCAGCCCCGGCATAGTTGCCATTCGACACTGACAGTACGTTGCCGACGATCGGATCCGAAGCCAGGTTGACCGTTCCTCGATTGAGCAGGTTGCCGATGACGGTGAAGGTGCCCGCCGGTGACGTGCCAAACCCTGGCGTGCCGTTGCCGGCCGCTACCATACCGTCATTGGTCACCGCCCCGGTGACAGTACCGAAACCGCCCAGCGTGGCGCCCGATTCCACCACGACCGGCCCGCCCCCCGACAGCGCCGCAGACGGATGTGCGGGGTCGCCGACGACGAGCGTGCCGGCGTTGACCGTGGTGCCACCTGCGTAGGGATTGCTGTTGGTCAGGATTGTCGTGCCGGAGCCGATCTGCGCGAGGTCACCGGTGCCCGAAATCTTGCCGGCAAAGGTGACCGTATCGCTGCGGTTGAAGGCCAATGTGCCGTTGTCGGTGACGTTGCCCACGATGCCACCACTGGTGCCCCCGTTACCGAGTTGCAGCGTACCGGCGCTGATCGTGGTGCCGCCGGTGTAAGTGTTGCCGCCTGTGAGCACTATCGTGCCGCCATCCACGCCGTCCTGCGTGAGGTTTCCGCTGCCAGTGATCGCTCCTGGAACAAGCACCGTATCGCTGCGATGGAAGACCAGCGCACCATTGTCGAGAATCGCGCCGCTGCCGACGCTGCCGGTCGAGCCACCATCGCCAACCTGTAGCGTGCCGGCGGAGATCGTCGTGCCGCCGGAGTAGCTGTTGTCCGCAGCCAGCACCAACGTACCTGGGGCCTGCATCGCAAGCGTGCCAGCCGAGGTGCCGTCGGAGATGGTGCCTGACAGCGTCTGCACTGTGCCCGAGGGTGGCGTGAAGTTGCCAGTGCCGGTGATAGCAATGTTGTTGGCGACCGTGAAGTTGCCGTTGGTGAAGGACAGCGTCGTCCCGTTGGCCATCCTTAAGGTGGACTGAGATGCATTGCCGAGCGCCGAGTCGTTGCCGACGCTGATCGTACCTTCGCCAAGAAGCGTATCGCCAACATAGGTGTTGCTGCCGGTCAAAACCAGTGTGCCGAGGCCGAGCTTGGTTAGCTGGCCGCCATTCTCGAGGTTCTGGGAGACCGTGAATACATTGGCACCGTCTGCGACGTCGAACCCGCCACCGTTCGCGGCCCAGGTAATCCCTCGCGTAGGCTCGATCGCTATGTAGCCTGTGCCTGTAACCTGGAGGATGCCGCCGTTGAAAGTCAGTCCGCTGTTCGCTGGGGTGCCGAGACTAACGCCGCTTGCGACCGACAGCTCACCGCCGAGCAATGTCCACGGTGTACCAGCCTGCACAGGCGTGCCGGTAAGCGTCCAGACGCTGGAGCCAGTTTTCACGAACTCGGTGAAGCCCTGGTACTGCGCAGGGGCGCCAACGCTCGACGCACTGAAGCTTCCATTGTTGCTGCCGCCAAGCGCCAGCGTGCCTGATGCGCCCGATTGGACGACCACATTTCCGCCGATAACGAAGCCCTGACGTAGCTCCAGATAATTGGCGCCACCGGTGAAGGTGATGGCATTGACCTGCGACGGGCTGACACCGCCCGGCACGTTCCCTCCGGTGAACCCGCCAATAATATTCCCGCTGTTATAGATCGTCAGATTGTCGCCGACGATCCCAACCCCACCGCTGCTCGTCGCGCTGCTGCCGGCACGTAACGTGGCGCCGCCGTTGCCGCCTTGAATCGTGCCGCCGCTGTTGTTGGTGATGGTGAGACTGGAGCCGCTGATGCCAGCGCCGCCATTGCCGCCAATGGTGATAGCGCCTGGCGTCGGCAG
Organism: Paraburkholderia sp. CI3; assembly: GCF_050436505.1. NCBI lineage: Bacteria > Pseudomonadati > Pseudomonadota > Betaproteobacteria > Burkholderiales > Burkholderiaceae > Paraburkholderia > Paraburkholderia sp. CI3. The sequence continues at coordinate 250,670 of NZ_JBNDMI010000003.1, forward strand.
GGATGCGTCGCCGCCATTGCCGCCGCGAATCGTGCCGCTGTTCTCGATGCTGAAGGTATTGATCGGGGTGGCGTTCACCGCGGTTGCCCTGATGCCGGCGCTGCCGTTACCGCCCTCCGTAAAATTTCCGTTTCCGCTGTTTCCGCCGCGGCCTCCCTGGATCGTGCCGGTATTGGTTAGCCCGACCCCGGTGGCGTTGAGATTGACGAAAACGCCAAAACCGCCGTCGCCGCCTTCGCCAGCCGATCCCTGAATGCTGCCGCTTCCGGTCACCCCGCCGTTTCCGCCGGTCCCGCCGGCTCCGCCGTTGATCTGCCCGTTGTTGGTGAGACTGACTCCGCTGTTGATCACGAGGCCATAACCGCCAGCGCCGGCGCCGCCGCCGCCGATCGACGCTGCCCCGCTCGGCACGCCACCATTGCCACCATTACCGCCGTTTCCACCGGCGATCACGCCGCCTGCGGGGTTCTCCAGTGACGACGGCAGGACCCCATGGGCGCCGGCGCCACCGCCGCCGCCACCGCCACCACTGTTGGGGCCGCCGTTGTTGCCGTTGGCACCCTGGCTTCCGCCGCTGCCACCGGCAGTTCCGCCACCAGCGCCACCAGTGCCACCGGCGGTTCCGGCGCCGGCGCCGCCTCCGCCTCCGGACCCGCCGCTCGTGGTCGCAGCACCAGAGCCGTTCGTGCCTGCTCCAAGCGGATTGCTGGCACCGCCGGTGCTTGGCGTATTACCCGTCGTGGCACCCCCGCCATAGCCACCGCAGCCGTCGATCTCATCCGCAACAAAGGCGCCGGTTGAGTCAATGCAGGGAGGCTGCGCCATCGCGCGTTCCGACGGTTGCAGGGCGGCGAGCACGGCGAGGTTCAGCAGAATGAGCGCGGATGCGTGAAGCCTCCGGCCTGGAGCGACCGGCCTGCCACGGCGCGGCGGGCCAGGTCGGCTAGCCAGATCGCAGGAGGGCGCGCAATGGGGGGCTTCCAGCGCAAGCCATGTAGCGAGAGGCAGCGCAGCCAGTCCCGGCAACTGGCCGGGTTGCCTTATCGCGACATTCAGGAACGATGTTATTGGCAATAGGACTGGAATATCTGACGAAGCGCCTGTGCACCGGATTCGCCTGCTCGGTACGAACGGCATTCTTTTCAGTTGCCTATGCTTCACCATTTCCCCCTTAGACCAGGTCGACTTCTGTCGAAACGGGAATGCGCGGGACGTCGGCGATATGCCACCGACAGTTCGAAAAGCTGGCGAAAAAATCACTCAACAAATATAGACACTTTCAACGGGGAGCGGGGCGCGAATATGTGATTGCGACGTGAGACCCATCGTGAAACTATCGGGACGCAAATTCTCGCTGGTCCCAAGGTTAGCGAACATTAAAATGCCTTCCGCTATAGAGGGATCGGCAAGACGCACCGAGCAGGCTGCGATGAATCAGCGACACGCTTGCAGGTGTGCCTGCCATGTTTCCAGGAACTGCAGCCCGTGAACGGCTTTAACGTCATACCGTCGCGCCTGCCACATAGCCGTGAATGTCGGCTACCCTGACCGGAGCGGGCGTTTGAGTGTCTGGGGGACACGCCGGCGAATGGCAGAAGGTGGCCGAGAGCACCAGTTCAATGAAGGTCCTGTAGAGCGACCGTTGAAAATCGTCGACGGCCGCTTTCGGGCGGCTTCTGTGGATGAGTACTGTCGGCCAGCTACGGACGTTGGTCGGCACCTTCGCGCGGACGTTCCGACGTCTGCTACCCCGCAGTACCCGCCGCTCGGGCAGGCAGGCTCCGTCTTGTTGTACTGCGATATGTTGGTTCGACGCCCGGCCCGCTTCATCGTCTCGATGATATACACGAGTATAAGAGCCCGACGCTCACGTACGACTGCGGCAACCGTTCGTAGAATGGCCGTCTTGGGACCATCCGCATATCATGGTTCCATGGACGGTGCGATTGTTATGCAGGAGGCGAGGATCGAATCGGCAGGGCTTAGTTTGGACACTTGTGAACAGTTGTAGGACATCACCCGGCCAACGCGTTGACACAATGAGTCTCCTCAGGTTCCTACCTTCCCACCCCTGGGAAAAACGGAACCTCCTTCGAAGCCGGCTTCCGCCGGCTTTTTTTTACCGAGCGGTCAGCGAGCGGCGGAAAGCGCCTGCCACCGGTAGACAGGCGCAGACCCCGGCCAAGTACGGCGCGTCGACCTCGACCTCGGGCCGAGGTTTCAACGTCGGCTGAGGTACAAGCCCTCGATTTGTTGCACATCGACGACGGCCAGAGCAGGTACTTGCCGGCCAGGCATGCCCAATGAAGTTCAGGCTGCGGGGCATAAGGAGAGGAAGACGATGAAAAAGATTGGATACCCCCGCTTCACCGCCATCGAGCTGTGGGTCCTCGCCGTCTCCATCGTCATCGCAGTCGGAGTACAGCTATGAGTGTAGCGCCCACGCCAGTGCATCGCTCGTGCCTCCCTCCGAACGACTTTTTCCGACTGTCTGCTCCGCAGCTAAAGCTCCCGTTGAGATACCGTCGGTCGAGGGGCAGAAGTGGGTCGCTTACGGAAGCTCGCCGGTCAGTTCCGGCCCGTTCGTGGACAATCGGGAAACCCAGCAGCAAGGCAATGGTCGCTGGGATCGCGGCACAAGGGAGGCAACCGCTCCCGGGTTCCGGCGTGCGCCGAAGATTGACATTTCCGGCGCACAAGTCGTTCCGCGATTGATCAAGCAGCGGTTCCGATGTGGCACACCACAGCGGGAAGAAGGGGGAAGGTACTACTCGCCTCCAAAATAGAGTTGCTTCATGTCTTCGGTAGAGGCGGGGTGAACGACCGCGCGGGAACCGGACGTCGATGAGCCGAAGGGCACGCCGCCATACGCGGTTGGGCTCTGGGTCGATATCTGTGCCTCCGCCGCCTGGATGTCGCTCGGATAACTCGCATCCTCGCCTTTGGCCGGATCATACCCGGCCTGTTCGAGCTGCTGTAGCTCCGCCTGCACCTGGGCACGTGTCGGTGTCGGATCGGTCTGCGAGAACGTGGCAAGAGGGAAGGAAAGCGCCGACGCTGCGGCAACCGCGATAACGACTGATTTCATGACAACCTCCTCGTAATTGCCAGGAAGCAGGATTTCTCGACTCCCGTTTCCCGGCGCTGATAATCATATAGCCGGCCTGCTTTCGGTCCAGCAGCGACGGCCAGCGTAAAGTCAAGGTCCAAACCGACTTGATGCACGGGAGGTCAGCATGGACAAGTTTGGCGGAATCGACTTGCACTCGAACAACAGTGTGGTGGTGATCTGTGATGAGGTTGACCGGGTCCTCTACCAGCGGCGATTACCCAACGATCCGATCCAGATTCGGGCCGCTCTGGCACCGTACCGCGCCGAACTGGTCGGGGTGGTCATCGAAGCGACGTTCAACTGGTACTGGCTGGTGGACGAGTTGATGGGGGATGGCTATCAGGTCCATCTGGCGAACCCGGCGGCAATCAGGCAGTACGAGGGTCTGAAATACAGCGGCGACTTCACCGATGCAGCCCATCTTGCGCAACTCCTGCGTCTGAGGCTATTGCCAGAAGGCTACATTTATCCAGCAGAAGAGCGGCCAGTGCGGGACCTCTCGCGCAAACGAATGCAACTGGTGCGCTGCCGGACCGCACAGATACTCTCAATCGAAAACCTGCTTTCCCGACAGACAGGTCAGCGGATGACCGGAGAAGTGATCAAGCATCTGAGCGACGAGCAGGTAACCGCGCTCGGTTTTGCGCCTGATGTGACGCTCGCCATGAAAGCCAGTCTGGCGGTGATGCGCACGCTGCAGGAGGAAATCATCATCTTGCAGAAGCGACTCATGGAGCGTGTACAACTGCGCCCGGATTATGCGCTGCTGAAGTCGATACCCGGTGTCGGCCCCGTACTGGCGACAACGATCATGCTAGAGACGGGGACCATCACGCGCTTTGCCGACGTTGGCAACTTCAGCTCGTATTGTCGCTGTGTGGATAGCCGACGGGAAAGCAACAACCGCAAGAAAGGGGAAGGCAACACGAAGAATGGAAACAAGTACCTCGCCTGGGCGTTTGTCGAGGCGGCGAACTATGCTATTCGCTACTGCCCGCAGGCCAGGCGTTTTTATGAGCGCAAGAAGCGCGCAAGGAATGGAATCCTCGCAATCAAGGCGCTGGCGCACAAGCTGGCGCGCGCGTGCTATCACATGTTGCGTGAGCACCAGCCGTTTGACGTGAAGCGATGTTTTGCCTGACGGGTCGACGTATGGAGGCGAGCCAGTAACGTGACTGGCCTGCAGCCAGGGCTACTGATTGGACGTGCTCCTGCGCCGGCCCCACTGTTTGCGAAAAACCGGATCGCCCGGGCGATGAGCCATAACTGACTGGCGTCGCGAAAGTGACAGCCACGGCTCTGCGATGCAAGCCATTGGACGTCGCCTGGCACCAACGTTTCTCTGGGGCGGCAATAGTCGCCAGGGCGGCTGCAGACCTGCGGCATGCTTGATCCCGATGGGTGTCTGGTGCGACCCGGTTCGCAACCAGCTGAGAGAAAACGGATGTGATCAGGCTTCGTAGACAGCACGACAGACAACGGAAAAGCATCGCCAGATTGCAGTGTCGATGATATTTCCGTCGGCACTGCAATCTGGCGATGGATGAATTCGTGCCTTGACTTGGGCCGGCTAATGGGTGTCACGTTATTGGCAGGTTGACGGAGATCCGGCGACAATCTCTGATATGAAACGAGCCGCCCTGCAGCACGACGCACCTGCCACCGACACCGTTTCCTATGCCGGCTACCGATTCCCGCCCGACGTGATCGGCTACGCGCTGTGGTTGTACTAGCGTTTCCCATTAAGCCTGCGCATGGTCGAAGAACTGCTGGCCGCGCGCGGCATCGATCTGACCTACGAGACGGTGCGGCGCTGGTCGGTGAGGTTTGGCCTGGGCATTGCCCGGCGTATTCGCTCTACCGCCGCCAGCACAAAGGATTGAACAACCGGGCGGAGAACTCGCACCAGCCAACGCGGATACGCGAGAAAGTGATGCGCCGCTTCAAGTCAGTGCGTCAACTACAACGATTCGCTTCGGTCCATGATCAGGTGGGCAACCTGTTCATGCACTGCCGATATCACACGAATGCGCAACAGAAGCGAGAGGTACGCACCCAAGCCTTCGAGGCTTGGGAGAGGGTGACGTGCGTCTCGATGCTCGGACGTCTCGCCGCATGAGTTCATCATCCTCGCGCGCCGCGGTTTCGTTCGGCCGCACATTGTCGCCGCGCTTCTGAAGCAGGATGTCGAGTTCAATGCCGTGCTCATCGACTGCACGCCACAGCAGCCAGGGCTCGCCGCGCAGCGTCACGAACATTTCGTCCAGATGCCATGTGCTGCCCGGCTTGCGACGGGCAGTCCTGACCTGATGCGCAAAACTGGCGCCGAACTTGTCCGTCCACCGCCGGATCGATTCATGGCTGACAACCACGCCGCGCTCGAACAGTAGCTCCTCGATGTCGCGAAGGCTGAGTTGAAAGCGGAAATACCACCGAACCGCGTGGCTGATGACTGACGCCGGGAATCGATGGCCATGGTAGAGCGATTTCGTCTTCTTCATCACGTCATCGTAGCTGACCAGCGCGCGAACGTGACAACGCCCTGCGAAGGCAATATAGTGAGCCGGTGCGACGGCGAACCCTGAGTATTCGTTGACGAGCGCAAGCGCACCCGCGGACTCGAAGCTAAAGCGGCAAACGTCCAGGCGTTTGAGTCGACTTATTCGTAGCCCGCGGGTGCATGTTCCGCCTGCACTGGCAGCAAGCTCCCAGTGCAACCAGTATCAGCGAAAGCGGAACGGACTATCTATATCGGGTCGTACCGGTTTTAATGAACGAGATATTCCAACGTTCTTGCTTTAGGTCGACCATGTGCGCACGGGGCGAGGCTTGCTTGGGTGACGAAATCCAGCATTATTTCGAGTCCATCGCGGTCCGCCGTTGCATGAATGCCGTCGTGACTCCCTTGGCGTAATCAAATAAATTTCAGATGCCCAACAACGACACTCCCGAACCACAAGCCGTCTGTGATCCGATTTCCCGAAGTGCGATCTTCCTCACACTCACGGTAGCGCGCGGCGAAGGCCAAGCCGACACCGTGCGTGAATGGTGCGGCGACATTGCCGCGCTGGTCCGCGCGGTCGGCACGCGCGCGCCTACCGCTAACCTTTCTTGCGTGTGCGGCTTCGGTTCCGAAGCGTGGGATTTTCTTTTCGGCGCGCCGCGTCCCGCGTCGCTGCATCCTTTCATCGAGGTCGGATCGGGCGAGCGCCGCGCCATCGCCACACCTGGAGACATCCTGCTGCATATCCGCGCGGATCACATGGATCTATGCTTCGAGCTCGCGTCACAGTTGCTCATCAAACTGGGCGACGCCGTCACGGTCGTCGACGAGGTGCAGGGTTTTCGCTACTTCGACCTGCGCGACATGGTGGGCTTCGTCGACGGCACGGAGAATCCATCAGGGAGAAGCGCCCCGAACCACACGATCATCGGCGAGGAGGATTCGGAATTCGCGGGCGGCAGCTATGTGATTGTGCAGAAGTACTTTCACAATATGGATGCATGGGATGGCCTGACGGTGGAGCAACAGGAGAAGATCATCGGGCGCAAGAAGCTGTCCGACGTCGAACTAGACGCGGCTGTGAAGCCCTCGTGCTCGCATAGCTCGCTCACGACCATCGATGAGAACGGCCAGGAGATCAAGATCCTGCGGCACAACATGGCCTTCGGCCGTCCTGGCGCAAAGGAGTTTGGGACATACTTCATCGGCTATGCGCGCACGCCCGCGTCGATCGAGCAGATGATGGAAAACATGTTCGTCGGTCGACCGCGGGGCAATTACGACCGATTGCTCGACTACAGCCGCGCAGTGACGGGAGGTCTCTTCTTCGTGCCGTCCGCCGATCTGCTCGACGCGCTCCCGGACAGAGGCTCTGCGGCGGCGTCGACGTCATCTCAGCCGTCCAGCACGCCATCAAACGAAACAAGCCGCAGAGGAACATTGAACATCGGCTCACTTAAAGGTACTTCACAATATGAATAACCTGCATCGCGAGCTTGCGCCGATTTCCGAGGACGCATGGGAACAGATGGAAGCCGAAGTGGCGCGCGCCTTCAGGCGCTCCGTCGCGGGGCGGCGCGTCGTGGACGTGAAAAGCCCGGGGCGGCACGGCCCTGGCGGCCATCGGCACGGGGCACCAGACGAGCGTCGCGGCGCCGAGGAAAGGCGTGTCGGCGAAGCTCTACGACGCCAAGCAATTGGTGCAGATGAGCGTGCCGTTCACGCTGCAGCGCGAGGCGATCGATAGCGTGGAGCGCGGCTCGAACGACGGCGACTGGCAGCCCGCGAAGACCGCCGCGAGCGAGCTGACACTCGCCGAGGACAGCGCAGTCTTCGAAGCTGCGGCTCGCGCGCGTTGACGGCCCATACTCCGTGCTGCTTGGGGCGGATGCCAGAGGTGGCCTCGCGAATTCGGACAGTCGGCTAAGTGGACGGGCCGGGGCCTGAGCCAGCGATAATGCTGGCAAAGGATAATTGTCTCGCACCACCGCCCGTTGAATATCATCGAGCCCTCTGGGCATCGCAGGACGCGATGCGCGCAAGGCTCAATGAGCTGGCAGCCTCATGCGACACGGTCATGCCCGGAGTGGCCGAGGGGCTCGCGCTCGCCGGGGACCGGTGAGCCAGCGGCGATCGCGCGATTCTTCCGCGACCGCGGCGCGGCTCGGGTGATTGTCAAACTCTGCCCGCACGGCGCGTATTTCGATGACCGGGCGGCTGGTTCCGGCACTGTGCCCGCGCATCCGGTCTCGCGGGTGATCGACACCGTGGGCGCCGGAGACGGCTTCGCGGTTGGCGTTCTCAGCGCCTTGCTCGAAGGACGGGACGTGTCCGACGCGGTTGGACGCAGCGCCTGGATCGGTGCTCGCGCGGCGCAGGTGATTGGCGACACCGAGCGATCGCCGCACCGCGAAGAACTGGAAGAGGCCGGGCTGTGAGCAGGCGGCATGGCCACCCGAGCTATCGGCGCAACGTTCAACGCTTTAATGAATCCGAGAGAAAGAAGATGACCAAGGTATTGGTTCTTGGGGTATTCGTACCTTTCGTGCAATTTCTGGCAGTCATCGCCCGCAGAGTCCCGTCCCACAAGGATTTCCCGTGCTGCACCAGTTCCTCAGAACGCGAATTCACCAAGCCATTGATAAATAAACGTTTTTAGACACCAACCGCCAGAAATTGCACGAAAGGTACGAATACCCCAAGACGGAAGATATGCGCGAGAAACACGGCGTCGCGTTCGTCGCCAGCGTACTTCAGTCCCTCGTACTGCTTGATGGCAGATGTGTTGGCAAGATGCACGGCAAAGCCAGCGGCCACCCAGGCCATCGACAAGCCAGTACCAGTTATTGGTCGATTCCACCACGATGCCTTGCAGGTCCTCGTGGAATGGCGCGAGGGCTGCGATAATTAATGGCAGGTCATTGGTCAGTCGCCTGCAGTACAGCACCCGGTCCTGATCGTCGATCACGGCGACCACGGCATTATTCGAGTGCAGAGCGATGCCGCTATACTTCATTTCAGCGGGCAGCGATTTCTTTTCCCGCTACACCCGCAGTAACAGATCGTTTCCTTAGCCACAGCTAAACCTTCACGCCGCGCTTTCTGAAGATCATCACCGCAAAGCTCGCCAGAACCGGCATACGTCCCTCCCAGATCAGAATCGAAGCGACGGAGCGCAGCTTCCTGAACGCCAATGTGACCCGGCAGACGATCGCGGCCTTCCGAAGCGCCGGCCACCCGGTCTATATCGACGATTTCGGCACCGGCTATTCGAGCCTCGCCTATTTGCAGACTTTCATGATCGACGCTCTGAAGATCGACAAATCGTTCGTCGACACGATCGCCCGGGATGCGGCGTCGAGCATCGTTGCGCCGCATATCATCGACATGGCGCACGAATTGGGGGTGGAAGTCGTGGCGGAGGGAATCGAGCGCGACGAGCAGGTCGAGTATCTGCTGCGCCGAGGCGTTCAGTACGGACAGGGCTGGCTGTTCGCGAAGGCCATGCGCCGCGAGGAACTGGTCGCATGGCTGGAGGCGCGCCACGCGTCGCACGCGCCGGCGCAGCCCACGATCCAGTAGTTCGGCGCCCGGCCGTGCCGGGCGCGATGCGCTTACTGCTTGACGCCTTCGGCCTGGATATGCAGCGTGGTCTTCATGTTGAAGCCGTACGCCTTGCCGAAATCGATGCCGAAATCGTCGCGATTGAACGTCGCGACCGATTCGGTGCCGCACACTTCGCGCTTCAGCATCGGGTGCTGGATGCACTTGAACGATTCGATCTTCAGGTTGACCGGTTTCGTGACGCCGTGCAGCGTCAGCGTGCCGATCACTTCGACCGGCTTGTCGCCGTCGAAGCGGATCTGCGTGCCTTTGTAGGTCGCGGTCGGGAACTTCGCGGTGTCGAAGAACTTGTCGCCGACCAGTTCCTCGTTGAGCTTGTCGTTGCCGATGCCGACCGAGGTCAGGTCGATCGTCGCCTCGACCGTGCCGGTCTTCGCCGCGCGATCGAGCACGACGGTACCGCTGCTTTTCTGGAACTTGCCGCGCCAGATCGACAGGCCGCCGAAGTGGTCGGTCTCGAAGCTCGGCGACGTGTGCGTCGGATCGAGCAGGTAGGTTTCGGCGGCGGCCATCGCGTTGAACGAGCATGCAGCGGCGAGCGCGCCGGCGGCGAGCAGGAAGGATTGCTTCAAGTTGGACTCCAGAGGTCGAAGGGTAAGGCGGTGCTGCGGCGTTGTGGGTTATTTCTTCGCCGCGACCAGATGAAATTTGATGACGACTTCGTCGGCGACCACCGACGTGTCTTTCCATTCGCCGGTGCCGACGTCGAACTGCGTGCGCTTGATCGGCAGCGAGCCGTCGAAAGTTTGCGTGGCGCGCTGGCTCGCGATCACGACCGGCACGACGACCGTTTGCGATTTGCCTTTGATCGTCAGCTTGCCGGTCACCTTGTACTGGTTGCCGCCAGCCGGCGCGATCGAGCTCGACACGAAGGTCGCGCTCGGGAAGGCGCCGCTGTCGAACCATTCCTTGCCTTGCGCCTGCTTGTTGTAGTCGTCGGCGCCGAGGTCGTAGCTCGCGGTGTCGATCGACACGTTCGCGCTGCCCGCAGCCGGCTTCGCCGGATCGAAATTCAGTTGCGCGGAGAACTTCCTGAACTTGCCGTCGACGGGCACGTTCATCTGTTTGGTCGTGGCGATGACGCTGCTTTTCGCGAGGTCGACGTCGGCGTGCGCGAGGTTCGCGCCGAGCAGCGCAAGCGCCGTGAAGGACGCGAGCGTCGCGCGACGAGCGGAGAGATAAAAGGGTGTCTTCATGATGGTACGCATCCTATCCGAGCTTCGCGGCCTGATTGCACACCGCGAGGAATTTGATTGCCAACCAGTCGTAACCAATCGACAAAAGTGATGGCTTTCTTCAAGCTGTCGTATCGTTATGCGCGGGTCTTCAGAAACGGCACCATGCGCGCGAGCAATCCGTCGCGATCGATGAACTGGTGCTTGAGCGCCGCGAGCATGTGCATCAGCACGAGCGCGAGCAGCGTGTAATTGAGCAGCACGTGTACCGTGCGCAGCGTGGCCTTCAGCGCCTGATCGGGACCGATGATCGTCGGCAGCGGCACGATGCCCAGATACACGACCTGAATGCCGGCCGCCGAGCTGTAGAAGTAGCCGGACAGCGGAATCGCGAGCATCAGCAGATACAGCAGGCCGTGCACCAGATGCGCGGCGGCCTTCTGCCACGCGGGCGTCGCGGCATCGAGTTCGGGCGCGCGATGCGTCGCGCGCCACAGCACCCGCAGCAGCGCCAGCGCGAACACGGTCACGCCAATCCATTTGTGCCACGAGAAGTACTTGAGTTTCGTCGGCGTGAAGCCGGGGATATCGGTCATGATCCAGCCGATGTAGAAGCCGCAGATCATCAGCGCGGCGACCAGCCAGTGCAGCGCGATCGCCGCGCCGTGGTAGCGCGTGGGAGCGCAAGCGTGTGTTTGCATCGTGTTCTATCCGTTGCTCGCGAGAAGCCGCGTGAGAATGCGGATAGTAGGGATGCCCATTCAAACTGAATAGGCGGGTGGGCGGGAACAGATCGTTGTCGCGGTGATGTCAATCGTGTCGAGAGGTATGCGCGCTGAAAGGTCCGCGCATGAAGGCACGCACACTGCTATGGAGCGCTCGCCGTGGTACCGCTGTGGTAATTTGTTGCCCCGAACAACAGGTTGCGCGCTTTGCGCAGCCACGGACATAACCCATTATCCGGGCGTTAAGCCGTGAATTCCGTTTTTCTTTCCTGGAGTATTGCCGCGCTCGCTACCGCCGGCGTGATCACACGGCCGTTCAAATGGCCCGAAGCCGTGTGGGCCGTCGCCGGCGCGGCGCTGCTCGTCGCCCTCGGCCTATTGCCCTTGCATCTCGCGGTCGAAGCGATCGGCAAGGGCACCGACGTCTATCTGTTCCTGTTCGGCATGATGCTGCTATCCGAAGTCGGCCGCCGCGAAGGGCTGTTCGACTGGGTCGCGGTGCTCGCTGTCAATCATGCGCGCAGTTCGCCGCGCAAGCTGTTCGTGCTCGTGTATCTGTTCGGCGTGGTGATCACCGCGTTTCTTTCCAACGACGCCACCGCCGTCGTGCTGACGCCCGCCGTGTTCGCGGCGGCGAAGAAAGCGAAGACACCGCCGCTGCCGCTGCTGTTCGTCTGCGCGTTCGTCGCCAATGCGGCAAGCTTCGTGCTGCCGATTTCGAATCCGGCCAACATCGTGCTGTACGGCAATCACACGCCGCCGCTGGGACCGTGGATGCTGCGCTTCACGCTGCCGTCGGTGCTGTCGATTGCCGCGACCTTCGTGATGCTGCGCTGGACGCAACGCGAGGCGCTCGCTGGCGTCTGCGAGGCAAATCTCGACGCGGTCGAGCTGTCGGCGAGCGGGCGCGTCGCGCTCGCGGGCATCGCGGTGACGGCCGGCGCGCTGCTGACGGTCTCCGCCTACGACATCCAGCTCGGCCTGCCGACCGCGATCCTCGGCACGCTGACCGCGCTCGTCGTGCTGATCAAGGAGCGCAGATCGCCGCTGCCGATGATGCGCGAAATTTCGTGGAACGTGTTGCCGCTCGTCGCCGGGCTGTTCGTGCTGGTCGAGATGCTCGATCACACCGGTGTGATCAACATGTTCGCGGGTGCGTTGCGCCGCGCGACCGAACACAACGAAATGGAAGCGGCCGGGTGGGCCGGCGCGAGCGTCGCGTTCCTCAGCAATCTGATCAACAACCTGCCGGCCGGCTTGATCGCGAGTTCGACCGTGATGCAGGCGCATAGCCCCGAGCGCGTGATCGACGCGCTGTTGATCGGCGTCGACCTCGGGCCGAACCTGTCGATCACCGGCTCGCTCGCGACGATCCTGTGGCTCAACGCGATTCGCCGCGAAGGCGAAGACGTCAGCTTCATGAAGTTTCTGAAAGTCGGCGCGCTGGTGATGGTGCCCGCGCTCGTGCTGGCGCTTGGGGCGCGGATATTAACTGGCTGAACGGATGCCGGACCCGCCCGCCATCAGCGGGCTTGCGCAGGAACCGACGCGCGTCGCGCCGGCGAGCTGGTCCAGTCGCGCGCCGACCGAGCGCAGCCTTGCTTCGAAGCGGGCGACGCGCTGGCGTTGTGCGGGCACCATCGACGAACGGTTCAACGCATGCAGCCGACGATGCCAGTACGACAGCGGAAAACGGTCGCGCCCAGAAAGTGCGTTGAAAACGACTTCGAGGTGGGCGATTTCCTTGTCGATATCTTGGTAGCTCATCACAAAGGTCCAGGAAAGAAGGTGGGATAAGGGGCGCGCGAACCTGACAGGGGTCGCAAGGTCCGTTCCATCCCGCCTATATGTAGTCAATATCAGCCGTGCCGGCGCAGAGCGCCACATCGGGCGCGCGCCTGGCGCGGTGCGCGATGGTAAGAAGCGGCAAACTCCATGCAAGCTTTACGCGGCGCTCCACCTCTCAACGGGACAACGGGAATTCACCAGGCGTGCCCGCGAGGCGCGTGTCCTATGCTGAGTCAACGGCGTGGGCCGGTCTCGGGGCGATCGAAACCGCCCGCGCGACGGCCCGGCGCGCGCTTTCAACGCGGCGCGATCACGAGCGGTTGCGCATAGCTGACCGTCGGCGCGGGCACCACCGCGTAGTTGAGCGCGGGCGGCGCCGCGACGATGGTCGCGGCCGCCACAGGCACGGCGACAGGCGGTGCCGATACATACACGGGATTGACCGGCACCGGGTAGTAGACCGGCCGCGGCGGCGGCGCGTAGACCACGGCGGCGGGCAGATACACGACGACTCGCGCGTAGGCAGCGGAAGAACAGGCGAGACCGATGGCGGTGAAAGTCGAGGCGCAGGCGAGACGGATAGTCATTTGGGACTCCTGATACGTGAATGCCGACGAACGGCAGACGGAACGATACGCAGCAGGCCCGCAAAACGAAACCGCGAACTCATTTCATTCGATGTCACGCTGCAGCGGCACCCGGCGCCGTGACATGATTCGACATGATTCTCGAATTGCGATCGCGCGGCGTCTGACCAACAATTCGGCCTGTCATCGAAACGGCTCGCGGCACCCAGGCAGGCGACGGTCGATGTTCCAACCGAAGGAGTCAGTCATGAAGAAGTTGCTCGCCACCGTGCTGCTGTGCTGCGCGTCCACCGTCGCGTTCGCTCAGGCCGCCGCGCCGCAAGGTATCAGCCAGCAGCGGATGGAGCGCATGGAGCAGCAGTTGCAAACGCGTTTTTCAAGCGCGAACACCACCCACGACGGCAAGCTGACGCGCGACCAGGCAGCGGCCGGCATGCCGCTGCTCGCGCGTCATTTCGACGAGATCGACACGCAGAAGGCCGGCTACATCACGCTCCCGCAGATCGAGGCATTCATGCAGGAACGCGGGGCCGCACACTGAGCGGCTCGGTTATCGAGGAGCTTTCGGATGGAACGCCCCGCCAGGATCATCGTGCTCGACGACGAAGCCGAATTGCGCAACATGCTGCTGCGCTTTCTGCGCGGTCATGGCTTCGACGTGCGCGCGGCCGAGGACGGCAAGCGCCTGAATCGCTACCTGGAGCGCGAGCCGTTCGACCTGCTGATACTCGATCTGATGATCGGCGAAGAGGACGGCCTCGAGATCTGCGCGAAGCTGCGCGCTCAAGGGCAGACCTTGCCGATCCTGATGTTGACGGCGAAGGGCGATCCGCTCGATCGCGTGACCGGCCTCGAAACCGGCGCCGACGACTACCTCGCGAAACCGTTTCTGCCGCGCGAACTGGTGGCGCGAATCAATGCGTTGCTGCGCCGCCAGAAGATGGCCGCGGGCGACCTCACGCTGACGTCGCAGTGCGTGTGTTTCGGCGACTTCACGCTCGACATCGGCAAGCAGGAGCTGTCGCGCGCGGGCGAGCCGCTCGAGATTCATTCCGCGCAGATGCTGCTGCTGGTCGCGCTCGCGTCGTCGCCGAATCGTGCGGTGAGCCGCGACAACCTGCTCGCGCGTGCGCGAGGGCGCGACCATGACGCGCTCGATCGCAGCATCGACGTACAGGTGCTGCGGCTGAGGCAGATCGTCGAGGACGATCCGTCGAAGCCGCGTTTCATTCGCACCGTCTGGGGCGTCGGCTATATGCTCGTCGCCGATGTCGAATCATGATGCGCTCACTCTCGCGCGCACTGCTGCCGCGCACGCTGCTCGCGCGCAATATCGCGCTGTTGATCGCGCTCGTGATGCTGAGCCAGATCTGCTCGATCGTCGTGCTGCTGCATTACGTGCAGCGGCCACGCGTCGAACGCGCGGCGGCCGTGTTCGCGACCTACGTGACGACGCTCGACAACCTGCTCGCGGCCACTCCGCCCGCCTCGCGCGCGGCGCTGACCGCGCGTCTCGACGCGCGCGAGCAGTTGCCGCCCGAAGCGACCGACACACCGCCGCACGATCTGTTGCATGTGTACAGCACCTATCAGCACGGCGTTTTCGTCGACAGCCTGCAGAAGCATCTGCCCGCCGATATGCCCGTGCGGTGGCAGACCGAGGGCGGGCAGCGGCTGTGGATTCGCATGCATGCGCCGGCTGCCGGGTCCGACCACGCGGCCGGTTCGTTGGCCAGCGCGCCATACTGGATCGCGCTGCCGGTTCCCGAGGACGCGCAGGGCAGCGGCCTCGAAGCGGCGATCTTCCTGTCGTTGGGTCTCGGCGTGCTCGCCGCGCTCGCCGGCTACGCGATCCAACTGCACCTGAACGAACCGTTGCACGAGCTCACGCAAGCGGCGCGGCGCGTCAGCGCCGGCGACCTGCCCGCGCCGCTGCCGACCGACGGCCCCGCCGAAATCGCCGCCGTGGGCAGCGCTTTCAATCAGATGACGCGCGCGTTACAGGACGCCGAAGCGACGCGCGCGTTGATGCTCGCGGGCATCTCGCACGACATCCGCACGCCGTTGACGAAGCTGCGCCTGTCGATGGCGATGGCGATGCCGCAGGGGGCCGACAGCAGTTTCGTCATCGCCGCCGAATCGTATCTCGATCAGATCGAGACGATTCTGCAGCAGTTCATGGATTACGCGGGCAGCGGCGAGCGCGAGGAAGCGCAGCCCGGCGATCTGAATGCGCTGATCGAACGGCTCGCGGGCGACTTCGCTGGGCTCGGGCACGAGTTCGACCTGTCGCTGGGCAGCTTGCCGGCCGTTCGATATCGGCCGATCAGCATGATGCGGCTGCTGATGAATCTGATGCAGAACGCGATCGTCTACGGCGGCAGCGGGCTTGCGGTCCGCACGTGGGCGACGCAGGATGCGGTCACGGTTGCGGTCGGCGATCGCGGTAAAGGTTTGACGGCGGAGGAGTTGGAGAAGCTGAAGGCGCCGTTCCAGCGCGGCCGCAATGCGCGTGCGCATAGCGGCGGCACGGGGCTGGGGCTGTCGATCGTCGATCGGATCGCGCGGCTGCACGGCGGCGGCCTGCAGTTTCATCCGCGCGACGGCGGCGGCCTCGAAGTGTGGGTCGTATTGCCGGTCGAGGCGGCATGATGGGATGAGGACGTGGCGTTCTTGCCGCTCACTCGCGATCGAGCCACGCGTCGAGCCCGACCCGAAACGCGACGCCCGCGATGACCGGCACGGTCAGCATCAGGATGATGCCGAAGTTCGGGATCTCGTCGCCGTACATGATCGGGTTGTACAGCACGACGCCCGACACGATCGTGAACATCACGACGCCAATGGCGACCATCAGGAGATTGCGCACGGACATGGACAGCGTCTTGCGCTTCGGCTTGTCCGTCGTGTCGTGAGCGCCGGGTGCTTCGTCGTGTTGGGCAGGCATGATGGTTCTCGTGGCAAAAAATGCGGCATCGGAAGCGGGTGCGGCGGGCACCGCGCCCGGCATCATACCCGCACCGCGCGGCTGATGCAGATCGGGGCCGCGCCGTTGCGGTACTCATCCTTACCAACAATATATGCCATTCCAGGCCGCGATTTCAGGCGTCGGCAGTCGACCCCGCCGGAGGCGCCGAATCCGCGCGAGACGCCGATGCAAGCGCGCAACCGCTCAGGCCGAGCTCGTCGAGAATCGCGCTCATCAAGCCCGTGCGGCGCCATTGCAGCCACCTGATGTAGCACGTCTGCGACGGCGGAAACGTGCCGGGCAGCCGATGCCATTTCTCGTTGCGCGTGACGACCCACAGAATCGCGTCCAGGATCTCGCGCGGAGGACGCGCGGGCCGGCCCAGACGTTTCTTGGGGTCCTGCTTGAACAGATGACTGATGCGCGCCCAGGCGTCATCGGAAAGAGGAAGATCTAGCATGCCGCGAACACCTGACTGACCGGTTTATGTCGATCTTACGGTTTGGGCGGTTCCTTCTAATTCCGGATTTACGCGGGGTTTGGCCCGCTGAACCGCGGATTGCTTCGCGTCCGATGATGCTAGCGTTGCTTTCCTGACCTTCATCTGCGACGCGCCGGGGCTTACCGCGACCACGTTGAAGGAGCTGACGCTGATCTTTTCGGCCCTAGGACGCCGCTTCGGTGTGGTCGAGCCATTGCGCGAACTCGCGTCGCAACTGCGCGATATCGAGCGGCTTGCCGAGTAGCCGTGCACCCGGAATCGCCGCCCCGATCTCCGCGCTGCGACCGTAGCCCGACACCAGCAGCACGCGTATCTCCGGCTGCACTCGCCGCACCGCGCGCGCGAGTTCGTGGCCGGACATGCCGGGCAGCGTGAGGTCGGTCAACAGCACGTCGTAGCGTTGCGTGTTCGCGAGCGGCAACGCTGCTTCCGCGCTCGCGACCGCGGTGCAGGCGAGGCCTAACGCGCCGAGCAGTTCGCCGAGCGCCTCGCGCGATTCGGTGTCGTCCTCGACGAACAGCACGCGCGCGGCTTCGTGGGCCGCACGCGGCTGGATCGGCTGTTGCGGCTTTTTCTTCGGCTCTTTGTTCGACGCTTTCCGCGGGCCCTTCGCAGTGGCGCACGTGTTGGCGCTTTCGTACGCGGCGGGCGGCACGCATGCGGCGATACGCGCTTCGCGCATCCCGGCCGCGTGGTCCGCGCGCGCGGCGCCCGCGCGTAGAACGTTACGCACCAGACGGGCAAGATCGTCGCGCCGGTACGGCTTCGACAGCAGCGTGATACCGGCGTCGAGCTTGCCGTGGTGGACGATTTCGTCGCGCGTATAGCCCGACGTGAACAGCGTAGGCAGCGGTGGCGTGCGCGCGGCCGCGCGTTGCGCGAGCTCGACGCTCTTCAGCTTGCCGGGTATCACGACGTCGGTGAACAGCAGATCGATCGGCACGTCGCTGTCGATGAATTCGAGCGCCGCGTCGCCGTTCGACGCGGTCAGCACCTTGTAGCCGAGTTGCGCGAGCATTTCGACCGCGGTCAGCCGCACGTCGGCATCGTCCTCGACGACGAGTATCGTTTCGCCGCCCCCGACCGATGCCGCGGTGCCATCGACGGTCTCCGGCGTCTCCGCCTCGCAGCAGCGCGGAAAGAACAGCGACACCGTGGTGCCGTGTCCCACTTCGCTTTCTATCGACACATGTCCGCCGCTTTGCCGCGCGAAGCCGAACACCATGGACAGGCCAAGGCCGGTGCCGTGGCCGTCGGGTTTGGTCGTGAAGAACGGCTCGAACACGCGTTGCAGCACTTCGGGCGGCATGCCCGAGCCGGTGTCGGCAACCGAGAACTCCACGTATTCGCCGGGCGACAACTCCGGCTTGCCGCGGCAGAACGCGGCGTCGAGCGTGCGGTTGGTCGCGCGCACGGTCAGCACGCCGTCGGCGCGCATCGCGTCGCGCGCATTGATCGCGAGATTGAGCAGCGCGTTTTCGAGCTGGTTGCGGTCGACCTGCACGTTCCACAGATCGTCGCTGAGCACCGTGTCGATCCGCACCGTTTCGCCGAGCGCGCGATGCAGCATCTCGCTCATGCCGGTCAGCAGGCGGCGCGGATTCAGCACGGTCGGCGACAGCGGCTGACGCCGCGCGAACGCGAGCAGATGCGCGGCGAGCTTCGCGCCGCGTTTGACGGCATCGGTCGCGGCGGATAAACGCCGCTGCGTGACCGGGTCGTCGTCGGCGTCGGCCGCGAGCATCTGCAGATTGCCGTTGATCACCTGCAGTACGTTGTTGAAGTCGTGCGCCACGCCGCCCGTCAGGCTGCCGATCGCTTCCATCTTCTGCGCCTGGCGCAGCTGTTCCTCGGCGAGCGCGCGCGCCGCGATCGAATCGGCGACGCGCTGCTCAAGCGTTTCGGTCAACTGAAGAAGCTGCTGTTCGGCGATCTTGCGATCGTGAATGTCGATCAGCACGCCCGGAAAGCGCGTCGGTTCGCCGTGTTCATCGAACTGGCAGCGGCCGTTCGCCTGTACCCACATATAGCCGCCGTCAGGCCGCCGGATTCGGTACTCGGCGCGAAACGGCTCGCCGCTGCGGATCGCTTCGGCGGTCAGGCGGTCGTTGAGCGCCTGGTCGTCGGGGTGGATCATCTGCGTCACGGCATCGCGCGCGACGCCCTTCGACGCTTTGTCGCGCGCAAACAGGAAGGTCCGCGCGAAGCGTTCGTCGCCCGTGACCTCGCCGGTGCGCACGTCGAGCACCCAGGTGCCGAGCACCGCGCCGGTGTTCAGAGCGAGCTGCAGGCGTTCGTTGGTCTCGTGCAATTCGGTTTCGGCTTGCTGGCGCCGGCGCTCGGTCAGCACGCGCCCGGTGGTCTCGACAACCATCGCGAGCACGCCGGCCGGCGCGCCGCTGTCGCCCGCGACCGGGCTGTAGTACAGATCCATCCACACGTCTTCCGGCTTGCCGTCGCGCAGCAGCATGAGCGCCTTGTCGCGGTATGACAGCGTGCCGCCCGCGAGGCAGGTGACCATCACGTGATGGTTGAAATCGGCGACTTCGGGCCAGCCGTCTTCGACCGGACGGCCGAGCAGATACGGATGCCGCCCGCCCGCGAAGACCGCATAGGCGTCGTTGTAGATCATGTAGCCAGGCTCGCCCCACAACAGCACGAGCGGCACCGGCGAGGCGAGCATCATCTGGACCGTCGAGGTCAGACTGCGCTGCCAGTTTTCGATCGCGCCGAGGGTGGTCGCGCGCCAGTCGAATTCGCTGATGCGTCGCGCCATCTCGCCGCGCCAGCCAGCGCAGCCGCAGTCTTGTGCCGGAAAAGGCATGCCGCGCTCCACGTGAAATCACGTCGAAAATGATTGGCTCTTAACCGAAGCTTCGAGGGTTCGCGCGCGTTGCGCAGTCTCGCGAACCCCAAATATTGTAGGGCACAACGCCTTATCGTTGATGCATCGCAGACGCTATTCGGGGTTTTGCCGGGTAAGCACCCGTGTCCGAAACCGTACCAATTTGGCACCTCGTTCGATGCGCGGGCAACATTTACCGCGAGGCGCATTTGCTGCGCGGCGAAAGCGGAAGAAGCGCCCGCATTTCAGGCGTGGCTCGATACCTTCGCGTAGGGCGTGGTCGTGCCCACGGTCAGGTGCGAATCGTGCTGTCGTCCCCGATTCCTGCGCGAGCTTCGAACTTCAACGGAACGCACCGTACGATGGCGAAGGAAAACATCACACGATATCCACTCCCCAAACCCGCCGTCGAGCCGTGAGCAGCCACGAGGCCGGCTATCTCGAGCATTGCCGGCGCTATGCGATGGAGTGCGAACGAAAGTGAGGGCGGGGGCGACGAGGCTTGCGATTCATCGAATGCAAGCCGCGACCTCATCCAACGAGTGCGTCCGTCAGTTGGACAGCGACAGATACTGCGACGTCAACGGCACCGGCGGGAACGGCTGCAAGCCGGTCTGCTTGTTGAAGCTGTAGCGCACGTACACGGCCGCGAGCCACTCGCGATATTCATAGGCATTGCCGAGCGACGCGGTCGCCCCGACCGCGAGCTGCGGCGCGAGCTGATATTCACCGACGCCGCTGATCGAATACGACACGCCGGTCTTGCTCTGACCCGGGTAGACGGCGGTCAGACCGTTGCCGAGGGATTGCGCGGCGGCGGCCGCGTCGCCTTGCCGCGTCGAGCCGTCGTTCAGCGGGAAGTAGTTCGACGTATCCTCGCGATAATGCTGCACGCCGATCGAACCTTTCACGTCATATGTAAACAGGCCCGCGCGGCCCGACCATTCGACTGGCAGATTCAGGATCACGTACTGCTGCGGACTGAAGTAGCCGCCCTGGCCATAAGTGAAGTACGACAGATTGCGGTTGTAGCCCATGATCGTCGTGTTCACGCCGACCGTCAGCGTCTGGTCGGCGTCTTTCAGCAGACGCGTGTAGACGCCGCCGCCACCCTTGATCGCGTTGTTGCCCGGCACGTTGGTGCCCATGTAGTGCTGATACGACGCGTTCACGTACAGGCCGCTCGTGCCGTCGTCCCAGCTGAGGCTGGCAAGCGCGCCGTTCGACGTGACGCCGCCCCATTCGAGGCCGGCGGCCGCATCGCGCGCGCCCGCGTACGACAGCAGGCTGTCCGTCACCGCGCGTCGCGCGACCGCGATCGAGTACGAGACCTTGTCGGTGATGCCGCCGTTGTATTGCGCGCCACCGACGATGTTGGTCTCGCGCAAGCCGATCGGCGTCACGCCGATATCGCCGCTGATGCTGCGACTGTCATAGCCGACGGACAGGCCCACACCGCTCGCGGTCTGGCTGCCGTAGTTGTTGGTGCCGTTCTGCGCCGCCGCTTTCGACGACGCGGTCGAAAGCCCCGCGCCGAAGCGCGCGAGCGTCGACGTGCTGTTCGACGCGGTGCCTGCGTCGAGCGTGACCGGGGTCGCGGTCACGACCACGTGACCGTTGCCCGCCTTGATACGCCCCTGAATCGGCGCCTCGATGTCGGTGAGCGACGACAGTCCGTCCTCGCCGACGCGATTGCGAAAGATCAGGCCGCCCGACACGGTGCTCGACTGCTCGCGATTGACCTGCGCAAGCTCCTCGGCGACGCCGAGCGTCTGCGCGTTCGCGACGTTCGACTGCGGGTTGTTCTGCGCGTTGCTGCCGGGCGGGTAGTACGGCTGCGCGTAGCCGGCCGGCGGTTGCGGAATGTACGGCTGCTGCGCGTAGTAGCCCTGGTTCGGGTAAGGCTGCGGTTGATAGGGCTGTTGCGGCGGGTACGGCTGATACGGCTGCGCGTAGCCCTGCTGCTGCGGATACGGCGGCGGCTGCGCGTAGACCGGCGCGGGTTGGCTCGTTTTCGCCGTGCTCTTCTTTGTGCTCTTCTGCGTGCTCGTGCGTGTCGATCCGTACGGCAGCGCCGTCGTCGACGCGGCGTTGGCCTGCGCTTGGCGCGCGGCCGGCGACATAGGCCACGGTGTGGCCGCATAGCCGTCCTGCGCGCCGTAGGGCTGCTGCCCGTACGCTGGTTGCCCGTATGCCGGTTGCTGCGGATACGCTTGCTGCTGCGGGTAAGGCTGTGGCTGCGAATACGCTTGCTGCTGCGCATAGGGCTGCGGCTGCGCATAGCCCGCGTCGTACTGCTGCCGCGGCATCGGCTGCCCGGGCGCCTGGCCTTGTCCCGGATAAGACTGCAACGGCGCGCCCGACTGGCTCGATCCGTTGGATTCCTGTCCGTAGCCGCCGACCTCGGCGGCGGAGCGGGGCGCTCCGTACGGTGCGGCGACCGGCGCGGGCTGTGCGGCAGGCGCGTTATAAGGCGTCGCGGTGGGCGCCGTATAGGGCGCGACATACGGCGCGGGCTGAAGGGGCGGCGGATAGTTCGGCACGGTCTGCGTCGGCGAGGAAGACTGCGTATTCAGGAACGGAAGCGCGGGACGCGCGGCATTGTCGGCGTCGCCCGAAGGGACGATCGCCGTTTTGCCTTCGAACGGATTGGTGCCCGGCAGCGGCGTCGCGCCGATCTGGCTCATCGCCGCTTCCCAGCCGCGCGGCACGTTGGTGCCTGCGTTGCGGGGCGCGTTCGCCGCCAGCGGCGTATTGGCCGCGACCAGCGAGCGTTGCAGATAGGTCGACGCGAGCGACAGCTTGCCCTGGGCGCGATACATGCGCCCCACGGTCGCGAGCACGCCCGGGTCGTTGGGCGCGAGGGCGAGCGCCTGGTTCGCGAGGGTTTCGGCGTAGCTGAACTGCTTCGCGCCGGCCGCAGCCGAGATCGCAGCCTGCAGCAGATTCAGATCGTCGGGGCGGCGCTGCAGTGCGACGCGGAAGCTCGTGAGCGCGTTGCGGTCGTCGCCCGCGCTCGCATACATGCGGCCGAGCGCGGCCTGCAGGTCGGGGTTGTCGGGCATCGCGGCGAGCCACGGCGCGATCACGTCGTAGGCGCTCGCGAGATCGCCGCGCAGGCGTACCGCGTCGGCTTGTCGGATGACGATGCCGAGATTCAGGTTGTTGAAGTCAGTGCGCTGCTGCGGCGTCAGTTGCATGCCTTGCAACTGGCGCATCACGGCGCCGAGCTCGGCCTGCTGGTTGGCCGCGGACAGAATGCTCGCGTATTGCAGCAGCAGATCGGTGTTGCCGGGCGCCGCGCTCATCGCGCCGCGCACGAGTGCGAGCGCGCGGGTCAGGTCGCCGGCCTGCTGGTACGCGCCGGCGATCACGCCGATCAGCTCGGGGTTGTTGCCGGCCACCGGCTCGGCGGCGCGCAACGTCGCGATGGCCTGTTGCGTCTGGCCGTTCTTCGCCATGCGCGTCGCGAGGTCGGCCTGCCGATGCACCCACAGCCGATGCTGCAACGTCGTCATCGCATCGGTGCGATGCGCGGGCGCAATACGGTCGAGCTGCGCGAGACCGGTCGACCAGTCCTGCGTTTCCGCCGACAGCAGCGCGCTCGCGTACAGCGCATCGGTCATGTCCGGATGCGCGGCGAGCAGACCGTCCATCATGCTGCGCGCATTCGCGACCGCGCCCTGGCGCACGTAGATGCGCGCGAGGTCGAGCCGCAGCCACGGATCGTCGGGCTTGTTCAGCAGCGCGTCTTCGAACAGGCTGCGCGCGCTGCCGAGATCGCCGCGCGCTTCGGCCGCGCGCGCCTGCGCTGCCTGCGCGTCGCCGCGCAAACGGTCGATGCCGCCGACCTTCGCCTGTTGCTGCGCGTTCAGCTGATTGGCGAACTGCAGCGCCTCGTCGGCACGGCCCTGCGCGGCGAGCGCACCGACGAGGCCGCGAATCGCGTCCGGGTTGTCGGCCTGGCGGCGCAGTGCCATCCGGTATGCCTGCTCGGCGCCGGCCGGGTCGCCGGTCGTGAGCAGCATTTCACCGAGCTGCACCTGGGCGGTCACGTCGGACGGATTCAGCGCGATCGCGCGCTCGAACAGTGCCTTCGCCTTCGCGAACTCGCCATTGCTGCGCGCGCCGATCGCTTCGCTCGTGTAGGTCCAGTAGGTCGCGCTGTCGAGCGCGGTTTTCCAGCGCGCCGGATTCGGTCCGCGCGAGGCGCGCTCGAGGTAGTTGCGCGCCTCGGCGAAACGCTCCTGCTTCAGCGCGGCGATACCCATGCCGCCGAGCGCGTCGGTATCGTTAGGACTGTTCGCGAGTACCGACGAGAACCTGGCGCGCGCGCTCACGATGTCGTCGCGGTCGAGCGCGGCGAACCCGTCGGCGATCACGCGGCCGCGCGCGTCGGCGGCGGCGTTTTCCTGCGCGCGGGCGCGCGCCGCGCTGCCCTGCTGCACCATCGATTCGAAGCGCGCCTTCACGGCGGCATCTTCACCGGCGGTCTGAAAGTACGACTCGTACAGCGCGGCGTCCGAGGGCCGCGCGTCGAGCCACAGCAGCGCCTGGCGCCAGCTCTTTTTCGCCGCCGCGCCGACCGAGGTGTCGCCGGCGAGCTGTTGCAGCCGCGCGATACCGTCGCGCCGCGTGACGTCGCGATAGGTCAGATGCTGCGCGTACGCGAGTGCGAAACGCGGGTCGTTGGGGTTGTCGTGGGCGAGCTGTTCGAGGCCGCGGCGTGCTTCGTCCCAGCCTTGCGGCGTCGCCGACAGCGCCTGGTAATACTCGAGCTGCAACTGGGGCGTGGTGGGCTTGCCGGCCAGCGCGCGCTGATACTCCTGCACCGCGCTCGCGCTCTGACCGGCTTGCGCGAGCCGTCGCGCCTCGCTGATGGTCTGGTCGCGCGGGCTCGTCTCGCCAAGGCGGCGGCCGAGCTCATCGAGATTCGGATAATTCGGCGCGACCGCCTTCAGCCGCGCGAGGTACTGCTGCGCGCCGGCGCCGTCCTTGCGGTCGGCCAGCACCATGCCCATGCCGAACAGGGCGTCGGGCTGCTTCGGATCGATGCTGAGCACCTTCTGCCAGGCCTGCTCGGCGAGGTCGCCGCGCTGATGCGACTGCCAGTACTTGCCCTGATCGATCAGCACGGTCAGCGGATCTTTGCTCGCCTGCGCGAGCGCATCGGGCGCGGCCGCGGCCGCGCACAAGACCGCGCCGACGGACAGCGCGATATCCAGCGAAACGGCGAGGGCGTTCAATCGCATGCGGTCCTCCAGGCGGGCACGAGACTGCCGGCTTCATCGAAGCGATAGCGGCCATCGATGAAACCCGTGCCGAACAGACCCAACACACGATCGTAGTACACCGGTTCACGGCCCGGAACGTTCGCGTCGAGCGCGGCGAGCCGCGTGCGCGCGAGGCCGAGTCCGTGCTCGTCGCCCAGTGTCTTGAAGTATGGCGCGAGCGCGCCCCAATAGCTGAGCGGGCCTTCGCCGCTCGACGCGCCGGTGGTCGACGACACCTTCTCCGGCGGGAAGCCGTTCTGCGCGACCTTCGCGCGCATGCCGCCGAGCGCGCCGAGCCACGGCTTCGCGAGCGGATCGGCGGGCGAAGCGAGGCCGGCCCACAGATAGACGCGGATCGCATCGTAGCTGCCGACGTCGCCGTTCTTCGGATCGACGACGAACCGACCGTTCTGCCACGCCGCCCAGTCAGGCGCGAAGCCTTGCGGCGACACGGTTTTGACGAACTGATAAGCGTTGTCGGCGAGCTTGGCCCACGGGCCGTCCGGCACCTCGTGCGCGAGCGCGCGCAACACCGGCAGCGGCAGATAGCTCGGATTCAGACGCGTGACGTTGCCGTTCCTGAAGCCCTGCGCCCCCGGCAGCAGCATCGGCCCGAGGCCAGATAGATTCGCGACTTCGTCGTGCGCGATGCGCTCGGCGAGTGCCTGGCCCAGTTGCGTGTAGGCGGGGTTGTGCCACAGGCGGCCGGCCTGCAGCAGATCGTAGGCGATCCAGAGGTCGGAATCCGATGCCGAATTCGCATCGAGCACGCCGTACGAGCCGTCCGGCTTCTTGCCCCATTGCCATGCGGGCAGCCGCAGGTTCTGGACGTCGAACTGGTTGCCCGCGAGATTCGCGCGGGTCCAGCCGAGCAGCTTGTCGAAGGTCGCGCGGTCGTTGGCGACCAGCGCGAAAAAGAGCGCGTAGGACTGGCCTTCCGAGGTGGTCTGCTGGGCCGGCGTCGAGTAGTCGATCACGCGGCCGTCGGCCTGGACGAAGCGTTGCACGAAGCTTTGCCAGGCGACCCAGTCGCCGCATGCAGCGCCGTTCTGCGCGGCCTGAGCGGCGCCGCTCAAACCCGCCAGACTGGCCGACGCCGTCATGCCGATACCGAGCGCCAGCGCAAAAGTGGTTCTTCTGTTGATCCGAAACCGCATCCGAGTCATAGCCGTTCCATCAGTCCTTCAGTCGACGCGCGGCGATCGCGCGAAGGGTCCGGTAGCACAAGGCCGCGATGATCAGCGCGGCGAGCACGCCGCCGAGCAACAGCAGCAGCGGATGCGACGATAGTGCCCAGCGCAGATACTCCTGCGGCGACAGACGGCCCACGTAGTATGCGGTGCCGTTCGACGTGATGGTGACGGCGCGGCCATGGATCACGGCCATCGCGCCTTGAATCTTCGGCAGCACGTCGGCGTCGAGCAGCGCGGCGGACAGATCGGCATCCGACGGGCCGGCCGCGCTGATCAGCGCAACCGCGCTGCGGCCTCGCTGCAGCGGCGACTCGAAGCCGGTTAGCAGCGCCGCGCCGTTCGAGCTGACCATCGTCAGATCGGCACGCGCGGGCGTGCGCTCGACGCCGCGCTCGCCGTGCCACCAGTCCCGCAGCTTGAACACCAGGTCGGTGAGCTGGAACGTGTGCGCGGCGCCGTCGCTGGAGAACGGCATCGACTTCGACCAGCGCTGCAACAGCGGCTGCTTGCCAGGCGCGCCGAACACCAGCAGGTCCTTGTCGGCGAGGCGGCCGACGTCGGCCGCATGAGCGACGGTCACGCCGGAGACCGGATAGCCGGTCGATTCGCCCATCCGGCCCATCGTCAGCAGATACAGGCTGTAGTCGCTCGCGTCCGGGTCGTCCGGCAGCACGACGGCGGTCTCGGAGAGGTCCGCCATCCGCGTGAACGGAAAGCCGCTGTTGGCGAACGCGGCCAGATCGGGCAGCGCCATGTAGTGCGGGAACGACGACAGGTCGATCGTCGAGTTCGGATCGATCGCGCCGACCACGTTCTGCAGCAGGCGGCCCGCGCATTCGCCGGTGTTCGGGATGTCGTAGTAGAAGTGCAGCCGCAGCTGTGTGCGCGGCGTCATCAGCAGCGGCGGGATGCGGATGTTGCGGCGCGCGTCGGCGGTGCCGTCGGGCATGATGAGGTTGAAGTAGCGGCTCAGGTCGAACACCGACGCAGGGCGCGCCGGAATCGGCAGCGCCTGCACGAAGCCGTTGTTCACGCCGATGTTCAGCGACGAGCGGTCGCGCGCCGGCCGCACCGTGTAGCGGTAGCGCAGATCGATCGGCACGCCGCGCGTGTGCCACATGAACAGATCGGGCGGCACCCGCATGTTGATGCGCACCGCGTCGGCGTCGTAGCCGAACACGGTCAGGTCTTTCGGATCGGCTAGCTCGCCGAAGCGCACCGCGCGGTCGGTCGGCAGCCAGTTCGGCGCGTCGTACGGCACGCGCGGCGTAATTTCGTTCAGCGACGTGATCGTGGCGCTCGCGCCGGACAGCGCGCTATGGCCGATCCCGAGCGATTTCGCGGCGGTCTTCAGCTCGGCCTCGTTGCGACCGAGCACGAGCAGCAGCTTGCCGCGCGCGTTCGCGTCGCGCTCGACCACCGCGATGGTCGGCCCGGTGATCTCGGGAATCGTCACGCCGGCCGGATGCTGGTCGCTGGTCGCGAACACGACCGCGTTGCCCGACAGCGGCGCGTTGTCGAGCTGGGTGGGAAACACCGCGCCGCGGTAGCCGGCGAGCGAGCCGAACCACGACGCGACGATGCCGGCGGCTTCGAGCGTGCCGTTGCCCGGCTTCTGCGCGAGCACGAACGGAAGCTCGAGGCGGCGCACGTCGCGGCGGTCGAAGAACGGCTGCGGCAGCGCGGCCAGCTCCGCCTTCGTCGCGAGCGACGAGTAGGTCAGGTCGAGCGAGCTCGCGTTGCTGATCGTCGCCCACAGCGATGAGTTCGCGGGGTCTTCGCAGGCCGTCGTGTAGTGGCCGATCAGCTGCAGGTTCAGGTGGTTGAAGTCGGTGATGAAGCGCGGATCGATCGTGATCTCGCGCGCGACCAGCATGCCGGCCTGCTCGTGCGGCAGCGGCAGTGTCGCCGCGACTTCGCCGTTGACCAGCACCTTCAGCTGCGACAGGTTCGCCAACAGCGCGGGCGAATAACTGTAGATCAGATGCAGCGTCGCGCCGGTCACGACCTCGTCGCCGCGCACCGAGAACGCGATGCCGTTCTGTCCGTCGACGCCGCGCAATTGCAGCGGGTCGAGCGCGCCGAAGTCGGCGAACGTCAGCGTCTGGCGGCGGCCTCCGGGCACCAGCGTGCCGGGCTCGGCGGTGGTCGGCGTGCGCATGCCGAGCGCCTTCACCGACGCCGCCGCGAGCGCGGGCGTCGGCGTGGCGAGCTGGCCCTGGGCGATCGCGTTCGGATCGAACGGCACCGCCGCGCTCGGCGCGGGCACGTTGCCGACACCGGTCGCGACTTGCAGGGTTTGCGGCGCGCCGGCGGGTGCCGCCGCGTCCGACGCCGGTTTGGCCGCGGCGGCGGCAGGGCTGGCCGCTTCAGCGAGCGGCACGAACGACGCCAGCGCGGTCTGAAGCGCGAGCCAGCAGGCGACGCCGCGCATGATTCGCCGCGAGTGTCGCAAGCCGCGACAAGCAAACAGGCGCGATTGGGGTCCAGTGCTGTTGCGCCCGTGTGCCGGGCGTTCGATATTGTCCGTGGCCATCCGGTAGCCCATAGATCAGTCTTTCGTTTTTAGCTTCTTGACGTCCGCGGGACGGCTTTTGATCGAACTGCGCAAGTCGTCGTACAGATGTTCGAACAGCCCCGCGATGCCGCGCACGCCGACCTTCAGCACGTGCGACAGACCGCGCAGCGGGGTGTCCGTCTCGCGTCCCTCGGCCCAGCCGGTCCACGCATCCGCGCGGGCGAAGGTGGTTTTGACGAACTCGTACTCCTGTTCGCGCGACATCGACGAAAAGCGCAGCCCCACGCGTCCCGGCTCGGTAAAACTGACGGTGGCGGGGAACGCGTACTCTTCGTCGCCGCGGAACAGCGACACGGTCACGCGCTCCTGCATCGGCACTTCGATGGTGCTGGGCAGCGCGACGCCGACGCCGCCTTCCGAGTAGTCGATCGTTTCGCACGCGAGCGTGCGGCCGGTCGAGAACTTCAGCATCACCGGCATCTTCATCGCGACGCGCGGCACCGCGCGGATCTGGCGGCGCTCGCTCGCGGCGGCCACGCTCGCACCGAGGATCAGCATGTTGTAGCTGGTCCACGCGAGATTGAGCAGTGTGGTCTCGACGATGCTGCGCACGTGCCAGTTCATGTAGATGTGCACCAGACCGGCGAGGAAGCCGAGCAGGTTCAGCAGCAGCAGGAACAGATACGGTCGCGAGATCGACCAGTCGAAGTAGCTCTTCTCGATCACGCCGCCCTTGGCCGTCACGTTGAACTTGCCGAGCTTCGGGTTGATCAGCGCGAGCAGCGTCGGCGCGGTGATGTACGACGCCAGCACCGACTCGTACACCTCGGCCCAGAACGAATGGCGGAACAGGCGCTGCATCCGCGAGTTGGTGATGCTCGCGTGCATCATGTGCGGTAGCGCGTAGATCGCGATCGTGCTGGCCGCCGCCTCGATCACATGCGCGCCGAAGAACAGATACGACAGCGGCGCGGTCAGGAACACGAGACGCGGCACGCCGTAGAAGAAGTGCATCATCGCGTTCAGGTAACACAGCCGCTGGCCGATCTTCAGCCCCTTGCCGGTGAGCGGATTGTCGATGCGGAAGATCTGCGTCATGCCGCGCGCCCAGCGGATGCGCTGGCCGATGTGGCCCGACAGGCTTTCGGTCGCGAGGCCTGCGGCCTGCGGAATCGCCAGATACGCGGTGGTGTAGCCGAGGCGGTGCAGCTTCAGCGCGGTGTGCGCGTCCTCGGTGACGGTCTCCACCGCGATGCCGCCGATCTCGTCGACCATGCTCCGGCGCAGCAGCGCGCACGAGCCGCAGAAGAACGTCGCGTTCCACAGATCGTTGCCGTCCTGCACGAGGCCGTAGAACAGCTCGCCTTCGTTCGGCACCTTGCGGAAAGTGCCGAGGTTGCGCTCGAACGGGTCGGCGGAGAAGAAGTGGTGCGGCGTTTGCAGCATCGACAGCAGCTTGTCGCGCAGGAACCAGCCGAGGCCGATCTGCAGGAACGAGCGGGTCGGGATGTGATCGCAGTCGAAGATCGCGAGGTACTCGCCGCTCGTGATCTTCAGCGCCTCGTTGATGTTGCCGGCCTTCGCGTGGCGATTGTGCGTGCGGATCGTCCAGTTCACCCCGACTTCCTCGCAGAACGCCTTGAACTCGGCGCGGCGGCCATCGTCGAGCACGTGGATCGACATCTTGTCGGCCGGGTAGTCGAGCGCGAGCGCCGCGTAGACGGTCGGCTTCACGACGGCGAGCGGCTCGTTGTAGGTCGGGATGAACACGTCGACGGTCGGCCATTCGTCGCGATTGGCGGGCAGCGGCATCGGCTTGCGCTTGAGCGGCCACGCGGTCTGGAAGTAGCCGAGCATCAGCACGATCGTCGCGTAGAGCTCGGCGGACACGAGCAGCAGACCCCAGCCGGCGTCGAGCGGATGCTCCCAGTACGTCGTTTCGGTCAGCCGCCAGTACATGTAGCGGCCCGACGCGACGATCGACAGCATGATCATCACCATCGTCGCGTAGCGGCCGGGCCGACGGCGAAACAGCAGCGCGAGCACGAAGCACAGGGTCGCGAAGGTCAGCTGCTGATAGAACTCGAGCGGCACCGTGAACACGAAGTACAGCATGTACAGCGCGAGCATCGTGACGAGCCCGGTGACGATGCGGCTGTTCCAGAAGCTTGCGTCGATGAAGCGTTGAAACCGCGACGGCTCGCCGCCCTCGGGCTCGCGCGAGGAGGCTGGACTGCTCATGCGACGTTCCTTGGCTGGGCGGCGATCGCGTCGAGCGCCGCCATGAGCCAGGCGGCGCATGCGCGGAAATCGGCGGCGGCCTGGCTCAGCGGATCGTAATGGATCAGCGTGGTGTCGCAGGCGAGCGCTTCGCTGACGCCTTCGTCGAGATGGATCACGCCGGGGAACACCTTGCCGGCGAGCATCTGACGCAGCACCTTCAGCACGTCCTTGGTCAACTGGCGGGATTGGTCGATCTGGTTGATCACGTAGCCGACGCCGCCGAAGTCCGCGCGCGGCGCCGCATAGGTTTCGATCAGCCGCTCCATCTGCGGGATCGCTGCGTACGACGCGGCGTCGGCGAGCACGATGTTCAACGCGAAGGTGGCCGCGCTCAGCGCGGTTCGCACGTAGGTCGACGAGCCGGGCGGCGTATCGACGATCACGATGTCGGACGCATCGAGCCGCAGGTGCTGCAGCGACTGCGCGAGCCATTGCGGATGCTGGTCGATCTGCGCCTCGAGGCGGCGGCGGTCGTCCTCCAGCAGCGCGCCGTACGGCAGCACGGTCACGCCGTCGATGCCGTCGAACATCACCGTTTGCCACGGGTTGCCCGACAGAGTCGCGCGCGACAGGCCGTCGATGCTGTCGAGCGGCACGCCGAAGTGCAGCCGCAGGGCGTTCTGCGGATCGAGATCGAGTGCAATCACACGCCGGCCGCTGTTGGCGAGCACCGAGGCGAGATTGGCGGCGAGGGTGGTCTTGCCGACCCCCCCTTTGGCGGACACCACGGCAATGACTTTCATGAGCGACGCGGACCGTTGGTGAGCCACGAGGCGAAGCCGCCGCGCGCGGTGCCGGCGGGTGCTTGCGCGCCTTGGGCGGACGTGCCGCGCAGACGGTCGAACACCGAGTTCAGCGACGCGGCCGCGGCCGCTTGCGGCGGCGCGCTCGGGGTTTGCGCTGCAAACATCTTGCCGAGGATCGACGGCGGTTGGGCCGGTTGCGCGGGTTGGGCGGTATAGGTGGGTTGCGGCGCTGGTGGCGGTGGCATCGACGATGCCGGTGCCGTGCTCGCGCTGCCATAAGCGGGCGCGGCGGGCGCGGCGGGGCGTGTCCTGCCTGGCGCGACAGGCGCAATCGTTTGCGCGGCCGCCTCGTCGAGTTCGTCAGCCGTGCGGAAGCGTGACGCGCCGCTCGGCGCCGCGGGCTGGGCTGCGGCCACAGGTACCGGTGGAATGTCACGCCGGTGCGGGCGCGTGAACAGCGGTGCCTTCGCGCGCGTCACGGATGCCATGTCCTTCGGTGTCGTGTCCTCGTGGACGGCGGCCCGTGGCGCCACGCTTATCGGCGGCTGTGGTTTCGCGTCGCGAAGCTGGCCAATTGCCGGAATGGCCGGTTGCGTCAGATCGAGCGTCACGAGCAGCGGCCAACGAGTGCGCGCGGTGCGCGCGTCGTTCTCGCGGCCGATCTCCTGGTACGCGTTGGCGTCGCCTCCAAATTGCTCGAACAGTTTTTCGATGTCGCTCGATGAACTCATGATGCCGTCGTCTGTTACATACCGTGCATGGCCCCAAGCCGACTGCTCGGGGTGCTGTTTATTTGAACTGCCTTCCCTGATTCTGCATGGCGGCTGTATCGCCGTGGCACGCTCGTTCGCACGTGCGCGTGCAGCGCCCGCTGGTGCTCAGGCAGGGTGACGGCCGAGGCGGAATTCGAGCGAGCTGTCCTCGCCGAACGCGCTCGTCTGCACGACCGACAAACCCTGCGCGCCCAACGCGCTCAACCACGTCTGATAGGCGCCTTCGAGAAATGCCGGCGTCCAGGCGAGCGCCGATTCGCCGAAGGCGGGCAGCGGCGCGCAATAGTGAATGATGCGCAGCGACTCCGCCTCATCGGCGAGTGCGACGTAACCCCAATCCATCTGATGCCAGTAAGAATTCAACACCTGCTCGAGCTCGGCCGTGGATGCGCAGGCGGGCAGCGGATACGCGAGCGCGAAACGGCTGCCGACGCGATGCATCAGCTGGCGCAGATCGTCGTGTCCGATTTGCGCTTCGAACTCGCTCGCCAGCGCGCTCAGCATGCCGCGCCATTGCGGCGAGATTTGGCGTTCGAGCAGATAGTTGAGGATTGGGACCATGTTTTCCGGAAGTGGTCGCGGCCCGTTGCACATCGCGAACGTGACAGCCATTGAGCATCGGAGTCGTTCGGCAATCGGGCGCCGATTACGTCATTTCTGCCGGGTTGTCTAGGGTGCCCGGCACACATCAGGAGAAGTCTACTTAAGACACAGGCTTTTAGCCACTTTCCATTGCTTGGCTTATATGTTAATGAACGCGCACTCGATACACATGAATTGCGTAATTTTTGCTGCTTAAAAGAAATTGAAAGGTTAATCTTCGCGCTGGCGCGCGAAAAGGCTTGCGGAACCATATGTGTATTAGCCGGCAATCCGGCCTGCTTTGAGCTTTAGTCTTTTAATCATGCATTCGGCGGATGGTGAGTCGCGCGAAGGATCGGCGCGGCGTCGTTCGATTCAAATAATTTGCAATGCTCAATCCACTCACTATTCTGCTGGTCACGATTCTGGCGGACGCAATGGCGATGGCCGTGCGGTGTCAACTACTGGATCGCCGCCAACGCGCTCGCGGCCGTGGCCCGCTTATGTGGGGCTGCTGTTCGTGCTGGTCGGCATGGTCTACTGGACCTTCGTCGCGCCGAACTTCAATGCGCGCGTCGCGCTGGTGTCCGCCTATCACGCGAGCCTCTAGGGGGTGCTCGGGCTGCTGATACTGACCGAACCCCGGCCAACCGGCCGCGCTACAGCTTCTACTTTCTCGCGACAGCGGCGCTGCTGCTGTGCCTCGGCCACACGACGCGCGGTGCCATGTACGGCTTGCGCAGATGATGGCGCGCGCCGACCGTGCGTCGTACTGTACGCGGCGAAAGCTGCGGGGCGCGATCGGGTGATGGCGGCGTAGCGCGGCCCGGCCGGTGACCCGATCGCCGGATCGCAAAGTGGAAACGCAGCGCGACTTTCAAGCACGCAGGCGCGGAATTTATACGTCGCGTTACGTTAGCCATAAATGTTTATCGAACGTTTGCCGATAACTATTGGCGGAGTGACCGGAAACCCTGATCAGCCATCTATGTCTGCCATCCCGACGCAGCACCTCCCCGAGCCAAGCATGCGTGAGCGCTTTCACCGGCGCTCGCTCGACCATCAGCGGCCGCTTTCCCTCGTGACGATGGGCTTCACGGTGGTTGCGTTCCTGTGCATGGTAACGGCGCGCGAACTGGTCGGCGCACCGGCCGGGCCGCTCGCGTACCGGCTGCTGTGCGCGCTCCTGCTCGCGCTGCTGGTGCTGGCGATCCCGCGTGCGAAGTCGACGGCGCTGTTCGGCGCGATCGGCGTCGCGTACGAACTGGTGCTGATCGCCGGGCTCGTGCTGAACGCGAAGGGCCTCGCGTATCCGTTGCCGTGGCTATTGCCCGCATTCGTGGTGATACCGATCTGCGCGGCGCCGCTATGGCTCACGCCCGCGCATTTCGTCACCGGCAGCGTGGTGTTCTACGCGGCGGCCATCGCGCTGCTGCGCGGCAAAGCTCATGCGCCCGAGGTCGAGGCGGCCGTGTGGACGTGGGTCATCGCGATCGGCGCGCCGACGGCGGCGGTATTCCATTTCGGCTTCTACCGTTTCCGGCGCAATCACTTTCTGCTCGAGAGCCAGCTCGCGCAACTCGCGGCGACCGATCCGCTGACGGGCCTGCAAAATCGTCGCTCGTTCGTCAAGCACGCGGAGGGACGCCTCGAGACGCTGGCGCCAGGGGCGCAGATCAGCGCGATCTTTCTCGACATCGACAGCTTCAAGTCGCTCAACGACCGCTTCGGTCATGCGGTCGGCGACCATGCGCTGTTCCAGGTCGCGCAGGTGCTGAAGGACGCGGTTGCGCTCTACCCAGGCGTGAGCCGCATCGGCGGCGAGGAATTCGCGCTGCTGCTCGACGATGATCTCACCGGCGCGCTGCAGCTCGCCGAGCGGCTGCGCCTCGACATCGCCGCGATCGAACGGCCGGACGGCCATCTGACCGCGAGCTTCGGCGTCGCCGAGCATCGGCGCGGCGAAAGCTTCATGATGCTGCTCGATCGCGCGGACGAAGCCTTGCTGCGCGCGAAGCAGACGGGCCGCAACCGTGTCTGCGCGGAACGCGCGCTGCCGTTCGACGCGCTGCAGTCACCGTTCGGCGATCCGAGCGCCGACGCGGCGCGTTACCGCTGGGAAGACTTCTCTCTGATCTCGCACTTTCAGCCGCTCTACAGCCTATCGCATCAGAAGCAGGTCGGCTTCGAGGCGCTGCTACGCGGAGAGCATGACGACGGCACGCTGGTGCCGCCGGTCGTGATGTTCGCGCCGAAGCCGTCGAGCGACGAAGGCGCGCTCGACCGCGCGAGCCACGCGGTGCATCTCGGCAACGCGCGTCGCGCGCTGCCCGGCGACGCGTGGCTGTTCCTGAACATCCTGCCGTCCACCTTCGTCGCCGAAGGCTACGCCGACCAGTTGACGAAGATCGTGCGCGTCGCAGGGCTCGAACCCGAGCGCGTGATTCTGGAGATTCTCGAATCGCATGGCGGCAGCGTCGACGAGA
Source organism: Paraburkholderia sp. CI3 (assembly GCF_050436505.1). Classification (NCBI taxonomy): domain Bacteria; kingdom Pseudomonadati; phylum Pseudomonadota; class Betaproteobacteria; order Burkholderiales; family Burkholderiaceae; genus Paraburkholderia; species Paraburkholderia sp. CI3. Next base: position 286,353 of record NZ_JBNDMI010000003.1, read on the forward strand.
TGTCGCGCGCGGCGGCGCGCTATCGCCAGCACGGCTTCCTGATCGCAGTCGACGACTTCGGCGCGGGCCAGTCGAATCTCGACCGGCTGCTGCGGATCCGGCCGGACCTCGTCAAGCTCGACGGCGAGCTGATTCGCGCGACCACGTACGGCACGCAGCAGCCGATCCTGCCGAAACTCGTGTCGCTGCTGCACCAGGCGGGGATGCTGGTGGTCGTCGAAGGCGTCGAGACGGCGGACGAGCTGATTCTCGCGGTCGAGTCGAATGTCGATTTCGCGCAGGGCTATCTGCTAGGGCGGCCCGCGGCAGAGATCGCGCCGCCCGAGTCGGTGCATCGCCAGATCGACGATGCGTTCGACGTGATCGCGCAGGGCCGTGCGCATCAGCATGCGTTGTTCGAATCCGAAATGGAGCCGTACCGGCTCGAACTGCGGCGCGCGGCCGACGGCTTGCGCGCCGGCGCCATGATGGACGACGCGTTCGCGCTGCTCGCCACCTTCAAGCGTTGCATCAGCTGTTTCATCCTCGACGACACCGGCCGCCAGATCGGTCACGAGGTGCGTGGGCCGGCGTGGTGCGAGGACGCGGCGTCGCTGCAGCCGGTCGCGAATCCGCGCGATGCGCGCTGGGATCATCGGCCGTACTTCCGCAATGCGGTGCTGCTGCCCGGCGAGGCGGTCACCAGTAATCCTTATCTGTCGCTCGCGAGCGGGCGGCCGTGCATCGCAGTGACACTTGCCGTGCAGCTGGCGAGCGGGCGCTGTGTGATGGGGGTCGAGCTGGATTGGTCGGCGCGAGGCTTGCCTTGGCCGGCGGGCGAGTAGGGGAAGTGAAAGGCTTTCGCTTCAATACCCGCCTTTGACCTGCGGCGCGCTCGCCGCCAGCTCCTTGTACGACGCGGCGAGGTCCGCGGCCGCGCGGCTCAGCAAGCCGGTGTCCGTGCCGACCGCGACGAAGGTCGCTCCCGCCGCCAGATATCCGGCCGCCAGCGCGGGATCAGGGGCGAGCACGCCCGCTGCCTTGCCAGCGGTGCGCACGGTATCGATGCCGTGGCGAATCGCGTCGCGCACCCGCGCGTCGCCCGGCTTGCCGAGCAATCCCATCGATGCGCTCAGATCCGACGGCCCGAAAAACACGCCATCGACGCCATCCACATGCGCGATCTCCACGAGATTGTCGAGGCTCTGCACGGTCTCCGCCTGCACGATCACGCACAGTTCGTCGGCGGCGGTGTCCAGATAGTCGGACACGCGATTCCAGCGCGACGCACGCGCGAGCGCGCTGCCGACGCCGCGAATGCCTTGTGGCGGATAACGCGTGGCCGCGACCGCATCGAGCGCTTGCGCGGCCGTGTCGATCATTGGCAGCAGCAGCGTTTGCGTGCCGATGTCGAGCAACTGCTTGATCAGCGCGGCGTCGCTGCGTACCGGCCGCACGACCGGATGCGACGGATACGCGGCGACCGCCTGCAATTGCGACAGCGTGCTGCGTACGTCGTTCGGTGCGTGCTCGTTGTCGATCAGCAGCCAGTCGAAGCCGGCGGTGGCGAGCAACTCGGTCACGTAGGCGTCGGCGAGCGCGGCCCACAGGCCGAACTGCGGTCTGCCTTCGGCGAGCGCGCGCTTGAAGGGGTTGTTCGGCAAGGACATATTGATGCGTTCAGATGAAATTCAAACCGATGCCGCCGAGCGGGCCATAGTCGATGTGGAACGTGTCGCCCGCGCGGGCGGGAACCGGGCTCGTGAACGAGCCGCTCAGGATCACGTCGCCCGCATTCAACGATTCGTCATGCGGAGCAATTTTGTTGGCGAGCCACGCGACGCCGGTGGCCGGATGGTTGAGCACCGCCGCCGCGAGCCCGCTTTCCTCGACCGCGCCGTTCCTGTACAGCAACGCGCCGACCCAGCGCAGGTCGACGTCGAGCGGACGCACCGGCCGGCCGCCGAGCACGACGCCCGCGTTCGCGGCGAAGTCGGAGATCGTGTCATGGACCTTGCGCGGCGCGCGTGTTTCGCGATCGAACTGCTCGATGCGCGCGTCGATGATTTCGACGGCCGGGCTCACGTACGCGGTCGCGTCGAGCACATCGAACAGCGTGACGCCGGGGCCCTTCAGCGGTTTGTTCAGCACGAACGCGAGTTCCACTTCGACGCGCGGCGCGATGAAGCGATCCACGCGAATGTCCTGGCCGCTTTCGATGAACATGCTGTCGAGCAGTGGCGCGTAGTCCGGTTCGTCGATCTGCGACGAGCGCTGCATCGCGCGCGACGTCAGGCCGATCTTCCTGCCCTTGATTACGTGGCCTTCGGCGAGTTTCAGCTTGACCCACTCGCGTTGTATCGCGTAGCCGTCCAGTACGGTCATCTCTGGATACTGCACGGAAAAATGGCGCAGCTGCGTGCGGGTCTTTTCCGCGTGATCGAGTTGCGCGGCGAGGTCGCGAATGGTTTGTTCGTCTAGCATGCTGATGTCAGCCCTTGAACCGCGCGTGCAGATTGTTGTGCTTCCAGGTGCCCGCTTCGCTGAACTCGTTGATTTCGAGCGACAACGCGAGCCCCTGCCGTTCGAACTCAGTGGCGAAGCGCTGCTTGATCAGCGCGAACAGCGCGTCGCCGGTCGCCTTCTTGACGGCCTCCGGGCGGCCCGCGCCGATCTTCAGATTCGCGTGCAGGAACGCGGCGTCGGGCCGCCCATCGGCGATGCAGTACTGGTCGCAGCGCAGCGCGCGCACGCGGATGCCGCCGAGCGGATAGACGCGCTCGCCGTTATCGCGCTGCGCGTCGAGGCACTGCGCGAGGTCTTTGCATAGTTCGCCGAGGCGTTGCGCGTCCGCGAGGTTGGCGCTGTATTCGAGTGTCAAGTGAGGCATGGCGATTCCTTCGCGAATGTCAGACGGGTAGCGGCGTGACCGGGAAGATCGCGTTGATCTGGCCGGTGCCCGAACTGCCGAAATAAGGCTTGACGACTTCGACCTTGCCGTCGTAACGATCCCAGCCGAGCGCACCGAGCAGCATCGCGGTATCGTGCATGCCGCCTTCGCCCCAACATTTCTCGTTGTAGAGCGGCAGCATGTCGCAGAAGGTCTTCCAGTCGCCGGCTTCCCACATGCGCACCACGCTGCGATCCATCTGTTCGAGGAACGGGCTCCAGACTTTGTGCATGAACTGCTCGGCGGTGCCGTTGTTCGCGAAGTGATGCGACAGCGAGCCGCTCGCGAGAATGGCCACGGTACCGTTGTAGCGTTCTTCGATGGCCTTGCGTACCGCGAGGCCGAAACACGCGCTGGTCGCGAGGTCGTGCCACATGCACCAGCCCGCCACCGACACCGCCTTGAAGTGCTGATCGCCGTTCATATAGCGCATCGGCACCAGCGTGCCGTATTCGAGCTCGAGCGTGGTCTCGCTGTGCGCGCGGCTTTTCACGCCCATTTCGTTGGCGACGTCCGCGATCAGCTGACCGAGCCCGACATTGCCCGGATACGCGTACGGCATGTTCCTGATGAAATGCGGCAGCTCGTTGCTCGTGTACACGCCTTCGAACTTCGGCGCGCAATTGATGCGGTATTCGCTATTCACTAGCCAGTGCACGTCGAACACGACGATCGTATCGACGCCAAGTTCGCGGCAGCGTCGGCCGATTTCATGGTGTCCGTCGATCGCGGCCTGACGGCAACCCTTGTGCGGACCGTCGAGTTCGGATAAATACAACGACGGCACATGTGTAACTTTTGCTGCCAACGCGAGTTTGCCCATCGCGGTCTCCAGTGTCGAGCGGAGTTAGAGCGTCAGCTCTTACTCCGGTCCCATGCCTTAGCAATTTCGTTTGACGTCGCAATTAAATGCCCCAGCGCGGAATATGATGCGAGCCGAGCGACACGCAGACGTTCTTCGGTTCGAGGAACACTTCATAACTCCACGTCCCGCCTTCACGGCCCACACCCGACGCCTTCGTGCCGCCGAACGGCTGGCGCAGATCGCGCACGTTCTGGCTGTTCACGAAGCACATGCCGGCTTCGACGGCGGCCGCCACGCGCAACGCGCGGCCCGTGTTCTCGGTCCAGATATAGCTCGACAGACCATACGAAACATCGTTGGCGAGACGGATCGCCTCGGCTTCATCGTCGAATGGAATCAGGCACGCGACCGGTCCGAAGATCTCTTCCTGCGCGATGCGCATACGGTTGTCGACGTCGACGAACACGGTCGGCGTGACGAAATTGCCGTGACGCAAGGCGTCGGGCAACTCGGGCGTATCGAGCCCGCCGCACGCAAGCGTGGCACCTTCCTTCGGGCCGAGTTCGATATAGCTGCGCACTTTGGCGAGATGCCCCTCGCTGATCATCGGGCCGACGATCGTGCTGTCCGCGAGCGGATCGCCTACCGTCAGGCGCTTCGCGCGCTCGACGAAGCGCTCGGCAAACCGCGCGTAAATGGAGCGCTGCACGAGAATGCGCGAGCCCGCGGTGCAGCGCTCGCCATTGTTCGAGAAGATCATGAACACCGCGGCGTCGAGCGCGCGTTCGAAGTCGGCGTCGTCGAAGATCACGAACGGCGACTTGCCGCCAAGCTCCATCGAGAACTTCTTCAGGCCTGCGGTTTGCACGATGCGATTGCCGGTCGCGGTCGACCCGGTGAACGACACCGCGCGCACGTCGCGATGCGCGACGAGTGGCTCGCCCGCTTCCTTGCCATAGCCGTGCACGACGTTCAGCACGCCCGCCGGGATGCCCGCTTCGAGCGCGAGCTTGCCGAGCATCGAGGCGGTCAGCGGCGACAGCTCGCTCATCTTCAGCACAGCGGTGTTGCCGAACGCGAGGCAGGGCGCCACCTTCCAGGTGGCCGTCATGAACGGCACGTTCCACGGCGAGATCAGCGCGCACACGCCGACCGGATGAAACAGCGTGTAGTTCAGATGCGAGTCGGTCGGGTACGTGTGGCCGTCTACGCGCGTGCACATCTCGGCGAAATAGCTGAAGTTGTCGGCCGCGCGCGGCACCAGTTGCTTGCGCGTCTGCGAGATCGTCTGGCCGGTGTCCTTCGTTTCGGTCTCCGAGATTTCAGGCACTTGCTTCGTGATCAGCTCGCCGAGTTTGCGGATCAGCTTCGCGCGTTCCGCGGCGGGTTTCGTGGCCCAGGCGGGGAAGGCGCCTTTGGCCGCTTGCACGGCCGCATCGATCTCCTTCGCGCCGCCGCGTGCGACCTCGGCGAGCACTTCCTGGGTGGCCGGATTGACGGTTTCGAAATAGTCGCTCGAGGTGCACGCCTCGCCGTTGATCAGATGGTCGATCGGCATTGCCTTGTCCTTTCGCTGTTCGGTGGGTTTTTGCTGTCGATCAGGCGCGGCCGAAGTCCGCGTCCGAGGCGATCGTGTTGACGAGACGGCCGAGGCCGTCAATTTCGCAGACGACTTCGTCGCCCGTGTTGACGTTGACGATGCCTTCGGGCGTGCCGGTCAGGATCACGTCGCCGGGCGCGAGCGTCATGAAGCCGCTCAGGTATTCGATCAGTGCGCGGATGCCCGTGACGAGATCGCGTGTATTGCCGCATTGCTGACGCGTGCCGTTGACGAACGTGCGCAGCTCGAGCTGCGTGACGTCGGCGATGTCGGCGGCGTCGACGAACCAGGGGCCGAGCACCGTGCCGCCGTCGCGATTTTTCACGCGCAGATTCGGGCGATAGTAGTTTTCGAGGTAGTCGCGAATCGCGTAGTCGTTCGCGATCATGTAGCCCGCCACGTGCTGCATGGCGTCTTCACGCGCGACGTTTTGCGCGGTTCGCCCGATCACGACCGCGAGCTCGCACTCGGAGTGCATGAACGTGACGTCGGCGGGGCGACGCGTGACGCCGCGATGGCCGAGCACCGTGCCGGGCCCCTTCAGAAACACCAGCGGTTCTTCCTGTTTGCTGAACTGCAATTCCTTCGCGTGCTCGGCGTAGTTCAGGCCGAGCGCGAAGATCGTGCCGACTTCGATCGGCGCAAGCCAGACCACTTCGTCCTCGCGACGCACGCGGCCGTCGGCGAGGCGGACACCCTGCTCGTGCGGATACGCTTCGTGAATCGCTCCCGCATAGGCGACGCGGCCGCGCATCATGACGGTTCTCCGTTGTGTTGATCCATGCCGATGAACGATATGGTCAAGGGCGGGAGCGTGCCGATCGACAGCGTGGCCGTATCGCCGACGTGCGCGACCGGCGAGCCGTGCCGGACGCCGAGCGTGAGCACGTCGCCCGCGTTCAGCGTCATGAAATCGGTGACGTCGGCGAGCAATTGCGCGATGTTGCGCACCGAAGTTGCGGTGCTTGCCGTGAACGGTTCGGCGCGGTTCAGCGAGACGGCGATGTCGAGCCGATCCGGCGCCGCGACGTGGCGCGCGGCGACGAGTGCCGGTCCGATCACGCAGAAGCCGTCGCATGCGCGCAGTCGCACGTTCGGGCGATACACGTTGGTATGCGGCACGCTCAGATCGCCGACCAGCGTATAGCCGGCGATGTAGTCCGCCGCGCGCTCGACGCCGACGCGCGTCGCGGTACGGCCGATCACGATGCCGAGTGACGCGCCGACCTCGACGCCGAGCGTGTTATCCGGCACGACCACGCGCGCCCGATGCCCGGCCAGCGTGTTGCGCGGCTTCAGATACAGAATCGGCGCTTTCGGCGGTGCCTTGTACGGTGCCGCATGCGCTGCGTCGCCCAGCGCGTTCAAGGCGGCGCGATCGTTCAGCAGGGTGCCGTACACGGCGCCGCCGACCGGCGCGCGACACGCAACGCCGCGTGCCAGCAACGCGGCCGCGGCGTGCGCGTCCACGTCGCGAGGCAGCGCGTCGCCTTCGGGATGCAGCAGATGATCGGCAAGGGCAAACATAAATGCGCAGCCTCGTGGCGAAAGTTTGACGAAAACACTAAGATGTTAGTAGTATCCCGCTTGATATCATCGACGGTCAATAGGCTGCCGGTTGATCGGGGGTTTTCCCGTAAGCTTCGACAGCTGTTTTTTTCTGATTCCTTGCCACCATGTCCGCTGCGTCCACCCGAGTTTTGCACCGCAATTTGCCGATGCTGTTGTTACGCGCCCGCGAAAAAATGATGGAGCGTTTTCGTCCGTTGATCACCGCGCATGGACTCACCGAGCAGCAATGGCGCGTGATTCGCGCGCTCAACGAGCACGGCCCGATGGAGCCGCGCCACATCTCCGACATCTGCACGATTTCGAGCCCGAGCATGGCCGGCGTGCTCGCGCGCATGGAGAGCATGGAACTCGTGACGAAAGAACGTTTCGCGGAGGATCAGCGGCGCGTGCTCGTGTCGCTGACCGATACGAGCGTCGAACTGGTGCGCGTGATTTCGAAGGATCTCGAGGCGCACTATCGCGAGCTCGAGCGCAAGGTGGGACCGGAGATCGTCGAGCGCGTGTATCGCGCGGTCGACGATCTGTTGGCGGGGTTGTCGGAAGAGGATGAGTGACGCGCTGACTTACCAGCCGTAAAATCGCTGCCATTCGACGCTGCTGCCGTCCGGCGCAACCGCGTGATACTCGGGGAACTGCGCGCCGGTCGCACAAGCGTGGTTCGGCAGGACGCGCAGTTTCATACCGATCGGAAAGCGCTGCGCGATGTCGTCGGTCTGTGCATCGGCTCGCGCATCGGCCGGAACCGCCGCAAGAATCCCATGCTCCTGATTGGCGCCGCTCACGAGATAGTCCGGCAGCAACGTGCCATTGAGCAAACACGGCTGCCCATAGCCGAAATCGTGCGACTGCCGCGACGTACCGCGATCACGGCTTAACGCCATCCAGCCCGCGTCGAGAATCGCCCAGCGTTTGTCTTCCTGATGACCGATCACGGTCGTGAGTACGCTAAGCGCGATGTCGTCGAGCGTGCAAACGCCCACGTTGTGCATGACCAGATCGAACAGCACGTAGACGCCGGCCCGCACCTCGGTGACGCCTTCGAGATGCCGCGCGGCGAGCGCGGTCGGCGTCGAACCGACGCTGACGGCCGGACACGCGATGCCCGCCTCGCGCAACCGTTCGGCGGCGCGCACGCAGCCCGCGCGCTCCTGCTCCGCGAGCGCGGCGAGCGCCTCAGGCGTATTCAACTCGTAGCTCGAACCCGCATGGGTCATCACGCCGCCGACCTTCACGCCGTTCTCGTGCAGGATCCGCCCGACGTCGAGCAGCGTCTGCTGTTCGGGCTGGATGCCCGAGCGATGCCCGTCCGTATCGACCTCGATCCAGACCTCGAACGTTTCGCCGTGCTGGTCGCCGAACGCGGCGATCGCCGTGGCGGCGGTCGGATTGTCGACCACGAGCTTCAGTTCGCAGCCCTGGCGGCGCAGCGCGAGCGCGCGCGGCAGCTTCGACGGAACCATGCTGACGGCGTACAGGATGTCGTTGACGCCGGCCGCGAAGAACGCTTCCGCTTCCTTCAGCGTCGACACCGTAATGCCGCGCGCGCCGGCGGCGATCTGCGCGCGCACGACGTCGATGCACTTGGTGGTCTTCACGTGTGGCCGGAACGCGACGCCGAGCGCATTCATCCGCCCCTGCATCCGCGCGATGTTCTTCTGCATCCGCGCGACGTCGATCAGCGCGGCCGGGGTTTCGATCTGTTCGAGTTTCATGTTTGCACCTGAGGAGCGGGGTGAGGTTGGAGATTCAGTGACGACGATCGCGGCCAAAGCCTGCGAGCCACGGCACCAGCCCATCGAGCGATGCCGCTTCGACCTCGGGCGCCTGCGCTCCCGTGACGAGCGGCAGGCCGACGTGGTTGTGCCAGTAGGTCCGCAAGCCGACGGCCGCGGTGCCGAACATGTCGTAGCTCGAGCCGGCGACGAACGCGGCGCGGCGCGACTCGACGCCGAGCTTGTCGAGCGCGAGGCGGTACGGTTGCGGGTCCGGCTTGTAGACGCCGGCTTCCTCGGCGGTCACGATCGCGTCCCAGCGCACGGGCAAGAGCGCGGCCGCCTGCGAGCCGAGCCGCGTCGAGCAATTGGTGACGACCGCGAGCTTGCAGTGCGGCGCGAGCGCGCGCAACGCACCGAGCGCGCCGGGCCACGGCGTCAGGTTCAGCCAGTTCGCCTGGAGCGCGTTCGCGGCCGATTCGGACAAACCGACTTGCGTGGCGGCCTCGCGCACCAGTTGTTCGTAGGGAACGTAGCGGCCGCAGCCGTATGTCAGATGCAGATAGGCGGCACGCCATGCGCGGCCCGCTTCGTCGGAGCCTGCCGCACGGTTCCATGAGGTCCACGAGTCGAGCAGGGCGGTTAGCAGGTCGAACAGGACCGCGTCGGGGTAGGCGGGGGTGTCGGTGGAATGGGCGGCGGCAGTCATGATTGCATGGGGCCGGCTGTTGAGGATGAGTCAATTATAGGTTTTCGATAGTACTTCAGCGTTCAGATAGGTTAACTCTTAGATTCAGATGGACTGAATCACCGCCGCCACGGTGGCAGCGGCCTGAAGCGGCCTTGCAGATACTGCATGAAATGGCGCGTGCGCGCGGGCAGTCCCGCCCGCTGATGCGTGAGCGCGATCACGTTCGCGTCCGGCGCTTTCCAGCCCGGCAGCAGACGCACGAGTTTGCCCTTCGCAAGATCCTCGGCGACGTCCCATTCGGAGCGCAGAATCACGCCGCGTCCCTCGCAGGCCCATTGGCGGATCACGTCACCGTCGTTGCAACTCAGATGCGCGGATACGCGCACGCCGCGGCGCGTGCGGCCCTTGCTGAACTGCCACAGTGACACGTCCTCATTGTTTTCGCGCAGCACGATGCATGGCAGCCGGCTCAACGCAGCCGGCGATTCGGGCTGGCCGATTCGCTTGACGAGCGCGGGCGCCGCACAGACGAAGCGCGCGTTCGGCGCGATCGTATAGCCGACCAGGTTCGACAACGGCAGCTCGCCGATATGCACGACGATATCGAAGCGATCGAGCGTTTCGGTCAAGGGCCGGTCGGACAGCGTCAGTGCGACGTCGATGTCGGGGTTCTGCTGCTGGAACTCGCCGATCAGCGGCGCCAGATGGCGTCGTCCGAAACCGAGCGGCGCATTGATCTTCAGCGTGCCGACGAGGCCGCCGCGGCGCGTTTGCAGATCGTCGAACAACGCGTCGAACTGCTCGATAAGTTCGGCGCCGCGCTCGCACAGCAGCAGGCCTTCGTCGGTGAATTGCAGGCGGCGCGCGCTGCGGTTCACGAGCTGCATGCCGAGCTTCTTTTCGAGTTGCTGCAGGCGCTGCGTGACCGCCGACGGCGACAGCGCGAGTCGGCGCGCGGCGGCGATCAGGCTGCCGCTCGCGCGCAGCGTGAGCAGGAAGCGAATATCGGCCGAATCGTTCATGGGTGCGAGGTGGGTGCAATGGCGGGAGCGGGGAATCTCGCAGCATAATGCGTCCGGACCGATCACAGGGTAAAGTGGCGCTTCCAGTCTATTGATCCAATCATTGGAAGAGAAGTCCCATGCCGTTGCCTCATGAGTCGTCCGCGTACGACGCCACGCCCAATACTCCGCTGAAACAGGCGGTTTTTCTGCACACGGGCTGGCGCAGCGCGGGCACGTGGGTGTGGTCGCGGCTGCGCGAACACGAGCGCGCGGCCGGTTTTTACGAGCCGCTCAGCAATGTGCTCGCCGATCTCAAACCCGCCGACGTGCCCGCTTCGCGGCCGACCTTGACCTCGGGGCACCCGCCGCTCGCCGCACCATACTTCGACGAATACCGCCCGTTTCTGCGCGAAGATGCGCGCGGCGTGGCGGGTTACGACCGGCGCTTCAGCATCGATCGCTTTACGCGCGATCCCGATGCGACATTCTCTTCACTGCAGGCCTATCTGCGCGCGCTGAGCGAGCACACGATCGAGCAGGGCCGCGTGCCCGTCTTCAAGTTTTGCCGCACGGGCGGTCGTCTGCCGTGGCTGAAGCGCGCGTTTGCCGAGGCGCTGCACGTGGGCGTGCTGCGCAATCCCGCATCGCAGTTCGCATCGGGTTGGATGCTGCGGCAGCAGTGGAGCAATGCATTCTTTGTCGCCGCGCCGTTTCGCGTGCTCGGTCTGAATCAGATGGACCCGCTGGTGCGCGAAGCGATCGGCGTGTGCGGCGTACGCCTGCCGCCGCAACCGTCGATGCCCGATGACGCGTATGCCGTCGCCTGCGAGCAATTCGCGCGCACGGTGGACAGCGACAACGCGTATCGCGCGTTCATTGCGTTGTGGATCCTCTGCGCGCTGCGCATGGGCGAGGGCGTCGATTTGCTGATCGATATGGAGCGGCTCGGCGAGTCGCGCGACTACGCGGCCGGTCTGCGCGCCGCGTTCGACGCGCAATGCGGCTTGTCGCCCGACTTAACGAGCGCGCGCGATCTGGTCGAGGAAACGCGCCGCGGCGCGGCGCGTATGACGGGCATCGACGGCGGCGCGTTGCGCGCCGTGCATTCCGCCGCGCTTAAATTCCTGAAGGCGCAGGCGGGCATCGACGCGGCCTTCGTCGAGGTGGTGCGCCAGAAGATGGTGCTGGCCAACGAGTTGACCGAAACATGGCGCTAGCCGTGCGAGGCCAGCGCCGCGCGGCGCGTTCCCGTGGCTAGCCCGCCGCCGATACCGCCGCGCGCAGCCCGAGCAGATAGCTGCCCACGCCGAAGCCGCAAATCTGTCCTTTGACCAGAGCGGCACGCCCGCCTCGGCCGCGAGCGACGGGTCGACGATCGCCGACAGCGTGCACGCGTCGCTTTGCTGCGCGACCGCCAGATGGACGCCGCCGATGTACCCCGCGCCGGCGACGGCGATCCGGGTGCGGTTCATGAGCGGGTTCCCTGAAAGTCCTGATCAAGACGCGTTAAAGGGCAAGCGGGCTCAAGCAGCGGCCTTTTTCGCGTCGGCCATGCTCTGCGCGCGCATTGCGTCGTAGCTGAGCTTGTCGAGCGGCACGACGTTCTTTGCGCCGAGGTCGCCAAGCCGCACACGGAAGTTCTCACGCGCGCTCCATGCGGCGATCGCGCAGACGATCGTGATGGCGAACGTGATCGCGCCGATCGTCAGCGGCACGTTGTGCGATCCCGGCGGCGCGACGTAGGCGAACAGCGCCGGCAGCAACGCGGTGATCGTCGTGCCGATGTTCTGGCCGATCGCCATCGCGGAGACGCGCGAACGGGTCGGGAACAGTTCCGGGTAGAAGCTCGGGAAGATCGCGTTGTAGCCTTGATAGATGACGCCCCACATCAGGATCGACATCACCATCGCGAGCGGCACGTTGTGGATGCTGATCGCGTACAGATACGCGAAAGAAAGCAGCCCTGCGCCGAGCGAGCCGACGATGATCGGCAGACGCCGCCCGATCCGGTCGGACAGATTGCCCACGTACGGAATCACCAGCACCGCGACGATGTTGCCGATTACCGGAATCCACAGATACAGGCTCTTCGAAAAGCCGATCCCGTACGACGGCTGCACCGCGTACGCCGCGCCGAAAATCGTCGCGACGACCGGGATCACGTTCATCAGCGAGCACAGCACGACGCGCAGCATGTCGTCCCAGTTGTACTTGAACGCTTCGACGATCGGCGAGCGCGGCACGCCGCCGCTCGCGTCCTCCTTCTCGAACGCGGGTGTTTCGTGGACTTCGCGGCGGATGATGTAGCCGGCGATCAGCACAACCGAGCTGAGCAGGAACGGAATGCGCCAGCCCCACGCATTGAACGAGGCGTCGTTCATGAAATAGGCGAGCGGCAGGAAGACCGCGGCGGCCAGAATCTGGCCGGCCTGCACGCCTTGCAGCGTGAAGCTCGCATAAAAGCCGCGTCGCCCGAATGGCGCGTGTTCGAGGATCATCGAACTGGCGCCCGAGATTTCACCAGCGACCGCGAAGCCCTGGATCAGTCGCAGCACGACGAGCAGCACCGGCGCGAGAAAGCCGACGTGCTGATAGGTCGGCAGCAGACCGACCGCCATCGTCGACAGACCCATCAGGAACATGCAGACGAGCAGTACGTTCTTGCGCCCGTGTGTATCGCCCCAGTGCCCGAGCACGACCGCGCCGATCGGCCGCGCGACGTAGCCGACGCCGTAGGTTGCGAGCGATGCGACGATCGCGATCTTGGGATTACCGGAAGGGAAGAACAGCTGAGGAAAGATCAGGGCGGCGGCCTGCGCATAGATGAAGAAATCGTAGTACTCGAGTGCCGAGCCGATCCAGCCGCTGGCGGTAGCCTTGCGCGCCTGCGAGCTATGCCCGCTGCTTGCCGATGCGTTCGTTTGCATGACGTCTCCTGAATGGGAAATGTTTTTGTCAGCTTCTACGGCTGAATCATTGGCGCCTTTAAACGGGCGCCGCGCAAGCCAGGATTTTCCTGGTCTCGTTGCCGCGGTGCGGCACAACGGGATGGATCGACGTGTGTCACGAGCTGCCGCGGCGCACTCCGGGTTAACCACGGCCTGAGTACGCCGGGCATTGCATTCAAACCGGCTTCAAACGACTGCCCCTTGCCCCACTGTTTCGCGGCCGCGGCGACCGCTTCGGGGTCTGGCGCCTGAGCGGGCCGCATGGCGAAAGGAGCGTGAAGGTGACGGGCACGGTCGCGTCGAATCTGAGCGACATCGTCGTGCAGTGGGCGAAGGAGGGATACGGGAGTGTGGGCGGTGACGGCCGAGCGTTTGTCGTCGTCGGCGCGGATTCAGGTGTGCATCGAGTTTCTCAGGGAGCCGCTGACGCACGGACCGTGTGCACTGGCGACGCGCGGCGTGGGCGGACTCTGAGCTGCGCCTGCCTGGATCCGGTGCTCACACGCTTGCGCTTTTACACGCTCGAAGCCGTATCCTCTTCCGCCTCGTCCAGCTCGCTACGCTGAACCGTCGTTACGGAGTCGGGAATGACCGTGGTGGCCGTGACGGGCCGCGGATCTTCGATGCTGTAACGCAGGCGCCAGCCTTCGCGATAGAAACTCAGTTGCCGGTATCGCATCAGATAGACAAGTCCGACGAGCGCGGCGCCGAAGCCCGATGCAGCGCCGACGCCGAGCGCCCAGCGCGGCCCGAAACGGTCGGCGACCCAGCCGACCACCGGCGCGCCGAGCGGTGTGCCGCCGAGCGCGATCGCGAGCAGGATCGCGATCACGCGGCCGCGCATGGCCGGTTCGGTGGTCAGTTGCACGAGGCTATTGGTCGAGGTGGTGAAGGTCTGCGTCGACACGCCGATCGCAATCAGCACGATGCCGAACAGCACGTAGTTCGGCATCAGCGCAGCTGCCGTGCAGCCGACGCCGAACATCGCGCCGGCGCCGAGCAGCAGCCCCATGGTGGGCCGCGCGCGGCGCGCGGCGAGCAGAGCGCCGGTGACCGAGCCAATCGCCATCGTCGAGCTGAGCACGCCGTACTCGCCCGCGCCCGCACGGAACGCGGTGACGGACATCGTCGAGATGAAGATCGGGAAGTTCAGGCCGAAGGTGCCGATCAGGAACAGCATCAGGAGCGCCGCCTTCAGATCGGGGCGTGTCCAGACATATTTGAAGCCTTCGACGAAGCTGCCGCGCGAGCGCACATTGCGCGGCTTGATCTGTAACTGGTCCAGCCGCAGCATGCGCAGTGCACCGAGCACGGCGACAAACGAAAGCGCGTTGATCAGAAACACCCAGCCACTGCCCACCGACGCGATCAACAGACCCGCGACCGCTGGCCCGAGCATGCGCGCGGCGTTGAACGACGTGGAGTTCAGCGCGACGGCATTCGCGAGATCGCGTTCGCCGACGAGGTCGGATACGAAGGTTTGGCGTGCGGGGGAATCGAACGCGGTCACGCAGCCGAGCAGGCCCGCGAATACGTAGACCTGCCATAGCTGCACGAGCCCCGTGACCGTGAGCAGACCGAGCGCGAGCGCCAGCGTACCCATTGCCGCCTGGGTCGCGAACAGCAGCTTGCGGCGGTCGACGTGATCGGCCGCGTAGCCGGTGAGCGGCAGCAACAGCATCTGCGGTCCGAACTGCAGCGACATCACGATGCCCACCGCCGTCGCGTTGTGATGCGTAAGCTCGGTGAGCACGAGCCAGTCCTGCGCCGTGCGCTGCATCCATGTGCCGATGTTCGAGACGATCGCGCCGCTCGCCCAGACACGATAGTTGAATATGCGCAGCGAACGGAACGTGGTGCTCACGGCAGGGGTTTCCTCAACGCGGGGTGGGCCGCATGCGGGTAGCGGCCCGCTTCAATTCAGGCTTTAAGCGCGCGAACGTTCTAGCAGATCGAGCACTTCCCGCGTCGTGCCGGTTTCGCCGAGGCGCGGGAAGATGCGCGTGATGCTGTTGGTGTGCGCGTCGGCGTTCAGATCGGTCATCGCGTCGACGACGAGCGCGACGTTCAGGCCCGCCTCGCTCGCGAAGCGCGCGGTCGATTCGACGCCGATGCTGGTCGCGATACCGACGAGCACCACTTGCGTGACGCCTTGCTGTTGCAGATACGCGGCCAGGTCCGTGTTCGTGAAGGCGCCCCACGTGCGCTTCGTGACCAGATGGTCCGACGGCTGCTGCTTCAGTTCGGGCAGAAGGTCGGCGAAGCCGGGCGGGAAGTCGGCGGAGTGGCGACCCTGGTCGGTGCGGCCCGGTGCGCCGGCGGTGACGTTCACGAGCACGACGGGCAGGCCGTGGCGGCGGAACGCGTCGAGCAGCGTAACCGAACGTTCGACGATTTCGCTGGCCGGATGGGGGGCGGTGGGCAGCGCGACGATGCCGCGCTGCAGGTCGACGACGACCAGTGCGGTTTTGGCGTCGAGAGTCGTGAGTGCCATGAAGTGCTCCTGCGAGTGGCGAGACGCGTGTGCGCGAATCGCGAGTTACAAATCGACGAGACGTTTCAGCAGATCGACGCCCGTCGCGAGTTGTTGCTGTTCGGCTGCCGTGAAACGCGTTTGAATCGTGCGGTACAGCCAGTCTTCGCGTGCCGCGCGGCTTGCCTTGACCTTCTTGCGAAAGGAGGGTGTCAGCGACAGAACCGTCTGCCGTCCATCGTTAGGATCGGGCGTGCCGCTGACGAGCCCCGCGGCTTTCAGTACCGCGAGCGTTTCTCCCATCGACTGCGGCCGCATGCCGTGCGCACGCGCGAGCGAGGTGACGGTGGCCGGGCCTTCGCGTTCCAGCAAGTTCAGCACCTGCACCTGCGACGGCGTGAAGTCGCCGACATGCGACTCTTCGCGCAGACGCCGGCGCAGCTTGCCCGCCAGCACGCGCAGATCTTCGGCGAGCGTATGAAGTTCTTCCGGCGTAACTGCGGGAGGGGATTGGGTCATGCGGTGAACTCGTGCGATGACATGATGTGAAGGTTTCCTGATAAGGTTACCTTCGTATCTCGCCCGGGTCAAGTTTTGAGGTGGCGGGAGGCCGTACGCTGGGACGTCGCCGCGATGGCCTCAGCGCGCCCGCACGCGCCGGTTGAAAAAGCGCCATACCGCTCCGCCGACGAGCATCGCACCGCCGAGCGCGAGGCCTAGCAACACCAGCGAACTCAGATGCTCGCGCACCACCGGCACATTGCCGAACAGATAGCCGCCCGCGATCAGCGAGACGACCCACAGCGCCGCGCCGGCGGTGACGAACGTGACGAAGCGCGAGAACGTCATGCGCGACACGCCCGCGGCGAACGGTGCAAACGTGCGCACCACGGCGATGTACGGTGACAGCAGGAAGGTCAGGCGGCCGCGCGTCTCGCTGAACACGTGGGCGCGGCGCAGCGCATCGCGATTGAGCCAGTAGTAGTTGCGGGTATAGACCTTGTCGCCGACCGCATGGCCGATCGCGTACCCGACGCTGCTGCCGGCGACCGTCGCGACGAACAGCACGGGCGCGATGATCCACACGTTCAACGCGCCGGTGGCCGCGAGCGCGCCGCAGATGAAGATCAGCGGATCGCCGGGCAGAAAGAACAGCGGCAGAAAACCGTATTCGACGAACACGACGACAAACAGCAGTGCGTAGATTGCCGTGCCGAACTGCACGATCAGCGCGCTCAGGTGCTGGTCGAGGTGCAGCGCGATCTGCAGCACGTTCATCAGGTTCATCTTGGCGTGGCCTCGGGTGGCGTTCGGATGTGATGAGTGTAGTCCCGCGAGCGTGCGTGCAGGGCGCTTGCGCGAGTTTATGCCATATGCCGCTTGTCGATGTTGCGGTGCCGATGTCAAACTCGGGCGGTCTTCATCGGACGCAACGCCATGTCGCACGATTCCGCCATCACCTTCCGATTTGCCGCTTTGCACGAAGCCGAAACGATTCGTGCCATCGAATTCGAAGCGGGCCTGCGTTTCGTCAGCGTCGGCATGACCGGGATTGCCGACGCGCCGCCCATGGCGCGCGAGGTCGTCGAGCGCAAGATCAAAGCGCGCGAGATCATCGTCGCGCTCGACCAGCAGACGATCTGCGCGGGCTTCGTGATGTTCGAGCCGCAGCCGACGCGCATCTACGTCCAGGAACTCGATGTGCTGAGCTCGCACGCGGGCAGGCGCATCGGCGCGGCATTGATCGAAGAGGTCGCGCGAATCGCGCGCGCGCGACAATTGACACAGCTGGTGCTGTCGACGTATCGCGACGTGCCGTGGAATGCGCCGTATTACCGGCGGCTCGGGTTTCGCGATCTCGACACGTCGGAGCTCGACGCGGCGTTGCTCGCGCGGCGCGACGCGCATATCGCGCGCGGACTCGATGAATCGAAACGGGTGTTTATGCGGCGCGAGCTTTTCTAGCGCACAAAAAGCGGCGGGCGTGACTGGAATTCAGTCACGCCCGCCGCTTTGTCATTTCATACAGCGGACATGAGCCCGCTGTCGCTACCGATTACACCGTTTCGAGCGCCGGATAATCGGTGTAGCCGACTTCGCCGCGCGCATAGTACGTCGCCGGGACCGGCTTGTTCAGCGGCGCATCTTCAGCGAAGCGGCGCACCAGATCCGGATTCGCGATGTACAGCTGACCCCAGGCCACCGCATCCGCTTCGCCGGAGTCGAGCACCTGCTGCGCGCTTTCCCTGGTGAACTTCTCGTTCGCGATATACGGGCCGCCGAACGCTTCCTTCAACTGCGGGCCGAGGCGGTCGTCGCCGAGCGCTTCACGTGCCGCGATAAACGCGATCTTGCGCTTGCCGAGTTCGCGCGCGACATAGCCGAACGTTGCGGCCGGATCGGAATCGCCCATCGTGTGCGCGTCGCGGCGCGGCGCGATATGCACGCCGACGCGGTTTGCGCCCCACACGCTGATGCACGCGTCGGTGACTTCGAGCAGCAGACGCGCGCGGTTTTCGATCGGGCCGCCGTAGGCATCGGTACGCTTGTTGGTGCTGTCCTGCAGGAACTGGTCGAGCAGATAGCCGTTCGCGCCGTGCACTTCGACGCCATCGAAGCCCGCGGCCTTGGCGTTTTCCGCGCCCTTGCGGAACGCTTCGATGACACCGGCGATTTCATCGAGCTCGAGCGCGCGCGGCGTCACGAACGGACGCTCGGGACGCACGAGGCTCACGTGACCACCCGCCGCGATCGCGCTCGGCGCGACCGGCAGCTCTCCGTTCAGGAACACCGGATCCGAAATACGGCCGACGTGCCAGAGCTGCAGGAAGATCTTGCCGCCCGCGTCGTGCACGGCCTGCGTGACGAGCTTCCAGCCTTCGACCTGCTCCTGCGACCAGATGCCCGGCGTTTCGGCGTAGCCGACGCCTTGCGGCGTGACCGATGTCGCTTCGCTGAGGATCAGACCGGCGCTCGCGCGCTCGGCGTAGTAGCGCGCCATCAACGCGTTCGGCACGCGGATTTCCTCGGCGCGCTGACGCGTGAGCGGCGCCATGATGATGCGGTTCGGCAGCGTGATATCGCCAATTTGCAGCGGATCGAAAAGAGTCGGCATAAGAGTTCACCTTTGGCGGCGGGCAAGGCCCGAGCCTCAAAAAACTGCGTGAAAAAGGAAGCGCGGCGATGCGAATGCGGCGCTCAGAGCTTCGCGTTCATGTATTCGAGGAACGCCTGAATGACGGGCTCGTTGCGTTTGAAAAACACCCATTGACCAACCCGTTTCGACGTGACGAGCCCCGCGCGCTGCAACGCGGCCAGGTGCGCCGACACGGTGGACTGCGACAGGCCACAGCGCGAGTCGATCTTGCCCGCGCACACGCCGTGGTCGAGCGGCAACTCCTGATCGGCAAAATGCGCGTACGGCTCACGCAGCCAGCCGAGAATCTCCCGGCGGACCGGGTTGGCCAGCGCTTTGTGGATCGCGTCGAAATCGGGCGTCATGTGGATGGTTTTCAGGTGATTCGGCAACCGGCACGCCGCATGGCGTGCGCGACATGCATCGCTACAGAACGAATCATATATCGGAATTTAACGATATGGGTGAAAACACTACTGCGGATGGGGCGATAGGCATCGACTGAGCTTGCCCCCGAAAAACGAATCCCTTGCTGAGCAGGTAAACTCAAGCAAGGAGAAGAACGATGACAAGCAAGGCAAAGCGAGCGCAGTACACGCTCGAGTTCAAACTGGAAGCGGTGCGACTGGTCAAGGCTGGGCAAAGCATGGCGGCAGTGGCGGGGACACTGAGTGTGGTGGAACAGACGCTGTACAACTGGGTAAAGGCTGACCGGGAAGGCAAACTGGCAGGAGCAGGCGCGAAGCCTGTGAGCCCGGAACAGATGGAGCTGGCGCGGCTGCGTGCGGAAGTGGCTCGCCTGAAGATGGAGCGCGATATTTTAAAAAAGTGCGCGGCGTACTTCGCGAAGGAATCGATGTGAAGTACGCGTTCATCGAGTGCAATCGGCGCCACTGGCCGGTCTCAGTGCTGTGCGAAGTGCTGGAGGTCAGTCCCAGCGGCTATCATCAGCGCCGACAACGCGCTGCGCAGGACAAGCCGCAGCGAAGCCGCCTGAGCAACGACATACTGCTGGCAACATCAAGGCGATTCACGCGCAGGTCAAAGGCGAGTACGGCTGGCCGCGCATGTGCAAGGAGCTACTTGCACGTGGCGTTCGCGTCGGCAAGGAGCGGGTTCGCAAGCTGATGGCGCAGCACGGCATTCGAGCCCGCCACAAGCGCAAGTACATCGCGACTACGAACTCGAACCACGATTTGCCAGTCGCGCCGAATCTGTTGGAGCGCAACTTCAGTGCTAACGCGCCGAACCGGGTCTGGACGACCGACATCACGTATCTGGCGACAGCCGAAGGTTGGGTGTACCTCGCGGTCATCATCGACCTGTTCAGCCGGCAGGTGGTGGGCTGGTCGATGCAACCGCACATGAAGGCTGAACTGGTCACAGACGCATTGCGTATGGCGTGGTTCCGGCGACGCCCTGAAGCCGGCGTAATCGTGCATAGCGACCGGGGCAGCCAGTACTGCAGCGGCCTGTTTCAGGACACGTTGAAAGCCTATGGCATGCGTTCGTCGATGAGCCGACGCGGCGATTGTTGGGATAATGCGCCGACCGAGAGTCTGTGGGGTTCGCTGAAAGTAGCACGCATGCATGGACGACACTTCGCCACGCGGCGTTCTGCAATGGATGAGGTGATTGATTGGCTCGGCTTTTACAATGCGCGCCGGTTACACTCGACACTCGACTACGTCAGCCCCATGACATTCGAGAAGAACTGGTTCGCAACTCAGCGAGGCGAAGCCGCGTAATTCCTCCAGCTATGGGATTCGTCAAACGGGGGCAAGGTCATAGTTCCCTTTTCCCGCGAGCGTCCCCGAGTGCATCACTTCACCAACACCTTGATGGCCAATCTCTTGGTCATCTGGAACGTCTTCGGAAAGGTGGTTTCCACTCCCATGACCACTCTGCTGGAAAAACGATCCATGTCCTTGGGACAATGAAATGCCATGCCGTCGAACTCTCGCAGCTGCAAAGGCTTGATTTTCGACTGAAACTGCAGGAACCGATGAGACGCTGGGATGAAGTGCGATGTCAGTGAGCTGCGGGAAAACTGCGGGCGCGTCGTGCGCAAACTGCCGTGAATCGTCTTGGCGTTCCAGAACAGGACGTCGCCCTTTTGCAGGAACGGCGCACGAAACTCAAGCCGATGTTCCGTCAGGATTTTCTTGACCAGTTGCTTGTAGCGATCGTGATTGAACGCCACATCAAAATTCTTCCCGTTCTTCGCCATGTCGATGCGATGACTCTTCGGCACCACGAAGAACCGGCCCGCGCCCGCATCAATGTCCTCGAGGGCGTACCAGCAGGCAGCCATCGTGCCGATGCTCTCGCTGTCGAGGTAATACGTGTCCTGATGGGGCCAGGTTTCCGAGTTGCCCTCGAAATACATGCTCTGAACGAGCGTCCCCTCTTCCGAAAAGAGTTCCCGGTTGACGGACTTAATGGGCGCGCTCGCAAACACACTTACAGCGAGTCGCTTTAGCGGCGCGAAGTCCGCGTCACTCAGTGACTGAAGATTGAGCAACGGATTCATCACGAAGCCGTGCTCGTTGATCCTGTTCTTTTCTGGATTCGCGGTGGCCTGACGGTAGATGTATCCCGGATAGCGCTTGACCGTGTGGTCGAAAGCCCCGCGAATGGAATCGCAGATATCCGGATCGACCACGTTGCGCACAACAACGTAGCCGTTTTCTTCGTAATAGCGCTTGGCGCCGACCAGATCCGTCAATTGGAAGGTAGTCCCGTTCTCGGCCTCAACTTCCGGAATTTCAATTTTAGTGCCAATCGGACTCAGAATTTGATGCATATGCCCTCCAGCATATCAGTTATACGAAATCTCTCCCGCCGACGCTCGGTTTGAGAACAGGTATTTACATTCAGCGACATAGTGCGGCGCTTGAATAATTTGGCATTTGACTTTTACTCTCGTTCTGGGTGATGCATTGGAACCAGCATCGACGCACTGGACAGAGACGGAATTCAAGCAACTAGCCTCAGCGATGCGCGTCTGGACACGCGAATGAGCATGCTTGCGGAACGATTGGCAGTCCAACCCGGCGGATTCCTCGGCGGCAACAGCAATGGAAAACCTGGCGTCAAAACAACCTGACTTGGAGTCAAAGAGGTTCATGTTGCTGTCTAAACACGGCGTGGGTTACGCGTTAAGGGTGATGCCGACATTTATGTATAACTGCATGCCCTAGAAGGGGCCTTGTTGCATAAATAGCGTAAGAACGAAATGACTTCCATGTCTTCGATCTCAGGCAATGCGGACGGACTGCGGGCGCGCGAGTGCCGTCATGCGGTTGAGCACGCCCGCACGAATCGATACTTCGGTCGCCTGCGATCCAGTTTCACGAGCCCACAGGCAGGCACCCGTGAGTACCTTGAGCCGGTACATCAAGGTCTCGGCAAGCGAGCGTCGGTGGTAGCCAGTCGCCAGTTTCCATTCGCGCCTACTGCTTCTCCCGATAGCGTCGATAGCTGCATTGCGCCAGGCGGCGCCGGGCGTGCTATCTGGCCAGGGCTTCGCTCCCTCGCGCGGCGGAATCGATGGGGTCGCGCTACGCGCGGCAATCTGCGCGTGGCACGGCCTGGTGTCGTAGGCACCATCGCCGCCGATGGTATCGATCACCACATCAGCCGGAATCTGGTCGAGCAGATCCGGCAACACTTCGCCATCACCTTCGTCCTGATGGGTCATCAGCGCAGCACAGATCTGGCCGGTGTTCGTGTCCATCGCAAGATGGACCTTTCGCCATGTCCGGCGTTTCGAATAGCCGTGCTTGCGCACTTTCCACTCACCCTCGCCGTACACCTTCAGGCCAGTACTGTCGATCACCAGGTGCAAGGGTTCATCGGGGCGCTGCGTTGGCAGTACGACCTTCAGGGTCTGTGCGCGACGGCTCAGGGTCGTGTAGTTCGGCACCGGCAAGCCCGGGTAGGCGAGTTTGTGCAGACTGAGCGCGAAGCCTTGCAGAGCGCGCAGCGGCAGATGAAAAACCTGTTTGAGCCCGAGAAGCATCTGGATCACTGCATCGCTGTAGACACGCGGCCGACCGCACCTGGCCGGGCCAGCCCCGGAAACCTGAACCAGTACGCTTTCGTCGATCCACATGGTCACGTCACCTCTCGCGATCAAACCGGCGTTGTATTCCCGCCAGTTCCTGACGCGGTACACCCCTTTGGGCTCACTTGCTTTGCGTTCGTCCTTGCGCATCTTCTCGGGGAAAAAAATCGAGAATCTACGCAGTTCGATGCGAAGTTAACATCCTGGATAACCCGATCGTTGCGCGTAAACGTCAAGCCCTCGCGAAGCGCCTCGGGTTTTGCAACAACGCCCCTAGAAGGCATCACCGATCATACGTGTCATCTCGCTTCGATACTACAAGACCAGATGAACCATTTCCGCCAAATGATTGGCGTAAAACGCTAAAGACGTTAAGGAAACGCTGAACAAAGAAGGATCGTGCAGCGCTGTTCGCACGATGCGGATTCTGTCGCGAACCGCCAGCGGATTTGCCCACCAGCCAGTGCGAATATTCATTTCTGCGGGGCTTTCACCACTGTTTTGCGCTTTATGCCGCCCCGCAGACGGAGTTCTCCATTGATTGCAACAACGCTTTCTTTGCAATCACCAGATTGCCCAGCGCAAACAAGGTATCGTACTGCGCACCGTTTTAGCCAGGCCCCGGTAGCGAGCCTCCTTGTGGTTGAACAGGTTTGAGCTTGCCCCCGAAAAACGAATCTCTTGCTGAGCAGGTAAACTCAAGCAAGGAGAAGAACGATGACAAGCAAGGCAAAGCGAGCGCAGTACACGCTCGAGTTCAAACTGGAAGCGGTGCGACTGGTCAAGGCTGGGCAAAGCATGGCGGCAGTGGCGGGGACACTGAGTGTGGTGGAACAGACGCTGTACAACTGGGTAAAGGCTGACCGGGAAGGCAAACTGGCAGGAGCAGGCGCGAAGCCTGTGAGCCCGGAACAGATGGAGCTGGCGCGGCTGCGTGCGGAAGTGGCTCGCCTGAAGATGGAGCGCGATATTTTAAAAAAGTGCGCGGCGTACTTCGCGAAGGAATCGATGTGAAGTACGCGTTCATCGAGTGCAATCGGCGCCACTGGCCGGTCTCAGTGCTGTGCGAAGTGCTGGAGGTCAGTCCCAGCGGCTATCATCAGCGCCGACAACGCGCTGCGCAGGACAAGCCGCAGCGAAGCCGCCTGAGCAACGACATACTGCTGGCAACATCAAGGCGATTCACGCGCAGGTCAAAGGCGAGTACGGCTGGCCGCGCATGTGCAAGGAGCTACTTGCACGTGGCGTTCGCGTCGGCAAGGAGCGGGTTCGCAAGCTGATGGCGCAGCACGGCATTCGAGCCCGCCACAAGCGCAAGTACATCGCGACTACGAACTCGAACCACGATTTGCCAGTCGCGCCGAATCTGTTGGAGCGCAACTTCAGTGCTAACGCGCCGAACCGGGTCTGGACGACCGACATCACGTATCTGGCGACAGCCGAAGGTTGGGTGTACCTCGCGGTCATCATCGACCTGTTCAGCCGGCAGGTGGTGGGCTGG
This sequence comes from Paraburkholderia sp. CI3, assembly GCF_050436505.1. Taxonomy (NCBI): domain Bacteria; kingdom Pseudomonadati; phylum Pseudomonadota; class Betaproteobacteria; order Burkholderiales; family Burkholderiaceae; genus Paraburkholderia; species Paraburkholderia sp. CI3. Next base: position 310,793 of record NZ_JBNDMI010000003.1, read on the forward strand.
TCGATGCAACCGCACATGAAGGCTGAACTGGTCACAGACGCATTGCGTATGGCGTGGTTCCGGCGACGCCCTGAAGCCGGCGTAATCGTGCATAGCGACCGGTTGAATCCGCCCAGTACTGCAGCGGCCTGTTTCAGGACACGTTGAAAGCCTATGGCATGCGTTCGTCGATGAGCCGACGCGGCGATTGTTGGGATAATGCGCCGACCGAGAGTCTGTGGGGTTCGCTGAAAGTAGCACGCATGCATGGACGACACTTCGCCACGCGGCGTTCTGCAATGGATGAGGTGATTGATTGGCTCGGCTTTTACAATGCGCGCCGGTTACACTCGACACTCGACTACGTCAGCCCCATGACATTCGAGAAGAACTGGTTCGCAACTCAGCGAGGCGAAGCCGCGTAATTCCTCCAGCTATGGGATTCGTCAAACGGGGGCAAGGTCACTCCGCCTTGAGGAAATGGTAGGAATTTCGCAGGTAACAAAGGTCGACTTTCACGGGCCTATGGCATGGGCATGCTCATGGTGCAAGATTATGTGGATGTTCAAAGGCAAACCGGAGAGGCCGAGATGAAGCTGACGCCAGTTGGAATCGATATTGCAAAGACGGTCTTCCAGGTGCACTACGTGGACGAGGACACGGGCGAGATCGTGAACAAACCAATCAAACGTGCGGCGTTACTCGAACATTTCGCGAACCGGTTGCGTTGCCTTATTGGCATGGAAGCGTGCGGTGGTGCGCACCACTGGGCGCGGACACTGCTGAAGATGGGCCATCAAGTCAAGTTGATGCCAGGAGAATTCGTGAAGGCATTCAACATCCAAAACAAGAACGACGCAGCGGACGCCCGGGCGATCTCGCTTGCTGTGCAGCAGCCTGGCAAGGCCGTTGCGGTGAAAACTGAAATGCAGCAGGCAATGCTGGCGCTGCATCGCATGCGCGAGCAACTTGTGAAAGTTCCGGGCCATGCAAATCAACGGCTTGCGCGGACTGCTAACCGAGTACGGCGAAGTTACGGCTAAAGGACGGGCGTCGGTGCCGAAGCAGACCGGTTCGGGTGGCAAGGCAAACCTTCACGGCATAAGTAAGCGCGGCGACACATATTTGCGAACGCTGCTAATCCACGGTGCACGCAGTGTGTTGATAAATGCGAAAGAACCAGGCGCGTGGGTCGAGCAGCTGAAAAAGCGGCGGCATCCGAACGTGGTGATTGTCGTACTGGCAAACAGAATGGCGCGGACGATCTGGGCGGTACTAGCCAATGATCGTCCGTACCAGAAGGGATACGTGAGCATACATCCAGCGGAAGTGGGAAACGTCTCGTAAGAAATTGACCCTGTTGAAGTGGAGCGTCGAAGGTTGCGTTGGGAATCGAGAGTGATGGCAACACAGGTCGGACCGTGATTCGCTAAACCTGAATGGCTCCAGGAGCTCCGAGCTCGTGAGAAAAATGAGGTGCGGGTCAGCGGATTCCATAGTGGCCCGCAGCGGAAGAACCAGCTGCAGCAAGGCCGGATATACAGCTGCAACCCATCCTGTCCGTCTACGCACAAGAGAGCTTGCTCAAACGGGAGACGTTCATATACAAACTACTATCGGCAACTTGAAACAACGGTCGCCGAACTCGCATTAACTTAAACCAACCAGCCTCCACGATTCCCGGGGCGGTTCACCGGTGCGCTTGACGTGACTCCCCACTTGCGCATCTGGATTGCTGTTCGTACGTCAACTCTTTCGTCGACTCTGCGTCCGGAACTCAGTAGGCGACATCGAGAGCTCTTTACGGAAAAGCTTCGACAGTCTCTCTCCGTTGCTAAGACCGGTTCTACGAGCGATCTTGTCCACCGGAAGATCGCTGTTGGCGAGCAGCTTGCACGTAAGATCGAGCCGCGCACCAAGAAGGTACTTTGAAGGCGTAACACCGAGCTCCCGTTTGAACAGACGCAGGAAATTGCGCTCACTCATCGAAGACGTGCGCGCCGCATCGCCCACCGATATGGGCTTCGCGCAGTTCTGGACGATCCAACGCGCCGACGCACGTGCTTTCTCGGCGAGCGTCTTTGCATCCATCTCTTCGAACGCGGGGGCCAATGTACGCCCGCCATCCGAGCCGAGACGGTCCGCCACGCGCGCGGCCAACTCCGCTCCCAGATCCATCCTGAGCAGTGCGAGCGAGGTCACCAAAGCCTGATCGCGATCATGCTCCGCAGCGCTCGCGGATAACGATCGGAGACGGATATCATGCTTCATCGAAGGCCAATCACACCGCGCCACGCCGGCAGCCGACAAAACCATGTGCCCATTCCCGATCGCGGTGACACTGACGCCTCTTGCACAAACCAGTCGCAACAGATCAATGAGGTTGTCGTCGACGGAGGCGTGAGCGACACCACTCCCGCTGGGAATGAAGAGGTTGTCGAGACGATCGAAATCGCGCGTGGAAAAATGGTCTGTCCAAACCATCATCGATGACGAGCACGCAACCCCTCCACCGCCAGCCGAGATGAGGTTCACGCGATATGTCACGGAATGATTCGAACTTTGAGATTGTAATTCATTAGCGACATGCAGAGCTTCGGCGAGCGTACCGGCGTCCAGCAACGAAAATCCGTCATACAAAATAATCGCCACGTGTTTCACGATTGTCGAACACTGAACAGACCGAATGTCCTGTCTCGGACAATCAAGCGGTGCTAGCGCGTCAGATAAGATTGGCGTCATGCGGCCTCCAGTTCGGCAGGTTTCTATTCGTCACACAGAAAAAAGACAGGATTTCCATGTGTCGTCGGACTTCGATTCTCGCGTTTTCAGATTTATCCTTGCCGTTTTAATCGACAAGGTTTCAGGCGAGAAAAATACGTTGCCGAAGGGCGGAGATGCAAGCCCGGCATCCCAGGTCGCGGCGCGCGATAAAAACGACTGTCAGCGGAAAATGCAGCGGCCTTGCCTCAATGTCGAGATGCAAGGTGTCCGCTTCAAAATAGCGGAGGCGTCACCGCAATATGGGCAGCAACCCCGGTAATCAGAAAGAAAATAGTAACAACAAGCATCGACTTCCCGTTTCGTATAACGATATCGGGAGTCTGCGCCTGATGCGAATCAGCGAGGTTCCCATATATCGGTATTCCTAGTTCAAGCGTATTCTTCATATAGTAGACTTTGAAGATAAACTGGCAAGATAATGAGGAGTTGTGCCACGTAAATATCGTTACACGCCATAACTTACCGCGTGAAAAAAAATCCCACCAATTACTTTCAACCTTTATCGGCCGGACAGGGCTAAGTTTTGACTTAATGAAACTACGGCGCGTTCAACTGGCCGCATACCTTGGTGAATTAGTAGGGAAGGTCTGCAAAAGTCCAGGTGTTGACGTCTGGGTGGACGAAAAGCGCTGCAAGGCGAAGCCGCTTCAGATCTAGTCCCGGCTAATACATCTGATTGAATCATTCATGCCCATGGCTTCACCGAGTCTCGTGACCGCAACCATGCAAATCCGGTCTCCGGCCTCTTCAAGCGTGATGGTCTGTTCTTTGTAGGCCAGTGCGATCGCCTCCAATGCACGCATAAAGAACTCCGACTCCTCATCCGTCCAGTCTACGGGAAGGTCAGCACTAAGCCCTTCTGAATTCATCCCTGCCTCCTTAGGATACTTTGTGAGGCTTACGAAGCAAGCTGGATCTCGCTCATTTGCGCTAGCACCGGATCCGAAGACTGTTAAGTGGGCCTACGTCGTCGCGCGGTCTCCGAGGTCTCGTTTGCCGAGAACTGAGCTGCGAAGCCGTGCCTCAAACTGGAGAAGAATCGTTTCTTTCGAGAAATTGGATGCGGCGTATTGCCGTCCGAGGGTGCCAAGGCGCTCACGAAGCGACGGGTCGTCGGCGAGACGAAGGATGGCGTGTGACAACGCCGTGAAAGAGCCGGGCTCGACTGCGACGCCAACCGAGTTGATGACGCTCCATAACTCGGTACCTTCATTCGCAGTCGCAATTACCGGTCGGCTGCTCGACAGCATCGGGCCAAGCTTCGAAGGCATGACGAGATCCGCGGCGCCTGCAAGCTGTGGAAGGACGTGTATGTCCGCAAGCGATAGCAATTCATTGAACCGCTCTTTAGGTTGCAGCGCGAGAAACTTGACGTTCGGTACGTCACGGGCCTTTTCGAGTAGGACATCTTTTGCTGGTCCAGCGCCACAGATCAGGAACATGATGTCCGCGCGCCACGTGAGAAGCTTTGCAGCGTCGACAATGATTTCCAGACCTTGCTTAAGTCCGAGATTGCCTGAGTAGAGGACGACCAGCGCTCCGTGGCCGATGGTGAGCTGCGCGCGATAGGGGTTGTCCGTGCTGTTTGGATGCGCGTGTTGAGTATCGACCCAGTTGGGAAAGGTGAAAGCTTTTTCCGAGGAGACCCCCTTCTGCACGGCGAGCCGTGTCATTGCTGCGGAGGGTGTCGAGACGACGTCGGCGCGTGACATCAACCATCTTTCCACGCGCAAAGCCAGCTTTCTTGCGACATGGCCTTTCAGTATGCCCAGTCGAAACGCCGCGTCGACTTCGTAGTCCTGTACATGAAGCCAACATGAGGCGCTGGCGACGCGGGCGGCGAACAACGCGACGGGAGACGCGAACAAAGGTGGCTCTACGAGCCACACGGCGTGCGGACGCCACGCGATCTGCCATAGGGCGGCCGGACTCGCGAAGACCGCGAAGCTCATCAGATGTAGCACGCGCTTCAGACCCGACGGGCGCTTGGGGCACCAGAAGGGAACGCGTATGACGGAAACGTTGTTGATTTGCTCAGTCGAGTACGTCAACGCGTTATAGCCAGCCTTGATGCGCCACTCAGGATAGTATGGAGACGCGGTTATCACGCGTATCGTGTGCCCCTGTAATGCGAGCCACTCCGCAAGCTCCGCGGAGTACTTTCCCACCCCTGTCACCTCTGGCGCATAGTTGAGCGAGATTATCAGCACTTTCATTGAGTAATCCACATCTTGGGAAAAAAAAGATCAAGTCTGCGTTGGGCACGGGAATGTACGACCCATGCGTTCGGACTCTGATGGAGGCTATCGTTCCGTGGCTTGCTCGCAGTCGCATTCGTATTCGCGTTGTGTCAAAGCTGCGCGTTCGCCTTCCTGATTCGAAGATCGCAGATATCCAATTGCCCGGTCGGACAAATGCTTGTCGTGCCTCGCCTAGATGGGCTTCGCCAGCCAGGACATATGATCGCAAGTCGTGTGGGCGCAGGAGGCCTGGTGCCGGTCTCTTCCCACTCGCGGTGGGCGAAAGCCGACAACTTCTTGCCAATTTCCGTCTTGACCGGGGGGCATCAGGGCGCGGCGCTTATATTCCTTTCACGTCGGGGTAACGCTGATCGTCGGTAGAACATTCTCGTCATTCAATTCAAGGCGCGGGCTTGACGAGCATTTAGCGGGAGCTAATCGTGCAAAGCGTTCAGTTGACCGGGACTCCCATCGTACTTTCGCGATTCATATTCGGCACCGCCAGTCTTTTCAACAGTGGCTCCGAAAAAGCAAGACGACGACTATTATTCTCTGCGGTGGACGCCGGGTTTACCCATTTCGACACGGCCCCCTACTATGGCTTTGGCTTGGCCGAGCGCGATCTTGGCCACGTTCTCAAAGCACGACCGGAGGTCACTGTCACCACCAAAGTCGGTATCTATTCGCCCGGCGGCGAGGAGCAAAGCGGGGCCGCTGTTTTTGTTCGCAAGGCGACAGGGCGCTTCATAAAGGCCATCTCGGGTCCAACGGTGGACTTTTCAGTCGCCCGAGCGAAGAGAACACTCGAGGGCAGTTTGCGTCGTCTGAAGCGTGACTCTATCGACATCTACGCGCTGCACGAGCCTGAACTTTCCCTGCTCAATACTGATGAATGGTTGAAATGGCTCGAGAGTCTCCTACGCGACAGAACGGTCCGTACTTTCGGCCTCGCGCTAACTACGGATAAGGTCGAACCGTTCCTCGCTGCCGGCTCCGAACTGACCCGTTTCATTCAGGTCCACGACAGTCTCACCGGTCGGGAGGCTGACGTACTGACCTGCTACCGCAAACCCTTCCAGATCACTTACGGTTATGTCTCCGCGTCCCGCAAGGAGGGGTCGCCGCTGTCCGTGACAGAGGTTCTGCGTCGGGCACTACTTCGCAATACGAATGGCGCAATCATCGCTAGCACGAAGCAGTTGGCCAGGCTGCAGCAATATGCCCGGCTCGTGGAGGAAACGGCCAATGCTCAATGACCTGGGCGGGCAGGGCGCGATTTCGCGGGCAGCCGATTTCATAGTCATCGGCGCGGGAACCGTCGGCCTACCGATCAGCGTACTACTGGCGCGCAAGACAGGCGCAACCGTCATCTGCCTGGAAACCGGCGGATTGCGCCAGGAAGAGGACACGCATCCGCTCAATGAAGTCGTCCAGCAGGGGATGTTCTACAAGGGTGCCTCGCACGGACGTTTCCGATGCCTGGGCGGTACCTCGATGCGATGGGGCGGTGCCCTCATTCCCTTCCAAAACTCTGATCTCTGCAATGCCCACTGGCCGATCTCACTCGATGAACTAACCCCTTTCATCGGTGACGTCGAGCGGCTATTCTCCCTGGAACCGGGCCTGTATTCCGACGTCTCCTTTCCGTTCGAGTTCGGTGGGACCCATGTCAATCGTTTCGCCAAGTGGCCAGAATTCCCGAAGCGCAATGTAGCGGCGTTGTTGGACGCTGACGTCGCTGCGGCAGCCAACCTTCAGGTCTGGTTGAATGCCCATGTCGTCAAAATCAAAACTCAGACTGAAGGCGTCCGACTGGAAGCGGTATCGCAAAATGGTGACAGGCTAGCTATTTCGGGGAGGAAGCTCATCGTCGCCGCTGGCGCGATCGAAACAACCCGTCTGGCATTGCTAATCGACCGTCAGAACAATGGAGCCGTCTCCGCCCTTACGTCTGCGCTCGGTCATAACTTCGCGGATCATATTTCCGCAGAAGTAGCGGAAATCGACGCCTCCGAGAGCGCTTTGCTAAATAAGATCGTCGGCTTTCGATTCGGCGCCGCCGGTTCAATGCGCAATATTCGTTTCGAGCTAGCGCCACAAGCGGAGGCGCGGCGGCATCTGCCGCCAGGTTTCTGCCACATCGGGTTCAAGGTTGAGAAACCCGGTGGCTTTGATGTGCTACGGGAGATATTCCGGAATGTACAGCGTCGTAAGTCACCGCCGCCACGAGTAATCTTCGATTTGATTGCGAATACCCCCTGGCTTGCGCGCGCCATGTGGTGGAGGCTCGTGAACAAACGTCTACTGTTTCCCGCTCACTCGCGCCTGATTGTCCATGCGGTGGTTGAGCAGCTTCCATCTCCCAACAATCGTATCACTCTCAGCGATACGTGCTGCGACCGCTTCGGCTTGCCACTCGCTGAGATCAACTGGAGGTTGTCCACGGAAGACAAAGAAAACGTAATCGAGACATCGGAACTATTTAAAAAAACTTGGAGAAGAGCAAATTCGCCTCGCTTGGCGTATGGAAATCGATCGAGCCACAGCAAATCTGGGCCAACATCGATAACGCAGAAGGCATCTTCCATCCGACGGGTTCGACTCGCATGGGTGCTTGCCCCGCCGATGGCGTGGTGGACAAAAACCTCAACCTCTTCGGTGTCGCGAATGTCCAGCTGCTTGCCACGTCAGTCTTGCCGACGGGAGGTGGGGCGAATCCGACTATGATGCTCCTGCTGCTGGGGATGCGATGTGTCAATCAGCACGCTGCCGGCAGCACCCCGCCAAAAGCTTGATGCTTTCCGCCAACCGCGGGTATTGAGCCGTGTTGACGCTACGATGGTCAGTTGAGAGAGGAGTCTATGCCTGAAGATGCAATCAACCGGGAAGGCGTTCGTCCGAGCATAATCCTGAAAGGCGTGAATTCGAGACAGGGACCTTCATTTTCGTTGTCGAACAGATTTCTGAGGGTTCTTTGGGGCGTCATCTACATCGTCTTCTTCGTACCGACGCCGCGTGTCTTTCATGCGTGGCGTCGCTGGATTCTGCGACTATTCGGGGCCACTATAGGCGCAGGTGTTCACGTCTATCCGCGTGTGCGCATCTGGGCGCCATGGAATCTTTCGATCGGCGACTTTACAGGCGTTGCCAATGGAGTGAACTTGTATTCCATCGAACGCATCACGTTAGGTGAGCGTTGCACGATATCGCAGGGCGCGCAGCTCTGTACAGGAAGTCACGACTACAACCATCCGACGTTTCAGCTAACGGCAAAGCCGATTATTGTGGGATCGGACGCGTGGGTGTGCGCTGAAGTATTCGTTTGCCCTGGCATTCATATCGCGCCGGGAGCGGTTGTAGGCGCGCGATCAGTGGTAACGCGGAGTCTGCTGGATGAGTGGACTGTGTATGCCGGCATGCCAGCAAGGAAGATTTCTCTTAGAGTCAAGCACGGAGAGCCCAATGAGCAAAGTGTCCGTACTAGTGCTGACGAAGAATGAAGAACAGGATTTGCCTGGTTGTCTTGAGACCGTCATCGGGTGGTCCGACGACATCCACGTATTTGATTCGCTCAGCACAGACGGGACCGTCGCGTACGCTCGCTCGGTATGCGCGAACGTGATCTCCAGACCATTCGACGACTGGTCCACTCACCAGAACTGGGGATTGAAAAACATCCCATTCAAGCACGAATGGGTGCTGTATCTGGATGCCGACGAGCGCGTTCCCCCATTGCTCGTACCGGAGATTGAAACGGCGGTCTCGAACGCCGGCGATGCGGTGGCGTTTCAGATTAGACGCCGCGACTTCTTCAATGACAGGTGGCTCAGGCACGTGCAGGGTTCACCGTACTTCGTTCGGCTTTTCAGACCCCAGCATATCCACTATGAACGGCTCGTCAATCCCGTCACCGTGGTGGATGGCAAGACTGGCCGGCTCGACGGCTATCTCGATCACTTCCCTTTCAGCAAGGGGCTATCGCACTGGCTTTCACGGCATAACGCCTACAGTTCGCTGGAGGCAGATCAGTTCCTTCGCAATAAGGCGAACGGCAACAAGTTCAGCCTTTCCCAGGCGCTGTTTGCGGCCGATTTCCAGACTCGCCGCTATCATCAAAAGCGCCTGTTCTACCAACTTCCATGCCGCCCGGTGATCAAGTTCGTTCTACTTTACTTCGTTCGTCGAGGCTTCCTCGACGGGCACCCGGGCTTGGTGTATGCGACGCTGCAGTCGGTCTATGAGTACTTCATCGTTCTGAAAGTCAGGGAGAAGATGAGGGCGGCGAGAACGCAAGTCGATCGGCCTACGTTAAGCGAAGAATTGAAGAGTTGAACCGCACCTGCGCGTTATGATGAATGTCAGTGTCAGCCGGAGATCCCGCCTTGAGAACCCTTCACATTATCTCGTCAATCGAGCGAAGATATGGTGGTCCTGCTGAGGCGCTCAAACGGCTCGCGACGGAGCTCCGGCTTTCCGGACACACTATCGACATTGTCTGTCTTGACTCATCTATTGATGCTGACAAATCGGACGACAATGTTTTCGATCTGGTTGTCAGGCTAGGCCACCACGCTGGCAAATACGCGCTCAACTTCAGGCTTGTTGGGTGGCTGACACAGCATGCGAACCAGTACGATGCAATTATCGTAGACGGCATATGGCAGTTCCACAGCGCGGCGGCCGTTCTCTCGCTTCTTCCGCAAAAGATCCCATATTTCGTGATGCCGCACGGCATGCTCGATCCATGGTTCAACATCGGCCGCCCGTTGAAACATGCCAAGAAGCTAGTCTATTGGATATTTGTGGAGCGTCATGTCATCAGCAATGCGAAGGGGGTTCTCTTCACCACCGACAGTGAGCGCGAACTGGCGCGCTTGGCGTTTCCGCTGTACAGGGCGAAGGAGCTGATGATGATGATTGGCACGGCACCGCCACCTTCGACGGAAACGTTGGACGTTGCGCAGCGGCATTCGCTAGCGACGCCGGGCAAGATTATCCTCTTTCTCGGGCGAATTCACGAGAAGAAGGGCTGCGACTTGCTAATCCAGTCGTTTCACGATCTCCAGAACTTGAGCACCGACTATCGCCTCGTCGTCGCAGGCCCCGATGATCATGGACTCGGGGCGAGATTGCGTCGCGAGGCCGTGCGGCTCGGCATCGCGGATCGTGTTAGCTGGCCTGGCATGGTAACGGGGGCGCACAAGTGGTCCCTGCTGCGCGCTGCCGACGTCATGGTTTTGCCCTCGCATCAGGAAAACTTCGGCGTGGTGGTGGCCGAAGCACTAGCGTGCGGCGTGCCGGTGCTCTTGACCGACAAGGTCGGAATCTGGCAAGAGGTCGTTGCCGATGGAGCCGGGTTCGTGGACGACGACACGCGAGAGGGTATCACCCGCCTTCTGACGCAATGGGCAATGCTGCCGGACGACGAGAAGGTTGCGATGCAATGTTCGGCAAAGCAGTGTTTCAACAATCGGTTTCATATCTCCAGAGTCGCGCAGAACTATATCGCGTTGATGAGCAAGCAGGTAGCGTAAGCATTTCTGCTTTAACACACGCGTGCAGGATGGCTGTCGCAGGAAGTTGAGTTCGTCAGCGCGATTTTACGCTCAACCGTTGCTGCCCCTTCCAGGACATCTCATTCGCGGAAGAGCAGCGTCAGAGGATCACACGCTTCAATGCCGCTTGCAGATAATTTTTTCGTGCGCGCACCGGTCTCCATCCTGCGGCTCTGTTTTCGTCGCTTGCCGTTTGGTATCGGAGCCTCGGAAGGGCGCGACAGGGATCGCTATGTGCGCGCCGCGCGTTCCGCTGCATGCAATGCGGTGAGTGCCGCGATGGGCTTTGCGGTAGTGCTGCTCTCGGTCTCTTTAACGCTTCCGTATCTCGGGCAAGAGCGCTTTGGCATTTGGATGACAATATCAAGCCTCGCAGTGATGTTGTCGGTGCTTGACCTTGGCGTGGCGAATGGCCTCGTCAACCTGGTTGCGGACACGAAAACGAGCGGCGATCAAGAGAAACTGCAGACGATTGCGACTCGCGGCGTACTGCTGCTCGTGGTGATCGGCGCAGCCGCTGGGGCTGTGCTCGTTGGTGCCGTGAGGTTGCTGGACTTCCAAAGGCTGCTCAAGATCGAATCGGCAGACGTCACAAGAGAAGCGGTGGAGTCAACGGTGGTTTTCATCACGCTGTTTTGCGTGAACATCCCACTAAGCGGCGTGAGAAAGGTTTTTTATGGTCTTCAGCGAGCATGGGAGCCACATATCGCTGCTGCGATCGGATACTTTTTCTCGCTACCGCTTCTTTATCTCTGCAACCGCTATCGCGCACCGTTGCCGTATCTCGTGCTTTCTACCTATGGCATGCAGGTCGGCACGACGTTGATTCTCGTTTGGCGTCTTCGCCGGGAGCGGATTATTCGCGTTCATCGCGGCATATGGCTGGGAACGGGGTGGCAAGACTCGAGGCTGCTACTGCGGACGAGCGGCATGTTCCTGATTCTTCAACTTGGCATGATATGCGGCAGCGCATGCGATCCCCTGATCGTTTCAAACATTCTCGGCGCGAAGGAAGTGGCGAGACTGGCCGTTGCGCAGCGGTTGTTCCAGGCGATCACCGTCGGGATGGCCATGCTGTCGGGACCGCTCTGGGGTCTCTATGCCGACGCACACTCGCGCGGTGAGAAGATGTTCATCAGGCACACGCTGAAGGTGTCCATGGGCGTCACGGGCGGCATCGCGGTGCTGACAAGCGCGCTGATTCTGGCAGCTTCCCCCTGGCTTCTGAAGGTTTGGACGGGCAATCACCTGGCTGTACCTTTCCCATTGCTGTGCGCGGCGGGGATGCTGGCGGTGGTCGAAGCAATGGGAAACGCTTTCACCATCTTTCTGAATGGAATGAGCGAATTACGCCCCCAGTTGCTTGCCGTGCTGATCTTTAGCGCGGTATCCATTCCGCTCAAGGTATGTCTGCTCTTGAAGTTCGGCACAGTGGAATGGGTGGTCTGGTCGTCCATCATTGCGAGCATCATCGCCGACTATGGCGTCTATATCGGCCTCTTCAGGAAGCAGATTCTTGCGCACGCGTCGCTCGGTCCGCTTTCGTGACTCTCACACCCACCTTCTGAACGTATGGCCGACTTCCAGGAAAAGTTGCGGTTGGCGGGGGACGCGCTCAAAAACAGACGTGGTGCCTTGAGGAGAATCATGGCCGCCTGCTTCGGCCTGTCTGGCGCATCTGCACAAGCGGCGCAGCGGCAGGCATCGGGACTGCAGCCGTCGCACACGCAGAGCGGTTCGACCTCGATGCAGCCCGTGAGCGACTTGTCGCCCGACGACAGGGTGATAGTCACCAGGTCTTCGCTCGCATACACCGAAATCCGACACCTCGCTGAATTTGTGCTTGCGCAAGGTCCGATTCAGGGCTACGCCAGCTTGCGTGACTACGGCGGACCGCTTACGAGACTGCTCGTTTTTCAGCACGCTGCGGGCGAACGCGATTTGGATGCTGCATATTATTGGCTCGATCCTACCGACGTCTTGAGCCGGGACAATGGTGGCACAGTGCTGGTTTCGAAGAGCGGAAAGCGTTGGAAGCGCGTATTCGAGGGCGACATCCGTGCCCGATGGTTCGGTGCACGCGGTGACGGCACGACGGATGACGGTGACGCGATCAATCGCGCCGTCGCATTCGCAGGATCGCTCTATGCGTCGACGGGCCGGACTCAGTGCGTTGTGCTTGATAACGGCACGTTCTACCTTGCAGCCGCGCGCGGAACGCTGGCCATCCCTTGTCACGACGATGGCACGGTTAAGCAGGGAAAAGGCGGGAGACTCCCGTCTGAGCCTGCCATGCGACAGCCCTATTGCGTAGGCGTATGGCCGGGGGTCAAACTATGTGGACATAACGCCGTGGTGAAGGGCAACTATCGCTACGGCATGGCGGACGCGTCGCAGCCAGTCACTTTCGGCTTGCTCGATCAATTCGACACGGCGATGGATGCAGGGCTCGAGAATCTGACATGCGTGGATTGCTTCATGGCTTTTGGCGCCCTGTCCGCGACGCTCGCAGGCTGCATCTTTGACAGACTTCACTTTGTCGGCTGCGGGGTGGGTATCTATGCGGCTGTGCTGGAACAGTGCACGTTCAGCAATATCGAGGCGCTGCGCACGGGCGTCCCTGTTCTTGTCGGAGGGCAATGGGTCGATCGCAACGACGACTACAACGAACGAGGCGGCTTCGCGGACAAGTGCACCATCATCAACGTACGTAACATCTATGACCGCGTCTATGGCGACGATGAGCGCAAGATCGATCAATGGTTCGATGCCACGTTCTTCAAGTCAATCAACAGCGAGCGCAGACTCAGCGCGCGGACTAATGCCGCGTCACCGGCGAGGGCGTATCCCTATCGGGGCATTTGCGGATTCTGCATACGCGTCATGGCGCGCTATGCGCGCCCTTCGAATAGCAATGTCTTCATGCAAATAACGCACGCTTACTCGCCGCGTCCAGCGGTGCTGGTTGATGCATGCCAATCGGCTGTCTTCAACGGCGTTTATATGGAACGCGTCGGCTATCGCGACCATCGCAAGCGAACCGGTGCCGTTGGCGCTGGATGGGACGATCCTTACCTTGGTCATGGCGTCCTCGTCCCGGCGTTCATAGGAGAACTCGACGTCTCCTCCTGCGTTTCCGGTGTCAACATCCAGCAGTCTTTCGGCGTTTCGGTCGTTCGATCTGACGGCCCTGTCGGATCCGTCCAGTCATCGGACTGTGTTTTCAAAGAACCGCAGCCTCGCTACACCCTGCCTGCCACCACTTTCACCGACGATGTGACGATACGCGGTGGAGCGCTTCGCGCATTGGAGGATGCCAGGCATCGGATCGGTGGATTGGGCCTCTACACCGTGCATTTCGATGGCGGCAGTTTCGACACTGAGATTTCCTGCCCGAAGGACGAAGAAGGGCATGCAGTCATGGTGCTGGTGTCACGCGATGCGAACCGCGTAGAGAGCGCGTCGTCCGGTCTTTATCTGCTGCAGCTTTCGCGTAATAGTACGAGCGCTCCGGTTGGAACGCTCGTGTCGGGAAGCGATGTCCTGCGTTTTGCTGTAAGTCCGCGGAACATGCTGGAACTACGAGCTACTGTCCATGGCGCACACCACGTCGTGATGATCGGCAACCGGCCGTTCGAGACTTAGACCAACCCGCATCTGGGGCAAAGCTGATCAAGCCCACCGCAGAGCTACTCCGAGCGTTATAGATCGGAGAGAATAAGGCAGAACAGGATGAAGCAGCAGACGCTGGCGATGGCAGCTGATGGTATCAGGATGAACGCCATGAACATCAATACTGCGGCGATTGACGATGCTGTCCTCGCGCTCCTCTATTTGACCCTGCATGACCATAGCCGGGCTTGGAAAAGCTTCGATTGGGATGCGCTCAACCGACTGCATGAACGAGGGCTCATTGCCGATCCGGTCAACAAAGCAAAATCCGTGGTGCTGACGGAGGACGGCCTGCGAGAATCTGAACGCCTCTTCAAGCAGCACTTCGTCACCGCTGGCAGCAAAACCAATTAATGAAACGAATTTCCAACTCACGACACCAAAGGTCACGCTACTGGCCAGTGGATCGTTTCATTCTAAACGACCGTCCTATCGTACCCGACAACATCTTGGCGATTTCGGTCTCGACACGGCGCAAGCAGCAGGCTTATCTAAAATAGACTGCGGCGGCGAATGTTCCGCATTCTCGAATTTCAGTCATTGAAGTAGTAGCAGAGTACCTGTCCAAATGGACGCACGGTCAATGCGTCGCGTCGTCGCTCCCGTAACTGGTTGCCCCTGGCGTTATCCCGCTGGCGGGCGCAAAGCACTCCACCCGAGAAACCATGGCCTCAAGGAAACAGATCACGCGCGATGATCCGCTGCAGGGCGATGAGATCTCCATCTCGGACTACCTTCGCACAATCGGCGAGAGCTGGCGTCTAATCGGCATGATTGCGCTCGGCGTTCTCGCGCTGGGATTGTTGTACGGCCTGATGCATCCGCCCTTGTACCGGGCCGATGCGCTCATACAGATTGGCACACCCGCGTCCAGCTCTCCCGAAGCCGAAGCGTTGGGCCGGCTTGCCTCGATATTCGATTCGAGGGTGAAAGCCAGTGCAGACGCCGAGATGGAACTCATGCGCTCACGCCTGGTGGTCGGCGAGGCGGTGCAGCAACTGAATCTCCAAACTACGGCGCAACCTCGGTACTTCCCACTTATTGGCCGTTGGATCGCGCGACTCCGCAGCGGGTCCGCCAGCATGAAACCCCTGTTTGGACTGCGGCAGTTCGCCTGGAGCGACGAGTCGATCGAAGTATCGAAATTCGATGTTCCTCATGCTGCAATCGGCCACGAATTCATCGTAAAGGCGAGACAGGCCCCGTACTTCAAGTTGATTGCACCTGACGGCAAAGCGCTCGGAAAAGGAGAAGTCGGCCACGAGCTGGTGGTGCCTTTCGGCGACGGCAAGGTACATCTTCTCGTCAATAAGTTATCCGCTTCTCCCGGCGGGGAATTTACACTGAAGTCAAGTTCGATAGAGGCCACGATCCTCGCGCTGAAAGATGCTTTGGTCATTTCAGAAAGAAAGTCGCAAACCGGCATGATCGGTGTTGCCCTGGAGGGACCCGACCCGGTGCGCACTGCGGACATCGTCAATGCGGTTGCTCAGCAGTATCTCGCTCAGGATCTTGCAAGGCGTACGTCCGAGGCCGAACACTCGCTTCTCTTCCTCGAGGGTCAATTGCCGAAGCTGCGGGACGAATTACAGCAAGCAGAGGATAAGTACAATGCTTTTCGTAATAGCAATGGAACCGTCGATCTGAGTGTGGAAAGCCGGTTGTTGTTGCAACAGGTTGTCGATCTCGATACCGCCTTGCGCGGACTCTTGCAGCAGCGCGACGACATCTCGCAGCATTACAAGGAGGGTTACCCGCTACTTACGGCGGTGGACTCGAAGATCGCCCGATTGCAACAAGACCGCGAAGCGCTGAGCCAGCGTGTTGCCAGTTTGCCGGACAAGGAGCAAAACGCAGTGCGACTGATGCGCAACGTTCAGGTCGACACAGACCTCTATACGAATCTCCTGAACAGTGCGCAACAGCTTCGTGTCGTCAAGGCGGGCAACGTAGGCAACGTGCGCATTGTCGATCTCGCCGTGCCCCCCGAGAAGTCGAGCAAGCCTAACTGGCAGGTACTATTGTCGTTGTCTGCCGTGCTTGGGCTTGTACTGGGAATCGTCACCGCGTTCCTTCGCAAGGCGTTGTCTGGTGGAATCGAGCGAAGCGCCGAGATCGAGGCAGCCCTTGGAATACCCGTTTGCGCTGTCGTGCCGCACAGCGAACGGCAAATTCGTTTGCAGGAGGCAATGCGCCGCAAGGCTCCGGGCATACATGTGCTTGCTGCGGTATGGCCAGGGGATGTCGCGGTCGAAGGCGTGCGAAGCTTGCGAACAGCGTTGCAATCGATCGGATCGGAAGTCAGGAACAATGTCGTGATGATCACAAGTTCCCGTGCCGGGGTAGGAAAGTCGTTTGTCGCGGCCAATCTTGCAATCGTGTTGGCGACAGGCGGGAAAAAGGTGCTCCTGATCGATGCCGACATGCGCATGGGCGACATACACAGATCCTTCAACCCGGCTGGCGGCCCCGGCTTGACCGAGTTGCTAAAAGGTGCGGCGTTTGACGACGTGGTCGTCCGCGATGTCATGAATGGCGTCGACCTGATCCCGCGCGGGGGCGAGACGCCAAACGCCGCGGACTTGCTCACGACCCGGAGACTGAGCGAGATACTCGATGTTGCATCGCGGCGGTATGACGCTGTCGTCGTCGATACGCCGCCTGTGCTTGCTGTCACCGATGCAACGCTGATCGGCCGGCAGGCCGGTACAACGCTGCTGGTCGTTCGGCACGGTCGGCATCCGGTGGACGAACTGTATGAGGCGCTCAACCGGTTGCGCAGTAGTGGCGTGAACGTGGCAGGAACTCTCTTTACCGATGTTCCGCTCGACAAGGCGCGATACGGTTCAGGGTACGACGGGTACGGCAAAAGCGGCGGCGAGTCCAACGTCAGGACAGCCTGAACGAATCGCAAGAAGTATCACGCACAGCGCAGTATCAAAACAAGGAGAAGGAACCATGTCGAACAAGGTTGCACTGGTCACCGGTATCACAGGCCAGGATGGCTCTTATCTTGCTCAATTCCTGCTCGACAAAGGATATGAAGTGCATGGCGTCAAGCGGCGCACCTCGCTCTTCAACACGGATCGCATCGACCATTTATACGAGGACGACCACGCATCGCAGCGCCGCTTTCATCTTCACCATGGCGACCTGACCGACTCGTCGAGCATCTTGCGAATTATTCAGCGGGTGCAACCGGATGAGATCTATAACCTCGCCGCGCAAAGCCATGTTGCGGTTTCGTTTGAGGAGCCTGAGTACACGGCGAACGCGGACGGCCTGGGTGCGCTGCGCATGCTAGAAGCCGTGCGAATTCTGGGCTTCGAGAAGACGGCCCGGTTCTATCAGGCGTCGACATCGGAGTTGTTCGGACTCGTGCAGGAAGTGCCGCAACGGGAGGGCACGCCCTTTTATCCGCGCAGTCCGTATGCGGTAGCGAAGATGTACGCGTACTGGATCACGGTCAACTATCGCGAGGCGTATGGCATATACGCTTGCAACGGCATTCTGTTCAATCATGAATCACCCGTTCGGGGCGAGACGTTCGTTACGCGCAAAATTACGCGCGCCATCGCACGTATTGCAATCGGTTCGCAGAATTGCCTTTACCTTGGCAATTTGTCGGCGAAACGCGACTGGGGACACGCGCGCGATTACGTCCAGATGCAATGGCTCATGTTGCAACAGGACGAGCCGGAAGACTTTGTCATTGCATCTGGCGTGCAATACAGCGTGCGCGAATTCGTTCAGCAGGCGGCGTGCGAACTCGGCATCAAGCTTCGGTTTGACGGAAGCGGAGTCGATGAAGTCGGGATCGTCGAAAGTGTGAGCAGCCGGGAATGCCGGGTCGCGCCCGGGACGGTCATTGTGCGAGTGGATCCTCGCTATTTTCGACCGACAGAGGTCGAGACCTTGCTCGGCGATCCGTCGAAAGCCCACGCGAAGCTCGGATGGGCACCGACCGTGACGTTCGGCGCTCTTGTCAGGGAAATGGTGTTGTCCGACTATCAGATCGCCAAGCGGGATGCGCTGATCACGCTGGCTGGCTACAGGGCGTTGGAGCATCACGAGTAAGGACGAAGTTTGGCCGAATCGGCATGTAACTCAGGAGCGTGTGGAATGTCGCCGCGTTTCGTATTTTCACTCGCTGTCTTTACGCTCTTCGCGGCAAGCTTGGCACAATACGCGGATCAGGCGCTTGGCGCGCTCGGCACCGGAGCAATCAACGTCTGGAACTTAAATTCGGCCGCCATGGATGACGCAGGTGCTGTCAAGTACGTGAAGGACGCGAGCATCGCCTTGATCGGAGTCGGGTGGCCTCTTGCGCTCGGTTTGAATCGCTTTCGGGGGGGAATGCGTACGTTTATTCTGATGTTCTTCACGTGGATTCTTTGCATCGTATCGGTGGGACTCGTGCCGTTCATCGCAGGTTGGACGCCATTGTTCTTCCTACCTGCGGGATTGCGCTGGGTTCTGCTGGTTCATGCGTCATTCGGCCTGTTTGTGTTCGCGAGTTTGCTGCCGGCCGAGAAGCAGGGACAAACGGCCCTCGTCCTCGCATTGCTCGCGCTTGCCGCATTGGACTTTTACGTTGTCCTGCGACAATGGATACAACTCGGACAAATACAGCAAGTTCTATTTATGCAGGATCGGTACACGGGCCTGTTCAGTAACGCGGCGCTAGCAGGCATGTATGCGATTTCGCTTGCAAGCATGGTGCTCATTCTGGACCGCGCCCGGCTGTTTTATCGGCTTATATTGCTCTCCCTCGCAGTCGCGATTGCCGTCTCTTCGGGAACGCGATTCGCTATGCTCAGTATCGCGTCCATCGTCGGCGTAGTGGTTTGGGAAACGCTTGGGGGACGGCTGAGCCGTAATGATCGGATGCTGCTGGTGGTGACTGCGCTACCGATTGCTATTTGGCTCGCAATCGTTGGCTATTCTCACATGGTGGAAGCGGTCGGCCGCGGTGATGTGCTGACTGATCAACTCGAGGAAGGCGGTCGTTTATCCAACCTGGGGAAGATAGCGGAGCAGTTGTCAGAGGCAACTCCGGGAGAACTCTTTTTGGGGCGGGGCCTCGGCGTAGGCACGAACACAGCCGTCATGCTCCTCGAGCGTGCGGGCGTCGACCCTGAGCAATACCGGTTCAATCTGCTCATCGATAACGCCTTCGTGACGATGCAGTTTCAAATCGGAATTGTGGGTATGCTAATTTTCGCGACGGGTGCGACGGCGTTTTTCTGGCGCATCCGTCCGCGTCATTCGAGGCGTCAGTCAGTTCGATATGTGGTGTTAATTGGGATCACGATTGCAGCCTGCATGGACATCAACCTATTCGAGCAGTATCCACTGGTGACGACTCTGATGCTCTGCTTTGGGGACATCTACGGGTGCTCTCTCGGCGCGTATTTGTCCACGCGTCGATCGCGTGGCGTTGACTTGCGTGGCACTGAAGCAGGAGTCGCTGACGTGGAGCAGCAGAAATGCTTGTTTTCATAGCGCCTTACAGCGCCTCTAATCGTGGGGCAAATGTGAATCTGGGGGCCGCACGCAAGGTGGAGTTTTTTCTGGCGTTGGCATCGCAACTTTCCAAGGATGTTCTTTTGATCAATACGGGCCATATAGAGGCAGGATGGTCACGTAGAAAATGTCGGGATTCCGTCATCGGCACGCAACGCATTCGGGAGATTTCGCTTCGCTGCTACCCTGTAAGGCCCATCGGCAAGCTGCTGAACCTCTTCGAAGTCTTGGCGCTGAGCGATGAGATAGCGAAGGTCGGCAAGCCCGAAGCCGTATGGATCTATAACGCGTACGCGTTCGAGTCGATGCTCGCTCGCGTGCTGACGCACCGGTTCGGTGCGCGTCTGATCCTCCAGTTCGAAGATTGGCTGCTTTCTCGTCGCCGCTGGCATCCGAAGCCGTTGCTCGACTTCATCGCATGGCGATATGTGTTACCCGCTCCATCGTTATGTCTTGCGGTTAACGATCACTTATCGACACGCGAACATCAACGCAGCGGTTGTCCAGTGGTGCTGTGTCCGGGCGTGGTGTCGGACGATCTCATTGAAGCTTGTGGACAGCGGCGTCCATTCTCGCGAACGGCAGATGCTAGAACGATGGTTGGCTATTTCGGTGGGCTGAGCGTCGAGAAGGGTGCTGACGTGGTTCTCGACCTGATCCGGAAGTCCGGCGGACGCCTCATGTTTCACGTCTGCGGAACGGGTCCGCTGGCATGCGAGTTCGCAAGGCTGTCCGCCGAAGATTACCCGGTGCACTTCCACGGTCGGGTGGACGAAAGAGTCTTGTTCAAATTGATTTCCGACTGTGACGTGCTGGTGAACCCGCATGTTTCGATAGAGAAAATGGGTAACGGGGTCTTTCCTTTCAAGGTTGTCGAATATGTCGCGTCGGGAAGATTGGTCATTTCCACCGAACTTCCCCCGATGAGCATGAAGGAGATTCACGACGCCATATGCTTTGTTTCCGCGGATGCAAGGTCCATCGCCGATGCGTTGGCAAACGCAGAGCAGACGTATCGCCGCAAACGCATGAGCATCGAACGGGCAATGAAAGCAGCCGCCCAACTTCTGACGCGAGACGCGCTAGAAAGGTCGATATCCAGGGCTTTGAGCAGTCGAATCAAGGACTAGTCCATTGAACCAATGAAAATGCACTGATGCGAATAGTGCATGGCCAAAATGAATCTGAGCGAAACCGAGCGCGAAGAGCTGATGTCGATGCAGCGCAGCCGCACGATGGCCGTTGGCCAGGTGAGGCGTGCGCGGTTGATCTTGCTGCTCGACGAAGGAGCCTCGCGTGCGGCGATCATGGCGGAATTGCGTTGCGATTCGCGTTTCATTACAACGTGGCAAATGCGTTTCACCAGTGAGCGTTTGGCTGGGCTGTACGGCAGACATCCAGGCCGGGCACCGCGACCTGACCTGGCGGTTCTTGAAGCGAGAGTGCTCGACTACACACTGCGACGTAAGCCGGCCGACGGCTCGACACACTGGAGCAGCCGCAAACTGGCGGCACAGTTGGGCATGGCCTTCATGACGGTGCAGCGTATCTGGCGCAAGCACGACATTCGGCCACATCGCCTCGATACCCACATGGTGTCCAACGATCCCGACTTTGAGGCGAAGGTAGCCGACGTGATCGGGCTGTACCTCAATCCGCCGTTGCATGCGGTGGTGTTCTGCGTGGACGGGAAGACAGCCATCCAGGCGCTGGATCGCAAGGACCTGATGTTGCCGCTCTCGCCTGGACGCGCCGAGAGCCATGGCTTTAAATACAAACGCAACGGCACCCTGAGCCTGTTCGCCGCATTGAACGTTGCCACCGGTGAGGTGCTGGGCAAAACCGCGCCACGCCATACCAGTGCCCAGTTTGTTGCGTTCCTCACGGAGGTGGTATGGGCACAGCCGCGCGGAAAGGAGATTCACGTGATCTGCGACAACGTGAGCAGCCACAAAAGCAACGCCGTTCAAACATTTCTGGTTGACCATCCGAAAGTGTCGATACATTACACCCCGACGTATTCGTCATGGCTGAATCAGGTCGAGAACTGGTTTGCACGCATCCAGCGCGACGACATTGCGCGTGGCGTATTCACCAGCACCAAGGATCTCAACAAAAAGCTCATGCGTTATATCTGTCAATACAACAAGCAGGCGCGCCCATTGAAATGGAAGTACTCCGATCCATCGCGGCGAACCCGGTGCAATTCATCCGGTTCAACGGACTAGGCCGACGCTTTGATCAGCCGCTCTAACCGGAATGACCTGTCGTGGCCTTGAAAGTCACATGATTTGCTGGCATTGAGGGACAGGAACCGCAGTCGGCAGACGGGTACCCTGGATACCAGGGGCGGAACTTCAATCCGTGGTGCAGGATCGCGCACGCCGCGTGAATGCGTCAGGCGCTGGCGAGCCCGGTACGCTGCACGTCATTCTCGAAGTCGGCGTAGGTTGAGGCGATGCCCTCTCTGAGCGTAATCGTGGGCGCCCAACCCAGAGCGGCGAGCTTCGATACGTCGAGCAACTTTTGCGGCGTCCCATCGGGCTTCGACGAGTCGAATCTCAGCGATCCAGAAAAACCGACGACATCGCAGATCAGTCGTGCGAGGTCGGCAATCGCTATGTCCTTTCCATATCCGACATTAAACATGCCCTCGACCAGGTCGTTGCTCAGCAGGACGAGAACCGCGGACGCCAGATCGTCTACATGAAGGAATTCCCGTCTCGGCAATCCGGAGCCCCATACCGGGAGCGATTCGAGTCCGTTCAGCTTTGCCTCGTGCGCCTTGCGGATGAGCGCGGCCAGCACATGGCTGCCTTGAAGATCATAGTTGTCGTTGGGGCCATAGAGATTCGTGGGCATCACCGATATGAAGCGCGTTCCGTATTGCTTGTTATACGCTTCACAAAGCTTGTGACCCGCGATCTTTGAGATGGCATAGGCTTCGTTGGTTTGTTCGAGAGCGCTCGTGAGCAGGTAATCCTCTTTTATGGGCTGAGGGCAAAGCTTTGGATAGATGCACGATGAACCGAAGAAGACGAGCTTCTGCGTGTGACTCTTGAATGCTGCATGAATCACATTGGTTTCGATGACGAGGTTCTCGTAGAGAAACGAAGCCGGCTGAGTCGAATTGGCATGAATTCCGCCGACTTTGGCTGCGGCCAGGAGGACGACGTCTATGTGCTCTCGAGCGAAAAAATCCATCACGGCGCGCTGATCCAGCAAGTCGAGCGACTGTCTCGAGGCCGTGATCACGTGATCATATCCGGAACTGGCAAGGCGCCGAAGGAGAGCCGAGCCGACCATTCCCTTATGTCCGGCGACATAGATGCGAGAGTTTTTGTTCATGTGAATGGCCAATAGTCGAGAGAGACACGTCGGTCGGAACGTGAGTTGCCCCGCCACTTGATTCAAAGGGCTACGACGTGCGGTTTCATCAGCTTAGCAACGCATATGGACCATTCAAGGTCATGGCGGACGGTGCCAATATATTGGCGCGGTCCGTGTGCGTTTCTCCGCGGTCGTTGCCGAGGATATAAGGATGCGCGAGGTGACGCTGCAACGTAATACCCCGGTCAGCCAACTTCATTCCGTATTCGGCCATCTGACCGTGTGGCCGCCGAACCGATCCTAAGCTTCGGGGGGGACGCATGAAGGACCTCCGTGGGCCAATTTATGTCGTAAGCGGCCTTGCTCCCGAAAGGTTCGGTGTGTCGGGATACTAACGGCTCTCTTCGAGGAAAAAAATGGAAGCTCTATCGATAACGGGCAACGCAGAGGTCGTTCATGACTCGAATTTCGAAGTAGTCTCGTTCGAAGGTGAAACGCTCGCCATGATCATCCGGGATTCGTTCTCGAGAAGTGGTGTGAGTTTCTTTACTCCGAAGGAGTTTCCTCAGCAACTCGCGTACATGGAACATCCCGCCGGAAAAGTGATCGACGCGCATCTTCACAGCAAGTTGGTGCGGCAGATCGAATGGACGCAAGAGGTGCTCTTCGTCAAGCGTGGCCGTGTCCTGGTGAAGTTCTATACGCCCGATAAGGACTACCTGTCGAGCCGTGTACTGTACGCGGGCGATGTCATCTTGCTGGCGTGGGGCGGTCACGGCTTCGAGATGCTTGAGGACGCGTCTTTCTTCGAAGTCAAACAAGGGCCCTATATGGGAGAGCAGGAAAAATTGCGCTTCGCGTCCGCAAACCTGAGCCGATGCAGTGAAGCGAGTAACGGCCCAGGCGTCGAGCTTGAAGTTAAGGACGGCGCGCGATGATTCCGGTCAACGAACCCCTGCTCGACGGAAAGGAGCGCGTCTATCTGAACGAATGCATTGAAAGCGGGTGGATTTCTTCGGACGGGGCGTTCGTCGAGCGTTTCGAACGTGCGATGGCGGGTTACGTCGGCCGCAGACACGCGATTGCCGTCGCGAACGGCAGCGCTGCGTTGGACGTGGCGGCGGTGGCTCTGCGGCTCGGTCCCGACGACGAAGTTATCATCCCCACGCACACGATCATATCGTGCGCATCGGCCATTGTTCGCACCGGTGCCCGCTTGAGACTGGTCGACTCAAGTCCGGATACGTGGAACATGGACGTGACGAAGATCGAAAGCGCTATCACGAGCCGGACGCGGGCGATCATGGCCGTGCACACTTTCGGTCTGCCGGTGGATATGGCTCCGTTGCTGGATATCGCAAGGAAATACAACCTCGTTGTGATCGAAGATGCTGCGCAGGCAATCGGACAAACCTATAACGAAGCGAAGTGCGGCAGTTTCGGCGATATATCGTGCTTCAGCTTCTACGCCAACAAGCACATCACGACGGGGGAAGGGGGCATGATCGTCTGCGACGACGACGAGCTGGCTACGCGCGCGAGAAGTTTGCGAAACCTGTGTTTCAAGCCTGAGAGGCGATTCGTCCACGAAGAGCTTGGCTGGAATTATCGGATGAGCAACCTCCAGGCGGCTGTCGGGCTGGCGCAATTCGAGAAGCTAGATGCGCACATCGCGCGAAAGCGCGAGTTGGGCCGCCGCTACGAAAGCCTTTTGCGGGGAGTGCCGGGAATCGGGATGGCGCCGGTGGCATTGCCATATGCCGAGAATATCTATTGGGTCTTCGGTATGGTATTGGACGACAGCTTGCCCTTTGATGCCGACGAGCTCCGGTCCATGCTGGCGGAGGCAGGTGTCAGCGCGCGGCCGTTCTTCTGGCCGATGCACGAACAGCCGGTTTTTCTCAAGCAAGGGATGTTCCAGGGAGAGAATTTCCCGATTGCCGAACGCATGAGTCGCAGGGGATTGTATCTGCCGAGTGGTCTCGCGCTTACCGAAGCACAGCAGGACTACACGGTGGGCGTGGTGCGCGACATGCTGGCCACCGCCTTTTCGCGAAGTTTCTGCAACAGCAGGTCAAGTTCAGCGCGGTGCTGACCGACTGCTCGCCGCAGCAAATATGGCCCGTCACGCAACGGAACAAACACTTGATCCGGGTGGCAGGTGGTGGCACGCGGCTTTCGGCGAGCCGCTTTGACGCGATGCGCTTAGCCAGCGCGGGACTGCCTGGCGGTTCAGCCTCGACTCATCGACGAGGCTGGCTATGGCATGCCATTCGTTGTATTTTCCGACGTTTTCTCGCTCGGGCTGTTTCCGAGCATCACCGTTTTCTCGCGACGAATGTCGCTGAGAGATCGGTAGCACCCAACTCGCCGCCCATGCACTTCAAACTGTCCAGGACCTCGAATCCGCTGAGGTCCAGCATCAGTTCGATCTCGGGCTTGAACATGTAGCGCATCACATGCGTCTCGAGGACGGTCTCGACCGACAGCGTTTTCAAATCCGTTAGCAGGACGGTGTA
This sequence comes from Paraburkholderia sp. CI3, assembly GCF_050436505.1. Taxonomy (NCBI): domain Bacteria; kingdom Pseudomonadati; phylum Pseudomonadota; class Betaproteobacteria; order Burkholderiales; family Burkholderiaceae; genus Paraburkholderia; species Paraburkholderia sp. CI3. The sequence continues at coordinate 336,398 of NZ_JBNDMI010000003.1, forward strand.
GTTGAACGCGACAGTATTGTCATGAGGACGCATCGTGGGCTCGGCGATTTGTATCACCGCGGTTTCTTCGCTGGAGGCGCGTTTGATGCGTACGTCGGGCGGAGCGGCGAGGACCGCGGGACCGTACCAGCAATCGAACACGAACAGTCCTGATGGCCGCAGGTGCGTCGCAGCGGTGTGACACATCGCCATGAAATCGGAGTTGGTCGTTTGATAGCTCGCAACATGGAAGAGCGAGACGACTGCGTCGTAGAGTTCGTTCGTGCGGACGATCCGCGCGTCGCCTTGCTGAAACGTCAGTCGCTTCGCTACTGCGCCTGGCAGAGTGGTACACCTGGCAGCGGCTCGGGCAAGCATATCGGCGCTCATGTCGACGCCAGCAACACAAAATCCCGCGGCTGCGAATTCCGCCGCGTGGCGTCCGGTGCCGCAACCTAGATCCATCACGTGACCTCCAACTATTCCGTACCGCCCGAGCAGTCCGGTGACAAACGACGCTTCCGCCTTGTAGTTCTTGTCATGATAGAAAAGATCATAGTATTGCGAATATCTCGTGCTGAAGCTCATGAAGCGACTCCATGTCTGGTCGTATGGCGGTGGCGAAGTCACGCGTGACGCGAACGCACTCTTGTTTATTCGAAGGCAACCAAAGCCAAAGCTCAGGGTGCTCATGAGAAAGGGTATCTAGCGGGGATTTTCAGACTACATGCATGACCGTTTTCAGCAAGGTGTTGACGGGTCGTTTCCTTGCTGAAGCATTCGCCGTCTGATCGGTCTATCGCTCAGCAAGTCCAGTGGGTCGGGAAACGCTGATGAGCGGCTTTATGGTTTTCACTTTCAGCGCTGAAGAAATCAGACGATGTTTTGGTCTTGTTGATACTGGGAGCGACATTCTCGGCCAGAAACATGCTTTTGGCGGACACCGCGGCCATGGTGGATCGAATATGGCACTAAGCTCACGAGGTCATACGCTTTCCACAGCGTTCCAACGCAAGCCAGAGCAGCGATCTGGAACCGAAGCAAAATGGAGGTAACGGCATGTCCCACGCTACCAGCTTAGGCGATGCAGGAAATAACGGTATTTTCCACCGATTTAAAGAACGCGCAGTCAAGCTCATAGGAATTTTGTTGTACGACGGTTTTTCGCTGCTGGAAGCGGGCACCCTTGCCGAGGTGCTTCATATCGCCAACGAGATTCAGTCTCGCAGTCTGAGAAGAAACGCAACTTACAGCGTCCGTCTAGTCTCTGCCTGCGGTGGGATGATAGCCTGTTCGTCATCCGTTTGCGTTTGGACCGAGCGCCTGGGCGGCCAGCGGTTCCAAGGCTTCGACGCACTGTATATTGCGGGCGGACCGGGCGCAAAGCGTGCAGCCGCCGACGAGGTGCTCATTGGGTTATTGACCATAGCATGTTCGCAGACCGGCGTCGTCAACCCTCTCGGCAACGGCGACTTGCTGCTGGCGGCAGCGGGCATTTCTCGCCGCGATTGGGCTTCGGTCGATCCGGGCATCTGGAGTCCGGAGACGTCTAACGTCGCGGCGTCGACCGAAGGCGGCGATGCGCTGATCAACTCGCTCGCGCTCGTGAAGCGGGACCTCGGATACGACATCGCGACAGCGGTTGCCGATCACTTCACCGTCTCCAAAGATCAGAATTTGACGACCATGCTGAGCACCATGGGAACGAACACGCAGGCGGAAAAGGCACAGGAATCCGCGCGCTGGCTCGAGCGAAATTGCGGACGCCCGGTTTCAATAGGCGACGCGGCTCGTACGGTGGCGATGAGCGAGCGGAACTTCCTGCGTCTGTTCAAGCGCGAGATGGGAGTGACACCGTCGGAATATCTTTTGCGAGCGCGCCTCGATCTCAGTTGTGAACTGTTGGTCAGAAGCGACTTGCCGATAGACAAGATCGCTCGCAGGGTTGGACTGACGAATGGCGAGCGGCTTTCGAAAGTGTTCAGGAGGCAATTCTCGATGTCGGCGACGGAATACCGCTGTCGAAAGAAAAGCGGCGCCACGGCCGATCCTGTGGAGAAGTCCGCTTAGGAGCTGGCCAGGGAAAGTTTCGCCGCGAGACAAGGAGGCCTTCGAATCAGTTGGTCGGCATTCAGATTCAAATATTTTCGAGGAGAAACAGATCTTCGCGCATCTGTTCGCCTCGGAAGCTCGATGTCCGAGGGCCGCATGAGCGTCATATGAGCCTTGCACAAGGGCTTTTCTCAGGAAGCCGTCGGACCGGCCAAATACCTGCCTTAATCAGTCACGAACGGCACCAGCAAGCTCGCGCAATCTAAATTCAAACCGAGCGCGAAAACCGTTGTCGAGCGCTGCAATCGTCATATAGATGACCAAGAAACGTGGAGCGAGGAGTGACGAATTCAAACGGTTCCTTGGAACGGCCTATTCGCGTGGTGGCATTTATAGACTATGAACATACCTCTGGTGGGGGTTATCAGCAGGCGAAGAATGCTGCCTTGCTGCTAAAGAGTCTTCCGCCGGAACTTTGCGCGGTTGAGTTTGTGACGACGCGGCGATCCACCATCGATGATCTGCGACGCAGCGGCATTGAACCTATTTTTTTTCCGGTGCCCCGCTTGCGCGGACTGGCGGCGAGACTCGGTTCAATATATAGCCGTGGAGGCCCGCGCGCGTTTCTGCGGAAACCGGGCAAGATGGCTTCGGTGGACCGCTTGCTTTCGGTGATGCGCGCGGACATTGCGTACTTCACAACGCCGTCCCACCTCGCACTGGCGATTGATCGATTCAACTACCTGTTCACCGTTTGGGATCTGTCCCACCGCGACGACGTCGAGTTTCCCGAAGTCCGGATCAAGCACGAATTCGAGCGTCGCGAATTTCTGTACGGATCTGCCTTGAAGAAGGCCTGCGGCATCTTCGTCGATTCGCAGGCCGGCCGCGAGAAGGTTGTCAGGCGATATGGAGTAGACAGCGAACGCGTGCATTTGATGCCATTCTCGCCCGCCCGCGCGACAGTGCTTTCCGAGGAGGCGTACGTGGAGCACTTCGTCGATGTCAAGACGAAGTACAAAATTCCGCGCGATCTGAAATACGTCTACTATCCCGCGCAGTTCTGGTCGCACAAGAACCATGTGTTTCTGTTGAAGGGACTGCACGCGCTGGAGTCCCGCTATGGCATCCGTGTAGGTGCGGTCTTCACAGGAAGCGATTTCGGCAACATGAGATACGTGCGTTCGGTCGCCGCCGATCTCGGTCTGGGCGAGCGTGTGTTCTTTCTCGGTTTCGTTCCGGACGGCGACGTGCCTTACTTGTATCGCGAGTCGATCGCGTTAGTGATGCCCACATATTTCGGCCCGACCAATCTGCCGCCACTCGAGGCGTTCAGTCTGGGCGTACCGGTCCTTTACCCGGACCTCGAGGCGCTGCGCGAGCAAGTCGGCGACGCGGGACTGCTGGTCGATCTGGCTCGGCCCGACAGCATGGCGGATGCGCTTTTCAGTCTGATCGAGCAGCCTGCATTGCGCCAGTTGATGATCGAGCGCGGCACGCGGCGTCTTGCGAGCAACGATGACGCAGCCCGCTTGTCGACGCTAGCGCGGGTGCTCGAACGATATCGCACCCGTGCGGTGTGTTGGGGAGAGGAAGTCTGGATGAATTAGAGTACGGTGAGGTCACAGACGAGACGGGCAAGATCCGCGATTGCAGTGTCCCCGTCCGTATCCGATATTGAACACGCCTTCGGCCCCGTCGGCGTCGAGCAAGGCCAGTACGGCGGACCCGGGGTCGTTCTGCAAATCATCGTTGTCGTTCGGACATCACCGATATGTACCGCGTTCCGTGCTGTCGGTTATACCCCTCGCAAAGCTTGAGCCCGGCGACCTTCGCGATAGCGTAGCTTCGTTGGTATGCCCGAAGCTGCTCGTGTGCAGGTACTCTTCCTTTATGGGCTGCGGGCAACACTTTGGATAAGTGCATGATGAACCAAAGAAGAGCAGATCAGGTGGTGCGTGTGAGACCACCTGGTACCGCGAAACTCGCTTCAGCCAACGTCATGGCATATTCGGTCAACCCGTCTAGTGACCCTGGAACTGCTCCTATGCTTGCAGACGCGTGAGGTCGTTCTCTCTTCATCAAGCGGGGCCGCGTGATGGTCAAGCTCTATACGGCCGATCGAAAATTCCTGACGAGCCGCGTGCTGTGCGCGGGTGATGTCATCTTGCTGGCGTCAGGTGGGCACGGGTTCGAGGTCATCGACGACGTATCTTTCATCGAAGTCAAGCAGGGCCCCTATGTGGGAGAGCAGGAGAAAGTGCGCTTCACGGCGAACCCATAACCGATGAATCGAATTGGCGATGCCGGGAAGTACGTGTTCGACGCAAGACCAGAGGGGTGGATGATGGAAGACGCGGTGAGTTCTGAAGAAGCAATGGCAGCGGCGAAGGCAGAAGCGTCGCTCGGGCACTCCTGTCGGCGCATCGTCCCGGTCATTCTCGCAGGCGGATCGGGCACGCGCCTCTGGCCGATGTCGCGTGAGCAGTTTCCAAAGCAATTGATCGATGTGGTCGGACGGGATTCATTGCTGCAGGCTACCGTCACACGGATGGAGGGTTTCGTCGGCGGCTTCGACGTCGACACTCGGCCGATTGTCGTGTGTGGGGAGGAACACCGGTTCCAGACAGAAGAGCAGGTGCGGGCGTGCGGCGTCTGCGCGAAGATTATCGTCGAGCCTGCGCGGCGCGATACGGCGCCGGCGCTCACGCTCGCGGCGCTCGCAGCCGTTAATCAGGATGACGACGCGATCATGGTGGTGATGCCGTCTGACCATTCCATCTCAGACATTCCGGCGCTGCATCGTGCGATCGCAATTGCCGCTGAATATGCCGAACGCTCCATGATCGTGACGTTTGGCGTTGCGCCCACACGGCCGGATACCGGCTTTGGCTACATCCGAATCGGCGACGCCCTCGAAAACGGCGCACATCTGATCGACCGCTTCGTCGAAAAGCCCACGACCGAACTCGCCGCGCAGTACGTCGCTGCAGGCACCTACTGGTGGAACAGCGGCATCTTCATCGTGCGAGCGGGCGTGTGGCTCGAAGCGCTAGCCAAGCTCAACGGCGACATGCATGCGGCCTGCACCGCGGCGTTCGCGGAAGGCAAGGCGGACGACAACTTCATTCGTCCTTGCCCGTTTCAGTTCGGCCGTGTGCCGGCGGATTCCATCGACTATGCGGTAATGGAGCACATCGGCGCGGCCGGCTCGCCTTGCAAAGGCGTGGTCGTGCCATTGGCGGCGGGATGGTCGGACCTCGGATCCTGGGATGCCGTGTGGGAAGCGATGGAGAAGGACGGGCTCGGCAACGTCGCGAGCGGGCGTGTCGTTTTCGAAGGCGCGACCTCGAGCTATGTGCGCGCCGAGGGCGGGCGGCTGGTTGCATGCGTTGGCACCGCCAACGTAGTCGTCGTCGACACGGACGACGCCGTGCTCGTCGCCGACCGCTCACACGCGCAGGACATCAAGACGCTGGTGGCGCGCTTTCGCGAGCAGCGCGCGCCTGAAGCCGAGACGCACCGGAAGGTGCGCCGTCCGTGGGGCTTCTACGATGCGATCGAGCGCGGCGAGCGGTTTCAGGTGAAGCGCATCGTGGTTGCGCCTGGCGCTCGCCTGTCATTGCAGATGCACCACCATCGCGCCGAGCACTGGGTCGTCGTGCGCGGCACCGCGCTCGTGACACGGGGCGAGGACCAGTTTCTTCTTTCAGAAAACCAATCGACCTTCATTCCGCTCGGCGTGCAGCATCGGTTGGAGAATCCGGGCAAAGTGCAGCTCGAAATCATCGAGGTTCAATCGGGCAGTTATCTCGGCGAGGACGATATTGTGCGCCTGGACGACTGCTACGGCCGAATTTGACCCTATCGCATTGCATAGTGCATCGGAAGCCAATCCTACGTTGATGCAACCGCTTGCGCTGGCGCCGGTTATCTCAAAAATCGGATCGGGCTGATATTCGTGGCTAACCGCAATCCATAGCCTAGAGGTTCTTCCTACTGGGTTGTGTAGCGCGAAGGGGAGCCTTCTGTCAGTCAGGTTTCCGGTACGTTTCGAGCAACGTCATTCATGCCCACGGCCCCTCTTGTTCCGACTGTGAGGTATCGAAGTGATGCGGTTGTCCTATCTACGTCATGCCTGCGCAAGCGCTCAGGCCATTTCCACCAAAGTCAGTCATTTGGTGCATTCCCGATTTGAATCTGTGGGGCGCGCCGTGTTGCTGTGCGGTGTGGTTGCGGTGCTGAGTGTGTCCGCGTGGGTGATCGTATCCGAGATAGTCAGTCGCGCGAACAAATCCAGCGCGTCCCAACCGACCTTGACCTTGGAGATGGCTGCGCCGGCTACTGACAAATTGGTTACTGAAACCGGGAATAGTCAGCTATCTGACGCTGGACCTTTTGTCATGTCGGAATCTTACAGTGGTGCATACGCGGGACGCATCGAGGGGAACTTGCTCGACACCTTGGAGCGGGCCAGCGTGCCGGTCGAAATACGGGCGCAGATCGCGCGTATTTTTGCCTCCCGGCTCGACCTCGCTGCGCCCGCGCACAAGGACGACACTTACCATGTTCTCTACGCGCGCGACGAGACAACCATTCAGCGCAAGCATCTAACGGCCGTCGAACTCCGGTCGCGCGGTGAGATCTATCAGGCCATGTGGTTTGTCCCGCCGGGGCAAATTGGCGGAGACTACTATTCATTTGACGGACGGCGGCTTGCCGCTGAGCCATTCTCGATGCCGCTTGATTACGTTCGGGTAAGTTCGCGATTCGGTTACCGAACCCATCCGGTCAAGGGCAGGCGCCTGATGCACACAGGTGTGGACTTTGCCGCCCCGAAGGGGACCCCGGTTGTCGCGGCTGCCTCGGGAACCGTGCAGTTCGTTGGCATCCGAAGCGGATACGGCAAGATCGTCGTGCTCCGTCATCCGCGAGGCTATACGACGTTCTATGCTCACCTGTCGGCCTTTGCGCGTGATTTGCGCGTAGGCGCGCCGGTGACTGAAGGGCAACCGCTCGGCGCGGTAGGCGCCACTGGGACGGCCACCGGAGCTCACCTGCATTTTGAGGTGCGCAAGAATAATCAACCGATCGATCCAATATCTGTGACGAGCCGAACTGGCGCCATGCCGCTCACTACCATTCAGCGAATCGCGTTCGACAGTGCGATGGGCGCTCTGCGCGAGAAACTCGCGGCATTGCCCGTCGATATTCCGACGACAAGGATGGCGTCGAATGCTGAAGGCACGCCGAATCGATCTGGAAAGGCGGAGGGCTCCTCGGTTTGAGGAGCGAGACGATGCGGAGATTGTCGCATTGACGAAGTCACAGAATTCGTCGGGCAGTCACGTAGATGAGCATGATGGCAAAGACGAGAACGCCGGGCATCGCGCCGGCTTTGGCGGGTAGAGAAGCGTCTCATTGCTCATCGGAGATGATTCTGCTGTGTCTCGCCATTCGGACGGATCACGGCGGGCGCGGTTGTCAGTATCGTGCGCGTGTCCGATGGCGCACAGGGCGTACAGCCGGTCAACGACTCTAGCGACCAGCTGTTTAACCCAGGCAAACCAGGCTATCAACGATGTCGCCAATAACGCTTATGCCGGCATCGCAGCGGCAATGGCTATGCCGAACATAATGCCGTCCGGTCCCTGGCGCACGGCGCTCGCGGGGCGCGTGATAGACGCACAGCCAGAGGCGTGAGGTTTCGGCTTCAGCCCTGAATCAGCGAGGGCCCGAGCAAAGCGTCGACCTTTCTGACGACGCTCCCGGCGTTGGCCAGCGCCTTTGAGGCCGATTTCACCGACGTGCCGTACCCGGCGGCCGTCCAGTTTCCCCTTGATGCCCAAGCGCACGCGACAGATTGCCCACCTCGCGCTTGAGCAACTCCGCGAACTGCGCGACGCGCTCATCGGTTACGCGCACGCTCGGCCCGAAGATGCACACCGAACCTGCCACCTGGTTCGCGCCGTTGAAGAACGGCGCGGCTACCGCGACTGCGCCGGCGATCAGCTCGTGATGGCTGGTGCCGAAGCCTCGTGCGCGGACCGCGTCGAGATCGGCGGCTAGCGCCGCGACGTCCTGATCCGGATCGGTCAGATAGCGCCGCAGATCGTCCTTCGACAGCGGCATCTGCGAAAGAATCGTGCGGCCGCTCGCGCCGAGCACGAGCTTCTCGCGATAGCCGACCCCGCGCCGGAAACTCAGCGGCTGCGGACTTTCCAGTTCGGCCACGCAGATCCGGTACGTCCCCTCCGGCACGAACAACGCGACCGTCTCCGATGTCGCTTCCCAAAGCTCACGCAGCATCGGCTGCGCGAGCTGCGCGATCGTATTGTTCGCCATCCACGCGTGCGCGAGTTGCGCGACCGAACTGCCGAGCCTGAAGCGTTGCGGCTCGCCCGACGAGGCGAGAAAGCCGTTCTGTTCGAGCGTATTCAGCAGGCGGTACAGCGTCGGTCGGCTCAGGTCCACGCGGGTCAGCAGCTCCGCGACGGTCAATTCTTTGTCCCCGGGTCGGTACGCCAGAAGAATTTCTAGCGCCCGTTCGACTGCCCGCACATTTTCGTGCGGCTTTTTTTCTTCCATTTGAAATTTCCTTTCTGCAGCGGTCCGCGTCGATTGCACATTGTAGTGAAAGTCCCTAGCCGCAAGAACTTGACGTCGATCAATCTGTCCGTACAATGAGACGACATTCTCACACAACGGACAACCGGATTCGGAGGAATGATGGACAAGAACATGTCGGAAACTCTGGTTCGCACTGGCCCAGGCACGGCGATGGGCGATCTGATGCGCCGCTACTGGGTGCCGGCGCTCCTCGCCAGCGAAATCGCAGAGCCTGATTGCCCGCCGGTGCGCGTGCAGATCCTCGGCGAAAAGCTGCTCGCGTTTCGCGATTCCGACGGCCAGCCGGCGCTGATCGACGAGTTCTGCTCGCACCGTGGCGTGTCGCTGTACTTCGGCCGCAATGAAGAGAACGGCATCCGCTGCTCGTATCACGGTCTGAAATTCGACCGCAACGGCAACTGCGTGGAAGTGCCGTCCGCGCCGCAGGCGTGCAAGCACATGGGCATCACCGCGTATCCGTGCATCGAACGCGCGGGCATCGTGTGGGCGTACATGGGGCCGAAGGACCGCCGGCCGGCGCCGCCGGATCTCGAGTGGTGCAATCTGCCGGAGAGTCACGTGTTCGTCTCGAAGCGGCTGCAGGAATCGAACTACCTGCAGGCGATGGAAGGCGGCATCGACACGAGTCACGTGTCGTATGTACACCGCTACGAAGTCGACGAGGACCCGATGCATCAGGGCACGAAGGCACTCGACTACATCAAGGCGGACGGCAACGTGATCTTCGAGATCGAGAAGCAGCCGTTCGGCCTCACGCTGTTCGGCCGCCGCAACGGCGAGCCGGATTCGTACTACTGGCGCGTCACGCAGTGGCTGTTCCCGTGGTACACGCTGATCCCGCCGTTCGGCGATCACTCGCTCGCGGGACACGTATGGGTGCCGATCGACGATCACACCTGCTGGGCGTGGAGCATCAACTTCCGCCCGGACCGTCCGCTCGACGAGCAGGAACTGGCCGACCTGAACGCCGGCAAGGGCATTCATTGTGAGTACGAGGAGGGTGGCACGTTCCGGCCAAAAGCGAACAAGGACAACGACTACCTGATCGACCGCCAGGCTCAGAAGGAAAAGCGCGCGTACTCGGGCGTGTTCGGCTTCGCGATGCAGGACGCGTCGCTGCAGGAAAGCATGGGGCCGATCCAGGATCACAGCAAGGAAAAGCTGCTGCCGACCGACCGCGCGATCGTGATGGCGCGCCGCATGATGTACGAGGCGGCAACGGCGCTGGTGCCCGACACCGATCCGCCCGCGATCGACGCCGACCAGCAGCGCGTACGTGCTGCCGGCGTGCTGCTGCCGCGCGATCAGAAGCCGCAGGAATGGGCGGTGATCCATCTGCACGACGGCAAGGACCAGCCGATCTACTCGATCTGATGCACCGCGGAGCCGGACTTCGGTCCGGCTGCGCGTGTCGTCGTCTGGTCCGACTGGACCTTCTGCCCATTCCGCAAAAGGAGGCCGGCTGCGCGCCGGCATGCAATGCAGCAACGTAAAAGACTCGAGGACAAGGTCGCGCTGATCACCGGCGGCGGAGGCGGCATCGGTGCCGCGACTGCGCGCGTGTTCTGCGCGGAGGGCGCCGCGGTGGTGCTGGTCGATGCGAACCCGCAGACGCTCACGCGTGTCGCCGACGAACTGAAGGCGGCTGATCCGTCCGCGCGTGTCGAGACGTTCGCGGCCGACGTGTCGCACGACGCCGATGCGGTGCGCGCGGCGCAACTCGCCGCCGATTCGTTCGGCCGGCTCGACGTGCTGGTGAACAACGCGGCGATGCGCAACTACAGCGCGCTCGCCGACGCGACGCCGGCCGAGTGGCAGGCGATGGTGTCCGTCAATCTGGTCGGCACATCCAACTATTGCAGGGCAGCGCTGCCGTTCCTGCGTCGCGCGGGCCGCGCGAGCATCGTCAACGTGTCGTCGTGCTACGCGGTGACCGGCCGCAAGGGCATGGGCCTGTACGACGCGACCAAAGCCGGCATGCTCGCAATGACCCGCACACTCGCGTTCGAGGAGACCGCGAACGGCGTGCGTGTGAACGCGGTGTGCCCGGGTTCGACGCTGACCGAATTCCACATGAACCGGGCCATTGCATCGGGCAAAAGCGTCGAAGTGCTGAAGACGCAACGCCAGGACACGTCGTTGATCGGCCGTTGGGCGTCGCCCGAAGAGATCGCATGGCCGATCCTGTGGTTCGCGAGCGACGAGGCTTCGTACATAACCGGCACGACGCTGATGGTCGACGGCGGCCTGTCGGCGATGTGAGCGGAGGAGGTGGCATGAACATGACCGATTCCACGCTGATGGTGCGTGTCGCCGCACGACGCGACGAAGCCGACGGGATTGCCGGCTTCGAGTTCGTCGACATCGACGGCCGCGACCTGCCGCCGTTCGAGGCGGGCGCGCACATCGACGTCTACGTGCCCGGTGGGCCGGTGCGGCAGTACTCGCTGTGCAACGCGTCTCGCGAGCGTCACCGGTATCAGATCGCAGTGTTGCGCACCGCCGGTTCGCGCGGCGGATCGCAGCGCATGCACGACGCGGTGAACGAAGGCGACGCGATTCGCATCGGCGTGCCACGCAATCACTTTCCGCTCGCCCGGCATGACGCGAAGCCGCTATTGCTCGCGGGCGGCATTGGCGTGACGCCGATTCTCTGCATGGCGGAGCAGCTGGCGGCACTGGGCGCGGCGTTCGAAATGCATTACTGCGCGCGCTCGAAGAGCCGTGCGGCGTTCGTCGAGCGAATCGCCGCGTCGTCGTGGGCGGACAACGTGCAATACCACTTCGACGACGCGCACGGCATGCTCGATCTGAATGCACTGCTGGCGGACGGCGGCGCGGACCGGCATCTATATGTGTGCGGTCCGCAGGGCTTCATGAACGCGGTGCTCGACACGGCCCGCTCGCTCGGCTGGAGTGACGATCGTCTGCATTACGAATACTTCGCGGCGGCGCAGCCGTCGGGTGATGGCGCGTCGTTCGACGTGCGGCTCGCGCGCTCGGACCGCGTCGTGTCGATTGCGGCCGATTGCACGGTCACCCAGGCGCTCGCGGCGGCGGGCGTCGACGTGCCGGTGTCGTGCGAGCAGGGCATTTGCGGCACCTGCGTCACGCGGGTGCTCGAAGGCGAACCTGACCATCGCGACCTGTTCCTGTCGCCAGAAGAGCAGGCCCGCAACGATCAGTTCCTGCCGTGCTGTTCACGCGCGAAGTCGAGGGTGCTCGTGCTCGATCTGTAACCGTAATCGCCGGCCCGGCCGCCAGGCGCGGTCGGCGCCATCCATCAGAAAGAAAACGGGCGGCCGCCGGCACGCCCGGCATCGGAGGAGTCATGGAGAAGAATCTGGCGTCGTCGGAGGGTATGCCCGCGAGCGTCTGGACCGGGAACGATGCGAGGGCGGCGAGTAGCGCCGACACGAGCCCGTATCGCTGGGTCGCGCTGTTCATCGTCTGGGCCGCGTTTCTGCTCAGCTATGTGGTCCGCGTCGCGTGGAGTACGGTGGCCGCGCCGGTCGGCGCGTCGCTCGGCATTGGCGTGTCGATGCTCGGTGCGTTCGTGACCGCGTTTTACGCGGGCTATGTGCTTGCGAACGTGGTTGGCGGCATGCTGACCGATCTGCTCGGCGGTCGCGCGATGCTCACGCTTGCGCTGCTGCCGCTCGGCGTGCTCACGTTCACGTTCGGCTATACGCATTCGCTCGCATTCGGCATCGTGATTCAGGCCGCGATGGGTTTCGCGGCGGGCGCCGACTACTCGGCCGGCATGAAGATCATTCCCGCATGGTTCACGCGCGACCGTGGCCGCGCAATGGGCCTCTACACGACCGCGACGTCGCTCGCCGTCGTGATCGCGAATGCGGTCGTGCCGTCGTTCTCCGCGCGGCACGGCTGGTCGAACGCATTCCATATGCTCGGCATCGTCACGTTCGCGTGGGGCATCGTCACGTTGCTGCTGCTGAAGAACCGGCCTTCGAACGAAGCGAAGCCCGCGCGCAACAGCCTCCAGGAAATGCTCGGCCTGTTGCGCAACCGTAACCTGATCGCGCTGTCGATCGCGGGATGCGGCGGGTTGTGGGCGACCGTCGGCTTCGGTGCATGGGGCAACGCACTGATGACGCGCCAATACGGTATTGCGCCGATCGTCGCCGGATCGATCGTCGCCTCGTTCGGCATTGGCGCGGTGATCGCGAAGCCGACGCTCGGCTGGATCTCCGACCTGCCTGGTGTGTCGCGGCGGATGATGTCGATCGGCTGCCTGATCGCCTTCGCGATCGCGCTGCTGGTGTTCGGCTACTGCTCGACGGTGCATCAGTTCTATCTGGTCGCGCCGATTCTCGGTGCGTTCTCGTTCGGCTATCTGCCGGTGCTGATGGCTCAGGTCAGCGACGCATCGGGCAAGCGTCTCGCGGGCGCGAGCGCCGGCTGGACCAATGCTATCTGGCAGTCCGGCAGCGCGGTGTCGCCGATGGTGGTCGGCTCGCTGTATGGCGCGAGCCATTCGTTCATGCTCGCGCTCCTCACACTCGCGATCGGACCCGCTATCGCGGTCATCGCGATGTTCTTCGTCAACCCGCACATCGCACGCGAATGACCGATTCTCCGGTAGCCGACGCGGCCCCGCGCCGGCTACCGCGACGACAGAGGTCGGACGATAACTGATCCGCATCACAAAACAACTCACTTTCCAGCAGGAGACACATGGTGAAGCACAACCCTCTCGCCAGGCCGTCGAAGGTCCTTTTTGCATGTGGTATTGGTATCGGCATCAGCGGCGCGGCGCATGCGCAGTCGTCGGTCACGCTCTATGGCATCGTCGACTCGGGGGTGACCTACGTGACTCACGCTGTCACGTCGCAGGGATCGTCGGGCACGCAGGTCGCTCTCGGCACCGGCAACCGGCTGAATTCGCGTTGGGGTTTCACGGGCAGGGAAGATCTCGGCGGCGGACTGCGGGCGATTTTCACGCTCGAATCGGGCATGTCGATGAATACCGGTGCCCTGCAGCAAGGAGGGCGGCTATTCGGCCGGCAGGCGTTCGTCGGACTCGAATCGGACCGCTACGGCGCGATGATGCTCGGCCGGCAGATGACGCCGATGTATCGCTACTTCCTCGCGCTCGACCCGCTCGGTTATTCGAGTTACGGCCTTTCCGCGCAGGACGCGCAGTTCGTCGGTCGCGCGGATAACGCGGTGTCGTATCTTGGCCATGTGGGACCATTCGAGCTGAATGCGCTCTACAGCCTCGGCTATGACGCAGTCACCTACAACGTGCCGGTGGCGGGCTCGTTCCGCGTTGGCAAGCAGTACGACATCGGCGGACGCTATGTGCAGGGGCCGCTGAATCTGACGTTCGTGTACGAGCAGCGGCAAGGCTCGGCCATCGCGTCATCGGGCGACAGCGAGCGCCGCTACGTGGCCGGCGGTTCGTATCAGATCGGCAAGGCGACGCTGTACGGCGGCTACGAATTGCTGCTGAACGACGTCCGGTCGACGCTCGCGGCATCGCCGCCGCAGTCGATGGCGTTCGCGGGCGTGCGCTACAGGGTGGCGCCGGCGCTGGACCTCGCAGCCGCGACTTACTACCACGCGTATCGCCAGGTCGACGCGCACGCATTGAGCACCGGTGTCAACGCGGACTACTGGCTGTCGAAGCGCACGGCGCTGTACACCGACATCACGTATGTGATCAACAGCTCGAAGGCCGCGCTGAGTGCGACGGGGTGGGCGACTTCGGTCGCGACGACGACCGTGAAGACCGGCGCGAACCAGCTCGCTGTTGCGGTCGGCGTGCTGCACAAGTTCTGACTTCACGCTGCAAAGAGGGCGACCGAGGCCGCCCTCTCAATCGCTCAGTGCGTCGCGATGATCGCGCCGGCCTTTCGCCGACGCGTAATACCGCTGCAAGGCGTCGGTCGAGCGCGCGCTCAACGCGCGGATCTGGGCGTGCCAGTCGGTTTCCACTGGCCACTCACCGGCGATCACGCTTGGATAGATCTGCCGCGCGTAGCGATGCAGTGCCTTCGCGCCGATGTTGCCGCTGACGCCAAGCAACGCATGCAAGCTCGCGTGCGTCGCCTTGATATCGACGGCCGCGCTGTTGCCTGCGAGGCGCACGACGAGCGAGCGAATCTGTTCGATGCCGTTCAGGAACGATTCGTCAAGCAGATCGAGCGAGACCAGTTCCTTGAGGTGCGCTTCGTCGAGCAGGCTTTCTTCAGCGATGGTGGCGGCCGCGGGCGCGTTCGCAGTGGGGGGCAATGCCACCGGCGTCGCCGCAAAATCCGTTTGCGCGGCTCCGCCCGCGGTTTCCGTGATTCGTTGCGGAGCGTCCGCAACCAGCGCGCCGGGTGTGCCGAACTGCCGCGCGAGACATGCGTACAGCGAGCCGGCCTGCACCGGCTTGATCAACACCTCGTTGATCCCGGCGGCAACGCAGGCCTGCACCGCTTCGGCATCGGTGTGACTGGTCAGCGCAATGATAGGCAGCGTCGCGTAGGCATCGGTGCGCGCGCGAATCGACTTCGTCGTCTCGATGCCGTTCATGCCCGGCATGTTCACGTCCATCAGGATCGCGTCGATGAAGCCGTCTTCGTGCAGTTTGGTCAGCACCGCCTGACCGTGGTCGGCCTCGACGACGCTCGCGCCGCAGCGCTCCAGATACGCCTTCGCGACAAGCCGGCTGTAGGTGTCGTCGTCGGCGATCACAAAGGTTCTGCCGGCGAAGACATCGGGCAGTTCGCCCGGCTGACGATGCGCACCGTTGTCGAAGAGGGTCTGCAACGCGGTGAGCAGCTCCTGCACACTCGACGTCTTGCTGATGATCTCGTCCATGCCGGCGCGCCGCGCGCGCAGTCGCACCGCGATGCCCGGTTCGGCGGTATAGGCGGCGATCAGCACGTTGCGGTTCGGGCAGTCTCTGTCGGCGCGGAGGCGCTCGGTCGTCGTGTAGCCGTCCATCGCGGGCATGCTGATGTCCATCAACACGAGGTCGTAGAGCGGCGCGCGCCGCAACGTGGCGAGCGCAAGCTCGCCGCCCGACGCCTCGCTGACATAGGCGCCGGCCTTTGTCAGCACGCGGCGGGTGCGGGCGCGCAGCGTGTCGTCGTCGTCGACGACGAGCACGCGCTTGCCCTTGAACGCCGGCATCGCCCGTTCGAACAGGCGCCGCTCGTGCTCCTCGACCTCGTCGGCCGCTACCGGTGGAAAGCGCAGCGTGAACGCGGTGAACTTGCCGAGTCCCGATTCGCAGTCGATGCTGCCGCCGAACGCGCGCATCGCGCGCTGGCAGTACGCGAGCCCGAGCCCGGTGCCGCCCGAGTTGCCGGCCGTGCGAAACGGCTCGAACAGATGCTGCAGGATCTCCGGCGCGATGCCGGGGCCGG
Organism: Paraburkholderia sp. CI3; assembly: GCF_050436505.1. Taxonomy (NCBI): domain Bacteria; kingdom Pseudomonadati; phylum Pseudomonadota; class Betaproteobacteria; order Burkholderiales; family Burkholderiaceae; genus Paraburkholderia; species Paraburkholderia sp. CI3. The sequence goes on from NZ_JBNDMI010000003.1 coordinate 352,441, forward strand.
TGTCGCGTACGATCACCGAGTCGCGGTCGACGGTCAATGTGAGCGTCGCCTGCGGATACGCGACGATGTGATGCAGCGCGTTCTTGATCAGGTTGAACAACGTGAACAGATAGACCGTCTCGTCGACCTTGAACACGAAGTCGCGCCTGACGACGACGCTCACCTTCGCGCGTTCCTTGTCGTTGTCGAAGCCGTATTCGGCGAGCGCCTTGCGCGTGGTCGCGCCAGCATGGAGGTAGCTGAGACTATCCGGGCGGATCGATTTCGCGGCGACTTCGTCAAGCGTCATCGCGATGATGCGCAGGCCGCGCTCGATCGACAATTGCCCCTGCGCGAGGTGGTTGTACATCAGCGAGGCCGTGCCGTCGGTCAGCGTCGGCGCCGCGCCCGCTTCGGTCGCCGCGGGCAGCGCTTCCTCGACGCGGTCGAGCACGTGCCGCAACTGGCTCAGCGGATTGCGCATCTCGTGCGCGATGGAACCCGCGAGCGCCTGCAACGCGCGGTTCTTTTCGACGAAGATGCGTCCCTTGCTGATCGCATGACTGAACGCCATGCTGCACAGCACGACCACCGGCAGCAACGCGAGATTGGACTTGTCCTGCGCGCTGAGAACGACCGGCGTCGGCGCGCTCAACACGCCGGCGAGCCCGCCGGAAAACACGCCAATACCGATGCAGGTTATCAGCAGCAGGGGGTTGTCGATACACAGCGCCAGAATGAAGATCATCATGACCTCGGTCATCATCCACATCGTGGAGAAACCGTTTCTGACGGTCAGGAACGTGCAGACGAACGGCAGCACGTAAATCAGACAGCAATGCCAGTAGATCAGCAGCGCGGGGTTGTAGCGCCTCGGCCAGCGCGCCTGGAACAGCAGGGGAACGCAGACGGCCGCCGCGCTGAGCCGCAGCAGCAGGTTGTCGTAAGGCTGCGGAAGGATGTAGGTCCAGACGACGTAATAGATGGGGTGACACAGGAGGCCGAGTGCGCCTCCCCATCGAATTGCGAACCTGCTTCGTTCCAGCATATCCCGCATGCTTTCGCGCGGTATCGCCATCAGGCCTCCGAGTTCATCAGGAACCCATCATTTCATGCGTATTGAATTGCTGTGATTCGACGCCTTCGGCGAGCGAATCGCCGTTCTTGCCGTGAAACGGTCCGACCGAAAAGCCATACTTCTTCAGGAGACCATGAGTATAAGAGACCGACCACACGGGCGGGCTGCCAATGATGAAATCGGAGGCGATACCTTCCTGCCATGCCGAATAGCCTTCGGCGAAGCAGGTATAGCAGTCGCGGGTGGATGGCAGCCTGAACGGGAACGCGGTGTCGAGTCCGGCGGGCCCGCGCGCGAAGCATTCAATATAGAGCGTATGACCGCGAGAAGCGAGTTCCGCTTCGACGCTTGCCGCGCGCGGATGCGAGTCGTCGATCCAGAATTGCGCGCGTTTGAGATCGGCCGCGCTCAGGTAAGGCACGCTCGTGCTGCTCGCGAGAATCGCGCCGTCGAAGTCCGGCAGCGGCGTGTCCGGACTGAACGTATGCACCGATACTTTCGATTTTCCGAGCAGGTCCGACGCGAGCAGCTCGTTCGCCTGATCGATCAGCAGGTTGATCTTGTCGGGCAGATCGATCAGCACCAGCTCCTTCGGCGCATCCTTGTAGAGCAGATACTTCGCGACCGTCGTGCCGAGCCGGCCGGCCGCGCCGAACAGCGCGAGCTTCGTGTTGCTGAGCTCGAGGTCGAGCTGTTCGCAGCAATGGATCGCCCAGTCCTTCAGCATCGCCGCGGTCGCCGCGTGGCCCGTCGTGATGTGAGGCGGCTTGACCGGCCGGGGCAGCGCGCCGTAGTTGCACGCGTAGGGCGTCGACGCGCCCATCGCGACCATGTTCAAGCCCGCCTTTCGGGCGAGCTCGAGCGCCGGAAAGAATTGCGTCTCGCGAAAGCGCTTGATGCCGCGCGGGCTGCCGAGCCACATTTCGAGCGGCACCGGGCAGGCGATATTCGCGCCGATCACCTGCGCGCCCGAATAGATCGGCGATGCGATGAAAGGCCTGGTTTTCCACAACTCCTCTTCGAACGATTCGCTTCGTTCGCGAACGTTGTGAAAAGAAAATGAAAGGGTTTCCCAATCGGTCGCGTGGAACAGAAAGCCGACTCCCCCCTGACGGGCCGGCAGGCTATCCCGGATCTGTTCCGGGTGAATTTCGTGCTTGAGCGCAAGCGGTGCACTATTCCGATGCAAAAGAAGTCCGGTTGGCTCGTTTGAAACAGGCGACACGTCTTTAAGGAGAGAGGTTTTCATTGGTATTTCCGTGGTTTTGATTAGACGCTGGAAAAAGTCAGCGCGCGGCGTGGCCAGCCGGTTGGACCGGCGACCCTTCAACTCTAGAGAAATCCACACCGATATGCCCGTCTGTTCGTGCACACAGCATTCACGAGCGGTCCATGACGGGTTGCCCGCCGGGTGGGGGTCGGCTTTGGGCAAACTCTTGAAAGGATTCCGGCAGAACTTTCGATGTATTACGGCGCGTCGTGGGCCGTCATCGAATGGAAAAGGTCCGCTCGGCGGCCCTTTGCTTGCATGCCAGGCGAATTCCGGATTAGCGTGTGATGCTATAGCCGATTCGCGCGATCCAGCGATGCTGGTTGTAGTCGAGAAGGTCCTCGCCATAACCGCTGAAGAAGCCGAGCCACAGATAACCGCCCCAGCGGCTATTGATCAGCTTCGCCAATGGATAGGTGAACTGCGTATCGACGCTGCCTTTGCCGCCTTGCGTTCCTTTGCGTAGCGTCGTGTCCAATTGCGCGCCGTCGGGGCTGCCGTAGATGAACCGCAGGTCCACATAGCCGCGGTAGTCGGCGATGTCATGGTTCTCGCCGGCGATGTGCGTATAGTAATAAATCTTCGGCTGGATGGTCAGATGGTAGCTGTGGATGTCGCCGAAATCCCAGATCGGCTTGAGGAACACATAGTCGACGCCGCGCGATTCCGGACCGTCGCGTCCATTCGATTCGTGTTCGTAGCCGGCCATCACGCCCATTCTGCTCCACCACGTGCTCTTCCAGCCGGTGTCTTCGAGGTAATAAAAGAGTGCCGGCATATAGCTGGTGTCGCGGAACGGCGCCGAGTACTTCTTGAGATCCCACAGCGAGGTTTGCGTATAGGCGAAGTACAGGTTGTCCGCGAAACCACGCGAGCGCGGGTCGTCCGGAACGACGAGGCGGAACTTGAAGCTGAGCTGGAATTTCGCGAGGGACTCGCTACCGCCGCCATCGGCGAAATACATCGGTTCGAAGGCGGAGAAGCGGCTCAGGAAAGTGTTGATTTGCGGCACGGGCGCATCCGGTCGTGATGGCGCGGGCGACGACGCGATCAGGCTCGTCGACGACGGTGCGCCGCTCGCGGTGCCCGCCGCCGTTGCTCCATTGGCGCTCCCGGCCGACGCGAGCGCCGCGTCCTTGCCGGAGCGCGGCGGACGCGTCAGCAGCACGTACGATGGCGACACGTCGAGATCGGGCACGTCGATCTGCATCGCGCCGCGCGCCCATTCGGGCCACGTGCCGGTATAGCGCACTGCCTTCAGTTCGCCGGCGGCGAGCTTCAGATGCTCGGGTGCGCCGCTTTCGCGCGTGAGCGCGAGCCGATGCGGTACCACGTCGGTATTGCTGATCGCGATATTCAATTGCGCCGGCACGTCGACTTCGGTGCCACCGGGTTGATCGCCGGCATAGACGATCGTCACTTCGAGTGGACTGCTCGATAGCGCTTCGCGCGGCGGACGCAATACGGAAACGCCGGCGACGCTATACGCGGAGTAACTGCCGAGCACCAGCGCAGTCATGCAAAGCGATAACCGGGGGAGAAGCCTGGAAAGCGAACTGGAAAGCGAGCTGGAAACCGAGCCGGAAAGCGGACTTGAAGATAATCGGGAAACACGCGAGCGGTGGCTGCGAACGGCGGACTGGCGGTCTTTCTTCACGCGAGACATCGATCGATTCCGCACACGAAGCTCCTGGTGGTCTACGAGTTCAGGTCGCAAAGAGACGATAGCGTTAATGCGTGCAATTGGGTAGAAAATCGCGGCCGTCGTGTTTCATTGCGGAAATGGCGACGCATGCCGGTCCCCGCTATCTGGCATTCTGCTCATTCTGCCAGTGCGATTACGGATTGCGTGAGTGGAAAAATGAATTAGGAGCGCTATCGGTGCAAATAGCGGAGGGAAGTGGGGATAATGCCGGTGTCTCGTTGCATTTGCGCAACGAGGGCTTAAATGTCAAATCGATTGTCATTCGCGACCCGGTGTATCCCCGCGTTCGCCTCAGTCATTTCCGTTATGGCAATTGCGCGTCAATTGGCGATTCGCCTTCGTGACAATTCGTTGCGCGGCCAATGCGGCGACTGAATGCTTTCTTCAATAGGCGAATTTCCGGTATTGCTCCGGCGCGCTTGCATTGTCGAGTTCGCTCACGCGCGGCATATGGCGCAGCAGGCGTTTCGCCCGTGGCGCCAATTGCTGATAGACGGCGCCGGGTACGTCGATGTGGACTTCCGAAGCGGCCCACGGTTGTCTCCTTTATCGAATCGTCGAGTTGGGGATGCCTGAGATACCTGAAGTTGCCTGGATGTGCAGCTCATTGCCTCGGCGAGACCAGCAGCGACACCGGCACGCCGTGACAATCGACCTCCGCGAGAACCGTCGCGCCGAGCTCGGCGCCCGACCTGATGGGCGCGTCGAACGGGCTCGCGTCGTGATCGATGCGCAGAATGTTCAGCGGCCAGGACGGCCGCGTCAGCCGCTCGTGCGCGAACGCGCCGACCCACAGCGGCGCCGCGGAGGTGCCGTTGTCGACCGTGTAGCCGCTCGGCCAGAAGCGAAGCACGTAGCGTTCCTCGCGCGAATTGCCCGGTCGCATGAAGACCAGCGACGACGGCACGCCATTGTTCAGCTTCGGCAGCACCGGCAGCGACACCGCCGCGACGTCGGGCGAAGCGAGCGACAGCAGGCTGTGCGCGGACACGTCGGTGCCCACGACCCAGCCCTGCGCGTGCAACTGCTCGCGTATCGAAGCGGGCCCGGAGACCCATTGCAGCGTCAGCGGCTCCTTGCGATCGCCGCCCATGTCGGAGCGAAAGCACGGCAGCCGCTTCCACCCGGAGAGCTTCCACTGCGTCTGCGTGATCTGCACGGGGGGTGGTTGCGGCGCGCCGTCCGGCGGCGTCGGCATTGCGACGCCGAGCTGCAGGCCGACACTGAGCGCTACGACCGCGAGCACCACGAGCGGCATGAAACGGCGCGGCGGCGGCGGCCGCGGATGCCGCCAGATCGCCGTCAGCGCAATCAGCGCGACCCACACACACGCGAGCGCCGCGCCGCCGATCGCGTCGGACACCCAGTAGCGGCCGAAGTAGACGCCCGCGAGTGCGACCACGATCACGACGATGATGCTGGCGGCGGCAACCAGCACGCCTCCGAGCTTGCCGATCCGGCGCGCGAGCAGAAACGCGAGAAAGCCGTAGATGATCACCGTCGCGGCGACGTGATTGCTCGGAAACACGAAGTGGCCACTCATGAGTTCGTTAGGCGGGGCGCGGCGCATCGCGAGTTGCAGGCCGAGAATCAGCAACTGCGAAAACACGACCGCCGCGAGCCAGTAGACGATCGTGCGCCAGCGCCGCTCCCACACCATCCACAGGGCAACCGTGACGACCAGCGCGAACAGTGTGATGCCGCTGCCGAGCGTCGCGAGCGCCGCGAGCACCGTGTCGCCCCACGGCGTGCGTATCGATTGCAGAAAGTGATAAACGGACAGGTCGATGGTCGTCAGCGGATCGCCGCTGACAACGTCGTCAAGGACCCCGAAGAAAAGCGCGCCGGCCACCAGCACGATCAGCGACGCCGCGAGCAGGTGGGTCGCATCGGGCGTGTCGGGGTCGAGCATGCGGCGCGCGATGCGGCCGAGCGGACCCGGATGGCGGCATGCCCAACTGCCGAGATGACGGCCTGCCGCGCTCGACCACGCATTCGCGTGCGACACCAGAAACCCCGCGCCGCGAAAGCTGAGCCACACGATGCACGCCAGCATCGCGATGATCACGACGAGCCGGAACGACACCGCCCCCGCGAGCAGCACCGACGCGCCGAACACGACGCCGGGCAGGATGTGCGCGGGCGCCCACAGCAGCGCGGAGAGCACGTTGATCGAGAGGAAGCGCAGCGGCCGCATGCCCATCATGCCCGCGACGACCGGCACGATCGCCCGCAGTGGGCCGATGAAGCGGGCGAGCACGACGCTCTTCGCGCCATGCTTCAGAAAGAAGCGCTGCCCCGCGTCGAGTACGCCGGGGTGTGCGCGGAACGGCCACAGCGTGACGATGCGCTCCCTGTAGCGATCGCCGAGCCAGAAGCTGGCGCCGTCGCCGGCGACCGCGCCGACGATCGCCCACACGAGGACCCAGGCAAGGCTCAGCGAGCCGGTGCCCGTCAGCGCGCCGGCGAGGAACATCGCGGTGCTGCCGGGGACGAAGGTGCCGATCACCGCGATCGCTTCGAAAAAAGCGGCGAGGAAAACGACCGCGAGCATCCACGTCGAGTGGCCGGCGAGCAGATGCAAAAGGTGGATGTAGGCGTGCTCCATCGTGCGCGATCGGCCGTTCGGGCGTAACGATCGATCATAACGCGCACGGACACGCCGTGGGCGCGGGCGGGAGCGGCGCCGCTGCATCGGTCGCGCGATCGGCTCAGAATAGATATCGTGCTCGGCGGATCGATGCGGTTGGAGGGTAGCTATGAAGACAGCAACAGGTGGGATCGTGTGGTCGGCGTTGCTTGCGGCGCTGTTGACGGTGGGGGCCGCTGCAACGGTAGAGGCCCAGCAACCGGGCAATCCTGGCGGCAGCCAGAACGGCACTCGTGCGGGCACGAACGCGGGCACCAGCGGGGGCAGCGGCAATGCGGCTGTCGGCGGCGCGATGGGCATCGGTACCGGCGTCAGTCCGAGTGCCATACCGGGGCCCGGCATGTCGGCGGGCGGCTCGTATGGGCTCGGCTCGGGTGGCGCGACCGGCTCGGGCGCCGCGCTCAACAACATGCGCGCGAACGGCACGGCGCTCTATATGAATCCCGACCCACGCGCGCCGAACGTGACCGGCCGCGCGGCGCCGCCGCGCTAGTGTGGCGCGGATAGAATGCAGGTCCGATCCGACCAAAGGGGAAGCGAATGGCGCACGGCGAGCACAAGTACCACGTATCGGTGAAATGGACCGGCAACCGCGGCAGCGGCACCTCCGGCTACCGCGACTACGACCGCAATCACGTGATTTCTTCCGGCGGCAAGCCCGACATTGCGGGCTCGTCGGATCCGGCGTTTCTCGGCGACGCGACGCGCTGGAATCCCGAGGACCTGCTGGTCGCGTCGGCGAGCGCGTGTCACAAGCTGTGGTATCTGCATCTGTGCTCGGAGGCGGGCATCGTCGTGCTCGACTATCGCGACGACGCCGAAGGCACGATGCTCGATACCGCGCAGGAAGGCCGCTTTTCGCAGATCGTGCTGCGCCCGCGCGTGACGATCCGCGCGAGCGGCGATATCGAGCTGGCCACGCATCTGCATCACGTCGCGCATCAGAAGTGCTACGTCGCGAACTCCGTCAATTTTCCGATTCTCTGCGAGCCGGTGGTGGAGACGGACGCGCGTTAACGCGTATGCGGCGGCGCGAAGCGTGCGAGCCGGCTGGCGAGCGGGGCGCCGGCCAGACGCTCGCTAGCGCTCAACGATTGCCGTCGAGCAGATCGCCGAGCAGTTCGTCGAACGCGGCTTGTGCATCTTCGAGTTCCTGCAGCGCGGCGTCGAAAGTCTGCAAGGCAAATTGCGAGGGTTTGCCGCTGCCTGCCGGCGGGAATTGCGATTGCAGCGACGCGAACGCGGTCTGCACCCGCTTGGTGGCGGTCAACACGCGTTCCATTGCGGCGGTTTCTTCGGCTCGCGCCTTGTCGTGATCCATGAGAACTCCGGGGTCGTCGGGTTGCGTTGGAACGGCTCGTGCCGCTTCAAAAGGGGACTAAAGGGGGGACTATGCCACGTTCGCGCTCAGGACAGCGGCAGACCGCCAAACGCTTTCACTTCGCGCAACGATAAGGCCGATTCCACCGACGTCACGCCCGGCAGGCCGCGCAGTTCGTCGCGCATGAACGTGCCGTAGTCGTCGAGGTCGCGGGCGACGATCTGCAGGATGTAGTCGGCGCTGCCCGACACGTTGTGGCACGACAGGATCCGCGGGATCGCCTGCACCTCGCGCTCGAAGCGCGTGGCCACCACGCGGTCGTGCACCGCGAAGCGCACGAGCACGAACGCGATCACGCCCAGACCGAGCCCGGCGCGCGACAGCACCGCGCGGTAGCAGTCGATGTAACCATCGTTCTCCAGACGTTTCAGACGCCGCGCGCATGGCGTCTCGCTGAGGCCGACCATCTCGGCGAGACGCGCATTCGACATGCGGCCGTCGTTTTGCAGCGCGGCGAGAATCGCGCGATCGGTTTTGTCGAGATCGTCCGTGGACATGGTCGGGAGGGGGCCGCAGGGTGGTGGAAGGTGTCGCCAGATGTCGAAATATTAGCGCATTCCGCTATTTTTTGAATGCAGAAGACTGAAAGTCGCCAGCAAACGCTCCGCATCCGATAGCAACATGGAGCCTCGAACAACAAGGAGGCTCCGATGAATTCCGCTCACCTGCTGGCCGTCTACGTGGCGGCATTGATTGTCGTTTATGCGATGCCTGGGCCGGACATGGCGCTGATCCTGCAAACCAGCATCGCGCGCGGCGTGCGCAGCGGCTTTGCGGCCGCGGTGGGGCTCGGCGTATCGCGCGCGACGCACGTGACGCTGTCGGCGTGCGGCATGGCGGCGCTGCTGCGCAACGCGCCGTGGCTGTACGACGCGGTGCGCTATGCCGGCGCCGTCTATCTCGCGTGGGTGGGGATTCAAATCTTCCGCTCGCCCGGGTTCGCATTGCCGGCCGGGTCGCGCGACAGGCAAGCGGCCGGCGCGCCGCGAGTGGAATCCACTGCTTCGAGCGATGCGGGCAATGCGGTGCGGCCCTTGCGGACCGCGTTCGTCAAAGGTCTGCTGACGAACCTGCTCAACCCGAAGGCGCTACTGTTCTGCTCGGTGCTGTTGCCGCAATTCGTGCGGCCGGAAGCGGGGCCGGTAGCGTGGCAGATGATCGAGCTTGGTGTCGTGCTGCTCGTGATCGGCGCATGCTTCGACGCGTTGTATGCGATCGGCGCTGCGCGCATCGCCAACTGGATGCGCGTCCATCCTTTGGCGCAGACCGTACAACGGTGGACCTTCTCGGCTGCGTTGATCGGCTTCGCGCTGCGGCTTTCGCTGGATTGAAACTCGGAGCTGGCTTTTGCATTCGTCGCGCGTGCGCATACAGCCGATGCAAAGGCCGCGGTGCCAGGTGATTGTGTTAATAAAGCCGATAGCGCAGCCGGCCGCGCGCACGCGCGGCGACACAACCACCTTCTCACGCTCATCGATGCAAACCTTCCTGCTGTATGTCGTGACCGCTGTCGCCGAGATTCCCGGCTGTTACCTGCCGTGGCGCTGGCTTGCGTGGCTGTGGGTCGTGGACGAGGTGCGGCCCACGCTGTGAGACGCGGCAGGCGTCGCGCTGACGCTGGCCGGCATGGCGGTGATCGCATTCCAGCCGCGCCTGCACACGTGAGGGCGGCCGCGCGATCGACGACCCGCCTGCTCCGTTTACTGCTGCATCCCGCCCAGATAGTCGAGCTTACCGAGCTCGACACCGTTATGACGCAGGATGTCATACGCGGTCGTCACGTGGAAATAGAAGTTCGGCAGCACGAAACCGAACAGATATGACGCTCCGGTGAACTCGATCGGACCCGTCCGCATTTTCAGCGTGATGGTGCGGCTTTCCGAACCGTCGATCTGCGCCGCGTTGAATTCCTTCAGGTAATCGATCGTTTTCTGGATACGGGCCTGCAGTTCATCGAAAGTCTGCTCGACGTCGTCGAACTTCGGCGGCTCGACGCCGGCGAGGCGCGCCGCGCAACCCTTCGCGGTATCGCTCGCGATATACACCTGGCGCATGAACGGCAGCATGTCCGGCGCGAGCCGGGCATTCGTGAACACCGACGGTTCGATCTGCTTTGCGGCCGCGTGCGCTTCGGCCTTGCCCAGGATGGCCTGCAGGTTCGTGAGGCCGCGAATCAGCACAGGCAGTGATGCTTGATACATCGAAATTGACATGGGTTCCTCTGATTTCTCGATCGTGCGCGCAGGCGGCGCGCGCGGCAATGAAACGGCGGGAATGCCGCTTCAGCATCATAGCGTGTCGCATCCACGCCGCGCATTAGACCCTGGCCATGCGGACGACTGTCGCGCTGGCCGGAACTGTGTTCGAATGCTTTGGTCGGACGCGTGGACGAAGTTCGTGAACAACCCCTGCCGCGTATCGCCACGATGCGCTTCATGCAGGCGCGTGGCGTGCCTGGCCGGCGCCGGGCCGCGCGGTCGTGCATGACCGCGTGCGAAGCCACGCTAACAGGAGAGTCGATACTATGGTCACCAAGCATCCATTGCCGGGCAGCGAGCGAAAGGTTGCGCAGGGCACGACGGTCATCGGGCAATGCGATCCCGCCGAGCGGATCGAGGTCTTCGTGATGCTGCGCCGCCAGCAGCAGGCGCAGTTCGACGCCTTGATGAAACGCATCGAAGCCGGCGACGCGAGCGTGAAGCCGCTGTCGCGCGAGGCGCTCGCCCAGGACTACGGCGCCGCGCCCGATGACATCGCGAAGGTCCGCGCGTTCGCGGCCGCGCATGGGCTCACCGTCGCGCGCGAGGATCCGGCGGCGCGCTCGGTGCTGCTGAGCGGCACGATCGCGCAATTCCAGAGCGCGTTCGAGGTCAAGCTCGAGCGCTACCAGCATCACGCGGCCGGCCAGTTCCGTGGCCGCACCGGCACGATCAGCGTGCCGGACGATCTGCATGGCGTCGTGGAGGCGGTGCTCGGACTCGACAACCGGCCGCAGGCGCGTCCGCACTTTCGCATCCGGCCGGCGTTCGTGCCGGCGCGCGCCGGGCAGACGTCGTACTCGCCGCCGCAGCTCGCCTCGCTCTACCAGTTTCCGCAAGGCGACGGCGGCGGTCAGTGCGTCGGCATCATCGAGCTCGGCGGCGGCTACAACACGTCGGACCTCAAGACCTATTTCTCGAGCCTCGGTGTAAGCGAGCCGACCGTGACCCCGGTCGGCGTCGATCAGGCTGGCAACGAGCCGAGCGGCGATCCGAACGGGCCGGACGGCGAGGTCACGCTCGACATCGAGATCGTCGGCGCAATCGTGCCGGGCGCGGCCATCGCCGTGTACTTCACGCAGAACAGCGACGCCGGCTTCATCGACGCGGTGAGCCGCGCGGTGCACGACACAACTAACAAGCCGTCGGTGATCTCGATCAGTTGGGGGGCGCCGGAATCAGTGTGGACCAGCCAGTCGATGCAGGCGCTCAACAGCGTACTGCAATCGGCGGCGGCGCTCGGCGTGACCATCTGCGCGGCCTCGGGCGACAGCGGGTCGAGCGACGGCGCGGGCGGCGGCGACGCGGTCGACTTCCCGGCGTCGAGCCCGTACGTGCTCGCCTGCGGCGGCACGCACCTGAGCTCGTCCGGTTCGGCGATCACGCGCGAGGTCGTGTGGAACGACGGCGAGCAGGGCGGGGCCAGCGGCGGCGGCGTGAGCACCGCGTTTCCGGTGCCGGCGTGGCAGCAGGGTTTGTCGGTCACGGCGACGGGCGGCGGCAGCCAGCCGCTCGGCGGGCGCGGCGTGCCGGATGTTGCGGGCGATGCCTCGCCGTTGACCGGCTACGACGTGCTGGTCGACGGAATGCAAACGGTGGTGGGGGGCACCAGCGCGGTCGCGCCGCTGTGGGCGGCGCTGATCGCGCGCATCAACGCGGCGAAGGGACAGCCGGCCGGCTTCGTCAACGCTAAGCTGTACAAGGCGCCGGGCGTCTGCAACGACATCACGCAGGGCAACAACGGCAGCTTCGCGGCGTCGAAGGGGTGGGATGCCTGCACGGGACTAGGCAGCCCCAATGGCGGGAAGGTGGCGGGCGCACTATAGTCTGCAACACAGCGCATAACACAACAACGAGACGTAAGAACGAGGACGCATGGCAAGTAAAACGAACCCTTGGAGCGATCATGACGAATACAGAATCAGCTTCCGGTAGCCAGCATTCGCCGCACAACACGCATGCCACGGCCTCGGCAGGCGCGTCCACCGCCACGAGCGCGCCGCACAAGGCCGGCGACCAGCCGCTCTTCGACCCGGTCGCCTATGGCAACGGCCCGGACGATTCGGTTACCGATACAGTCGAGACGGCCGCGATCACGCATCATTCGGTGACGATCGGCGCTCACAAGATCGACTACACGGCGACCGCGGGCCATCTGGTGATCGTCGATCCGAGTAGCTCGCAACCGTCGGCGAGGATGTTCTACGTCGCGTTCACGCAGGACAATCAGAAGGAAGAAACGCGGCCGGTCACGTTTTTCTATAACGGCGGGCCGGGGTCGTCGTCGGTATTCGTGCTGCTCGGCTCGTTCGCGCCGCGCCGCATCAAGACGTCGATGCCGGGGTTCACGCCGCCTGCGCCTTATTCACTCGAAGACAATCCGGACAGTCTGCTCGACAAGAGCGACCTGGTGTTCATCAATCCGGTCGGCACCGGCTATTCGGCGGCGATCGCGCCGAAGAAGAATCGCGACTTCTGGGGCGTCGATCAGGACGCGGATTCGATCAAGCAGTTCATCAAGCGTTTCCTGACGAAGAACAACCGCTGGAATTCGCCGAAGTATCTATTCGGCGAGTCCTACGGCACGGCGCGTAGCTGCGTGCTCGCGTACCGGCTGCACGAGGATGGGGTCGATCTGAACGGCATTACGCTGCAATCGTCGATTCTCGATTACACGCAATCGGGCAATCCGGTCGGCGCGCTGCCCACGGCGGCCGCTGACGCGTGGTATCACAAGAAGCTCGGCGTCGCGCCGCGGCCGACCGATCTCGGCGCGTTCGCCGAGGAGGTCGCGCAGTTCGCGCGCACCGACTACCTGGCCGCGCTGCGCAAGTTCCCGACCACAGATTCCGCGACCACCGAAAAGCTCAGCGAATACACCGGCATCGACAAAACGACGCTGCTCGCGTGGAGCCTCGACATCGCGGGCTACGACAGCCGCGGCAATTCGCTGTTCCTGACCACGTTGCTGAAGTCGCAAGGCCTCGCGCTCGGCGCCTACGACGGCCGCGTGACCGCGATCGACACCGGCATCGCCGGCAAGATCGACCCGAACTCCGGCGGCAACGATCCGACGATGACCGCGGTCACCGGCGTCTACACGACGATGTGGAACGTCTATCTGAACGAGCAGTTGAAGTACACGTCGAACTCGTCGTTCACCGACCTCAACGATCAGGCGTTCAAGTACTGGGATTTCGGCCATATCGATCCAACCGGCGCGCAGAAGGGTCTCGACTCGACAGGCAACATCATTCTGTACACGGCCGGCGACCTTGCCGCCGTGATGGCGCTCAATCCCGACCTCAAGGTGCTGTCGGCGAATGGCTTTTTCGATTTCGTCACGCCGTTCTATCAGACCGTGCTCGATCTGCAGCAGATGCCGCTGGTCAGTCAGCAGGTGCGGCAGAACCTGTCGGCACGGTTCTATCCATCGGGGCATATGGTGTATCTCGATGGCGGTTCGCGCACCGCGCTGAAAACCGACCTCGCAAAGATGTACGAAGAGACGGTGTCGAACGCGCAGGCGCTCGGGCGGATCCGCGCGTTGCAGGCGCGGGTGGCGAAGTAGAGGCGGCGGGGTGCCCCACTCATCGCGACGTCGCGCTGGGTTGGTCTGCGCTGGCTCGCGGCGGCTGCCGCGAGCCAGCAAACGCCGCGCCCTCATGTCCGGCTTTTGTACTCATCCATATTGAATGTGTTTTAATTGCCTTGCGAATTGAACTACCGCGTGCCGCCGCCGGCGCGCCGACGAATGAACGCAGGCATCGCAGACACCCATCGGCGCGGTCTTTCCCGCGACACGACCAGCAGCAATGACGCGGCCAACGCGCCGCGGCTCGGACGCACGCGCGTCCTTCGTCCGCGCGTGCGCATCACGCACCGTGCGCTGCTCGTCACCGTTGGCGCACTGCTCGCGCTGCGCATCGGAGATGCCGCCGCGCAACCGAGCGCCGTGCTCGACGAACGCGTGACCCAGCAGTCGATCGGCCAAACGATTTGCCGCCCCGGTTATGCGGAAACCGTCGCGCCGCCGTTCGACGAACTGATGGCGCACAAGGATCGCATGCTTGCCGCACGCGGCATCGATGCGGATGACGTCGCCGCGTTCGCGCTCGACCGGCGTGTGCCGATCATGCTCGGCGGATCGCCCGATGCGCCGGCCAATCTCGATCTGTTGCCGTGGTCCGGCCCGCAGGGCGAGCGCCGCAAGGCACGCGCGGCGGCGCTGCTCAAGCGTTGCGTCTGCGAAGGCAAGCTGAGTCTCGCGCAGGCGCAAGCGGTGATCGTCGGCAACTGGTCGGCGGTGTATGCGGGCTTTGGCCAGGCGTCCTGCGACGTGAGCCGGCTCGAGTTCGCGACTCGCGACGACGATGGCGTCGACAGCGAAGACAGCCGACGCGGCGACGCGCATGCCCGCCAGCGTTGAGCGCGCCGCGCGTCCGCACGCTTGCGCATTCCTCGCGGAACCACGGTTCGCTGCCCCTCACCTTTTTCGGAGAAACACGATGACCCATTCCCGTCTCGCCGCCGTCGCGCTGACGATCGGCTGCCTGAGCGGCAGCGCCGCCGCGGTTGCCGTCGCGCCCGCGCATTGCGCGCGCGCCAATGAGCTCGAGATTCGCGGCGACGTGCCCGCGGCGCTCAGCTTCGACGTGTATCGGCAACTGCGCCCGCTGGATGCGCAGCGAATCGCGCTGTTCGAGGCCGCTGGCGAAGTGAAGCGTCTGCCCGACGGCCTGCCGGTATGCCAGATCGCCGATGACGGCGTCGAGGATCCTTCCGCGGTGCTGGTCCGTCTGCCGCAAGGTAAGAATGCGTGGTGGGTGAGTGCGGCGAACGTGCAAGCGGCGGACTGATCGGCGCGATCAGTCCGCCTTTGCCAACGTCCCCCGCACGCTGCCTTCGACGAGAGGTCTGCGTGCCGGGCCGGGGCTGGCCAGGCATGCAAGGTGCTGAGGCAGCCGATGTCTTCCCAGGATTGGCGCGACCGATTCAGGTACAGTGCATCGACGGGGACGTTTCGCCATTGCCTACGACACTGCGTCACAGTGTGTTCGCTGTCGAGGCGGGCTATCCTGACAACAGGATGCAATTCGCACAGGAGATTTGAACGATGGCCTTCTACTTGTCATGGCTCGCTATGGGGTTAGCCGGCACGACCGGCGTCGTCGCACTTCGCGCACTCGGCGCGACTCAGACGAAGCAGCGTGCCGCGCTGCGAGCGGTGCGTATCGCAAGCGCTGACCAACGGACCGACCGCCAGACGCGGCGAGGGTAGGCCACATGAACCTGACCGTGCGCAATATCGCCGAATCGTGCAGCGAGCAGGACGTGCGGGAATTTCTGAAGCGCGAACTCGGCCGTTACGCGAAACACGTCGAAGTGGTGGACGTCGGCAAGCCCAGCGCCTACGCGACGGTCGAACTCGACGCGAGCGTGCCGTATGTTGGCGACGTGATCGCGCGGCAGATTCACGGCAAGCACCTGGGTGGCCAGCCGCTCGAAGCGAGCGCCGATCTGTTCAGCGACGAACCGCCGCCCGAGCAGTAAGCGCCGCGGATGGTGCAGTAAGCTCTATTGTTTTCGAAGGCGGTGGACAGGCGCGACCACGCGCGCATGTCCACCGCCTTTATTCGTTTGAGAGCGCCGGTCGCGGGCGCATCATTGCCCATCCGGCGACGCCGGCCAATCGAACGGCGTATACGGCAGCGCCCGCTTGTGACGCGTCGCGTTGTAAAACTGCAGGACCACGTCACGCACGGTATCGCTGACCGGCTTGCCTTCGAGAAAATCGTCGATCGCGTCGTATGGGATGCCATACGCGTCTTCGTCGGGACGAAGCGGCCGCAGCATCTCGAGGTCGGCGGTCGGCACCTTGTGCGCCAACGCGTCGGGCGCGCCGAGCGTATTCGCGACCGCACGCACGCGGCGCTTGCTGAGCCCGGCGAGCGGCAGCACGTCGGCGCCGCCGTCGCCGAACTTCGTGAAAAAGCCCATCACCGATTCGGCCGCGTGGTCCGTTCCGATCACGACGCCCGAGCGCGCGCCAGCCACCGCGTATTGCGCGATCATCCGCTGGCGCGCCTTGATATTGCCGTGCACGAAATCCCGCTGGGATTCGTCCTTGAACGACACGCCGCTTTTATCGAGCGACTCGAGCATCGCATCGGCTGCGGGTTTGATATCGATAGTCAGATTTTCGTCGGCGCGAATGAAGCGTAATGCCTCGAGCGCATCCGCTTCATCGCATTGTTTGCCGTAAGGCAGACGGACAGCGACGAAACGCGCGTCGTAATGGTTCGCCCGCAAACGCTCGACCGCGAGTTGCGCGAGACGCCCGGCCGTAGTCGAATCGACGCCGCCGCTAATGCCGAGCACATAAGTTCTCAGGTGGCTGTTGCGCAGATAGTTCGCCAGAAAATCGACCCGGCGCTGGATTTCGCGGCTTGCGTCGAATTCGGCGGCGACGTGCATTTCGGTCGCGATGCGGGCCTGGCGCGCGGCTGGATCGGATTGAGCCATGATCGTTGTTGTCCTCGCGAGAGAAAAAGCGATTGAAGTGGCTTGAAACAGATTGCAAGCAGGTTGAAAAACGGCGTGAGTATCGGCACGCGCCGCCGTCTTCGGTCTACCTTTCGTCGAACGAAATCGTATTTGCCTTTTGGGGTTTGATTTTCCGATGACCGATTTAATTGCGTATTAATTGCGTTTTCGCTGGCATGTCGATTGTCGAAAAATAGCCGATCATTTTTGAAGAGTTCGCAGGTTAGAAGGTATTTTCATCGACACGCCTCGCTTCGCTGAGTAACATCGGTCGTGCCGAACGCCGCAGGGACCCGGCGTGCGATCAATAATAATCATGTTTGCTCCAAGACGCGATGAGATACCCAGATCGGCCTGGCCAGCCTGGATTGAACCGCCTGAGGATTTGCGCGTGGGTTTGCGCAGCCGTCGTCTCGAGTGCCGGTGCGATGGCGGCGCCGGTTCATGCGGCGGCGCCCGGTAGCGCTCAGTCACCGGCATCCGCGACATCGGCGGCGCATACGGTGAGTCTGGCCAATCCGGCCAACGCATGGAATGGCGCGAGCCGGCCGTTGCCCACGATCGACGCCGCCACCATCGCCGCGCCCGACGCGGCTGGCGTCGTCGATCCGCGCCGCGCGTTCCTGCTGCGCAACGTATTCGCGCGGGACGTGACGCGCCGGCTCAGACTGCCCGTCGCGGAGCAGCGCGCGTACGCCAACCGTCTGGAGACGGCGCTCAATGAGAACGAGCTTGGCAATCTGTCGGGCGAGTACGTGGTGCTCGTCGATCGCAATGCGAACGTGCAGGCGCTCCTGATTTACTTCCGGCCGGCGCCCGCCGACAACTGGCAGATGATCGGCGCATCGCCGGTATCCACGGGACGGCCCGGCGAGTACGACCACTTCATCACGCCACTCGGCGTGTTCGAACATACGCCCGACAACATGGATTTCCGCTCCGAGGGCACGCAGAACGAAAACCATATTCGCGGCTACGGACGGCGCGATATGCGCATCTTCGACCTCGGCTGGGCGCAGGGTGAACGCGGCTGGGGCAAGGGCGGCATCTCGCAGATGCGCTTCCAGATGCACGCGACCGACCCTGAGCGGCTCGAACCGCTGCTCGGCATTCGTCATTCGAAGGGCTGCGTGCGGATTCCCGCATCGCTGAACACGTTTCTCGATCACTATGGGATTCTCGACGCAGCATATGCGCAGCTCGTCGATTCCGGCCAATCGCTGTGGGTGCTGAAAAGCGACCGGCAGATCATGCCGTGGGCGGGGCGTTTTATCGTCGTGGTCGATTCGCAGCGCAAGAGTCGGCCGGCGTGGTCGCCAGCACCGGGCGCGGTTGCGCGAGCGAAAATGCCCGCGCGCGCGGACACGGCCGACTGACGGGCGCTTGGTGGCAATACTGGCGCGCGGCGCCCCTCACGACCTCGCCAACAACACGCCAGCCAGCGCGACCGCAAATCCGGCGATCTGCACTGGCAGCAGCGTTTCGCCGAACCCCAGATACCCTTCGAGCGCGGCAAGCGGCGGCGCAAGAAACAGCAGAGCAGTCGCGCGCGCCGCATCGCCGCGCCGGACCATCCAGACGAGCAACGTGACGCTGATGCCGGACAGCATCACGATGCCCCACGCGAGGGATGCCCACAGCGTCGGCGACGCGATCCAGCGATGCTCACCGAGCGCCAGCGCCAGCACCCCCGCGACGATCGCCGCGCCGACGTTCTGCACGGCGCTCGCGCTGCGAATATCGGCCTTTGCGAGCGAGGTCTTCTGAAACAGAGTGCCCGCCGTGATCGCCCCCACCGCGACGATCGATATCAGCACGACCAGCCACGCGGGTGCGTTGCCGTGCGTGGGCGGCGTCGCGGCAGCGAGCTTCGGCGCGAGCACCAGCACGACGCCGGCGAGGCCGAGCGCCATGCCGCTCCAGCCGCGCCGCGACAAGCGCTCGCCGAACAGCGGCGCGGCGACGGCGGCCGTCGCGAGCGGCTGCAGCGCGCCGAGCAGCGCCATCACGCCGGCGCTCAGACCTTGCGCGACGGCCCAGTAGCCGGCGCCGAGATAGACACCTTGCAGCAGCGCGCCCGCGGCCAGGTGCTTGCCGAAGTCGCGTCCGGTCGGCCACGCTGCGCGCGCGACCAGCGTGGCCAGCGCAAAGACCAGCGCGGTGCCGCCGAAGCGGGCAAGCAGAAACAGATTGGGATCGGCATAAGGCGTGATCGCGCGGGCGACCACGAAACCGGTCGACCACAGCGCGACGAAGACGGCGGCAAGAAAGGAAGCGAGCATCGAGGCGGGAGGCGTGAAAAAGCCGCCATGTTGGCGGCACGGGCGGCGCGCGTCTTGTTCAAAGCTGCAAGGCGCGCGCGGGACCGTCACCACGCGAGCAGCGTCATCCCCGCTCCGAGCACGCCGCCACAGACGACGCATGCCCACAGCAGCCAGCGCGTGCGCCGGTATTCGCGCGCGAGATCCGCGAGCAGTTGCGCGTTTTGCTGCGGGATGCCGCTGCGATCGTGCTGTTGCAGATAGCGCACCGCCAGTTGCGGCACGCGCGGCAGCATATGCGCGAGATGCGGCAGCTCGTGTGACAGTCGCTTGAGCCAGCCGTGATGATCGAGATCGCGTCGCGCGATATCGGCGAGCACGCCGCGCGCGATGTTCCATGTATCGATGCCCGGATGCAGCGCCCGCGCGAGCATCTCCGCCTGCTGGAACGAGCGCTGCGCGGTCGCGAGCGCGCCCGGCACGTGGCCGTCGAACGGTTGCACGCCGTGCAGCAGATGGTGAAACAGCGAACCCGCCGAGCGATCCTCGGGCGCCGCCGCGAAGTGCGCTTCGGCGCGCGTGCGCAACTCGGCTTCGAGCAGATCGGCGCGCGTGTCGTCCGGCACGTGGCCGGCCTCGCGATGCATGTCGGCGAGCCGCCCGTAGTCCTGGTCGAACAACGCGGTCGCGCCGTGCACGAAAAATTCGCGCTCGTCACTCGACAGGGTCGCCATGATCGAGAACTCCGCGAGCACGAGGCGCCCGAGCGTGTCCGGCTCGATGCTGACGCGCACGCGGCGCGCATCGAGCGTCGCGTGGAAGAAGCCATGCTCGAATGCCTGCTCGGTGACGATCTCGACGATATGCGCGGCGAGCGGCGCCAGCTTGATGCCGTGCGCGTGCAGACCGGGCAGATCGCTCGCGGGCAGCGTGTTGATGCGCTGCATCGTCAGCGTGTGGTCGGTGCACAGCTCCCAGATCACGTCGGGCACGACGATGCGCTTGTCGCCGTCGAAATGGTGGCCGGTCTGGCTCAGATTCGCGGCTTCGGCGCGCAGGTCGAAGCGGCGCAGGATGTCGTCGGTGAAGGTTTGCGCGAGCGCGCGCAACTGCAGCCGGCGCGCGACGCGCGACAGCTTTTCGAGCCAGCGCGCGACCCAGCGCAACAGGCCGAGTTCATCGCCGATCTGCTGCAACTGCTGCGCGCGCACGAGCTTGACGGCGACTTCGTGATGACCTTTGAGCGGCATCGCGAGCCGCGCGAAATGGGTCTGCTCGGCGAAGCCGCTGCGCACCGGCACGAGGTCGACCGCGCTGAACAGCTCGCCGAGCGGCCGGCCGAACGCGCGAGTCAAAGCCAGCGCGGAGTCGTCCGGCGACAGCGGCACTTCCATGTGATCGATGGCGTCCAGCGCGTCATGCAGCGTGCCGCTCGCGAGCTCGGGGTGCCCGGCGAGCGTCTGCGCGAAGCGGCTCGCGAGCGGACCGAGCGCCGGCAGCAGACCATGCAACTGCGCGCCGCTGCGCTCCGACGCATGCACGCGGCCGATCAGTTCGATCATCCAGTGCAGCTTGTGGTCGGGCGGGGCGGCGAGCCAGATCAGGCGCGCGCCGTAACGCAGCGCATGGAACAGCAGCAGTAGACGGCGAAACAGTGGCGGCATCGGCGGTTCGGTTGACGGGCGAGGCGTTGTGCGCGGGACTCGGCCGGGCGGCGGCGTTGCGTTCGCCGCATGGCCGGCGAGTCCAGCCGTCAAGGTTAGCAGGTCGGCGCGATGGCTGGCGTGTTCGCGCGCAAGGGCGGCTCGATGCAAGCCGAGCGCGCCATGAACGCGCCCCCACGCCACCCTGAGCGCCACCTGCACGCCAGCACCGACAACGCGCAATACGCGTAATACAATACGGCGGCCTTCCTCAACCACGGCGAAACCCAAGCGTGCCGGCTTCCGGCCTTCTCAGATGCTCGCAGAACAACGTCATCAATACATCCTCGCGCAAGTCGCAAAGAACGGCGCGCTGTCGGTCGCCGAACTGGTGCGCGAACTGAACGTATCGCGCGAAACGATCCGTCGCGACCTCAACGCGCTGGCCGGCCGCGGCCTGCTCGTGACGACACACGGCGGCGCGTTGTCGAGCGATCGGCGCGAGCCCGATCTCGATACGCGCGAAGCCGAGAACGCCGGTGCGAAGCGTGCGATCGGCGAGCGCGCGGCCGAGTTCGTGCCGGACGGCGCGTCGCTGATCATCGATTCGGGCAGCACCACGCAGTCGGTCGCGCGCGCGCTGCTCGACCGGCATCGGCTGACGGTCTACACCAACGACTGGCGCATCGCGCTGCTGCTCGGCCGACGCAACGACAATCGCGTGACGCTGCTCGGCGGCGAGCTGTCCGATATCGAAGACGCGACCTTCGGCCTCGACACGGTTCAGCAGCTCACGCAGTACCACGCCGATTTCGCGTTCATTGGCGCGGGCGGAATTTCGCCGGACGGCTATCTCACCGACTACAGCCGCATGGCGGCCGAAGTACGCAGCCGCATGATCGCCGCGGCCGACATGGTGGTCGTCGTCGCCGATCATTCGAAATTCGGACGCGTGACGCCGGTGCGCATCAACGGGATCGAGTCGGCGCGGTATCTGGTCACCGAACTGGCGCCCGAGCGCGCGCTTGGCACGGCGATCACCGCGCATGGTCCGGAGATTCTGATCGCCTGAGACGGGCTGGCGGGGCGGTTCCCGCCGCGTTCGTACGCCGCTCGCGCTGAGCGACATTCCGCGCCCGCAAAAATCTAAATAAAAAAAGCCACCCGCCCCCTCCGCATTTTCCCGACGCACCGTGCATACATCGTCATTTTCGCCATGTACGATCCACACGGGATCGGCGCGCGGGGCTCCGCTTTTGGGTGGCGCGACGAATTCCATCGGTTGGCCCGAGTTGGCAATTTGTGTCTTTTTTTGGAATTCTGCACAATCGTCATGGCCTTGTCATCGAAACCTGTGATTCTTGCCGTGCCCGCTCAGGCGCGGCAGGCAGCGCGGGTGTGGTAGGAGGCTGTCAGTCAGGCTGGGCGAGAAGCGGCAAAGTTGTCGGCAATCTGCAATCCACGACAGACCGGCGCGGCAACCGCAGCGGGCAACACGCAAGCGGCGCGTGCCGCCGTTCAATCACTACAGGTATGGGTTATCCCGACCGTCTGGTTTTTAGCTTCGGAGAGAGCGACATGAAAAAGACGAATTCCCTTCACGCCGCGGCCGGCCTCGCGCGCAAACTGCTGCCGGCGCTGGTCGCCGCAGCCGCGTTCGGCGGTGCCGCGATGCAGGCTCATGCGGCCGATGCCGTCGTGCTGTACACGGCCGACGGCCTCGAAAATCTGTACAAGGATGTGCTGCCGGCTTTCGAAAAGAAGGAGGGCGTGAAGGTCAATATCGTCACGGCGGGTAGCGGCGAAGTCGTGAACCGCGCGACCATCGAGAAGGATCAGCCAAAGGCCGACGTGCTCGTCACCCTGCCGCCGTTCATTCAGCAGGCCGACCAGAGCGGTCTGCTGCAGGCGTACCAGAGCGCCAACTACAAGAACGTGCCGGCCATCGCGAAGGCGCCGAACGGCGCGTGGGCGACCTTCGTGAACAACTACTTCTCGTTCGCGATCAACCCCGAAGTCACGAAAACCGAGCCGAAGACGTTCGCGGACCTGCTGCACCCGGACTTCACCGGGAAGGTCGCGTATTCGAATCCGGCGACCGCCGGCGACGGCATGGCGGTGATCATCCTGACCTCGTCGCTGATGGGCGAAGACCAGGCGTTCGACTATCTGAAGAAGCTTGAGCAGAGCGCCAAGTTCCACACCAAGGGCACGGGCTATCTCGACGTGCTGCTGTCGCGTAACGAGATCGCGGTCGCCAACGGCGATCTGCAGATGGATCTCGACGACGCGGCCAACGGCGGCCTGTCGCTGAAACCGGTGTTCCTCGCCGCCAAGCCCGGCGGTCAGCCGACCACGTTCCAGCTGCCGTACGCGATCGCGCTGATCAAGAACGGTCCGAACCAGGCCGAGGGCAAGAAGCTGATCGACTATCTGATGTCGACGCAAGTGCAGTCGAAGGTGCCGGACATCTTCGGCATTCCGGGTCGCAGCGACGTGCCGCTCGCCGGCAAGAACGGCGAAGCGGTCAAGCAGGCGATCAGCGGCGTCAAGCTGATTCCGGTCGACTGGAACCACGTGATGGCGAAGAAGGCCGACTGGACCGCGCGCTGGAAGAGCGACGTGATCGGTTCGTCGGGCAAAGAGACCGAAGTGGTCAAGCCGAAGTAAGTCGATTCAGGCGGCGCTTCGCGTGTAATGCGCGGCGCCGCATCAGCATTGATCCTGTTGGAGGACGACTCCGGTGAATACGGCCAGTCTCGCTCACCCCACTGCGCCTGGCGCTCCGCTGGATGCGCTCGACGCCGCGCGTTCGGACACGCCGGGCGGCGTGCAGATCGATCACCTGACGGTGCGCTTCGGCGCGCGCACGGTGCTCGACGATCTGTCGTTGACCATCCGGCGCGGCGAGTTGCTCACCGTGCTCGGCCGCAGCGGCTGCGGCAAGACGACCTTGCTGCGCTTCATCGCGGGCTTCATCGAGGCCGACGGTCTGGCCGGCACGCTGACGGTGGCCGGCCGCGATCTGACGCACATGCCGCCGCACAAGCGCAACCTCGGACTGCTGTTTCAGAGCTACGCGCTGTTTCCGCATCTGACGGTATTCGAGAACGTCGCGTTCGGGTTGCGCGCGCGGCGTATTCCGGCGCGCGACGTCGCGCGCCGCGTCGCCGAGGTGCTGAAGCTCGTGCAGCTCGGCGATGCC
Organism: Paraburkholderia sp. CI3; assembly: GCF_050436505.1. Lineage (NCBI taxonomy): Bacteria > Pseudomonadati > Pseudomonadota > Betaproteobacteria > Burkholderiales > Burkholderiaceae > Paraburkholderia > Paraburkholderia sp. CI3. The sequence continues at coordinate 376,417 of NZ_JBNDMI010000003.1, forward strand.
GGTCACGTGATGCCCGCGCAACTGTCGGGCGGCATGCAGCAGCGCGTGGCGCTCGCCCGCGCGCTCGTGATCGAGCCCGACGTGCTGCTGCTCGACGAACCGCTGTCGGCGCTCGATGCCAATCTGCGCGCGTCGGTGCGCTCCGAACTGAAGGCGCTGCATGAACGCCTGCCGAATCTGACGATCGTCTGCGTGACGCACGATCAGGACGACGCGCTCGTGCTGTCCGACCGCACGCTGCTGATGCGCGATGGCCATATCGCGCAGCTCGGCACGCCGCAGCAGCTGTACGACTCGCCGGCCGACGGCTTCGTCGCGCGCTACCTCGGCGCGGCCAATCTGCTGCCGCCGCAGGTCGCGTTCGGCATGGACGACGCGCGCTACAACGAGCGCGAACGTGTCGCGTGTCTGCGTCCGGAGGCGCTGCGCATCGTGCCGCTCGGAGAGGGGCAGTTGCACGGCGCGATCGCGTCGGTCGAGTGGTACGGCGCGGCCTTGTCGGTATCGGTCGTGCTCGATGCGCTGCCGAACGACCCCGTGCTCGTCACGATGCAGCGTGGTCTCGGCATGACGCCGGAGAAGGGCGCGCGTGTTTCCCTGCGTTACGAGGCTGGCGATGTCGTCCTTATCAAGCCCTGATACGTCCAACCCGCTCGACCTTGCCGCGCAAGCCGAGGCCGAAGCCGCCGCCGCGCGCCGTCTCGCGAGCGCGGCGGCGCACGCGGCCGCCGTCAAGCGGCGCGAGCGCCTCGCGCAATGGCATCTGCTGTTCATTGCAGTCGTGGTGCTCGGACCGCTCGTCATCTATCCGCTGGTGCGGCTCGTGATGCTGAGTCTGACCGGCGCGCATGGCCTGTCTGGCCACGCGTACGTAACGTTCTTCGGTAACCCCGAAACGCGCGGCGTGATCGGCACCACGCTGGGCATCCTGTTCGCGAGCGCGAGCCTGGCGTCGCTGCTCGGCGTGGCGCTCGCGTCGCTGCTGTTCTTCAAGCCGTTTCCGGGCGCGCGCATGGTCACGCGCTTTCTCGAACTGTTCGTCGCGTTCCCGTCGTTTCTGGTCGCGTTCACGCTGATCTTTCTGTACGGCTCGCAAGGCTCGGTCAGCATCGGGCTGCAGCGGCTGTTCAATCTGCAGGCGCCGCCGCTCGATTTTCTGTTCGGCATCGGCGGCGTGATTCTCGCGGAAGTCGTGTTCTATACGCCGTTCGTCGTGCGGCCGACGTTGGCATCGTTCGCGCTGCTCGACCAGCGACTGATCGAAGCCGCGCGCAGCCTCGGCGCGAACGGCCTGATGGTCGCGTTCAAGGTGATCCTGCCGCTCGCGTGGCCGGGCATCGCGGCCGGCACGATCCTGTGTTTTCTGCTGACGCTCAACGAGTTCGGCATTCTGCTGGTGCTCGGCAGCGCCCATCTGATCACGCTGCCGGTCGCGATCTACAGCGCCGCCACCGTCGATCTCGATCTGCCGACCGCCGCCGCCGGCGCGGTGGTGATGCTGCTGATGTCGTTGTCGTTGTACGCGTTGTACCGGCGCGTCAATCGTCGCAAGGTGAAAGGAGCCGGTCATGGCCGTTGAACTCGATCCGACCGTGCTGCCGGTCATGCACAAGAAGGGCCGGCCGGTGCGGCACAGCCTCGCGGTGCGACTGCTCGGCAGTCTGTTTCTCGGCTTTGCCGCGCTGCTGTGCTTCTGGCTGTTCGTGCTGCCGGTGTTGGTCGTCGCGCTATCGAGCGTCGCGTCGCACTGGTCCGGCACGATCCTGCCCGACGGCTTCAGCATGCGCTGGTTCGAGCGCCTCGGTTCGAGCGACTTCGACGCGCTGACCACCAGCCTCGAAGTCGGCATGGGCGTCGCGGTGCTCGGCACGATCCTCGGTTTGTGGCTCGCGCTCGCGCTCGAAGGACGCGACCGGCGCGGCCTCGGCGCCGTCATCGACACGATCGCGATGATGCCCAACGGCGTGCCGAGCGTCGTGCTCGGCCTCGCGGTGCTGATCGCGTATCACAAACGGCCGCTCGATCTGTCGAGCTCGGCGGCGATCGTGGTGTTCGTGCAGCTCGCGCTGGTACTGCCGTTCTGCTACCGCTGCGCGGCCGCCGCGCTGCGCCCGGAGCTGACCGTGTTGCGCGAAGCGGCCGCGAGCCTCGGAGCGCCGCCGTCGATGGTGCTGCGCCGCGTCGTGTTGCCGCAACTGGTGCCGGCGATACGCGCGAGTCTCGCGCTCGGCTTTGCGCTGTCGCTCGGCGAACTCGGCGCGACGCTGACCGTATATCCGCCAGGCTTCGCGACGGTGCCGATCGTCGTCGTCGGGCAGGTGGAACGCGGCTATTACCTGCCGGCTTCCGCGCTGTCGCTGATTCTGCTGCTGGTCTCGCTGGTTGCTCTGCTGCTGATCGCGGCGCGCGCTCCGCGGCGCCGGATCGACTGACCCGACTGACCCGACTGATCCGAGTGATCGGCGAGCGATTTCGTTGATCTGAAGCACGCGCGCGAACCGGTCAGCATCGATGTAGATGTGGCAAAAATTGTCAAAATGACCGAATATATGCACTCTGCTTCCGTCGATCCGATCGAGGTCCTGCGCCGCCATTCGCTGACGACGCTGGTGCGCGACGAGATCGAGCGGCATATCGTCGGCGGCATGCTGGCGCCGGGCGACAAGCTCAACGAAGCCGACTGGGCGGCGCGATTGCAGGTGTCGCGCGGGCCGGTGCGGGAGGCGTTTCGCGCGCTAGAGCAGGCGGGTCTGGTGCGCACCGAGAAGAATCGCGGCGTGTTCGTGCGGACGGTGTCGCTCGCGGAGGCGGACGAGATTTACGCGGTGCGCGCGGTGCTCGAAGAGGGGGCGTGCCGGATGCTCACGTCGAGCATCGATGCGGGCAAACTCGCGGTGCTGCGCGACTGGGTCGACGCGATGCGCGCGGCGCTCGCGTCGCACGATCACGATGCGTATGCGCGCGCGAACGTCGCGTTTCACGATGCGCTGGTCGCGGCGGCGGGCAACACGAAGTTGTACGACACGTATCGCAGGCTCGTCAGCGAGCTGAGCCTGTTTCGGCGTGCGGCGCTAGTCGTGCAGGCCGACGCGATGGCGCGCTCGCTCGCCGAGCATCGCGCGATTCTGACAGCGCTCGCGTCGCGCGATGCGGAGCAGGCCGCGCAGTTGATGCGCGCGCATGTGCAGGGCGGGTTGCAGCGCGCGCATGCGGCCTGCGAGGCGGCGGGCGATGCGGCGCACGAGCAGCGCCTCCCGGCAGGCGCGGGTGCGGCTGGCTCGCGCGGGCGATGACGGCGCGGCGATGAAGCCGAGGCAAGCGTACCGGCAAACGCCGCGGCAGCTTCGCCCCACGAACAGACAACCCGGCGATTAAGACTTTGCAATGGCAACCCCGGCAATGGAAAACCACGCGATGACACACCCTGAGCAACGCACGATCGAAGTCAACGGCCGGAGCTACCGGCTACCTTCCCAGCCGACGGTCGTCGTCTGTGTCGACGGCTGCGAGTTTGCGTACCTGGAAGCGGCGGTCGCGGCCGGCGTCGCGCCGTTCATCGGTTCGATGCTCGAGGGCGGCGCGGCGTTTCGCGGCGACTGCGTGATCCCGTCGTTCACGAACCCGAACAACCTGTCGATCGTGACCGGCGTATTGCCGTCCGTGCATGGCATCTGCGGCAACTACTTCTGGGACACCCACGCGAACGACGGCGCGGGCGCGGCGGTGATGATGAACGATCCCGCCTACCTACGCGCGCCCACGCTGCTCGCGGCCGCCGCCGACGCGGGCGCCGCGGTCGCCGTCGTCACCGCGAAGGACAAACTGCGCGGGCTGCTCGGCTCGCAGTTGAAGGGCATCTGCTTTTCGGCGGAGAAAGCCGACGAGGTGACGCGCGAGGAAAACGGCATCGACGACGTGCTCGATCTGGTTGGCCTGCCATTGCCCGACGTGTATAGCGCGGGGTTGTCGGAATTCGTGTTCGCGGCCGGCGTGCGGCTCGCGCAGACACGCAAGCTCGACCTCATGTATCTGTCGACAACCGACTATATCCAGCACAAATGGGCGCCCGGCACCGAAGGCGCGAACGCGTTCTACGCGATGATGGACGGCTATCTCGCGAAGCTCGACGCGCTCGGCTGGGTGATCGGCCTCACCGCCGATCACGGCATGAACGCGAAGCACGATCCGCAGACCGGCGAGCCGAACGTGATCTATCTGCAGGACTTGCTCGACGACTGGCTCGACGCGTCGACGGCGCGCGTGATTCTGCCGATCACCGATCCGTACGTCGTGCATCATGGCGCGCTGGGTTCGTTCGCGACGGTCTATTTGCCGCGCGAGGTCGATGCTGCGTCCGTGATTGCGCGGATCGGCCGCCTGCCGGGAATCGAAGTCGTGCTCGATCGACGCTCCGCGTGTGCGCGCTTCGGGCTGCCTGAGGATCGCATCGGCGATCTGGTCGTGATCGGCACGAAGCATGTGGTGCTCGGCACGCGGCGCGACGAGCACGACCTGTCCGGGCTCACCGTGCCGTTGCGCTCGCATGGCGGGATTTCCGAGCAGGAAGTGCCACTGCTGTTCAACCGGCGCGTTCAGCCATCAGCCACCGGCAGCGAAGGCAAACGGCTGCGCAATTTCGATATCTTCGACGTCGCGCTCAATCGCGTGTCGACATCGTGAACACGGCGCCGCGGGACCATCCTGAGTTCCGCGCCGAAGCGCTGCGGCTGAGCGGCGAGCGCGCGACGCGCGCCCGGACGCTCGACGTGTTTGTTCCTTATACCGGCATGCGCGTCGGCACGGTGCCCTTCGCCAGCATCGACGATGTGCGCGCCGCGTTCGACTACGCGCTCGCGTATCGGCCGACGCTGTCGCGCTACGAGCGTTCGCAGATTCTCGAGCGCGCGGCGGTGCTGCTGCGTGAGCGGATCGAACCGGCGTCGGATCTGATTTCGCTCGAGTCGGGTCTGTCGAAGCAGGACTCGGGCTACGAGATCGGTCGCGTCGCCGACGTGTTCCGCTTTGCCTCGTTCGAGGCGTTGCGCGACGACGGTCAGAGTTTCTCGTGCGATCTGACGCCGCATGGCAAAAGGCGTCGCGTGTTCTCGCAGCGCGAGCCGCTCGCGGGCGTGATCGTCGCGATCACGCCGTTCAATCATCCGATGAACCAGGTCGCGCTAATGAGGCGGTGGCCGCGGGGGCGCGCCTGCGCCTCGGCAACGAGCGCCGCGGCGCGTTGTACGCGCCGACCGTGCTCGACAACGTAGATCCGTCGATGACGCTCGGGCGCGAGGAAACCTTCGGGCCGGTGTCGCCGGTCATCGCGTTCGACACGCTCGACGATGCGATTCGCATCAGCAACGGAACACCGTTCGGGCTGTCGTCGGGCGTGTGTACGAACCGGCAGGACGCGATCACGCGTTTCATTAATGAGCTGCGCGTGGGCACCGTCAACGTGTGGGAAGTGCCAGCCTATCGGATCGAGCTGACGCCGTTCGGCGGCATCAAGGATTCGGGGCTAGGCTACAAGGAAGGCGTTCAGGAAGCGATGAAGAGCTTTACCAATCTGAAGACGTTTTCATTACCTTGGGAGTAACAGGTGGCATTGAGTCTCGACGATATCCGTGTGCTCTTCGAGCGACACGGCAGCCTCGCGTATAGCGGCGAGCCGGTGACGCAGCTCGGGCACGCGTTGCAGAGCGGCGCGCTCGCCGAGGCGGAAGGCGCGAGCGACGAACTGGTCGCCGCGGCGTTCTTGCACGACCTCGGCCATCTGCTGAACCTGCAAGGGGAGACGCCGACGGAACGGGGTGTCGACGATCTACATCAGTATTTCGCCTTGCCGTTTTTGCGGCCGGTGTTGTCGGATGCGGTGCTGGAGCCGATTCGTCTGCACGTCGACGCGAAGCGCTGCCTGTGCGCGATCGACGCTACCTATTTTGGCCAGCTGTCCGCCGACTCGGTGCGCAGCTTGCAATTGCAGGGCGGGGCCTTCAGCAGGGAAGAGGCGCAGGCGTTTATTCAGAAACTGTACGCCGAAGACGCGATGCGTTTGCGCCGATGGGACGATCGCGCGAAAGAGAAGGATCGCGCGACGCCGGGGATCGACCATTATCTGGCCGTGGTCGAACGGGCGATGCGCGCGCATGCGACTGCGTGAGCCGAGGTGTTTTGGGTCGCGGTAGGTTGCGCGCCGAGCGGTCAAAATATCGCTTGCAAGTCCCGATGTCGGCGACTAGAATTCCGCTCTTTCGCGCTCCGGACGCCGGGGTGCGGAGAAGCGGGAAGCCTTTGATGGCGTGGGCTTCAGCGGCGTGGGCAGGTTAAGCGGGTGATAAAAACCTGTTGACGATCCGACGGAAGTTCTCCATAATTTCGCTTCTCTGCTGCAGACGCAGCGACGCAAACGAAGCAGTGCCGGGTAGTGGTGGTTCAGGCGCGGCGGGTTTGGCGGACCGATCTTTAAAAACTAACAGTCGATAAGTGTGGGCGCTTGATGCGGAATGCGGCGGCGGATTCTCCGGAATCTGCTGTCAGGCAGAAGTATCAGAAGCCTCACACAGTATTAGAGGAAGGTTTGTCTGTCGAAAGACGGATCAATCATCGTCAGTACGTTGAGTGAGCGACCGGGTTCGAGAGAGCCCGAACACAGTAACAGGTTTGAACTGAAGAGTTTGATCCTGGCTCAGATTGAACGCTGGCGGCATGCCTTACACATGCAAGTCGAACGGCAGCACGGACTTCGGTCTGGTGGCGAGTGGCGAACGGGTGAGTAATACATCGGAACGTGTCCTGGAGTGGGGGATAGCCCGGCGAAAGCCGGATTAATACCGCATACGCTCGGGAGAGGAAAGCGGGGGATCTTTCGGGACCTCGCGCTCAAGGGGCGGCCGATGGCAGATTAGGTAGTTGGTGGGGTAAAGGCCTACCAAGCCGACGATCTGTAGCTGGTCTGAGAGGACGACCAGCCACACTGGGACTGAGACACGGCCCAGACTCCTACGGGAGGCAGCAGTGGGGAATTTTGGACAATGGGCGCAAGCCTGATCCAGCAATGCCGCGTGTGTGAAGAAGGCCTTCGGGTTGTAAAGCACTTTTGTCCGGAAAGAAAACCTCGTGGCTAATATCCGTGAGGGATGACGGTACCGGAAGAATAAGCACCGGCTAACTACGTGCCAGCAGCCGCGGTAATACGTAGGGTGCGAGCGTTAATCGGAATTACTGGGCGTAAAGCGTGCGCAGGCGGTGCTGTAAGACCGATGTGAAATCCCCGGGCTTAACCTGGGAACTGCATTGGTGACTGCAGCGCTGGAGTATGGCAGAGGGGGGTGGAATTCCACGTGTAGCAGTGAAATGCGTAGAGATGTGGAGGAACACCGATGGCGAAGGCAGCCCCCTGGGCCAATACTGACGCTCATGCACGAAAGCGTGGGGAGCAAACAGGATTAGATACCCTGGTAGTCCACGCCCTAAACGATGTCAACTGGTTGTCGGGCCTTCATTGGCTTGGTAACGTAGCTAACGCGTGAAGTTGACCGCCTGGGGAGTACGGTCGCAAGATTAAAACTCAAAGGAATTGACGGGGACCCGCACAAGCGGTGGATGATGTGGATTAATTCGATGCAACGCGAAAAACCTTACCTACCCTTGACATGTATGGAATCCTGCCGAGAGGCGGGAGTGCCCGAAAGGGAGCCATAACACAGGTGCTGCATGGCTGTCGTCAGCTCGTGTCGTGAGATGTTGGGTTAAGTCCCGCAACGAGCGCAACCCTTGTCCCTAGTTGCTACGCAAGAGCACTCCAGGGAGACTGCCGGTGACAAACCGGAGGAAGGTGGGGATGACGTCAAGTCCTCATGGCCCTTATGGGTAGGGCTTCACACGTCATACAATGGTCGGAACAGAGGGTTGCCAAGCCGCGAGGTGGAGCCAATCCCAGAAAACCGATCGTAGTCCGGATCGCACTCTGCAACTCGGGTGCGTGAAGCTGGAATCGCTAGTAATCGCGGATCAGCATGCCGCGGTGAATACGTTCCCGGGTCTTGTACACACCGCCCGTCACACCATGGGAGTGGGTTTTACCAGAAGTGGCTAGTCTAACCGCAAGGAGGACGGTCACCACGGTAGGATTCATGACTGGGGTGAAGTCGTAACAAGGTAGCCGTATCGGAAGGTGCGGCTGGATCACCTCCTTTCCAGAGCTGTGCATTCATTGCACTCAAGTGCTCACGCTTATCGGCTGTGGTTAGAAGCAACGCAGACAGACTTCAGGGGTCTGTAGCTCAGCCGGTTAGAGCACCGTCTTGATAAGGCGGGGGTCGATGGTTCGAATCCATCCAGACCCACCACGGTCTTGTCTGGTGAGCTGAAGGGCTGGGGCCGCTGGAATATCTGTGGGACTGGGGGATTAGCTCAGCTGGGAGAGCACCTGCTTTGCAAGCAGGGGGTCGTCGGTTCGATCCCGTCATCCTCCACCAATCCTCAATGCGCAGGGTTCTGCATGAAGGCAGAGCGTTGCGCATTGGCGATTGAGCCAGTCAGAGCGGTATGAGGCACAGGCTTCATACCGGCTGCCGTTCTTTAACAATCAGGAAGAAGTAGTAAAGAGATTCACGAAAGGCGCCTGGAGATGGGTGCCGAGTAGGTGAATCAGGGTTGTGATTGTATCGATGTATTTTAAAGGTGATCGAAAGATTGCCTTGGAATACGGCGCAACACGAATACTCAACCTGTAGCGAGTGCGTCTATCCCCTCCGGGGATGGGACCCACGTAAGCGCTAAAGCGCTAACGTGGGTCGACACAGAGACACACCCGTTATAGGGTCAAGCGAACAAGTGCATGTGGTGGATGCCTTGGCGATCACAGGCGATGAAGGACGCGGTAGCCTGCGAAAAGCTCCGGGGAGCTGGCAAACGAGCATTGATCCGGAGATGTCCGAATGGGGAAACCCACTCCTAATGGAGTATCCGTAGCTGAATCCATAGGCTACGTGAAGCGAACGCGGTGAACTGAAACATCTAAGTAACCGCAGGAAAAGAAATCAACCGAGATTCCCAGAGTAGTGGCGAGCGAAATGGGATCAGCCGGTACACGTTATCCGTATTGTTAGTCGAACGCTCTGGAAAGTGCGGCCATAGCAGGTGATAGCCCTGTAGACGAAAACAGCATGGAAGAACTGGGTGTACGAGAAGTAGGGCGGGACACGTGAAATCCTGTCTGAAGATGGGGGGACCATCCTCCAAGGCTAAATACTCGTGATCGACCGATAGTGAACCAGTACCGTGAGGGAAAGGCGAAAAGAACCCCGGGAGGGGAGTGAAACAGATCCTGAAACCGCATGCATACAAACAGTCGGAGCCCCGCTTTAAGCGCTTTCGGCGCATTCATGAAATGAATGCGTCAAAAGACATCAAGTCTGAAACATGACCACTGCGCGCTTGAAGTGGATTTAAGCGCGAGAGCGCTTAAAGCGGGGTGACGGCGTACCTTTTGTATAATGGGTCAGCGACTTACATTCAGTGGCGAGCTTAACCGATTAGGGCAGGCGTAGCGAAAGCGAGTCCGAACAGGGCGTCCAGTCGCTGGGTGTAGACCCGAAACCAGGTGATCTATCCATGGCCAGGTTGAAGGCACGGTAACACGTGCTGGAGGACCGAACCCACTAACGTTGAAAAGTTAGGGGATGAGCTGTGGATAGGGGTGAAAGGCTAAACAAACCTGGAAATAGCTGGTTCTCTCCGAAAACTATTTAGGTAGTGCCTCGTGTGTCACCTTCGGGGGTAGAGCACTGTCATGGTTGTGGGGTCCATTGCGGATTACTACGCCATAGCAAACTCCGAATACCGAAGAGTGCAATCACGGGAGACAGACATCGGGTGCTAACGTCCGGTGTCAAGAGGGAAACAACCCAGACCGCCAGCTAAGGTCCCCAAATATGGCTAAGTGGGAAACGAAGTGGGAAGGCTAAAACAGTCAGGAGGTTGGCTTAGAAGCAGCCACCCTTTAAAGAAAGCGTAATAGCTCACTGATCGAGTCGTCCTGCGCGGAAGATGTAACGGGGCTAAGCCATATACCGAAGCTGCGGATGCACAGTAATGTGCATGGTAGGAGAGCGTTCCGTAAGCCTGCGAAGGTGCACTGGAAAGTGTGCTGGAGGTATCGGAAGTGCGAATGCTGACATGAGTAGCGATAAAGGGGGTGAAAGGCCCCCTCGCCGTAAGCCCAAGGTTTCCTACGCAACGTTCATCGGCGTAGGGTGAGTCGGCCCCTAAGGCGAGGCAGAAATGCGTAGCTGATGGGAAGCAGATTAATATTTCTGCACCATTGTGAAATGCGATGGGGGGACGGATCGCGGAAGGTTGTCCGGGTGTTGGAAGTCCCGGTCCTTGCATTGGAGAAGGCGCTTTGGCAAATCCGGGCGCGCAATTCAAGGGTGCGAGGCGAGTCGCCTAGGCGACGAAGCAACTGGAAGGGGTTCCAGGAAAAGCCTCTAAGCTTCAGTTTCACAGTGACCGTACCGCAAACCGACACAGGTGGGCGAGATGAGTATTCTAAGGCGCTTGAGAGAACTCGGGAGAAGGAACTCGGCAAATTGGTACCGTAACTTCGGGATAAGGTACGCCCTCATAGCCTGACTGGCCTGCGCCAGAAGGGTGAAAGGGTTGCAATAAACTGGTGGCTGCGACTGTTTAATAAAAACACAGCACTCTGCAAACACGAAAGTGGACGTATAGGGTGTGACGCCTGCCCGGTGCCGGAAGATTAAATGATGGGGTGCAAGCTCCTGATTGAAGTCCCGGTAAACGGCGGCCGTAACTATAACGGTCCTAAGGTAGCGAAATTCCTTGTCGGGTAAGTTCCGACCTGCACGAATGGCGTAACGATGGCCACACTGTCTCCTCCCGAGACTCAGCGAAGTTGAAGTGTTTGTGATGATGCAATCTCCCCGCGGCTAGACGGAAAGACCCCATGAACCTTTACTGTAGCTTTGCATTGGACTTTGAACCGGTCTGTGTAGGATAGGTGGGAGGCTATGAAGTTGGGACGCCAGTCTCAATGGAGCCGTCCTTGAAATACCACCCTGATCTGTTTGAGGTTCTAACCTTGGCCCGTGATCCGGGTCGGGGACAGTGCATGGTAGGCAGTTTGACTGGGGCGGTCTCCTCCCAAAGTGTAACGGAGGAGTACGAAGGTACGCTAGGTACGGTCGGAAATCGTGCTGATAGTGCAATGGCATAAGCGTGCTTGACTGTGAGACTGACAAGTCGAACAGGTGCGAAAGCAGGTCATAGTGATCCGGTGGTTCTGTATGGAAGGGCCATCGCTCAACGGATAAAAGGTACTCTGGGGATAACAGGCTGATACCGCCCAAGAGTTCATATCGACGGCGGTGTTTGGCACCTCGATGTCGGCTCATCTCATCCTGGGGCTGTAGCCGGTCCCAAGGGTATGGCTGTTCGCCATTTAAAGAGGTACGTGAGCTGGGTTTAAAACGTCGTGAGACAGTTTGGTCCCTATCTGCCGTGGGCGCTGGATATTTGAAGGGGGCTGCTCCTAGTACGAGAGGACCGGAGTGGACGAACCTCTGGTGTACCGGTTGTCACGCCAGTGGCATCGCCGGGTAGCTATGTTCGGAAGAGATAACCGCTGAAAGCATCTAAGCGGGAAACTCGCCTTAAGATGAGATATCCCCGGGGCTTCGAGCCCCTTGAAGGGTCGTTCAAGACCAGGACGTTGATAGGTCAGGTGTGCACGTACAGTAATGTACTGAGCTAACTGATACTAATTGCCCGTAAGGCTTGATCCTATAACAGGTGTGTCTCGACCCGCGTTAGTGCTTGAGCACTTACGCCGGTCCGATCCCCGAAGGGGATTGGTGTGAACTCCCGCGGGAGCCAACAGAAACGCACGGTTGGGATTCAGTGTTGTGCCAGAAACAACACAACCCCCACACTCGAATCCTTTACGCTTCTTCCCGATTGGCTGTGGCGCAAGCGGTTGACTCCAACCCTGCGACGCAGCAACCCGTCATGCCTGATGACCATAGCGAGTCGGTCCCACCCCTTCCCATCCCGAACAGGACCGTGAAACGACTCCACGCCGATGATAGTGCGGATTGCCCGTGTGAAAGTAGGTAATCGTCAGGCTCCCCTCCAGTCAGAAACCCCACCCGCCGCGGTGGGGTTTTTGCGTTTACGCGGCCAAAATCAACAGCAACATGCTCGACCGAGCACGAACAATAAGCGTGGTCGGACGCCGTTGCCAGCCACTGCCAAAAGTAGCCTGTTGATCGACGCTTTTTGCGCATACTGAAGTTGACCCAGAAAAACGGACATCTATCCTTTGGAGAAGGAGGTGCCGATTATGGGCAAGCATCGTACCCCGTACCCGGCGGAATTTCGGGCGCAAATGGTCGAGCTGGTGAAGGCCGGACGCAGGCCGGAGGAACTGGAAAAGGAGTTCGAGCCGACTGCACAGACCATCTACAACTGGGTGGCGCAGGCTGATCGCGACACAGATGTTCCGGTGCGACGATGGCACGCCGTTGCGCGTAACGTTCGCACTCGACTGCTGCGATCGGAGAGGCGATTGGCTGGGCGGCGGGGACCGGCGGGCATAGCGGTGATGTAGTGCGCGACGCGATGCTGGCCGCCGTCGCGCAGCAATTCGGCACCGGGCAGGTCGCGCCGTCCATCGAATGGTTGACGGACAACGGCTCGGCTTATGTCGACCACCGCACTCGCAGCTTCGCTCGCGAATTGGCCCTGGAGTCATTGACAACGCGGCACGTTCTCCGCAGAGCAATGGCATGGTCGAATCGTTCGTGAAGATCATGAAGCGGCAATTACGTCGCCTGTATGGACGAGCCTGACGCGCCAGCGGCGCTCTCGAGTCTGGCTGTTGCATTTGAACACTACAATGAGCGCCATCCGCACAAAGCCCTGGAATACCGCTCGCCGCGTGAGTTCAGGCGTGCTGCCGCGATTTCATTGACCTAACGGTGTCCGCGTGTCCTGAGTTACAGGGGCAACTCCAACCAGCTGTACTGGGTCATCTCCGCCCCCTAGTTGCCCGACCTCAGCAAGCAATGCTTCGTCGCGCGCAATCACCTTCGGCAGATGCGAGCGCAAGAATTCGACCCACGTGCGCGTCTTTGCATCGATGAATTTGCGCGACGGATAGAGCGCATAAACAGTCGTCTTTTGCAGCGTATATTCCGGCAACACGCGCACCAGCGTGCCATCGCGCAACCCGGAAATGGCCGCGTAGAGCGGCACCATGCCGATACCCATGCCTTCGCGGATCGCCAGGATCAATGATTCGGCGATGTTCACATGCACGGGGCCGTCGACTTCCATAAACTCACTGCCGTTCAGGCCGTCGAGCGTCCATTCATGTGGCGGGAACGCCGGCGTATGCAGGATCAGACATTCGTGATGCGCAAGGTCAGCCGGTTCTTGCGGCGCGCCGTGCGCCCGCACGTAGGCCGGCGATGCGCACAGGATGCTGAACGTCGTCCCCAGCGGAAACGATACGAGGTCCGAATTCGGCAGTGTCGATGCGCCGATCACGGCCACGTCGGCGCTGCCCTCGAACAGATCCGGCATGCGCTGCGATAGCGTCAACTCGACGGTCACATCAGGATAGAGCTCGCGGTAACGCGAAATGGCCGGCAGGACGTAGTGCTGGCCGATGCTCGCAAAGCTATGCATGCGCAGTGCGCCGGTTGGTCGCTCGTGTGCGCAACTGGCTTCTTCTTCAGCAACATCGATATCCGCGAGGATCTGTTGCGATCGTTTCAGATAGCGCTCGCCGGCGGTGGTGAGCGCAAGCCGACGCGTCGAGCGATTCAGCAGGCGCGTGCGCAGATGTGCTTCAAGCTCCGAGACCGCGCGAGACATCGCGCCGGTCGTTGAATTGAGCGATTGAGCGGCCGCGGTGAAGCTACCGGCTTCAACCACGCGCACAAACACTCGCATATTTTGTAGCGTGTCCATCAAACCTTCTGTTTCATGATCAAGATCATATTTTCCGTCAGTCTCAGAACACTATTGTTGTCCGTTCTGGAACAGATGTTCTGCACCCATCGGCTTAATGTACACATCGCGGACTCCTACAATCGGCGCCTCGCCTGCCGGTGTCGGCCATTTTGTCCGGAGGCTCTCTCAGCGACCACGTAGGGTGCACTGTTTTCAGATGAAACCCGATCATGCGACCGAACCGTCGGCGGATTTCGTCGGTCCGCGCGGCGTCATGCGGCGACGATTCAGCCGAGCCAAACTCAATCGCGCCGTGCGCGACTGGGCCAGCAGCGACGGTCTGACCTGGCTCCATCTGCTGAAGACGGTCACCGCCGGTCTGCTGGCGCTGGGCATCGCGATGCTGCTCGATCTGCCGCAGCCGCGCATTGCGATGACCACTGTCTTTGTGTTGATGCAACCGTTCAGCGGCATGGTGCTCGCGAAGAGCTTCTACCGGATTCTCGGAACGGCAGTAGGGACCGTGGCCGCGCTCGTGCTCGGCGGGCTGTTCGTTCAGCAGCCCGAACTGTACATGCTCGGCATGATCGTGTGGGTGAGCGCCTGTATTGCTGCGGCGGTCCGGTATCGGCATTTCAGATGGTACGGTTTTGTGCTGGCGGGTTACACCGCCGCGCTGATCGGCATTCCAAACGTGACGACGCCTCAGGGACTGTTCCTCGCCGCACTCACGCGTGCGGCGGAAGTGGCGGTCGGCATCGTGTGTTCGAGCGCGGTCAGCGCGTTGCTGCTGCCCCAGCGCTCGATCCTTGCGCTGCGACGTAACCTTCAGATCAGGTCCGCGAATTTTACTGCGTTTGCTGTCGACGTGCTCGCACGCGGGCTCGAGCGCAATCAGTTCGAACGGCGTTTCGCGGATTTCGTCGACGAAATCGCTGGCTTCGAAGCAACCCGCACGTTCGTCGCATTCGAAGATCCGGCGATGCGCTCGCGCAGTGCGCATCTGGCGCGTCTGAACAGCGAATTCATGGATGCGTGCGCGCGTCTGCATGCGCTGAATCAGTTGCTCAAACGGTTGCGCGCCAGCCGCGCTGTGTCGATACTCGCGGCCATCGGTCCGTACCTCGACGAACTGGGAACCTTGTTCGAAGCAAAAGCTGAAGCCGGCGTCGAAGCATCGCACGCAGCAGCCGATCTGCGCCCCTTTCGAGCGAGCTTGCCACGCCGGGTACGCGAAACCAGGCGGCCACTCGAAGCCGCGTCCGCAGAATCGCTTGCGGACTTCGACACGGCAGCCGAATTGCTGTATCGATTCGTGGGCGAATGGATAAACTATTCGCAAACCTATGCATGCTTGTGGCGCAAAACAGCAAGCCGGCAGTACCGCCTACGATGCAGCTCAAGCCCAACTAAGAGCCACCGCACAAGCAGACCTATAAGGCGCACCAACCACTTCGCCGTACTGTTCACATTCGTGCGCTCGGCTGTCGTCATCGGAATCGCCGGTGCGTTCTGGATCGCGACCAACTGGCCGAGCGGCGGTCTCGCCGTAATTGGCGCAACACTGGTCTGCGCGTTGACGTCCACCGCGCCAGGCGCCACCAGAATGGCCATCCAGATGGCGATCGGCGCGGTGCTCGCGACGCTGGCCGGCTATGTGTTCATGTGCTACGTGTATCCGAACATCGATGGTTTCCCGCTGCTTTGCGCGGCACTCGCGCCGGTGCTCGCGCTCGGCGCATTCATCGCGACGCGTCGCGGCGCGGCAGGGCTTGGCATCGGCTTTTCGGTGTTCTTCTGTTTGCTGGCCGGGCCGGACAACGTCGTCAGCTACGTGCCCGATCTGCTGATCAACAACGGCATCGCGCTCACCGCGTCGATGCTGCTCGCAGCGGTTGTTTTCGCGGTGCTCTTTCCTGCCGATATGCGCTGGCTCACCGACCGGATCATGGGCGACCTGCGAGCGCAAACGGTGTCGGCATGCAAGGACGCGCTGCCGGGTCTGAACCAACGTTTCCAGTCGGGCACGCATGATCTGACTTCGCAACTGCGCGTGCTGTTGACGCACCGTTCACGACGACGGCGCGACGCACTTCGCTGGATGCTCGCGACGATCGAAGTAGGTCACGCCGTCATCGATCTGCGCAACGAAGCCGCACGCGCCGATTATGCCGACCTCCTTCAGCCGCGTTGGCGCAGCGTGATCGAACACACGTGCGACGATCTCGCCCGGCTTTTCGAACGCCCAGGTCCACGTTCGCTCGAACGCGCACTCGTCGCCGTGCGCTCGGCCACCTGGCTCGCGCAAGACATGCTGCAGGCAGTGCACGCCGAGCGCGACCGGCATCACGATCTGCAACGAATCTTGAGCTGTCTGCACTTCATTCGCAGCGCGTTGCTCGACAAGGACGCGCCCTTCAATCGTCGCTGAGCAATGCTGCGTGGATCTTTCTGCCAGATGGAAAGATCCCTTCCGGGCGGCCCCGTTTATTCGCGTAGATGGCGGTCATATAGTTTCGTCACTGCCTCGCAGTATTCGTCGCAGTAGTCGTAAGTCCTGGAGAACGAGATGAAAGTGTTGAAGATGGTCCTGATTGCCTGTTCTTTGTCCACCGCTGCCGCCGCCTATGCACAGACGGCGCCGGCCGCGCCGGAGCAGCAGGTTGCGCAAGCGGATGGCCAGCGCACCGATAAGGTTGCCCCGCGCAAGCATGTGGAAGCGCCGAAAGCGAAAGCTGATGAATGTGTCGGCCCGATGAGCTTCTGCAACATCTACTTCGGCAGCTAAGTCCGGCTGCCTCACGCGCAACACCTGTCGCGGACCCTATCGCGCGTCCCAACACCTGCTCGCGACGCCGTTCGATCGAGACGCCGCGGCGGGTGCGGCAACCGCCTATTGAGCGAAGCACACCGCAGACGTGCGCACCAGTAGACGGAGCTGGCGACTATGGAGAGACTCCCTTTCATGTACGAAGACCGAATTCGCTGCGCCGCGCTGCGCGGAAAAATCATCACGGCCGCCGACGCGGCGCTTCTGATTCACGACGGCATGCGGGTTGGCGCAAGCGGCTTCACGCGCGCGGGCGACGCGAAGGCCGTGCCGGTCGCGCTCGCCGAGCGTGCGCGCCGGCTGGGCGAGCCGCTGCGCATCACGTTGATGACGGGCGCCTCGCTCGGTCATGACGTTGACCGCATGCTGACCGAAGCGCACGTGCTCGCGCGCCGTCTGCCGTTTCAGGTAGACAAGACGCTGCGCGACGCCATCAATCGCGGCGAAGTGATGTTCGTCGATCAGCATCTGTCCGAGACCGTCGAGATGCTGCGCGCGAACCAGCTCGGCAAGCTTGATGTCGCGATCATCGAAGCCGCCGCGATCACGGAGAGCGGCGGTATCGTGCCGACGACGTCGGTCGGCAATTCGGCGAGCTTCGCGATTCTCGCGGACAAGGTCATCGTCGAGATCAATCTTGCGCAGCCGCTCGGTCTCGAAGGCTTGCACGATATCTGGATTCCGGGGCGCCGGCCGCATCGCGAGCCGCTGCCGATCGTGCGCGTGCGGGATCGCGTCGGCACACTCGCTATCGAGATTCCGCCCGAGAAAATCGCGGCGATCGTGATGACGGACATGGCCGACAGCCCGTCCACGGTCCTGCCCGCGGATCGGGAAACCGCGTTGATCGCCGGTCATTTGATCGAATTTTTTCAGCACGAAGTCACGCGTGGTCGCATGCCGAAGCAGTTGCCGCCGCTGCAGGCGGGCATCGGTACGATCGCCAACGCGGTCCTGGCGGGATTCGTCGATTCGCCTTTCGAGGTGTTCGAAATTTATTCGGAAGTCCTTCAGGATTCGACGTTCGATCTGATGGACGCTGGTAAGGTCGCGTCCGCGTCCGGCGCGTCGATCACGTTGTCGGCCGCGCGGCAGGCGCAGGTATTTGGCGATATCGAGCGCTATCGCGACCGGCTCGTGCTGCGTCCACAGGAAGTCAGCAACCATCCCGAGGTGATTCGGCGGCTCGGTCTGATCGCGCTCAATACCGCGCTCGAATTCGATATCTACGGCAACGTCAATTCCACGCATGTCGGCGGCACGCATATGATGAACGGCATCGGCGGCTCGGGCGACTTTGCGCGCAATGCGTCGTGCGCGGTGTTCGCGAGCAAGTCGACCGCGAAGGGCGGCCTCATTTCGAGCATCGTGCCGATGGTGCCGCATTGCGATCACAACGAACACGACGTCGACGTCGTCGTCACCGAGCAGGGTCTCGCCGATCTGCGCGGCCTCGCGCCGCGCGAACGTGCGACGCTGATCATCGAGCATTGCGTACATCCGCGGTATCGCGAGCTGTTGCGCGACTACTACCGCGATGCGTTGCTTTGGGGAGGGCAGACGCCGCATTGCCTCGATCAGGCGTTTGCATGGCATACGCGGCTGCGCGATACGGGGTCGATGCTGCCGGCCTGATTCTGCGGCGGCCACAACCGCGGCGATAAAAGCAGAAGCAACAGGCGCATAAAAAAGCGCCAGCGATTCGAACCCGCTGGCGCTTGATGACGTCGGATGCCGTGCTCAGGACCCTCGTCGCACGAGCCGGATAATAAACAGCAGAATGACCGCGCCGATCAACGCGGTGATGATCGAGCCGATCCAGCCGCCGCCAAGCGAGATATGCAGCACGCCGGCGAGCCACCCGCCGATGAACGCGCCGATGATCCCGACGATGATGTCGACGATCAGGCCGAAGCCGCCGCCCCTGACCAGCACACCCGCGAGCCAGCCCGCGATCGCGCCGATGATGATCCATGCGATGATGCCGTGTTCCATATTCGAGACTCCCTGGTTGAGTGTGAACAAATCACGGTGACAGAGCTTAGTCGAAGGTTATGGGACCGTCCACGTTCACGACGCGGAATTAACATTATCTGAATCTGCTGCCAGCTAAGTGTAGACGATGCGCGCGAACAAAGGAGACTTACGCGCCGTGCTTCACTCGGGCGTCGGCTCCGCTTCCCGCGCGGTCCAACTGACGCTGGACACGCTCTTTTCCATGCTCAGGCGGCTCGCCATCTGTTCGAGCTTCGATTGATCCTTCGGATGCATCGTCAGCGTCGCCGTCACGCGAATGCGCGCCGGATCGTCCTCGACATCCTCGCTCGTGAGGCTCTGGAACGACAGCGGCGCCGAGTACATCGAGTTGGAAATCGCGGCGCGAATGTTGATCTCGTCGGCTTCGCGGCAGACGATCGTCAGCACGTACTCGCGCACGAGGTCGGCGTTTGAAACCGGCGTCGAGTTGATCATCCGGCTCACTTCACGCAGCACGGTGTTGGCCAGCAGCACGACCGCGGTGCCCGCGAGCGCCGGTCCGTAATGTCCCGCGCCGCTCAACACGCCGACGGCCGCCGAGCACCACAGCGTCGCCGCGGTGTTGATTCCCTGGATCGAGCCTTTGTCGCGCATGATGACGCCGCCGCCAAGAAAGCCGACGCCGGACACCACATAGGCGGCAATCTGCGTGACGCCGCTGACGCCGTTGCCGGTCAGCACGCCGAGCGTGACGAACAGGCACGCGCCGCTCGCCACGAGCGTGATCGTGCGCAGGCCGGCAGTGCGCTGGCGCATCTGTCGTTCGAGGCCAATCGCGACGCCGCAAGCAAAAGCGGTCAGAAGCCGCAGGAAGAATTCGAGTGTCATGGTTCAGAAAGGTTGGCGTGCGTGCTGCCGCAGGGTGAAGCCTACGCGTGGGAACGTCAGGTCGTCTACCTCGTGCACGGTAAGCGCATGAGGGTGGAACGAAATACGCGCGCACACGCGTGCAGCGGCCGCAAGCGTGCGGCATCGGCATGGCATCGAGCCACGCTGCGCTTCACCGACAGTACACGAATGACAATGAAATGAGAGCGACGTGCGCCATCGAGCCCGAGGGCAGGACGGCGACAGGGACACCTGACGCGGAAATCCTGCCGCTCAGGCGAGCGGGCAAATCGATACTCGGCTGGTACAGCTGCTACTGTCCAAGATCGTGATTCCGGTTAAAAGAATTGCGCGAATTTTAGAGGGCGGCGCAAAGTTCAGTCAAGCCGCGACCGGCGGAGAGTGCGCATGTGGGTTTGCTACAGCCGTATTGTAGACAGGCCGTAATTAATTGCTCCGGACTGCGAATGTTGAGTTCAATCCGGTTCGCCCGGCACGAGTCTCAAGCGCGTGATTTCCGAAGGCGCACCGAGTCGTTTCGGCGGACCCCAATAGCCCGTACCGCGACTCGTATAAACCCAGAGTCCGTTCAGGCGCGCGAGGCCTGCCGTGAACGGCTGTTGCAGGCGCACAAAGAAATTCCACGGAAAGAACTGACCGCCGTGCGTATGACCCGACAACTGCAGCGTAAACCCGGCCGCCGCGGCCGCTTCGGCCGAACGCGGCTGATGCGCGAGCAGCACCCTGATCAGCACGTCGCCCGGCGCGCCGGCGAGCGCCGCGACCGGGTCGCTGCGATGCGCGGGGTCGTGATGACCCGCCGAGTAATCGGTGACGCCGGCGATCACGGCGCGCGCGCCGTCATGGTCGACGATCACGTGTTCGTTCAGCAGCACCCGCAAGCCGAGCCGGCGGAATTCGGCGATCCACGAGTTCGCTCCGGAGTAGTACTCGTGATTGCCGGTCACGAGAAACGCACCGTGCCGCGCGGCGAGCCGCGACAGCGGCTGCGTATGCCGGCTCAGCTGCGGCACGCTGCCGTCGACGACGTCGCCCGTCACCGCGATCAGATCCGGCTTGAGCCGGTTCACCGCGTCGACGATCGCATCGACATAGCGGCCCTTGATCGTCGGGCCGACGTGGATGTCACTGATCTGCACGATCGTGAAGCCGTCGAGCGCGGCAGGCAGATCGTCGATCGGCACGTCGATCGTGACGACGCGCGCGCGACGGCGCGCGTTGAACAGGCCGATCAGCGTCGACAGCAGCGCGAGCAGCGGCACTGCCGCCGCCGAGCCGGTGCGCCAATGCGCGATCGTGAGCGTGTTCGGCCAGATCGCGTCGATCGTCAGCAGCGACGCCAGCACGAGGTCGCGCGCGAACGTCAGTACCAGCAGCGACGAGAAGAAGCCCATCGCGAGCAGGCCGACCCACGCGAGACGGTCGCCGAGCGGCTGGCGCTTGAAGCCGCGCGCCATCATGCCGACCGGGATCAGGTAGATCGACAGCACGAGCCACAGCACGCACAGCCCGCGGCCGGCCGCGTCGATCGGAATGTCGGGAATCAGGCGCAAGCCGACATAGATATGCAGCAGGATGCCAATCAGGATGATGCGGACAAGAAACGATGAACGTCGCATAAAGAGGATCAGGGCGGGAAGGAGGCCAAAGGGCCGGCATCAGCGACAGCGCGGCGGCGATCGGTTGACGGAACGCGGCGAATCATTCTACCGACATGTTCAGTCCCTTGCCGTAGCCGCAAAATTCGTGCTCCCGCACCGCACGACACGCCGGCCCGGAAGCCGCCGGGATGCGCCACGAAAGGTGTTCGCCGGGGGCAGGCGCATTCCGTGCTCAGCACATACTTACAGGGCCGCGCGCCGCGCATTCAATGCCTATGCAAGCGAATTAAATGGGCTTTGAATCGTATTCATGCGTGGAGTATGCTTGAAACAAGCCAGCTTGTTGCCGGGGCAGCGTAGGGCGCTTCGGCCATGACTGGTTCTGTCGCCGGGAAAGATCGGGCGGGGGGAGGCACACCATGAAGCTGCTCAAATCGGGCCACCTGTGGCATCACGCGCACGACGTGCATCATGTTCATCATGAGCATCATGTCGGGCGCGAGGGCAGCCACGTGATGCTGCCGCTCGTCGGCATCTCGCTGATGGCGATTGCGCTTTACGTCGGCGTACGCAACATCGATTTCTCCGAACTCGGCAAAAGCGCGCTGTTCGACGTCGTGATGGTGTGCGTCGCGCTCGGCATCGCGGGCCTGTTCGGTGCGGTCGGCGCGTGGCTGCGCTCGAATGGCGACGAAGCCGAAGAGGGCTTCTGCTTCATCGGCGCGCTGATCGGCACGGTGGTCTTTTATGTCGCGGTGCTGACCTGACGCGATCCGATCCAGCGCGTGGCGCGCACCCGCCGCGCCATCCATCATCAACGCCCCGTCACACTATGCGCGCCGCTTCGTCGAACGAAAAACGCGGGCTGCGCGCAAACAGCTTTGACGGATCGCCGTGGCCAAGATTGATCAGGAAGTTCGACTTCACCGTCGTGCCCGCAAAAAACGCTTCGTCGACCTTGGCCTGATCGAAGCCCGACATCGGCCCAGTGTCGAGACCGAGCGCACGCGCCGCGAGAATCAGATACCCGCCTTGCAGCGTCGAATTGCGAAACGCCGTGTCCGCGATCAACCGCTCGTTGCCGACGAACCAGCTGCGCGCATCCGCATGGGGAAACAGTTTCGGCAGATACTCGTAGAAGGCCATGTCCATGGCGACGATCACCGTGACGGGCGCGGCCATCGTTTTCTCGAGATTGCCAGCCGACAAGGCCGGGCGCAGTTTCTCCTTGCCCTCCGGCGTCCTGACGAACACGAAGCGGCCCGGACTGGAATTGGCCGAGGTCGGGCCGAGCAGTACGAGCTCCATCAGCTCGCGCAGCACGGCGTCGTCGATCGGCTTGTTCTGCCAGCCATTTTGCGTACGCGCGTCGCGAAAGAGCTGCGCGAGCGCCTGATCCGAAAGTGTCATGGAAGTGGTCCGTGCGAAAGAACAGAGGGAACGCGGAGAGCCGCGTCGAATGAAAGAGCAACGCGCGTGAATCAGCGGGTGAGCCGGTGTCGCCATAATAGTCAGGGTTTTGACTTGTCCGCTTGCATCCAGACATTCCGATGAGCTCCGATTTATTCAACGACCTGCCGACGCCCGACGTCGACTGGTATCCAGACTGGCTCGCAGCGGCCGACGCCGAACGCCTGCTGGCCCGACTGATCGACGAAGTGCAATGGCGCCAGGACATGATGGGCACGCCCGCCGGCCGTGTTGCACTGCCGCGTCTGACCGCCTGGCAGGGCGAGCCGGACGCGGTGTACGTGTACTCGGGCATCCGCAACGTGCCGCAAGCATGGACGCCCGCCGTCTCCGAACTGAAGGCGGCCGTCGAGGCGACCAGCGGCGCGCGTTTTAACAGCGTGCTGCTGAATCGTTACCGCAGTGGCGCCGACAGCATGGGCTGGCACGCGGACCGCGAGCCCGAACTCGGCAAGCAACCGGTGATCGCGTCGGTGAGCCTCGGCGTCGCGCGCAGGTTCGATCTGCAGCACAACCGCAGCGGCGTCGTGCAATCGTTCTCGCTGAAGGGCGGCAGCCTGCTCGTGATGAAAGGCGACACCCAGGCGCAGTGGCGTCATCGGGTGCCGAAGGAGCCGCGCGTGAGCGGCGAGCGCATCAATCTGACGTTTCGCTGGGTCACTCCGAGAATGACGCCGACCTGAGGCAGCGAGCGGCAATGCTCTGACCGGCGCGCTATACCAAAATTGATATCGAGGGCGCGAATCATATGATTGGACGGTTAACGCGTCGCACAGTACGCTACATCACGATCCATGCGCCGTGAGGGCCGCGAGGGCCGGGCAGACCGCTGGGTCTTCTACACAACAACGATTGGAGACTGTCATGGCGAATACACGACGTGCCGCGTGTCGCGCTCTGGGCGCGCTCGCGCTTTGCGCGAGTCTCGGAGTGCTGACGCTGGCCACGCCCGGCGCGCATGCCGAGGACAAGAAAATTACGCTCGGTTTTGCGCAGGTCGGTGCGGAAAGCGCATGGCGCACCGCGAATACCGAATCGGTGAAGTCGGCGGCGACGGAGGCCGGCATCAACCTCAAATTCTCCGACGCGCAGCAGAAGCAGGAAAACCAGATCAAGGCGATCCGCTCGTATATCGCGCAGAAGGTCGACGTGATCGCGTTCTCGCCGGTCGTCGAATCGGGCTGGGAGCCGGTGCTGCTCGAAGCCAAGGCCGCAAAGATTCCGGTGATCCTGACCGACCGCAACATCGACGTGAAGGACACGTCGCTGTACGTGACGATGATCGGCTCGGACTTCCTCGAAGAAGGACGGCGCGGCGGCCACTGGCTCGCGGATCACTACAAGGACGATAAAGGTCCGGTCAACATCGCCGAGCTGCAAGGCACGGTCGGCTCCGCGCCGGCCAACGACCGCCACGCGGGTCTGATCGAAGTGATCAAGAGCGATCCGAAGTTCAAGATCATCGCGTCGCAAAGCGGCGACTTCACGCTCGCCGGCGGCAAGCAGGTGATGGAAGCGTTCATCAAGACCTACGGCAACAAGATCAACGTCGTCTATGCTCATAACGACGACATGGCGCTCGGCGCGATCCAGGCGATGGAAGAAGCCGGCATGCATCCGGGCAAGGACGTCGTCGTAGTTTCGTTCGACGCAACCAAGGGCGGCTTCCAGGCGATGGCCGCCGGCAAGATGAACGTCGACGTCGAGTGCAGCCCGCTGCTCGGACCGCAGCTGATGTCGGCGGTGAAAGACGTGGTGGCTGGCAAACCGCTGCCGAAGCGCATCCTGACTCAGGAGACTGTCTTCCCGATGAGCGTGGCCGCGCAAACTCTGCCGTCGCGTAAGTACTGACGCGGCGCGCAACGTCGCCGCGGCAGCGCTCGCGCGAGCGCCGCGGCGTGTGCGGTGTTCAGGCGCCGGGGCCAACGGGCTCACGGCGCGAAGGAGATGTGCAGTACGGACGCATCGAACAGGTTTCTCCAGTGGTGCCTGACCGCCCGGGCTGCTTTCTTCTGCAGCGGGCGGTCTCTTTTCAGGAGCATGCGCCCGCGGGAGCATGCCGCTGGGGCCTGCCGAACCATGCATAGCCGATCGAGCGAGGTTCATGACCCATTCCGCTACCGAACCGAATCAGCCGGACCAGCCGCGGCGCGGCAGGCCGCCGGGCGCGCCAGGCCAACAGAATGACATGAGCGCGCGCGAACCGATTCTGGCGACCTCCGGCGTCAGCAAGACATTTCCGGGCGTGAAGGCGTTGCAACACGTCGACTTCCGCCTGTTTCCCGGCGAGGTCCATACGCTGATGGGCCAGAACGGCGCCGGCAAATCCACGTTGATCAACGTGCTCACCGGCGTGCTCGCACCCGATGCCGGCACGATCCGCCTCGGCGGCGAGGTAGTTGCGTTCGCGTCGCCGCAGGAAGCCGAGGCGGCCGGCGTGCGCACGCTGTACCAGGAGGTGAACCTGTGCCCGAATCTGTCGGTGGCGGAGAACATCTTCGCGGGCCGGCAGCCGCGCCGCTTCGGCGCGATCGACTGGTCCGACATCAAGCGGCGCGCGCAGGAAGCGCTCGCGCGCCTCGACGTGTCGCTCGACGTCACGCGCTCGCTCGACGCCTATCCGATCGCCGTGCAGCAGATGGTCGCGATCGCGCGAGCGTTGTCCGTCGATGCGCGCGTGCTGATTCTCGACGAACCGACTTCGAGCCTCGACGACAGCGAAGTCGCGCAGCTATTCAAAATACTTCGACATCTTAAGCGATCGGGCATTGCGATCCTGTTCGTCACGCATTTCATCGAGCAGACTTATGCGATCTCCGATCGCATCACGGTGATGCGCAACGGCGAGCGCGAAGGCGAATATCTCGCGCGCGATCTGTCCGCGGATCAGCTGGTCGCGAAGATGGTCGGCCACGAGCGCATGAGCGCGCGTCTGCGCGAAGCGGCGCACGAAGGACAGGCCGCCGACGATCAGGAGGTCGCGCAAGACCACACGGAAGCAACGGCCACGCAGCCGTTCATCGAGCTGCGCGGCGTCGGCCGTCGCGGCACCTTGCAGCCGATCGATCTCGAGATGCAGGCCGGCAAGATTCTCGGCCTCGCGGGTCTGCTCGGCTCGGGCCGCACCGAAACCGCGCGGCTTCTGTTCGGCGCGGATCGCGCGGACAGCGGCACGATCCTCGTCGAAGGGCGCGCCGTGCGGCTGCGCACGCCGCACGACGCGGTGCGCCACGGCATCGGCTATTGCGCGGAAGACCGCAAGAAGGAAGGCATCGTCGCCGAACTGTCGATCCGCGAAAACATCATGCTCGCGTTGCAGGCGCGGCGCGGCTGGTGGCGCAAGATCAGCCGGCAACGCGCGCGCGAGCTCGCCGATATGTGGATCGAGCGGCTCGGCATCAAGGCGTCCGACGCCGAGCAGCCGATCGCGCTGCTGTCCGGCGGCAACCAGCAGAAAGCGCTGCTCGCGCGCTGGCTGGCAACCGATCCCAAACTGCTGATCCTCGACGAGCCGACCCGCGGCATCGACGTCGCCGCGAAGTTCGACATCATGGACCGGCTGCTCGCGCTGTGCGCGAACGGCCTGTCCATCCTGTTCATCTCGTCGGAGATCAGCGAGGTGCTGCGCGTGAGCCATCGCGTCGCGGTGCTGCGCGATCGCCGCAAGATCGCCGAGGTGGCCGGTAAGGCATCGAACGAGGACAACATCTACCGACTCATCGCAGGGAGCGGCGAATGAAGCTATCGAACTGGTTCGCGCGCGACGGGGCGGAGCGTCCGCTGCTGTGGCCATGCGTGACGCTCGTGTTGCTGGGCGGACTGAACCTGCTGGCCAATCCGCATTTTCTCGCGCTGCGCACGCTCGACGGCCACCTGTTCGGCGCGCCGATCGACATCCTGAATCGCGCGGCGCCGCTCGTGCTGGTCGCGATCGGCATGACGCTCGTGATTGCGACACGCGGCATCGATATTTCGGTCGGCGCGGTGGTCGCGATAGCGGGCGCCGCGGCCGCGACGATACTCGCGACCCAGGCCGTGCCGAGCGGTGCGCTGATCGCGCAGGCGCTGCTGGCCGCGCTCGTCGTCGGCATCTTGAGCGGCATGTGGAACGGGCTGCTCGTCGCGTTCGTCGGCATGCAGCCGATCATCGCGACGCTGATTCTGATGGTCGCGGGCCGTGGCATCGCGCAACTGCTGACCGCCGGGCAGATCATCCCGATCGGCGCGCCCGGCTATCTGTTCGTCGGTGGCGGCTACTGGCTCGGCGTGCCGTGCTCGGTATGGATCGCGACCGTAGCCGTGCTGGCGACCGCCGCCCTGGTGGAGGGCACGGCGCTCGGCCTGTTCATTCGCGCGATCGGCGTGAACCCGGTTGCGACGCGGCTCGTCGGCTTGCGCTCGAAGGCGATCGTATTCGCGGTGTACGGCTTCTCGGGCTTGACCGCGGCGCTGGCCGGCATCCTGATCAGCTCGAACGTGCGTAGCGCGGACGGCAACAACGCGGGCTTGCTGCTCGAACTCGACGCGATTCTCGCCGTGACGCTCGGCGGCACGTCGCTGCTCGGCGGCCGCTTCAGTTTCGCGGGCACGGTTCTCGGCGCGCTGATCATCCAGACGCTCACGTACACCACGTATTCGATCGGCGTGCCGCCGGAAGCGACGCTCGTCGTGAAGGCGGCCGTCGTGCTCGCGGTCAGCGTGATCCAGTCGCCGGTGGCACGCGCGCTCGCGGTGTCGTTCGGCGCGTCGCTCGTCAAATCGCGCGGGGTGGCACGATGACGCGCGTTCTCGAAGCACTCGCCCGCCTGGTCGATCCGCGCACGCTGCCGATCGCGGTGACGGTCCTGCTGTTCTGCGCGCTGTTCGGCTTTGGTTCGGTGATGTACACCGGTTTCTTCGCGTGGCAGGTGTTGCTCGATCTGCTCGTCGACAACGCGTTCCTGCTGATCGTCGCGATCGGCATGACGTTCGTGATCGTGTCGGGCGGCATCGATCTGTCGGTGGGCTCGATCGTCGCGCTGACGACGATCGTCGAAGCCGTGCTGTCCGAGCACATGCATGTGTCGGTGTGGCTCATCATTCCGATCGTGCTGTTGATGGGCACGGTGTTCGGCGCGGTGCAGGGCGCGCTGATTCACTACTTCCGCCTGCAGGCGTTCATCGTGACGCTGGCGGGGATGTTCTTCGCGCGTGGCCTGTGCTTTCTGATCACGACGCAGTCGATCACGATCACCGATCCGACGTTCAAGGCGATCTCCGCGTTTCGTCTCAGTGTCGGCGTCGGTTCGGTATCGGCGAACGTGCTGATCGCGGCCGTGACGCTCGCGGCCGCGATCTATGTCGCCCATTTCACGCGCTTCGGACGCAACGTATATGCGGTCGGCGGCAATCCGCGCTCGGCGCTGCTGATGGGCCTGCCGGTCGCGCGCACGCGGGTCGGCGTGTATGCGCTGAGCGGCTTCTGTTCGGCGCTCGGCGGCGCGGTGTTCACGTTCTACGTGCTGTCGGGCTATGGGCTGCAAGGGCAGGGCATGGAACTCGATGCGATTGCGGCCACGGTGATCGGCGGCACGCTGCTGACGGGCGGCGTCGGTTATGTGGTCGGCTCGCTGTTCGGCGTCGGCATTCTGGGCACGATCCAGACGCTGATTACGTTCGACGGCACGCTCAGTTCGTGGTGGACGCGGATCGTGATCGGCGCGCTGCTGTGCGCGTTCTGTTTGCTGCAGCGATTGATCGAGCGGCACGCGAAATCGGTGCGTCGGCCCGGCGGCACCAATGCGGTCACGACGACGGGGCACGGGCGTGACGAGACGTCGACGACGGCGTCGTCGGATTCGCAGGTGTTGGGGCGGGCGCCGGGCTAGCGCGCGGTCTTCCAGTCGCTTCGAACCACGGCGGCGCGGCGCACGCCGCGCCGCGTTCACGTTAGTCCGCGCGGCCGCTTCCGAGCGTCCAGCTCATGCCGTTCGCACCGGCATGGATCGCGAGATCGGCGCATTCGCGGCTTTGCGCGTCGCCAGCAGGTGCATGCAGCGCCTGAGCGCTGCAATCGTCAGCGCACTGGGCAGCAGACCCGCAAACACATCGGCGAGATAGTGACCGCCTTGTGTCGGCGTCGACAGGATCATCGTCACGTTGAGAGGAATCGCAAACAGCAAAAGCCGTGGCATGCGACGCAGCGCATAGATAAAGACAATAGCGGGTAACGCCCACTACTCCGCTGTTCCCCGTGTTCGTGTTCGTGGCTCGACATTGTGCTCGTCCATTTTTTTGTTGGCGCTGCCTGGTGAAGGATAAGCACAGGTAATGCCTATCGTCTGACGGCCTTGTCGCGACTGGGTCGACGGGGCCGACAGGCGGTGATCGACCGGCATGGCGGTCCGGAACGTGGCAGCGTTCAGACGTGTGTTTTCCCGTCGCTACGCGGGTGCGCAGCGTCGTTGCCGATGAGCACGTTTCCGTTTGCGTGACCTATTATCAGAAAGAGTTGTGAACAGTACGACTGCGGTTGCGATGCAATCCGCGAATCGTGCAACTGAATGCAGATGCCGTGGAGAAAGAGCGATGGTTCGCATGGAAATACTCGACGCGCTGCGGGCATACACCGATCCGTTCCGCGTCACGAGCGGCAAAGATTTCTTCCTGAAGGATTTCGATCCCGGCGAAACGCTGGGACTCAGAATGCATAAGGAAGAGGCGCAGCAACTGCTCCAGCGCGGGTCGAAATGGCTCGCGATGGAGCAGGAGATCCTCTACGCGCAGGATTCCTGGTCCGTGCTGCTGGTGTTCCAGGCCATGGACGCCGCGGGAAAGGATGGGACGATCAAGCACGTGATGTCGCGCGTCAATCCGCAGGGGTGCGATGTCATTTCGTTCAAGCAGCCGTCGGATGAGGAGCTCTCCCACGACTTCCTTTGGCGCTATTCCAGGAAAGTGCCCGAGCGCGGGCACATCGGCATTTTCAACCGCTCGTACTATGAAGAGGTGCTGGTGGTACGCGTGCATCAGCATCTGCTCCATGCGCAGAAGATCCCGCCGGCACGGGTCGGCAACAACATATGGGACGAGCGGCTCGCCGACATCGCGCGCTTCGAGGACTATCTGACGCGCCAGGGCGTGGTCATTCTCAAGTTCTATCTGAACCTGTCGTACGGGGAGCAGAAGAGGCGATTCATGGATCGCCTCGACAATCCCGACAAGCACTGGAAGTTTTCCGCAGCCGACGTTCGCGAGCGTCGCTACTGGAACGACTATATGCACGCCTATGAAGTGGCGATCCGCGCGACGGCCTCCGAAGCGGCTCCGTGGTTCGTCGTGCCCGCCGACAACAAACCTTTCACGCGCCTCATCGTCGCGGCCGCGATCGTCGAGGCCGTCGAGAAGCTCGACCTCGAATATCCGAAAGCCACGCAAGAGCAGATGAAGGATCTCGCCGCCGCGAGGGAGGAATTCGACGCTGAAGCGGTGGACGAGACGAGACCCGATCAACCCGGGGACGATCCAGACCATTGAGAGCGGCCCCCTGACCCGAAATCACTGGAACCGGGAGACACGAGGATGAGCTCAATTGAGAGTGCGACGCCGTGGCATGCGATGCCGGCCGGTGACATCGAACGGCAGTTCAACGTCGATCCCGCGCAGGGCCTAGATGCAACGGAAGCGACCGGGCGGCTGGCCACCTATGGGCCGAACCGCCTCCCGCAGGGCAAGAAGAGGGGGCCGGTCGTACGCTTCCTGATGCAGCTCCACAACGTTCTGATCTACGTGCTGCTCGCGGCCGGTTTCGTCAAGTTCATGCTGGGCCTGTGGCTCGATGGCTCGGTCATTCTGGCCGTCGTCATCCTCAACTCGCTGCTCGGCTTCCTGCAGGAAGGACGCGCCGAGAAGGCGCTCGACTCGATTCGCAACATGCTGTCCGCGGAAGCGCGCGTGATGCGTGGCGGAGCGGTTCGCTTGATCCCCGCCGAGGAACTCGTTCCTGGCGACATCGTGCTACTGGAATCGGGCGACAAAATCCCGGCGGACATGCGTCTCGTCGACGCCAGGAACCTGCGCACGGAAGAAGCGGCTCTTACGGGGGAATCCCTCCCGGCCGAGAAGGGCACCGCGCCGGTACCCGCCAAAGCCACGGTCGGCGACCGCGAGAACATGGCGTTCTGCGGCACGATGGTCTTGTCGGGCCGGGCAACCGGCATCGTGGTGACGACCGGGAGCCAGACGGAACTCGGCCGGATCAACCAGATGCTCGCCGAGGTCAGCGCGCTCGAGACGCCGCTGCTGCGCCAGATCAAGAAGTTCGGCTACGTCATCACGGTAGTGATCGCCGTTGTCAGCGTGCTGCTCTTCTCCTGGGGGCACTGGCTCGGACACATGACTTTCGTCGAGCTGTTCCAGGCCATCGTGGGGATTGCGGTATCGGTCATCCCGGAAGGCCTGCCGGCGCTCATCACCATCACGCTCGCCATCGGCGTGCAGCGCATGGCCCAGCGCAACGCCATTATTCGCCGCCTGCCGGCGGTCGAAACACTGGGCGCCGTCTCGCGCATCTGCTCGGATAAAACGGGCACGCTGACCCTGATGGAGATGATGGTGACCTCCGTCGTAACGGCCGAAGCGGCCTATGCCGTTACGGGCGACGGCTACGCCAGCGAAGGAGAGGTCAGCGCGGATGGCAAGCCGCTCGGCGCTGCGCCGGACGTGCTCAAGCTGATGGGCCGCGTGTCGCTATTGTGCAACGACGCCGAGCTCTTCGAGGAAGACGGAAAATGGAAAGTGGAGGGTGACCCGACCGAGGGCGCGCTCTATCCGTTCGCTTCCAAGCTGGGCATGGACCGCGCCGCCGAGACGGCCGCCGCGCCGAGGATCGACGCGATCCCCTTCGAGTCCGAGCACAAGTTCATGGCGACGCTGAACCGTTCGACGGACGGCGAGATGCTGCTGGTCAAAGGCGCGCCAGAGGTGATCCTCGACCACTGCGACCGGCAGCTGACGGCGCAAGGCCCGGCGCCGCTCGATCGCGAGCACTTCGCGAGGGAGGGCGACCGACTCGCCGCGCAAGGTGAGCGCGTGCTCGGGCTCGCGTGGCTGTCGGACCCGGGCCTGCGTACGGGCGGCCTCGGGCCGCAGGACCTACCGCGTACCCTCGTGCTGCTCGGCCTCGTGGGCCTGATGGACCCGCCGCGCAAAGAGGCGATCGACGCCGTGCGCGAATGCCACGGCGGCGGCATTCGCGTGACGATGATCACGGGCGACCACAAGATCACGGCGGCGGCAATCGCAAGAATGCTGGGCATCGGCGACGGCAAGACCGCCGTGTCCGGCACCGAGATCGAGGCGATGAACGATGCGGCGCTGCAGGAATGCGTGCGCGGCGTCGACGTGTTCGCGCGCGCGAGTCCCGAGCACAAACTGCGGCTCGTCAAGGCGATCCAGGCGAATCGGCAGATCGTCGCGATGACGGGCGACGGCGTCAACGATGCGCCGGCGCTCAAGAAAGCCGACATCGGTGTCGCGATGGGGATCAAGGGCACCGAGGTGACGAAGGAGGCGGCGGGCATGATCCTCGCCGACGACAATTTCGCGTCGATCTCCGCGGCGGTGAAGGAAGGGCGCACGGTCTACAACAACATCGAGAAAGCGATGCTGTTCATGCTGCCGACCAATGTCGCGCAAGGCGCGGTGATCGCGGTGGCGATCCTGTTCGCCTTCACGCTGCCGATCACGGCGCCGCAGATCCTGTGGGTCAACATGGTTACGTCCGTCGCGCTCGGCCTGACCATTTCGTTCGAGCCGCACGAGGCAGACGTGATGCGCCGCTCGCCACGCGCAATCGACCGGCCGATCGTCACGCGCTTCGGCATCTGGCGCATCCTGTTCGTCGGCGCGGCGCTCGTGATCTATACGCTGTCCACCTTCTTCTGGATGAAGTCGCAAGGGGCGTCGGATCAGATGGCGCGCACGGCCGCGGTCAACGCCATTACGCTGGGCCAGGTGTTCTATCTGCTCAACATCCGGTATCTGCTCGATTCGTCGCTGTCCGTGCGCGCCCATACAGGCAATCGCAATCTCTGGTACGGAATAGCCGGCGTCGTGGTCTTGCAGCTTCTGTTCACCTATACGTTCCCGTTCCATGCCGTTTTCCACACCGAGGCTCTGCCCTTGTCGGCGTGGGGGTGGCTCGTCGGTGGTGGCGTCCTGTTTTTCCTCGTGGTGGAGATCGAGAAGCTCGTTTTCCGGCTCACCCCTGCATTGAGAGGATTTGTGACGTCGCAACAGGAGGGCGCGGCCTTGCGCGATGATCCGCTGAGTTAAGCGGCTGGGGCGTTCGAACGACACTGGGCGCACCGTCGCGACAGCGAGCCGGGTTTGCCGACGCGTGCGCGGGGCGCTTCTTCATCCAGCATGATTGTCGCTCATGCGTCCGGACGTGCCACGCCCGGCCGGCAATCCGTCAGCCACTGCCTGCTACGTTAACGGCTCCGCCCCCTTATGCCTTTTGCGATCGCATTCTTCGAGGACGAATCTGGACCTGAGAAATCGGTGCTTCGTCTGAACGGCGCGGGAGGCGGCCGCCACGCGAGCAGCAGCGACACTACGAGCGAAAGGATTAGCACGTTCGATGGCGACACCAGCCGATGTTCGGTTGCGGACATGACTAGCAGGCAGACCGAAGATATCTCGACGAAGCGGAAAGCGGCGAAGTTCCTCCCGCCACCGTGCAGCGCCGACGCGGCTGCGCCTCTCTGGCTCCAGGCGATCAATTTCCAATAGAAGTTCAGCATTAGCACGAGTCCTACGATGCCGAACTCCGCGAGAATATTAAGGTACGAATTGTGGGCGTGCGAATCGCTGTGTTGAACGATTACGTGAGAAGGAATGCCGACCAGGCCGAAGTACGAAGAGAGGTGGCCTCGTTCGTTCGGACAGGAGCTGGGAGTTTTTAAGTGAAATGCCATAGTGCTTAGCGCGCACTTGATGGGCGCAACGACGATATCGCAACTGCGGTTTGACGAACCCGTACACGCTTGTTGAACGGCCGCAAACGATATGAGTACAACCGACTTTTCGGTGTAATGCTTTTTGGCTAAGAACCGTTTCAATACGTCGGACGAGAGCAATGCTCGAACTGTCCCCGCTATCATGGAATGAGGTGATTAAATGATGTCGCATAAACGCGACAGCTCTTCAGCGATATCGGTCAGCGCGTTAAATGGCTGCGGGATAGAGGCTATATTGCAACGCAACCGACCCGGCCAATAGGCCGGGAGCTGCGTTGACGGATCGTGCTGCCGACTCGTTGCACCCGGCTACCTTCAGAGGTCTGTGGCGGAATGTCTATTAAGTTGCAGCGTTTTTTGCGCAACGCGTCACATCTTTGCAATCCAAATGACATTGGATCAAAAGGCGAAAGCCAAGCCTCCGCGGAGCCCCTGGCGGGTTCGACCGTACCGAAGAATGCGTAACGAACCGCATCGTGAATCCTGCGCCGACGCCCTCTGTCACTGTCATAATGGCCAACTTCAATGGAGCGAACTGGATCGGACAAGCGATCGAGTCGCTCCAGAGACAGAGCTTGGCAGACTGGGAGCTCATCGTTGTGGACGATGCGTCGACCGACGCGAGCATAGACATCGTCCGCGCCGCTGCCGATAGCGACCAACGTATTATTCTCCTCACCTCGTCGCGCAACGGAGGGCCGTCTGTCGCACGTAATCGTGCACTGGAGTGCGCGCGAGGACGCTGGATCACAATCCTCGACAGTGATGACCTGTTCGCGGACGGACGCCTCAAGTCATTGCGTGCAAAGGCGGAGTCGGACAGCGCCGCGATTGTCGCTGATGACTTACTCATCATGAACCAGAGCGGCTCGCTGACGGGGTACTCGCTGCTCGGCCTGCGGGCCCCCAAGACTTTCGACGCCGTTGCGCTTATCAAGGCGCCGCGTCTCGCCTATCTCAAGCCTATGATCAGGACCGAGTTTTTAACCGAACTGCGGTATGACGAGCAGCTTCGCACTGGCGAAGACTTCGATCTCTTGTTGCGCGTGTTGGTGAAGCACGATGCACGAATGGTTGTTTATCCGGGCATGGGTTATCACTATCGGCGACGTGGTGATTCGCTTTCCACCGACAAGTCGGCAGATGGACCGGCGCTTCGAGGCATGCTCGAAGCGAATGCCCGCTTCCGTGCATCGTTTGCTATGTCCGGGAGATTAGCCGATGCATGTGCGCGTCGGCATCGATCACTCGAAACTTCGCTTCGCTGGGTCGATGTCACAGAGGCGGTGCGTCAAAGGCGCTTCGGGGCAGCCGTTCATCACACAATTGATCATCCCAAGGTCCTGAGATGTGCGGTGCAATTTTTGAAGAAGCGCTTTTACGTTCTGATACTCCGAAACAAACGCCGCTCAAAGACATTAGGGCTTTGAGCCGCGAGACGTGGCTCATTCGATTTCCGCCGAATTTGTCGACCGCCTTCATATCAGTTGTGTTGCAAGCGGGCGCTCGCCACTGATCTATTAATCACTGGTAATCGTCGGTAGTTCAGTTAGGGAAACGCTGATTAATGAACTGTCGGATCGGCTTGAGATCAAGACGCGTCAAATTTTCTGGATAACGAATCGAATCGACGCTCATTTCGGTGAATTTGGCTCGCAAACGAGCCCCTCTTCTCTCATTTTTCATACGCATGACGGATTGCTCCCATGAACCGATCGCAACAGATTTCGCGCAGTCACCAGATTCGCCAGAGCGAACAAGCTGAACAGTTGCGCCGTGTTCTTGGCCAAGCCCTTGTATCGGGTTTTGCGATGGTGAAACAGGTTCTTGACGATATGGAACGGATGCTCAACGCGCGAACGGATTTGCGCCTTGGTTCGCTCAAGCGCAGTCACCAGGTCCTTCAGCGGCCCGTCCTGCATCGCCTTGATCTTTCCGCGCTTGGCAGCGACGTGCCAATTTACTGCCTTGCCTTTCATTTCATCACGCTTGTCTACACCAATGTAGCCTGCGTCGGCGAACGCTTCCTCTTCATGGCCGTGCAGCAGCAAATGGGCTTGCGACACATCCGACACGTTGGCCGCCGTGCCAACCACACTGTGGACCAAGCCCGAATCGGCGTCCACGCCAACGTGGGCTTTCATCCCGAAGTGCCATTCGTTTCCCTTCTTCGTTTGATGCATCTCCGGGTCACGGCTCTTCCCGGCGTTCTTGGTCGACGGTGGCGCTTCGATGATCGTCGCATCAACCAGCGTGCCTTCCTTCATCATCAGTCCACGCTCACACAGCGAGATACCGATCTCGTCGAACAGCTTCCGTGTCAGTTCGTGCTCGATCAACAGGCGCCGGAATTTCAGCAGCGTGGTCGCATCCGGAACGTTCTCGACTGCCAGATCGATGCCGGCGAAGGCGCGCAGCGCAATGCTGTCATACAGCGCGTCTTCCAGCCCTTCGTCCGACAGCCCGTACCACTGTTGCAGGAAATAGATCCGCAGCATTCGCTCCAAGCCAATCGGCGGACGGCCTCGCGTGCCCTTCGGGTAATGCGGTTCGATTGCAGACAGCAAACGCTGCCACGGCACAATCTGCTCCATCTCCGCCAGGAAGCGTTGGCGCCTCGTCACGCGCTTCTTGCCTGCAATTTCCGCTTCCGCGAAGCCGATCTGCCTCTTCATCCTCGTGAGTCCGTTCTGTGAGCTGCCTTCTATAACGTCTTCGGCTACGTGAGCGATGACCGCCGAGCTCCATTAATCAGCGTTTCCTTAGGTCGACAACAAGATCACGTTGTCGAACGCAGCTGCCTCGGAAAACCCGCGCTAAGCAGCATTCAATCCGTCGCGTGCAGGAGGCGAGTCCCGCATCGATCGCCTGCAGTTTTCCGGTCGGCGGAGCGACCCCAGTTTGCGCGCGGCCCAACAGATGACGAGGTTGCATTGGCTCGCCCGTGCTGGGGCCGGAACATACGAACCGGTACGGCCGACTCGCCGCTCGGCGGCACAGGACGAATTTCCTCGTCGCGCTCTAATATCTGCCTAATTTGTCGTAATAATGACAGGGAACAGGTATTGCTCGACCCACCATTCACCCACAGTCAAGCAAAAAATACTCGAATTAAACAGGGTCGAAAGGGGATAAATAATAATATTACTCCTCTGATGATCATAAGAAAGTCAGAATATTCGTGAGATCAACTGCGACGGGCAAAAGTTCTGCTTTTTGGCTGAAAAAGACGGATTGTTCTTTGACTGAAGGCGTTTTACCGATACGATTTGTCCGTCCGTTCACGGCAATGAGGAAAATTTGCCGGGCGGCCGGGGGTAATATTCCTTCGGGACAACGTTTGCGTCGCATAAAGCCGTAGAAGATGCCGAGGGCAGGCATCGCAGCCACGTCGTCTCCTCCGTTGGGTGAATCCTCTTGACGTGCGAATCAACTCGCCGTGGTACTGGCTCGCGCTCGCGCGTCTGTCGAATGGATAACTTCAAGCGAACGGTTTTTTAGCGGTGTGGTAACGGTTGTAAAGCAGTGTCTGAAGGGATTGAGGATTTTCATCGGCTATAGCGAAGGCGAAGAAGAATAGTGGGCGCCTTGTCAGAAATTTGGTTGTCCTAAAGGCAGGAAATAATATTTTAACCTTTTTTGGGAATTTTTTTTCCGCGCTGGAATAATTCAAAATGGTAAAACGACGTCAATTTATTGGTGCCCTCTCGGCACTGGGTGGAAGCGTTCTGTTGAGCGCATGCGGCGGTGGCGGGTCGGACAGTAGCGACAATGCGGCTAGCGCCACAGCTCGGAATGCAACCGCGACGGCAAAGGCCGCTTCCGGTAACGGCACGGCGATGCCTCCGGCAAGTTCTCTGATCGACGGCTCGGGCAACACCTGGACCCTGTCGGGCGGCTCCGTTTATAAAAACGGAGTGATAGCAGGGAACAACTACAACGTCGCAGTCGCGATGTGCTTCAACGGAAACATCTTCGTTGAGAACACGAGCGGGCAGTGGTTCCAATGGGACGGCTTGAGATGGGAGGGCTGCATGGATCCGCGGGTGCGCATGACGTCTCCAAACGGTACCACGATGCCGTCGGCATCGAGCATCATTGATTGGACGGGCGGAACATGGACGTTGAGCAATGGTGTCATTTACTTGAACGGCGTTGTCGTAGGCCTCAACTACAACGTGACGCTCGTCCTCTGGTACGGTGGCCAGATCTATTGCTGCAATACGAGCGGCCAGTGGTACGTCAACGTCGACTCGCGGAATTTCTCGGCGCAATGGCTGCCTTGCAATGATCCACGCATTGCGGTTGCCTCTGTAGCGGGTAACTTCTACGGGATCAATGGGCATTACGACTACACGTACACGCCCGCGCAACTCGTATCGCTCTTGAAGGGTCTGGGATGCTCGATCTATCGCGTTGGCTGCGGGAGCGATTCGCGTTCGCTCAGCGCCGTGGTCAACATCGCAAAAGCCTTCCAGTCGGCTGGACTATCACTGCTCGTGCTGATCGAAGCGGGTGTCTACGACGCAAACGGGAATGTTTTCGCCAATGAGGCGCAAGCGTATCAGACCTGTTTTGCGACTGCACAAACGATCGCCACCGCTTTGCAGCCATATGGCGTGACCATGTACGAGTGCGGTAACGAATTGACGCGTCAACCCGCTACGGTGCTGGACTTCCACCTCGCGGGCAGCTTGGCAGGGGATTTCAATAATACCAACTGGCCGGCCATGCGCGGCTCCATGCGCGGCATGATTGATGGCGTGAAATCTGTCCAGCCGTCTGCGAAGTGCGGTGTCAATTTCTGCGTCGCAGACATCGGCGCGGCTGACGCGCTGTGGGAAGGCACGCAACCTGACGGCAGCAGCGGCCATCAAAAACTGCGGTGGGACATCACGACCTGGCACAATTACGAGGCATACGGTGACATCTTCGATATCAGTCCCGATGGCGCCGGCCCGGGCTTTGATCTGCCGACCTATTGCAAGGCTCGATATGGCGTGCCGTTCATGATCACGGAATGGAATTGTGGGCCGGACGCGAGCCAAACCTACCGAGCTGACTACGTTAATACGCAATTGGGTCAGTTCTATCCGGCAAGAAAGACACACAACATCCAGTCGGTGATGTACTACGTACTGGATAGCGGGA
This sequence comes from Paraburkholderia sp. CI3, assembly GCF_050436505.1. Taxonomy (NCBI): domain Bacteria; kingdom Pseudomonadati; phylum Pseudomonadota; class Betaproteobacteria; order Burkholderiales; family Burkholderiaceae; genus Paraburkholderia; species Paraburkholderia sp. CI3. The sequence goes on from NZ_JBNDMI010000003.1 coordinate 415,335, forward strand.
ACACCAGTTACGGCATCGTGATTAACGGTACTCCGAACAGCGCGCCTTACAACGCGTTCGCGAGCTTCGCCGCCAATAACCCCGACAATTAGGCGTGTGAGCATCGGTACCTCGGGGCTGGCACGGTCTGCCTTCCTCGTGAGCAGACCGGATCTTGGGACCGTATAAGTCCCAAGCTGAACGCACTTGCGTCGGCGAAACTATCGGTCCTGAGGTGCGCTGGTCCGTGACTGAAGGCTGGCTGCAGACGGTGGCGGGAAAGGGGGCCCATTTCGCCTCTTTTGCCGCCTCTATTCAGACCCGTGATTTAGTGCGCCATTGGCCATTTTGCAGCGCGACGCCAGTCAGCGCGAACCATCGCTGTACATATCAGATCCGCGCGAAGTCGCCTCGTGCTGTCGCCATGCGAGTCGCGCCTATCTGGCATGCGCGGTAGACGAGGTTATCGTCCGTAGGATCCGCGCGAGCTGAACCACCGAACTGCTTACTTCTTCATGACCATCATCTGGTCGAAATTCACGGCACACCCGGCTTGGGCTGGGCTGCCTTTCGACTGGACAACGAGGCGATCGTCGCGCAAATCCGCTTCCCAATTCATCTCGGAATGTGACAGAGCGATTGGATCTCGTTCGCACATCGTGCGTACTGCCGCCACTGCGTTCTTGTAGTGAGTCTCTTTGAGGATGATATACCCTGTAACGCTGGCCGCAGCGAGAAGCGAGTTCGCGATCCCGAAAGCCAGTACCACGTAAAATAGTCTTCGACTCGTTGAAAATCCTGCAATAACCAAGAAAGGAACTGCATAAAACATTGGGACATAGCGAGCCCACCAGGATTGGGGATGCGTCAGAACAATCGTTAGCGTCGCGAGGAGAAATATTTTCACAGCGTCATCGCCGGCTTTTTTTCGATACAGAAACGAGGCCATGCACGCGATGAGCATGACTCCGAAGAACGGACCGAACCCGGCGAAACGTGTGTCAGCCGTATGTAGTGCAATGAATGACTGACGCAGATTCGTTAATGACGGGACATACGTCGGTTCCGGGTTTGTGCACGAGCTACAATTCATCGGAATCGAAAAATACGAGACGATGAGCTTGTGCAAAGGGCTCATTGAAAAAAAGTGAGCTGACGCTTTTGCTCTGATGATATCGACCTTGTCCTTCCCAAGGACGGGGTAGAGGATGTTTCTGCCAGCGGCAATGTTCTCTACATATGGCGAATAGCCGACGACTGCGACGGCGACAAACGACGAAATAGCCAATTGGCCGATCAATCGCTTGTGGTTCGCAATGAATTTTCTCTTTTCTCCGCTGATGAACGCCGCAACGAAAAATACGAGAATGGAGATGGCTGCGAAAACTGGCCCTGTGAGCTTTGAATCTATCAGAAGCACGAGCGCGATGCCAAGTTGAATCCCGGAGTTTGGCCTGCCCTTTAGCGCAAAAAGCAAATTGACTGAAAAGATGGTCCAGCAGTAGTAGTGCGCTGCGTCGACATAAAACGTCGTGATCTGGCCGAGCGCGACGGGATTGTAAACGCATGTGGCAGCAGCAAGCAGCGCGGCTTTGGCGGATATTCCCGCTGACTGGAACAATCGCATCAGAGCAACGCAGGCGGGAACGCTAAGCAATAGCGTAATTGACTTTCCACTATTGAAACGTGAAGTCAGAACCTTCGCCGTGTACGCAAAATACTCGAACGCCTTTGGATAATGTGCAGCCCAGAACGTACCGCCAATTGCTTCGGAACCGGTGACGCCGGTCAGGTGGTGGTCCAATAAAAGCGGGGTTGCGATGTGATAGTTCAAACCGTCGTAGCTGAATTCTCGAAGATAGCCGAAGCCGAAAAGTACCACCGCGATAAATGATATCGTGACGATCGTGGTGGGCCATTGAGCATTGGAAACATAACCATATATGACCACGGCCACAACGATGGCAAATGCTGAGATTCCCGCTAACGCGACACTACTGACGCGGAAGTTGTATAAGAATGCGCCATATAGCGAGGAGGCGAATACAAAGATAACGATCTGGTCGCACAATTGAGTCGGGTCGATCCGGTCGAGCGCACCTCGCATCTTCTCTGACTTGTGCGTTGAGTTCGCACGCTGGATGGTGTCTTTCGTCGATGTAGACATACAGGCATTCTCCGCTCGTTGTAAACGCTCGTCGTTCGATACATGCGCGCTCAGTGCAACAGTAAAGAAACTGTGCTCGACGCATGCTGACAACAATACGACGCACGGCTGACGGTTGATATGAACACTAAGCGCAACGCCGTCGACATCGCCATGGAATAGAGCCGATTATCGGCAAATGTGCGGCGCTGCACAAGGTGATCCTCATTGGATTGTGGGACCCTTCCTAGTCTGTCCGCACTGCACAAAAAGTAGGAAGTAACCTTCGATGCAGATCAGTTCTCGTGAGAATCATTAAAGTCGCGCTGGTTTTCAGAGGGTTTGCGCGCTTGGGGTGATCTGGAAGCCAAGCGCCGTGGCGCGGCGCCTGAGTGCCTCGATACTGCGCTGCCGCTGCTGCTCTTCGTAGCGTTGCTGCCCCTGGTCAACGAAGGCCTCACCCCGCGTGAGCATGAAGTACACCATTCGGGCGAGCTTGTGGGCGACCGCCGTATTCGCGCGCGGCTTGTCCATACGCGCGCACAACCGCCTGTAGAACGCACCAATCGCCGAGTCGTTGCGCGACAGGCTCATGGCGGCGAGCTTCAGCGCCTGCCGAACCCGGTTCGCCGAGCGGCGCGTGCGCGCGCTCAGAACCTTGCCGCCGCTGATCTTGGTGCCTGGACACAGCCCCAGCCACGAGCAGAAGTGTTTCACGCTGGCAAAGCGGCTCAGGTCCGGACCGATCTCGGAGAGAATCGTCATCACCGTTGTCACGGACAGGCCGTTGATACGCGTGAGGTCGACGCCCGCCCAGCGCGCAAGGGCCGTGCGCGCATCAAACTGCGGCGTGTTCTTGCCGCAGCGCTTGCCGGGACCTGACAGTTTGACTTCGTGAACCCCAAGTGGCCTGAGCAGGGCCTCGATTTTCGCATCGCATTCGACGACGCGTTGAGCCAGACTGTCGAACATTGCAAGCGCCTGCTGCAGCACGAACAGGGTGCTCGTCACGCCAGTTGCCGGTCAGCGCCCGTTCGATTTCGGCCGCACTGGCCTTGACGCGGCCGTGGCGATGGCGGGCCAGTACTTTCGGATCGTGCTCGCCGGCGACAATCGCGCGCACAATCGCCTGCCCGGTCAGGCCCATCACATCGGTGAGCACCTCGGTGAGCTGCAAGTTCATCTGCACCAGCGCCTTCTGCATGCGCAGCACCCAGCTGGCCTGCTCGGTGAGCAGGACCTCGCGCTGACGCGCCACTGCGCGCACTACGCAGACCTCGTCGCACGGGCGAAAGGCCGCCCTCAGCAGTCCCAGGCTCATCAGCTTCTGCAGCCACTGGCAGTCCATCACGTCACTCTTGCGCCCCGGCACGTACTTCATCTGCCGTGCGTCAACCAGCCAGACCGTCAGCCCGCGTTGCTCCAGCACCTCATGCACAGGGATCCAGAATACGCCCGTCGATTCAAGCGCCACCGTGTCGACACCGCACGCGAGCAGCCAGTCCGCCATCTGGTGCAGATCGTCGGTCATCGTGCCGAACTCGCGTACCGGCTCTTCAGCCGCCCCTTTGGGCACCGCGACCCAGTGACTCGAGCCGCCAATATCGATCCCCGCCGCATTCGGAAATACCTCGGGGCTGTCTTCGCGCTTGCGCATCGCCATGGTTCACCTCACTATGGTGGATGAACGGCAGCGCCATGGGATGCGTCGAAATTGACTCGATCTCGTGAACGGGATGCAGCTCGCGCTGCTCACCACTGTCGCCGACGAATCCCGGACCATGCTCTCAAGCGGGCTCACTTCGCGGCGGGCAGGCCGCCAGTGCGCACCATTGGTCTGTCGGTCATCGCGGCGCCGCCGTTCACCTGTATACCTCATCCCTGTTTCTCCGCATACGCCGGCCCCGGCACGGGGTTGAACTGCTCCCAAGATTGCAAGGTATTCCACAATATCGGCCAATATCACCCCATTTCAAGCCGAGCACCCGCAAGTCGTAGTTCGCAACGACTATGCTCGGTTCAAAACCTTGTTGACCGGCGGAGCATTGGTAAGCGATTGGCCCCCACCTTGACGCACGCACCTGTCGTGCCAATCACATCGACACTCCAATGTGGTCGAGCAAAGGTTGAGCGCATGGCGACCGTGATCTTGGGGTTCACGTGTCCGTCGTTTATCGCGGTAATGCGTGATCAACGCGGGGTTGCAATGCGCGCGTATGGAAGATCTCACTGACATCGGTAGGTGTTGCTCGCTGGCGGAGTTGGCATGCTGCATTCATTCAGCTTATTTACAACGCCATGGAATGCGGAGCAACCGCCAGCGGCGGGCGATGCAGACGCAAGTTGCGGCAAGCGACACGTCACGCTTAAGGTCTGATGTCGCGCGTGAATGCAGAAAAACTTGCAGTGGTTCCCATTCGAAAGTTGATCGACATTTCATGTCCATCGAGGTCTCCATGGCTGCTATTCCCCTTTGCGTTGATCTGGACGGCACACTAACGCGCAGCGACGTTCTCATCGAGTCGTTCCTGGCACTAGTTAAGAGAAATCCCCTTTATTTACTGCATTGTTTGGTATGGCTGATGCGCGGAAAAGGGTATCTTAAAGCGCGGATCGCTGAACGCGTCGCGATCGACGTATCGCTGCTCCCATACAACGCGCCCCTGGTCGACTTCCTCAAAAAGGAGCGCTCAAGCGGCCGAGATCTCTATCTATGCACTGCAGGGGATCAACGATTTGCAGAACAGATCGCGTCACACTTCGGCTTCTTCAAAGGGGTGATGGCGAGCAACAAGTCGCGCAATCTATCAGGAACGAACAAGGCTATGGCCTTGACGGCGGAGTTTGGCGTTCAGGGTTTCGACTATTGCGGCAACGCACGCGCCGATGTGCCTGTATGGAAGCAGGCGCGCACAGCGATCGTCGTTGGGGGAAAAAGCATTCAGGCGGCGGCGCTGAAGGCAAATCACACCACCGTCATATTCGAGAGCAAACGGTCTTTCTGCAGGCTCGCAGTCAAGGAGATGCGCGTCTATCAATGGGTGAAGAATCTATTGATCTTTGTCCCGCTGCTGGCGTCGCATCGCTTCATGAACGTCGACGCACTGATCGCCGCCGGCATTGCATTTTTTTCTTTCTGCTTCTGTGCGTCGTCGGTATACCTTTTGAACGACATGCTTGATCTTGATGTGGATCGGCGCCATAGTCGAAAGTGCAAACGTCCCTTTGCCTCCGGTGAGTTGCCGCTTTCTATCGGGATTGGCATGATGTTCATGCTGCTAATAGCGTCCGCAGCCCTTGCTATTTTTTTGCCGTCGTCGTTTCAGCTGGTACTTGCCGGTTACGTCGCGATGACACTCGCTTATTCCTTTCACCTGAAGGGCGTAATGCTGGTGGACGTTTTTGTGCTGGCAGCGCTTTATACCACCCGTATCGTGGCTGGCGGAACGGCGGTCGACGTAGTGCTGTCGGACTGGTTAATCATGTTCTCCGTCATGATATTTCTCAGTCTGGCCATGGTAAAGCGCTATACGGAGCTCGACAAAATGCAGCGCGAGGGTAAGGATTCGGCGGCGGGCCGCGGTTATCTCACGATGGACATGAGCATCGTCCGCTCGTTCGGGACTGCATCGGGCTATGTCGCGGTGCTTGTCCTTGCGCTTTATATGAATTCTACCGCCGTCACCGTGTTGTATCGTCATCCCCACAGGCTGTTGATTCTCTTTGTTCTGCTTCTTTACTGGATCAGCCGTGTCTGGGTAGTCGCCTTCCGGGGGCAGATGCATGACGACCCAATCGTCTATGCCATCAAAAACCGTTCGAGTCTGATGATCATTATGTTTTGCGTGGCGGCGGTCATTTTTGCGATCTGATCAGACACGGGCCGCTCTGCACGTCGGGTTGGACTTTACCTGTAACGTGATAAGCGGAAGATGAGTGAATGCTTTGATTTGGGTCTGATATTACAACTACGGCCCTGGCGATCACGCAGAACTTAGCGTCGGATTGACCGAGGCACAACATCTGTCAGCGTTCTTATCGGAAAGCTTCGCCAGCCAGCGTGAATGGCCGGGCAGGCGCTCCGCGGCAGATTTGCAATTGGCAGATAGTTACTAAAGGCCTATGACCAGATATAACAGACGACTTGTACTTCAGATGTTGACGGCGCTCGGTTGGACAACGCTGAGACCGCTATGGCCACCGATCGCCGCGGCTTCGGCGCGTCAGGGCTCCGCGTCACAGGCCGTAGGGCGACGGATTACCGACTTGATTGGGTCGAATGGCTGGGCAAGCTCTCCCCGTGACGTCGCAATGTGGAAGGAAATGGGGATTAGTTGGGCGCGCGGTCCCGTAGGTCCGGGGCAAGCCCATGGTGCCTCGGACCCGATGCGGGTCGACAAGACGGGGAACAATAACGAAAGCGACCTGCCGCCCGTCATCATCCAGAACAACCATAACGGATTTCGTACGTTGTTGCTACTTGCCTACACGCCGCTGTGGAACGCGAGCGTGCCAGGAGATTCAAAATCGGCACCCGTGGATGTGAAGGCGTGGGAGCGCTATGTGGAAGCAGTAGTCCGGAAATATCACGCCTCACCGTACAACCTGCGCTTCTTTCAGATCTGGAACGAGGCGGCCGGAAAGCTCTCGGGCGGTTCGCCACAGGCATCGTTCTGGCACGGTGCCGCTCGACCAGGCGCCGGGGACGACCTGCATGCGCCATATGAACGGGCGATGGAGGACTACGTGGACAAGATCCATATTCCAGCCGCGCGGATCATCCGCCGCTATGGCGCTTACGTCGTCTACGGCGGATGGCCGGACCAGGGGGGGCTCGAAACCTTTAGTCAGTGGCTGGAGTACAGAAGTCCAAAATACAACTTGCGGATGCTGGACTGCGTGGATTACCTCGACACGCATTATCTTGCGGTCAAGGACATGGATTATCTTTACGAGCGTTATGTAAGGCAAGGGCCCGCTCGTGGATTGTGGCAAACGGAGATTGGCGATAGATATATGATCGACGATCACTATTTACCACGCTATTTCTTCGATCTCGCCGCGTGGTCGCTCGATCGAAACTGGGACGATCCCGACAAGTACGTTTCGATGGTGTATCACTGGGACGGATATGAACCGTTCCGTCTCACGCACCGCGGTCCGCCCGTCAGGACGTACAACGTTTCGGGGCGGAGTCTGATCGTGTTGAACCAGACGGTGGGCGGGGTGCTGTCGCCCCTCCAGCAGAAACTGCAGTTCGGTCCTGCTGCATCCGGCAGCGCGCTGTATTCGGACAAGCAAATCGTGATGCAGGTGCGTGCACTACCGGGTTGGCGCACGGTCGATGTGCCCGAACTGCGCCCGCCTTCCTCGGGCCGCGCAAAAGTTCGGTTCATCGACGCGCTGTCAGGTTCAACGGCTTCGGTGACGCAAACTGCGTTGAAGTGGGACGATCAGGGTTTGCAGATCCGTTTCAGAGTACCTGATCTCGTCAATGGTCATGGCGGACAAGGACCGGCAGAGCATCTCGCCTATATCGTTGTGGCTCAGGAGTGATCTGTCGGCGCGTGAACTTCATCTGCGACATCCCGTCAGATCCTCTCTGACGACAAGAACGGTTTGACGCCGCTTACGCGCGACTTGTCGCCAGTGCACACCATGCCGCGACCTGACTGGCGCTATCTGCCGTCCCACAAGCGCTGGAATCTTCCTGCCCGACTCCCAGATCGAACTGCAACGGATCATCCGCCGCTCGCCTGCAGCCATCTGGCGTGCCCGCATGACGTGTTCCAGGTCGCGAGGCGGGGACGGTTGTCAGTGCCGTAGTGCTAGCGCCGAGGCTGCTTGGCGCTGGCAAATTCAGCCACTACAACTGACGGGCGCTGTGGCGAGCTAACGGATTGCAGATGTAGCGGACCGCGTAGTCCGCGATAGGCGAGTATGGAATCAGACAGAGACTGGACAGCATCAGCGTTCCCACCTTCTTCTTTCGACTCCAGAATGGATTCGCCACGATCGTATGAAAATAAGCATGCGAATCGCTGAACATCCAGTGCCATCGGGTCGTCAACGGCGCCTGGTAGACACACGAGCAGAAAATGGCCCTTTCATGCGCGAAATCGTAGAAGTCGGACGGCAATTGCATTCCCAGGCGGCGGGATGCCATTTCACGCAGGGTTGCCCACCGCGACGCGAGCGCTCTTGGAGCCTTGGTGATCGAATCGGAGTTGGCAAACGACACGCTTCGCCCTCCGCTACGAGATACGCGATATCCGCCGAGAGACATCGGGATGCTCGAGACTGCCCCGACGAGAGCCGCCCCATAGATTGCGTAAAAATCCGCGCCATACCGGCTGTTGGGCGTTTCCGGGACGGGGAAAATTTTCCGTAGGGCAGTGACGCTGTACGCGTTCCCAGACGCCGGAGGGGACGGATAGAGCCATCCGTCCAGCAAAGGTTTTCGACAGTCACCGTCGATTCCAGAATGAGGTACATAACCGCCCGTACATTTGCTCGTCTGGTCGATGATGTCTAGCCGGAACTGTACCTTTGCGAGATTCTCGCTATTGAAGCGCTGCATCACCTCGGTCACGGCATCAGGATATAGCACGTCGTCGGCGTCGAGAAACAGCACGTGATCCGTCTCGACGAGATCAAGTCCCAGGTTGTAGGTGGATACCTGGCCGCCGTTGTCCTTGAAAACGGTTGCGATGCGCGATCCGTAGCTTTCCATGATTGCGCGAGACCGGTCAGTCGATCCATCGTCGATGACCATGACACGAGTGTGCACGTAGTCCTGCGCAAGCGCCGAATCGATCGCCTCGGCCAGAAACTGTTCGTAGTTGTAGTTGCAGATCACGACGGTCATTTCTTTCATGACGACTCACACAGAAGAGCAGAGTGCGACACAATGGATTGGCGAATCCGTTCAAATGAAACGGCGCCGGATAAGCGTGCTCGCGACGTTCTTTGGTGCAAGCAAGGTGGCGATACTCCACCCCGCAATCAGGAAGCGAAAACCAGGACGCTCGAAACTTGCACGGAAGGGGATAGACAATGCATCGCGCAGGGCGCGGACTCGGCTGTCTCCAGGTAGCGGATGCTGTTCCGGTGTGAGCCGCAACGAGGCAACTCGCAATTGAAGCAAATGAGGTGCTGAAAACAGGGTGCTAAGCGGCGGTGGCGGCAGGCCGGTCATTCTGCAGGCTTTGCAGGCAGCATTGTGACGTTTCAGTGCACGTGAGATCTCGCGCCCAAAGTTGCTTGTATTCGTACTCATAGCGCTGTCGTTCTCGCCATGCATACGGTACAGCACTAGTGGCGCAGCAATTGTCTCGACGTCGCCCATGTAGGGAGCCATGGCGATGCACGTCGAGTCCGTGAATGAATCGCAACTCGCGTCCAATGGAAAAATTCTCTCGAGAAAGCTGCGAGCCCACGCGTTTCCCGAGCCCGGCGGAGAGGGATACTCCGAGGTCTCATACGCCCAGTGACGAATCGCCTCGGACGAAACTCCCGGCGGAACCTTCGGAATCACGGTTCGAACCTTGGGAATCGCGTTGCGTATGGGGTGTCCCTCCGCGTCGACACGCTCCATCAACACCTGCACCTTGCTGAGGCCGGGGCGCCAAACCGAAGCAATCGAGCGCAACGCGCCGGGCACCAGAACGTCGTCCGCATCGAGGAAAATGACGACGTCGCCCGCACTCCTATCGAAGCCCACGTTGTTGGCTTCGCGCTGGCCTCCATTTTCTTTGAAGATGGCCGTTATCTGTTCGCCGTACGAACGAATGACCTCCGCGGAGTTGTCGGTCGAGCCGTCATCGACGACGATGACTTCCCTGTTGGGCCAATCCTGTGCCAAGGCGCTTTCAATGGCTTGCCGAACAAAACGCCCGTAATTGTAGTTGGCAACGACGACTGAGAAAAAGAGTTCAGCGCGGTTTGTGAGACATTCGCTGTATCGAACTTTCATCGAGTACCTCTAGTCTGGTTCGTGCTGACACATCCTTCGCCGCAACACCGATGGTACGCCTTCGGCGCTGACGATAAGCCATCGGTCGAAAACGTTATCTTCAGTCACCTCAGGCAACCGGACCTTCCTGTTGTCGAAGCGCCAGGAGCCCATCGGAAAACGTCGAGAGATGCACTTAGCCATTGCGAGTCCCTTCAGAAGATCGAAAAAGAGTGGCACTTAAAGCAGCGTCTCGTGGCCAACCCGATGATAGAACCTCTTGCAGGTGGATAAAGTCTGTGTACGCAATATTGAACGCATTAATGCCGGTTCGTTGCGCCGCCGTTCAGTGAAATTTGCAATAAATGTGTCGAGATGTAATGCCTGCTCCGATACATCCTCACAATTCGTTTGGCGCGTTCCCGCGCGAGGGGTTGCTCAAGAAGGTCCAGCCGCTGTGCCAAGCCAACCCTGTAAACTTCTACATGCATATGCTGACGGTAGCATGGAAAGCACGCTTTCTACCTCGCGTTTCCTCCCCGCATATTCAAGCACAATGCCGCTTTCGACACATTGCCTTCCGAGCGGATGAATTCGAGATTGCCAGTTGCACTAGGGAAATGCTGATTAATGTGCCGCCCGCGCGGCTTGCAGATGAAGCGGCGTCGAATTTTACGGATAACGAATCGAATCGGCGCTCATTTCGATGAATCTGGCTCGTAAATGAGCTTCTCTGCTCGCCTTTTTCACACGCAAGACGGATTGCTCCCATGAACCGATCGCAACAGATTTCGCGCAATCACCAGATTCGCCAGAGCGAACAGGCTGAACAGTTGCGCGGTGTTCTTCGCCAAGCCCTTGTATCGGGTCTTGTGATGGTGAAACAGGTTCTTGACGATATGGAACGGATGCTCGACCCGCGCCCGGATCTGCGCCTTGGTTCGTTCAACCGCGATCACCAGGTCCTTCAGCGGGCCTTCCGACATCGCCTTGATCTTTCCGCGCTTGACCGCGACGTGCCACTTCACTGCCTTGCCCTGCATTTCGTCGCGCTTGTCTACGCCAATGTAGCCCGCGTCGGCGAACGCTTCCTCCTCATGGCCGTGCAGCAGCAGATGGGCTTGCGACACATCCGACACGTTAGCCGCCGTGCCAACCACACTGTGGATCAGGCCCGAATCGGCGTCCACGCCAACGTGGGCTTTCATCCCGAAGTGCCATTCGTTTCCCTTCTTCGTTTGATGCATCTCCGGGTCACGGCTCTTCCCGGCGTTCTTGGTCGACGGTGGCGCTTCGATGATCGTCGCATCCACCAGCGTGCCTTCCTTCATCATCAGTCCACGCTCACACAGCGAGATACCGATCTCGTCGAACAGCTTCCGTGTCAGTTCGTGCTCGATCAACAGGCGCCGGAATTTCAGCAGCGTGGTCGCATCCGGAACGTTCTCGACTGCCAGATCGATGCCGGCGAAGGCGCGCAGCGCAATGCTGTCATACAGCGCGTCTTCCAGCCCTTCGTCCGACAGCCCGTACCACTGTTGCAGGAAATAGATCCGCAGCATTCGCTCCAAGCCAATCGGCGGACGGCCTCGCGTGCCCTTCGGGTAATGCGGTTCGATTGCAGACAGCAAACGCTGCCACGGCACAATCTGCTCCATCTCCGCCAGGAAGCGTTGGCGCCTCGTCACGCGCTTCTTGCCTGCAATTTCCGCTTCCGCGAAGCCGATCTGCCTCTTCATCCTCGTGAGTCCGTTCTGTGAGCTGCCTTCTATAACGTCTTCGGCTACGTGAGCGATGACCGCCGAGCTCCATTAATCAGTGTTTCCCTAGCGCCGCCCGTGGACATCTTCGAGGATAGCCAGGGCGTCACGCTGTGGGCGGATCTGCCCGGCGTTACAAAGGACCGGCTCGATCTGAAGGTGCACGATGGCAACCTGTCCATCGAGGCCGAGGCGGTGGTGCCCACGCCGGCGGGGCTGCGCCTGCAACATGCGGAGATCCGCCAGCCTCACTTCGCGCGGTCGTTCGCTCTTGGGGTTGACCTCGACGCAACGAAAATCGATGCGAACCTGAAGAACGGTGTGCTGAAGCTGACGATACCGCGCCGCGACGAAGCCCGTCCGCGCCGCATCGAGGTGCGGACGGACTGAGGTCGGCAGTGGACAGCAACAACGGCGAGAAAACAGGTGGCGGTCGTCTGGCCGCCACCTTCCGATTGCGGAGGCCCAGATGCGGGACGTGAAACGTGAGAATGCTGGCGCGGCGACGAAGACGGCTGCTACCGGCTCGAGCGCGCCTATGGAAGCTTCATGCGCACGATTCCGATGCCGGAAAACGCCGACCCCGATCACGCATTGGCAAAATTTGATAACGGTGTGCTCACGTTGACCGTGCCGAAATCGGAGCCGGCGCGATCCACGAGTCGCACGATCGACATCGGCTAGGCCAAACAGGCAAGAAGTGCCCCGGTCGCGGGGAACATCGGGCGAGCCGGGCCGTTAGCTCAGCTGGTAGAGCAGCGGACTTTTAATCCGTTGGTCACTGGTTCGAATCCAGTACGGCCTACCCAGTCGGCACGATCGAGTCGGACCTTGCAGGCGCGACATCACTGGATGCCCAGTGCCCGGTCAAGCGGGGCAGGATGAGCGCATTGCCCCCGAGTCCGACGTGCGGAAGGTTCTGCTCAGCGTGTAGGGCCTCGGCTATTGTTAAACGAATAGTATTGAGCCACGGGATCGAGAAAGGCGCGTGTCACAAACCCAGCGCTGTAACTGGCCTTTACAACGATGAGACCGGCAGGCGAGTTGTTCCGCGAAGCGCCGAGGAGGCTCAGCGCAGTATTCAACCGCTGCCGCGTCCTCCAACCGGCCAGTACCTCGTAGCTATCCATGTGCGCCTCGACCAGCGATAGCGCTCGGGAAAGTCACGCGACAACCACTGAGCGATATCCGCGCTCTATCTAGCCCCCACGACCAGCGATGCGGCGAGCCCAGAAGGCGTCTCGACCCCAAATTTTTATGTTGCGGCGCATCTAAAACCATCCTATAACCATCCATATGGATGGTGCAAGGATGGTGCGATGAAGAAACCCGCGGTATTGGACACCCCCCGCTCGAAAGGCGGCGATTCGGAAAAAATCACGATCAACCTCGGACCCGTCGACCTCGGGCAGATCGACCTGCTGGTTGAAGAAGGCTTCTATGCGAACCGGACCGACCTGATCCGAACGGCGATTCGCAACCAGCTCGCGCTACATGCGCGGGTCGTCCAGGAAACGGTTGCGCGTCGTTCGCTCGTGCTCGGGCTGCAGCATTTTTCCAGGCAGGATCTCGAGGCGATTCGAGCCGCGCGCGAGCGTCTCAACATTCAGGTCCTGGGATTGGCCAGCATTGCCGCCGATGTCTCCCCGGAACTCGCGCTCGCGACTATCGAAAGCGTCGTGGTGCTGGGAGCCTTTCACGCTTCGCCCGCAGTCAAGACGGCGCTTGCCGGCAGAATCCACTAGCCGCGCGAGGCCCACCCCTCAACACCGGTAATCGGACAAATGTGATGAAACTCAACGAAGGCTTTCTGAACTCAATGCACGAAGCGATGACTTTGCTGCGTACCCGCGGCGTTGCCGAAGCGACAGAAGCGATACAACGCGCACTGCGAGGGGAAAGCGTCGGTGCAGTGAACGAAACTGAGTCGCGGGACAAGACGCCAGAGCCCGTTGTCTTCCCGTTTGCAAAGACCAAGGACGCGACCGCGCACAAGGCGCGAGAAGACTGCATTGACGTGGAGGAACGAGGACAATTCATCACGCTTGCGTATGCGAATGCCGCCGGTCGCCGTCAATATCGGCTGTATGTGCCGGCGGGGGGCGCCGGCGAGCCGCTGCCACTGATTGTGATGCTGCACGGCTGCACGCAGGACGCCGACGATTTCGCAGCAGGCACGCAGATGAACGCGCTTGCCGACCGGCATCGATGTCTCGTAGCTTATCCGGTGCAACCGCAGCAGGCGAATCCGTCGAAGTGCTGGAACTGGTTCAAACCTGACGATCAGCATCGCGAGCGCGGCGAGCCGTCGCTGATCGCAGGCATCACGCGCGAAATCATCTCGGCCCACAACGTCGATCCTGCGCGCGTGTACGTCGCGGGGATGTCCGCGGGGGGCGCAATGGCGGCGATCATGATCGCCGAGTATCCCGAGCTGTATGCCGCAGTCGGCGTGCATTCCGGTCTTCCGGCACGGTGCGCGCACAATTTACCCTCCGCGCTCGCGGCGATGAAAGGCGGCAAGCACCCCCGAAATGCACGGCGCGTGCAAGGCGATACAGACTTGTCACCGAGACGGCCCATGATCGTCTTTCATGGTGACGCGGATGCCACCGTTCACGTAGCGAATGCCACGCGGCTCGTGCAGAGGTTCGACGCACGGCCGGACGCCGGCAGCGAATGGCGTCGGGTCGACGCGGGCCGACGCGTCTGTACCGTCTCGCGGCTGGTTTCCGGCGACGGTATCGACGCCGAGTTGTGGACCATTCATGGCGCAGGGCACGCTTGGGCAGGCGGCAATGCACGAGGCAGTTATACGGACGCTACTGGTCCGGATGCGAGTGCCGAAATGCTGCGCTTCTTTCTTGATCATCCGCAACGACAATAGTGCAGGCCTCTCTTGTGGTGACTATGATTGCGACGGAGTGGCGTCCGCTGTGCATGTAGAGCAAGTCCGCTTGCTCAACTGCATAAAAGGCTGCCCGATGAATCACTTCCGGGGCGAATCCTCGGCGGCAGGTCGGTGAAGCCGGATTTGCGCCGCAATCAACGTACGGCGGGTTGCCATTCAATTGGAGACATCCACGCGTGTTTCGTCCATCGTCAACAACGGGTCGCGTGTCGCCGATCGCGGCCTTGCGAAGTTCGAGCGATGTGTGCCCATTGCATGAGGCAGTCATCGGCCAGGAACTGTCATTCGCCGCTGCTGTTGACCAGACATTTAGACGTCGGTTCTGCAGCCGCCAGCGGCCATTGGCCACCGGAACACAACTGATCTTCTTGGTCCGCCTTCTTCGGGTTCGGTATGTCTACAGCCTTGGTTTGGACCTTCCCTTGTTTCCCTTGTGGTTACCGCGTTCTGACCAAGCGAGGTGGCACAAAAGTCCGATAGGAAGGCGCGAAGCGCTGAGATATAGGCACGCATGCGCGACGCCAACTGGCTATTCTTCAGACGCCGCCACTCACGCGTCTCCGGTCGGCTATGCGGGTCGTTGGTGGCCGTTCCGCATGCATGCGGAAAGGGGGCTGTATGTCACGTCCAGCACAACCTCGGTCCGCGCGATGCGCACCCCATCGTCAACAGTCAAACCGACGCATCTGGCTCGCCATTGGCATTTCGCTGACTGGGCTGTCCCTGACACCCGTGGCGTTCGCGGCGGGCAGCCTTCCGCAGGGCGGCCGTTACGTCGCCGGCACGGGCACGATAGCGGGCGCGGGCAACAGCCTCGTGATCACACAACCAGGTTCGACGCGCGGCGTGATCGACTGGAACAGCTTTTCGATTGGCAAAACCAACAGCGTGACGTTCGACAACGGCTCGGGCGCGACGCTGAACCGGGTGACGGGCGGTTCGCCCTCTGCCATCGTCGGCAGGCTCGGTGCGACGGGCAGCGTCTATGTGATCAATCCGCAGGGCATCGTCGTCGGGCCATCGGGCGTTATTACCACCGGCGGACGTTTCGTCGCGTCGACGCTGGACATCTGCAACGACGCGTTCATACAGGGCGGCGGCTCGCTCACGCTGTCAGGCAACTCGAACGCAGCCGTGATCAATCTCGGCAAGATCAGTTCGGGCGGCGGCGATGTATTCCTGATTGCGCGACACGACGTCATCAACGCAGGCACCGTCGCAGCGCCCAACGGCACGGCGGAACTGGCCGTGGGCGAGCAGGTACTGCTGCAGGACTCGGCCGGCAGCAGGCAGGTGTTTGTGCAGACAGGCAGTCAGGGCACGGTCGTCAACAAGGGGCGGATAACCGCCGCGCAGATCAGTCTGCAGGCTGCTGACGGCAACGTGTATGCGCTCGCAGGCAGCGGCACGCGCATCCGCGCGACGGGCACGGCCAGCCGCGACGGCCATGTGTGGCTGGTCGCCGACAGCGGCCGTGTCGAACAGTACGGCACGATCACCGCAAACAACGCGGACGGCAGCGGCGGAACCGTCGATACGCAAGCGGCGCAACTCACTTTCGGCAGGCACGCAGCGGTCCACGCGGGGCAGTGGAATCTGTCGACGCCCGACTTCACGATCGACGACTCCGCCGCGCATACGTTGCAGCGCAGCCTGAACGCGGGCACCTCGGTGGACGTCGAGACGACGGGCGCCAACGGCGCGACGGGCGACCTGGGCGTCGCGTCGAGCCTGCGCTGGCACGGTCCCGCTTCGCTCACGCTCGCCGCGTATCACAGCGTCTCGGTGGCGTCGGGCATGACGATAGCCAACAGCGGTGCGGGCAATCTGACCTTGCGTGCCGACGCGTCGGGCATCGACAACGGCGGCAGCGTCATCAACGGCGGCACGGTCGACTGGTCGAAGAGCACGGGCATCGTCAGCGCGCTCTACGATATGAATGGCAGTTTCAGCCCCGGCACGCTCGTCAGCAATGCGACCTGGCAAGCGCCGCTCTACAGCGGACTCGTCACGCAGATAACCGGCTATCAGCTCGTCAATTCGGCGACAGACCTGCAGAACGTCGCGAACAACATGGGCGGCAACTACGCGCTCGGCAAGGATTTAGACGCGAGCAACTTTGCATTCACCACGCTGGGAACGCTCCAGTACGCGGTTGCGACACCGTTCACCGGTCAATTCGACGGCATGTGGCATACGGTTTCCAATCTCTCGCCCAACCTCGATGCTCTGTTCGGTGATATCGGGCGGGGCGGTGTCGTGCGCGACATGAGAGTCAACGCTCACACGGGCGAGGCGGACACAGGGTTCTACTACGGAATCGGAATCCTGGCGATCGATAACTACGGCACTGTCGTCAACACCTTCACTTCAGGCGAGAACACCTGCATGGGTTGCCTTGGCGCAGCGCTTGCGGGGCTCGTCGGTGCGAATTACGGGCTCATCGCCCGCTCGGGAAGCAGCGCGGCAGTCGCGACTGGTGGCGAGGGTGCCGGACTGGTTGACAACAACTATGGGAGGATCGACCAGTCGTATGCAACAGGCTCTGTCACTGGGTATTATTCTCACAGCGTCGCGGGGGGGTTGGTAGTCGACAATAGCGGCTCCATCACCCAGTCGTTTGCGTCGGGCGCCGTAACGGCCACGACGCCAATATTTGTCGGCGGAATTTGTTGGGGCTGTTCCGGCCTTGGCGACGACGTTTACTGGAACGTCGAAACGACACGGCAAACGTCGAGCGGTGGCAATTTGCCAGCGTCAAACGGGCTGACTACGGCCCAGATGAGCCAGCCGGCCAGCTTTGTCGGATGGGACTTCGGACCGAATGGCGCGTGGGCCATGCCGACGGGCGCCACGCACCCCATTTTCCGCTGGCAAGAGGTGCACTAGTTTCGCGGTGATGTGGAACACAGTGCACCGAGGCATCTCTTCGCGCAAGATTAGACGGCTGGTTCTGCTCGAACAACGGCCATTGAATAGACGACGAATGAAAGGCCGCATTGGGTCGGAAGCCGGCGTAAAGGGCACGCGGGATTCGGAGGGCACTTGCGTGTCGATCTGGGGCGATCGCGTCAACTACGGACCGGCCACATCTGCTCCCTTGGTTGACGAAGTGTTCGGCTGTTCGAATCTCTTCATCCCTTGGAAGTCATCCTTCAGAAACGTCGCTTGCGCTACGTTCCGGGGCCATCGAGTGGCTCGCCATCTGGCTATCCACGCTCCATCACCGACAACGCGATCTCCTTCTGCGCCTCGAGACTCGCGAGTTGCTTTGTCAGCGACGCACGTATCGATTCGTACGCAGACTTGCCCAGCGCAAGCCGTAGCGGAGGGGACGGGCTGTCGATCGCGGTGATCATTGCGTCGACAGTTTTCGCCGCATCCGCAAAATCGAAATAGCCAGCGTCGAGTGCGCACCGGATTTCACCGACGGGCGTGTCGTCGTACACGCGCATCGGCGCCGCGCGGTCGAGACCCGCGCCAAAGTTGGTGCGCGTAGGACCGGGCTCCATGATCACGAAGTCGATGCCGAACGGTCCGACTTCTTGCGCGGCAGCTTCGACGAAACCCTCGATTCCCCATTTCGTCGCGTGATAAATGCTAAAAGCCGGATAGCCGATTCGGCCGCCTTCCGACGACACCTGCACGATCCGTCCGCCGCCCTGTTCCCGCAGACGCGGAATGACCGCGCGTATCAACTGGATCGACCCGGTCAGATTCGTCTCGATCTGCCGTGCAATCTGGGTGTCGTCGAGCTCTTCGGCCGCGCCGAACAGCCCGTAGCCCGCGTTGCTGACGACGACGTCGATGCGCGCGAGCGCAGCAAATGCCTGCGCTACAGCGGCTCTGATTGCATCGACGTTCGTCAGGTCGCAAGTGACGACCTCCAGTCGGTCGCCGTGTTGCTTGCGCAGATCGTCCAATGCGCCGGGCCTGCGCAGCGTCGCGACAACGCCGTCGCCGCGTGCCAGCAGCTTTTCCGTCAGCCCACGCCCCAGCCCGCTCGATGCGCCCGTGATCAGCCAGTTCTTCGTCATGCTCATGCTCCGTTGGAAGGATCAGGAGTTCATGCTAGAACAATGGAATTCGTCGGAGAAGCCAGGCCGATCGGCATGACGTGTTGAAGGAAATTCACCAATGGGCAAACCGACTCTCAACGATTTGCAGGCGTTCATGGTCGTCGCCGCGCGGCGGAGCTTCGTGCAGGCCGCAGGCGAACTGGGCGTGTCGCGTTCGGCGCTGAGCCATGCGATGCGCGGACTCGAGAACGATCTGGATGTGCGCTTGCTGCACCGGACCACGCGCAGCGTATCCCTGACAGAAGCGGGGGAGCGTCTGCTTGCACGTCTGCGCCCTGTGCTGAGCGATCTCGATCACGTGCTCGACGATGTCGCGCGGGAAGATGAGGCGCTTCGCGGCACGCTGCGCATCAATGGAAGCGACGGGGCGATCCGTCAACTGCTCCAGACTGTCGTGCCGCGCTTTCTGGCGATGTATCCGCAGATGGAGCTGGATCTCGTCTCGGACGGACGTTTCGTCGATATCGTCGCGGAAGGCTTCGATGCAGGCGTAAGGCTCGGTGAAGCGGTACCCAAGGACATGATCGCGGTACGGGTCAGCGAGGATTCACGCTTTGTTGCAGTGGCGTCGCCGCGTTATCTGCGCAAGCATGGCCGGCCTGCCGTGCCGGACGAATTGCAGGCCCATCGCTGCGTCCGGCAACGTCTGCCCAGTGGCAAACGCTATCGATGGGAGTTTGCGCGTCACGGTCAGGCCTTCACGATAGATCCGCCCGGCGCGCTCACGATGGACAGCAATACGTTGATGATCGAAGCGGCACTGGGGGGACTCGGTATTGCATACGTACCGGAGCCGTATGCGCGCGACGCGATGGCACGCAAGCGGCTCGTTGCGGTGCTCAGTGATTGGTGCCCGCTCATTCCCGGACTGTTTCTCTATTTTCCCGGAAGCCGACATATTCCCGCCGGGTTGCGGGCATTCATCGAGCTGGTGCGGCAACTGCCCGGCAGCGTGTCCGAGCCGTCGAGGTAGCTTCCGCGAATCAGCAGCTTCGCACGGCCTTTGATGCAACCGTTAGCTGAACTCGAACTCAAGTCGTAACTGGATTGAAAACAGTCATGACGGTGGTCGCCATCGAACGACCTGATCGGGCAGACCAGCGCGGACTGCCTCGGGCAGCGGGCGGCCATTTTCTGCCGTTCGGCTACGCGCCAGCGCTGACGCTCCAACGGCTGCTACGCCCCGGACACCAGACTGTTGTCCGCTCCCAGACGCCCCTGGCCCAGCCGCATTCGCACACCGCAAAGCACACGCCGTCAGCTACGCTCCAACCGCCGGCGTACCGTCCCCACCAACCTGTCAAACGGCAATGTACTCGCGGCCAGCGCACTGACCTCAGAAAAATTCTCCCTCACGATATCTGTCAACACCTGCCCCGGCGGCGCCTCGACCAGCACCTGCGCGCCCATTTCCTGCATCACGGTCAGCGCATCGAACCAGCGCACGGTGTAACGCATATTGGTCGCAAGATCCTCGCGAATCGCATCGGCCGTATATAACGGGCGTCCACCGCGATTGCCGATATAAACACCGCGCGGTCTTTCAAAATGCAACGTGCGCGAGTACGCCAGCAGTTCGTCGCTCGCACGCGCGAGCAATTCGCAATGCGAGGGCACGCTGACCGCGAGCCGCGTGGCCTTGCGCGCGCCGGCCGCGAGCGCGCGTTCGATGAACCCGTCGAGCGCATCGTCCGCGCCGGCCATCACGATCTGGCGCGGTGCATTGACGTTGCCGATATACACGCGTTGCCGTTGCTCCGCGGCCTGCTGTGCAACGAGCGTTTCCGCCTGCTGCTCGCTCAAGCCGGAGACGGCCGCGAGACCATAGCCCGCCGGATAAGCGGTTTCCATCAGCTCGGCGCGTCGCTGCACCATCTTCAGCGCGTCGCGGAACGCCACCGCGCCACAACTGACCGCCGCCGCATACGCGCCGATCGACAGTCCCGCGCTGATCTCCCCCGCCAATCCTTCATCGGCGAGCGCGCGCATGATCGCGACGCCCGCGACGGTCAAGCCCAGTTGCACCGCGACCGTCGAATCGAAAGCGTCGGATGAGTCGAGCGTCAGCACGTCGATGCCAAGTGTGTCGCAGGCTTCAGCGAGCGTGTCCTGTACCGCGCGATGCTGCGGCAGTCGATGCAGAAAGCCTTCGCTCTGCGCACCCTGGCCGGGGAACAGAAGCGCGAGCATCAGGCAATGCCATGGTGAGCAACCGCCGCCCACGGATCGGCGATCAAGCGGGGGGCGCTCGCATCGCGGGCAAGCACGCGCGCCTTGCCCGCGGCCCATTCCGCGAGCGCCACGCCACCCGCGGGCGTTTCGAGTTGCGCATCGATGCGGATACCGATATGCGCCGCGAGCGTTTGCAGTTGCTCCAGCAAAGCACTCGCGACATTCAGCGCCAGCGGTTGCGGCACGCGGATCAACAGATCGAGGTCGCTCGTTTCGTTGACAGTCGGCACGTGCGTCGCCAGTTCAAAGCCGGTGCTGCCAATAGGTCCCCAAGCGAATCCACCAAGCGGACCGCCCGAATCACGTTGCAACGAAAGCAGTGCAACGAACGAGGGCAATGCAGCACGTCCAGCATCGGCTTGCGTCTGCGCGAGCGATTCCGGCGGCACGGCACCGACGATATCGTCCGCATGCACCCATGTGCCGTAGCGTTGCGCTCGCTTCGCACCGCGCACGCCGATCGCGACGAAACCATCAGCGGCGAGCGCGCGTCGGACGACCGCATACGGCGCGCGTTCGAACGCGTCGCGAACCCACGCTGGTTCGTCATCGGGCGAGTCCAGCCGCCGCAAGCGCAGCAGATCATGCGGCCGCCACCGCGCGTCGCACGACGTGGCGTGCACGGTGGAGAAGGGCGCAGCCGCACACACGCGCATCACACGGCATCCCATTGTTCGGCAAGACGCCGCCGCACCTCGATCGACGCCGCGCGAGTCTGCCGCGCCGTCGCCGATTCCAGCCGACGCGCGAGCGTACGATCCCCCTCGCGCGCGCTGCGAATCTGCTCGACCAGCACCGTGCGCACGCGCTCGATCTGTGCCGCGTCGGGCGCGTCCGCGTCGATGCCTTCGATCAACTGATCGAGCAGCCCCAGCTTCGCGAACGACGCCATCGAATACGACATCGGCACGATCGTGTCGCCGAGTTCGTCGAGTTCTTCGACCGTGCGGCGCGTGACGCGCGCGGCCGCTTCCTTGCCCATCGCGTGGACCATCGTGCCGGGCGCGTCGAGCGCGACGATGCGGTTCGCCTGATAGCCGTGCGCGAGGAACGCGCCGGACATCGCCGGACCGACGATCAGCGCGATCACCGGATGGCCGGCGTCGCGCGCGCTCGCATAGGCGTCGACGGCGGCCGCGCAGGCGAGGTGGATGCCGAGCATTTCCTCGCGATAGCCGTACGCCTGGCTCTTCACGTCGACGATCGCGACGATCGGGCGGCGCGTGCCGGCGTCCACACCCGCATCCGCTTCGATCGCTTCACGCACCGCGCGCGCGAGTTGCCAGCCTTGTTCGAGCCCGACCACGTTGGTGGTCGCGCGCGGAAAACGGTTCGCGGGATCGGGCACGACCGTGATGAAGCGCGCGGTGGCGCCGCCGAGCGGCGCATCGCCGCTCCAGATGGGCGCCGTGCTCGACGGTTCACCGGCAAGTGCATTGAACCAGCGCGCGCCGCGCGTGAGTGTCGTGTCGTTCATGCCTGCTCCCTGTTCGACGCATCGCGCCCTTGCGGGTTGTACACATCACGCAGCGTCTCGGGCGTGACGCTCGCCGGATCGATCCGCGCGAGCCGCTGCAAGAACGTGTCGACCTGCTCGCTGCGATGCGTGGCCGGCACGCCTTGCGCGAACGCGGCGCGTACGGCGGCGCGCACGGCCTCGGCATCGTCGTCGACGAGTGTGTCGGCGAGCGCGCTCGCGACTCGCTGCTCGCCGCCGATCAGTTGCCATACGCGGCGGCGATCGCTCGCGTCGAGTTCTTCGATACCGGCTTCCTGCTCGATCACTTCGGGTCCGTTCATGCCGAGCCGTCCCTGCTTCGTCACGATCAGATACGAGCACAGCGCGGCCGCGAGCGACATGCCGCCAAAGCAGCCGACCATGCCCGCGATCACGCCGACCACCGGCACGCGCCGGCGCAGCGCGACGATCGCCGCCTGAATCTCGGCGATGACCGCAAGCCCAAGGTTCGCTTCCTGCAACCGCACGCCACCGGTCTCGAACAGCACGACCGGGCGCACGCGCTTGCCACGCTCGCAGTCGCGTAGCGCCATCTCGAGCGCCGCGGCGATCTTGCTGCCCGACACTTCGCCGATGCTGCCGCCCTGGAACGCCGATTCGATCGCGGCGACTACGGCCGGTTCGCCGTCGATCGTGCCGCGCGCGATCACGCAGCCGTCGTCGGCCTGGCAGACGATGCCCTGCAAGGGTAGCCACGGCGACCCGATGCGATCGAACGGTCCGAGCAGTTCGCGGAAGCTGCCCGCGTCGAGCACCGAGCGGGCGCGCTCGCGCGCGGGCAGTTCGATGAAGCTTTCGCGCAGCAGCGGCGCGCTATCTACGCTGACGCTCGTGCTCATACGCTGTCTCCTTCCTCGGCCGCTTCGACCGCTTCGGCGAGCCGCAACGCGACCACGCCCGGCGTCGCGCCGAAGTCGTTGATCTCGATGTGCGCGGCGCCGTCGTAGCGCGTGAAGAAGCGGTCGAGCACGCTCTTCCAGATGTGGCTATAGCCGTCGACGCTGGTGCGCACCACCACGTGCGCGGCGAGCGCCGAACCGCCTGGATCGGCGGCGGCAGGCGACAGCAGCACTTCCAGATCGCCCGAGCCGACCACGCCGACGTGCGCGCGGGTCGTGACGGCGCGTTGCGCCGGATAGTCGAAGGTCAAATGTTCCATGAGGCTCAGCTCCGGCTGGCGTCGCGATGCGCCAGCATGTCGAGAAAGAGGGTGGCGGCGAGCAGATCGGCCGCGCCGCCCGGCGATGCGTTCAGCGACAGCAGTTCGCGTTCGAGCGCGTCGAGCGCGACGCGACCCGCGGCTGTCGAACTGCCGCCCGCGTCGAGCACGCGCCGCGCGCCGCGCTGCCCCGCATGCAAGCCGGCGAGTCCCGCGCGATGCAGCAGGCAGGTATCGTCGAGCGTGCTCATGATCGCGAGCAGCGCATCGATGCGCGCGGCGTTTTCGTCGAGGCCGCGCGCGCGGGCCGCGTGCAATGCCGGCAGGCCGACCTCGAGCGCGTGCGGAAAGCCGTCCTGCGCTTCGCGCCGCGCGCCGCCGACCTGATAGCGTCGACGCGCGCGTTCGCCGTGGCTATCGGACGAAGCGGCGAAGCGGTCCGGGAAGCAGGCGATCTGCGCGGCCAGCGTGCAGATGCGCGAGGTATCGACACGGTTGGGATCGCCAGGTTTGTGCGCACGCATGGAGGAACTCGAAGCCGTTTCGAGCGCCACGCCCGCAACCAGCAAGCCGATGATCCAGATCGCGCCGCGATGCGCATTGCTCCCTCCCGTCGCCTGCATCATCTCCTGTTCGCCCGCGCGGCCGATCTGCGCGAGCTCGGCGCGCAGCAGCGCCGAGGGTTCGCCGCGGCGGCGCGCCGTGCGCGCCAGCGCCGCGAAGGTCGGTTCGAGCGCGTGCGCGGAGCGCCGCATGATCGCGAGATCGAGGTCGCGATGCGCGCCGCTGCCGCGCTGATCGACGAGCGCGGGCTTCGGCGTGAGCTCCGCTTCGTCGATCAGCGCGATGATCGCGTCGCGCGCGAGTTGGGCGTCGGAAAACGGCCCGACCGGCGAGGTGCCACATGCATCGTGTAGGACCGAAGCATGTGGCGCGTCCAACCGTTCAGGAAGAACAGCAGCGGACGCCATCGTCACCAGCTCCGGAAGCGCGCGGGCGGCGCGTACAGTCCGCCCGACCACGTGACCAGATCGTCGATGCTGCGCGCCGCGAGCAGCGAACGCTTCGCGTCGCCGCGCCGGATGCCGAGATCTTCCGGATACGCGACGATGCCGCGCCGGCGCAATTCCGCGGTTTTCTCAGGCTTCGCGCGCAGACCGATCGGCGTGACACCGGCCACCGCCGCGACCGCCGCGCGCCGCTCGTCGATGCCTTCGGCCTTGTGCAGATGCGCGATGCCTTCCTCGGTGACCACATGGCTCACGTCGTCGCCGTAGATCATCACCGGCGCGATCGGCATGCCGTTTTTCGCGCCGACCGCGACCGCGTCGAGTTCATCGACGAAGGTCGGCTCGCCGCCTTTCTTGTACGTTTCCGCGAGTTGCACGACGAGCTTCTGGCCACGCGACACCGCGCCGTCGCCCTTCAACAGCTTCAGCCACGCCTCGCTCGAATGACGCCGGCCGCGCGGATCGTGGCCCATGTTCGGCGCGCCGCCGAAACCGGCGAGCCGTCCGCGCGTGACCGTCGACGAATTCGCGTCCGCATCGATCTGCAGCGTCGAGCCGATGAACAGGTCGACGCCGTATTGCCCGGCCAACTGGCACAGCACGCGGTTCGAGCGCAGGCTGCCGTCGTTGCCGGTGAAGAACACATCGGGGCGCGCCTCGATATACGCCTCCATGCCGACCTCGCTGCCGAAGCAATGGATGCTGTCCACCCAGCCCGATTCGATCGCGGGGATCATCGTCGGGTGCGGATTGAGCGTCCAGTTGCGGCAGATCTTGCCCTTGAGACCGAGCGATTCGCCGTAGGTGGGCAGCAGCAGTTCGATCGCCGCGGTATCGAAGCCGATGCCGTGATTCAGCGACGTGACGCCATACGGCTCGTAGATGCCGCGTATCACCATCATCGCGGTCA
The DNA here is from genome assembly GCF_050436505.1 of Paraburkholderia sp. CI3. NCBI lineage: Bacteria > Pseudomonadati > Pseudomonadota > Betaproteobacteria > Burkholderiales > Burkholderiaceae > Paraburkholderia > Paraburkholderia sp. CI3. The sequence goes on from NZ_JBNDMI010000003.1 coordinate 440,994, forward strand.
GCACCTGCAAGTCGCCGATATGGCGCGGATCGCGCGTGAACAGCGGCTCGACCGCGAACGGCCGGTCGGCCTGCACGACCACGTCGACCCACGAGCCCGGGATGTCGACGCGCGGCAATTCGTCGACGATCTCGTTGACCTGCACGATCACGATGCCGTGACGGAACGCGGCGGCCTCGGCGATCGTCGGCGTGTCCTCGGTATTCGGGCCGGTGTACAGATTGCCGTGACGGTCGGCCTTGTCCGCGCACAGCAGTGCAACGTGCGGCGTCAGGTCGACGAACATGCGCGCATACAGCTCGACATAGGTATAGATCGCGCCGATTTCGAGCTGGCCGTCTTCGAGCAGTTGCGCGACGCGCAGACTCTGCGGCCCCGCGAACGAGAAATCGACCTTGTGCGCGATGCCGCGCTCGAACAGCGTCAAGTGCTCAGGACGACTGATGCTCGAAATCAGCAGATGCACGTCGTGCAGCTTGTGCGGATCGACCGTGGCGAGCGAGCGCGACAGGAAGTCGGCCTGTTTCTGGTTGTCGCCTTCGAGCGCGACGCGCTCGCCGGGCTGGATCAACGTTTCGAGCGCATCGACGATGCGGTGCGTGGGCAGCACGCCGTCTTCGAGCCACGGCGCGATGGCCGCGAGGCGGCGGTTCTTTTCGTCGCGCCGGGTCGTCCACGAGCGGACAGTGGACCGCGATGCGGCGGCTTCGGCGGGGTGGTTCATCGGCTCGGTCATCGGTTCGATCAGCTCCCGGTGGTGACGCGCGGGCGTCGGCCGCGCGGCTTCGGTTGATGCGCAAGCGCTTCTTCGCGCGCGCGCTCGGTCAGGAAACGATGCAGAAGCTCGCCGGTGCCGAGCAGATGCGCGACCACCAGCGACTGCGCGGTCGCGATATCGCGGCGCTCGACGGCATTGAGCAGCGCGGCGTGCTCACTGTCGGACTCGCCCTTGTACGACGGCAAGCCGAACTTCAGGCGCAGATAGCGTTCGCCGCGCCGGTGCAGCAAGCCGATCATGTCCTCGAGCTGCGGCCGGCCGGCGGGCGCGTAGAGACACATATGGAACGCGGCATTGCGCGTGACGTATAGCGACGGGTCCTCTTCGCGCTCGGCGGCGCGGCACAAGTCCGCGGCTTCGCGCAGCGTCGCGGCGGTGTGATGCGGAATCGCAAGGCCGAGCGCGAGACTTTCGAGCGCCGAGCGGATCTCGTAGATCTCGCGCGCTTCGTTGGCGGACAGCGGCGCGACGGTCGCGCCTTTATGGACCGCCGCGCGTGCCCAGCCCTCGCTTTCGAGCTGGCGCAGCGCCTCACGCACGGGAATCGCACTGACCGAGAAATGCCGGGCAATCGCGTCCTGGCGCAGCGGGGCGCCAGGCGCGAGCGTGCCGTCGACGATCGCCGCGCGCAGCGCCTCAGCAATCATGTGCGAGGTACTTTCGCGCGGCGCGGCGGCCGGAAGAAACGAACCGGACATGGCGGCGTCCAGGGGAAAACCTTCAGTTGCGTCGGTCATGGTATCAAATATTATATATAAAAAGACGCGCATTTCAGCGCGGGCAAACCCGGAAGTCTTGAACCACATTCCAGGCAGGTGCTCGCGCCGTCCTCTGAATGAGTTGTATGAGGACATCGCCGATCAATCAACGTCGTCGAGCCATCCCCAAGCGCGCCCGTCCCTTTCTTCGTTACGTTCAACTATCGTAGGCCGGAGGAGCATGATGAATACAGTAACCGACCGACGAGCGGTCGCGCGTCAGCGCACACCGCTCAATCGTTCGCAGATCGCAGGGTTCTGGGGAGCGTGGGCCGGCTGGACGCTCGACGGCATGGACTCGTTCATTTACGCGCTGGTGCTCACGCCCGCGCTGACCGAGCTGTTGCCGCGTTCGGGCTTCGCGGCGACGCCGTCGAATGTCGGCCTCGCGGGATCGATCCTGTTCGCGCTGTTTCTGGTCGGTTGGGGACTGTCGTTCATCTGGGGACCGCTCGCCGATCGCTTCGGTCGCACCAAGGTGCTCGCCGCCACCATCTTCACGTTCGCGATTTTCACCGGGCTCGCCGCGACCTCGACCAATGTGTGGCAGCTCGGTATTTATCGCTTCATCGCGGGCGTCGGGATCGGCGGGGAATGGGCGCTCGCGGGCACCTACGTTGCCGAGGCCTGGCCGGAGGATCGTCGCAAAATGGGCGCCGGTTATCTGCAGACCGGCTACTACGCGGGCTTCTTTCTCGCGGCTGCGCTCAATTACACGGTCGGCGTGCATTTCGGCTGGCGCGCGATGTTCCTGACCGGCGCGGTACCGGTCGTCGTCGCGATTCTGATTCTGCTGCGCGTGAAGGAACCGGAGAAGTGGCAGAAAGCCGACGCAAAGACGGTGCGCGTGAAGCCGTTGCGCGAGATCATGGGGCCGGCTTACCGGCGTCGCACATGGGTCGCGTGCATTCTGCTGACGATCGCGATCATCGGGCTGTGGGCAGGCGCCGTCTACGAGCCGTCCGCGGTGATCCAACTGGCGGCGCGCGCCGGCATGTCCAAGGGCGATTCGATTCGCACCGCGTCGCTCGCGACCGGCCTGCTGTCGATCGGCACGATCCTCGGTTGTCTCGCGCTGCCGCCACTGGCCGAGCGCATCGGCCGCAAGATGACGCTCGCGGTGTACTTCGCGGGGATGGCGGTGTCGATCGCGGCGAGCTTCGGTTGGGCGTTCTATCTGCCGAACGGGCTCGCGCCGTTCATCGCATGGCTGTTCGTGCTGGGCTTTTTCGGCGGCAACTTCGCGTTGTTCAGCCTGTGGCTGCCCGAGCAGTTCGAAACCCGCGTACGCGCGACGGCGTTTGCGTTCTGCACGTCGTTTGGACGCTTCGTCGGCGCCGGCGTCAACTTTCTGCTCGGCGCGGCGGTGCTGCATATGCAGACGCTCGGCGTGCCGATCGCGTTGACCGCGCTCGTGTTCGTCCTCGGCCTGTTCGTGATTCCGTTCGCGCCGGAGACGAAGGGCGAAACGCTGCCGCAGTAAGGACCGGGCGGGTGGCGCGCTTTACTTCGCGTGACTGCGTGCTCGCCCACCCGGATGGAGCAGCGTCAGCAACGGCCAGCCGAGATTGACGCCGAGACTCGCGGCGACGATCAGCGCCATGCCCGCCAGTTGCGAGAGCGACAGCGCACGGCCATACACGAGCGCATCCACGACGATCGCGGTCAGCGGATAAACGAACAACAGCACCGCGATCACTGGCGTGCTGAGCTTGGGCAGCGCGCCGTAAATCAGCACATACGACAATCCCGTGTGCAGCACGCCCATGCCGATCAGCCAGAACCACTGCATCGGACCGATATGCGTGAGCGTCAAAGGCGCGATGAGCGGCGCGATCAGCGGCAGACAGATCACGCCGACCGCGCATTGCGTGAGCGTCAGCAGATGCGGGCGCATTTCGCCGAGGCTCTTCGCGATCAGCGTGACGCTCGCATACAGCAGCGAGCCGAGCAGCGCTTCGCTCAAGCCGATCAGATAGCTGGTGTGGCCCTGCAGATTGCCGGCGGCGATTACCCCCGACGCGAGCACGAGCCCGACGAACGCCGTCGCGATCCAGCCGAGCCGGTCCGCGCCGAGCCGCTCGTTAAAGAGCGCCGCGCCGATCAGCACGACCCAGAACGGCTGCACATGAAACACGACGGTCGCGACCGCGATGCTGGTGCGATGAATCGCATCGAAAAAGCCGACCCATTGCGTGACCATCAGCACGCCGGAAATCAGCGCGAGCGCGACCGTGCGGCGCGTGAACTGCGCGCGCGTGAAAAAGCCCTTCCACGCGCAATAGGCGGCGAGCGAGAGAAAGCCGAACAGGCAGCGGAAGAACACGAGCGTCAGCGCATCGAGCCGCGCCTCCTCGACGAAAACGCCGATCGTGCCCATCAGCAGGCCGCCGCTCGCCAGCGTGATCGCGCCATGTTGACGTGAGGTGAGAGACATGCGCAACGACTCCGTAACATGATGCCCGCGAGTATTGCGCCGCTTGTGGCCTGTTCACAAACGAATTAAATTGAGCAATTCCATAAGCCCGGTTGATAAATCGTGAACCCTGAATTCGACGTCGATCTGTTGCGCAGCTTCGTCGCGGTCGTGGAGGCGGGCAGCTTCACGAAGGCGGCGGCGAGCGTGCATCGCTCGCAGGCGGCGGTCAGCATGCAGATCAAGCGGCTCGAAACGATGCTCGGCACGACGCTGTTCGCACGCAACACGCGCAATCTGTCGCTGACGCGGCCCGGCAGTACGCTGCTCGAATACGCGCGGCGCGCGCTTGCGTTGCAGGAGGAGGCGTGGTCGGCGATCGTGCGGCCCGAGGTGACCGGGCGGGTGGTGCTCGGCGCGCCGGACGACTATGTGTCGTCGCTGCTATCGCCGGTGTTGCGGCGTTTCGCGACGCTGTACCCGCGCGTCGAGATCGAGATCGTCTGCGCGCAGAGCACGGCGCTCGCGCCGATGCTCGCCGACAACAAGATCGACCTCGCATTCGTCACGCGCGACCGCAGGATGCGCGGCGAATTCGTGCGCAGCGAACCGATGGTGTGGGTGGGGGCGTCGGTCGATACGCCGGTGCTGAAGGCCTCACCGTTGCCGGTGGGTTTGTACGAGCCGGGCTGCGTCGCGCGCCAGCACACGCTGGCTGCGCTGGATGGCGCGCGCATCCGTTATCGCGCGGCGTTCAGCAGCGCGAGCCTGATGGGGCTCGTCGCGACCGTGGATGCCGGTTTGTCGGTGATTGCGCTGACGCGGTGCAGCGTGCCGCCGCGGCTCGCGATACTCGGCGACGCGCAAGGGCTGCCGAGAATCGCGCCGCTCGAAATCGTGGTCGCGCGCAGCGCGAAATCGGATCGGCCGACCTGCGATTATCTGGCGCAGCAGATGGTGCAGGATCTGTCGCTGCGGTAGCCGAGCGTGCCAGCCTTGGTCGTTCAGGCACGCGAATAGGCGGTCACTTCACCCTCGACCGCGAGCCGCACGCGCTCACCCGGACGCGGGCACAGATAACCGGGCACGCGCGCGCGCACCATCGCCCGCGTCGCGGACTGCAATTGCAGCGCGACGCTTGCGTCCTGCCCCTGGAAGATCACGTCAGTGACGAGCGCGTCGTGTGCGGCGCCTGTGCGCGCGGTTTCATCGGCGCGCAGCAGGCGGATCTGCTCGGGACGCACCATCACGTCGACCGCACCGTGGCCGACGGGCGCGACCAGTGCGAGTTCGCCGAGTTCGCAACTCGCGCGATCGTGTTGCGCGATGCCCGGCAACAAGACCGCCTCGCCAATGAACGACGCAAGCTCGCGCGTCACCGGCCGGCGGTATAGCACTTCGGGCGTCGCGGTCTGGATCAGCCTCCCATTCCACAGCACCGCGACCTCATGCCCGAGCGACAACGCCTCGGACTGATCGTGCGTGACCAGCACGGCAGTCGCGCCGGCCGCGGCCAGCGCACTTGCGACCGCCTGGCGCGTTTCGACGCGCAGCGCGGCGTCGAGCGAGGAGAACGGCTCGTCGAGCATGATCAGCGTCGGCGTGGGTGCGAGCGCACGGGCGAGCGCGACACGTTGCTGTTGACCGCCCGACAGTTGCTGCGGCGCGCGCTCGCCAAAATGCGCGGGCAGGCCGACCAACTCCAGCAACTCAGCGACGCGATGGCGCGCGCGGCGCTGCGTGCGTGGCAGACCGAACACGATGTTGTCCGCGACCGACAGATGCGGAAACAGCGCGCCTTCCTGCGGCACGTAGCCGATGCGGCGTTGCTCCGACGGTACGTGCAGGTTGTCGCCGACGACGCGCCGGCCATCGATCTCGACGCTGCCGCCGTCCGCGCGCTCGAAGCCGCACAACAGCCGCAGCAGTGTGGTCTTGCCGCTGCCCGAGGGCCCCAGCAGCGCGAGCAGCGTGCCGCGCTCGACCGAGAGATCGAGGCCGTGCAGCACCGGGTGACCGTCGAACGATTTCTGCAGTCCGCGGATACGAAGTTCGCTCATGAAAATCCGAAGTAGTCGAACAAAAGCAGCGATGAAAAAGCCGGCGCGTGTCAGCCGCGCTCGCCGAGCAGCGCCGAGCGGCCGAGCAGCGCGAACAGCAGCCCCGACGCGCACAGCGAGATGCCGGTCAGCAGCGCCGCATACGGCGCGGCCGCGGCGAACGCCATCGTCGACGTGTCGGCCCACACCTGGGTCGCCAGCGTTTGCGTGTCGAGCGGCGACAGCAGCAGCGTCGCGTTCAGTTCGGTGACGACCGAGATGAACACCATCGCCGCGGCAGCTCCGAGCCCGGGGCCCGCGAGCGGCAGCACGACGCGCACGAGCGTCTGCGTCCAGTCAAGGCCGAGCGCGCGCGCGGTTTCCTCGAGGCGCGGCTGCGCCTGCATGAATGCCGCGCGCACGCTGACGAGCGCGACCGGCATGAACAGGATCGCGTAGGCGACGATCAGCAGCGTCGCACTTTCATAGAGCGGCTGCAGCGCATGCACGGCGAGCGAGACGATCGCGAGCGCAATCACGAGCCCCGGCACGCCCTGCGCGAGAAACACGGTGCGCTCGAACAGCGTCGCGAAACGCGTCGGATAACGCACCAGCAGAAACGCGAGCGGCACCACGAGCAACGTGGTCAGCGCGGCGGCCGCGAGGCCGAAACCCAGCGACGAACACGTCGCGTTCCACAGCAGTTCGGGCGATACGTCGGCGGGCGTCACGGCGGCCGCGCCCGGCTGCGTGAGCCAGAAGCCGATCATGCCGAGCGGTACGCCGAGCGTCGCAAGCGTCAGCAGCGCAAAGCCCGCGACGACGAGCCAGCGCCACCCGCCGAGCTCGTAGCGCAACACCGCGCGGCGCGTGCCGCGATCGACGCGCTCATAGCGCGCTGCACCGCGCACGCGAAACTCGAACGCAAGCACGACGAGGCAGATCACGATCAGCAGACACGCGAGCAGCGATGCACCGCCGCCGTCGAAGCTGGTGCGATATTCCGCGTAGATCTGCGTGGTGAACGTATGAAAGCGCAGCAGCGTGAACGCGCCGAATTCCGATAGCACGCCGAGCGCGACGAGCAGCATGCCGCCCAGCAGCGCCGGCCGCAGTTGCGGCAGCACGACGCGCGCGAAACTCGTCCAGCGGTTGCAGCCGAGCGCGCGCGCGCTTTCTTCGAGTGCCGGGTCCATGCCGCGCAGCGCGGCGGCGACCGGCAGATAGACGAGCGGAAAATACGCGCAGGTCAAGACCAGCAACGCGCCGTTGAAGTCCTGCAAGTCCTCGCTCAAGGACACCCACGCATAGCTCGAAATGAAGGCCGGCATCGCGAGCGGCGCGGCGCACAGCACGGCCCACGCGCGCCGTCCGGGAAGATGCGTGCGCTCGACGAACCACGCGGCGGCCGTGCCGATCACCGCGCAAACGAGGGTAGTCGTGACGGTGATCAACGCCGTATTGACGAGCAGCTCGCCGACGAGCGGCCGCCAGATCAGATCGAGCGCATCGCCGATCCCGAAGCTCGCCGCGCGCCAGAACGTAAACCCAATCGGCAGCAGCACCAGCAAAGCGCTGAGTGCTGCCGCCGCAAAAAGGCCGCGCGGCGCGCGCGTCCGCCCGCGCGCCGGGGCTGGGGGGACAGCCGGCGGACCGGCTGACAGTGCTTCGCTCATTTACAGCAGGCCTGCCTGACGTAGCAGCTTGCCGGCCTGGCTATCGTCGCCGAGCTGCTGGATCGTCAGCGTGGGCGGAGTCAGTTCGGCAAACGGCTTGAGGATCGGGTCCGGCGCGACACCCGCATGCAGCGGATATTCGAACATCACGTGGCTGTTGGCCATCAGCTGCTGTGCGCGTTCGCTGACCAGATAGGCGAGAAACTTCTGCGCGCCGTCCGCGTTGTGCGCGGACTTCAGCACGCCCGCGCCCGATACGTTGACGAGCGCGCCGGCGTCGCCGTGGCCGAAGTGATAGATCGCGCTGCGGGTTTTCGCATCGCCGATTTCCGCATGCAGACGCGACCAGTAGTAGTTGTTGATCAGACCGGCCGCGACCCCGCCGCGATTGACCGCAGCGACCACGCCTTCGTCATCGTCGAAGATCTGCGCGTTGGCTTTGAGACCCTTCAGCCACGCGAGCGTCTGCTTTTCACCCTTCAGGGCCAGCACCGCGCTCACGAGTGGCAGGAAGTCGGCGTCGCTCGGCGCGATGCCGACCTTGCCTTTCCATTCAGGCTTCGCGAGGTCGAACACCGATTGCGGCAGTTGCGACGGCTGCAGCTTCGTCGTGTTGTATGCGAGCACGCTCTCGCGCGCGGTCACGGCGACCCATACACCGCTCGGCGAATTGAAACGTGCCGGCACCGCGCGGAGCGTCGCTTCGTCGACCTTCGCGAGCAGACCCTTTTCCTCGAGCAGCATCAGCTCCGGCGAGTTCTCCGTGAAGTACACGTCAGCGGGCGACGCCGCGCCTTCCGCGACGATCTGCGCGGCGAGCGCCGGGCCTTCGCCGTTGCGCACTTTCACCGAGATGCCCGACTGCTTTTCGAAGTCCTTTGCGAGCAGATTGACGACCTGCTCGTGCTGCGCGTTGTACAGCGTGATCGACGCCGAGTGAGCCGCCGACGGCATCGTCGCGAGCGCGGTGAGCGACAGCGCAGCCATGCTGCCGAGCGCGCGTAGACGGGTGGCAAACCATGAATGAGCCATGTTGCAGAAGTCCGTTTTGATTGTGTTGAGTGAGCCAGGCGCTGCACGCCCGGCGTGCTTCATTTGCTGCATCACGTCTCGAACAGCCCCGCGCCGACATACGAACCCGGCTTCGCGCCCGGCGGCACGACGAAAATCGCGCTGCCGACGTGAGTCGTGAACTGGTTCATCATGTCGAACTTCGCGAGCCGGTCGTTGATCGGGATGAAGCCGGTGCGCGGGTCGCTCTGGTGCGCGATGAAAATCAGCCCCGCGTCGTACTCGGTTTCCTGGCGCCACGGCGGCCAGCGCTCGATATAGAAGTTCGTGCCTTCGTTGTACGAATACGAGCGGCGCAGAATCTGCGCGCCGTTGTTGCTCGCCGGATTCGACAGACGCACGTGCGAGTTCTCGGGGATCACCGGGTTACCGTCCTTGTCCTCGGCCTTCAGATCCACCGCGTCGAATTCATGCTTGCTGCCGATCGGCGCGCCGCTGTACTTGTGGCGGCCGAACACCTGTTCCTGGAAACCGAGCTCGGTGTTGTCCCAGTGTTCGAGCGTGATGCGGATGCGGCGCACGACCGTGTAGGTGCCGCCTTCCATCCACGGCGCGTCGTCGGTGGCGCGAGCCCACACGAACTGGTTCATCAGCTCAGGCTTCGCGGTCGCCGGATTGTTGGTGCCGTCCTTGAAGCCCATCAGGTTGCGCGGCGTCTGAGCGCGCGGACCGGACAGGAAACCCGCCTGGCCCCAGCGCATCGCCGCGACGCCGTAGGCACGGCGCGTCAGTTGGCGTACCGCGTGAAACGCAACCTGCGCGTCGTTCGCGCACGCCTGGATGAACAGGTCGCCGCCGGTCTTCTCCTTGATCAGCTGATCGCCGTTGAAGCGCGGCAAATCGACGAGCGCGGCGGGGCGACGCGACGCGAGCCCGTAGCGGTCCTTGCCGTCCTTCGTGAAGAGGCTGGGGCCGAAGCCGAACGTGATCGTCAGACCGTTCGGGCCGAGGCCCAGAACGTCGCCGGAATCGGGGGCGGCCCGGTCGCCGCCGTCGTCGCCGGCGGGCAGCGCGAAGGCCGTGCCGCCTTGCGCCAGGCGCGCGGCTGCTTCGGTCCACGTGCGCAGCAGGGCGATCACTTCGTCGCGCTTGTCGGTGGTCAGCTCGAGCGCGGCGACGTAGGTGTGGCTCTGCTGCGGCGTGACGATGCCGCCTTGATGCGGACCGTAGAACGGCTCGGCCGCGAACTGCGGATCGGCGTTCTGGGCGCTATGCGCGGGCGCCTTCGCGAGCGCGGGCGGCGAGCTCGCGAGGCCTGCGCCGAGACTCGCGCCGGCGGCGACCGCCGCGCCCCCCGCCTTCAGGAAGCCGCGTCGTGACGGCCGTGGGGGGTGATCGTTTGTCATGGCCAGTTCACCTTCCTGAAACCTGGGTGCCGCCTACTTCGCGAGCACCAGCGTGTTCACGTCGTCTTCGACGTAGTAGAAGCCGTCGCCTTCCGGCGTCATCGCGATACCGAACAGGTCGCCGTTGCCGGGGGGCGATTGCGCCTTGTCGGTATCGATCCAGCGTGCGTACAGCTGCTTGCCGGTCGCCGGATCGATCTCGACGACCTGGCCGTTCAATGCGTTGGTCACCAGCAGGTGGCCATTGGGCGCGGTGACCATCGCGAGCGGACGATGCAGCAGGCCGTCGGCGGTCAACTGACGGCCGACGCCCGCGCTGCTGTCGCGCGTGAGCGGATCGTCGATCTCGGTGATGCGGTTGCCGATCGCATCGGACACGTACAGCAGCTTCTGATCGGCCGACAGCGCGAGGCCGGTCGGCCCGACGAGGAACACGCCCTTGTCGGCCTGCGCGCCGAAGCCGCTGCCGATCACGGTTTCCTGCTTCACGACGGGCGGCTTGCCTGCCGGCACGTCGAGGTCGAGGCGCAGCACGGTGGCCTGCTTGAACACGGGCGGATTGCCTTGCGCGTCGCCGACGCCGAAGCCCGCGTTGCTGACGAACAGCGTTGCGCTCGTGCCGTTGTCGACGACCGCCATGTTGCCCCACGGATCGTTGATGTTCGGCGTCGAGATCGTCGACGCGATCTTGCCTTGCGGGTCGATCACGATCAGGCAGCCAGCGCCCTTGGTGCCGGTCGTGCCGTCGTTGCTCGGCGTGCTGCCGACGATCACCCAGCCCGACTTCAGCATCGTCATCGCGGTCGACAGGCCGATGCCGCCCGGGCATTCCTCCAGATCGAGCGGCACGGTCGCGAACAGCGTCATCTGTCTGGTGTCCGGGTGATAGTCGATGATCGTGCTGCCGGTGCCCTGCAGGTTCGTCGAGTTGTTGAAGTTGCCGACCAGCACGTCGCCTTTCTTCACGGTGCCCGCGCTGACCGGCGCGACCACGAGCGCGTACGGATTCTGGTCGCCGTTATCCGGCACGGTGTTGATCAGCGTCGTGTGACGCTTGATCGTTTCAAGGAAGCCTTGCGGCTCGGCCTGCGCGCTGGCGGCCATCGTGAGAGCGGCGGCGCCGGCCATCGCGGCGAGCAGGGCTCGCGCGGCGCGCGCCGCAAGCTTGCGCGTGAGTTGATTCACGATTGGGCCTCCGTGCGGATGCACCAAGCGGGAGTGGCGGCGACGATAGAAAACATGGGAAGTGCTGGTCCGGTTGCGTGGGGTGGCATGTGCTTGCGAGGATGAAAGCGCGCGGCGGGCGGTGTCAGAAGTTGATATTGGTCCGCACGCCGACGACGAAGGTGTTGCGCAGCGGCTGCGTCGGGTCGTTGGGGTTCTGGCCCGCACCGGCGTTGAACGTGTATTGCGCGTCGGCCTGCAACTGCCACCACGGATTGACCTGATATTGGTAGGTCGCCTCGAGCGTGGTTTCGCTGGTGCGCACGCCGTAGGGGCTGCCGTTGAATGCCAGGAAGTCCTTGTCGAGTCCGTTCACGTGACTGCCGACCTTGATGTAGGTCAGCGCGAGACCGGCGCTGTCGTTGTCACGGCCCTTGAACGGCGCCTTCAGCACGACGCCGAGGTTGGCCGCGACTTGCACGAGGTTGCGGTCGCCCGGCGCGCCCATCACGCGCGCAAACACGCCGAGACTGCGTGGTTCGTCGGAGTCGGGGTGCCACACCATCTGATCGGCGACCGCATAGAAGCTGTAGTTGCCGCTGTGATTCACCGGAATGCCGGTCGACGCCGGATTCGCGAGCGACAGCCCCATGTTGTCGTAGCGCTGATCGGCGAACTTGTTGGTGTTGTACCAGACGCCGAGCTTGTAGGTGCCCGGCAGACCGCGGCCGCCCATGCCGACCATTTCGCCTTCGGCCGGCTGGTTGATCGAGTACTGCAACTCGCCGATCCACAACGCGCCGTTATGCAGGTTGAAGTTCGTGCCGCTCATGTTGTCCGGGTCGTTGCCGAGCGGGTCGCCCGAATACACGCCGGCAAGCGCGGTCAACGAAGGGGTGATCTGGCCGCGCACGCGCACGCCGAGACCCGCGAGCGGATAGGCGGGACCGCCCGACGGCATGTCGTACGAGGGCAGCGCGGGCCAGCCGAACATCGTGTTGAGGAACAGGGCCGCATACGTGCTCGTGATGAATTCCTGGTCGAGACTCTGCTGACCGATCTTCACGTCCACGCGTTTGTTCAGGAACGACTGCTGATACCAGAGCTCCCACAGACGCGTCGCGTCGTCGGCCTCGATGCCGCTCGCGGTATTCAACGTGCCGAGCTTGTTCGCGCTCAGGTTCGCGCCGTGAATTTGCAGTGCGCTGACGTTGAAGAGGCCGCCCGGCAGGCCGAACGCCTTTTGCGTATCCATCTGCAAGGTAGCGGTGGTCACGCCGTCGTAGTTGACGCCGCGCGCGAGACCGCCGCGCAGATTGGCCAGCACTTCGCTGGTTTCGGTCAGCGTGAAGGTCATGCCGTACTTGCCGAGCCACGGACGCAGGCCGCCCATGTCGCCGAGCAATTGCTGGCGGTTCCAGAGGCCCGTCCACTGGTTGGTCTGCGTCGCCTGAATGTTCAGGTCGGCCTCGGGCGCTTCCGGGTTCGCATCGGGATTGGCTTCGGCCAGCGCCGCGTGGCCGGTCAACGAGGCACACGCGAAGGCCGTGCACAGTGCGACGCGCCGCATCGAAGGCAAACGCGTACGATGAGTTGCGCCGGGACCTGCGCAAGCGTCGCAAACCGGACGCGCATTGGCACGCGATCCATTGAGTTGGGCGAACTTCATCGAAATCCTTATGAGTGTTGTTTCGATCGATGTGATCAATCTGCGACTGCCTGGCGTGACACCGCGTGTTGTCCCAGGCTGCCAAAGCGGCTGATGGCGTGATCGTACGCAGGCGTATTGCGGCAGTCAACTCAAATGAGAACGATTCGCAACAAGATTACTGGCATGTAATTCCCGGATTTACGGACTGCGCCTAAACTTTATGAGGACGTAAACAGATATTCATTAGCGCGTAATGAAAACGTATTGATGTAGTCAGGCCGAACGTGCGAAACGGCGAGGTGTCGAAGCGCACGAGTCACCCCGAAAGTCAAAGTAAGGAGGTAGAGATGGGCAAGCGCATTCTTCTGGTTTCGTTGCTGATGAGTGGTGGTCTGTTGCTGGGCGGCGCAGCGCACGCGCAGTTGAATCTGAAGCAGTTCGGCATCGGCGGGGGCGGCGATAGCGCGGCGGGTGCCGGGGCGTCGTCGGGCGGCGTGTCGCAGTTGCTGCAGAGTTACGTGGGCGCGAACCAGCAGGTGCTGAGCGGACAGTCGAGCCTCGCGTCGGCGATGGGCATGACGAGTGCCGCCGGCCAGGCGCAGCAGGCGGCGGGGCTGCTCAGCGGCGGCACGCCGTCGGTCAGTCAGTTGACGCAGGTCGGCAGCACCCAGCAGTCGCTGTCGCAGAAGCTGACCGATGCGTTCGCGAATCATGCAAGTGGCGGCGCGTCTGCGACGCCGGTCAACAAGGAAGCGTTCACGCAAGGTCTGTCGTCGCTCGGCAAGGGTGTGAGCCAGTATTCGAGCTTGCAGTCGGGGCTCGGCAGCCTCGGTCAGATGAGTCCGTCGTCGCTGCTGCAATCGGGCCTCAATCCGCAGACCGCGCAAAGCGCTTCGTATATCGCGCAGTCGGCGCCGGGGCAGTTGCAGTCGCTGATGTCGACGCTGAGCTCGGCCGTGCAGTTCGCATCGAGCCACGGCATTACGGTGCCGTCGATCGCGACGTCGGCGTTGAAGGGCTTGTAGGCGCGTTTTTGCTTCGTCCCGCGCGCGGTCGATTCAGCGCCGAAAGCCGCTATGATCGCGTGGAACCCGCAGTCCAACCGGAATTCCGCCGATGTCCCACACCATCAATCTGGAAAACTACTTCGCCCGGATCGGCTATCAGGGCCCGCGCGCCGCCACGCTCGACGTGCTGCGGGCGATTCACCGGCTCCATCCCGCCGCGATCCCGTTCGAGAACCTGAACCCGTTGACGCGCCGGCCCGTCAGGCTCGAGCTCGAAGCCGTCGAACGCAAGCTCGTGACCGAAAAGCGCGGTGGCTACTGCTTCGAGCAGAACATTCTGTTCGCGAACGTGCTGATGCAACTCGGCTTCAGGGTCACGCCGATGCTTGCGCGCGTCGTGTGGGGCCGCGAGCCCGGCACGATCTCGCCGCGCACGCATATGGTGCTGCGCGTCGATATCGACGGCGACGCATGGATCGCCGACGTCGGCTTCGGCGCCGTGACGCTGACCGCGCCGCTGCGGCTGACCGCCGGCCTCGCGCAGCCGATTCCGCTCGGCACGTTCCGTCTCGCCGACGCGGGGCGCGACACCGTCTATCTCGAGGTGCTGGCGCCGGACGAGAGCTGGACCCGCGTTTATCACGTCGATCTGCGCGCAGTCGAGTGGATCGACTACGAAACCTCGAACTGGTACACCTCGACGTCACCGGACTCGAAGTTCGTTCATAACCTGCTGGCGTGCCGCGTGTTGCCCGAACTGCGCCTGGCGCTATTCAACGATCAGTTCAACGAGCGCGACGCACGAGGGCAGATCGTCAACGAACGGCGCCTCGCGAGCGCCGCCGAACTCGCCGACTGTCTGCGTGAGCGTTTCGGCTTGAATCTGGAGGACATCGATATCGCCGACGTGTTCGAGCGCGTGCGCACGCGCGATGAGGCCGCATGAGCCGACCGCTCGAGGGAGCCGCGATGGTCGCACGTCTGATCCTGCAATCGCTGGCGTGGCTGGTTTTCATGGGCGTGCTGCTGTTCGGCGCGGCCGGCACGCTCGCGTGGCCGGCAGCGTGGTGGTATCTGTTCGAGCTGGCGGTATTGAGCCTGTGGCTCGGCTTGTGGCTCGCGCGTCATGATCCCGCGCTGCTCGCGGAGCGGCTCGCGCCGTTCGTGCAGGCGCAGCAGAGCCGCTGGGATCGTGTGTTCATGGCCGCGATCGGGGCCGCGTGGTGCGTCTGGCTGATCCTGATGGGTTTCGACGCGATGCGGTTTCGCTGGTCCGCGCCGCTGCCGTCGTGGCTCATGGGCCTCGGCGCGTTGTGCGTGTTCCTGTGCATCTTCATGTGCCGGTTCGTGTTTCGCGCGAACAGCTATGCCGCACCGGTGGTCAAGATTCAGTCGAGCCGCGGGCACAAGGTCGCCGACACCGGGCCCTACGCGTACGTCCGTCATCCGATGTACGCGGCCGCGCTGGTGTTCTTCGTCGGCACGCCGTTGATGCTCGGCTCGTGGTGGGGGCTCGTGGCGCTGCCCGTGATGGCGTACGGGATGGGCTGGCGCGCGGTGCGCGAGGAGCGGCTGCTCGCCGGGCAACTCGACGGCTACACCCAATACATGGCTCGTGTGCGTTACCGTTTCGTGCCGTTTATCTGGTAGCGCGTTCCAGCCGTCTCCCAGCGTCGAACCGGGTAAGATTGGGCCCGGCCGTCGGAGAACCGGCCACGGTGTACCTCATGTACCACCGGCGAACCACCGATGAGGTTTGGAGTGAAAACAACGACACAGGCGCGTATGGCGCCCGCCGCACAGGCCGAGCAGAAACAGCATTCCGCTGAACGCGATCGCGATCGCGACACGCCGGTCAAGGCGATGCCCGCCTACGAGCAGATCAAACGCTACGTGCTTCAGCGCATCAGCGAAGGCGCATGGAAGCCGGGCGGGCTGATCCCTTCCGAAACGGAACTGGTCAAGGAGTTCGGCGTCGCGCGCATGACGGTGTCGCGCGCGCTGCGCGAGCTGACCGCCGGGCGCGTGCTCACGCGCGTGCAAGGCTCGGGCACCTTCGTCGCGCCGCAGCGGTATGAATCGACGGTGCTGGAGATCCGCAATATCGCCGATGAAATCGCCGCGCGCGGTCATCGTCATTCGGCGCGCGTGCTGACGCTCGAACCGAGCGACGACGCCGACGCGCTCGAAGCGCTCGGTCTCGCGAACGGTCCCGCGTTTCATTCGTGCATCGTGCACAGCGAGGAGGGCGAGCCGATCCAGTACGAGGACCGCTTCGTCAATCCGAAGGTGTTCCCTGAATATCTGCAGCAGGACTTCTCGGTCGAAACGCCGAATCACTACATGGTGCGGCTCGCGCCCGTGCAGCGCGCCGAGTTTCGCATCTACGCGCAAAAGCCCGACGCCCATGTGCGGCGTCATCTGATGATGGATATCGGCGAGCCGTGTCTGCTGCTGTGGCGGCGCACGTGGGTCGGCGAGAACGTTGCGACGTCGGTGCGGCTATGGCATCCGGCGTCGCGTTTTCATCTGGCGGGGACCGTCTAGTACGGTTGCTGAAGCGCGCTTTATCCCTGGCGCTGCGAGGTCTTCGGCGAAAAACGGCAGCCGAGCCGGTAGCGCGAACCCGGATGCACGAAACGCGCGAACGTCACGGCGACGCCGCCCGTCCATGTGCGGCGCGTCAGCGTCAGGCACGGTTCTTCGGCGTGAATTTCGAGCAGCTCTGCTTCGGCAGGCGTCGGCAGCGCCGCGTCGACCACGTGTTCGAGATCGTGCATCGGCACGACCGTCAGCAGATACTCGGACGGCTTCAGCGCCGAGAAATCGTGCTGCAGAAAATCCGGCGCGACCGCCGGATTCACATAGCGATCTTCTAGCTGCACCGGCAGACCGTTCTCGCGATGCACGCAGATCACATGAAACACCGAAGCGCCCGGCGCCAGCCCCAAGGCGTTCGACACCGTGACCGACGCGGTCTCGCGCTGCAACAGCACCATATCGCAGCGATAAGCGTGGCCGCGCGAGCGGATCTCGTCGCCGATATGGGCGATCATCAATAGCGTGGACTGCGGCTTGTTCGGCGCGACGAAAGTACCGACGCCCGATAGGCGCGTGACGAGCCCCGCGTCGGCGAGTTCGCGCAGCGCGCGGTTGACCGTCATGCGCGAGACGCCGAGCGTCGCGACGAGGTCGAGCTCCGAAGGCAGACGGTCGCCCGCCTGGCGTTCGCCCGAGCCGATGATCTGGCGAATGTGCTGTTTGACCTGCTCGTAGCGCGCGGCCGGCGCTTCGTCGCTGCCGCGCGCGATTTTGGCCGCGGCGCTGGCCGCGCTGGCGGACGATTTGCCATGAGGCTTGTTTCGAACGGCGGCGCTCATAGGGGCGGGGTGTCGTCGCGGCCGCGCGTCCAGAACGCATTGCGGTCGAAGTAGTTTTGCAGAAACTGTCGCAGACGCGGCTGCGCGGCATCGTGAAACACGTCGCGCGGTTTGCCCTGCACGGCGATGCGGCCTTGATCGATGAATACGACCTTGTCGGCGACCTGCGCGGCAAAACCCATTTCGTGCGTGACCACGGCCATCGTCATGCCGTCGCGCGCGAGTTGCTTCATCACCTGCAGCACCTCGCCGACCAGCTCCGGATCGAGCGCCGACGTCGGTTCGTCGAACAGCATGATGTGCGGCTCCATCGCGAGTGCGCGCGCAATCGCGACGCGTTGCTGTTGACCGCCCGACAGTTTCGCCGGATACGCGTCGCCCTTGTGCGAGAGGCCGACCGTCTCCAGCATCGCGCTCGCGCGGCGGCGCGCTTCATCGTGCGACAGGCGCCGCACGCGCAGCAGCGCCTCCATCACGTTGCCGAGCGCGGTCATGTGCGGCCACAGGTTGAACTGCTGGAACACCATGCCGACGTTGCGGCGCACGCGGTTGATCTCGCCTAGCGAGGCGCGCACGCGTTTGCCGTTGCGCTCGGCGTAGCCGAGCAGCTCGCCTTCGATGCGCACGTCGCCGTGATCGTAGGTTTCGAGCGCGGCGAGGCAGCGCAGCAGCGTGCTCTTGCCCGAGCCCGACGGCCCGATGATGCAGACCACTTCCGAGCGCGCGATCTCGAGATCGACGCCGCGCAGCACCTCGACATCGCCGAAGCGTTTGCGCAGATCGCGCACCTCGATCAGCGGCGCGGCATTCGATGCGTTCGCCGTTGCGCTGGCGGACGGCGCGGAAGATTGCGCGGGGGAGGACATGTCGGCGATGGCGTTCATAGGTGTTCCGGAATCATGCCATGAAGCGTGCGAGGCGGGCTTCGGCCCACATGCCCGCGCGCGAGGTCAGCTCGACTAGAGCGAGATAGCACACGCACAGCACCAGCAGGGTTTCGACGAAAGCGAAGGTGGCCGAGCCGATGCCGGTCAGCACGAACGTCAGTTCGGGCACCGTGACGATCGACAGCACTGCCGTTTCCTTGCTCAACACGATGATCAGATTGGTCAGCGCGGGTACGATCAGCACCAGCATCTGCGGCGCCTGGATGCGCAGGATCGCCTGCCAGCGCGTGAGTCCGAGACACGCCGCCGCTTCGAGATGGCCTTTGGGCACCGACTGGAAGCCGGAGCGGAACGCCTCGGCGAAATACGCGCTGCCGTAGAGACCGAGGCCGACGATGCCGGCCGTCATCGGTTCGAGCGTGAGACCGATGGACGGGCCAGCGTAGTACAGCAGAAACAGCTGCACGAGAAACGGCGTGCCGCGCAGCAACTCGATGTAGACACGCAACACGGCGCGCAGCCAGCGTCCGCAGAACAGTTGCAGCACCGCGATCAGGAAGCCGATCGCGAGACCGATCGCGACGCCCGCGGCCCAGCTGGCGAGCGTCGTCGCGAGGCCGGCGGCGATCGGCTGCAGGTTGTGCGTGATGACGGTCGGGTCGAAAGTTTGCATGGCGAGGTTCGCTTAAACGTGAGTCGATTCAGGCGTGCTGCAAACGGTGTTCGGCCGCATGCGCGACCAGCGCGAGCGAACCGCAGATCACGAAGTAGATGAGCCCGGCCGCGACATACGCTTCGAGCGGCCGGTAAGTGCTCGCGGCGATGTTCTGCGCGGTGCGCGTCAACTCGGCGACGCCGACCACCGAGATCAGCGAAGAAGCCTTGATCAGCAGCACCATTTCGTTGACGAGCGACGGCAGCGTCAAACGGAATGCTTGCGGCACCAGAATGCGCCGCAGCGTATCGAGCGGGGAAAGCCCGAGCATGCGCGCGGCTTCGAGATGTCCGGGCGGAATGCTCAGAAAACCGCCGCGCAGAATCTCCGCGATGTACGAGGCCGAGCACAACGATACCGCGCTGATCGCGGCGACGATCG
This sequence comes from Paraburkholderia sp. CI3, assembly GCF_050436505.1. Taxonomy (NCBI): domain Bacteria; kingdom Pseudomonadati; phylum Pseudomonadota; class Betaproteobacteria; order Burkholderiales; family Burkholderiaceae; genus Paraburkholderia; species Paraburkholderia sp. CI3. The sequence goes on from NZ_JBNDMI010000003.1 coordinate 460,263, forward strand.
GCGACACGTTGATGCCGGCGAACGGCAGCAGGTAGTACACGAGCAGCAGCTGCACGAGCATCGGCACGCCGCGAAAGAAGAACACGTAGGCGCCGCCCGCGAGGCGCGCGGCGCGATGCTGCGACAGCCGCGCGGTGCACACGCCGATGCCGACGAAGAATCCGATCACGAGCCCCGTCAGCGAAATGCCGACGGTGGCGAGCGCCGCATGCAGCAGCAGCGGCAGGCCCTGAACGAAGACGGTCGTGTTGAACATGGGTCGCGGCCGATGGAAGGGGAAGGGCGACGCGCGCCGCGCGACGGCGAAACGATTGCACGACGCGGGACGCCCACGTTGAAGACGCTCAGTAGTTCGGCGTGGGCATCGTGGACGGCATCTCCATCGCGACACCGAACCACTTTTTCTGCAACGCGGCGAGGCGGCCATCCTTCTGCATCTTCACGAGCGCTGCGTTGAACGCGTCGGCGAGCGGTTTGCTGTCGGCGTCCTTACGCAATGCATACGCGAAGTACACCTTCGCGCCGAACGGCGGCTGCACGACCGCGAACATCTCGGGGCGCTGCTTCGCGACATACGCGATGTTGGTCATCGAGTTCGCTGCCGCGGCGATGCGGCCCGCCGCGAGGTCCGCGTAAGCCTGATTGTTGTCGACGTACTCGCGGATTTCAGGCTGCTTCGGCAGCGTGGCCGCATAGCTCTTCAGCTGGTCCAGCTGCGCGGTGCCTTTGCCCGCGCCGACCGTCTTGCCCGCGATATCCGACGATTGCTTGATCGACGCATCGTTCGCGCGCTTGAGCAGCGCGTCGGTCGCATCGGCGACGGGCAGCGTGTACGTGTAGCGTTCCATGCGCGCCTTCGTGACCGTCAGCGGGCCACCGACCATATCGAACTTGCCCGCTTCGAGACCGGGCAGCACACTCGGCCACGGCAGATCGATGAAGCGCACCTTGACGCCGATTTCCTTGCCGATCTGCGCGAACAGCTCCTTGTTGAAGCCGGCTTGCTGACCGTTCTCGAGAAAGTCGAATGGCGCGAACTGCATTTCAGTGCCGACCACCAGTTCGCCGGCTTTCTTCACTTTGGCGAGCTGGTCTTCGGCGTGCGCGGCGACGCTTGCCGCGCACAGCGCCAGCATGACCAGACGACATTTCCAGCCTGCAAGGATACGCATGGGGTTCTCCGGGGGCGAATTGGTGTTGGGTCGCCGGCGTGTCGAAGTGTTCGTTCCAGACCCGCCGCGCCGGCGGCGCGATGCGGGCTTCGCTGGGCAGTATATACCGCGTTTCCGGCGAAAAATAAATGCTCGCTTGAGTAGAGAAAAGCCCTGATCTCGAGGCGTGCGAAGCAACTTGCGGCGCTGCTTTTGGCGGTATATACCACTGCAATACCGATCCTCGAAGGAGCCGCGCGATGGCCGTGACCCGCATTCCGATCATCGATGTCGCCGGCGTGCGCGCGGGCGATCAGCAGGCGCTCCGACGCGTCGCGAAGGAAATTCATGAAGCCTGTACGACGATCGGTTTTTTCTACATCGTCAATCACGGCGTGCCGCAAGCGAAGATCGATGCCGCCGCGCAGGCCGCGCGCACTTTCTTCGCGTTTCCGGTCGACACGAAACGACGCGCGGCGGTCAATCATCGGCATCGCGGCTTCAATGCGCTTGGCGACGCGACGATGTATCAGGCGAAGCGGCCCGATTACAAGGAGTTCTTCAGCATCGGCCTCGAACTGCCGGAAGACGATCCCGACGTGCTGGCGGGCCAGGCACTACGCGGGCCGAACAATTGGCCGGACTTCATGCCCGGGTTGCGGCCGGTGCTGTATGACTATTACGAGGCGGTCGGCGCGTGCGGGGCCGATCTGCTGCGCGCGGTCGCGGTGAGTCTCGGCATCGAAGAAAATTTCTTCGCGCCGCGCTACACGAAGCGCATGCAGCGCACGCAAATGGTCTACTACCCGCCGCAGCCGCCGCAGTCGGGCGAAGATCAGTTCGGCGTCGCGCCGCACACCGACTACGGCTGCATCACATTGCTGTGGCAGGATCAGGTCGGCGGCCTGCAGGTGCGCGAAATCGCCAACGATACGTGGGTCGAGGCGCCGCCCGTCGAAGGCAGCTTCGTCGTGAACGTCGGCGATCTGCTCGCGCGCTGGACCAACGACCGCTTCCGCTCGACGCTGCATCGCGTGATCAATGCATCGGGGCGCGAGCGCTATTCGATCGCGACGTTCTACGATCCGACCTACGGCGCGCTCGTCGATCCGCGTGAGCTCGGCGCGAGCGACGCGCAAAGCAAATATCAGCCGGTCGCCGCGGGCGACTATATCCTCGGCCGCATCAACGACTCGATGGGCTATCGCAAGAAACTCGCCGCTACCGCACAGTAAGGACCTCCTGCATGACAGAACCGAGCATCACCGACGACAAGACGACCCAGACCGCAACCCAGACCGCAACCGCACCGCTCGCGACCACACTCGAGGCCTTGCGCGCCGCGCTCGGCGTCGACGCGGTGCGCGTCGGCGAGCAGATCGGCGAACGCGCGCTGACGGACTGGACGCGCCGCGAGCCGACGCGTCCGGCGGCGCTGCTGATGCCGCGCACGACCGACGAAGTATCGCGTGCGCTCGCGATCTGCCACGCCGCGCATCAGCCGGTGGTGCCGCAAGGCGGTATGACCGGACTCGCGGGCGGCGCGATCGCGCGCGCCAACGATATCGCGTTGTCGCTCGAACGTCTGGCCGGCGTCGAAGAACTCGACACCGCGTCGGCCACGCTGACCGTACGTGCCGGCACCACGTTACAGGCCGCGCAGGAAGCCGCCGAAGCCGCGGGCTTCGAACTCGCGCTCGACCTCGGCGCGCGCGGCTCATGCCAGATCGGCGGCAATCTCGCGACCAACGCGGGCGGCAATCGCGTGATCCAGTCCGGCACCGCGCGCGACCAGGTGCTCGGGCTCGAAGTGGTACTCGCCAATGGCGACGTGCTCAGTTCGCTCGGCAAGATGGTCAAGAACAACACCGGCTATGACCTGAAGCACTGGTTCATCGGGTCGGAGGGCACGCTCGGCGTGATCACGCGCGCGGTGTTGCGGCTGCATCCGCGACGTGCGGCGCGTCATACGGCGCTCGTCGCGCTCGACGATTACGATGCCGCGGTGAGCCTGTTGCGCCGTCTCGCGACGCGCTTCGGCAACGACATCGGCGCGTTCGAGATCATGTGGCCGGACTTCTACGATTTCGGCGTGAAGCTGACCGGCGCGCGCTCGCCGTTCGACGCCGCGCATCCGCTCTATGCGCTGATCGAACACGCGGGCTTCGATGCCGACGACGCTGGGGAACGTTTCGCCCAGGCGCTGACCGATGCGCTGCAAGCGGGCGCGCTGCGCGACGCGGTGATCGCGCAATCGGTCGCCGATGCGCGCGCGCTATGGGCGATCCGCGAATGCACCGCGGAGTTTCCGATCAAGCTCGATCCGATCAACTTCGACGTGAGTCTGCCGATCGGCGAGATCGGCACGTTCGTCGACCGTTGCCGCGCGGCGCTCGATCAGCGCTGGCCCGGCAACGAAGCGTATTTCTTCGGGCATATCGGCGATTCGAATCTGCATCTGACCGTCGATGGTCATTCGATCCCCGGCGTCGATCATCACGCGGTTTATGCGTTCGTCTACGAGATGCTGAGGCCGTTGCGCGGGTCGGTGTCGGCGGAGCATGGCATCGGTTCGCTGAAGCGCGAGTTCCTGCCGATTTCGCGCTCGCCGGCCGAGCTTGCCGCGATGGTCGCGATCAAGCGTGCGCTCGATCCGCACGGCATTTTGAATCCGGGCAAGCTGTTCTGAGTTTCGATGAGAAGCAAATCAACGACTTCTCCCTCGCGTGCAAGTCCACCATATTTTCACGATCAGCACATAAAGAACGATCGCCACAATCAGATCTATGGCCGTCATTGCGGCGATGTAAAGCAGTTCATAATCGGCCACTCCGAGCTTATCGGAGATTTCGATCAATATTTGCTGCTGCTCCAGCGTCATGGGTGATGGGTACGTGTGGACATATCGCACCGGTAACAAAAACAAAGCCAAAAAAAGAAACAGCTTGCAAAGTCTACGGGCAAGTGTCGCCAATTGTCGTTACCTCGATCCATCCGTAAGCGTGTAGCCCTGAACTTTGCGCCTCGCCTTTACGACAGGGTCGATACTAAGGTATTAATCGCGCCTCGTGATTTTGAGGTAATGGTCGAACAAATCCACGCAATATTGCGACACGCCGGCTTTTATCAAAATCTCTTGTTTTATGCCCGGCTTTATTGCCCGAATGCGTGGCGCATCGGCAATGCAGCCGTGTCAATGCGCATTCAGATAGCCGACGATCAACGGATAAACATCGACCGCCGCGTTCTTGCCGAAGATGCAGTCGATATGCCCATACCCCGGGATCAGATGCCGCTCGTACGGCTGCTCGGGGAAGCGCTCGCGCAGCAGGTCGTAAGTGCGCGCGGTGCTGACCGGCAGATAGGTTTCGTTCTTCTCGCCGTGAATGAAGCCGATCGGCAAACGCATGCCCTCGAGTCCTTTCATGCCGTCCGCGCCGGTCAGATACACGTCGTCGCCGCGCGCATCGACGACCTGGCCCGCGCGCACCATCGTGGCCAGATGCTGGAACACGGCCATGTCGTGAATGCCGAACAGTTCCTGCAGGTTCGCATGCAGCGCCTCGTTCAGCTTGTCGTGCTCGTAGAGCAGGCCATACAGGAACGTCGCGCGATGACAGATCGGATTGCCGCAGCCCTCGCCGTGATCGAGCGGATAGAGACGCAGCGCTTCGTCGAACAGGTTCGCGGGCCACGAATCTTCCTGCGTATAGGCGGTGAGCTCGCGTATGCGCAGATGCTGCATCAGGTCGGGAATATGCAAGCCGGCCTTGATCCGTTGCAACGTGCCCGGCACCGGATGCGCGGACACCTGCGAAATCACCGCCGAGCGCACGCCGTCGAGTCCATGGAGAAGCGACATGCTGAGCGCGAGGCCGCCCAGGCAGTGGCCGAGTACCTGAATGTTCGGCGCGCCGGTCACTTCGCGAATCTTCGCGACGGCGGCGGGAATGTCCTCGCGCGCGACTTTGTCGACGTTGGTCGGCACGAGCACGCTCGGCAGTTCGATGCTGACGCGCAGATCGACGAGCCACACGTCGTAGCCCGACGCGTACAGATATTCGACGAGGTTGGTCGGTATCAGATCGGTCGAGAAGATGCGGCTCGATACGCCCGAGCCGTGGATCAGCAGGATCGGCTTCGCGGCTTTGCCCGCGGCCGGATCGCAGTAGCGCGTGAGCTTGAGCCGCGTGCGGTCAGGTGTGTCGAAGTACGTGACCTGCGGCGCCGGCGCGCGCAGCGTGCGTTTCGCGCGCGGCGGTATGTATGGATCGTAGAACTGCAGCGGCGCGGCCACGCCGCCGTATTCGGTGAACAGCACGCCCGCGAAGAACTTGCCGAACTTCAGCGTCCATTCGAGGCGCGTCTTCAGGTCGGGCGCGTGTGTGACTTCGAGCGTGCGCTGCTGCTTCAGGAAGTTTTCGGGCGTGATGATCAGCGTCGCGGTGCCGACGACGGGCGCATCGTCCTGCGCCGCGGCGCGAATCTCCGCATACAGCGTGTTGGTCTGCTCCCACAGGTTGATCGGCGACGTGCGCGTGATGATCTTCTTGCCGGTCAGATACCAGGTGTTGCCTTCGACCGCGTCGAGCGTCATCCGGTAGTTCATGTTGCGTTCGTCGACGTCGGATTCGTCGACGACGAACAGGTTGAAGGTGCCGTCGCTGATCGTCAGCGGTTGGGCGGACAGGGCGGGGCAGGTCAGTGTGCCGGCGGTGCGCGCGAGGTGATTCGGGTTGCTCAGCATGTCGGCGAGATCGTCGGACTCGACCGTCAGCGTGAATTCGATCGGGCTCTTCGCGGCTTCGCCCGCCACGCTGGGCGTGTAGGTGCCGACCATCGTCTCGGTGAAGCGCAGGCCGATCTTCTGTGCGGGCGGCGCGGCGGCGGTGCCCTTCGACATGTAGTCGATCGACCAGGCGTGCGCTTTGGCCAGTAGCGCGCAATTGCGCTCTGCGAGCGCGGAGATGGTCAGGAGCGGATTGACGCCGAGCGACATCGGCATCACCGCGCCGTCCATCACGTAGAGGCCGTCGTGCACCGCGACGCCGGCCGTGCCGGTGAACACGCGGCCCAGATGATCGACCACGCCATGCGCGGCGTCCTCGCCCATGCCGCAGCCGCCGAGCGGATGCACGGTGACGGTGTGCCGGCCGGCGATCTTCGTCGAAATCGGGTTGCGCAGATATTTGCCGCCGAGCGGTTTGGTCGCCTCGATCAGCACGTTCTCGATGCTCTGGAAGATCGGCTGGCGTCCCGCGTTTTTCCATTCGATGCGCGCACGGCCTTTGTCGCCGACCGTGATGCGGCCGCTTTCGTCGTCGTGCGCCATCACGAGGTAGCTTTGCGTGTGATTCATCGCACCGTGGTACGGGCCGCGGATCAGGCTTTCGAGCGCACGCGCGTCATAACTCATGCGCTCGAGCAGCGACGGGGCTCCAGCCGCATCCACGCCTTCGAGCGGCGCGACCGCGCCGAGCATGCCGACGAGCGCCTCGCCGACCGCACCGGCCAGCGAGCCTTCCTCGATCACATAGCCATCCTTGACGTTTTTCCCGTCGGCGCGATTGTCGATCAGGCCGGTGATGGTCGGCCCGACCGGCGGAATCTGCCCCGGCTTGTGCTCGCCCCAGCCGACGCCGTTGATCGTGTCCCCGGTGTTGTACGCGAAGGCGAGCACGTCGCCGTTGCCGGTGAAATGCTGGCCGAGCATCTCCGACGTGCTCAAGCCCGCGTCGCGCGAGCGCAGCAGCAGCGCGGTCGAGCCGATCGTGCCAGCCGCGACGATGACGATGTCGGCCAGCACGAACAGATCGGGGGCGTCGTAGCTTTCGCGGCCGAGCTTCACGAGCTGGAAGTTGACCTTCCATTGCTGCGTGTCGGGATCGCGCAGCACCGAATGCACGGCCGTGCCGGTGAAAATCTGCGCGCCGTGGGCGACCGCGTCGGGCAGATAGTTCATGTGGGTCGAATTCTTCGCGTCGTAGTTGCAACCGGAGTTGCAATCGCCGCAACCGACGCAGCGCTGCTGCTCGACGCCCGCCGCGTTCGGACCGTCCTTGAACGTGACCGTGATCGGCGGACGGCTGAAGCGGTCGGCCATGCCGAGCGCCTGCGCCGATTTTTCGAGCGCCTGCAGCTTCGGCAGCGGCGGGAAGTCGTCGGGCACCGGCGACGGTGACAGCATTTTCCAGGCGAGCGCATAGCCGTCGTCGCGTCCGGCCTGGTCGGCGCGCAGCGCGGCCGGCCAGCGCGGGTCGTCCCACAGGCGCGGATCGGCCTCGAGCGCTACGTTCGCATTGATCAGAGACGTCCCGCCGAGCCCACAGCCCACCACCGCGTTGACGTCTTCATTTACGTGCACTTCGAGCAGCGCGAGCGGCGAACCGATCTGCGCCTCGGCCGTGTTGTACTGGATCTGCTCGGCGCCCTGCACGGGCGTGCGCGGATACTCGCCGGCCATGAATTCGCGGCCGCGCTCGAGCACGCACACGCGACGGCCCGCGCGCGCCATACGGCTCGCGGCGATCGCGCCGCCGTAGCCCGAGCCGATCACGACCACCTCGTAATGCCGTTGCAGCGCGGTTGGCGCGCTCGATAAGCGGTTCATCAGGACCACCTCGTCTGGAATCGGATGCGGGGAATGGAAGCTCGACTTCGGAACAAAGACGGCGTGCTGCGGGAGCTTTTTTATCGTAGGCGGAATATCGGCGCAAAAAAAGCGCGCCGTGGAGGGCGCGCCGAAGTCGTAGCGTGCGACGTTCAGGGCGGCACGACCGGCCGGCCGTTGCCGGGTGTACCCGGCCGTACGGGCATGCGCACTTATCGCGCTTCTTATGTGGCCTGTTGGTTATCCGAACTATTACGCGGCCACTTCATTGAATTCGCTATCGCTCGATTCCGCCGCGAGCAGATTCAGCGCAACCAGAATCGCCGCGCGATTGTCGACGTCGATCTCGATGCCGAGCGCGTCGGTGAGCCAGCGGCCGAGCTTGGTGTTGGAAAATTCCTCGGCGCCGGCCGTCTTTTTCATGGTGACGCCGAGTTTGACGGCGCGATAGTGATAAGAGGGCACCCGATGCTGAGCCGCGACCGCCGAAAGCCCGCCTTTGCCTTCGGAGCACCAGCCGAGGCTACCGGCCAGCACGATCCGCTCGGGTTCGTCGAGCCCTTCGATGAACTCGCGCGCCGCGCGCCGCACGCGCTGTTCGTCGAGGCCGTATTGCAGCAGCACGCTTTCCACCGGGTCTTCGAGCGCGTGCGCGTGCAGATCGATTTCCTGCGCGACGCCCTCGGTCTCCATCGACACATTGCGCTGATGGCACGCGCTGCGCAGGCAGTCGATCAGATAGCGGCGGAAATACGCGCATACCGCGTAGCTGTTGGACGGTGCGCTGTCGGCGCGCGCGTTCGTTTCGGTGTGGCCGGGCGCGAGGCGCAACACCTTCGCGTAGATGAACTGAGCGACCAGTTCTTCCTTGTCCTCGCCGAGCGCCTGCAATTCGAGCGGGTGGTAGGTCCGCAACGCGCGCTTGACCAGTTCGACCATCGACACCATTTCGTCCGCTGAGAGCCGGGTGCGCCTGCGCCACAGATCGGGGAGGATCGCGTCGTCGAGTTGGCGGGCGAACTCGTAGCTCGGGACTGCGCCCATGGAAAACCTCCGTCGGTCGGCAGGGAGCGCGGCGAGCCGCGGCGCGTGGGCCGCGAGTCGAGGGAAGGTGGCTGAAATGCCGCGCTGAAACGTGAATGCAGTATGGTTCGCGGCAAGGCCTTCGCCTATATGGATTAAGTGTTAGCCGATGGGTAAACTGCCGGGTAAACCTTCTGATGGATTGCTGACGATTCATTTGAGGAGCGGGCATTCGCCGTAGAATAGACCGCGCGGGCGGCGCGTTCCGTCGCCCGGTTCGACCCGCGATTGCCACGAAGCGCCGGAGCGCCGCCGCTTCGTCAGTGTTTCGTCTCAACGAAGTTGCCATGCCCGCGCGATAAAGCTGCGTGGGATCGGCGTAAGCGCTAACGCGCTCACGCCGATCGACAGAGGAGACCGCCCCATGCGGGCCGACCCGATCCAGCGTGCCATCGACGAAGACCTCGTGCGCGTGCTCTACGCGCAGGATCCGATCGCGTTCTTTTCGCACTGGTTTTCGATCGCGGTGCTGGTGGCGATCTACTGGCCGCATGTGCCGGCCCCGCCGCTGTTTATCGCGTGCTTCGTTTTTTATGCGCTCGCCAATTGCGCGGGCCTGGCGCTGTGGATTTGCAATCGCCGTTATCCGCAGCTCGTCTCGCCGCGCGACTGGATCTATCTGCACGCGCTGCGCGGTGTGCTCCTCTATAGCGGGCCGGGCTTCGCGGTGTGGTTCGCGTTCCAGAGTCCGCAAACCGATCTGCCGTTATTGCATACCGTGATGCTGGTGACGCTCGCGGCCGGCGTGTTCATGTCGAATGGGTTCGATCTCCTCAATTTTTCGACCTCGATTCCGTTTCTGCTGCTGCCGTCGATCGTGCTGCATTTCGGCTCGCATACGTTCGATCGCACGATTCTCGCGATCGTGCTCGCGTTCTTCTTCTGCGCGATCAACGTCTACGCGATGAGCTATCGCAAGCTGTTTCGCCAGGTCGTGCAGGCGCGTGTCGATCAGCAATACCTTGCGGAATCGCTGGCCGCGCAAAAGCGCGTCGCCGAAGAAGCGAGCCTCGCGAAGACGCGCTTTTTCGCGGCGGCAAGCCACGATCTGCGTCAGCCGCTTCATGCGATCGGCCTGCTTGCGGCATCTCTGAACGATCCGGTGGCGACGCCCGCGCAGCACGCGAAGACGGCCGGGCACATCGTCTACAACGTCGAGGCGCTCAATCAGCTGTTCAACCAGGTGCTCGATCTCGCGCGGCTCGAAAGCGGCGTGACCCAGGTGATCCGGTTGCACTTCCGGCTCTCCGAGCTGTTCGAACGGGTCGGTAGCCAGTATCGTCCGCAGGCCGCGGCGAAGGGGCTCGCGCTGCGCATCGCGCCTACGACGATGGTCGTCTACGACGATCCGGTGCTGCTCGAACGCGTGTTGAGCAATCTGCTGTCGAACGCGGTGCGTTATACGGAGCAAGGCGCGATCTGGCTCGGCTTGCGGCGCGCGGGGCGACAGAAGGGCGGCTATATCGAGGTGCGCGATTCGGGCGTCGGCATGGCGCCGCAAGAGCACGAGCGGATTTTCGAGGAGTTTTACCAGGTCGAGAATCCGCAGCGCGACGCGCGTCAGGGGCATGGGCTCGGGCTGCCGACCGTCAGGCGGCTCGTCGGCCTGCTCGGCGGCGAGTTGCAGCTGCGCTCGGCGCCGGGGCGCGGCTCGGTGTTCCGCTTTGCGGTGCAGGCGGGTGACGCGAGCGGCATCGTCGCGAGTCTGAACGATTCGGTCGCGGGCGGCCCGGCAGCGCAGGGGCGGCGCGTGCTGTGCATCGACGACGAGCCGTCGATACTCGAAGGCCTCGCGAGTCTGCTCGAGCGCTGGGGCTGCGACGTGCGCGGCGCGCGCGACGAAGCCGGCGCGCTCGCCGCGCTCGCGGACGGCTTCGTGCCCGACGCGGTGCTGTGCGACTACCAGCTCGCCAATCACCGCACCGGCGCGCAGGCGCTGAGCGCGATACGGGGCGTGCTTGCGCGGGAGGGGCACGGCAATGTGGTGACGCTGCTGATCACCGGCGATATGGCGTCGGCGGAACTGACGGCGCTCGCGTTGCAGGGGATTCCAGTGCTGCACAAGCCGGTGACGCCGGCGCGGTTGCGGCGCACGCTGGAAATGCTGTGGCAGCAGGCGGAGCTCGATCAGGGGCGGCCGGCGGGTGCGGTGGTGTTCGGGGGCGGAGCGCCGGACGACCCACCGCCATCGCCCGCCGCGGCCGGCTCGCCGCAAGCCGAAGCGGGCTCAGGGGCGCAAAGCGAAACGCAGCCTTAGAGGCGGGAAACCAAGACGGGTTGGGCTTGCGGCGCAGCACAAAGCGCTACAACGTCTTCCCGGCCTCCAGCCATCCATTGATTACGGCGATCGCCGTCGAGCGGTTATGCACACCGAGCGCCCGAAAGATCACCGACAGATGCACCTTCACCGTGCCTTCGGCGACGCCGAGATCGCGCGCGATCATCTTGTTGGTCCAGCCGCGATGCACGAGCCGCATGATGTCCTGCTGACGTGGTGACAGGTTCTCCAGCAGATGCTGCTGATGCGGCTGCAGCGACGGTACCTGCGTGACCGGTTCGAGCTGCGGGACGGTGCCGGGGCCCGGCCCGCGGACGGCTTGCGCGGCGGCGCCCGGGGCCGGCACACGTGCCGATCCATCCGCATCGGTGCCCGCGCAGCCGGCCGCCCGCGTCTCGCGCGAGCCGAGCAGACTCAGCGCCTCCATCGGCACATAGGCACCGCCGGACAGCACCAGCTCGATCGCCTTCAGCATCACGCTGGCGGGTTGGCGCTTGGGGACGAAGCCGAGCGCGCCGGCCGCGAGCACCGCGCGCATCTCGTCGGGCGATTCCTCGGCGGACAGCACCACCACCGGCAGCGCCGGATTCGCCTTCAGCAGCGTTTCGAGCGACGTCGCGCCGCTCATGCCCGGCATATGCAGATCGACGATCGCCAGATCGTGATTCGCGTCGGGGCGCGCGGCGGTCGCAAGGGTTTCCCAGCTGTCGGCTTCGTCGAACTGGGCGTCGGGATCGAAGCCGCGCAGCATGCCTTTGACGCCTTGCCGGATCAGTTCATGGTCGTCGGCTACAAGAAACTTCATGATGTCTCCGCGAGTCGAGCCTGTCCGTTGAGGGCTGCCGCCGTTGCGCATGCCGCAGTTGCAGGCTGCGCAGTTGCGCTGCGACGCGCGTGGCCGGCTGCCGGCATCGTTCGATGCGCTTCGTGATGTTAAGGCAGGTCTCCCGCGCATAGGTTCCGGCTTGCTACGTAGACGAGCCGCGCGCCCCGTTTTTGAAGCGCTGACGCGCCACGATCCGGAAGGTTATGCCCGCCGGATCGACACGGGTTCGCGCGCCGCTATCTGACCGCGAACAGCGTCGCATTCATCAGAAGCTTGAAGGCGAAGCCGAGCGACATCGCCGCGGTCACGCCGAAACACCATAGCGCGATGAACCAGAGCCAGCCCGGCAGTTTGCGGCTGGGCGTTGCGGCAGTGGCGGTGGGAGCCGACGCACTGGCACCCCGCGTTTCAGTGATAGTGATGTTGGTCGCCATGACGCACCTTGCCTCGAAAGACCCAGTAACCCATCGTCGTATAGGCGACGATGATCGGCAGGATCACCGCCGCGCCGGCCAGCGTGAACGTCTGGCTCGAGCGTGGCGCGGCGGCTTCCCATAGCGTGATGCTCGACGGAATCGCATACGGCCACAGACTCACGAGCAGCCCGAGATAGCCGAGCAGCACGAGCGCCAACGCGAGCGCGAACGGCGTGTTGTGATGGCGCGCGCGCACCGCGCGATGCATGAAGAACGCGCAGATCGCGACGAGGAACGGCACCGGTAGCAGACGGTAGAAGATCCCGTCATGGAACCAGCGTTGCGCGATGCCCGCATCCATCAGCGGTGTCCACAGGCTCACGAGCGCGATGAAGCCGAGCAGCACCAGCGTCAGCGGCCAGACCACGCGATGCAGCCGTCGCTGCAGATCGCCCTCGGTCTTCGCGATGAGCCAGCAGCAGCCGAGCAGCGCGTAGGTCGCGACGAGTCCGAGGCCCGTCAGCAGGCTGAACGGCGTAAGCCAGTCGAACGCGTTGCCGGCGTAGGCGCCATCGGCGACCGGAATGCCTTGCAGGAACGCGCCGAGCACGATGCCCTGGAAGAACGCCGCGCCGGCCGAGCCGCCGATGAATGCGAGGTCCCACAGATGCTTCGTGCGCCGCGACTTCGCGCGGATCTCGAACGACACGCCGCGAAAGATCAGGCACACGAGCATGAACACGAGCGGCAGATAGAGCGCCGACAGCACGGTCGAGTAGACGACCGGAAACACCGCGAACAGCGCGGCGCCGCCGAGCACGAGCCAGGTTTCGTTGCCGTCCCACACTGGCGCGACCGTGTTCATCATCAGGTCGCGTTCCTTTTCGTCGGGGAAGAACGGAAAGACGATGCCGATGCCGAGGTCGAAGCCGTCCAGCACGACGTACATGAAAAGGCCCAGCGCGATGATCGCGGCCCATACGACGGTTACGTCCATTTTTTCTTTCTCTCGAAGCGTAGGTTAGACGGCGTCGATCATCTGATCGGCGGCGGACAGCGGGCGGCGCGCGGTCTGCGCGGGCGTCGGCTGCGGCAGGCCGTGGGGCACGTCGTGCGACTTGCCGCCAGGCAGCGCGGGACCGGAGCGCATCAGCTTCAGCATGTAGTAGATACCGGTGCCGAACACGAGGAAGTAGACGGCCACGAACGTCATCAGCGACAGACCGACCTGCTGCGTGGTCAGCGGCGACACCGCCTGCGACGTGCGCATCACGCCGTACACGACCCACGGCTGGCGGCCCGCTTCGGTCGTGACCCAGCCGGCCAGCAGCGTGATGAAGCCGCTCGGCCCCATCGCGACGCACAGCCGCTGGAACCACTTCGCTTCGAACAGGCGCCCGCGCCGGCGCAGCACCCAGGCCGCGATCGACATCGCGATCATCAGCACGCCGAGGCCGGCCATGATGCGGAAGCTCCAGAACACGACGGTCGAATCCGGCCGGTCCTGAGGCGGAAATTCCTTCAGGCCGCGGATTTCGCCGTCCCAGCTATGCGTGAGGATCAGGCTGCCGAGGTGCGGCACCGACACCGCGTAGCGCGTGGTCTCCGCCTTCATGTCGGGGATGCCGAACAGGTTCAGCGCGGTGCCGCCTTTTTCGGTATCCCACAAGCCTTCGATCGCCGCGATCTTCGCCGGCTGATACTTGCGCGTATTGAGGCCGTGCTGATCGCCGACGAATGCCTGGATCGGCGTGAGGATCAACAGCAGCCACAGCGCCATCGAGAACATCTTCTTGACGGCGGGATCGCGCCGGCCGCGCAGCAGATGCCACGCGCCGACCGCCGCGACCACCAGCCCCGCGACGATGAACGCCGCGAGCGCCATATGCGCGAGCCGGTAGGGGAACGACGGATTGAAGATGATCTTGAACCAGTCGAGCGGCACGACATGACCGTCGACGACCTCGAAGCCCTGCGGGGTCTGCATCCAGCTATTGGACGCGAGAATCCAGAAGGTCGAGATCAGCGTGCCGATCGCGACCATCAGCGTTGCGCCGAAGTGCGCCCGCGGACTCACGCGCTGCCAGCCGAACAGCATGATGCCGAGGAAGCCCGCTTCGAGAAAGAATGCGGTCATTACCTCGTACATCAGCAGCGGACCGGTGATCGGCCCGGCGAAACTCGAGAAGCCCGACCAGTTGGTGCCGAACTGATAGCTCATCACGACGCCGGAGACGACGCCCATGCCGAAGGCCACCGCGAAGATCTTCGACCAGAACAGACAAAGATCTTTGTAGTAGGCCTTGCCGGTTTTCAGCCAACGCCATTCGAGAACGGCGATGAAACTGGCGAGACCGATGCTGAGCGCGGGGAAAACGATGTGAAAAGAAACGGTGAACGCGAATTGAATGCGCGCGAGATCGAATGCCGATAGTGCGGAGTTCATGATCCTGTTGTGCGTGATGGCCGCGTGAGCGGACTTACGCGCGTCGACCGATGTCGGTGCGCACTGCGCTGGGCAGATGGCGCAAGAGTAGGGGATCGAAACAAAAAGTGCTGCGATGCGACGTGCGTCAAAAAACCGCCTTGTTTTATGCGAAATACGCTTATCGATGAGGCAAGCCGTTGTTGAATATCAAGTTTCTTTTGGCGGCTGATACGTGGCCGTGTGTGCCTCGTCGCGTGAGCTGCGTCAATCGACCGCGCTGCAGCAATGCGTTCCGCGCAGCCTCGCGCGGCAAGGTCGCGGGCGGTGTCTGTCGCCAGCCGACAATCGATCCATCCAAACCGACTTCGTCGGTGGGCGTGCTGGTCAGGCGATTTTTTTACTTCTACGATGCACGCTGCCGCGTGGCCGTTTCAGCTTTTTCTCTTCAGTATTCGTTGCGCATTATCCGTTCGCCATTCGTTTGGTGTTGATGTTATTTCGCGGCGGAATTTCTCAATAGGTCATGACTCATTGCCGCATTCGCACGGCGTTCTGTCATGCGTCGCGCGCATACTTCGTGAGCAGCGTCCGCTTCATCCACCTGCCGGCGACGGCAGACTTCATCGACAAGGAGTCAGCAGATGAGCACGATCAGAACGAAAGACGGTACCTCGATTTTCTACAAGGACTGGGGCCATGGCCGCCCGGTCGTGTTTTCGCACGGCTGGCCGCTGACCGCCGATGCGTGGGATGCGCAGATGCTGTTTCTCGGCAGCAAGGGCTTTCGCGTGATCGCGCACGACCGGCGCGGTCACGGCCGCTCGGAGCAGCCGTGGGACGGCAACGAGATGGACACCTACGCCGACGATCTCGCCGCGCTGATCGAACATCTCGATCTGCAGGACGCGACGCTGGTCGGCCATTCGACAGGCGGTGGCGAAGTTGCGCATTACATCGGCCGGCATGGCACGGGGCGCGTCGCGAAGGCTGTGCTGATCGGCGCGGTGCCGCCGCTGATGCTGAAGACCGCCGATAATCCGCTCGGCCTGCCGATCGACGTGTTCGACGGCATCCGCAAGGGCGTCGCGGACGATCGCTCGCAGTTCTTCAAGGATCTGGCCGTGCCGTTCTACGGCTACAACCGGGAGGGCGCGAAGGTGTCGCAGGGCGTGATCGATTCATTCTGGCGCCAGGGCATGGCCGGTTCGATCAAGGGGCTCTATGACTGCATCGAGCAGTTCTCCGAAGTCGACTACACCGAAGATCTGAAGAAGATCGACGTGCCGACCCTGGTGCTGCACGGCGACGACGACCAGATCGTGCCGATCGACGCAGCCGGCCGACGCACCGCGGAGATCGTCAAGAACGCAACGCTGAAGGTTTATCCGGGCGGCCAGCACGGCATGTGCACGGTGGAGGCCGACAAGGTCAATGCCGATCTGCTCGAATTCATCGGCGCCTGAGCGAACGTAACGATGTGATCTGTTGAGGGCGCGGGCGGCATACGGACGCCGCTCGCGTCGGACGCCACGCGCCCGCTGGCGTCGGGTAAATCCACTCCTGGAACAAAAATCCACTTCTAGTTATACGATGTCGCACGAACGCGACGTTCCTATGCCTTTGTTTTTTAACGAGGTACGAAACCGCCGCGCAGTAATTTAAGGGTAAATGCGGAGTTGAAATCCGCTTGTCGATCGTCGATAGTACGTTATCGTACAACTTGAGTGTGTTATGCGACGCGCGCAGCGCGATTCGCCGGCCGCTCAGATCCTCTGTCTGTTCTCTGAAGACCTCGCGCGCGGCGCAGTAAAAGGAACCCCTATGAAGAAGATTGCCCTGAGTGGCGCCGGCGGCCAGCTCGGCTCCGTGGTACGTGCTGAATTCGTCGCGCGTGGCGTGCCGTTGCGCTCGGCCGCGGGCTCCAAAGTACTGACGCCGCTCGTCGACGGCGAAGACGTGATGAACGGCGACCTGCGCGATCCGGCGGTGGTCGACCGTCTGCTGAACGGCGTGGACGTGCTGATCCATTTCGCCGGCACGAGCGTCGAGCGTCCGCTGCCCGAGATCATCGAGAACAACCTGCGCGGCCTCGTCGAAGTCTACGAAGGCGCGCGCCGCAACGGCGTGAAGCGCATCGTGTTCGCGAGCTCGAACCACGCGATCGGCATGTACCCGGTCACCGAGCATCTGAGCCTCGACTGCGAACTGCGCCCGGACGGCTTCTACGGCCTGTCGAAGGTGTGGGGCGAAGCGCTCGCGCGCATGTACTGGGACAAGCACGGCATCGAAAGCGTGTGCGTGCGGATCGGCAGCTGCCTCGAGCGTCCGACCGAGCAGCGCCATCTGAGCACCTGGTTCGGCCACAAGGATCTGATGCATTTCCTCGAGCGCTGCATCGAAGCGGAAGACGTCGGCTTCCTGACCATCTGGGGCGTGTCGGCCAATACGCGCAGCTGGTGGGACAACAGCGGCGCCGCGCGCCTTGGCTACGAGCCGAAGCAGAACGCCGAGGACTACGCGCAAGACATCCTGTCGCGCCCGAATCCGCTCGATGAGCTGTGCCAGCGCTACCAGGGCGGTAGCTTCGTCGGCATCGACTATTCGCGCAAGGCTTAAGTCCCGTTCGGTTTGACGGGCATTGCATCACGAGGAGTGGCAGCAATGAAGATCAAGGGTATTCGCTGGTGGATGGTCGCGCTGGTCGCGGCCGGCCTGATCATCAATTACCTGGCGCGTAACACGTTGTCGGTTGCGGCTCCGACGATGATGAAGGAGCTGAACATCACGACCGAGCAGTATTCGCACGTGGTCGTGGCGTGGCAGCTCTGCTATGCGTTCATGCAGCCGGTCGCCGGTTTCGTGCTCGACACGATCGGCACCAAGATCGGCTTCGCGGTGTTCGCGCTGGCGTGGTCGGTGGCTTGCGCGGCGGCTGCATGGGCGACGGGCTGGCGCAGCCTCGCCGTGTTCCGCGGTATCCTGGGTCTCGCCGAATCGGCCGGGATTCCGGCTGGCGTGAAGGCGACCAGCGAGTGGTTCCCGGCGAAAGAGCGTTCGGTTGCGATCGGCTGGTTCAACATTGGCTCGTCGATTGGCGCGCTGCTTGCGCCGCCGCTTGTCGTGTGGGCACTGTTTCACGGCCGCTGGCAACTCGCGTTCGTGATCGTCGGCGCGGCGGGTATCGTATGGAGCGTGCTGTGGATGATCATCTACAAGCATCCGCGCAACCAGAAGCTGCTGGGCAACGCGGAGCGCGACTACATTCTGAGCGGCCAGGAAGCGAAGCATCACGATGACATCAACACGCCGAAGCGCAACTGGCGCGCGATGCTGGCGAGCCGCGATTTCTGGGCGATCGGTATTCCGCGAATTCTGTCCGAGCCGGCCTGGCAAACGTTCAACGCGTGGATTCCGTTGTACATGATGACCGAGCGTCACATGAACCTGAAGGAAGTCGCGATGTTCGCGTGGATGCCGTTCCTCGCCGCCGACATCGGCTGCGTGCTCGGCGGTTATCTGAGCCCGCTGTTCCACAAGTACGCGAAGGTGTCGCTGTTCACGTCGCGCAAGATGGTGTTCGTGGTCGGTGCGCTGTTCATGGTCGGGCCGGCGTGCGTCGGTCTCGTCGAGAGCCCGTACATGGCGGTGGCGCTGCTGTGCGTCGGCGGCTTCGCGCACCAGACGTTGTCGGGTGCACTGTACGCGATCACCTCGGACATGTTCGGCAAGCACGAGGTCGCGACCGCGACGGGCATGGGCGGCATGGCTGGATATCTGGGCGCCGCGGCGTTCACCGCGCTGTTCGGTGTGCTCGTCACGCAGATCGGCTATAGCCCGCTGTTCGTCGTGCTGGCGGTGTTCGATCTGATCGCCGCGGTCGTGGTCTGCCTGATGGCCAGGAGTTCGGAAAAGATGCCGGAGCCGAAGTGGGCGTCGGCCGGTGCGGCGACGGCGAAGTAAGGCGAAGTGCGGTCGGCTTTAGTGGGCCGATGTTGTGAAAGAAGCGGCGCCCATGAGTGGGCGCCGTTTTTTTGTCGGTTTTGCGGCCGTTTGCAGGATGGCGCTGTTGCGCCGTGAGCGTTGCAGCCGGCAAGCAGATTAGTCGCCCAGCAGACGTTTTAATTCGTCAAAGAAGGATGCGGTAGTGTATCCCCACAATTTCGGATGGAAATTAAATCCATAATCTTCGTAAAACTTTTGGTCAAGATTTTCGCCTGCTTCTTTTTTATATTTATCTATTTCGCGTAGCGTCTCTGCAATTTCTTCTGTAGAACTGTCTCCCTTGAAGCATGATACAACCTGCTCCAGAGTGTCACCCCAGAGATCGCTATCTTGGTTGAGATATCCCCCGAACAGGACATAGAACTGGGGATATGATTCTTCGTTCATCATTTCAGTAGATAAGACGTCAAAATGTAATATGGCATTCCATTGTATTTCTCATATTTCAAGACAACCTGAACCGTACTCATACCCTTTACTTGCCCGGTTTCTCGGATAATTCCATAACCTACAGTTTTTCCAACGTTATGGAATAGAGTTAAAACATGTCTCGGATTTGATTGAGCCCAATTCCTGATTTTCAGTGTGTTGGATTCCATGGCATTGGAGATCGCCCATTCCGCCGTCGGTAAATCCCGAAACGACGATACTACTTCTCTTTTTGGTTCCAGGCGCAGCCGCTCGCGCAATTGCGCCTCAGTCCGCCCGACATGCTTTTCGATTGTATGCCCGCCGATCCGGCTACCGTCCTTTGCTTCGTGCTCCATCAGTCTGATCCGGCCCATCACGATCCGCGAAGTCCGTATAGCCTTGACCGAACTAGCGAAGCCAAACGGCACGACCATATCGAGCCACAGACCGATATTGTTCGCCATATCGGGACTGGCCTTCATCGCCTCGGCAAGTTTCGTCGTGCCCTGCTGGGTCAGCGTCGCCGTATCTCGCGCCGTCCAGATCTGACGCAAGCCAGCGGCCGCTGTGTCCGAGCCGTGTACGCCGAACACAACGCATCCGGCCTTGCTTGCCATGGTCGGCTCCGGCATCACACACAGCGCGCCGGCCCCGACCATTTCCAGCAGACCGCCGACAAGTTGCAATCCGCCCCATAGCCGGTTGGAAAGCATTTCGCTCTGGCTGATCGATTGGCGCGTTAGCACCGCCGCCAGTTGTGGCGCACTGAGTACGACGCGCACGCCATCCGAATCCTGGTTATATGACACTCCGGACTCCTCTGTCGTTGTTGGGGCTATCAAGCTAACAGCCGGGTGCAGAGCGAGGGAATGGGCGAAGGATGATTCTTGTGCCAGCCCGTGCGTCCCGATGGTTCGCTCGATCGGACGTTAGTTGGATTGGATGGCGCAAGGGCATGGGGCGAATGCCATGGCAGCCCGGCCACTACCCACGCCGTACGCTTTGACAGCCGCAAGAGGGGCGCGTAGCTCGCAATAAAATTGCGAAAGCATCGGCCGTTAATGAGGAGACGAAAGGTCGCGAGCTATGCTCACGCGTTGATGGTCATACGCTGGTTAGAAGCGCTGGATCAGGCGGCAATTCAGAGCGATGCCGCGGCGGAAGCCGTAATGGTCGACCGCGAGAAGAGCATCGCTCCCGATCAGACGACGAATTGCGATCGAGCCGGCCATCGGTCACATGCGGACAGACGGAAAACCCGATCGCAACTGTGAAGTGGCGCCGCGCAACAGCGCGCTTATGCGCTCTTCTGACCGATCTCGTGATTCGCGAGCACTTCGAGCGCGCGCACCATCGCCGAGTGGTCCCACGCCTTGCCGCCGTGCGCGACGCACGCGTTGAACAACGCCTGGCAGGTGGCGGTGTTCGGCAGCGACACGCCGAGCGCCTGCGCGGTCGACAGCGCGAGGTTCAGGTCCTTCTGGTGCAGTTCGATGCGGAAGCCCGGATCGAACGTGCGCCTGGTCATGCGCTCGCCGTGCACTTCGAGAATGCGCGACGATGCGAAGCCGCCCATCAGCGCCTCACGCACGCGCGCCGCATCGACACCCGCCTTCGACGCGAGCAGCAGCGCTTCGCCGACCGCCTCGATGGTCGCCGCGACGATCACCTGGTTGGCGACCTTGCACACCTGGCCCGCGCCGACCGCGCCGATCAGCGTGACGTTCTTGCCCATCATGTCGAACAGGGGCTTCACGCTGTCGAACGTGGCCTGTTCGCCCCCGACCATGATGGTCAGCGAGCCGGCCTTCGCGCCGACTTCGCCACCGGACACCGGCGCGTCGAGATAATCGGCACCGGATTCGCGCACGCGCGCCGCGAAATCGCGGGTCGCCATCGGCGAGATCGAGCTCATGTCGACGACGGTCTGGCCGGCGCGCAGCGCGCTCGCGAGGCCGTTCTCGCCGAACAGCACGCGTTCGACGTCCGGCGTGTCAGGCACCATGATGAAGATCACGTCCGCGTTGGCGGCGACCGCGGCGGGGTTGTCGCATGCGAGGGCGCCGGCCTGCGTGAGCTCGGCGGGCACGCCGCTACGCGTAAAGGCGGCGAGCGACACGCCGTTTTTCAGAAGGTTGGCGGCCATGGGCTTGCCCATGATGCCGAGTCCGATAAAGCCTGCTTTTTGCATGGAATGCTCCGAAGATGTCGTGGCGGCCGCGTTCAAGCCTCGCCCGCCGGTTTCTGCATGAAGTGTTTCTGTGCCGCCTGCGCGGCGCCCTTGAGCAGCCCGAGATCCGCGCAGACCGCGACGACGCGCGCGCCCATCGACAGATATCGTTCCGCGTCGGCCTGCAGCGGCGCGAGAATGCCGCTCGACTTGCCGGCCGCCTGCGCGCGCGCGAACACATGCGCGATCGCCTGCTGCACGTCCGGATGGCTCGCATTGCCGAGGTGGCCATACGACGCCGCGAGGTCGGACGGACCGATGAAGACCGCGTCGATGCCGTCCACCGCGAGGATGCTGTCGATATTCTCGACCGCCTTGCGGCTTTCGATCTGCGGAATCACGCAGACGTTGTCGTTGGCGATCGCGAAGTAGTCGGACACGGTGCCATAGCGATTGCCGCGATGGCCGACCGACACGCCGCGAATGCCCTGCGGCGGATAGCGTGTCGACGCGATCGCGCGGGCGGCGTCGTCGGCGCTGTCGACGAAGGGCACGAGGAAGTTCGAGAAGCCGCTGTCGAGAAAACGTTTGATCACGACGCTGTCGTTGGCCGGTGGTCGGACGACCGGTGCGCTGCCGCTGTCCTTGAGCGCCATCAACTGCGGGATCAGCGTGAGCACGTCGTTGGGCGCGTGTTCGGCGTCCAGCAGCATCCAGTCGAAGCCGACCGTGCCCAGCAGTTCAGTGGCGATCGGGCTGGCGAGCGACGCCCAGCAGCCGATCTGGGTTTTTCCCTCGCGCACCGCGCGCCGGAAGCGGTTGGGCAAGGATTCGTAAGGCGTGACGGCGGGCATGCGGTGTCTCCTCGAACTGCGATGGATCGGGAAAAGCTGCGACAATGCTAAACCGCGAAATGCGAGTTATAAGTCGTCGTATGACTGGCTGCAGATTAGCACCGCACGACCCGATTGTAATGGGCGAGTATACCCGTATGCCCCTGTCAGACAAGTGTTTCGGGTTGCATAGGGCCCCCGCGATGTTGTAGGATGACCTATATCTTTAGCCTTCATTAAAGGAAAGTCAAAAATGCCTATTACCGGCGAAATGCTGATCGGTCGCAAAGCCGTGCGCGGCGAAGAAAAACCGCTGCGCGCGTTCAATCCTGCCACGGGTTCCGAGATTGCCGAGCCGGTGTTCGGCAGCGGCACCGTCGAGAACGTCGAGCAGGCCTGCGCGCTCGCGCAACAGGCGTTCGACGCCTACCGTCAACTGCCGCTCGCAGTGCGCGCCGAGTTCCTGGACCGTATCGCTGACGGCATCACCGCGCTCGGCGACGAGCTGATCGAGCGCGCGCAGGCTGAATCGGGACTGCCGAAGGCGCGTCTGGAAGGCGAGCGCGGCCGCACCACCGGCCAGTTGAAGCTGTTCGCCCAGACGGTGCGCGCGGGCCAGTGGCTCAACGCTACGCTCGATTCGCCGCTGCCGGAGCGCAAGCCGCTGCCGCGCTCGGATCTGCGCATGCAGAAGATCGCGCTCGGTCCAGTCGCGGTGTTCGGCGCGAGCAACTTCCCGCTCGCGTTCTCGGTAGCGGGTGGCGACACCGCCGCGGCGCTGGCTGCTGGCTGCCCGGTCGTCGTGAAGGCGCATCGCGCTCACCTCGGCACGTCGGAGCTGGTCGGTCGCGTGATCCAGCGCGTCGCGCAGGAAATGGATCTGCCCGAAGGCGTGTTCTCGATGATCGTCGGCGCGGGTAACTCGGTCGGCGAGGCACTGGTTGCGCACCCGGCCATCAAGGCGGTCGGCTTCACCGGTTCGCGCGCGGGCGGCACTTCGCTGATGCGCGTCGCGGCGGCGCGTCCGGAGCCGATCCCGGTGTACGCTGAAATGAGCAGCATCAACCCGCTGTTCCTGCTGCCCAACGCTCTTGCGGCACGCGGCGACAGCATCGCGCGCGGTTTCGTCGACTCGCTCGTGCTCGGCGCGGGCCAGTTCTGCACCAACCCGGGCCTCGCCATCGCGATCGACAGCGACGCGCTGAAGGGCTTCGTCGCGACGGCATCGGAAGCGCTCGCGGCGAAGCCGGCGCAGACCATGCTGACCTCGGGCATTCACGCCGCGTATGAGGACGGCGAAGGCAAGCTGGCCGCAACGAAGGGCGTCGAAGTCGTGGCACGCGGCGTCGCCGCAACCGGCCCGACCCAGGCTTGCGCGGCGCTGTTCGTGACCGACGCGCAGACGTTCCTCGCGAACCCGGCGCTCGAAGACGAAGTGTTCGGCCCGGTGTCGACGATCATCCGCTGCAAGGACGAGCAGGAAATGCTGAAGGTCGCCGAACACTTCGCGGGCCAACTGACCGCGACGCTGCAGATGGACAGCGCCGACGTGGCGGCTGCGAAGAAGCTGGTGCCGATTCTCGAGCGCAAGGCCGGCCGGATTCTGGTCAACGGCTTCCCGACCGGCGTCGAAGTGTGCCACGCGATGGTCCACGGCGGCCCGTTCCCGGCAACGTCGGATAGCCGGGCGACCTCGGTCGGCACCACGTCGATCGACCGCTTCCTGCGCCCGGTCTGCTACCAGGACTTCCCGGCCGAGTTGTTGCCGGAAACGCTGGCCGACGGCAATCCGCTGGAACTGTGGCGTCGTCGCGATGGCGAACTCACGCGCGGTTAATCGCGTGACGCCGTCCTGAACGGATGCGTGCCCGGGCCGGCTGGCCGGGCGCGCATCGAAGGGAAGGGCGGACGCAATCGCAAGATAAAAAAACGGCCGGGAGATTCCCGGCCATTTTTTTCGCCCGCGAGCTTCGTGAGAATCAGCTGTTCGCTTCGCTCACTTCATTCGCGCGACGCAGCCGCTCGCGGCTATTCGACAGATGCATGCGCATCGCCGCGCGTGCGCCTTCGGCGTCGTGCCGGCTGATCGCATCGAGGATGCTTTCATGCTCGAGGTTCACGAGCGACAGATACGCATCAGGATCGGCGCGCGCGATGCCGGCCGAGTCGAGCCGGTTGCGCGGAATCAGCGCGCTGCCCATTTGCGACAGGATGTCGACGAAATAGCGGTTGCCGGTTGCGCGTGCGACCGAGATGTGGAACTGCAGGTCGGCCTGCACGCTGTCGAGCCCGTTGTGGCGCGTGGCCTCGATCGCGTCGAGCGCGGTGCGCATGCGCGCGAGGTCGTCCGGTTTCGCGCGTTGCGCGGCGAGACCGGCGCATTCGGTTTCGAGGCTGATGCGCAGCTCCAGAATGCACAGCACGTCGCGCAGCGTGGTGGCGGGCACCATGTCGATGCCGAGCTTTTCGCGTTGCGGCTCGAGCACGAAGCTGCCGATACCGTGCCGCGTCTCGATGACCTTGCCTGCCTGCAAGCGCGAGATCGCCTCGCGAATCACCGTGCGGCTCACGCTGAGTGTGCTCATCAGCTGCGATTCGGTGGGGAGTTTGTCGCCCGGCTTCAGCAAGTTGGCCGTGATCTGCTCGGTGACGTAGTTGACGACGAACTCGGCAAGATTGCGAGCGCGTCGTGGCGGTGCCGCGGATGCTAGTGGTGTAGCCATCGAAAACGCTCCTTGTTTGAAAGATCGCTGGGAATCGTGCATTTTTATTATATCGTCGTCTGACGACTGATTATATAAGGCCGAATCGTTTCCGGCCCAAATGTCACGTATATCGGCGCAGGCCCGAAGTTTGGCGCCTCGGCGCGGATAAATCGCGCGAGGCGCCGGGCCGGTCGGCGGAAGTACGATAACCGCGACGATAACCAAGCCTATAACGGGCTCACGCCGGGCGCAACTCGACCCGCCGGATATCCTTGACGATCACCAGATAGCTGATCACGGTCAGCAGCGCGTTCGCGCCGACGAACACCAGCGCGCCATTGAACGAGCCCGTGCGGGCGACGAGATAACCGATCACGATCGGCGTCACGATGCCGGCGATGTTGCCGAACATGTTGAAGATCGCGCCGGACAAGCCGAGCGCTTCCTTCGGCGAGGTATCGGCGACGACCGCCCAGCCGAGCGCGCCGATGCCCTTGCCGAAGAACGCGAGCGACATCAGCGCGACGACGACCCAGTCGGTCGACACGTAGTTGCAGCCGATGATGCAGGTCGACAGCAGCATGCCGCCGACGATCGGCACCTTGCGCGCGACGGTCAGCGAGCAGCCGCGGCGGATCATTCCGTCCGACAGCACGCCGCCGAGCACCCCGCCGAGAAAGCCGCAGATCGCCGGCAGCGAGGCCACGAGGCCCGCATGCAGGATCGTCATGCCGCGCGCCTGCACGAGGTAGATCGGAAACCATGTCAGGAAGAAGTAGGTCAGCACGTTGATGCAGTACTGCGCGAGATAGACGCCGAGCAGCATGCGGTTGCCGAGCAACTGACGCACGAGCGTCCAGCCGCCGGACTTCGAAACATCGTCCGGGCGCGTCTTGCGCGCACCGCTGACGAGGCCGCCACCTTGCTCGATGTACTCGAGCTCGGCGCGCGACACGCGCGGATGGTCGGCGGGATTCTTCATGACCTTCAGCCACGTCAGCGCGAGCAGCAGCCCGGCCACGCCCATTACGACGTAGACCATTTCCCACCCGAACGCGTGCGTGAGCCACGCCATCAGCGGCGTGAACACGACCGCGGCGAAGTATTGCGCGGCGTTGAAGATCGCCGACGCGGTGCCGCGCTCGTTGGTCGGGAACCAGCTCGCGACGACCTTCGCGTTCGCCGGGAACGCCGGCGACTCGGCCGCGCCCATCACGAAGCGCAGCGCGAACAGGCCGGTAATCGCCGCACCGGCGCTGCCGAGCAGGCCGACCGAGCTCTGCAGCAGCGTGAATAGCGACCACGAGAAGATGCTCGCCGCGTACACGCGGCGCGCGCCGAAACGGTCGAGCAGCCAGCCGGCCGGCAGTTGCGACAGCACGTAAGCCCAGCTGAATGCGGAAAAGATATAGCCCATGCGGATCGCGTCGAGGCTGAACGCGGTGCGCATTGCGGAACCGGTGACGGACAGCGTCGCGCGGTCGGCGTAGTTGAGGGTGGTGATCACAAAGATCAGCAGCAGGATCCCGTAGCGGACCTTGGTGCGTGCCGCGGCGCTAGAAGCGGCGTCGGTGGAACTGGCCGAGCGGCTCAAGTCCATGGGTCATCTCCTGTATTGTCGGGCGAGGTGTAGTCTGCACACCGGGTGGCCCGCAGACCACCTTGCCTGTCGGGCAAACACACGAACGCCCGGCGACGTTGCTGTGCCGGGCGTTCGCCACGCGGCCGTCCAGGCGGCCCTCATCGATGAGGCTCGCGAGCTACTTCGCTTGAAGCCCTGACGCCGGTGCCTTACTGCGGTCCGAGCTTCTTGATCAGCGCGTCGAGCTGCTCCATTTCTTCCGGCGTCAGATCGGTCAGCGGTGCGCGCACCGGACCTGCGTCGTGGCCGACCAGCTTCGCGCCAGCCTTGACGATGCTGACCGCGTAGCCGGCGCGGCGGTTGCGGATCTTCAGGTACGGCAGGAAGAATTCGTCGATCAGCTTGCCGACGGTCGCGTGGTCGTCAGCGGCGATCGCGCGGTAGAAGTCCATCGCGGTCTTCGGGATGAAGTTGAACACCGCCGACGAGTACACCGGCACGCCCAGCGCCTTGTAGGCGGCAGCGTAGACTTCCGCGGTCGGCAGGCCGCCGAGGTACGAGAAGCGCTCGCCGAGGCGGCGGCGGATCGTCACCATGTTTTCGATCTCGCCCACGCCGTCCTTGAAGCCGATCAGGTTCGGGCAACGGTCTGCCAGACGCTCGAGCATGTCGGCGTTGAGCTTCGAGTTGGCGCGGTTGTAGATGATCACGCCCATGCCCGGAACAGCCTTGCAGACCTCTTCGGCGTGCGCGGCGATACCGTCCTGGCTTGCTTCGGTCAGGTAGTGCGGCATCAGCAGGATGCCGTGCGCGCCGAGGCGCTGCGCTTCCTTCGCGTAGGCGATCGCCACGCGGGTCGGACCGCCGGCGCCGGCGAGGATCGGTACCTTGCCCTTGCAGACCTCGACCGCGGTCTTGACTACTTGCGTGTAGTCGTCTTGCGTCAGCGAGAAGAATTCGCCCGTGCCGCCGGCGACGAACAGCGCCGATGCGCCGTACGGAGCGAGCCATTCGAGACGCTCTGCGTAGGTGTCGGCGCGGAAGTCGCCTTTAGCGTCGAAGTCGGTGACGGGGAAGGACAGGAGGCCTTCCGAAACGATCTGCTTGAGTTCCTGCGGTGTCGTCATGATCAAAATATCCAGGCGTCGGATTGGGTTGTTGTTGGTTCCAACCAGTACAACGGACGTCGTACTAGTAGAAAATCTTTGGAAATCAGATTTCTTATACGTCATCGTACAACAACAAATCCGGTAACTCAACGGGGTTTTCGCGGCATAATTCACCCTATAGGGTAAATACGGAACATCCGGGCAAAACTTCATGTTGTAGGATGACGTATGATTTCTGGCGAAGCAGGTCTATCACGCCTCAAGGATCGATCAATGGAACAAACTCCGCTCTACATCCGCGTTCATCCCAATGACAATGTCGCGATCGTCGTCAACGACGGCGGTCTGGGCGAGGGCGCGGTATTCGCCGATGGCCTCAGGCTGCGCGAGCGTGTGCCGCAGGGCCACAAGGTCGCGGTGGCCGATCTCGCCGAGGGCGACGAGGTCATCCGCTATAACGTCGTGATCGGTTATGCGCTGAAGCCGCTGCCGAAGGGCAGCTGGATCAACGAACACGTGATCCGCATGCCGAGCCCGCCGGGACTCGAAGACCTGCCGATCGCCACCACCAAAGCGCCGGACATGCCGCCGCTCGAAGGCTATACGTTCGAGGGCTACCGTAACTCGGACGGCTCGGTGGGCACGCGCAACATCCTCGCGATCACGACCACCGTGCAGTGCGTCGCCGACGTCGTGCAACACGCGGTCACGCGCATCAAGGCCGAGCTGCTGCCGAAATATCCGAATGTCGACGATGTCGTCAGCCTCGGTCACACCTACGGCTGCGGCGTCGCGATCGACGCGCCCGACGCGATGGTGCCGATCCGCACCGTGCGCAACATCGCGCTGAACCCGAACTTCGGCGGCGAAGTGATGATGGTGAGCCTCGGCTGCGAGAAGCTGCAGCCCGAGCGTCTGATGCCGCCGGGAACGATTCCGATCGCGGCGGCGGCGGTCGTCGACGACGTCGCGGACATCGGTGATGTCGCGCTAGACCAGAACGGCGACGTCGTGGTGCTGCAGGACGAATCGCACGTCGGCTTCCAGTCGATGATCACGTCGATCATGAGGATGGCCGAAGGGCATCTGAAGCGCCTGAACAACCGCCGGCGCGAAACCTGTCCGGCGTCGGATCTGGTGATCGGCGTGCAGTGCGGCGGTAGCGACGCGTTCTCGGGCCTGACAGCGAACCCGGCCGTCGGATTCGCAACGGACCTGCTGGTGCGCGCCGGCGCGACCGTGATGTTCTCGGAAGTCACCGAAGTGCGCGACGGCGTCGATCAGCTGACCGCGCGCGCGGCCAATGCGGACGTCGCACAGGCGATCATCCGCGAGATGCAGTGGTACGACGATTACCTGAAGCGCGGCGGCGCGGACCGCAGCGCGAACACGACGCCCGGCAACAAAAAGGGCGGCCTGTCGAACATCGTCGAAAAGGCGATGGGCTCGATCATCAAGTCGGGCAACTCGGCGATCTCCGGCGTGCTGTCGCCGGGTGAGAAGGTCAATCAGAAGGGCCTGATCTACGCGGCGACGCCGGCCAGCGACTTCATCTGCGGCACGCTGCAGGTCGCCTCGGGCATCACGCTGCACGTGTTCACGACCGGCCGCGGCACGCCGTACAGCCTCGCCGAAGTACCGGTCATCAAGGTCGCGACGCGTTCGGACCTCGCGCGTCGCTGGCACGATCTGATGGACATCAACGCCGGCACGATCGCGACCGGCCAGTCCAGCATCGAGGAGGTGGGCTGGGAACTGTTCCGCCTGATGCTCGAAGTCGCGAGCGGCCGCAAGGAAACCTGCGCGGAGAAGCTCGGACTGCACAATGCGTTGACGCTGTTCAACCCGGCGCCGGTGACCTGAGCAGGCACCGTGCCCCGTCAATACTCAGGCGAGTGCTGGTCCAGCCGGCGTTCGCTGTTCCGTTCAGAAGACCCGATCGCAATCACAACAGCAAAGAGACATGACCGATTTGAACGTTGACCGCTCCGCGGCAAAGAAACCCTTCCGCCGTCTGCTGCTCACCGGCGCCGCGGGCAACCTCGGCAAGCAACTCCGTCCCGCGCTCGCGCAATGGGCCGACATCGTGCGCGTGTCCGATATCGCTGCGCTCGGCGAAGTCGCCGCGCACGAGGAAGCGGCCGTCGTCAATCTCGCCGATGAAGCAGCCGTGCACGCGCTGCTCGAAGGCGTGGACGCGGTGGTGCATCTCGGCGGCATCTCCGTCGAAGCGCCGTTCGAAGACCTGCTCGAAGCGAACATCCGCGGCCTCTACAACGTGTACTCGTCGGCGCAAAAGCATGGCGTGAAGCGCATCATCTACGCGAGCTCGAATCACGCGGTGGGTTTCCATTCGGTGACGTCGGTTCTCGATACCGAAGTGCCGCTGCGTCCGGACGGCATGTACGGCGTGACGAAGTGTTTCGGCGAATCGCTGTCGCGCTACTACTTCGACCGCTTCGGTCTCGAGACCGTGTGTTTGCGGATCGGCTCGTCGTTCGAGCAGCCGAAGACCGCACGCATGCTCGTCACGTATCTGAGCTACCGCGATTTCATCGAGCTCGTGCGCTGCTCGCTGTTCACGAACCGCGTCGGTCACGCGATCGTCTACGGCGTGTCGAACAACCGCATCTCGTGGGTCGACAACACGAACGCCGCGTTTCTCGGCTACCGTCCGCAAGACAGCTCGGCGCAGTTCGAACACCTGTTCCCACCGAGCGCCCCCGACACGCGCTTCGACGACCCGACCCAGCTGTACCAGGGCGGCCCGTTCGTGCTAGCCGGTCCGATGGAGCCGAAGCGGGAGCCTGAACAATGAGCGCGAATCCGCAAGTGGAGCGCTTCGAAGCGGCCGGTCCGTTGCCCGCGGCCACTGGTGAAAGCCCGGTCTGGCGCGCGGCCGAGCAGGCGCTGTACTGGGTCGACATTCCGGCGAAAAAGATCGTGCGCGGTTCGCTCGAGACAGGCAAGCGCACCGAATGGCTGCTGCCGGAGCAGGTTGCCTGCATCGCGTTCGATCACGCCGGCACCGTGCTCGCCGGCTGCGAAACCGGGTTGTTCGCGGTCTCGCTCGCGGACGCGTCGAAAGCGGCGAGCGGCGAGCCGCTGACAGTGTCGCTGCGCAAGCTCGCGGCGCCTGAATTCCCGCACGGCGGAATGCGTTTCAACGACGGCCGCTGCGACCGGCAAGGGCGTTTCTGGGCCGGCACGATGGTGATGGACATGGCCGCGGCGATCCCGGGCGGCGCGCTGTACCGCTACGACGAGAAGGGCGTGCTGTCAGCGCCGGTCGTCGATTCGCTGATCACGCAGAACGGCCTGGGCTGGTCGCCGGACGGCACGACGATGTATCTGTCCGACTCGCATCCGCTGCGCCGGCTGATCTGGGCGTTCGACTACGACGTCGACACCGGTGAGCCGCGCAACCGCCGCGTGTTCGCCGACCTGCATCACTATTCGGGCCGTCCGGACGGCGCGGCGGTCGATGCCGACGGCTGCTACTGGATCTGCGCGAACGACGCCGGTCTGCTGCTGCGTTTTACGCCGCAGGGCAAGCTTGACCGGCAGGTTCCGGTGCAGGCCATCAAGCCTGCCATGTGCGCGTTCGGCGGCCGCGATCTCGATACGCTGTTCGTCACCTCGATTCGTCCCGCCAACGGCGCGAGCGAGCACGACGGCCACGTGTTCGCGCTGCGGCCCGGCGTGAGCGGGCTGCCTGAGCCCGAATTCGCAGGGCAACTGTAACGTTGCTTGCATGAAGCATGCGCCGGGATGAAATTTTTCTCCCGGCGTTTTCATTTTTCAGGACCATTCGTGTGGCCCTTTATTTGTCACTCGTCGTACAACGTGTTGTGTGAAGACCACGCCGCCACGTATTTTTTCAGCAAAAATACCACAGCTTCGCAGACTGTACCGATTCCGTCCCCATCCAATGCCGGACGGCGCGGGACCTTGTGGCATGCCACGCCGGTCATCCATACCGGCGCTTTTCTTGATGCGGGTAAATACCGTCTGTACAAGATAAAACCCCTTTTATAGACTTCGTATGTTGTCGTACAACATATAAGCCCAAACAAAAGGCTTTCTGTGTTGGTGTGACAGTGCAATTCGGTGGGTTTTCAAGGCATTCGTGCCGCCGCGGTCGATGCGGCATGCATGTCCGAAGCCGGCCGGCGTGATTGAAGTAAGTAGTCGAGTTGTCGACTGGAGTGCTGGGTCAACTGTGCCGGGGAAGTCGCACAGCCAGTACGGCCAACGCCCGCACCTGCGAAGGCAGTGAGCGTGAAGCCGGAGACGCGTCAAAACCATGTCACATCCGCTGTTGCTGGGATGGCCTATTTTTCAAGGAATGTCACGATGAACAAGAAGTTTGCCTCTTCCCATGTTTCGATGATCGTCGCGGCCGCGGCGTTGACGTTCAGCACGATGTCGGCTGAAGCGCGCGTGTTCCGCGTCGCCGATGTGCACGGCGACACCTTCCCGACCAACATGGCCGTGAAGTACATGGGCGAGGAGATCAGCAAGGCGACCGGCGGCAAGGACTCCGTGAAGGTGTTCGGCAACAGCGCGCTCGGTTCGGAAAACGACACGATCGACCAGGTCCGTATCGGCGCGCTCGACATGGCCCGTGCCAACGGTGCTGCGTTCAACGAAATCGTGCCGGAATCGATGATCCCGTCGCTGCCGTTCCTGTTCCGCGACGTCGACCATTTCCGCAAGGTCATGTACGGTCCGGAAGGCCAGAAGATCCTCGACGCCTTCACCGCGAAGGGCATGATCGCACTGACGTTCTACGAGAGCGGCGCACGCTCGATGTACGCGAAGAAGGCGATCAAATCGCCGGCTGACATGAAGGGGCTGAAGGTCCGCGTGCAGCCGTCCGACCTGATGGTCGACGAAATCAAGGCAATGGGCGGCACGCCGACCCCGATGCCGTTCTCGGAAGTCTATACGGGCCTGAAGACCGGCCTCGTCGACGGCGCCGAAAACAACCTGCCGTCGTACGAAGAAACCAAGCACTTCGAAGTCGCTCAGGTCTACTCGGAGACCCAGCATTCGATGACGCCGGAAGTGCTGGTGTTCTCGAAGAAGGTGTGGGACACGCTGTCGCCGCAAGAGCAGCAGATCATCAAGAAGGCCGCGGCTGACTCGGTGCCGTACTACCAGAAGCTGTGGACCGCGCGCGAAGCCGACGCACAGAAGGCCGTCACGAAGGGTGGCGCAACGGTCATCGCGGCTTCGCAGATCGACCGCGCGGCTTTCGTGAAGGTGATGCAGCCTGTGTGGGCGAAGTACGAAAAGACCCCGCAGATGAAGCAGATCGTCGACGAGATCGAAGCAATCAAGTAAGTCACGCGTCCCGGACGCAATCAGCAATAGCAACGCTTGTCGCAACAGCGGCGTGAATGGTCCCGCGAGGAAACTCGCGAGACCTTCCGCCGCGCGATTTCGCGCGCGCGTGCGGATCGCGTCGCATCGGGACGGCTGAATCTCAAGCACAGGTCGGTCGTAAGCAAGGACAGGGTCATGAGTTTCCTGAAACGCCCAAATGATTTTCTTTTTCGCGTGCTGCTGGTCGTGGCGTCGCTTAGCCTCGCCGTACTTTGCCTGCTCGTGATTTATAGCGTGGTGATGCGCTACGTGTTTAGCGACGCGCCCGATTTCGTTGAGCCCATCGCATTGCTGCTGGTGATCCTGATCGCGATGTTCGGCGCCGCGCTGAAGGTTCGCGAGGGCGGTCACATCGGACTCGACTCGCTCGTCAAGAAATTGCCCGAGAAAGGCCAGGTGATCGCGAAAGGGATCCAGCACCTGTGTCTGGTCGCTTTCGCGGTGGCGGTCTTCGTCGGTTGCCTCGAGATGGCGGAAACCACGATGGGCGACCGCATTCCGATCATCGGCGTGCCGGAAGGCGTGCGCTACTGCATCCCGATCTTCGCGAGTGTGTGCATCGCGTTGTTCTCGATCGAGCATCTGCTCGAGCTCTTCGCGGGGAAACGGGAAGAGCCGGCGCTCGAACTCTCCGCCACGGAATAAAAGTAGAACCATCATGGAACTTGCCCTTCTTGCCGCCAGTTTTCTAATCTTCCTCTTCCTCGGGGTTCCGGTTTCATTCGCGTTGGGCCTGTCCTGCGTTCTGACGTACCTGTTCGAAGGCTTGCCGACCGCGACCGCGATGCAGTCGATGATCTCGGGCATGAACGGTTTCTCGTTCCTCGCGGTCCCGTTCTTCATCTTCTCCGGCGAGCTGATGCTCCATGGCGGCATCGCTGACCGCATCCTGCGTTTCGCGCAGGCCTCGGTCGGCCATTTCCGCGGTGGCCTCGGCATGGCCAACGTGGTCGCCTGTACGCTGTTCGGCGGCGTGTCGGGTTCGCCGACCGCGGATACGTCGGCCATGGGCGGCGTCGTGATCCCGCTGATGAAGCGCGAAGGTTATAGCGCCGCATACGCGGTCAACGTGACCACGCACTCGTCGCTCGCCGGCGCGCTGATGCCGACGTCGACCAACATGATCATCTACGCGTTCGCCGCGCAAGGCGTGAGCGGCGTGCTGAACGGCAAGCAGATGAGCGGCGTGTCGATCGGCGATCTGCTGTTCTCGGGTCTGTTGCCGGTGCTGTGGGTGATGGGCCTCGTGCTGATCGCCGCTTACTGGCAGGCCGTCAAGTTCGGCTATCCGCGCCGTCCCGACGGTTCGACCGAACTGCAGCGTTTCCCGGGCTGGATGGCGGTGCTGCGCACGTTCATCGGCGCGGTGCCGGGTCTGATGGTCATCGCGATCATTCTGTTCTGCGTGGCGCGCGGTATCGCCACCGCGACGGAGGCGGCCGCGATCGCCGTGGGTTATTCGCTGATATTGACCATCGTCGTGTATCGCTCGCTGTCGATGAAGAAGCTCGGCCATGCGCTCGGCAAGGCCGCGAAAACGACCGGCGTGGTGCTGCTGCTGATCGGTGTGTCGAACATGCTGCGCTTCCAGATGGCCTATCTGGAGATCCCGGAGGCGATCGAACGCATGCTCGACGGCGCGACCTCGCTGCCGTGGCTGATGTTGTTTTACATCAACGTGATTCAGGTGTTCCTCGGTACGTTCGTCGACATGGCGGCGCACATCCTGATCACGACCCCGCTGTTCCTGCCGATGGCCATGCACAACGGGGTGGGCCCGGTTCAGTTCGGCATCATGATTCTGCTGAACTGCGCGTTGGGTCTCGTGCATCCGCCGATTGGCTCGGTGCAGTTCATTGGTTGCGCAATTGGCAATGTGTCGATAGGGGAAACTACTAAGGTGGCTTGGCCGTATTACCTCGCTATCTTCTCGGCCATCAATATTGTCACCTATGTCCCGTGGTTCTCGACCTGGTTGCCGAGCATCATCAACGGCCATCCGGTGTTCTGATCCAAATAAAACGTATTTCCCGCACTCAGCGGCGCTCGCATAGGCCGCATTAGAAAGTTTTTAACAGAGGAGTAAAAATGAAAAAGACTCTCTTAGCTTCGGCCTTGGGGTTGGTCGCCCTGGGCGCACATGCGCAAAGCAGCGTGACGCTTTACGGTATCGTCGATACGGGCCTGGGTTGGCAGAACAGCTCGGCGTCGCTGACCACGGCGGCGAAACCGCAGACCGTCCCTGGCAACTCGCAAGTCAAGATGATCAACGGCATCTGGGCAGGCAGCCGTTTCGGTTTGAAGGGCTCGGAAGATCTGGGTGGCGGCACTAAGACGATTTTCACGTTGGAAGAAGGCTTTAACAGCGCAACTGGCGCGCAAAGTGTGTCGGGTCTGGCATTCAACCGCCAGGCATGGGTCGGTCTGACGAACGCGCAGTTCGGTACGGTGACGGCAGGCCGCGGGTACACCTCGTACTACACGCTGCTCTCGCCGTATAGCCCGACCACGTGGCTGACCGGTGCATACGGTGCGCATCCGGGCGATATCGACTCGCTGGATACGACGTTCCGGGTGAACAACCAACTGGTTTATACGTCGCCGAGCTTTGCCGGTCTGACGGTTAGCGGTTCGTACGCACTGGGCGGCAATGCGGGCAGCTTCGCAGCCGGCCAAACCTGGAGCGTGGCGGCACAGTACCTGAACGGCCCGATCGGTATCGCAGCAGGTATCCAGCGCATCGACAACGCGGCAACCGTTGGCACCCCCGCGTGGAATTCCACGGCGACGAACAACGGCGCTCAGCCGTCCGTCTCGGCAATCAACAACGGCTTCCAGACCGCAGCGAAGCAGCAGCGCATTGCGGTGACGGGTGGTTACGCGTTCAACTCGCAGTGGGACGTTTCGTTCGCATACTCGAACGTTAAATACACTGCGGGCGAGGCTTCGCTGTTCCACGACACGCAGATCTGGAATACCGGTGGCGCAGTGCTGCACTGGAAGCCGATCTCGGTTCTGGACGTGGCCGCTGGCTATAGCTACACCCGTGCAACGTCGTCGAACGGCATTCAGAGCACGGCTACCTACAACCAGTTCAACCTGTCGCAGTACTACTCGCTGTCCAAGCGCACCGGTCTGTACGCACTCGAAGCGTATCAGCGCGCTAGCGGCCAGACGCTGTCGGGCAACGGCAAGTCCATCATCAACGCAGTGGCAAGCATCGGTGACGGCCAGAACGGTTCGCCGTCCTCGTCGCGCAGCCAGACCGCAGTTGGCGTGGGTATCATCCACAAGTTCTAAACAGTTACTGAATACGTGGGCGGCACGTTGTTTTGCCGCCACATCGACGCGTTTTTTTCGCGTCGTCAGTCTCGCAAAGCTGCGCACATTACGTGCGCAGCTTTTTTTTCGAATGCTTCGTTTTGATGCATCGCAGGCGCTGGTCTCCCCAGCTGTGCCAGATCTGGGTTGGGATTGCCTCGCGCGCGGGCTTTCGCGTTACGATGAGAGCCCGGCGCGCTTCCCTGCGCCGTTTCGCGAGGAGACGCCGATGCGTGAATTACGATGGGCTTCGGAAGAGGGCGATGGCATCGAACATCTGGTATTCGATGCGCGCGACGATGGCTTCGCCGTTGAAAGCGTCGTGGTCGGGCAGCGCTATGGCAAGGCGTATGGGCTGCATTACGCGGTGCGCTGCGACGCGCGCTGGCGCACGCGCTACGCGCGGCTGAAGATCGTCGGCGGCGGCGAGCTGGAGCTGCATGGCGATGGCGACGGCCACTGGCACGACGGGCACGGCCTCGCGCTCAGCGCGATCGAAGGCTGTATCGACATCGATATCGCGGCGACGCCGTACACCAATACGCTGCCGATCCGTCGGCTGCAACTCGCGCAAGGCGAACGTCAGCCGATCGAAGTCGCGTATATCTCGACGCCGGACTTGCAGGTCACGCGCGCCGAGCAGGCCTACACGTGCATCGAGTTGAATGGCGAGTACCGCTACGAAGGCATTTTTCGCGAATTCACCGCCAATTTGCGCGTGGATAGCGATGGTCTCGTGATCGACTATCCGACCTTGTTCACGCGTTTGCCGCGCGCGCGTTAGGTTGTGCGTTCGGCGTCGCCCGCTGCGTTTGAGTCGTCGTCGGGCCCAGTCGATGCGCCGCGGCCGAGCGGGCGTTGCATCAGCGTCGTGTCGAGCCAGCGGCCGTGCTTGTAGCCGACAGCCTTCAACGTGCCGGTCAGCTCGAAGCCGAGTTGCGCGTGCAACGACAGTGAGCCGCCGCTGCCGCCATCGGCGATCACCGCGATCATCTGACGCCACGGTCCGGTCTCGCAACGTTCGATCAGCGCCTGCAGCAGCACGCGTCCGATGCCGCGTCCGCGATACGCGTCGTTGACGTAGATCGAGTCTTCGATCGTGTTGCGATAGGCGGCGCGCGGGCGATACGGCGTCGCATAGCAATAGCCGGCCACGTCGCCGTCGATCTCCGCGACCATATATGGCAGTCCGTGGCTGCGCACGCTTGCGAGCCGCGCGCGCAGATCGTCGACGGACGGCGGGGTTTCTTCGAACGACGCGACACCGGTCAGCACGTGATGCGCGTAGATCGCCCGGATCGCGGGGAGGTCGGCTTCGCTGGCGTCGCGGATCCGCGGGGCGTCGAGCGGAGGGCGGGGTGAACTCATGCGGGGTCCTGTCGTGGCGGGCGCAGTTTGGCGGAAGTCTTCACTATGCCTGTCGCTGGGGCGGATTTGAATCGGGTCAAAGATCGAATTGATCGAACTCGCTCTGCAGCTCGCGATTACGCGCCACGCGTTCGTCGATAGCCGGTCCACGCCGTTCGACGACCGCCGAGATCAGCAGATTGAACAGGCATGTCAGCGGCGCGAGCGAATCCCAGAACTGACCGACGTCGGTCGTCACCTGCAGCAGATCGCCGTCGAAATCGCGCGCCCACGGACAGTAGATATCGGTGACGAGCGCGAACGGCAGGCCGCGGCGCGAGGCCGCCTGGCAATAGCGTCGCGCGATCGTCGAATAGGCGCGCGTGTCGGTGACGATCAGATAGGGCGTGCTGAATTCCGAGTTCAGCGAATCGACGTAGGAACCCGACATGCCGTCCGAATAGAACACGCGCGGGCGGATGTATTCGAGATAGCTGTAGAACGCGTTGCTGATGCCGCGCGTCGATTGGATGCCGAGGATGTAGACCGCATCGGCGTTCGCAATGCGCTCGGCGACGCGCGCGAAGGCCGGCGAGCGCGCGAGTTCATACACGTGCCGGATCGCGCCGATCTCGAGTTCGAGCGATTGGGCGAGCGCGGCGTCGCGCGGCGAGGAGCCGTCAGCGACGCTCGGTTCATGAAGCTCACCGGTTTGCGCGCAGTCGCTCGGGCCACGGCGGAATGCGTCGAGCCGGTCCGTGATCAGCCAGGGCCGCTGCTGCGTGCCGCGCAGCTCGCGTTTCAGATCGTCGAGATTGCGATAGCCGACGCTACGCAGAAAGCGGCCGACCGAAATACCGCTGGTGCCGGCTTGCTGCGCGATCTGATCGGCGGTCTCGAGGCCGAGCCGGTCGAGATTCGCGAGCATGTAGCTGGCGACGCGTTTCGACGTCGGCGTGAGTTCGGCAAAACGGGCTTCGACGGTTTGGGCAAAAGCGGTCGTCATCGTCAGTCGCGGCGCGGGGCGCTGGTTGTGCCAATCTGCGAAATGATGACATATCGATCCACGGCTCGCGTAATTCGATCCTGAAAAAGTCTGCTCGCCGTGCGACGGTCGAGCCGCGTCAGACCGGCCGCCGCACCGGCGCGGCGCGCGAAAAATGCCGTGCGCCAGCCACGCAGGCGACCACGATCACGGTGACGATGATCATCGATGGCGGTACCTGCTCGTGCAGCAGCACGCCGGCGAGCAGCAGCCCGAAAAACGGCTGCAGCAGCTGCAATTGGCCGACCGCCGCGATGCCGCCGAGCGCGAGCCCGCGATACCAGAACACGAAGCCGATCAGCATGCTGAACAGCGACACGTACGCGAGTCCCCACAGCGCGGCGGCGCCGACACCGTCGAACGATACGGGCCGCGTCCACCATGCGAGCGGCAGCATCAACGGCAGCGACAGCACGAGCGCCCACGAAATCACCTGCCAGCCGCCGAGATGACGCGACAACCGCGCGCCTTCCGCGTAGCCCAGCCCGCACACGACGATCGCCGCGAGCATCAGCGCGTCGCCGAGCGGCGAGGCGTCGATGCCGTGACGCAGCGCGAACGCGGCCACCGCCGCGCTGCCGAGCGCCGAGAACAGCCAGAACGCCGGCTGCGGCCGCTCGCCGCCGCGCAACACGCCGAAGATCGCGGTGGCGAGCGGCAGCAGGCCGATGAATACGACCGCATGCGCGGCGCTCACATGACGCAGCGCGAGCGCGGTCAGCAAAGGAAAGCCGACGACGACGCCGAGCGCGACCACGACGAGCGGCAGCAGATCGCGCCGCTCCGGGCGGGTCTCGCGGAACACCAGCAACAGCAGCAGACCAAGGATGCCCGCGATCGTCGCGCGCGCCACGGTCAGAAACACCGGATCGAGGCCCTGCACGGCAAGCCGCGTGGCCGGCAGCGAGCCGCTGAAAATCAGCACGCCCGCGAAACCGCTGAGCCAGCCGTTGGTGGTTTTGTCCATGGCAAACATCCCTGCGCTGAAAGAGTCTCATGATGCGCGCCGCGGCCGTAAACGTTAAGCTACAGATCAGTACAGTTCGTACAAACTGTACCTAACATGGGAGCAGTACAGATGGCGGAAAGCGAGAACAACGAGACGGCGCCGGGCACGCGTGTCGGCCTCGTGATGAACAATCTGCGGGAGCGTATCGCGAGCCGCTCGCTGATGCCGGGCGCCCGCGTGCCGTCGATCCGCGCGATGACCGACACGCTCGGCGTGTCCAAGTCGACCGTGGTAGAAGGCTACGACCGTCTCGTTGCGGAAGGGGTGATCATCGCGCGGCGCGGCTCGGGCTTCTTCGTGTCGGGCCATGCGCCGCCGCTCGCGCTCGCCGATCTCGGGCCGCGGCTCGATCGCGAGGTCGATCCGCTGTGGCTCACGCGGCAGTCGCTGGAGACCGGCTCGAAAGCGCTGAAGCCCGGCTGCGGCTGGATGCCGGCTTCGTGGTTGCCGGAAGATGGCGTGCGGCGCGCGCTGCGTGCGGTTGCCCGTGATCCGCAATCGCTGCTCGCGGACTACGCGAGCCCGGCGGGCTTGCCCGCGCTGCGTCAGCAGCTTGCGTGGCGGCTTTCCGCGCACGGGGTCGATGCGCCGCCCGAGCAGATCCTGCTGACCGACGGCGGCACCCATGCGCTCGATCTCGTGTGCCGCTTCCTGCTCGAACCCGGCGACACGGTGCTGATCGACGATCCTTGCTATTTCAATTTTCAGGCGTTGTTGCGCGCGCATCGCGTGCGGATCGCGAGCGTGCCGTACACGCCGCAGGGACCGGATCTCGCGGCCTTCGAGCGCGTTCTGGTCGAGCAGCGTCCGCGGCTCTACGTGACGAACTCGGCGATCCACAATCCGACCGGCGCGACGCTCGCG
Organism: Paraburkholderia sp. CI3; assembly: GCF_050436505.1. NCBI lineage: Bacteria > Pseudomonadati > Pseudomonadota > Betaproteobacteria > Burkholderiales > Burkholderiaceae > Paraburkholderia > Paraburkholderia sp. CI3. The sequence goes on from NZ_JBNDMI010000003.1 coordinate 500,844, forward strand.
CCGGCCGTCGCGCACCGGCTACTGAAGCTCGCCGGCGAGCACGATCTGCTGATCGTCGAGGACGACATCTTCGCGGACTTCGAAGACGAAGCCGCGCCGCGCCTTGCCGCATTCGACGGCCTCGCGCGCGTCGTGTCGATCGGCAGCTTTTCGAAGACGCTGTCGGCGGCGGTGCGCTGCGGCTATATTGCGGCACGCGCCGAATGGGTCGAGCCGTTGATCGATCTGAAGCTCGCGACTTCGTTCGGCAATGGTCAGCTCGCGGCGAGCGTCGTGCATCGGATGCTCGTCGACGGTACCTATCGGCGTCATCTAGAGGCGATGCGCGCGAAGCTGGCCGATGCGATGGGAGAGACCATCAGGCGTCTCGGCTATGCGGGCCTCGATATCTGGACACGGCCGCGCGCGGGCCTGTTCGTGTGGGCGCGCTTGCCCGGGGTGCTCGATGCCGCCGACATCGCCCGTCATGCGCTGACGGCGGGCGTCGTGTTCGCGCCGGGCAACGTGTTCAGCGCGTCGCAAGCGGCGGCGGGCTTTCTGCGTTTCAACGTGTCGCAATGCAATCGCCCGAAGGTGTACGAGGCATTGCAACGGGCGATGGAAGCGTGCACGGAGTCGGCCGGCGCGGGGCGCGAGCGGGTCTGAGACGAACTCAGGCGAAGCAGGCGTTCGCGGTCCCCCGCTACAGCGTTATTTGCACAGCAGAAGCATCCGTTCTTCTTCCGAGCAAGGCGTGTGCGGTTTCGGCGCGGGTTGCGCGGCCGCCGCGCTCATCGCCGCGCTGCGGTTCGCGAGACACGCGCGCAGATGCTTCTCGACCGGACCGTAGTACTTCCACCCACGAACGAGCGTCGGCAATTCGAGCTTCACCTGTTTCCATTTCGGATGGCCATGCTCCTGCAGATTGTCGAAGTTCGCGCACAACGAGTCGGCGAAATGATTCAGATTGCTGACTGTGTCGCGCAAGCCGTAATCGTAGGTGACCAGAAACGCTTTGACGGTCAGACCCGGCACGTCTTCCTTCAACCAGCCTGGGTAGCTGCTTTGGTGGATCGTAGTCGGAAAGTAGGTCTGCTTCGCGCGGTTCGTCTCCGGCGCGTTGGGATCGACGGGCAACAGACGCAACTGTGACAGCAGGTCGGGTTTCATGTCATTGAACAGCTTTGCCGGCTGCCCGACCACGATGATCGCGACGTCGATCTTCTTCACGATCAGCGCGGCGAGCGCGTCCTCGTTGCTCAGATGCACGACGTTCTGCTCCGGAATCGGCTGGCCGAACATCAGGCGGTAGAGCGTCGTCGCCGACTGCGCGGTGCCGCTGCCTAGCAGGCCGACGCTGATGGTCTTGTCCTTGATGTCGGCGAGCGTTTTCAGCGGCGAATCCGCCCGTACGACGACGTTAATTTCCTCGTCGTAGAGCGGCATGATCAGTCGCAGCGGCCGGATCGTCGTGCCCGCATCGGGGTTGCCCGAGTTGGCCATGTCGATGAACGCCTGGTACACGTCGGACTGCACGAGCGCGAGCTTCACGCCGGGCTCGAAACGCATGCGCTGCACGTTTTCGGCCGAGCCTTTCGACGCCACCACTTCGAGGTCGATGCCAACCGGCTGGGCCACCCATTTCGACAGGTCATTGCCGATCTGGATATATGTGCCGCGCTCCGGCCCGGTGACGATCTTGTAGTGCGCCGGTTCCGCGCCGGCCAGCGAACATACGACCAGTACCACCAGGCCCAGCCAGCCCGCGAGGAGTCTCTTCAGCATGATCTTTCTACCTATCGGTCAGGTTGATCCCGCTTCACGCGTGGCGCGTGGAAGCACCAGTGATCCGGTTGCCCTGTCATGTTCAAACTACTGCCAGGGTCGCTCCGTCTGTTTCCGCTCAGAGGACGCACGATAATGTGCGAATTGGCACAGACGGCGGCCATTTGATCTGGTATGCGAAGCAATGTTTTTGCGCGACGGCGCAGCAGTTTGCGTCTTCGGGACCCGGTTCGGACCGTCGCGTCGCGCGTGAGCGCTAGTTGCTCCGCGGCGTCGCGGTTCTCACGACGCCGACGTTCGTTGCAGTCACGACCAGTTCGCCGTGTGCTTGCATGCCGACGGGCAGCGGTGCCTGCGCTTGCGCGAGCGGCGCGCCCGGCGCGGCGTCCGTCGTCGCCGCATGCGGCGGACTCAGCGGCGCCCAGCCGGTCTCGCGAATGACGCGCTCGAGGATCACTTTCGCCGCGTCGTTGCCGCTGTCGATCGCGAGCGCCTCGTTCGCGTGCTGACGCGCGCACGGCCACGACTGCTGCGCGACGCAGGCCTGCGCGGCCTGTAGCGCAGTATCGCGACGCTGGACGAGCGGCCGCATCTGATCGGCCAGACCCTGCGCGTCGCTGTTTCCGGGTTGTAACGTTTGCGCGGCGGCGAGAGCGGCTTGGGCGGCGGACAGATCGTTCGCGCGGAACGCTGTCCTCGCGACCTGCAATGCTTGTCCGGCGTCGTGGAATTGCGGCGCGGGCCGCATGGGCGTCGCGGCCATCGGCGGCGCGGCAGGCGGCGCGGCTGGTGTCGCTGGAATGACGGGAGCCGCGGGCGCGACGGGCGCGGGCTTCGCCGCCAGTGCGGTCACGGGCGGTGGAGCAGGCTTGGCCGCGGCCGGCGCGTGCATGGTCTGTGCTTGAGCAATCACCGGGGCGGACACAAGCGGCGCGATCATGCCGGTCGTTGTTCTGGCATCCGGCGTAATCTGCTCCACGCCTGTGTCTTCCGATTCGCCGCCGTCGCTGAATAGCGTATAAGCGACATACGCCAGGCCGATTGCGACAACCGCGCCGATCACGTACAGCACGCGCCAGATCGTCTGCGCAGTGTTGGGCGGCGCATACATCGGATCGTCGTAAGGTGGGATAGTGGTGTCGGTCGACACGAGCGCCGTGTGCATGACCGGCTCGGTCTGCAACAGGGGTTCGGACGCCATCGCGGCAGCGGCGATGGCGGGCTCGCCCCGTGTGCCGAGCTCGTCGTCGAAACGGGGCAGGGGCTTGTGCGTGGCGCTCGCACGGCTGCCTGGAATACCGGTGCGGATGTGCGGATCGTCCTGGTCGAACGGATGCGCAGCGCCACAGTAGGGGCAGGCGTCGACTTGTCGGTACAGTGCGCCACCGCAGCGTTTGCAGGGCGTGGGGAAACTTTGGCCGGTTGCTGTCTGGGTGGACATGCCGTGGACCCACCTTTGGAAAACGATGCCGTAAAGGCATGCTTCGGATCGTGTTGAGGCAGGAGCCTTGTCCGCGGAATCACGATCCACATGCGCCGGAAGTCGTGGAGACGTAGGCAGCGGCCGCGTTTCCACGGGTTCCAATATGTGGCGTTTCACGGGGGACGTCAACGCGGTTGGCCCCTGGATTGTGTGCGCTACCGCTCATTGGGAGGTATGAAGAAACCCTGGCCATACATTCGAAAACGAGTGTATGTGTCTGTTGTTTCACGACAAATGGAAGGTAACCGGAAGCATCGCGCTGCATGAAGCGAGCGCGACAAAAAAACAACGAGGCCGACGCGTCGTGCGTGCGGCCTCGTGATCGACCTGCTATCTGGCGCTTGCCGGTACGCGTTTGCATCAGCTTCCCGATCAGGCGTCGAAGTACGCTCAGTGCTTGCGCAACGGATGATCCTTCAGCAGCCATGCGAGCACGAAGGCGAGCACCACGACGCATGCGGCCGACAGATACACGGTGTGCAACGCACCCGCGAACGCATGCAGATAGTCGTTGCGCAATGCTTCGGGCAGCTGATGAATCGCTGCGGGACCCAATGCCTGCGGAAGTTCGGTGTCGGGCGGGATCAGCTTTTCGAGGCGTCCGGCGAGGCCGTTCGAGAACACCGCACCGAAGCCGGCCACGCCGATCGAGCCGCCGATCGAGCGAAACAGCGTGACGCCCGACGTCGCCACACCCATATGCTTGAACTCTACGGTGTTCTGGACCGCGAGGACCAGCACCTGCATCACCATGCCGAGGCCGCAGCCGAGCAGACCCATGTACAGATACATCACATGAATCGGCGTATCGATCTGCAGGCGCGCGAGCAGCAGCATCGCCACGGAGACGAGGAACGTGCCCATGATCGGGAACAGCCGGTACTTGCCGATCTTGCTGATCACGCGGCCCGTCACCATCGACAGGATGAACAGGCCACCCATCATCGGCAGCATCTGCATGCCGGCGTGCGACGGCGTGGAGCCCTTCACGACCTGCAGATAGAGCGGAATGAACGTCACGGAGCCGAATAGCGATACGCCGATGATGAAGCTCACGAGGCTGCTGATCAGAAACGTGCGCTGTTTGAACAGTTCGAGCGGCATGATCGGTTCGACCGCGCTGCGTTCTTCGTGAATGAATCCCCAGATCGCTGCGAGGCCCATGCCGAGCGTGAACCACAGTTGCGGCGACGACCACGGCAGGATCGTGCCGCCCTGACTCGTGAACAGGATGATGCAGGTCAGCGCGCCGGCGAGAAACGCGGCACCCATGTAATCGATCGTGTGCTTCACGTGGCGCGCGTGCGGCTTGAACACCGCGCCGATCACGATGAGCGACAGGATGCCGAGCGGCAGGTTGATGTAGAAGATCCAGCGCCACGTCAGATGCTCGACCAGAAAGCCGCCGAGCAGCGGACCGATGACGGTGGCAAGACCGAAGATGCCGCCGAACACGCCCTGGTAGCGGCCACGCTCAGCGGGCGGAATCACGTCCGCGATCGCCGCCATCGTCACGACGAGCAGGCCGCCGCCGCCGAGCCCTTGCAGCGCGCGCAGCACGATCAGCTGACTCATGTTCTGCGCGATGCCACACAGCGCCGAGCCGACGAGAAAGACGACGATCGCCGTCTGCAGCACGATCTTGCGGCCGAACAGGTCGCCGAACTTGCCGTACAGCGGCACGACGATGGTCGAACTGAGCAGGTAGGCGGTCACGACCCACGACAGGTTATTGAGCCCGCCCAGTTCGCCGACGATGGTCGGGAGCGCGGTCGAGACAATCGTCTGGTCCAGGGCGGCGAGCAGCATCACCAGCAGCAGCGCCGGAAACAGCAGCCGGATCGGCGGATGGTCGGCCGCGGGCGCGGGGTTGACTGACAGGGTCGTAGCGGGTTGTTCCATGGCGGCAACGCGTTGAAATTAATTAACTGAGAGATTAATATATGTGACATCGCCTCTCACGTCAAATTCAATGCAATGACAAGGATCTCGCCTGACGACGCCGCGGCGCACAATGCCGTGGCAGATACGGGGCCGCCCGCGCGAATTGCCGCGAAAGAGCGCGACGCGTCGAAGCCCAAACTCACGGCAGCGCCAACGGATATTCATGCTGCGAATATCGGAAGCGGCGCACCGGCTGGATCGGCCGCCCGCCGCCCCGGCCGGCCGTCGGGCGCCGCGCGCGGTCCCGCGCAGCGTGCGCGCTTGCTCGACGCCGCGCTGACGCTGTTCGCGAGGCAGGGCATCGTCGAGACATCGCTGGGTGAGATCGCCCGCGAGGCCGGCTTCACGCCCGCGATGGTGCACTACTACTTCAAGACGCGTGATCAACTGCTCGACGTGCTGATCGACGAGTGTTTCGCACCGTTGCGCGCGAGCCTCGGGCTGCCATTTCAGGAGAATCCCGACGATCCGGTCGCGGCAATCACGCAACTCACGGAGCGGCTCGTGCAGATCGCGAGCGACAACCCGTGGTTCGCGTCGCTGTGGGTGCGCGAAGTGATCAGCGACGGCGGGCTGCTGCGCCAGCGCATGCATGAGCGCTTTGGTTTCGCGCATCAGAAGGCGTCGCTGCTGGCGATCGCGCGTTGGCAGAAGGAGGGGCGCCTGAATGCATCGCTCGAACCCGCGCTCGTGTTCGTCACGCTGCTCGGCATGACGATTCTGCCGCTTGCCACCTCGAAGCTGTGGCGCAACGATCCGTTGCGCCGCAGTATCGGCGGCGCGGAGATTACGCGGCACGCGGTGGCGTTGCTGTTGCAGGGCATTGGGCCCGGCAAGGGCGATTGAACTGGCGGCCGGTATGGCGCACCGGGCGCCGCGTCGTTTGAAAGGGCCCTAGATTTTGCGATTGTTCTTCCACTCGTCGAACGCCGCCTTCGTCTCGTCGTTCGGCGGATAGGTGCCGGGCAGCGCGGCGCCGGCACGAATCCTTTCGGTGAGAAACGCCTCGAGCTGTTCCTGTCCGGCGGCGGCTTGCGCGACGTCGCCGGCCATCTTCAGCGGAATTACCACAACTCCATCCACATCGCCGACGATCACGTCGCCCGGAAACACCGCGACTCCACCACACCCGATCGGCACGTTGATATCGACCGCGTGATGGCGGATCAGATTGGGCGGCGCGCTCGCGCCGGCGCAAAACACCGGCATGTCGAGCGCGGCGATCGTCGCGCTGTCGCGCACCGGGCCGTCGGACACCATGCCGGCAACACCGCGCACCTGCAAACGAAGCGACAGAATCGAACCGAACGACGCGCTGCCGCGCTCGCCGCGGCAATCCTGCACGAGCACGTGGCCCGGCGCAATGGTCTCGACGCATTTGCGTTGCGCGTACTCAGGGTCCGCGAATAGCTCCAGTACGTCGAGGTCTTCGCGCGATGGGATGTTGCGCAGTGTGAACGCCGGCCCGACCAGATTCGCGCCGCGCCGCGGACCGAGCGGCGCGACGCCCTGCATGAAGGTGTTGCGCAGACCGCGCTTGAATAGCTGCGTGGTCAGCGTGGCGGTGCTGACGTGACGAAGGATGTCGAGCGTCGCGGCGGAGAGCGCGGGCGATGTGGCGGACATGGTGTCGGTTGACCTCGGGTTGAGATGAGGGGGCATCGGTAGGCGCGCGTGCGCGCCCCCGATGATAGCGCCGCGACACCACCGGTTAGCAGGCCAGCGCCATTTATCGCCGCGACATCGGCAACCGCGACCGAGCCCTTCTTTACGTGACGCGAACAGCTGCAACGAGGCACGCGACGTGCTTGCAGTGTCGTCGGATGCGAGCGGCGCAAAACGAACGGCAGCGCCGCGTTGTGCAAACAATACGAAGGGCAGAATCGATACCGGGCGGGGAAGGCCGTACGAACGGGGTTCGTACGAACCGCGCCGGAACATCGGGTGCCCGCGATCGGCGAGCCGCGGAAAAACTGCGGACACTGAGCGGCTAAATCGCGGTGTGCGTCGAGCGCCGTTTTTTCATCGACGTGCAATTTTGGCGCGTTACCGTGCGCAAGCGTCGTACTCGGGAAGATGTTGCGCAATGTTTTACAAGCGCGGACCTGTCTGCAACTCGGCGTGCGAAATCGGGTCGGAATCATGGACTGCAACACCCTGGCCGCGCGAATCGGCGGCAATCAGCAAAGTGAAATACAAAGTGAAACCTCCGCCCCCTCGGACGACCTAACCGGTTTTTCAGAGCCACAACATACGATGAACGCAGCAATGAGGCTCGATCAGGCCACGATCGTGCTGGTGGAGGACGACCCGGACAGCCGGGAATCGTTGACCTTGTTACTCGAGGCGGAAGGCGCGAAGGTTTGCGCGGTCGCCGATGCGGAAGAGGGCGTCGTGGCGGCGATGCGGTTGCTGCCCGACGCGGTCGTCTGCGATCTCGACTTGCCGGCCATGGATGGCTTCTATCTGATCCAGCGGCTGCGCGACCACGAGATTTGCGGCGGTCATTCACCCTCGGTGGCGGTGGCGCTCACCGGCCATACCGACGACGCATACCGCCTGCGCAGCATCGGCGAAGGCTTCCAGCATTTCATGACCAAACCTGCGTTACCCGAAGCGCTCGTGACGCTGCTGCACGACGCGATCGACGCCCGCGCGGCGGGTTGATCGACGCTTCGCAGCGGCTCTCGTGGGAGCGGGTTTTAGACAGAGCAGGCCGGCGCGCGGCGGGGAGATGTCGTTTCTCGAAGCAGCGCACGGCCATCGACGCTTTGCAGCGCGTCACACAGCGTTGCGCACCCAATGTGGCGCGCCGCTATTTCGCCGCGGCCACCGGCGCGGCCGCGCTGGCCGCTTTGGCCGCCTGACAGGCCGCACACAATCCCTTCAATTCGATTTCGTCGCTCGCGAGCCGATAGCCCGCGTCCTCGATCTGCGCGACGAGCGCCTGACGCAGCTTCGGTTGATGCAATTCGGTGACGCTGCCACATTGCTGGCATACGACGAGAATGCCGTGCTGGCATTGCGTCAGATCATGGCAGACAGTGAACGCATTGATCGATTCGATCCGATGCACGAGCCCCGCCGACAGTAAAAAATCCAACGCGCGATAGACGGTCGGCGGCGCCGAGCCGGCGTGGATCTGGCGCATTTCGTCGAGCAGCGAATAGGCCTTGGTCGCGCGTCCCGAGTTCAGCAGCAGTTCGAGCACCTTGCGCCGGATCGGCGTGAGTTTTTCGCCGCGTTCGCGGCAATATTCCTCGGCGAGTGCGAGAGCCGCTTCCTGCGACGGGCCATGTGCGTGCGACGACTCGTGCACGTCGTGATGCGCTCGATGATCGTGTGCATCGGCGGCGGGGGCGGCAGGTGCGGGAGCGACCGGACGGCCGGTCGCGGCGGGCTTGGCGGTTTTCATGCGTCGATTATAGAGGCAGGGGGATGCAAGTGCCGCGCCGGTCGAAGCGTCGAGAGAATCGGCATTGCCCAGATTTGGCTTACAACTGACAACAAACGAAAAATAGGGTCTTTACTGACAAAAAATGCCTATTCTTTGTCAGTCATTCTCTGAATGTGTTTGATGGGATCTCGATGAGACAACTGCTTCACCCATCGCGGGCAGTAGCCTTAGCCTTTCTCTTTGCGATTGCCGCAGGGACGCTCCTTTTGAGGTTGCCCTTGTCGCAGGCCAAAGGTGAGGCAGCGCCGTGGCTGAGCGCTTTTTTTACCGCTACCTCCGCGGTCTGCGTGACTGGACTCGTCGTTGTCGATACGGGCACCTACTGGTCAAGCTTTGGACAGTGGGTCATCCTCGGCCTGTTTCAGATTGGCGGTTTCGGCATGATGACCGCAGCCACCTTGCTGGGACTCATGGTCAACCGGTCCTTGCCGCTGCGGGCGAAGCTGATCACCCAGGTCGAGACGCACACGCTCCGTCTCGGGGACATCGGCAGCGTGGCGCGCCTGGTGCTCGTCGTGACGCTCGTCACTGAACTGACCACGGCACTCTGGCTGACGGTCAGGCTTCATCTCGGGTACAACTTCCATTGGGGCGAGGCCGCATGGAGTGGATGGTTCCATGCGGTCTCCGCGTTCAGCAACGCGGGCTTTTCAATTCACCCGGACAGTCTGATGCGCTATGCCGCCGACGCGTCGATGCTGGTACCGGTGATGGTCGCGATTGTCGTCGGCGGAATCGGGTTTCCGGTTCTGTACGATCTGCGGGAAAAACTTCGGGGTGCCCGTCGGCTTTCATTGCACACCAGGCTCACTTTAGTGGTCACGGGGGTGCTGCTGCTCGGTGGATTTCTTGCGTTGCTGCTGTTCGAATGGACCAATCCAAAAACCCTGGGTCCGATGCCGTTCGGAGAGAAGCTCCTTTCGGCAGCTTTCGCCTCGGTATCCGCGCGCACGGCGGGTTTCAACTCGCTCGACGTCGGCGCAATGCGTCATGACAGCTGGGCCCTGCATTTCTTCCTGATGTTCGTTGGCGGGGGCAGCGCGGGAACGGCAGGGGGTGTCAAGATCGGCACCATCGCCATTCTGGCCTTGCTGGTGATCGCAGAGATCCGCGGGCTTGGCGATATCGAGGCGTTTGGGCGCCGTGTCAGCGCGTCGGCGCAGCGGCAAGCGATTACCGTCGTGGCGCTGGGCGCCGTGATGATCACGGTCGGCACACTCATCATTCTGCACATCACCGATTTCCCTACCGATCAGGTCATCTTCGAAGTTATTTCGGCGTTCAGTACGGTCGGTCTGTCCACGGGTATCACGGGTGATCTGCCTGCGCCGGCACAGTTCGTGATCATCGCGCTGATGTACGTCGGCCGGGTTGGAACCATTACCTTTGCAACGTCGTTAATACTGGTTGAGCGGCGTGCGCAATATAGCTACCCCGAGGAGCATCCAATTGTTGGCTGACCTGTTCAAGATTTCGCTCTCTTTTTCGAAAGGCGACAGTGTGGTCGTCATCGGTTTGGGGCGGTTCGGCTGTGCCGTGGCCCAGTCGCTGCTTCGGCTTGGCCATGACGTGATGGGAATCGACCGGGACGAGCAGCAGGTGCAGTTATGGGCGGACCGGTTGACGCATGCCGTCCAGGCCGATTCGACCAACGTGAATACCCTGCGTCAATTGGGCGTTGCCGATTTCCCTCATGCGATCGTGGGCATTGGAAGCGACCTTTCGGCGAGCCTGATGACCCTGATGGCCCTAACGGAACTTCAGATCAAGGACATCTGGTTGAAGGCGGTGACCACGGAACACGCCCAGATTGCCCAGCGCATCGGCGCGCATCACGTGGTTTATCCGGAAGCGGAAATGGGTGAACGGATCGCTCACCTGATCACAGGCCGAATCGTGGACTACATTGAATTCGGCGAAGGATTTGCCGTCGCCGCGATTCATGCCCCGGCGCCGACACACAACCGTCCGCTCGCAGATTGCGGCGTTCTGGAGGCGTTCGGTGTAATGGTCATGGCCGTCAGGCGCGCTGGCGAAGAGTTCCAGCACGCGGGGCCTGACACGGTTGTTGTGCCGGGGGATTTGCTGATCGTGTCGGGCCCCGCGAGCAGGGTCGAAGAGTTTGCGAGTCGCGCGAATACCTGAACCGTTTCCGCCGACCCGCGCCATGCTCAGGTCAACGGGAAATCCACATACTTCTTGAACCCGGAGCGCGTCGTGAGACGCGAATACCAGCGCTCCAGACTCGGCAGCGACGGCCGCTGCAAACCGTCGAGGCCGAACCAGCGCTTCGCGTACGCGCCGATCACGATATCGGCGAGCGTGAACTTGTCGCCTTCGAGAAAGAAGCGGCCCTGCAGATGCGTGTCGAGCAGGCGCCACAGGACGGTGACCGCCTTCGCGTCGGCGGCGAGTTTGGCGGCGTCGCGCTCGGCCTCGGGCGTGCGCACGAGGGTCCAGAACACGGGACGTTCCACTGGCTGCAGCGTCGACAGCGACCAGTCCAGCCAGCGGTCGATGCTCGCGCGCAGTTTCGGCTCGCCCGGATACAGCAGGCTCGATTCGCCGTATTGCATCGCCAGATAGCGCAGGATCGAGTTGGATTCCCACAGCACGAAGTCGTCGTCGACCAGCGTCGGAATCTTGCCGGTCGGGTTCATCGCGAGGTAGTCGGGTTCGTTGTTGCGGCCGAATTGCAGGCCCGCGTCGATGCGGTCGAACGGCAGCACGAGTTCGTCGCAGCACCACAAGACCTTCTGGACGTTGACCGAATTGGCGCGTCCCCAGATTGTAATCATCCGGTAAATCCTTTTCTCTTACGGTTGGCAAGCCGCGCGGCGTGCGCGGCGTTCAGCCACTAACGATACACGATGTGCGCGCCTTTGCGCGACGGGCCGCCCGGCCGACATTGCGTTGCGTACAATGACCGCACTCCGGATTGCCCGCTGAAAACACGCATCCCAACTCATTGAGGCATCGCATGGCCCGCATTGTTCCCGACGACTGGAAGAGCCTCGAAGCGACCGGCGCGGCGGCGCGCGAACGCGAAACGCTCGCGCTGCTCGAAAAGGCACTGCCCGCCGACTACACCGTCTACCACGGCGTGCATTGGACGCGCCTGAACCAGAACTTCTCCGTGTTCGGCGAGGCCGATTTCGTGATCGTGAGTCCCGCCGGGCGCCTGCTGATCATCGAGCAGAAGACCGGCTTTCTGCGCGAAACGCCGAAGGGGCTCGTCAAGGTGTATCTGCAAACCGAGCGAAACGTCGCGATCGCGCTCGCGCATACGATCGAGAGTCTGCACCGGCGTTTTACCGCGGCGTTCGGCGCGGGCGCCTATTTCATCGAGGAACTGCTGTACTGTCCCGATCACATCGTCAAGGATGCGGCGATCGCCGGCGTGAATCCCGCGCGCATCGTCGACGCTACGCGGCGCGAGCGTCTCGCGGCGATCGTCCGCCAAGCGCTGCCGGCCGATGAACCGCGGCTTCCCTGCGCGGCGAAAATCCACCACTTTCTCGCCGACGAACTCGCGTTGACGCCCGACACGAGCGCGCTCGTCGGGCAGGCGGGCATGCTCGTCACGCGCCTTTCGGGCGGACTTGCGACATGGGCCCGGCGGCTCGAATTCGCGCCGTTCCGTTTGCGCGTGATTGGCACGGCGGGCTCCGGCAAGACGCAACTCGCGGTGCAGGTGATGAAGGACGCGGTCGCGCGCGGCGAGCGGCCGTTGTACGTGTGCTTCAACCGGCCGCTCGCCGATCACATCGCGCGGGTGGCGCCGCCGGAGGCGAAAGTCGCGAACTATCACCAGCTTTGCGACTGGATCGCGCGCGACGCGGGCCGCGCGCCCGATTTCCGGTCGGCGCAGGTGTTCGATCAACTGGAGGCCGTATTCGCCGACACGCCAATCGAACCGCGCTGGCAATTCGACGTACTGATCGTCGACGAAGGGCAGGATTTCCAGCAGCCATGGTTTGCCGCGCTCGAGCGGCTGCTGCGGCCGGGCGCCGCGTGGTGGTGGCTCGAAGACCCACTGCAGAATCTGTACATGCGTGAGCCGGTCTCGTTGCCCGGCTGGACCACGCTGAGAGAAACCACCAATTACCGCAGTCCTCGCGACATCCTCGATTATCTGCGCGACGTGCTGGGCGCGTCGGTGCCGCTGGCCGCGGCACTTACGTCGGGCAGTCCGTTCGACGGCTCCGAGGTTTCGGTGTCGGTCTACGACGAAGCGCAGGGCGCCGATAGCAGTATCGACGCAACCAAGCGCGCCATCACGCAGGCGCTATCGCTCGGTTTTCGCAAGCAGGACATCGCGGTGCTGTCGTTTCGCGGTCGCGAGGGCTCGGCGATGAGCGCGCTCGATCATCTCGGACCGCATCGGCTGCGCAGTTTCACCGGCAAATACGATCTGTTCGGCAACCCGGAGTATCGTGAAGGCGACGTGCTGTTCGAGTCGATCTACCGCTTCAAGGGGCAGGCGGCGCCGTGCGTGATCTTCACCGAGATCGACTTCGACGCGTTCGACGAACGCAGCGCGCGCAAGCTGTTCGTCGGCGCGACGCGCGCGACGATGAAGCTGATCGTCGTCGCGTCGCAGCGGGCCGCGCGGCATTTGCAGTTGCGCGAGGCGAAGGACAGGTAGCGGCGGCGTTCGGGCGCTGCGCCCACTCGGAACGTTGCGTTCAACTCCACGCCCTTGCGCTCACCAGCATCCCCGTGCGCGTCAGCGCATCCCACCAGATCACGCGCAGCAGCGGCGCTTGCTGCGCGATCAGCAGCGCCTGCACCGGATCGCTTTCGACGAAGTGCGTGACACCCGCGCGCAGCGCCGCGCTCGCCTTGTGCGCGGCCGCGCCGGCGGGGCTGTCGTCGTGCAGGCCGGACGTGCGCATCGCCAACTGCATGTGAGCGAAGCCGTGTCGCGCGAGCCACGCTTCGGTGCGCGCGCGATCCATCTCCGGGCGGCCCGTGATGATCGTGCGCACCTGCTGCAGGTCGATGCCGGGCAGCACCTCGAACGGCAGCAGCGCGTCGCGCTCGGCGAGCGCGGCGGCGAGGTCCTCGTCGTAGCGCGCGAGCGGTACGTCGGGCAGCAGGATGCCGTCGAGGTCGATCGCGTAGGCCGCGTACTCGTGGTCGTTGGCCATCGTGGGCGCGGCGCCGGCTTCGACGCGCGCCCAGTCGTCGCGGTAGCGCTCGGTGTATGCCTGGCGCTCCCATGGAAAGAGGGCGAAGTAGCCGCGCGCATCGATCGCGTAGTCGGGCTGTGCGCGGCTCAGATCATCGACCGCGGCGGTCAGGGTTTTGACTTCGAGCCTGTGCGCCTGCAGAAACGCGATGCAATCGACGAGCGTAAAACCGCGTCCCGCGATGTCCTCGCACAACAGCACTTTCGATCCGGCGGGCGGGATCGGCAGCGTCGAATCCCATGCGACCGCGCGCGTCTGGCGGTCGTAGCGCAGGAACGCGACCGGCGCGCCGACCGCGTGCGACACCATCAGCGCGAGCGGCGCGCCGCCGCGCAGAATCCCGAGCGCCATTGCGAAACGCTCGGCGAGCAACACGGGTTGCAGCGATTCGATCCAGTGATCGAGCTGTTCGTACGTCAGAGGCAGGACCGGCTTGTTCATGACTATCGAGGCGCCGCGTGGCGCGATGGAAGGCAATGGTCCGCGGGGATGCGCGCGCGGCGCGCGCTGACGCACTGGCGCGACATCGCGGGTCCCCGTTTTTGAGTCAGCGCATTTTGGCGATATTATGCATGCGGGTCAAAGGTCGCGTGTCGGGGTGGCACGCGTTTGACGGCACGGTACGGCGCAACACTTCGCGTGGCATGAGATCGGCTGACCGTGGCGCGGCCCGCGGTCCGGCGAATCAACGAAATCGGATAAAAAAAGCAAATGGCCAATCTGATTGCAACGCTGTGCAACGCAGCCAGCGGAACCGGTGTGCCCTGGCGGATGCGCTGGCTGACGGGGCTGGCGGGACTGATCGTCGGGCTTTCCGTCTGTTGCGCGCATGCGCAGCCGGGCGCGCGGCAGTCGCCGGCGCTGGCGCTCGACGTGCAGGGCAAGATCGCCAATACCAACGACGCCGCGCATCGCACCTATCACTTCAACGAGGCTCAACTGCTCGCGCTGCCCGTGCATACGATCACGACCTCGACCACCTGGACGCCGCGCTCGACGTTCACCGGGCCCAGGCTCGCCGACATCCTGAAGGCCGTCGGCGCGCACGGCACCCAGATCGAACTCCACACGTTCGACGACTACACCTACACCGTGCCGGTGTCGGACTGCGAACGCTACGGCGTGATCGTCGCGTACAGCATGAACGGCCAGCGCCTGAAACTCAGCGACTTCGGGCCGCTGTTTCTGATCTATCCGCGCGACGCTTTTCCAGATGAACTGACTGGCGCGGTCGGCGACTCGAAATTCGTATGGCAGATCAAGGCCCTCATCGTCAAATAGCGCGCCGTCCGTGGCGGCGCGTGTTGAACGTGCTGATCTGGCTGATGGCGCTCGCGGCGCCCGCCGGCGCGATCGGCTATCTGCTCTATGCGAACCTGTTGAACCCGCGCGCGACCGAGCAGCTGACCCGTACCTACGACGGTTTCTACTGGGACGCCGCGCAACTGCAGATCGCGTACGCGCGCTTCGAGAACCAGCTGCTGCTGTATCAGTCCGGTGCCGACGACGATTATCAGCAGTTGCAGCTGCGCTTCCAGCTGCTGCAATCGAAGCTGCGCGTGATGGCCGGCTCGACGCATCGGCTCTCCGCGCAGCTCGCTCTGTTGCAACGGCAGCTCGACGAAATCAAGACGCTCGAGACTGTGCTCGACGACATCGAGCCCGAGATCGAGGTACTGCAGCGCGACCGTGCGCGTGCCGCGCGGATCGACGCGCAGCTGCGCCAGCACTGGAGCGAGGTCAACGATCTCGCGCTGTCGCGCCGTTTCGCCGATGTCGCCGACCGCGAGGCGATGAACCGCGATTTCATCGACAAGCGCCGCATTCTGTTCGCGGGCGGTCTGGTGCTGCTATTGCTGTCGGCGGCGGCGACGCTGCTGCTCGTGCTCAACGGCCGGCGCCGCACGCGGCTGATGCGCCAGCAGCGCGCGGCACTGGAAGCCGAGCATCAAGCGAGCCGCGCGGCGCGCGAGGCGAGCCTCGCGAAGGATGCGTTTCTCGGCATGATCGGCCATGAGCTGCGCACGCCGTTGCATGCGATCGTCTCGTCGGTGGAACTGCTCGGCTTCAACTATCACTCGGAGGCCGACCGCAAGGTGATCCAGCGGCTCGAAACCGCGGCGCGCCATCTCGAGGCGCAGATGAAGGACCTGACCGACTACGCGCGCCTTGGCGCCGGCAAGCTCGAACTGCGGCACCAGCATTTCGAGCCGCGCGAGCTGCTGGCGTCGATCGTCGATGAACACACGATGTCCGCCAGGACGCGCGGGCTCGAGCTCGAAAGCGAGGCGAGCGGCGCGAGCGGGCTCGTCGAGTCGGACCCGCACCGCATCCGGCAGATCGTCAACAACCTCGTCACCAACGCGATCCGCTACACCGAGACCGGCACGGTGCGCGTCGAACTGCGGCAAGAGCCGGCGCTGCTGGTTTTCGTCGTCAGCGATACGGGGCCGGGCGTGCCGTCCGAACAGATCCCGCTGATCTTCGAGGAGTTCACGCAGCTCGACGCGTCGCGCACGCGCCGCTTCGAAGGCGCGGGGATGGGGCTCACGATCGTGCAAGGGCTCGTGAAGCTGTTCGGCGGCACGGTGGATGTCGCGAGCACGGTCGGCGAGGGCACCAGCTTCACGGTGACGATCCCGGTCGTGCCGGTCGCAACCGTCGAGCCGGCCGACGTCGTGGAGCAAGCCGAGCGGGACGGCGCGCAGCCGTGCGTGCTGATCATCGACGATAACCGGCTGATCCGCGAGTCGCTCAGCGAAATGGTCGCGCACATGGGCTACGACTCGCTCGCACTCGGCAATGCCAACGACGCGCTCGCGTGGCTCGACACCCACCGCTGCGAAGTGGTGCTGCTCGATCTGCACATGCCGGAGCGCGATGGCTACACGTTTCTCGAAGACTTCGCGACGCGCGACGGACCGTCGGCGGGCGTGCCGGTGATCGTGGTCAGCGCGTACGCGCCGGAGGTCCTGCGGAATGGCGAAAGTGGCGCGACTGGCGTGCCGTCGGTGTTCGAGGCGCTGTTAAAGCCAGTCCATTACGAGGATCTGAAGCACGCCCTGCAGCGGGCGCTGGCGGCGCGGCATCAGGCGTGAGCGCGTGAGCGCGTGAAGGCGGCGCTGCCGCGAACGGGGCGCGCATCGGCGCCCGCGCTTCAGGGGCGGTTCAGCCGCTTCGACAGATCGGCGACGAGGATCGCCATGCGCGCGGGCTTCTCGTAGCACGCGACGTCGTAATCGCGGATCACCTCGCTGATCTCCGATTCGCTGGCCTTGCCGGTCAGCAGTTCGCCAGTCAGCACGAAGATCGGCGCGTCCGGGTTCTCCGACGCGCGCACCGCGCGAATCGCGGCCGCCGAGGTCTGCGAGCCGAACAGCCAGTCGATGATCACGCCGTCGAACACCTGCGTCTGCAACTGCTCGCTGAAGGCCGCGAGCCCATAGATCGCGACCGCCGTGAAGCCGCTGCGCTCCAGATAATCGCGCAGGTTATCGGCGCTTGCACGATCGTCGTCGACCACCGCGATGGCCGGCTTGTCGGTCTCGGCGCGGCGCGGATAGATCTCGATCTTGTGGACTTCGTACGCGCTCTGATACAGCGCGCCATCATGACGCGAGACGCGCCATTGACCGAGCCGCGAATAGGCGACGAATTCCGGGCGGCTACCCGGTTCGAGCGCCGCGCCGACCCACGCGGTGCAGGCGATTTCGGTCGCGCCGATGCAGAACACCGCCTCCTGGGCGATCGCGCCGACGACGCCCGGATCGAGCGACTGCGCGCCGAACAGCTGCGCCGCGGGTTCGTCGAATACCTCGGCGACTTTCTTGATCTGCGACAGCGTCCACGGACTATTGCCGCGCAGTTTGCGGTGCCCCTGAGAAAAACTCAGATCGAGGATGCGGCATAGCTCCGTGGTTTGCTGTCGCTTACCGATTCCATGCCTGCTCATCAACTCGCGCACGCGCTCGGCAACCGCGATGGAGTCGGGTGAGTGTGTTTCGTTGGCCATGCTGCGTGAAAATCCGCCGGGTTAAGAGGTACATCTGGAGCGCGGTCGGCAGGCGCAAGCCGACCCTGCGCATGCTATGCGCATGAATCGGTCACGCGGGGACAGCAAATGTACCGTAAAAAAATTCGCCATTTATGATTTTGTCAGACCGGCCGCCGAGTCCGCTGATGCAAGCGACGCCATGGCCGTGCCGGTGACTTTTGATGCATTGAGCATCAAAAGGCATTCTACCGGTGAAACGATGACGAAACCGTAGGGAATCCACGAATGGAGTAGTGCGCAAGGCGACGGATCCGGCCGCTTGCCGCAAAGCCCGGCAGGTCCGCCCTTGCGGAGAAGGCAGGCGAGAGGCGCAATGAAAAGTGTGTCCGGAGGTATCGGGTTTGCGCCGGCACGCGCGGTCCGCGTTCAGCTTGCCGGCATCGTGTCGAGCCGGGCCGCCGAATTTTGAAGTCCTTTGAAAATCCGCTCGGCGACCTTGCCCGGAAAGCGCTCGGGCAACTCCGCCGACACCCGCTCGATCACGCCAGGTGTCTGCTCGATCAGACGCTGGAGCAGCGGCTCGGCGTCGGCGCCGTACGAGCATTTCAACGCCATCGCGTTGAAGTGTCGCCGCTGCACGTCGCGAAACGCATCGTGCTTGCTGCGCGACCATAGACCCATCGCAAGCCGCGCCTTGTACCACGACCACTGGTTCGGGCCGTTGCCCTCGACCGGCCAGATCGACATCACGTCGTAAAGCGGCGTCAGACGGTACTGGCCACCGGCGAGCAGGCGGATGCTGAAGTTCTTCGCGTGGCCGTCCGGCGCGGCCAGCATCCAGAACAGGATCTGGCTCGCGAGCAGGGTCTCGATGTCCTGCCGCGCCTCGACCGATTGCTGCAGAATCCGCGCGAGGTCGAGCACGCCGGGGCCGCCCTCGTTTTCGTACTTGCGATGCGACGGCACGCCGTACACCTGGCAGAAATCTTCCTGCGGCAGACGCAGCAGCCAGCTGCCGCTCGAATGCATCTGCCGGTCGAAGCGTTCGACGGCGAGCACGCGCTGCTTGCCGAACCTGAGCACCTCGGTGTTCGCGACCGGCAGGCCGAACGCGCGCAGAATCCGCAGACACAGCCACTCGTTTTCGACCGACGTGCTGAGATCGGCGAGCCGGTTGCCGACCAGCCCGAGCGGCAGCTTGAAGATATGCGTGGTCGGCGTCGCGCCGTGCGGCCGTTGCCATTGGCCGTCGTGCCACAGCAGCGCGGTTTTCTCCTGCGCGCCGGCGAGCGAGATGCGGAAGTCGTCGGATTCGTCGGGCGCGCCGAGCGTCGGTTTGCCGACCGTCTGCGCGAGCAGCGCCTCGATGTCGTCGTCGGAAAGCGGCGTGCCTTCGATACGCTGGACCCCGGCCGGCGCGTCGTCTTCGGCGAGCAGCTGGACCGCGCCGACGCAGTCGCGGCCGATGGCCTGCAGCAGGTCGAACGCGTCGAGCGTTTCGGTCCGGTAGCGCTGCGCGATGCGTTTGCGGATGACGTCGCTGTCGGGCAGCAGGTTGTCGAAGTAGTTGAGCACCCGCGGCCCTTTGTGCGTCATGTTGCCGGGCGTGAACGGCAGCGACAGCGACAGCGGACGACCCGCGGGCGACGCGATCCAGGCGGCGTCGTAGGCGAACTCCATCGGGCCGCGCGCGGGCAGCCGCCAGAGCCCGACGCGCTCGCCGTTGGCCCACACCGACAATGCCTTCGAAGCGGTTTGCCGGGCCATCTCACCACTCGACGTTCGGTGCCGGCTCGGAGCTCGGCTGATTTTTGTCGCGCAACTGCAGTTGCAGGCCGTAGGCGCCGCACAGCGCGAGCAGCTGGGTGAGCGTGAGCCCGCTCGCATCGGTTTCGAGCGCGGAAATGCGGCTTTGGCTCACCCCGACGCGCGCGGCGGCCTCGGTCTGCGTGAGCCCGGCCTGGCGGCGGCTGGCCGCTAGCAACTGCGCGAGCTGGTCCGACGTGGCGATCAGATGGAGCATGGCGGATTATCTGCGAGACGAATAAATGCAATTTATGCGTGAAACGAATATTTGTCAAATAATTGCGTGACGCATAATCGACGAATATTCGTGTGACGGATAATCGGGCATTCCGGCAGGTGCCGGCCGCGCCGTCCCGGCTGCGACCAGCCGCGGTGCCGACGTCGCTCGTCATTGCGGACAATGGCTCCCACTGCGAAGATGACGCCCACATCGCCAACCCGCCCACCCATGACCACGACTTACCCGCTGCACTCGACCTTCACGCCCGCCGACCAACCGTTTCCCAGCCACGCCGACGTCGTGATCGCCGGTGCCGGCATCATGGGCTGCGCGGCCGCTTATTACCTGGCGCGGCGCGGCCTGTCGGTGGCGGTGCTCGACAAGTCGCGGATCGCCGGGCAGCAGTCATCGCGCGCGTGGGGCTTCGTGCGTCAGCAGGGTCGCGAAGCCGCGGAGGTGCCGCTGATGATGGCCAGCATTCCATTATGGAAAGAACTCGAACGTGAGCTGAATTTCGATCTCGAATGGCGCCAGGGCGGTTGCCTGTATGTCGCCACCCATGACGAAGACTGGACATCGTTTCAGCAATGGACCGAGGTCGCGCGTCAGTATGGCCTCGATACCCGCACGCTCGAGCGCAGGCAGATCGACGCCGTGGTGACCGGCATGCAGGGCCCCGCGCTCGGCGGCCTGTACACGCCAAGCGACGGTCAGGCCGAACCGCGCCGCGTCGCCGCGGCCTTCGCGGCACGGGCGGCCGAAGCCGGCGCGCTGTTTTTCGAGGGCTGCGGCGTGGTCGGCGTCGAACGCGCGGGCGGTGCGATCGCTGGTGTGGTCACCGAGCGCGGCACGATTCGTACCTCGCGTCTGATCTGCGTGGCCGGCGCGGGCAGCTGGCGGCTGCTCGGAACGCTCGGTCTCGAACTGCCGCAGCAGGCTGTGCGCGGTACCTGCATGCGCACCAATCCGCTGCCGCCGATCACGGCGTCGACCTTCTGGGGCCACGGTCTCGGCATCCGGCAGCGCGCGAACGGCGCGATCAATCTCGCCGACGACATGCAGGTCGACGTCGACATGACGCTCGGTCATTTCCGCGCGCTGAAATGGTTTTTGCCCGAACTGTGGACGCAGCGCGAGAAGTTCAGCTTCCATCTGAACGGCGCCTGTTTGCACGATCTGCGCGGACGTCTGCCGGGCGGCGTGCCCGACGCCGAACGCGTGCTCTCTCCGCGCGACCCGCATCCGCAGCCGAACGCGAGCCACGCGCCGCGCGCGCTGAAAAAGCTGCGCGCACTGTTTCCGGCGTTGCGCGACGCCCAGGTGGTCGAGGCGTGGGCGGGACTGATCGACGTGTTGCCCGACGGCATTCCGGTGATCGATGCGCCGCCGCAGGTCCCGGGCCTGACGATCGCGAACGGCTTCTGCGGTCACGGTTTCGCGATGGGGCCGATCGTCGGCAAGCTGCTGGCTGAACTCAACGATGGCGGCGAGGCGTCGCTCGATCTGTCGGCGTTCCGTTTGCAGCGTTTCTTCGACGGCACGATGAAGCGGCCGCGCAGCATGCTGTAACTCCGCGCAACCCAGCCCGATACAACCCAACCCGACCGATACCACCGATGACCGAAGCCGTTCTCCGCCACGCCGACGTCCCGTACTACACGCAATGGGGCAGCCCCGAGTGGGTGCGCGACATCGTCGAACAGCAGCGCGACCCGTGCGACGATCCGCACTGGCAGCGCAGCGGTTTCGCCGACCCCGAGCGCTATCGTTTCTGGGCGCAACGCCTGTGCGGGCTGACGTGCCTCGAGTCGGCTCTCGACTACTGGAGCATCGATCACGCGCCGCGCGCCGCACTGCTCGACGACGCGCTGCGGCACGGCGTATACCGGTTGCGCGACGATGGTGGCGTCGACGGTCTGATCTACCGGCCGTTCGCCGACTGGGCGGGCCCGGCGTTCGGCCTCGATATCGAGGTGCTGCCGCAGGCGTCACTCGAGGAGATCGCGGCGCGGCTCGACGACGATACGCTCGCGATCGTGTCGGTGAGTCCGGAGATCCGCTATCCGGAGCGGACGAACCAGCGGCGGGGCGGTCATCTGATCCTGCTGCACGGGCGGGATCGCGACGGCGTGTGGTTTCACAACCCGTCGGGCGTCGCGCCGCATCAGTCCGACGTGTACCTGCCGTTCGCGACGATGTCGCGTTTCCATGCAGGGCGGGGGATGACGCTCAGCCGCGGCACGAGCTAGCCGGCGCGCTGGGCATGAAGCGGAGTTCGCGATTCGGCGGGCAGTAGACGTCCACACGACTGGTCAATTTTTTCGCGCTCGGTTACGGTGACGTCATGCCCACTCCATCCCCCATTGGATCGTTCCGCCCATGACCCGCCCGACCACGCAGATCTTCGACGCCGCCGCCACCGCGCGGCTGATGCCTTACGCAGCGCTTGTCGACGCGTTGAGGCGCGCTAGCATCGACTACGCGCAACGACGCATCGTGAGCCCCGAGCGGCTCGTCGTGCCGCTGAACACCGGCGGCGTCATGCTGTCGATGCCCGCCACCGCGCCCGATCTCGCGATCCACAAGCTCGTCAATGTGTGCGCGAGCAACGGCGCGCGCCATCTGCCGACGATCCACGGTCAGGTCATGGCCTTCGATGCCGATACCGGCGAGACGCTGTTCATCCTCGATGGTCCGACAGTGACGGGGCGCCGGACCGCGGCGATGTCGATGCTCGGCATCGCGACGTTCGCTGCGGGCGCGCCGCGTGAATTCCTGCTGATCGGTACCGGCACGCAGGCGCTCAATCATCTGGAGGCGATCGGCGAACTGTTTGCCGACGCGCGCGTGTGGGTCAAGGGCAGCGCGCCCGCGCGCGCCGAAGCGTTCTGCGCGGCGCAGCGCGGCAAGGTGCGTGAGCTGCGGCCGCTCGCGGATGCGGGCGCGACGATTCCCGCTTCGGTCGACGTCGTGATCGCGTTGACCACGAGCAAACAGCCGGTCTACGACGAGACGGCGCGCGCCGAGCGGCTCGTGATCGGCGTCGGCGCTTTCACGTCGCAGATGGTCGAGATCGGCGCGACTACGATCGCGGGCAGCGCGCTGTTCGTCGACGATCAGGCTGGTGCAATGCACGAGGCCGGCGATTTCATCCAGGCCGGTGTCGATTGGGCGCGGGTGGGCGGGATCGCCGCGGTGCTCGAGCAGACGCAGCCCTTGCCGGCGGGGCCGGTGGTGTTCAAGAGCGTAGGCTGCGCGGCGTGGGATCTGGCCGCGTGCCGGGTCGCGCGTGACGCGCTGGCGCGCGGCTGACCGTCAGCGGCCCAACCGGCAAATATCGCGCAAAATATCCCGAAAAAACGACTGTCTGGCGCGCAAGGTTGGCAACTTGCGCTAACCTGCGGCAGATGCTGCCGTGCAAACTATCTCAAAACGTTGCACCATAGATGTTTGCCGGAAAAAGCGCCATAGCGGACGTGAGCCGTAGCCCGTCCGCCCGCCGCCGATTCCTGATCGACGCCTTCTCCCTAGACGCTGCGACCGTGCCATGACGACCCAACAAGCTCCTGCCACACCCGACCTGCCGCTCGACATGATCATCTTCGGCGGCACCGGCGACCTGTCGTTCCGCAAGCTGCTGCCCGCGCTGTACATGGCGCATCTGCACTGCAACCTGCCGCCCGATACCCGCATTCTGACGATCGGGCGCAAGCCCTGGTCGCGCGAGGAATACATCAGCGAATTCATGGAGCAGAAGGCGAAGCCCTTCATCGACGAAAAAGCGTTCGACGCGTCGGCGTGGGACAAATTCCTCGCGATTTTCGAATACGTGAGGATGGACGTCGATGCGGCCGAGGACTACCTGCGCCTGAAGGAAGCGTCGCGCGACGGCGTGAACCGCGTGTTCTATCTGGCGACGTCGCCGGATCTGTTCACCCATATCTGCGACAACCTGTCGTCGGCCGGGCTCGTCGACGGCAATTCGCGGGTGGTGCTCGAAAAGCCGCTCGGCCACGATCTCGCGTCCGCTCAGGAGATCAACAACGCGGTCGGCAAGCATTTCGAAGAAGCGCAGATCTACCGGATCGACCACTACCTCGGCAAGGAAACCGTGCAGAACCTGATGGTGCTGCGCTTCGGCAATCCGATTTTCGGGCCGCTGTGGCAGGCGCCGTACATCAAGAGCGTGCAGATCACAGTGGCCGAAACGGTCGGCGTGGGCAGCCGCGCGGGGTTCTACGACAAGACCGGCGCGCTGCGCGACATGGTGCAGAACCACCTGCTGCAACTGCTGTGCATCGTCGCGATGGAGCCGCCGGTGTCGCTCGATCCCGACGCGGTGCGCGACGAAAAGCTGAAGGTGCTGCGCTCGCTGCGGCCGATGACGCCCGAGGACATCGCGCGCGACACGGTGCGCGGCCAGTACACGGCGGGCGCGGTGGATGGCGAGGCGGTCAAGGGCTACCTCGAGGAAGACAACGTGCCGGCGGGCAGCCGCGCCGAAACCTTTGTCGCGTTGCGCGCGCGGATCAACAACTGGCGCTGGGCCAACGTGCCGTTCTTCCTGCGCACCGGCAAGCGGATGCAGAAGAAGCTGTCGGAGATCGTCATCGAATTCTCCGATCTGCCGTTCTCGATCATCCCGAGCGGTGGACGAACCTACGGCAATCGTCTGGTGATCCAGTTGCAACCCGAAGAGTCGATCCAATTGCAGGTGCTCGCGAAAGAGCCGGGCAGCGGCATGCACATGCTGCCGGTGAGCCTGAACCTCGACCTGCAGCAGGCGTTCACCGAGCGTCGCGCGGAAGCCTATGAGCGGCTTCTGATCGACGTGATCCGCGGACGTCTGACGCACTTCATGCGCCGCGACGAACTCGAAGCGGCGTGGGCGTGGGCCGAGCCGATTCTCGAAGGCTGGGCGAAGTCGGGCGAGCGGCCGCGCTCATATTCGGCGGGCACGTTCGGACCGGCGGCATCGACCGCGTTGATGACGCGGGAGAACGCCGTGTGGGCGGAGGAATCGCAGTAACGGGCTTTTACAGCGCGCTATTCGAAGCGGCTCGCGACGTTGCAGTGGCGTCGCGAGCCGCTTTTGCGTGTGCTGTCGTTGCCGCGCTGATCATTCGTCATTCATACGGCTTGCGCCTATGATGGTTTCCTTGTCCGCGTCACTGAGCGGCATTCCAAACGGGGCATCGATGGGGCGAATTCTCGTGGCATTGATCTGGGCGGCAAGCGTGGCAATCACACTCGATCTCACGGCTTGCGCCAGCAGCAGTCTCGATGCCCGGAGCGATCCGCCGAAGGTGATCATCGACAGCGACTACAACACGCTCGGCGACGACGGCCAGCTCGGGGTGATGGCCGCGCAATTGCAGGCGCAGGGCTCGCTGAAAGTGCTCGGCATTACCGTGGTGTCGGGCAATCAGTGGCTGAAGCAAGGTGTTGCCGATGCGCTGAAATCGGTCGAACGACTCGGCGTCGAACAACAGATCGGTGTCTATGCGGGCGCCAACTACGCACTGACGCACGACTTCAAAACGATCCAGCGGGAACTGAAGGAATTCCCCGGCGGCGATGGCTATGTTGGCGCATGGAGCAAGCCCGAGCCGAAATCGGCTAGCGACCTCGTCGCGCCGCCGGACGGCTTCGCGACGCACACGAAGGTGCAGAGCCAGAGCGCGATCGACTTCATCGCCGAATCGGTCAAGCGGTACCCGGGCGAGGTGACGATCCTCGCGATCGGCCCGCTGACCAACATCGCGTTGGCCACGTGCGAGCATCCCGAGATCGTGCCGCTGATCAAGCAGATCATTTACATGGGCGGCGCGATCGACGTGCGGGGCAATACCACGCCCACCGCCGAATTCAACTGGTGGTTCGATCCCGCAGCGGCGAAAGCGGTGCTGCGTCTGCCGATCAAACAGACGGTGATTCCGCTCGACGTGACGGATACCGTGAAAATGGACAAGGCACTGTACGATCGCGTCGCGCACGATCCGGCGAAGCAGACCATCATCACGCAACTGTTCAGGACGCTGAACGGCTACGGATACGACGGCAAGAACGGCTTCGAGACCAATCCAAACTACACGACGAACATCTGGGACACCCTGACGCTCGCCTATCTGATGCATCCGTCGTTCGCGACGCAGACCGTCGAGAAGTGGGTGGATGTGGATACAGGCTTCGGCGCCGACGATGGCAAGGCAAGGGGCTACACGAGTTCGCCGCCGCCGGGTTTGCAGAAGATGACGGTCGTCAAACGATTTGATAATCCGGCGTTTTTTAATTTCTATGTCGATCTGTTGACGCGGCCGGTGCCGGTGCGGCCGTTGGACTAGTCAACGCGCGAGCGCCGCGCGCCCGCACCCGCACCCGCTTCACGCGGGATGCAGGCCGCGCAGCAACTGACGCACGCGCGACAGATCCTGCTCGACGTGCCCGGCTTTCTCGAACAGCTCCGCGAGCCAATCGACGAACGCGCGCACGCGCGGCGACACGCGGCGGTTCTTCACATACGCGACCGAGACCGGCATCGGCACGGGTTTCCATTGCGGCAGCACTTCATGCAGCAAGCCCGAATCGAGGTAAGGCTGTGCGGCGATGCGCGCGGGCTGGATCATGCCGAGGCCTTGCAGTCCGCAGGTCAGGTACGCCTGTTCATCGCTGACTTGTACGAAGCCGTTGAGCTTGACCTTGCGCGCTTCGCCGCCCACTTCGAAATCGAAGTCGCATTCGCGGCCGCTATGCGGCGACACGCAGTTGACCGCGACGTGCGCGCGCAGATCGTCGAGATCGGCGGGCGTGCCGTGGCGGGCCAGGTAGGCCGGACTCGCGCAGGTGACCTGATCGAGCGTGCCGAGTTGCCGCGCGACGAGATTGGAATCGGGCAATTCACCGAGCTGGATGCTGCAGTCGATTGCTTCGGAGACCAGATCGACGGTGCGGTTGCTGACGCCGATCGCGAGGTCGAGGTTCGGGTAACGGGTGTGGAAGTCGTCTAGCGACGGCAGCACGATTGCACTCGCTACCGCGCTGGGCATTTCGATGCGGAGGCGGCCGGTCAGGTTGTCGGTCGAATTACGGAGGCTGGCTTCCATTTCGTCGATGTCGGCCAGGATTTGCGCGCAGCGTTCGTAGTAGGCGGCGCCCTCCGGCGTGATGCTCAGGCGGCGCGTCGTACGGACTAACAGCGCTGTGCCCAGCAGGGCTTCCAGGTTCTGGACGATCGTCGTCGCCGTTGCACGCGGAATGTTTAATGACTCCGCTGCGCGGGTGAAGCTGTTGGTGTCCACAATTCGGATGAATGTGCGCATTGCAGTTATTCTGTCGATCACTGGGATGCTCCAAATGGTTTTCTGTTTTTTTGCCTGCGGCGGATTTGTCTTTGTTCTTGTGGTGTTGGCCTTTCCTTGCTGACTTATCGGTCTATTAGCGTTGCCCCTGTGCGGGGCGGCACCTACTTTCTTTGCTGCTGCAAAGAAAGTAGGCAAAGAAGACAGCTCAAACCGCTAATTCTTAAGCGGGCACCGTGCTCAACGAATGGCAGTGGTGCATCTGGAATCCGTCCCCCCGCACATTCCACGGCAGTGACAAAGCCGTCATCCATCCCACTCCGCACTACGTGCGTCGCGGACGGGTATGCAAGGAAAACCAGAGTGTTTTTTTAGGTTGGTGAGGCCATCGGCTGCGCCTCGGCGACGCGCCGAAACAACCAATGGTTTGAGACCAGCGCTTCGGCGCGCGCAGCGCCGCCGGAAGAATGACGGCCTTGTCACTAACGCGGAGTGTGCGGGAACACAGATTCCAGATGCACCACTACCCGCGGTGGACAAAGGGACCCGCTTAAGAGTTAGCGGTTTAAAGCTGTCTTCTTTGCCTACTTTCTTTGCAGCAGCAAAGAAAGTAGGTGCCGCCCCGCACAGGGGCAACGCCAATAGACCGACAAGAAATCAAGGAAAGGCCAACGCCCTAAGAACACAGAAAAAGGGCGAAGGCAAAAAAACACAACAACAAAACAGAACCCCGCGCCGCAGGCGCAAAAAAACCACCCGCTGCGCGGCCAAAAAGTTGCTATTACTTCCGCATCGAATCCATATCAACCACAAACCGATACTTCACATCGCTCTTGAGCATGCGCTCATACGCTTCATTGATCTTCTGCATCGGAATCATTTCAATATCAGAAGTAATGCCATGCTCGCCACAGAAATCGAGCATCTCCTGCGTCTCGGCAATACCGCCAATCAGCGAACCAGCAAGGCGCCGCCGCTTGAAGATCAGATTGAACACCTGCGGCGACGGATGATCGTGCTCCGGAGCACCCACCAACGTCATCGTCGCGTCGCGCTTGAGCAGATTCAAAAACGGATTCAGATCATGCTGCGCAGCCACCGTATTGAGAATGAAATCGAAGCTATTCACATGCGCTTCCATCTCCTGCGGATTCTTCGAAACCACGACTTCATGCGCGCCAAGCCGCTTCGCATCCTCGATCTTCGACGGCGAAGTCGTAAACAGCACGACATGCGCGCCCATCGCCCGAGCCAGCTTCACACCCATATGGCCGAGTCCACCGAGGCCGACAATCCCGACCTTCTTGCCCGGGCCCACGCCCCACGTGCGTAGCGGCGAATACGTGGTGATGCCCGCGCACAGCAGCGGCGCGACACCCGCGGGGTCGAGATTCCGCGGCACGCGCAGCGTGAAAGCCTCATCGACGACCAGTTGCGTCGAATAGCCACCGTAAGTGACCTGTCCGTCGACGCGATCGACACCGTTATACGTGCCCACCCAACCGTTCTCGCAATACTGCTCGAGACCTTCCGCGCAGCTCGAACAGGTGCGGCACGAATCGACCAGACAGCCGACCGCGACGAGTTCACCGACCTTGTACTTCGTCACGTTCGGACCAACCGCGGTCACACGGCCTACGATCTCGTGGCCCGGCACGACCGGGTAGATCGTGTTCTTCCATTCGTTGCGCGCCTGATGCAGGTCGGAATGGCACACGCCGCAGTACAGCACTTCCATCTGCACGTCATGGGCGCGGGGTGCGCGGCGCTGGATTTCAAATGGGGCGAGCGGCGCGGTGGCGTCGGTCGCTGCATAGGCATACGTCGTGCTCATGGATGGCTCCAGCAAAGAGGGCGATGGCGCAACATGCGACGCGCCGACGATGCGCAACACTGGGTTGCGGATGCGGCGGGCCGCAGCATGAACCGGGATCGGGGCGCGAGCGTTGGGGGCCGCCGTTGGCAAGCTGTCGGCGCATGGCGGTCGATGACCGCGCACGCTGCGCGCGTCGAAAAAGGCGATCCGGCAGGGTTCCCATCTTAGGGACCCGTCGCTGCCCGGGGAATACCTGATCGTCTTGAAGGTTTGCCTAAAACTCTGGAGGGGCAGCGCGACAGGCTGTTTGATGCTAAATTTCAAGCATTATTCTCCTGGCCGTCACCCTATCGTCATGTCCACTCAAGCTGTCGGTTCCATTCCGGAAGACCCCGCGCAACGCCGCTTGCTCGAACTGTTCAACCTGCTCGCGCCGAATGCCGGCATGACGCGCTCGAGCCTCGAAGGCGTCAGCCTGCTGCGCGCGAATCGGCCGATGCCGCGCATGCCGGTCATGTACGAGCCGAGCATCGTGATCGTCTGTCAGGGGCGCAAGCGCGGCTATCTCGGCGATCAGGTGTTCCAGTACGACGCACAGCAGTACCTGGTGCTGTCGGTGCCGTTGCCGTTCGAATGCGAGACCGAGGCAAGCGAACAGGAGCCGTTTCTCGGCATGTCGGTGCGCGTCGATCTGACGATGGTCGCCGAACTGCTGATGGCGCTCAACGAAACCCAGGGCCTCGCGCAATACGAACCGGCCGGCATGTATTCGACGCCGCTCGATGCCGCACTGAGCAGCGCGGTGCAGCGTCTGCTGGAGGCGCTCGCGTCGCCGCTCGACGCGCAAATCCTGGCGCCTGGCATCGTCCGGGAAATCTGTTATCGCGTGTTGACCGGCGAGCAGGGCGGCGCGATTCGCGCGGCGCTCACGCATCAGAATCACTTTGGCCGCATCGCGAAGGCGCTGCGGCGCATTCATGCGGACTATCACGCGTCGCTCGATGTCGATACGCTCGCGGCCGAGGCCGGCATGAGCCTCGCGGTGTTTCATGCGCAATTCAAGGCGGTCACCGCGACCTCGCCGATGCAGTACGTGAAGACCACGCGTCTGCATCACGCGCGTCTGTTGATGGTGCAGGATGGCTTGAATGCGGGCGCGGCCGCCATGCGGGTCGGTTACGAAAGCGCGTCGCAGTTCAGCCGCGAGTTCAAGCGGCTGTTCGGCCTGAGTCCCGTCGACGAGGTCAAGCGCATGCGCGTCGCTCACGATGCGCCGCCGCCGCGCGCGCACAAGCCGGTGCCGCGTTATGTGACCGCGGTCTAAAGCCCGCTGAACCAGTTGTAGCCCTGATCTTCCCAGTAGCCGCCCGGGTTCGTGTTGGTCACGAAGATCGCGGCGATGTGCTTCGGGTTCTTGAAGCCGAGCTTGGTCGGCACGCGCAGCTTCAGCGGATAGCCGTATCTGGCCGGCAGCGGCGCGTTGCGGAAAGCGAGCGTCAATTGCGTTTGCGGATGCAGCGCGCTCGCCATGTCGAGGCTCGAGTAATAGCGGTCCGCGCATTTGAAACCGACGTAGCGCGCGCTCAGATCGGCACCGATCAGTTCGAGAAACGTGCGAAACGGCACGCCGCTCCATTGTCCAATCGCGCTCCATCCTTCGATGCACACGTGACGCGTGATCTGCGAGACCTGCGGCAACCTGCGCAACTGCTCGAGACTCCAGCCGCGTTTATCCGCGACGAGCCCCGATACTTGGAGCCGATAGGTCGAGCCGTCGATATCGGGCGCGTCGAACTCGGGATAGAACGCGTTGAACGGAAACGGATCGGTGATATCGCGCGCCGAATAGGTCGGCGCGAGTTTGTTGCGATTGAACAGCCACGCCTGCACGCGGTCGTTCCAGCGCGACATCGCCCATAGCACCTTGTCGACGGAATCGTTGTCCTGCAGGTTGCAGCCGGACAGCATCGCGAGCGCGCCGATCGATAGCGAGGAGCGCAGAAACAAGCGGCGTTGCAACTGCTCGATCCGCGGCCGGTGCTCGGCAAGCACGACGCGTGAGCGGCGCGCGTCTTCTGTATTGGCGTGCGTATCGTTCGCCGTGTCGGTTCGTTGCGGGGCGCTCATGCGCGAGTCCTCTGGGAGGCTTGATCGGTGCGCTGCGCGTTGCGCCGGGCGCGTCCGGTGACCATCGGCGGCAACGTGCGCGGCACCAGCAGCACCAGCAGCAGATGCACGACGACAAAGCCGACCACGCCGGCCATCGCGACGAAATGCACGCGGCGCGCAAAATCGAAGCCGCCGAACAGCGCGGTTAGCCACGACAATTGCACCGGCTTCCAGATCGATAGTCCCGATGCGACCAGCAGCACGCCGAGCAGCAGTACCAGCAGATACAACGCGCGCTGCACGGCGTTGTACTTGCCGGTTTCGTGCGGCAGTCTTAGGCGCAACGCCAGCGCCGCATCGCGCGCCAGCTCGCGGGCACGCACCGGCAGCAGCTTGCGACGCAAATGGCCGCTCGCGACGCCATGCGCGAGATACAGCAGGCCGTTCGCGCACAGCAGCCACATCGCCGCGAAGTGCCATGCGATCGAGCCGCCGAGCCATCCGCCGACCGTCGCCCACACGGGGAACCGGAACGGAAAGATCGGCGACGCGTTATAGATCGCCCAGCCGCTCATCACCATGCAGGCCATCGCGAACGCATTGATCCAGTGCGTCACGCGAACGACGAGGGGATGAACGACCAGAAACGCTTGCGAGTCGGGCATTGGCTTCAAAGACGAGAGGGATGAAGACGAACGACGCGCCGCTTTACATCGGCGGCGTCACGCCATGCTCGCCGGCCGAAATGAAATTCGCCGCCATCGCGCCGTCCGCTTCCTTGTGCGCGAACAGCACGACCTTCGTGCCGGGCGTGAGCAACGCGCGACTGCCCGGCTCCAGACTGACGATGGGCACGTCCTGCGGAATCACGATCTTCTTCTCGCCATCCTTGTACTTGATGGTAATCGTGCGGCCGTTGCTGACCACGAGCGAGCCGACCGTGCCGTTCGTCATCGTGCTGTTCGCGCCGAGATCCCACGGCCGATGACCTTCGCCCGAACCGCGCATGCTCGGCGGGAATACATGCACTTCGAGCGCCTTCAACGTGCCGTCGGGCTGCGGAATCGCGGCGGTGCCCACGTAGCTGTCCGGCTTGATGTCGCTGACGTTGGCGAGCGTGACGCCGCGAATCGGCGTGTCGGCGGCGAGCTTCACGTCGACGTCCTGACCATCGCGCGTGTGGACTTTGAGCAGATCGCCGGACAGCGACGTCACCGTGCCGCGCACGCCGGTCGGCGCGGCGGTCTGGGCCGAAGCCGCGAACGTCGTCGCGAGCAGCACGGCGGCGAGTGCGGGGACGGCGAGGGCGCGCAGCGTTCGTGCGCGGGCGATCTTCATGCGGGTCTTCATGAGGCAACTCCAGGAAGGGATGCAGCGTGGTGGACGGTGCGTTCAGACTAGCCGTCGCATCGGCTCATCAGAGTGACGGGAGGATGACAAAAACGTCATCAAGGGTCGATGGCGGCCACGTAGAATGGCCGCCGGGAGCGCTGCGGTTGTTCTCGAGCGCTGTCATCAGGCTTTTTTGCGCGTGCGAGCGCGGCCTTTACGGTCGCATCGCGCGAGAGGAGCAGCGAGCATCATGAGCATTCTGGTCATCGAAGACGATCCGAAAACCGGCGACTATCTGAAGAAGGGCCTGCGCGAGAATGGCTACGCGGTCGACCTCGCGCGCACCGGCACGGACGGCCTGCATCTGGCGCTCGAGCATGAATACGAACTGGTCGTTCTCGACGTGATGCTGCCCGGCATCGACGGTTGGGAAATCATGCGGGCGTTGCGTGCGCGGTGCGATCTGCGGGTGATTTTCCTGACCGCGCGCGATCAGGTCAGCGACCGCATTCGCGGTCTCGAACTCGGCGCCGACGATTATCTGGTCAAACCGTTTTCGTTTACCGAGCTGGTGCTGCGCGTTCGCACGCTGTTGCGCCGTGGCGTAATCCGCGAGAGCGACGTGTTCGAAGTCGCCGACCTCAAGCTCGACGTATTGCGCCGCCGGGTCACGCGCGAAGGCGTCGACATTCCGCTGACCAACAAGGAGTTCATGCTGCTGCATCTGCTGGTGCGCCGCGAGGGCGAAGCGCTGTCACGCTCGCAGATCGCGTCGGAAGTGTGGGACATGAACTTCGATAGCGACACCAACGTGGTCGACGTGGCGATCAAGCGCTTGCGCGCAAAGGTCGATCACCCGTTCGAGCGGAAGCTGATTCACACGGTGCGCAGCATCGGCTACACGTTCGGCGACGGCGCATGAAACTCTGGACCGAACGCTCGCTGATCGCGCGCACCACGTTGCTGTTCGCGCTGATCGCCTGCGCGGTGATCGGCTCGCTCGGCGCGTATTTCTATCATTCCGCCGAAGTCTCGCTGCAACGCCGCGCCGACGTCGTGCTGAGCGGCCGTGTCGAGCATTTCAGCCGCATCGTGCACGACCTTTATTCGGTTAGCGAATTAAAAAAGCGCCCGCTGCTGTTCGAGACGATGCTCGGCGCGGAAGAGGACGTGCTGATCTTCCGGCGGCCGGGCGAAGCGCCGTTCGTCGACGTGAATCCGGGCAGGCTCGCGGTGCCTGATCTACCGGTCGGCCCGGCGGGCAATCCGCCGCGTGCCGCCGACATGCGTCAGACGCGCCTGCCCGACGGCGTGCCGGTGCATTGGGCGATTGCGACCGCGACAGCGCGCGAGGATGGCGCCGAAGTCGAGGTGATCGCAGGCCATCCGATGACGCACGAAATGCGCATGCTGGCCGAGTACCGCAACCGCATCGTGCTGGCGACGCTGAGCGGCATGCTGGCCGCGACGCTGCTCGCTTACGGCGTGCTGCGCCGCGCGCTGCGACCGGTTCGCGAGATCGCCACGCGGGCCGCGCAAATCAGTCCGACGAACCTGGCGGTCCGGTTCGACGACGAAGCGGCGCCGGTGGAACTGCGTCAACTCACACACGCGTTCAACGCGATGCTCGATCGTCTCGCCGACGGCTATCAACGCCTGCAGCAGTTTTCCGCCGATCTCGCGCACGAGATTCGCACGCCGGTCGGCGCGCTGGTCGGGCAAACCCAGGTGGCGCTCGCCCAGCCGCGCGAAGCCGACGAATATCAGCAACTGCTGGAATCGAATCTCGAGGAGTTGAATCGCCTGAGCCATATCGCGGAGAACATCCTGTTTCTCGCGCATGCGGATCATGCGGCGTTGTCGATCGAGCGGCAGCCGGTCGATCTGCATGGCGAGCTCATCAGGATCGCCGACTATTTCGAAGGCCTGGCCGACGAACGCGGGATGCGTTTCGAAGTCGACGCGGCGGGCGTCGCGTCTGCCAATCCGATGCTGTGCCGCCGCGCCATCAACAATCTGGTCGTCAACGCGGTGCGTTACGGCGCGGGCGACACGATCGTGCGCCTGCGCGGCGCGCAGGACGAAGCAGGCGCGCTGGTGACGGTCGAAAACGAGGGCGAGCCAATTCCCGCCGTGCAACTCGACCGGCTGTTCGACCGCTTCTATCGCGGCGACGCGGCGCGCAGCGCGTTCACCGAATCGAACGGACTCGGGCTCGCGATCGTGAAGGCGATCATGCATCTGCATGGCGGCAGTGCGCGCGTGGTGTGTCCGCTGCCAGGCGTCGTGCGCTTCGAGCTGCGCTTTCCGGGTGCGTGACTTGCTAGAGACGTAGGTCCGGCGCAGCCTCAGCCGACGCCGCCTATACTTTTCAAAGCGCTTTGAAAGGACCGTTCGCTGCCGAACTCACCAGGAGTCGCATCATGGTCAAGCTCGCTTTGTATGTCCGTCTGGAAGCCAAGCCCGGCAAGGAAAAGGAGGTCGAGGCGTTTCTGCTCGGCGGCCTGCCGCTCGTCGAGCAGGAACCGGCCACCGCCGCATGGTTCGGTCTGAAGCTCGGTCCGTCGACGTACGCCATTTTCGACGCGTTCGACGACGAAGCCGGCCGCAACGCGCATCTGAACGGCAAGGTCGCGGCCGCGTTGATGGAGAAGGCGGGCGAGCTGTTCGCGTCGCCACCGAGCATCGTCAAGCTGGATGTGCTCGCGGCCAAGCTGCCGGGCTGAGGTTGAGCGTTGCGTTGGCGTGGTGAACGCCTGACGCCGGCGAGCGTTACTTCGCCGCCGCGTCCGCCCCCGGCTGCGCCTCGTAGTGCGCGCGCTTTTCCTCGTACATCAGCAGGTCGGCGCGCTGCACGCCCGCTTCCAGCCGATCGCCGCGCTGGCAGGTCGCCGCGCCCATCGAGAAGCTCAGCGGCGAGCCCGGATAGAACTGGTTGTTCATCTCGACGAGCTGGCGGATCGCGTCGATCATCGCCGCGCCGCCGCGCTCGTCGGTATCGGGCATCAGGATCGCGAACTCGTCGCCGCCGATGCGGGCCGCGTGGAACGGCGACTCCATCGCCTTCGCGAGCACTTCGCCGGCACGCCGCAGCAGCGCGTCGCCGGCCGCGTGACCGAGCTGATCGTTCACGCGCTTCAGGCCGTTCAGGTCGGCCATGATGATCGTCACGGGCCACGGTCCCTTGCGTTCGAGCCGGTTCAGCTCGTCGACGTAGAACGAGCGGTTGCGCAGCTTGGTCAGCACGTCGTGCTTGCCGAGGAATTCGAGGTAGGCCTCGGCCTTCTTGCGCGCGGTGATGTCGGTCAGCGCGACGAGTACGAGGTCCCAGTCCTGTTCGTGGCCTGGCAGCACCGAGAATTGCAGGTGTACGTGCACCTCGTTGCCGTCGAGTGAATAGTTGAGCACCTCGCGCTGCTGGAACAGCTTGTTGTCCCATAGCTCGATCAACTGCTCGCGGAAATGCGGACGCATGTCGTCGCGGAACACGTCGGCGAGGCGCGCGAGCAGCGTTTTCTTGTCCTTCGCGCCGAACATCCCGAGCGTGTGACGGTTGACGTCGAGCACATGGATTTCAGCCATGCAGCGTTCGACGAACTCAGGATGGACGTCGGTAAACACGCGGAAATCGTTGATGCCGGCCGCGCGCGCGCCGTCGAGCAGGCGTTTGACGGCGCTGAAATCCTCGACCCACAGCGATACCGGCGAATGCTCGAAGAGCCCGCGCGCGTATTCTTCCGCTTGCGCGACGCGGCGCCGCGCGCCTTCGAGCTCGGTGATGTCTTCGGTCGACACCAGCACGCGGTCCCAGCGTTCCTCGTGACCGGGCAGCACCGCGCCTTTCAGCAGTACGTCGAGGCGCCGTCCACCGAGCGTGTAGTTGACCGTGTGGCTCCTGAAGTTCGACTGTCCGGCCCACAGCTGGCACAGCTCTTCGAGGTGCGTTTTCAGCATGTCGTCGCGGAACACCGAGGCGAGATTGCTCGTCAGCGTGTCGAAATCGGCGGCCTCGAATTGCGTGAGCGTCTGGCGATTGACCTTGATCGCGCGGATGCGATGAGCGCATTCGACGACGCGGCGCGGGTCTTCGGCGAAATGGGCGCGCAGATCGGTCACGCCGGCGGCTCGCCACGCGTCGAACAATGCGCGCACGCCGCTGAAATCTTCGAGCCACAGCGACACGGGCGCGAGTTCGAACATCCCGGAGTCGTCGCTGATGGGCGCGGAGCCGCTCGTGAGGGTATCCAGCATGAGGTTCTCGGGGGCGGAAGTGCGGCTATTTTAGACAGCTTGGCGCCGGCCGAAAATGAAAGACGATTGGCCTGTCGTTTTTGCGCAGATGTGATGTGAAGCGCAGGCGGCGACCGAGGTCCGCTATTTCTGATCGTCGCGCGCCGCGCGCGTGCCGATGTACTCGTACTCCTCGGTATTGAGCCGCGAAATGCGCAGTTCGACCGCCCTGCGGTGATACGAGTACGCGATGCGCCGGATCTCGAGCAGCGGCGCGCCGACTTCGACGCCTAGTTGTGTGCTTTCGAGCTCATTGGCGAGCGCAACGCTCACATGCTCATCGGTCTCGACCACGTTGATGCCGAATCCGTCCTGATAGAAGTTGTACAGCGTGTTCGGCCGGTTGCGCAGCTTGCTTTCCGTCAAGCCGGGAAACAGCGCTTCGGGCACGGTGATATGTTCGATCAGCACGGTCTTGCCGTGCAGCGCGAGCCCGTTGACGAACTGCAGAACGCGCGCGCCGGTGTCGATGCCGAGCGCGGCGGCCGCCTCGCGCGAGGCACGCGCCTTCCTGAACCCGATCAGCGTGACGACCGGGTAGGCCTTGTCGCCGTCGCGCCGCACGATGCGAAAGAAGCGGAAGAAGTGCCGGTCGCGCTGATGCATCGCCACGAACGTGCCGAGCCCCTGATGACGGATCAGAATGTTCTCGGCGCACAGTTCGTCGATGGCTTTGCGCAGCGTGCCGATCGACACGCCGAAGCGTTCGGCGAGGCGCTTTTCCGAAGGAATGCATTCGCCGCCTTTCCATTCGCCGGCCGCGAGCGCCGCGAGAATCGCGCTCTTGACCTCCTTGTACCGTGTGCCTCCCACTGCGGGCGCATTGATCGCGAGCGTGCTCATGAAAACCTCTGGGATACGCGAGTCGTGCCGCTCGCCGGGGTTGAACCTGCCCTGATTCTAAACGACCAGATCATCTAATCCACCTGGATGAATCGTATGTTGTCGGTGAATCGCGACAACGGCCCGATTCTCGCTCAGTCGTCTTACACATATAGATGACCTAGTTGACATTGGATAAGTCGCCGCCTAATATCGATTCACCGCGGCGCACCTGGCTGCGCTGCCCCGGCGGCACCCTCACTGCATTCAAACTACGAATGGAGACGCTCATGAGCAATCCCACGGCAGACATCAACGACACCGCAGCGGGCGCGTCGGCGCCGCGCAGAACGATCCACATCGTGCTGCACGAGGCGAAAGACACGGTCGGCGTGGCGGTGGTCGAGGGCATCAAGGCGGGCACGCTGCTCAACGCATGGATCATGGACGACGACGAAATCGTCACCGTGCCGGCGAAGCAGGACATTCCGATCGGTCACAAGATCGCGCTGAAGGACATGGCCGTTGGCGACACGGTGTTCAAGTACGGCGTCGACATCGGCAAGGTGGTCGCGCCGATCAAGGCCGGCGAGCACGCCCACGTGCACAACATCAAGACGAAGCGCTGGTAGGCGGAGCAGCGCCGCGCTCGACGGCATGATGCTGCCGTTCGGCGGCGCGAAAGGCGCGATGCTGGCGCTCGTGGTCGAGCTGCTGGCCGCCGCACTGAGCGGCGCGAACTTCGGCTGCGAAGCGGGCTCGTTCCTGACCGAGGAGGGCGAGCGCTCGCGCATCGGCCACCTGTTCTGAGATGATGCTGATGGATGACGACGTGCGCCTGCCCGGTTATCGCCGGGAGCAGCTTGCGCAGGCGGCATACGAGGAGGGCGTCGAAATTCCGGATGCGCTGATCGCGCAACTGGAGGGCCGCGCTTAAACGAGCGTCCCAGCGCACCCGACCGATCTCACCCGACTGGACACGCCGTCGAAAAAAGCGCATAGCTGAAAGCGAAACCGAAACTATCGGTGCGCCGGATAGTTTTGCTCGCAAATCGCGATTTCCCTTGTGAGGCAAGCGCGAATACGATGGTCGATATCGTATGAGCAGCGCGTATGACGCGCGCTTCGGCCCACCAGAAGCAACGACGGAGATGGCCATGGAGCACCACGCCCGCACGCAGAACGAACGGCTCGATGTCAAGACCACCACCTGCTACATGTGCGCGTGCCGCTGCGGCATCCGCGTGCATCTGCGCGACGGCGAGGTGCGCTATATCGACGGCAATCCGGAGCATCCGCTCAATCAGGGCGTCATCTGCGCGAAGGGTGCCTCCGGCATCATGAAGCAGTACTCGCCCGCGCGCCTTACGCAGCCTTTGATGCGCAAGGCCGGCGCGCAGCGCGGCAGCGCGCAGTTCGAGCCGGTCTCGTGGGACACCGCGTTCGATGTGCTCGAAAAGCGTCTCACCGCGATTCGCTCGAGCGATCCGAAGAAGTTCGCGCTGTTCACGGGCCGCGACCAGATGCAGGCATTGACCGGCCTGTTCGCCAAACAGTTCGGTACGCCGAACTATGCGGCGCACGGCGGCTTTTGCTCGTCGAACATGGCGGCCGGCATGATCTATACGATCGGCGGTTCGTTCTGGGAATTCGGCGGACCGGATCTCGACAGCGCGAAGCTGTTCTTCATGATCGGCACCGCGGAAGATCATCATTCGAATCCGCTGAAGATCGCGATTGCGAAGTTCAAGCGCGCGGGTGGCCGCTTCATCGCGATCAATCCGATCCGCACCGGCTATGCGGCGATCGCGGACGAATGGGTGCCGATCAAGCCCGGCACCGACGGCGCGCTGTTCATGGCGTTCCTGCACGAACTGATCGCCGCCGACGCGTGGGATCACGAGTTCGTGCAGCGCTACACGAACGCGGCGGAGCTGATCGATCTCGACGAAGCGAGCGAAAACTTCGGATTGTTCGTGCGCGATCCCGAACGGGCCGAAGGCAATCCGCTGTTTCCGCAGAATCATCTGTGGTGGGACCCGGCCACCCAGCGCGCGGTGCCGCATCATGCGAGCGGCGTGAGGCCCGCGCTCGACGGCCGTTACACGCTCGACAACGGCAAGCCGGTAACGCCGTCGTTTGCATTGCTGCGCGAGCGCGTCGCCGAGTGCACGCCCGAATGGGCGGCGGCGATCACCGGCATCGCGGCCGAGACAATCCGGCGGCTCGCCGGCGAGATGATCGAGACGGGCCGCCGGCAACGCATCACGCTGCCGATCCGCTGGACCGACGCGTGGGGCGAAACGCACGAGACGGTCACTGGCAACCCGGTCGCTTTTCATGCGATGCGCGGGCTCGCCGCGCATTCGAACGGCTTTCAGTCGATCCGCGCGCTCGCCGTGCTGATGTCGCTGCTCGGCACGATCGACCGGCCCGGCGGCTTTCGTCACAAGTCGCCGTTCCCGCGCGCGGTGCCGCCATCAGCGAAACCACCGAACGACCCCGCCGCGGTGAAGCCCAATACACCGCTTGCGACGGGTCCGCTAGGCTGGCCCGCCGCACCCGAGGATCTGTTCATCGACGAACACGGCGGTCCGGTGCGCATCGACCGGGCGTTCTCGTGGGAATATCCGCTCGCGGTGCACGGCGTCATGCACAGCGTGATCACCAACGCGTGGCGCGGCGATCCGTATCCCATCGACACGCTGATGATTTTCATGGCCAACATGGCGTGGAATTCGTCGATGAACACGATGAAAGTGCGCGAGATGCTCGCCGACAAACACGCCAACGGCGACTACAAGATTCCGTTTCTCGTCGTGTGCGACGCGTTCCAGTCGGAGATGACTGCATTCGCCGATCTGATCCTGCCGGACACGACTTACCTCGAACGTTACGACGCGATGTCGATGCTCGACCGGCCGATCTCCGAGTTCGACGGCCCCGTCGATTCGGTGCGTGTACCGGTCGTGCCGCCGACCGGCGAATGCAAGCCGTTCCAGGAAGTGCTGATCGAACTGGCGTCGCGCCTGAGGTTTCCGGCGTTCACCAATGCGGATGGCGGCCGGCGCTTTCGCGACTATCCGGACTTCATCGTCAATCACACGACGTCGCCCGGTTCCGGCGTCGGCTTTCTGATCGGCTGGCGCGGCAAAGATGGCGACAAGGCGCTCGTCGGCGAGCCGAATCCGAATCAATGGGAGCAATACGCGAAGAACAACTGCGTATTCCATTACCGCTTGCCCGAGACCTTGCAGTACATGCGCAACTGCAACGGACCGTATCTCGACTGGGCGGTCAAAAACGGTTTCCGCAAATTCAGCGAACCGATTCTGATCCAGCTTTACTCGGACGTGATGCAGAAGTTCAGGCTCGCCGCGCAAGGACGCACGAGCGGCCGGCAGCCGCCCGACCATCTGCGCGCGCGCGTCGACAGGTACTTCGATCCGCTGCCGTTCTGGTACGCACCGCTCGAAAGCGCGGCGACGGATCTCGCGCGATTCCCGCTCGCCGCGGTCACCCAGCGGCCGATGGCGATGTATCACTCGTGGGATTCGCAGAACGCGTGGCTGCGGCAGATTCATGGGGAAAATTACCTTTATGTGAATCCGAAAACGGCGAGCGCAAACGGCATCGCCGACGGCAGCTGGATCTACGTCGAATCGCAATGGGGCCGCGTGCGCTGTATGGCGCGCTACAGCGAGACCGTCGAACCGGGCACCGTATGGACGTGGAACGCGATCGGCAAAGCGGCGGGCGCATGGAATCTCGGTCCCGACGCGAACGAATCGCAGCGCGGCTTCCTGCTCAATCACCTGATCACCGACGAGCTGCCGGGCTGCGACGAGGCACCCGCGCGCATGTCGAACTCCGATCCGGTGACCGGCCAGGCCGCCTGGTACGACGTGCGCGTGCGCATCTATCCGGCCGAAGCCGACGCGCGGCACACGCTGCCGCAGTTCGAGGCGATGCCCGAATTACCCGGCGCGGTTGCACAGAAGAGTGTGGTGTCGCGCATCGTCCAGACCTATTTCGCGGGACGCGGAGAATTCGCGGCTCGCCTGCGCGGGACGTTGCGCCGCGCCGAAACTAACGGCGACGACCGCTAAAGCCACGGCAAGGAGCTTGCAATGACCCAGATGGCGCTGGTGATCGATCTGAACGTATGCGTGGGATGCCAGGCGTGCGTGACGAGCTGCAAGGAGTGGAACACGTCAGGCGAATCGGGCAGCCTCGCCGATTTCAATCCTTACGACGCGGACCCGTCCGGCACGTTCTTCAACCGCGTGCAGAGTTTCGAAGCGGGCAGTTTCCCCGACACGGAGATGATCCATTTCCCGAAGTCGTGCCTGCATTGCGAGGACCCGCCGTGCGTGCCGGTGTGTCCCACGGGCGCGAGCTACAAGCGCAAGGAAGACGGTCTCGTGCTGGTCGATTTCGATCGCTGCATCGGCTGCAAGTATTGCGCCTGGGCGTGCCCGTACGGCGCACGCGAACTCGACGAAGCGCGCAAGGAGATGACCAAGTGCACGCTGTGCGTCGATCGCATTCATGACGAGCATCTGTCCGAGCGCGATCGCAAGCCGGCCTGCGTGCTCGCATGTCCGACATCCGCGCGGCTGTTCGGCGATATCCACGATCCGGAGTCGGTGGTGTCGCAAGCGATCCGCGAGCGCGGCGGCTATCAGTTGATGCCGGAGTGGGGCACGCGTCCCGCGAATCACTATTTGCCGCGCGTGCCGATCGCGTCCGCGAGTTGCGGCGGCGACGGGTGCTCGTGCAAATCGTCAGGAACGACCACCGGCGATGCCACGCACACGCCGGGCTCGCCCGACTCGCAGCTCGAGGGGCAGCTCGCGCATGGCGAAGTGCATCTCGCGTCGATCGCGAAGCGCATTTGAACGACAACGAGGCCATACGATGAATCCGGCTTTTTCCGTAGTCTTCCTGACCACGCTGAGCGGCGCGGCACAGGGGCTGTTGATCGCGCTTGTCGGTGTCGAGAGTGCGGCATGCCTGGGCGTCGTTGCGCAACCTGCCGCCACCGCGTTCTACGTAAGCGGCGCGGCGTTCGCGGTGCTGCTGGGCGGTCTTGGTCTGATCGCGTCGTTCTTCCATCTGGGCCATCCGGAACGCGCGTGGCGCGCGATCGCGATGTGGCGCATCTCGTGGCTGTCGCGCGAATGCCTGTGCCTGCCGGCGTTTCTGGCGTGCGCGTTCCTGTATGGCGTCGCGCACTGGCTCGGCTCGCCGTGGTCGCTCGCGCTCGGCTGGCTCGGCGTGCTCGCCAGCGCCGCGCTGTTCGTCTGCACCGCGATGATCTATGCGTGCCTGCGCTTTCTGCAGGAGTGGGCAACGCCGCTGACGCTGGTGAACTTCGTGCTGCTCGGCTGCGCATCGGGCTTGACGCTCGCGACCGCACTGAGCGCATGGTTCGCGCCCGCGCTGACGGCGGGACTGGCGGTCTGCGCGTGCCTGCTGACGCTCGCCGGTTGCGCGAGCCGCTACGCGTCGCTCATGCGCAATGCGCGCTTGCGACCGAAATCGACGGTGCAGAGCGCGACGGGCATCCGCAATCCGAAGCTCGTGCAGGTGTCACGAGGCTTCACCGCCGGTGCGTTCAATTTGCGCGAGTTCTTTCACGGCAAATCGGCGCGGACGTTGCGTGGCGTCAAATGGGGCTTTCTCGTGGGTGCGTTCGTCGTGCCGGTCGTGTTGATCGTGCTGGGCGCGGGGCTGCGTTCGCCTGGCGGGTCGTTCGGCTTGCTGGCCGCGGCTTGTCTCGTGCAGTATGCGGGGCTCGTGGCGGAGCGCTGGTTTTTCTTCGCGGAGGCGAAGCATCCGCAGAATCTTTACTACGCGAAGGTGGGGTGAGGCATAGCCTTCAATGAGCGCGTTCGGCCTCCGTGCCAGCGCGCTCCTCGCCTCACACTACCCGCACGCCCCCACCTCCCCACACGCGGTACAAAAATCGC
The DNA here is from genome assembly GCF_050436505.1 of Paraburkholderia sp. CI3. Taxonomy (NCBI): domain Bacteria; kingdom Pseudomonadati; phylum Pseudomonadota; class Betaproteobacteria; order Burkholderiales; family Burkholderiaceae; genus Paraburkholderia; species Paraburkholderia sp. CI3. Next base: position 544,349 of record NZ_JBNDMI010000003.1, read on the forward strand.
AGCCGTCCTTGCGAATCACCGCATTCGCGCCACACGAAGCGCATTTGCGTCCGAGCATCGTGTGCAGTCCTTGCGTGCCGTTCGGCTGCAGCAAGGTGTCGGCGCGATCCGCTGGATTCGGACGGATGCCGAAATCGGCGGACAGCGCCATGTCGGTTTTCATGTGCCCGCGCGGCAAACGCGCGAGCATCCGCGACGCGACCTGATTGCCCTCGGCGTCGAGAAAGCCGCGTCGATACAGGATTTGCTGGATCGCGAACGCGAGCGCCGCCACTTCGGAATCGTGCCAGCGCGGCGCGCGATGGCCGTCGAGACGCTGCACGTCGCCAAGCCGCACCTGTCCGCGATCCCATGACACCTTGCGCATATCCTGCAGATTGCGCGCAACGAAGCCGCCGCGCGCGGCCAGCGACAGCGAACGCATCGTCGCGGTGATCCACTGCTGCGACTCGTCGCGCTGACCGGTCGGAATGAAGAACTCGATCGGCCGCTCGATCGTCACGTCCTCGCCGCCGAGCCGCCCCGTCACCTCGATGAAGGACGCCGCGACATACAGCGACTTCTTGCCCGCCTGGGTCAGATACTCGACCTTCTCGATAATCGCCGGCAACTCGCCTCTGGGCCGATGATCGATCGCGATACGCAGCGGGTCCTGGTCCATCTCGGCGAGCGTGTCGTCGGCCTGCGCGGGCGTCACGCTCAGCACCGCGCCGAGCGTGTCGTTCGGGCGATAGGTGGCAAGGCCCTTCAGCCCGCTTTTCCATGCATCGAAGTAGAGGCTTTCGAACGCGTCGAACGGATAGTCGGCTGGCACGTTGACGGTCTTCGAGATCGACGTGTCGACGTATGGCTGGACGGCCGCCATCATGTCGAGATGGTCGCGCGCCGACATCTGCAGCGCGCTGACGAAATAGTCGGGTAGCCGGCTCACGTCGCCGCCGAGCTCGCGATAGAGCCGGTACGCGTAGTCCTCGACGTCGAACGATTCGCGACCGCCGTCGGCCATCACTTTCACGCGCGTATAAGTCCACGAGAACGCCGGCTCGATGCCGTTCGACGCGTTGTCGGCGAACGCGAGGCTCACGGTGCCGGTCGGCGCGATCGACAGCAGATGGCTGTTGCGAATGCCGTCGCGGCGGATCGCCTGCTGAATGTCATCGGGCAGGCGCGACGCGAACGTGCCGGCTTCCAGATAGCGCGCGGCGTCGAACAGCTCGAACGCGCCGCGCTCCTTCGCGAGCTCGACCGACGCGCGATACGCCTCGTCACGCATCAGCCGCGCGATGCGCACCGCGAAATCGCGGCCTTCCTGCGAGTTGTAGCGCAGGCCCATCATCACGAGCGTATCGCCGAGGCCGGTGAAGCCGACGCCGATGCGCCGCTTCGCGCGCGATTCGTCGTATTGCTGCGGCAGCGGCCACAGCGTGACGTCGAGCACGTCGTCGAGAAAACGCACCTGCGTGCGGGTGCGCCGCGCGAGGCCGTCCCAGTCGAACGACGGCTGGCGGCCCTGCAACTGCGCGAACGGATCGACGACGAAGCGCGTCAGATTCAGCGGCCCCAGATTGCAGCAGCCGTAGGCGGGCAGCGGCTGCTCGCCGCACGGATTGGTCGCGCGGATCGTTTCGACGGCGCGCAGATTGTTGTCCTCGTTCATCCGCGAGATGAACACGATGCCGGGCTCGGCGACGTCGTACGTCGAGCGCATGATGCGGTCCCAGATCGCGCGCGCCGGGTGTTCGCTGTAGACCCACAGGCCGTCTTCGCGCTGCCGCACGTCGCCGGCCGCGCGCAGCGCCGGCGACGGCTCGGCGCGATGGACCAGTTGCCACGGCTCGTCGTTTTCGACCGCGCGCATGAACTCGTCGGTGACGCTGACCGACACGTTGAAGTTGTTCCAGCGTCCCTTCGAATGCTTGGCCTCGATGAATTCGAGCAGGTCAGGGTGGTTGCAGTCGAGCACCGCCATCTGCGCGCCGCGCCGCGAGCCCGCGCTTTCGACGGTACGGCACGACGCGTCGAACACGTCCATGTAGCTGCACGGACCCGAGGCGGCCGAACTCGTGGTGTGAACGCGCGCGCCCTTCGGCCGGATCGCGGAGAAGTTATAGCCGACGCCGCCGCCGCGCCGCATCGTTTCGGCCGCCTGCAGCAGCGCCACGTAGATGCCGGGCAAGCCCTGTTCATCGACGCCCTGGATCGAATCGCCAACCGGCTGCACGAAGCAGTTGATCAGCGTCGCGGCGATGCCGCTGCCCGCCGCGCTCATGATGCGGCCCGCGCCGAGCGCGCCGTGGCGCATGCTGTCGACGAACTGTTCCTCGACCGACGCGCGCAACTCGGGCGGCTCGGCCTCGGCGACACCGCGCGCGACGCGGCGATATACATCGTCGGCCGATTGCTCGTCGCCTTTCGCATACTTTTCGAGCAGCACGTCGAGAGAGAACTGCTGCGGCGGGATCAGCAAAGCGGGAGGAGCGGAGGAGGCGGGAGGCGTGGAAGCGGCGTTGGCCGCGCGGGTTTGCGGCGTGTCTTCTGCCATGATCGGCCCTCAAACGGCGTCGCGGCGGGCGCGGCGCGGTGGTGGAAGGCGCGCGGCCGGCACCGGATAGCGAGCCGGCGGTCGGGCGGGCGCAACGAGTCCACCTTAACGCACGAGGCGCGGGGCGGCAACCGGCAGCGGGGCCGGCGCGGCGCCGCATCTTGCGATGCCGCGGCCGCCGGGCACGCGCTCGCTAAGGGCACGTGGACAGTAGGGAGATCGCCCCCGGAACAACGAATTGAAACCCGCGCTTAGTGCGCGGGACTCGGGAACGTTCCGTGCGTCAGGCCGCTTCAAGCAGCGGTTCGAGGATTTCCGCGCAGATCATCGCGGACGCATTCGACGGCGCCGGGCGCTCGGCCGGCTTGAACACAGGGTCACCGCGACGGATCTTGCGGCGCGACACCGCGCAGGTGCCGGAAGAATGCGCCGAGCGACGGCGCCAGCGCTGCTCACCGTAGTGGCAGCGGCCCGGCTCGACCCAGCGGATCACCAGCGTCGTGTCGGAGCTCTCGAGAATTTCGATGCGTACGCCATTGCTACCGTCGAGGGGGATGGACTCCAGGGTCATCATCGGCTCCGTATTGTGGAGTGCCGAATTTAGTCCCACGCGCGCCGGATAGCTATTGTGTCACCGTTGAAACACCGTTCCGGAATTAGCAATAATCAGACTTGACATTAGCGATTCGCCGAAATGACAGGCGTTGCAAGCATTTTTTATGTGATTTTTTAATAATGCATATTTTTGCAACGCTGTGTTGCCTGTGGCGCGACGAGGAGGGCGGCCGGAAGAGAGGCGGCAACGCTTCCTTTAAGATGTCGAATGTCGGGCGGCGAACTGAGCCGTCAGTGTAGCGGGTTTGAATTTTTCAGGTCGGTTCGCGCGCACACCGTTCAAAAACACAAGAGTTCACATGATTCCACGCCCTCCCGCAGTCCCCCCCAACTCTCCCGAAGCGTCGTCCGTCGCCGCCGAGCGCCTGAAAAAGCAGAAGGCGGCATCGGTCGTGCTCTATATCGGTCTCGCGCTGCTCGCATTGTGGGTGGTGCGCGATTTCATCGTGGTGGTGGCGTGGGCCGGGGTCGTCGCGATCGCGCTGTGGCCGCTGCTGCACAAGGTGGCGGGCAGCCACTGGTTCAAGGGGCGCGCGACCTTGCTCGCGACGGTCTTCACGCTGGTGATCGCCGTGCTCGTGCTGCTGCCGGTCGGGCTCGGCATCGCCCAGGCGCTGCGCGAGGCGCACGAGCTGAACGACTGGTTCCGCAGCGTGCAGGAGAACGGCATCGCGCTGCCGGACTTCATCAACCGTCTGCCGTTCGGCGTGCAGCAGATCACTTCCTGGTGGCAGGCCAATCTTGCTCAGCCGCTGCGCGACTCGGCCGCGATGAAAGGCTTGCACAGCAACACGGTGATGACGCTCGGCAGGCATTTCGGCGCGCGCGCCGCGCATGCGGCAATGGTGTTCGCGTTCATGCTGGTCACGCTGTTCGTGATTTTTCAGGCGGGGCCGCGGTTGTCCGGCTCGCTGCTGAAGGCCGCGCGACGCGGCTTCGGCGATAGCGGCGCGGATCTCATCGCGCATATGGGTACCGCGGTGCGCGGCACCGTGTCGGGGTTGATCGTGGTCGGCGTCGGCGAAGGCCTGTTGCTTGGCGTCGCCTACTTCGTGACCGGGGTGCCGCATGCGGCGCTGCTCGGCTTCGTCACGGCGATTGCCGCGATGCTGCCGTTCTGCGCGCCGATCGTGTTCGGTCTTGCGGCGCTGTGGCTGCTCGTGCAGGGCTCGATGGTCGCGGCGGCCGGGCTGCTAGTGTTCGGCGCGGTCGTCGTGTTCGTCGCCGAGCACTTCGTGCGGCCGGTGCTGATCGGCAACTCGACGCGCCTGCCGTTTCTGCTCGTGCTGTTCGGCATTCTCGGCGGCGCGGAGACGTTCGGGCTGCTGGGGATTTTCATCGGCCCCGCGTTGATGACGGTGCTGATGGTGCTGTGGACCGATCTCGTGGAGTAGCGCGGGCGTCGAGGGACGCGGGGCTGGGCGACCGTGCGCCTCGCGTGCCGCGCCGGCTCAAGGGCGCTGATTCGACGGATGCTACTGCGCCGGCGGCTTCACGCAGCCGAGCGTGTATTTGAGCGCGGCGGGCAACAGCGCGCTCCACACGTCCCACGTATGGCCGCCGTCGATGATGCGCAGCGCCGCCGGATTGCCCGCGAGCCGCAGATGCGTGTACAGCAGCGACGCGTCGGCCTGGATGTCGAGGTCGTCGTCGCCGGATGCGATGAACATCGGTAGGCGATACGCCTGGCTCATGTAGCGGTCCCACTGCGCCGGATAGTTGAGCTCGTGCCACACGCGCGGATCGAACTGGCGCTGGCCGAACACGCCGACCCGCCGCGCCGACGACGCGCGCGGCGGCTCGTTCGTGTAGATCGCCGGACTGAGCAGCAGCGCGCCGCAAAACATCTCGGGCCGCGTCAGCGCGTAGCGCAGCGCGCCGAAGCCGCCCATCGACACGCCGCCGATCATCCGGCCTCCGCGCTGCGTCGCGACCGCGTAGTGCGTTTCGATCTCGGGCAGCAGATCGTCGAAGAACGCGCTCTCCATCTTTTCCTTGCGGTCGACGTACCAGTCCGTGCCGCCTTGCGGCATCACGATGACGACCGGGGCAATCTCCTTGCGCTCGATCAGCGTGTCCGCGGCGTTCTGCAAATGACCTTGCGTGAGCCAGTCGTTGGCGTCGCCGTTATTGCCGTGCAGCAGGTAGAGCACCGGCAGGCGCGGACCGTCCGCGCGATAGCCGCCCGGCAGGTAGATCGTGTAGTTCCAGTCGCGGCCGAGCGCATCGGAATGGAAGCTGCGGCTCGCGACCGTGCTCGCGAACGCGGGCGCGCCGACGGCGAAGGCAAGCAGTGCGAGGGCGAAACTGAGGAATCGACGCATGTCAGTAGGGAAGGACGGCGGGCGCGGGACTCGCGCGCGGCCGTCATGCTATCAGCATTGGCGCCAGATTTGAGATGGAAAGTGGCGCAGAGAAGGACGGCGCTTTATGCGCGCAAAGTTCTTCGGGCGCCAGGGGTACGTCAAGTGCCCCGAAAATCGCGACGCGTCAGGGACGCGCTCGAAGGGCGCTTGAAACGTTGCCGAAAAGTTCTTCAGCCCGACGTCCACAGCCGCCCGTCCACGAGCCGCCCGACGACCCGCTTCAGCGGTTCCACGGCCAACGCGACGGCAAACAGCGCGCCGACCGCGGCCGCATCGGCGAGCAGTCCGAGCGGATAGTTCAGGTAACCATCGGTCGCCGCGTAGAGCACCGAGTCGATCACCAGCGAAATCACCGCGCCGGCAATGAAGCACAGCAAACCCTGACGCCCGATCACGCCGACCCACGGCAGCCGCCGCGCGACCTTCTTCGCCCAGCCGAGCTCGACCAGATTGGCGACGAGCCACGCGATCGCGAGGAAGTTCCCAGCGCGCAGGTAGGACAGGTTCTGCTTGAGGCTTCCGGCAAGTGGCGCATCCAGCAGAACGAGCTTGTAGTACGCGGCGCCCACGACCACCACGAACGCCAGCACACTGACGAGCCATCCGGATCGATGCGCGCTGGTGCGCTGATACACCGGCTGGCAGCGCGCGAGCACGCCGAGCACGAACATCAGTTGCCACGCGAACGGGTTGAAGTTCCAGTGCATGTCGGGCGCGGCGGGAAGGTACTGGCTGATCGCCGGTGCGCCGGCCCACAGCGCGACGCTGCCGGCGACCAGCAGCCAAGGCTTGCTGCGCGCGAGCGGCAGGATCGCGGGCACCAGCAGCGCGAAGAACGCGTACATCGGCAGCACGGACGCGAGGTACGGCTGGCGGCGTAGCAGCACGATGTCGCGCAGCGCGGCAAGCGGCGTGTCGATCAGGTCGTCGAGATCGGTCGTGGCGAGATTCGGCCCGTCGATGCTGAATGCGGTTAGCACCGCGCTGACCAGCAGCATCAGCCCGGCGGTGACGAGAAACGCGCGATAGATCTCGAACGAGCGGCGCAGGAAGCGGCCGCGCGCGATCGTCTCATTGCGCCGCTCGGCGAGCGTCGCATAGGCGGTGGCGGTCGCGAAGCCGCCGAGGAACACGAATACTTCGGTGGCATCGCACAGCGCGTACGCATGCAGCGTCACGCGCGACAGAATGCTGCCGCCGATGTGATCGACGACGATGATCAGCAGAACCAGTCCGCGGAAAAAGTCGAGCTCGATCAGGCGGGAAGATGACTTGGCCATTGTTTGCGTCAAAAGCAGCCCCGTGCGACGGCGCGCTGATCCAGCGCGGCGGGCGTCTCACAAGGCTTTTTAATATGGGATTGGGTGCTGCGGCGGTGAGGTGATCCGTGCTGGCGTCGCCTGTGGCCCATCTCGCCACGCTCGACCGGTATCGCACGGCGGCCGTGTCAGCGGGCTGTGAAGTTGACTTTCGCGGTGACGCCGAGTTCCGTTGCATCGCAGCAAAGGCGCAGATTATATTTCTTTTCATAACAATGACGCAGCGAGACCGCAGCAGCGGCTGCTGTTTACCCGAAGCGACGTTACGAAAAAAGAGGCAGCAACGCGCAGTGGAGAATTAGCAACATTCTCGATGCTTGGCGCATCCACTCATGGACGGCCAGATGATGTCATGTGAGGATTTCCGGAAAAGCGCAGCTAGTGGAGCAGTCTTCAGAACTGCTGGAAAAGTGACGAGAACAAAGAGCAAAGAGAACAAAGCGGCCGGATCGAGTTGTCCTATCACTCGCGGTGCAGGGAGATCATCATGAACAAGCAAGTGCTCGCGCTGGCTGTCTCCATTGCTGCGTCTGCCGTTCTTGCCGCGCCTGCCGCCGCGCAGACTAGCGTCACGCTGTACGGCGTGATCGACGAAGGCATCAACTACACGAACAATGTCGGCCACGGCCATGTTTATGAACTCGCCAGCGGCCTTGCGCAGGGAAGCCGCTGGGGCCTGAAGGGTTCCGAAGATCTCGGCGGCGGCCTGAAGGCGATCTTCCAGCTCGAGAATGGTTTCGATCTGAATTCCGGGCGCCTCGGGCAGGGCGGCCGCCTGTTCGGCCGGCAGGCTTTCGTCGGACTCAGTTCACAGGCGTACGGTACGCTGACGTTCGGCCGGCAATATGACTCGGTCGTCGATTATCTCGCGCAGACCACGGCCAACGGAAATTGGGGCGGCGAGCTGTTCTCGCATCCGTACGACAACGACAACACCGACAACACGTTCCGCCTCGACAACACCGTCAAGTACACGAGCCCGTCCATCTCGGGCTTCCAGTTCGGCGGCACCTACAGCTTCAGCAACGACACGAACTTCGCCAACAATCGCGCCTACAGCTTCGGCGGCCAGTACACGTACGGCGGGCTGCTGGTCGCGGCCGCCTATCTGCAGGCCGACAATCCGGGCAACGGCTCGAACGGGGCGATCACCGCGAACGACGCCGGCTTCGTCGCGACGCGCCTGCGCGTGTTCGGCGGCGGCATCACCTATACGTTCGGACCGGCGACGGCGGGCTTCGTCTATAGCAATTCGAACTACCTGGAGCCGACCGCAAACGGCTATCTCGGCATCGAGCCGCTGGTGCCGCTCGTGCCCGTCACACCGCCGGGCGTGCTGCTGAATTCGCTCAAGTATCAGAACTTCGAGATCAACGGCAAATATCAGATTTCGCCGGTGTTGTTCGTCGGCGCGCAGTACGTGTACACGATGGAAACCTACGACGCATCGAACGGCGGCGTGAAGCCGCGCATCCATACGTTCGGCCTGATGGCCGACTACAACCTGTCCAAGCGCACCGACCTCTATCTGCAGGGCGCCTATCAACAGGTCACCGGCGATTCCACGCTATCGATCCTCGATTTCGCATTCATCCCCGGCACGCAGTCGCCGTCGTCGACGTCGAAGCAGGTCGTCGTACGCGCGGCGATCCGGCATAAGTTCTAGTTCGCTGCCCTTCAAACGCAGATCGGCCAGCCTTCGGATTTCGAAGACTGGCCTTTTTGCGCCCTCCGACGCGACGCATGGCTATTCAAGTTCCCCTCCCGCCTGCCGATAAGTCGAATGTCGACAAGTCTGAACGCGCCGCGGCGAAGCGGTGATGTATGCGTCGTTGGCGTCCCAATACACGTGCGGTCGTAACGCGGAAATACGGCTCGTAACGTCTGTATCAGAGTGTGTGGGGCAGGTGTTTTTATTGAACGACACTTTAGAATTCCGCGAGAAATTTGATCGACAGGCAGGCAGGAAATGAGCGCCATACGAGGCGGCTTCGCCGTGCCGTCGGGAAGGCCGCGCGGCCGAAGATCGCGCACCTCGTCCGCGGCATCGGGCTATCCGGCTTGCGCATTCATACAGCAGGAGTCGAACAGGATGAGAAAGCGTTTCGACAGAACGTTATTGGCCAGTCTCGCTGGCGCGTGGGTCGCGCTGGCCGTCAGCGGTTGTGCGAACGTCGGGCAGCCGAATGCGCAGAACGGTGCGGCAACCAGCGCCAACGCAGCGTCCGGCGTGCCGGCGGCGAATGCGACGGGAGCGGCGTCTGGCGACCCGGCGGCAGCCGCGCCGCTGTCGATCGACGCCAGCGATAACGCGCCGCTGAAAAAGTCGCCGCCGCTCGTGTATCGGGTCAGGCGCGGCGACACGCTCGCGCGGGTTGCGCAGCATCATCACATCAGCGTCAAGCAGTTGCAGGCATGGAACGGATTGAAGGCGTCGGCGCGGCTGAAGCCGGGGCAGGTGCTGCACGTTGCGTCGCCGGAAACGGTGCGCGCGGTGAAGGCGGCCAATGCGGCGGCCGCCGCGAAGGCGGCGGCGCAATCCGCGGCGCAGCGTGCGTCACAAGCGACAGCGCAAACGTCGGCGCAAGCTTCGACACAGTCCACCGCGCCGGCTCCGGATGCCACCGCAGTCCGCGAAGTCACGCAGGAAACCCGCCGGCACGCGAGCAGCGTGACGCTCGCGTGGCCTGCCGCGGGCAGCGTCGTCGAAGCTTTCCAGCCCGGCGAAACACGCGGCATCGAAATCGGCGGCAACGCGGGCGATCCGGTGCGAGCCGCCGCCGACGGCAAGGTGATGTACGCGGGCACCGGACTGAACAGCTATGGCAGTCTGATCATCGTCCAGCACAACAAGGATTTTCTGACCGCGTATTCGCACAACCGCAAGCTGATGGTCAAGATGGGCGACATCGTCCGCAAGGGACAGCAGATCGCGGAGATGGGCGACGAGAACAACTCGCGTGTGTCGGTGGGGTTCGAAGTGCGGCGCGACGGCAAGCCGGTCGATCCGCTGCCTTATCTGCCGCAGGGGCGCGGCTGAGCTTCCACGTTCCCGCAAAAGCTCACCTTGAATTTATTCAGCTAAACCAGGTAATTTGATCGACCGCGCATTCCGGCGGTCGACGAATCGTTGCAAAAGTACCTTCACGTCAGAGCATTCCGCTCGATCTGCGCAAGAATACCGACGATCAACCATGCGGCCTCGACCCGCAGCCGTTTATGAACGGTGAGGCAATGCAGGAGCCGGCAGGCAGCGCACGCGCCGCCGCCGTGCCTGGTGCGAATCGCCGTTACGTCGTTTGCCCTCCGCGCAGCAGCCGCGATACCTCACCGTGGTAATGCAGGATCGCGGGATCGGCCTGCAAGAGCGGCAGATAACGCGGCAGGAAGTGATTGTGCGGTTGGTCGGGCGAGAACAGGCCGACCACGGCCTCGGCGGTCGCGAGACGGTCGCCGGCCTCGGCTTCCGCGTCGTCGAGAACTTCGTCGACGCTCGCGATCACCGTCGACAGCGGCGTCAGCCAACGAAACCCCGAGCCGTTGATCAGCACCTGCAGGAATGCCGCCGGCGTTACCGGGCCGAATTCCTTTTCGTACGCGGCGCGTTCGTGATCGAGAATCGCCTTGTGCAGCGCAAGCAATGGTCGGCGAATGTCCGTGAGGAATTGAGTGCATTGCGGGTCGTTCATCGGCGGCTCCAGCGGCTGAGGTGATTCGACGGAATCGTGCGTCGCAACACCACGCAGTGCGATGCAGCGGGTCGCGCGATCACGCTAACGGATCGATTCGTCGATGGTAACGCATCGCTCCAGCCGACACATGCGATCCACCGCGCACAGCATGCGATGTGCCGCCTGGCACCGTCAAAGCGAACTTCTTTCGACACGACTACAATCGGCCGGTTTTCTTGCGACACCCGCTCGCTCACAGGCCGCATTTCATGGCTTATTAGCGCGACGTGCCGAACAAAACCGGTGCATGTCGGCGGTCTGGTGCGGTGTCGCGATCTAAACCGCGTGACCACAACAACATCCCCACCCGGAGCCGCTCATGACAACGCTCAATATCAACGGCGAAACCCATACCGTCGATGCCCCGCCCGACATGCCCCTGCTGTGGGTGCTGCGTGATCTCGTCGGGCTGACCGGCACCAAGTTCGGCTGCGGCATCGCGCAATGCGGCGCATGCACCGTGCATCTCGATGGCGTCGCGGTGCGTTCGTGCGTGTTCCCGGCGGCGGCGGTCGGCGACCGCAAGATCGTCACGATCGAAGCGCTCGGCGCCACGCCCACGGGCCAGAAAGTGCAGCAGGCCTGGCGTGAGCTCGACGTCGTGCAATGCGGCTACTGTCAGTCGGGGCAGGTGATGTCGGCGGCGTCGCTGCTCGCGCGCAATCCCAATCCGAGCGACGCCGACATCGACGCCGCGATGGCGGGCAACATCTGCCGCTGCGGAACCTATCACCGCGTGCGCGCGGCGATCAAGCACGCCGCGAAGGGAGCCTGACATGTCCCAGGGATTGCTCGATGCACAGAACGGCGCGCAGCCGGCTGACACCGACACGCGGCATGCGCGCGGCATCTCGCGGCGCGGCTTCCTCAAATTCGGCGTGACGGTCGGCGCCGCGGCCGGAGGCGGTCTGCTGCTCGGCTTCAGCATGCCGGCCGCGAGCCAGGATCAGAAGGCGGGCAAGAGCGTGATCGGCGGCGACGCGACCGAGGCGCCGCAAAGCGGCGTGTTCGCGCCGAACGCGTTCATCCAGATCGACAACGCCGGCAAGGTCACGCTCGTGATACCGAAGGTCGAGATGGGTCAGGGCGTCTATACGTCGATTCCGATGCTGATCGCCGAGGAACTCGAAGTGCCGCTCGGCACGGTCACGCTCGATCACGCGCCGCCCAACGAAAAGCTCTTCATGGACCCGCTGCTCGGCGGGCAGTTGACCGGCGGATCGACGTCGATCCGCTTCGCGTGGGAGCCGATGCGCCGCGCGGGCGCGACTGCGCGCGTGATGCTGATCAACGCGGCCGCGCAGCAGTGGCAGGTCGATCCGGCGAGTTGTCATGCGCAGGCCGGTCAGGTGATCCACCCGGCCAGTAATCGCAGCGCGAGCTATGGTCAGCTCGCGCAGGCCGCCTCCGCGCTGCCCGCGCCGCAGAACGTGCCGTTGAAAGACCCGAAGGACTTCAAGCTGATCGGCACGCCGGCGAAGCGTCTCGATTCGCCGGAGAAAGTCGACGGTACCGCGCAGTTCGGCCTCGACGTGCGCTTGCCCGAGATGGTTTACGCGGCGATCGCGAACTGTCCGGTGTTCGGCGGCACGCTCGCGAGCGTCGACGATACGCATGCGAAGACGATCCCCGGCGTGCGCGAGGTCATCAAGCTCGACAACGCGGTCGCGGTGATCGGCGCTCACACGTGGGCCGCGAAGCGCGGCCTGCAGGCGCTCGACATCAAGTGGAACGAAGGCGCGGGCGCGCAGGTATCGATGAAGCGCATCGTCGACGATCTCGCGGCCGCCTCGCAACATGGCGGCGCGGTGGCGCGCAAGGACGGCGACGTCGGCCGCGCGTTCGGCGATGCGAAGTCGCGCGTCGACGCGGTCTACCAGCAGCCGTTCCTCGCGCACGCGACGATGGAGCCGGTCAACGCCACGGTCCACGTGCGCGGCGACGCCTGCGAAATCTGGCTCGGCTCGCAGGTGCCGACGCGTGTCGTCGATGCGGCGGTCGCGGTCACGGGCTTGCCCGCCGACAAGATCATCGTGCACAACCATCTGATCGGCGGCGGCTTCGGACGGCGGCTCGAAACCGACATGGTCACGCAGGCCGTGAAGGTCGGCAAACAGGTGTCGACGCCGGTCAAGGTGCTGTGGACGCGCGAGGAGGACATCCAGCACGACATGTACCGGCCGTACTACTACGACACGATCTCGGCCGGGCTCGACGCGAACGGCAAGCCGATCGCGTGGCAGCATCGCATCGCCGGGTCGTCGATCATGGCGCGCTTCGCGCCGCCCGCTTTCAAGAACGGGCTTGACCCCGATGCGGTGGAGGTCGCCGCCGATCTGCCGTACGACCTGCCGAACCAGCTGGTCGACTACGTGCGCGTGGAACCGCACGCGGTGCCCACCGCGTTCTGGCGCGGCGTCGGGCCGACGCGCGGCACGTTCGTCGTCGAGAGTTTCATCGACGAACTCGCCGCGCACGCGAAGATCGATCCGGTGCAGTACCGGCGCGATCTGCTCGGCAAATCGCCGCGCGCGTTGAACGTACTCAACCTGGCCGCGCAAGCGGGCAACTGGGGCAGCGCGCTGCCCAAGGGGCAAGGGCGCGGCATCTCGGTGATGCACGCGTTCGGCAGCTTCTTCGCGATCGTCGTCGAGGTCGCGCTCGAGCAGGGCGAAGTGACGGTCAAGCGCATCAACTGCGCGGTCGATTGCGGGATGTTCGTCAACCCGAACACGATCGAAGCGCAGGTGCAGGGCGGCATCATCTTCGGCATCACGGCGGCGCTTTATAGCGAGATCACGATCAAGGACGGTCGCGTCGAGCAGAACAACTTCACCGACTACCGGATGCTGCGCATCAACGAGACGCCGCCGATCGACGTGCATATCGTGAAGAGCGGCGAGGCGCCCGGCGGCATCGGCGAACCCGGCACCGCGGCGCTCGCGCCCGCGCTGACCAACGCGATCTATGCGGCCACCGGCACGCGGCTGCGGCAATTGCCGGTTGGCCGCCAACTGCACAACGCCTGACGCGAAAGGAGCCCGACATGAAAAAAATGCTGAAGGGTCTTGGCGCGGCGCTATGCGTCGCATTGCCGTTTATCGCCCGGGCACCTGCTGATGCCGCAACGCCGGCAGCCACCGGCGCAGCCGATCAAACGCTCGTGCAACGCGGCGCTTACCTCGCTCAACTCGGCGATTGCGCCGCCTGCCACACCGCGCCGAAAGGCAAGCCGTTCGCCGGCGGCCTGCCGATGAACACGCCGATGGGCCGCATCTACGTGACCAATATCACGCCCGACGCACGGACCGGCATCGGCGGCTACACCGAAGCCGATTTCGCGCGGGCGCTGCGTGAGGGCGTCGCGAAAGACGGCCACAACCTGTATCCGGCGATGCCGTATCCGTCCTACGCGAAGGTCGACGACGACGACGTGAAGGCGCTGTACGCGTTCTTCATGCACGGCGTCGCGCCAGTGCAGCAGGCGAATCGCGAGTCCGACATCAAGTGGCCGTTGAACATGCGCTGGCCGCTGATGTTCTGGAACATGGCGTTTCTCGAGAAGGGTGCGTATCGCGACAAGCCGGGCAAGGACGTCGCGTGGAATCGCGGCGCGTATCTGGTGCAAGGGCTCGGACATTGCGGGTCGTGTCACACGCCGCGCGGTGTTGCGTTCCAGGAAAGTGCGCTCGACGAAAGCGGCAGCGCATTCCTGAGCGGCGCGCTGCTCGACGGCTGGTTCGCGTCGAACCTCACGGGCGAGCACAACACCGGGCTCGGCCGCTGGAGCGACGAGGATCTGCGCACGTTCCTGAAGACCGGCGCGAATCGCCACGCATCGGCGTTCGGCGCGATGACGAGCGTGATCAACAACAGCACGCAAGCGATGAGCGATCAGGACGTCGCGGCAGTCTCGACGTATCTGAAGTCGCTGCCGCCGGTCGGCGGCACCGGCGCGGCGGCCTATACGTACGATCCGCAGGCGACGAAGGTGTCGCTCGATCGCCCCGCGAACGATGCCGGCGCACGCGTCTATACGGCGTATTGCATGCATTGCCACGGCGTCGACGGGCACGGCTTCGCGCCGATGCTCGCGCCGCTCGCCGGCAATCCGAACGTGCTCGCGAAGGACGCGTCGTCGCTGATCAACGTCACGCTGAACGGCACCGGCGATCTCGTGATCGACGGCGTGCCGTCGCCGTTTCCGATGCCCGGCTTCGCCGCGGTGCTCGACGATCAGCAGATCGCCGACGTGCTGAGCTTCGTGCGGGCTGGCTGGAACAACGGCGCGCCGGCGGTCGGTGCGGCGGAGGTGGCGAAGTTGCGGCAGTCGACGCAGGCGGGGCGTTGATCGCCCGCTGAGTGCGGCGCAGAAGCGCGCTTGCCGACCTCGCGCCGTTTCAGGTTGTGGGCCAACCGACGGCAGCTATCATAGTGGGACGGCACACCGCGCCTTCGTCGATGGACTCGCCGTCGGCCAATGCCGACATTTGCACCACGACCGATACAGGCGCATTGGTCCTATGGGAGTCCCCGTCGTGTTCGAACGGCTCTCGGAATTGGCCACGACCTTCGTCCGCCGTGCGGCGTCGAAGTCTCTGCGCGAAGCTCATGGACTTCCGACATGACCCTATCCAGTCAAGCCCGAAACGTGTCGGTCACTCCGTCGGCTTCTCGCCTGTCGACGCTCAGTCACATACAGATCGCGTCGCTGTGGTTTGCGCTCTTTACCCAATGGATGACGGTCGTTCCGGTGCTTGTGCCGGCACAGGTCGCCGATATGCTCGGACGCGATGCCGCGTTGAAGGAAGGCGTGGCCGGCTCCGTCATTGCGTCCGGCGCATTCATTGCGATGATCGTGGCGCCACTGGCCGGCGCGCTTTCAGATCGCTGCTCTGCAAAACATGGACGCCGGCGACCGTTTCTCGTCACCGGCGTGTTCGGCATTGCGGTTGCACTGGTATGGCTTGGTTCATTCAACGGCGGGGGGAGTCTATGGATGTATACACTCGCGTTCCTGCATCTCCAGTTCTGGTGGAACTGGGCGGCGGGGCCGTACGCCGGGCTGGTGCCCGATGTCGTGCCAAAACAGGAAACCAACCGCGCGAGCGCGTGGCTCAACGTGATGACCGTGCTCGGCACGATCACTGGCAACGTGGTGCTCGTTGTCCTCTATTCGCCGGGCCACCTGTATCCTACGGTTGCCGCGTTCGTTGCGATCATGTTGCTCTGCCTTTGGCTGACGATTCGCGGCTCGCGCGAGCCGACACCTGTCAGATCCCGACAACGGTTCGAGCTCGTCACGTTCATGCGCTCGTTCTATCTCGATCCACGTCTGCACCGAAACTTTTACTGGGTCCTGGTAACCCGTCTGTTCGGTAACATGGGAATCTGGTCGATCTTCACCTTCATGTTGTACTACCTGCAGGACGTGATCGGCATTCGTCATCCGACCGGTCTCCTGAATGGGCTGCTTGGCGTCGGCGTGGTGCTCGCGATCCCGGCCAGCCTGCTGGGCGCAGGGCTCGCCGACCGGCACGGCGTCGTTCCCGTCGTCCGCCTGACCAGCTGGATCATGGCCGGAGCTGCGATTGGCTTTGTCCTGCTGGCGTTGCATCCAAACCTGTTGCTGGTGATCACAGTCGGGCTGGTTTTCTGCGCCGCTTACGGAACCTATCAAGCCGTCGACTGGGCACTCGCGCTGCAAGTGTTGCCAGACGATGCGTCCAGCGGCAAGGACATGGGCATCTGGCAAGTGTCGATGGTGCTACCGCAGATCCTCGGCCCTGCCGCCACCGGGTGGATGCTGTCATGGGTCAAGGCGTTTGCCGGTGCCGGACCCGCCTATGTCGTCGCGTTCGTCGTCGCAGCGGGGTGGTTCGTGCTCGCGGCGTGGCTCGTCTCGCGCATCAGGATTGCTTCCCGGCAGGACGTATCCACCGGGGTCAGCGGGCGATCATGAGATGGCGCTCGCTCGCGCATGGCGGTCTGATCCCGGAGATGCTCCGACTTGAACTCCAGAAAACCAAATGTCGGCAGCGAATCGGCAGTTTCGCGTCGAGCCGTTGCATGCATTGCGTCTGGGCGCGTGGAATAGCGCGATCAACCTGTTTATCGCAGTGGCAAAGGGGTTGCTGGTGGCGATCTACTTCATGGATTTGCGCCGTGCCTCGCCGATGCTGCGCATCGCGGAGGTCACCGCATTGCTGGCATTGGGCCTGCTTTTCGGCTTGAACGGTACCGATTATTCGACGCGAACCATTCACGTCTCGCCTTGGCAGGCGCCGGCCGGGCCGCAAGATGCTGGGGCGGCCGGGGCATCGGGTCGTCAGCTTTCTGGTGCTGCGGTCGGCGCTCCGTGCGACGCGGGCCGATGCTGAATCAGCCGGCCGATCGGTAATGGCGCGCTCGTTCGGCTAGGCGCGCCTTCAATGCCGACGTTTGTCGGGAAATTTCCATTGCGGCCGAGTGTGCGCGGTCGAGGCACGGCGTCGTGTGATCGACTCTTTTTTCATGAGCCGTTAGGTACAGGACATTCTTGAAGTTTCCCCAGAACAAGTTCATTTCGCCGTGGAGCATTTCAACGTCGTCGTACAGAGACGGCTCGTCAAGCCCACAGATCATTCGCAGTTCATCGGTTTCCTTGCGGATAGACAGGTAGCGCTGATCATATTCATATTCGCCCATTTCAGCGCGCCAGTTGATATCTATGCTGTCTTGTGAGAACTCTCGACCTATGGCGGTCAACTGCCGATGCACTGTAGCCAGTCGCTCAAGGGCAAGAGCTTTCTCTTTCTCGCGCAACTCGCCATTCCGTTTCAATGTCTCCTGCTCGATCTGAAAGCGATGATTGCTCCGCTGCGTCTGCATCTGGATAACGGCGGTGAGAGCGCCGCCGAGCAAGGCGGCCGAACCAGCAACGATTGACGAAAGGATTGCGGTATCCATATTGAGTGAAAGAAATATTGAAAAGTGAACTGGCGGATATGGACGCATCATGGACAAAGTACTAATCGGCGTCAATCAATAACGGCACAGGCGGCTGGATGCAATCATTTTAGTCCTGCGCCAGCAAGAATGTGCCTGAAACCTTCAGAATTGTGAAAGTCTGTCAAAACTGCGTTATCTCAATTTAAAGTCGTTGACCGTGTCGCTTTTTAGATGGTTAATTCGTCGGGTGTTTTCTGGAAAACAGCAGAGGTCAGATGGAGCAGCAGAAACAGGATGAAACCGGGGGTAAGGAAGAGTGCCAGCTTTGCCGTATCACCTATTCAATCTACTCAAACTTCCCGCCAATGCCGTCCGCAATTGCGCTGAACGCCGAAACCGGCGAATGGTTTCCGTTCGATAGGCTTCGGTCGTATTCAAACGGCCACGAGATGGCCGAGGCCCTCGGTTACGCGTGGGCATGCGATTGTCGCGGACGCTCCCCTGATTCCGCGCAGAAAAAAGGCCCGTTATCGATCCACCGCGCAACGCCCCGGTCGGCGCTTCCGCAGTCGTCTATCTGTCTCGAATGCATGATCCACGCTGCCGGGCAAGGCGCGATGACCCTGGAACGCTGATGATTCCCACCTCTGTCAATGAACAGCTTCGCCAGTACGGGGAACGGCACTTCAGTGGCCGCGTGCTGGCGCTAGTGGATGGCATCCAGTACCAGCAGCATACCGGCCAGCAACTCACGCCCGAAAACGATAGGACGGTTTCGCTGTTCGCGGGCACGAACGACATGGCACTTGCACACGCGGGGCCGTGGCTGTTTGATCCGAAGACGACACCCGACCATCTTGCGAACCTGCGCGAACTCGAACAGGCCCGCCCTGGCGTGATCTGGCTGATCACCTCAGAGAGCCTGGAGAGGCAGGCCGCAAAGCTGCGCCCGCACCTGAATACCCGAATACCGGACGGACGATCCGCTCTGCTGCGCTTCCGGGACCCCCAGGGTGTTGCATGCGCTCAATGCGGTATGCCACGGCAAGAGCGAGCGCGATCTTTTCAGGGCTGCCGAAGCTTGGCACTACCTCAACGAAGGACGACGGTTCACCATCAACGACAATGGAATTGACTGAAGGACAATGGGCGCTTCTGAAAGACTACGAAGACCGTAACTATGTGGACTTTATCCGTGGTCATATCGTGCGCGACTATCCCGCGCTGGCCAATGATCCGACCTTGCGCGACCGGCTTAATGCGGCCTTCGCGCAAACAAAGGTACTCCGCTTTACGCGTGACGTGCCGATAGTCGATTTCCTGTATGCGGAAGCAACCACGCCGGGGTTTTACTGGATTCCGGCGGTCATAGCATGGCTGCACAAATCAGGCGTTCCGGCTGAACAGCGATTCGAAATGCTGCTACAGGCGACGGGTAAAAGACAACAGGAAATGAAGGAGAAACGCTGATGGGTATCCCATTCCCGGCGACGCTCGCACGCGCAGCAAACGCAATGGCGCAGGCAATGCCAATACCTGTTCCGGTCCCCACCACCGCACCGTCTGCTGGTCCTGCGGGCAGGAGCGGCACTGGCGCGGGTGCAGACGGCGGATGGGGCGAACTACCGCGTGACCGGAGCCGCGAGCGCGAAAGGCCATGCAAGTGCCCACCAGAGAAGGGCGATGAAGTCACGCGCAGGTACGGTATGAGTCCGAAGTCCCGGCATTATCAAGCCCGTATCACCGGAAAAGCATATGGGATCGACACTGACGCCAAAGGCCGCGAGACTCGCGGTGGTTGGAATCAGGAGTGGGCGTGGCTTGGAACTGATTTCGATGGCTTCGTGACGGCACAGTGCCTATTGCAAGAGGCAAAGGATGACTACGATCAGTTCCTAGATGAAGACGGTGAACCGGTCTTTTGGTTTGCGGGATTCAAAAGTATGGCCGATACCATCGCAGAGCAGGCGAAGAAAGTGAATGCCAACCCTCCATCGAGATTGATGTGGTATTTTGGGACACCTAAAGCAAGGGAATACATAATGCCAACGCTGCTGAAAAACAGCGTCCCTTCTGTCTACCAACCTTGAGATCGCAATGAATCTATTTGCTCAGTATAGGGATACGCCCAATTTACCCAATGCCGACTTCGAATTTCATCTGCGTCGCTTAAGGCCTGTAGTTGATGCACTTGCAAGTCAAGATGCAATGCTTAAGGAGTGGTATATCCAGGGGGGCAGCGCCGAGGAAGCGCTTCGGTATCGCGTTTACGGAGAGAATCGTCAACCTTTGCCTACGGCCATTGATGAGATGACAAAAGAATACAAGGGAAAATCGAGGGATGATCCAAAATCAATTGGGATTTGGAATGGGGCGGCACAGAAAGATGGTGCTTCATTCACGATATCTATCGATGGTGGAGATGGTTTCTCCCAACAATTCGACTTTAATGTCAAAGAAAGATCAAATGAATCATCTCGACTTGGGGGGTATCAAGCCGTCGCGCAGATTGTCACGAAAGTCGTAGAAGTGTATGCGCCGTCCTATGCCATCTTCGGTCCACGCAAGTACTTTGCCAACTCGGTTTTCGATAATCGTCCCGGCGTAAGCTGGATGCTCTACCTACCGCACGCTCTCACAGCCGCCCAAGTGCCCGAAGCGCGCGCCCTTATCCCTGTCATGTGCGATGGCAAGCAGCAAGGCACGATCATCGTCAGCGTGACGGATGAAGTCTTTGACGTGAACAACCGGGAGCACGTCAATTCGGCTAATGATATCGAAATCCGCCTCGCCGACCAAGACCTGTTGCCGCGTTTCGTTGATCTCTGAGTTCGGCTCGCTACCACCGCTTCGGCGGGGCTTTGCCTGCGAAAAGGCCCGGCGAGCGGGCCTTTCGCGGTTACGCGTGATTCCAGAGAGTGGGCCTCAGGGGCGATCCGCCACGATGCCACTTGCGCTGTTCCGCTGCGATCTTCTCCAGCAGTTGCAACAGCTGTTCGCGCCTGCCGGCTTCATCCGCCTGTTCCATAGCGGCCCGGTATTCATCAGGCGTCGGCTTGACGCCATCACAGCACCGGTTCACCACCACCGTAAGCGCATCCATCGGCGGCCCGGCATACCGGGCACGCAACGATGCCATTGCATCACACGTGAGTCGGGTCAGGTCTTGACAATTAGTAGAAAGTCGCAAAAACAAAAAAAGGGTTACACGCCGATGCGTCGTAACCCTTCAATGATTTCGGTTGGTTGCGGGGGAGGAATTTGGCACAAGGAGACAGATCGTGGGGCATTGCCAGAAAATTGACGAGGAAATCCAATGGAGAAATGCAGCGTACAAACGCTATCGCGGCCTGTCCAACGGTGTCTACTATAAGAAAATCACGGGGTGCGCGGACGGTCTGAGCGCCGATCCCGATTCAATGCAACCCCTTCCGGATATGGCGAAATGAGAATAGCCGCCTTTATCGCGATCCTGTGTATTGGCTACGTCGCCGATTCGCAATCCGCTATCGGTATGGAAGTGGTCACGCGTTGCGGACTCGGAAGCGATCAGAGTCATACGCTCGCATTGCTGCGCGATCATCCCATAGATAGCACGTCGGTTTTCTATCTCAGCAAGAACAGCACCGCGCCGGTACGACTTTATGCGGGGACGAGGATCAATCGCGGGGCGATGAAATACAGGTGGCATGTATCGGTTCAAAGGAGCGCGTATTCGTGATATCCGGCGAATTCACATCGAACTATCTCCAAGGCGTTGCGATCCGCTACAACACGAAGGCGGGGCGATGGGAGCGCGTCGATTTCGCCGAGCGCGAACGCCCAGCCGCCATTTATCTCGATCCGAAAGGGTTAGTCGTACTGATACCCAATAGCGGGCGGAACGAGTCTCCCGAGCGATACATTATTTACCGATACGACGCTGGTGCCGGACTAGTGAAGCAAGCCTATTCGGATCATCTTCCGCATTCCAGTGTTGTGCCAATTCCGGTCCCCAAAAATCGACCGGAGTGACAACAACAAACACGTTTGTTGATAGGGTCACCGATGCTGTCCCACCTTCTGCCGCTTTTCGAGCACGCGAGCATACCAGGTCAGCGGAAAACACATCGCGAAGTAGATCATCGCGACCATGCCGTAGATCGGAAACGGCCGGAACGCGGCATTCGTGATCATCGTGCCGGTCTTCGTCAGTTCGGCGAAGCCGATGATCGACGCGAGCGCGGTGCTCTTGACCACCTGCACGAGAAAACCGACGCTCGGCGCGACCGCGATCTTCAGCGCCTGCGGCCACACGATGTAGCGCAACTGCTGGCCGAACGTCATGCCGAGGCTCGCACCCGCGGCCCACTGACCGCGCGGCACCGCTTCGACGCAGCCGCGCCAGATGTCGACCAGATACGCGCTCGTATAGAGCGTCAGCGTGACGGTCGCGGCGGCCCACGGCGACACGTCGATGCCGATGAGCGGCAAGCCGAAGAAGGCGAGAAAAAGCTGCATCAAGAGCGGCGTGCCCTGAAACACCTCGACGTACAGCACGACGATGTGGCGCAGCCACGCGATCGGCGACACGCGCATCGCGAGCAGCACGAGCCCGACGATCCCGCCGCCGACGAACGCGATCAGCGACAGCAGCACGGTCCAGCGCGCGGCGAGCAGCAGGTTGCGGGCGATGTCCCACAGCGTGAATTCGACCATGATCAGCGCTCCGTCGGCAGGGTGCGCGCACCGCGCCACATCAGGCGGCTGCGCCAGTTGCGCGGCAAGCCGTCGTTGCCGCTCCTACTGCTGTTGTTACCTCGTGCCGCACGGCCCGCGAACAGCCCGCGGCCGAAGCGGTTCAACAGCTGCCGCAACACGATCGACATCAGCAGATAGGCAGCCGTGATGATCACGTAGCTCTCGAACGAGCGGAAGTTGCGAGACTGGATGAAGTTCGCCGCATAGGTCAGGTCGGGCACCGAGATCTGCGACACGACGGCCGAGCCGAGCATCACGATCAGCACCTGGCCGAGCAGCGCGGGAAACACGTTGGCGAGCGCCTGCGGCAGCACGACGTAGCGGAACACCTGGCGTCCATGCAGGCCGAGCGCCTGCGCGGCCTGCACCTGACCGCGCGAAATCGAATCGATGCCGGCGCGCACGATCTCGATCGCGTACGCGCCGAGATTGACGGTCATCGCGAGAATCGCGGCCTCTATCTCGTCGATATGAATGCCGAGGCTCGGCAGGCCGAAAAACACGAAGAACAACTGCACCAGAAACGGCGTGTTGCGGATCAGCTCGACGTAGCTCGCGACCAGCCAGCGCGCCCACTTCGGCCCGGCCGCCGCGATGCTCGCGCCGGCGATCCCCACCAGCCCGCCCGCCAGGGTCGACACGGCCGTGAGGCCGAGCGTCACGGCGGCGCCGCGCGCGAGCATCCCCGCATACAGGCCGAAGCCGCTGAAATCGAACGCGTAAGTCATGGCCTCGTGCCCATCGTAGGATCAGATCGCGGCGCGGCCTTCACGGCGCCACGCCACAGGTTTCAAAGATCGGCCGGCAGCGGCGCGCGCAGCCACTTCTGCGAAATCGCGTTCATCGTGCCGTCCTTGCGGGCCTTGGCAATCGTTTCGTCGACCTTCGCCTTCAGGCGCGGCTCGTTCTTGTTCAGACCGACGTGATCGGGCGAGCTGAACAGCGCGAACTTCTGCTCCGGATCGTTCGCCGGATGCCGCGCGAGAATCGTCGCGCCGACGTCGTTGCCGACCACCATCAACTGTACCTGACCAGAAAGAAACGCCGAAATAGCGCCGTTCGGATCGTCGAAACGTTTGATGTTCGCCGACGGCGGCGCGATCTTCGTCACGCTCAGGTCTTCGAGCGTGCCGCGCGCGACCGAGATCGACTTGCCGCCGAGGTCGGCGGCGGTCTTCACCGGCAGCGACTTCGGGCCGAACACCGCGAGGTAGTACGGCGCGTAGGGTTGCGAGAAGTCGATCACTTTTTCGCGCTCGGGCGTCTGGCCGACCGACAGCAACATGTCGGCCTTGTGGTCGGCGAGAAAGGCCATGCGGTTGTCGCCGGTGACCGGCACCAGTTCGACCTTCGCGTTGAGCGCCTTGCCGATCAGATTGGCGACGTCGATGTCGTAGCCGACCGGTTTCATGTCCGGACCGATCGAGCCGAACGGCGGATAGTCCTCGAATACGCCGATGCGCACGGTGCCCGACTTCGCGATGTCGTCGAGCGCGTCGGCATGCGCGGCCGACGGCAGTGCGCACAGCGCGCCGAGCGCGGTCATCGCGAGCGTTGCGGCGAGCGTCGCGAACGCGCGGCGGGTCGATTGGAGAGCGGGGCGCTGGTTCATGATGTGTTCCTCTGTCGTAATACGGTAGTTATTCAAGCAAAGCCGTGTGATGGGTTCGGGTATCAAGCGGCGCGCGCGGCGATCAGCTTGCACGCGTGCGGCGGCAGCTCGGCGAGCACCGGCATGCCGAGCGCGAGCCCGGGCGTTTCGCGCGGCGTGGTCGCGGCGGTCAGCGTGAAGCCCACGCAATCGATCGTCGCTTCGAGCGAGGCGCCGACGTCGCGAATGAACGTGACGGTACCGGGCAGCCGGTTCGGGTTCGGTGCTTCCGTGGCCGCCTTCACGCAGATGTCCTCGGGGCGGATCAGCAGGCGGATCGCGTCGGCGGCCCCAGCCGGCTGCTGGCGCGCATCGGCGAGCGGCGCGTTCGGGTGCGGCGTCACCGCGATGCGCCGTCCGCCCGGCAGGCTCACGACGCCCGCGCCGTCGTACCGCACCGGCAGAATGTTGCCGAGCCCGATGAAGTCGGCGACGAACTCGCTGACCGGATCGCGGTAGATGTCGAGCGGCCTGCCGACCTGCGCGATGCGGCCTTTCTCCATCACGACGATCTCGTCGGCCATCGTCATCGCTTCGCGCTGGTCGTGCGTGACCATGATCGTCGTGATGCCGAGGCGTTGCTGCAGCAGGCGGATTTCGACCTGCATCGCTTCGCGCAGCTTCGCGTCGAGCGCGGACAGCGGTTCGTCGAGCAGCAGCAGTTGCGGCTCCGAAGCGATCGCGCGCGCGATCGCGACGCGTTGGCGTTGCCCGCCCGACAGTTGCGTGACCGGCCGGTTCGCCATGTGCGGCAGCTGGATCAGCTCGAGCAGTTCGGCGACGCGGCGCGTTTGCCGTTCTTTCGCGACCTTGCGCAGCTTCAGCGGATACGCGACGTTCTGCGCGACCGTCATATGCGGAAACAGCGCGAGCGACTGGAACACCATGCCGAAGTCGCGCCGGTTGGCCGGCAGTCGCGTGATGTCGCGGCCGGCGAAATGGATGCTGCCCTCGGTCGGCGTTTCGAGGCCTGCGATCATCCGCAGCAGCGTGGTCTTGCCACAGCCGGACGGGCCGAGAAAGCACACGAGCTTGCCGTCAGGCACGCTCAGGTCGACGTCGTCGACGGCATGCACGGCGCCGAAGCGCCGCGTGACGGCCTGCAAGGTCAGATGGGTCATCGGAGGCTCCAGCAAGGTGGCGGGTTCACAGCGCGACGCCTTCGTCGCCGATCAGCTTTTCGAGCAGCCAGATCAGCGCGAAGTCGATCGCGACGATGACCACAGCGAAACAGAACACGGTCGGATCGAGCGACGACACCGTGCGGCTATAGAGCCACACCGGCAGCGTCATCGTATCGATGCTGTACAGGAAGAACGTCACCGTGAACTCGTTGAACGACACGATGAAGGCGAACAGCATGCCGGCGAGAATGCCGGGGCGCATCAGCGGCAGCACCACGTCGATGAGCGCGCGGCCGGGGCTCGCGCCCATCACGAGCGCGGCTTCCTCGAACTCGGGGCCGATCGACGCGACCGACGCCGCGCAGTTCTTCACCGTGAACGGCAGCGCCAGGATCACATGCGCGATGATCAGACGGCCGACGCCCAGCTCGACCGGCAGCACGTTGAACACCAGCAGCAGCGACAGGCCGAGCATCACGAGCGGATAGACGAGCGGCAGCGCGACCAGTTGCTCGACCACCGGCTTGCCGTGAAAACGGTAGCGCGACAGCGCGTACGCGGCGGGCACGGAGACCAGCGTCGCGATCAGCATCGTCGCTAGCGCGACGACGAGACTCGTGCTCAGCGCGGCGCCCATCGACAGCGTATCGGTCGCGTCCGGTGACACGAAGCTGTGCCACGCCGCGCGGTACCAGTGCAGGCTGTACGCGTGCGGCGGGAATTCGAGCGTGTCGGCCGCGCTGAACGACATCGCGATCATCGTCAGGATCGGCAGCGCGGCGAGAAACAGCACCACGCCCGCGACGAGCGCGGTCGCGCGGCCGAGCTGGCCGGGCATCGTCTGCGGCAGGCGCGGGAATCGCGGCGAACGAGGTTCGGTGCGCGGCAGGTGCGAACTCGGCAGCGGCGTGCTCATGCGTGAGGCTCCCCGGTCAGACGTTGGGTGCGGCGCACGAGCCGTTGCGACAGCGCCATCACGGCGAGCGTCGCGATCATCAGCACCACGCCGGAAGCGGAGGCGGCCGGCCAGTTCAAGAGCGGCGCGACCTGATCGTGCACCAGCACCGCGAGCATCGGCACACGCCGGCCGCCGAGCAGCAGCGGCACCGCGAACGCGCTCGCGTTGTACGCGAACACCAGCAGCGCGCCCGACACGAGGCCCGGCATCGCGAGCGGCAGCAGCACGTGACGCAGCGTTTGCCAGCGCGTCGCGCCGAGCGTCGCGGCGGCTTCCTCGTACGAGATCGACACCGCGCGCATCGCGCTGGACAGCGGCAGCACGGCGAGCGGAAACGCGGTCTGGATCAGCCCCAGCAGCACGCCATGCTCGCGATACAGCAACATCACCGGACGCTCGACGAGTCCGCTCGCGAGCAGCGCGTGATTGAGCAGACCCGCCGGGCCGAGGATCACGAGCCAGCCATAGCCTTGCAGCAGCAGATTGACGAGCAGCGGCAGCAGCACACCCGCGAGCAGCAGCCGGCGCGCGAGCCGCGATGTCGTGCGCGCCATCGCGAGCGCGACCGGAATCGCGAGCACGACCGCGCACAGCATGCTCTGGAACGCGAGCCGCAGCGTCAGCCACAACGATTTCAGGAAGTAGCCGTCGAGCAGGTCCGCGTAGTTCTGCAGCGTGAAGCTGCGCCATTCGTTGCCGGACGTGCCGAAGCTCATGCGCAGCACGACCAGCGCGGCCGCGCCGAGTATCGCCAGAAACAGCAGGATCGGCGCAAGTAGCAGCCACGGGCGCGCTTTCGCGAGCGTCGTTGCGCCGGCAGCGGGGTCGGTCACGGCCGTCGCAACAACTGCGGAAGCGGAGGCGCCGCCGCCGGGCGCTGGGCCCGGCGCGGCTTCGTCCGGCATCATCGCGGCACGCCGCGGGAAGCGCGCGAGCATCGTGGTTACGCCGAGAAGATTTCGGTGTAGCGCTTGATCCATGCCGGCTGCACGGCGGCGAGCGCCTTGTCGTCATGCAGCACGGCTTTCTCGGCGATCTGCTGCGGGCTCGGCACGAACGCGCGGCTCTCGGCCGGAATCATCGCTTTCGAATTGACTGGGCCGTTCAGCACATCGGCGGCCATGCGGCCTTGCACACCGGCGTCGAGCGAGTGATTGATGAACGCGTGGATCAGGTCGGTGTCGCCCGGATGCGCTTTCGGAATCACCGTGAACATCAGTTGCGTCGCGAAGCCTTCCTTCATGCCGTAGGTCACGCCCATCTTGTATTCGGGCTTGCGGATCTGATCCGGGAAAAACGCGGGCGAGTAGATGCCGCCGATGTCGAGCGAGCCCGTGCGGAACAGGTCGGCCACCTGGTTCGGGTTCTCGCCGAGCGTCATCACGTGGTCTTTGAGCTGCGCGAGCTTCTTGAAGCCGGGCTCGATGTTCTGCTGCGAGCCGCCGTTCATCTTCGCGGCGATGATCGCGAGATCGACCGCTTCGGCCCACTCGGGCGGCGGCAGGAATATGCGGCCGGCGTACTTCGGGTCCCACAGCGCCTCGTACGACGAAGGCGGCGTCTTGACCGTCGCGGTGTTGTAGATGAGGCCGTCGGACCACAGCAGATAGCCGACGCCGAAACCGTTCGCGCCGGTGCGGTATGGCGGCGCGACTTCTTTCAGGTTCGGCAGGCGGTCGAGGTCGGGCTTCATCAGCAGGCCCGCGTCGGCGAGGCCGGAGGCGCCGACGCCGGCGAGCGTGATCACGTCATAGGTGGGGCGCTCGCCCGCTGCCTTGACTTTGGCGACCATGCCGGAGGTGCCGTCGGCGCGATCGGCGATGACCTTCGCGCCGGTCTTCGCCGTGAAGGTCGCGGCGATGTTGCGCAGCGCGGCCGTGCCGGTATCGTCCGACCACGTCAGGATGCGCAGCGTCTTGCCGCTGAAGTTGTGCTCCTGCGCTCGCAGGTTGAGGAACGGCATCGGCAGCGCGGATGCCGCGAGCGCCGTACCGATCGTCTTGATGGCCTGCCTTCTACCCCGTTTGATCTGCTGCATGGCGGTCTCCTGTGTTGAACGCCCGTTGCCCATGATTCGCCGTGACCGCTGCCGATCTACCGTGCGTGGATGCACTGTAGGTTTGCCAAAATCACGCAACAATCGAAATATGCGCATGGATGGCATGACGTACGCTCATGGCTCGCCGCCGGCGAACGCGGTGGCGAGCGGTTTGGCGACACGCCGGGAAGCTACGGGCGATGGCTTATGCGGGTTAACGTCCAGATCTGGCTGAGGAATCCCAGCGTGCGTCGAGGTATGAGGAAAGCTCGGTTCTGGTGCGATTGCTGAAGGCTTTTTTGCACCGCGCCGGTGCGACATTCCTCGGTACGGGCGTTTTTCACGCATGCCATGAGTCGAACGCATGCGGGTTTGCCTGCGCGCCCACTCGTGCGCGCATAGCCGATCGCGTATGCTGTGGGCTTGACGGGCAGGGCGGCGAGGGGCGCTGCCGCAGCCACGCA
Source organism: Paraburkholderia sp. CI3 (assembly GCF_050436505.1). Classification (NCBI taxonomy): domain Bacteria; kingdom Pseudomonadati; phylum Pseudomonadota; class Betaproteobacteria; order Burkholderiales; family Burkholderiaceae; genus Paraburkholderia; species Paraburkholderia sp. CI3. The sequence continues at coordinate 572,827 of NZ_JBNDMI010000003.1, forward strand.
ATGATTTTTTCTGATCCTGGACATCCGATGCGACGCCTACCGCCGCTGAATGCGCTGCAGATTTTCGAAACCGTCGCGCGCCATCGCAGCTTCACGCGTGCCGCCGACCATCTGTGCCTGACGCAAGGCGCGGTCAGCCGGCAGATCATCGCGCTCGAGGAGTACTACAAGTTTCCGCTGTTCAAGCGTCATGCAAAGGGGCTGACGCTGACCGCCGAGGGCGAAATGCTGCTGCCGGCGGTCAAGGAGAGCTTCGCGCGGATCGAGGAAATGTCGCTGCGCTTGACGAGGCAGCGCACCGATCTCGCGCTCAAGGTGCCGACCTGCGTGATGCGCTGGATGCTGCCGAAGATCATGCGCTTCCAGTCCGACTATCCCGATCTGCACGTGCAGATCACGACCACCTGGCAGCACGACGTCGATTTCCAGAGCGAGCCGTTCGACGCGGCGATCATCTACGGTTCGTCGCCCGGTGCGGACGTGCAGGCGGTGTCGCTGTTCGAGGAGCGTCTGACGCCGGTCTGCACGCCCGAGCTGCTGAAGGACAAGCCGCTCGCGCAGGTGGCCGATCTCGGGCGCCACACGCTGCTGCATCCGACGCGCGATCACCGCGACTGGAAAATGTGGCTCGCGAAAGTCGCGGAAGCCGATTCGGCGGGTGCCGCGACGATCGACGCGGAGCTCGGCCCGAGCTTCGATACGCTCGACATGGCGACCAACGCCGCCGCGCAGGGCTTCGGTGTCGCGATCAGCGACCTCGCGCTAATCGACGAGGACGTCGCCGCCCGGCGCCTCGTGCGGCCGTTCGATACCGTGCTGAAGACCGGCTGGCGCTATTACTTCGTGTATCCGGATTCAGTCGCGCAACAGCAGAAGCTGAATCTGTTCCGCGACTGGATCGCCGAGCATTGGGAAGAGTGAGGTTGCCGTCCGCCCGTGCCGGATAAGGCATTGCGTCACGGCGCGAACGACAGAAACAGATAAGCCGCGAACAGCGACAGATGCACGGCGCCTTGCAGAATCGTCGTGCGCCCGGTGCTGAGCGTCAGCGTCGCGACCACCAGCGTGAGCGCGAGCAGCACCATGTCCTTGCCATCGATGCCGAGCACGATGGGCTGACCGATATACAGGAACACGCCGGCGACGGTGGGAATGGTCAGGCCGATACTCGCCAGTGACGAGCCGAGCGCGAGGTTCAGGCTGGTCTGCAGACGGTCGGCGCGCGCTGCGCGCAGCGCCGCGAGTCCTTCCGGCAACAGCACCAGCGACGCAATCACGATACCGACCACCGCCGGCGGCGCGCCCGCGCTCAGCACCGCGGACTCGACCACCGGCGACAGCACTTTCGCGAGCAGCACGACCGCGACGAGGCTCACGAGCAGCAGCACGCCGCTGATGGCGGCGAGGCGCGCGCCCGGCGGCTCGGCATGGACGTCTTCGTCGGGCACGCCGGCGAGGAAGTAGTCGCGATGGCGCACCGTCTGCACGAACACGAACACGCAGTACAGCACCAGCGACGACACGCCGGCAAACGCGAGCTGCGACGGCGACAGGACAGGCCCGGGGCTGGTGGTCGTGAAATTCGGCATCACGAGCGTCAGTACCGACAGCGACGCGAGCACCGCCAGCGCGGCCGCCGCGCCGCGGCTCTGGAAGTCCTGTTCCAGATGGCGGATACCGCCCACCAGCAGACACAGCCCGACGAGCCCGTTGCAGACGATCATCACGGCCGCGAATACCGTATCGCGCGCGAGGCCGGCTTTCTCGGGACCGGACGTCAGCATCACCGAGACGATCAGCGCCACCTCGATCACCGTGACGGCGACCGCGAGCACCAGCGTGCCAAACGGCTCGCCGACGCGATGCGCGACCACTTCGGCATGATGCACGGCAGCAAACACGGCCGCGCATAGCGACATGCCGGCCAGTGCGAGCAGCAGCGTGTAGCCCGGCATCGCGTAGGCGGCGCCGAGCACGATCCAGCTAACGATCGGCGCGACGAGAGTCCAACGAGGCAAGACGGTCGCGGACGAAGTCATGCGGCCTTCCTTTCGGTGCGTGTATGAACTTGAAGTGATATCTTAACAAGTGACGTTAAGCTATTAAATTATCGGGGATAACTCGTTACGAGAAGCCGTCGCCACGCGGTCGGGTCGTCATCGCGACGCGTGTAGCGCATTAAAAATATCGCGGTTTCGGGGGTGCGGGGAATCGCCGCGTCGGATGGTGCGATGGCCGCACCGTGAGGCAATGGTGTCGAGCGCTGCATCGGAGGGTGAATTGGCGTCGCGGCGGAGCTTTCCGCCGTCGACGCCAGCTTGCTGCTGCTACCGCAACTTCTTCGGCCGTTCGACCGGATTACTGGCCCATCGCGCGGATCGACAGTGCGCTCTTCACCGACGTCACGCCTGCCACGCCTTGAGCGGCGTTCGTCGCGAGTTCGATCTGAGCCTGTTCCGGCACCGAGCCTTCCAGCGTGACGGCGCCTTCGCGTGCGCGCACGGTGATGTTCCCGACGGTCAGGCCCTTCGTACGTGCGAGCGTCGCGCGGACCTTCTTCTGCAGCGCGCGATTAGCCGCGCGAGTCTGCTTGGCGGTCGGTGCCGTTGCCGCCGGCGCTGCGGTCGCGGCCGCATCGCTGCTTTGCGCGTACGCGTTGAGGGAAGCGAGAACGACCAGCGCGCCGCCGATCATCTTGATTGCCGAGAATGCCTTCATTCAACCATCTCCTGTTGTCGTAGAACGTCGATCCCCGGATGGGGTCGATTTTTTTACACCAGCGGGTACAGCGGGATTCAATGCCAATGGAACAGGTACAGCAGTCTGCGAACGCTTTCAGCCGACACGCGGTTTCAGCGAACCGCGAAGCGCGCGTCGAAACATGCAAACGGCCGTGTGACCGGCCGGATGGACACAATACAACAATTGGTGCCATGTTGACTTCCATGGCGCAGAAAATGAGGCTTCGGTACAACGAATTTGTCGAGCGCAACCGGTCGATGACGTGGGAGTGGGGCGACTGCGCGCTTGTCGCGAGGCCGTAGGTTTCAGCACCGATTTCAGCACCGACTCAAGGACACCCAGCGCATGCGAAACGAAGCTCTTCCGATCCGACCGTTGCGCCGCGAGGATCTGCCGATCGATACCGTGGAACTCGCGCGCTTCATGGTCGGCAAATATCTCGTGCACGATCTGCCCGAAGGACGCCTGAGCGGACGCATCGTCGAGACCGAGGCGTATCCGCTCGGCGACTCGACGAGCCATGCGTTCATCGGACGTCGTCCGTACAACGGGTCGATGTTCCTCGCGCGCGGTCATGCTTATGTGCGGCTGACCTACGGCGTGTCTTACATGCTCAACATGTCGTCCGAAGCGGAGGAGGTCGGCGCCGGCATCCTGCTGCGCGCGATCGAACCGCTCGAAGGACTCGCGCTGATGGAAGCGCGCCGTCCCGGCGTGCCGCTGCGCGATCTCGCGCGCGGACCCGGCCGGCTGACGGTGGCGTTCGGCATCGGCCAGGCGTTCGACGGCTGCGATTTGTGTACGGGGCGGGGGCTATGGATCGGCGTGATCGAGACAGGCGACGCACCGATCGGCGTGACGACGCGCATCGGCCTGTCGCGCGAGATGCACCGTCCGTTGCGATTTTTCGAGCCGGGCAGCGCGTTCGTCAGCGGCCCGCGCAAGCTACTGACGATTCCGCATTCGGGCGCAGGACGCCGCAGCTACGCGCGTACATCGATTCAGACGTTTCGCCGTGCGGGCGGGCGAATTTTTTCTTCGATCAGACGTATTTCGGAAACATCAGACGCAAAGGTGACGATCCGGGCAATTGTTACCCCGAAGATCATGCTCACGGAGCCGGTTCCACGATATTTCCCGAGATCGTTGCGAACTGAGCAATTTTCTATCTCGAAATTAAGGGTTTTCCCTTGGCAGTGCGGTGACTAGACTCAAGTCATTCGCTGGACACCGAGGTCTCGGCGATGCAGATAAAACCACATTGGAGGGAAGTCATCATGAAATCGCTGATCAAGGCAGTTGCCATTGCGGCCCTTGTCGCCGCGCCGGTCGTATCGTTCGCGCAGTCGAGCCAGCAGCCGGTCACCCGCGCGGAAGTTCGCAGCGAACTGATCCAGCTGGAGCACGCGGGCTACAACCCGTCGACCTCGAGCGACCCGAAGTATCCGGCCGACATCCAGGCCGCCGAGCAGCGTGTGCAAGCGCAAAATCCGGCCGTCGCGCAAACCCAGCCGAGCGCTGATACCAGCGGTTACGGCGCGCCGATGAGCGGATCGACCCAGGCGGGCGGCGTGAAGCAGCCGATGAGCGGCCCGAAGAGCGTCTATTTCGGTAACTAATTTCGGTAACTAAGCAGGCAGAAGAATCTGTGTGCGCGTCGTTTGACCGCGCACACAGCGTTTCATACCCGGTACTGTTTCAAACGAGCGCGCCGCACTCATGCGCCCGAGAGCGTGTCATCCGCGCGCGTTGCGTTCCTCTTTTCGAAGGAACCTCCGCTGCCGCAAGGTAGCTTGGCCCAAGCTCTTAGAGGTTTGGGCTTTTTTTGCGTCTGGTCCCGCGCGGATGATCGATGCGGTGTCGCTCAGCGAAAACCGTGCTGCCTGTCAGAGCCGTTCGCCGTGAATATAGAACTCGAGTTGCTGAATCGTGAACTGCTGTTCCGCGATGATGTCCTTCACGAGGTCGCCAATCGACACCATGCCGACCAGCCTCTCGTTGTCGATGACAGGCAGGTGACGCATGCGCCGCTCGGTCATCAGCGCCATGCACTCTTCGGTCGTCTGGTCCGGACGAACGAAGCGCACCGCCTTGCTCATGATGTCGCGCACCGGCGTCGCCTTCGACGACCGGTCCATCAGCACGATCTTGCGCGCGTAGTCGCGCTCCGTGATGATGCCGGCGATGCTGTCGCCGTCTGTCACCACCAGCGCGCCGATGCTTTTCTCGGCCATCAACCGGATCGCCTCGTAGACGGAATCGTCGGCGCCGATCGTGTAGACCTCGGAGGGGTTCGGTTTCGTTTTAAGAAGCTGTGCAACGCTTGTCATGGAGCGGCTCCGTTTCGCAATGCAGCACGCCGAAGTGGCGCACTGTCGTGAGGGACAGGCGATACCAGTATAGGCGCGACGTGCGCCCGCGGTACACCGGGAATACCTCGGGCGCGCCGGACGATGCGCGCTGGATTGACGCGGTCCGCGCGGGCTTGTTTCGGGTCTCGGGGTCGTGTTTCGCGTGATGCGCGTGTGCCGGGTGCGGCTTGTCGCGGGGCAGCGTCCCGTGCAAGCGAAGGGGCATCCACGTGCTGCATGCGGATTAGCGGTAAACTCGCAGTCCACACCTTATCCCCGGCTCGACCGGGGTCATGCCAGCACCATTGTTCAACGCCATGCTCACGTCTCAGGATCCATCGCCCGCAGCGGACGGCGCCGTCACCGGCGAATGCGTCGTGCTCGACGCCACCGCCACGCTGCCCACGCGCTACGGCACGTTCACTTCCTATGTGTTTCGCGTGGTCGACAGCGGCGCCGAACATCTCGCGCTCGTGATGGGCGATGTCGCCAACCAGTCGTCGGTGCTGACGCGCCTGCATTCGGAATGTCTGACGGGCGACGTGCTCGGCTCCTATCGCTGCGACTGCGGCGAGCAGCTCGATCTCGCGCTGCGCTATATCGCGGCAGAGGGTTGCGGCGTACTGCTGTATCTGCGCGGCCACGAAGGACGCGGCATCGGTCTGTCGAACAAGATCCGCGCGTATGCGCTGCAGGAGCAGGGGCGCGATACCGTCGAAGCCAACCTCGATCTCGGCCTGCCCGACGATTCACGCGAATACGATTCGGCCGCGGGCATCCTGCGCACGCTGAAGGTCACGTCGGTGCGGCTGATGAGTAACAATCCCGAAAAGTTCGACACGCTGTCGAAGCACGGCATTCCGGTGTGCGAGCGTGTCGCGCTCGCGATTCCGATGCGCGAGGAAAACGAGCGGTATATCCGCACGAAGCAGCTGAAGTTCGGGCATTACTTCGACGAGAATGAATAGCCATGTTTTCAGGCTTGTCTCGGTAAGCCCGAAGCCTTCCCAGGATATACCGCAAGTAACTGAATTTTAAGAAAAATATTAACGCTTCAGGCCCATCGGTTGGTGTGTCGACGCGTGTCTCCGCTTACCCAAACTTGTGATGCTGGCGTAGGTTTTTGTGCCGTTATGCAGAAAACCTGCGCCGGGTATGCTTGTCTCGGAAAAACCTGCGCCGAGGGAAGAATGCGCTTTGATGCACGTGCCGTGCCCAAGGTGCCGAGCGGCGAGCACATGACGTTTGAGGGATTTCCAGGCCTACGCCTACCAGGCTTCAACGAGCCGCAAGTCATGGACGTATCGCTATAAGTCGCCGATCGACGGTCGCATGCGACAGGTGAAGCTCGTGAGTGGCCGTCGACCTCATTTGCCGCAGCGATCGCTGCGTGGCAAACGAAGCGCGTCGAACGCGATTCCGGTGCCGAACCTTCGACACTGCGGAGAACGGGAATCAGCGGCTGCGCACCCAGGCGATTACACCGTCAGACAGCTGTGCCGCGACTATCTGGAAGGGTATGTAGAAGTAAATCGGAAGACAAAGTGAGCGGTCGAGGTCGCACGTATATTCAAGGCGATGCTGGGGCCTATAGGGGATATGCGGGGGATATGCGCGTCACAGCCGTCACACGCGCCCAGGCTTTCGATTTCCTCGAGTCGTATCCCCGTCTTAAGCATCCTTTCAGTTTCGTCTGCATACCATAGGATTATCCATTTCGTCCGGTGGCGCAGCCGATGTCCACGTCATTTGGTGGCGGTCGAGTTGATCACCAGGAAAAGAGTCCAGGGGCACCTTCATGACCTTCGGGGACTTTCGTGTTCCGCCTGACTCGCGGCGGTTCCCATGATCCATAAAAGCTCGACCGTTAGCGTACCGGCCGTGACCGATGTGCCGCGGCACATTGCAATCATTATGGACGGCAATGGCCGCTGGGCGGCGCAGCGCAGGCTGCCCCGAGTGGCCGGTCACGTGAAGGGTGTCGAAGCGGTCCGCGCAATCGTCGAGGGCTGCGCGCGGCGCGGCGTCGAATTCCTGACGCTGTTTGCATTCAGTTCGGAGAACTGGCGCCGGCCTGAGGACGAAGTGTCGTTCCTGATGCGTCTGTTCGGGGCGACGCTACAGCGTGAAACGGCACGGTTGCACAAGAATGGCATCCGCTTGCGCGTCGTTGGTGATTTATCGGCGTTCGATGCGCACCTTCGGGCGCTCGTGAAGCGAGGGGAAATCAGAACCGCCCACAATACACGTATGACGCTGACCATTGCGGCGAATTACGGCGGTCGCTGGGATATCCTTCACGCTATAAGCGAGCTACCCGCACGGAGCGCCGTCGATGGTCACGCCGTGCCGGTCGACGAAGCCAGCTTCGCGCAATATCTGGCGATGGCATACGCACCGGAACCCGATCTGCTGATCCGGACCGGAGGTGAGCAGCGCATCAGCAACTTCCTGCTATGGCAGCTCGCGTACACTGAACTCTACTTCACCGACATATTCTGGCCAGATTTCGACGAAGCCGCGCTTGATGCCGCACTCGCATCATATCGGGCGCGCGAACGTCGTTTTGGGCGCGCAAATGCATGACAGAGGTGTGAAGTATTCACTCATGCTAGACGCCTACTTTATCGGGAGGAGATGGGTCACTCAGACAATCTCCTGCTGTACGAAATGGCCGGTGCCATTCTGTCAGCCGCGCCACGATCGCGGCACGCCACTGGCGTTCATTCGGCGATCATCGCAGACCGCGTCATTTACCGGGAAGGCATTGTGACGTTGTTAGCAGGGTTAAGGGGGGCGGCGACAATGTCGTTCATGAAAGCAGCCGCCCAACAGAACGCCACTGCCGTCGACAACCCGCGCCCCTATGTTGGCTATCGATTTCCGCTTGACGTGATCAGCTACGCGGTGTGGTGATATTACAGTTTCCCGCATCCGGTCCACCCCATTGGCCCCAGGCGACAGGTGGCACCTCGACGAAGTGGTGGCCACGATCAACGGAGAGAAGCACTGGCTTTCCCCCAAGGGGAATTCATTCGGGGCGTGGCGCGGTGGACCAGCATGGCGGGGTGCCCGACGTGCTGGTGCAAAGCCGCCGCGACAGGCACGCAGCCAGGCGACTCATGCGCAAGCTGCTCAGCAGGCACGGCCGCGTTCCGCGCGTGCTGATCACCACCAGGTTCAAGAGCTACGCCGCGGCGTCGATTTCATGAACGCCTCCAGTTGGGTTGGTCAGTGCAATGAGAAGAACGTGAGAGAAGTCCAGGATGCGAAGCTTATCTGATGCTTAGCGAAGTCATGTTTGGGATGACTGAGCAAACCAGAGCGATGCTTCGAGCCGTGGAATTTCTCATGTGCATTGCCTTACACGAACAGCCGCTACCGTGACCTCGATTGCGATAGATCAAGCTTCAGTGGAGAAAAATGGCTAACTTGCTTCAATCGACGGTGCGCGTGTTGGTCGCGTGACGGTCGTTTGTGACCGGGGTAAGCGTCAGGAACAGGCCCAGCCGGCACATTGTGACTGTGGGGTACAAAGCAGGCAAAAATTGGAAGCGGGCCCATGACAACGACATCCGGCAGCACGTCGCATTTGGGGCAGACCAGCGCGCAAGCCGCGCGTCTGCTGAGCGAGCGCGGCAGGAACGAGCTCAACGAGCATCACATCGGATGGCCGACGCGTATCGCGGCACGGATTTGGGCGCCCGTACCCCGGATGCTCGAGGCGGCGATCACCCTTCAACTGATCAGCGGCGAACATGTCGTAGCGTGCATTGTCGGCGCGCTATTGGTGTTCAATGCCGCGCCCGGCCTCTTTCAGGAAGAGCAGGCAAATGGTGTCGTCGATGCATTGAGGCAGCGCAGAGTCGGCTCGGTGTCGATCCGGCTCCCGCGTTATCGTGATGATGTGGGCCGCCGGCCTTCAATGCTTCAGGCAAGTGTCGGCGTTCTTCCATGTGCAGACGTCGAGTCCGGTGTGAATGACCGGAGGTACCGACTTCCCTTCCGCGAGGTCACGCATGACCATCGCGGCGCGGTAGCCCATTTCCTCGGGCCGCTGGCCGACGAGCACATTCACCTTGTGGTCCTTGAGCGCTTGCAGTTCGGGCCCGAGCGTATCCGCCGAGACGATCACGAACTTGCCGTTCTTGATCTTGTCCATTATCGGCGCGACAACCTGCGAAAAGGCCTGCGGCGCAAAGAGAGGCCAGCCGCCCGCTAGCAGAAAGGCGTCGAGACCGGTAGGGTGAGCGGTCAGCGTGTCCTGCATCATCTGGTTCGCCTTGGCGGCGTCGTCGTTCACGTAGAGCGGACAGCCACTGATCTCATGCCAGCCGTTCTCGCCAGCGAGCTTAGTGATCCCTTTCTTCCCGGAGAGCACATCGCGCGCGCCCTGGGCCCGCTGGTTGATGTTCTCCGCTGCCGGATTGCCCATCACCAGGCAGACATTGCCGCCTTTCGGCATCAGCATCTTCAACTGCTCGCCAAGCTTGGCGCCCAGTTCGTAGTTGTCGGTGCCGACATAGCTCTTGCGCAGTGACGCATCCTTCGGCAGCAGATCGGCATCCGCGGTGATGATCGGGACCGATCCGCCGCGGCGGCGCAGCACCTCCGCCACAGCCGGCGCGTTCGCGGGCGAGATCGCCATGCTCGCGACGCCCTTGGTCAGCAGGTCGTCGATGATCTGCACTTGCGCGCTCTCGTCCGCGGCGGTCGCGGGACCGGTGTAGTAGCAGTTGTAGCCTTGCTTGTTGAGTTCCTTGTTCGCCCGTTCGCATCCTTGATGCATGAGGTCGAAGTACGGGTTGTCGAGACCCTTCACCACCAGCGCAAGGGTCTTATCGGCCGCGAAGCCCGAGGACGCCAGCATCGCAAGTCCTCCAGCCGCAGCAAGACACATCCACAGTTTCTTCATTGCTTCCTCCTGTTCGGCGCCGGCTCTACGGTGCCCATGTCGGCCTACACAGTCTTCAAAACGATCCAACGTCAGGCCCGAAATCGGAACTCGGCCTTGGAGCGGATCCTCGCGGTCTTGTGAACCCATGCGTGCGGCAGTTCCGCGTCCGATCCGGCCGCACCCGCTTCCCGCGGCACCGGCCGGGAAGCGGCCGGTGCGTCCAACGACATTTCAATCTCCTTGCCGCTCGCCACCGAGCCTGTTAAAGAGCACCGCGACGACGATGAAGCTGCCGACGACCGTGCCCTGCCAGAACGCGTCGACGCCAAGCAGGATCAGGCTGTTGCGGATGACCTCGATGAGTGCCGCGCCGACGATCGTGCCGAAGGCGCTGCCAACCCCGCCGGCCAGATTGGTCCCGCCGACCACGGTAGCAGCGATCACGCGCAGTTCGTCGCCCGTGCCGAGGCCTGTCGTCACCGCGCCTAGCCAGCCGACTTCGAGAATCGCCGCGACGCCCGCCATGAGGCCGCAGAGCATGTAGACGGAACAAACGATGCGGCGCACCGGTACGCCGGTGAGCGTCGCCGCATGACGGTTGCCGCCGATCGCGAACACATAGCGGCCCCAGCGCGTCCAGCCGAACGCGAACCAGAACAACAGCCCAAGCAGGATCAGGAACCACACCGGATTGGCGACGCCGAGCGTCGAGCCGCCGCCGAGCGCGAGGAGCTTGCTCCCGTCGGGGCCGAAATCGAAAATGGTCCGGCTGCGGGAGATCACGAGTGCGAGGCTGCGGCCGACGCTCAGCATGGCGAGCGTCACGACGAAAGGCTGCATGCCGAGATACGCGATGAGCAAGCCGTTGACGAGGCCGACCAGCCCGGCGGTCAGTAGTCCCATGCCGATACCGGCCCAGATCGGGTAGCCCGCGTTCATGACGACCGAGAGCACGATACCGCTGATGCCGATCGTCGAGCCAACCGAAATGTCGATGCCGCCCGTGACGATCACCGCCATCATTCCCAGCGCCACGATGGCGACGAAGGCGAAGTTTCGCGTAACGTTGAAAAGATTCTCGGAGGTCGCGAAGGTCGAGGTCGCAAAAGACAGGGCGATACAGGCGACGATCGTTGCCAGCACGACCCAGAACACCTGGCTTGCGAGCAATCCCGACCAGCGAGTATGCGTCCTCGCGGACTGTGGATCATCGAGCAATGGCGGCACTGTAGGGGGCCTTCGCGGCGCGTCGTTCAATGTGGTGGCTCCGATGCGAGGCAGGTTCAGGCAGCGGCGAGGGCGCCGGTGATCAGTCCGGTCACTTCTTCCGGGGAGGACTCTTCGGTCTTCTTGTCCGCGACCTTGCGCCCGCGCCGCATGACAACCACCCGGTGGGCGACGGCGAATACGTCAGGCATGCGGTGGCTGATGAGGATGACGGCGATACCGTGTTCGGACAGGCGTCTGATGAGATCGAGCACCTCGACGACCTGGCGCACACTGATCGAGGCGGTCGGCTCGTCCATCAGAACGAGCCTCGCTTCCGAGAGGCGCGTGCGGGCGATGGCCACCGCCTGCCGCTGTCCCCCCGACATTTGCCTGACGAGGTCGCGCGGGCGCGTCTCGGACTTCAGTGCCTTGAACAGTTCACCCGCACGCCGATACATGGTCGCGTGATCGAGCACGCGGATAGGCCCGAACCCGACCCGCAGTTCGCGGCCAAGGAAAACGTTGGCGGCTGCCGTCAGGTTGTCGCAGAGCGCGAGATCCTGATAGACGACTTCGATGCCGCGCGCGCGCGCGTCGACCGGCTTGTTGAAATGCACGGGATTTCCATCGATGAGAATTTCGCCGTGCGAAGGTGGAAAGTTGCCGGCGACGACCTTCACCAAAGTCGATTTCCCGGCCCCGTTATCGCCCATGAGCCCCACGACCTGACCTGGCTCCAGACTGAGCGTCACGTCGGTCAGAGCCTGAATGGCGCCGAAATGCCTGGAAACGCCTCTGAGCTCAAGAAGACTCATGGACAGTCGTGCTCGCTGGGTGGAGGCGTCCATGGCATTGGCCGGACGGCCAGTAGACACGCGAAGGAAGTAAATGTTTTTTAGCGCACGATAGGGCATTTAGCAAGGCACTTTGGCCACCTGTCGAACGTGCCGCCGAATCGGAAGGCGCGTGCATTGCGGCTCTACACGAAGCGGCGAGCGGTGGCCGCTGAGGGGCGTCGAGCCACTCGCGTCCATCGGAAAATGTCATCCAGCGGACTTCGTGCCACAGCCGCCGCTCCTGGCACGACAAGTACGATCGCCCCCAATTAAGGCAGGCCTGAAAGCTTCTGGCGCGTCCGTGCGAGGGTAATCACCCATTAGCTCAAGCGGTCTTGGATGTCTTGAGAATGGGTCGTACGGACACGGGCTAAAGGGCTGGCACGTGGAGATCGTCGCTGGCGCGCCGGCCGTCGACGGATGCTCATCCCTGGCGACGCTGCATGATCACCAATCTGGCGATTAGGCCGCTCCGCCAACCAGTGGTGTTTGTTGAACCTGAAACTGCCCCAGCGCCCAACCGAATGACTCGATTTCCCGCTTGTGCAGCATCGCGAGCTTCAACAGGGACCGCTCGCCTTTTTCCGTCAGGTGGACCTGCACGAGTCGCCGGTCGGAAGCGTCGGGGCGACGCTCGACGAGCCCGGCGGCTTCGCAGCGGGACACGAGCGCCGCGGTGCCGTTGGGCGCTGCCTGCAACCGTTCAGCCAGTTCGCCAATACTGGCCCAGGAGCGGTCGGGAAATCCCCTGACGTGAAGGAGCATCTGATATTGCAGAGGCGTGACTCCTTCCGCGTGAGTAATTTCTTCCGAATACCGCAGGAACCTGCGTAACTGGTAACGGAATGCCGACATGGCTTCGAGATCCTGCTTGTTGGGCATGCCGACCCGGATGTGCGGTGATGTTTGCTTCACTTTGCTACCTGTCTCGTTCGGAACATGGACCGGGCGCCTGATACCGGATTCTCTGCAGCCTTGCTGAAATCCTGTTGCTCTATCGCAAAGCGCACCGGCAATGCGGCGTGACGGGGTGACAGCGCAAAATCGTATCAGATGGATTGCGTGCCCGCGCCGGATTGAGAAGCAGTGAGCGTTGGGGGTTCCGTATCGCCACGACCATCAAGGTTGGTGAACACGCGTTGATAGGACTATAGTGCATGGCACGGCATGACATGATTGCCGAGGCCTGTCTACCCGGTCGCACCGACCGATTCAGGCGGGCGGTGCGATGTTCGATCATCCCCCAAGACCGCTCGGCTTCTTTCTGCGTGGACCTTGTTTTGCGTGCATGGGACCGCTCGAGGCTTCCGCGCCGAACGATGACGCGGTGTTGTCATGCGAGGAGAGGCGGGATATGGCCCCCACGAAGCTCGACGGCAAGGAAGGAGATTCGGCGCCTCCTGAAAACGCCCAAGAAGTCGCGAAGCCGCTCGACCTCTATCGCATGAGCATGCTGGGGTTCTGCCTCGGGATCGTGACCGGTTTTGGCGCGGTCGTGTTCAGGTTGCTGATCGGCACTATCCATAATGCGGCGTTTCTCGGACGCCTTTCGCCGCTCTACGACGCGAGCCAGTTTACCCCGCCGTCGCCGTGGGGCGCATGGGTGATTCTCGTGCCGGTAGCAGGCGGCTTCGCGGTCACGTGGCTGGTAAGCCGCTTTGCACCGGAAGCAAAAGGGCATGGCGTGCCAGAAGTGATGGACGCGATCTATTTCGGGGGCGGCGTGATCCGTCCGGTCGTGGCGGTCGTCAAGTCGCTCGCATCGGCCATCGCGATCGGCACCGGTGCGGCGGTGGGCCGGGAAGGTCCGATCATCCAGATCGGTTCGGCCCTGGGCTCGACGCTGGGTCAGTGGCTGCGGATGCCCGCCAGTCAGCGGATCATTCTCGTTGCGAGCGGCGCGGGGGCCGGCATTGCCGCGACGTTCAATACGCCGATCGGCGGCGTACTGTTCGCGACCGAGCTGATGATGCCGGAAATCAGCGTGGGGACTTTTCTGCCCGTCGCACTGGCAACGGGCACCGCCACGTTCGTGGGACGGCTGTTCTTTGGCGGAGCAGCGGCTTTCCTGGTTCCCCCTCAGCTCGGAGCGCTCGATAACCATCTCGCGAGCGGCTTCACGCTGATGCTTTACGCGCTGCTCGGGGTCGTGGCCGGCGTGGCGGCCGCGTTGCTGATTCGCGTATTGCACTGGGCGGAGGACGCCTTCGAGCGCGTTCCGGGGCGTTTTGCGCGCCACGCGCTCGGCATGCTGTTCGTCGGCGCAATGATGTATCTGCTGATGCGCTACGCAGGCCACTACTACGTGGAAGGCGTGGGCTACGCAACGATCCAGGCGACGCTCAATGAACAGTTGCAAGGTGGCCTGTTCCTGCTGCTGCTTGCGCTGTGCAAGATCGCCGCGACGTCGGTTAGCCTCGGCTCCGGCTCGTCGGGCGGCGTGTTCTCGCCGTCGCTGTTCATCGGCGCGACGTTGGGCGCCGCGCTGGCGTCCCTGTTCCATCTGCTGGTGCCGGCCGCTCCGGTCAGCGTGCCTGCATTCGCGATGGTCGGCATGGGGGCGGTGGTCGCGGGCGGCACGGGTGCCGCGATGACGGCAGTGGCGATGATCTTCGAAATGACGCGCGATTACGACATCGTGCTGCCGATGATACTTGCGGTTGCGTTCAGCATCGGCACCCGCCGGCTCCTCTCGCGCGAGACGATCTACACGATGAAACTCGTCAGGCGCGGTCATGTCATTCCAGATGCGTTGCACGCCAATATGTTTCTCGTGCAGAACGCGGGGGCGATCATGGAGGCCGACATACTGGTGCTCGACGCGGACGTGCCGTTTCGCGATCTCCTCGATCGCATGGGCGTCGCGCCGTTCCGGCACATCGTCGTCACGAAGGCAGGCATGCTGTACGGCGTGCTGCGCATCAACACGGGCCTGCGCCGCGCGGTCAGCCATGACAATCCGACGGTCACGATCGGGCAGCTCGCGCATCGCAACTTCATCGTCGTGAAGCGATCCGATGCGGCGTTCGAAGTGATCAGCGAAATCCGGCAGCGCCGCGCGGTGATGGCGGTGGTCCTCGTCGATACCGCTGTCGATGGCGCGTTCGACGTGTCCGGCGTGATTGCGAAGGAGCATATTGCGGACGCCGTCGCTCGCAGTATCGATATTTTCCAGCCCCGGGCTCGCGCAAGGACCGCCACGTCGACGCAATCCGTGCGCGTCAACGACGCTTCGTATGCCGTGCACGGCAGGGGTCTCAAGGTGAGCGACCGTGAAGCTGAAAACTGAGTGGCGGACGTTGCGCGAGCGGCTCAAGGCCGCGGCGCACCTTGCGGATTCGGGGAGCACACGGGAAGACCGTTCGCCCGACGCAATCCCCGACCCGCGCGAGTGGGTGATCGTCTATCGCACCGAGCGCGGGTTCTGCTGCATGTACCGGGGCGAGCCGGTCGAATTCGACGAGATGCTGGACGTGCAGATATGGTCGGAGGAAGAGGACGTGCGGCTCTGGTACTTCGGGCTTTGAACTGGTCCGCGCGTCGTGCGCTGCGCAATTAGCGGTACACCAGGTCGGCGCGGCGATTCTGCGACCACGACGCCTCGTCGTGCCCCAGCGCCACCGGTTTTTCCTTGCCCAGGCTGACGGCTTCCAGCTGCGTCCCGGGCACGCCAAGCGTTTCCAGCTCACGCATGACGGCCTGCGAGCGCCGCTCGCCCAGGGCGAGATTGTATTCGGTGGTGCCGCGCTCGTCGGTATTGCCCTGTATCAGCACATGCTGGGACGGATGCCGGCGCAGATAGTCCGCATGTGCCTGGAGTAGCGCCTGATAGTCATCCCTGACCGTATAGCTGTCGAAATCGAAATAGATGCTTCGCTTTGCAAGCGGACTGTTGGGATTGTTCAGTTCGTCGATCGTCGAGGGACCGGTACTGAGCGCCGACGCATTGGCAGCCTGGCCGCTCGATGTGACCGTTTGCGGCGTTTTCGTTTCCGAATGACATCCGGCGAGCAGCGCGAGCATCACGAACGTGAGCCGGATCGTGCATTTTTTCATTCTGTCTTATATGGACGCCTCCCGGTTTGCCAGGTGATATTCGGTGTGTGACGGACAGGATGAGGTTGCAGACTTATATCCGGCCTGTGGTGCGGATGGTGATCCGCTGGCCCTGATGGAATCTGCCGGGGAAGTCCTCATCTCCTGCGAGTCCTCGAAGGACAAGACTCCGGGTTGGCAAGGCCTTCGTGATTGTCATCGCGATGATCAATAGGGACGCACTGGTCATTCGCTGATGGCGACCGCGCTGATTGCCAGCCCAAACGCATTACGTGACGGCGTGTACGCCGCTTTGGCGCTATCTTTGACAACCGGATCGGATCGGTTGCGAGCGCGACCACTGCCGACGATGCTGCCAGATCTCCCAACACCCGGCGCGAGCATCGGAGTTGTTCCAGATGCCTCAATGGAGGAAGGGTTCCTCAGAGCGGGGGTTTTCCCGCGTCTCTTTCATGCGCATCCCGGGATATTTGCAGAAGCGCTTTACCCGCACACCGCGCCGGTGCGCGTTGAATCACCGCCATAGACCGGCTGGCACTCAGATGTTTCGTTACATCTCATGGAATTATGTCATATCGTGCACTAACATTTGATATACGTTGGAAATCCGAAGCGTAGAAATCGGAACCAGCTTTCCCAGGAGGAGAGCGCGAGCATTGCTCGGACGTGTCCATTCTGTGGGAGACCGAAATGGGAAGACTATCGACCGCGGGCCGACGGCATCGCCGGCTCGTACTGAAGGCTGCTGCCGCAGCCGGAATTGCGCAGATCGGCGCACCCTTCATCATCAAGGCGCGCGGAGAGGTTCCAATCAAATTCGGGCTCGACGACCCGTTGACAGGTACGTACGCCGAACTCGGCAAGAACGAGCAAATGGGTTGCGAATACGCGATCGATCAGATCAATGCGCGCGGGGGCATATTGGGTCGTCCGGTTGAGCTCATCGTGGAGGATTCCACCAGCGCGGATACTGGCGCTGCTGTACAGAAGGCGCGCAAGCTGATCGAACGTGACAAGGTGGACTTCCTGCTTGGCAATGTCAACTCGGCTATGGCGCTTGCGATCGGGCAGGTTTCAAACGAATTGAAAACACTGCATATTGTGACGGGTGGGCATACCGACGCCGTGACCGGTACAGATTGTCACTGGAACGTCTTTCGGGTCTGCAATACGACGAGGATGGAAACCAACTCGGTATCGAAGGTCCTGTTCGACCGGTACGGAAAAAAATGGTTTTTCATCACCCCCGATTACGCATTTGGCCACACCTTGCAACTCGGCTTCGAGGCGAGCCTGAAGAAGTTCGGAGGGGTGGAGGCTGGAGCCGCGTTGGCGCCGCTTGGCACCACCGACTATTCGTCATATTTGATCAAGGCGCAGGCTGCCGATCCTGACGTCATCCTGTTTCTTACAGCAGGTCAGGATGCTGTCAATTCGCTTAAGCAGGCGGTGCAGTTCGGCCTTAACAAGCGTTTCCACATCGCCGGGGCGCAGCAGGAACTGGAGGTGCTCGAGGGCTTGCCGCCGGATGCGCGAATCGGTACGTGGGTATTCGAATGGTACTGGGACCAGCCCAACGTACCCCACGTAGCGGAATACGTGGCCGGCATCCGTAAGAAGGCCGGGAGAGTGCCAACTGCCAGACACTGGTTCGGGCACGTCGCTGTCAATAGCGTTGCACTCGTCGCTAATCAGGAGAAGACGCTTGACGCGGTGAAACTGGCGCGGGCGCTCGAAGGCTTCAAGTTGCCGCCGGACGTAGGGCTGATGCCGGACACACCGTTCTATCGGGCCGGCAACCATCAGCTCATGCCGGATCTCTATGTGGGACATGCGGTAGCGCAGGGACCTAGACCTGATGATCTATTCCACGTCGATCAGCTGGTAAAGGGCATCGACGCGGCGCTGCCGGTCAGCGAAACCGGCTGCCGTCTCACATGGGCGTGACCGGTTCGGGGAGCCAGACAGGGGGCTGAGTGCCTTATGACGTCGCGCTGCCGCAACTGCCGCGCGACCGATGAGCCGGGACATCGGAAGCGGACGTCGGCAGCACAGGTAACGGTATGACGCAACTGATCCTGTTCAACGTATTCAACGGTATCGTCATTGGCGCGTTTTACGCGCTAATGGCGCTTGGCCTGTCGCTGATCCTGAATCTGAGCGGTGTCATCAACTTCGCGCACGGCGGATTCCTGGCAATTGGCGCTTACCTCGCCTACACGATCATGCCGTATGTCGGCTTTTGGGCGGCGCTTGTTATTGCACCCTTGCTGACGGCTGCTATCGGACTGCTGATCGAGCGGGTACTGATTCGCCCGCTGTATGGAAGAGATCCCCTATACAGTCTGCTGCTCACGTTCGGGCTCGCGTTTCTGCTGCAGGACGGTAGCCGCTATATCTGGGGGCCTCAGACATTGCCATACCAGATTCCGGACGCGCTGAACCAGCCATTGACGTCCTCGTTCTTCTTTCTAACGGGCTATCGTGTGTTCATGGTCGTTCTGGTTGTGATCGTCGTGGCGGCGCTCTTCATGTTCCTGAAGTTCACTCGATCCGGCATTCGTATCCGCGCTGGTGTCGGAGACCTCGAAACGGTCGCGACACTGGGCGTGAATGTACGGTGGCTTCGCAGCATGAATTTCGGCCTCGGCATCTTTCTCGCGGGGCTGGCTGGCGTACTGGCAGCCGGCATGCTCGGACTGCAACCGACCATCGGGGATTCGCTCATCATGCCGAGTTTCGTTGCGATCATCGTCGGGGGACTGGGCAGCCTGCCGGGTACGCTGCTCGGCGGCATTCTCATTGGCGTCGCTTCTGGCCTGACTTCTGTCTTTTTCCCGTCCGCGACCGAAGCGGTGATTTACGTCCTGATGGGGCTAGTGCTGCTCGTACGTCCCCGCGGACTGCTGGGTGAGGAAGGGAGGGTCCAGTGAGATCATCACTGCAACTCGCGGGGAATGCGGCGGTCTGGCTGGCGCTCGCTGCCATGCCGTACTGGATCACCTGGCTCGGCGGCTATACGGCACTTGGTACACGCGTAGTAGTAATGGCATTGGCGGCGATGGCGCTCAATTTTCTACTCGGTTTTACTGGCGTGTTGTCGTTCGGTCACGCGGCATATTTTGGTCTCGGCGCGTATGGCGTTGGTATGACGATCCGTTATCTGGTGCCGAATACGCCGCTTGGTATCGTCATTGGGGTCGCGGCCGGCACGCTGGCGGCGGCGCTCATCGGCGCGCTGATTGTCAGGCTTCGGGGCGTCTATTTCGCGATGGCGACGATCGCATTCGGCCAGGTGTTCTACTTCGTCGCCTTTCGCTGGAACGCCGTGACTGGCGGCGACGATGGGCTCTCCGGATGGCATCGCATGCCTCTCCACTTTGGCCAGCAGAGAATCGACATTCTTGGCAACAGCACCGTGTTTTACTATTTCGTTTTGCTTTGCTTTGCCGTGTCGGTTGGCGTCATGACTGCGCTGTTGCGCTCTCCGTTTGGCCGTACGCTTCTGGCGATACGCGAGAACGAAAAACGGGCGCGCTTCCTGGGGCTGCCGGTGGAGCAGCATATCTGGCTGTCGTTCGTGATCTCCTGCTTTTTCGTGAGTTTTGCCGGTACCTTGTACGCGCTGCTCAATAACTTCGCCGATCCGCATGATCTGCGGTGGGACCAGTCAGGCGATTTTGTGATCATGGCCGTGCTGGGGGGAATGCGCTCGTTGTGGGGACCGCTGATCGGCGCGGCCGTCTTCGTGCTGGTTCAGGATTACATCTCCACACGGACTGAGAACTGGATGTCGTTTATCGGCCTGCTGTTCATCCTCGTCGTTCTGTTCTTTCCCCGTGGCGTGCTCGGCATCCGGACGGGCGGGGTGCGTTCATGAGCCTGCTCGTAGTCGATCACGTATCTCACCGGTTCGGTAATCTTCGCGCGGTTAGCGATGTTTGCCTGACTGTGGAAGCCGGTGAGCTTCGCGCGGTAATTGGGCCTAACGGTGCAGGAAAGACGACGTTCTTCAACCTGATCAGTGGATTCTTTCCGCCTACGTCGGGGCGTATCGTGTTCGACGGACGCGACGTGACCCGGCTTGCGCCTCATCGCCGCGTTGCCATGGGAATGGCGCGGACTTTCCAGATTACGGAAGTTTTTCCTGAGTTGTCCGTTCGCGATAATCTGCGGATTCCGGTCGAACTTCGGGCCGGGCACAGGCTCTCGCCGTGGCTCTCGAGGGCGGCGCGCACGACCGTCAACCAGCGGCTGGAAGAATTGCTCGTGCTCGGCGGACTCGAGCAGCGTGCGCGCCGGTTGGTGGGTGAGCTGTCGCTTGGCGACCAGCGAGCCACGGAAATCATCATGTCGCTCGCACTCGAACCCAGGCTCCTGCTCCTCGACGAACCGACCGCGGGGATGGGAGATCAGGAAACCTACGACGTGACGCAACTGATACGACGCCTGCACCGCGATCGATCGCTGACGATGATTCTGATCGAGCACGACATGCGCGTCATCTTCCAGCTGGCACAGCGCATCATGGTGCTCGCCGAAGGCAGGATTCTGGCAGAAGGAACGCCCGAAGAAATCACCGGCAATCAAGCCGTGCAAGCAGCCTATCTGGGAACAGCAAAATGAGTGCCCTGGTTGCCGAGGGACTGCAGACCTGGTACGGCAAGAGCCACATTCTGCATGGCGTATCGGTGGACGTTGACGACGGCCAGATTGTCGCCCTGGTAGGGCGCAACGGCGCCGGCAAGACGACAACCATGCGAAGCCTGATGGGATTGACCCGGCCACGCGCGGGAAGGGTGAACATTCTAGGCCGCGAAACGACCGGCTGGCCGCCAGACCGAGTCGCGGCGCTCGGTGTCGGATATGTGCCGGAGGGTAGGCGCATATTCGCGAGTCTCAGCGTGGAAGAAAATCTGCTTGTGCCCAACGGGCGCACCGGTCCTTGGACGATCGCACGTGTGTTTGAGCTTTTTCCCCGGTTACGCGAGCGTCGGAACAGCAAGGGCCGGCAACTCTCCGGAGGGGAGCAGGAAATGCTCGCGATCGCACGCGGCCTGCTGCTCAACCCACGCGTACTGCTTCTCGATGAGCCGTCTCAAGGTCTCGCACCGCTGATGGTGCAGGAAGTGTTTGATGTTATCGTCAGAATGCGCGCCGAAGGCATGTCGGTGCTTCTGGTTGAGCAGAACGTTCGAGCGGCTGTCGAGATTGCCGACGCGGCTTGCGTGCTGGACGATGGCCGGGTCGTTTTTTCCGGATCCGCGCAAGAACTTGCGCGCGACGAAGCTCGTGTGCGTACTCTGGCCGGGGCCAGTGCGAGCGATTGGCGCATGCTCGACGATGCTTGAATCGCATGAAGCCATGCCACGAATTTGAAATGGCACAGTGTGAACTAACGCTCGTCGAAGCGCACAGGCATTTCCAAGCCCTTTAATTGTCGCTTCGGTTCACGGCGGGGATTTTATCGCCGTCTTTGCGGTCGAAGCGTTCATGGTGAGCCGTTCATGTATGACGGTGTGCGGATGCGCACCGCCTCTTTCGCGCAACGCCGGTTCAAAAACCGAACTTCGGGGCAGGCGCAAGGAGACCAGAAATGAGCACGATTTCCGACCTGACGCTATCGGGCAAACGCGTCGCGATGCTGGGATAGTGGGGTTGCTGTTCGCAAGCACCACTAGCATGATTGGTTCAGGGTGGCTGTTCGGCGCCTACCATGCATCGAGAATAGCCGGTCCGTTGAGCATAGGCAGTTGGGCGCTTGGCGCTGTCATCATCATGCTGATTGCGCTATGTTTTGCGGAGCTTGCCGCCGTTTTTCCTCGTAGTGGGGCGCTGGTTCATATGAGCCACGCGAGCCATGGCGACGGACTTGGAAGGTTGTGGTGCTGGCTGCTCTTCCTCGCCTATGTCCCGGTGCCTGCAGTCGAAGCCGAAGCAATCGTCACTTATGCGAGCAACTATCTGCCATGGCTAATCCGTCCTGGCTCCGCCGGGGTGCTGAGTTTGGCGGGCTTCTTCGTGTGCGCCGGTTTGCTCGGAATCACCGCGCTGCTGAATCTGATGGTGATCAGATGGCTGCTCAACGTCAATTCAACCATTACGTGGTGGAAAATTCTGGTACCGATACTGACCATCGTCGGCTTGATGGCAGCGAGCACCCACCGGGATGTCGTGCGTGCGGCGCCTGACACCTACAAGCTCTCCGGCATGTTCACGGCACTTCCCGCAGCAGGTATCGTTTTCAGCTATTTGGGCTTCCGTACTGCGATCGACCTCGGCGGCGAAACGGCCAATCCACATCGCGACATTCCGCTAGCCGTGATTGGCTCGGTCGTGCTCGCTGCAGTGGTTTACATCATGTTGCAAGTGGCCTTTATCTGGGCGCTGTCGCCGGTCGATCTCGCGCACGGATGGGCACACCTCAGCTTCAAGGGGGAAATGGGACCGTTCGCTGGACTTGCCGCGACGCTCGGGCTCGGCTGGATGGCGACGCTTCTATATATCGACGCCTATATATCGCCTGGCGGCACGGGGCTGATGTATGTAACCGGCGGATCGCGCGTCCTCTTTGCTACGGGCGAAATGGAGGCAGGTCCCCGCGTGCTGACAAAGCTGAACCGCAACAAGGTGCCATGGCTGGCGGTTCTCGTGATGTGGGTCGTTGGCACCATTTTCCTGCTGCCGTTTCCTGCATGGCAGAAGATGGTCGACTACATTACATCGGTTACGGTGCTGACATATGGTCTTGGTCCGGTCGCGTTGCTGGTGTTGCGCCGTAACCTTCCGGAACTGCATCGTCCATTTCGCATGTGGGCCGCGCCTGTTCTGGCGCCAGTCGCATTTATCTGCAGCAACCTCGTAATATATTGGACTGGCTTTGCAACGAACACCTTTCTGTTTGCGCTGGTGGCGATCGGTTTCGTACTCTACGCGGCGTACTACCACATCGTCTTGCGCAAAGCTGCGAAAGACTTCGGCTGGAACAACATTGCGTGGCTGTTGCCGTGGTTTGGGGGCATCTGGTTATTGTCGTGGCTCGGCGGCATCGGTGGCGGACTCGGTGTGATCGGATTCGGTTGGGACATTCTTCTAGTGGCGCTCTGGAGCGTGATCGTGATGAGGCTCGCAATGCGCTGCGCGTTGGGCGTCGAGCAGACGCGAGCAATGATGGAGCGAATGGACGCGACGAGTTGACTGGCAACGCCATCGTTCAGCGAGGGAGGAGTCAACGGAAGCTCTATCCGTTAGCGGGGCGCTTGAAGGGACTACCCGAGTACCCGCCTGAACTGCAAGCCAGACTTCCAACGGTGAGATCTGGTCAGGGAGTCGCGCTCATGTAATGAGCGGGGATCGAGCAAGACTTGTCTAACCGGAAGCGAAGGGCAGAATGAGCGCCCTCTTCATGCATACCCCACCGTTGTCGAGCACGGCAGACCACCGCAGCAGAGGCGGCGAGCGTGCACGGTCTCTTTGTTCGTGGTTGGAACGCGATGCGCTGCAAGTAAGAAGGTTGTACGGGCTCATGCCTGACTATGCCTCGCCTTGTTCATCTTTCCCGACAGTAACGGTAGTGGACGACGCAAACATGTAGTGGGGCACATCAAGGTTCTGGGGGGCGGGTTTGTCCCTGAACACACGGCCGGCCAGGTCATATGTCGAGCCGTGATGCGAACGCTAACTGGCGAGGTCCGGGGGGTGTCCGGTTCTTCGCACTACCCAGTGCTGCCGCCTTGCGTCCGGATGGCTCCTTCTTAAGCGTCCTTTAAGCACCAAGGCCTAGCTTTAAAGCGTCAACTGTTCGAAGTTCAAGCCCTGTGAAAGTCTCGCATGCCATATGCGCCGCCGATGTGAGCGCGCAAGGCCGCATGCGACGTCTGGAACTGGACACTCGCTGAGGAGAATGAACCATGAAAAGGCATCAGGTTATCGCTGTCACGTGCGCGTTGCTCTCCGCCGCCTATTGTGGTGCGACCGTGCAGGCCGCCGAGTCCCCGCGGGCCGTCGCGTCGGACATGGGCAAAGTCTCGGGGAAAGGAAACGAGGCCTTCCAGCAGATCGAACTTGCGCGACTCGCAATCTTCAACGGTAACGGTTCGGAGGCCGCCACGCTTGTAAAAGCCGCCCAGAAATCACTGCAGGAAGCGCAGGCTGACAATACTGCTTTTACCAAGGCTGAAAAAGACTTGAAACTTCCACCCACGGCTTCCAGCGCGCCGCATGTCCAAGCGGACGTCGCTCGCGCTTCGCAGGAGCTGATGTGGCTTCCAGTTGGCGCTGACGTAACTATCACCGACAATCTCGCCCAGTCTTCCGAGAAATCCAAAGCGGTGGCATCCGCGAATGAGCACATCAAGCAAGGTGAGCGGGATCAGGCGCTCAACGCCCTGAAGGTCGCGAATATCAACGTTGCCTACACCATGGAACTCGTTCCGCTAAAACTGGTGATCGCGGACGTCAATGACGCTGCGAGGCTGATCTCTCATCACCAGTACTATCAAGCAAATGACGCCCTCCGGCAGGCGGTGGCGAGCGTGCGGTATGACTGGGTCGACCTGGACGCCATTCCTCAGCACGCACAAACCGCACAAATGGCTTCGAAGCCTGCCGAGCATCCTGCGTCGTCCGCGAGCGCACGATGAATCTGTTCGCGATGCCAAAGCGTCCCTGGCGGTACAGAGGGACAATTTAGCGTTAGCTTATTCTGAAGGGGCATCACGCCCCCAAAGAGCAGTCGATCATGGCATTTATTGCCTCCGCTTATGCCACAACACAACGAACGTCGTGCGCAGCTAATGAGCGCTGCCCGCGAGTTAGATTCATGTCGACCTGCCTGCGCGCCGGTAAGGTATGGTCCGCGCATCTGATCTTTATATAGCACAATGTGCTACATTGGCCTACACTTTGGATATCGAGATTAGCGCAAGCCTCGTTGCTGGTTATAAGCGTCGATTGCATCAGGCGGCCGTCTCGGCGGCCGTCGCAACGGCACAGTTGTCCTTCGCGGAGAGGTCTGTATGCTTGTTACGTTCAAGTGCCGTTCAACTCCGGACGTCGTCATGCTGCGGAACCTCGCGGAATATCTCCTCGCAGCCATTGGTAAGCAAGTCGCCACTCGTGGCGTCATCAGCCACGACGAACTGGGTGCGGTGATAACGCGACTTGAACGCGCTATCGAAGATCAGGCACGCACTGAATTAGCCCTCAACGTCCTCCATCACGTGCCGAACGACCATAGTTCAAACAGTGCGGCCGCGACCGTCAAACATCGCGCCTGGCCATTGCTCGACATGATGCGCGAGGCCCATCGCCATGGCGACGATATTCTCTGGGGTATTTAGACCGTTGGAGCGCTGCGACGCAGGCGCATGTCTTCGTTATCGCGAGACAGCGCCGATGCCGTTGTCAGCGCAAGGGCGTTCCAGGGGATAGACGCGATAAGTCTGCAGATGCGACCTGACGTTCAAAGGATCATCGTCGCCACGCGCATCGAACCCGGCGCCGACGCATCATTTATTAGCGACCTGCCGCATCGGACCAATAATTCTCGACATGTCGCGAAGCTAAATGATTGCGATCCGACGTAATCTGCGCGAGCGGTAAATCGCGCGTGCCCTTCGTCGTGCGGCCGTAGGACGAGAGGTCTGGCCGCATCCGAACCGCTTCCGGGAGCGGGAGCCCTCGCGGCGCTCAGGGTTCCAATGACCGTCTGGGGATCGTTGAAGGCCGCATAAAAGAGCGCGCCCGTTCCAGATCACCAGGGTCTCAAGCAGCACGCCGGCGGCGGTGCCGCGCGCGACACGAGCGAGGGCTCACGGGCCGGGTTTTAAGTTTCGTTTAAGTTTTCGCGTCTAAATTCTGAGAAATGTCATGTCGTGCCATAATATTGCACCAGGCTTTCAGCGGGTGCGCCGCGGAATCGCGTGACTTCGACGTGTCCTCAGCTTGCCGGTCAAGCACGTCCGACTGCAGCATCGGCAGCTATCTTCACCCAGCGACTGCTGGGTTTTTTTTTTACACGATATGAGCGCAACTTCCACATCGGCCACTTCCCGCTCGCGCATGAGTGCGCTCGAGCTGCGAGCGACGCTGTCGCTCGCAGCGATCTTTGCACTGCGCATGCTCGGTCTCTTCATGATCATGCCGGTGTTTTCGGTGTATGCGAAAACCATTCCCGGCGGCGACAATCTCCTGCTGGTCGGCATCGCGCTGGGGGCGTACGGCGTCACTCAATCGCTTTTCTATATCTTCTACGGCTGGGTTTCCGACAAGGTTGGCCGCAAGCCAGTTATCGCGACGGGTCTCGTAATATTTGCGATCGGCAGCTTCGTCGCCGCGGGGGCGCACGATATTGTGTGGATAATCGTCGGTCGCGTGATCCAGGGAATGGGCGCCGTTTCCTCCGCGGTGCTCGCTTTTATTGCCGACCTCACTACCGAGCAGCACCGCACAAAAGCAATGGCGATGGTGGGTGCCTCGATCGGCATTTCTTTTGCGGTGGCGATCGTGGGTGCGCCTCTGGTGTTCCACTGGCTCGGGATGAGCGGCCTGTTCTCGCTGGTCGGCGCGCTCTCGATTCTCGCGGTGGGCGTGGTGATCTGGGTCGTGCCGGATTCGCCGAACCGGCCCGTCCACTTGCGGGCGCCATTTGCCGAAGTGCTCCACAACGTCGAGCTGCTGCGCCTGAACTTCGGCGTGCTCGTACTGCACGCCACGCAAACGGCGCTGTTCCTTGTGGTGCCTCGCCTGCTCGTCGACGCAGGGCTGCCGGTCTCGTTGCACTGGAAGGTCTATCTGCCGGTCATGGGTATTGCGTTCGTCATGATGGTGCCGGCCATCATTGCCGCGGAGAAGCGGGGGAAAATGAAGGCCGTGGTCGTCTCTGCAATCGGTCTGATCCTCATTGGCCAGCTATTGCTTGGCTCGCTCGAACATACACTCGTTATCGTGCCCGCCGTCCTGTTCGTGTATTTCCTCGGCTTTAACATCCTCGAAGCGTCGCAGCCCTCGCTCGTCTCGAAGCTCGCGCCGGGCGATCGGAAGGGTGCGGCCACGGGCGTGTACAACACCACGCAGTCGATCGGCCTTGCCCTCGGCGGCGTGGTTGGCGGCTGGCTTCTAAAACACAATGGCGCGAACGCGGTGTTTTACGCGTGCTCCGGGCTCGTATTGTGCTGGCTCGCAATCGCGTTCAATATGAAGGTTCCGTCACCGCGGAAAGCCTGAGTCGCGCTTCTGGCGCGAAATGCAGCCGGTGAGGGCGTCGCCGGAAAAAACCTAGAAGAAAAACAGGGGAACAGATCGTGCGCATTCTCGCGCTGATGGACCGTCGAAAGCTGCAGCGCATCAACCGGTTATGGCTCCACTATGGCGTGTTCTGGTTGGGGGCGATCGCCGTAGGCCTGGTCGCGGTGCTTTACGCGAAGCTGATCGATTTCGGCTACGCTGTGTTCCTTCGCTATGCGGCTGACCGGTTCTGGCTGCCTCTGATTGTGGCGCCCGCAACAGGCGCCGTTACGGTGTGGCTTACACGGCGCTTCTTTGACGGTTCCGAGGGCAGCGGTATCCCCCAGGTGATCGCCATGCTGCACGGGCCGAACGAACTCGGGCCACGGCTGCTCACACTGCGTATTCTCGTTGGGAAGCTTCTGGTCTCGTTCCTGGCCCTGCTCGGTGGCTTTACCATCGGCCGCGAAGGTCCGACCATTCATGTTGGCGCCGCCCTGATGTTCAGCCTGAGGCGCTTTTACCCGAGGCGTTTTCTGGCGATCCGGCCGGGCGTGCTGGAGCGCAGACTCGCGCTCGCGGGTGCGGCCGCCGGTTTGTCGGCGGCATTCAATGCTCCGCTCGCAGGCGTGGTGTTCGCCATTGAGGAACTCATGCGCAGCTTCGAGGAGCGCGCGAGCGGCGTGCTGATCACGGCAATCATCTTCGCTGGCGTCGTTTCACTTGGGCTTCAGGGAAACTATGTGTATTTCGGCACGATCGATATCGGGTCGGGATTGCCCCGATGGATCAGCCTCGCCGTAGTGCTGATCGGTGTCCTTGCGGGCGCGCTAGGGGGATGCTTCTGCTGGCTGTTGCTCAACACGAAGCGCTGGATGCCCGAAGTTCTGCTCGAACTGCGCGTGAAGCGGCCTGTGCTGTTCGGCGCGCTATGCGGCCTGGTCATTGCGGTCGTCGGCGTGAGCGCAAATGGCCATACATTTGGCAGCGGCTATGCCGAAGCGCGGAGCATGCTGGAAGGCAGTGCGCATGTCAGCGCGGCATACCCGCTCCTGAAGATGGTCTCGATGGTGGGATCGTATCTGCCAGGCGCGCCCGGAGGCCTGTTCGCCCCGTCGCTTGCGATCGGGGCTGGCATCGGCAACACGGTTCACATGGCGTTCTCGCAGATCCAGCTTCCGATGCTCATCGCGCTCGGCATGGTCGGCTATCTGGCGGCGGTCACCCAGAGCCCAATCACGGCGTTCGTGATCGTCATCGAGATGATCAACGGGCACGCGCTCGTTATCTCGCTGATGGCCACGGCGCTCATCGCGAGTCGCGTCTCGCGCTTTTTTGCGCCACCGCTGTACGAGGCGCTCTCGGAGCGTTATCTGCGCAAGCCGTGAGGCAAAGGCGACGGTAGGTCGAACAGACATCGACGGAGTTCATATGGGGATCGCAGACAGAATCGAAAAGCGTCTATTGGGCATGGCGCGCGTGCTATGTCTCATCGCGCTAGTTGGCGCCATCCTGGCGATGATCGCATTAATGTTTGCGCTTGGCGTTCCGAGGACGGCAGCTGTTATCACAGATCCGCCCGTCAGCGCGAGCGAGGTACTCTCTTCGATAGCGGGTTCGGAGGTGGCCAATGACGGTCTGAAGATCGGCAGCGCGAACGGCAACGCCATGGCGGATGTCGCTGGCGCTGCGGGATTAATTATCCCCGCTTCGCTTAATGCCCTGTTGAACCAGAATAATGCAAGCCAACCGCTGCTCAAGGCGTGGCTCGAGCGTATTCCCCAAGCCGACCGACAGCAGTTCCTGGATGAGCTGTCCGACGTTGTTGTGGCTGCCGGGCAGCACGCTGCTACGTGGGAATGGGACAACCGCGAGCGATATGTCGCAGCGGCCATGGATCAGTATGCCCGTGTCAAGATTGGGCGGATTGATGCGGCCCAAAGCGCCGTTCAGGCGGCAGAGGGCAAAAACGCTCAGTTCGGTTCGTCGCTGGGAATTCTTCTCGCGTTGACAGGTTTCCTGACTTTGCTGCTACTGCTCACAGCGATCGAGCGCAATACGCGTAACAGCGCGGTGAAAAGACAGGAATGAGCTGGCGCGACTTGAGATGAGATGCCGATGTAAGGTGTTTTCTGTTGCACCAGTTGTTCTGAACCGGCGCGACCTCTCGCCACTCGCACAGCGCGGGCCGGAGACGCACGCCGGATTAAAGTCGAGACACGGAATCGCGGCGAGCAGGTCGGCAAGCGCGCGCCAGCCCATGAAGCTCGATAGCGTTATCGCTACGCGCAGCCAGCGCTCGGCGCGTGAGCTCGAGTGCATTGACGGTGTTGCCTGTGTTGACGCTACGCACTGCATCCGTCGCATTGCGTTTTTCGTTGATCTGGCGTCGATCGATGCGCGAAGCAACGGGCAGGTCTGCATGCTGTCTCTCCAGTGTTGAACGCCTTCGACGCTGTTCGCGCCGCGCCACGCCGTCCGCTTGCCCTACATCCAAGCGGATCACCGCGCCGCCGCTGCCGTACCGGCCACGCCCGATAGCAGCGCCCTCAACACCTGTCGCAACGTGGTGGCGCCGAAGCGTCGCTCGCTGATATTCGCCTCGACGTCGATGCGTCCAGCGTTGTGCGCGTCGTACAGATCGACGATCAGTTGGGCGTGCCGCTCGCCGAGCCCGGCGCCGCGCAGCACGGCACTCCATTCGTCGCGCGGCACCCGGTGGGCGATAACCGGCCGCCCGGACAGTTCCGCCAAGGTACGCGCGACGTCGAGCGCGCTTACCCGCTCTTTCCCTTCGATACTGACCACCCGTGGCGTCGCGCGCGAAGGCCCTTCATCGAGCAGCAACTGCGCGGCAAGCTCGCCGACGTCCTGCGCCGCGACGGTCGGAAACAGCTTGTCGAGCGGATCATGCAGACTCGGCAGCGCGCCCCGGCCGAGCGCGACCGGCAGCACGCGTGCCCAGTTCTGCATGTGCTCGGCGGCGCGCAACAAGATCAGCGATGACGCGACGGTGCGCAACTGCGTTTCGAGGTAGTGGAACAGCGTCGTGATGCCGGTGCCATCCGCGTGCTCGGCGCCGTAGTCGGATAGCGCGAGGAGCCGCGGTGGCGCGCTCATGCGCAAAGCCGCGACGCCCGCGTCGATGATGCGCCGCATCGCGGCCGCGGGATCGTCATGCGCTCGCGGCACCGGACAGAGCCATTGCACTGCCTGCGCGCCGTCGATCGCGCGCGCGACCAGCTGTGGGTCGTTCAGGTCGGCGATCGCGATCTCGCAGCCGATTGCCGCGAGCGCTTCGGCTTGCGTGGCGTCGCGCACCACCGCGCGTACCTGGTGGCCCGCGCGACGCAAGGCGGTTGCGCTCGCGTGTCCCACGTGACCGGTCGCTCCGAAAATGACGAACACGTTGTGCTCCTTTTGAGGATCGCTATGACGTGATGGTAGGGACGCGGTGCTCGCGAGGCGCTCAGATCTGGATGACTTTGCGCAGATCTGGATGATTTTTTACGCCGATGCCGCGCAGGTCGCGCGAGTCGCGTTGGCTGTTCGCGAGCTACGAAATTCCGTCACGCCGGCGAACCTGCCAAAAACGCCGCACAATGCAGGCATCTCGCCGTCATTCAGCTGACTCAGGAGACAAGCGATGAACGCCGTCACCCCGATTCCCGCGCCTGCGCCGCATAGCGGCTCGCGCATCGCCGTGCGCACGAGCACGGCGCTTGGCTGGCAAGGCTTCGGTGCGGAGCTGGTCAACGTGTCGGCCGGTTTGCATCGGATGCCCGCGTTTCGCCATCATCGCGTGGGCGTGCACGTTGGTGCGCCGGTGACTGCGCGCTGTCTGTGCGATGCGCGCCGCCACACGCGGATTCAGGCGCACGGCGACGCCGACGTGATCCCCGCGGGGCTCGAAGGTCAGTGGAACGATGACGCCGCCTGCACGATTTTCAGCGTCTGGTTTGCAGAGGACTTCGCGCGACGGACCGTCGAGCAACTCGCGTTGAACTCGGCCGACGCGCAGCTGCGCCCGCGCTTCCAGATGCGCGATCCGCGCTTTCAGCATCTCGCCTGGGCGCTGCGCGCGGAGCTCGAAGCGGACGACGCGTCCGATCCGCTCTACGCCGAAAGTCTGTGTACGGCGATGCTGGTGCGTCTGATCGGCGTCGAACCCGTGCCGGGCAACCGGCGGCGTACGCTCGCGCCGCGCACGGCCGCACGCGTGATCGAGTTTATCGACGCGCATCTCGATCAGCGTCTGACGCTCGACGAGCTCGCCGCGCAGGCGCAACTGAGCGTGCCGCATTTCAAGGCGCTGTTTCGCGACACGCTCGGTGTGCCCGTGCATCAGTACGTAGTTCAGCGCAGGGTCGAGCGCGCGCGAACGCTGCTGCTGCAAGGACGCCTCAGCGCAAGCCAGATCGCGCTCGAAACGGGCTTTGCGCATCAGAGCCATATGGCGCACTGGATGTCGCGTTTGCTCGGTGCAACGCCGCGTGAACTGCGCGGCACCGCGCGCGATGACGCGGCCATGTCGGGGCAGGAGAAGACACGACGTTGATGCGCGAACCGCGCGGCGCGGAACCCATCCGCTTCAACCGGGCGCGGCCCCCGTCAACTGCGCATAGACATCATGCGCGAGCTGCAGCAGCTCCTTGCGATCGATCCCACCCGACACCGCATAGCCAAAATCGCCGTCCACCCAATAGAACACGTTGACGGGCCCCGCCTGATACAGCTTGAACGCGGTCGTATTCGCGTTCTCGCGACGATGCGAGATGCACAGCGTCACGCGCTCGCCGTTCGGTCCGCGATACATGAACTGCGCGGTCGGACCGTCGTCGCCGGGCAGCAGGCGGCCGCCTGACAGCATGAATCCGCTCTTGGACAGCATCGGCGGATGGACCTCGGTGCCGAGCCGGTTCGCGAGCCATTGCACGAAGTCCTGCTCGCGATCGGCGCTCATGTCGCCCGGCCGGTCGATCGCCGGCATGTAGACGACGTGCGCGAGCGCCGCCTGGCGCGCGAAGCCCTCGGCGCTGTCCGCGCTGACCGGACGATTTCCGGCTTGCGTTTCGGCCCCTGGGTCGGTTCGATCGATCGCAACCGGTGGAATCAGATCGTTCCTGTGCATGCCGATGCCCACGCCGAGCACGAGCGCCGCGGCCATGCCCGCGAACTGCGCGGCAAAACGCGGCCAGTTCGCGGCCGCTCGCGCGCGGCGCGGCACACCGGTCTGCAGACGCTTCGGCACGGGCTCGCTGAGCACGCGGTCGTAGCGCTCGTGAAGCAGACCATTGAGCGAAAAGTAATCGCTGACGCGCGCGGCCAGCTCCGGATTCTGTTCGAGCGCGCGCTCCACCTCGTCGCGCCGCTCGCCGGACAGCGTGCCGTCCACGTACGCGTGCAAGTCTTCTTCGCCGATCGGCATTTGCGGCTCGCTCATCGCACCACCTGTAATTTCGCACCGGGCTGGGCGCCCGCCATCAAAGCCCGCAGCCGTTCGCGTCCGCGCGAGAGCCGCGACATCACCGTGCCGATCGGAACGTTCAGCGCGAGCGCGACATCGGCATAGCTCATCTCCTCGAGACCGACCAGCAGCACCACCTCGCGCTGTTCGACCGGCAGCCGCTGCAACGCGTAGTCGAGGTCGCGCATTTCGAGCGAACGCGTCTGGCCCGACGGCACCGCGAGCTCGCTTTCGGCGATGCTGTCGTCGTCGACCGCGACGTGGACTGCGCGTGCCGACGCCTTGCGCGCCTGATTCGCGAAGACGTTGTGCATGATCGTGAACAGCCACGCGCGCAGATCGGTGCCCGGCTGGAACAGACGGGCGCGGCCGAGCGCGCGCTCGAGCGTGTCCTGCACGAGGTCGTCGGCGAGCTCCCGATTGTTGATCAGCGCCCGCGCATAGCGCCGCAGACGCGGCACGTGCTCGATCAGCTCGTCACGGACATCCATGGTTGCTCCCGGTCCCAAGGGGCGTGGGGGTGGCATCGGCTTCACTCGCGTCGGTATCGATACGCGCCGGGCCGGTCGCGGAGGCTTCCGTCGCACGATGCGTTCGAACTGCAAACACCTGTCAGCACATTTTATTCCGCGAGGGCCGCGCGCACCGGCGTCAGCGCGCGCTCATCACGTCGGCGGCGCGCATCAGGCCGTGGGTGCGCGCATTGCCCGCGACGACGAAACGCTGCCGCTGCGCGGTCCACGTCAACAGCCGTAGCTCGCCGATGCGGCGCGCGGCCCACTGCGGCTCTTCCCGCGTAAACGGCGCCGCGGCCGACAGCACGACCACCGGTTGCTGATCGCCGTTCAGATAGACGAGTTCGTCCGCGCGCTGCAATGGCCCGAGCCGCAGCACGCGTTGCTCGACGAGGCGCAGGCCGATCGCGCCGAGATCCGGCGCGGCTGGATCGACGCGCGTCGGCGATGCCGAGGAAAAGGGCCGTGCGGTGGCTTCGGCGAGCGCCATCACGGCGGCATTATCGAGCGCTCGTGCCGACACCTGAGTCGCCAGGAGCCAACCGCTGATGGCGCTCAGCATCAGCGCGAGCGCGACGAGCGCGACGAGCGTTCGGCGTGCGCGACCACCCGGTTGCGGGCGCATGCGCAGCGGGCGCGATCCGCCGAGGCGCCCGGGCGCGGGCTCCTCGGCGGTCTGAAACGTGGCCTGGATCTGTGCGTTCAAGCGGTCGTAAAAGGCGACCCGCCGTGCTTCCGCCGGATGCTTGCCGAGGTAGTCGCGCAGCGACGCGGCGCGCTCGGGCGTCAGCGTGCCGTCCGCATAGGCCTGGATGTCGTCTTCGGAGGGCGGAGCGCCGGAGGGGCGGTGAGTCGAGGTCATGATGATGCGCGGTCTTGATTGCTGCTATCGGACGGCAAACACGGCGGCGGGGACATTTATTCCCCGCGCCGGCGATGTTTTTTTCACGCCGCGAATACAGGAATAAACGCTGCCCACCCGTGGTTCTCCCTGGTGCGAACCCGCACAACTCTCCAAGGAGTCGATCATGAAAAAGTTTTCGTTCGTTGCTTTGTCGTTCGTCGTTCTCGCCGCTTCGTCGAGCGCGTTTGCGCAGGGCAAGACACGCGCTCAGGTGTACCAGGAACTGATCGAGGCGCAGCAGAACGGTCTCGACTACATCACCGACGCGTCGTATCCCGATGTCAGTCCCGTGTTCGCACGTCAGGTCGAGCAGCGCAAGCAGGCGCTCGCCGCGCAAGCGGCGCTCGCCGCGAGCCACGTCGCGAACTCGGGAGCGCCGGCCGTTGGCACCCATTGAAGCAGCATCGGCCACTGGCGCGCGAATGGGTTTGAATGTGCGCGCCAGGGCCGGATGGAATAGACCGTAGCGAGGCGTGTTCGCCCGTACGTTGGTCGATGAGTCGATCGACCCATCGATCGAATCATCGATCCATCCGGCAAGGAGTTTCCGTGACACCACCCTTCGCACCCAAACCCAACCCCGCCGGCTCCGACCCGCGGCCGATCTGCGTGCCATGCCGGCTCGCGGCGATCGGCGCGGTCGCGCTCGCGCTCGCGGGCGGCTTCGCCTACACCGCGGGGTGGCTGACGCCCGCGCGTCTGACCGCCCCGCGCATCATCGATACGTTCGAGGCGGTCGCGGGCCCGCATCCCGGCTATCGACGCAATCACGCCAAGGGCCTGTGCGTCGACGGCTATTTCGACAGCAACGGCAATGGCGCGGCGCTGTCGCACGCGGCAGTGTTCGCGCCGGGCCGCACGCCGGTGTCGGGTCGCTTCGCGGTGCCCGGCGGCAATCCGTCCGCGCCCGATACGAGCTCGCCGGTGCGCAGTCTCGCGCTGCAGTTCCGGCTTCGCGATGGCGAACAGTGGCGTACCGGCATGAACTCGACGCCGGTGTTCGCGGTGCATACGCCAGCGCAGTTCTATCAGCAATTGCTGGCCACGAAGCCCGACCCTGCGACCGGCAAACCGGACCCCGCGAAGCTGAAGGCGTTCTACGCGGCCAATCCCGAGACGCAGCCGTTCCAGCGCTGGGTCAAGTCGCACGCGCCGTCGTCGAGCCTCGCGAACGCCGCATACTACGGCATCGACGCGTTTCTGTTTACCGATGCCCACGGCACGACGCGCGCCGTGCGCTGGGCCGTCGTGCCCGACACGCCTTACGCGCCGATCACCGCGGCGCAGCAGGCCGAAAAGAACTTCCTCGCCGCCGAGCTCGACGAGCGTCTGCAACACGGACCCTTGCGCTGGCATCTGCTGTTGACCGTCGCGCAACCGGGCGACCCGACCAGCGACGCGACGCTGCAGTGGCCCGACGACCGCCAGCGCGTCGACGCGGGGACGCTCGTGATCGAACGCACCACGTCGCAGGAGGACGGCGCCTGCCGCGACATCAACTTCGATCCGACGATCGTGCCCGCCGGCATCGCGCCATCGGACGATCCGCTGCTCGCCGCGCGCTCTGCGGCCTACGCACGGTCGTTCCAACGCCGCACGCGCGAGGAGGCGCTGCATCCCGAGATCCATCGAACCCAGCCAAACGGAGAGCCTTCATGACGCGCACCCGCACTCACTTCAGTCCGCTCGCGCGGCTGCTGCACTGGACGATGGCGCCGCTCATCGTCGCGATGCTGTTTATCGGCGTGGGCATGGTGGCGACGGTATCGCGTGCCCATGATGCGTTGGTCGCGCTGCATCGGCCGCTCGGCATCGCGTTGCTGCTGCTCGTGCTGGTGCGGCTCGCGGTGCGCGTGATGCGCGGCAGTCCGCCATTGCCCGCGCGCATGTCGAAGCCGCAACGAATCGCGGCGCATGCGTCGCACCTCGTGCTGTACGGGCTGATGCTCGCGATGCCGCTGATCGGCTGGGCGATGCTATCGGCGGCCGGCTATCCGATCACGCTGTTCGGTCCGCTGCATCTGCCGCCGATCGCACCGCACGACGTCGCGCTGTTCGCGCTGCTGCGCGCGCTACATACGTGGCTCGCGTTCGCGTTGTTCGCGACGGTGCTGGTGCATCTGGCGGCGGCGTTGTTGCATGGGCTGATCCTGCGCGACGGGGTGTGGGGCAGCATGGCCCGCGGCGAACGCTAATATGGGTCGAACCGCGGCTTGACCGGGTTGCTCCCGAACTGTCCAGATCGCCCGCCCTGGCGATTTTCGTCCAACGCGTAAAATGGCCGGTTATCACTGGCAAATCGCAACTGGACAGAATCGGCCGGGCGTCGCGCGGCGCCCCGTCATGGTCCACGCGCGCTTGCCTTCGCCGGTTTGAACAGGAATGCACGCGGATGTCATCAGTTTTCTTCGATCGGGAAAGGATTGCGCAATGGCTCGGTGAGCGCACCGTCGCCAAGGCGCGCTCGGTGGGCGCGGTCAGCAACGTCAAATGGCAGGGAGACACGCTGTCGGGCGACGTGCAGGGCTCGCAGCCGCGGCCGTACCTGACACGGGTTCGCTTTCGTACCGATGGCGGGTCGCCGTCGGCCGAAGGCAAATGCACGTGCCCGGTCGGCCGCAACTGCAAGCACGTCGCGGCGCTGCTGCTCGCGGAACTCGACTACCACGACGAGATGGATCACATCACGCAGGTCGAGGACGACAGTGACCCGGCGACGTCGGAGGTGTTCATCGCGCGACGGATTACGGTGCCGGGCGCGCCGCCGGCGCCATCACCGTCTCCCTCTTCATCTCAAGGTGTGCGACCCGAACTGGTCAGCTGGCTCGAGCGTTTTCGCGCGCGCGCCCGCGCGGCCGACGCCGCCGGAAAAGACGCCGCCCGGAAGGTCGTCGCCACGCGCAAGGAAACGCTCGCCTATCGGCTCAACTGGTCGCGTTTTCATATGCGCCACGAAGTCGTGCTGCATCGCGCGCGTTGCGACGCGGACGGCGTGATCGTCGAAGTCGGCGACAGCTGGGGCGACGTCGAAGGCGCGCTGCTCAGGCAGCCGCGCTTCGTGTCCGACGAAGACCTGTCGATCCTCCGCGGCCTATGGCTCGGTCGCTCGCGCGAGGACCTGGGCCAGTTCGTGCTGCGTGGCACGAGTGGCGCGGAAACGCTGCAGAAGCTGATCGCGACCGGGCGCCTGTTCTTCGACTTCGGGATCGCGCCGGGCCACGCCGGACCGACGCCGCTCGCGCGCGCCGCCGACCGCCTCGGGCGCATCGAATGGGAGCCGCTCGCCGACGAGCGCCTGCGTCCGGTACTGCGCACCGAACCGCGCGCGAGCATGGTGCTGCCGACCGAGCCGGTCTGGTACGTGGACGGCGTCGCCAACGAGGCGGGCGTCGTGCCACTGTCGCTGCCGTTCCAGCAACTGCCCGACTACCTCGCGATGCCGCCGATCTCGCTCGCCGAGGCGCCGCTCGTCGCGTCGGTGCTGCGCGAGATCGCGCCCGAGCTGCCGCTGCCGCCGACCCACGACGCGCCCGCGATTCGGGTGATCGACGTCGAACCGGTGCCGGTGCTGACGCTGAACAGCCATGCGCTGCCCGGCGCGGGGAAGGGCATCAAAACGGCAAAAACCGCGAAAACCGCGAAGGCCGCGAAGGCCGCGGAGCGCAAGTCCGCCGCGGTAGAACTGGCCGCCGCGAGCTTCGACTACGACGGTGTCAGCATCAACGCCGACAGCAGCGTGACGCTGGTGCCGCTGCCGGGCGGCGACGTGATTCACATCCGCCGGCGCTACGACGCCGAGAAAAAGCGTCTGCTGGAATTGCGCAAGACCGGTCTGCAAAAGGTGCCGACGCGCAACCTGCATGCGTCGCGTCTGTTGCCCGACACCATGCTCGGTCTGCCCGACACCGACGCGTGGTCCGAGTTCGTCAACGACGCGGTGCCGGATCTGGTCGCGAAGGGCTGGCGCGTGACGATGGCGCCCGAGTTCCGCTACAACGTGATCGAGATCGACGCGATCGACGGCACCGCGCAGCAGGCCGGCGACGGCTGGTTCGATCTGGAGATGGGCATTCGCGTCGGCGAGCGCAACGTGCGGCTCGAACCACTGCTGGCCGATCTGTTCCGGCGCGACCGGCGCTGGCTCTCTGGCGCGCTGGAGCGTATTCGAGACGACGAGCCGATCGAGCTGAAGACCGAGGAGAACAAGCGCCTGCGGTTGCGCGCCGATCGTCTGAAGCCGGTGGTGCGCGTGCTGGTCGATCTGTTCGATTCGCTCGGCGGCGCGCTTGCCGAAGGCGCGCCTCTGCGCGTGCCCGCGGTCGATGCGGGTCGCCTCGATGCGCTGCACGACACCGGCCGCTGGCAGTTCAGCGGCGACGATTCGATCCGCGAGCTCGCACGCCGTCTG
Organism: Paraburkholderia sp. CI3; assembly: GCF_050436505.1. Classification (NCBI taxonomy): domain Bacteria; kingdom Pseudomonadati; phylum Pseudomonadota; class Betaproteobacteria; order Burkholderiales; family Burkholderiaceae; genus Paraburkholderia; species Paraburkholderia sp. CI3. The sequence continues at coordinate 611,438 of NZ_JBNDMI010000003.1, forward strand.
CAAGCCGGTCCGGGCCTGCGCGAAGTGCCGGTGCCGCGCGGGCTGAAGGCCGAGCTGCGCGGGTACCAGCACCAGGGCCTGAACTGGATGCAGTTCCTGCGCGAACAGGATCTGGCCGGCGTGCTCGCCGACGACATGGGCCTCGGCAAAACCGTGCAGACGCTCGCGCACGTTCTCGCCGAGAAGGAAGCGGGGCGGCTCACGCATCCCGCGCTGATCGTCGTGCCGACCACGCTCGTGCACAACTGGCGCGAGGAAACGCGCCGCTTTGCGCCGGAGCTGAAAGTGCTGGTGCTGAACGGGCCGCAGAGAAAGGAGCGTTTCCAGCAGATCGGCGAAGCCGAGCTGATCCTGACCACTTACGCGCTGTTGTGGCGCGATCAGAAGGTGCTCGCCGAGCACGACTATCATCTGCTGATTCTCGATGAGGCGCAGTACGTGAAGAACGCGACCACCAAAGCCGCCCAGGCGATTCGCGGCTTGCGGGCGCGGCATCGGCTGGGCCTGACGGGCACGCCGCTCGAGAATCATCTCGGCGAGCTGTGGTCGCAATTCGATTTTTCTGCTGCCGGGCTTTCTCGGCAGCCAGAAGGACTTCACGCGACGCTGGCGCAATCCGATCGAAAAGAACGGCGACGACGTGCGCCGCGCGTTGCTCGCGCGCCGCATCCGGCCGTTCATGCTGCGCCGTCGCAAGGACGAGGTCGCGAAGGAACTGCCGCCGAAGACGACGATCGTGTGTCCGGTCGATCTCGAAGGCGCGCAGCGCGACCTGTACGAAACCGTGCGCACCGCGATGCAGCAGAAGGTGCGCGCGGCGGTCAGCGCGCAGGGGCTCGCGCGCAGCCACATCATCGTGCTCGATGCGTTGCTGAAGCTGCGCCAGGTGTGCTGCGATCCACGGCTCGTGCGCACCGCCAGCGGTATCGCGGACGGCGCTGCCACGGGCGGCGGCGAGCGCGCGATGCGCTCGGCCAAGCTCGATCTGCTGCTGTCGATGCTGCCCGAGCTGATCGAGGAGGGACGCCGCGTGCTGCTGTTCTCGCAGTTCACCGGCATGCTCGCGTTGATCGCCGAGGCACTCGACGAAGCCGCGATCCCGTACGTCATGCTGACGGGCGACACGGCCGATCGCGTGAGCCCGGTCGAGCGGTTCCAGCAGGGCGAGGTGCCGCTGTTCCTGATCAGCCTGAAGGCCGGCGGCGTGGGGCTGAACCTGACCGCCGCCGACACGGTGATCCACTACGACCCGTGGTGGAACCCGGCCGCCGAGAACCAGGCGACCGACCGCGCGCATCGGCTGGGACAGGACAAGCCGGTATTCGTGTACAAGTTGATCGCGGCCGGCAGCATCGAGGAAAAGATCGTCGCGTTGCAGGAGCACAAGGCCGGGCTCGCCGACAGCATTCTCGCGGAAGATCCGGCCGGCGCCGCAAAGTTCTCGGACGACGATCTCGACGCGCTGTTCGCGCCTATGCCGGACATCGAAGGCGCGCGTTGAACGCGCGGGCAAGCGACCGAACGAGGCAACGCAGACGGGCCACGCAGACACGCAAGGGGGAAATCTGACGCGCCGCAGCAACGCCAATGGGGGCCACACTGTAACAAAGCGTCTGTGTATGTAAATTACCGTCGATGGGGACTTCAACTCATACCAATTTCGAAGTCGCGCTGTGTAGGACTTGCGCGTCGCGCGCGCTGGTGCGGCGCGTAATAACTACTTCGCCAACGGTTACAAAGGAAGTTCTTTCATCTTGAGCACGGCTTTTCCGCGGGCTAACGTGACGTTACTCGTGCGGTTAGACCCCGGCGAGCGTGTGTAGTGTTTGTGGCGGCGTTGCTTCGACAGGGGCAGCGCCGCATTTTTTTTTGCCGCGGCCCTAACGCTGCGCATCACCCGCTGACGGTCCGTCTCGCGGCGCGTCATCGCTCGGCCAACAATGTGAAGCAGTCAAGCCGACTGCCTCGAATGACAACTCGACCGGGACAAAATCTAACAATGTTTAAACGATTTATTTTGAGATTATTCTTATACTGAACACGCAATTGTTAAATAAGAGTACCTGAAAGGAATCTTAAAACCGATAAGCGAGCGTGGTCAAAAAGCCGCTCCAGCAAGGATCTTCCGTCCGCAGTGTCACTTCCTTCCGGCGCCGGCTAGTGGTGGCAGACCAGAAAAACCGGAAAAGCGCGTCAGCCGTTTCTGATTAGGGTTTTTCGCGACGGATTGCCGGTATACGGCAAACGGGAAGAAAGAAGGTTTTCGATTATCATGATCTGCCCTGCATAATCGCTATGGAAATTACATCTATGCGCTGATTTCCGTTTCATGAAAGCAGCGTCATGGCGGGGTACGGCGAGGGACCATTAATCAGAAAGTAACAGCCGGAATTTTTTGGGAAGCCGGATCGGCGGTGCTGCGCCGTCATCCCGGTCGTCAGCCGGTATATCGGCCGTCAGCCATGAAGGCGCTGTTGCGTTGTGGGGTGTTATGAGAATTGCAGTCCTCGATGATGATTCGGCTCAGGCCGACCTTGTATGTCAAACGCTGTCCGCCGCTGGACACGTCTGTCACGCGTATGGCGCAGGGCGCGAACTCGTGCGCCAGTTGCGTCGTCAGACGTTCGATCTGCTCGTGCTCGACTGGAACGTTCCCGACATGTCCGGCGAAGAAGTGCTTCGCTGGGTGCGCGAAAGCCTGTCCGAGCGCCTGCCGGTGCTGTTCATGACGAGCCGCGGCCGCGAAACCGACATCACTTCGATTCTGAATACCGGTGCCGACGACTATCTCGTCAAGCCCGTGTCGGGCGCCGTGCTGCTCGCGCGGGTTGGTTCGCTGCTGCGGCGCGCGTATTACCTGAAGCCGCCGGCAACGAGGGAAGTATTCGGCGACTTCGAGTTCGACCTGAGCGTCAAGCACGTCGTGGTCCGCGGCACCCCGGTCTCCGTCACGCAGAAAGAGTTCGAACTCGCGCTGCTGCTGTTCCAGCATATGAGCCGGCCGTTGTCGCGCGCACACATTCTCGACGTGATCTGGAAGCAGGCCACGGACATCCCGTCGCGCACGATGGACACTCATGTGTCGATGTTGCGCAGCAAGCTCGGTCTGCGCCCCGAGCACGGTTATCGGCTCACGCCGATCTACGGCTATGGCTACCGCCTCGAGCGGATCGAAACCGGCACGCCACCGGCCGCCGACGACGAACCCACTGAAGACGCGGGGGAAGCGTGACGGTCTGCGTGGATGGGGCGGCATCGGGCAGCGCCGCCATGCCCGGCTGCCGCGCCGCCGCGTGGCTTGCCGCGGCCTGTCTGATTGCAACGGGCGCGACCGGCTGGAGCGCGCTCGCGCACGCGCAGCCCGCGCGCGGCAAGACCGGAGCGAAGGCGTCGCCGGTCTACGCTTCGTACACGACGCACGAGGGCGACACGCTGTATGACATCGCCGCCCGCTACATGGCCGATCCGACCGACTGGGCGCTGTTGAGCAGCCTCAATCACGTGCCCGCGCCGCGCCGCATGGCGGCCGGCATCGTGCTGCGTTTGCCGTCCCGAAGGCTGCGCCAGGATCGGGACACGGCTCGCGTGGTCGCGACCAGCGGTCCGGTCGAGCACGCGTTCGACTCGAGCCCCTATCTGCCGCTGAAAACCGGTGAAACGCTGGCCGAAGGCGATCGCTTGCGTACCGGCGCGAACGGGTTCGCGACGCTCGAGCTGCCCGGCGGCTCATACGTGACGGTCGCGCAGAACGGCGAACTCAATATCGAGAGACTGCGGCACGTCACGCTGACCGGCGTCGTCGATCGCATCTTTGAGCTGCGCGCCGGCGAGGTCGAGAGCCAGGTCACGCATGCGAAGCGACGCGATGATCGCTTCCAGATCCGTTCGCCTTCGGTGGTCGCCGGGGTGCGCGGCACGCGTTTCCGCGTCGATTACGACGGCGACACGCAAACCACCGCGGTGGCGGTGCTCGACGGCGCGGTCGGCGTCGATCCGGCCGCGCAGCATGGCCAGAGCGCCGCGCCGGCGCCAGGCAGGCCGTTGCAGGCGTCCGAGCAGCTGGTCAAGGCAAGCTTCGGCAACGTCACGCACTCGGGCGGCGCGGTCGGCAGTCCGGTCCAACTGTTGCCCGCACCCGCGCTCGCGCGGCCGGCGCGCGTGCAGGACGGCAAGAGCGTCGCGTTCGACGTCAACCCGGCCGAGCACGCGGTCGGCTATCGGCTGCAGATTTCGCACGACGCCGATCAACTGGACCTGGTGCGAGACCTGCGCGTGAGCGCGCCGCATGCCGACTTCGGCGATCTGCCCGACGGCACGTACTTCGTGCGCGTCGCGTCGACCGATAGCAACGGTCTCGACGGCCTGCCGAACGTGTATGCGTTCGAGCGCCGCCAGTTGGGGCTGGACGCTTCGGCCGCGCAGCGCGCGGGTAGCCGCGACTACGAGTTCCGCTGGTTCGTCAGCCGCAGCAACGTGCCGACCCGTTTCCGCTTCCTGCTCGCGAACACGGCCGAACTGAGCCATCCGGTAATCGATCGCCCCGATCTGCCGGGCGGCGAACTCGTGATCAGCGATCTGCCTCCGGGCGTCTACTACTGGACGATCGTCGCCGAGCAGTTCGACAACGGCCGCTTCTACGAAAAGAGCAGTCCGGTCCGCTCCTTTACGCTTGCGCGCTGACGCTGGTAGATTCTCGGGGCCGGCCTGCTGGCCGGTCCGTCCTCCCGTTCCCGACTACATCGTCCCGTGCCCGCCACTTCTACGCGAATGAGCCTCGATCCGCGCGCCCGTCTCGGACGGCGGGCGGGCCGGCGCTTTCTGATCGAGTGGGTCAGCGTTGGCTGTCTCGGTCTCGTGGTGATCCTGCTGACGTCGTTCGGGCATGTCGGCGCCGGCATCGATCTGCTGGTGTACGACCAGTTTCTGAAGCTGCGCGAGCAGCCGCGGCTGTCCGACATCGTCGTCGTCGAGATCGACAACGCGAGCATCGACGCGCTCGGCCGCTGGCCATGGCCGCGCAGCGTGCACGCGCGGCTGCTCGAGCAGATCGCCGCGGCCAGACCCGCCGCGGTGATCTACGACGTGCTGTTCACCGAGCCCAATGTCGACGACGCCCAGCTTGCCCACGCAATCGCGCTGAGCCCGACCTATCTGCCCGTGCTGCTGACGCCGCCCGATGCGAGCGGCAAGCGCACCGTCGATGAACCCGTCGCGCCGCTCGCGCAGGCTGCTGCCGGGCTCGGTCACATCAATTTCGAAGTGGACAGCGACGGCATCGTGCGCAGCGTCGCGCGCTTCCAGGGCGACGAGCGCTCGCGCTGGCCGCAACTGACGGTGCTCGTCGCCGACGCGGTCGAACACGGCAAGCTGCATCTGCGCGGCGGCCTGCCGCCGCGCCCCTCGAACGAGCCCGCACGCGGCAGCGACGACGGCGGCGAAGAGCGCTTCCTGATTCCGTTCGGCCCGAACGCCGCGAACTACCCGAAGCTCAGTTTCGCCGACGTGCTCGCCGGCAAGGTGCCGGCCGATCAGTTGCGCGGGCGCATCGTCGTGATCGGCGTGACGGCGTCGGGTCTGTACGACCGCTTCGCGACACCGGTATCGGGCGAGCTCGGTCCGCTGCCCGGCGTCTACATCCACGCGAACGTGCTCGACACGCTGCTGAGCGGCCGCGAGATCCAGCCGGTCGCGCTGTGGGTCGTGTTCGCGGCGGCGCTCGGGCCGCTCGCCGCGCTGCTCGCCGGCTTCCTCGTGCTGTCGCCGCGCCGCTCGTTGTTGCTGACCGGCGCGCTGGTGCTGCTCGCCGCGACCGGCAGCGCGCTGCTGCTGTACGGCGGCAGGCTGTGGATCTCGCCGGTGCCGGCGATCCTCGGCGTCGTGATCGTCTATCCGATCTGGAACTGGCGACGCCTCGAAATGACGATGGCGTATCTGCGCGGCGAACTGCAACGTCTCGCCGACGAGCCGCATCTGCTGCCCGCGACGCCGAAGCGCCGCCGCGAGTTCGGCGGCGACGTGCTCGCGCAGCACATGGCGCTGATGGCGCAGGCCGCGCAACGGGTGCAGGACATGAAGCGTTTCGTGTGGGACAGCCTCGATAGCGTGCCGGAGCCGATTCTCGTCAGCGACGTGGCCGGCGTCGTGCTGATCGCGAATCACGCGGCGAAAGCGCATTTCGCTCGGCTAGGCGCGCCGATGCCCGAAGGCCAGCCGATGCAGAGCGTGCTCGGCGGTCTCACGCTCGTGAAGACGATCGACACCGGTGCGGCCACCGACAACGAGCGCAATCTGTCCGCGCACGCGCACTGGCCGGCGCTCCTCGATCCGACGCGCGGCGAGTTCGCGGCGCTGATGGCGCAGGGCGTCGAGGTGCGCGACGCGAACGAGCGCGACCATCTGCTGCGCTATGCGACCTGCACCAACGCGCAGGGCGAGACGACCGGCTGGATCGCCGGTCTCGTCGACGTGTCGGCGCTCCATGCGGCCGAGCGTCAGCGCGAAGACGCGCTGCGGCTGCTGTCGCACGACATGCGCTCGCCGCAGGCGTCGATCATTGCGCTGGTCGAGATCGAGCGCGCGCGGACCGAGCCTGCGCTCGCGCGCAGCGTGCTGGAGCGCATCGAACGCTACGCGCAACGCGCGCTCACGCTTGCCGACGACTTCGTCCAACTGGCCCGCGCCGAATCGCAGGCCTATGTGCTCGAGCCGCTGAGTCTGACCGAACTCGTCATCGATGCGAGCGACGAGGTCTGGCCGCAGGCGCATGCGAAGCGCATCGCGCTGCATACGGAATCCGGCGACGACGCCGACGACGATCCCTGGATCTGTGCCGACCGCTCGCTGATGACACGCGCGCTCGTCAATATCCTGAACAACGCGGTCAAGTACAGTCCGCCCGACACGCGCATCGTATGCAGCTTCGCTGGCCAGCCGGCGGCAAAGCGCGCGGGCAGCGAGGCGCCGCGCGTGTCGTGCACGATCCGCGACCAGGGCTATGGCATTCCTGAGGAGCAGCAAGCGGGATTGTTCGAGCGCTTTCGCCGTTTTCACGAGGCGGAGCGGCCGGAAGTGGGTGGGGCGGGACTCGGCATGGCGTTCGTCAAAACCGTCGTCACGCGCCACGGTGGCAGCGTCGAAGTCGTCAGCGCGCCCGGCGAGGGGACGGCCTTCACGATCTGGCTGCCCGCGCTCGACGACGCGCCCCTCGACGAATCGATCGCACCGCGCGTCTGATGCGCCTTTGATGTATTCGATGTACTAGAGAGAAAACAAAAAATGGCAAAGATCGCTCATCTCTGTGCCGCGCTGGCCGCGGCGAGCCTCACCGCTTGCGCGGGCCTGAGCGCCGAGGTGCACACCGTCTCCGCTAACGGCGCCGACCGCGCCGTTGCGCTGCAAGGCGAGCGGACCTATTCGCTCGCGCGCACGCAGCCGCAGGACGACAGCGCCGACCATCCGCAAGTCGAAAAGCTGTTGCGCGACGAGTTGGCGAAACACGGGTTCGTCGATACGGCGGGCAAGCCCGCGCATTATCTGCTGTCGATGGCGTATAGCACGCGGCCGGCGTCGATCGGCATCGGCGGTGAGGATTGCGCGCCCGCCGATTGCGGCGCGGGCAGCGACGGTCCAGGCGCGCTGTTGTTTGGGCGCAAGTATCAGCACGCGCTGACGCTGCGCTTTTTCGACTACGCGAGCGGCGCCGAGCGCTACAAGGTCGGCGCGGTGTTCATGGATCGCGATGCGGACCCGCTGCATGCACTGCCGTTGCTCGTCAAAACCGCGCTCGCGAAGCTGCCGTTCGATGCGCCGGCCGACTGGCGTGTGAAGCTCAGCATCGACAAGACGAGCGGTGTGCCGAACGTCGACTCGATGGAGCCGCTGCAACGTTAAAACCCAGCCTCGGATCGCCGGGGCCGCGAGTATCAGTTATTCCTGCGCCGGCTCGTCTCGCGGCCAGCGGTTTTCGAACACGCAATCGGCGAGCGGCAGACGGCTCGCCCAGCGCTCCGTTTCGAGCATCGGCTCGCTATAGAAGGCAGCGACGTGGCCGAGGCACAGAATCGCGACCGGCCGCGCGCCTTCCGGCATCGCCAGTAGCTGGTGCACCGCGTCGACATCGAATAGCGACACCCAACCAAGCCCGAGTCCTTCCGCGCGCGCAGCGAGCCACATGTTCTGGATCGCGCACGCGACCGACGCGAGATCCATCTCCGGCAGCGTGCGGCGGCCGAAGACGTGTCGCTCGCGCCCGTCCATCAACGCGATCACCAGCAGCTCCGCGCATTCGCGCATGCCTTCCACCTTCAGCTTCATGAACTCGTCGCGGCGCTTGCCGAGCGCGTCGGCGGTGGCGAGCCGTTCGCGCTCGACGATGTCGCGCAAGCCCGTGCGCAGCGCCGCGTCGGTGATGCGCACGATCCGCCACGGCTGCATGTAGCCGACGCTCGGCGCGTGATGCGCCGCGTCGAGCAGACGCCGCAGCACCGCCGGATCGACCGGATCGGGCACGAAGTGGCGCATGTCGCGGCGTTCGTAAATCGCACGATAGACCGCATCGCGCTCGGAGTCGTCAAAAGGTTTCGCCATGAAAGAGGGCGGCCGTGAAAGCCGGGTTGGAGGGCCAGTAAGCGTGCATATAGGTTGCCACAATCGGGCCCACGCGGAACACCGCTTCGCCGGGCGTGTCGCTGTGCGCGCGCGTGGCGAAGCGCTGCGGCGCGAGCGGCGTCGCGAGTTTCGAGTAGTGGAACGTGTGCCCGGTCAGCGTGCCGTGGACGCCATCGATCTGCTGCATGCCGAGCGACGTGAAGCGCGTTTGCATCGTCGCGTGACCGGGCAGCAGGCCCAGCATCGGCGTGCTAGTGCCTTGCGCGTCGGTCAGCGTGTCGAGCAGATAGAGCATGCCGCCGCATTCGGCGACCAGCGGTTTGTCCGCCTCGACGTGCGCTCGGATCGATGCGGCGCTGTTCACGTTGCCCGCGAGCGTCGCCATATGCAACTCGGGATAGCCGCCCGGCAGATAGAGCGCGTGTGTGCCGGCGGGCAACGCTTCGTCGGCGAGCGGCGAGAAATAGCTGAGCCGCGCGCCGAGCGCTTCGAGCAGCGCGACGTTGGCCGGATAGATGAACGAGAACGCGGCGTCGCGCGCGATCGCGATGTGCTTGCCTTCGAGCAGACGCGGCAGCACTTCGGGCGAGGGCGCGCCGAAATCGACCGGCGGCGGCAGTTCGGCGAGCGCGGTCGACGCGAGCGTATCCGCCGCGCGTTCCAGGCGCGCTTCGAGATCGTCGATTTCATCGGCCCGGTGTAGGCCGAGGTGGCGGTCAGGCAGCGTGATCTCGTCGCTCGCGGCGAGGTGGCCGCACCAGCGCAACTCGGGCGGCAGCGCTTCCTGCAGCATCTGCGCGTGCCGAGCGGAGCCGACGCGATTCGCGAGCACGCCGTGGAACGGCAGTTGTGGTCTGAAGCGCGCAAGGCCGAATGCGAGCGCGCCGAAGGTCTGCGCCATCGCCTGCGCGGAAATCACCGCGAGCACCGGCACGCCGAACGTGATCGCCAGATCGGCGCTGCTCGGCGTGCCGTCGAACAGGCCCATCACGCCTTCGATCAGGATCAGATCGGCTTCTTGCGCCGCCCGCGCGAGCAGGTTGCGGCATGCGCTTTCGCCGACCATCCACAGATCGAGCGACAGCACCGGCGCGGCGCTCGCGCGCGCGAGGATCATCGGATCGAGAAAATCCGGTCCGGTCTTGAACACGCGCACGCGACGTCCGAGCCGCCGGTGATAGCGCGCGAGACCGGCGGTGATCGTGGTTTTGCCTTGTCCCGACGCGGGCGCGCTAATGAACAGCGCGGGGCACGCCCCGACGGAAGTCCCTTGGGGGGACGCCCCGAAGGAAGTCTCCTTGGGGGGCGTCCCGGACGAAGCCCCGTTGGGGGACGCCGACATCGCTCAGAACTCCACGCCGCGCTGCGCCTTCACACCTTGCTCGCGATACGGATGCTTGATCGCGCGCATTTCGGTGACGAGGTCGGCGGCTTCGATCAGCGCGTCCGGCGCATGGCGTCCGGTCACGACGACGTGCAACATCGGCGCACGCGCGTTGATCACCGCGAGCACTTCGTCGAGCGGCAGGTATTCGTACTTCAGCACGGTGTTCAACTCGTCGAGGATCACCATCTGGTAGTCGCCGCTTTCGATCATCCGCCGCGCTTCGTTCCAGCCTTTGCGCGCGGTCGCCATGTCGGCCTCGCGGTTCTGCGTGTTCCACGTGTAGCCGTCGCCCATCGTGACGAAATCGCACTGGGCGATCGCGCCGAGGAAATCGCGCTCCGACGTATGCAGCGCGCCTTTGATGAACTGCACGACGCCGAGCCGCATGCCGTGGCCGAGCACCCGCACGGCCATGCCGAACGCGGCCGTGCTCTTGCCCTTGCCGGTGCCGGTGTTGACGATCAGCAGGCCTTTTTCGACGGTCGCGCCGGCCTGCTTCTTTTCGTGGCCTTCGCGGCGGCGTTCGGTCATGCGTTGATGCGATTCCGGATCGGTTTTCATCGGGGGTCCTGGTTTTGAGAGGCGGGATGGGATGGGGTCGCGTCGCTAAGGGCAGCGTCGTTCGCCGCTGCGATCGCCACCGTGATGCCGGCGTGCGCGGTCTTGCGTACGATCAGACGCGCGTTTTGCGCGGTTGTGGTGGAGTCCGGCGCCGTTGCCGCCAGCAGCGCGCACGGCTCGCACACACCATCGACGCCGAGATGCGCGTGTGCCGCCGCCGACGGCGACGCGACCGGTACCGCGGCGATCTGGTCGCGGCTGAACAGTTGCAGCGGCAGTTGATGACGCGAGCAGAATTCGAGCAGACCGGCTTCGTTGGCTTTGGTGTCGATCGTCGCGATCGCGCGGATCTGCTCGAAGGCATTCGATCCGAGCGCTGCGCGGACGGCGGCTTCGATATCAGCGGCTTCGCTGTGCAAGCGGCAACCGATGCCGACGCTCAGCGTTTTGATCGCGCGTCCGAGTCCGTGTCGTGTCGCGCTCGCTGCCAGTTCGTGAGCAACGCCGGCCTCGCGTTTGGCCGCATCACGCGCCAGTGCGAGCGACGCCACACCGCCGATCACGACGATCGCCGGCGAGCCGAGCCCCGCGCGCGCCACCGCCTCGGCGAACTCGCGAAGCGGCGCGAGCACATGACGCTGCTCAGGCCGCGTCGCCGACTCGATCGCCGCGCACGGCGTGTCGGCGGACATGCCGGCCGCGAGCAATGCGCGGGCGATCTCGCCGAGCCGGCGCATGCCCATGTAGATCACCAGCGTCATGCGCGTCGCGGCGAGCGCGGCCCAGTCCGGTTCGCCACTGCCGGCGCCGTGGCCGGTGACGAACACGACGCCCTGCGCGTGATCACGATGCGTGACCGCGATACCGAGCGCCGCGGGCGCCGCGATGCCGGCCGTGATGCCGTTGATCACGTCGACTTCGATACCCGCGGCCTGTAGCGCCTGCAACTCTTCGCCGCCGCGGCCGAACACGAACGGATCGCCGCCCTTGAGCCGCGCGACGCTGCGCCCCGCGCGCAGATGCCCGAGCATTTGCGCGACGATGTCGGCTTGCGGCGTCGACGGATGGCCGCCGCGTTTGCCGACGTACACGACTTGCGCGTCGGTGCGCGCGAACTGCAGCACGTCGGGATTTACCAGATCGTCGACGAGCACGACATCGGCCTGCGCGAGCGCACGGGTGGCCTTCAGCGTGATCAGTTCGACGTCGCCGGGACCGGCGCCGATCAGCCAGGCGCGCGTCATCGCGGCGTGCATGGCGCGCGCCATGCGGTGATGGAAGAAGAGAAGCGGCGTGCGACAGCGCGCGCGGCGGTGAATATAGAGGTCATGCGGAACTGCGAATCCGGGCACGCGCGATGCCGCGCTGCTACGCCTTCACATCCGTTCCCCGCGGATTCCGGCGGCCGGCGGCGCCACGTGATGCACGGATGCAATGCGGCACCGCCTCCACGTCTGGCCGGTATCCGGGCTGGCGGCCTCATGCGCTTCGCCTTCCCGTCCCGGTTTGTGGATTCGCGGGACAGTGGCATCAAAAAACGCATGCGCGGCACGTCGGAATCGAAGGCGAATCGAATCGCGCGCCGCAGGTCGCTTACCGTTGCGGGGACAGCACAGGTTGAACGCGCGAGGCGCTGCCTGTTTCCCGTTTAACTGCACACGCGAGCGCATGTGCGGGCACCAAACGCGCGCATACGATAGCACATGGCGCCTTGCCGGATAAGCCTCGGCGGCGCTTTCCGGCTCGGTGCGTTGCTTGACTGCGCAAGTCCGCGGGCCTACACTCGCTCGCACTTTGGGTGCTCGCGTGCGCGCTCGTGCGCATGCAGTTAAACGGGAAACAGGGAGCCACCTGCTCTGGAGCGGCTAACCTGTGCTGTCCCCGCAACGGTAAGCGAAAAGCGGTTCCGGCTTGATAGCCGGGCACCGCAGTGCCGGCTTCGATGTCCTCGCGCAAGGTCGCGTGGACATTTCACCACTGGACGAGAAACCACTCGGCCGGGAAGGGGAAGCGGCGCTTTCGCCAGCCCGGATACCGGCCCAAAGAAGCAGAACGACCGCCGCGGGGATGCGGCGGCGCGTTCATGACCTCAGTTCCGCTTTCTGTATTTCCGTTGTCGCGGCCATGCCGTCGTTCGTCCCCGTGTCTGGTGATCGCTGGTGCTGCTGCGCGTGCTCCATTCGCCAGCCGACGCGGACCCACGCGCGGACTTTCCGGCATACCGATCAACGCCAAGGGATGGACCTCACGATGCAAACTCAATTGCGCAAGATCCCCGTCACGATCGTCACGGGCTTTCTCGGCAGCGGCAAAACCACGCTGCTGCGGCACATTCTTCAGCATGCGGGCGGCAAGCGCATCGCGGTGATCGTCAACGAGTTCGGCGAGCTCGGCATCGACGGCGAAATCCTCAAGGGCTGCGGCATCGGTTGCGATGAAAACGGCGTCGAGACCGAAGGGCAATTGTATGAACTCGCGAACGGTTGTTTGTGCTGCACCGTGCAGGAAGAATTTTTCCCGGTGATGGAAAAGCTCGCGGAGCGCCGCGACGAACTCGATCACGTGCTGATCGAAACGTCGGGCCTGGCGTTGCCGAAGCCGCTCGTGCAGGCGTTCAACTGGCCGCAGATCCGCAATGGCTTCACGGTCGATGCGGTGGTGACGGTGGTGGACGGCCCGGCCGCCGCGAGCGGCCAGTTCGCCGATAACCCGCTCGCCGTCGATGCACAGCGCAAGGCCGATCCGAATCTCGATCACGAGTCGCCGCTGCACGAGCTGTTCGAAGACCAGTTGTCGGCGGCCGATCTGGTGATTCTGAACAAGACCGATCTGATCGACGACGCCCGGCAGCACGAGGTCGAAGCCGCGATCCGCGCGGAGATTCCGCCGCAGGTGAAGATCGTGCGCGCGCAGCACGGGCGGCTCGACCTGCATACGCTGCTGGGCCTCGAAGCGGCGTCGGAAGAGACGATCCACCTGCGTCATGACCACCACGGTTCCGCCGACGACCCCGATCATCACCACGATGAATTCGATTCGGTCGTCGTGCAGGCATCCGTACCGTCGCGCGACGCGGCGCTCGCCGCCTTGCAGACGCTCGTCGAAACCCACACGATTTACCGTGTCAAAGGCTTCGCGGCACTGCAGGGCGCGGCGATGCGTCTCTTGATCCAGGGCGTGGGCCGGCGCTTCGACAGCTACTTCGACCGGCGCTGGCAAGCGGGTGAAAATGGCGACGGCGCGTTGAGCCGCTTCGTGCTGATCGGCGCAGACCTCGACCAACACGCGCTGCAACAGGCGTTCGACGCCGCGCTCGGCGCGACGTCGAACGCGACGGCATAAACGGGCGCACCAGCATGCATCTGCTGCGCACGACGCCGGGCGGCTTCGTCGACGATACGCAGGGCGTGATCCGCATCGATCAGCAGCCCGCCGAGATCGTCGTGCTCAGTTCCGCCGACACCACGCTGTCGCTGCTCGCGAGCGTGGTGCCGCGTCTCGGCGACGGCTTTCCGAGCGTGCGGCTCGCGAACGTCACGTATCTGCGTCAGCCTGCCTCGGTCGATTTCTATCTGGACGACGTGTTGCAGCATGCGCGCGTGGTCGTCGTCGATCATCTCGGCGGCGAAACGTATTGGCCGTACGGCATCGAGCAGGTGGTCGCGCTCGCGCAGCGCAAACAGCAAACACTCGCGATGTTTTCCGGCGATCTGCAGGAAGACCCGAACCTGCTCGCGCGCAGCACCGCGAGCGCCGAGTTGTGTCAGCAGCTGTGGCGCTATCTGCGCGAGGGCGGTCCGCAGAACGCCGAGGCGTTTTTGCGCTGCATCGCGTATCGCGCGCTCGATTGGGGGCGCGAACCCGATCCGCCGCGCGCGTTGCCGGCCGCGTCGCTGTATCACCCCGAGCGCGATACCCCCATCGTCGCCGACTGGCAGGCGCGTTGGCGGCAAGACGCGCCGGTCGTCGCGATTCTGTTCTACAAGGCGCATCTGCAGGCCGCCAATACCGCGGTGTTCGATGCGCTGATCGACGCGCTCGAAGCGCAAGGGCTCAATCCGCTGCCGCTCGCGATCACGTCGCTGAAGGATGCGGTGAGCCGCGATGTCGTGCAGTCGCTGTGCGCGCAACATTGTGTCGCGCTCGTGCTGAACACGACCGCGTTCGCCGCGTCCGCGATCGACGATCCGGAGCCGCTCGCGCTCGCCGGCGACGCGCCGGTGTTCCAGGTAATCCTGAGCGGCGGCAATCGCGAAGACTGGCTGAAGGACAACCACGGCCTCAATTCGCGCGACATCGCGATGCATATCGCGCTGCCCGAAGTGGACGGGCGCATCATCACGCGCGCGATCAGCTTCAAGGGGCTCGCGTATCGCTGTGCGCATACGCAGGTCGACGTGGTCCGCTATCAGCCCGACCTCGAACGGGTGCGCTTTCTCGCCGAGCTGAGCCGGCGCTGGTGCCGTTTGCGTTCGCTCGATAACGCCGACAAGAAAGTCGCGTTGATTCTCGCCAACTATCCGATGAGCGAAGGGCGCATCGGCAATGGCGTCGGGCTCGATACGCCGGCGTCGGTGGTCGGCATTCTGTCGATGCTGCGCGATGAAGGTTATCGTGTCGGCGAATTACCCGAAAACGGCGACGCGTTGTTGAACAGGCTGACCGAAGGCGTGACCAACGATCCGGTCGTACGCGATCTGCGTCCGGCCCTGCAAAGCCTCGCACTCGACGACTATCTCGCGCAGTTCAACGCGTTGCCGGCGAGCGTGCGCGACGCGTTGAACGCGCGCTGGGGCAAGCCCGAGCAGGACCCCACGCTGCGGCGCGGCCGCTTCATGATCGCCGGCTGGCGCTGCGGCCGGGTGTTCGTCGGCATTCAACCTGCGCGTTCGCGCGAGCACGGCGACTACGCGAGCTATCACGATGCGGAGCTCGTACCGCCGCACGCATACCTCGCGTTCTATTTCTGGCTGCGCCATCAGTTCGGCATCGACGCGGTCGTGCACGTCGGCAAGCACGGCAACCTGGAATGGCTGCCGGGCAAAAGCGTCGCCTTGAGCGACGCGTGCTGGCCCGATCTGATTCTCGGACCGATGCCGCATCTGTATCCGTTCATCGTCAACGATCCGGGCGAGGGCAGCCAGGCGAAGCGGCGCGCGCAGGCGGTGATCATCGATCATCTGATGCCACCGCTTACACGCGCCGAAAACTATGGGCCGCTGCAGGACCTCGAACGCCAGGTCGACGAATACTACGAAGCATTGATGGTCGATTCGCGTCGCGCGAAGCTCTTGCGTCGCACGATTCTGACGACGATCGTCGAGCATCGGTTGCACGAAGAGCTGAGTCTCGCGGCGCCGAACCGACAGGACGATGAAGACGCGCTGCTCACACGCGTCGATGCGTGGCTGTGCGAGCTGAAGGAAGCGCAGATTCGCGATGGCCTGCATACGTTCGGGCAGTCGCCGCGCGGCGTGCAGCGGCGCGACACGCTGCTTGCGCTCGGGCGCTTTCCGGTCGGCGATGGGCAGGGCGGCAAGGCGGGGCTCGTCGACGCGCTGGCGCGCGATCTGCGCATCGATCATCGGTTCGACCCGTTGACGGTGGATTGGGCCGCCGCATGGGACGGCCCGCGACCCGAGGTATTGCAGCGGGTCAGCGATGCGCCGTGGCGACATTACGGCGACACGCGCGAGCGGTTGGAGTTGCTCGCGGGCGAGCTGTTGCGCGGCGTCTGCGGTGTCGATTGCGATGACGCGGATCGTTCGCAGGCCGTCCCCGTAGCCGACGAAAGTCTGCCGCAAGCGGCACAGGTGATCGCACGCCTGCGCGACGACGTGCTGCCGCGTCTCGACGCCTGCGGCCCGCAGGAAATGACGCAGCTGAAACGCGGCCTCGAAGGACGATTCGTGCCGCCAGGTCCGAGCGGTTCGCCGTCGCGCGGTCGGCCCGACGTGCTGCCCACCGGCCGCAACTTCTATTCGGTCGACACGCGCGCGGTGCCGACGCAAGCCGCGTGGGCACTCGGCCTGAAATCGGCGCAGCAACTGATCGAGCGGCATCTGCAGGAGCACGGCGATTATCCCCGCGCGATCGGCCTGTCGGTTTGGGGCACCGCGACGATGCGCACCGGCGGCGACGATATCGCGCAGGCGCTCGCGCTGCTCGGCGTGCGGCCGAAATGGGCGCCGGGCAGCCACCGTGTGACGGACTTCGAGATCATGCCGATCGACGCGTTCGACCGGCCGCGTATCGACGTCACGTTGCGCGTATCCGGTTTCTTTCGCGATGCGTTCGCGAACGTGATGCATCTGTTCGATGCGGCCGTGCAAGCGGTTGCCGAACTCGACGAGCCCGCGGAGCTGAATCCGATTCGCGCGCGCGTGCAGCGCGAACGCGATGCGTTGATCGCGCGCGGCATGGACCCGGTCGAAGCGCGCAAGCGCGCCGGCTGGCGCGTGTTCAGCGCGCGGCCGGGCACGTACGGCGCGGGTCTGCAGCAGATGATCGACTCGCGCCAATGGCAGACCGACGCCGATCTCGCGAACGCGTATCAGGCGTGGGGCGGATATGCGTACGCGCAGAAGAGCGCGGGCGAGGAAGCGCATCAAGCGTTTGGCACGCGCCTCGCAGCGATGGACCTCGTGCTGCAGAACCAGGACAACCGCGAGCACGACGTGCTCGATTCGAACGACTACTACCAGTTTCAGGGCGGCATGGTCGCGGCGGTGCGGCATCTGGCAGGTCAGCAGCCGCGCGTCTATCACGCGGATCACAGCAATCCGGCCGCGCCGCGCGTGCGGACGTTGCAGGAGGAGATCGCGCGCGTGATCCGCTCGCGCGTGGTCAATCCGAAATGGCTCGACGGCGTGAAGCGCCACGGCTACAAGGGCGCGGCCGAGATCGCCGCGACCGTCGATTATCTGTATGGCTACGACGCGACCGCGCGCGTGATCGCGGATCATCAATACGCGCTCGTCGCCGATGCTTATCTGAATGACGCCGATACGCGCGCGTTCATGCAACGGCACAATCCGCATGCGCTGCATTCGATCTGCGAGCGTTTGCTCGAGGCGATGCAGCGGGGGCTGTGGCAGCAGCCGGGTGACTATCGCGCGCAGGTGGAAACGCATCTGCTGGCGAGCGAACAGCAGATCGAAGGAAGACAAACATGAATGGAGCGATGCGAGGAGCGGACGACGCAGGTTGCTCAGCCTGTGTATCGGGTACGGCGGCGCGGCCCGTTTTTCCGTTTGCGGCGCTGATCGGCCAGGCCTCGTTGCAGCAGGCGCTGGTGCTCGCGGCGATCGACCCGGGCTTGGGCGGCGTATTGATCAGCGGACCGCGTGGCACTGCGAAGTCGACTGCCGCGCGCGCGCTTGCCGAACTGCTGCCGGAGGGAGAGCTCGTGAATCTGCCGCTTGGCGCGAGCGAGGATCGTCTGATCGGCACGCTCGATATCGAAAGCGTGTTGCGCGACGGCTCGGTGCGCTTCTCGCCGGGGCTGCTCGCGAAGGCGCATCGCGGCGTGCTGTACGTCGACGAAGTCAATCTGCTGCCCGATGCGCTCGTCGATGCGTTGCTCGATGCGGCGGCGAGCGGCGTGAATACCGTCGAACGCGATGGCGTGTCGCATAGTCATGACGCGAGCTTCGTGCTGATCGGCACGATGAATCCCGAAGAGGGCGAGTTGCGGCCGCAATTGATCGACCGCTTCGGTCTGATGGTGGAGTTGCAGAACGCGTTCGAGCCGCAGGTGCGGCAGGCGATCGTCAAAGCGCGGTTCGCGTTCGATCTCGATCCCGCTGGGTTTCGTACCGCTCACGCGGAGCAGCAAGCTTCATACGTGCAGCGAATTCGCTCGGCGCGCGCGGCGCTGCCGCTGCTGTCGTTCGATGACGCCGTCCATGCGCGCGTGAGCGCGCTATGCATCGACGCGGCCGTCGACGGCCTGCGCGCCGACCTCGTGATGCTGCGCGCGGCGCGCGCGCTGGCCGCATTCGAACGGGCAGGTGCGGTGACGGTGCGACATGTGGAGCGCGTTGCCGATCCGGTGCTGCTTCATCGGCGGCGTCAGCATGATTCGCAACATGCGAATCAGCGCCGGCCAGAAAGCGAGGCGCCGGCACGGGACCTCGCTGAGGGTGCGTCTGGCGATACGGCTGGATCCACGACACCGTCCGCCGACTCCGACTGGGGCTACCTGCCGCCCGAGCCGGCCGCGGCTTTGCCTGTCAAAGGCGTCATTGCGCTCGACGCAAAAAAACGCTGAGCCATCGGAAAGGCGCCGCCGCTGACTCGCGCAGCGGTTTTCGATGGCGACAAGGCGTGGGGGCGGATTCGCGCGACACGTCGGGCGGCGAACCGGGCAGGCGCATTGCATGGCCACCGACGCTCGCCGCGATGCGCGAGCACACCTTGCGTCGTGAGCATCTGCGCTTCGTACGGGAAGTGCCGCGTGGCGGTGTGCTGCATTGCTTCGTGCTCGATTGCTCCGGGTCGATGCTGGCGGGCCAACGCCTCGCGTTCGCGAAGGGTCTACTGACTGCCTTGTTCGACCGTGCGAGTGCGATGCGCGCCGAGGCTGCGCTGATCTGCTTCGGCGGTGCGGGAGCGGATGTGCGCTTCGGCCCCGCCGTGCCGCGCTGGTGGAATGAGCGATGGCTCGCGCCCGTGGGCGGAGGCGGCGGTTCGCCGCTCGCGTCGGGCGTGCGCCGCGCCGCGCAACTGCTCGAACGCTGCGCGCGGCGACGGCCGGCCCAGCAGCGCTGGTTATGGATTCTGACCGACGGCCGCACGAGCGACGAACCCGCGCGGCCGGCCGACGTCGATGAAGTCGTGTTCGTCGATTTCGAGCGTGGTGCGATACGGCTCGGTCGTTGCGAGGTGCTCGCCAATGCCTGGGGAGCGCGGCGGTTGACGCCGGAAGAGTTGCTCGGCTGATCGATGTGTGCGCAGCGAGGTCGACGCTGCTGTGTCCGCACGCGCGTTGCTTTTGTGGCCGGACCGCTTATTTCAGTCCGTTGGACCAGTGCTGCACATCCTCCTGACGATCGAACACGAACACCTTCATCGCCATTTGTTGAACGGAATCGAGTTGATCCAGTTCTAGCCCATGCATGGACGGCTCGCCAGGCGTTTTGCCCTTCTGAACGTTGCGGATCACTGCCGTCGTCTCGATCTGTGAATCGTATTCGGCCGACTTCAGCCGGAACGCGATGCGCAGCCGCTCGCCGACTTCGCCCAGTGTCCATGACGCACTCAACGACATGCCGAGCGCGCTGATGCCCTTGGCGAGTCCAAGGCCTTCGTAAGTGTCACCGCTCCCGCCGATGCCAAACCGCACGGGCAGGTGCGCATGGACGCGGATCGATTTGCGCTCACGGAGCCGGCGGACCATACCGGGCCTCGACAACACGGCATAGTCGAACGGCACGCGGCAGACCGCTTCGACCGTGCAGACGAAACGGAACACGGCCTGACTCGCGATCGCGACGACCTCGACGTTCTCGCCGGGCGTGAGCGGCAGCGGTTGGCCCTGCTGCATCGGCGGCGTGACGAACAGCGCATGATTCGGCGCGAAACCGATGATGCGGCAAGGTTGCATCGGCGCGCCGTTGCCGAGTTGCGAACGCATGCCGATCAATGCGCCGATCTCGAGGTGCATGTCCTTCAGCGTCAACTCACCGGCGTGGTCAGGCTGGGCGGTTGGCGCCGGCGGTTGTTGTGCGCCGAGGTCGAACAGGTCGCCGCGTTGCGGGCGGAAGTGTTGAAACAGAAAGGCGCGCTCGTCGGTGGTCGCGAGCGTCGTCGCGCTTGCGAAGAGCAGCGTGCCGTCGGCATCGACGATCGGCCATGGGAGCGGCGTGCCTACCGGCACCGTATCAGGCTCGAGCATCGGGGATGCCGCGGCGGGCTGGGTGTCCTCGACGCGTGCGTCGACGAGATTGTCCATAGTCGGCAGCTAATTTAAGTGGCGGGATGATCTGATTGACGGCGGGGAAGGGTAGAACTTTAATTTGGGGAGCGGTGGTGAGTTCGAGCCGCGCTCGGACTACTTTGTTTTGTCGGTATCAGGACTTCGGCGGGTTGAATTGGATGACTAACTATTTTCGCTGATTTCTTGGTCTGGCCAGAGTTGACTCTTTTGAGGGCTGGCGGCAATGCGATGGAGATGGCAGTCTTTGCTCTCAAAATAAATTGTGAGAAGGGTATTGACGTGTTGTCGACCGTTCTCCATAATCTCGCTTCTCTGCTGCAGACGCAGCGACGCAAACGAAGCGGTGCCGGGTAGTGGTGGTTCAGGTGGTTCAGGCGCGGCGGGTTTGGCGGACCGATCTTTAAAAACTAACAGTCGATAAGTGTGGGCGCTTGATGCGGAATGCGGCGGCGGATTCTCCGGAGTCTGCTGTCAGGCAGAAGTATCAGAAGCCTCACACAGTATTAGAGGAAGGTTTGTCTGTCGAAAGACGGATCAATCATCGTCAGTACGTTGAGTGAGCGACCGGGTTCGAGAGAGCCCGAACACAGTAACAGGTTTGAACTGAAGAGTTTGATCCTGGCTCAGATTGAACGCTGGCGGCATGCCTTACACATGCAAGTCGAACGGCAGCACGGACTTCGGTCTGGTGGCGAGTGGCGAACGGGTGAGTAATACATCGGAACGTGTCCTGGAGTGGGGGATAGCCCGGCGAAAGCCGGATTAATACCGCATACGCTCGGGAGAGGAAAGCGGGGGATCTTTCGGGACCTCGCGCTCAAGGGGCGGCCGATGGCAGATTAGGTAGTTGGTGGGGTAAAGGCCTACCAAGCCGACGATCTGTAGCTGGTCTGAGAGGACGACCAGCCACACTGGGACTGAGACACGGCCCAGACTCCTACGGGAGGCAGCAGTGGGGAATTTTGGACAATGGGCGCAAGCCTGATCCAGCAATGCCGCGTGTGTGAAGAAGGCCTTCGGGTTGTAAAGCACTTTTGTCCGGAAAGAAAACCTCGTGGCTAATATCCGTGAGGGATGACGGTACCGGAAGAATAAGCACCGGCTAACTACGTGCCAGCAGCCGCGGTAATACGTAGGGTGCGAGCGTTAATCGGAATTACTGGGCGTAAAGCGTGCGCAGGCGGTGCTGTAAGACCGATGTGAAATCCCCGGGCTTAACCTGGGAACTGCATTGGTGACTGCAGCGCTGGAGTATGGCAGAGGGGGGTGGAATTCCACGTGTAGCAGTGAAATGCGTAGAGATGTGGAGGAACACCGATGGCGAAGGCAGCCCCCTGGGCCAATACTGACGCTCATGCACGAAAGCGTGGGGAGCAAACAGGATTAGATACCCTGGTAGTCCACGCCCTAAACGATGTCAACTGGTTGTCGGGCCTTCATTGGCTTGGTAACGTAGCTAACGCGTGAAGTTGACCGCCTGGGGAGTACGGTCGCAAGATTAAAACTCAAAGGAATTGACGGGGACCCGCACAAGCGGTGGATGATGTGGATTAATTCGATGCAACGCGAAAAACCTTACCTACCCTTGACATGTATGGAATCCTGCCGAGAGGCGGGAGTGCCCGAAAGGGAGCCATAACACAGGTGCTGCATGGCTGTCGTCAGCTCGTGTCGTGAGATGTTGGGTTAAGTCCCGCAACGAGCGCAACCCTTGTCCCTAGTTGCTACGCAAGAGCACTCCAGGGAGACTGCCGGTGACAAACCGGAGGAAGGTGGGGATGACGTCAAGTCCTCATGGCCCTTATGGGTAGGGCTTCACACGTCATACAATGGTCGGAACAGAGGGTTGCCAAGCCGCGAGGTGGAGCCAATCCCAGAAAACCGATCGTAGTCCGGATCGCACTCTGCAACTCGGGTGCGTGAAGCTGGAATCGCTAGTAATCGCGGATCAGCATGCCGCGGTGAATACGTTCCCGGGTCTTGTACACACCGCCCGTCACACCATGGGAGTGGGTTTTACCAGAAGTGGCTAGTCTAACCGCAAGGAGGACGGTCACCACGGTAGGATTCATGACTGGGGTGAAGTCGTAACAAGGTAGCCGTATCGGAAGGTGCGGCTGGATCACCTCCTTTCCAGAGCTGTGCATTCATTGCACTCAAGTGCTCACGCTTATCGGCTGTGGTTAGAAGCAACGCAGACAGACTTCAGGGGTCTGTAGCTCAGCCGGTTAGAGCACCGTCTTGATAAGGCGGGGGTCGATGGTTCGAATCCATCCAGACCCACCACGGTCTTGTCTGGTGAGCTGAAGGGCTGGGGCCGCTGGAATATCTGTGGGACTGGGGGATTAGCTCAGCTGGGAGAGCACCTGCTTTGCAAGCAGGGGGTCGTCGGTTCGATCCCGTCATCCTCCACCAATCCTCAATGCGCAGGGTTCTGCATGAAGGCAGAGCGTTGCGCATTGGCGATTGAGCCAGTCAGAGCGGTATGAGGCACAGGCTTCATACCGGCTGCCGTTCTTTAACAATCAGGAAGAAGTAGTAAAGAGATTCACGAAAGGCGCCTGGAGATGGGTGCCGAGTAGGTGAATCAGGGTTGTGATTGTATCGATGTATTTTAAAGGTGATCGAAAGATTGCTTTGGAATACGGCGCAACACGAATACTCAACCTGTAGCGAGTGCGTCTATCCCCTCCGGGGATGGGACCCACGTAAGCGCTAAAGCGCTAACGTGGGTCGACACAGAGACACACCCGTTATAGGGTCAAGCGAACAAGTGCATGTGGTGGATGCCTTGGCGATCACAGGCGATGAAGGACGCGGTAGCCTGCGAAAAGCTCCGGGGAGCTGGCAAACGAGCATTGATCCGGAGATGTCCGAATGGGGAAACCCACTCCTAATGGAGTATCCGTAGCTGAATCCATAGGCTACGTGAAGCGAACGCGGTGAACTGAAACATCTAAGTAACCGCAGGAAAAGAAATCAACCGAGATTCCCAGAGTAGTGGCGAGCGAAATGGGATCAGCCGGTACACGTTATCCGTATTGTTAGTCGAACGCTCTGGAAAGTGCGGCCATAGCAGGTGATAGCCCTGTAGACGAAAACAGCATGGAAGAACTGGGTGTACGAGAAGTAGGGCGGGACACGTGAAATCCTGTCTGAAGATGGGGGGACCATCCTCCAAGGCTAAATACTCGTGATCGACCGATAGTGAACCAGTACCGTGAGGGAAAGGCGAAAAGAACCCCGGGAGGGGAGTGAAACAGATCCTGAAACCGCATGCATACAAACAGTCGGAGCCCCGCTTTAAGCGCTTTCGGCGCATTCATGAAATGAATGCGTCAAAAGACATCAAGTCTGAAACATGACCACTGCGCGCTTGAAGTGGATTTAAGCGCGAGAGCGCTTAAAGCGGGGTGACGGCGTACCTTTTGTATAATGGGTCAGCGACTTACATTCAGTGGCGAGCTTAACCGATTAGGGCAGGCGTAGCGAAAGCGAGTCCGAACAGGGCGTCCAGTCGCTGGGTGTAGACCCGAAACCAGGTGATCTATCCATGGCCAGGTTGAAGGCACGGTAACACGTGCTGGAGGACCGAACCCACTAACGTTGAAAAGTTAGGGGATGAGCTGTGGATAGGGGTGAAAGGCTAAACAAACCTGGAAATAGCTGGTTCTCTCCGAAAACTATTTAGGTAGTGCCTCGTGTGTCACCTTCGGGGGTAGAGCACTGTCATGGTTGTGGGGTCCATTGCGGATTACTACGCCATAGCAAACTCCGAATACCGAAGAGTGCAATCACGGGAGACAGACATCGGGTGCTAACGTCCGGTGTCAAGAGGGAAACAACCCAGACCGCCAGCTAAGGTCCCCAAATATGGCTAAGTGGGAAACGAAGTGGGAAGGCTAAAACAGTCAGGAGGTTGGCTTAGAAGCAGCCACCCTTTAAAGAAAGCGTAATAGCTCACTGATCGAGTCGTCCTGCGCGGAAGATGTAACGGGGCTAAGCCATATACCGAAGCTGCGGATGCACAGTAATGTGCATGGTAGGAGAGCGTTCCGTAAGCCTGCGAAGGTGCACTGGAAAGTGTGCTGGAGGTATCGGAAGTGCGAATGCTGACATGAGTAGCGATAAAGGGGGTGAAAGGCCCCCTCGCCGTAAGCCCAAGGTTTCCTACGCAACGTTCATCGGCGTAGGGTGAGTCGGCCCCTAAGGCGAGGCAGAAATGCGTAGCTGATGGGAAGCAGATTAATATTTCTGCACCATTGTGAAATGCGATGGGGGGACGGATCGCGGAAGGTTGTCCGGGTGTTGGAAGTCCCGGTCCTTGCATTGGAGAAGGCGCTTTGGCAAATCCGGGCGCGCAATTCAAGGGTGCGAGGCGAGTCGCCTAGGCGACGAAGCAACTGGAAGGGGTTCCAGGAAAAGCCTCTAAGCTTCAGTTTCACAGTGACCGTACCGCAAACCGACACAGGTGGGCGAGATGAGTATTCTAAGGCGCTTGAGAGAACTCGGGAGAAGGAACTCGGCAAATTGGTACCGTAACTTCGGGATAAGGTACGCCCTCATAGCCTGACTGGCCTGCGCCAGAAGGGTGAAAGGGTTGCAATAAACTGGTGGCTGCGACTGTTTAATAAAAACACAGCACTCTGCAAACACGAAAGTGGACGTATAGGGTGTGACGCCTGCCCGGTGCCGGAAGATTAAATGATGGGGTGCAAGCTCCTGATTGAAGTCCCGGTAAACGGCGGCCGTAACTATAACGGTCCTAAGGTAGCGAAATTCCTTGTCGGGTAAGTTCCGACCTGCACGAATGGCGTAACGATGGCCACACTGTCTCCTCCCGAGACTCAGCGAAGTTGAAGTGTTTGTGATGATGCAATCTCCCCGCGGCTAGACGGAAAGACCCCATGAACCTTTACTGTAGCTTTGCATTGGACTTTGAACCGGTCTGTGTAGGATAGGTGGGAGGCTATGAAGTTGGGACGCCAGTCTCAATGGAGCCGTCCTTGAAATACCACCCTGATCTGTTTGAGGTTCTAACCTTGGCCCGTGATCCGGGTCGGGGACAGTGCATGGTAGGCAGTTTGACTGGGGCGGTCTCCTCCCAAAGTGTAACGGAGGAGTACGAAGGTACGCTAGGTACGGTCGGAAATCGTGCTGATAGTGCAATGGCATAAGCGTGCTTGACTGTGAGACTGACAAGTCGAACAGGTGCGAAAGCAGGTCATAGTGATCCGGTGGTTCTGTATGGAAGGGCCATCGCTCAACGGATAAAAGGTACTCTGGGGATAACAGGCTGATACCGCCCAAGAGTTCATATCGACGGCGGTGTTTGGCACCTCGATGTCGGCTCATCTCATCCTGGGGCTGTAGCCGGTCCCAAGGGTATGGCTGTTCGCCATTTAAAGAGGTACGTGAGCTGGGTTTAAAACGTCGTGAGACAGTTTGGTCCCTATCTGCCGTGGGCGCTGGATATTTGAAGGGGGCTGCTCCTAGTACGAGAGGACCGGAGTGGACGAACCTCTGGTGTACCGGTTGTCACGCCAGTGGCATCGCCGGGTAGCTATGTTCGGAAGAGATAACCGCTGAAAGCATCTAAGCGGGAAACTCGCCTTAAGATGAGATATCCCCGGGGCTTCGAGCCCCTTGAAGGGTCGTTCAAGACCAGGACGTTGATAGGTCAGGTGTGCACGTACAGTAATGTACTGAGCTAACTGATACTAATTGCCCGTAAGGCTTGATCCTATAACAGGTGTGTCTCGACCCGCGTTAGTGCTTGAGCACTTACGCCGGTCCGATCCCCGAAGGGGATTGGTGTGAACTCCCGCGGGAGCCAACAGAAACGCACGGTTGGGATTCAGTGTTGTGCCAGAAACAACACAACCCCCACACTCGAATCCTTTACGCTTCTTCCCGATTGGCTGTGGCGCAAGCGGTTGACTCCAACCCTGCGACGCAGCAACCCGTCATGCCTGATGACCATAGCGAGTCGGTCCCACCCCTTCCCATCCCGAACAGGACCGTGAAACGACTCCACGCCGATGATAGTGCGGATTGCCCGTGTGAAAGTAGGTAATCGTCAGGCTCCCCTCCAGTCAGAAACCCCACCCGCCGCGGTGGGGTTTTTGCGTTTACGCGGCCGACTCTGCGCGCTTCACTACTTTCCGATCCGCAACGCATCCGCGTAACCCGTCAGTTCCAGATAGGCTCGCCCTACATCCGCATTCTGTTGACTCACCCGTACCGCGCCTTCCCAGTACACGGCACCGGTCGACTGTCGTGAGTCGAGTTCCTGATCGTCCATCAGCGGATCGAGTCGCCATGTCAGCGTTCCCGCTCTAACCGTCATCGAGACCGGATACGAAGTATTCGTGTGCGGCGAGCGCCACATGCGACGCGGCGTGAAGTCGACTTCACCGGGGTCGAAATTCGTTACCTGACCATCGGGTCTGCGAAGCGTCGCGTGGGCCCATATTGCATGTCCGTCGCGGCTGCGGATCTTGAATGCCATTAGCGCCGAGCCGTCCGTCAAATTGGCGCCGAGCCAATCCCATCCGACCGCATTGGCGTCGAGCAACGTGCTCGACCACTCGTGATCGAGCCATGCGGTCCCCGTCACTGCTGCATCGCGCGTCGTGTCGTTTCCACCTCCGGCTGGGCGCACCACAGTGCCCGTCACGCGGAGTTGCGGTTCGCTGTAGTAATAGCTCGCCTGTTCGGGCCGCGGTCCTTTGCGCGAGTAACCGCGCTCGCCCTGAATCAGCGGAGGCTGCGTTGGCGTGAGTTGGAGGTGTAGCGAGAATCCACTTGCATCGGCGGTGACGTCGTAGTGGCCGTCCGCGGCGCGAATCATTTTCCAGGCGTCGAGTTTGACGTCGGTGTTGGCGGTCTTCGCGTAGGCGAGCCCGAGACCCTCTCGAGCGATGCGTTGATCGTGAACGAGGTGTCCGATGGCCGGATCGCTCAGCGCAGCGTGCGCGATGATCAGTTGCGACGGGGCGAAATCGCTTGGATCGGCGGCATCGTGACCAGTCGCCGTACGGAAGAACGTGATCTGGAATCCGAGCGGTCGGTTGTCGGGCGTCGTGAGCCAGCCTGTCGCGTACCACCATTCGGTGCGGAAAGCCGGATGAGCACCGCTGTCCCGCGGAAACGAGATCGGATGGTCTGGCGTGACTGCCGCGAAGGCGACCGGGGTGGATCCAGTGGAGTCGCTACTAGCGGCGAAAGAGGGCGACACAGCGGCTATGCCAATCCAAAGTAGCCCTCGGAAAAAAAGCTGAAGGCGCCGCGGAGGTGACCCGCCGTGTCGGCGCGCGATGCACGTCGCGCAGCCATCAAGCGCAGAGCAAACCTCGCGAATGGCCGCGCTATCCCAGATCAACCGCATTTTCCACGCACGCCGCGCAGCTGGCATCACCAGTCCTCCTTCACCGCGCGCACTGCATCCACCGACACCGCGCCGCGTCCCGCGACCACCGCCGTCGTACACGACAGCACCAGCATTACCAACGCGACTGTGCCCAGCACGAACCACGGTACATGCAGCGACATGTTCCAGTGAAACGACTGTGGATTGACGACGAACACGAGAATCAGGCTGATCGCGAAACCAAGCGCGAAACCGAGCGCAATGCCGCATGCGGTGAGCAGACCGCCCTCCGAAGCGAGGATCGCGAGAATCTGCGCGCGCGTCACCCCGACGTGGCGCAACATCCCGAACTCACGGGCGCGCGCGAGCGTCTGCGCGGAAAACGTCGCTGCGACGCCGAACAATCCGATCACGATCGCCACCGCCTCGAGCAGATACGTGACCGCGAAACTGCGATCGAAGATCACCAGCGTGCGCGCACGGATCTCG
Source organism: Paraburkholderia sp. CI3 (assembly GCF_050436505.1). NCBI lineage: Bacteria > Pseudomonadati > Pseudomonadota > Betaproteobacteria > Burkholderiales > Burkholderiaceae > Paraburkholderia > Paraburkholderia sp. CI3. Next base: position 639,794 of record NZ_JBNDMI010000003.1, read on the forward strand.
CCCGGTTGCGACACCTCGAGCGAAGCGCCGAACGGCAGCGCCTTCAAACTTGCGACGACGCGTTCGACAGTCACGCCCGGCTCGACGGTCACGGCGACATCGGTTGCGGTGGAGTCGCCGGTCAGCCGCCGATAATCGGCAAGCCGTATCTGGATCGCGCCGCTCTGCCGCGCGTAGTCGCGCCAGACGCCGGCTACGACGAACGTCTGGCCATGCTCGCCGAGCGACAACCGCACACGTTGACCTAGCTCATACCCATACAGGTCGATCATTGCTTCGGAAACCCAAATAGGTATGTCGCCGGCGCGAAGCGCGGACGGCGGCAGCACCGCGCCGGTCATCTGCAGAGTCGCGCCCGGATCGTTCGCGTCGATTTCGCGGGCGAGCAGCGCGACGTCCGGGCGCGCGGGATCGAGCGTCAGATGTGTGATGCGCGCGAACGCGGCGTCGCCGATGCCGGGCACCGTCGCGATGCGCGTCTGTTCGTCGGGCCGCAAGCCGCCACTGTCGCCGCTATTGCCGCCCGACGCTACGCGCACATACAGATCGGCGGACAGCAGATGCGTGATCCAGTCGTCGACAGACACGCGGAAGCTGGCCACCATGATCGCCATCGCGACGATCAGCGCGAAGCTCGACAGCACGCCGCCCATCGCGATCGACGCCTGCCCCGGCGCATTCGCGAGACGCGCAATCGCGAGCGTGCCCGTCGCGCCCGCGCGGCGTCGCGTGCCGCGCGCGCGGCCTGCCGCGCCGAATATCAGCGCGGTCACGCGCGGCATCAGCGCAATGCCGCCGACGAGCAGCAACGCGACCGCCAGATAACCGGCGATCGGCGCATCGAACCACGGCGGCACGCGCGTCAGCGCGGCGGCCGCCAGCAAACAGCCGAACGCCGGCCACGGCGTGGCGAGCCGCGCCAATGCGCTTTCCTCGGCACCGGCCTTGAGTGCCGGGGCAGGCCGTGCGCACGCCGCGTCGATAGCGGGCGCTACGCTGCCCAACACCGACACCGCGACCCCGAGCGCGAGAAACACCGCGCTCGCGAGCGGCTCGAAACCGACTCGCGGTTGCACGCCCGGAAAATAGCCACCGCCGAGATCGCTGCCGAAGAAGCGCAGCGCACCGCTGGCCATCGCGTAGCCGAGCGCAAGTCCACACAACGAGCCGAGCAACCCGAGCAGCGCGCCTTCAAGCAGGATCTGCCGCAATAGCTGAGCGCGCGTGAGCCCGAGCACGCGCAGCATCGCGAATTGCGATCGGCGTCGCACGACGCCGAGTGCCTGAGTCGAAAACACGAGGAACGCGCCCGTGAACAGCGCGACCAGCGCGAGTACGTTCATGTTGATCCGGTAAGCACGCGACAGGCGATCGGTGCGGCTCTCAGTGTCGCGCGTCTCGGCGACTACCCATGTGCTGCCGAGCTGCTGTTGCAGATCGCGTTTGAAGCGTTGCCGATCGACGCCGCGTGCGAGTTGCACGTCAACGCGCGTCAACTTGCCCACCTTGCCGAATCGCCATTGCGCGGCGGCGATGTCCATCACCGCGAGCCGTTGACCCGGCCGCGTGCGCACGAGCCCGCCCGCGACGCGCAGATGCAGATCCGACGTACCGCTGCGTAGCGTGACATCGTCGCCGGTCTTGACGTTCAGCCATTGCTGCGCGGCCGTCGACAGAAATATCGCATCGGAGGCGAGCGTGTCGAACGGGCGATCGGGCGAGGGCACGCCGATCAGATCGGGCGTGATCGACCTCGCCTTGAAGACGTCGATGCCGAGAACGGGCAGTGCACCGGTGCGGCCCGGCACCGCGACGTCGAGCGCGAGCACGGGACTCGCCAGCACCACGCCCGGTTCGTTGGCGAGTCGCGGATAGAGGGACTCGTCGACGAAAGGCTGCGCGCCGCGCACCTGCAGATCCGCTTCGCCTGACAGACTGCGCGCGGCCGCCGAGAATTCGTTGAAGGCGGCGCTGTTGATCAATTGCACCGCGTAGCCGAGCGCGACGCCTAGCGCGATCGTCGCGATGGCGACGAGTGCGCGTCCGCGATGACTGCGCCATTCCGCGACCATCAGCCAGCGCGCGAGAACACGATATCCCGGCGCGCGCGGCAGTGGACGAAGGTCAACGGCCATCGTGGGTCGAGCGGGCCGCGGCGTGCGCGACGTTCGCGGCCTTATCGCGCGCGCCATGCAAGTCGCCGTCGCTGAGGATCAACACGCGGTCCGCCACGGCGGCCGCGGCCTCCGAATGCGTGACCATGATCGTCGCCGCGCCGGTCGCCTTGCTTTGCGCGCGGAACAGGCCGAGCACGTCGCGCGCGGTGGCAGGGTCGAGGTTGCCGGTCGGTTCGTCGGCGAGAAGCAGCGTCGGACGATGCACGAGTGCGCGTGCAATGGCTACACGCTGCAACTCGCCGCCGGAGAGATCGCGCGGAAAGTCGTCGCCGCGTCCGCCGAGGCCGACCGCCGCGAGCATGTCGAGCGCGGCGGCCGTCGGTAGATCATTGAGCAGCAGCGGCAGCGCGACGTTCTGCGCGAGCGTCAGATGCGGCAGCACGTGAAACGCCTGGAACACGAAGCCGAGCTTCTGGCGCCGTAGTCGCGTCGCGGCGTTGTCGTCGAGTTGTTCGACCGGGCGTCCGTCGATTAGCACGCTGCCGCTATCGGCGCGGTCGAGCCCGGCGATCAGGTTGAGCAATGTCGACTTGCCGACGCCCGAGTCGCCCATGATCGCAACGAACTCGCCCGCAGCGAGTGTGAAGTCGAGCTGCGCGAGCACGATGCGGCCGGTGCCGTACCGCTTGCTCAGGCCGCGGCATTCGAGTGCGGGTACGACGTCGTCACGAAGCGCCATGCGAGGAGGTCCGGGAAAGGAGTCGGGCGAGGGGAGCCCGCTGCGCGAATTGAGTGTGCCTCGCCGCGCGAGTTTCTGCAGCAGTTACCATGGCGCGGCGCTGGTCTGTGTAAGGAAAACGGAAGATTCGTGCGCCTGGGGCGGAACAGTTTCAGCGCACCTTGATCGAGGCGCGCGGCACCGCTAGTGACCTCCTCGCCGGTCGGTTTAGACCGCCCGCACAAAAATTTTTTTATCGCCGACGAGGCAAATTTTTGTTTGGTTGCCGCTCGTGCCCGACCGTCAAAAAGCACTCGAGAGCACGATCCGTTCCAGTCGAACCAGCCCCATATACAGCGGATGTCTAACAGCGGCCAACCTCCGGCTAATTGCCAGCTTTTGCTGCCAAACTGCCAAGGCCTAACGACCCCTTTGTAACAATGTGCAAGCGCACATTTCGATGCATTTTGCAAGCGCCCACGTCGCAACAATGTATTGTGGCGCGGATTTCGCGGCTGTTGCGATGCAAAATTATTCTTATCTTGGTAATCTCCCACCCTTGGTAGTCGGCTGCGGGTAAACGTGTAGCGGGAAACCCCTCCACGCGTCAATTTCAGCGAACTCCAACTTACATTTCCATTTCAATGTCTGCTTGTTTCAGGGGCGTTGACGCGGCGTTTTGTACTTCAAGTTTTGACAGAGCACATGCCATTGCCTCTCCTAAGTCTTCTCATCTGGATCCCCATCGTCGCCGGGTTCGTGGTTCTGCGCGCCGGGTCGGACGCGGCGCGTAATCGCACGCGCTGGCTCGCGCTGATCGGCGCGGTGGCGGGTTTCTTGCCGGTGATCCCGCTCGTGGCGAGTTTCCGTAACGACGTGACCTCGATGCAGTTCGTCGAGAACGTCCGCTGGTCGCCGACGTTCGATATCGCATGGCATGTGGGAATCGACGGGATTTCGCTGTGGCTGGTCGCGCTGACCGCGCTGACGACGATCATCATCGTGATCGCATCGTGGGAGTCGATCACGCAGCGCACCGCGCAGTACTTCGGCGCGTTCCTGATGCTGTCGGGCTTCATGCAGGGTGTGTTCACGTCCCTCGACGGCATGATGTTCTTCATTGCGTTCGAGGCGACGCTGATCCCGCTGTATCTGCTGATCGGCACCTACGGTCACAAGAACCGCACGTATGCGGCGGTGAAGTTCTTCTTCGTGTCGTTCCTCGGCTCGCTGATGATGCTGATGTCGCTGCTCTACCTGTATAGCCAGACGCATAGCTTCGACCTCGCCGTGTGGCGCGAAGCGCACCTCGACATGGTGCCGCAGGCGCTGATCTTCCTCGGCTTCCTTGCCGCGTTCGGCGTGAAGGTGCCGATGTGGCCGCTGCACACGTGGCTGCCCGACGTGCACCTCGACGGCCCGACGGGCGCCGCGGTGATGATCGGCATGCTGAAGATCGGCGGTTACGGTCTGCTGCGTTTCGCGCTGCCGATCGCGCCGCAAGCGAGCCATTTCTTCGCGCCGATGATGATCACGCTGTCGCTCGTCGCGGTGATCTATTCGAGCCTGCTCGCACTCGTGCAGACCGACATGCGCCGCCTGCTCGCGTATTCGACGGTCGCGCATATGGGCCTCGTCACGCTCGGTCTGTTCGTCTTCAACCGCTTCGGCCAGTCCGGCGCAATCGTGCAGATGATCTCGTACGGCGTGGTGTCCGGCGCGATGCTGTTGTGCACCGGCATGCTCTACGACCGCACGAAATCCGCGTCGATCGCCGAATACGGCGGCGTCGCCAACACGATGCCGCGCTTTGCCGCTTTCGTGATGCTGTTCTCGATGGCCAACATCGGTCTGCCGGGCACGTCGGGTTTCGTCGGCGAATTCATGGTGCTGATGGGCGCGATCCGCTTCAACTTCTGGATCGGTGCGATCGCCGCGACCACCCTGATCCTGAGCGCGGCCTACACGCTGTGGATGTACAAGCGCGTGATCTTCGGTGTGATCGCCAACGCGCGCGTGGCGAAGCTGAAGGACCTCGGCAAGCGCGAGTTCGCGCTGCTCGGTGCGTTGGCGCTGCTGGTGCTCGCGATCGGTCTCGACCCGAAGCCGTTCACCGATGCGATCGATCCGTCGGTCGGCACGCTGCTCGCGCAATCGGAACGCTCGGCGTTGCCTTCGGACTCCGTGCCGACGGAAGGCGGCGAGCATCTGCAGGCAGCGGCGCCCGGACCCGCTCCCGTCGCCACGCAGACTCCGGGTTAAAAGAACAGAGCGCCAGAGTCGTTGTCGCATCCGCGCGTCAGGATTCGGCGACGCTCTTGCGCTTTTGCGCGTCGTTATCAATCCCTTTGTGAATGCATGCGTGTTGCAGTACGTCGAAAACCGCTGCGCGTCCAGCGATTTTTAGCGCTTATTTCAGGGGACTTTTGCGATGCGTCAGCTTTTCGATGCTTCGTTTCGAAGCGTCGCAAACGACGCTGGTGAATAGGGTGCGCGGGGAAATGCGGCAACGTGTCGCACTGCGTCGCGACGCAATAGTTCGTTGCTAAATCGAGTGTTTATTAGCATCCGATGCCCCCCTATTATGCGAGCGCTTATTAATGGAGAGCCGTCGAATGACGTTCGTTGAAGTCAAAAAAACGAGGCAGTGGATATGAAAGGACGGACGCTGAGAAGGCCGGCAAGTTTCATTTCCGCCAGCCTAATGTTGCTGCTTTCGGGTTGCAGCAACCTCGATATTCTGAATCCGAAGGGGAGTGTGGGACTCGCGGAGCGTGATCTGATCGCGACTTCGGTGTGGGCCATGCTGATCGTCGTGGTGCCGGTCATTCTGATGACACTGTTTTTCGCGTGGCGTTACCGCGCATCGAACAGCAACGCCGAATACCGTCCGGGTTGGACGCATTCCACCGCGATCGAAGTCGCCGTCTGGACCATTCCGGCGCTGATCATTTTGTTTCTCGCCGTGTTGACGTGGAAGAGCACGCATGAGCTCGATCCGTATCGTCCGCTCGAGTCGCAGGTCAAACCGATCAACGTCGAAGTCGTCGCGCTCGACTGGAAGTGGCTGTTCATTTATCCGGACCTCGGCATCGCGTCGGTGAATCAGCTCGCGATCCCGGTCGGCACGCCGGTGAACTTCCGGATCACGTCGGACACGGTGATGAACTCGTTCTTCATCCCGCAGCTGGGCGGCCAGATCTACGCGATGGCGGGCATGCAGACGCGCCTGCACCTGATCGCCGATCACGCCGGCGACTACGCGGGCACCTCGGCAAACTTCAGCGGCAAGGGCTTCTCGGACATGAAGTTCCGCACGCTCGCGACGTCGCCTGAAGACTTCAATGCCTGGGTTGCGAAGGTCCGCGCTTCGTCGGACCGCCTCGACATGGACCGCTATCACGCGGTGTCCGAGCCGAGCGAAAAGGACCCGGTGCGGTACTTCTCGACCGTCGATCCGAAGCTCTTCAACAACATCATTGCCCGCTACAACAACGGCAACGTCATCGACAACATGAAAGACGCCAACTGCGCGCCTAAGGGGTAACTCATGTTCGGAAAACTAACTCTCGATGCGATTCCGTATCACGAGCCCATCATCGTTACGGCGGGCGGCGGGATGGTGCTCGCCGCGCTGGCGGTGCTCGCCGGGATCACGTATTTCGGCAAATGGCGCTACTTGTGGAGCGAATGGCTGACGTCCGTCGACCATAAGAAGATCGGTGTCATGTACATCGTCGTTGCGTTCATCATGCTGCTGCGCGGCTTCGCCGACGCGATCATGATGCGTATGCAGCTGGCGCTGTCGTACCTGAGCCCGGGCTTTTTGCCACCGCATCACTACGACCAGGTCTTCACCGCGCACGGCGTCATCATGATCTTCTTCATGGCGATGGCGTTCATGATCGGTTTGATGAACATCGTCGTGCCGCTGCAGATCGGCGCGCGCGACGTCGCGTTCCCGTTCATCAACTCGCTGAGCTTCTGGATGACGGCAGTCAGCGCGATCCTGATCAACATCTCGCTGGTGATCGGTGAATTCGCACAGACGGGCTGGCTCGCTTATCCGCCGTTGTCGGAATTGCAGTTCAGCCCTGGTGTAGGCGTCGACTATTACCTGTGGAGCCTGCAGATCTCCGGTATCGGCACGTTGCTGACCGGTGTGAACTTCTTCGTGACGATCGTGAAGATGCGCGCTCCGGGCATGTCGTGGATGAAGGTGCCGGTGTTCACGTGGACCTCGTTGTGCGCGAACGTGCTGATCATGGCGTCGTTCCCGATCCTGACCGTCACGCTCGCGCTGCTCGGTCTCGACCGCTACCTCGGCATGCACTTCTTCACGAACGATGCCGGCGGCAACGCGATGCTGTACCTGAACCTGATCTGGGCATGGGGTCACCCCGAGGTGTACATCCTGATCCTGCCGGCGTTCGGTATCTTCTCGGAAGTCGTCGCGACCTTCGCTAAAAAGCCGCTGTTCGGCTACAAGACGATGGTATGGGCGACCTGCGCGATCATGGTGCTGTCGTTCCTCGTGTGGCTGCACCACTTCTTCACGATGGGTTCGGGCGCGGACGTGAACGCGTTCTTCGGCATCGCGACGATGGTGATTTCGATTCCGACCGGCGTCAAAGTGTTCAACTGGCTGTTTACGATCTACAAGGGCCGTCTGAAATTCACGACGCCGGTTCTGTGGACGATCGGCTTCATCATCACTTTCACGATCGGCGGTATGACCGGTGTGATGCTGGCGATTCCGGGCGCGGACTTCATGCTGCACAACAGCCTGTTCCTGATCGCTCACTTCCATAACGTAATTATCGGTGGCGTGCTGTTCGGCTATCTGGCCGGCTTCAACTACTGGTTCCCGAAGGCGTTCGGCTTCAAGCTGAACGAGAAGATCGGCAAGGCCGCGTTCTGGTTCTGGCAGGTTGGCTTCTGGGTTGCGTTCACGCCGCTGTACGTGCTCGGCTTCATGGGCATGACGCGTCGTCTGAACCACTACGACAACCCGGCATGGCATCCGTGGCTGATCGCCGCCGCGTTTGGCGCGGTGCTGATCGCAATCGGTATCGCTTGCCAGCTGCTGCAACTGGTCGTCAGCATCCGCGATCGCAACCTGCCGGAAAACCGCGACCTCACGGGCGATCCGTGGGACGGTCATACGCTGGAATGGGCGACGAGCTCGCCGCCGCCGGCCTATAACTTCGCGCACATTCCGGACGTCCGCTCGCTCGACGCGTTCACCGAAATGAAGTCGCGCAAGGGCGGTGTGAAAGTGCCGGTGTATCGCGACATTCACATGCCGTCGAATACGTCCGCGGGTCTGTTGGTGGGTCTGTTCTCGCTGGTGCTCGGTTTTGCCGGTGTGTGGCACATCTGGTGGCTTGCGATCGTTGGCGCGGTCGGCGCGATCGCCACCGTGATCATCTACAGCTTCATGGACAACGACGGCTATTACATTCCTGCCGACACTGTTGCGCTGATTGAAGAGAATCGCAACGGCGGTGCTGGTGCCGTGGCCGGTGTCGGCGCAAGCGCCGGCAAGCAGGTCGCGCTGGAGGTGGACTGATGTTACAGAAGACTATTGCGGTTGAGCCGCAACTCGCGCCGGACCACGTGCCGTCGCACTCGGTGTTCGGTTTCTGGCTGTACCTGATGACCGACTGCATCCTCTTCGCGGCGCTGTTCGCGGTGTTCGCGGTGATGAGCCACCAGTTCGCGGGCGGTCCAAGCGGCAAGGACCTGTTCGAGATTCCGGGCGTCGCACTTGAAACGACGATGCTGCTGCTCTCGAGTATCACGTACGGCTTCGCGATGCTCGGCGCGCACAAGAACCGCAAGGGCGTGCTGCTCGGCTGGCTCGGCGTGACGTTCCTGCTGGGCCTCGCGTTCCTCGTGCTGGAAATGCGCGAGTTCTCGCACCTGATCGCCGAAGGCGCGGGTCCGAGCCGCAGCGCGTTCCTGTCGTCGTTCTTCACGCTGGTCGGCACGCACGGCCTGCACGTGACGTTCGGCCTGATCTGGATGGTCGTGCTGGCGCTGCAGGTGATGCGTCATCGCGACCTGACCGAACGCGACATGATCCGTCTGACGTGCCTGAGCCTTTTCTGGCACTTCCTCGACGTCGTGTGGATCGGCGTTTTCACCTTTGTCTATCTTGCGAGCGTGATCTAAATGGACCATAGTCATAGCGCCCATGGCGCACACTCGGAAGGCGGTCACGGCAGCTTCGGCAGCTATACGGCGGGCTTCGTGCTCTCCGTCATTCTGACCGTCGCGGCCTTCGCGATCGTGATGACCGGCACGTTGACGGGCCAGAGCGCGTTGCTCGCGATCGCGGGTCTCGCGGTCGTGCAGATCCTCGTGCATCTGGTGTTCTTCCTGCACATGAACACGTCGTCGTCGCAGCGCTGGAACGTGACGGCGTTTGCGTTCACCGTGCTGACCGCTGTTATCGTGGTTGGCGGGACGTTGTGGGTGTTGCATAACGTCAGCATGAATATGATGTCGCGCTAAGCGGATAACGCTTTAGCGTCAGCCTCGGAAAAAAGCCCCGCAAGATTTCGATCTTGCGGGGCTTTTGGTTTGTCTGGACGGTTTGTTTTTTTACCATGCTCATGGCGCGCGCTTTTGCTGAAGGCGCCATATGGCGTGGCGAATTGCATTGCGGCTCCAGCGAAAAGCTTTGAGAAGCGGCCGCATCCGGTTGCCGCGTACTTTTTCGAGCGGCCGTGCGGCTTGTGGTGCGAGTTGTTCGACCACGGCTTCCGGGGTCGTGAAGAGACGGGTTTTCCAATCGAAGTACAGTGGATAGCGCAGCAGCACGCCCGCGCACAGCATGTCGAGCGTCAATGTGCGATGACGCCACGGCAGCGGCGCGAGCGCGTCGTGGGTGAGTCCCCAGCCCGCGTAGAACGGCAGCCCGTAGGTGAACACCGCTTTGCCGCGCAACAGCGCGTCGAAGCCCGCAAGCGACGAGAGCGTGTGAACTTCATCCGCCGCATCGACGAGCGACAGCAGGTCCGCTTCGGTATCGACGACGTCGGCGAGTTGCTGCGCGTCGATCAGACCATTGCGATTGCCTGATAGCACGTCGGGATGCGGTTTGTAGACGACGAATGCGTCGGGCCGCAGGCGGCGGACTTCGCGCAGCAGCGCATCGGCGGTGCCGATTGCGCGCGTGCCGAGGCGGATCGATGCATCGTCGGCGACCTGGCCGGGGACCAGCACGATCTGCTTGCCTGACGTGGCGGTCCATGCAGGGCGCCGGCGGCCGAGGTTGTACTTGGTGACGCCGAGTTGCACGACCTTGTTGCGAAGTGCCGCGGCGCGCGCCAACTCTGCTTCGCTGAACTCCGTTTCGTTGAGCAGCACGCTGAGATCGCTCGGCTGGCTGGCGTCGAAATAGAGGCCGCGGCGGTCGATTACCTGACTGCGCGGCGCGATCATGTCGGAGCCGAGACCGGTCGAATGAAAGAAGCCGTCTTCAATTCTGACGCGGCGCACCGCGGGGGCAAGACCTTCCGCGCTGCGCGCGCCCCACAGCACCGCGCATTCGTGCGCTTGCACGGATTGCGGCTCGTGTGTCCAGCGTAGCGTGGCGTTGCCGGCGCTGATGTACGGCGTCGCAAGCGGGCGCTTCCACCACTGGAAGCGGATCGCCGCCACCGGTTGCAGATCGGGGAAGCGTTGTTGGACTGCTTGCTGCAACTCGATGCTGTCGAGCAGATCGTCGAGCGTGCCGGCCGTGTGCGTGGCCGGATTCAGATAGCGCGTGAAGTGCACGAACACCACGTTGAACAATGCGGCGAGCGTGGGGCGCGCGGTGCGATTCGGCAAGGGCAGGTCGTCATGTGTCAAGCCCCAGCCGGCGTAATACGGCGCGCCGAACACGTGCACCGGTACGCCGGCCAGCAGCGCATGCATGCCCTCCGACGCGCCCAGCGTATAGACGTGGTCGACGTGAGGCAGCGCGGCGCACAACGATTCGTGTTCGGTGAGATGGCGGGTGCCGGGCGGCAAGGTATCGACTGATGCGGAAAGCCAGTGCCCACGGCCTGGATCATCCGATCGCGCGATCCAGAATTCGGCTTGCGGATGGGACTTGCGCGCGGTTTGCATCATTCGCGCGAAGGCGTGCCGTGAGTTGCGTGTTGCGATGGTGCCGAGTCCGTGCGATCGAACGCGCTCGTCGATCAGCAGGACGCGGGTTGTGCGTCTGGTTTCGAGCAATGCGGCGGGACAGACGGGTTGCGATCGACGCAGCGTCGATGCATGGCTGCGTGCGAACCGTTGCATCAGTCGTTTGATCTCGACCTCAGGCAATGTGCCGGCGTTGCGATCGTGTTCGATTGCGGCGACGAAGGCTGAATCGAGTGCTGCGGTAAATGCTTCTGCGCCGGCATTGGCAACAGGCATTGAGAACCACGACAACAACGGCATGCCTGCAGGCCCGCGTGACCAAACCGGTCCAGGCCACGCGGCACGGACACGTTTGCCGCCTACGCGTGCGAAGTGCAACGCGACGCGCCCATGCCAACGATCGATCCACAGATGTTCTGAACGTTTACGGAATGCGCTCAGCGTGCGCGAGCCGCGAGTGATACTGGGCAGATCGATTGCCAGGCACGCGGGTGCCTGTTCTTCAGCGACGTGTTGTTTCATTTAACGCAGCGTCTCGAGAAAGCCGTCGACCTGCTCGAAATGCTCGGCCCAGGTCGGTTCGCGGAAACGTTCGATACGCCTCAACTGCGCATCGCGCTCGGGGCTATTCGCGCGAGCGTAGGCCTGAATGCGGGCGAGCCAGCCGGGGCCGTCGAGCGGGTCGAGATAGTCGGGAATGTCGTCGGCGATTTCGTGAAACACGTCGAGATCGCTTGCGAGCACCGGTACTTTCAGCGCGAGTGCTTCGGCGAGCGGCATGCCGTAGCCTTCGACGAAAGACGGAAAGAGCAGCGCCTGCGCGTGTTGCAAATAAGCGTGAAGCTGCTCGTCGGAGCAGTGCGCTTCTTCTATCACCACGCCTTTCAGATTTTCGCAGCGCTCCAGCATATCGACGACGTTTTCGCATTCCCAGCCGCGGCGGCCGATTACCACCAGCTTCGGCGCGGCCGCGCCGAGCTGTTCGACGAGACGCCGCCAGACGTGCAGGATGAACCAGTGGTTCTTGCGCGGCTCGATGGTGCCGAGGATGACGAAGTAAGGGGTTGGCAGCGGGCGGGGGGCGAGCGGACGCAGGGTGACACCCGAGGCGAGGCGTGCGACCACGCTCGGCGGCATGGGAAGATCAGCGCGCTGTGCTTCGGCCGCGAGCGAGTCGAGGGTGGCCTGGGAATTCATGATCAAGCCGCTCGCGTGCTTCAGCGCAGTGTGCATGCGGTGGCGATGCGTTGCGTCGACGCCTGGGCGGCAATATTCGGCATGCGTCAACGGGATTAAATCGTGGACCATGAATACGGGGCGGATCTGACGTTTCGTCATTGCGCTGTAATAACGTCCGAACTCCATGCCATTGTGACTTGTGTGCAACAGAATTCCGCGGGGTCTTGTTTCTCGCAGGCGATTAAGGCAGGCGCGGATGACTAATGCACGGATCGCGTTTCGATTAAATGTGGATGAAAGAAGCCATGCAAACGTTTGCTGTGAATCTCTTTCAGTTAATACAGTGGAAAAGCCCCGTTCGCTGAGAACCACGCGCGCCTTTGCGCCGTACTTCTGAATATAGGCGAGGCCCACGCGGTCCACGCCCGTGGGCAAAAGCCCGTTGTAAAGACGCGCGAGAAGGCGCGTGACATCTAGAAAGAGGGTTGGCACGAGAGTGTGAGTCGATTTGTTAGCTAGCGCGCAGAACTTTTCTGAAATTTTTTGTGTGGATTTTTATTCACAGCGAGACATTCTACCCGAGTGCATGAGACAATTCGCGCCGAAGTCTTACTCACTAACTTTTTTTCAAAAGTTGTAATAAATGCCGCGTCTGTCACGTTGTACTGTTTTCATCGCAGTCGTCTTTGGGGCGATTTCACTTGGCGGGTGCTCGGGCATTCCGACTTCCGGGCCGAGCCGTTCGCAAATTAGTAATGCCGGAGCGGCCGCCAATCCGACTGGCATCCAGATTATCGATGTCACGGACGACGTTGCGCGTAAGCTCTTTGCAGAACGTAGTGTCGGCAATTTCACGGCCGCGTTGGGCAATAGCACCTCGTTCCAGCAGCAGCTCGGCGTTGGCGACACGATTGAAGTGTCGATTTGGGAAGCGCCTCCCGCGACGCTCTTCGGCGCAGGGCAAATCGACTCGAAAGGCGGCACGACAAACGCGCGTGTGACCGTTCTGCCGGATCAGACGATCGATGGCAATGGCAAGATTAGCGTGCCATTCGCGGGTGAATTGCAAGCGGTGGGTCGCACGCCGACTGAACTGCAGCGTGATATTGCTTCGCGCCTGAAGAACATTGCCCACGATCCGCAAGTATTGGTGAAGCTCTCGCGCAATGCGACCTCTTACGTCACCGTGGTGGGTGATGTGGCGAGCAGCAACCGGATGCCGCTGAGTGCACGTGGCGAGCGTTTGCTCGATGCGCTGGCATCTGCGGGCGGCGTGAAGCAACCGGTCGACAAGATCACGATTCAGGTGACCCGTGGTGACACAGTGGCGTCGTTGCCGCTAGAGACCGTCATCCGTGACCCGCGCCAGAATGTGCCTCTACATGCCGGCGACGTGGTGACCGCGCTGTTCCAGCCGTTCAGCTTCATGTCTCTCGGAGCGACGGGCAAGAATCAGGAAATCAATTTCGAGGCGCAGGGGATTACGCTTGCGCAAGCCTTGGCTCGTACAGGCGGCCTGGAAGATTCGCGTTCGGACGCGCAGGGCGTGTTTATTTTCCGACTCGAAGATGCGAAAGCATTGCCGTGGCCGAATACGCCCGTTCGCACGACGGCGGACGGCAAAGTGCCGGTCGTTTATCGCGTGAATCTGCGTGACCCGAACTCGTTTTTCGTGGCGCAGAGCTTCATGATGGATAACAAGGATCTGCTGTATGTATCGAATGCGCCGATCGCCGAGGTGCAGAAGTTCTTGAACGTGGTGTTCTCGGTAGCGTATCCGGTGATCACGGGGGTTCAGACGTTTGGTAGGTAGGTGTTCTCTCGGTGGCCGCTGTTATAGGCGGCTCTCCACGAGACCGTCTCAGAAGATATGAATCGAACGGGGTTCGTCAGGCGCTGAGCTGCCGAAATATAGGTTCCAACCGAGAGATATGACTTCGGTGAATTCAATAAGTGCAATACCGCAGAAGTCGTTTCTACTTGGTGAGCGATTTTCGATCCGTTCCATAGGTGATGAGATCAAGTCACGACAGTAGCTCGTAGCATTGACTAGCCGTTACCGCACTGCACGCGGTGCTACTTGTCGCATGAAGAGTTGAGGGGTGAAGTAAACATCTTGGTCCGCTATCCAGAACATGCAGTCTGACAATGAATGTGTTCATTGCAAAGCAAACTTCCCTGATTAAACTGTTGCCAGTGACAGCGGCACGTCGACTTGTTCAACAAGGTGAAGCGCGTAAAAGCGCACTTAGCCTACGCAGTCGTAGAAAGCAGATATTGGTCGATGTATCAGTGATCGTTCAAAACGACGCTCGCACTGGTATCCAACGGGTGGTTAGGGCGCTACTTATGCAGTTGCTCTCTGCACCGCCCTTTGGCTATCGTATCTGTCCAGTTTTTTGTACTCGCAACCAGGACTACTGCTACGCGCCAGACTTTCTTCAATTGGATGCTAACACTGGTCTTGCGCTGGAGCGCGTTACCGTAGAGCAAGGAGACATCTTCCTTGGACTCGATCTAGTCGCGCATTTGATGCCTCGTCAGCATGCCCAACTAGTAGCCTGGAAGAATTCGGGACTCACAATCCATGTCGTTATTTACGATCTTTTGCCACTCAAGTATCCTAATTGGTTCAATCCAAAGACGTCGAGGAACTTCCGGCGCTGGATGCGTACGGTGGCTGTATTTGCTGACAGCGCCATCTGCATATCGAACGCGGTAGGAGCGGAGTTGACCGAATGGCTTGCCATCCGCTACGGTATTTCGAAAGAAATGTTGCCTATCAAATCGTTCTTGCTCGGAGCTGATATAGAAGCCAGTTTGCCCAGCAGAGGATTGCCTGATGGGAGCACTCATCTGCTGGAACGATTGAAGGACAAGCCATCTGTGCTTATGGTTGGCACCTTGGAGCCTAGAAAGGGCCACTCGCAAGCGTTGGCGGCGTTTGAGCAACTTTGGCAACGTGGACAAGATGTCAATCTGGTCATTGTGGGCAAACCGGGATGGAAAATTGAATCGCTTCAGCAGCGTCTGCTGAACCACCCACTCAATTCGACGCGGCTGCATTGGTTGCAGAACATCAGCGACGAGATGCTCAAGAGGCTCTATGAAGTATGCCTAGGGGTGCTTATCGCCTCGGAAGCAGAAGGATTCGGTTTACCCGTAATAGAGGCTGCATATTACGCAAAACCCGTGTTAGCGCGCGATTTGCCAGTATTTCGGGAAATTGCTGGCGAGACAATCACGTACTTCTCGGGTTCGACTGCGGAGAGCTTGTCGAGCGTTCTGGTCAAGTGGCTTGAGAATCCTTTGTCCGGGCAAGGTCGCTCGGCCGCGATATCTGCACCAAGTTGGAAAAGTGCTGCACGCGAACTGCTCGCCTGTTTGGAATTGCCGCCCGATAGTGTCTTGCACTCTGATATGTCGGAGCTTTGAGGCCTTTGAGGCCAAGTATTTCACGCACGATAGTGACTGTCGTGCTCGCTGGAAATGTGTGACGTGTGGCATGACCACTGGATCTGTTATTCCGCCAGCACTCTCGAGCGAATTGTAGAAAATTAAGACTCTTAAGATGTTTAACTGTTTGGGATTTTTATAATGAAAAGAGCGGTTATTACGGGAATTACGGGGCAAGATGGCGCGTATCTGACGGAATTGCTGCTGAGCAAGGGGTATCAGGTCTTCGGCACGTATCGACGCACCGCTTCGGTGAATTTCTGGCGTATCGAAGAACTAGGCGTTCACAAGCACGAAAATTTGCATCTGGTCGAATATGACTTAACCGATCTCAGCGCCTGTATCCGACTTTTGCAGTCTACTGAAGCAACGGAGGTCTATAACCTGGCTGCTCAGAGTTTTGTCGGTGTGTCGTTTGAGCAGCCGGTCACGACCGCAGAAATTACAGGCATTGGCCCAGTCAATCTGCTGGAGGCCATCCGCATCGTAAATCCGAAAATTCGCTTCTATCAAGCCAGTACATCGGAGATGTTCGGGAAGGTGCAGGCTATTCCGCAGGTCGAAGAGACGCCGTTCTACCCACGCAGCCCTTACGGCGTCGCCAAGCTTTACGCTCATTGGATGACCATCAACTATCGTGAAAGCTACGGCATTTTCGGCGTAAGCGGCATTCTGTTCAACCATGAGTCGCCTTTGCGCGGTCGCGAATTCGTGACACGCAAAATTACAGACAGTATTGCCAAGATCAAGTTGGGAAAACAGGATGTGCTGGAGTTAGGCAATCTGGACGCAAAGCGTGACTGGGGCTATGCGAAAGAGTATGTCGAAGGTATGTGGCGCATGTTGCAGGCCGACAAGCCTGATGCCTATGTGTTGGCGACAAACCGCACGGAAACCGTACGGGACTTCGTGTCGATGGCAGCCAAAGCGGTGGGTTTTGATTTGGTCTGGGAGGGGCGTGGCGAGACGGAGATCGGTATCGATCGTGCCAGCCTGAAAACGCTGGTGCGCATTAATCCCAAGTTCTATCGCGCATCTGAGGTTGAACTGCTGATCGGAAGTGCTGAGAAGGCCAAGCGGGAGTTGGGCTGGGAGCCAAAGACGTCGCTCGAAGATCTGTGCCGGATGATGGTAGAGGCCGATATCCGCCGCAACGAGGTTGGTTTCTCGTTCTAATTCTAATATCCGTTACCGCATCTTCTCAGGATGCGGTAACGACGAATTGCGACACGACGGCGTCGTTGCCGTCGGCCGCCCCGAATCAGTCTCTCGCTTTCGAGAATATCGTCCCATGAAGTTGGTTCTTGCCGTTGACGCCATAGCTCCTCCCCTAACCGGTATCGGACGTTATACCTGGGAGTTGATGCGCCGTTACAAGGTCCTGCCCAGGCAGACTGTCGACGTGCGCTTCTTCTCTGCGGGACGTTGGATTGAAGATCCCGAAGCCTTGTTGGCCACGCGTCGCAACGACGCCTTTTCTCTGGCGCGCGGCTTGTCGCGCCACTTTCGCGCACCGGCTCGCATGCGTCGGTGGTGTGATACACGCATCTTCCGCCGATCCGTATTTCACTCCCCGAATTACTTCCTCCCACCGCGGGTGGAAGGCGGAATCATCACCGTACACGATCTTTCCGTGTTCAAGTTCCCCGAAACGCATCCGATTGAACGCGTCAGGCACTTTGAAACAGCGTTTGCATCGACACTGCGACGCGCCGCACACGTCGTGACTGACTCGGAGGCTACGCGGCTTGAACTAGCCGAATTCTTCGGCATGTCCCTAGACGACATCACGGCGATCGGCCTCGGGGTCAGCGAGAATTTTCGGCCGCGTCCGGCACAAGAGGTCGCGCAAATGCTTGCACAGCACGGCCTGACACCCGGCGGTTACTCGCTTTGCGTTTCCACGCTCGAACCGCGCAAGCGTGTCGATCGCTTGCTAGCAGCCTATCGGGAAGTCCCGGCGGATCTCCGCCTGCGGTTTCCGCTGGTCTTGATCGGCAGCAAGGGCTGGTTGAGCGGCGGGCTGCTCGAAGTTATCGACCAAGGCAAACAGGAGGGATGGTTGCGCTACCTGGGTTTCGTGCCCGAAGCCGATCTGCCGCTCTTCTACGCGGGCGCGCGTGCCTTCATGTTTCCGTCGGTATACGAAGGTTTCGGTCTGCCGGTGCTTGAGGCTCTAGCAAGCGGTATTCCGACGCTAACCTCGAATCGCACGTCACTGCCCGAGGTTGCCGGGGGCGCGGCCTGGTTGGTCGAGCCGGACGATCATGACGCGCTGAAGTATGGCATCGAGCATGTACTAGCTGATGATGCTTGGCGCCGTGAAGCGATTACCACAGGAATACAATCCGCGGCGCGTTTCAACTGGGACCGATGTGCGAGAAACACACTGGCGCTTTGCCAACGCTTCGCGTAACGCATCCCAGACGTCTTCCCAAACCGCCAACACAGACCTGCGTTCTAAATTTGACAATGACAAACAACGTTTCAAATCCGAATCCCGGTAGATCCTTCATGAGCAAAAGCGCTTACGAATTGCTGGCCGCGAACGGCGATACCTTTATTCGCGAGGCCTACCGTACTTTGCTTTGCCGGGAGCCCGACGACTCGGGCATGACCCACTACCGTGCACGATTGGACGCTGGCGTTTCCAAAGCGCAGATCCTGGCGGACTTGCGCCTGTCGAAGGAAGGACTTGCAGAAAGCGCTAACGTGGACGGGCTCGACGATATCGTCGCATTTCACAAATTCAGGTCTTTTTGGCCGATGAAGTACCTGACGCGCCTGCTGGGAACACCGGGCGCATTCAGCGCTCGTTCCACCGTCCGACACGTCATGCCGGCGCCAATCGCGTCCACGGCCGAGATGCTGGCGATTCCCGAACCTGCTCCTGTTCAGCAAGCAACACAAGCGCCGGTGGCGCTGCAACCTGTGGCGCCACGTATACCGGTGCCAGAGGTTTCCCCACGGAAAGAACCTGTGTTTTGGATGGACCTGACGGCGACTATGGAATGGACCGGCGGTGTTGTGGGTGTCATCCGGGCTGAGTTGGAAATTGCTAACGGGTTGAAGAAGGTGAATCCCGACATGCGCTTTTCAATGCAGCGTGGGTGTGGATTCATCGAAATCTCGCAAGCATCGCTCAACTGGCTGTTCGAGGCCGACAATGTCGCGGAGGCCTATGTGCAGACCGTCGACCGCATCCAGAGCGCGGACGGTCAAACTGCGAGCAGCCTGAGCATGGCTGATACGCTGCAACTGGTAGCACCGTCCGATGTGCCTCTGTTCCATCCGTACATTGAGGGCGACGTCATCTTCACCTGCGGCTGGATTACTAGCCAGAAGGAATTCCATTTCACGCAACTGAAAGGCGTCTGTCCACGCCTGTATATTTCGTATCTGGTCTACGACGTCATTCTTTTACGTGAAGCCACTCGCCATCTCTATGACAAGCTAACCCGCGAACGTTTCGAACAGTACCTCAAGTGGGTTTCGGATAACGTCGACTTTACGGTGTTCGGAGGAGAGACCGCCCTCAAGGATACGCACGCGATTCAGACTGAGCGTGAATGGCGACAACCTGAGAGCGCGGCGGTCAAATTTGGGTCCGACATAGTCAAGATAACTAACACCGCTAACGATGCCGAAATCCTGAAGGAGATCGGCATTACGGGACCGTTTTTGATCACAGTCGGTTCGATCGAACAGCGAAAGAACCACGATACGTTGTATCGCGCCTATCTCATGGCGCTGGAGATGGATCCGAAGCGGGTCCCCCAACTCGTGATCTGCGGCAAACCGTGGCACGCGGAAGACCTGACGGACACGCTCGACCGCGATCCGCGCCTGAAAGGCGTAATGATCCGCTTTTCGCCGACGGATGAACAACTGGCCGCTCTCTATCGGAATTGCCTGTTCACTGTGCTGCCGAGCCTTTACGAAGGGTGGAGTCTAACCCTGCCGGAAAGTCTGGGGCAAGGCAAGTTCTGTCTGGCCTCGGATAATGCCCCATTGCGCGAAGTAGGACGCGACCTTATCGATTACGTGCCGGCATGGGACGTCGCGACATGGGCAGAGAAAATTCTGCATTACGCTCACGATCGCTCGGCGTTGGAGAAATACGAATTGCGCATCGCCCGCGAATGGACCAATACGACTTGGCTGGACACGGCCAATATGATTTATACGAAGGTCTCCGAGTATGCCAAGACACATGCGCCGCGAGAGCCCGAGCCGTCCGTCTGGATGGATCTAACAACCACGTATTTGTACTGGCATGGCGGCGTGCAGGGCATCATTCGCGCCGAGCTGACTTATGCTCGATATCTGCAGCAACTCACGCCGAACGCCCACTTCTTCGCGTGCCATAATGGATTGATGTTCGAGATTCCGCATGCCAACCTTCAGTGGCTGTTCAACGAAGACGATCTCGCTACGGCCTATGGCACCT
The DNA here is from genome assembly GCF_050436505.1 of Paraburkholderia sp. CI3. Taxonomy (NCBI): domain Bacteria; kingdom Pseudomonadati; phylum Pseudomonadota; class Betaproteobacteria; order Burkholderiales; family Burkholderiaceae; genus Paraburkholderia; species Paraburkholderia sp. CI3. Next base: position 659,859 of record NZ_JBNDMI010000003.1, read on the forward strand.
TCGATAAATTCTATCGCGAACACGAGACCGCAGGAACGGGCTGCCGCCATCCGTTCGCCGACGGCGAGTACCCCGATCATCCCGCGGTCCTGCGCGAATTCCCTGAAAATGCCATTGTGTTCTTCGCCGCGATCGACTGGTATCCGGAACATGAGCGGGCGCGCACGTTCCAAGCTATCAAGATGGCGCGAAGCAAGCGCAGCGTGACGACGTCGCAACTGATTTATGACTTTACGCCGATGCTGATCCCGCATCATCACTTGAAAGAAACGGCCGAACGCTATGAGCCATTTATCAAGTTCTCGTCCGAGAACTTCGATCATCTGATCTATGGCGGTCAAACGGCCAAGCGTGACGGAATTGCGTTCCAGAAGGCACATGGCTGGCCAATACCGGCGAGCGATTACGTCGAATTTGGTTCAGATATTTCCGAATCCGATATTGCGCGCGTCATTACGTCAGAAGCGAATGACAAACAAGTACTGGAGCGACTCGGCGTCGGACCGCGCTTCATCATGACTGTTGGCACGCTGCAGCCGCGCAAAAACCAGGAAATGCTCTACAAAGCGTACATCACTATGCTCGAAAGCGGCGAAGGTGACAAACTGCCGCAAATGCTTTTCATTGGTGGCAAGGGCTGGAAATCCGACGACTTCCTTGCGATTCTTCAAGAAGACTCGCGGGTTCGCGGCCGGATTCTCATGTTGCGTCCCACGGATGCTGAGCTGAACGTGCTCTATCGTCACTGCATGTTTACCTTGTTGCCCTCGTTCTATGAAGGTTGGAGCCTAACGCTGCCGGAAAGCCTGAGCTATGGCAAGTTTTGCCTAACCGCGGACTGCGCGCCCCTGCGCGAGACGGGGCGTGACCTGGTGGAATACATCAATCCGCTTGACACCTATCGTTGGGCAGATCGCATCGCCCACTACGCCAGGCATCCAGAGGAAGTTGCTGCTTGGGAAACCCGGATCTGGAGCGGGTGGAAGCCTCGCTCGTGGAAGGAATCAACGGAAATGCTGCTTACGTCGCTTCGCGCTGTGCATCAAAAGCGTTTGATTACCGCGCGATTGGAACTGTCCAAATCGTAAATTTCATCCGCCCACTGCGCTTGTGGGCGGGCGCACACTTTGGAGCGACCCAAGACGTGGCAAGCATGCTGAATACAGACACTTTTGGTTTCCTCGATAGGCATCGTGCGGAACTCTTCGTCCACCACAACAGACACGCCCAAGACAATTACTGAGGCACAAAATGAAAATTGCAATCATTTCCAATTGCCAGGGTGAAAGTCTGGCTGCGTGCATGCGCGAGATGACCGGCACCATCAATCCGGAATTCATCCTAATAACGAAGTTATGGGATGGTAGTGTCACAGTCGCAGACGTTTTTGAAAACTACGACGTAGTCATTGGCCAGCGGTTCGTTGAACAACATCTCGACGATACGCAAAGAGAGAAGCTGGTTTTGTTCCCGGATTTGGTATTTTCTGCATTTCACCCGGATATGACATATGTGCGTGGGAAGCGCATTGGCGGGGAAATCGAAACCATCTTTAGCCCAATGTTGCACTACAACTCGTCACTTGTTGTACATGGTTACGTGCGGGGACTCTCCGCAGACCAAATTGAGGCGTCGTTCAACAAAAACACCTATAGCAGGCTGGGATACCTCAACACCTTGGGCTATACCGAAGCCGCACTCGTTCAGGAATTCAATGCATCAAACCTCGATCTTGGCGCGGTGCTACAGGAGTGGAAGAGCAAAGGATGTTTCATGCATACCTACAACCATCCAGAGCTTTTCGTTATGGCAGATGTGGCAAAAGCTGTACTGAAGAAAGTCGGAATCGACATCGTCAATCATAATCCGGCACGATACATGCGGGATCCTCTGCGTGGATTGCCTGTCTGGCCAATCTACCCGGAAATTGCCAAAGAATTGAATTTGGCAACGAAAGGCGACTACGCTTTCAAACAAGCTGAGCCCAACGGCATCATGGGCCTTCGCGCATTCATCGATGGCTCGATAGCGTCCTACGAACAGTTCGAGCGAGACAGCATCGAACCAATAAATTTCGACTTGTCGGAATTCGATCGGCGCCTCGCACAGCCTACCGAGCAATTCAGCAATCCCTATCGCAACCTTCCTCCCGAGCAATTCTGGAAGAAGGCGGTCGCGACTCCACCGATGTCGGACGTGGATCCGGTATATGGAAGCAAGTTCGTGGTCGAAACGAGTCAAAAGGTGGCGACAGCGGGAAGTTGTTTTGCCCAACATATCGCGCGAACGTTGAGCGCCAACGGCTTCAACTACTTCGTTCCGGAGCAGGCGCCGGATACGGTCGCAACAGAAGAAGCCGCGAATCGTAACTATGGCGTCTTTTCGGCGCGATACGGGAACATCTACACGTCCCGGCAGTTGGTGCAATTGATCAAGCGGGTCAACGGTCATTTTATCCCGGACGACAATGTTTGGACCCGCAAGGATGGCCGGTTGGTCGATCCGTTCCGTCCTCAGATCGAACCGAACGGTTTTGAGAGCGTCGAAGCCCTGCTGTCCTCCAGAGAAACGCATTTCGCAGCAGTCCGAGACATGCTCAAGAACATGGACGTGTTCGTGTTCACGCTTGGGCTTACGGAATCCTGGCGCGCAAAATCCGATGGCGCCGTCTTCCCGCTCGCGCCGGGGGTGGCTGGGGGGACCATGGACTCCGACAAATATGAATTTATCAATTTCTCGGCAGCGGAAGTCATCGCTGACATGAACGAATTCATTGCGATGCTTGTAGATATCAATCCGGCCTGCAAGGTGATCCTCACGGTTTCGCCGGTCCCGCTCATCGCCACGTATGAACCGAAACACGTTCTCACTGCAACGACATACAGTAAGTCGGTCCTGCGCGTTGCCGCGGAAGAATTAAGTGCCGCTCACGCACATGTTGGCTATTTCCCGTCGTACGAGGTAATCACCGGTGCGTACAACCGCGGTACGTATTTTGACGAAGACCTTCGGACCGTCACGAACGAAGGCGTGTCGCACGTCATGCGCTTGTTCATGAAGCACTACGCCGGTGCGCAACAGAGCATTAGTGCAGGTCAAGACCGGATGACGGCGCCTGCGAGCACTACCGAAGATCAAGCGCCCGCGCCTATCCACAAAAATGTGTTCGGCATTGTTTGCGACGAAGAAGCCATCGCCAACTTTTCTCCGAACTGATACTGAGCATTCAATAGAAGTCGACTCTGCAAAACCGTCCCAAGCCATGTTAGGCAAGTGATGGAAGCAGACGGGGTTGTCGAACTCGGGGAAAAGATATCGTTCCGTGAGTTCGATCTCAAACGGATGGTGTTTGTGCTGTTCAGCAATCGCTGTCCGTATAACTTATCTAAGAAGACCATCTATGGCAAATATTTTAATTACGGGGATTACCGGGTTCATTGGACGCTATCTTGCTCAGCGGTTGAGGGCGCTTGGACATACCGTTACCGGCACAACAACCACGCCGAGTAAATTCGGACTTGTTTGCGATCTGCGTGATCGCGAAGCAACGTTTCGGGTTGTGAGATCGGTCGATCCAGAGATTATTTTTCACCTTGCGGCACTATCGTCGGTCACCAGTGGTACTACTCTTCAATACTACGAGACAAATCTCGTAGGTACCGAAAATCTGATGCATGCCGTCGATTCGTTTGGTGATCGGCGCAGGTTTATATTCCTAAGCACAGCCGGTGTATATGGCAATCAAGCAACCGACGTTCTCACCGAGGATCTGAATCCACTACCGGTTAGTCACTATGGGATCAGCAAGTTCGCTTGTGAGCGACTCGTCGGGGCTTTTGGTGAAAGGCACGATATAACGATTGCACGTCCTTTTAATGTCGTTGGTGTGGGGCAAAATTCCAGCTTTATTGTTCCGAAGTTGATCCAGCACTTCGTTCAACGGGAGCCATCTATCCGGCTTGGACGTTTAGATCCGGTACGTGACTATATTGATGTCAATTCCTGCTGCGATATTCTGGGTGCTCTGCTTGCGCGTAGTGAATCGATCGGGCAGGTCGTCAATGTGTGCTCCGGGCGAGGCACATCTGTGCGTCAACTGCTCACTACGTTAACTAAAATTAGCGGTCACGAAATCGATGTCATTTCGGCACCGGAGTTCATACGTTCCAATGAAGTATTCAGGCTGCTTGGCAGCACCGAAAAATTGGAAAATATCTTGCAGACGCGCAAATCGACCCTTCCGATTGAGGATACGCTGCGCGACATGCTTCTCGACGCGACGCTCTTGCTTCAGAACTCAGATCCTGCTGTTTCGGATCGACGAGCCGTCGATCAATACGTATCTAAATGATAGCCCGTCTACAGTCCGATGTTGCGTTATAGTTCGTTGTTAGCGGTTGGTATGTTCTTCGTCTCTGTTTTATCTAATGAAATTAAATGTCTAATTAGGTAAAGCGAGCATGATTTCGGTCTGACGGAAATGGTTTGCAGCGTTTCGAGTCTAGGTCAACGTCTTGAAGACGCCTCTCAGGTGAAAACTGAGAGGGTGTTCTCGCCCAGGCATCGTTCGATGGTCGGTGCACGATCGAGGGGCGGCGTGTCTTTCGGATTTCCTCTCGTTGTCCTACGAGGCGTCAAAAGAAGTTTTGAACGTCCGACGATGCGGCCGAAATGAGATCACCGGACCACCGGCGACAGAAAATATATAGAAGACTTCTTTCGACTGCATGTCATTACCCGCACATCTCCTCGTAACCACAAGTCGATCTCTGCTGCTCCTCAATCCCTACGACGGCATGGCCTACCGGCTCGATGCCGGACGTGAGCATTACTACGGCATTACGCGCGACGTCCATGGCTATTACGTCGGTGTGCGGCGCCGCGCCAATACCTCACCGGCGCCGAAAGCGGAAAAGCGTGGGTGGTTCTGCGTTTCGACAAGTCGATGCGGGGGGCGATACGCTGGAGCCCGATTTTGCGATGCGAGACATCCATCAGGTGCTGGTGCACGACGGCAAGCTCTAGGTCACGTTCGGGGGCATACCGCATGAGCATGTATGCAAAGGAAGTGGGGAGTGTATGGAAAATCGTAGAAGTTGATTGTGGTGCTGGGATCCCCCCGTAGTGGCACGAGTGCGACAACGGGGGGATTGAAGGCGCTTGGCGTCGAGTTGGGCGAGCGGCTCATAGAAGCCAATGCCCACGTTAATGCCAAAGCGTATTGGGAAGACGCCGATCTGCATACCGTCAATCTCGAACTTGAGCGTGAGGTCGGCGGCGATTGGGACATGCTCGGCCCGATGCGAGTGGACGAAGTCCCTCAAGCCAAACGCGACGAACTCCATGCCCGCGCCATAGTTTTGTTGCGCGAGCGCCTGGCCGGCGGTGCGCCGTTCGGCTTCAAGGCCCCGCGCACGACCAGGGTGTCGCCGTTTTGGCAACCTGTGTTCGAGCAAATCGACGCCGACGTCCGATATGTGATCGCGTTGCGCAATCCGTTTAGCGTGGCGTTCTCGATGGCGCGCGCGTTCTGGATGCCGAAGGAGAAGGCACACTTCCTGCGGCTTGAGTATCTGGTCGATGCCGTGCTGGACAGCTGCGGTTGCCGGCGCGTTCTGGTCGATTTCGATGTGCTGATGGCGGACCCATTCACGCAGCTCGGCCGCATGGCACAGCGCGTCGGATTGCCCGCACCTCAACGAGGCGACGCACGGTACGAGGGCTATTCAGGCGAGTTCTTGGACAACAGCCTGAGGCACTCCCAATTCACCTTCTACGATCTCGCGAAGTATCCCTCGATGCTGCCAGAGGTCGTTCAGGCGTATGCGATGCTGCGATGAGATCGCGCTTGACGACGATGAAGTCACCGCGTTGTTCACGCGGCTGCGAACCCGTCTGGCGTCGATCGCACCGCTGCTGTTGGGATATCGATCTCGCGAAAATCGGGAGCGCGAGCTGGATCGGGAGATCGGTGTGCGGGATGCCCGCATTGCAGAAGGCGCCCGTTTGTCCGAGCAGGTACAAAGCCAGGTCGCCAGTGTGACGGAAGCCGTCAAGGCGCAGATCGAACATTACGTTCGCTGGGCGGTCGGTGAAACGCGTCTGGTCGATGCGAAAGTGACCCAGCTCGAACAGGGGCTTGATGCTCGATTGAGTGCGTTGAACGCCGAGCAGGCGGTACGCGATCTTGCCGATGGAATGGCGGCATTGCGCGATCGGCAGGTCGACGCCATCGGCGTGTTGTCGGTCGAGATCCGTTCGGAATTGAGCGCTCAGGCCTCGCGTATCGCCGACAAGGAAGCGGCAATGCACGCTTCGATCCTTGAGCGGGAAGCGGAGGTTCGCACGGCGCTGATGGAAGCGGAAACCACGTTTCGCAAGACCCTGCTCGACAACGAAGCCGCACTCCGTGAGATAGTGCTGGAGAAGACTCGTGAAGTTGCGGAGTGGCGTGCTGCAGCGGCCGCCGCAGAGGGACAACGAACCGCGTACGGCACGCCATGGACACCCTGGATGCGCGAGTGGCACGATTGACAGAGACCGTTGCCGAAACGGTTTCCCAACGCGACGCCGCTGCGGCGCGGTACGAGGCGGAAGTCGCACGGCATGCGGTCGAGTCGGCTCGACACGTCAACGAACGGATGGCTGACGAGCGACGGATCGTCGATATGCAAGCCACGATCCATCAACTTTCCGAAGCGCTCAAGACGCGGGATGCCGAGCTCTCAGGTGTCGAGCGTTCGGTCTTCGGCCGATATGCGCTAACGAGCGCGCGCAAACGATTGACGTCCGCGATTACCGGCTGAGGCCGCCGTGATGACCATGTCGCAGGCGCTGCCGCATGCTCGGGCATCTGCGCAAGGAGTGCCTGCCAATGGCATGTTCACTTGGTCGTTTCGCATGTTCAGGATGAAGATTCAGGGGTGATCCGCACACTCAGGTATCGAACCAATAGCAGCCCAACGAAAAGGGATACTAGAGCGCAGACAACCATGTAACTCGGACTGTAGAATGGCTTGACGAGTGGTCCGTAATACCCACCGCGGATCACTTCGCTGGCGTGCACCATTGGTATCCAGAGAACCATGCGCTGGAAACTCTTTGGCAACCATTCGACCATGAAGGCCGATCCTGAAATGGGGAACAACAAATAGGCAATCGTGTGCCAGACGCGGTCGAATGTTTCGCTCAGTTCGCTGACGACGCCGACGGTAAAACCGAGCCCGACCGAGAAAATCGCTAGGTAGACCCATCCGCAGATCATCATGAGAATATCGGCGGGTGGGTCCATCAAGCCGACGATACTGAAAATGACTGTCAAAATGATGAAGGACATTGTAGCCCCGGCGATTTCGAGCAACGCCCGAGACAGAAAAATATCCATCACGCGCACGTTCCGGTGGTACATCAGGCTGTGATTCGGCGTGACCGCGATGGCGCAACGGTTCGCGCAGTTACGCCACATAAGAATAGTCGAATAGCCTGTGACGGCGAACGTCGTAATAGAAAGGTGGGCATCGCCGTGACTGATTTTCAGGATGTTCCACAGCGCGGTAATGCCAAGCGTGAACGACATCGGCTCAAGAAAAATCCAGAGGAAACCGACATTGTGCCGCCCAAATCGCGTAAGAATCTCACGCATTAGAAGCGCGCCAACCACGCGCGCTTGAATAAGGAACGAAGATAATAGCGTTGAATTGTGCTTCAGGGTCGACATCTGTTCGGCTCATTGAGCATAAAGTTTGCGAGGTATCGTATCAGGCCGAGGTCAAATCCATACTGCATCGGATTCTTGCCATTGATCGAGCGTAGCGCCTGCCGTTCCTGTGCCTGCGTAAGCTTTCGATCGCGCGGCACGCCTAGGTTTTCCATTCAGCGAACTGTTCGAATTCTCGAAGCAAAACGTCTACTACCGACGATTCTGGGGCTGCGCTTGTGAGCCGTGAATGCGTTCGCGTAAGAATGCGTCGTATTCTCTAGGTAGAGAGGGGCAGCAGTACACCAGAATCTTGCAACGAAGGGGCGCTGCTACGTCGACAACGCCGGATATATGTTGGGCCAATCGCTATAGCCCCCCACTTTCCTGATAGAAGGAGTACGCGTCATCAATGCTGTCGAAGTTATGGAGCTTTCCTTTGACAAGAACAGCAGCGTGGTCACAATGGTCTTTTATGTAAGTGGCGTCATGGCTCACGATAATTAAGGAACGGTCACGGCGGCGCTCAAACAATTCGTGATGGCATTTCGCGTGGAAGCGGCTGTCGCCTACGGCAATGATTTCATCGATCAAGAAGCAATCGAACTCGATGGCCATCGAAATAGCGAATGCGAGACGCGCGCGCATCCCTGCGGAGTACGTCTTTACCGGCTCGCGAAGATAGTAACCGAGCTCTGAAAAATCCTGGACGAATGGCTCCGCAGCCTTGGCATTCGCGCCATATATGCGGCAGATAAAGCGCAGGTTGTCCATTCCTGTAAGACTTCCCTGAAATGCCCCCCCGAAGGCGAGCGGCCAGGAAACGCTCATTCTGCGATTAATTTGTCCAGTTGTAGGCAATTCCGCGCCGCTGATCATGCGAATCATCGTGGACTTGCCGGCACCATTCCGTCCCAGAATGCCGACTTTATGTCCCTTGTGAACACGCAGATTGACTTTATCCAATACGGTGTGGTGTCCTTGCCGCGTATGATAAGCCTTCGATACATCGATGAGTTCAATCATTCCGGGTTACGCTTAAGCTGATGTCACGCGCTAGCAAGAGCCCGACGAGCAGCAGAATTAGGTCGGATGTCATCATGTACGCTACGTCATAGTGCGGTTTGAGGAGCGCGCCGAAAGGCGCGGCCTTGGTCGTCGGCCAAAGTGCGTCGGGATTTCCCGCATCAATAGTGCGGCCACGACCCGGCACTGGTTCTGAAGCGACCGACGCAGGTCGTATCGTGCTTTACGGTCAACCCCGTTAGTCGTGGTGTTCGCGCATGCCGGCGACTAGCAGGCTCAATACGCCCCAAACAATCATCCCCAGTGCGAAGACCTCAAAGATCGACTTTAGTCGTTTCGGCTCAATCGCGACATCCGGTGTGTTGGGCTGAACAAGCCGCTCCAAATAAAGCTGTTTGCGCTGCGCCTCCGCCTGGGCATTCTCTAGCGCCGTCATTGCCGATGCCAGTTGTTTGTCCGCGAATTGAGCGTCGAGCTGCAGGCGTGCATACGCGGCGGCTTTGCCTGACAGCGACCCTTCGCCGCCTGTCACGCCGCCCGTTGCTTCTCGAATTTGCCTTTCAAGCGTGTCGATGTTGGTCTTCAGCGTTGGGATTTGCGGATTTTGAGGGGCGATTGACTGCAACTGGATCAACTGCGTCTGTGCCGAGAACATCTGCGCCTGCAAACTGGTGACTTGCTGCAGTTGGAGTGCCGATTGCTTGTCTGGATCGAAGACCGTATACGAGTTCCGATACGTCGCCAGGGCGGCAGCTGCATCCTTTGCTTTCGTCGCGGCCGCATCAACCTGACGCTGGGTCAACTCCACGGTATCGAGCGCCCCGCGCACGTTCATGCGATTGATTAGTCGCTCGCTCATCGATAGCAGTGTCGCGTTGATTTTCTCCGCGTCCTTGGCTGTATAGGCGCGGACCTGGAGGGTCGTGATCGCCGAAGTTGAGTCGAAATCAACAGAGACAATGTGCTTGTCGTAGTATTTCCACAACGCTTCGAAGCTGTCGTCGAAGCCGCGCCAGAAATGGCTAATGAAGTCGCCGTGATTGCCGTATGCATCCACAATGTAGTTGCCGCGATTCAGCTCTTCGAGCGCGTCCCTTGACTGGACGTAGTCGATCACCGAATAGGTATCGTCCTGCGCGCGCGAGAAGCCAGTCCCCTGCAGGAGTGCGCCCACGACACTGGTTTGACTTTGTCGCTGAGGGCTACGCACTACGAAGCGCGATTCCGAAACGTATACGTCGGAAGCAATAAGCCCGAAGTATAGGACAGCGATAGTGGTGGGTACGACCACTGTCAATGCAAAGAGCCGGTTGACGCCTTTGATGCGCTCGACCAAGCCTTTCTTCCCCGATAGCGGCAGTGCCGCTTCCCTACTGGATACGTTTTCCAACTCGTCCTGTCCAAACTGAATAGCTCTTCAAATCCCTTAGGGCTCAAGTCGCGGATCGAAGGGAAGAGCAAAAATTTTACGGCAAAATTCCGCGGTAATTTCGTGGAAACATTTAGAACTGGGTAACGCGCCTTCTTGCACCGTAGATGCAACCCTCGTCGCAGTTAGGCGCGCTAAAACGGGCCGGTCTTTGCCCGGCGCCGCCAAGGCGATAGCCTAAGCAAACAACGTTAACGGCGACTGATTATAGCGAGCAGCGATGCGCTGTGCCATCGTCCCAGCGATCCTTGCGTCACTTTTCTCATTTTTCTTTTTGCACCTATTGTTTCATCGCGTAATGTTGCATGCTCCGCCCTCTAAAAACACGACGCTTCTGATCAAAAAACAATGCTGGCTTTCTATCGCTATTGTGGGATTACCTCAGCAGCTCGTTACGCTGTTGTTGGAATTCCGGTTAGTGACCAGTAGCGGCGTGGGGGGATGCACCTTTGCTTAGTAGAACAAGTCGTCTGGATTGAATCGATGGTAACCGTAGTGCACCTCGTATCCGACGCCGAGACTCCTGGCGACACGCTTCGCGTCGTCTTCCTGAGCGTAGATACCGCCGAAGTGCCAAGGTGTTTTTTTCACGACCGCAAAGCCGAGCACGCAGTCAGCGCTATCAATGTTGCCGTGGTTGACCGGAGGCTGCACAAAGCCGGCCGACGCCGTTGAAGCCAATTGCATGAACCGACGCTGGGCCGGTTCATGTTCGTCGAGTTGCACTGCATTGGCTCGCGTTGCCGCGCTTGAGTCGTCCGCATTGCCGAAAGCGGCATGGTCAACACTCTCACAACGGTGTTTCTTCACAATATTCCCCGTTCTGCATGGTGGTTCTTCGGTATCTTAAAAACTTGAGCCAGCTGTTTTGCCGCTTCCGCGTTCAAACGTTACGTGCGTTGACGCTTCGCTTCCGTCTGCCGTCCTTTTGGTATCCGATGCGCAGCCTTACTAGATGTTACTAGATGCAACAGCAACGGCGATTGTAAGCGGTAATGCATCTTTCCGTACAGTGGGGCCTTTCTTTTCCCCGAAGGCGACAGTGCCGCGATGTTGCTAGATGCATTTTCCAACGTCTTATCCAACTTTGAATAGTTCTTTCAGTTCCCGCGCAGCGTATTTGGGCGCCAACGAAATCCTTGTGATTTGGACAGCGCAAACGTTTTACATGGGCCAATACGAATCTTTTACGCGATGTTTTTGCCGGTGTTACATGCGCAGGTCAGGCGCGGAATTTTCTTACACGGCAAATGGCAACGTACGCGCACCCAGTGGAGCAAGGGCGCCCGATTATGTCCAGTCGGTCTGGCTTGCGTCATCCAACTTGGTGTCCCTGAACAAATTTCCTAATTTTTCTTGTTGCGAGTTATTTTTCGTCTCGTAATGTTGTATTCTTCGCTCGTTGCTTAAGACCAGTCGCACAATTCAAACGATACCAAGGTCGCCGGGGGCCGAGGACGCATGTATGTCTATGTGTTCTATCGGTAATGCTCGACCTGCCATTAGACGTACTAACATGCACCGCTCCTTCCTCGCCCTGCAAGGCACGGCTTCTCCGTTCTTTAGCCGACTTGCCACAGCACTGCGCGAGCGCGGCCACGCCGTACGTCGGGTTAATTTCTGCGGCGGTGATCTGTCATACGCTTGCAATAGTGATGCATGGAATTTTCGCGGACAGCCAGGCGAATTATCCGATTGGTATTCCAATAAGGTGAACGCCAGCAGCTTTACCGACGTACTAATGTTCGGTGACTGTCGCGAAATACATCGCCCGGTACACCCAATCGCAAAAACCCACGGCCTGCGCGTCCACGTCTTCGAAGAAGGCTACGTTCGCCCGCATTGGCTGACGCTGGAAAAACACGGCGTAAACGGCCGCTCGCAATTACCGCGCGATCCAGCCTGGTATCTCGATCAACGCCGTTTCACGCCGCCGAGCCCCGTCGGTCATCCCACCGGCTATAACCTTTACGAGCGCGCATTTCACGACATCCGTTATCGCAGCGCCAACACGCTATTCGCGGTGCGCTTTCCGCACTACCGCAGCCATCGTCCGAGAAACGGTTTCTTCGAATACTCGGGACTGGCCGCGCGAGCATTGCGCCAACGCAAACATCATCAAGATTCCGACAAAGTCACTCACGATCTACTCGAAGCCGGTCGCGCGTATTACATCTTCCCGCTGCAACTGAATTCGGACGCGCAGATCGTCGTCCATTCGCCGTTCGACAGCGTGCGCGAAGCTATCGCAAAAGTACTGACTTCGTTCGCGCGTCAAGCGCCGGCCGACTGTTGGCTCGTGATCAAGAACCATCCGCTCGACACCGGCCTGATCGACTACCGCCGTCACGCTGAGCAACTCGCGCGCGAGCTTGGCATCGTCGAGCGCATGCGTTTCATCGACGGAGGCCATCTGCCGACGCTGCTCGATCACGCACGCGGCGCTGTCGTCGTGAACAGCACGGTCGGTTTGTCTGCGCTGCATCACCGTCGCCCGTTGATCGCGTTGGGCACGGCGATCTACGGCATGCCGGGCCTGACCTGGCAGGGTTCGCTCGACGACTTCTGGCAGCACGGCGAGCCGCCGGACATGAATCTGTACCAAGCCTTCCTCGACTACGTCGTCCACCACACCCAGATCAACGGAGACTTCTACACTCGCACCGGCATTGCGATGGCCACAGCCGGCGCGGTGCAACGCCTCGAGGCGGGCGCGCATGCGTAACGCCGCCCCGCGCCACATCGTCATTACCGGCGCGAGCGCGGGGCTCGGCCGCGCGCTCGCGCTGGCTTACTCGGCGCCGGGCGTAGTGCTCGGCCTGATAGGCCGCGACGCCGAGCGCCTCGAAGCATCGGCGCAAGCGTGCCGCGCAAAAGGTGCAACGGTGCAAACCGGCCAGATCGACGTGCGCAACGCCCAGGCGATGCAAACTTGGCTGCACCGTTTCGACGACGCTCAGCCCATTGATCTACTAATCGCCAACGCAGGCGCAGCCAGCACGCTCGCATCGGCCCAGGACTGGGAAGAACTCGAACGCACGGCCGCGATCGTCGACACCAATTTCTACGGCGCGATGCATGCGGTTCTGCCTGTCGTCACCCGCATGCGTCCACGCGGAAAAGGTCAGATCGCGCTGATAAGTTCGCTCGCGGCACTGCGCGGCATGGCGATTTCGCCGGCCTATTGCGCGAGCAAGTCGGCGATCAAAGCCTACGGCGACTCGGTGCGTCCGATCCTGTCGCGCGACGGCATCCGCATATCGATCGTGCTGCCGGGTTTCGTGAAGACCGCGATGAGCGATGTGTTCCCCGGCGACAAACCGTTCCTCTGGTCGGCGGACAAAGCCGCGCAGCACGTCCAGCGCAAGCTGAAAAACGGCCGCGCGGAAATCGCTTTTCCCAGCTTGCTCGCTTTCGGTATGCGTCTTCTGCCGTTGCTGCCCGCGGTTCTCGCCGATGCGATTCTCGGTGGCCTGTCCTATCTGCCGCGCGAGGAGCGTTGAATGGACGCGACGCTCGTGCTCAATTTCGCGGCGGCAGCCGGCCTCGCGCTTCTGCCTGAAGCGATCGCGCTGCCGCGTGCGTCGTTGCGTCGCTCGCCGCTTGCGTTGGCGTTGCACGTCGCCGCTATCGCGTTCATCTGTTTGTGCATGTTGCTGGTCACGGGGCGCGTGAGGTTCTCGGCTTTCGTTGCGATCGCGCTGGTCGCGCTGCTTGCCGGCGTGAGCAATGCTAAATACGCGTCGTTGCAGGAGCCTTTTGTATTCACCGACCTGAGCCTCTTCAGTCAGCTTTTTGCGCATCCGCGTCTGTATTTGCCGTTTCTCAGCGTGCGCACGGTGGCGGCGATCGTCGTCGGCATCGTCGTGGTGGTCGGGGGCTTCATCGCGGATAAGCCGCTTGCGCAAAGGCCAATCGGTGCGCTTCTGATCGCTGCGTGCGCGTGCCTCGCAGCAGCCTGCCTCTGCGCCGCACGCTTGCCGCTCAAGCTAAGCGCCGTCGACGATCAAAAGCGTCACGGCTTCTTCGCCGTCCTCGTCGCCTATCTGCTGAACGGCATGAAGCCTGCCACGTCGCGGCAATTGCGCGATGCACTGGTCACCGGTCCTTTCGCGAGCGGTGCGCCGCAATCGGCTCCCGACGTGATCCTGATCCAGAGCGAGTCGTTCTTCGACGCACGGCGTCTTTCCGCGTTGATCGATCGGTCCATCCTCAGCCACTTCGACAGCGCACGCCGCGAGTCGATCCAGCATGGCGAGCTGACGGTGCCCGCGTGGGGCGCGAATACGATGCGCACCGAGTTCGCGGTCCTGACCGGCATCGACCAGACGCAGCTAGGCTACGCGCGTTTCTATCCGTATGCGTTCGTGCGGCGCGCGTGCGCATCGCTCGCGTCGTGGTTCAAGCAAGGCGGTTATCAGACCCTCGCGATTCACCCGTATTACGCCGACTTCTTCGGTCGCGAGCGGGCCTTCAAACATCTGCAGATCGACCGCTTCATCGACATCAAGGCATTCGCCGACGCGCCGCGCGCTGGCCCGTACGTCGCCGATATGGCGGTCGCGGACGCGATCATCGAAGCGCTCGACGAACCGCGCGAGAAGCCCGCGTTCATCTTCTCGATGACGATGGAAAATCACGGCCCGCTGCATCTGGAAACGGTTCGACCGGGCGAGGCCGCCGCTTTCCATTCGTTCGGCGACGACGAGCAATGGCACGACCTGACCGCTTATCTGCGGCATCTGTCAAACGCCGATGCGATGCTCGGCCGCCTGCTCGCCGCGCTGCGCGCGCGGCGCCGCGACACGGTGCTGTGTTTTTATGGCGATCACGTGCCGGCGCTTTCGCACGTGTACGCGCAATTCGACAACGAACCCGCACACAGCAACTACTTCATCTGGCGCAACTATGGTGATGCGCCTGCCATCCGAACAGATCTTTACGCCGCGCAACTTGGCGTCGCCCTCGTAGAAGCGCTCGCGCCGGCCGTATCGCGTGAGACGCCGACGCGTACGCTGCACCCAACAGAAGAACAATGACGAAACAGATTGCGATTGTGGGGATGGCCTGCCGCTTTCCCGGCCATGTTGAGAACCCGGAAGATTTCTGGGCGTTGCTTCGTGACGAAAAAGACGCGGTCACGCAAGTGCCGGCCGATCGCTTCGGCACGGAGTTTTACCAGCATCCGTCGAAGCGCGAAGCGGGCAAGAGCTATACGTTCTCCGCCGGCGTGCTCGACGACGTCGCCGGTTTCGACGCGTCGTTCTTCGGCATCTCTCCGCGCGAAGCGCAGCAGATGGACCCGCAGCAGCGTCTGTTGCTCGAACTCGCATGGGAAACCTTCGAGGACGCGGGCGTGCGTCCGCGCGACATGGAAGGCAGCAACTGCGCGGTCTATGTCGGTGTCGCGAGCCCGGACTACGGCAATCGTTTCGTCGACGACCTGAACGCGGTCGACCCGTATTCGGCGACCGGCAACACGCTCAGCATCGCGTCGAACCGTCTGTCGTATCTGTTCGACCTGCGCGGGCCGAGCGTATCGGTCGATACCGCGTGCTCGTCGTCGCTGGTCGCGTTGCACCAGGCGTGTCAGGCGCTGCAGGCAGGCGACGCCGAAGTGGCGCTCGCGGGCGGCGTCAATCTGCTGCTGCATCCGTTCGGCTTCGTGACGTTCTCGAAGGCGTCGATGCTGTCGCCGCGCGGCCGCTGCCGTGCGTTCGACGCGACCGGCGACGGCTACGTCCGCTCGGAAGGCGGCGCGCTCGTGATGCTGAAAACGCTGGAGCGCGCGCTCGCCGACGGCGACACGATTCATGCCGTCATCGCGGGTACGGGCGTGAACTCGGACGGCTACTCGCAGGGCGGCATCAGCGTTCCGGGCGCGGCAACTCAGGCCGCGCTGCTGCGCACGGTCTATCAACGCGCGGGCGTCGATCCGCGCTCGCTCGCTTATGTAGAGGCGCATGGTACCGGTACTGCCGTCGGCGATCCGATCGAGGCGCGCGCGTTGATGAGCGTCGCGTCGGCGGGGCGCCCCGTCGATCGGCCGCTGCTGATCGGTTCGGTGAAGACCAACGTCGGTCACCTCGAAACGGCGTCGGGCATGGCCGGACTGATCAAGGCGATCCTGTGCCTGAAGCACCGCGCGGTGCCGAAGACGCTGCATTTCGAAACGCCGAATCCGGCGATCGATTTCGTCGGCGGCCGGCTGCGTGTCGTCGATCGTCTGACGCCGCTCGAATCGCCCGATGGCGCCGACGCGCCGCTCGTAGTCGGCGTCAACTCGTTCGGTTTCGGCGGCACGAATGCGCACGTCGTGCTGCGCGAGGCGCCGGTTTCTAGCGTCACCAAAACGCCGCGCCACGAAGCCGGCGACGCAGCCGCGTCGCTCACGCCGCTCGTGCTCTCGACGCGCGCCGCGGCCGCATTGCCGAACCTCGCGGCGCGCTATCTGGCATCGCTCGATCAAGGCGCGTCGTGGAATCTGTTGGCTGCGAATGCGGCGCATCGCCGGCAATGGCTCAAGCATCGCGCGATCGTCGCACCGTCGACGCTCGCCGAAGCGCGCGCGGCACTCGTCGAGCTGGCCACGTCGGTGCAAGAGCACGCGGGCATGGCGCTAGTGAAAGGCGAAGCACCGGCCGACGATGGTCGTCTCGCGCTGGTGTTCTCCGGCAACGGTTCGCAGTGGGCCGGCATGGGCAAGCAGTTGCTCCAACAGGAGCCGGTGTTCAGCGCCGCGCTCGAAGAGATCGACGCATTGTGGCGCGCCGACGGCAGCGCCTCGCTGCTCGACATGTTGCGCGAAGGCGTGAGTGCCGAGACTCTCGCGGCCACCGAGCATTCGCAGCCGCTGCTGTTCGCGATCCAGGTCGGTGTGGTGCGCGTGCTCGAAGCGCGTGGCGTCACATCTGACGTGTGCGTCGGCCACAGCGTCGGCGAAGTCGCGGCGGCGTGGGCATCGGGGGCATTGACGCTCGCGCAGGCCGTGCGCGTCATCAAGATCCGCAGCCGCGCGCAGGCGAAAACGCGCGGCACCGGCCGCATGGCGGCCGCCGGTCTCGGCGAAGCGGCGATCCGCGCGTTGATCGCGCAACACGATCTCGACGCGACGGTGGAAGTTGCTGGCGTCAATAGTCCGCAGGCGGTCACGCTCGCCGGTCCGCTCGACGCGCTGCAAACGCTCGAAGCGGCCGTCAAGGCGAGCGGTCGTTTCTTCCAGATGCTCGACCTCGACTACGCATTCCACAGCTGTCAGATGGACCCGATCGAGCTGGACGTCCTCGTGGGTCTCGCAGACCTCGCGCCGGGTGAGACCACGCGCGGCTTCGTATCGACGGTGACGGGCGACGAACTGGCGGGCACCGAACTCGACGCGCGCTACTGGTGGCGCAATATCCGCGAGTCGGTGCGCTTTGGCGACGCGATCGCGCGCATCGCGCAGAACGGCGTGCGTCTGTTCCTCGAAATCGGCCCGCATTCGATTCTGCGCACCTATGTGACGCAAACGCTCGACGACGCGCGCATCGCGGGCCGCTCGCTGCCGACGCTCAAGCGCAATCACGACAACGCGGAGACGCTGCATCACGCGCTGCACGCGATGATCGCAAACGGCGCGAGCGTCGACGTCGATCGTTTCGCGCCGCGTGCGTTGTTGAGCCAGCGTGTCGCGCTGCCGTCGTATCCGTGGCAGCACGAACGCCATTGGCTCGGCCCGACCGCCGAGGCCTACAACCTCGTGTACCGCCGCCGCGAGCATCCGCTGCTCGGCTATCGTCTCCACGAGCATGCGCTCGCGTGGGAAAACCAGCTCGACCCGGCGGGGCTGCCGATGCTGGCCGACCACGTCGTCGATGGTGGCGCGGCGTTTCCGGGCGCCGGCTACGTCGAGATGGCACTGGCCGCCGCGCGCGTGCATTTCGGCACCGCGAGCTGCGCGGTCGAGAACGTCGAAATCCGTTTGCCTGTCGTATTCCAGCCGCAGCATTCGAAGCTGTTCCGCTTCACCATCGACGTGCGGACCGCGAATTTCACGATCGAAACGCGCGATCGCATGTCGGACGAAGCATGGTCGCTGAACGTGACCGGCCGTTTGCTCGCGAGCGGTTGCGCGCTCCGCGACGCGGCGGCCAACCTGCCGCTTTTCGATCTGACGAGCCTGCTCGCGCAGCCTGCGATGTCGGGCGACACGCTGTACGCGAACACCGCCGCGATCGGCCTGAACTACGGGCCCGCGTTCCGTTGGGTGCGCGCGGTCCACGTCGACGCAAACGCCGACATGGCGCTTGCCGAAGTCGACATGCCCGCGGTGCTCGCGCAGTCCGCTGACGCCGCGAACGCCTACGCATTGCATCCCGCGCTGATGGACAGCGGCTTTCATCCGCTGTTTGCGCTGCTCGCTTCGCCGCGCCATGGCGAGATCGAGCATGCGGCTTATGTGCCGGTACAACTGGGCCGCATCGACTATCTGCGCGGCGACGCGATTTGCTATGTGCTCGCGCGCATCGAGCGGCGCAGCCCGCATTCGGTCGTTGCATCGTTCGAATTCGCCGACGCGCAGGGCGCGGTCGTCGCGCGTCTGAGCGCCTGCCGGTTCCGTCGCGTCGATCTGCTGAGCCGGCGCCAGCAGGCGCCTGGACGCTATACGTATATCGTCGAAGCGAAGCCGCTTGCCGCCGATGTCAACGCGCACGCGTTGACCACCGCCGCCGCGTTGCTGGCCGATGCGACGAGCGCGCTCGCCGTGCAGGAAGACGAAGCGCGCCGGCACACGCATCTGACCGAGATGCTGCCGCTGCTCGACGTGCTTGCCGGCGCGTACGCGTTGCAGGCGCTCGACGCGCTCGACGTGTTCGCGCAGCCGGCGCTCCCTGATTGCGCGCATCCGGCGTTGCTCGCGCGACTCGTGCAGATCGTCGTCGAAGATGGCCTCGCGCGTCGCGAAGGTACACGTCTCGTGCGCGACGACGACGCCTGCGCGAACCTGCCCGCCATCGACGAGCTGTGGCGCGAGCTGCTCGCGCAATCGCCCGCGCATGTGGCGGAACTGACGCTGCTCGCGCATTGCGGCGCGGCGTTGCCTGCCGTGCTGCGCGGCGAATTGAGTGGCGCGCAGATTCTGCCGCCGTCGCGCAGCAGCCTCGTCGAGCATTTCTTCGAAGCGTCGCCGACGTGGACGCACGCCAATGCGCTGACCGGTGCGTGTCTGGATCGCGCGATCGAAAGCTGGAGCGAGCCGCGCCGGCTGCGCGTGCTCGAACTCGATTCGCCGCTTACCGACGTGCTGCAACCGCTCGCGATCCACGTGCCGGTCTCGCGTTGCGATTACACGATCGCGGGTACGCGTGAACAGTTGAGCGGCTTCGACACGACTGAGCATCCGTCGCTCCATATCGCGACTGTCGAATTCGGCGATGCGCCGCGCCTCGTTGGCGTCGACGCGGGCGAGCACTACGACCTCGTGGTCGCGAGTCACGTGCTCGCCGGGCAAAGCGAGCCGCGCGCGCTGCTCGCCGCGTTGCGCGGCTGGCTCGCGCCGGGCGCGCTGGTCGTGATCGCGGAACCGCGCAACAGCCGTTTCGCGGATCTGGTGTTCGATCTCGACGCGGACGCCGCGCATGCCAACGCGCGGCGCGCGGCGTGGCTGTCGCCGCAGGCGCTGACGCAACTGCTCGAACAGGCTGGCTTCGAACAGGTCGCGCGCCATACGGAGCACGGGCTCGACCTCGAAGGCGCGCCAACGCTGCTGGTAGCGCGGGCGCCGCTTGAAGTGGCTGGGAACGATGCGGCGGGCGCGACTCAGGCGAGCACGTCGCCTGCGCATTGGTCGTTGCTGTACGCGACGTCCGACGCGATCGACGACACGCTGAGCACAGCGCTGCGAGCCGCCGGCCACACGACGTCGAGCACGACACTTCAGGCATTGCGTCACGATATGAGCAAGCTGGCCGCGCCGGCCGGGGGTGGGCAGCACATCGCGCATCACTTGGTGTTCGTTGCGCCCGATCAGCCGTTGTCCGCCGACGC
Source organism: Paraburkholderia sp. CI3 (assembly GCF_050436505.1). Classification (NCBI taxonomy): domain Bacteria; kingdom Pseudomonadati; phylum Pseudomonadota; class Betaproteobacteria; order Burkholderiales; family Burkholderiaceae; genus Paraburkholderia; species Paraburkholderia sp. CI3. Next base: position 680,036 of record NZ_JBNDMI010000003.1, read on the forward strand.
CGACGGCGCCGAAGTGATGCACGCGCAGCGGCAGACCACGCTCGCGCTCGCACAGCTCGTGCGCGACCTCGCGGTGGCGTCGAACGAAATGCGCCCGCAACTGTGGGTCGTCACGCGTGGCGGCGCACCGGTCGCGACGCCGTTCGTGGATGCCGCGTCTCTGCGTCCCGAGCAGGGCGCGCTGTGGGGGCTCGTGCGCGTGCTGGCCAACGAGCATCCCGAACTATCGTGCCGTCTGATCGATGTGTGCGCGACGCAAGCCGACGCGGGCGCGTTGCTCGCGCGCGAACTGCTTGCGTCCGACGGCGAGGAAGAAGTGCTGTTGACGCCGCGCGGCCGCTACGTGACGCGTATGCTGCCCACCCCGAACGCGGCGCTGCGCGACATCGTGGCCGAGCCGCTGCGTGCGCGCAATGAAGCGGCGGTGCTCGGTTTCGCGTCGCCGGGTTCGTTGCGCAACCTCGAATGGTTCCCGCTGCCGCAGAGCGAGCTCGCTGCGGATGAGGTCGAGATCGAACCGGCCGCGACGGGCCTCAATTTCCGCGACGTGATGTACGCAATGGGCCTGCTGTCCGACGAGGCTGTCGAAAACGGTTTCGCGGGCGCGACGGTCGGCATGGAGCTGTCCGGGCGCGTCGTACGCGTCGGCCGCGACGTGCAGCGTTTCGCGGCGGGCGATGCGGTGCTCGGCTTCGCGCCGGCGTCGTTCGCGAGCCGAGTGCGCACGAAAGCGGAAGCGATTGCGCACAAGCCCGCGCGTCTGACGTTCGAGGAAGCGGCGACCGTGCCGACGACGTTCTTCACCGCGTACTACGCGCTGTGCGAGCTCGCGCGTCTGCGCCGTGGCGAACGGGTGCTCGTGCACGGCGCGGCGGGCGGCGTCGGGATCGCGGCGATCCAGCTCGCGCGGCATCTCGGCGCGGAAGTGTTCGCGACCGCGGGCAGCCGCGAGAAGCGCGAGTTCGTGCGTCTGCTCGGCGCCGATCATGTGTTCGATTCGCGCAGCCTCGCATTCGCCGATCAAATCCGCGAGCGCACGCAAGGCGCCGGCATCGACATCGTGCTCAATTCGCTGGCCGGCGAAGCGATGGTGCGCAGCATCGATACGCTGCGTCCGTTCGGTCGTTTCCTCGAACTCGGCAAGCGCGATTTCTATGAAAACAGCCGCATCGGCTTGCGGCCGTTCCGTAACAACATCAGCTATTTCGGCATCGATGCGGACCAGTTGATGAGCGCGTTGCCGGGGCTGACCGCGCGTCTGTTCGAAGACGTGATGCGGCTGTTCGCGGACGGTGTGCTGCATCCGCTGCCGTATCGCGCGTTCCCGGCCGAGCGCGTCGAGGAAGCGTTCCGCCATATGCAGCAGGCGCGGCAGATCGGCAAAATTCTGGTCACGTATCCGGCCGGCACGCCGAGCCCCGCGCGTTCGGCGCAAGCCAGTGCGACGCTGCGACTCGATCCGGCGGCCGCGTATCTGGTTGTCGGCGGCACGGGCGGGCTTGGCTTTGCGACCGCTCGCTGGATGATGTCGCGCGGCGCGCGTCATCTGGTGCTCGCGAGCCGCTCCGGCACGCTCGCGCCCGAACTGGCCGAAGAAACCGCACGCTGGCGCGCAAGCAACGGCACCGAAGTGCGCACGGTCGCCTGCGACGTGACCGACGCGGCCGCGCTCGATGCGTTGCTTGCCGACCTCGCGCAACGCGGCACACCGTTGAAGGGCGTGCTGCATTCGGCGATGGTGATCGACGACGGTCTCGTGCGCAATCTCGACGACGAGCGCTTTGCCGCCGTGCTCGCGCCGAAGGTGGCGGGCGCGTGGAACCTGCATCGCGCGACGCGTGAGCTGCCGCTCGATTTCTTCGTGGTCTATTCGTCGGCGACGACCTTCCTCGGCAATCCGGGGCAATCGAGCTACGTCGCGGCGAACAGCTTCCTCGAAGCGCTGATCGCGCAGCGGCGCGCGGCCGGTTTGCCGGGCACCTGCATGGCATGGGGCCCGCTCGATGACGTCGGCTTCCTCGCGCGCAACGCGGAAACACGCGAAGCGCTGCAGGCGCGGATCGGCGGTGTGTCGATCAGCTCGGCCGAAGCGATGGCCGCGCTCGAACGCGCACTCGTCGCGATGCGGGCGTGCGAGGCGGTGGTGCGGCTCGATTGGCACGCCCTTGCGTTCGGCATGCCGGCGGCGCGCGCGCATCGCTATACCGAGCTGCAGACGCGCGGTAGTCACGAACCGGCGCCTCAGGGCAGCGTGCAGATGCGCGAGCAGATCGCGGCGATGGCGTTCGACGATGCGCAGCGATTGGTCGAGGAGACGCTGCAGGCGCAGATCGCGCGCATTCTGCACATGTCGCCGGAGAAGATCGAAACCGGCCGCTCGATTCTCGACATGGGCATGGATTCGCTGATGGGCATGGAACTCGGCATGGCCGTCGAAGAGCGCTTCGAGGTCAAGCTGTCGATCATGACGATGGCCGAGGGCGCGACCGTGCATTCGCTCGCGCAACGGATCGTCGAGTCGATCCAGACGCAGGACGAGGCTGCCGAGCCAAACGGCGCCGCCGCGCAGATGGCGGCGCAGGTCGCGGCAGTTGCCGCGCAACATGCGCTCGATGTGGGTGCCAACGCGCTGGCCGACGTGGCGGATGCGCTGTCCGCTCAGTCGAGCGCGATGGAGCCCGTCTAATGCGCGCGCCCGCGGGCTGGAGTGATCGGGAGGGGACGCTCGCACGCGTGCTGACGGTGAGCGGTCACGGCTTGCACACGGGCCGGCGCGTGAACGTGCGGATCCTGCCGGGCACGGCGAACAGTCCGCGCGGCATCGTGTTCAGGCGCATGCGGCAGGGTCGCGTGCTGGCCGAATTCGCGGTGAGTCCCGCGTTGCGGCGCGGGCAGCCGCTGTGCACGATGCTCGAATCGGCCGATGGCGTGCGCGTACGCACGGTCGAGCATCTGCTGGCTTCGCTGCTAGCGTGCGAAATCGATCGCGCGACGATCGAGCTCGATGCGGAGGAAGTACCGATTCTCGACGGCAGCGCGCAACCTTGGCTCGACGAGATTCGCGCGTGCGGACGCATCGAGCTGCCGCATGCGAAGCGCTTCATTCGCGTGCTGCGGCCCGTGAAGATTGCCGACGGCGTGGGCACGCGCGACGAACGCAGCATGTCGATCGAACCGGCAGCCGCCTATGAATTGAGTGTGCGCAACGATCTGAAGGGCTTCGGCGAATTGCGCTGGCGCGGCGCGCTGACGCCGGCGAGCTTTGCCAGCGAGATCGCGCCGTCGCGCTCGTATGGACGCGTCAAGTGGGCGATCCCGGCGATCGCGGCGGGCTACGTGCGCGGCACGCCGATTCTGCGCGGCGCGCGCCTGTCGTGCACGGCGGCGATCGTCGGCAATCGGGTGCTCGGCGGCATGCGCGTGCCCGACGAGTTCGTGCGGCACCGCGTGCTCGATCTGGTCGGCGACATGGCGATGGCCGGCGCGCCATTGCTGGGCCGCGTGAGCGCGTTGCGGCCGAGTCACGAAATGAACTACCGGCTCGTCGCCGCGCTGCTCGCGGATCGCGACGCGTGGGAATGGGCGGAATTCGCGAGCTGAACGTACAGGATTAGCGAAACACTATGGGACTGGGTGATCACCTTCGCCAGCAACTCGCCGCGAAGGCGTTGATGAGGCAGCTGGAGCGCGTGTCCGACGAGGCGCGCGAGCCAGGCGCGCGGCTCGCGGCGAACGGCACTCGCGCCGCGCAGGACGCCGCGCGCGCAGAGCTGTGCAGCTTCGAAAGCATGCCGGGTTATCAGCAGGTCGAGATACTGCGGCAGATGGGCGACAAGCTGCAGGTGCGCTCGCCGTTCTTTCGCGTGCATGAGGGCGTGGCCGGCGCGACGACGCGCATCGGCGGCGCCGAGTATCTGAACTACGCGAACTACAACTATCTCGGCCTCGCCGGCGATCGGCACGTATGTGCGCGGTCGAAAGAGGCGATCGACCGCTATGGCACGTCGGCGTCCGCGAGCCGCATGGTGGCGGGCGAACGGCCCGTGCAGCGCGAACTCGAAACGGCGCTCGCGTCGTTCTACGAGGTCGACGATTGCGTCGTGTTCGTCAGCGGCCACGCGACCAATGTGACCGTGATCGGCTCGCTGTTCGGTCCCGGCGACCTGATCGTGCACGACTCGCTCGCCCATAACAGCATCGTGCAGGGCGCGCAATTGAGCGGCGCCAAACGGCTAAGCTTTCCGCACAACGACTGGCAGGCGCTCGACGCACTGCTCGCGCGCGTGCGGCACGACTACCGGCGCGTGCTGATCGCGATCGAAGGCCTGTACAGCATGGACGGCGACATTCCCGATCTCGCGCAATTCGTCGACATCAAGCGCCGTCATGCGGCGTTCCTGATGGTCGACGAGGCACATTCGCTCGGCGTGCTCGGTGAGCGCGGCCAGGGCGTGCGCGAGCATTGCGGCGTGGCGAGCGGCGACGTCGATATCTGGATGGGAACGCTCAGCAAAACGCTCGCCGGTTGCGGCGGGTTTATCGCGGGCACGCAGGCGTTGATCGATATCCTGCGGCACCTCGCGCCGGGCTTCCTGTATAGCGTGGGGCTCGCGCCTGCGTTGGCGGCGGCGTCGCTCGCGGCGCTCGAGCGTCTGATCGCCGAACCCGAGCGGGTCGCGCGCTTGCGCGCACGCGGGCGGCAGTTCATCGACGAGGCGCGTGCCGCCGGTCTCGATACCGGCAAGAGCGCGGGGTATGCAGTCGTGCCGATCATTTCCGGCAGCACGCTGAAGGCCGCGCAATGGGCGAACGCGATGTTCGCCGAAGGCATCAACGTGCAGCCGATCTTCTATCCGGCCGTCGAGGAAAAGGCGGCGCGCCTGCGCTTTTTCATCTGCTCGACGCATGAACCCGAACAGATCAGCCGCACGATCGTCGCGCTCAGGCGCATCGCTCGCTAACCACACCGCAAACCAATCAAATACGGGGGCTGCCTGTCATGTATGCCGAAGATCCCGCGCGCGAGGTTTGGCCAGATCGCGAACAAGAACCGGTTGCGTTGCGCTTTCGCGCCGCGCGCGCCGGCGATGCTGAAGCATGCGCGCCGCTGATCTTCGCATCGGGTGTGCGCGAATTCGGCTTCTTTCTCGGCGAGCCGGCCGATGCGTGCATCGAATTTCTGGCATTTGCGTTTGCATCGAAGCTCGGACGCTTTTCGTATCGACGCCACCGTGTGGCCGCGACGGAAGACGACCAGCCGGTCGCAGTGCTTGCGCTGCATGACGGACGACACACATGGTTCGACGATCCGCACGTCGCACTGATGCTGATGTTGTTCTTCGGCCTGCGCCGCACGGTTCGCATGCTATTGCGCGGCCTCGTGCTCGAAAGCGAATTGTCGGCACCGACGTCGTCGCAGACACTGATCGCCCACTGCGCGACGCACGAGCGCCTGCGCGGCACGGGTGTGTTCAGCACGCTGTTTGCGGATGCGATGCGCGCCGGTGAGTTGAATTCGCAGACTCGCGCGGCGCATGGCGAACCCGATCGACAACAGCTCGTACTCGACGTGCTGGTCAGCAACAAGCGCGCATACGCGCTGTACCGGCGTCTCGGCTTTGTCGAGTTGCCGCGCCGGGCGCCGCTTTCGGCGCGCTTGCCGCGCGAGCTCGAGTCGGTGCGGTTGGAGTGGGCGGGCAGGAATAAGTGACGCGGAAAAAGCGACGGCCCGCAACGTACGACGCAAGCAAGAGGCAGATGCACGATGCAGTCGATTGATAAGACACAAACAAGGACCTGAAATATGCACATCCATCCCGTAATTCTTTGCGGCGGCAGCGGCACGCGACTGTGGCCGATGTCGCGCGGCGGATATCCGAAGCAGTACCTGGCACTGACCGGCGAACACACGCTCGTCCAGCAAACCGCGTTGCGGCTGCGCGGCATCGATGGTGTGACCGCGCCGATCGTCGTCACGAACAACGAGCAGCGTTTTCTCGTCGCCGAGCAACTGCGCCAGGTCGACGTCGGGTCGGCAAGCATCGTGCTGGAACCGGCAAGCCGCAACACGGCGCCGGCCATTGCCGTGGCCGCGCTGCTTGCATTGCGCGACACCCCCGACGCGTTGCTGCTCGTGCTGCCGTCCGATCATGTGATCGCGGGCGAGGCCGCCTTCGTCAAGGCAGTCGAAGCGGCGGCGCAGATCGCGAAGGACGGGCGTCTGGTCACGTTCGGCATCGCGCCGACCGAGCCGCAGACCGGCTACGGTTACATCCGCGCGGGCGCGGCGCTGATCGACGGCACGCAGACGTTCGCGGTCGACTCGTTCGTCGAGAAGCCCGATGCAGCGACCGCTCAGCGCTTTATCGATGAGGGCCGCTACTACTGGAATAGCGGCATGTTCATGCTGAAGGCGTCGACCTATATGGACGAGTTGCGCCGCTACGAGCCGGAGATCGCGCGTCAGGCCGAGCTGTCGCTGCAAAGCGCGCAGCAGGATCATGATTTCGTGCGTCTCGATGCCGAGGCGTTCGCCGCCTGCCCGAACATTTCCGTCGACCACGCGGTGATGGAGAAGACCCAGCGCGCGGCCGTCGTCGCGGTCGCCGATCTTGGCTGGAACGACATCGGTTCGTGGACCGCGCTCGCCGACATCGCCGAGCGAGATGCGCAGAACAACGCGCTGATCGGCGACGTGCTGACCGAGGCGGTCAGCAACTCGTACATTCGCGCCGAGCATCGGCTCGTGGCGGCGATCGGGCTCGAGAACGTCGTGATCGTCGAGACCGCGGACGCGGTGCTGGTCGCGCATCGGGATCAGGCGCAGGACGTGAAGAAGATCGTCGCGCAGCTCAATGCGATGGGGCGTCACGAGTCGGTCACGCATCGTCGCGTGGTGCGGCCGTGGGGGTCGTATGAAGGCATCGATAGCGGCGAGCGCTTTCAGGTCAAACGCATCGTCGTCAATCCGGGCGCGCAGCTGAGTCTGCAGATGCATCATCATCGCGCGGAGCACTGGATCGTCGTGAAGGGCACCGCGCTCGTGACGAACGGCGACAAGGAAATCATGCTGACCGAAAATCAGTCGACCTACATTCCGCTCGGCGTCACGCACCGGCTGCTGAACCCCGGCAAGATTCCGCTCGAGTTGATCGAGGTGCAGTCGGGCGCGTATCTCGGCGAGGATGACATCGTGCGGTTCGAGGATACGTACGGGCGTGTGGCGAAGGTTTAACGCCGTCGACGTTTAGCCTCGGCGACGTGTTTCAAAGGCCACTGGTTGAAGGACCGGTGGCTTTTTTCATTTGCGTGAGCGCATCCGGAACCCTACTTACCGCACGCGAAGGGGACTTCGAATAAGAGCATGAAGCGCGCGATGCGGCCCGATCGTACCAACCCGGGCCGCAACACATGCGTGATTGCGCCGTCGTACGCAACGGCGCTGGGCCTCGTGCTTACAGCGGCACGATTTTGCCCGGCTCCGGATGGCAGACCGGGGTGTAGACCGGCCCGCAGCCGTAATGCACGGGCTGGCAGGGGTTGTAGGAGGGCGGGTTGTAGTACGACGGGCCGCGAACCGGCGGTTTTTCGTGGTAACACGAAGGCGGGTATTCGTGCGGGAAACACGAGTGGCCGCCGCGCACGGACTGTGCAGCCACGTGGTCGAGGTCGTCGCAGCGCGACAGGTCGGCAAGGGTCAAGTTGGACATGATGAATCTCCGGCAACGTTGGATGGGTAGCGAGCGCGCAAATGCTTTGCGCTCGGGCGTTCCAGTTGCACGCACCATGCCATGCGGCGGGATTCAACGTCTGTGCTGGCTCGAGCGCTGATCGACCGTATCTGCGCAGTCGAAAACTGATCGGCGTTGGCCAACTTGCGGCAAGCCGGTGTCGTTCAACCGCCAACACGTCGGTCGATCAGCGCGTGCCCCATCCCGCGAGCAACGCCGGTAGCCCGGCCATCTCCCTGAACACGTGCACCGCGCCCGCGCCATGCAACGCGGTCGCGCTGCTATGGCCGAGGTGCGTCGGGCAATAGCCGAATACCGTCGCGCCGGCCGCGACGCCCGCGGTCGCGCCCGTCACCGTATCCTCGATGACCGCACAGTGTGTCGGCTCGACGCCCAGTGCCGCGGCCGCGGCGAGGTAGACGTCGGGAAACGGCTTGCTGCGCGGCGTTTCGTGGCCGCTGAAGATGCGTCCGTCGAAGCAGTCGAGGATGCCGGCCTTCACGAGCTGCAATTCGATCTTGATGCGATCCGCGCCCGACGCCACAGCGATGCGTCCATTCAACCTCTGCTGCAGCGCGCGGACCGCGAAAGGCGCGCCGTCGATCGCGCGCAACTCATTGTCGAGCGCCACGTTGCGACGCGCGCGGAACTGCGCCAGCCACCCGGCCGTGATCGCGAAGCCGGTGCGCGCCTCGATCAACGCGGCTTCGTCCCTGACCATCTTGCCGACGAAAATGCGCATCGTCTCTTCGACGCTCAAATGCCAGCCGAGCTCGCCGAGCATCTCGGTGAGCACGCGGTTCGTGATGGGTTCGGAATCGACGAGCACGCCGTCGCAGTCGAAGAGCACGGCGTCGAAAGGAAAATCGGCCATCGGGGAGGGTAGGGATGAGGTCGCGGACCGGCAAGGATACCGCGCCGGGCCGCGTGCCGCAGCCTGGAAGCTGCAGCGGCGGCGTCCAGCGCGGCTGCTCAGTCCTTGTACCCGTCGCTCAGCGTCTTCATGAACGCGATGATGTCCTGGATGTCTTGATCGGTCATCGCGGGCTGGTCGCCGAACTTGCGGTCGAACGGCGCATCGGCCACATCCACGTTCGCATGGTATTGCGGCGGCAGATCGTCGTACTTCTGCACCTTGCCCGACGCATCGCGCGGATAGATTCTGTCCGGCGACGTATTGCGCAGGTTGTAGAAGTCCAGCACCTGCTTGAGGTCGTGATACACGCCATTGTGGAAGAACGTCTTGCGTTCGGCGGCATTGCGCAGTGTCGGCGTCAGGAACATGCCGCAATACTGCGTCTCGCTGGCCATGTCGGTCCGGAATGGCCCACAAATGCCCATGTCGTAGAACTTCGGATTCCTGTTCTGCGCAAGTTCGCGATTGCGCGGCACGCCGAGCGCTTCATACTGCGTGTCGGTAAAAAGAGGTGGAAGGCCGTCCGACGTCGGCTGGCTCAGGTGGCAACCCGCGCAATTGGCCTTGTCCTTGTCGTTGAACAGACGCAAGCCACGTAGTTCGGCTTGCGTGAGGCGTGCACGTCCTTCGAGCCAGGCGTCGTATTTGCTCGAGAATGGATGGAACGCCGGGTCTTCGAATTCATACCGACTGATCGCGAACATGGCTTCCGACACGAGCAGATTGGGATCGTTGACGACGTGCGGACCGAAAAGTTGTCTGAGCGTATCGATGTGCTTCGAGTGCCTTAGCTTGTCGGCAACCGAAGCCAGATCGGGGTTCGCCATCTCGACCGGGTTGGTCAGCGGCCCAAGCGCCTGGTCCTGCAGCGTGCTTGCCCGGCCGTCCCAGAAGAGTCCCCCTTGCGGCACCATCGCCGGCGCGGCAGGCGCCGCGCCCGCGGTTTTCTGGGCGCGCTGCACGCCTAGCGCGGCCGATGCCTGCGTATCGAGGCTGACCGGTGCGGCGTCGGTATCGCCCTGATCGGGACCGATGCTGAACGGCGCCTGGCGATACAGGTACGCGAGCGATGGCACCGGCCGATAGCCCGCTTCCGTCATGTGAAGGCCGCCTGGTTGTACCGTCAGGTCGTTGGGCGGCGAGAAAGCGTGCGCGGCGCTGTGGCACGACGCGCACGACTGTTTGCCCGACGCCGAAAGCGACGGATCATTGAACAGGTCCCTGCCGAGTACCGCGACCGCGCTAAGGGGCGCGACGGGGGGACCCTGGAGCTTGACCGGATGGGCGTTGAGGCCCGTCAGATTCTCGACCGTATCGCCGATCGGCGCGGGCATACGCTCGGGATAGATCAGCGCGTAGCCGACCAGAGCGGCGCCCAGCAGCACGATGCCCAGCACTATCCGGAGGATCAGGCGACGCCACGCGCTGCTCGCAGCGCGAGGGGACGGGCCGCTTCCGGTGGGTAGTTGCGAAGACAAGATGGCGTTCGAACGACGATTCATGGCGATAGCGGTAGTCAAGCTGAACTGCAAACAAGCACGTCGAGCCACCGTACCGGCTGGCTCGACGTCATCACTGATTGACAGGCATCAACAGCTCCGTTCCCTGAACGTCACACCGCGTACTTCTCCGTGCGGCAGAACGGACGGATAAACGGTGGCTCCTTAGTTCGTTGCAGGAGGAGCCGACAGCTTGGTGCCAAGGTTCGCGTCGAGGTACAACGCCGGCGTTTTGCCACCGTTGGTGAAGTCGAACAGCGACGCGATGCTCCCCGTCGTCGCATCGTGCGATCCGTTGCCGATGCGGGTGCCGCCGAGCCAGTTGTCTTCGATGAACCTGACAACCGAAGCCTGAGTGACCGCCGTGTGGTCAACGTAGTTGCTACGTGCGTACGGCGAGATCACCAGAAGCGGAACACGCGTTCCCGGGCCGCAACGGCCGTTGACAGCCGCACCTGTCACGCCGACGCCTTGCTTAGCGCCCGTCGCGTTGCAGGTGCCCGCGCCGTTCAACTGGTCGGCGGTGGCGTCAAACGACGAAGTCGTCGGCGTCGCATAAGCGTGGTCGTACCAGCCATCCGAATCGTCGTACGTGATGATGACGGCGGTGTTCTTCCAGTCCGGCTGTTGTTGCAGGAAGTTGACGACCTTCGTGATGAACGCCTGCTCGTCGATCGGATCCGAGTTGCCCGGGTGCGCGTCGCCGACGGCCGGTGCCTTCAGGTAGCTGACCGACGGGAAGTTGCCCGCCGAGACGGCCGTGAAGAAGTCGTTGACGTCGTATTGATGATGCACCGGCGTAGCCGTCGAATCGAGCGGGTCGGTCTGTCCAATCAGCGCGGTCGACGTCGGGCGCGTGTGCGCCAGGTTGGCCGTCGTAGCGTAGTACTGGAACCAGTTGTGGTGAGGTATGTAGTCCGTCTTCGTTGCGCCGAGGACCGACGAGTAGGTACTGCGCTTGCACGCCGTGGTGCCGTTCGAGTTGGTGGCGCTCAGGTCGAAGCCGCCCATGAAGCCGCCCCACGTAATGCCTTTCGCGTTGAGGAGGTCACCGATGTTTTTGTTATTCGAGCTCAGCGTGGCCTGGCCGCTCGACGTCGAGGTGTTGCACACGTCCCCGGTCGGGTCGGAATCGCCGTTCATCGTGAAGCTGCCCGCGCCGTCGGCAATCACGTTGTCGCCTTGAGCGGCACCGTTCGCAGGAATAGCGCCGTTGGTCTGGCCGGAAACCACCTCGAGCGCGCCCGGTGTCGACGGACCGTACGTGTCGGTGTACATGTTGTCGCTCATCGCGAAGTTCTGCGCGTAATTCCACAGCGCGGTGACCGTGTTGCCGTCGAAATAGCCCATCACGAGACCCGGCGTGCCGAACGTCGAACCGCTGCCGGCGCTGTTGTTACCCGTGTACTTGGGGAACAGGTCCGCCGCGCCATTGTTGTAGGCGAGCTGTTCCTTCATGTAGTCGTGCGACTGGCCGTTGGTGTTGGCCTGGCTGCGGTCGAGGCGGAACGGATTGATACCGCTGCCTGCGGAGGCCGCGTTGTTCGCCGTGTTCAGGAAGTTCGGGTTGCTCGTCAGAAGCGAATTCTGATTCAGATTGTTGATCTGGGCCGGCGTGTTCGCCGCCGTGAACGCCGGTTCACCGGCCGGGTTCTGCGCGTTCGGATAGGTGCCGAAGTAGTGATCGAAAGAACGATTCTCACCGAAGATCACGACGAGGTGCTTGATCGGCGTTGCCGTGGCCAACGCGTCCTGGGCGGATACGGTAGCAGCCGGTGTGGAGGCCGGCGCGGATGCAGTCGAAGGAGAGCTGACGCTGCTGTTGCCGCATGCGCTCAGCACGAACAGTGCGGCGGCAAACGGAATGGGCAAAAGGGCTTTGCGAAACATTCTTTGGTATCTCCACATTCGCGGTCCAGCCCTTCCATCGATAGGTATGAACGGTGCTGGAAATTGTTGTTAGAAGCGTAACGGCCGACGCCAGTGATTGCAGCCCGGGCATTGGACCATCAAAAAGTGAAAATTTTCGGGCGAAACGCCGACTATTGCCTTACGTGAACCCGACTGTATTCGTGCATTTTTTTCGCAAATAGCGCGACGGATTTCTCCCGCTGCCGCGTTCAAGTAGAAACGGGGCCGTCCTGGGCACCGACTTGTCCCAGCCTTGAAGGGAGAAATCGACATGAACACCAACCGCATCACTCGTCTGCTCGGTTCCACGCTGAGCGCCGCGCTGTGCTGCGCGGCCACGCTGACGGCCGCGCCCGCCTCCGCACAAGTGATGATCGCGCCGATGGCACCGCCGCCGCCGCGCGTCGAAGTCGTGCCCGCGCCACGGGACGGCTATGTGTGGGATCAGGGCCGCTGGCGCTGGGAGCACGGCCGCTATGTGTGGGTGCCGGGCCACTGGCAGCCGGTGCGCGTCGGCTATCACTGGGTGCCCGGGCATTGGGCGCAACGTGGGCCGCACTGGCGCTGGATCGAAGGACATTGGGCTTGAACGAGGCTTGCGATGAAAACACTCGTGATGATTCTGCTGGCGGCCTCGCTCGCCGGCTGTGTGGTCTATCCGGCACGCCCGGCCTATTACCGGCCGGCGGTCGTCGTATATTGACCGCGTACGTGATACCTGGCCGGATAGTGGCGTAGCGGCACGACAACATAACGACACGACAGCTGAAGGAGCGGCGGCAAGTGAACGACGTTGATCCCGTGATGCGGTCCTCACGCGAAAGCGCGCGCGTGATGTCGCGACCGAGCCGCACGCCTTGAGCGACGCACCACCCGATCCGGACGCCGAGCTGATCGCGCGGGTGGGCCGCGCGGAGCCCGGCGCGGTCCGCTCGCTGGTCGCGCGCAAGCTGCCGCGGCTACTTGCGCTCGCCACGCGCATGCTCGGCGATCGCATGGAAGCGGAGGACGTCGCGCAGGAGGTCTTCGTGCGAATCTGGAAACAGGCGGCCCGCTGGCGTGAAGGCGAAGCGAAGTTCGACACGTGGATGCATCGGGTCGCGCTCAATCTTTGCTATGACCGTCTGCGCGGCCAGCGCGAAGACCCGAGCGACGAACTGCCCGATTCGGCCGATCCCGCCGCGCCGCCCGACGCGCGGCTCGAAGCACGTGCCGACCACGCGCGCGTGCGCGCGGCGCTCGCCGCGCTGCCGGCGCGACAGCGCGAGGCACTCGTGCTGACCTACTACCAGGAGATGTCGAACGTCGACGCTGCGGCCTTGATGGGCGTCAGCGTCGATGCGCTGGAGAGTCTGCTGGGCCGCGCGCGCCGCGGTTTGCGCGCTCAACTGGCCGGCAGCGGCCTTAGCAAGGACAAGTCATGACGCCCGAAAGATTCCATCAGATCGTTGCAGCTTACGGTGCCGACGCGCGCCGCTGGCCGGAGCGCGAACGCGAAGCCGCGCAGGCGTGGGCGCGCGCGCATCGCGACGAAGCCGATGCGGCGTTGAGCGACGCGGCCAGCCTCGACGCGTGGCTCGCCGCCGATGAGCTCGAGCCGCCGAGCCTCGAACTGCAGCGTGGCATCATCGACCGCGCGCCGTCGCGACGCCCAGCCGCGCGCTGGCGTTTGTGGTGGTCGGGCGCGGCGGTGGCAGGTGTCGGGCTGCTCGGCGGCGTGGCGGGGGCGTTCGCGGTGTCGTTCTTCGTGCTGACCGAGAACGCGCCGGTCGTGCATGAATCCTCGTATCTGACTTCGAGCTTCGGCGGCAGCTCCGCCGATTGGAGCGGCGAATGAACGGGCGCTCGTGGAAATTTGCGCTGCTGGGCTCGGTGGTGCTCAACGTGTTTCTGCTCGGCGCGATCGCCGGCGGCGCGTATCAATGGTTCGCCGCGCACGGTGCGAATCCGCCGGCGGCGGCGCAGGACCGGCGCGCGCTGCGGTTTGCCGCCGAGCCGCTGTCGGCGCAGCAGCGGCAGGCGTTTATCGACGGCCTGAAGAGCGCGCGGCGCGACGGCCGCCAGTATGCGCGCGAGGCTCGCGAAGGGCGTCGTGAGGTGCTGCGTCTGCTGGCCGCGCCGCAGTTCGATCGCGCCGCACTCGATGCCGCGCTCGCGCGCACGCGCGCGGCCGACGTCAGCCTGCGCGCGATGGTCGAAGCGAGCGTCGCCGATTTCGCGGCGACGCTGACGCCCGAGGAGCGCGTCGAATTCGCCGAGAGTTTGAAGTTGCGCGGGCAATGGCGCGAAGCGCAGCCGGCGCCGAACGCGAAAAAACCGGCGGCGAATGCCGCATCGAGCGAATAAAAAATGCGCGCGATGGCGACGGATTTCAGCGTGTCGGCCGTTTAACGGACATGCAGGTGTTCTACCTGCCGACGAGGATCGTATGGCCAACTCACCGAACCTGAATGCCGCGGCGATCGCACTGAACCGCTTCGGCCTCGGCGCGCGCGCCGACGACACGCCGCCCGCCGATCCGAAGGGCTGGCTGCTCGCGCAGTTCGAGCAATATCAGCCGCGGCCCGACGCGTGGGCGAACCAACCCGATTCGATCGCATTGTCGACGCAGCTCGTGCAGCAGCGCATGCAGATGGAACAGCAGTCGAAACAGAAGGCGGCTGAGGAGACCAACCCGAGCCAGAATGCGAACCACGGCGCAAACAACAGCGCAAACAACAGCGCCAGCAACACCGCAGCACCCAGCCAGACCGACGCGCAAGCCGCCAGGCAAGCCGAAAGAAAAGCACTGCGCGTCGAAATCCTCGACATGTACCGCTCGTCGGTCAATGCGCGCGTCGCAAGCGCGCTGACCACGCAGACGCCGTTCATCGAACGCCTCGTGCATTTCTGGGCGAATCACTTCGCGGTGTCGACCGAAAAGCCCGGCGTCGCGGCGCTCGCCGGGTCGTTCGAAGCGGAGGCGATTCGCCCGCACGTGCTCGGCCGTTTCGAGGACATGCTGGTGGCCGTCGAGCGTCATCCGGCCATGCAGCTGTTCCTCGACCAGACCCGCTCGGTCGGTCCCGACAGCATGGCCGCGCTGCGCGCCGCGCAGCGCAATCCGGACAACAAACGCGGACTCAACGAGAACCTTGCGCGCGAGATCATGGAGCTGCATACGCTCGGCGTGCGCAGCGGCTATAGCCAGGACGACGTGACCGAGTTCGCGCGTGCGCTGACCGGCTGGAGTCTCGTCGGCAATCCGGGGAGCGGCGGCGCCAATGCAAACCGGCGCGCGCTGGAACAGAACGGCGAACCCGGCAGCTTCGTGTTTCGTCCCGCGCTGCACGAGCCCGGCTCGCGCACGATCATGGGACGCCGCTACGACGAAGCCGGCGAACAGCAGGCGCTCGCGATCCTGCACGACCTCGCGCACGCACCGGCCACCGCGCAGCATATCGGCACGAAGCTCGCGCGCCATTTCGTCGCCGACAATCCGCCACCTGGCGTCAGCGAACGTCTGGCCGATGCGTTCACGCGCAGCGACGGCGATCTGCCGACCGTCTATCGCGCGTTGATTGATACGCCGCAAGCGTGGTCGCCGGCCGCGGCGAAGTTCAAGACGCCGTGGGAGTGGACCATCTCGTCGATGCGCGGACTCGGCTGGCACGAGCCCGGCAATCTGCAGAGCGCGCCGATCCTCACGCAGCTTGGCCAGCCGGTGTGGCGGCCCGGCTCACCCGCCGGCTACGACGATATCGCCGCGAGCTGGGCCGCGCCCGATGCGCTCGTGCGCCGCGTCGAAGTCGCGCAACGTTTCGCCGCGCGCGTGGGTGACCGGCTCGATGCGCGCTCGCTCGGCCAGACCTTGCTGGCTGGCTCGCTCAGCGAGCCGACGGCCACGGCGGTGTCGCGCGCGGAAAGCGCATCGACGGCGATCGCGCTGCTGCTCGTATCGCCCGATTTTCAACGGAGATGAACGCCATGCTGTCACGCCGTCAGTTTCTGAGCGTCGCCGCCGCCGGTGCCGGCGCACTGCTCGTGTCGCCGCGGATTGCGTTCGCGCATGTCGCGACCGACCGCCGCTTCGTGTTCGTGATCCAGCGTGGCGCGGCCGACGGGCTGAACATCGTCGTGCCGTACGCGGACCCCGCGTATGCGACGCTGCGCGGGCCGCTCGCGATCGATGCGTCGAACGCACCGCATCTGGACGGCACGTTCGCGCTGCATCCGGCGCTCGCGCAGATGGCAAAGCTGTACGCGCAGCGCGAGGCGTTGTTCGTGCACGCGGTCGCCTCGCCGTATCGCGACCGCTCGCATTTCGACGGACAGAACGTGCTGGAAACCGGCGGCACGTCGCCGTATCAGACGAAGGACGGCTGGCTCAACCGGCTCGCCGCGCAACTGCCCGCCACCCGCGAAAACGCGATCGCGTTCGCGCCGACCGTGCCGATGGCGCTGCGCGGGCCCGCGGCGGTGACCTCGTATGCACCGTCGGCCTTGCCGCAGGCGCCCGATGATCTGCTCGCGCGCGTGTCGCAACTGTACGAGCACGACGCGCAGCTGCGTGCGCTGTGGGAATCGGCGATGGCGGCGCGCGGCCTTGCGGGCGACGCTGGCGCGCGCCAGGACCCGGCGAGCCTCGGCAAGCTCGCGGCCAGTTTTCTGGCGCGCGACGACGGTCCGCGCATCGCGATGATCGAGACCGGCGGGTGGGACACGCACAGCGCGCAGAACGCGCGGCTCGCGAATCAACTGAAGGCACTCGACACGATGCTCGCGGCGTTGCGCGACGGCATGGGTTCATCGTGGAGCAAGACCACGGTGCTGGTCGCGACGGAGTTCGGCAGGACCGCCGCCGCGAACGGCACGGGCGGCACCGATCACGGCACCGGCTCGGTCGCGATGGTGCTCGGCGGGTCGGTGCAGGGCGGACGCGTGATTGCGGATTGGCCGGGCCTCGCGCCGCATCAGCTGTATCAGTCGCGCGACCTGAAGCCGACCGCCTCGCTCGATGCGTTGATCGCCGGCACCGCGAGTGAAAGTCTCGGGCTGGATCCAGAACGGACGGCGGCAGCGCTGTTTGGCCGGACCATGGCGGGCAGACCGATGACGGGCGTCGTGCGGGCGTGACGCGTTGATCGAACGACGGCGTGCAATGACGCATGGCACGGAGGCGTGATGGGCGATCGAGGATTCCGTGGGCGAGCGACGTGCGATCGCGGCGGACGGGGGTTCGCGTCGCATCGGCATGGCGAGTCGCGTGAGCCGACGCTGACTGCTTTGCTCGACGCGTTGATCGTCGGTGCAGCGAGCGAAAGTATTGCGCTCGATCCGGAGCGCACCGCGGCAGCGCTATTCGGCCGGACGATCGCGGCCGGGCCGTTGGCGAGGCTGGGGCGGCGCAGGTGAAGCGGCGGGCGTCGCGTGAACCGAGCGCTCGCCGACGCGATGATAGCGGCGGCCGTAGTAGATCAGCGCATCGCCCGCGCCCTGCATGCGCGCGGCTTTCACCGCGCAGAAGAACACCGTGTGCGTGCCGACTTCGGTCACCGACTCGATCTCGCAGTCGAGCGACGCGAGCGCGTCCTGCAACACCGGTGCGCCGGTTGCGAGGTCGTCCCATTGCGCGGCGGCGAAGCGCTCTTCGATCGCGAGCGCGCTCGTGGCGAAGTGCGCGGCAAGCGCCTGCTGCTCGGCGCTCAGCACGTTCACGCAGAGCTTGCCGTTGCTGCGAAACGCCGCGTTGTTGCGGCTGCTGCGGTTGATGCAAACGAGCAGGGTGGGCGGCTCGTCGGTGACGCCGCAGACCGCCGACGCGGTGCAGCCCGCAAGGCCGGCTTCGCCGTCGCTGCTGATGATGTTGACGGCCGCGCCAAGCCCGGCCATCGCGTCGCGGAACGTGCTCTTGTCAAGCATGGGGGCCTCTGCTGGAAGTCGGGTTCGCCAAAGCAACGGTGGTCGAGTTAGCCGCGAGCCTCGTCGTCCGGCGCCGCCGCGCAAGCCGGCGAACGGAAGCGCGCCGCTGTGTGGCTCTCAGGCAGCCGCGCGTGGCCGAACAGCTTTTCGCGCAGCGTGCCGTCACGATACGCGCGCTTGTACGCGCCACGTTCCTGCAGTAGCGGCACGACCAGTTCGATGAAATCGTCGAAGCACTCGGGCACGACGGTGCGCGACAGATTGAAGCCATCGACGCCGGTTTCCTCGGTCCACGCGATCAGATCGTCGGCGATCTTGTCGGCCGAACCGACGAGCGGCTGCTGGCGGCTGCCGAGCACCATCTGTTCGAGCAGCTTGCGCTTCGTCCATTGCGGACCGGCCGCGCGCGACATCGCTTCGACGTTCGACACGATCGCCTGGCTCTTGCCCGTTTCGATCGGCTCGTCGAGGTCGTAGCGCGCGAAGTCGATGCCAAGCGATGCGGCCGCGTGCACCAGCGCCGCCTCCGAGCTCACATAGCGGCGGTACTCCTCGAATTTCTCCCGCGCTTCCTGATCGGTGCGGCCCGTGATCACGGTCTGGCCGAGCAGTACCTTGATGCCGTCGGCGCGGCGGCCGCCGGCGACCGCGTGCGCGCGGATGTCGTCGACGATCGTCTTGACCGCCGGCTTCGCCTGGCCGTTGACGAACACGCACTCCGCGTGTGCCGCCGCGAACTGTTTGCCGCGCGCGGACGAACCGGCCTGATACAGCACCGGCGTGCGCTGCGGCGACGGCTCCGCGAGATGCATCGCATCGACGCGGTACTGCTTGCCGCGGTGATGGATCACGTGGACTTTCGACGCGTCCGCATAGACGCCGCGCGCCTTGTCGCGCAGCACCGCGCCGTCTTCCCAGCTGCATTCCCACAGCTTGTACACGAGCTCCATGTACTCGTCGGCAAGATCGTAGCGGTCGTCGTGCGCCATCTGTCCGCTCAGGCCGATCGCGCGCGATGCGCTGTCCAGATAGCCGGTCACGATGTTCCAGCCGACCCGGCCGCGCGTCAGATGATCGAGCGTCGACATGCGGCGCGCGAACAGAAACGGCTGCTCGACCGACAGATTCGACGTGACGCCGAACGACAGATGCCGCGTGAGCGCGGCCATCGCCGGAATCAGCAGCGTCGGATCGTTGACCGGCACCTGCACGGCGCCGCCGATTGCCGCGTCCGGGCTGCCGCCGTAGACGTCGTACACGCCGACCACGTCCGCGAAAAAGATGCCGTCGAACAGGCCCGCTTCGAGCTTGCGCGCGTAGTCGGTCCAGTACTGCAGATCCATGTAGCGCGTGGACTGATCGCGCGGATGGGTCCACAGCCCTTGCTGGATGTGGCCTACGCAGTTCATGTCGAACGCGTTGAGAACGATTTCCTTCGGCATGGTGTGTTCCTGCTGACGAGCGGGTTCGGGCGATGGCGTTGCGTTTAATATAGTGGACGAAAAATCACTATGCAAGACATTGTTGGCTGGCTGTGCCGGTTGCGGTGGTCGTAGCGGCCTGAACTGGTCTGCGCTGATCCTGGCGCTGCTGCGTCAAAGGTAATCAGCTTGGCGTAGGCCGTGCCGGGGCAGCAAGCCCACCAACGCAACCGGCATGGCACGGGAGGTGAAGGCATTGCGAGTCTCGACTCAATCGCTTATCGTCTCGATGAGTTTCGATAAGAAAGGATGCCCATGCGACCGTCCGTTATTCTCGACATGAAGCGTAGCGTAGTGCGCGAAGCGACGAGTCGCTTCCGCGCAGCGAACCCGCGCGTGTTCGGCTCGGTGCTGCACGGCACCGACCGGGACGGCAGCGACCTCGATCTGCTGGTCGATGCGTTGCCAGGGGCGACGCTGTTCGACCTGGGGGGGTTGCAGGATGAACTGGAAGCGCTACTCGGCGTCCACGTCGATCTGCTGACCCCGGCCGACCTGCCGCAGAAGTTCCGGGCCAAGGTGCTTGCGGAGGCGCAGCCGGTATGAACGAGAACCGCTTGCCGGACTACCTCGACCACATGCAGCAAGCCGCAACCGATGCTTGCAGCTTCGTGAAGGGGCAGGCCAAGGATCACTTCCTTGAGGACAAGCGCACCCAGCGGGCCGTCGTCATGAGCCTCATCATCATTGGCGAGGCCGCCACGAAAGTAATGGACCGCTATGCCGACTTCGCTCAGGCGCACCCTACAGTGCCGTGGCGCAGCATGCGCGGGATGCGCAACCGCATCGCCCACGGCTACTTCGATATCAACCTTGATGTGGTGTGGGACACAGTGCAAACGGCGCTACCAGAGCTACTGAAACAACTGCCTGCCGCGTGCCAGGATGCCGAAGATGAAGACCGCAAGGACGATGGAATAAAGCAATGACCGAGCGGATGGAGTTAACGGAACTGAAGGCAACTATCTCGGCCGCCGGCGGCAACGAACTCGTCAATGGGTACTGTCACGCCACGATGATCGGCTATGCCCGTGTCTCGACGCAGGATCAGAACCTTGAGTTGCAACAAGAGGCCTTGACCAAGGCCGGTTGTCGAAAGGTCTTTGAGGATAAGGTGCCCCCCACTTGCGCAACGACGACCCCGCCATGTCCGAAACTTCCGCCATCGATCTGACCCAGGCGATCTCCGCGCGCGTGAAGACCGAGCGCGAGGCGCGCAACTGGTCGCTCGCCGAGCTGGCCGAGCGCTCGGGTGTATCGAAGGCGATGATCAGCAAGATCGAGCGTGGCGAGGCGAGTCCGACCGCGACGGTGCTCGGGCGGCTGTCGGGCGCGTTCGGGCTGACGCTGTCCACGTTGCTCGCACTCGCCGAGCAGACCGGCGAGCGGCTCGTGCGTCATGCGGACCAGTCGCTGTGGGAGGACCCCGAAACCGGCTATACGCGGCGGCGTATTTCACCGCCGACCGGCGGCGTGCTGGAACTGCTCGAAATCGAATTGCCGACTGGGGTGAGGGTGCCTTATCCGTCGGATGCGTTCGTGTTTCAGCATCAGCAGATCTGGGTCACGCAAGGGGTGCTGACGTTTCGCGAGGGCGCGCTCACGCACCGGCTCGAAGCGGGGGATTGTTTGCAACTCGGTGCGCCGGTCGAATGCGAGTTCTTCAATGCGGGCACCGAGGTGTGCAGATACGTGGTGGGGTTGGTGCGGCGCTGAGTTGCGTCCAGCTTGTGCTCAGCTCCCGCCACTCCCGCGGGATGGCAGGCCCAGGGTGAGTCTGTTGGTCACCGAGGTCACGCCCGGCACGCCTTTCGCAACATCGCCGGCCTGCTGGATCATGTCGCCCTGAGGCACCGAGCCGGTCAACGTCACCGCGCCGCCGCGCGCCCGCACGAACACGTTCGATACATTGAAGCCCGGCGCTTTACCGAGCGCGCGCCGCACGTCGCGGCCGAGCTTGCGATCCGCCGCACGCGTCGACTGGGCGGTCGTGGCCGGCGCGGCTGCCGTGGCGGCGGGCGCTTGCGCGTCGCTTGCCTGGGCATAGGCGCTGGATGCGGTTGCCACGCACAATGCCATACCGAGCGCCTTCAAAAGATTGACTGTTTTCACGGATTCACCATCCTCGATAAGTTGATGTCGCTTCGTTGCATGTTAGAAACTTCGCGCTTTGTCGAGCTGGTCTGGACTCTGGGAAGCGTCTGTCTTGTAGAGGAGTGGTGGTGTTGGCGCTTCCGGCGCGGTTAAAAGATACTCCTGACGGCGCGGACATGCCAAAAAACTGAATCGCGGAAGGAAGTGCGTGCGGCTTGATTCCAGCACGGTGAGACACGGGCACCGGCATACGACGCAGCCGACTATAAGCGCGGGCGCGCGGCGGCCAGTTTGTCCCAGAACGACGGAGGTAACGAAATACTCGAATCTCCTTCACCGCCATCTCCGCGGGAAAATTCGACGGACGGACCGAGATAACGGGGCGGCGAATACGGATTCAGCGAGTATCGCAGACCCGTTGACCAGAAAAGATCGGGGACAGGCGTGCTGAACGTGCGCTGTGCAAGCAGCTTCCCAGTTTTTGCATCGAATAGCCTGCCGACATATTCAGGGCTTCCACTGCGGCCCGGAATCCATCGCAACAGGCAAAGCTCTGCCCTGTACAGGCCGTGGGCAGGTGCCGATTTGCGACACTCGCTTCCTTGCGGAGTATGGTCGAACAGACCGAGATAAAGCACGGCAATGAGACCCGCTAACAATGCGACACGCGTAGAGATGCGTTTCATAGATAGAGCACGATCGGCGGAAAGATGTGAACGAAGCGACGGTCCGAGTAGATGATGAAATCGATCCGCGTCAATATTGTTCATGAGTCAATCTCAACAAAACGCGGAGAATTCTGAAAGCGAGGCCGCAGGGGTCGTCCACGCTCCCGACCCACCTCCCGCTATTTGGCTGTAAGCTCCCGTTGACGGGTTCGTGTGGAGGCTGCGCGACCCGGCGTGTGGTTCACGATTCGCAGACGCAACTCGTACGTTATTGCCAATTTTTTCAGGGGATATCAGTGATGAAGAGCTTCGCCATTAAACGAATCATGCTGGGCGTTTCGGCCGTCGCCCTGATGGCCGGTACGATTCCGCTCGCGCTCGCGCAGGGCTCGACGGATGCCGCAGCCCAGGAAGGCGCGACGACGACCACCCCAAAGCCGACCAAGGCCGAGCGTAAGGCAGAGCGCAAACAGGCCCGCGCGAAAAAGAACGCCGAGTTGAAGAAACTCGAAGACGCGGGCTACCAGCCGGCGCAGAACGATCCGAACTATCCGGACAAGCTGCAGGCAGCCCAGAAGAAGGCCGGCGTTGGTGCGCCTGCCAGCCAGTAACGGACACCGGAAGCCCGGCGTGGCATTCATCGTTGATGAGGCGCCGGGCAGTTGCGAGGCGCGATCATGGCAACGAAACATGAAGTGAAACGCTACAAGGCGAATCTCTCCGACGAACTGCACAGCGCCGCCCTCTATGAGACGCTCGCGCAGGTCGAGAAAGACGAGACCCGCAAGCAGGTCTATCAGGATCTCGCGCAATCCGAACACAGCCACGCGCAAGTGTGGGCCGACAAGCTCAGAGCCAATGGCATCGAACCGAAGGGCCGTGGCCATGCGGTCAAGACGCGTCTGATGAAGGGGCTCGTGCGCGTGTGCGGCGCGGACTTCGTGCTGCCGACGCTCGCCGCAGCCGAATACGCGGACCGCAACAAATATCAAGGCCAACGCGACGCGGGCCACATGTCGGCCGACGAACATCATCACGCGGCCGTCGTGCAGACGCTCGCGAGCACCGGCAATGCCAACCTGTCGTCCGGCGCGCGCATTGCCGCGGCCGAGTCGTGGCACAAGGGCGCCGCGTCGGGCAACGATCTGCGCGCGGCGGTTCTCGGCGCGAACGATGGCCTCGTGTCCAACTTCTGCCTGATCATGGGCGTCGCCGGCGCGGGCACCGGCAACAAGGCGATCCTGTTGACCGGCCTCGCCGGGCTGATCGCCGGTGCCTGTTCGATGGCGCTCGGCGAATGGCTGTCGGTCACCAATGCGCGCGAACTCGCGAGCACGCAGATCGCCAAGGAAGCCGAGGAGATCGAAGAACAGCCCGAAGCGGAGGAGCACGAGCTCGCGCTGATCTACCGCGCGAAAGGGCTCGACGCGAGCGAGGCGAAACGCGTGGCCTCGCAGATGATGCGCGACAAGGACAAGGCGCTCGACACCCTCACGCGCGAGGAGCTCGGTCTCGATCCGGCGGAACTGGGCGGCAATCCGTGGTCGGCGGCGGGTGTGTCGTTCTGCTTGTTCTCGCTCGGCGCGATTTTCCCGGTGATGCCGTTCCTGTGGACACGCGGCGTCAGCGCAATCGTGCAGTGCGTCGTGCTGAGCATGCTGGCGCTCGCGTCGATCGGCGTGTTCACGTCGTTGTTCAACGGCCGCAGCGCGGGGTTTTCGGCGCTGCGCCAGATCGTCATCGGGCTCATCGCGGCAGGGTTCACGTTCGGCGTCGGGCGCTTGCTGGGCGTGTCGATTTCCTGAACCCGGCGCCTCTCAGGCCTCTCGCGCTCGCCGCCGTCCGGGAGCGCCGCTTGCTCTGTTGCGACACGCTCCGCGCGCGGGCCAACCCGCGTCAATCCTTTCTCCCACAACTTTCTCCCACAAGGGTTTGCTCGCCGCGCCGAGCGTCCACGGCATGGCCGGGTGTCGCATTTCCTCATGTGGTTGTCGGAATTAGTCGGTTAGCCGCACTTTTTTCTGGCAACTATGTAGGCACAGCGCGGACGGACGTCCGCAGGCGAGGAGAGCACTCGATGAATTCCCCCAAGGTCGTGGTCGAAGGGCTGTGCAAGGTGTTCGGCAGCAACCCGAAACAGGCGCTCGCGATGCTGGCCAGCGGCGCCACGAAAGAAGAGGTGTTTGCCCGCACCGGTCAGATCGTCGGCGTCCACAACGCGTCGTTCGAGGTTCGCGAGGGCGAGATCTTCGTGCTGATGGGCCTGTCCGGCTCGGGCAAGTCGACGCTGATTCGCCTGATCAATCGGCTCGTCGAGCCCAGCGCCGGCAAGGTGCTGATCGACGGCCGCGATGTCGCGGGCGTGCCGCGCGCCGAGCTGACCGCGTTGCGCCGCAAGGACATGAGCATGGTGTTCCAGTCCTTCGCGCTGATGCCGCAGCGCAACGTGCTGGCCAATGCGGCGTTCGGCCTCGAAGTCGCGGGCGTCGGCCGCAAGGAGCGCGAGGGGCGGGCGCTGACGGTGCTCGAACAGGTCGGCCTTGCACCGTTCGCGCAGAAACTGCCGGCCGAGTTGTCGGGCGGCATGCAGCAGCGCGTCGGGCTCGCGCGCGCGCTCGCGGTCAACCCGTCGCTGATGATCATGGACGAGGCGTTCTCCGCGCTCGATCCGCTCAAGCGCAAGGAGATGCAGAACGTGCTGCTCGATCTGCAACGCGAGCAGCAGCGCACGATCCTGTTCGTGTCGCACGATCTCGAGGAGGCGATGCGCATCGGCACGCGCATCGCGATCATGGAAGGCGGCCGCGTGGTGCAGATCGGCACGCCGCGGGAAATCATCAAGAACCCGGCCGACGACTACGTGAGAGCGTTCTTCGAAGGCATCGACACGAGCCGCTATCTGACGGCCGGCGATCTGATGCAGACCGACGACGTGCCGCTGATGCACGCGCCGCAGATCGACGCGTCGAGCGTCGCCGCGACGCTCAACGGCAGCGCCGACTACGCGTTCGTGCTCGATAGCGAGCGCCGGATTCGCGGCTTCGTGTGCCGCGATGCGACGGGCAGCGCGTCGCCGCAGCTCAACCAGATCGAATGCATCCGCCGCAGCACGCCGCTCGACGACGTGGTCGCGCGCGTGGTGGCGAGCCGCGCGCCGCTGCCGGTCGTCGAAGCGGACGGCTCCTACTGCGGTTCGGTCAACAAGACGAACGTGCTGAACGTTCTCACGCGCCATCGAGGTTCCCATGTCTGAAGTCATTCCACTTGGCGCCTGGGTCGATCGCGGCGTTCACTACCTGCTCGATCACGACGCGCAGACCTTCGACACGATCGGCAAGGTCATCGAGAGTTTCGCCGCGGCGGTCGAGCACGGTTTGCAGGCCGTGCCGATGTGGGCGCTGATGGCGTTTTTCGTCGGCATCGGCTTGTGGCGCGTCGGCTGGCGCTTCGCGCTGTTCACGCTGGCGGCGCTGCTGCTGATCTACGGCACCGGCTTCTGGGATCAGATGGTGATCACGCTCGGCCTCACGCTGTCATCGACGGTGATCAGTCTCGTGCTCGGCGTGCCGCTCGGCATCTGGATGGCGAAGAGCCGCGCCGTCGAAATGATCGTGCGCCCGGTGCTCGATCTGATGCAGACGATGCCCGCGTTCGTCTACCTGATTCCGGCCGCGATGCTGTTCGGTCTCGGCCGCGTGCCGGGCATCCTGTCGACGGTGATCTTCGCGATGCCGCCCGCGGTGCGTCTGACCGCGCTCGGCATCAAGCACGTGAATCGCGAAATCGTCGAAGCGGGACAGGCGTTCGGCTGCACGCCGTGGCAACTGCTGTACAAGGTGCAGTTTCCGAACGCGCTGCCGTCGATCATGACCGGCGTGAACCAGACCATCATGATGGCGCTGTCGATGGTGATCATCGCGTCGATGGTCGGTGCGGGCGGCCTCGGTAACGACGTGCTCGCGAGCATCCAGCGGCTCGATATCGGACTCGGCTTCGAAAGCGGCATGTCGGTCGTGATGCTGGCGATCATTCTGGACCGCATCACCGAGAGCTTCGGCCGGGCGCCGGGCAAGGTACGCGCCCCCTTGCTCGCCGGTTTGCGCAATGCGATGAAAGTGCGCCGCGAGCCGGCGGCGCAACACGGTTGATGGCCTGATTCGATACGTCCATGAAGCGCGACGCAATCGCCTCCGCCGAAGCCGATGCGCGGCTGTGCGCCGTCGCGCACGTCGGCTTCCTGACGCTGCCGAACTTCTCGATGATCGCGTTCACGAGCGCGGTCGAGGTGCTGCGCATGGCGAACTACGTGGGCCGCGCGCAGCACTACCGGTGGTCCGTGATCACGCCGGACGGCGAACCGGCGCGCGCGAGCAACGGCATCACGGTGAAACCGACCACCACGCTCGCCGAGGCCGGCATGCCGGACCTGCTTTTCGTGTGCGCGGGCTGGCATGTGCGCGAGTATGTGAACGACGCGGTGATCGCGCTGCTGCGCGAGGCGGCCGCGCACCGCGTGCCGCTCGGCGGCATCTGCACGGGTCCGTATGCGCTGCTCGCGGCCGGGCTGCTCGACGGCTATCGCGCGACCGTGCATTGGGAGGACATGTCGCCGTTGCACCAGCGCTATCCGCACGTGCATTTCGACGACGAACTGTTCGTGATCGACCGCGACCGGCTGACCTGCACCGGCGGAACCGCGCCGCTCGATCTGATGCTGCATCTGGTGGGCATGCGGCTGGGGGCCGCGGTGGCCGCGCAGGTGTCCGAGCAATTCATCGTCGAGCGGATTCGCGGCTCGACCGATTACCAGCACATTCCGGTCGACGCGCGGGTTGGCCTGTCGCGCACCGAACTGATCGAAGTGGTGCGGCTGATGGAAGCGAACATCGAGGAGCCGCTATCGCTCGACGAACTCGCCCGGCTCGTCAACCTGTCGCAGCGTCATTTGCAACGGATGTTCAAGCTATTCCTGAACGTGTCGCCGACGCATTACTACCTGAGCTTGCGGCTGCGCCGCGCGCGCGATCTGCTGCGCAATACCGACGCGTCGATCGCGCGCGTGACCATGGTGTGCGGTTTTCATTCTCCGTGTCATTTCAGCAAGGCCTATCGCGCGCAGTTCGGACATGCGCCGAGCGTCGAGCGGCGCATGCCGGAGTAGCGGGTGCCGCGGCCTCGCATGCCGCGCGGATTCAGATCGCCTGCGCGCGGCCCGGAAACGTTTCGTCGTAGCACGAGCCGTCGTCGGCTTGCCGCGCCGTGCCGCGCTGCTCGCGATACATCATCGGCGGCACGCCGAACTGTTTGCGAAATTCCCGTCCCAGGTGCGAGGCGTCCGAAAAGCCGCAGCTCGACGCGATATCGGCGACGGTTTTGTCTGAGCTCGTCAACAACCACGCGGCGGTGCGCAGGCGCACCAGCTTCGCGTAGGCCTGCGGCGCCTTGCCGGTCTGCGCCTTGAACAGCCGTTCGAGCTGACGCGGCGACAGATCGAGCTTGCCCGCCAGTTCGTCGAGCGGCAGCGCGCGGCCCACGTGCTGCTCCATCAGCAGGATCGCGCGCTTGACCTTCGGATGCGAGGCCGGCGCGAGACCGGGGGGATGAGGCTGCGGCGCGTTGCCTTTCTGCAGGTCGTCGACGAGCAGGATGCGCAGCGCCTTCTGCACCGTCGCCGTTTCGAAATGACGCAGCAGGATCGCGGCGGCGACGTCGATCGACGCGCGGCCGCCGGAACAGGTGATGCGCCGCCGGTCGATCACGAACAGCCGGTCGGCGACCAGCATCTGTTCGTCGACCGACGGAAAGCGCTCGATGAAATCCCAGTAGTGAAACCAGCTCACGCAGATCCGATGGCCGTCGAGCACGCCCGCGCGCATCAGCGAGAACACGCCGGTGCACATGCCGACCAGCGTCGTGTCGCGGGCTGCGGCGCAGCGGATGAACGCGAGCGTCGCCTCGCTCGCGGCCGGCCCCGAGTGCAGCAGTCCGCCGACCACCACCACGTAGTCGAACTTCCCGGCGGTCTCGAAGGTTTCCCACGGCGTGATCTGGATGCCGCAACTCGCGCGCACCGGGGCCAGGGTTTCCCCGATCACGCTCCACGAACAGCGCACCGGCTTGCTGAAGTCGCCTTCGTCGGCGGACAGGCGCAGCAGGTCGACGAAACCCGAGAATGCGGTCAGCGTGAAGTTCGGCAGCAGGATGATGCCGAAGCGGATGCGCTGCTTCGTGGCTGTGTCGAGTGAGGGAGGGGCAAGCGTTTCAGCGGAATTCATGCGCGCGGCGGGTCGGTGAAAAGAACGGCGAAAGAGGAACGGACGTTGACCGAAACGGTGAAGCCGAGGATAGCACCACGGACCTTCAGCATTGCCGGCCGCAATCGGGCCGCCTGTCGCAAATGCGTCCCAAGTCATCGCAAATGCGCCGGGAGACCCGCGTGGCGGCTCACTTGACGACGCCATCCCATTGCGATGCCGTTTTTATTCTATCGATCCGGCCCGGCGTGCGGTGCAATAGACGCACATTCCATCCGGGCGCATGAGTCGAGTCGAAGCGCTTCCGGCCATCGCAACACGCAAGACACAACGCACAAGGCACGCCATGAACGTCAGCGTCTTCGATCTGTTCAAGATCGGCATCGGTCCATCCAGCTCGCACACGGTCGGGCCGATGATCGCTGCATGCCGCTTCGCATCGCACATCGAGGACGCGAATCTGCTCGGCTTCGTGCGGCGCGTCAGAGCCGAGCTGTTCGGCTCGCTCGGCGCGACCGGCAAGGGCCACGGCACCGACAAGGCGGTGCTGCTCGGCCTCGAAGGCAATCTGCCCGACCGGCTCGATCCTGAGCTGATCGAGCCGCGGCTGCGCGCGATCCGCGAGACCCGACAGCTCGTGCTGCTCGGCAAGCATCCGATCGCGTTCGACGAGCGCGAACATGTCGGCTTCTTGCGCAAGCTGATGCCGGGCGCGCGGGGCTCGGGCGTCGTGCATCCGAACGGCATGCGCTTCCAGGCCTTCGACGAGAACGGTCAACTGCTCGTCGAAAAAGAGTACTTCTCGATCGGCGGCGGCTTCGTCGTCAATCGCGACGGCGACCGCGTGAACGGCCGGCGCGCCAACGCGGAGGTGCCGTATCCGTTTCGCACCGGCGACGATCTGATGCGCGTGTGCCGCGAAAGCGGCCTGTCCATCGCCGAAGTGACGTTGCGCAACGAATGCGCGACCCGGCCCGAGCCCGAAGTGCGCGAGGGCCTGCTGGCGATCTGGCGCACGATGGCCGCGTGTGTCGAGCGCGGTTGCAAGGTCCGCGGCGAACTGCCCGGCCCGCTGCACGTGAAGCGCCGCGCGGCCGAGCTGTGCGAGCGCTTGCGCGCACGCTCGGAGGAATCGCTGCGTGACCCGCTGTCGATGCTCGATTGGGTCAACCTGTACGCGATGGCGGTCAACGAGGAAAACGCCGCGGGCGGCCGGGTCGTCACCGCGCCGACCAACGGCGCGGCCGGCGTGATCCCGGCAGTGCTGCACTACTACGTGAAATTCATGCATGCGGCGAACGACGCCGGCATCGTCGACTTCCTGCTGACCGCCGCGGCGATCGGCATCATCTACAAGGAAACGGCGTCGATCTCCGGCGCCGAGGTGGGCTGCCAGGGCGAAGTGGGCGTGGCCTGCTCGATGGCCGCCGCCGCGCTCGCGGCCGTGATGGGCGGCACGCCCACCCAGGTCGAGAACGCCGCCGAAATCGGCATGGAACACAACCTCGGCATGACCTGCGATCCGGTCGGCGGGCTGGTGCAGATTCCGTGCATCGAGCGCAACGCGATGGGCGCGATCAAGGCGATCAACGCGGCCCGCCTCGCGATGAAGGGCGACGGCAAGCACGTGGTGTCGCTCGACAGTGTGATCCGCACCATGCGCGAAACCGGCGCCGACATGAAGACGAAATACAAGGAGACGTCGCGCGGCGGACTGGCCGTGAACGTCATCGAGTGTTGAACCGCTACACCGCATCTGCAAAACCGCAAAGGAACGACGATGAGCCGCTATTCGATATTCAGCCTGCTACGCAACGGGATGTCGTATCACGAGAATTGGGAGCGGCAATGGCGCAGCCCCGAGCCTAAACGTGAATACGACGTCGTGATCGTGGGCGGCGGCGGGCACGGTCTCGCGACCGCGTACTACCTCGCGAAGGAGCATGGCGTGCGCAATGTCGCGGTGCTCGAGAAGGGCTGGATCGGCGGCGGCAACACCGCGCGCAATACGACGATCGTGCGGTCGAACTACCTGTGGGACGAATCCGCCGCGCTCTACGAGAAGGCGATGAAGCTGTGGGAAGGGCTCGCGCAGGACCTGAACTACAACGTGATGTTCAGCCAGCGCGGCGTGATGAATCTCGCGCATACGCTGCAGGACGTGCGCGACACCGAACGCCGCGTCAACGCGAACCGCCTGAACGGCGTCGACGCCGAATTTCTCACGCCCGCGCAGATCAAGGAACTCGAGCCGACCATCAATCTGAACAGCCGCTATCCGGTGCTCGGCGCATCAATCCAGCGGCGCGGCGGCGTGGCCCGGCACGATGCGGTGGCGTGGGGCTTCGCGCGCGGCGCCGATCAGGCCGGCGTCGATATCGTGCAGAACTGCCAGGTCGTCGGCAT
Organism: Paraburkholderia sp. CI3; assembly: GCF_050436505.1. Lineage (NCBI taxonomy): Bacteria > Pseudomonadati > Pseudomonadota > Betaproteobacteria > Burkholderiales > Burkholderiaceae > Paraburkholderia > Paraburkholderia sp. CI3. The sequence continues at coordinate 710,896 of NZ_JBNDMI010000003.1, forward strand.
TCGCCGCGACGGCAGCCAGGTGACGGGCGTCGACACGACGAAGGGTTTCATCAAGGCGAAGAAGGTCGCGGTGGTCGCGGCCGGCAACACGTCGACGCTCGCCGACATGGCCGGCGTGCGGCTGCCGCTCGAAAGCCATCCGTTGCAGGCGCTGGTGTCGGAGCCGATCAAGCCGGTCGTCAACACGGTCGTGATGTCGAATGCGGTCCACGCGTATATCAGCCAGTCCGACAAGGGCGATCTCGTGATCGGCGCGGGCGTCGATCAGTACACGGGCTTTGGGCAGCGCGGCAGCTTCCAGATCATCGAGGGCACGCTCGAGGCGATCGTCGAGATGTTCCCGGTGTTTTCGCGCGTACGGATGAACCGGCAGTGGGGCGGCATCGTCGACGTGTCGCCGGACGCGTGCCCGATCATCAGCAAGACCGATGTGAAGGGACTGTATTTCAACTGCGGCTGGGGGACGGGCGGCTTCAAGGCGACGCCCGGCTCGGGATGGGTCTATGCGCACACGATCGCGAAGGACGAACCCCATCCGTTGAACGCGCCGTTTTCGCTGGACCGGTTCTATACCGGTCATCTGATCGATGAGCATGGCGCTGCCGCCGTGGCCCACTAGTCGACAAGGAGACACAGATGCTGCTGATCGAATGCCCCTGGTGCGGTCCCCGCGCCGAAACCGAATTCTCGTGCGGCGGCGAAGCGGACATTGCCCGCCCGCTCTACACGGACAAGCTCACCGACAAGGAATGGGGCGACTACCTTTTCATGCGCAAGAACCCGCGCGGCGTGCATCGCGAGCAATGGTTCCACACGCAGGGCTGCCGCCGCTGGTTCAAGGCGCAGCGCGACACCGTCAGCTATGCGTTCCAGGGTTATCAGACGTTCGAGCGTCCGTTGCTGGCGCTGGACAGTACCGATACACAGGCAGCAAACGCACAGGTAAAGGCACAAGAGGGCAAAGCATCATGAGCCAGAAAGACCGACTCCCGACCGGCGGGCGCATCAATCGCGCGATCGCGCTGAGCTTCACGTTCAACGGCGTCGAGTATCAGGGTTATCAAGGCGATACGCTCGCGTCCGCCTTGCTCGCGAACGGCATGCATTTCGTCGCGCGCAGCTGGAAATATCATCGGCCGCGCGGCATCGTGACCGCGGGCGTCGAGGAGCCGAACGCGGTCGTGCAACTGGAGACCGGCGCCTACACGGTGCCGAACGCGCGCGCCACCGAGGTCGAGTTGTACCAGGGGCTCGTCGCGAGCAGCGTGAACGCGAAACCGAGCATCGAGAAGGACCGCATGGCGATCAACCAGAAGATCGCGCGCTTCATTCCGGCGGGCTTCTACTACAAGACCTTCATGTGGCCGCGCAAACTCTGGCCGAAGTACGAGGAAGCGATTCGCGACGCGGCCGGCCTCGGCACCGCGCCGCGACAGCGCGACGCGGACCGCTACGACAAGTGCTTCGCGCATTGCGACGTGCTGGTGGTCGGCGGCGGCCCGGCCGGGCTCGCGGCCGCGCACGCGGCGGCCTTGTCCGGCGCGCGCGTGACGCTCGTCGACGATCAGCCCGAGCTGGGCGGCTCGCTGCTGTCCTGCGGCGCGGAGATCGACGGCAAGCCCGCGCTGCAGTGGGTGCGGAAAATCGAGGACGAATTGCGGCAGTTGCCCGATGTGAAGATCCTGAGCCGCAGCACCGCGTTCGGCTATCAGGACCACAATCTCGTCACGGTCACGCAGCGCCTGACCGATCATCTGCCCGTGTCGCAGCGCAAGGGCACGCGCGAACTGCTGTGGAAGATCCGCGCGAAACGCGTGATTCTCGCGACCGGCGCGCATGAACGGCCGATCGTGTTCGGCAACAACGATCTGCCTGGCGTGATGCTCGCGTCGGCGGTGTCGAGCTATCTGCATCGGTATGCGGTACTGCCGGGTCGCAATGCGATCGTGTTCACGAACAACGACGACGGCTATCAATGCGCGCTCGACCTGAAAGCGGCCGGCGCGCAGGTGAGCGTCATCGATCCGCGCGCGGGCGAATCGAAGGGCACGCTGCCGGCGCTCGCGCGCCGCCATGGCATCAAGGTGCTGAACGGCGCGGTCGTCACGGCGGCGCATGGCAAGCTGCGCGTCGCGTCGGTGTCGCTCGCCTCGTATGCGAAAGGGCAGATCACCGCTCAGCAGGGCCAACTGCCGTGCGATCTGCTCGCGATGTCGGGTGGCTGGAGCCCGGTGCTGCATCTGTTCGCGCAGTCGGGCGGCAAGGCCCATTGGCATGACGACAAGGCCTGCTTCGTGCCGGGCAAGGCGGTCCAGCCTGAGACCAGCGTCGGCGCCTGCGCGGGCGCCTTCACGCTCGGCCAGGGCATCCGCTTCGCGCTCGACGCCGGCGTCGAAGCGGCGCGCGCGGCCGGGCACATCGTCGCGCGGCCAAAGCCGGTGCAGGTCGCCGAACTGAGCGAAACGAAGCTGGAACCGCTGTGGCTCGTCGGCGGACGCGAGTTGGCCACGCGCGGGCCCAAGCAGTTCGTCGATTTCCAGAACGACGTCGCGGCGGCCGATATCTTCCTCGCGGCGCGCGAAGGCTTCGAATCCGTCGAACACGTGAAGCGCTACACCGCGATGGGCTTCGGCACCGACCAGGGCAAGCTCGGCAACATCAACGGCATGGCGATTCTCGCCCAGGCGCTCGGTAAGACCATTCCCGAGACCGGCACGACGACGTTCCGGCCGAACTACACGCCGGTCACGTTCGGCACTTTCGCCGGCCGGGAATTGGGCGAATTGCTCGATCCGGTGCGCAAGACGGCGGTGCACGAATGGCACGTGGAACACGGCGCGGCGTTCGAGGACGTCGGCAACTGGAAGCGTCCGTGGTACTACCCGAAGGCGGGCGAGGATCTGCACGCGGCGGTTGCGCGCGAAGCGCTCGCGGTGCGCACGAGCGTCGGCATTCTCGATGCGTCGACGCTGGGCAAGATCGACATTCAGGGCCCCGATTCCGCGAAGCTGCTGAACTGGGTGTACACGAATCCGTGGACCAGGCTCGAAGTCGGCAAGTGCCGCTACGGCCTGATGCTCGACGAAAACGGCATGATCTTCGACGACGGCGTGACCGTGCGCCTCGCCGAGCAGCACTACATGATGACGACCACCACCGGCGGCGCGGCGCGTGTGCTCACGTGGCTCGAACGCTGGCTGCAAACCGAATGGACCGACCTGCGCGTGCGGCTCGCGTCGGTCACCGATCACTGGGCTACTTTTGCGGTAGTCGGCCCGATGAGCCGCAAGGCGCTGCAAAAGGTCTGCGACGACATCGACTTCGCGAACGCGGCGTTTCCGTTCATGACGTATCGTGAAGGCACCGTCGCGGGCGCGGCGGCGCGCGTGATGCGCATCAGCTTCTCGGGCGAACTCGCGTATGAGGTGAACGTGCCGGCCAACGTCGGACGCGCGGTGTGGGAGGCGTTGATGGCCGCGGGCGCGGAGTTCAACATCACGCCGTACGGCACCGAGACGATGCACGTGCTGCGCGCGGAGAAGGGCTACATCATCGTCGGCCAGGATACGGACGGCTCGATGACGCCGCACGACCTCGGCATGGGCGGGCTCGTCGCGAACTCGAAGGACTTTCTCGGCAAGCGCTCGCTCGCCCGTCCGGACACCGCGAAGGCGGGACGCAAGCAACTGGTCGGGCTGCTCGCGGAGGATGCGTCGTTCGTGATACCCGAGGGCTCGCAGATCGTCGCCGGTCCGTTCCAGGGCGACACCGCGCCGATGCTCGGGCACGTCACGTCGAGCTATTACAGCCCGATTCTGCAACGCTCGATCGCGATGGCGGTCGTCAAGGGCGGTCTCGACAAGATCGGCACGACCGTCACGATTCCGCTCGCAAGCGGCAAACAGATCGCGGCGAAGATCGCGAGTCCGGTGTTCTACGACAGCGAAGGAGCACGTCAACATGTGGAATGAAACAGGCGGGACGGTGTCCATCGTGGACCGCACGCTCGGGCGGCAAAGCGGCGCGTGGCAGGAGTCGCCGCTGGTCGGTGTGGATGGGCTGCTGAAACAGCATCAGGCCAACGCGACTGCCGCGTTCCGGCTCGGCGAGCGGCCATTTCTCGAACTCGTGAACGTGCGCGGCGATACGCGCGACGCGTCGTTCATCCGCGCGGTGGAACAGGTGATCGGCTGCAAGCCGCCGGAGAAGCCGAACACCGTCGCGCGCGGCAACGGCTACGACATGGTCTGGCTCGGCCCGGACGAATGGCTCGTGCGTTCGGAGACCGCGCACGATGCGACGCGCACGGCGCCGTTGCAGGCGAAGCTCGGCGCGGCGTTCGCGGGCGTGTTCGCATCGGCGGTCGATGTGGGCAGCGGCTATACGGTGCTCGAAATCAGCGGCACGCGCACGCGCGACGTGCTCGCGCGCGGCTGTCCGCTCGATCTGCATCCCAAACTTTTCGGCCTGGGGCAGTGCGCGCAGAGCCATTACTTCAAGGCGTCGATCACGTTGCTGCCCACGGGCACCGACAGTTTCGACATCGTCGTGCGTCGCAGCTTCGCGGATTACTTCGTCAGGATCATGCTCGACGCCGCCGAGCCGTTGATGTGCTGAGCGACGCGCGGTTCGCTTTGCTGATTTCGCCATGACGTCGGCACGCGCGGCCACCTCGCTTCTCACGGCACGCGCGTGCGATGAGCGCGATGCCGGCGCCGCGCTCGCGCTGCTCGATCAAAGTATCGCGCTGCGTCATCGGCGCATTGCGCTGATCCGCTATCTGCTCGCGCGGGAACTCGGTGCGCCGCTCGAAGCGCGGCATCATGCGTACGTCGAGAAAATCGCGGCCCGTCTGAGCGCGGATGCGCTCGCGCGGATCGCCGGCGCAGCGCGTGCGCGGCTGCGCCCGTAAGTCCACGCCGTATCAGGGCTTGCCGCCATCCAGCGCCGTGAGGATCTGATGCGCGGCGCTCACGCGCGCTTCGTTCGGGAAATTGCGATTGGCGAGCAGCACGATACCGATGCGTTTTTGCGGCACGAACGCGACATACGCACCGAAGCCGTTCGTCGATCCGGTCTTGTTGATCCAGACGTTCTGCTGCGGCGGCAGCGGCGGTTTGATTGCGGTCGACGGCGTGCCGTTGAGGACCATCTCCGGCGAATTGCCGGTCAGCAAGGTCGGCAACGCGACCGGATACGGGTACTGCTCCCAGATCAGATCCTGAGTCAGCACCCCAGCCTGGAAGTAGCCGGTATGGGTATCCGTGATCGCACGCTGGAGCTGGCTGTCGAGCGGAATCAGATTCATGTTTGCCTGCACGAAACGCAGCATGTCGGCGGCGGTCGACTTGACGCCATAGGCTTCGGCGGAAATCACGCCGCCCGTCAGACGGACCGGCGCACCGTCTTTCGCATAGCCCTGCGCGTAGTCCGGCATTTTCGCCGCGGGCACGTCGATATAGGTGCTCTTCATGCCGAGCGCCGGAAACACGCGTTGCTGCATCAGCACGGTGAAATCCTGTCCCATGGTCTTCGCGGTGATCAGGCCGAGCGTGCCGATGCCGGGATTCGAGTAGGTGCGGAACGTGCCGGGCGCATGAGCGGGCTCCCAGTCGTGGAAGTACCGCAGCAATTGCGCGTCGTTATGGATGTCGTCCGGCACCTGTAGCGGCAGACCGCCAGGCGTGTGCGTGCCGAGGTTCAGCAGGCTGACCTTGCCGAACGGGCGGCCGCGCAGCGTCGGCAGATAGCGCTCCGTGCCGTCCGACAACGACAGCTTGCCGTCGAGCTGCGCATACGACGCGAGCGTCGCCGTGAAGGTCTTGCTGACCGAGCCGAGTTCGAACAGCGTATCGCGTGTGACCGGCTTGCCGGTTTGCGTCGATGCGACGCCATAGTTGTAGACGTAGGGCTTGCCGTCGTCGATCACGCCGACCGCCATGCCGGCGATATGGTACTTCGCCATCAGCGGCCTGATCGCGGCGTCGATGGTCGGTTGGAGTTGCGCGGCGGTGGGCTCGGCCGCGTGGCCGACGGGTGAGATCGCGCAGAGCGTGAACAGCGCGAACGTGGCGGTTGTTATCAGTTTGAGCGCTCGGGTCTTCATAGCAAACGGGTCCTCGGTCGGGGGAGTGTGAATCGGTGGATCGGCGATTCGGCTGAGGCAGCACTATCGGGCTTTTGCGAACCGCTGGCAAACGAGGATATGTTGCGCGGGGGTAAAGAAAAAGTTGTAGGCCGCAACGCTGGTGAAACGGTGCGCCGCGCAGCGTGTGCGGCGTACCGCTCACGAACCAGCACGAATATCTGCGGCTCCGATCAGCATATGGTGCGTGGCCGCACGACCGCCGAGGTCGGCCTGGTACTCGGGCACGAGATTACCGGCGAAGTGATCGAGGTAGGGCGCGACGTCGAGACGCTGCAGGTCGGAGATCTGGTGTCGCTCGACGATGCGCCCGAGGGCTACCGGCAATTCGACGGCGGCGCGCCGAAGAAATTTGTGATCGACCCGCATGGGTCGTTGAAGGCGGCTTGAGTCTGGTTGGCCGCTAAAGCGCTGCGTGGCCTGCCGGGCACGCGGCGCTTCTGTTCATTGATCAAGCCGCCATCACTGGCGCACCGGATAGCGAAGGCACCTGCTTGCGACGCTCGCGCGTCGGCGCGGTGCCGAACGCATCGCGATAGCTCTTCGAGAAGTGGCAGGCCGACTGGAAGCCGCAGGCCATCGTGATGTGCATGATCGACATGTCGGTCTGCAACAGCAGCTCGCGCGCGCGCCGCAGGCGCAGTGTTAGATAGTAGTGCGTCGGCGTCATGCCCAGATGCTCGCGGAACAGCCGTTGCAACTGCCGTTGCGACATGCCGGCGAGCCGCGCCAGTTCTTCGCGCGACAGCGGCTCCTCGATGTTGTTCTCCATCAGCGAGATCACTTCGAACAGCGATTTGTTGGCCGAGCCGAGCCGCGCGACGAGCGGCATCTTCTGCTGCGCACTGGTGTCGCGCACGTGTTCGACGATGAACTGCTCGGCGATCTGCGTGACCCGAGCGGTGCCAACACGCGGCGCGATCAGGTTCAGCATCATGTCGAGCGGCGCGACGCCGCCGGTACAGGTCACGCGATCGCGATCGATCACGAACAGTTCTTTCAGAAAGCGCGTATCGGGAAACTCTTCCTTCAGCGCCGACATGTTTTCCCAATGAATCGCGCACGCATAACCGGCCAGCAGGCCGGCGCGCGCGAGCGCATAGGTGCCCGTGCAAAGACTGCCCAGCACGCAGCCCATGCGCGCGAAACGGCGCAGCGCGGACAGATGCTCGGCGGTGGTGGAGCGCTGCACGTCGATGCCGCCGACCACGAACACGATGTCGGGTTGCCCGACGCATTCGACCGGACCCGTATCGACGGATAACCCGTTGCTCGCCATGACCGGCCCGCCGGCGGGACTCACGATCGACCAGCGGTAAAGCGTCTGGCCTGTCAGATAGTTCGCCATGCGTAGCACTTCGATCGCGTTCGAGAAGGCGATCATCGTGAAGTTGGGTACCGGCATGAATGCGAAATGCGACAACGATGCCGTGCGATCGGTGGACATGGGAACGGTGATTCCTGATGTAAATGCCGCGTCGTCGTGGGGAGGGCGACTATCTGAATTCTGAGTATCAGGGCAACTACCGTGCCATCAGGCTAAACCCCTGGATACTGCGCACAAAGCCTGGAATAGCTAAGCAATCGACTGATGAAACCATCGGCGCGGCACCGGAACAGCGCGGCGACGCCCTTGCAGCGCACCCGATCGGCGCAGGAATACTGCGTTGTAGTGCAGCGCTGAGCGCGCGGATCGCGCCGACTTGTCGAAAAAGGTTGCGCATGGCGGAAAAGGCAAAGAACGCGTCTGAATTCGTAAATAGACGCGCCGGGTGACCGTCAAGAATAGACCCAAGGCAAAGCGGTAGCGCGATCCCGCCGGCAACCCGCAGCAGCCTCCCCGTCAACGTTCTCACGGACCTTCCATGTCGAACCCGAATCCCTTCTTCGAAGACTCGCTAGCGCCGCGCGATCCGGCGGTGCGCGGCGCCATTCTGAAAGAGCTCGAGCGTCAGCAGTCGCAAGTCGAGCTGATCGCGTCGGAAAACATCGTGTCGCGCGCGGTGCTCGACGCGCAGGGCTCGGTGCTGACCAACAAGTACGCGGAAGGGTATCCGGGCAAGCGTTACTACGGCGGTTGCGAATACGTCGACGCGATCGAGACGCTCGCGCTCGATCGTATCAAGCAGCTGTTCGACGCGAAGTTCGCCAACGTGCAGCCGCATTCCGGCGCGCAGGCGAACGGCGCGGTGATGCTCGCGCTCACCAGGCCGGGCGATACGGTGCTCGGCATGTCGCTCGACGCGGGCGGGCATCTGACGCACGGCGCGAAACCCGCGATGTCGGGCAAGTGGTTCAACGCGGTGCAGTACGGCGTGCGGCGCGACACGATGCTGATCGACTACGAGCAGATCGAGGAACTGGCGCAACAGCACAAGCCGACGCTGCTGATCGCCGGCTTCTCCGCCTATCCGCGCGCGCTCGACTTCGCGCGGCTGCGCGCCATCGCCGATGGCGCCGGTGCGAAGCTGATGGTGGACATGGCGCATATCGCCGGCGTGATCGCGGCCGGCCGCCATGACAATCCGGTCCCGCATGCGCACGTGGTCACGTCGACCACCCACAAGACCTTGCGCGGTCCGCGCGGCGGATTCGTGCTGACCAACGACGAGGAGATCGCAAAGAAGATCAACTCTGCCGTGTTCCCCGGCTTGCAGGGCGGCCCGCTGATGCACGTGATCGCCGGCAAGGCGGTCGCATTCGGCGAGGCGCTGCAGCCGGGCTTCAAAACCTATATCGACAGCGTGCTCGCGAACGCGCGGGCATTGGGCGAGGTGCTCAAATCGGGCGGCGTCGATCTGGTGACAGGCGGCACCGACAACCATCTGCTGCTGGTCGATCTGCGGCCGAAGGGGCTCAAGGGCAATCAGGTCGAACAGGCGCTGGAGCGCGCGGGCATCACCTGCAACAAGAACGGCATTCCGTTCGATACGGAGAAGCCGACCATCACCTCCGGCATCCGCCTCGGCACACCGGCGGCCACGACACGTGGCTTCGGCGTCAGCGAGTTTCGCGAGGTCGGGCGTCTGATCGTCGAGGTGCTCGATGCGCTGCGCGTGTCGCCCGAAGGCGATGCCGCAACCGAACAACGCGTGCGCCGCGAGATTTACGCGCTGTGCGAGCGCTTTCCCATTTACTGAGTACGCGTGGAGCAAACGATGAGTCAACTGCACGAGAACAGCATCATCATCGACGGGCTGAACATTTCGAAGTTCGAGCGCTCGGTGTTCGAGGACATGCGCAAGGGCGGCGTGACCGCGGTGAACTGCACGGTGTCGGTCTGGGAAAGTTTTCAGAAGACCGTCGACAACATCGCCGAAATGAAGCAGCAAATCCGCGAATACAGCGAGATCCTCACGCTGGTGCGCACCACCGACGACATCTTTCGCGCCAAGCAAGAGAACAAGACCGGCATCATCTTCGGCTTCCAGAACGCGCATGCGTTCGAGGACAACCTCGGCTATATCGAAGCGTTCAAGGATCTCGGCGTCAACGTGGTGCAGCTTTGCTACAACACGCAGAACCTGGTCGGCACCGGCTGCTACGAACGCGACGGCGGTCTGTCCGGCTACGGGCGCGAAGTGATTCAGGAGATGAACCGCGTCGGCATCATGGTCGATCTGTCGCATGTGGGCGGCAAGACGTCGTCGGAGGCGATCGCGGCGTCGAAGAAGCCGGTCTGCTATTCGCATTGCTGCCCGTCCGGGCTCAAGGAGCATCCGCGCAACAAGACCGACGAGCAGTTGAAGGAGATCGCGGACGCGGGCGGCTTCGTCGGCGTGACGATGTTCGCGCCGTTCCTGAAGCGCGGACCGGACGCGACCGTCGAGGACTATATCGAGGCGATCGAGTACGTGGTGAACCTGATCGGCGAGGACCAGGTGGGGATCGGCACGGATTTCACGCAGGGCTACAGCACCGAGTTTTTCGACTGGATCACGCACGACAAGGGCCGTTATCGCCAGTTGACGAACTTCGGCAAGGTCGTGAATCCCGAAGGCATTCGCACGATCGGCGAGTTTCCGAACCTGACCGCCGCGATGAAACGCGCCGCCTGGAGCGAGACGCGCATCCGCAAGATCATGGGCGAAAACTGGGTACGGGTGTTCGGCGAAGTCTGGAAGGTGTGAGCTTTAGCCCTTGTTTTCATAGCGGATACGAAACGGAGTCTCCACATGCAACCCCAACTGCCTATCGACGTCGATCCGCACACCGGCGTCTGGACCACCGACGCGCTGCCGATGCTGTACGTGCCGCGCCACTTCTTCACCAACAACCACGTCGCCGTCGAGGAAGCACTCGGCCGCGACACGTACGCCGGGATTCTCTACCAGGCCGGTCACAAGTCCGCCTATTTCTGGTGCGAGAAGGAAGCGAAGCAACATGGTCTTGCCGGCATGGCGGTATTCGAGCACTACCTGAACCGTCTGTCGCAGCGCGGCTGGGGCATCTTCAGGATCATCGAAGCCGATCCGGCCAGCTCGCATGCGCGGATCGAATTGCGGCACTCGTCGTTCGTGCTCGCGCAACCGGGCAAGACCGGCAAGCTTTGCTACATGTTCGCCGGCTGGTTCGCGGGCGCGATGGACTGGGTCAACGATACCGCGCCCGACGGCGCGCGCAAGGGCCCGCCGTCGCAGTCGAAAGAGGCACGCTGCGCCGCGGAGGGACACGAGCACTGCGTGTTCGAAGTCTCGCCGCTCGCGTCAATCTAATCCGGGCATTCCGAGGTCGATCGCGATGCGCTACCCGAACCTTTTCAAGCCGCTCACGTTGAACAAGCTGACGCTGCGCAATCGCATCGTCAGTACCGCGCACGCGGAGGTCTATGCGGAGCCGGGTGGCCTGCCCGGCGACCGTTATATCCGCTACTACGAGGAAAAGGCGAAGGGCGGAGTCGGACTCGCCGTGTGCGGCGGTTCGAGCCCGGTGTCGATCGACAGCCCGCAAGGCTGGTGGAAGTCGGTGAATCTCGCCACCGACCGGATCGTCGATCCGCTCGCGCGGCTCGCCGAAGCGATGCACGCGCATGGCGCGAAAATCATGATTCAGGCCACCCACATGGGACGCCGCTCGGCGTTTCACGGCGAGCACTGGCCGCATCTGATGTCGCCGTCGGGAGTGCGCGAGCCGGTGCATCGCGGCAACGCGAAGATCATCGAGGTCGAAGAGATCCGCCGCATCATCGGCGACTTCGCGGCGGCCGCGAAGCGCGTGAAGGATGCGGGCATGGACGGCATCGAGATCTCGGCGGCGCACCAGCATCTGATCGATCAGTTCTGGAGCCCGCGCACCAACTTCCGTACCGACGAATGGGGCGGCTCGCTCGAAAACCGCCTGCGTTTCGGCGTCGAAGTGATGCAGGCGGTGCGCGCGGCGGTGGGCGCCGACTTCTGCGTCGGCCTGCGCATGTGCGGCGACGAATTCCACGAAGATGGGCTCGATCACGAGCAGCTGAAAGAGATTGCCCAGGCGATGAGCGAAAGCGGTCTGATCGACTATCTCGGCGTGATCGGTTCCGGCGCGGACACGCACAATACGCTCGCCAACTGCATGCCGCCGATGGCGCTGCCGCCCGAGCCGTTCGTGCATCTCGCGGCCGGCATCAAGCAGGTCGTCAAGGTGCCGGTGATGCACGCGCAAAGCATTCGCGACGCGGGCCAGGCCGATCGGCTGCTCGCGAGCGGCATGGTCGATCTGGTCGGCATGACGCGCGCACAGATCGCCGATCCGCATATGGTCATCAAGATCCGCGATGGCCGTGAGGACGAAATCAAGCAGTGCGTCGGCGCGAACTACTGCATCGACCGTCAGTACAACGGGCTCGATGTGCTGTGCGTGCAGAACGCGGCGACCTCGCGCGAAGCGACGATGCCGCACGTGATCGCCAGGTCGCGCGGGCCGAAGCGCAAGGTCGTGGTGGTCGGCGCGGGGCCGGCGGGGCTCGAAGCGGCGCGCGTCGCGAAGTCGCGCGGTCACGACGTGGTGCTGTTCGAAAAGAACGATCACGTGGGCGGCCAGATCATGCTGGCGGCGAAAGCGCCGCAGCGCGAGCAGATGGCGGGCATCGTGCGCTGGCTCGACATGGAGACGAAGCGCCTCGGCGTGGACCGCCGCCTCGGTGTCGCCGCCGACGAGCGGACCATCATGGCCGAGAAGCCCGACATCGTCGTGCTCGCCACCGGCGGTTCGGCGTTCACGTCGCAGGTCGCGGCGTGGGGCGTCGACGCGGGGCTCGCGGTCAGTTCGTGGGACGTGCTGGCCGGCAAGGTCGAGCCGGGCAGAAACGTGCTCGTGTACGACGGCGTCAGCACGCATGCGGGCGCGGGCGTCGCCGATTTCATCGCGAGCCGCGGCGCCAACGTGGAGATCGTCACGCCCGACGTGAAGGTCGCCGACGACGTCGGCGGCACCACGTTCCCGATCTTCTATCGCCGTCTGTACGCGCAAGGCGTGATCCATACGCCCAATTACTGGCTCGACAGGGTGTACGAGGAGGACGGCAAGAAGATCGCCGTGATCCGCAACGAGTACACCGAGGAGCAGGAGGAGCGCGCGGTCGATCAGGTGGTGATCGAAAACGGCAGTACGCCGAACGACCGGCTTTACTGGAAGCTGAAGCCTGAATCGGTCAATCGCGGCCAGGTCGACGTGCACAAGCTGTTCGCGTCCGAACCGCAACCGTGTCTCGACGAGCAGCTCGGCGACGGCCGCTTCCTGCTGTTCCGGGTCGGCGACTGCATCTCGATGCACAACATTCACGGCGCGATCTACGACGCGCTGCGCCTTTGCAAGGATTTCTGACGATGAGCCCCGTGTTTGTCATCACCGTCCTGCTGTGGGTGTCGGTGGCCGGTCTCGCGTTCGCGCTGGCGCGCCGCGCCGCCTACTGGCGCGAGGGCCGTGCGACCGTCGCGGGCGCCTATGGCTGGGCCAATCTGCTCGCGATCCCGAAGCGTTACTTCGTCGACCTGCATCACGTGGTCGCGCGCGATCCGTATATCGCCCGCACGCACGTTGCCACGGCGGGCGGAGCGATCCTCGCGATGGCGCTCGTGTTCGTCAACTACGGTCTCGCGATCTACTCGCCGTGGCTGGACAAACTGATCTTTCTCGCCGCGCTGGCGATGCTGATCGGCACGGTGTTCGTGTGGCGTCGCCGGCATGGCGCGAAGACGGTGCCGGCGCGACTCTCGCGCGGGCCGTGGGATCAGTTGCCGTTGCTACTGGGCGCGTTCGCGCTCGGTCTCGCGCTGTTCATCGCGCTGCCGGCGACGATGATGTCCGGCGCGCTCGCGGTGATCGTCGCGCTGTTGATCGCGGCGGGCGCGTTCACGATGACGTTCGGCGCGGCTCGTGGCGGCCCGATGAAACATGCGTTGGCCGGACTGCTGCATCTCGCGTTTCATCCGCGTCAGGAGCGCTTTGGCGATTTCACCGCAGCGCGTCACGCTGGCGATGCCGTGCCGCCCACCGCGCTTAAAACCCCGCTGCTCGACGCGAAAGAATATGGCGTCGGCAAGCCGGTCGAATTTCGCTGGAACCAGTTGCTCAGCTTCGACGCCTGCGTGCAATGCGGCAAATGCGAAGCGGCGTGCCCCGCGTTCGCGGCCGGTCAGCCGCTCAATCCGAAGAAGCTGATCCAGGATCTGGTAACCGGCATGGTCGGCGGCACCGACGCGCAGTACGCAGGCAGCCCGACGCCCGGCATTCCTGTCGGCAAGCACGCGGGCGCGCCCGCCAAGCCGCTGATCTCCAGTCTGATCGAAGCGGACACGCTGTGGTCCTGCACGACCTGCCGCGCCTGCGTGCAGGAGTGCCCGATGCTGATCGAGCACGTGGACGCGATCGTGGACATGCGCCGCAATCAGACGCTCGTCGAAGGCAGCGTGCCGGGCAAGGGGCCGGCGACGCTCGCGAATCTGCGCGAAACCGGCAGCCTCAACGGCTACGACATCGGCGCGCGCTACGACTGGGCCGTCGATCTGCAGGTGCAGGTCGCGCAGCCGGGCCGTCACGTGGACGTGCTGCTGATCGCCGGCGAAGGCGCGTTCGACATGCGCTATCAGCGCACGCTGCGCGCGCTCGTCAAGGTGCTGAACCGCGCGGGCGTCGATTACGCGGTGCTGGGCGGTGTCGAGACCGATACCGGCGACACCGCGCGGCGGCTCGGCGACGAAGCGACGTTCCAGCAACTGGCCCGTACGCTGATCGGGACGCTCGCGCAGTACTCGTTCGCGCGCATCGTTACCGCCGATCCGCACGTGCTGCATAGCCTGCGCAACGAGTATCGCGCGCTCGGCGGGTTCTATCAGGTCCAGCATCACACGGCGCTGATCGACGAACTGATCGCGAGCGGCAAGCTGTCGCCGCGCGCGGCCGCCGCCGTCGCGGCGCGCAACATCACGTATCACGACCCGTGCTATCTGGGCCGCTACAACGGCGAGACGGAAGCGCCGCGCCGGGTGCTGAAGAGCATCGGCATCAAGGTGGTCGAGATGGAGCGTCACGGCCTGCGTGGACGCTGCTGCGGCGGTGGCGGCGGCGCACCCCTGACCGATATTCCCGGCAAACGGCGGATTCCCGACATCCGTATCGACGACGCGCGCGCGTGCGGCGCGGAGATCGTCGCGGTCGGCTGTCCGAATTGCACGGCGATGCTCGAAGGGGTGGTGGGGCCGCGACCGGAAGTGCTGGACGTCGCCGAACTGGTCGCCGCGGCGCTGGAGTAACGCGATGATGAATACGCTCAAACGAATCGATCCGCGCCGGCCGTTCACGGTGACGGCACAGGGACTCAGGCGCATCACGCTCGGCGTCGTTGGCATCGCGGACGCCGACAGTGCCACACGGTCCGATGCGCGTCATGCCGCGCATCGCGAACAGCCGAAGCCGCGCCGCACGACGGCCGCGCCGCGCCATGTGCTGCTGGTCGCGGCGCACGCGGACCGCGGCGCGCTCGATGAACATGCGCGCCAGACGCTCGCGGCCGCCGCGCTGATCGCGGACACGCACAGCGAAGTCGTGCTGCTGGTGTTCGGCGAATTCACCGGCGATGCCGCCGCGCTCGGCGCCGACAAGCTGATCGAATTGCCGATGTTCGATCGCCGCACGTACGCGCCGGACGATGAACTGAATGCGCTGGCGGCCTGCGTCGCGGCCTATGCGCCAGCCCATGTCTTGCTGCCCGACAACGCGACCGGCGACGGCGACCTCGGCCGCCGCTATGCGGCGGCGGCCGAGGCAAGCGTCGCGACGCACGTCGTCGAGATCGCTGCCGGGCACGTGTGCACCTATATTCGCGCGAATTCGGCGCTCGCCAGCCGCGCGCTGCCCGAGGTCGTGCTGCTCGAGCCGAATGCGGTCGATCCGAAGCTGCCATTCGTCGGCGCGGGCGAGCGGGTCGCGTGGCGCTTCGACCGCGAAGCGGACAGCACGGTCGCGCAACGAGCGATACACGATCTCGGCATCGACGAAATCGACGCGGCGCAGGTCGCGCTGGAGGAGGCGGATTTCATCGTGTCGGCGGGCAACGGCGTCAGCGACGTGCCCGCGTTCGAGCGACTCGCGACGACCCTCGGCGCGGCGATCGGTGCCAGCCGGGTTGCCGTCGACGACGGCAAGTTCACGCGCGACAAGCAGATCGGCGCGACCGGCAAGACCGTCGAGGCGAGCGTGTATATCGCGTTCGGCATCTCGGGGGCGGTGCAGCATCTGCAGGGCATCAAGGATTGCCGCCATGTGATCGCAGTGAATCTCGACGCGAGCGCGCCGATCGCGAAGCGCGCGAATCTGACCGTGATCGCCGACGCGCAGGAAACCATCGCGGCGCTCAACGAGGCGGCGGCCGCGGCGCGCGGTGCCCGCGCCACCTCGGCCGCGCTGCTGCGGCCGGGCAAGCTTGCCGAAGGAGTGCTCGCATGAAGATCGCCGTGCTGGTTTCAGTCGGACGTCACCCGGTCAGCGGCGTCGCGCGCTACAGCCGCAATGATGCGGCGGCGTTGACGCTGGCGCTGTCGCTCGCCAGAACGCATGGCGCGACGCTCGACGTGCTGCACGCGGGCGATCCGTCGAACGGCGCGTTGAACGAGTATCTGGCGCTCGGCGCGCGTTCGGTCGAAGTGCTCGAGATGCCGCCCGACGCCGATCCTGCGCCGCAACTCGCCAGGCGATTGCGTGGCTACGAGCTGGTGCTGACCGGCACGCGCGCCGAAGGCGGTTTCGATAGCGGCATGCTGCCGTATCGCGTCGCGCATGCGCTGGCGGTGCCGCTCGTCGGCGCCGCCGTCGATGTGGCGCTGCGCGACGGTCGAGCGCAGGTCCGGCAGTTCATGCCGAAGGGCCTGCGACGGCGCGTCGAAGTGCGGCTGCCGGCATTGGTTGCCGTGCATCCGCTCGCGAACGTCGCGACCTCGTACGCGTATGCACGAATGCGCGAAGGCACGATCGAGCGCGCCGTCGCGCGGCACGGCACCACTCCCGAACAGTCCGCATGGACGATCGGCCCCGCCACAGCGAAACCGGTGCGCCTCGCCGCCGCCGAAACGCGCTCGGGCCACGCGCGCATGCTGTCAGCGACGACGACCGAGAGCCGCGGCGGCAGCGTCGTAATTGAAGGGAGTTCCGTCGAAAAAGCACAAGTGATACTCGCGTATTTGCGCGAGCATCAACTGGTGGATTACTGAATTCCGGCTCGGGCCAGCATGCGACCAGGAGGGCCTGGCGCGGCGCCAGACGTGACACGCAACGGAGCAAACAATGAAAGTTTCCGCAGACGTTCGCGCAATGATCGAACGCCGCAAGCAGAACTACACGCTGGAAGCGCCGTTCTATACCAGCGAGCCCATCTTCGCGCTCGACATCGACGCGATTTTCCGCCAGCACTGGATTCAGGTCGCGGTCGAGCCCGACGTGCCCGAGCCGGGCGACTATGTGACGGTCGAGATCGGCGACGATTCGATCCTGATCGTGCGCGACGACGACATGCGGGTGCGTGCGTTTCATAACGTATGCCGCCACCGCGGCGCGCGTCTGTGCAATACCGGCAAGGGCTCGCTCGGCAATATCGTCTGTCCGTATCACAGCTGGACGTATAGCCTCAATGGCGACCTGATGTTCGCCGAGCACATGGGCGAGCAGTTCGAGCGCTGCAAACATAGTCTGAAAGCGGTGCATGTCGAAAATCTCGCCGGACTGATTTTCATCTGCCTCGCCGAGCAGCCGCCCGCCGATTTCGCCGTGATGCGCGCCGCGATGGAACCGTATCTGTTGCCGCACGATCTGGCCGGCTGCAAGATCGCCGCGTCGATCGACATCATCGAGGAGGGCAACTGGAAGCTGACGATGGAAAACAATCGCGAGTGCTATCACTGCGTGGCGAACCATCCGGAGCTGACCATCTCGCTGTACGAATACGGTTTCGGTTATCAGCGCACGCCGGCGAACGAGGAGGGCATGGCCGCGTTCGAGACGACGGTCGCGCGCCGCACCGCGCAGTGGGAGGCGATGCAGTTGCCGTCGGCGGAAATCGAGCGGCTCGCCGACCTGGTCACGGGGTTTCGTACGCAACGTCTGCCGCTCGATCGCGACGGCGAATCGCAGACACTCGACGCGAAGGTCGCCTCGAAGAAGCTGCTCGGCGGATTCAAGCATGCGGATCTCGGCGGCCTGTCGTTCTGGACCCAGCCGAATTCGTGGCATCACTTCATGAGCGACCACATCGTCAGTTTCTCGGTGCTTCCGCTGTCGGCCGGCAAGACGCTGGTGCGCACCAAATGGCTCGTGCACAAGGACGCGCGCGAAGGCATCGATTACGACCTCGACAATCTGACCGCCGTATGGCGCGCGACCAACGACCAGGATCGCGCGCTCGTCGAATATTCGCAGCGCGGCGCGACGAGCAGCGCGTATGAGCCGGGTCCTTATTCGCCGTTCACCGAAGGACTCGTCGAAAAGTTCTGCGAGTGGTATATCGGCCGTCTCGCGGATTACGACGCGAACCCACGGGCGGTGCACGACGAGAAAGTCGTGTCGTTCGTGCGCTGAGCGCAAGACCGCAATGAGGAGCGGGGGGACAACCATGATGCGCGATCAGGCCATGTTTCAACCGGACATCGAGCAGACTTCACAGAATCCAGCTGACGCGCCGAGCCGCGTCACCCAGCCGCGCTTCTGGGACGCGCTGCCGGCGCGCTGGAACAGCGACGCCGACGACACCCTGGAGTGCTGCCAGGTCCGCAGCGAAACGCACGACGTGAAGAGTTTCTTCTTCCGCGCGCCATCCGGTCGGGCGTTCGTATTCGAGCCGGGGCAATTCATCACGCTGGAGTTGGAGATTGACGGCGAGCGCGTCAATCGCTGCTATACGATCTCGTCTGCGCCCACACGGCCGCATACGATTTCGATCACCGTCAAGCGCGTGCCGGGCGGGCCGGTGTCCAACTGGCTGCACGACCATCTGCATGCGGGTATCCAGGTACGCGTGCTGGGGCCAGCCGGCGAATTCACCTGCGCGCGGCATCCGGCGCGCAAGTTGCTGTTTTTGTCGGCGGGCTCGGGCATCACGCCGCTGATGTCGATGAGCCGCGCGCATCATGAACTCGGCGAGGACAGCGATATCGTCTTCGTGCACAGCGCGCGTACGCCGGACGACATCATCTTCGCGCGCGAGCTCAATCTGATCGCCGCCAATCAGGCGCATTTCCGCACCGCGTTCGTCTGCGAACGCGTGGGCACGCGCACCAATTGGCCCGGCATCACCGGCTTTCTGACGCTGCCGCTGCTGAAACTGATTGCGCCGGATTTTCTGGAACGCGAGATTTTCACGTGCGGCCCCGCGCCGTATATGCAGGCGGTGCGCAATCTGCTCGATGAAGGCGGCTTCGATCGCCAGCACTATCACGAGGAAAGCTTCTCGTTCGAGACCGTCAGCGAAGTGGCCGCGCAATTGGCCGAAGCGCATGTCGCGCACACGCTGAGCGATGCGTGCGCGCCGGCCGAAACCGCCACGCGTTTCAAGGTGAGCTTTACGCGCAGTCATCGCGAGATCGAGTGCGGCGGCGGCCAGCATGTGCTCGATGCGGCGAAGCAGGCGGGCGTGCGGCTGCCGGCGTCGTGCACGCAAGGCATGTGCGGCACCTGCAAGGTGAAGCTCGTGTCCGGCGAAGTGGCGATGAAGCACGCGGGCGGTATCCGTCAGCGCGAGATCGATCAGGGCATGGTGCTGCTGTGCTGTAGCAAGCCGCTGACCGATCTCGTCCTCGACAAGTAATACGACTGATAACACCACAACAACACGGCAAACACTGGGCGGAATTGCGTGGAAGTCGCATGCGGACAACTGCATGTCGCAAAACAACGCTACCCGGCAATTCTGGTTGGCGATTCTGAATACGCGATGTGCGGTTCGATGGCAAACGCGTCAATGGGCAAATGGATCAACGGGAGAACGTCGATGAGACTGATCGGAAAGATAGTGGTGGCAAGCGCGTTGGGGGTGATGCTGGCGGCGGTCAGTGCGGGCGTGTCGGCCGATTCGAAGCCGACCATCAAGATCGGTTACGTGGAGGGCTGGGACGATAGCGTGGCGACCTCGAACGTGGCCGCCGAGGTGATCGAAAAACGCCTCGGTTATCAGGTGCAACTGGTGCCGGTGGCGGCCGGCGTGATGTGGCAGGGCGTGGCGCGCGGCGATCTCGACGCGACGCTGTCCGCGTGGCTGCCGGTCACGCACGGCGCCTACTGGAACAACTTCAAGGACAAGGTGGTCGACCTCGGACCGAACTTCAACGACGCGAAGATCGGTCTGATCGTGCCGGACAACGCGGACGTGAAGAGCGTCGGCGATCTGCAGGCGAAGAAGGCGGAGTTCGGCGCGCGCATCGTCGGCATCGACGCCGGCGCGGGTGTGATGCAGAAAACCAGCGAGGCGATCAAGGCCTATGGGCTCGACTATCAGCTGATGCCGAGTTCCGGAAGCGCGATGACCGCCGAACTGGCGCGCTCGGAGGCTGCCAGCAAGCCGATCATCGTGACCGGATGGAAACCGCACTGGATGTTCGCCAAGTACAAGCTGAAGTTCCTCGACGATCCGAAGAAGGTATTCGGTGAAGCCGAGCACGTGGATAGCGTGGTGAATCCCGAGCTCGAGAAAAAAGCGCCGACAGTAGTCGCGTTCCTGAAGAAGTTCCAATGGAAGCCGGGCGAGATCGACACGGTGATGCTGGCCACGCAGAATGGCGAAAAGCCGGCTGCAGCGGCCGACGCGTGGGTCAGCGCACATGCGGGCCGGGTGGATAGCTGGGTGAAGTAACTCGGCCAGGCGTCGGCGCAGCACCCGAAAACGCCGCTTTTCAGCGGCGTTTTTCTGTTTACCGCAGCACGACGGTGCGCTCGCCGTTGATGAACACACGCCGCTCGACGAACGCCTTGACCGCGCGCGCGAGCGTAATGCATTCGACGTCGCGTCCGGTCGTCAGCAGCCGTTCGGGGCTGTACGAGTGATCGACCGGTTCGACTCCCTGCTCGATGATCGGACCTTCGTCGAGATCGTCGGTGACGAAATGCGCGGTGGCGCCGATTACCTTGACGCCGCGCGCATGGGCCTGATGATACGGTCTTGCTCCCTTGAAACCGGGTAGGAACGAATGGTGGATATTGATCGCGCGCCCGGCGAGCGCCCGGCTCGTTTCGGCGGACAGGATCTGCATGTAGCGCGCGAGAATCAGCAGTTCTGCGCCGGACGTATCGAACAGCTCGAGCAGGCCGGCTTCCTGTTGCGGCTTCGTGTCGGCTGTAATCGGCAGATGATGGAACGGCAGGCCGTGCGCTCGCGCGAGCGGTTCGAGATCGCGATGATTGGAGCCGATGCCGACGATGTCCATCTTCAGTTCGCCCATACGCCAGCGAAACAGCAGGTCGGCGAGACAGTGTTCGAGCCTGGAAACCATGATCAGGACTTTCGGCCGGCTCGACAGATCGTGGATCGCCCACGTCATCCGGAAGCGTTCGGCGATCGGCGCGAAGTCCTGCTTCAGCGTGGCGATCTGCAGCGCATCGTCGCGATCGACGTGGTGAAACACGCAGCGCACGAAAAAGCGCTCGCTCAGTTCGTCGTCGAATACGGTGAGTTCGTCGACATAGCAACGATTCCGTTCGAGAAAGCCAGCGACGGCGGCAACCTGGCCCGCCGCGCTCGGACACGCGACGCTGAGAACCCCTTGAGCAGGACGGGAAATGGCGGACATAAGCTCTCCACATTGACGATCAGGCGAGGCCGCGGGGTGCGGCGCGCATCGTCGCAGTAGAGCAAATCGGGCGATAACGCGGATAGAAGCTAACCGCCGTTGCGCTGGAATGGGAGCGCCAGGAGGATCTGCCGTGCTAATCCGCAGGCTCCGCCGCGAGCCTTCGCTTCAGCGTATCGATCAACGCGCGCACCTTCGCCGGCGGGTGACTCGTCGGCGGGAACACGGCCTGAATGCTCGCCGGTGCGCTCGCCCATTCGGGCAGCAGCCGGATCAGCCGTCCCGCCGCGACGTCGTCCGCGATCGAAAAATCCGTCAACAGACCGATGCCGCCGCCCGCGAGCGTCGCCGCGCGGCAGGCATCGGCCGTGTTGACGCGCAACGCGGACGCGCAACGCACGCTCGCGATCTTGCCGTCGACGTGCCGCAAATCGAGCGTCAACGGATGCGGCAGCACCGACAACGCGCAATAGGGCAGCGTCTCCAGCGCGGCCGGCGTGCCCGGCGCGCCCCACGTCCGCAGGAACTCCGGACTCGCGACGAGCCACTTGACGAAGCTGCCGAGCTTCACCGCGCGATAGTTGGAATCCGCGAGGCGACCAAGCCGGATCGCTACATCGATGCCATCGGCGATCAGATCGACGTAGCGGTCGCTGCTCAGCAGCTCGACGTCGAGCTGCGCATGCGTGCGGCGCAATTCGACCAGCGCGGGCGCGACGACGAGCGTGCCGTAGTCGTTCGGCGCACTGACGCGCAGCGTGCCGCGCACCGGTGAGGTTTCCCCGCCGAGCGCGTTCAGAGCGTCCTCGGTGGCGCGCAGAATCTTCACGCTCGCCTCGTAGAACGCGCGGCCCGCCTCGGTGACGCCGAGCCGCCGGGTGGTACGCACCAGCAGGCTCGCGCCGACTTCCGCCTCGAGCCTCTGCATGTGCGTGCTGACCATCGTCTTCGCGAGCCCGAGCCGCGTCGCGGCGGCGCTCAGCGAGCCCGCGTCGATGACCGCGACGAAGATCGCGAGGCGGTTCAGGTTCACGTTGCGCACATCGGCCATGATCGATTGTCCATTCTCGCTTGACTGTGTTTCCCGGATTATCGGGCTTCCGCGCGACAGTGCCTACGCCTTATGCTGGGCGTGTCATTCAACGTATCCGGAGCCATCCATGCCCGCTGCCAGACCCGCCGAGCCTATCAAGCTGTATACGACGCTGCTTTCAGGCCACGGTCATCGCGTGAAGCTGTTTCTGACGCTGCTCGATCTGCCGTTCGAGGTCATCGAGCTGAACATGAAGGCGGGCGACAACCGCAAGCCCGAGTACCTCGCGCTGAACCCATTCGGTCAGGTGCCGACGATTCAGGACGGCGAGCTCACGCTGTTCGATTCGAACGCGATTCTGGTCTATCTGGCGAAACGCTATGGCGACGCATCGTGGCTGCCGGACGATCCGCGCGGCGCCGCGGCGGTGCAGCGCTGGCTGTCGCTCGCGGCTGGCCAGATCGCCTACGGGCCGTGCGCGGCGCGGCTCGTGACCGTGTTCGGCGCGCCGCTCGACCACCAACGCGCGAAGCAGATCGCCGTCAAGCTGTTCGACGTGATCGACGAGGAGCTTGCCGGTAAGCCGTTCGTGGCTGGTGCGCACGTCACGATCGCCGACATTGCCGCGCACACGTATATCGCTCACGCGCCCGAGGGCGGCGTGTCGTTGCAGCCGTATCCGAACATTCGCGCGTGGCTGCAGCGCGCGGAGGCACTGCCGCGTTTCATCGCGATGCCTTCGACGAAGGCGGGCTTGCTGGCGGCGTGATACGCGTTGACAGCCGCGTCAGATCTTGCAAAGGAGTCCGATCATGTCCGAGTTCGTCCCGTTGAATCACTGGGGAGGCGACGCGTCGCCGTTTCATGCCGGCGAGCAGGATGCGCAGCAGCGCGCGGGTGTGCGTGAGGTGGCCGAGTCGATGGGACGTCGGGGCATTCGCCGATTCATGCCTGAGCAGCATCGCGAGTTCTTTGCCGCGCAGCCGTTCGTCGTGATTGGCGGCGTCGATGCGAGCGCTCAGCCGTGGGCGACGCTGCGTGCGGGTGCGCCGGGTTTCGTCTCGTCACCGGATGCGCGGACATTGCGCATTGAAGGTGGCGCATTGGCTGGCGATCCGCTCGCCGCGGCTTGGCGCGAAGGCGCGCAGCTTGGTGCGCTGGGCATCGAGCCGCGTACGCGGCGGCGCAATCGGGCAAATGGCGTCGTCCGGTCCGTGGCAGGCGACACGTTGCAGGTCGAAGTCATGCAGAGCTTCGGCAATTGCCCGAAGTATATCCAGAGCCGCGCGCCGTCTTTCATCGAGCGGGACGCGGCCGCGACGCGCGCGCAGCCCGAGATCGCCACGTTTCTGAGCAGTGCCGACCGCGAGTTGCTCGCGAGCGCGGACACGTTCTTTATCGCCAGCGCGAATCTGAGCGAGGAAGCGGGGCCGGGAAAGGGGATCGACGTTTCCCATCGCGGCGGTGCGCCGGGCTTCGTGCGCGTGGACGACGCAACTACGCTGACCACGCCCGACTACAGCGGCAACCGCTTTTTCAACACGATCGGCAACCTCGTGCACGATCCGCGCGCGGGTCTGCTGTTTATCGACTTCGCAACCGGCGATCTGCTTTATCTGCCGGTGCGAGCAGAGATCATCTGGGACGGCGACGAACTCGCGGCATTTGCGGGCGCGCAGCGGCTCGTGCGGTTTCATGTGAGCGAAGTGCGGCGCAGTCGCGGCGCGTTGCCGTTCCAATGGTCGGAGGTCGAACTGGCGCCGCAGTTTCTGCCAAAGGTACGAGAAAGCGCCTGAGCCGATGCGCACGCGCGTGCTTTAGCTGGGTACGGCCGCCGTTTTACTGCGCATTCCGGCCGAGCCGATAAGACACGCCGAGTCTGGTGGCCAGTTGCCATACATAGACTCGCGAGTACGAAATGCCGAACTGACGGCTTATCAACTCGCGCATGCGCGCATTGCTCCAGCCGTCGGCGTCGAAGCCGTAGTCCCGCGGCGAGGCCCTCAGCGCCTGGGCCAACCAGTCCAGATCCGCCACCGCGAGTGCGGAATGGCGGCCGCCGACGCTCATGTTTCTCAGCGCCTCGAGCCCGCCTTGCTCCAATAGCTTGCGATATCGCTCGACGGTGGTCTTGGCCATGCCCATCTGTCTCGCGACCTCGGCCGCAGCGACGCCGTCGAGCAGTTTCTGGCCCGCCGTGAGACGCCGTGCGACGGTCGGCAAATCGTCATTTGGTCGATGCATCGGAGAACTCCGCCGTTGGGTCGCTGACCGGATTGCAATCGGTTACTGGGGTAGACAGTGAGGAGGGCGCGCCACCTACAGATAATCGAAAAGTCGCCCGCTGTGTCCAAAAGAATAAAAAATCAATCGCGTCTTTCCTCTGATAGAAAATCACGCAATCCTCCCGTAAGGTGGTTACACGATGTTTTCTTTCTAAAATCTTAAATATCTCTCTTGCGATTGAATTTAACGTTTGCTAACCTGATTGACGTGATTCAAAGCCGTCAATCCGGCTCGGCTCGCTCTGGCAGCCCGGACACCGCCAGGCCGCATCCAGCTTGACCTCGGGCGCTTTTAAGTGCGGGCGGCAGGTCGGAAGAATGAACCGTTTGAGTGCGCGGATTCCTGTTTTGCGAATGTAATTGAAATGCATTTTTCGATGCAGGGTGGCGATTCGCTGGAAAGCTGCGAAAAAGGTGCTGAAGATTGAAAATCCTTCGCGGCGTTTTTCCAGCGGATTATATGTAAACGGGACATTCGCGCAGAGTGGCGTTGTGAAGCCCGAATCCAGTAACCACCCGCTTAATTTTAGCTGCGTCGTTCAATACCGGAAATATTTTATGCCGGGCAGTTTCCGACTCGATACGCATAACCGCGATAAAAGCTGACAGCGCTTTCATCGGTTGCCATTGGGCGCTTGCAAGCAGGCGGTAAGGAGAACGACATGAACATGGATAGGACCCGCGATATTGCCGCGATGCTACTGCGTGCCGCGAAACGCAAAAGACTCGTGACTTATCAGGAACTGCACGCGCTTTTCGGTCGCGACGAACCGTTGCAAAGCCGCTATCGCGCATTGGAGGACGCGGCGCGTTCACTGAGCGATTGCGCGTCGCTCGACTATGGCTGCCTGATGAGCCTCGACAACGGCCTGCCGGGCGATGACTTCTTTAATCGCTTCAGGCACGGCAGGCCGCGTGAGTACGAAAAGGTGATGGGCTTCGGATCGGCGGGACGCTCGATGACGAAGAAGCGACTGATTGCGGATGCCGAGCGTCTGCGCGTGTTCGAACATGCATCTCAGATCGAGGGAAGTGGGAGGGTGGCGAACACGTTGCGCCCGTACGCCACGTCGAAATGCACGTAGCCCATTCACAGTCGCTCAACGACGACACGCTCGCCGATTGAGAGAAATGCGAAACGTCTCTAAGCCACAAGGCAATAGCCGACGATAAAAATCCGCGCGAGCTGCGATAGCGGCATTGGCTTTCGCTACCAAGCTTATTCTCGTGGTGCGCAAAGCTGTATTTAACAGTTGTCTAATTGCGGCATGTGGCGCGCACAAATTAATCTGTACGCATGGCCTCGTCTTAATTCGTGAGGGCTCTGATTGGGCCCACCCATAAAAATTGGAAATTGAATTGCCGCGCCAGTTTTGTTGGTCACTGAATCGGGCTGCACCCGGCGTCAGTTGTGGCAGGCGAAAGAGTCGCGGATCGGACGATTCGCGATGGTCACCGGGCACCGATGTGCATCGCTTGTGGCGGAGGGCCGACACGCGGCACGCGCATCTACGGTGGCCCGTGCGGGGCGTAGTGGAAGCCTTTTCCGAAGAATCCACAATTTGACATAATATAAATTATCAACATTTGTGTTGTAGCGGCAATATGAGAATGTCGTGTTCTAGCAAGATACAAATGTCGTGTTTTATCGTGGCTGGCAAGCTGGCATTTTGCAGCGTGATCGCAGGAGCCAGTCATGATCCCAGCCGCACTGGTGACATTGAACATGCGCGAACTCGACCGTCTGAAGGTGATCCAGGCCGTGGTGGACATGGGGCTCAAGCCAGGGCGTGCCGCCGGGCGACTGGGTCTGACCGTGCGTCAGGTCGAGCGGCTGGTAACGCGATACCGGGAATCGGGCGCGGCGGGACTGGCTTCACGCAAGCGCAAGTCGCCCGGCAACCGGAAGCTCGATGAAGGACTGGCCGTGCGGGCCCTGACCACCATTCGCGAGCGCTACGCCGATTTTGGGCCGACGCTGGCGTGCGAGAAGCTGCGCGAATGTCATGGCCTCGTGCTGTCGAAGGAAACCGTGCGGCACCTGATGATGGACGCCGGCCTGTGGGTACCGCGTCGGCAGCGGCCACCGAAGATCTACCAGCCGCGTGCGCGGCGTGCATGCCTGGGTGAGCTGGTGCAGATCGACGGCAGCGACCATCGCTGGTTCGAGGACCGGGCGCCGGCCTGCACGCTGCTGGTGTACGTCGATGACGCCACGAGCCGCCTGATGATGCTGCACTTTACGTCGACCGAATCGACCTTCAGCTACTTTGAGGCGACGCGCGCGTATCTTGAGCAGCATGGCAAGCCGGTGGCGTTCTACAGTGACAAGGCCAGCGTCTTTTACGTGAAGCGACGCTCGGAGACAGCGGGTAAAGGTGTTACACAGTTCGGCCGGGCGATGTACGAGCTGAACATCGACACGTTCTGCGCGAACTCAAGCCCCGCCAAGGGACGCGTCGAGCGCGCCCACCTCACGCTGCAGGACCGGCTCGTCAAGGAGCTCCGGCTGCGCGGTATCAGCACCATCGAGGCTGCCAACGCCTGGGCGCCCGCGTTCATGGCAGCCTATAACGCGCGCTTTGCGAAGCCGCCACGCAGCGCTTTCGATGCGCATCGACCCGTGCGCGCTGACGAGGATCTCGACGCGGTCCTGACCTGGCGGGTTCTGCGCAAGGTCTCGGATTCCCTGACGCTGCTGAACGACCGCGTGATCTGGCTGCTTGACGATACGCCGGCCAACCGCAGGCTGATTCACCGCTATATCGACGTGTGGGAGTATCCGGACGGACGCCTCGAGATCCGTGCCGATGGTATCGCCCTGCCCTGTGTCCAGTACGACAAGCTTGCCGAGATCGACCAGGGCGCGGTGATCGAGCACAAGCGTCTTGGTCATGCGCTGCAGGTCGCGCAGGCGCTCCAGGCGCAGCGCGACAACCGCCGGATCTCCGGCTCACCGTCACGCACGAACCGCGGTGAACCCGTGCGTGCGAAGGCGCGGCTACCTGGCACGAAGAAGCAGCGCGAAGTGACGCTCGATGACTGGAATGCGGCAGTCATGGGGACACACCAGAACCCGGGAGGCTCGGTGCTAAAAACCCCTCCAGAGAGATATAAAAGGACCGCAAGACAACCCTAGCCCAACACCCAGAATCGACCTCAACCCCGACATCTGTATCTAGATAAGACCCCGACATTTCAATCTGGCCTCGACATGTGTGAACAGAACGCACGTGCTATTTTGTGCGTTTTGGGCGTGTGTGCTCACGATCCGGGTCATCAGTACGAAACCTCTCCATAAGCGTCCGGCACGGCAGCCGGCACGACTGAAACCGCGGCTCGCTGACGTGCGCATTCGCGGTCCCTGTGCCGGTAATGCGCACGCTGCGATCGATCCACCGGAAGTTACAGGCAGCATGACCGTCAGCGACGCAGTTGTTTGTCTTCGCGAAGGGTGAGCCTTTGCGGGAGTGACGTTGGTCGGCGGCCCGATGCATCGGGACCCGGCCCCGAGCCGCGATGCCAGGTCCCAGGTCGCGGGGAGCTGAAACCGTGCAGCAGCAATCCACGTGTCCTGTGAATCAGCAACTGCTCTCCTGGGAGCGATACGGAAAGAACGTAACCGCTTTGCGGGTCTGCCTGATCTCTTTCAAACGGCACGGCCAGCTGGAGATCCTTCATGGGCGGTGCCGCTTCCCTGCGCAGTGCAACAAATCCGCATGCAGTCAAACGTGTACGAGCCTTTCCCGCCGGCTTGTCCACAGGCTCTTCCACTCCTTCTGTGCACAACTTTAATCGAAGTTTTATGTGACAGGACGACAACGGCGAAACAGCAGGCTGCAGGGGCATGGCATGTAATCGCCCGAAATTTTTTCGAGTTTCAAAAGCTCCGGTTCATCCCAGGATACCGCGGGCGGGCACTTCCCGCGAGACGGTCGATGCGGATATACGCAAGTTGCGACGTGCCGGTCCCGACGCAGGGTCTCTCGTTCGAGCCTTCAACAAGTGGGAATCAGGCAAGGGTCGATCAGACTCGGCTTCATCGCTCGGATCGATCAGTTCCGTCCGGAACTGCCACCCTTCGCACATCATTAACATCTCCCCAAAATCGCTCCAGTCGATCCGTCTGCCATCAATGACCACACATGGCAGGCGGCCGTCCTCGCTTTCGTCCCACTCGAACCGTCCGCGGACCGTCGTTCCGGCTATCTCAAGCTGACCCGCACGCTCGACCACGTGCCTGACGGCGAGACCGCGCCTGATCTTCTGCACCAGGTGGCCCAACAGCTCGAACGGGTCCGTCCGCGGATCGCCCAGAAGCTGGAAGCGGAAGCCCCCGCAGTCTTCGTCACCGCAGGCCAGTTCGAACGCCTCCCGTGAAAGCTGATCGCCGAATAGCAGGCTGCGGAAATGAAACTCGTGAACGACACCATCTGCATCGGGCAGGCGCACGGGTGTGAATTCCGGATGTTCGAATGCGTCGACATCCGCAAGATGGGCCATTTCGGTGTTGAAACAGCGGCTGCGGAGCAACCGGAAGGTGCCATCCGGTGACGCGACGCTGACAACGTCGTGCGGTGACGTGGCTGCGCCGCACTGGGCAAACGTGACATCGGTCATCGGCATTCCTTTGGCTGCAATTACTGGACGGCAAGCATTGTCCAATCTTCAATAATGGGATTTCCGTTGACGCGCGCCCTACCCAACGGCTGGCCGCCAGGCACTCAAGCCAGTATCGCGGTACTTGATAAGCTTACATTCGCTCCGGCTCTGGAAACGCAGCGTTCGCATCCCGGTCCCACGCACGTCGCGGCGTTTTGCCCGGAGTATGCTTGTTTTTGCACGCGAACGCGCGTACCTGTGACGCCCGTGCAAGGAGGAATGCCGGAGGCCGAATATGGATGCACCCGATGACGGATTCGTGCTCGTGGGAAGCCTTGAAGAGCTGCGAGCGAAGGGGCGGCGCATTGTGCAGGGCGGCCATGGTCCCATCCTCGTTATCCATGAGCGCGGGCGCGTCTTCGCCATCGACAATCGTTGCCCCCATATGGGCTTCCCCCTCGAGCGAGGCACTGTTGAAGACGGAATCCTCACCTGTCACTGGCACCACGCCCGCTTCGATCTGGAAAGTGGCTGCACGTTCGACCTCTGGGCCGACGACGTACCGGCCTGCGCGGTCGAGGTCCGCAATGGCGACGTTTGGGTGGCGACCACGTTTGGATACTCCGATCCTGCAACGCACTGGCATCAGCGCCTTGCGGACGGGCTCGCACACGACCTCGCACTCGTCATCGCCAAAGCCGTGCAGGGTCAGCTCGCGGCCGGCGTCCCCGTGGCCGATATTGTGCGGCAGGTCGCGCTGTTCGGCGCGCAGAACCGTGACGGCTGGGGCGTCGGTCTCACGATACTGACGACGCTCGCCAACCTGTTGTCCGTACTGCCAGCTGACGATGCCTATCTCGCCCTCTTTCACGGCGCGCGCCATGTGGCGGCGGACTGCAACGGCGAAGCACCGCGGCGGGAGCGCGCACCACTGGGAAGTCGGCCGGAGCCCGCCGCGCTCAGGCGCTGGCTGCGTCTCTGGACCAACGTGCGCCATCGCGAGGCGGCCGAGCGCACGCTGTTGACGGCGATTGCCGCCGGTCTTTCACCGGCCGTGCTCGCCGATGCCCTGCTGTCCGCCGGGACCGAGCGGGCTTTTGCCGACACCGGTCATCTGCTCGACTTCATCAACAAGGCGTTCGAGTGCCTTGACCTGATCGGCTGGCAGAACGCGTCAGCCTTGCTGCCCACTGTGGTCGCCCAGATGGTGAGCGCCCGTGGCGCCGAGGAGTCGACCGCCTGGCGCCAGCCCGTTGATCTTGTCGCGCTGTGCGACGAAGCAGCCAGCCAGATGTCACGCCTTTTCGCTGCCGGGCGCGCTCTGCAAGGCTGGTCGCAGCACGCCGCGCTCGCCCGGGAACTGCTTGAAGACGATCCGGCGAAGATCATTGACGCGCTGAAGGCGGCGATTCTCGCAGGCGCCGCTCCGGCTGACCTGGGACAATCCCTCGCGTATGGAGCGGCGCTTCGCGTGGCCCGCTTCGGCGATGCCAACGAGCACGCCGACTGGGAGACCGCGCATCACGTTTTTACCCATGCCAACGCGCTCCACCAGATGCTCAGGCGCCTTGGGTCCGCGGGTATCGACAGTGACGCGCCCGCTCGCGGCATCTTGCACGCCGCCATGGCGCTCTACCTTGCGCGGTATCTGAATGTGCCACCGGCCCGAATCCCGGGCGACGGCAACGATCCGCTAGACGACCTTCCTGCCGATGAAGGGACGATCCGGACCGCCCTGCTCGACGCCTTCGACCGGCAGCGACAGGTCGATCTCGCGGCGAGGCTCGTAGCGCGCCATCTCACGCTTGGCCATTCGCCGCAGGCACTGATCGCCACACTTGCGGTTGCGGTACTGCGCGAAGACGCGGGCTTTCATGCCTATCAGATGCTGGAGGCCGGCGTCCGCCAGTTTGCTGCATGGGGCAATACTGCCGAGGGACGGCACGTTCTCATTGCGGTCGCCCGCTATCTCGCGGCCCATTCACCGACCGAACGCGCAACGCTGCAAACGGCCGACATCGCGCAGCGCCTGATGAGGGGCGGAGAAATACATCAGGTAGCTGGAGCAGCGTAACGCGTGACGCTAACCGTCCTGGCTTTCGCATGGGCTCGTCCATCGGCAGTGTCTGCTACGCGTCGTCGGGCAGATCTGGCCGAAGCCCGGCTTCAATCTGGTCGATTGACGGCAGCTTCGTTCGCCATGATTCTGGCACCTGCCGAAGCAGCTGGTACTCGGCCACCCGGCGTTGTCACGTTCGCGGGGCCGGTCGACTAAGACGTCGTGATGAAGAAGACGAAATCGCTCTATCACGGTCACCGGTTCCCGGCGTCAATCATCAGCCACGCCGTTCGGTGGTACGTTCGCTTCCAGCTCAGCCTGCGCGACATCGAGCAATTGCTGTTCGAGCGTGGCGTGGTCGTCAGCCATGAATCGATCCGCAGGTGGGTCGATAACTTCGGCGCCGGCTTCGCGCATCGCGTCAAGGCTGCGCGGCGCCAGCCGGGCAGCACCTGGCATCTTGACGAGGTGTTCGTGACATTACGCGGCGAGCCTTATGTGCTGTGGCGCGCGGTCGACCAGCACGGCATCGAACTCGACATCCTCCTGCAAAAGCGCCGCGACAAGGCTGCGGCCAAACGCTTCTTCAAACGCGTACTGGCGGCCTGTCACAAGGTGCCGAAAAAAATCGTGACCGACCAGTTGCGCAGCTACCCTGCGGCAAAGGCCGAAATCCCGGAACTCGCGAACATAAAGCATGTGTTCGTCAAGGCGGCTGCCCGCGTCAACAACCGTGCAGAGAACAGCCATCAGCCGACGAGTGAACGCGAGCGACGCATGAGAGGGTTCCGGCTACCCGAACGCACGCAGGTCTTCCTCTCGTGCTTCGGACCCATCCGGCAACACTTTGCGCTCAAGCGTCATTTGCTGCGCGCTTCGTTTTATCGCAAGCAGCTCGCCGCGCGGTTTGTCGCATGGCGCGAATTCACCGAGACTGCCCAGAATCCGTCTGCAGTCTTCTGAGTGATTGACTCACCTGCCCATGATTCGCCGGGTGATCGGTAATGTGACAACGCCCTGGCGACCGTCGCGCTCGGTGTGGTGATCGTGACCGGCATCTATAACGCGATGCGGAATACGGCTCACCGCGGCGCGCCGTTGTTTAGCGTGCTGTATGGCCAGATGCTGACGCTCAAACTCGCGTTCGTCACGCTGGCCGTGGGAGCGCTTGCAATGGTCGCTGTGCTGATGTTGGCCGCTGTGCTCGGGCACACTTCGCCTTTGAGCAGCTAAGGGGATTGGCCGGCCGGGATCAAGGGTGCAAATGAGCATTCCCGGCGACCGTCCCATGTCGGAGCGAGAAGGGATGGCCGCAGGTGCGGTCTGAGTGACACCTACTGGCCGGTTACTGCCCCAGATGAGGGGTGGGCGCCGGTCAATCTGAGGTAACTCAAAGAAGCTGGGGCGATCGAGTCAGACGGCCGCCCGCTGTCATGCGCCATGCTATCGTTGCTGGTGCTTGACCTCCTCGTCGGAAAAAGTTCATCGCGGCGCGATGATTGTGCGTTGTGACTGCGGAAATCATAGACCGAAGATTATGGAAACTGTCGCGTTTATCTCGACTGAGTACAGGGACGACTTGATTGTGTCCTTTGCGGTCATCGCCCCCGCGGATGCGACTGAGATCGAAAGCCTTACCCTTCTGCGCACGCCGAAATACGAACACCTGCTGGGAGATTGGGAGCGAGGGGTGACAGTTTCGTTTGAACGGTACGTGGAAGACGAGGAGGAATTGCTGGAGGAACTCCACCTTGACAGAAAATCAGCCGTAGTGCGCCTGACAACCAGCCTGCGGAACTATGATCTGGATATTCGAAAGGTCGACGAGCGAGAGGTCAAGGCGATGCGGGAGGTGCTCATCCAGATGAACTATGATGGTCGGATTCGGCTATTGGGCGTCTAACGAGTTATGAGATCAGGTCAGCTGACGCGATGACGATGCGCAGTCGTAGATGCATCGATGAAAAGAATTTCATTCATCGACGTCAATCGCTTCGCGCGTAGCCATGCGAGATGGAATCCGAGTTTAGCGGGACGTACCTTTCACCGGTCTAGTAATGGCGCGTTTCCTTGTTGCAGCCTCTTTCGGGGTTGCAGGCGAGTTCGCCACGTTTGCTTTACCGGCAACGATGTTGCCCGATGTTGATTTACGTGGCCCAGCGGATGGCTTGACTGGTAACTTCTTTGTTACCGATTTATTGTCCTCTGCGGTCTTTGCGTTCGCCGGTGGCTTGCGGGTTGTCGAGACAGCCGACCTGGTCGCCTTCCTTGCTGTCACCTTACCTGCCGGTGGCTTGTTACGTCCGGCAACAGGCTTCGGCGGTGAGTAGGCGTCGGCCATCTCGATGCCAAACACATCGGCCACCAGCGCGTCGTCGAGCACCTTGCTGGTAGCGGGTCGTTTTGTGGATTTGGGCAGGCCAGCGCCGGCCTGCCTGACGAGATCATTGGCATTGACGCGGCGCAAGGCGAAGAGCAATTCCGGCTGTTGGTCGAGCCGCGCGCCGACGCCGTAGAGTACGGCAGCTACGTGCTTGCACATCGACGCCCAGTCCGGGCAACTGCAATTGAACCTGATTTCCTTCGGCACTGGGAAAAGACCCGTTCCGGGTTTGCAGATGCGCTCCATCACGGCAGTCGAGAATTTGCCCTGCAGCAGTTCTACCATCGAATCGATCGACCCCGAGCAGTCGGCACCAATTGTTCGCCATTGCTTTGCCGGACACGCCGTCACGCTCACGCCGACCGTGTAGAGGCTCGAACCCATTACCTGCGCTCGCACTTCGCCTGCCGTAATCTGGAGGTCAATCACGGAACCGTTGCGCACATAGGTACGGCCGCGCGGCAGGCGGTTGGCATAGTCGCTATAGCCTTCCAGATTGTCACACCAGGCCTTGCCCCAGAAGGTCCTGGCGATGGCGCCTCGATACGACGCGATTGGCGACAGGACCGCACCAGCCTTCCTAGCCTTCGCGGCGGCCCGTTCAGCCTTTTTTCTGCGCTCGGCGACCGAGACATAGGGCTTCCATCCCCCATAACCGTAACCCATTGCGCTTCCTCTCTCCTGACGATCAGTTTTCTTGCGCGGCATAAACGTCGAGCTTCACGAGATCGAGCAATTCACGATCGCTCATCTCGGTGAGCAGCAGTTCCGCGCCGCCCTCCAGCACATCCTTCACCAATTGCTGCTTCACTTCGATCAACTGGTCGATACGGTCCTCGATCGTGCCACGGCAGATAAACTTATGCACCAGGACGTTCCTCTGCTGGCCGATACGAAACGCACGGTCAGTCGCCTGATTTTCCACGGCCGGGTTCCACCAGCGGTCGTAGTGGATCACATGCGAAGCAGCGGTGAGATTCAATCCCGCCCCACCGGCCTTGAGCGAGAGCACGAAGAAGGGCGTCAACTCATCGTCCTGGAATCGCTTGACCAGCTCCCGGCGCCGGGCCACGGGGGTGCCGCCATGGAGCACCAGACCTTCGCGGCCAAAGATCGAACCCAGAAATGCCGCCAGCGGCTCAGTGGTCTCGCGGAACTGGGTGAATACCAGCACCTTTTCCTGCTTGGCGGCAATGACTTCGGCCAGTTGGCGCAGGCGGGCGAACTTGCCGCTGTCTTCCGCCTTCCAGGCCGCGTCACCCAACCACTGCGACGGATGGTTGCATATCTGTTTGAAGCGCATGAGGAAGCTCAGCACCACACCTTTGCGACCGATGCCTTCGGCGTCCTCAAGCGCGGCGGCCAGATCCTTCACCGCACGCTGGTAAAGCGCCGCCTGGGTCGGGCTCAGGTGGCACCAGGCCTTGAGCTCGGTCTTGTCCGGAAGGTCGTCGATTACCCGCTTGTCGGTCTTCAGGCGGCGCAGGATGTAGGGCCGTACGAGCGTTCGCAGCGGGCCGAAGTGCTCGGCCTTCGCCAGCCGCCTGGTAAAGTTGGCAAAGACCTTGTCCGAGCCCAGCAAACCGGGGTGGGTAAAATCGAAAATGGACCACAGGTCGGACAGGCGGTTTTCCACGGGGGTGCCAGTCAGCGCGATGCGCGATTGTGCCTGGAGTTGCTTGACCTGTCGCGTTTGCTTGGCGCCCGGATTCTTGATCGCCTGTGCTTCATCAACGATGGCAAGGCGCCATTGGATGGTCCCCAGTACCGGCTGGCGAAGCAGCGAGCCAAAACTGGTGATGACGAGATCGATGTCCGCAAGCCGCGCGGCGTCCAGCGCACGCAAATCGGCCGCCGGCATGACCGACGGATGGGCGATCAGCAGGCGCAAGCCCGGGGCGAAGCGCTCGGCCTCTGCCGCCCAGTTGGCCAGCAGCGATGCGGGGGCGACCAGCAGGCTGGGCCGCACCTCGGTGCTTTCACGCTTCAGCACGAGCAGCAGCGAGAGCACCTGCATGGTCTTGCCCAGGCCCATATCGTCCGCCAGGCAAGCGCCCAGTCCGAGCCGGGTGAGCAGGTACAACCACCGCACGCCGGCCCGTTGGTAGGGCCGCAGGTTCGCCTTGAGTTCCGGTCCCGGACTGATCTGCGCCAACCCCTCCGGCTGACGCAATTCCTGCAGCATGTCGGCCAGCCAGGGCCCTGCAACAAGCTGCGACCAGTCGAGGTCAGCGGGGTCGGCGTTATCGTCGAGCGAAACACCCGCCAGAAGGCGTAGGGCCTCATTAAAGGGCAGACCGGTTTGTGCCGCCTTTTCCATGGCCTCGAATCGCTTCAGGAGGCGACTGAGCTTTTTCTTGTCCACCTCGACCCAGCGACCACGGATGAGTTGCAAGCCATCGGCGCCTTTGAGCAGATCCCTGACCTCGGAGGCGCTGAGATGCTCGCCGTCGAGGGAGACCTCCATGCTGAAATCGAGCAACGCATCCTTGCCCAGGAGCGAAGGCGGTCGTGCTCCGACGCTGGCTTTCACAACGGGGCGAACAGGGCGGCCCGCCTGCCAGACGCCTGGCGTGCGTACGACAATCCCGGCGGCTTCCAGTTGGGACAGGTCCGAGAGAAAGCGATGGGCGTCAAGCGGCGTCCAGCGCAGCGGATGGTATATCTCGCCGGTATCCACCATTTCGCGAAGCCAATCGCAGTGTTCCGCGGCGCGCTGCACCGGCAGCAGTAATGACAGGAGCTGCGCCTTGCTCCTGGCTCCCGAAAATTCCGCCAGGGCTTGCGACAGTGGCTGGTGTTGCGCTTTGCCATGGGCCGACAGGCGCGAGGTGTAAGTCGCAAGGAAGGCGAACGGTGACTCCGTGTCCTTGCGGTTCTCAGCGAGGTTGAAATGCACACGGCCGACCAGATTCCAGGCCGGGTGGCGCAACTTGAGGAAATCCTGAAGCGAGACCATTGCGGTCGCCAGTTCCTGGTGCAAGGCAGTATCGATCTCGCCCCACAGCGTGGCTAGCACATCTGGCGTTAGATACTCCCCGCCCGTCATCGGCGGCGCATCGGCAATCAGGGCATCGAAGTCCTTGGCAGCGGGCGTGACGACCGCAATCTCGCCGCCCTCGGGTGTGGCGCACAAGGCGGTGACATAGCGCGCGGCAAAATCTCGCCACCAGGCCCAGGCGGGCGGCAAAATGCGGCCGATTTCCGCCGTTCCCAGATGCAGCAGGCCATGTCCTGCGCCAAGCGCAAAAGAACTGCCTAGCCGCGGTCGTATTTCATCCGCCAATAGCGGCGCGTCGTCCTCTGGAACTGCAAGCAGGTGACCACCGGGCGTCAGGTGTGGCGCGAGAATGTCGGAAGCAGTCAAAAACGCCCGTCCTCATGGCACTGTTGCAACAAGCGCTGAAGCGGCCTGTTTTCACGGAAAGCGGCCTCGGAATCAACCGGCAGGCCCGCCGGCCCAGTGCGAACTGGGCGAAGTTCCGTCTGCGCCTGGTTCGCCGGGATTGTGGGGTGGGCCAAGCGTCCGGGGTATGCCTGGTCGCTGCGTTGAGCATGTCTTGTGAACTGTCTTTTCATCTGCTGTAGGACAACCTGATTGCTACGTATCAACTCACGGAAGCTCGCCCCAGCTCTGCCACTGGCTGACCGATCTTCAACCTTCACGGCGGTCCCCGTGAATTTTCGAATCCGGCCAGGAGAAACAGGGCTCACGATGAAAGGGTACCAAAACCTGAC
Organism: Paraburkholderia sp. CI3; assembly: GCF_050436505.1. Taxonomy (NCBI): domain Bacteria; kingdom Pseudomonadati; phylum Pseudomonadota; class Betaproteobacteria; order Burkholderiales; family Burkholderiaceae; genus Paraburkholderia; species Paraburkholderia sp. CI3. Next base: position 748,386 of record NZ_JBNDMI010000003.1, read on the forward strand.
TCATACGAGATGGGATGCCGATGGCGCTCCCACCCGCCCGCCGAAAATCAGTTGCGCTTGTTACAAACGACCAAATGGAAGAGTGTCCTGTTGAATCCGCCTCGTCGAGCGGACATTCACGAAGCATTCTTGAAATTCGGCTGCGCCCTCGTCTGCTGGAACAGCTTAAGGCGTGCGGAGCAGCCTTTTTGAACTGGCATCTAAATAAGATTGTTCTGAAAGAGAGTCGCGGCTGATCGCGACGCGGTCCGTCTTTATCGCCGGCTCAGAACATTTCATATTTTCTGCAGGACTTTATGTGCGTGCCATTTCACACTTCAGCTGCCGGATTCAGGACCGGCCGTCGAATCGATCGACACTTCAAAAGGAACCGCCATGAAAGACGCACTGAGCGCGGCCGCGCATCGCGCCGCGCCACTCAAGACACCGACACGCCTCGGCGAAGACGCGACGCGCGACATCGCTGTCGCGTTGACCACCCTGCTTGCCGACGTGTTCGCGCTCTATCTGAAGACTAAGAACTTCCACTGGCATATGTCGGGACCGTACTTCCGCGACTATCACCTGCTGCTCGACGATCAGTCCGATCAGATCTACGCCACCACCGATCCGATCGCGGAACGCGCGCGCAAGATTGGCGGCAATACGCTGCGCTCGGCGGGCCAGATAACGAAGCTGCAACGGATCCTCGATAACGATGCGGACTTCGTGACGCCCAGCGACATGCTCGCGGAATTGCGCGAGGACAATCTGGCGCTGGCGGGCTATATGCGCGAAACGCATTCGCTGTGCGACGAGTACGGCGACGTCGCCACGGTGGGCCTACTGGAAAACTGGATCGACGAAGCGGAGCAGCGCGTGTGGTTCCTGTTCGAATCGGGACGCCATTCGTAACAGCGCCGCGAGCGGCGCTTCAGCCTTCCAGCGAAGAGCGAAGCCGCGCTTCGAGAAACTGCAGGAACGCGCGCACCTTGCTGGAATGGCGACGATTGGGCAAATACGCCGCGTAGACCACCGCGTCGCCATTGTGCGGAGTTGCCTCGAACTGCTCGAACAGCCGCAACAGACGTCCCGCGCGAATCTCCGCGGCGACGAGCCATTCAGGCAGCAATGCCATGCCCCGTCCGGCGATAACAGCTTCCAGCAGGATGTCGAGACTGTTCGACAGCAGATGCCCGCGCACTTCGACTCGTTCTTCCGCGCCGTCGCGGCGGAAGGTCCAGACCCGGCGTGTGCGGTAGCCGCCGCCATACGCCACGCGCAGGCATTCGTGCGTATCGAGTGCTTGCGGCGTGGGCGGTGTGCCGCTGCGTTCGAGGTAGTCGTGACTCGCGACGACATAGCGCGGATTGTCCGCCAGCTTTCTGATGACCAGGTTCGCGTCGCGATCGGGCAGGCCGATTCGAATCGCGACGTCGATCCTGTCGAGTGCGAGATCGGCGTAGTGATCGGCAACCACTACGTCGAGAAACACGCGCGGATGCTCCGCGAGAAAGGCAGCGAGATGTGGCGCGAGCCGCAGACGGCTGAACGCGGACGGCACCGCGATGCGCAGCGCGCCGACCGGCGACGCGCCGCTGTCGAACACGCTTTCGTCCGCCTCGGCCAGATCGTCGAGCACCTTGCCGACCTGCTCGACATACGCAATGCCTGCGTCGGTGAGGCTGACCTTTCTCGGCGTGCGGGTCAGCAGCGCCGTACCGAGCGAAGCCTCGAGCGCGTCCATCAGACGCGTGACCGACGAGGGGGCGACGCCCAGGCGCTGCGCGGCCTTCGAAAAGCCGCCGGCGTCGGCCACTTCGAGCAATGTGTTCAAGGCGAGGTGTTTGTCCATGTACGGCCTCAACGGGAGGTTGATTGCGCCACACGCAACGCGGGATTGCATTTTAGCCACATTCCGCGAACGACACGCAACGAATAAGCTGTCCTCGTTACTTAGCGAAGGGGTGCAACATGCAAACCATTCAGGTCGAGGTCCATTACGACTTCATTTGTCCGTGGTGCTGGATCGGCCAACGGAATCTCGCCGCGGCGCTCGCGGAATCCGGCGCCAATGCGGCTGTTTCGATCCGTTACGTGCCGTTCGAATTGAATCCGGCGATGCCTGTCGAAGGCATGGACCGGCGCAGCTATCGCACGCGCAAATTCGGCAGTTGGGCGCGCTCGCAAGGCCTCGATGCGCAGGTCACCGCAGCCGGTCTCGCGGCAGGCGCCCAGTTCAATTACGACAAGGTGCTGCGCACGCCGAATACGCGGCTTGCGCATCGTCTGATGCAGTTCGCGCAAGCGCGCAATCAGCCCCGGCAGGCCGCCGCGCTGTATCAAGCCATCTATGCCGCCTACTTTTCGGAAGGCCGCGACATCGGTTCGCTGGACACGCTGGTCGATATCGCCGCCGAACACGCCTTCGATGCCGGCGAAACCCGCACTTATCTGCGTTCCGCCTCCGGCGCTCGGCAAATCGAGGCGGCGCGCGACGAAGCGGACCGCCGGGGCATTCATTCGGTGCCGACGATTGCCATTGCCGGCGAAGTCATCAGCGGCGCGCAACCGCCCGCCGTATTCGCTCACGCATTACGGGCGGCGACGCAACGGAGCGCGGCATGAGCGCACTCGGCAAACCGCGCGCCGTGGTGATCGGCGGCTCACTCGGCGGACTGTTCTCAGCCACCACCCTACGCGCGGCCGGGTGGGACGTGGACGTGTTCGAAACCTCGCCGAAGCAGCTCGATAGCCGCGGCGGCGGCATCGTGCTGCAACCGGACGTGCTGGACGCGCTGCAGTTCGCAGGCGTCGCCCTGCCCGATCCGCCGGGCGTGGCATCGGGCGAACGCCTCTATCTCGATCGCGAGGACAAGCGCGTCGAGCAGCTGTTCATGCCGCAAGTGCAAACTTCATGGAGCCTGCTGTACAGCGCCATGAGAAACGCGCTGCCCGCGAAGCATCTGCATACCGGCGAGACCTTTAGCGACTTTCGCATGGACGGCGAGCAAGTCGTCGCTCGCTTCGCATGCGGCCGCAGCGAGCCCGCCGATCTGCTGATCGGCGCGGACGGCATCCGCTCGACGCTCAGGCGCCGCCTGTTGCCCGAGATCGTGCCGGCCTATGCGGGCTATGTGGCATGGCGCGGACTGGTCGCGGAACCCGATTTGCCGCTCTTCGCGGCGGACACGTTGCGCGAGCGCTTCACGTTCCAGCAGGGCGACGAACACTCGGCACTCGCCTATCTGATTCCCGGCGAAAACGACTCGACCGTGCCCGGCGAGCGTCGCTGGAATTGGGTCTGGTATCGCAAGTACAACCGCGATCAGCTCAACGCGCTGCTGGTCGACCGTCACGGCGCGGCGCGTGCGTTCTCGCTGCCGCCGGGCACGACCAAGCGCGCCGATGTCGGGCAGTTGCGGCTCGATGCGAAAGCCTTGCTCGGGCCGACGTTTCGCGCGCTGGTCGATGCAACCGACGACCCGTTCATGCAGCCGATCGTCGACCTACGCGCACCGAAGATGGTGTTCGGACGCGTGGTGTTGATCGGCGACGCGGCATCGGTGCCGCGTCCGCATACGGCCGGCAGCACCGCCAAGGCGGCGGCCAACGCACATGCGCTCGCGCTTGCGCTGTCGGGCGCCGGGCAGGCCGACACGAGCATCGATTTGTTGCTCAAGCGTTGGGAGAGCCAGCAATTGCAACGCGGCAAGCGCATGACCGATCTGGGCATTTCGCTCGGCGACCGTTTGATGAATATCGCCGGTTAGTTCCAAAGCTTTTCCGCTTCTTTTCCGCATTTCCGCTTTTTCATTTTCAGGAGTTACTCATGTCAACCGACGCATCCATCACCGCCGGAAGCCCAGGCCAGACCAAACTGACAGGCGGCCTGGTCGCGCTGTTCGCCTTCTGCTGCGGCGCGATCGTCGCGAATCTCTACTACGCGCAGCCGATCACGGAACTGATCGCGCCGGACATTCACATGTCCGGCGGCACGGCGAGCCTGATCGTCTCGCTCACGCAAATCGGCTACGCGGTCGGGCTGTTCTTTCTCGTGCCGCTCGGCGATCTGCTGGAAAACCGCAAGCTGATGATCACCACCGCGCTGGTGTCGATCGTGAGCCTGGGCGCTGCCGCGTTCGCGCACCAGCCAGGCTGGTTGCTCGGGATTTCGCTGCTGATCGGCTTCAGTTCCGTGGCCGTGCAGATCCTGATTCCGCTCGCCGCCCATCTCGCGCCGGACGAGTCGCGCGGCAAGGTGGTCGGCACCATCATGAGCGGACTGCTGCTCGGCATTCTGCTGGCGCGCCCGATATCCAGCGTGGTGGCCGGGCACTTCGGCTGGCGCGCGGTATTCGGCTCGGCGGCCGTGCTGATGGCGATCGTCACCAGCGTGCTCGCGCTCACTATTCCGCGCCGCCAGCCGGATCACCAAGCCACGTATTTTCAGCTGATCGGCTCGCTCGGTCATCTGGTCCGCACGATGCCGGTGCTACGCCATCGCTCGTTGTATCAGGCGTTGATGTTCGCTTCGTTCAGCCTCTTCTGGACTGCGATTCCGATCGAGTTGACCCGGCAGTTCGGGCTCTCGCAGACCGCGATCGGCATCTTCGCGCTGGTTGGCGCGATCGGCGCGACCTCGGCGCCGGTCGCCGGCCGCCTCGCCGACGCGGGCCTCACGGTGCGCGCGACATTGATCGCGCTGGTGGTGGGCGCGCTCGCCTATACGCCTGCGTTGATCCATCCCGCGTGGGGCGTGATCGGGCAGGTCGCGACCGGCATCGTCCTCGATTTCGCCGTGCAGATGAACATGGTACTGGGACAACGCGAAATCTATGCGTTGCATGCCGCGAGCCGAAACCGTCTGAACGCGCTGTATATGACCAGTATCTTTGTAGGCGGCGCATTCGGCTCGGCGCTGGCCAGTCCGCTCTATGAGCATGGTGGCTGGCCGCTGGTCGCCGGCGTCGCCACCGCCTTCCCGCTCGTCGCGCTCTTTCACTATCTGGCGATCGGCCGTCCGCACGCCGCCCGCCAGGCCTGACGCCATAGGTCTTTATTCAGGAGGCCGGACAGACATCCTCCGGTTTCACAAAAATTCAGCGTGGCGTCAGGAATTCTTGTGCTGTCATCGATATGCTGCTCGGTACTGTCACGCATCTGAACGACGCCAAATCGTTCGCAAAAAGGAACAACCATGTCACCTCTTCTCAGCGCTCACGACCTGCATGCGCTGCGCTTACCGAATCGCGTCCAACTGGTTGCGCGTTTCCGTCCATTGCGAACGGAAGAACTACGATGACCGTTGGTAATCGTGCGAAGCCAGGAACATCGTTGTGAAAAGCGACTGGTATCTCGATATCGGAGTTTGCATTATGATCAGGAATGCGAATGCAACAGGCGTGAGCAATCACGGCGCGTGCCGCAGTCAGTGAAGTGCGAGCCCCGCGCTGGTTCAGCAGTAGTGGCGCAGGTTAATCATCGTATAGGCAAGCGTCTTGAACGCGTAGTGAACGTCACTGATGCGTTCAAAGCGCAGCAGCAGACGGCGGAACTTGTCCTCCCAGGCGAAGACCCGTTCAATGGTCCTGAAGCGCTCCTCGAAGATTGCCGGATCGTAGCGCTGCTTGCGGCCCCGCTTCGGTATTTTGCGTCCGCGCGGATTCTCGGGGATGTTCGGGGTCATGCCGCGATTGAAGATCGCCTTACCGTTGGCCCTGCAGTCGTAAATGCCATCCAGGCTGGCGATTGAACCGTGCAGGTCCGCGCCAATGGCACGGGCCATGGCGGTAAGGCCGGGCAGCGCGTCGCGCAACAGCGGTGATTCGTTGCGGTTGGCGGGAGCGCTGATGAATGGAGCAATGACGTTGCAGTTGCGATCGCACAAGGCCACCACCTTGTCGCCCTTCAGATGCTTGTGCCCGCTATACCCGAGATTGTCGCCGCCTTTCTTCGCCGCCGTCGGGGTGCCGTCGCCGTGGATGACCGAAAGGTCAAGCAGCTGGTCCTGATGAAGTTGCTGCACCGAGCCCGAAAAGATGGCATCGATGCAACCATCGGCCTGCCAGCGACGAAACGTGCGGTAGATGCGCGTATAGTGAATTTCAGGGTGACCTTCTGCATTCCTGTCGATCGGGAAGCATCTTCCATTGGCAACCCATGTACAGTGCCTGCAGGATGTAGTTGAAGATCTTGTGCAAGGCCAGCGTGGGGGGAGGTTCCTGGGGGACCCGACTTCGCCCCCGATTTGGCGCGGTCTCCTATCGACGACTGTGATGCGTGGCTCGACTCCGCCGATCCTGACCCGGCCCGATTGCGCCAGTCCATGACACGGCAGACCCACCCTGTACTAAAGGACGGGGGACGGTTCTTGATGTCGGCGCATATGCTATTGGTTCCGGGCGCTCGGCCACACGGCCAGCGATTCACTTTCCTTACCTTCTCCATCAAAAGGTTGTTCGCAGAATCATGCTCGTCAAGAAAACACCATGGTTGATCCTGCACGAGCCGCGCCCCGAAGCTCGAATCCGATTGTTCTGCTTTCCCTATGCGGGTGGCGGATCTGGACTTTATCGTCGTTGGGCCTTGGACATGCCAGCGCATATCGAAGTCGTCGCCGTCGAACCGCCCGGACGTCAAACGAGATTCTCGGAGCCGCCTCCCGGCGGACTCGGCGAAATAGTCGACGCCTTGACTGACGCCACGGACGCCCTTATAGGAAAGCCATACGCAACGTTTGGCTATAGCCTTGGCAGCATCGTAAGTGTCGAATTTGTGCGCAACATTGTGCAGAAAGGAAAGCCGGCTCCGATACACATGTTCTGTTCGGCGCATAGAGCGCCACATATCGAGCCACGCCAGGATCCAGTCCACATGCTGACCGACCATGAACTCGTCCAGCGTCTTGCGGAATTGGGAGGTACGTCCGAGGAGCTTCTCGCTAGACCAGAATGGTTACGGCCGTTCTTGAAAACGATTCGAGCAGATTTGCGAATTGCTGAGCGCTACTGCACAAGCACACCTTTTGCATTACCTAGCAGGCTTTCTGTCTTCGGAGGGACTCTCGATAAAAATGTCGAAATCGGGTCGCTCCTGGCCTGGGAGACCTACAGTGACGGGCCGTTCAAGCTACGGCTCGTCGAAGGGGGACACTTCTTCATACACACATCGGCAGTAGAAGTGATGTCACATATTCTTACTGACCTCTCCATGGTGCATAATAACGTTCCTGGGATTTGCCCGCCTCACACATGAGTTGATGAATCGGCCCTGCGCCTGAACTCGCGTGGCGAGCGGTACTTCAGCGCGCTATGAGGGTGCTGCTCGTTGTAATGCTCGAACGCGACGGCGAGATTGCGCGCTGCGGTTGCTGCATCTGGCTTTGGCATGAAGGTGACATAATCACGCTTCATCATTTTCACGAAGCTTTCCGCCATGCCTTTACTTTGCGGGCTGCACATGGGTGTGGTCAATGACTTCAAACCAATGTCGGACGCAAAGGTCCTGGTTTTCTCCGCCGTATAACCCGAGCCGTTGTCCGTCAGCCATTCAATTTCAGCCGGTGCCTTCGGGACGTTGCCAAAGCGCTTCTCGACGGCTGCCAGCATGACGTCGCGCACCACATGGCCACTGCGGCCACCAGTTGTCGCTACTCAGATCATCGCCTCACGGTCACAGCAATCCAGAGCAAACGTGACACGCAGCGGCTCACCGTTGTCGCAACGAAACTCGAAGCCGTCCGAGCACCAGCGCTGGTTGCTCTTCGCCACCGCGACCTTGCCATCATATCGGCGCCGCTGCGGGCGTGGTGGGGGGGCTTTGCGCTGTAACAGGAGACCGTGAACGCGCATCATCCAGTGCCAGCATGACAAGACCCGACTAACCGACCTACATATGGACACGCTCAATACCACCTCGAGTAGCCTGGTTGATGTAGTTTGCGAGCCAGTCCTCCCCCAGAATTTTCCTTGCCATCTCCACAACGATATACTCGGAGTCAGCGTCTATGTCTTCCGAGTAGCGTGAAAGACCTTGAAGACACGCAGGGCAAGTGGTTAGGACCTTCACGTTGCCATCAAATTTCGCTGCACGAAAACGCTCAATGCCTGTCTTCAGTTCCTCTTCCTTCTGAAAGCGCACCTGAGTCGAGATGTCGGGACGCGTGACCGCGAGCGTGCCCGATTCGCCGCAGCAGCGGTCGTTCTTCTCGATCTTGTAGCCGTCCTGCTCCGAACCCATCAGCTGATTGACGAGCTTGACCGGGTCCATCGTCTTGATCGGCGAATGGCACGGGTCGTGGTACATGTAGCGCACGCCGTTCACGCCATCGAGCTTGATGCCTTTTTCCAGCAGATACTCGTGGATGTCGATGATCCGGCAGCCCGGGAAGATCTTTTCGAATTCGTAACCGGCGAGCTGGTCGTAGCACGTGCCGCACGACACCACCACCGTCTTGATGTCGAGGTAGTTCAGCGTATTGGCGACGCGGTGGAACAGCACGCGGTTGTCGGTGACGATCTGCTCGGCTTTGTCGTACTGGCCCGAGCCGCGCTGCGGATAGCCACAGCACAGATAACCCGGCGGCAGCACGGTCTGCACGCCCGCCTCCCACAGCATTGCCTGGGTCGCGAGACCAACCTGCGAGAACAGCCGCTCGGAGCCGCAGCCCGGGAAGTAGAACACCGCTTCGGTGTCGGCGGTGGTCGTCTTCGGATTGCGGATGATCGGGACGATCTTGTTGTCCTCGATATCGAGCAAGGCGCGCGCGGTCTTCTTCGGCAGGTTGCCCGGCATCTTCTTGTTCATGAAGTGGATCACCTGCTGCGTGATCACCGGCTTGCCAACCGTGGCGGGCGGATGCGCGGTCTGCTTCTTCGCGAACTTCTTCAGCACTTCATTGCCGAGGCGCTGCGCCTTGTAGCCGACGCCCATCATCGCGGTGCGCGCGAGGTTGATGGTCTGCGGGTTGGTCGCGTTCAGGAAAAACATGCCCGCGGCGTTGCCCGGGTTGAACTTCTTCTTGCCCATCTTGCGCAACAGGTTGCGCATGTTCATCGTCACGTCGCCGAAGTCGATCTTCACCGGGCACGGCGTCACGCACTTGTGGCAGACAGTGCAGTGATCGGCGACGTCGTTGAACTCGTCCCAGTGCTTGATCGACACGCCGCGGCGCGTCTGCTCTTCGTACAGGAATGCCTCGACCAGCAAGGACGTGGCAAGAATCTTGTTGCGCGGGCTGTACAGCAGGTTCGCGCGCGGCACGTGCGTCGCGCAGACCGGCTTGCACTTGCCGCAGCGCAGGCAGTCCTTGATCGACTCGGAAATCGCGCCGATATCGGACTGCTGCATGATCAGCGATTCGTAGCCCATCAGGCCGAAGCTCGGCGTGTACGCGTTGCGCAGGTCCGCGCCTTCGAGCAGCTTGCCCGCGTTGAAGCGGCCATGCGGATCGACGCGCTGCTTGTACTTGCGGAATTCGCCGATCTCGTCGTCGGTCAGGAATTCGAGCTTCGTGATGCCGATGCCGTGCTCGCCGGAGATCACACCGTCGAGCGAACGCGCGAGCTTCATGATGCGCGCGACCGCCGTGTGCGCGTCCTGCAGCATCTCGTAGTTATCGGAGTTGACCGGCAGGTTCGTGTGGACGTTGCCGTCGCCCGCGTGCATGTGCAGCGCGACGAACACGCGCCCGCGCAGTACCTGCTTGTGGATCGCCTGGGCTTCGTCGAGGATCGGCTTGAACTCGCCGCCGTTGAAAATCTGCCGCAATTCGGCGCGGATTTCCTGCTTCCACGACACGCGAATCGTGCGGTCCTGCGCGAGATGGAATACGTTTGCGTCGGGCTGCGCGTCGACGCGGTCGGCGAACTTTTCGGCGAGCGACTCGTAGCCGAGGCCGACCAGGTAGTGCTGCGCCTCGCGCAGCGACAGGTCGAGCTTGCCGCGCACGAATTCCCAGCGCGTGCGCACGCGCGCGAGTAGATCGAGCGCCTGCTGCACGCGGTCTTCGAGCAACTCGGCGCTCGGGATTTCGTTCGCGTCGTCGCTCTTGCCGAGCGGCAGCTTGCCGCCCTTGAAGAACGCTTCGAGCGCGTCGACCAGTTGCAGCTTGTTCTTCAGCGACAGCTCGATGTTGATGCGCTCGATGCCGTCCGTGTATTCGCCCATGCGGTCGAGCGGAATCACGACGTCTTCGTTGATCTTGAACGCGTTGGTGTGCTTTGCGATCGCGGCCGTACGGCTGCGGTCGAGCCAGAAGCGCTTGCGGGCCTCGGCGCTGACGGCGACGAAGCCTTCGCCGCTCTTGCCGTTGGCCATGCGCACGACTTCCGAGGTGGCCTGCGCGACCGCGTCCGCGTCGTTACCGACGATATCGCCGATCAGCACCATCTTCGGAAACGCGTTGCGTTTGCTCTTGGTCGCATAGCCGACCGCGCGCAGATAGCGCTCGTCAAGATGCTCGAGACCCGCGAGAATCGCGCCGCCCTGGCGCGACGTCTCGAACAGGTAGTCCTTGATTTCGACGATGCTCGGAATCGCCTCGCGCGCCTGGCCGAAGAACTCGAGACAGACGGTGCGCGTATGCGCAGGCATCTTGTGCAGCACCCAGCGCGCGGACGTGATGAGGCCGTCGCAGCCTTCCTTCTGCACGCCCGGCAGACCGGCGAGGAATTTGTCGGTGACGTCCTTGCCGAGGCCTTCCTTGCGGAACACACGGCCCTTGATGTCCAGCGCTTCGGTGCGCAGCAGCTTCTCGCCCGGCGCGTGGTTGCCGTCGAACCATTTGAGCTCGAAACGCGCGACTTCGATGTCGTGGATCTTGCCCATGTTGTGCTCGAGACGCGTGACTTCGAGCCAGTTCCCTTCCGGGTCGACCATGCGCCACCACGCGAGGTTGTCGAGCGCCGTGCCCCACAGCACCGCCTTCTTGCCACCCGCGTTCATCGCGACGTTGCCGCCGACGCAGGACGCGTCGAGCGAGGTCGGGTCGACCGCGAACACGAAGCCGGCCTGCTCGGCCGCTTCGGTCACGCGGCGCGTGACGACGCCCGCGCCCGAGAAAATCGTCGCGACCTTGCGATCGACGCCCGGCAGCTGGGTCATTTCGACCGGGCCGAGCTGTTCGAGCTTTTCGGTGTTGATGACGGCCGAGAACGGCGTGAGCGGCACCGCGCCGCCCGTGTAGCCGGTGCCGCCGCCGCGCGGAATCACCGTCAGGCCGAGTTCGAAGCAGGCCTTGATCATGCCGGCGATTTCGGCCTCGGAGTCCGGCGTCAGCACGACGAACGGGTATTCGACGCGCCAGTCGGTCGCGTCGGTCACGTGCGAGACGCGCGACAGGCCGTCGAACTTGATGTTGTCTTTCTGCGTGACCTTGCCGAGCACGCGCGTAGAACGGCGGCGCAGGTCGTAGGTCTGCTGGAATTCGCTGGCGAACTCGTCGATCGCGCGGCGCGCGGCCTGCACCAGCTTTTCGACGCGCGCGGCGCGCTCGACGCCGGCTTCGTCGCCGTGTTCGCGCAGATCGGCGCGGCGGCGCTTCTCGATTTCGGCGAGACGGTGATTGAGCGCCTCGATCAGCAGCGCGCGGCGCTTCGGATTGTCGAGCAGGTCGTCCTGCAGATACGGATTGCGGCGCACGACCCAGATATCACCGAGCAGCAAGTGGAGAAGTCGCAGCGATTGTCGGAACTTCGGGTCGGCGCGCAGGCCTATAAGCGCGTCCCATGCCGCCTCATTCAAAAGACGAACAACGATCTCACGATCAGAGAAAGATGTGTAGTTGTATGGAATGTCTCGAAATCTTACCTTCGCTTCAACAGCGATGTGGGTATCAGCGCGTAGGAGTGCCGTGGGCAAATGTGCGTTCATTGAAATCAACCAATATCTGTTCCGGTTGTGCGTTGCTTGTCCTCGGCGCCGTGTCCAAACGACGGGAGCACCTCGCTTCAAGTCCGGTCAGGTCATAAACATCGTACGAAGGAGGTCCAGCGCGGATCTGAGCATCACAATCGTCTCGCCGCCGATGAAAGGCGGTGTGACGATCGCCGTCGCACCAAGGAAGATGCGGCCGACCAGCGGCAGATTGAGCTTCTTCGAGGGATATAGACTGCAGCGGGTGGCATAAGCAGCGATGACCTGTTCAAATTTTGTTCGATTCGAAATTTCACCCACGCAAACTAGATCACTAATTCCCGACCACTTCGTGAGGCAGCGTGTTACCGCTTGATGCTGGCGCTTGCCGGCCGCTTGCCGGACGCGCAAGATAGCCCGTGTTGTAGAAGTAGTCGAAATACACGCGCAACCATTCGTTGGCCGGCCTTACCCCTTCGCTGATAACATCGCCTGCGAGCAAATTGAGATGATCGATCGCGATCGGAAGCTGGCGACCGACTGACGGGTCGGCCACAGGGTTCAATTTCTTGAGCACCGGAATCAACATCGCCAACGGATGGGTCTGGTCGTGCCGTACGTGAGCGGTGAGCGCGTCTAGCCAGCCTTCGTAGTCCATGCGTTGAATGGCGAACCCCTCGGATTCGATGAAATCGACCAGCGCGTCCATGGAATTCCATTGTGGGTTAATCACATGCACGGCCTTGCCGGACGCAGTCGGCTGTAGCGATGCCTTGACGATGATGCGGCTGACGAGATCGACGGGAAGCATGTTGTCGAAGCCTGTGTCACGCGGCGCTTTGCCGAATAGCACGATGCCTTTGATGAGACGGCAAAAGAGATCGTCAACGTTCATCCTTCCAGTTCCGGAATGACCGACAATGCGTGACGGACGATAAATCGTGACAGGCAGGCCTCGTTGGGCGGCAATCGACAGGGTTTGCTCAGCAACCCACTTGCTTTGTTCGTATCCGCTCATCAGCCTGTCGTGCAAACCAACCGCAAGGGTCTCGGGAATCGTTTCGGCGAATCGGTCCAGTGTGCCGACAGTCGACACGTAGTGCACCGGCTTGGTCCTGTGCAGGCTCGCGAGGCGCAGGACGTCCCGTGTGGCCACAACGTTGACCTGTTTGAGATTACTGTATGGGTAGACAAAATTGACAAGCGCGCCGTTGTGATAGATTGCGTCGATATCGCGCGCAAGAGCCGAAAATGCCTGCTCTGACATGCCGAGGCTCGCGAGGCCCAGGTCGCCCGGCACCGCAACGATGCGCGCCGCCTGATTTTCATCCCACAGACCATGTTCCTTGAGCGTGTCGACGAGCCTCCGGAATCCTGACGCTTCGTCAGTCGCACGCACCAGGCAATGTACGCTTGCTTGCGTACTTTTCAGCAATTCCGCGAGGAGATGAACGCCGAGGAAACCTGTTGCGCCTGTGAGCAGAACCTGTTGGTAAGCACGAGGACGATATTCGTTCGCGGGAACGATGTCATCTTCCAGGATCGCATCTGCGGGCAAGTCGAGCTGCGCTTGACCTTCGCCGTCACTTCCGCTCGAAATCGCCTCGGCAAGACCGGCGATCGTGGGGCGTTCAAGCAGCGTTTCCATGTCGACTTTGTACCTCAACTTCTCCTCGATCTGGTACAACATCACCGTGGCCTGCAACGAATCGCCGCCGAGATCGAAGTAGCTGTCGTGAATGCCGATTCGATCGCGATTCAGCAGCGCGGACCAGATTTCGTGTATTGCGGATTCGACGGCATCGCGCGGCGCCAGATCAGCCCCCTTGCGCAGCGGTGCCACATCGCCGTGCAACAGGGACAGGCGATCCACACCGCACTCATTGCGCGGCAACTTGCTGAGCTCCACGCACGCCGAGGCGTGAATTCCGCACGACTCGCTTGCCTCGCGTATCCGCTCAGCGTATTCCCCGGTCGGTTCGTCGTCGCGCCCGCTATAGTAAACAGCGCACTCCCAATCGCCAGCATCTGACACACGCTCGACGATGGCCACTTCGGATACAGCAGCGCGGGTGGCGAGTTCACTTTCCCGCTCCACCCAAGCTTCAGTCAAGGTGTCGAGCGTGGCCTCGGCGTTCGGGAGTTCGGTATGACACGCGGCCTCGGTCATCCATGCGCGCAGTCCGGTGCGCAATTGAACCCCCTCTCGTGTCGATATCCATGCATCGAGATCCGGCTTTCCGTTGCTCAGCAGCATATCGGGAACCGTCCAACCCGAAATGACCAGATGGCCTCGCGCATCCACCCCGGCAGGATGCAGATGCCTGTCAAGCACGCCAATGACGGTGCCGATAGCTGACACACCGACATCGGTCGGCGCGGGACCGTTGGCGTCTGCCGGTTCGTTCCTCGTCACCATCGAATGGGCAACGGACTGCGCTGGCCAGCGCAATTCGCGCATCACTCTGGCCCCTGGCGCTATTGCCTCAAGACGTCGAGCGTCGCGCTGGGTGAGTCCACAGGCGTCAGTGATCCAGTAATCGGTGTCGATCGTCCCGCTCGCGAGCGTTGCCGCAGCCCGGCCAATGCGTCGCGTATGCGTCGAAAGCAAGACGATGCTATGCCAATGCATGTCCGGTGACGCCAACATGGGCAGGAACATCTCTTCCTCAGGACACGCTACATGATGCAGGGAGAGGCCTGCGCACAAGCCAGCCAGCGCAGTCCATATCGTCGAGTGGGCGAGAGGCGAGCAGCATAGCGCCATGTCGAGCGCTGAATTCGCGGGATACGTCCGAGAAAACGATTCGGCAGCGCGGATCAGCTGCGATTGGTGGTAGCGAAGCAGCTTCCATGCGCCCAACTCACTTCTGCCCAGCAACGAGCACGCTCCTCGTGCAAAGTCGGCCATGCTGGGCATCGACAAGTCACCGCCGCCATCGGCATCTACCGGGTCACGCTCAACGAACACGTCGCATTGCATACCTGGGATCGACACGGAACTCGCGGTGCTGACGCAGCCACGCAGCTGTTCCGGGCCGCACGCCTCTTTTGCCGAACTCGTCAGCGTATCGACGCTCAGTTCTGGGTCAGGCAGTACGCAGTCGACACCATATGCAAGACCCGACAACAGTATCACGAGGCCCGCCACCGGCTCTTTGCACAACACGAGCACCCGATCACCGGGCAGGTATCCCAATCTGTGCCATTGCCATATGGCCAGCACGATCCGGGAACGCAGCATCGAGTAACTGAGACTGGCCGACAGCGTCAGTGAGGAACTGCCCGTGCACTTGATTGCTGACGCCGAGAACGCCAGCCGGTCGGGCGTGCCGTCGGCGTGGCGGGCGATCATCGCAAGCAGCGAGTCCGCTCGAGCGGGAAGCTCTGCGCTTTTATGAAAGCTAGATACGCACGCGGCTTGCAGATGCAGATCGCCTACGCGATATCCTTCAGCAAGCAGCATTCTTTCAAGGAGCGCGCGGTACTGATCAGCCATGCGCGAGATGGCTGAGCCGTCGAAGCGTGCCGTATCATAGGTCAGCTGGAATGTCAGCGGCTCCTGCGGCAGGACGATCAGCGCGAGTGGATAGTTTGTTTCCTCGACGGCATGCAATTCCTCGATCGCCAGTCCGCAGTCGGTCGCCACCGCGCCGAAGGTTTCCTGACCGGGATAGTTCTCGAAGACGTACAACGATTCGAACAGCGCGGGTTGACGTGGCAGCGCGCTACATTGCAGCACGTCCGTGAGCGAGCTATAGGCGAAGCGCTCGGCCTGTTGCGTAGTCGACTGAATGCGGTGCAGCCATTCCATCGTGTCGAGCTCTCCATCAAGCCGTACGCGCGCCGGTAATGTGTTGATGAACAACCCGGCGATTGCATTGACGGCATCGATCTCTGAAGAACGCCCTGACATCACCATGCCATAGACGACATCGTCGCTATCACTATAGCGTCCGAGCAGCGCGGACCACGCTCCCTGGCATAGGGTATTCATCGTTAGCTTGTTGTCCCGGCACAGCATTGTCGCTGCTGTGGTCCACTCTGACGACATTGCGCGGGACACGGTCGCGAGGCGTCGCCGCCCGTCGCTCAACTGCCTCAAAGCTGGCGCCATCGACGCGCAAAAGCTCAACGGGGTGCGAAACCCCTTCAACGTTTCCTGCCAGTATTTGCGAGCCTGTGCAGTGTCCTGCACACGGTGCCATGCCACGTAGTGCCGGAAGTCCGTCGAAGGGGCCGGCAGCAAGTTGTCCGGCCGCGCGTAGAACTGGAACACCTCGTTGAGCAGGATCGGCATCGACCAACCATCGAGAATTGCGTGATGGTAAGTCCAGAGAAAACGGAATGCGTCCTGTCCCAGCGCCGCAAGGGTTAACCGCATCAGCGGTGCCACGCTCCAGTCGAATCCCCTTGCCCGATCTTCGGCTAACAGGATATCGAAGCGTCGCTGTTGATCGGCGACGTCGAAGCCACTCCAGTCCAGCGTCTCGAACGGCAAGACGACATTCTTTCTCACCACCTGCATGGGCCTTTCTTCATGCAGGCGAATGAACAGCGTTTTGAGGACATCATGACGATGGACGACGGTCTCCCACGCATGCCTGAAGCGCTCGATATCGAACGATCCTTTGAGTACACACGAGAACTGCTCCACATATACGCCCGATTCCGGATCCATGCGCGAATGGTGCAGCATGCCGCGTTGCAGCGGCGTGAGGTAATAGATAGTGTCGACGTTTTTGCTCATCTCGGCTTCCTGCCTCGGTTTCGTGCGTTTAGCGTGCGTGGCGGCGCAACGCGCCGTGACGCGTGGCACCTGGCGACCGGGATTGCCCGCCACAAGCCATCGTTAGCGCTCAAGCGCTTCGATCTCGTCCAGCAGTTCGTCGAGCCCATCCTGGTCGACGTCGATTTGCGGAACGTCGGACGGTGTCAGCCCACCCGCGCCTTCGGTGCAGCAATGTCGAATCAGCATCGTCAGTGCATCGTTGACCCGCCCCATCAGACAGCCGATGCTCTCGTCGACGCCAGGCATGCCGTGGAAGCTCGATTCGATCGTGAGCTGGCCGTCCGCGATGTAGGCGCATACGTCCAGCAGATGCGTACGGCGTTGCCGCGGGCTACGGATGCCAGGTGCCGGCTTGAGCGCCTCACCATAAAACGTCGGCGACCCGACCATCTGGTCTAGTTGACCGAGATACGTAAACAGTACCGGCGAGTTCGGCAGCGAAGCCAGCGACGGTCGGTCCAGTTCGTGAGACTCACGTAGAGGCGCGTCAAGATATCGCAGAACACCGAAGCTGGCCCCTTTGTGTGGGATTTGCCGCAGCCGCTCCTTGACCTGCTTGATAAGGCGGCTGGGATCGTCAAATGCCGACGCTTCAATAAGAACCGGGTAAATCGATGTGAACCAGCCGATGCTCCGGCTCAAATCGACGACATCGGCAAGCGCGTCGCGGCCATGGCCTTCCAGATCGACAAGCAACGCGTCGCTGCCGCTCCACGAGCGGAAACCCGCATGTAACGCCGCGATCAGCAAATCGTTGGCGTCCGTTCCGTATGCCTGATGGGCGATGGTGCGAAACGCTTCCGTCAGTTCAGCGTCGAGCGTGGTGGTACAGCTTCCCGAAGATTCGTTGTAGGTATGGTGCACGATAGGTGCGAGGCCGTGCCGCATCAGCGCGACCTTGGTTTGGTCCAGCAGCGCGCCATGCACGTGGGCCGAGAAGCTCTGCCAGTAGCTGCGATCGTCGTCCAGTGCATCGCTTTGGTTGAGCGCGGTCCACTGCTCGATCCATGCCTTTGCCGAACTGGTCTTCAGCGGCAACTTCACCGCTGACTGCTCACGCAATTGCATGTAAATGTCACCGATGTCCTGCAGCAGGATGTTCCACGACACGCCGTCGATGACGAGGTGATGCACGACAATCAGGAGCCGGCTCGCGCTCGGCGTCGTACTTTCGAGCCAGCGCACGCTCCAGAGTCGGCCGCGTTCGATATCGAGTGCCACCTGGGCGCTGGCAATCGCCTGCTTCCAGGTTTTCGCGCAGGGCAGGCCTTCGTTCGTCGTACATGAGACGACGGCCCAGTCGGGCTCGCACGCTTGGTCATCGTCCGGGGTGAATACCTGACGCCATCCGTCTGCGCGCTCTTCGAAGCGTGAGCGCAGGACGTCATGATGGCGCGACACGAGGCGCAGCGTTTCCCGCATGAGGGCCAGGTCCGGCGCCTCGCGCAGACTGACGAGAAGTGCCTGATTGAAGTGCGAGCGATCTACATTGACTCGATCGAAGAACCATTGCGACGCGGGACCCGGCACGGCCTCGCCCGTGACCGCCCCCTGCTCCACCTGGATGCCGGGAACCGCGCTCACCGCGCCCGCGAGGGCGACGATCGTCGGGTGTTCAAAGATATCCTTCGGCTTCAGATACATGCCCTCGAGCGTGGCCTTTGAGACGATGACGGCCGCAAGTATCGAATCTCCGCCGAGCGCAAAAAAGTCGTCATCGATTCCCACCGATGTTTTCCCTAGCACTTCGCACCAGATAGCCGCGAGTTTCTGCTCAATGTCGCTGATTGCTGCGCGGCTTACCGCCGAAGAGCGTTGCGGCAACGGCAGGCGGCCGGCGTCGAGTGCACCGGCGCGATTGAGCGGCAGGTGCTCCAGCATCATGAAAACCTCCGGATGCATGTAGTCCGGAAATCTCCGCTTTAGGCTTTTCCGTAGTGCACTTTCGAGCTGACCAAGCGATTCGCCAGCCTCCGGCAGCAGGTAGGCGGCGAAAACGGCCGTCCCGTCCGATTCGATCACGTGACAGACCGCTGTTTGCACGCCCGGACGAGACGCGATGAAGCTCTCCACGGGGCCGATGGCAAACGGCGCCAACCGGTGCGTCACGACGCGCGATGACGGATCGAGGCATACCATGCAGCCGGACCGCTTCGTGATCGTTACGGGCGTGGCGACAATCTCGCCGTCGATCAGCCCGCGCGCCAGTTCGTCGTCGGAGCCGGGGCTGCGCTGTACCTCGGCCGCCTGATCGGCTTGCGAGCCCGTTATGTGGTCTGCCGCCTGCGCTCGCGCCCCCGCACGGCGTACCAGATGGAGCCGTCCGGCTTGTCGCTCGTCGGCGAGACGCATGAACTGACCGAGCACGATTGGAAAATGATAGGAGCCCTGCAACGGTGCCAGGTGCCATTCGCCGCGCGACGGGCTGAACGCGACGGGTCCCGTCCACGCGTCGGAACAGCGCAATGGCATGAAATACAGCGCCCACGGTGTCGAATGGACGCGCGCCAACTGTTCGAGTGTGTGTGGATGATCGCCGTACGCGATCAGTGCGTTCACACTCTCGAGATCGGTCGGTGCGACCGGCAGCAATAGAGCCGGTAACGGCAACGCTGAGATACGCTCGCTCGCAATCAACTCGCGAAGACCCGCCAGGGCCTGTTCGGATTGCACGCCGATGTCACCGACAAGCTGGCCGATCGAGACGCGTTCGGACAGGCGGACCCACCCGCCTTCGAGCACGGCCTTCGCCATGATCGATAGCGCGAGTTGCCGGTCCGTTCCTTGAAGAACCAGTGCGCGACAGTTTTCGTCAAGCTGAAGCAACTGGCCGAACCCATCGATGAACCCTTTGATCCGCTCGGCCCCATGGCCGCAATGCGCTCCTGCGGGTGGGTCCATCGCCGTTCCCTTGAGTACGACGATCTCACGCGGATTCCAGTCCGACCAGGCTTCGCTCGCACCGCGGCAGATCGCGTCAACGGACACGTGCGGTTCATTCGAATGATTGGCGTCGTGAGCCGGCTCGTCCGGCAGCAGACAAGACGCGCCGACCTCGAGCACAGCGAGCAACGTGGCGGCCAGCTCGGCGATGCTGCGCAGCTGAAGCGAGACAGTGTTGCCCGCGCCGATTCCGAGCGCCTTCAATCGGGATCGCACCGCATCAACTGCTTCAGCCAATTCTGCATAGCCGATCGCACGACCGTCGAACTGCCAGGCCGTCCGGTGGGCATCCCTCGATGCATCCGGGAAGAGCGATACGCGCCGCAACGACGACTGTCCGGCGTTGACACCCCTATCCGCGATCCACCCATACGCTTCGTCGTGAGCCGTCTGGGCCGCCATCCGGTATTCGATTGTCAGCCGGTCGGGGTGGGCCAGGACTTGATCCACAAGACGAGCATACTGGGTCGCGAAACGCTCGATCGTCGCATCGTCGAACAAATCGGTGTTGAACGTCCACGCGGCGACATACTCGACACCCATGTCCTGCATGTTCAGCGTCAGGTCGTGCGTTGCGCCGCGCGTGCCTGTGCTCGACGCGGCCAGTAATTCCCGATAGAACGCCGCCTGAGGCGGCCGATCGGTATTCGGTTCGCTACGCGCCTGGTTCCAGTTGTACATCAGCTGATAGACCGGAGACCGGCTCGGATCGCGCGGCGGCCGCAATGTCTCGACCAGCAGTGGAAACGGATAATCCTGATGATCCAGGACGCGCAGCATCATCTCGCGCGTGCGCTTCACCAGAGCGCCGAACGGCTCATTGTCACGAACTTCGCAGGCGAGCACCACCGTGTTGACGAAGTGTCCGAGCACGCTTTCGCTGCCGGGAACGCTGCGCCCCGCCGTTGGTGTGCCGATCATCAGCCTCGACTGCCCCGTATGCAGAAACAGGAACAGTTGATAGACGGCGAGCAGCAGCATGTACGGTGTGACACGCAGGCTCCGCGCGGCTTCCTTGACGGCTCTCGATAGGTCCATGCCGAGCGCAACACTATGTACCCGGCCGTTCTCGGTTTTCAGTGGCGGCCGGATGCGGTCAGTCGCGAGATTCAGCACCGGCAACTCGCCTTGCAACTCGCGTCGCCAGAACTCGGCGAGCGCCACACCGTCACCGCTCTGCAGCCGCTCTGCCTCGTGCTGTACACAGTCCTTGTATTGCAGTGTCACGCGTGGCAATTTCAGCGGCTGTTCCGATTCTGGCTGTGCCATGGCCATCTGGTACAACGTGTGCAGTTCACGGATCAGAATTTCGAGCGACCAGAAATCTGCCGCGATGTGGTGCACGTTAAGCAGCAGCACACGTCCGATTGTTTGCTCGGTCGTTTCGCTAAGCTCGTTGACCAGCAACTTCATGCGGATCGGCGACTGTGTGAGGTCGAACGGCCGGTTCGCCTCCTGGTCGATCCAGCGCCGGATCGCGGCATCGTCGGCATCAAAGACACGGTCGATGGTGAACCGCGTGCTGGACTCGGCGCTCACCCTGCTGGCGTGGCTGCGCGTCCATCACGCGATAGACGGTGCGCAGGATCGGATGCCGGGCGATCAGATAGTCGATGCAGCGATGCAGCGTCGGCAGATCGACCGAGTCGTCAAGTCGGGTTGCATACGTCACGTTATAGGCAGCACTGTCCGGATTGAGCTGGTGCAGCGACCACAACGACTTCTGCGCATATGAGAGCGGATAGCTGCCCGCCGTTCCGGCGAACTGTTCGAGCAAAGCGATCAGCGTCGCCTTGTGTTGCTTGAGCTCGGCAAGCAGTTCCGGCGTTACAGCATCCTTCGGCGCCTTGTATTGCAGCTTGCCATCCTGCGTCCAAAGCTGAATACCTCGTCCGGCGAGTTCGTTGATGTAGTCGATCGAACTCATAGTTCGCCACCCTCCATTTCCACGCCGAATGTGGCTTCGCTGGATACGACGTCGAGTTGATTGGCCGAACGCGGCTCTGTCTGCACCGCCGTGGGCGCAGGCGCGCCGCGGCCCATGGTGTCGACGATCGTGCTGACGACCTCGTTGAGCGTGGCGCCTTCCAGAAGCCGCCCGAACGGAATATCGACGCCCAGTTCGTCGCGCAACGCGTTGCGGAATTCCGCAGCCATCAGCGAGTCGAGCCCGAGTTCGATCAGCGCTACGCTCGGGCTGACGCGCTCGGGCGCAATCTGCAACGTTGCAGCGATCTCGCCGACCAGATGATCGCGCAGGGCCGTTTCACGTTCGCCGTCTGACAGAGCAGCGAGCCGTTGTCCGAGACTCGACGCGCTACCGGCGGTTCCGGTCGGGACGTTCGCTGGGCCATCCGTGATTTCCTTCAGCAGCGTTCGCAGCGAACCGCTGGCGCTGCGCTTGAGCAACGTATCGACATCGACGTTCCAGATCTGGCTCTGACCCTGGCGCTCGGCCATCAACGCGTCGAGGTCGTGCAGCGCCGCGTCAGGGTCGAGCACCTTGAGGCCGTAGGTCTCGATTCGCCTCAGCTGCTGTGCATCGAGCTGTTCGGCCATGCCCTTGCCACCCCACAGCCCCCAGTTCATCACATGGCCTGACAGACCCTCTTCGTTACGCCCGAGGCTGAGCGCATCGAGATACGCGTTGGCTGCCGCGTAGGCGCACTGCCCCGGCGATCCGATGCACGACACGATCGACGAGAACGACACGAAGTGATTCACGGCAAGATGGGCAGTGGCGCGATGCAGGTTCAACGTGCCGGCGATTTTCGGCGTCAGCACCTTCATCACCGACGACATCGGTTGCGTGAGCAGCAGCCCGTCTTCCAGCGTGCCGGCTGCGTGCAGGATACCTTTGAGTGGACGGCCCGCATCCGCTTCGATGGACTTGATCAGCTCGTCCACCTCCGCAGCCGATGCGATATCGGCGGCCACGAACTCGAGCACCGAGTCATGCGCAAGGGCAAGTTGGGTCAGCCTGCCGCGTTCCGCCTCCGCAGGCAGTTGCCGGCTCACCGACACGATCTTCGGCATCCCCTTTGCGATCAGCCACTCGATCAGCCGGGTGCCGATCGCGCCGCGCCCCCCTGTGACGAGATACGCACCGCGTGCGAGCGGCTTGGCCGCGGGCGCGTTACGCCGCACGAGGCGCGGTACATACATCGCATGGCCGCGCATCGCAAACTGCATTTCGCCGGTCCGGACCGACTCGCCGATTGCCACCAGCAATGCCTCGCAAGAGGCCGCGTCCGGCCCGGGCAGATCGGCCGCAAGCACGCGGATATCGCCACTTTCGTGCATCAGGCTGCGCGCGACGCCCCAGGCGGCGGCCTGGGCTGGATCGACGAGCCGGTCGTGGTCCGGAATGCACTGGGCCGACTGTGTGACGATGCACACCATCAACCGGCGACCTGACCAATCGGTCGCCTGCACGGCACGCCAGAAGTTCGCGAACCGGCGATACGCCTCGGCGACGTGCCTCAACTCCTCTTCGCTTGACGTCGCATCGCCCGCCGATGGAGCGTGCGGCCAGACATACAGGATCTGAACGGAATCGGACGCAGCTGCACGCGACGCGACTGCGGAAAACGCCTTGCGAAAGCGCCGCACGCACTCGTCGTCGCCATCGGGCGGATCTGCGAACTGCCGCACAATAGGGCAATCCCTGCCGACCGCACTCAACCGGGCTGCGATCTGGTCGCCCGGCGCCGCATCGCCCGTTACCAGCACATAACTGGACTGCGCAGGCAGTGCGCTGCCGGTCTCGATCGGTAGCGCACGCCAGGCAAGGCTGTAAAGGTTCGCGTGTGAGCGCGCCGCAGCGAATTTTCGTGAATCGACGGCCAGCAGTTGCAGATGTGCGATCGACGCAACGCATTGCCCTGCATCGTCATAAACCCAAAGATCTGCGCTCACCAGATGCCGGCGCGACTTGACGCGCACTGCGCACCATACCGCACGCGTGTCGGGGATCGGCTGACAAGCAAGGTGATTGATGCCGACCGGCACGTACGTCATTTTGAGCCCCGCGTCCCAAAGCGCGGCGGCCACTGTCTGGAAGCAGTTGTCGAGCACGGCGGGATGGATCGTTCGCGCCGCGACGCACGTGTGCGCCGGATCGATCTCAATGCGGGTCAGCGCCGCATCGTCCGAGCGCCAGATGCGGCGGATCGATCGGAACGCGCCGTCATACGCGAGCCCCGTTCCACGCAGCCGCTCGTAGAACAGGTCGACGGGCAGCTCCTGCGCGCAACCGTCCCGACACGCCGTGAGTGTCGGGGTGTCGGCGTCGCCATGGATGCAGTCCGCCGTCTCAGGCAGCCACGCCGAACAATGATTGACCCATTGCGGCGCCGGCTCTGCATCGTCAGCGTTTCGTGAGTAGATTTCCAGGTGCGCGCGCGCCGCCTTCACGTTGCCTTTTGCGCTTTCTGCGGCGTGCACGACCGTGCCGAGCAGAAACGGCCGCTGACGATCGAGCACGAGCGGATGGTCGAACGACAGCTCCTGCACGTGCAACCACGGCGCCCGAGACCCGTCCGCGGTATCGGCAGACGTCTTGCCACGCTGCGCCGCGTCCAGCACAACCTCGATGAACCCCGCAGCGGGAAACACAAGCCCTCCGTGCACTGCATGGCCTTCGAGAAAGGGCAGCTCGCTGACGCAGAGGCGGTTCTCGTAACGCCGTCCGTCGAGCGCTGGCAGCATCAATTGCTGACCGAGCAGGCTGTTGTGTGCTGGCGCAGCCGCTGCGAGAGCGCTACTCAACGGCCGCGCGCGCTCCACCGCCTGACGCGCGCCGACCCAGTAATGGCCCGGCTCGAGCGGATATGGCGGCAACAGGACTCGGCGCGCGGTGCGATGCTGCGCACGCGAGCGTTCGAAGGCGTCCCAATCGACGCGACGTCCCGCTGCGTACACGTCGGCCAGCGTTTTGAGCAACTGCTCGCATTCATTCTCCGGATCGCCGAAGCTATGCAGCGCGCTAATTGCGCGCCCTCCCCCTTGCACGGCACAACATGCCTTGACGAGGCTCGTGAGCGTCTTACCCGATCCGATCTCGATGAATGTCCGTATGCCGTCGGCCGACAGCGTACCCACGCCCTGGCGGAAATTCACCGCGGCACGCACGTGCTGGACCCAGTACGCCGGATCGCAAAACCGCTCAGCCTCGAAGATGCCCGAGACGTTTGACACGAGACGGATGCGCGGCGGCTGATATCGGACCGACGCCGTGACTTCGCCGAACGCATCGAGCATCGGTTCCATCAGTGGCGAGTGAAACGCGCGTGACACGCTGAGCGCGCGTGTCGAGATGCCGTCGCGCTCGAGCTGTCGCGCCAGTTCGTCGATGTCATCGGCATCGCCCGACACGACAACATTGCTGGGTCCGTTGTCCGCAGCCAGCTCGACGCGTCCACGGTATGCGCTCAGGTAGCCAGCCAGGTTCGCAGCCGGCGTCAGCACGGCCAACATCTTGCCGGGAGGCGTCATCGTCTCCATCAGCTGCCCACGCGCCACGACCATCCGGCAAGCGTCCGAGAGAGAGAACACGCCCGCGAGGCAAGCGGCCGCATACTCGCCGATGCTATGTCCCATCAGCACGTCCGGCACGATGCCCCAATGCATCCACAGGCGCGCCAGCGCCATCTCGATTGCGAACATCGCCGGTTGCGTGTAGCGGGTTTCGTGAATCAGCGTCTGTTTGTCGCCCCACAGCACATCGATCAGCGAGTGTTCGCCGAGTGCCTCGAAGTGGCCGTCGCACTCGTCGAGTGCTTCGCGAAAGAGCGGAAACGTCTGATAGAGCTGCCGCGCCATGCCCGCATGCTGCGCACCCTGCCCCGTAAACAGAAAGGCAAGCTTGCCCGGCTCGTTTGCCCGAGGAGACCGTTCGGCACGACACGCGTGTTCGGTCTGCGTCAACGCCTCGATAAGTTGCTCGCGGGTACCGGCGACGAGCGCGATGCGATGTCTTTGGGTGTCGCGTCCGACCCGCAGCGAATGCGCGAAGTCGTGTGGCTGAATGGACGGATTCGTGCGCAGTTGCGCTGCGCAGTCGGCCAGCGAGCGAGCGAGCGTCGACGGCGTGTGTGCCGAGAAAGGAAAGATTTCGGGACGCGCGGGTAGCGATTGCACGAGCGCGGGGTCATCCGCAATGGGCGCGTCGGCCCCGTCTGCACGGTCATCCCGCCACGATTCGATGATCAGGTGAGCGTTGGTGCCGCTCATGCCAAACGAGCTGATCCCCGCGACGCGCTTGCCTGGCCGGTTCGACGGCCACGCCATGTGCTGCGTGACAACCTTGATGCCATTGCTTTGCCAGTCGACGTGCGGCGTCGGTGTGTCCAGGTGCAGATGTTTCGGTATTTCGGCCTTCTCGAGTGAACAGATAACCTTCATCAAGCCCGACACCGACGCAGCCGCTTCGAGGTGCCCAATGTTCGTCTTGATGCTGCCGACGTACAGGTCCTGATTACGCTGCACGTCGCGGCAATAGACGTCATGCAACGCGCGCAGTTCGATCGGATCGCCGAGCTGCGTACCCGTTCCGTGCGCCTCGACGTAGTCGACCTCCTCCGGCGCGACGCCCGCGCGGGTCAACGCGTCGCGGATCACTTCGCGCTGCGCGCGGCCATTCGGCGCGGTCATGCCGTTGCTCCTGCCGTCATGATTCACCGACGAACCGCGAATCACCGCACGAATCGGGCGCTTCTGCGCACGCGCGTCCGACAAGCGCATCAGCGCGATCACGCCGCAACCCTCGCCGCGCACATAGCCGTTGGCCGACGCGTCGAAGGTCTTGCACCGGCCATCTGGCGACAGCGCCTGAAGCTCGCACAACGCGATCGTCATCTCGGGCGACAGCATCAGATTGACGCCGCCCGCCAGCGCGACATCGGATTCGCGGTTACGCAGGCTCTGGCAGGCCAGATGCACGGTCACGAGCGACGACGAACACGCGGTATCGAGTTGCAGCGTTGGCCCATGAAAGCCGAACAGGTATGAAATGCGGCCCGCCGCGAAAGGGCGAGCGGTGCCGAGCGACGTCTGCGCATAGCTGAGATCGGCGCCAGGCACCAGTTCGCTAATGCGCGCATAGTCGTCGAGCGACGATCCGACGAACACGCCTGTCCGGCAAGCGCCGATGCCTTCCCGGGTGAATCCCGCATCCTCGATCGCGCGCCACGAGCACTCGAGCAGCAAGCGTTGCTGAGGATCGACATGGTGAGCTTCGCGGCCCGACAGGCCAAAGAACTCCGGATCGAATCGGTCGACCTCGTCGATGAAGGCGCCGTGCAGGCTGTAGCTGGTATTGCGTCGTCCAGGGCGCGGATCGTAGATCGCGTCGGTCCAGCGCTCGGCGGGCACCTCGATGACCGCGTCCGTGCCGGCGGCAAGCATCGCCCACAGCTGGTCAGCCGAATTGGCGCCGCCGGGAAGACGGCAGCCCATGCCAACCACCGCAATCGGCTCACTCGCCACCAGGCGGGCGTTGTTCAGTTCGCGCCGCAAGGCTTCGATCTTCAGCAAGGCTTGCTTGACGGGTGTCACTTTTGCGGAGGTAGGCTCGTTCATCATCGCACTCTCAAGAATCGCTTTTCGACTTGCGCCGCGTTTAGCGTTGCAGTTCCTTCATCAGCAACGCCTCGGCCTCGGCGTCCGACAGTTCCATCAACTGTTCAGCCGTTCGCGGCGCGGCATCCTCGTTGGCGGCCGTGGAGCTCGCTGGTGTGACGTCGTTCCGCCCGGGCTTCGCCGCCGCTACCGCGTTGCGCGCCGCGATCAGGCTGCCGGCGTCCTGCATGGAGGCGAGGTGCGCCGCCAGTAGTTCGATGTTTGAGCAATCCCATAGCACCGCAGCGTCGAAAGTAAGACCCGTCAGGTGCTGCACCTTCATTGCGAATTGCACCGCGCTCATCGAATCGAATCCCATTTCGACCCATGGTGTCGTGCGCGACACCTGCTGTTCACCGATCTTCAGGTGCTCGGCGACAATGCGCGCAATGCGCGTCGCCAGGTCCCGCCGCAGAACCTGCGCGGCCGATGTGACCTCGTCGTGGCCGGTCTGCGACAGACTCGGGACTTGCTGTTCGCCGATCTCATACTCGCCTTCCCTCCAGCTCGCGACCGCGCGCAACTCGCCTTGCAGGTACGCCCGGCGGCATAGTGCTCGCGCGATCTTGCCGCTCGATGTCTTCTCGATGGTGGCGGGTTCAACCAGCACCACGGCGTGCGGGGTAATGCCGAAGTCCTCACCCACCGCCACGATCATGCTTCGCAATGTCGTCGGCACGTCCATGGTACGGCGCTGCGTGCGTCCGACCTCCTGCACGATGACCAGCTTGTCCTCCCCATCCACCGTTACCGACACGGCGGCACCGCACCCGCGACGCAACGCCGGCACGGCGTCTTGCACGCAGTCTTCTACATCTTGCGGATAGAGGTTGCGGCCCCGGACGATCAGCATGTCCTTTACGCGGCCGGTGACAAAAAGTTCGCCGTCGACGATAGCGCCCAGGTCACCCGTGCGCATGAACGGCAGGCCCTCGGCCGTATCTCCCGCGAGCCTCGCGCCAAAGGT
This sequence comes from Paraburkholderia sp. CI3, assembly GCF_050436505.1. Lineage (NCBI taxonomy): Bacteria > Pseudomonadati > Pseudomonadota > Betaproteobacteria > Burkholderiales > Burkholderiaceae > Paraburkholderia > Paraburkholderia sp. CI3. The sequence continues at coordinate 776,543 of NZ_JBNDMI010000003.1, forward strand.
GTCTTTGGTCTCCTCCGGATTGCCGTAATAGCCGATGCCGATGCCGCGGCCGCGTGCCCAGACCTCGCCGACCTGATATTGATCTGACACCGCGTTGCCTTCGGCATTCACAATGCGTATCTCTGTGCCAGGTCCCGTCGTTCCGCAGGACACCAGACTCTTGATGTCCGCGTTGCCCGGCTGCGCACGTTGAATGACGCCCGCCGACAGCTGCATGTTGTCGACTTCGAGATACCGAACGCCCTCGTCGCACCTCGCGCCAGTGATGAGCAGTGTGGCTTCGGCCATGCCGTAGCACGGATAAAATGCCTTTGATGCGAAGCGATGCGGCGTCGCCGCTTCGAGGAATGCCGTGACCGTATCGCGGTTGATCGGTTCCGCGCCGCAGAAGGCGACCTTCCACGTGGAAAGATCGAGTGGCGACTGGTCGTCTTCCTGCTGCAATGCCGAGGCAGCAGCAAGCTGATAGGCGAAATTCGGACCACCCGACGTGTTCACGCGATGAGCGGCAATCGCGCGCATCCAGCGCGCCGGCTGCTGGATGAACGCAACCGGCGACATCAGGACCACACTGGTGCCGATCGATGCGAGGTGCAACACCATCGAAAGGCCCATGTCGTGATAGAGCGGTAGCCATGACAGAACGCGCGACCGGCTGGTGTGACCCATGAGGCCTGCAATCACGCACTGGTTGTCGACGATGTTCGCATGGGTGATCATGACGCCCTTTGGCGTGCCCGTCGAACCGGACGTGTATTGCAGGAACGCGAGATCGTTGTGCGACGGCGGTCTTGGTGGGAGATGTGTCGCAGATGCACCGGCCGTCCACAGCCCCTCGTAGGTATCGAACGCACAATGGCCGAACAGGCCCTCCTTCTCGCGCAGCGTCAACAGCGTTTCAATCGAACTCTGTGGCGCCACAATCAGCGCCGCGCCACAGTTTTCTGCGATGGCTTGCAATTTCTCCCACTGCGCGATTTTGCGGGGTTGCTGTGGCTGGTATGCCGGCACCGCCACCATCCCCGCCGCGAGACAACCATAGAAAGTGCATACAAACTCGATACCGGTGGGCAACAGGAGGAGAACACGTGCGCCGGTGGCAAGGCGACTGCGCAAACCGGATGCCACGCGTAACATACCGGCATGCAGTTCGCTGAACGTGCTTTCGCTTTCGATTGCCTCTCCGTCGCGCAGGATCGTCAATGCAATGCGATCCGGTTCACGCTCGCTCCATGCGGTGAGTGTCTCGATGATGGACGCAGGTCTGTGTGTGGTCGGAAACGGATTTGAGGTCATGGGCGGTCTCTCTAATGATGGCGGGCAGGTTTCGCGGCACGCGACGCGACACGTTCACCGCGCTGCGTCGACGGTGCGGCTTATTCCTGCCGGGTTTTCATCCCGGCGGCAGAAAGGCCTTGGCGATAGCCCTCCGGTTGAGCTTCAGATTGCTGGTCCGCAAACCATCCTCGACACTGAACTCGCTGCCCGTGAACACGATGTGCGTCAGTTGCCGTTGCGCCGGCAACTTCTCATTGACCGTTGCGACATGCACGCGCAATGCCTGCGTCACCTCTGGATCGTCATGTCGCCGGGTTGAGATGACGACGCACAAGCCGGCGCGCCGGCCCGCCATGACGACCGCGACCTCGACGCGCGGATCTTGATGGAGCATCGTCTCGATCGGCTCTGGATGAAACTTCTCGCCATTACTGGTGACGATCGCGTCCTTCTTGCGGCCGATCACACGCAGGAAACCGTCGTCGTCGAACTCGCCGATATCACCCGTGGCCACCGCATTCGGCCCGATGAAAGTGGAGCGTGCGTCCTCTTCCGACGACTCGAAATAGCCCAACGACAACAACGCCTTTCGCGTGACGATCACTTCCCCCTCTCCGGACAACGAAACACTGCCTGCTTCGGCCGGCTTGCCCACGGTCCCAACCCGCACGCTGCCAGGCTTGTTCCAGGCAACCATGCCTGCCTCGGTAATGCCGAACGCCTCAAACAGCGGGATCCCGCACTCCCAAAAGAAGTCCAGCGCCGCGCGCTTGATGGGCGCCATGCCGGTGATCATGTAACGCATGTTGCCGCCCGTCAGTTCCTTGAGACGCTGCGAAAGCGCCCCGCGATGGCCCGCGGCATCATCGCCTTTCTGCATGCCGACGCTGGCACGCGCGAGATTCTGCAGTGTCTCGTACAGGACCGGCGGCGCGATCACGAAGGTGGGCCGCTGCAGTTTCAGACCGGCGAACAGCAACTGGAATGGTACGGCAACGAAGTCGACGCCGTGGTAGAGGCAGTAGTAATAGATCATCCGCTGCTGATAGTTCGCAAACGGCAGGAACGTGAGGAAGCGATCGCCAGGCTCGAAGCCGAACGCATCGAAATAGAGGTTGAGCAGGTTCTCAGTGCCGAGCCGGCTGACGATCAGCCCTTTGTTCTTCCCCGTCGTGCCCGAGCTGAAAACCATCGAATGCGTATCCGGCGCATGCTGAACGACGACAGGCAACACTTGCTGCGAATCGCCAGCCTGAGTATCGGGTGCCACATTGATGCCGACCACGCGCTCATGCGGCGGCGCATCCGGAGACAGCCAGCCAGGCTCGACGACCATGACAGTGAGCTGATACTGATCGATCGACGCCGCGCATGGGTTATGGAGTCCGTCGTTCGGCAGCGCTACCGACACGCACTCCAACGCGATACACGCGAGATCCCAGACCATCCACAGATAAGCGCTCGGCGCCGCGATGCCGACGCGGCACCCCGGGATGAGTCCAAGCCCCTTCCCACGTTCGATGGTGGCGATTACGTCGATGAACAACTCGTGAAATGTCTTGACCGTCTGGTCACCTTTGTCGTCGACGAAGGTCAAGGTGTTCGGCTTGTCGCGAAGACGACCGATGATTTCATCAAGCCTCATGGCATACGCTCCTCACGAATATCAAGCGTCGACCTGAAAGTCCTCAGGTTTGGCGTCGGCGTCGCTCGCGTAGTATTTCTGGGCGGCGCTCTCATACATGTTCCAGAACAGACGGCACGTGTGACGGACCGCGACGAGCGCTTCTTCCTGCATCTTCGGCGTCGTGCACAGCACCGACACAAGATGGATGCCCTCGGCGACATGCCCGATGTCTTCTTTCTGGTGAACCGAGAAAAAGCGCGTGTCCTGCTCCGTCAAGCCGTAGCATTTCGCGAGAATCGTATGGCGGGCGTCGCCTGCACGGGTTTCGAGGCTCTGGCCCTCGCTGGCGATCATCACTGCCGCCGCGCCAATGTGGTACGTATCTTCACCCTTGCAGTTCTGCAGCCGATATTCGATCAGTTCGCGAGTAGCCGCTGACGGCGTCCATGCATCGCGCTCTTCATCGCTGATGCCTTGCGCGCGGATGAAATCCTCCATCAGTTCGACGTGATTTTTCGTCTTGGAGAAGCGCCCCGTCTCTTCTTCGAACAGGTTGTACAGCAAGCGCCGTTTGTGGTTCGGAAACGGACAGCGGAAATACAGGTTCTCGATGTATTCGAGGAAATATTTCGTGATCTGGTAGCCCTCGAGCGTGATGATCTTCAACAGCTTCCAGTTTCGTTGCGGTGTAAATAGCTCCTTGAAAATCGGATGGTCGAGCGTGAGTTGCTCTTCGAGCGTCGCACGCAGCGCACCAGCAAACGTATCCTGGTTCATCGCAACGGCTTCAGCAGCTAGTGTCATGATCGTTCCCCATCGGTTGGTTATCAAGACTGTAAATGCCAACCGTCGACGCCGAAACCTGTCCGTTCGGACGGTCTCCCGACTACCTGTACGGCAGATCAGGTTTTCATCGTCGGTTCCAGAGGCTATAAAGCAGAAAGCCTGTTACAACTGGAGTAGCACATGGAAGATCACGTCAATGTGTTCGATGCGCTTGCCGGGTTGATCCCGCAGATCGCCGCGATTGAGATAGCGGAGGCGTCGCTGACACGCGACACGACGCTGACCGGAGATCTGATGCTCGATTCCATTTCATTGTTGTCGCTGATGGCGTTGACGGAAGAACGCTTCGGAATTAGCTTCGCCGAACACACAGAGGAAGTGGCAGATCTGGCGACGGTCGGCGACGCGGTCGATCTTGTCGAGACGCTTCTTGCAGTCAAAGTCTGAGGGGCACATGGCGACCGACACGGCAGATAATCGCGGGCGTTCGCTCGAGCACCATTTCGCACGTCATTGCGAACGCCTGATGAGCAGTGCGAGCGCGGCGGAGGAAAGCGAGCGGATTGTTTTCCTGACGAGGCGTGACGTCAGCGCATTGCATGGGGCCGCCGGGACCGGGGGCGCGATATCGCCCTCGACGGCGCGCTTCTCGGAGCTCGCCGCGATGCTCGTGCAAGGCCACGCAGGACGTCTGCGGCTCGTCATCGATGATCCCCGGCTCTCCGATCCGGCGGAGCTCGATAGCTTTTTGCAAACGCTCACCGTAGCGTTCGGTCTGGAGCCTGGCGCCATTTCCAACGTACCTGTAATTGTACTGGCGAATGCCGTAGCCGATTGCGAAGCCGAAGATACCGTCGGCGGCCGCTCCCGCACGCCGCTCGAAGCACTGAGCGACGGCGTCGCCGACTCGATCTTTGAAGTCCGCCGCCGTGTGGACGATTACTTTGAGCACGAGCCGCTCGTTCTGCCGGCCAATGACATCGGCAGAGTGGAACTCGTGACGGCCGAATCCGTCGCTGCATGGCTCGCGTCCGATGATGCATCGACGCGTGCCGCCGGCATTCACGTGCTTCGCGGGGAATCGCCGTTCACCTGGCGCGAATTCGCGGAGACGGTCGCGCGCGCCGCTGGCATTCCTGCGCGCGAGGCCGACAGTGTGTCTCGAACCAACGCAGTCCAGACGCTCATCGAGCAATCCCTGCGTCATGTCGGTGCATGGCTCGGCCTTTCCGACGATGCGCAACTGGCACGAGAGGATGACAGGGCAATTGACGTGCATCGTCTTTCGTCGAGCACACTGGACTGGTGCAGTCTCGTGACGGAACGCGTGACGGCGCGCCTTGCCTCGCACCGCCAGAGAACCGCGCCACGCTTTAGCAGCCTCGCCAGCTTTCAGCGCAGATCCACCCGCGCAGGCGATACCTATCTGCGCGCCGGCAACGATGGGCCGGCGCTTTTGCTGGTCAACGCGTTCGGCCTGTCTCACGACGTCTGGCATGACTTCGCCGACGCGTTGATCGATCGCTTCAACGTGTTTGCCATAGATGACGAGCCGGGACGCGAAGAATCATCTCTGACACGGACCTACTACGCGGCTCCCGATGCGTTACCACGCTTCATCCACGCTGTCGCCGACATGCTCGCTGAAGAAGGCTACACGACCTGTCACGTGGCGAGCTGGTGTGGGGGCGCGAAGTACGCGATCGAGCTGGCTCGCACGCTGCCAGACTCGATTGCGTCGCTGAGTCTGTTCGCTCCGTCGTTTGCAGGTGCTGAAGGCTATGCCGGGTCGGACTCGATATACGAGACCAATCTTCACACGATGTGCAAGCTAGTCGACCGGATGCCTCAGGCGGCACAGAGCATGGCAAAGTCGATGATCACGCTACTCGACAAGCAGGAAAAACGCACGAGCAACCAGAGCGGCGATACGAATGCGTCCGTTTTCGAGCTCGCCGATCATGCAACCCGTCATTGGCTGCACGCGCCATTTCTTTCTGCTTCGAACATGGTCGAGTACAGCCGGCAATTGCTGAACTTTCGCGCACATCGAATCGAAGGGCTTCGCAAAGGTGAGCTGCGCGATCTGCCCGTCATGCTGGTAACTGGGCAGAACGACACGATGACCTGCTCGACACGGGCTCGCGCGATTTGCTTGGACCTGTGCCGGCCACTGCACTTCGAACTGCGTCATGCGAGCCACCATCTGATCCATCAGAATGCCGAGCTGCTTGCGCGGCTGATGAAGGCGTTCGCCGTTGACGGCGCATCGACGGTGTCGCCCCACCCGCGCCTGTCTCCCGTTCCAGCGGAGCAATTGGAGCAGTTAGAGCAGGACGGGTCGGTCGTGCTCGGCGAGATCTAACGTGGCTGGACATTCTTCACACTGTCCTAACGGACAGCTACACGCAGGTTCGACATCTCAATAGAGTGACTATGTCAAGCAGGCCTTTGCCGTCTCTGGCATTGGCTAAGGTCAAACCGCCGGTCGGAGGATATCGTATGTACGCAAACAGCCTGGTCGAGTTGATCGGCAATACGCCTTTGCTTCACCTGAAGAGTCTCTCTGACGAGCAACGAAACATCCACGTCTATGGCAAGCTCGAATGCCACAATCCGGGCTACAGCGTGAAGGACCGAAGCGCGCTGCAATTGTTGCGTCAAGCCGAGCGCGATCACGGCCTGAAACCGGGCTGGTCGATCGTCGAGTCCACTTCGGGCAACATGGGTCACGCGCTCGCGATGCTGTGCGCCATTCATGGGTATCACTTCATTTGTGTGCTCGATCCGAAGACGCCGAGGGCTAACGGTAATGTCGTGCGCGCGTTCGGCGGTCGGGTCGAAATGGTGACTCAGCCTGACGAAACGGGCAGCTTCCAGAAAAAGCGTGTCGCCGTCGCGAAGTCGATCGCGGCCAGTGTGCCCAACTGCATCAACCTCGATCAATACAACAACCCCGCGGCAATCGACGCGCACTACTACTCGACGGGCCCGGAGATCGTCAATCAGCTTTCGGGCAAAGTGGACGCCGTCGTCGTCTCCGCGAGCACCGGCAGCCATCTGAGCGGGATTGCCCGATACCTGAAGGAACGTAATTCCCGCACGCATGTGCTCGGCGTCGAACCGAAGGGCTCGGTGGTATTCGGCGGCACGTTTGCGCCGCATCTGCAGAACGGCTCGGGGCTTAGCTTCAAACCGGGCAACATCCAGATGCAATGGGTGGACGAGACGGTCAAGGTATCGGACCGGGACGCATTCGTCGATTGCCGTCGGCTTGCGCTGCACGAAGGTCTGCTGCTCGGCGGATCGTCCGGATCGATTGTCCACGCGGCGCGCAAATATGTTGAGCAGTTGGACGGCCCTGCGAACGTCGTGCTCGTGCTGCCGGATAGCGGGCTCAAATATCTCGACACCCTCTATGACGATGAGTGGCTGAATGCACACGGACTTGAGGACGTGCTACACGACCTTGAAACCGCCGCCACCACCGAAGCTCGCGCTGTCGCGCTCGAATCCATCTAGGAATGTGATTACAGCCATGAACGACTCCCTCAGAACCTTAGCAGCAGATGGCGCCCATTACGCGATCGCCTTCGAGAAAGCTCAAGTCACGCGTGTGATTTACCGTTGGCCGTCGGAGGTCGATGTGACGCTGGCGCAGCAGATCGTCGAACTGATGCGCCATACGAGCCAGTCAGCGCCGATCATCGGTTTTGCCGAAGAGATCAGCGACGCGGAGGCTGAAAACTATCTTAGCGAGTTGCGGGCCAACCTAGCCGCGCAGAAGTGTCGGTTGCTGACGATCTTCGTGGATAACGACGCACTGATCGGTCTTTGCACGCTGCGCCGCAATCTCAATCCGAACAATCGACATATCTCCGATCTTGCGAAGGGCATGATTCATAAAGCGTTTCGCGGAGGCGGCGTGCTGCCTGCGGCGTTCGTCGAGATCTCGTTGCAATGCGAGGCCGACGGCGTCGAACTGGTGACGCTCGATGTGCGCGCCGATACACCGGCCCATCGGGTATGGGACCACTTCGGGTTCCAGACGTACGGCACGCTGCCCGACTATGCTCGCGCGCAAGGCAAAACGCATGCGGGCCAATTCATGATGCAGAATGTATCCGAACTCAAGGAACGCGCGCTCGGTATGCTTCAGGCGCGCGTCGGCGAGCATTCCATGTCGGGCGTACAACCGGCATGAGCGGCAACACTTACGACGGGCACGTCATCGACGCCCACTGCCATATCGCATCGACGCGATTCATTCCGCTCGCGTTTTTCGAAGGACTATGCCGCAACGTCAAGGTGCGGCTTGCGACGACGGGCGTGAAGAAATCGCTCACCGAATTGCTCGACATGTATGTGAAGTTGAGCCAGGACCATCAGGGCGACACGCTCGTCACGGAGATGAACTCCGCAGGCATCGCCCAAGCCGTGCTGTTGCTGCCCGATTTCACCTACGTGATGAAAAGCGAGCTGACGATCGATGAAATGTTTGCCGAGCATCACGGCATCCTTGAGCGTCATGCCGGGCGCTTCTTCGTATTCGGCGGAGTCGATCCGCGCTGGGGTGCGGACGGGCTTGCGCTCTTCGAGAAGGGAGTCGACGAATTCGGCTTCGCCGGTCTCAAGCTCTATCCTCCTTGCGGATATAGCCCGAGTGACCGGATGCTTTACCCCTTCTATGAGTTCTGTCAGGCGCGCCGGCTGCCGGTGCTATTGCACATCGGCCCAACGAGTCCGGCGCTCGAGTTCAACTGGTCGCATCCGGACATGCTCGACCGGGCCGCGATGGATTTTCCCGAGGTCAACTTCATTCTCGCGCACGGCGCTGTCCATTACGTCGACTCTTGCGTCAGCATGTGTGCGTACCGGCCCAACGTGTATCTCGACATCAGCGCGTTCCTTGCCTCCCAGCATCCGCAAGGCTGGCGCGCGGCACTCGCCGACCTGTTCAGGATGAACATCAATCACAAGATCCTGTTCGGTACCGACTGGCCCTTGTTTCGCAATTCGGGCGGACACCGGAAGGTCATGGACATGTTCGTCGCCCCGGATGGCCCATTGTCGGCGGTCTCGTCGCACCAGCGCGCATGGCTGATGTCGCGCAACGCAACGCGCCTGCTCCCGGAGAAACAGCTTGCGAGCCTTCCGGCGTAACCGCGGCGGGCCGCCGCGCCCCAACCGCATCGGATGTCTGACTCATCTGGCCGCGCGACTGACGGTCGCCGTCGCGGCGGCATGGCTCGCGTGCCTCGCTCACCCGCAAGACAGTCAGGGCGGCGGCAGTCTTACCGGCCAGGATCAGTGGACACCCGATGAAAAGGCGCAACTCGACGCGATGCGCCTGACGCCTGACGCAAAGGCGAAGACGGATCCCACGAATCGCGTGGCGACGACGCCCGCGGCGGCGCAGCTCGGGAGACTGCTCTTCAACGACGCGCGCTTCAGCAGAAACGGTGCCATTTCGTGCGCCAGCTGCCATCATCCGGGCCAGCAGTTCCAGGATGGCCTGCCGCGCGCACTGGGCTTGAGCGAAGGTATGCGCCGGACCATGCCTGTGGTCGACGTGACGGAAGGACCGTGGTTCTTCTGGGACGGTCGCAAGGACAGTTTGTGGGCGCAGGCGCTCGGTCCGCTGGAGGATCAGAAGGAGCACGGCGGCAACCGCCTGCACGACGCCCATGTGCTGCAGGAACATTACCGCAGCAGCTACGAGACCCTGTTCGGTCCGATGCCGGATCTGCGCGGGCTGCCGCAGAACGCGAGTCCGCTTGGCACCGGGACCGAGAAGGCCGCCTGGCAGGCACTCCCTGGTCGAGCGCGTGCCCAGGTATCACTGGTTTTCGCGAACATGGGCAAAGCTCTCGCGGCTTACGAAACGACACTGCGAGTCGGACCATCGCGCTTCGACCAATACATCGACGGTGTCAAGTCAGGTGATCCGAAACTGCTCATGGCGTTGAGCCCTGCCGAGAAAGCAGGGCTGCATCTGTTCCTTGACAAGGGGCAATGCGCGACGTGCCACAACGGTCCGCTGCTTACCGACCACCAGTTTCACAACATCGGAGTTCCGCCCGCCGACCCGAATCATCCGGATCAGGGTCGCCTGGCAGCGATTCAAAAGGTGCTCGCGGACGAATTCAACTGCCTTGGACCATTCAGCGACGCAAAACCCGAACAATGCGACGAATTGCTTTTCATCGCCAAAAACGATCCTCACATGTTGGGCGCCTTCAAGACGCCGAGCCTGCGCAACGTCGCGCTTCGGGCGCCCTATATGCATGCGGGCCAGATGGCGACGCTCGAGGACATGATGCGCCACTATGCCAAACCGCCGCACGCGATCATCGGAGAAAGTGAACTGAAAACGCTGAACCTCTCAGAGACCGAGCAGCAGGAACTCCTGAGCCTGCTACGGGCGCTCTCCGGTCCCGTCATCGAGAACGGCCAGGCGCAATGACTGGCCCGCGGCATCTACTGCACATGGCCGGGCCGGCTCTCCCTGATCGCGACGCCCATCACCTTGATCTGTCCACCGAACGGCAACGCTGCGACCTGATAGATGGTGCGCGCAGGGCGTCGACCTGCCTCGAACAGCTCGGCGAAGACTTCATTGACTTCCGGCACCGCCGCGAGATCGGTGAACGCGATATCGACGAACACGAGATCCGAGGGTTCGAATCCTGCAGCCTTCAGCGCGCGGAAGAGATTGTCAAAGGCAAGCTGCGCTTCTTGTGCAGGCGAGCCGGACACGTAGTGGCCCTCGCTATCGAGCGCCAGTTGGCCGCTCAGGTAGCACATGTTATCGACCACGACGGCGTGACTGATCGGCGATGACCATTGCGGCAGTCCTTCGCCAGACGATACGAATTGCCTCATAGCGCTCCACTCCTTTCAAAATGGGTTTGACTTGCCATCCATGACGTCTCGGTCCAGCACAATGCACTAGCGCCAGCAGCATGAGCAGCCGCATCGGACGCCCCGACGATACTCAATAACCGCGCATGCCCGATTGGGCAATCGACGCTCACCGCGACCGCCAGGGTCGCGTGTCCGATCCGCCTGCACAGCCCTACCCATTGTCGGCCCGCGTACCACGCGCTCGCCTGCGGCCCATCCAGGCCGTGCCAGCACGCTTCCTGAGGCGGTTGGCTGAAGCCCGTGCCCGCCGCTTTCAGCAGCGCCTCCTTCAAGGTCCAGAGACGGAAGAAGGCGTCGTCGAAACACGATTGTCCCAGGAGCCACCCACGCTCTTCGCGATTGAACACACAGCGGGCGAGCGACGACGACGCGACGATGGGCCGGTGCCATTCGATATCGACACCGACCTCTTCGGCGGCGACGGCGATCGCCACACAGGCTGCGCTGTGACTCATGTTGAAGCGATACGGAAACGGTTCAGCGACTTCCGGCTTACCGTACCTGCCGCGTGTGAAGTTGAGATCCAGCGGCGCGCATCCGGTTCGATACTGCGCGAGCACCAGGCGTTTCAGCGCGTGCGCATTTTCGTAGCGCTTGCTCGCCGCCGCGTCGACGAACTGGTCGCGCCGCTGCCGTTCCTCGTCACTCAGAGTTGGAGTAAGGGCCAACGGCGACAGCGAATACCAGATGTCGAGCATGACGTACCGCCTCAGAAGTAATGCTTCACGAGCACTTGCCACAGCGTGTGCTGAGGCAGCGCGCCGAATTCGCTGAGATTGCTGCCGCTATTCAGTTGCCATTGCAGGGCAACGTCGGTGCGAGTGAAGTGATAGCGTGCTTCGAGCCATGTGAGACGGCTGTGATCGGCAAGACTCATGCGAATGAAACCGCTCAAATCCAGCCGCGGCACGAACGCATCTTGCCAGCGCAGCATCAGGAACAGGTTATCTCTCGTCGTCGGGTCCTGTTGAGCGTTGGCGAGGTTGCGGTAAGCAAGGTACTGTTGCGGCGGACCTTTCTGCAGCGCCTCCCAGCCAGCCTTGTCGAGCGCCGCGCCGTCGTACTCGTATTCGAACGTCACCGACAGGTTGTGTGTCGTCGTGCAGGTCAAACCCGTCGACATTTGCCACCGAAAAGCGACGTCGCTTTCCGGTTGCTGCAACGCGCGCGCAAGCGTCGACGGGCTACGGCCTCCGGTCCACTCGACATATCCGACGCAGGCCTTGTTCAGCAGATGCGTCAGGTTGACGCCGAACTGCGGAGAGCTGCCGGGTTTGCCGTCGCCATACAGCAGAAATTGCGGGGAGAGATCGGCGATCACGTGCTGGCTTACGGCCATCAACCAGCGCGTGTTCTGATTGGTCGCGCCGAGGTCGACGGCGAAGGCAGCATCGTTTGGCTCGCTCGCAAGCTTCGGAGCAACCAGTGCGGTCACCGAACCGCCTGTCCAGACCCGCTGGCCCCGCAGCATCACTGTGCCCAGGCGGTTCTCACGCAGGCTCGCCGGGTCGACTGATGTGACGGAGCGCACGGCGTTGTCACGGAAATAGTCGGTGGGGTTATAGCCGGTTGCCACGCCCAGCCGCATGTTGATACGCCCGATATCGACAAGGCTCTGACCATCCTCGCCGATACGTCCGTTTACATACAGCTCCTTGAGCGTGTTGATCGCGCCAGGGTCTCCGCTGAAACGCTGCGGGCCGTTCAGATCGAGATGGTCCGCGAAGTTGAACTTCCAGTCCTTCGCGAACGCTTTCTGCACCGCCAGATCGATCGAGAGACGCTCGGCGGTTTGCGTGGCGTCGTCGGGCCGCATGGTCGCAACACGAAACGCCGGTTCAACGCTAAACTGATAGTCAGACTTGTCCACTTGCTGGGCCGGCGTAGTATCGGCCAATCTGAGCCCGGCTTCCTCTGCCTCGTCCGCATGGCAAGCACCGGCCAGCAAGAACATCGCGAGAAAGACCGCCCACGTTCGCATCATTCGGGCTGAAAGCTCGGCAGGAAATCGTGCTGAAACCAGCTGTCAGGAATCTGCCGCGAGGTGAATTCCGTGTATCGCATGACCGTGACGAGATTGGGATTGAGCCCGTCGATGATGACGATCTCGGTCGGTCTTAGCGCACCGAGCTGCTCCTGATAGTGTCGATAGAAAGCGGTTTTCAGCAGCTTGCCGCTATCGCTGAAAAAGCGTGCCTTGATCGGCCGCTGGGTCGTCGTATCGATCCACATCTCGACGGAGTTATATGTCATGTCCGGCACACTCTCGGCAAGGGCCAACTTGTACGCGCGGCGCGTCTGCCGATCGCCGTCCTGCACGTCTTCTTCATTTTCGATGCGCGCCTTGTAGCCCTGCGCAAAGTTGACGGTCACCACGTCCCCGTTGGAGGCCTGTCCGAGCAGCCGCTGCTGTGGAGAAATGCGGATGCTGGCCTTGCTTGTCGGATCGAAAAACCACAGGTCATTGCCGGTTTTCAGCATCAGCTTGTTCACGTCACGCGCGGGCGCCTCGAAGCGGATCAGACTGCGGAACTGACCGCTGCTCGGATCGATGCGCGAGTACGCTTGCAATGCGTTGGAATCCGTCTGCTTGCCATCGGTGTATTGTGTCAACGTCACCGTCAGTGAGAACGGTTCGGCGGGATTGCGAATCGCGTCGCTCGCGGTCAGGATACTCTGCGCATCGGTAGGAACGGACGCGGCCTTCGCGGCGGACCAGAGCGCTGCAGCCAGCGTCAGGGCGGTGGCCCAACGGGCGATCAGAAGTTTGGACATGGGAGGCTCTCTTTCGATCACGATTTTCAAAGGGGGTAGGAAACCAGCCTGCCCATGGCAGGCCGGCGACGACACGTTGGATGGAACCGCGCTGTTGGCGCGCGGCCGCGACTCGCGGGGGCTAGTAGCCGGGGTACTGCATCTGCAATGCGACCCACGCGGCCGTGCGCTTGCCGAAGTCGTTCGCGACCGCCTTGAGCGACTCGTCTAGCGCCCGCAGCGGCTGCGTCGAATCAGGCGGGGGCAGCATGCGGTTCGGCGCATTGACGCCGGCCACCCGGTCCGGCACGATCATGAGCCCGCGTTTCGTCCGGATTGGATCCCGGCTAGCTGCCACCGTATAGACGGTGGAGCGGAAGGTCGTGGAATAGACGTCAGCTTTCAGCACGAGCGAGATTTCATCCACGCCGGGCGCGATTGGGATACCGAAATCCTCATGCGACCAGAACGACACGTAGTTACCGGCGATCGTCATCATCGACGCCAACCCGAGATGAAACTCCTCACTCGGAATTTCCGACGACCACGACTGTCTGCCCAGCGACTCCGCCAGTTTGGTCGCGCGTTCGTGCCCGGCGATGGCTTCCACCAGCGCAAACGAAGCCGGAATAGTGGCAGTCACGCCGGTGGTGGTGACCACATTCCCGTCGGCGACATAGCGCCTGCCTTCGACCCAGTGCGTACGTGTAAATTTCTTGCGCAGATCGCTCATCGAGTACCAGTGCCCAGTCGCGCGCCGGTCATCGAGCAGACCCGCCCTCGCCACGACCCACACGCCGTCGCACACGCCGACGATCGTCGCGCCCTTCTTCGCTTGCTCCGCAACCCAAGACACCAACGTCGGATCGTCATCACGATGCACCGCCGGCACGATCACGTAATCCGCTCCTTCGGGGACGCGCTGGTCAAATTGCGCAGTCGTTTCCTGCGGTATGACATTCATCGGTGCAGGGAACATGCGGATCGGACCTGGTCGTGTCGCGAGCGGAATCACGTCGGCCGCGTCGGAGGCGGTCAGTATGCCGTACGGGATCACATAGTCCGTGAGTTCAGTGTAGTAGTTCTCGGCCACCACCACGACGACCGGTCGGGTGCGGTTAAAACGCGGCTGATAAGGCGGCAGGCGGTCGGCCTGGACGGCCGCCGTGCTGGCCAACGCCGCAGGAGCCAGATTCACGACGCCAAGCGGCGCGCAAGCCATCAGCAATAGCAGCCAGAACATTACGATCCTTCGCATGTCGACCTCTTCGAAATTGCGTGATGCCAGATGGTTCGACCTATCACGATCTTCGCGCCCCTTCATGACAACGATGGCGGCAGCACGACATTGAATGTCACCACATCCGTACCGATCGGCGATTTGACCTCCAGCTTGATCGTCCACCAGCCCGTCATGCTGAACTTCATGCCTTCCAGCAGGTAGTGCCCGGCATCGCCCTGCTCCTGCACGACCTGCGGCTGCGTCGGCAGCCCGTGTCCGTGCTGCGGCATGCCACCGCTGACGTCGATCATTGCCCCTCGCACCAGTTGTCCCGACGCGTCGCGCAGCGTGATTCGCCACGTCTGGATCTGGCCGATGTGCACGCCCGGTTTGGGCGGCTCGAGTGCGACGACGTACTTGCCTGTGCTTGTCTGCTGCGTCAACGCCAGATTCAGATTGGCCGGCGCCTGTTCGCCGAACGCGGTGCCAAAGCCACACGACAGGATGAAAGCAATCAGAAACTGCTTGAGCAACTTTTGCATGATCCTCACCCCTGCACAAGAACGATAGGTGGATTGAACCGGATTGGCATCAGCCTTTGCATCGAGCTATGCCTCACGCATAGCGAAGCGCATCGACGATGTTCATGTGCGACGCACGTCGCGCCGGGAACAACGCGGAGAGCATCGAAACCAGCAGCAGGCCGATTGCCGTCCCCGCAATCAGATCGTTCTCACCCCACACCCGGATGATCAATGGCACCGGCGAGCGGCCCGGTGGTGTCCACGAGAGCCCGCTATGGTTGATGACGGCGGCGAGTGCCGCGGCACTGAGCACGCCCAGCGACGCGCCCAGCACGCCCAGCAGCAGACCTTCACACATGAATAGACGGCGCACGCCTTCGCGGCGCAGCCCCATCGCCCGCAAAGTGCCGATTTCGACGGTACGCTCGAAGACCGCCATACTCATCGTATTGCCGACCGTGAACAGTACGATCGCAGCGATCAGCAGTGCGATGAAACCGAACAGCGTGGCGAACATCGCAAGTGCCTGACCATAGAAC
This sequence comes from Paraburkholderia sp. CI3, assembly GCF_050436505.1. Classification (NCBI taxonomy): domain Bacteria; kingdom Pseudomonadati; phylum Pseudomonadota; class Betaproteobacteria; order Burkholderiales; family Burkholderiaceae; genus Paraburkholderia; species Paraburkholderia sp. CI3. The sequence continues at coordinate 792,200 of NZ_JBNDMI010000003.1, forward strand.
GGATTCAGCGTCGTGTAGTCGACCACCTCGGTCTCCTCACGCTTGAACTTCGTCGTCAGCAGAATCTCGATCCGCGCCTTGGCGGCGGGCATATCTCCGGTATGCGCCAGTTGTACAACAATCGCTGTCGCCTTCGGCTGATCGCCGCCATAGACGAGGCGCTGCGCCTGAGCCAGATGGAGGCCCACGTACATGTCGTCGTATTCCTTGATGCCCTGCTGCTCCGCCTTAACGACGTGCAGTTCCGCAACGTTCGGAGCGCCGCGCGCGGTGGCGGCCAGCAGCTCGATAGTCGACTGTTGCGAGGCGCTAGTCGGCGCGGCTTGCGTCGTGCGTGCAAGTTGAGCTACGTCCGCTGGCAGACCAGGGCCCGCGTTGGCCGTCGGGTTCGTCTGCGGCGCGCAATCGCGCACGTGCAACTGGCCACACAGTTGCAGCACCCGCGCGAGGCCCATGCCGACGATCGCCGCGTCCGTTTCAGTTCTCGTCAACGCTAGCGGCGGTACCGTCACAGGAAAATGGTAGTCGTTCCATTCGCGCATCCGATTCTGATCGTTGACGAGCACACCGAGCGCCAGTGCGGTACGCGATACCCCTTGCTTGAAGTTGCCGGCGATCCCCTGAAGTTGCAGTGTCGGCGTCACCACGAGCACCATCGGCGCGAGCACGGGGTCGGACTTCAGCGCGTCGATGATCTCTCGATAGTTGGCGATCCCATATTCGGCCGGGTTGCCGCTTCCGAACTGATAATAGCCCGCCCGTTCGATCTGCAGGTGTCCGCCGTACTTCACGTAGTCGGTTTGCAAGCCATAGGTGATGTTGCGCGTGTAGCCACCAAACAGTAGGACCGCATGTGCGCCGACGATCATCGCCAGAAGCGTCGTGATCGAACGTCGCCGATTACGAAGCAGATTGCGTATTGCGAGTGCCAGTGTTTTCATGCCACAACCTCCACTGCGCTTGCGCGCGACACGCTGACAACGCGTCCGTCGGCGATTTTGATCACGTCGTCCCCTTCGGCAAGCACTTGGGGATCGTGCGAGGAAATCACGAACGAAGCCTGTCGCTCACGTTGCAGCCGGCGCATCAAGCCGATGATCGCCTCGCCCGTCTTGCTGTCGAGATTGGCGGTGGGCTCGTCGGCCAGCACCAGTTGTGGCGACGCAATTAGCGCGCGCGCGATCGCGACGCGTTGACGCTGACCACCCGAGAGCTGGCCTGGGCGATGCCCCGCCTTGTCGGCGAGGCCCACCGCGTCAAGTAACTCCCTGACTCGCTCTGCCCGCTGCGCGTTTGTCAAACGGATGCCTGCGAGCAGCAGCGGATACTCGACATTCTCGTGGGCCGTCAATACCGGCAGAAGATTGAAATTCTGGAAGACGAAGCCGAGGCGCCGTGCGCGAAAGTCCGACAACGCGTCGTCGGATAACTGGCTAACCTCTTCGCCTGCGACGAAGATGCGTCCGCGGCCGGGACGGTCGACACAGCCAATCAGATTCAACAGCGTCGACTTGCCGCTGCCGGACGCTCCTGAAATCACCGTGAGCCGGCCACCTCGAATTTCAAGGTTGACGTCCTGCAACGCGGTGACTTTGACCGCACCCATGGGGTAACTCTTTTCAATGGCTTCGAGTTTGACGGCGTTCATGGTCTTGATGAATGGAGGTTCGCTGCTCAAAATGGGGCCGTGGGAGACGTTGACGAAGGAAACCACTTGCGCAGAATATCAACTTGATCGGCAGGGAAAACCTGTCCGATGGGGCAAACCCTTTACGGGAACAAATCGGAGAATGTTGCGAGTCGGCTGGAACCCTGCGCTGTACCCAATTCGCGTGTACCAGCGGATCCGCATGCATCGAGGGGCCGTCGGTAATCGCGGCGCTCATTGTGTAGTCATGCCCAAAGCGATCTGCGGACAAGATCCACCAGCGACTTGAGCATCATCAGCGTCGCCCCACCGATGAACGGTGGCGCGACAACCCCCATCACGCCGAGCACGATGCGGCCCGGCAACGGCACCCCTGGCTTCCTGCATGCGATATAGACGGCGGCCGGTGGCAGAAACAATATGGAGAGCACGTAACTGCGGTACGTGTAACCGTGCTTCGCGACAAATGCAATGGTCTTGTCCTTGAACGACATCGTGGTTCCCCTTCAAATCAGACCCAGTCGACTAACTTTGGCCACCGCCTGCGCTCTGTTGGAAACGTTCAATTTTCCATAAACGTTGGTAAGGTGGAATTTCACGGTCCGCTCGGAGACACACAATATTTTCCCGATCTCCCACGCCGTCTTGCCTTCGATCACCCACTTGATCACATCGCGTTCCTTGCCGGTCAATCTGACTTGAGCGACATCGGACTGCTGGCCCGGCCAAGCCTCCGGTGGACTGCATTCAACCTCAGGTTGAACTGCTTCAAACGCCTCATACGTGAGGATTGAATGCAAATGCAGCGCCATGAAATTCACCAGCAGCGCGAGATGCGTACTGACGGTCGAACATTCGAACTGGAAAATGGTGACCACATGGCCCATGCCGTGCACACCCGAGCGAACGCATGCGGCCACGCCTTGTCCCCCCTGCATGTAGGACGCCACGTCACGCACCGGCAGACACACCTGAGCAGGCAATACGCCCCCGAGGCCACGCCACTGGAAGGCATGGTCGAGTGGTTCCGAGATCGCAAAGCATCCAAGGTACTGCTCGATGTCGACCGCCGGGCCGCAGAACGTTTGCCCCAGGAGCCCCTCAGGTTGGCCGTCAGCGGAACCGTCGCGATACACGACCCCTTGAGAACTTGTCCTTCCTTTGCGCTCGTGAAGGATCACGCACCGTCTGGCATGGACGACTTCTTTGACTTTCTTCGTTACTCGGTCCAATCGGTCGATCAGATCGGATGTGCGACGATTCGGACCGCTATGACATGAGAGCAGTTTGAACTCTATGGTGGATTGAGCTGGGACCAAGGTTGCCACCTCCATATACATCGATTGGTCCCGCAACGGAGAGCGCTAGAACCAAATACCTAAGTAGTCGCGGACACCATCAAACAATCTTCACCATGTGACGTCAACGAACTCTTGTCAAAAACTGGCCATGGCGCGACCCCGTCAGGCCATGAGGTCTTGACGTGTCACACTGTCACATGAAGTGAGTCCAGTTAAGACTCGGCAAAGTCCGTGCTCGAATAAAAGACGAACAACGCCGGAATATTCTTAATACCAATATTTCGCAGTCCTGATTAATCCCCTAGGGAATCCCTTGTCACGTCTCAACTCCGTATGCACCGCTTCATGCACCGCGTTTTCTCGCGGATTGCCTCTCGCAACTGCTTGCATGTTCGCGCGCTGTCGTGCCGTATTGCACCTCCCACGCGTGCCAGCCATATCGCGCCGACTGTCGCCTGCTTGTCCAACTGTGCCGACGTAATCACAAATTGTTATCTAGCTTCGATGCCCGCACGGTCCCACTTGAGCAGAACGATCCATCGAATTCGCCGGGTCCGAAAGAGACGAAAACAACGATCAGGCGTTCGCAGAAAAGAACGCACAGGTTGTGCCAGCTTCGAAACCGGGTCAGAGTGAAGACTGTAAGTTACTGAAAAGACGTAGCTTTTACGAAATGGCGAGGCGACTTTCAATGGCACTTGCCCGTGTTTCACGGTGAATATGTTCGCCATTGCCTGACACGCGTCGTCAGCAACTGTTCGTCAGAACAATACACATCTGCTTTCGTGGAAATTTGATCGTCCGTGGGGTTCGAGGGCACGGTCCTCCGGTCGATCGGTAGCTCGTTCGTCCTCGCGGCCGGTGACGCTACACACGGTGGCGACCCATATCTCGTCCACTGCGGCGAAGACGGTCGAGGAAATCCAATTTCAGAACGCTCGGGACGAGAGCCGTCCAAGCCGCTCTTGGCAGTTTTGGCAGCTTTGGCAGTTAGGAGAATATGGATATTCGTGGCGATAGCGAGAACCGCTTCCACCTCGACGATGATCCTGCGCGACATTTCATAGAGATGCCAAGGTGCACCGCCGCTTTTGTAATGAGCACGATATCGTCGATACGGCATCCGAATTTTATCTGGAGACAGTTTAGGCCGTTTTCTTCGGGCCACTCCCTGCAAATCACATTTTCAAGTCTCAATTCGTAACCTATATTGGAGAGCAGTGTTTAATCGCGCGACAATCGCTTTCCTGAAAGGAGTCGGTATCGATGAGCCGGTCCGGTGCATCTCTGCAGATGGGAGCAGACTGGGATCCGACCCGGTCGGCGCGCGAACGGCTCGACCAGTTGATCCAGTCGTATCGGCACGTGGTGACGCAGCATCTGGAGCCCTTGGTACGCGGCTATCATCCGTCGATGCTGACTGGATCGCGTGACGAGTACCTCAAGATGCTTGAACTGACCACCAAGATGAACGTGGTCGGCCATGCTTGCACGGAAGTTGCAGGGTTCGAATATGATGCACGGCGCCAGCATGTCGGCAGCCTGTTCGGCGCGTGCTGCTTTCTGGCGGACAGTTTCATTGACGACTTCGATGATGCGACGACGCGCGACTATCTTGACCGCCTGGGCGTATTGCTCGCCGAAGGCTGGTTCGATTTGCGCAACGATCGCGAGAGACTTTTCTATGTGATCGTCTCGAGGCTTTTTAGCGGGCGCGATATCATGAATGCGACGACACGCCAGGCCATTTTGCGGCTTTATGAAGCGCAGAAGCATGACGTCGAATTACGCCTCGCGCGAGCGTACAGCGACGCGCGACCCGGGCGCTCGGAATTGAACGCATTGAGGCAATGCGCCAGCAATCGCAGCGGTCACGCGATTCTGGTGTTATCGGCATTTCTACTGCCTGAACTCGATCTGAACTATATTGCACTGATCTACACCGCCGGTGCGTTGATCATGTTCATCGACGACCACGGCGACTGTTTTTCGGATCTGGCGCATGACCGCGTGACGTTCATGAATCAGGTCAAATATCCCGAGCGTATTTTGCGCAGGATTTTTGTGTCTTATGTGCAGCGTGTGTATCGTGGCCTGCCGCCCGGCAAAGGGCGGGATCTCCTGATCGCATTCCTCACGCGCTACTACCTGACACGGCTCGACAAGCATCGGCAGCAGAAACTGAAAACCGCGTCTGGCTGGGCAGTCTATGAGTGATGGCGTTGGTGCCGATGGATCGCGGGCGGCAGATCTGATCGCGTTGCACATCCAGGAGTTGCACAGCGTCGGAAGGCTTCACGGACAGCAACCGTTGCTGAGAATCGACAACCGCGCCGAGGCCTCGCAGGCGCCGTTTCAATTCGACGCGTCAGCAGGACGATTGCATCGCATGGGTTGCCGGTCGATACCGAAGCAATCGACGTCTGCGCTCTATGGTGTCTGGCGAATCGGGCGCGACGAACAGCAACTCGCTTGCCCACGGTGCAAACCAGTGTTCAATGAAGACGCTCCAGACGATCGAAATTTGCCGAGCGACCTGCTTTACGGGGTGCTGTCGATCATTACGCAGTTTGGCGGTGTGTTGCGCGAACGCGGGCGCGAATACCGCGGCACGCTGGAAGGACGGGTGCTGGGCGCGCAGATCGAACGGGTGTGCCGCGATCTCGGTGAGCGGGAAAAAAATGCGCTGGGGACGGTTCTTGCTTCACTCGACGGCTTGTCCACGCTTCTGCGCGAAATGGAAGCCGGGGTGGGAGCGGCTAACGGCGCGGGTGCGCACGCCGCAAACGGAAACGGCGCGGCTGCTACAAGCGGCACCAACGGTACGAGCGGTGCTAATGGTACGAGCGGTGCTAACGGTGCGAACGCGTGTGAGGCGAGTTTGGACGGTGCAAACGCCTACCGTGCCGGAAACGGCGCTTCGCGGCCAGCGCACGACTGACTCGGCAACGGATGCGGAGCCAGATCAGCGTCGGCCAGTCGATGAGCGATGAGCGATGAGCGAGGATGCGATGCCCAGAATCACCATGTCCATCCGGTTGGGACCGATGGTGCACTTCCAGATCGAAGGTCAGAACTGCACTGAGATATCCCAGGCGCTGGACGGCTTCGAGCATCTGAACAAGACGGTCGACGACATGTTCAGCGATCTGGCTGAGCGTGTGTATCCCGATCTCGACACGGAAGGTAACCACGCGCCGGTCGCGGAAGGGGGAAAAACATGAAATTCGGCACCCGCGTCACCCTTCACGCGCACCCGGATCTGAACCTTCGCATTGACGCGGCACCGCTCGCGTTCGAATGCTGTGGCGGTGCGTCGTTCTCGCTTTCGACCGGGCCGGTCGAAGTGTCGCTGAAGGAGTTGCCCATCTCGTTGACCATTCCGTTTCTGCGACATAGGCGTCGGCGCGTGGTGGTCGCGTCGGTCGGACCGGCCCGCTTCCAGCTGAATCCGATCGACGTGAAGCTGGATGCCCACGATATAAGCATCGGCGGGGTCGTCGGCAAAGACGGGATCAGCAGCACTTTGCATGGCACCGGCGCATGCAAGGCCGAGATTGGCGTGACCGGCAAAGTCCCCGTCAACGCGCTCGCCGAGGCCGTCGACGGCTCCGACAGCGAATGACACTTTGCGTGGCGGAGCACGAATCGTGATACTCAGACCACAGCGGCGCCCAATGTCCGTGCACGGCACGGCGAACCAGAGCGCGTGCGGCGCCTGCGTGAGAGAGGCCTACCGATGTGTCGAATATCGCCACCAGGTGGAAATCGAAGTCTGGCCGCCAGCGGTCACGCTCAACTTCGAGGATGAATGGACGGCAAATCCGATCGACGCGGAAACCCGCTTCGCCGCAACGGTATTCAACTCGGGGCAAGGCGCGTTGTGGGAAGTGCACGACGTGCTGGGCAACCCCGGTGCAGGATCGATCGATGCGACGGGCCTGTATCGCGCTCCGCCCAAGGGCGCGCTGCCGAACTGTTTCACCGAGGTCGTCGTCGCGACCGCGCGCGAGGACCGGCTGCGCAAGGCCTACGCGTGGGTCACGCTGGTCGGCACCGGACCAGCGGCGACACCGAGGCCCTCGGTCGAAATATGGCCAAGGCGGGTCAATCTCTACTATCAGCAAGGCTTCAACAACAACTATATCGACGACAGCAACAAGATGCGGCTCTTCACCGCCACCGCGTCACATGATCCCGCACCGGCCTTCGAATGGCTGGTTGACGATGTGGTGCAAGGCGGCGCGACCGATCCATGGTTTCTTTATCAGGCACCCGGCAACGGCGGGACGCAGGTCGTGACGGTAAGCGTGCGCGATCCGGCACAAGCGGCGATTCGCGACGACGCGCGCGTGCTGCTGCTCAACTACACATGGCCTGCCGCCTAACCGGCGTCGCTCGTCGGCAAACCGCTCTGGAGACAACAGATGGACGTCGATATCAAATCCGTACAGAACGTCGATCCGATCCCGATCCAGCCACTGACGATCGCCGACGTGCAGAAGATCGCGCCGGCCGCGGTCCATATCAAGGAACTGAACCAGATCGCGCCACTGCTGGTCGAGTCGCTGCGGGTCGATCACATCCGTCACGTTGATCCGCTGCGCGTCGACCAGTTGAACGTCACGCATCTGCCGACCGTGAATCTGACGCTCAGTCGGTTGCCCCAACTGGATGTGTCCGTGCGGCGGGTGCCGCCGCTAGCGTTGTCGCTCCAGCAGCGATTCGATCTGCCGGCGCGTTACCGCATTCGAACGCGGTTGCTAGGCTTTGAAATCATGCGATTCGAAATCGATGGCGAAATGAAGCTCGTGCCGCGCAACTGCGCGCGAAGCGAACAATCGCACTCAACGGAACGCAGCTTTCCCGATGTCGCGGCGGTCGGCAATCCGGCGATCCCCACGCGCACCACGCAGCGGTGCACGCAGACCATCACTCGCGTCGCCCCTCCCACGGGTGCCTGTGACGCCGAGCATTGCGCCGACGCACCCTGGCCGGCACAAGCCGCTCAGGCGAGACACCCCGCGCGACTGAGTGCCGGCGCGCCACGCTTTCATTACGCCTTGGGCCGCGGCAGCGCGGCTGCCCCAGCGGCGCAACGCAATGCCCGCGCGGACAGTTCGGTTGCCAGTGGAGATTGAACGCCATGCCACGCAATAGCCTTCCCGATGCCGGCCCGGGTGTCCGCATCCTCAGCGAGAATCTGATCGACCTTGCCAATGCCCTCGTGGGTCTTGCCTCGGCTGCAGCGTATCGCACGTACGCGGGCGCGCTCTCGGCACGGCACATCGCGCATCGGGCAATCTGGGACATGCCCCATTCGCCCTGGCCGCAACCATGCGACTCATGCCGTCCATGCGAAGGTCGCTGCTGCAACGTCCGGCAGCACGTCAGTTACGTCTGCATACCGCCTGTTTATGGCTGCGGTTGTGTAGCGCCCTGCAAGGAGTCATGCGATGTCGGCCACCAGTAATGCAGCGGCAGCCTCCGGGACCGGTGATGCAACCAGTCCCGCGCACGAGGCGCGGCCCGCCAGTTCCCCCGACAATGGGTCGCCAACACCGCCGCATCTGGAGGAGCCCGATGCGAGCGCGGCGCACCAGCCCAAGGCGGCAACCAGTTCCGCTCCCGATCTGCGCGGGCACCTCGATCAGTTCAGCGCGATCCTGAGCAAAGGCCTCGATCTTGCGGAGGCAGGCGTGAGTTTGGGCGTGACGCTCATCAGCCGAGTCGGCGCGGTGGCCCAGCAGGAAATTCGTGAGCGCGCGAGCAACGCCGCAATGCATGTCGGATCGATGCCCGGCGCGGCGCCCGCGGAGCCTAGCCCGAGCGCGGAGGGCGGCGCGTGGCCGTCCGCTTCGGTGACTGCGCCGGCGCAATCCGCCGTACCCGACGATGGCGGCTACGCAGTGACCAATCGGCTGGCGCTGATACCGGGCAGCGAAGTGCGCGTGTCGTTCTCGGTGAACAACGATTCGACGACCGAACCCAAGAAGGTGTCCCTCCGGGTGGAAGGATTCGCCGGCCACATGCAAGGGGCGCGATTCGAAGCCGATACGCTGGTGGTCAAACCGACCCAGAAAACCATTGCACCGGTGGACTTCGAAAAATTCGTGCTCCAGGGTACGTTGCCATCCGATCTGCCGCCGGACGTCTACCATGGTGCGGTCGTCGTCGAATCGGGCAGCGAACTGCGCATTCCCGTGATCCTGGTTGTCGGGGCGACGTGAGCGCAAAGGCGATGATCTACGACGCGATCGTGGTGGGAGCAGGTCCTGGCGGCAGTAGTGCCGCGAGCTTTCTTGCGCGCGACGGCATCACCACTCTGCTGATCGACAAATCCACGTTTCCACGCGACAAGGTATGCGGCGACGGTCTGACGCCGCAGGCGATCTACTGGCTCGACCGACTCGGCTGTGTCAACGAGGTTCTCGCGGCCACCGACGCATGCCTGAAATCCTGCGATCTGTTCATCAACGGCGAACTCGTGCTGACGGGTCGCTTCCCGTCGCACACGCAATATCCGGATTTCGCGGTTCTGCTCGATCGCAAACGCTTCGATCATATTCTGCTCAACAACGCGTGTGATCATGGCGCTCACTTTCAGCCCGATACGCGCGTGCACGATATCGAGTACGAGCCCGATTGCATCCGCGTGCTGGGTGAGACGCGCGGCAAACCGACCGAATATCGCGCCCGCGTTGTGATCGGCGCCGACGGTGTCAGCTCGGCGGTCTCCCGCGCAATCGGCAACACATTGAAGGATGGCGTGATTGCTGCTTCGCTGCGCGCCTACTTCAGGAACGTCGAATGGGACGGTGCGCAGATCAAGGTCTACTTCGCGCGCGACTATTTTCCCGGCTACGGCTGGCTATTTGTCGACGACAGCGGATTCGCAAACGTCGGCCTCGGCTACGCGTTCGACAAGAACTTTCCGATGCTCGAGAACCTCGGTGCGCACTTCCGGCGCTTTCTCGCCACCGAGGTGGCCAGCATGCTCGCAAACGCGACACGTTGCGGTCAGGTGTCGGGCGGATCGGCCGCGTTCTATCGGCCAAAAGCCATCATTGCGGACCGCGTGATGTTGATCGGCGATGCGGCAAACCAAGCTGACCCTCTTAATGGCGGAGGCATCCACAAGGCCATGGAAAGTGCATTTTGTGCCGCGCAAACGTGCCGCCATGCGTTGGACGCCGGAGATTTTTCATGCGCGGCGCTCAAGCGCTATGAGACGCGGTGGAACGAGCAATACGGACTCGACTGGCAGACCGCCGAAATATTTCTGTCGATCGCCAAGAACCCGAACCTCAGGGATTTCGCCCTTTTCCTTTTGAAGAACATCGGCACGTTGACCGCCGCCGACCCACGATTTCAGGACTTCGCGAGTGGCATCTTCAGTGGCGTCATTTCGCAAAGCAGTTGCTTGTCCCCTCTGGTGCTGTACCAGGCGTTTCCCAAGCAGCTAGCCTCCTGGCTCGCGCTGATGCAATACGATACAAACGCTGCGGTTGCCGGCACGCACGATGTCGTGTTCGGCTCCATGCGACTCGCGCGCGGTGCCGTTGGCAGCATTGCTCGTGCGGGCGTCGATATGGCACGAAGTCCCGTCACGACGCTCGATTGGGGCATCGAGGTAGCAACCCGCGTGGTGCGACTGGCCGAGCGCCAGGTCGCGTCTGGCCACCCAACGAGCCGATACGGGGAAGCGGCACACACGTCAAGGAGATAAACGATGTCGACTGCATTGGCTTCTATCACCAGGCTGGTTCACGAGACGTCGAGCGCGTTGATCGATCAGCAGATCGCTTTGAAGGTGGCATCGATGGCGACGGGCTTTCTGAACTCGGGGTTCGAGATCGTCGACGACGCGCTGAAGATCGTGCGCGACCTGAGCGCACCTGCTGCGCCCTCGACACCGCCTGCCGCGGCGACCCCTGCGGCGCCGTCGCCCGACCAACCGTAACGTTGTCCGCAAGCGTGGGGCACGCTTGCTGAGGAGAGGCAAGATGAAACATGGAAGCTGGAGTGGCCCGGCGGGTTGCGAAACCGCGCGGGCCCCGGTGTGCGCCTTCTATATCCCGGTATGGTGCGTCCCGTCGGTCGCGCAGGATTGTGACCCGGTGCCGCGAGTGCCGCGTCACCTCGAAGTCCAGCAATCGACGACGCCTCAATCCGCGTTCGTGGGCGGACACGAAGAGGTGCTCCTGTCCGTCGAGTACCTGGTCGAGACCGGCGCAGCGAGCCCCTCGGTGTCGTTGACTACGGCATCGGATAGCTCGTCTTCGACGTGGACCGACTCGACGCCCGCGGTCGGGTACCACGTGCAGGAAGGCCTGTTGCACGTGAAGGCCGGAACAAAATTGACGCTGGCGGTCAACAACGTTGACGCGCGCGTCAGATGGTGTGAATCGATCTGCTGCTAGGCAGCCGGCGAGATTTCTTGACCATTCAAAGGAGGTCGAGATGAACCCAAGCCAGTACGCTCAGCAATACACCGGCGCGTGGCGCGTGCCGGCGCCGGCTTTCTCCTATCCGCGCGAGCCGATGCGGACAGGGTACTGTCGCCATTGCGGGCAACCCAGTGCGCAATGCCGATGCGGTTGCAGGGAATGCCGCACCGAACCGCGGGAGTTGGTGGCCGAGTCCAAGACAACCGGCGACACCACGCGCACCGGTCTTGCGGCCTTGCTCGGCACGTCCGCCGCGGCGGGCCAGGGCAACGCAGCGGCCAACAGCAACACCGCGTTCATCGGTGGCGGATGTTGCGTTCATCTTTCGGTCGAATATGCACCGGTCACGCCCACCGCTACGTCGGCGGTTGCCGTGCTGGTGCGCGACTCCGAGGGGACGGTGCTTGGGTGGGAGCGCCAGGAACAAGCCGGCGCGCACTACCGAGTGAAGGAAAGCATCATCACGACCAAGCCAGGCGCAACCCTCACGGTTCTGGTATCGAACATGGTGGCGCGCGTGCGGTGGTGCGAAGTGTTCAGTTGCTGACGGAGGCGGGTATCCGCGTTCGTCGAGGAGATCGAAAATGGCCATGAAACCGAAGGACGAGCAGGCCGGCAAGCCAGACGCCGAGACGCCAGCATCCTCCCCATCCGCTGCGCAAACGAGTGCGCAGTCCGAATTTCAGCGTTACAAGGAACGACTAGGCGCGTCGGGATTGACGGGTGGCCAGATGATGATGATGCCGGTGGGGTTACCGCGCGGCATGCCCGGCATTCCCGCATGGGCACTGCCCCCTTCCGTGGCCGCGATACCGGGGCCCTCCGGCTGGCCTGCCGCGGCTCAAGAAGCGAGCGGCGCGGCGCAAACTTTGTTCGCTGCGCTCGGTACGACATTGAAGCTCGGGATCGACGTCGTCAACGCGGCGCTCTTTAGCAGCGCTCGGGCACTCGAAGGGGTCTCCGGCGTGGCGCTCGGATATCGCGCCGCAGAGTATGGCGGCTGCGGTTGCTGCGAGCAAAGCTGCTGTCAGTACGACTGTTGCCAGGATTGCGGCTGCGCCCCGTGCTGTTGTGAACCCTGTTGTAGTCGTTGCCAGCCGGGTGTTGGTAATTGTTGTTGAAGCAACACTCCAGACGGCGTTGTCACGTTGCTGAACTGATCGCGTAACAAATCGTGATGAAAATGACGAAATCGCTTTATCACGGTCGAAGCTTTCCGGCAGACGTCATCAGTTGCTCGGCTCGCTAGATTCCTTGACTGAATTGATTGCGTAGCGATTGAGTCAAGTTTTTCTACGGGGCGATTTTTGACTTGATCGCACCATGTCTTGAGGGCCTGTTCGGTGGCGCAGAAGCTGCGCTGCAAGGACGCTGGTGAGGCCGCCGGTGCTTGGGGGCTAACCAAGGCGAGGCCGGGCCGCAAGATGCGCGAGTAGACGCGTGTATGGAACAGGGCCGTCTGCAACCCCAGGTCCGTGAGGTGGTAGCGGTGGGTCTTGGGCACTCGCTCGATCAGGCCATGCAGGCGCAGGCGTCGCAACTCGTAGCTCATGCGCCCCGGCGTGATGTCGCCGGCATGGTGGCACCACCGCCAACAACGTCTTCTGGGATATCGAGGTAACGGGCGAAGCGGCAGTCGTTGGCTCCGGAACACCGGTCTCGATCGCAAATGGTTTGTCAACGAGCCAAATGAGGGTATTCGTACCATCCGTCATTCTCTGGAGGCTTGCACAAAAAACTCCTTTAGTTCAACGAGTTGAAAACCTGTCAAGTCACCAGAACTCGTGAGGCCGCGAAGCCTTGCCACAAGCGGCGTCTCACGCCGTTACCGCCAGATTTTGCACGGATCGAACGAATACCCCATCTGGCGCAAAACCCACTGCTCCGCAAACACGCCCTGCCATTGACGCTATTCTCCGCCCGCTATAGGCCACAATTGTGCCTTCGGACTGGTGTGGAGGCTTTGCAGGTCGACCAACGAGCTAAAGTTTTCCCCAGAAATCGGTACGCGATCTGACTGCTAAGATAAAGTTTTCTTCTCTCAATAGCAGCATTTCGTGGCGTAACCTGGGTGATGCGATCTACGCCAGAGAGCTGCTGACGCGGCCGCGCCGATACCGATCAGTGATTCCTGCAGCGCGCCGCAGCCACGCAACGCCATTAATATGCACTCCATATCTATCGACGCCTTAATGACCGCCGATGGTCTGCTCTTCAGCCTGCGGGATTCCCTTGTCTCCGTTCTTCTTTGCAACTGGTTGCGCGTTTCCGTCCATTGCGAACGAAAGAACTACGATGACCGTTGGTAATCGTGCGAAGCCAGGAACATCGTTGTGAAAAGCGACTGGTATCTCGATATCGGAGTTTGCATTATGATCAGGACCGCGAATGCAACAGGCGTGAGCAATCACGGCGCGTGCCGCAGTCAGTGAAGTGCGAGCCCCGCGCTGGTTCAGCAGTAGTGGCGCAGGTTAATCATCGTATAGGCAAGCGTCTTGAACGCGTAGTGAACGTCACTGATGCGTTCAAAGCGCAGCAGCAGACGGCGGAACTTGTCCTCCCAGGCGAAGACCCGTTCAATGGTCCTGAAGCGCTCCTCGAAGATGGCCGGATCGTAGCGCTGCTTGCGGCCCCGCTTCGGTATTTTGCGTCCGCGCGGATTCTCGGGGATGTTCGGGGTCATGCCGCGATTGAAGATCGCCTTGCGGTTTGCACTGCAGTCGTAAATGCCATCCAGGCTGACGATTGAACCGTGCAGGTCCGCGCCAATGGCGCGGGCCATGGCGGTAAGGCTGGGCAGCGCGTCGCGCAACAGCGGTGATTCGTTGCGGTTGCCGGGAGCGCTGATGAATGGAGCAATGACGTTGCAGTTGCGATCGCACAAGGCCACCACCTTGTCGCCCTTCAGATGCTTGTGCCCGCTATACCCGAGATTGTCGCCGCCTTTCTTCGCCGCCGTCGTGGTGCCGTCGCCGTGGATGACCGAAAGGTCAAGCAGCTGGTCCTGATGAAGTTGCTGCACCGAGCCCGAAAAGATGGCATCGATGCAACCATCGGCCTGCCAGCGACGAAACGTGCGGTAGATGCGCGTATAGTGAATTTCAGGGTGACCGTCTGCATTCCTGTCGATCGGGAAGCATCTTCCATTGGCAACCCATGTACAGTGCCTGCAGGATGTAGTTGAAGATCTTGTGCAAGGCCAGCGTGGGGGGAGGTCCGCGACGGCCCAGGCTCAGATGCGGCCAGACAAATTGCTCGAACTGCTCCAGGCGCAATCTTGTTGGAATCTCTTGCCAGTACGGGCTTCGGGTCATTCGCTGCGTCCAGAAATCTGGACTTTAGCCGATCTGGCTACTCTGACCTGAAATCCAGTCCTGGCGCGGCTTGCAGACAAATTCCACGGCCGTCGAAAACCCGCAACCAGTTGTGAAGGTAAATCCTGAATTCCAACCCACATCGCCGCTGTTTCCGAACCGGAATGGCCATGCAATGACGAGAGCCAATGTTGCATTGAGGCTAACACTGGCTACCGGGAACGCAGCCGGAACCTGCCCCAGCCTTGCAAAGCGACATGTATCGCCTCATACCGTCCGTCACGCCACCGCCATGCATTTACTTCAGGCAGGTGTCGACATCAGCGTCATTGCACTATGGCTCGGACATGAGAGCCCCATCACGACGCACCACTATGTCGAAGCCGATCTCAACATGAAGGAACGTGCTCTGGCCAGGCTTCACGAACCGCAGACCGGAATTCAGCGCTATCGGGCACCGGACTCGCTGATCAACTTCCTGAAGGCACTGTAATTATGCAAAGGCTGGAATTCGAACTGGCCGCTGCCCATCGGCTCTCTGGGGGGCGCCGGCCAGCTACTTTCCATAATCAACGACTTGGCATAATCGGCCTTTGCCGACGTTCGACGAGGCTCCCTTGGACGTCAGCAATATGACGGGTTACCGACGGTGACGGCGTCGTGCAGCGGGACGACCGCTTCCGGCATCCGCCAACTCGCAGTTTCGACCCACAAGGGACGGTCGCGGGAGCGGGAAGCGGACGTTCACGCTCTCACGCGAAAGCGTATCAAGCGCGTTTCCGGTGCTAACGCCGGACTCGGCGCTCAAGGCGCAAGCGATCTGGTGTTCTGCGGACCGTGCGACAGCATGGCGCTCCTGGACGCGGGATAGCCGGGTACCAACCATGACAAGCGCGTGCGATACATCGGCTTTAAAGAGAAATGTCGCGCTCGGCAGGCAACTTAGTGTCACCGGGACACCCACGATTTTTCTCGAGAACGGCCGTCGCTTGTTCGGTGTATTGCCGGAAGACCAGCTCGAAAGGGCTCTTATGTCGTTACCTTGACTCCTCAACAGCACTAAACCGGTAAGTTTTGAACCGGTGAGGGCCGTGTTTTTGTGGCATTACGACAAAGGTGGTCAAACAACTTTGAATCCATAGTTCGTCTAACTTCAAACTAACGGCAGCGCGATCCCCATCGCATGAACACACTCATGCCGAGCGCTGTCATTTCAGCGGTGCTGCGCTCTGCTTTCCACCGATAGAAGGAGCTCCTTTTGTCCACGGAAACACAGCAGCAGGGCATACCTTGTTTCCCCCAATGAGTAGCCCGCAACCTCGAGCGCCACAGCAACTGACCGGTAACTCTTCCGCAGAAGCATTGGCCATGCGCCGCCAGATACAAGCGCGGCGCCGGCGCTGACGGCGGCGGCCACGTGAAAATTCCCGCGCGCTTCGCAGCGCGTGTTGACGACGGGAAGAACTTCCGCGTATCGTCGTGCAAGCCACTCGCCACAGCGAACCGGAGGCCGCCCGGAATGCCCATCAATGTCGCCAACTGTCGTACCCTCCCGACCACGGTATCGACCGGCAACTTCAATGGCGGGGCGTTCGTGCCGCTGGTCAACGGCTTGCACCGCCACTACACGGCGACGAACTGCCGGGTCAACCTTAATCCGGCGATGAATGTCGGCGTCGGCATTGCCGGCCTCACGAGCCTGAATCCGCAGGCCGCGCCCGCCGGTGACACCTATTTCCTACCGTTCGCGACCGACGAAATCACTTCGATGGTGCTCCCGCCGCCCGGCGGCGCAGGCGCGCCGCAGTCGTTTCTGACGACCAACCTGTCTGGCTGCATGGTCTACGTCGACAGCGTGCACGGCGTACCGGGGTCCATCGTCGTCTACCACGCGAACAACCAGTCCAATGCGCCGGGCGGTCACCTGGGCGGCTTGCAGCCGACGCTGGAACTGCCGGCTTGCACCGCTTACCTGAATAACCTGTACAACACCGCGCGCGGCCACCTTGCGGCGGCTCCTCTCGGGCTGAACCTGCTGCCGCTCGGCAACGTGGCCAAGCCGGCTTACAACGCAGGCGCGATGGTCGAGATCAACCGCAAGCTCGGACAGTCGCGTACGAACGTCGAGTTCACTGGCGGCACCATCGTGTTCGGCCACGCGAACGGCGCACACTGGGAACTCTTCTGGGCGACCTACGGCAGTTGTGAATACGACCGCCCCGCCTATGCGCCCAAAGCCTGGTTCGGGCACGGCCACCGCAATCCGACGGGCAGTACCAATCCTAACTACCGGGTGCTCGGGTCGGCGCAATTCGTCTAGCCGGGGCCCGGGCGGAAAAGCACGCGAAGTGCAATTCACGCTCGTTGAGCGAATCGCTGCATTTCACACCGCACGCAGTTGCCTCAGCGGTATTGGTCACAGTGGGAAACCCGGGGCGGTTCAATCGGCCGTTCCCGACGCACATTGACGGTGCGCCTTTCACGGTTCGGCGGTAGTGCCGACGTTTCGAACGGCGGCTTTGTCGAAGTCCTGCAGTCCCATCGAAGTTTTGCTATCGCTCATCGGTCGCTCGGTTTTCTGTCTGTCAGCCCACCGCGACTGCTGAGATTTCTCAGTGCTACGCGAGGAGGCTCCGAAATGGCAGCAAAAATCAGCAAGAGCAACGTCATATCCGATGTCACGCAGACCCTGCAGAAATTCGATCTGCTTGAACTGCAGCAATACACGCGCGAGAAAAGCTACTCAAACACGGCGAGCAAGGACTTTCACCTGTTCTACGTAGGACGTGACGACGTTCACGACATCCTGAAGTACGTCCTTTCCCGTGCAAGTGTCTCCCTGTACATGAACATGTTTGGATTTGACGACGACGAACTCAACGATATTCTCATGCAGCAAGCCCGTGACCCGAGCATCACCATGATGATCACCCTTGACAAGAGCCAGGCTGGCGGTGTTCATGAAAAGAAGCTTCTCGATTCCGATATCGCACAGGACCCTGCCAAATTCAACACGTACTTTGTGATCGGACAATCGGCTACCCATCAGATCAGTCACACGAAGGGATTCGTGGCCGATGGCAAGGTCGGCGGGGAGGGATCAACGAATTGGTCGGCGTCCGGCGAGGGGACGTTCGTTGTCAAGGGCAAGCCGGGCGGCCCAGGTTACAAGGCGCAAAACAACACGCAGACCATATTTACGGATCCCGACACTATCAATCGATTTCAGACAGAACTGATTGCTGAGCACATGATAGCGAAGGCGCAAGGAGCCGCAGCCACCACGGCGACCTCCACGGCCAGAGCGGGGGCTGCGGGCGCCAAGAAAGGTGCCGCGGCAGCCAAGGGCAAGTAATCAGGAAATTGTTCGATGTGTCGATGGCCGTCCCGGCGTGACCGAAGTCCGCGCGTGCCAGCGCTGGTCGCGGCGTTCGTCGCCGGGCAGGTGGTACCTGCAACGCTCCAAGGCGTCTCGTCGATCGGCGACATCGTGGATGCTCGTGTGGCGCCTCACACTCTATAATCCATGCATTTCATATCGCGACTGCACGTGCGAGCCTGTGCCGGTGCCTAGTGGCGTCCGCCATGACCGCCGCTTTGGCCCCCGCCCTGCTCGAAGTGAGTGCTGCCACCGTGGAACCCATGGTGAAAGCCGTCGTCATGGTCAAAGTCGTGGAAGCGGTGGAAACCGCCGCCAAGGAATACGCATGGCTGGCCGCGAGACGGACACCCGGCATAGAACTCGCACGGATAACTCGGATACGCCGCGCACGTGTTGTAATAACCTGGCTCCGCAGCGCAATCTATCGCGCCAAGCAGCAGCATGGCAAACAGAACCTTTGCCTTCATGATGCAAACCTGCCATACCCCGTTCTCTCAATACTCACCACCATTATTCACAGCCAGTGGCATGGTGGTGGCGCCGTCATCGGATGGCATGTTGTGCGGGACAGGTGGCACGTTTTGCGTGTCCAGTGCCGCTGTCACGGTCCCTGATCGCCTATCCGCTGCCGCTGCCGCTGCATCGACAGAATGACTCAAGTTTACACCGTTCGATCCAGTTGATAACCAGACTTGTGGGTAAAGCTCAGTCTGGAAGGACGGGAATTGCCGTACCACGAGTCATTCTGGCCTTCAGGCACCACGGAACAATGAACAGCCGGTCACGTCTGGCGAGTTCCGCGACCGGCTGAGGTGAGGTCCTTCGTCTCGAACTTGAATCGATATCGTCAATGGGTCAGCGACATCGCGCTTCTGGAGTTGCCCAGGGGCGCGCTGCCGGCTATTGTCCGTGCTGCCCGGACGCTCGTTCCCTGGAGCCGCTTACTGGAGCGATGATCCCGAAGAGTCCATTTGTCTCCTTGTTAAGGACCTGCCGAGAAATACAGCGTGTCTGGACTCGAATTGCGCCCGCCACCGAGTGTCAGAGTCCACAGACCGTCGATAGCCAGTGGATTGCCGAACTCATTCTCCAACTGATCGACGAACGAGCCGTCATTGTCGAAGACATTGATTCGACCATCGCCGAAGTTGCCAACGAGAATCTTGCCGCTGAAGCGGCCGAACGCAAACGATGCGCGCGTGATACCCCACGGCGAGTCGAGCGTCCCTCAGCTTGCAAAGCGACGCAGCAGGTGGTCGTCGGTATCGAATACGTCGACGAATCCACGACCGCGGGCTGCATCGTCGTCGTGCTTCTGTTTGTCCTGCTTCGCGTAGGTGACGAAAAGATCCCCATCGATGTTCGCGATACCAAAACGGGTCATAGCCGGCTGGGATGTTCGGGTCGGCGAAGCCACCGTCGGTCGTCGCGGGCGTGAACAGGCCGTCTGAACCGTTCGGCCCGAATACATCGATCCGACCCGAACGGAAGTTCGTCGCAAACAGGAATCCGCCTTGCGCATTCACTCCGAACACCAGCCCCTTGTAGACAGCCCCGTTGGCGGCGGAGGGATTGGACGAGTTATCGACCGCGATCACGGCGTTGTTCGCCGGATTCACCCACCTGCCCAAGCGGAAATCGTGCCATCTTCAGTTGCGAAGAGGAATACGGTCGGGGTATTGGTACCGGCTTTTCTCCGAAATGGAATTCACCATGCATCTATTACGATAAGTATTCTTCTCTCAATAGCAGCATTTCGTGGCGTAACCTGGGCGATGCGATCTACGCTAGAGAGCTGCTGACGCGGCCGCGCCGATACCGATCAGTCATTCCTGCAGCGCGCCGCAGCCACGCAACGCCATTAATATGCACTCTATATCTATCGACGCTTAATGCCCGGCGATGGTCTGCTCTTCACCCTGCGGGATTCCCTGTCTCCGTTCTTCTTTGGTCACTAGTCCATTGAACCAATGAAACTGCACTGATCTAATCGTGCAGGACAAAATGAATCTGAGTGAAACCGAGCGCGAAGAACTGATGTCGATGCAGCGCAGCCGCACGATGGCCGTTGGCCAGGTGAGGCGTGCGCGGTTGATCTTGCTGCCCGACGAAGGGGACTCGCGTGCGGCGATCATGGCGGGATTGCGTTGCGATTCGCGTTTCATTACAACGTGGCAAATGCGTTTCACCAGTGAGCGTTTGGCTGGCCTGTATGGCAGACATCCAGCCCGCGCGCCGCGACCTGACCTCGCCGGATGCGGCAACCCGCAAAGCGTGGCTCCGCCGAACTCAGGAGAAGCCGCCCGAAATCTGCCGATGCGCCGTCGTGGCTGTGGCACGGCATCGTGGAATTGCTGGTGATGCACGAAGCCGAATACCTCGAACATTGCCGGCGTTACGCGCTGGAAAGGCCGTTGCGTACCTAGACCTGTATCCGCTGATCGTACGTCGTCGTACCCCGGTGTGCTACGAGCGGTAGCCGATCCAGCCGAACAGCATGGCGAGCACGCGCGGATGCAGGCCACTCTGCGATGATCGGCGTGGCAGCCTTCGTGGTCTACTGTTGCGCCCGATATGCGGCAAGACTGCGCTCCGCCTTCTTAACCGCCTTATCGATCGCCGTGCCAGGCTCCATGTTCCGCACTTCAGGTCGGGCGCACAGTGTCTCTTCGAGCCGCTCGCCTTATCCAGCAAGAACGGTCGCGCGCACAAGCACGGTGACGGCCGTGCGATCACCGCTACGGACTTTTTGCGGCGTTCATGGCGACCTTGTTCAACCCGTATCCGAATCGGACCTGCGCTCACGACACCGTCGAAGGTAGTTGTAGGGAAAGAAAACTATAATGGCGCGGCCCGTTCACTTTCGGATCGGCCGCGTGATGTGTCCCTCATGCTGCGCAAGAGCATTGGGTGTCCGGCCTTCTGGCTTTGGACCCCTTCTCCGCTCGAGCCGATCCCCCTATACAGCCATGCATACCCAGTTCCGCTTTTCCTCCGCGGCTTTCGTGCTTGCGCTTGCGAGCGCACTGTCTGCGTGCTCGACACCGAAGCCGCTTTATCAGCAAGAACAGTTCGACGCAGGCGATAGCCCCTATATGCACAAGTTCGCCGCGAAGACGGAACCAACCTGCGAAGCGGCCCGCCGTGCGTTGCTCAGCCAGGGGTATATCGCCAGTTCAACGAGGCCCGATTCGGTCGACGGCTCGAAAAATTTCCAGCCCACCGGCGATACGCACGCGGTGATCGAAATCCATGTGGTCTGTACTGCCGACGACACCAGAGGCAACAGCAGTACCGCGTACGTGAACGCGGTGCAGGATCGCTATGCGCTGAAGAAGAGCAACACGTCGGCGAGCGTCGGACTGAGCGTGTTCGGATCGCTGTCGCTGCCGATCGGCTCAAGCGATGACTCGATGGTGAAGGTTGCGAGCGAGACGATTCCTGCCGGCGTTTTCTATCAGCGTTTCTTTGCGCTCGTCGACCACTACCTGAAGGCCGACTCTGCTCAGCCTGGCGACATTGCCGCCGCGGCAGCGCCGAAGGAAGCGCTGCCGTCGATGAACGACGCCGTGCCACCTATCGGGGCAGCCCAGACGGGTAATGATTCGGAGAAAGCGACGAGCGCCAGGTAAGCGTCCACGGTATCGCGTGCCCGAACCTGTGCTCGAGCCGCGTTTTGTCCGCCCACTTTCCCCGCTAGCATCCAGCGACGAGGAGTCGAACAGCCTGACGTGCCATGTTGCCATGCACGGACCCGCCTGGCAGCACACGCGAGCCGCCGCGGTCGTCAACCCGGTCGTAAACTTCGGCGCATAAACGGCGTCATGCTCGCGCTGTCCCAGTGCAGATCGGGCGGCCCTCGAAGTTGGGCCGCGACAAGTGTCCGGAACAACGCTCAAGCCTGCATCATATTGGCTTGCGGGCTCATAGGGTGCGACATCTCAGTGACGGCGTGCGAAGGCCCGAAGGAGGGAATCTCCGTCCTGCGTAATGCGAGGCCGCACTGTACCGCCGGCAAGCTGCTCCATGGCGACAAGCTGGCGTTCGAGCAATGTGTCAAGTTCCTGCCGCTCGGCAATATGGTCGGCCGAGTCCCTGACGAGCATTAATGTCGCAAATTCATGGGCGCTGAGCATTCCTGTCTCCTGATCGTTCGAGTAGGTGCCGTAGGGGATTGCACCGGCTACTGGCCTTTGGCCATGCCTGCCCGGCCAAGGTCGCTTCCGGCGACGCATTACGGATGGCGCGTTTGGCTGCAATTGGCAGCGGGGAGTTGATGGTAGGAGCAAGCTCGGGAGCGGAGCAATCCGGTTCGTCCCGCATATTGGACATATTGAAGGTCTTGCGCACGAGAAATATCGTCATCCGGCTTCGACGCCGGCTGCCCCGCGCAAAGTCGCGAGAGCACCAAACTGGCCTCACCTGATCAACCCGCCGCTCCGCCGGTCACGGTCGCTCCAGAACGGACCCCGGGGACGAGGTTTCGCCGTCCGGATAGTCGATGCCTTCCTCATGCGGGCACCCGATGAT
This sequence comes from Paraburkholderia sp. CI3, assembly GCF_050436505.1. Taxonomy (NCBI): domain Bacteria; kingdom Pseudomonadati; phylum Pseudomonadota; class Betaproteobacteria; order Burkholderiales; family Burkholderiaceae; genus Paraburkholderia; species Paraburkholderia sp. CI3. Next base: position 814,825 of record NZ_JBNDMI010000003.1, read on the forward strand.
GCGATCGACGCCGACGACCGAACGCGCACCATGCTGTTCAATGAACCGGACGACTGCTTCGGTGATTTCCGGATCGGTTCTCGCATCTGACGTTTCACAGAACCACCGCTCAACAGGATCAGCATCCGCGCCTTCGTACGCGACGAGGCTGGGGGCACAGGCCGGGGCTTTGTGCCGTTTCCGCGGGCGGCTGTTCCTGTCTTCCATCGCGCCTACCCCCGCTTGCGACGTGCCACAGGTTTGTTTGCCGTCGCCGGTGACGCGGGTGTCGCAGATGCCTTGCCCGGCGTGGCCGGCGTGGCCGGCGTGGCCGGCGTGGCCGGCGGCCGCATGGGGCGCGTCAGTGCAGGGCGCGCCGCGGTTGGACGGGCAGACGCGGCCTTCGCTCGGGCCGGCCGGCCGTCGCGTGTATCCGCCTGCCGCAGTGCCGCCAGCTGTTGCTGCAGCGCGACGTTCGTGGCCAGCACGGCATCGAGCCGTCCCTGCAGCATGCCCGCCTGGTGACGCGCGTCCCCGATCTGCGCCCGCAGCGCCTCGACCGCCCTGTGATGGTCCGCCTCGCGACTGTCGGCCCGCTTCACCGCGGCATCGAGGTCCTTCTGCAGCTTCGCGGCCGTACCCCGCTCGCGGTCGATCTCCAGCAGCGCGCGTTTTTCCGACGCCCGCAGGCGCTCTTTGGCGCGCTCCGCGCTCTCGCGCAGCTTCTCGAGATCCCGCGAGAAGCCTTCGCGCACCTTGTCCAGTTCACGGTCGCGCACGAGCGCCTCGGCCTTGAGCCGGACGATCTCGGCCTCGCACGCCTGCCGCGCCGCCTGGCCCTCGGCCTCAGCCCTTTCCAGTTCGCGCACCTCGACCTGCGCGGCAAGGAGCGCCGCCGTGCGCTGTTCGAGCGCGGTCTCGACGCGACCCAGTTCGTCGCGGGCAGCAACGACCGACCGTTGCGCCTCAACGCGTTGCGCCTCAACCTCGTCGCGCAGCGCGTCGAGCGCGGCTTCGGCAGAGGCGGTTGCGCGGGTCCAGAGCGCCGCGACCAGTTCGCCGGCAGCCGGCCCCAGATCGGCGGGCAGGTCGGGGTGTTCGATGCGCACCCGGCTCTTTTCGCGCAGTTCGGCCCAGAATTCACCGAGTACCTGGGTCGGCGTGCTCATGCTGCCGCGCTTGACCAGCTGGTAAAGCCGGTTCGCGGTCGGCGTGATCCCGAAGCGGAAGAACAGTAGCGCGCAGACCTCGCGGTACAGCTCGCGGGTCTTCGGGAATTCGCCTTTCAGGCGGTCGATTTCAGCCGAGAGGCGGGTTTCGTCGGGCAGGACGTCGGACATGGCGGCGGTTTGCGGGTAATTGGATATGTATTACAGCATAAACCGCCCGATATCTAACCACTCTTGGCCAATATTTTGACATTACGGCTATAATGTTGAAAATTACCACGCAGGACAGTCTGCCATTGCGCGCCTCGACGCGCTCCCCGGAAAAGCTCACCTTCATGTCGACTTCGGCCGCCCGCAGCGGCGTCGCGCTGCAACCCGCTCCGCTCGAAACGCTCGCTATCCCTGCGGCGCTTGACGGTCGCACGGGATCGAACCGCGCGATCGGCGGCCATGCGCAGATTGCCGCGGCAAATGACCTGGAGGCAATACAGGCATGGCTCGCGCGCTTTGCCGACAAGCCGGCGACCTTCGACAGCTACCGCAAGGAAGCCGAGCGGCTGCTGCTCTGGTCGCTCGTGCAGCCAGGCAAACCGCTGTCGTCACTCACCCACGAGGACCTTGTCCGCTATCAGCGCTTTCTCGCCGACCCGCAGCCCGCCGCAACATGGGTCTCGGGCAGGGGTCGCAAGCATCCGCGCGGCGACGCGCGCTGGAGACCTTTCTACGGCCCACTGTCGCCTGCCAGCACCCGGCAGGCGATGATCATTCTGAACGTGCTGTTTTCATGGCTGGTGCAGGCGGGGTATCTGGCCGGCAACCCGCTCGCGCTCTCGCGCCAGCGTGTGCGGCATGCCGCGCCGCGCATTGCCCGCTATCTGGATCCGGGCCTCTGGCAGGAGGTAAAGGACTACATCACGTCGATGCCACAGGATACGGCCCGCACCCGCGCGCACCATCACCGCGTGCGCTGGCTCTTTACGCTGCTGTATCTGGGCGGCCTGCGCATCGCCGAGGTCGGTGGCAACACCATGGGTCAGTTTTTCGTGCGGCGCGACGCGGATGGCATGATGCGCTGGTGGCTGACCGTACACGGCAAGGGCGACCGGGAACGGCTGGTACCGGCGACGCGCGAACTGATGACCGAGCTCACGCGCTACCGGCAATCGTTCGGGATGACGGCCCTGCCCTCACCCGGTGAGGCAACGCCACTCGTGCTCCCAATCGGAAGTACGGCGGGACAAACCGCAGGAAGCAGGACGGAACTCGCCCGCAGCAACGCTGACGGTCGATCAAACGCACCGCTCACGCGGGCCGCGCTGCACGCGATCGTGAAAAACGTGTTTGCAGGCGCCGCCGACCGGCTGCGTGAACGCCGCGGAGAATTCCTGTCACGCGCGGACCTGCTCCAGGCGGCGTCTGCTCACTGGCTGCGACATACTGCCGGTTCGCACATGGCCGACCAGAAAGTAGATCTGCGCCTCGTGCGCGACAACCTCGGGCATGCATCGCTGACCACCACGAGCGTGTATCTTCATGCTGACGACGATCGCCGGCATGATGAAACCGATGAGAAACACCGCATCGGCTGGTGAGGCCGGTGACTTTTCGTATTGCGGATGTCAGCGCCCCGGCGCAGTACAGGACAGCCGTCCCATATTCAGATTGCATCGCCTGTGGAAAAATGCTCTTAACGCTTCTTGAAGCGTCGTCCCTGACCGCTTATGGAACTCCTCGACCTTGAACCGCAAGTGCTCGCGAATCGCCGCGGAGTGGCCTTCGGCCTCCCCCATCAGAGCACGGTTGGATGCGTCATCACCATCCGGGCGCTGGAAGCCTGCTTCTGGCTTGAACCGCAGGCCAGCGACGCGCGGATCCTGAAGACATTTCGTGACGGTTACAGCCGCATCCGGGCCATCGCCGAACGGAAGCTGCTCGCCCATCCGACCACAACGCTTGAACTGACACCGACCGACTTCGCGCATCGCCAGGCGCGAGACGGCAGGCGAATGCGCACGCGACGCGGCGCTTAGGTGGCGCCAAGATTCGCGCTTCGTGCGCGGGCGGGAGGAAAACGAGCGGCGCAGCCTGGCTGCGGCGCCCGACGCCCGACGCCCCGCCATGTTGCCGGCTGCACAGCGAAGTCGCGCAAATCGGCGAGACCGCATCGCTGCGCACGTCCTCTCTAATGGTGCACGGTGCACGGCCTTGGCCGCCCATTCGACCTGGCGCAGTGCTTCAGCTGCGGCGGGCGGCCGAAGTAAAGTTCATCGCTGCGCGACGCGCTATACGTCGCCAGCTCTGATCCTGCGGACGGGCAATCAGCGCGGCCTTGCCTGCACCCGGAGTGCCGAAGAAACCTGGCATTACGCCATCACCGGCCACCGGGAATTTCATCAATCGCATCATTCGGTCAACGGCGACGGGTCCTTATTCGGGCAGGCGTCAAACGCGTCTCTCACCGGTTACGTCTTCATCCGCGCTGTAGACGGTCAATCCTTCTACTGGGTCCATCGGTGCGTCCCACGGGCGCGCGGCAATGGCCCGCATTGCTGCTTCATAGCCCGCGCGCTGTCGGGAAGCAATGCCGGCTGGGGTGAAATCGATATCCTTCAACTGGTCGTCCCCGTCCAGGCGGGGTGCAGCGAGTTTGATCATACGCATGGTGGTCTGGCACCCCCAGGCGGCAAGCTCCTGGACTTCGGACGAGGCGCGCTCGGCTTCCGGCAAGCGCTTAACCAGTTCGCGGATCACATGGCGGAGACGGTGTATCTGCTGCTGACGCGCGATGTGACTGTCGGTGCGACTGGCGTACTGGATGTCCTTTTGCCGTTCCGAGATCTGCCATATGCTTTCCGGCTCAGGGCCGATCGGGTTCCATACCTGTACCGAGAAGATGACCGAACTCTTGCGGGGCTTGTCATCCAGCACCACCTCGACCGGGGTGTTGGAATAAACGCCGCCGTCCCAATACGGCTCTCCGTCAATCCGCACGGCCGGGAACGCGGGTGGCAGCGCGCCCGAGCTCATGATGTGCGAGGCATTCAGCCGTTGGTCGCGCGAGTCGAAGTAGCGCATCGCGCCCGTGCAGGCGTGAACTGCGCCCACGGTCAGTCGCGGATGCCCGGCGTTCAGCAGATCGAAGTCGACCAGCGAACAAAGCGTATCGCGCAACGGCGCAATCAGGTAATACGACGCTCGATCCACGCCGAGCCGGGCGAGCGGTCCGAGCCAGGATGCCGGATTGGGCTGGAAGAATCCCTCGATGCCGCCGCCGATGATCATCCATTTTGCAAAGATCTTGTCCCAGCCAGGCCAGGCAGCAGGCACGTCCAGGCGGGTGCGGTCGGTCACCTGGTTCCAGAATTCCTCCAGCCGTCGATAACGGTGCTCCGGTGGATTCCCGGCGATCAAGGCTGCGTTGATCGCGCCAATGGAGGTGCCGATCACCCAATCCGGCTGTATGCCCGCTTCGTCCATCGCCTGATAGACACCAAGCTGATACGCGCCCAACGCGCCGCCACCCTGAAAGACGAGTACGACTTGCCCGGGCAACTCTGTGCGCGCTGGCTGGTTCACTCTCATCGATTGCCTCGCTGATCTTTTCCGTAGCGCGACCTGAGTAAGGCGCCCCACGCGCAGTTTCACCGTTGGGGGGAGCGGTGCGCGGGGCGAGCGCGAATCGATTGCCAGGATGGGATCCTGTTTCCTTGGCGTTGCGTGACGGCGTGCGACGATGGGACCCGAATGCCATTAGCAAGTGTAGGCGATCGACGCACGCTGACCTCCATTTCATCTGGCGACCACGCGCGCTCAACCTCCGGTACCGGCGACATAGCCGACCCGCTTGATACTGTCGCGAAACGAGGTCTTACAATCGAAACCTGTCCCGCGCGGGGCGATGCTTCGCCAGGCCTGCCCCGGCCAGAGCGGAACAGCAGACATGCGCATCGCGGTTACTCGCCATCGCGATGGGAGGAACGCTGACCGGCGAGGCGGCACAGGACTGCAAGGAGGCTACGCGATGCTCGCACTCTTTACCGATTTCGGGGTCGACGACATCTATGTCGGACAGGTAAGGGTCGCCTTGCTGCGACACGCGGCAGCCGGTACCCCCATTATCGATATGCTGCATACTGCCCCGAACTACGACTCGCAGGCAGGCGCGCATCTGCTCGCGGCGCTTGCGCAGTGGTATCCGCCGGATTGTGTCTTCCTGGCCGTGGTCGATCCCGGCGTGGGCGGCGAGCGGGATGCCGTCGTGCTGCAAGCCGACGGGCAGTGGTTCGTCGGGCCGGACAACGGGCTGCTCTCGGTCGTGGCGGCGCGCGCGGCGCGTACCCTGACCTGGCAGATTACATGGCGTCCCGCCGCGCTATCCGCCTCATTTCATGGTCGTGACCTGTTCGCCCCGATGGCAGCATGGATCAGCCGCGGCGAGTTGCCTCCCGACAAGCTCGTTGAGAGGACAGGCTTGCGCGTGCACCTGGATGCAGACGATTTCGCCGAGGTCGTTTACGTCGATCACTACGGCAATGCAATGACGGGGCTGCGGGCCGGAACCGTGCCGAGGACTGCACGGCTAAGCATCGCAGATACCGGTGTCGAATATGCCCGGGTCTTTTCCGATGCAATGGCCGGTCAAGCCTTCTGGTACGAGAACTCAATCGGGCTCGTCGAGATCGCCGTGAATCGCGGCAGCGCCGCGACGCAGCTTGGCGTACGTGTCGGAGATCCCGTCCGGGTGAACGGGGGCGGTGAATCGCCGACATAGCGCCAGGAAAATACGCTGGTGTCCCGAAGGCTGAAATGCTGTTTGTCCTCGAGGCGGTTCCTGGGGGGCAGCGGGGAACCCGGAGGCGGCACATCTCGGGATGACAATCGAGAGGCGCCCAACTGGTTGCGCGTTTCCGTCCATTGCGAACGGAAGAACTACGATGACCGTTGGTAATCGTGCGAAGCCAGGAACATCGTTGTGAAAAGCGACTGGTATCTCGATATCGGAGTTTGCATTATGATCAGGAATGCGAATGCAACAGGCGTGAGCAATCACGGCGCGTGCCGCAGTCAGTGAAGTGCGAGCCCCGCGCTGGTTCAGCAGTAGTGGCGCAGGTTAATCATCGTATAGGCAAGCGTCTTGAACGCGTAGTGAACGTCACTGATGCGTTCAAAGCGCAGCAGCAGACCCGTCGAAAACCCGCAACCAGTTGGGTGTCTCTTTACCCTTCCGGAGGGCGCTGTCAGGTTGGTGGGAAGGCGGCGGTAGAATGAAGTGATGAAAAAACGAAATCGCCTTATCACGGCCACCGCTTCCCTGCCGTCATCATCAGTTGCGCGGTTCGCTGGTATTGATATGACTTTGCATGTCAATCACGACATTGATTTTCAGGTTGTTGCATCGACGCATGAATTTCCTGAGGGCGGCGCAGCAGTAAGTCTCTACGGTGGATCACACTTCTATGAGCGAAACTCTGTCAAGACCGCCTATGCCAGAGTTTTCATAAAGTGTCTACTTTTGTTTGGTCTGAAGTCGCTGTTGCGCTCGTGAGAAGAACCAGCCTCTCACCACCTTCTATCCGCTGACGGGTCGCCAGCCTCATCCTGCATGCGCGTTACGCCGGGATCCTTTCCGGGAACATGCCCCATCTGAAAATATTCGGTTGCTTCAGCAACCCAGTGTGATCACGGGCATGTTCACTCCAACCGTGTTTGCTACGAAACTGCCTGACCGAACCTTTACCTCCTTCCTGCAAAACCTGAGGGGACTCAAGCCGACTTAAGGTGCGCGCCTTCAGGCATGACTCCGTCTTTCAGATAGCGCCACAATGAAATGGCAAGACGTCGCGCTACTGCGACGATGGCGATGCGACGTGCGCGTCGGTTCGGTCCCGTGCCCTGTGTGCGTTGGTCAAACCATTTCGTTAACGCGCTGCCAGGCTGGTAGCGCAGCCAGGTCCAGGCGATCTCGATCAGCAGCGCGCGTACCCGCCGGTTTCCCCTGTTGATATGACTCCCCGTGTCAATAGGGTGGTTTTGAGATTTTTTTCATAGGCGCTTTTTTTTTGAGATTCCTGAGGGCGACGTAGCAGCAAATCTCGACGGTGGATCACGCTGATATTCGCGGATTGGGTACCGCATTACAGAGGTCCGTGTCATGAGCCTGCCGCTTTCTTGCTCCGCAAGTCGGCTGATGCCGTTGCCAAACAGGGGCGCGGGTTACTCGAATACCGGGCTACGCCGCCTTCAGGAAACTCTCCAGACTGTGTGAGCTGGGGGGTGGTGCATCCGTTACGCAGGCTGACCGACTTGCGGTAGCGCTAGGGTCATCCCCATCCGGCCGATGTCCCAGATGAAGCCTGCCAGTTCACGAGCGAGCGCGATGATCGCAACGTGGGGGCTCTTGCCTCGCGTCACCAGTTTGCGATACCGGCGACATAGTCGCAGTTGTGCATCCCAGGCACGATCGATGATCTGTTTCGGGATACCTTCGTGCCGGCGCTGAATATCAATGCTCACACGCGCCGGATGCCGGTAGCTCCAGGCTGACTCGACCAGCAGCTTTCTTGCATAACTGTTGCCGGTTTTGGTGATACTGCCCTGACGTCTCTTGTCGCCGGACGAATGTTCCGAGGGCGTGACGCCGAACCATGCCATCAACTGCCGTGGGTGTTCAAAGCGCGACAGATCGCCCACTTCGGACACCAGTCCAACTGCCGAGACAAACTGGATGCCGCGCATCGCCTGCAGGGCCAGCACGATCGGATAGAACCGCCAGCCGGTAACTGCCTCACGTAGCGCGACTTCCAGCCGTTCGCATTGCGCCAGCCGGTCCTCGATGGTACGCCTGTGTTCGTTGAACGCCAGTTTCTGCTATGCACTACTAAACGAAAGAGTGCTCAGCTAGCGCCGGTGGGCCCGGACCCCAGTTCGCTCGGCCGGAGTACTGTACGCCGTGCGACAGCAGAAAAGACTTCAGTCGCTGCCGAGCCTGCTTCAGGTCGTCGCGGGCGGACGACCACGCCCTGGCGAGATCACGAAACGCCTCGTCTTCTACCGTTGGCACGTGACTGCGGAGAGATCACCGGCTCGGAGCGAGCGTACCAATTTGATCGCGTCACGCCGGTCGGTCTTGACGCGATCACCTGGTTTCCGCGGAATCAACGACGGCGCACACACCATGCAATCGAAACCCTTCGCGATAAGCCGTCGATACAGGCCGTATCCGCAGGGACCCGCTTCATAGACCACACGAACGTGCCGTGCCTTCGATTGCAGCCGTTTGCACAGACGATCGATCTCGATCTGCGTGGTGCCGATCTTGCCAAGCAGTTCCACGTCGCCCATGCCGATCGCGTAGGCAATCGTGATCGAGTCCTTGTGAACGTCCCGCCCCACGTATAACGTGCTATCGTTTTCCATGCTGGCCTCCGTGTCGGAAAGATACCGTTGAGTGGTGGCTCGGGCCACACTCTTGCGGCTCTGGCAGCATGCTAGACGGTGTTAGGAACTTCCGGTCAAAACCTGGTACCCTGGAGGGATGACAGGAGAGAAACGTAAGGCCTACCCGACAGACGTGTCAGACGAAGAATGGAGCACGTAGCAGCGTATCTGACGTTGATGGATGAGAGTGCACCACAGCGTAAATATGAGTTGCGCGAGATGTTCAATGCGTTGCGCTGGATGGCTCGCGCTGGGGCTGCGTGGCGAATGCTGCCGACCAACTTTCCGCCGTGGGAACTCGTGTACCAGCAGACGCAACGATGGCTGGCGGCCGGCTGTTTTGAGTGCATGGTGAGTGATCTTCGTTCGATCATCCGTGTCGCGCAGGGGCGGCAGGGGCAGCCCAGCGCGGTGATCCTTGATGGCCGTACGTTGCAATCGACATGTGAGAGCGGTCCACGCGCAGGTTATGACGGCTACAAGCGCAAGCGTGGCAGCAAGGTGCATATGGCGGTCGACACGCTGGGTCAGTTGCTCGCCGTACACGTGACACCGGCCAACGAGCAGGAACGGGCACAGGTTGCAGAACTGGCGCGCCAGGTGCAGCAGGCAACGGGAGAAACCGTGAAAGTGGCCTTTGCCGATCAGGGTTACACGGGCGAAGCTCCTGCTCAGGCCGCGCGCGCTCAGGGAATTGATCTCCAGGTGGTCAAGCTCGATGAAGCGAAAAAGGGTTTCGTGCTGTTGCCACGTCGATGGGTAGTCGAGCGCAGCTTCGGATGGCTCAACCGCTTTCGACGCCTCGCACGTGACTACGAACGCTTGCCCGAAACACTCGCAGGTCTGCATTTTGTCGTCTTCGCCATGCTTATGCTTGTCCATGCAATGCCAGTACTTCGAAGTTCCTAACACCGTCTAACCCGCGCTTCACTTCCCCACGGCGGCCAGCCTCGGTGCCAAGGGAGTCATACTGACTTGCTGATCCCCTGGTCAACCTGGCTCTCGCCGCTGTCGAAAGGCTGCGGCACCAGTCCGACGCACGCACCGACTTCGCGGCGGTTGTTGAACTCCCGCCAGAACAACTCGAGGGCAAGGCGGGAAGCGCCTACTTCACCAATTCCCTTCAGGCGCGCCAGCGCATCACAACGCTGGCGCGCGAGTGCTGGTACGTTTGTCTGTCGCGTCTTCTCCAGCGCCGCAAGTTGCTGTTCGACGAGTGCCAGCCGTTCGCACTCGCGCAGTAATCGCTCACGCAACTCGCGCGGTAACGGCGCGCCGTCGTGGCAGTGGACCTCCCCGCGCTTGAGTCGGTCGGCGAAGGTGCGGTGGTCGACCGCGTCCCAGCAGCCGACCGTGGTCAGCAGCTTGCGCATCCGGTCGCGGTGCTGCAAAACTTCTTTTTGCCGTTGCCCGCGCTCGCGCATCAGGTGGCGCGATGCTTCGTCCTCCGGTGACGGCATGTGCACCACGTGCATGCGGTCGCGCTCGCCGCGCAGCCAGGCGCGCAGGTTGATGACGAGCTTGATGACATCGAGGCGGTCGGTCTTGGCGCGCCGCTGATGGCGTTCGACCGGAATGCTCGCCGGATCGACAACGTAGCAGTCAACGTGTCGGGACTGCAGCGCGCGACAGATCCAGAACGCATCCTGCCCGGCCTCGTAGCTCACGGCGATTCGTACGTCCCGCGGTAACGACCACTTCTCCCTGTGGGACTCGATCAGGTCCAGCATTGCCTGCAGTCGAGCCGCGGCCTGCGGCTGTGCGACCGTGTGCACGGCCGGCTTCTCGCGCCGGCCATCGTGAAACGCGACTTTCCATTTGGCCGCCGCCAGTTCCAGCGACACTGCCAGCACCGGTACGTCGCCATTACCCGTGTATGCCTGATCGGTAAGCATGATGTTCTCCTGTGAGCAAACCTTAGAAAGCTGATTTTAGGCATCAGCTTGTCGAGGGCCTCGCTCATAGGATCTGATATCCGCGGGTTGGATACCGCATTACAGAGGTCCGCCTCATGAGCCTGCCGCTAACTTCCGCCGCAAGTTGGTGATGCCCACTCGATCGTCAATCGGGGACCAGGATCCTTGTGGAGACGGCCTTTCCACCCGGTCGGATAGCGACGATGCCGTCAGCGATACCAAAAAATCCGGTCGGCAGTTACCAGCTCTGGACAGACTGCGTTGGAGAATCAACATGCGCTCTCGTCGAAACATCACGAACAGCGGACGTTTGAGTACGACGTCTGCTCGTATACCGTCATCGATACCGTCAGGCACTTTCCAACGCGATCCGGGTAGGGCTTGAGGAAGCCATGAACTTAACCGTGGCCGCGACTCCGACCAGAAATCATGCAGTGCTTGCTGCAACCACGGTGAACGAAACGCAGTTGCTGCTCGGCAGAAAGATGCTGCGCAGCTGCGCCCGACAAGTGTCTCAAGCCTCAACCGGCGCGATCCAAGTCCATGTCGGGGCGCAATCGTACATCGACATTCTCATATCCCTCCATTTGCCACACGACCATCGCGAAGCACCCAACCGGGAACCTCGCGCGATTCGCACAACCGATCAACTATGCTAGCACGCGTCTGGCTGTGTTCTTCGGCCCATTTTAGATAGTCGACCCAGCGCGACATCCAGGTCGCCTTTCAAGGTGTAACGGCCGTCCGTCGAAGCGCATTGGAGACCGGAATCTAGCTGGAGCGGCCCTCTGAACGGCCGGGTAAGAACGAGGGCGAACGGCTGCATTTGGCCGGAAGTACGCATTGACCCAACCTGCAGGAAAACTGCCGATGACGACTCCAATGCCCCCTCTGGAGAGAGTTCGCTGAACTGGCGCAATCGGCCATAAAGGGTCGTTGGCCATTGCCACGATTTGGACATTCGAGTGTCCGTTCACACCGGTTGAATCCGCCATTCATTGGAAAGTCCGCTTCGGATCGCGGGCCTAGACCGCTCGCGCGGCAGGGGCTCCGATAGACGGTGGTGCAATGGACAGGAAACCGACTCTGTCTTCATGTCGAGGGGCGGGGAAATCCGCCTCGTCTTCCATCGTGAGAAGCATCGACGGCCACATGTCGCCGAGATCGGTGGCGCAGGAGGTGAGCAGAACTTCCTAGCGCCAATCGTCGAGGACGAAGTCGTTAGGGCGGCTGTAGGCAGGCTCGTTAGGCCGATGCATGGTCACCACCTGCATTTGGCTGCGGAAACCGCGTGCCATCATCTGGCGATAGGCTTGCTCGCGCCCGGTATTGACCCCAACCAGGACCCTCGCCATCCCCAATGCGGTGGCGAGCGCGCCGGCGGCGTCGAGCAGCGCGCCGAACCGATCGGAGGCACCCGGACCGGGGCGCACCGCGCCGAATTTGATGAAAAGACAATCGGCACCGGCCTCGCTCGCCGGTCCCCAATGGCAAACCGCGAAGCCGCCCAGCTGGCCTGAACGCTCCCACAACAGCAGGGCGTCGCCGAGGCCGCGCGCGGCGACGGTGCGGATCTCAGCGGAGAGATCGAGGCCGGCGAGGATCTCGTCGCTGAGCGCGCGGCTCGCTTCTTCCGCCGCCCGCCGCTCGCCGGGCGCGAGCGCCGTATAGCGCGCGTCCTGCGGCAGCGGGCCGGACGCGGCCGCCGGCGCCGCCATGATCGCGGTGAGAAAGCGCGGATAGAAGCCGAACTTCTGATAGAGCCAAATGTGCTTCGTGCTTTGGGGGAAAGTGCACAGGCCGGCGTGGCGCGTGCCCCAGTGCGCGAATTGTTCCGAGACCGCTGCGACCAGCGGCTGGGCGATGCCCTTGTCCCACAGATCAGGGCGAACCGAGAGTGGGCCGAAAAAGCCGACACTGCCCCAGTTGGTGGCGAAGTTGACGCCGGCGAGCGTGCCGTCGTGGTCGGCAGCGAAGGCGGCGGTATGCTCGCATCCGAAGCGGCCATAGACGTAGTCGAAATCGGTCCAGAAATTATCGAGATCGGCGACGCCGAAGAAGGTGCCGAAGGCGCGCCGCACGATGCGCTGCCCCTCCGGCAGGTCGCGCTCTTCAAGTGGACGAACGTTGAGCATGTTGGCAATCCCCCGTCCTCGGCCATGACCTGCAACGATCGTAGCATACGGTCGGGTCCTCGCGAATAGGCGGGGCGGAGGTCTGTTGAGGGCTACGGGCGACCCCGTCAGGCCGAGGCCATCAAGCGTCATTCGCCCCTCCCGTTAGACAGACGTTCAGACGTCGGCTCCGCATTGCAAACGGTCCTTGGCCTTTGGGACACGAGCGCCGGTATCGTCCATCGCCATAGGCTGTCCACAGCACGTGTCACAGGCGACTGGCAGAACCCGGTCGCGTCGTGGCGCAGTTTCGCGTTGATTTCGTAAAAGCATCCGCAGATGCCGGTACACGCCAGGCGGCCACAAGCGCACAGAATAGAAGGCGAAGAAGGCGCAAAACGCAGAGATATCGGCATGCGTCGGCGACGCCAGCGGCTATTCTTCAGACGCTGCGACTATTGCGTTTCCGGTCGGCTCTGCTGGTCATCGGCAGCCATTCCGCGCCCCACGCGGAAAGGGGGTGTATGTCACGTCCAGAACTACCTCGGCGCACGCGACGCGCACTGCATCGTCGGCAGTCAAACGCACGCATGTGGCTCGTCATCGGCAGTTCGCTCACTGGTCTGTCCTTTGCACATGCGGCGCTCGCAGCAGGCACCTTTCCACAAGGCGGCACTTACGTGGCCGGCACGGGCGCGATAGCAAGCCAGGGCAACGGCCTCGTGATCACGCAACCGGGTTCGACGCGCGGCGTGATCGAGTGGAACAGCTTTTCGATCGGCAGGAACAACAGCGTGACGTTCGACAACGGCTCGGGCGCGACGCTGAACCGCGTGACGGGCGGCTCGCCGTCCGCCATCTTCGGCCGGCTCAGTGCAACGGGCAGCCTGTATGTGCTCAATCCGCAAGGCATCGTCGTGGGGCCATCGGGCGTGATCAGCACCGGTGGCCGATTCGTCGCGTCAACGCTCGATGTCTGCAACGACGCGTTCATGCAGGGTGGTGGTTCCCTCACGTTGTCGGGCGACCGGGACGCAAGCGTGATCAACCTCGGCAAGGTCAGTTCGAGCGGCGGCGATGTGTTCCTGATTGCGCGACACGCCGTGATCAACGCGGGCACTATCGCAGCGCCCAACGGTACGGCGGAACTGGCTGCAGGCGAACAGGTGTTGTTACAGGATTCGGGCAGCAGCAGACAGGTGTTCGTGCAGATGGGCAGTCAGGGCACCGTGGTCAACAGAGGGCACATAAAGGCCGCGCAGGTCAGCCTGCAGGCCGCCGACGGCAATGTCTACGCGCTCGCTGGCGGCGGCACGCGCATCCGCGCGACGGGTACCGCGAATCGTGATGGCCACGTGTGGCTCGTCGCCGATGGCGGCCGTGTCAGTCAACTCGGCAAGATCTCCGCGAGCAACGCGGATGGCAGCGGCGGAACGGTCGACACGCAAGCGGCACAACTGGCCTTTGGCAGGCATGCCGCCGTTCACGCGGGCCAATGGAACCTTTTGACGCCGGCTTTCACGATCGATGATGCCGCCGCGCGCGCGTTGCAGCGCAGCCTGAACGCGGGCACGTCGATCGATGTCACGACCACAGGCGCGAACGGCGCAACGGGCGACCTGGGCATTGCTTCGAGCCTGATCTGGAGCGGTCCGGCTTCGCTCACGCTTGCCGCGTACCACAACGTCTCCGTGACGACGGGCACGACGATAGCGAACAATGGTGCGGGCAATCTGGCCTTGCGCTCCGACGCTTCGGGCATCGATAACGGCGGCAGCGTCATCAACAATGGCACCATCGACTGGTCGAAAAGTACGGGCATCGTCAGCACGCTCTACGATATGAACGGCAGTTACAGCCCCGGCACGCTTGTCGGCAATGCGGCCTGGAGCGCGCCGCTCTACAGCGGGCTCGTGACGCAGATAACCGGCTATAAACTCGTCAATTCGGTCACGGACCTGCAGAGCATCGAGAACGATCTTGCCGGCAACTACGCGCTCGGCAAGGACATCAATGCTAGCAATTCCGCGTTCACAACGCTCGGTTACTCTTCCGCCACGCCGTTCACGGGTCAGTTCGACGGTATGTGGCATACGATTTCCAACATCTCTCCGCGTTTCGACGCGGTTTTTAACGATATTGGGGCGAAGGGTGTCGTGCGCGACGTGAACGTCAACTCGAAGGTCGGCACAACGGTTTTCTTTTTTGACGGGACCGCAATATTGGCCGCCAGCAATCACGGAACGGTGGCCAACGTATTTACATCCGGGGCCATTACCTCACAGTCCAATGATGCAGGCGACTCATTCGCCGGGCTTGTCGCCACTAACTATGGGCTGATCGCGCGCTCGGGCAGCAGCGCGACGGTTACGGCCGACGGTTCTGTCGGTGGGCTGGTTATCCTTAACGAAGGTACGATCACCGAGTCATACTCGATCAGCCGAGTCTCCGGAATCAGCTCGCACGGCCCAGCGGGAGGACTCGTCGCGTACAACGGCGGAACGATCACACAGTCCTTTGTGTCGGGTCCCGTGGGGTCGGAATCGCGGCTGGCAGGCAGTGTCTGCGCCAGTTGCGGTGGTCTTGGGAAGCGATGTGTATTGGAACGTACAGACAACGGGACCGTCGAGTGGCGGCAACCTGCCAGCCTCGAACGGGCTCACTACGGCCCAGATGAGCGCCCCGGCGAGTTTTGTCGGCTGGGACTTCGGTCCGGGTGGCGCCTGGACGATGCCGCCCGGGGCCACGCACCCCGTCCTGACCTGGCAAGTCACCGGGCAGTGAGCCATACCACCGCACCGACGCTTGCATGAGCGTCAGACGCGTCTCGCGACGCGGCAGACGAGTTTTTCGCGAGTGTCGCCTTGCCGTGGTCGTTCTTCCTTCCGGATGACATGCACCGATTCACACAGAGCGTACGACCGAAAGCCGTCTTGCTACCCGTACGCATGGCCGGGAATCGCGAACGTTCGTTGGCGAAGCAGATCCGGCCAACTATCCGCCTGACACCGATCAATTGGACGACCGAGGTACTCCGCAAACCGCCATTCTGTCGGCGAAAGCGCGAGCGGCCTTCCCCGGCTGCGCCGGCCCGTTGTGCAATTTGCATGAGGCACTGACCGGCCCATGAAGGGTCATTCGTCAGAATCATTCTCCGGACGTACAGGGGGCGGCTGCGCACCTGCAAACGGCCGTTCGATTGGCGAAAATGAGCTGCGTCCTCCGCCAAAAGCTGTCTCTCGCGCAGGGGCGTCCGCGGCGAAGGGTCAAAAAAGTCTCTTGCGACAAGCCGAGCGACACAAAGCGGTTCGCCGGCGCGTACGGCTCGAAGTATCGATCCATCACGCCGATGCACGCATTCAGGCTATGTCCGGCGCATGAATGGCAATGTAGGCGTTTCATGTCTCACCAGCCCGCCCCGCGCCCTCATCCAAACCGAACACAATAAACAGGCGGCAAATGCGCTGAAATCAAATGCCAGCTTTCGCCGCCGTCGTCGGACGTCCATAGCGCGCCGGTGGTCGACGCCATTGCGAGGCGCGTGCCGGAGTCATCTACAGCGAGCCCGTGCCGATACACGAGGTCATACGCCGGTGCAGGCGGCAACCCGTTCGAGAAACGCTCGAACGTGCGGCCGCCGTCGCGTGTGCGCGTGACGACGAACTGGCCGTCCACCGGGATCCGGCACTGGTCTTTCACGGCGGGCACAAACCACGCGGTGTCCGGCTCGCGCGGATGCACGGCAACCGCGAAGCCGAAGCTCGATGGCTGCGCTTCGATCCGCTGCCAGTGCGCCGCGCCGTCGGTCGAGCGGAAGATCGCGCAGTGATGCTGCGTCCAGAGCGCATCTGGATTTGCGGCGCATTGCACGACGCGGTGCGGGTCTTGCACGTTGGCATCGCCGCGCCGCTCCGGCGGCATGTAGTCGGCCTCCATGCCTTCGGCACTAACGCGCCAGGTCGCGCCGCCGTCGGCGGTTTGCCAGACGCCGCCACACGACACGCCGATCGTCACGTGCCGGCTGTCGCGCGGATCGACCATCACGGAATGGATGCCCGGCGCGTCGTAGCCGCCTCCGAACCATTCTCGGCGCTCCGGGCGATCCCACAGCGCCCGGTTGAGCAGCCATGTGTCGCCGCCGTCGTCGGAACGGAAGAGCCCGCCGGGAATCGTGCCGGCCCACAGGACGCCCGGCTCGTCCGGGCCGCCGGTTTCGAGCGACCAGATTTGCTGGAGCGTCCAGGGAGGAGCCGGCGGGCTGGGCACGGCCGCGCTCGCATTGTCCGCGCTCGTGTCCGCGCCGTCACCGGCATGCGTCTCGTCGGCAGGCTGCGGCGGGTAGACGGGGACCGCACACTCTTCCCAATCCTCTATGTCCGCGCGCCGGCGATGCAGCTTCACGCCGAAGTGGCCGAGATTGAGCGCGGCATACAGCGAACCGTCGCGCGGATCAGGCAGCACCATGCTCACCGGCTCGCCGACGAAATACGGCTCACCGAGCGTCCAGCCGCCCTCGCCGTCGGCTTGCAGAACGAACAATCCCTTGCGGGTTGCAACAAGCAATCGATCGCTCATGTGGAGTGTCTCCTGTCGACCAGAGTTGGCGCTTTAGCGCTTACTCTGGTCCCATGCAAAGCTCGAGTAAGAGTGGAACCTTCTTATCCGCCCGACAACGCCTGTATGACGTAAACCCGGCTTCCCTCGCCGAGCGCATCGGACAGATGTTGTCGGTCGCGCACCGGCCGGCCGTCGACAAACACGGCGAGATGCCTTCGCAGCGAGCCCTGATCGTCAAGGATGTAGCCGCGCAGTCGAGGTTGCGCGGCGAAGAGGGCCTCCAGTGCTTCGCCGAGCGTGCGCGCGTCGATCTCGCGCTCGGGCGTTGCGATATGCCGTTGAATCGAAGCAGCGAAGAAGATATGCGCCATGGCGGGGTAGCCGAGCGGGAATGGCCTGTTCGTCGATTCTGCAGTTTAGACGATCCGTCGGATGCTTCGGGGCATCGCCATACAACAGACGACAGGTTGCGCCTCCGAAGCGGTCCGCACTTGATACCGGCCATTCAAAGACGCCATTCTGGCGTCGGACTGATTTTCAACCGCCCAAGTTTTGATTCAGCAGCGCAAACAACGCTTCCCACCCGCGCTCGGCGGCGGCATGGTCGTATACCGGGAAGTCCGGCACCATCCAACCGTGAGCGGCGGTGTAAATTTCCGCACGGTAATTTACACCGGCTGCGACGAACGCCTTCTCCAGGCGCTTGGCCATCGCCGGCGGATAGCTGTCATCGTTCTCTGCGCTAGCGAGGTAGACCGCTGCTTTTAGGTTGGACGCGAGCAAGTGTGGACTGGTTGGCGCGTCGGTCGCCAGATTGCCACCATGGAAGCTGGCGACCGTCACAAAACGATCAGGATAGGTGGCCGCCGCGGTAATCGCCATACCGCCACCCATGCAAAAACCTATTGCGCCGACCTTGGTGCCCGTAACATCGCTGCGGGCATCGAGATAGGCCAGGAAGGCCTCGGTGTCATTCGCAGCCTTATCATTCCCTGTCGTAGCCATCAATGGGCCTAGAATTGCGCGCACGTCGCCCTTAAACACTTCCTCTGGCACGAGGGTTTCGTAGGGGCCGTAGCGGTAGAACAGGTCGGGGAGTAAGACGACGTAGCCGGCGTTTGCAACACGCTGTGCCATCTCAAGCACCGCAGGCCTGATCCCGCCAGCGTCCATAAAGAAAATCACCGGTGACCACGGCCCCTCGCCAGCAGGCGTCATAATATTCGCGGGACATTCGCCGTCGCGAGTTCGAATAGTCACTCGTTCGTGGGGCATGAAATTCTCCTATTGCCGATGGGTGTGCCCAGAGTAGTCTATCGTCAACATCCGTTTCTGGTCAGCAGTGTGCATTTAACCTCCCGAGTCATTAAACCGATCCCTCGTTTCGCCAAACGTCTAATGGTCAGGGAATGGCCGTTGTACCGTGGAAGCTGTCGTCAAGACGGTGCTATGTCGAACGGCGTTTGTGGGTGGCGGATTCGCTCGTGGCACGCACGGGTCGATCGCACGACGATCGGCCAGGTACGGCCATCTCCAACCGTTCGGCTGCTACCGTGCGCTTTCCTCGGAAACCCAAGAGGAATCAGTTGCGCACACGGAATCGCGTTGTTCATCCTGTTCGGCACGCAACCGACCACGACCGATGACACCGGAAGTCCGACGTAGTCGTGCGGGAAATGCCCCGAGATATACTTCCCGCATGGAACTCGACCCCCGCGACCTCGATAAAATCAGTGCCGTCACGTTGCAGCACTACGACGCGCACGCGGAAGATTTCCGCAACGGTACGTACGACCACGACGTCACGCAGAACATCGCGGCGCTGCTGCACCATATCGAAGTCGAGCCGCCTCTTACGATCCTGGATTTCGGCTGCGGGCCGGGGCGAGATCTCAAGGCCTTCACTACACTCGGCCATTGCGCGGTCGGCCTCGATGGCGCCGAGCGCTTCGTTGCAATGGCGCGTGACGCGACTGGCTGCGACGTCTGGCAGCAGGATTTCCTGCATCTCGATTTGCCGGCCGCGCACTTTGACGGCATTTTCGCCAACGCGGCGCTGTTCCATGTCCCGAGTCAGGGGTTGCCGCGCGTGTTGCGGCAATTGCACGCGACGCTGAAGCCCGGCGGCGTACTGTTCAGCTCCAACCCGCGCGGCACGAATCAGGAAGGCTGGAGCCACGGCCGCTACGGCGTCTTCCATGATCTCGAAGCATGGCGCCGATATATGGCGGACGCAGGCTTCGTCGAAATTGAGCACTATTACCGGCCCGCCGGCTTGCCGCGTGAGCGGCAGCCGTGGCTAGCCAGCGTGTGGCGCAAGCCGGTTGCCTGAAACGCCCGGGAGCTGTTCCACGGTATGCCCGCGTTGGGCTTGGCAGATGCTTGCGTTCAAGCCGCTTTGATGCAGCGTAAAGCAGCCGATTTGCAACAGTGTCCATCGCGCAGAGAAACGGCTAGTCGTGGATCTCAGACAATCGGCAGAAGCGGGGACGCCTGTCGTCGGCCGCGACGGGCAGAGGGGGCCACAACCGGCCGTTCGCGCCCGGTTCGTGAGTGTCCGTTCACCACCGGATTGTGTTGAAAAAGTCGCCCGTGGTTCGGAATGTTCGGTATCCTGGAAGACATCGATCGACGGGAGTGATTCGTCATGATGGGGCGACTTGGCAGCGGACAGGACAAACTCTTCTACTCGTTTAACATCGGTAATCACGTCCCTCGCGAACACCTGTTGAGAGGCATCGATCACTTCCTTAATCTGCGCGATCTACGCCAGCATCTCGCGCCGTTCTACAGTCCGATGGGTCGGCCGTCGATTGATCCGGAGCTCATGATCCGCATATTGATCGTCGGCTACTGTTTTGGCATCCGGTCCGAGCGCAGGCTATGCGAAGAGGTGCATCTGAACTTGGCGTATCCATGGTTCTGTCGCCTGGGCCTAGAGGACGCCGTACCCGAACACTCGACATTCTCCAAGAACCGCCACGGTCGTTTCCGCGATAGCGGTGTACTACGCCATGTGTTCGAGTCGGTGCTGGGTCGGTGCATGTCCGAAGGGCTCGTAAAGGGTGAAGGATTCGCGATTGACGCAAGCATCATCAGAGCCGACGCGAGCTCTGCACGCGGTGTTCCGGGTTCTGGGCCCATCGACTGTGGTTGCGTCAAGGGACAAAGCCGTGCAGTGCGCGAATATCTGGAAGCATTGGAAGAAGCGAATCCAGCGGGCACCGAAGCGGCGGAGATGGCGGAGACATCGACCTCTCCAAAGAGGATATCTCTGACGGATCCCACCGCGAGCTGGACAGCCGCCAAGGGTGGCTTGCCGTTCTTCGCCTACTCGACCAATTATCTGATTGACCTGCTGTTGTCGGCGGCGCAAATCCGACACTAAACGGCGGCGTAAATCCGCTTGCATGGGAGCGGACGTCGCCGCTCCCATGTCTCAGCATATCGCCCCTTCGCGACGTCAAGGGTCCGCTTCGCCAAGCTCCGCTTGCCCTTGACCCCGCTACGGGACTTTTCGTCAAACAACGCCAAGCAACAAGCGTGCTCAAAAAACACGCGCCGCCATTTAGTGTCGGATTTCGACCGCCGTTTACACCTGCAGGCAGGGATCATCGTTGACGTCGAGGCGACGCCCGCGAACCGTTCGCACGAAGTGGAATCAACCAGGACGATGATTGACCGCGTTGAGCGGCGGCATGATCTCAAACCTCGACGTCTTGCAGGCGACACCGCGTATGGCTCGGCAGCGATGCTTGCCTGGATGATCGAAGAGAAGGAAATTGCACCACATGTTCCGGTCTGGGATAAGACGACGCGCAAGGACAATACATTGTCCAGCAGCGAGTTCTACTGGGATGAACTGGCCAATGAATATCGCTGTCCCACCGGACATGCACTGCGCAGTGATCGGCGCAAATTCAGGAATCCGCGCTCACGCGTCACGAAGGCTGACACGATCATCTATCGGGCAAGCCAGCTCGACTGCGAGAGCTGTTCGATGAAGGACCGCTGCTGTCCGAATACACCTTTGCGCAAGATCGCCCGCAGCATCCATGAAGCTGCGCGCGACGAAACGAGGCGTATTGCGAAGACGCCTGAATACAAGCGATCTTGCCGTGAGCGCAAGAAGGTGGAAATGCTCTTTACCCATCTCAAACGCATCCTGAAACTGGACCGTTTGCGACTGCGAGGTCCAAGCGGTGCTCATGATGAGTTCCTGATGGCAGCGACTGCGCAAAACCTGCGAAGAATGGCCAAGCGGTTCATGTCAGGATGCAAGCAGATGAACCAGGCAGTTGCATGACGAGAAATGAGGATCGTTGCCTCGCCCAAGTTCACCGCTTCGCCGATCGTCACAACTCGATAACGTCGTGCCAACTCCAACGCCCTGATCCAAAACAAGACTTTTTCAACAGTATCCACCGACCATCTGCCGTTCGCAGCGGCGGGGGACTTACAGTTTGTCCGCCCGCGGTCGCGGATTGGAGGCCGAGGCCGACCGGCACCGTGACGGGGCCGCCGCTTCCGGAAACGCTGAAGGGGCACTTCCAACGGATTCCGGTCGATCACGTGTTCAGAAAACAGCCTCCTCAACGTTATGGTTCTGAGTAGAGCGGAGACGCCTGCCGTCTACGCGCGGGCTGACCCTGTATGCAGTCCGCGCCCGGATCGAACTCGCCCCGACACCCTGGTCACCGATGCGGATGTAACGGGCGCTCATGCTCGTGGTCCTCCGTTCTCGAATCAAGCCTCACGCGGTGTCGTCAACGTGGCCCATCGTTCGACAATTTTCCGGTTCGCAAACCGCCACAGGACAAAGCCGTGAAACTCGATCTTTTTCCCGGAGATAACGTCGGTGGCGCGCCACGTGTTTCTGACCATTACCTTGTCACCTTCGGAAATCATGTCTTCGATCGTGACGTGCAAGTCCGGCCACTTTTGATAAGCCGCCTTCATCATGGCCATCGCGGCTTCGGGGCCGACCTGAGGACCCGACGGTTCGTCGTGGTCGAGGAAATCCGCGCTGAAGTTCGCCGATGCGACTTCCGGTTTCTTCCGGTTGACGAAATCTTCGAAGTGATCGGCCACGAATCGCTTCATCTCTTCCAGCGTCAGACCGGGATCACCCTTCAGCGGTACTTGAAGCGGCTCCATCGCTTCTCCTTAGTTCGTCAGCATCTTGAACGCATGCTGCCAGTCGTTCCTGAGGAATCCCGGCAGGCACCACAGCATGCATAGCGGCTCGATCGCGCGTGCCGATACGATGCTTCCGCAGTCGTAGGGCTCCCATCCGAACTGCCGGGCGATTGCGCCAACCCGGGCCTTCGCATCGTCGCTGTTGCCGCACAAAAACATGGTCGGCGTGCCTTGAGAAAAATGGGGATTCACCATGAGCGCGTTGCCGACGCTGTTGAAAGCCTTGACCACGTGGGCGAGGTGAACCTTCGCCTGAATCCTCTCGCCGAGCGACTCGTTCGGTCCCGTCGTATATTTCAGGACCCCGTTGACCGGCGACTCGTCGGCGAGCGGGTTGGTTGCATCGATGACGGTCTTGCCGGCGAGATTCTCCGGCCCCGCAAGCTCGATCACGCTCTCAGCGATGCGGCCGAGCACGGCTAGCACGACGATCTCGCCAAACCGAGCGGCTTCGTCGAACGTCCCGGCCCTGGCTCCGGTTGTATTGCGGACCCAGTCCTGTATCTCCTTCTTGTGCGGATCTCGGGTGCCCAGCATCGTGTCGTGGCCATGCTTGACGAAGCCGGCGCCCAGTGCTCGGCCGACATCACCTGATCCCAATACGCCTACGTTCATCTCATCCTCCTCGGTTGGTCATAGCCAGCCCTACGTCAATACTCAGGCACGCGGGTCATGAGGCACGCTCGCCGCTTTCTCGTGGAGTAACGACAGCCCGATCCTGATGCCGAACCCGTGTGCGTAAGCCAGTTGCACCAGCAGCATGGCCGCCGGTTCCGCGTAGCGCGCAAGGGCGAGCGGTCCCGCATCGACCGGCTCGGCGTCGAAGTGTTGCGACCACGTCCCGCGCATCGCTGTCATCGCCGCACACGAACACGCCCGCGCGGTTGCCACCTATCAGCATGCTGGGCGAATGCATCAGCTCCGCAAAAGGCGGGATGGCCTTGACCAACTTCGCCCATGGCGCGAGCCTGGCGATCTCTTCGGCGCCCGAGATGGTTGTCCCGACGAGCAAGCCGCTCATGTCGGGCTTCAGTACCTGCATTTCCAGAGTCATGATGCGCCCGCGCTTTGCCACGGCCCGCGGAGTAGTTCTTTACGTGATCGATGAACGCACGCAGCTTCGGCATGATCTGCCGACGGCTTGGAGAGTAGAGAAACACACCCGGTATCACCGGCGCGAACGGCTCCAGCACTTGCACCAGTTTTCCCGCTCTCAGCCGTTCGGCGGCCATCGGTTCAGGTAGCTGGGCAAGGCCTACACCTTCGATTGCCGCACCCAGCATGGTAGGAAAATCATGGGCGATGAGCGGGCCCGACACGGCGAACTCGATCGCGCGGCCGTTGTCGTTGAATGACCACGGCGCGAGCGCACCGTTGGAGCGCCGCCATCGCAAACATGCATGTTCGCGCAGATCGTCGATGCGTTCGGGACGGCTGCGGTCTGAGAAGTAGGCAGGACTGCCGATGATGACGAAACGAAACGGAGGCGTCAGCGGTATCGCGACCATGTCGGCGGCGACGAACTGACCTAGCCGCATGCCGGCGTCGAATCCTTCCGCTGCGAGATCGATCAGCTTCCCGCTTGCGTCGATCTCCACTTCGACCTCGGGATAAGCCTTGCAGAACGATGCAATCAGGGGTTCCAGCAGAATCGGCACCGCCGCGCGCGGCACTGAAAGACGCAACAATCCGGCGGGCCGCTGGCCGAGTCCGCGCGCAACCTCACTGGCGGCGACAAGCTCTTCGAAGGCAGGCTTTGCACGCGAACGAAACCGTTCGCCCGCTTCTGTCAGACCCACACTGCGCGTGGTGCGTATGAAAAGCGCTGCGCCAATGCGCGCTTCAAGTACGCGCACTGCCTGGCTGACGGCCGACGGCGTCACGCCGAGTTCGGCGGCCGCCCGCCGAAAACTGCGATGCCGGGCAACGCTGAGGAACGCCTCCACGCCATCGAGCGCGCCCTGCCTGACTGTGAAGTTCTGCTTCATAGCCCATCAACATTGTGATGAATAGTCGCTCGCGAGATGCCATGGTACACCTACGCCTGCAGATGAGGCGTCGCGCAGATCCCGACGCGCGAGCCCGGAACAATCCGCTTGAGACCGTGGAGGAACCTCGCAATGAACGATGTGCTTGATGGCGTGCGCGATCACTATCGCGCGACCGGCCTGACCGAGCGGCTGAAAGCCGCACTCGCAGTCCTTGGACGGGAGGATCAGCTGCTCACACCGCAGCAACTGGACGCCCTCGACCAGTTTCACACCCGTGGGCTCGCTGCCACTGCCGAGCTTGCCCAATTGGCCGGGATCACCGCCGACACATCGGTGCTGGACGTCGGTTCGGGCATCGGCGGGCCGGCCCGTCTTCTGGCTTCAACCCGTGGCTGCAGGGTTACGGGTATTGACCTCAGCGAACCGTTCGTGGATGCCGCGCGCTATCTCACCCAGCGCACTGGGCAGAGCGAACAGGTGTCGTTTCGCACCGCCAGCGCGCTGGAACTTCCCTTCGAAGACAGCCGTTTTGATGTCGTGTTGCTGCAGCATGTGGCGATGAACATCGCCGATCGCGCGCGGCTTTACCGAGAGATCCGGCGCGTCCTGAAGCCGGGCGGCAAATTTGCGACGTTCGACGTCGTCGCAAACGGCAGCAAACTGCACTATCCGGTTCCGTGGGCGCGAACCCCGGCCACAAGCTTTCTCCTGACGGCCGATGCAACACACGAAGCAATCGAAAAAGCAGGTTTCCGCACGCTGGTATGGCAAGACGACAGCGAGGCCGCAAAGTCCTGGATCACCGAACGGCGTGCATCCGGGCCTCCGCCCTCGCCAAATCTCAGTGTGGTGCTGGGGCCAGACTTCGCGCAGCTTTTCACCAACTTGGGACGCAATCTCATGGAAGGCCGACTCGGCATTCTCACTGCGGTATTCGAGGCCGCCTCCACGAAGCCCCGGAATCACATGGAGAACCGCTCATGATCACCGCCCCTGTTCCTGTTGGTACCGTCCAACCGCGTCCCGCTTGGCGCGGCCTGCTTTGGATCGCACCGCTGACGGTCCTGTGGACTGGCTTCATCTACTGGCTGCCGATAATCCCGGCTAGCGGCGTTCCGACCACCGCACACCAGCTGACGGCCCACGCAGTTATCGCGGTCGGTTTATGGCTCGGCCTCGAAAGCACCGACCTGACGCCGGGCCAACGCCGCACGACCTGGCTTGCGGTCACGATTCCATACACACTTTGGTTCGCTGTCGCCTGGAGCGCGGCCATCAATGGCGTCTTCCGCACCAGCACGTCGCCGTCACCAGTGCCGTTGCTGCCGTTGGCGATCTTTCTACCGGTGCTGATCGGTGCGCCACTGTTGCTGTTGTCGAGGCGGGCGGGTCAGGTGCTCGATGCGATGCCGGTAACCTGGCTCGTTGCCATTCAGCTCTATCGCGTATTCGGCAGTTGGGCGCTCGCTGCCTCGCTGCGTGGGGAGATGCCCAGCGTGTTCGCTTTGCCGGCGGGAATCGGCGATGTGCTGACGGGCGTGTTCGCCGTACCGGCGGCAATCGCCGTTGCGACCGGCACGGCCGAGGGTCGGAAAGCGGCAATCATCTGGAACATCTTCGGCCTCGCGGATTTCGCAATTGCAGTCACTATGGGGGTGATCACTTCGCCGGGTCCGTTCCAGCTAATCGTTCCGAATGTGCCAAGCATCGGTGCCGGCGCTTATCCGGATGTGTTGACCCCGGCATTCGTGGTGCCAAGCTCGATCCTGCTGCACGCGCTGTCGCTGCGCCAACTGTTCCGACGATCCGCCGGCTGATCTCGTTCCTGCTCCTTATCGAGGATCCTGCCCCGTCTGCGAAAGGCACTCCATTCCGCACGATCAAGGTCGGCCTGTAGACGCGAGTGAGCCCTTACTCTAGTTTGTCCGCGCGCGAGAATATCGACGACGATCATCGGTGCGCCGCAGTGCCGGCAGATGAAGACGGGGCGGGTTGCGACGATGGCCTCGTCCGGTGACGGGCTGATTCCGGGTGCGACGTGCAGCAGATCGCGCACCTTCGCGAGACTGGTACGGCGCACCGGGTTGGCGAGCAGTCCGTAATGACGGATCCGATGGAAGCCGCCGGGTAGCACATGGAGCAGGAAGCGGCGTATGAATTCGCCAGCCTCCAGCGTCATGGTCTTGTAGCGGGTGCGTCCCTTCGCCCGGTAATCCTTCCAGCGGAACGTCACGCCACGCTCATCGAAGGCGACGAGGCGCTGGTTGGAGATGGCAACGCGGTGCGTGTAGCGTGAGAGGTACTCGAGCACCGCCTTTGGTCCGGCGAACGGGCGCTTGGCGTAGACCACCCATTCGCAGGTACGTAGCGGCGCAAGCCACCGGGCAAAGGTGGCGGGGTCAGCGAGCCCGGTGTACTCGCCGAAGAACTGCAACTGGCCATGCTGGTGGGTCACTTCGAGTGCGTCGAGGAAGCGCCGGCGGAACAGGCGTGAGAGCACGCGCACCGGCAGGAAGAAGCCGGGCCGGCAGGCGATCCAGCGCTCACCGTCAGGCGACAGCCCGCCACCGGGCACGATGCCGTGCACATGCGGGTGATGCGTGAGCGCCGAGCCCCAGGTGTGCAGTACGAGCGTGGCGCCGATCCGGGCGCCGAGGAGCCTGGGATCCGCGGCGATGGTACGCAGCGTGTCAGCGGCGATGTCGAGCAGCAGGCCGTAGATGATCCGTTTGTTGTACCAGGCGATCGCACTGATGGGCGCGGGCAGCGTGAAGACGACGTGGAAGTATTCGACGGGTAGCAGATCGGCCTGGCGTGCCTCCAGCCAGCGGTGTGCGGCGCTGGCCTGGCACTTCGGGCAATGCCGGTCACGGCACGAGTTGAAGGACACCTCTCTGCTTGCGCAGCCTGAACAGCGCAGCACATGTCCGCCCAGTGTCGCCGTGCGGCACCGTTCGATGGCCGACATGACCTTCAGCTGCCCCAGGCTCAGGTGTGTCGTGGTTCGCCACGCTGGCCCGTGGCTGCGGAAGATGTCCGCAACCTCCAGCATGAGGCGTTACAGCGCGCGGGCCTACCCGGCAGGCAGGCGGTCCAGCGCACTGGTGACCTCGTGCAGCAGGTCGGTGGCCACCTGGACGTAGAGCGCGGTGTTCTCAAGCTTCGCATGGCCGAGCAGCACCTGGATCACGCGGATGTCCACCTTCTGTTCAAGGAGGTGTGTCGCAAAGCTATGCCGCAGCGTGTGCATGGACACGCGCTTGTCGATGTTCGCAGCCTCGGCGGCGGCATGAATGGCACGGTTCAACTGTCGCGTGCTTAACGGATCGAGCGGATCGAGCCCGGGAAACAGCCACCCGCCATCGAGCATCCTGCCCTGCGCACGGGCCACGCGCCACCACACACGCAGACGCTCGAGCAGCACCGGCGAGAGCATGGCGTAGCGGTCACGGCGGCCCTTCCCCTGCTCGATACGCAGTGTCATGCGTTCGCTGTCGACGTCGGTGACCTTCAGCGCTACCACTTCGCTGGCGCGTAGCCCCGCGCCGTACGCGACCGACAGCGCAGTCTGGTGCTTCAGGTTGCCGGCGGCCTC
This sequence comes from Paraburkholderia sp. CI3, assembly GCF_050436505.1. NCBI lineage: Bacteria > Pseudomonadati > Pseudomonadota > Betaproteobacteria > Burkholderiales > Burkholderiaceae > Paraburkholderia > Paraburkholderia sp. CI3. The sequence goes on from NZ_JBNDMI010000003.1 coordinate 842,782, forward strand.
GATGAGCCGCCGCACTTCATCGGGGCTGAGCACGACGGGTAATACGCGGGGCACGCGCACGGGTTGCATCCTGACCATCAGCTCGGGCCGGTCGAGCGTGACTGTGAAGAAGAACTTCAGGCCGGTGATCGCATGGTTCAGCGATACGGCCGATGTGCCGTGGTCGACCAGATAGAGCTGGTAGCGCCGCAGGTCCTCGACGGTGGCCGTGTCAGGTGAGCGCCCGAGAAACCGGGCGAACTCACGCACGATGTGCAGATAGATGTCCTGCGTCCTGGGGGCAAGCTGGCGCATGCGCATGTCGTCGCTCATGCGCTGGCGCAATCGGCTGGCGTTTGCTGGTAAGGAGGTCATGATTCGGCTCCTGTTGAAGAACGAGGCGGATTGCCTCATTCGCCAACATAAAGCCGAGTGACCGGCCTCTCCCTGACCTCCAGCGTCAGACCCTGGCCCCTACCGCGCGAGCGGTTTAGTCCGTCGGCCAAGAGGCGTCAGTTGCCCACGGTATTAGTCGGTCGCTCAAACGTCGGCTACGCATCTCGTTTCGGCCGTTGGTGCCGCCCTTCGATACCTCGGAATTCAAGCAGTTGATATCAACGGCGACGGCAGGCGGTGCCACCGCCTGCTCTCTGGCTGAGCCGCGCAGACGGCTCGGTGAATCGCCGTTATGCATTGGGCCATCCTAGCCGCTGCGCTCGATGAAGCGAGGCTCGTACGACAACCCGATGGAAAGGTGCGATGAGCGTAATATAGGCTCGCCCCAGCGGACGATTGTAGAAGACGAGCGTCGTCACTATGAGGCGGGATCGACCGTGAGATGACGGCTGCACGAGGACCGACACGCGGAAATCCAGATGCGTGTCATCCTCGCCGAGAACGATCTCGTCGTCATATCGTTCGAATACGTGAAATAGGCTTATCCTGTCGCCTCCTTTCTCCTTGAGGTCAACTGCTGTCTTCAAGCCGAACGGCCGCACGAGAATATCCCGGAATCTCAGCAGCATGCCAATCCATGCCGGCTGCCTGGCAAAGACGTGTCGTGCGAGAGCCTCTGCGTCGTGGCAGGCTCTTTCTGGCAGGTGCACCGAGAACGCGTCCGCGAAATCAGCCAGGCCGTACGACCATCTCAGCTGCGAGGCCGGCGGCAAATCGGACTGTTCGATCTTCGGATAGCAATACATGTGCGATCACCAATGCGAGGGTCCTGGGCCGAGACATTAGAGCAGCGAGATGCCGCCGTCGACCACCGACTCCGCGCCCAACATGTACCGCGAAACGTCAGTCGCCAGAAATAGCGCCGCTGTGGCGATATCGCTCGCTTCGCCCATCCGGCCCACCGGCACCTGCACCTCGAAGGCCAGGAGGCGTCGTACCGACTTTTTTTCTGCTGCTATGCCGGCAAAAGACCAGCAATACGATAGCTTTCAATTAACCCATCATAGACAGAGATATCCGCGCGACTCCTGGCGATGAGTTGAGCGCCAGCGACGGCTGCGAAGATGGCGCGAGCACGCCCCTCGCGCTCCTCGGCGCGGGCAATGGCCGCGGCGGATAGCACCTTGCTCAGCCATGCAACATTCACATCAGCAAAGGCTTGGACCTCTTTCGTCACCGCCTCCGACAAGTCATCAGATTCGGCGGCCATGAAGCTGCAGAGGCATATGCGATTACCACGCTCCAGTGCCTTGCGAAATGTATCCGGATAGCGGCGCAGACAGTCGATCGGATTCGCGGATTCGGCCCAAAGTGCATCCAGCGTGGCTGCCGAGTCCTCCCAATAACGCCTCGCCACCGCTGCTCCGAGATCGGACTTGCTTGCGAAGTGATGGTAGATGCTCGCGGCCTTGATGCCGACAGCCTCAGCAAGATCACGAAAATTCAGGCCGCTGTAGCCGTGCGCTTGCGCAATCTCTGTAGCAGCCACCAGGATTCGTTCCCTGGAGTTCAAGCCCGAATCGTTCTTCACTACGACCGCCTCCGCAAACTGGGATGACTGTTGACACAGCGAATTATACCCTCTATTTTATACCTAACAAACGTTAGGTAGGTTGATGGAGATACTTCCCATATCCTCCGATCCCGAGTAACAGCCACTTGGAGAGGTAAACATGACATCAAGCATCATTCATTCCGAAGTAACCAAACTCCCCATCATGACGATTTACGATTTCCCCAAGGGACCTTATCCGACACGCGTGCGTATCGCCTTGGCCGAAAAGAATCTGCAATCGCGCGTCGAGTTCGTGATGGTCGATCTTTACAGGGGAGAGCACAAAAGGCCCGAGTTCATCTCAAGGAAAAACTACTCGGGTACACTGCCGGTCCTCAAACTCAATGACGGAACCTGCATCGCCGAATGCACCGCCATCACCGAATACCTCGATACGCTCGATGGCGCACCCACGCTAACGGGCAAAACACCGCTCGACAAGGGCGTGATCCACATGATGAGCAAGCGCGCCGAGCTGGAATTGCTCGACGCCATCAGTGTCTATTTCCACCACGCCACGCCTGGGCTCGGGCCCGAAGTCGAGCTTTATCAGAACCCCGAATGGGGATTTCGTCAGCGCGACAAAGCCCTCAGGGGCATGCAGTACTTCAATGACGTCCTGAAAAAGCAGCCTTTTGTCGCTGGGGATGCGTTCTCGATGGCCGACATCACCGTCATTGGCGGCCTGGTCTTTGCGTCGATCGTGAAGTTGCCGGTGCCCGCAGAGTGCGAAGCCCTTCTCGCCTGGTACGCGAGAGTGCGCGAACGCCCGAGCGTCAAGAGCCAGCCGGCATTTGCCTGAAATCGCAGCTGTCGTCTGCCTTCATTGATGAGGGACCAATCTTTGGTTGCAAAACTGGAGCGACCGGTACGCATGAGTTGGACGACTGGTGAACTCAGTCGCGACCGGATGGCTACGACGCCAAGGTCGCGCAGCGGATCAGTCAGTCGTTGCGGCATCACGTAATGCGTTGCCGTGCCTACCTTCCGGGCGGCTCGTTCCAGACCGCAGAAATCAACGGCATATTCCCACCGGAGAGTCATTCATGTCTGCATCACCTCAAGCAGCTCAACGCGTCAGTGTTTTCGACGGTCCGTACTATCTCAGTATCGCCGGCGAGCTCGTCGAGTCGAGAGACACCTTCGATGTCATCAATCCGGCCACCGGCAAAGTGCTAGCCAAAGCACCAGCGGCGACCGCCGAGCACCTCGACGCGGCCATTGCTGCAGCCAAAGCTGCGTTCAAAGGCTGGTCGGCGCTCGGCTACGATGGTCGTCAGCAGCACCTGAACGCCTATGCCGAAGCACTCGAATCGCACCGGGACGAGCTGGCACGCCTGCTCACACAGGAACAGGGCAAGCCGCTGAAGACCATGGCCGAGCTGGAGGTTGACCAGTCGATCTCGTGGATCCGCCAGATCGCCGAGCGCCGCATCCTGGTCGAAATCGTCGAGGAAACCGACGAACATTTCGTCGAACTGCACCACACGCCGCTCGGCGTGATCGGCGCAATCACGCCATCGAATTTCCCGGTACTGCTCGCGCTCTGGAAAGTGGCGCCGGCGCTGATCACCGGCAACACTATGGTGATCAAGCCTTCGCCATTCACGCCGCTCTCCACGCTGCGCTTTGGGCAAATCGCCCAATCTGTCCTGCCGCCTGGCGTGCTTTCCATCGTCTCGGGCGGCAACGAGCTCGGTCCGCAACTGACCAATCATCCCGACATCGCCAAGATAAGCTTCACCGGTTCGACGGAAACCGGCAAGCATGTTCTCCGTGCAGCCGCCGGTACCGTCAAGCGTGTGACCCTTGAATTGGGCGGCAACGACGCTGCGATCGTACTTCCCGACGCGGACTACAGGTCCATCATCCCGCAGTTGTTCTGGGGAGCCGTTGGAAACTCGGGGCAATGGTGCGTCGGCATCAAACGGCTCTATGTCCATCGCTCGTTCCACAAGGACTTCGTCCAAGCGTTCATCAGTTACGCACGGCAGCAAAAGCTAGGCAACGGGCTCGATCATGAGGTCACGGTAGGGCCCGTCCAGAACAAGATGCAATTCGAGAAGATAAAAGCCTTGCTCGACGACATCAAGGCTAATGGCCAAAAGATCGTTCTTGGTGGCGACGTCGATGAGAGCATGCCGGGCTACTTCATCCCCGTCACCGTGGTCGACAACCCGCCCGAAAACTCCAGGATCGTGCGGGAAGAGCAGTTCGGTCCCATTGTTCCAATAATCGCTTATGACGATGTGGAAGATGTGATCGCGCGTGCGAACGACAGCCCATTTGGATTGGGCGGGTCGGTGTGGGGTCGCGACACGAAGGCAGCGGTTGCTGTCGCGAAACGCCTGGAGACGGGCATGGTATGGGTGAATGAAATCCACACCCAGGGCGTCGATATTCCGTTCGGGGGCCACAAGCAGTCCGGTCTCGGCACCGAGCATGGCTTTGAAGGCCGGCTGTTCTTCACCAATCCGAAAACTGTGTTGATCCGGAAGTAAATCCCGTCAACGAGGATGCAGCGCACGACCTGCGCATTGTCCTTCAAAGGTAAGCTTGAACGTATTGGAGCGCTCCCGGCGCGGGGAGAGATAGCCGGTCTCCCCCGCAAGTTTTTGGCCCCCAATGTCCGCAGATTGCGAGAAACCGTCGTTTAACCGCCGTGAAGTTCGCCGGCCGTTCGGGGGCGTGTGCTGTCCTCGCGCAGGCGAAAAGCTGTCATTCGAAGTGACCGATGGTCCAAAGACAGCAGAGCAATCCATAGCGGCCCTTGGCCGGAGATTGGCCCAATGACCGCATTGGCCGACGAAGCAACATTCGCCTTCGCCAATCGAACGACTGTTTACTGGGCGGACCCGACGTCTGAACGTCCGAGCGACGCGACGGGCGAATGACGCTTCCTGGCCGGTCACTGCCTCATGCAATCGGCATATGCGGCCCGGACTTCGCCGCGCAGCCATGGGACTGCTCGCGACCCTGTAAACGGCCCGTCAGTTTTACCAATAACGGCCGTTCAACAAACGCGGCTAACTTAGGAAGCGATTCGCGCTCCTTCCGCTCCATAGCGGTTCATCCGGAAGGCTTATCAGTGCTTTGTCGGGTAATTAAACTGTCTGCGAGAGCCTTCGATTCAAGGGCCAGCGGTATCACCGTCGATTTCGTTTGCATGATCTGTTTCACGGCACTTGCAGAAGGCCGATAGTGGCCACGCCATGCAAACCACAGCGCCGTGCAGGGAGCGCGCGATCTACACGCCAGCCAGCGCTGGCAACTCTGTCTCATACGACGTGCGCTCGGACCGGCGGTTCATCTGTGGTTGATGCATCACGTGGCTCGGACTCGGCACACTATCGACGCGCCTCTGTAAGCGCGACGGATAGCGGGCTTTTTTCCTGTCGAGAATAGCCCGACTCAAAAACTCAGCGCTATATGCTTTCAGCAAGTGCGCATGATGCGCTTCAATGTACGCGGCAATCTGTTCCTGTTCGCCGTGAATTGGGGCCAGCGACGTCAGCGTGCGCTCATCCCAACGGAAGCGCAGGCCGAGTTCTTCGAAAGCGGCGTTATAGGCGCAAAGTTGCGCCTCGACTTCCGCATCATGCGCGCTGTCTCGGGCATCGAATTGAGAGGGGTTCATGGTCGTCTCCTTCCGGCAAATGGCATGACCGAGAATAGAAGATCGGATAGGTAAACAATAATTAAAGTTTTTTCGAAAAATGGTAGGTTTTCACTTATACATGTAATTTCGTGTATCGCAGTCACGATGCGGAAGACACTCGCCCTCGTGTCGCACCGCGCACCGGTCCAGCATCACGATAGATCTGACTATATCCAAGGCCGCGACAACACGGGCGCACAAGTTCTTCGTCGGATGCGTCGGCCCCTTGTATTAGGGATGCTTAATGCAAATCATAAAATGTTTTAACTTTCGCTTATCGTCATTTTCGCGCAGCATCCCCTCACACCCGCTGTACGCCAATAGCTTTCACCCCCACTGTCGTGCGTTCAACGAGTAAGAATTTTCGTTAGTGCGCTTTTCTCTGGCCGACCATTGGCGCCTCTTTGCTCGCAGACATAGCAGCGACGAAGCGATTCGATCACGTAAGTCCAACGCGCCGCTCGAGTGCGACGGAAAATACAGGAGACGAAAGACATGGGACATTCCAACAGATCGGAGAACGGTCGTCCAGCGTTCTGGCATCACCGGTGGATTCAACTCACGATCGGCATCTTATGCATGGGGCTGGTCGCGAACCTGCAATACGCGTGGACGCTGTTCGTCGTCCCGATGGATAACGCTCACCACTGGGGCCAGGCGGGAATCCAGACCGCATTCACCATCTTCATCGTCACCGAAACCTGGCTCGTTCCCGTAGAAGGCTGGCTCGTCGACAAGTTCGGACCGCGCCCGGTGGTGACCGGCGGCGCGCTCTGCGCGGCGATCGGCTGGATGATCAATGCTCATGCAAGCAGTCTCACCGAACTCTACATCGCGGCAGTCATCGCCGGTATCGGCGCGGGCTGTGTGTATGGCACCTGCGTCGGGATGGCACTCAAATGGTTTCCGGACAAGCGCGGTCTCGCAGCCGGGTTGACGGCGGCAGGCTTCGGCGCCGGCGCAGCGGTCACGGTGATTCCGATTGCCAACATGATCCAGCGTTCGGGCTACGAGCATACATTCATGTTCTTCGGCATTTTCCAGGGCGTCTGCATCCTGCTGCTCGCCACCATGCTCGTACGGCCTAAACCGCCTGCCTACGCGGTCGCGCCTAAACGTATTGTCGCGAGCAAGATCGACTACACGTCCCGCGAAATGATCCGTTCGCCGCTGTTTTGGGTGCTCTATCTGATGTTCGTATTCGTCGCGGCCGGCGGCATCATTGCAACCGCTCAGCTCGGACCGATCGCCAAGGAATACGGCTTCGCCAGAATGCCAGTCAGCCTGCTGGGTATCACGCTACCGCTTCTCACGATGACGCTGTCCATCGACAATCTGTGCAACGGTTTCACTCGCCCTCTGTGCGGCTTTCTATCGGACCGCATTGGCCGTGAAAACACCATGTTCATGATCTTTCTCGGCGAAGGCGTCGCACTGCTCGGTCTGATGCAGTTCGGCCATAACCCGTACGCGTTCATGTTCTTCGCCGCCGCCGTATTCCTTTGCTGGGGCGAAATCTTCTCGATCTTCCCGGCGACCTGTGCGGACACGTTCGGCAGCAAATACGCCGCAGCGAATGCGGGGACGCTCTACACCGCGAAAGGGACTGCTTCGATGCTGGTGCCGGTTGCATCGGTGCTATCCGCGAACGGCGGATGGAGCACCGTGTTTATCTCAGCGGCCGTGATATCGATCGCGGCCGCCGTATCCGCGAAATTCATTCTCGCCCCCATGAGAAAGCGCTGGATCGAAAACTCAGGCGCGCCGGCCGGAGTGGCCGTCGCCGAGGCACGGCTGCAACCGTCGTCCGGCGGCTCGTCTGAATGAATGACCCCGTGAGCACGCCGCTCACGATTCAACTCATCACGCCCCGCTACCCAGGAGAGATGTCATGGCAGAAGCCGACCAGCCCATAACAGACGCTACGTCACAACAACAGGCAAGCGAAACGACCGATGGATTCCATCTCGTCATCGACGCGCTGAAACTGAACGACATCAAGACCATCTTCGGACTGGTCGGTATTCCCATCACCGACCTGGCTCGGCTTGCACAAGCGGAAGGGATGCGTTTCATCGGCTTCCGTCATGAGCAGCACGCAGGCAACGCGGCGGCGATTTCCGGCTACATCACGCAGAAGCCGGGCATTTGCCTGACCGTGTCGGCGCCGGGCTTTCTCAACGGTTTGACCGCCCTCGCCAACGCAACCACGAACTGTTTTCCGATGATCCTGATCAGCGGTTCGAGCGAACGCGAAATCGTCGATCTGCAGCAGGGAGATTACGAGGAAATGGATCAGTTGAACGCGGCCAGGCCTTACGCCAAGGCCGCATATCGCGTGCTGCATGCAGAAGACATCGGCATCGGCGTGGCGCGTGCGATCCGTGCAGCGGTGTCTGGCCGGCCGGGTGGCGTCTATCTGGACTTACCGGCCAAGCTGCTCGCTCAAACGCTAGACACCGTCAAGGCGCAGCAGTCGCTGGTGAAAGTGGTCGACGCCGCGCCGCGTCAGTTGCCGGCGCCGGAATCGGTCAAGCGTGCGATCGACGTGCTGAAAAGCGCAAAACGTCCGCTGATCCTGCTCGGCAAGGGGGCGGCGTATGCCCAAGCTGACGCGGAAATCCGCGCTTTCGTCGAACAAAGCGGCATTCCGTATCTGCCGATGTCGATGGCCAAGGGCTTGTTGCCCGACACGCACGAGCAATCCGCATCGGCAGCGCGCTCGTTCGTGCTGCAGGAAGCCGATGTTGTCTTGCTGATCGGAGCGCGTCTGAACTGGCTGCTGTCGCATGGCAAGGGTAACACGTGGGGCGCGGCGCCAAAGAAGCTCGTGCAGGTCGATATTTCGCCAACCGAAATCGACAGCAACGTCTCGATTGCCGCGCCGGTGATCGGCGATATCGGTTCGTGCGTGGCGGCACTTCGCGCCGGCCTCGATGCGAATTTCGCAAAACCGGGTGTCGAATGGACCGGTGCGATCGCCGAGCGCAAGAACAGAAATCTCGCGAAGATGGCCGCTACGCTCGACAAGAACCCGTCTCCGATGAATTTCCACAGTGCTTTGCGTGCGATCCGCGACGTGCTGAAGACGCGCCCGGACATCAACGTCGTCAACGAAGGTGCCAACACGCTCGACTACGCGCGCAGCATTATCGACATGGCCGAGCCGCGTAAACGCTTCGATTCGGGCACGTGGGGAATCATGGGTATCGGTATGGGTTTCGCGATCGGCGCGGCGGTAACGACCGGCAAACCGGTGGTCGCGATCGAAGGCGACAGCGCCTTCGGATTCAGCGGTATGGAACTCGAAACGATCTGCCGTTACGACTTGCCGGTTTGCACGGTCGTATTCAACAACAACGGCGTATATCGCGGCACCGACGTGAACCCGACGGGCGGCAAGGACGTCGCGCCTACGGTGTTCGTGAAGGGTGCGCGCTACGACAGGATGATCGAGGCATTCGGCGGCATCGGCTACCACGCGAGCACCCCGGAAGAACTGACGAAGGCACTACTCGAGGCAATCGCATCCGGCAAACCGAGCCTGATCAATGCCGTTATCGATGAAGCAGCCGGCACAGAGAGCGGCCGCCTGACCAATCTGAATCCGCAAAGCGCGGCAATGAAAAAGTAATCGGATTAACCAAGGAGATACCAACATGACCAAACCTCTCGAAGGCATCAAGATCATCGACTTCACGCATGTTCAGGCCGGTCCCGCGTGCACCCAGTTGCTCGCCTGGTTCGGTGCTGACGTGATCAAGGTCGAAAGGCCAGGTTCTGGCGATGTCACGCGCAACCAGTTGCGCGACATCCCGGATGCCGACGCGCTGTACTTCACGATGCTTAACAGCAACAAGAAGTCGCTGACGCTCGACACGAAGAAGCCGGAAGGCAAGGAAGTGCTCGAAAAACTGATCCGCGAATCCGATGTTCTGGTCGAAAATTTCGGACCGGGCGCATTGGACCGGATGGGTTTTTCCTGGGAACGTCTGAACGAACTCAACCCCAAGATGATCGTGGCCTCAGTGAAGGGTTTCAGCGACGGTCACCACTACGACGACCTGAAGGTCTACGAAAACGTTGCGCAATGCGCGGGCGGAGCGGCCTCCACCACCGGCTTCTGGGACGGTCCGCCGACCATCAGTGCCGCGGCGCTCGGCGACAGCAACACAGGCATGCATCTGGCGATCGGCATTCTGACTGCACTGCTGGGGCGCGACAAAACCGGCAAGGGCCAGAAGGTCGCTGTGTCGATGCAGGACAGCGTGCTGAACCTGTGCCGCGTCAAGCTTCGCGATCAGCAGAGGCTGGAGCGAGTGGGATATCTCGAGGAATATCCGCAGTATCCGCACGGCGAATTCGGCGATGTGGTGCCGCGTGGCGGCAATGCGGGCGGCGGTGGGCAGCCGGGTTGGGTGCTCAAATGCAAGGGCTGGGAAACGGATTCGAATGCCTACATCTATTTCACGATCCAGGGTCATGCATGGGAGCCGATCTGCAAAGCACTCGGCAAGCCCGAGTGGATCGATGACCCAGCCTATAAAACCGCTGAAGCGCGTCAACCGCATATCTTTGAGATCTTTAAAACCATCGAGGCCTGGCTCGCCAACAAGACCAAATTCGAAGCGGTCGACATCTTGCGTAAGTTCGACATTCCGTGTGCTCCAGTGCTGACGATGAAGGAACTGGCCAACGATCCTTCATTGCGCGCGAGCGGGACGATCGTCGAAGTACCGCACAAGAAACGTGGCTCGTATCTGACCGTCGGCAGCCCGATCAAATTCTCGGACATGAAGCCGGAAGTCACTGCGTCGCCGCTGCTCGGTGAGCATACGGACGAAGTGCTGGCCGGCCTTGGCTACAGCAAGCAGGAGATCTTCAATCTACGCGAAGTCAAAGCAGTTTAGCGGCGTCACGCAGGCCGGGATTCTGGCTCTGATGTGTAGATGCGGCGCCTCTGACGGTGCCGCATTCGATTCAAATCCACGTTTTTTCTTTGTAGGGGCGCCGTGCAAACTGCCATCGACTTTCAGCAACTTGCCAACGCAATCGGCGACGCGATCATCATCTCCGATGCCGGCGGCGGCATCACGTTCTGGAACCCCGCGGCCGAACGCATGTTCGGCTTTACGCAAAGCGAGGCGCTCGGCAAGTCGCTGGACCTGATCATTCCAGAACGCTTGCGCGGCCGCCATTGGGACGGCTATCACAAGACCATGGCCACGGGCGAAACCCGTTACGGCAATGATGTGTTGCGTGTCCCCTCCGTGCATAAAGACGGACGGTCAATGTCGATCGCATTTACAGTTGCATTGCTGCATTCGCCGCAAAATGAACTCAACGGCATCGTCGCCGTGATCCGCGACGAAACCGCCCGTTTCCAACAGGATCGCTTGTTACGCCAGCGTCTTGCGGAGTTAGAAGCATCCGCGGGCGTGTGAGCGGTTGGTTGAAGGCGCGGTCCACGTTCTAAGTCTGCCGCCAGGGCGGCGGAGTTGGGCAATGCCCTGGATTTTTGCGGATCGTCGACGATCTTGGGGATGTCGTCGAATACCGGTAGTGGCCGGACCCGGAAGTTCATCGGGCGCTGGTGAACTCTGCGGCTCCCGTTCACGGGCGAGTTTCCGTAGTCGACCCCTATGCTCAGGTCGCAACTATGCGCAGATGGTCATCGCGGCTCGGCCAGCCCCTTAAGGGGTGCGGTAGGATCTGGCGAAACCTACGCATAGTTACAGCGTCCGCAGGAATCGAATCAAAGCGCCCGGTGCTTGATACCGGCGAATCCTGGCATCGGGCGCCTCGAGCCGACCGAGTGCTTTCTCCTTCATCGCGAGGTCAGCGTCGACGTAGCGATGGGTTGTCATCGGGCTCTCGTGACCGAGCCACAAGGCGATCACGTTGAACGGAACGCCCGCCTGCAACAGGTGCATCGCGGTCGTATGTCTCAAGATGTGCGGTGAGACGCGCTTCTTGAGGAGGCTGGGCTGCTCCACACTCGCCGTCAGCAGCAGGTGCTCGCGCTGCGAGGACCAGCTCTCGCCCGGCTGGCCGAGTACGGCCACCATCGCTGCACGCGTGAGGTAGTTCAGCATCGGCCGCTCGAAGCGCTTCATCGGCACCGCCAGTGCGCGCTCGACGTCGTGCAACGAAGCCACGTCGCGGCGGCCGGCAAACTTCAGGAACGCGCGCAGCGCGGTGAGCCGCAAATTGCGGCGGCGAACCGAGTTCTTCCGATCCTGCTCCAGATGGTCAAGGAAGGCCAGAATCAGATCGGGTTGGATGTCGGCCAGCCGCATCGTGGTCGGTATCTTGTTGAGCTGGCGGCTGGCGAAGTCCAGAAACAGCAGCAAGGCGTCCCGGTAACAGGCCACGGTACGCGGACTGAGCGCCCGCTGCGCGACCAGGTACTCGGTAAAGAATTGCTGGACCAGCGCAGCGAACGAAGGCGGCTTCGGAGCAAGGGTCTTACGCATCTTGCACCTCCCTCCGGGCCGTGAACGACTCGAAACGTCCGGCGGCCAGCGCCATCAACTCGGGCACCGCCGAGAGGTACCAGTAGGTGTTGGTCACCATCGTATGTCCGACGTAGGTCGACAGCGACAGCATTGCCTGATCGATGTCCACGCCCTGGGCCTGCCACTGCACGATGCGGCGCACGACGAAGGTATGTCGCAGGTCATGGATGCGTGGGGCATGGTGCGCTCCGCGGTTGCCCCAGCCCAGCTGCTGGTGTAGGTCGCGGAAGACGCGATGCACCTGACGCTCGCCGAGCGGCAGACCTCGTCGTCGACCGCGGGTGCCGACGAAGAATGGGCCATCCTCCGCCGGCGGCACCTCGGCCAGGTCACGCAGCCGGCGATAGCGGCGCAAGGCATCCACGGTGCTCGGGTGCACGGGGATCTGCCGCGACTTGCCGAACTTGGTCCGGCGGATGGTCAGCATCCCGTCCTTGAGATCAATGTCGCCGTTGCGCAGCGACAGCGCCTCGCCGATCCGCAGCCCCGTGGCGGCGATCAGTCCAAACAGCGCTTCGTAGACGGCGCCGCGTAGCCCCGGCGATGGCCCGAGTCGGCGCGCGCGAGCAAGTAGGTCAACGATCTCTTCCTCGCTGAAGATGTGTGGCGCTTGCCGCTCGGGCAACCGTCCGAAGATCGAATCATCGGGCACCTCAGTGCGCGGCTCGAACTGCTGCAGCCAGCGCAGGAACGTGCGCAGCCTCTTCAGCCGTCGCGCCCAGGTCCGCGAGTCATTACCCTCGTGGCGGTCGCTTCGGGCCCAGGCGGCCATGAGTTCCACCGTCAAGGCGCCGCAATGGCCGGCAGCGTGGACATGGCGTGCGAAGCTGCGTAGGACGTAGCCATCATCGGATGTGGCTGAATTTTCGGTCGGCGTAAACATGTACAGATCACTGACCTGGGATCGGGGCAAAGAGATGGCTGGGCACAAGCGCTTCACGGTGGCTACTGACATCGCAGTTTACTTCTGCGATCCGCAGCATCCATGGCAACGCGGCTCGAACGAAAACACGAATGGAATGCTGAGGCAGTACTTCCCGAAAGGTACCGATCTCTCCGTCTACTCACAGGCCCGGCTTAATGCAGTAGCAAGGCGGCTCAATGAACGCCCTCGGAAAACACTAAACTTCGACACACCAGCTGAGCGATTTCATCAAACTGTTGCATCGACCGGTTGAATCCGCAACCCAAAAGGGACGTTCGATTTCTCCGAAAGCGGTCGTTCAGCGTGAAGGAGAGTTGCTAGCTATCTCGTGCTTCGCCTGTCGCGTAATCAAGCCGATACACAGTTCGATTGAAATCCACGGCTTCGATGTGGTCCGGCAGCAAGCGAAAGCCTTCCGAGAATACGTCCGCGCCAGATGCCTGCCACATGAGTTGTCCCTCTAGTGACAGGCGAGAAATCTCAAGTTCCCCATGTGAAATGAGAGCACCCCGACCATGTTCCCAGTGGATACCGAAGCATGTGGCCATATCTACTTGGGTTGACCATACCAGCCGATGCGGCAGCGTAAACGCGAGGCAGGCCACGTGATCGCCGACCGCAAGATAAAGCTTGTCGTCGAGCACTAGCGCAGAATGACCATGCACTGATGAGCAGCCTCCACCCGCGCCAACGACCATTATCCCGCTACCGTTCAGGGCTATCCCATGGACAGATATTGGGGTGTCTGGCGTGAGCAGTACCTCAATCTCATACGAACGCGCATTGTCTTGTGACTTAAACGAGTACGTGGGCTCGTCAACAACGCTAAGTAGGCCAAACTCGGTGTTGATTTGTTGCACTTCGAAGTGTCGTAGGTTTTGGTGAGTCCGATTGTCGACGATTTGGGCATCGGTGTCGAACGACCGTTTGTGGCCGAGCGGCGACATCCTCGAAGACCTTCACATTCGGACGATCTTCTGGGGACATTGAGCACGGTTACCGGCCTGCGCTCAGTTCCTGCTGTCGCCGCACTCGCGCGTCCTCCTCAAAACGTGTCTCTTCGAGTTCCTGCAGCACGCCATCGAGGTCCACACGTCGCGTGTCGACCTCGATGCGGCCGGTCAGTTCGGCATCGACATGCAGCCGGCCTGCTTCGAAGAGCGTCCAGATCTCCGTGCCATAATTTGCGGTGAGTATTTGCGGGGCAAATCGCCCGAAGTACGCGGCCAGGTTGTCGACGTCACGCTTGAGCATCGAGGCGGCTTCATTGTTGCCGGTTGCGTCGACGAGCCCGGCGGACAGCACCCGACCCGAAGCTGTCTATCGATCGCAGAAGATCAAGTGGCCGGTATGCGAAGGCGGATTCAACCGGCCACTGGGTCCAGATCAGAGCCGGTTCCCCATGCGGAGGTTACGCAGGACACCTGGCTGGGCACTAGACGGCCGCTTCAGCATAGCTGCCCGGCAGTTCCCGGTCAGTACCGCTTTTTCGGCGGCAACGACCGTTTGATCTGCTTGCGCAGGCGTGCCGCTGCAGCAGCTTTTTTGCGCTTGCGTTCTGCGGTAGGTTTTTCGTAGGCTGTCCGGGCACGAAGCTCCGGAATCAAGCCGGTGCGCTCGATCGCGCGACGGAAACGGCGTATTGCAACTTCCACGGGCTCGTCGGGTTTCAGAATTACGGTAGTCAATTTTTTCCTTGGTTGAGCGCTCGCCGGGTAACTGCTGCCGCGGCAGGTGCACTATGAAGACATCTCTTGTTCGTCCGCTCTCACCTCGATCGTGCCGCCGTGTGCCGCGGTTATTTAGCAGCGCTCGTGGCACTGCAAGATCACTGACGCTTCGAAGCCTCCTTCTTCAGCTTCTTCGCGTCCTTCTTTTCCTTCGGCGTTCACGTGGCGACTTTCTTTTCCGTCTTCTTGGCGTCATGGGCTTTGCTCACGATGGCCTCCTTTTATGTCGAATTTGACAGTGTACGACGCAACGCCCCTTTCGGCAGGCATGGGTTGACTCAAAAATACGCCGAGGCGCTCGCAATTAGGGTCGCGTGCCTGCCGCACGGTTGCCCGGCCGGTCGACATAAAGCGGGACTGAAATCAACGTGGAAGCACCGAGGTTGGCCGGATCGACGTGCGGTTCGATTTCGATGCGGTTAGGGTAATGGCCGCTCGGCTCGTCAATGAGGACGTGCTGGCTCGTCACGAAGAATAGTCGCCTCTCTCGGGAAGAAAAAACCGCTCGGGCTCGTCACCATCGTATCCTGCGGAACGTATGCAATCGGATAGCCGTTAGCAGCAGTGAGAATCCATGAAATTTTCCTGCCCGTTTGGCCTTATCTCGATGCAACCCGAAAAGCGTAATCGGCGGCTCTCGACGGTGGTCTCTCAGATCACTCTGGAACCGCAATATCGCCCTTCACGAGTTGCCAGCCGTACACCTCGGCAAAATTCTTCGCGCTCTGTGGATCGTCGAATAGAGGCATGTCCGGGCAACCGCAAAACGGATAGATGACCCGCTTGTCGTAAAGGCGGGTCACCTTCAAGGTCGGAACGGCGCCATTTATCGTCCGGCGGGACGAGGCGACGACCTCATAGTTCTTCTCGCCTAGCATAGATGCTGTATTCACGTTTCCTCGCGCATTGGACCGTATCGCCGTTCGCTCATAGATCACGCGTAGACTGCCCGTCAACCTCGCCATCAATCAGGCGCTCCGCATAGTCGTTGGATGCCCTGCGCGCCTCGCCCGCATCGCCAAACGGCGCACGATGTGGGATCCGAAATACGCGGCTGGCCGTCAGTGTGTCGTCGGTGCCTCGGCGGCATATCCTGACGGCAGCGTCAAAGCCGGCATCATAGTCGAATGACCCAACGGCCTCCCGGGGAATGTGGGAATAGACGAGGGGATAGATCTCCAACCCTCTGTAAGTTCTGACGTACTGGCTCATGATGTAGTCCAAAGGTGTGAGCCATGACGAGAGGTAGCCGGGGACCGCCCAGCGTGTGGCAAATGGGCGATTGCCGCAAACGAAATGGCGACGCAGCGCGCCGCAGAGCTCGGGATGGAGCAACTATCGCAGCGGCGCAGCTAGCGGAATCGGCGTCCGCAGAGGGAATATCGCTTCCTCTGGAACGAGCAGAGAACTGATCAGCAGTAGACGGGAATCAAGTGCCGCCCGTGGAACGCGAACTCCGAGGGACGACGGGCATGAGAGAAGCCTAGAACCGACGCAAGCAGTATACCACCCGGCCCTGTAGTGGGCCGCCCCCCTTTTTATCGGGTTCTGTCGCGCTAATGCGCTGGGGTAAAATTCAGCGAACGGAAATTGCAGACGCTAAAGATGACCAGGACGACAAAGACACCGCGTGAGACATTGCCGCCTGGGATCGCCAAGTTGCTGAAGCGACTGCACTACCCACTGGAGGTGATTGTGCTGTGCGTGCGGTGGTACGTGGCGTACTCGCTGAGCCTGCGAAATCTGGAAGAGATGATGGCGGAACGCGGTTTCGAGGTGGACCATTCGACGGTACATCGCTGGGTGATCAAACTCGTGCAGTTGTTCGAAAAAGCGTTTCGCCAACATAAGCGGCCGGTCGGCAAGAGCTGGAGGATGGACGAAACGTACATCAAGGTGCGCGGCCAGTGGAAGTACTTGTATCGTGCGGTGGATAAGGCCGGAAAGACCGTCGATTTCCTGCTGCGAGCCCATCGTGACAAGGCTGCCGCGCGTCGCTACTTCGAGAAATCCATCGATCAGAACGGCGAACCGGAGACCATCACCGTAGACAAAAGCGGTGCCAATCTGGCCGCACTGCAAGCCATCAACGCCGAACGGAAAACGCCCATCAAGGTGCGCCAGGTCAAATATCTGAACAACGTTGTCGAACAGGACCATCGCGCGATCAAACGTATCGTCAAACCCATGATGGGTTTCAAGGATCTTCGTTGCGCCCGCATCATCCTGTCGGGCATCGAACTGATGCATATGATCAGAAAGGGCCAAATGAAAGATGCTGGCGCAGAGCGGACCGCTGCCGAGCAATTCCATTCGCTCATCATGTAAGCAATCCTGACCATATGGGACTTGCGTATCCTGCCGCCCTTATCGCGACACAACCGAGAAAACTAATGCCAGGCAGCCGCTAACAGTTGTTGATGGTCTCGTGGAGGTGCCCGGTAGTCAGATTCTTGACGGCGACCAGTGGACCCCTCAACTCCTGGCATTATCTCGCGGGCCACAACCGCCCGGTTCACGAGGTTCTCTTCGCGAAGCCACATTCACTGGCGCACGAATACGACGCCGGATTTGTCGGCATGACGGTCGAAGAAGTCAGCCTCGAACAGTTCGAGGCAGTTCAGGCACAGCTTCATCATGATTTGCCCCACGCCCTAACCCCGAAGCATCGTGATTTTCTTCTTTCCCTGCTCAGCCTCGAGCCGGACTGGGCACTAATGCCCTACGACCATCTGCGCGACCTGCCCGCGGTCCGCTGGAAGCTCGAGAACCTGCGCAAACTCTACCCGCGCGACAGACAGCGCTTTGCCGAGCAGGAGACTCTGCTGCGTGCAACATTTTCCGCGCTTGATCACCGTGATGACCGCAGCCAGAGAATCGCGCGCCTACTGTGATTGCCGGGCGTTGTGGGCAATGACAACTGGGACGACATGCTTGTGTGCGCTGTATCTGTAACGTCTTCGGTGCCCGGACGTAAGGCGCGCAGCACGCGCATTGCTGTCTCGCGTCTCGTTCCTATCGGTTGTGAGGCCGACCTCGCTTTGGCGCGCGCTCCCACGTTACCCGTTCGTGATCTGCTTACAGGAACGCGCCTGTCATTGCGGCCTGAGGTGCAGATCGTTGCTGACGGAATGCACCCCCGAAACGCCGTGCGTCACTGCAAGCGCTTCCAGAATCTGTTCCTCCGAATCCACGTATCCCGACAACTGTACAACGCCTCGATACGTTGCCACACTCACCGGCAACGATCTTAGCGCCGGGTCCGCGACAAGCGCCTGCTTCACCCGGCCGGCGAGCGTAGCGTCGTCAGTGGCGATCACCCTCGGCGCGGCCGTGCGTGGCGTCGCCGTCGACTTACAGCCGTTGGTGAAGACGAACGCGGACAACGCGAACACCGCGACGATCAGCAACCGGCTTTTAATGTGTGGCGCGTTTCGCATGTCGGTTTTGACATTCAGATTCTTTCATTAAACAGGGACCGCACCATGATGTCGACTCTCCAAGATAAGCTCTAGTTGATGAGCTGAAAACCGGGCCTAGTAGCGTTGTCCAGCTTTATCGAAACGTTCGTGCCTCCGGTGGTCTGGTAGGTGTCGTGGCAGATGTCGTTACGACGAGAAGAAAACGTCCGATGCAGGGCAGATTACCGGTCGTCAGAGGTCCCTGGGCGCAGCTTGGTCCAGTATGGCTCCAGGGAGACAAGAAATCGCTTCGCTCTGAGCGGGTGTCGTCGTCCCCATAACGGTGGACGAGGGCCGTGGTGTCCACGGTTACGACACCATAGCCCGGATATCGACGCAGATTACGAAGGAACACGTGATTGGCGACGCAAGCGATAGGCTACATCATTTCACGAGAGATCCTGAGGCGGGCGTCTTCAACAGGCTGGGATGAGAGCTCGAATCGCATCTCGCGAATGATTGCAGGACGACTGCCCGATGTGACCATTCGCGGCCGCGCTCACCGATCACCGGTGCTGCACTTTCCGTGTCGCCATGTAGGTGTCGAACTGGCCCGCATGCAGCCGGCTGAGCTCCTGGCGCAGCCCGATGAGTTCATGCTGGTCGCTTTCGTGCTCCCAGCGCCGGATTTCTCCGAGCAGGGCCGTCGCGCGCGATGCCGCCTGGTCACGCTGTACGCGCGCCTCACCTAACCTGCCGGCGAGCGCCGGCTTCACCAACAGCAGCCATGCCGGGAACCAGGAATAGTCGTCGACCTCGCCGGTGCCAGGGAATTCGGCATCGAAGCGCCGGCGCGGCGCGTCCAGCGAAGCATCACCCAAGGCGGGCAACAACGCCACGAACCTCGCGGGCGCCAGCCACGCCAGCTGCGCGAGCAGCGGCCACGCCGCATCCAGGCCGGCCGCCCGGTAGCGTGCCTCGGTCATCCACGCAAGCGGTGCCGGGATGCGCGACCAGGACTCAATGGCTTCGACTGCTTCAATCGCAGCCGCCCCGTCGATGAAGGCGCACGAGAGCGGTAAGCAGGAAGGCTGGTCACTCGACGAAGATTGCGTTTCCACGTTCACCGCGCTTCTCGCCCTCCACGACGCCCAGCTACGCACCGCCCCGCTGCATCAGTACGAGGGTGCCGAGCAGCGCCTGCTCGCCTACCTGCAAGGTACGGAGCGCTCCCCTATTCCTGCTCCCGAAGACTGAAGGAGGAAAGGTAATGTGTAACAGTTACGAGGCGCCCGGACAGATGGAGTTCGAGTTCGAGTTCGAGTTCGAGGCGTTCAGCCTGTTCCCCAAGCCATCCTTCGACTATCGTCGCGAGATCTACAAGGATTACGCTGCCCCGATTTTCCGCCACATCGACGGTCAGCTATCGACCGACGCTGCAACCTTTGGAATGGTCCCACGCGAGCGGATTCCGCCCCGGGTGAAGGTCTTTGACACGATGAACGCGCGTGCCGAGACTGTTGGTCAGAAGCGCAGCTTCAGCGGAGCGTGGAACCGGCTGCAACTCGCCGTTATCCCGTGTCACAGGTTCTGGCGTGATCCGTCCGGACGCGGTGCGTGATCCACTGCCGCAGATGCATCCGGCGACGCGCGAAGGGCTGTTGAAGATCGCGCGCCGGCTGGATCCGCTCGTGCTGCGCTGGGGTCGATGACACACATTGAAGTGCAGCGGGGTGCCTGCCGACGTGCGGACTGACGCGGGCTGGACGGGCACACGCGATTGCCGCTAACCTAGGGCGTGTCCACAAGCGTGCCCACAAGCTCGCGCCCCATGCAAAGTTTCTACGAAACCACCGTCACCCGCTCCTCCGCCTACGCGCCGCTCAACGGCCGACGCAGCGCGCACGTCTGCATCCTCGGCGGCGGTCTTGCGGGACTCTCCACCGCGCTGGGCCTCGCCGAACGCGGCGTCGAAGACGTCGTCGTGCTCGAGGCGCAGCAGGTCGGCTTCGGCGCATCGGGACGCAACGGCGGCTTCGTGTTTGGCGGCTACAGCCTCGATTGCGCCGACCTGCTGAAGACGCTCGGGCCGACTCGCGCCCGCGAACTCTATGCGCTGACCACCGACGCGGTCGAGCTGATGCGCAAGCGAATTGCGCGCTATCGGATCGATTGCGACGCGACCGATGCCGGCGTGATCCTCGCGAACTGGTTCGACGAACCTGCGCGTCTCGAAGCGCGACGGCGTCTGATGCGCGATTCGTTCGGCGTCGACTGGGAACCGATCGCTGCCAACCAACTCGCCGCGCATCTGAAAACGAGCCGCTATCACGGCGGCCTGTTCGAGCGCAACGCGTTCCATTTTCATCCGCTCAAGTACGTTGTCGGCGTCGCCGCGGCGGCCGCGCAAGCGGGCGTGACGATACACGAGCGCTCGCCGGTCGTCAGCTTGCGGCGCGACGGCGCGGGCTTCGTCGTCGAGACGCCGCAAGGTACGCTCGACGCGCGTCACGTCGTGATGGCGGGCGGCGGCTATGCACGCAACGTGTACGCGCGCGTCGAGCGCGCGGTGCTGCCTGTCGCCACCTACGTGATGGCAACGGAGCCGCTCGGCGAACGCTTGCACGACGCAATCGCCACCCGCGCCGCGATCTATGACACCCGCTTCGCGTTCGACTACTACCGCCCGTTGCCCGACACGCACATCCTGTGGGGCGGCCGCATCTCCGTGCGCGACCGCGAGCCCGAGGCGATCGCGCGTCTGTTGCGACAGGACCTGCTGAAGGTCTATCCGCAGCTGCGCGACGTGCGCATCGAGCACGCATGGGGCGGCCTGATGAGCTACGCGCGACACAAGATGCCGCAGATCGGCCAAAGCACGGACGGCGTCTGGTACGCGGTCGGTTTCGGCGGACACGGCATGGCGCCGACCACGGTGTCGGGCGAACTGCTGGCCGCGGCCATCTCCGGTGAACGGCCGGTGCCTGACGCCTTCGCGACCTTCGGCCTCGCGCGCACGTACGGCGCGCTCGGCCTCGCGGCCGCGCAGCTCACGTACACCGCGATGCAAACACGCGACGCACTCGCCGCGTGCCGCCGGCCCACGCGCCCGGTCGCGTAAGCGCCACGCAAGCTCCTTCGAGATGCCTTCGTCGATGCCCGGGATCCACGCCAGAGGCCCATTTCGCCATGCTAGAATGCGCCGTCACTGCCGCTCGAAACCACAATGAAAAAGGGAAGCAAGGCCGCCGAGCCTGATACCAACGGCATCGTGTCCCACGCGCCGCACGGCGAAGACCGACGTGTCGACGCCCGACGCAAATACGATCCCGAGCAGACGAAGCGCAATATTCTCGACGTCACGACCCAGGAGTTCTCCGCGATGGCACTGACGGGCGCCCGCGTCGACGCGATCGCGGAACGCACCAACACCACCAAGCGCATGCTGTACTACTACTTCTGCAGCAAGGAAGGGTTGTACCAGGCGGTGCTGTAAAAGGTGTATGGCGACATTCGCGCGCTCGAACAGGATCTGCACGTCAGCGAACTCGATCCGGTCGAGGGCATGCGCGCGCTGGTCGAATTCACGTTCGACTACCACGACCGCCAGCGC
Organism: Paraburkholderia sp. CI3; assembly: GCF_050436505.1. Taxonomy (NCBI): domain Bacteria; kingdom Pseudomonadati; phylum Pseudomonadota; class Betaproteobacteria; order Burkholderiales; family Burkholderiaceae; genus Paraburkholderia; species Paraburkholderia sp. CI3. Next base: position 864,617 of record NZ_JBNDMI010000003.1, read on the forward strand.
GACTTCGTGCGCCTCGTGACGATCGAAAACATTCACGGCGCGAAGTACGTCGAGCAGGTCAAGACGTTCAAAGGACGCAACGTCACCGTGATTCACACGATCGAGGATCTGCTCGCGCGCGGCATCGCGGCGGGCCAGTTCCGCAGCGACATCGATCCGATCGATCGGCATCTGATGATCAGCTCGCTGTGCTTTCATCGCGTGGGCAACCGGCATACGTTCGGCACCGCGTTTGGGCGCGATCCGTCGCATCCGCGGCTGCGGGCGCGGCATCGGGCGATGATCGTCGATGCGATCTTGCGGCTCGTAAAGAAGGACGATTGAGGCCGGTCGCGTAGCCGACGGCCGAAACGGAAACGGGATGTGGTGAAAGCCACATCCCGTTTTTTATCGCTTCGCGAGACGAAGCGCGTTCAACCATTTACTGTCCCGGCAAACCGGTGACGGCAGTCGACGTGGTCGCCAACGTCGGCACGAGGTTTGCCCCTGCGGCGTTCTTGATCGTGCTGTTGGTAAAGGTCCAGTTGCCCGCATTGGCGATCGAACCGGCGCCCACGGAGGTGCCCGATGATTTGACTGCCGTAATGTTCACGTTGTTGAACGTGAAATTGGTAAACCGGCCCTTTTCCGCTTCACCCGCGATCGTATAACCCGCGACGCCGAACACCGCGCTCTCGACGTGCTTCATCCTGATGTTCTCGAACCTGAAGTTGCGGAAAATCGGATAGCCGTCCGACGCGTTGGCCGGCATCACGAGAATCGACGGCCAGTACGGCGGTTCCACATACGTCGTGCCGAACGTGGCCGGCACCGTGCCGCCGGCCGGCCAGTTTTCGTTGCCTTGCATGAAGTAGTACGCGTCGTCGACGTTGATGTCGTGGATATAGACGTTTTCCATCACGCCGCCACGCGTCGGCGCGGATTTGAACACGAACACGCTGTAGACAGCCGGCCCGCCCGTCTTGTAGCCGACGTTGCTGTTGATCTGCGCGGTCAGCGGCGAGACCTGAATGTTCGACACCTCGATATTGTTCGCGCCGCCCGAGGTTTCGCTGCCGATCGTAAACGCAGTCGCGCCGGCGCGCACCGTCGAGTTGCGGATCACGACGTTCGCTGTCGGCTTGTTCACGCGCAGCCCGTCGCCGTCACGGCCCGACTTGATGACGAAGCCATCGTCGTTCGCGACAATATCCGCGTTCTCGACCAGAATGTTCGTAGACGAGTCCATGTCGATGCCGTCGGTACTCGGCATGATGCCGGTCGCTGCCGTCGGGAAGTTGTAGACGTGGACGCCGTCGAGATGCAATTGGTCCGAGTAGCACAGGTGGATGGTCCAGAACGGCGAATTCTGCACGGTCACGTCCTTGATCGTGACGTTCGTCGACTTGTACGTTTCGATACCGCGCGGCCGCTGCTCGTCCCAGTTCAGCGCCCATGTGACACCCAGCGACGAATGGAACGTCGTGCCATCGGCGTAATAGTGCGACCACCACGATTGCCCGTTGCCGTCGATCACGCCCTTGCCGGTGATCGTCACGTTGTCGGCGTCGCGAACGTTGATGATCGCGGATGCCCAGTTCATCTCGATGCCCTGCACGCGGGTCGGCACCTGCGGATACAGCGAAAGACCATCGGGATAGAAACCGTTCGTCGCGCCGGACGCGATGGTGGTTTCGATATTCCACCAGCTCTGCGCCTGGATGGCCTTCAGCGTCACGCCTTCATCGATCTGCAACGTCGTGTTCGAACCGACGAACAGCGCGCCGGTCATGAACGTGCCCTGCGGAAATACGACCGTCCCCTTCGCGGCGCTCGCGGCATTCAGTGCTTTCTGGATCGCGGCGGTGTCATCCGTCGAACCGTCGCCTTTTGCGCCGAACTCCGCGACGTTGAACGTCGTCTTGACGTTCGGTGAAGACGCCGGCTTCGCGGGCGCGGCCGACTTGGGCGCGGCCGTCGCGTCGGAATCACTGTTCGGTATCCCACCACCGCCGCAGCCCGCAACCGTCATGCATGCCAGTGCAATCGCCAACAATCCCGTCCTCATGTCTCCTCCCATGGTTTGAAGATACGACTCGGAATCTATGTTGAAGCCATTCTCCTCATTGATGGGATGTCATACAAGATGGTTTACCCTGCGCCCCGGCAGGTCTTGCTGGGTCATACCGGTGCGATAAGACATCGTATAACCTGGATGCCAGGAGCCGGCCCCAAACGCGAAAATCCCCGGTTGCCGCCGCACTGCGACGACAATCGGGGATTCGAACGAAACAGCGATCGTCAGATGAAACGAGGCTGAGCGGGAAGAATTAATCTACCAGCACGATCCGCCTGATATCGCCGACGATGAAGATGTACGACAGCGCACCGACCAACGCGACGACGCCGATAAATACCAGCGCGCCCACGAACGAACCGGTCGCCGCAACGATCGGGCTCACCACGAGCGGTGTCACGATACCCGCCAGATTCGCGGCGAAGTTGAAGATGCCCGTGAGACTGTTCCTGCCTGGTCGACGCAAATTCTCGAGCGCCTGATTTGCCAGCGAGAGCGCTTGATTAGAATGGATGGTGGGACCCAACATATCCAACAAAACCAACAAAACCAATAAAACGCGCTTGACACCAGTTTTTGTCCAACCTGTAATGCATCCAACCAGCCAATGCGCTGTCCCATTCAGGATTTAGGATGAAATACCAGTCAAAATGCGTCTTTGCGCCGACGGTTCTTGATGCCGCTGATCGGATCAGGAACGGCAGCCTGACGCCGGCTGAGTTGATAGCGCACAGTCTGAAAGCGATAGAAACCCACAATCCCACATTGAACGCATTCGGCGATATCTACGCCGAAACGGCGGCGACTGAGGCCGAAACGTTGACGTTCGAAGCCTCCCGCGGCTGTTTTAGAGGGCCACTGCATGGCATTCCGTTCGGCGTCAAGGACCTGTTTTCGACCGCTGGACTGCGGACGACGCGGGGTTCGCTGACCGCGCTCGACTATGTACCGTCGGATGATGCGCCGATTATCCGACGCCTGAAGGATGCGGGGGCGATCATCGTCGGCAAGACCGCGACGACTGAGTTCGGTTGGAGCGGCGCGAGCCTGTCGCGCGTATTCGGCAACGGCCGCAATCCCTGGAACCCACAACTCACGAGCGGCGGCTCCAGTTCGGGTTCGGCGATCGCGGTCGCCGCACGGATGGTGCCCGCGTCGCTCGGTTCGGACGGTGGCGGTTCGGTAAGGATTCCCAGTGCGTTTTGTGGCACGTTCGCGCTCAAGGGCTCGCTCGGCCGGATTCCGACGTGGCCTTGGTCGGCGACCGAAATGCTCAGCCATGCCGGCCCGATCACACGGACGGTGCGCGACAGCGCGCTGCTGTTCGACGTGCTATCCGGTCCCGACCCACGCGATCACCAGGCGTTGCCAGCACCGACTGAAACGTTCCTCGCGCGTTGCGATTCGCCGCTGCGGCCGCTGCGCGTCGCGTTTTGTCCGACGCTGTTCAACGTTGACGTCGATCCGGCTGTTGCGGCAGCAGTTGAAGCGGCGGTCAATCAGATTGCGCGGACGCTGCCAGTCACGATTGATATGCCCGCACTCGAATGGGATGACCCGTTGCCGACGTTCGAGGCCCTATGGGTCGGCGGCCGCGGAATCGTGTACGGCAAGTCGCTTGCCAATCGCAAGGAGGAGCTCGAACCGGGCTTCGCGACGCTAATCGAACGTTCTGCGGACTACGATCTGGCCGGCTATCTGACCGCGGTCCAGCAGCGCGCGGCGTTCGCTTGCAGAGTCCACAAGCTGTTCGAGCGCTTCGATCTGCTGCTGACGCCAACGCTGCCAATTCTTCCGTTCGATGCGGACCGGATTGCGCCATCTGACCTCGATGGCGTCGACGACACCGCGGTGCCGTGGGCGCGCTGGACACCGTTCACGTACCCATTCAATCTGTCCGGCAACCCAGCGGCGAGCGTGCCGTGCGGCTGGAGTCCGTCAGGTTTGCCAATCGGCTTGCAGGTCATCGGGCCGCGCTTCGCAGATGGCGACGTGCTGCAGTTCTGCGCGGCGTTCGAGGCAATTGCGCCGTGGGAACATCGGCTGCCGCCGTTGCTCGTCGGCTAGGAGCGCACCGTGACGATCTGCCATTTCGACGCACATCAAGTCGGTGCCGGGCCAGAACGGCGCGCGCTGATGGCACCGCCGAGACCTGTGCTCCAGCAACAAACGAAGTTGCAAGCGGCGCAACGTCTCGACGCGGACGAGGCCACGCCGACGCACCACCGCCTGTTGGCACAATCCGGGCGCTGCTACCGCGTGATCCGAACGCGCGGCAAACCTCGTTACACTGGTTGCTTCCCTGTCCGCCGGACTCATCTACCTATGCTGAATCAGCCTCGCCTCGAAGAAATCATGCGTTTTCTGAGCCAGCAGAAACGCGTGAAGGCCGCCGACCTCGCTACGCAGCTGGTCGTCTCCGAAGAAACGATTCGCCGTGACTTCAAATATCTCGAAGAACTCGGCAAGTTGCGTCGCGTTCACGGCGGCGCGATCCTGCCGCGGCTTAACGAGGAGCAACCGCTGCAGGTCCGCAACCGGATCAGGACACAGGCGAAAGCGAAGATTGCCGAATGCGCAAGCGGCCTCGTGCAGGAGGGAATGGCGCTGTTCCTCGACACCGGCACGACAACACTCGCACTCGCGCATCAGCTGACAAGCTTCAGCCAGTTGCGAGTCGTCACGAACTCGCTCGACATTGCGCAACTGCTGACGCAGCAGAGCGACAACCACGTGCTCGTCACACCAGGCGACGTCCGTCGCAACGACAACGCATTGATCGGCCCGCACACGCTCGAATTCGCCCGTCAGTTCCATTACGACATCGCCTTTATGGGCATTGGCGCGGTCGATCTGAAGCTAGGGCTGATGGATTACGAAGAATCCGAAGCCATGCTGCGCAGAACGCTTGTTGTGCATTGCGTGCGTAGCGTCGTGCTCGCCGACGATGGCAAGTTTGGCCATCGCACGTTCATCAACACACTACCGTTCGACGCGATCGCGACGCTCGTCACAAACCGCCCGCTGTCGGCCGACTACATAGACCGCCTGGAACAAGCTCATGTCGATATCGTCCATCCCTGAACTGGTTCAACCCAACGCCGATGAGTTGCGCGCGTTCGACGCGCTGTTCAGCGCAAGCTCCGCGATTGGCGCGACGCCGGCCGGCGGTCTGCATCGGCTCGCGGCGTCGGCCCAGGACGGACAGGTTCGTGATCTGTTCCGCATCTGGCTCGACGAGCACGGTTTCGATGTGCACATCGATGCAATCGGCAACGTCTTCGGGCTTGTGACTTTGACGCCGGGCGCGCCGTACGTGTTGTGCGGGTCGCATCTCGACAGCCAGCCGAGCGCCGGCCGCTTTGACGGTGTATACGGCGTGCTTGCCGGCGCGACCGCGATCGTCGGCATCGCGCAGAGGCTTCGCGCGAGTGGTCACCGTGCGCCATGCAATCTGGCGGTCGTTGACTGGACCAACGAAGAAGGCGCGCGTTTCCAGCCGAGCCTGACGGGTAGCAGCGTGTTCACCGGCGCGATGTCGCTCGACGACGCGTGGGCATGCGAGGACCGGCAAGGCGTCACGCTGAAGAGTGCGTTGGAGCAGATTGGCTATCTCGGCGATGCGATGCTCGATCTGCCTATTGCCGCATATGTCGAGATGCATGTCGAGCAGGCGTCGAATCTCGAGCGCGAGGGGCTCGCAATTGGCGTGGTCCGCGAGACGTGGGCCGCATTGAAATGGCGAGTGCGCTTCGACGGCGAGCAGAATCACACCGGCCCTACACCGATGGCCGACCGGCGCGATGCATTGCTGGCGGCAGCGCACACGATCGCCGCGGTCCATGCGGAAGCCGTGCGGCACGGCGCGCAAATGCACAGTTCGGTTGGCCGCCTCGACGTATATCCGAATTCGCCGAACGTCGTGCCGTCGAGGACGATACTACACATTGAATTCCGTTCGCCGTCCACTGCCCTGCTGGACGGCACTGCAACATGCTTCGAGCCGATCTTGCGGAATATCGCTGAACAGACCGGCACGCGCATCGAGATCGAAAGCCGCCAGCTTCGCGCCCCGCTGAAGCTGCATGATGGCTTGTCGCGACTTGCCCACGACGTCAGCCTCGAACTCGACCTGCCAGCGGGCGATAGCGTCACCGTCGCCGGCCACGATGCGATTAGCATGAGTCGCGTCACGCCGACGTGCCTGCTGTTCGTACCTAGCCGCGGGGGCGTCTCGCACAACGAAGCCGAGTACACCGCTGATGCCGATCTGCACAATGGCCTGCGTCTGTTGAGCGCGTTGCTGGAGCGCATCTGCACTGAATCGTCGAGCTACCTTTGAGGACGATGATGCAGACGGAATCGCCTGAATCCCTTCGATTGCTCGACGCGCTGCATGCAGTAGGGCTAGGCAACGACGCGCAGGTTGGGCACGGCACCGGAGCAGTCGCGTCGCCGACGCGGCTCGCGACCGAATGGGCCGGCTTCGTCGTCGCGGTGGGCGCTCAATCGTGGTATGCGAAAGTGCTGCACGACGATATGAAAGAATTGATCGACGTTGCGCGGACCGTCGACGCGAGCCGCTGTGCGGCACAAGCGGAAGCAACGGTCGCGCTGCGCATCGTTGATATGCAGCGCGGCGTGCTGCTGTTCGATCGATTGGAGGCCTCCAAATGGCGCTGGGCGCGCGTTGACGATCTGGCGTCACCCGAGCGTCTCGACGCGCTGTGGGCGGCGAAGCGGCAAGTGCATGACGGTCCTGCGCCCATGTTTGTCTCGTCTCCGATGGACGACATCGCCCGACTTCGGGCGCTGTGTCGACGTGATGCGGTGGAATTGCCGATCGACGGGTTGCGGACTGACGACTGCATAGATCGTGCATGGAATGCGTTGCAGGCATCGGACGTAGAGGTCGTGCCACTGCACGGTGACGGCCTTGCGAGCAACGTGATGGTTGGCCCGCGAGGCGAACTCAAACTGATCGATTTCGATTACGGTGGCTGCGGCGACCCCTGGTACGACGTGGCTATCACGCTGAACGAGTTGTATCAGTTCGAGCCCCAATGGCGGGAGGGCATCGTGCGCTGGGCTGGCCGTTGCGACGAAGCCGACTACGCGCGTTGCCGTCTGTATGCGCTTGTCAACGACTGGTACTGGACACTGTGGGGATTGTGGCTAGGCACGACGTCACCGCGCCGTCTCGAATTCACGAAACTCGCTCAATGGACTTCGTTGCGCTGCCGACAAGGCATTCAGGACGCGCGCTTCGAAGGCTGGCTTCATCTGCTGAAGGGATGATTCGATGAAAGCACTCGGTCAGGCTCAGACCCATCATGAACACGAGATCGAAGCGGCGATTCGTGAAATGCCTGCATGGAAAGGGTACGACATTCGCTACGCACCGGTAGGTGGCGGCATCTCGAACACGAACTGGCGCGTCGAAGTCGACGGCGCGCAGACTGCGTATTTTTTCAAAGTGCCGGGCCAGGGCACAGAGATGTTTATCGACCGCCGCACTGCACACGAAGCGAGCGTGAAGGCCGCGATAACCGGCTACGGCGCGCCGGTGATCGCGTTCCTCGAGGACCTGGGCGTCGAGGTGTTCGAGTTCATGGAAGGCTGGCGCGCGTCGTCAAACCTCGACTTCCTCGAGCGTGAGGTCCGGCACAACGCATTGCGTGCACTGAAGGCGTTCAATGATCAGCCGGTGCTCGCTCAGACGAAGACCATGTTTGACATGATCGACGAACATCAGCAGCAGGTCGAAGCGTTGCACGCGGTTAAACCCCCGGATCACGACTGGCTGTGCCAGCAATACCGTCGTGCCCGTGCGGCGCTCGAAGCGTCGGGCCTGGATCTCGCGCCCTGCATGAACGATACCCTCGCCGGCAACTTCATGCTGAACGATGCGCGCGAGATTCGCCTGGTCGATTTCGAGTACGCGTCGAACAACGACCGGCATTACGAGCTCGCCCTGTGGTTCGGCGAGATGTTCTTCGCGCCTGGGATGGAACTCGCGCTGCTCGAGGACTATTTCGGTCGCGTGACGCCCCAGGTCGTCGCGCGTGTGCAGTTGAACAAGGCGCTCGCCGATCTGAAATGGTCGACGTGGGCGATGGTGCAGCGTGCGGTGTCGCGGCTCGATTTCGATTTCTATAAGTACGGGTTCTGGAAACAGATGCGCGCTCGCATCGTCTTTCAGGACCCGCAGTGGGAGACATGGCTGAGACAGGCGTGAAGAAAGTAGGCGCTTGAAAACAGCTCCGTGCATGAACTGGTTCTGCGCCGACGCTTGAGCTTGACGACCTATTGAGAACCCGATTTCATTTTCAGGATGGGAAGGCATTATGGTTATTAAGGAATGCAAATCGCAATTGAAAGTGATTGGCCGCGTCGGGGCGGATCTGACGCCACCTTCGGTCCGGTACGCCGAAGGTGGTGCCTATCGGCTGGGCGTGCGAGATGACAGCGCGTTCCATTCGTGTCCTTCAACCCGCCGCTAGCGAGGAGCCGATCATGCCTGAATCGATCCAAAGCTCGATGCCGAATTCGAAGAAGATTGTATTCGGCATCTATTTCTTCCTGCTTCTTCTGATGGCGCTGTGTCCGCCGTTCTATCTAGGCGTCAGCGGCAGTAAGCAACTCGTGCTCGGCGTACCGCTGCCGATCTTCTACTGGATCGCGAACGCGGTCCTGGTCGGGCTCGGCATATGGGCGCTGTACGTGGCCGAAGGCGTGTCCGGCGAACTCGCAAACGAAGGAGAACCGACATGACCCACTTCACGAATCCCGGCAACCCGGTCGTCACGTTCGGCATGATCGTCGTGTTTCTCGTTGCGATGATCGCGGTGCTGTATGCGACCAACCGCCGGAGCACAAGCTTCTCCGACTATGCCGTCGGCGGCCGCTCGTACGGCCCGTGGTTCGTCGCGATGAGCTACACGAACTCGTGGTGGCCCGGCTCGACGTTCACCGCGTTCTTCGCGCTGTCGGTCGGCGGCGTGCTCGGTTTCTACGGGATGGTCTACGCGACGCTCGGCGTGACCGCGATGTATCTGATGGCAAACCGGGCGTGGTCGTGGGGCCGGCAGTTCAACCTGACGACGCAGCCGGACCTCCTCGGCATGCGCTACAACAGCCCGGTCGTCAAGCGAATCGCGTCGATCATCGGGATCATCTCGGTGTTTCCGTGGGTCGTGATGGGCATCCAGGCGCTCGCGACGTTATTCCAGTTCGCAACGTTCGGCCAGTGGACCGTGACGGCCTGCCTGACTGCTGGTGTTGTGATTGTACTGATCCGCCAGTACTGGACCGTCAGCATGGGGATGCGGGGGCTGATCATGACCGACATGTTCCAGGGGCTGATTGCGTACGTGCTGTGCGCGGTGCTGTGCATCCTGCTGCTATTCGGCAACCACGCGTCATTCTCGAACCTGTCGCAACTGCCGGCGAAGATGCTGCTGATTCCTGGCGACGCGCATACCGGTTACGGTCCTTGGTACATGTTCAGCCTGATCTTCACCGGTGTGATCGGCTCAATGTGCTGGCCGATGAGCTTCCAGCGGATCTATACGGCGAGCGGCGTAAGGGCCGTCAAGAAGGGCACGCTGCTGACGATGCTGCTGGTCGGCGGCTTCTATTGCATCCTGATGCTGTTCGCGGCTGCCGCGAGTCAGGACCCGAACGTAGCCGCCCAGCCGCAGCACGGTTGGTTCGTCGCACTCGCCGATATCGGCGGCCCGTGGCTTCTCGCGGTAGCAATCGTGATTGTGCTTGCGGCGAGCATCGGCCATGTCGACGGTTGTGTGCAGGTCTGCGGCACGCAGTTCGCCAACGACCTCGCGACGTGGAATACGCCGCGCAGCGATCGCCAGTTGATGGTGTTGTCCAAGGCGGGCATGGTCGTGTTCATCGTCGCAGCGGCGATCCTTGCATATCTGACTTTCGACTACAGCCGACTGCAATTACTCGCGCAGATTTCATATCAAGGGATCATCCAGCTTGCGGTCCCGCTGTTCTTCGGCATCTTCACGCGGCGTGGCAACAAGCAGGGCGCGATTGCGGGAATGCTGGTGGGCATTGCAATCGCGATCGTGCTGACTTCCGTCTATCCGGACGACATCCGCGCGCTCGGTTCGCTGACCAGCGGGGTTGTCGGGCTCGCCGCGAACTTCGTCGTGTTCGTCGTGTTTGCGTTAGCGATCAAGCCGTCGACCGACGAGATCGCCCGGCTCGACCGGCTGTTCGCGAAGCCTGTGCGCGGCCGCGCACCTTCGACGGTCGCCGTACCGGTAACACATTAAGGAAAAGCGGCCGCGGCGGCCGGCATGGATCTCGCATTTTGATGCTGCCGCGGCATCGAGAATTTGACTCAACGGAGACCGGATGACTTTAGCGATTTTCGATCTTGACGACACGATTATCAATGGAGATTGCGCGAATTTGTGGAGCAGCGAGATGGCTCGCCTGGGATGGGTCGGCGACGGCGATGCATTTGTACGGCAAAACGACGAGATGATGCGTGCCTACGGCGAAGGGTTGCTTACGATGGACGATTACATGAAAGCAACACTCGCACCGCTCGCCCGTCGCCGCGTCGTTGATGTGCGCCATCAGATCGATGCGTTTGTTGAACAGGTGATCGAGCCGAGGATTCGGGCCGACGCACGGAATATGATCGACGCCCATCGCCAGCGTGGCGACACCCTGCTGGTTATCTCGGCGTCGAGCGCGCATCTGGTCGAGCCAATTGCGGCGCGAGTCAGTATCAAGCATGTTCTGGCGATTGATATCCAGACGGAGGACGGTGTCTATACGGGACGCACCTCCGGCGTACTGACGTACCGGGAAGGCAAGGTAATTCGGCTGCGCGCATGGCTAGAGGCGCACGACGAAAGCCTGACCGGTGCCAGCTTCTATTCCGACTCGCGAAACGATTTACCTCTGCTGTGCGAGGTCGACAGGCCGCATGTGGTCAATCCGGACCAGGTGCTGGCAGCGCATGCGAAGGAGTGTGGGTGGCCTGTGTTGACATGGCACTAACGTGCGCGGCACTCTGGAGCAACGCGAGATGAGCTATACCGAAGCGATCGGCACACGCACCTACCGGTTCGACGATCTTAAAACGTTGCTGGCGAAGGCGAGCCCGCTGCGCTCGGGCGATCAGCTCGCCGGCACCGCGGCGGCCAGCGAGGAAGAACGCGTCGCAGCCAAGATGGCACTCGCGCAGGTGCCGTTGCGCACCTTCCTCAACGAGGCATTGATTCCGTACGAAAGCGATGAAGTCACGCGCCTTGTCATGGACGATCACTCGCCCGAAGCTTTCGCCGAGATATCCCATCTGACGGTCGGCGATTTCCGCAACTGGCTACTCAGCAGCGAGACGGATGCCGATGCACTCACGCGTATCTCCGCCGGCCTCACACCGGAGATGGTCGCCGCGGTGTCGAAGCTGATGCGTAACCAGGACCTGATCGCGGCGGCGCGCAAGCGTCCGGTGATCACACGCTTTCGCAACACCGTGGGATTGTCTGGCCACATGTCAGTGCGCTTGCAACCGAATCATCCGACCGACGATGTCAAGGGCATCGCCGCCTCGATGCTCGACGGCCTGATGTACGGTTGCGGTGACGCGATGATCGGCATCAATCCGGCTACCGACAGCCTGGCCGCGATCACCACGCTGCTGCTGATGGTCGACGATTTCCGGCAACGCTATCAGGTGCCGACGCAATCATGCGTACTGACGCACGTCACCAACACGATTGCCGCAATCGGCAAGGGCGCGCCGGTCGATCTGGTGTTTCAGTCGATTGCCGGTACGGAAAAAGCGAATGCCGGCTTCGGCATTTCGCTTGCGTTGCTGCAGGAAGCCTATGAAGCGGCGCTCTCGCTCAATCGCGGCACAGTCGGCAACAACGTGATGTATTTCGAAACGGGGCAGGGCAGCGCGTTGTCGGCGAATGCGCATCATGGCGTCGACCAGCAGACCTGCGAAGTGCGCGCCTATGCGGTGGCACGAAAGTTCAATCCGTTTCTCGTCAATACGGTGGTCGGTTTCATCGGCCCGGAATACCTCTATGACGGCAAGCAGATCACGCGCGCGGGTCTCGAAGATCACTTCTGCGGCAAGCTGCTCGGCGTGCCGATGGGTTGCGACATTTGCTACACGAACCACGCGGAAGCCGATCACGACGATATGGACAACCTGTTGACGCTGCTCGGCGTCGCGGGAATCAACTTCATCATGGGCGTCCCCGGCGCGGACGATGTGATGCTGAACTACCAGAGCACCTCATTCCACGATGCGCTTTATGTGCGCGACGTATTGGGCCTAAGGCGTGCGCCGGAATTCGAAGAGTGGCTGGAGTCGATGCAGGTCGCCGACGCGCTTGGCGTGTTGCTCAATGGCGCGATACGGCAACCTTTGCTGGAAGGTGCGCGCGAATGGATGGGGATCGCATGAGCAACGACTTCCTCGAAAAGAACCCCTGGAGCGCATTGCGTCAGTTCACCAATGCGCGTATCGCATTGGGTCGTGCCGGCAACAGCCTGCCGACCGGGCCGCTGCTCGCGTTCAATCTATCGCACGCGCAGGCACGCGATGCGGTGCATCATCCGCTCGACGCCGATTCGCTGCATGAGCAGTTGCGCGCGAACGGCTTCACCACGCTCGATGTGCATAGTGCTGCGCCGGACCGTCAGCATTACTTGCGGCGTCCGGATCTGGGGAGACGCCTGTCGGAGGAGAGCCGCGAGGCGCTTGCGCAAGCCGCCATCGAAGCGCCGGAAGTGGTGTTCGTGATTGCCGATGGGCTGTCGGCCTGTGCTGCTGCAAAGCAATCCATTCCGCTTTTGAGGGCCGTCTCTTTACGCCTTGCGGATTGGAGAATCGGTCCGGTGGTGGTCGCTCGGCAGGCACGGGTGGCGCTTGGCGATGAGATCGGCGAAATTCTGCGGACCAGGCTCGTCGTGATGCTGATCGGCGAACGTCCCGGGCTGAGCTCGCCGGATAGCCTCGGCATCTACCTGACGTTCGCGCCTAAAGTAGGGTGCACCGATGCGCAACGCAATTGCATTTCGAACGTGCGCCCCGAGGGATTGAGTCACGGCGCAGCCGCGCACAAGCTGCACTATCTGCTGACGCATGCGCGCCGCTTGGGCCTCACTGGCGTGGGACTTAAAGACGAGAGCGATGCATTGCTGGAAGAGGCGCCCAAAGACGCATCCACGGCGATCGCAGCACCGGATGCGAACTAGCGAAGCGTCTTAGCGTAGAACGCAATAATTTTATCAATCCGGAATCGCGGTGGCACTGGGATCTGACAGCGTCAGTTGACGATTTTATTTCCAGTCCGAACGAAATAAAAACGTCAACGCGCCTCAGTCCAAATTAAAGGCGTCACTTCGCATCGCAGAGATCTGAAATATGTCGTAATGCACTGATTCGTCGGGAAATTCCTTTGCAAGGCGGCGGACGGTTCTGGGATGACCCTGACATTGCAGCGGCTCGATTTGCACAAGGCGACTTGGAGGTCGAAATACTGCCATTGGGATAAGTTTTCTTCTGTTTACGGCGGCATTTCGTTGCATGAGTTGGGCAATACAACACGAGGCGGCTGATGACGCGGCCGCGCCGGTCCGGCACTGATCAGTCATTGATGCAGAGCGCCGCGGCGACGAGCTATCCGTCACCGCCGTCTGCCGCGCGAACAGATCATGGCCCGCTGTCAGCCCGCTGTCAGGCGCCGTTCACGGCATCCTTGAACGCCTTGCCCGCCGTGGACTTGACCGTCTTCGCCGCAGCGATCTGGATCTCGGCACCGGTCGCCGGGTTACGGCCGACCCGCGCTGCGCGCGCGCCCGTTGAAAACGAGCCAAACCCGATCAGCTGCACGGTGTCGCCCTAGGTGACCGCCGTCGTGATGGTGCCGATCAGCGCATCAAGGGTTTCGGCGGCCAACGCCCTGGTGGTACCGGTCCGCGCGGCGACGGCGTCGACGGATTCCTCCTTGTTCATCTGGTTTCCCCGTTAAGGTGATAGGAAGCCGCCCCCTACCCGATTCACAGGCCCGCGCGCAATGAGCGTTCAACGTCCGCAGTCGTGACCGATGCCCGGACAGGACACCCTCCAGTGCCAGGCCGCTACCCCTATCGGCCAAGGCGCGCACCCCACCCTCCTTCTGAGGGCAGCGCTGCGGATTGATACCGCCCGCTCATCGATTCAACTGGCGATAGCTGGCCGCGATAAGGGCGTTTATCATGGCGGGCACGTTTTTAACCGCGACAAATGCGGTTTTGTTGCGTCAGACCTGTGCGTAATCTAATGTGGAAATCCCGCCCTGCGCCCCGTGCGGCGGCTTCCGCCCGTCCGCTCCGGCGCGCTGCAGGGCTACCGTGCTGCAGTGCTGCTTGCCGGAGTCCGCCATGGCCCGCCCCGCCGCTGTGACCCCCGATGCGATCCGCACCACCGTGCTCGCGATGCTCGCCGAGGCGGGCGAGCCCGCCCCGGCCTCGGACGCGCGCTTCCGCCGGATCGTGTCGGTGCGCAAGCTGCGCGCGCGCCTGGGCGCCGGCGACCCCGCCACGCTCGCGCGGCATCTCAATGCGATCGAGACCGAACTCGTGCAGGCGGGCCTGACCGGCTTCGCGGTGCCGGATGTGCCAGCGGAAATCGCCGCGCAGATGCGCGCGCTGTGGGAAGCGGCCGTCGCGACCCAGCTGGCCGACGTCGTGCAGCTGCGTCAGGACGCGGAAGCGAGCCGGGAAGCGGCCGACACCGCGCGCCACAACGCGGAACTGCGCACGGACATGCTCCGCACCGAACTCACCGATCTTCGGGCCCAGCTCGCCGCGCGCGGCGCGGAGCTGCTGGAGCGTCGACTGGAAAGCCGGGCCCTCGAGGAGCGGACGCGCCTGCTGGAGTCCGCCAGCACGGCGCTGCAGTCGCAACTGGCCACTGCCGACGAGACGGCTGCGCAGGCGGCGAAGACACACGCGGGCGAACTGGCGGCGGAACGGCAGCGCTATGACGGCCTGTCCCGGCAGCTGCTGCGCGAAACCGCGCACCAGCGCGAAGCCTTCCAGACCGAGCGGCAGCGCCTCGAGGCCGAACTCGCCCGGGCGACCGAACGCGTGGGGGCGCTGGAGGCGCTGCGCGACCGGCTGCTCACGGAGCTGGCGGAGCAGCGCAACGCCCAGCAGCACGCCGCGGCCGAAGCGGCCGCCCTCACCACGATGATCGAGCAGCAGCGGCAGACGCTGGCGCTCGTCGGCACAGTAACCGCAAATGCCCCCTCCGCGGCGACCCGCCGCCCGGCGCGCCCCGCCGTGAGAACGGGCCATGCCGGCCACGCCGGCCAATCCGGACAGAAGCCGGCCTCGGCGAGGAAAGTACGATGAACCCGTCCGAGTGGCTCGATACCGGCTGCCGGCCGCCGCAGCGTCTGCCCGGCTCCGTCGACGCTGCGCTGGAATACCTCGCGCAGGCGTTGGGCCACCCGGTCTATCTCCGCTGGACTCTTACGGCCCTCAAACGGGGCTGTCCGTCGCTGGCCGATGCGAAGTGCGAGCACCCCGCCGTGTTCGCGCTGCTGCTCGGGCACGACGCCGCCATCGAGTACTGGGAGCGCGGGCGGCTGCGGGTCGTGCCGGAAGCCGCGACCCCCTCGGCCGCCACCGTGCTCGAACGCGTGCTGCGGCAGCACCGCCGGCGCTTCCGTGCCGCGGCACCGGATAACACACCGGATGACGCACACGACGGTGTCTGCGTCGCACGCACTGGGCCTCACAGTGAGGACCTCGCGCCAGTGCCGGCCGGGGTCGAGCCGGCGTGGCTCGCGCGCGCCGGACGCTTCGCGAATCCGGCGGCGCTGACGAACACGCCGGGGGTCGCCGATGACGCGCAGGCGGCGAAACTGTTCCTGCGGGAGCGCGCCTCGCACTCCCCGCACACGCTGCGCGCGTACCTGTCGGAACTGCGGCGCCTCGCCGCCTGGTGCCGGCGCGAGGGGCTCGGGCCCTTCTCGGATCTCACCCGGCAGGACCTGATCGCGTACCGCGACGCGCTGCAGGCGCCCCGCGACGACGCAGCAGGCCACGTCACGCGGCCGGCGCCGGCGAGCGTGTCCCGGGCGCTCGCTGCGGTCTCGAGCCTGTTTGCCTGGTGGCACCGCGTGGGCTATCTCACGGTCAATCCGGCCGAGGGACTGGCCGCCGGGCGCCGCGCGCGCCTGACCTGGACCCCGGTGCGGTTCCTGCCGGCCGCCGCGCTCACGCACTGCGATGCGGTCGCCGCCGGCGACGCGCCGGCCGGGGTCCCGGCTGTTCTCTGGATGCGGCGCCGCGCGATCTGGACGCTCTACCGCTACGGCGGCGTGCGGCTCGCGGAACTGGTGTGGGATGAGGCACTCGCGCTGCCGCACGTGGAAGTCGACGACGCCCGGCAGTGGACCCTGCACGTACTGGGCAAGGGCCAGCGGCTGCGCGCGATCCCGCTACCGAGTGCCTGCCTGCCCGCGCTGCGGGCCTACCGGCGCGCCGTCGGACTGACGGAAGATCCGCCCGCCGAGGAACGCCTGCCGCTGATCCACAGTGAGCGCGGCCGGGCGCTGGGCGCGAGCGGACTGTACGACGAGATCCGGGCGCTATTCGCGCTGGCGACGAGCCGCGTGCCGGCCGCAGACAGTGCGATGCGCACGGCGCTGGAGCGGGCCTCCACGCACTGGCTGCGGCACGGCTATGCGCGCACGCTGGTGGTCGACCATGGCGTGCCGCTGCAGGTCGCCCAGGCGCTGCTCGGCCATGCGTCGGTGCAGACCACCGCGGCCTATGCGCGCACGGGACAAGCCGAGGCGCGTGCGTTTGTGGAGGGGAGTTTTGCGGAAAAAGGTTAACCGCTGCCGAAAAAACGGAACGACATGTGCGCTGCCACTTGAAGGGATGCCCATCGCTCATTGACCTCCCTACTTCCGCAGCTGCCCGTTCCTCGGCCTAAGCCGACCTTCGTGTATCGACGCCGATGTGCCCGCTCACTGCTGGAGACCGGTCGTTCGGCAAGGCAATGGCGCACGGCCGCCACCGACTTCAGCGAATGCGTATTTTGTTAAGCGTTGTTCGATGCCTGCCCTTGCCTGTCAGCCTATGAACGCACGACAACGCGTGCGGGCAGGCGTTGGACAACGCTTAACACGTGCGGCCGATCGCTGTCGGGTACAGGTCGGCCAGATTGCGTCACTCAAACAAAAATCTACGACCATCCGGATCCGGCCCGAGAAAAGCCAACACCCCCTACGACTCATTCCGAACCAACAAACCCAAACAGGTGATGAAGTGTTCCAGAGAAGCTCGACGAAGCAGAAGCCGTTGCCACTCGATCCTGACGATTAACAGGACACGCATACGGCAGCGCCGAGGAAGCCTGGCCGTGGCTGTCCGCCTGCCGACAGAGACGCTCGACACCGCAGCCGCGGGGCAAGCGGCTCAAATCAAGCGGTCGGAACAGTTCCGCCGTCAATGACGTATTCAGTACCGGTGATAGCGCTGGCTCGCGCAGAGACCAGGAAGCCAATGAGGTCTGCCACTTCCCGGGGAGAGCATGGCCGCCCGAGAGGAATACCCCCGAGCGAATCCATGATGATCTTGCGAGCGCCGTCCTCGTCGATGCCGTTCTGCCGGGCGATCTCAGCAACGAGCCCCGCGGCGGCATCCGTCTCGACCCAGCCGGGGGAGACACGCACGACGCGAACGCCTTTCGGACTGACCTCCCTGGACAAGGCTTTGCTGTAGTTCGACAGGGCAGCCTTGGCGGCAGCATAGGCAATCGTGGCCTCCGGCAACGGCAACTGCCGCTGAATCGACGTGACGTGGATAACGACGCCCGAGCGCTGCTCGACCATCAAGGGCAACAGTGCTCGATCGATGCGCACGGCCGGGAAGAGGTTCAGGCTCAATGCCTTGGTCCATTCGTTGTCGTCGAGCACACTGAAGCCACCCGCCGGCGCAGATGAGCCACCCGCCACGTGCACGATTATGTCGACGCCGCCGAGCCGTTCGAGCACGGCGTCGACTATGGTTTTACAACCCTCGGCCGTCGTGATGTCCGCACCGATGAATCTTTCTTCGGTAAGGTCATCGGGACGCGCACGTGCTGTCGCGAGGACGTTCGCTCCCGCCTCGCAAAGGTGTGCGACAACGGCTTTACCGATGCCTTTGGTCCCGC
This sequence comes from Paraburkholderia sp. CI3, assembly GCF_050436505.1. Classification (NCBI taxonomy): domain Bacteria; kingdom Pseudomonadati; phylum Pseudomonadota; class Betaproteobacteria; order Burkholderiales; family Burkholderiaceae; genus Paraburkholderia; species Paraburkholderia sp. CI3. Next base: position 882,892 of record NZ_JBNDMI010000003.1, read on the forward strand.
CTGTAACAAGTGCCCGGAGGCCCTGAAGTTCGAGTGTCGCGCTCATCAGCGAATCTCCAGAGACGCGATCTTGCCGTCGGCTAGAACAAACGTGTAGGTCAGCTCGACCGGGCTACCGGGGAAGGTGCCCGTGAGCCTGGCGCGCATCGTCACGGCGGCGCCATCCTGGGACAAGTCCAGCGGCTCGACGGTGTACTGGTATCTGGCTTTGGTCTCTTTCTTCCAGGCCTGGATGGCTTCGAGCCCCTCGATAGTGCGGCCCTCGTCGCGCACGACGGCGTCGGCAGTGAAGCAGTTCGCGAGAGGAGCGGTGTCGCTGGTGGTTTCCGCGTTCAGATAAGCATCCAGTGGCGGCGGTAGGGTCATGTTCATAGGACTTTGCCTGACGTCAGTTTGCATGTCCCAATGATGGCGCTATAGTTACCACATCGCAAGAACGCACTAAAAAGTAAGCCGTGCCCAACCGAAAAGTCTACACTCCCACGACCGCCGCGATCGACGTCGAAGCCGCCTTCAGGCTTCTGGAAGGACGCTGGAAGCTGGTGATCCTGTTTCACCTTTTCGGTGGCCAGGTGCGGCGCTTTTCGGACCTTCAGAGACTGATCCCCGGCATTACGCAAAAGATGCTCGCCCAGCAGCTGCGCCGCCTCGAAGAGGACGGCATTGTGACCCGCAGGGTCTACCACCAGGTGCCGCCGAAGGTGGACTACCGCCTGACCGATTGGGGTCAGGCTCTGTGCCCAGCACTGGATGCGATCCTGAAATGGGCGGAGCGCCGTGAAGACTTTGCAGCGACAGCGTCGAGCGTGCGTGCCTAAGGCCGACAAACCTGGTTGCCAGAATTCGAATTCTGTGGGTTGTCGACGAGATGAAGGCCGACGTGTTATTCGCGGTCGTCTCGTGTCGCTCCCGGAGCGGGCGGTCGTAAAACTTGTCCGAGCGGCGCCATCGGGTTGGTCGTTTTGCGACGGATTGTTCTGTCGCAACCGTGCTTGTTTTCCGTTTTGAAGCGTCCCCAGGAAGATGTCCTCCAACCGCGGTATTGCCTCGAGATGCGGCGGTGTCATCCACCACCAGCAGCACAAAGCATCTGCATTGAAAGTCATACTGGCACGGAGCAGGCCTGCCCAATCACCGACGCGAGTTGAACAACCGTAAAAGCTCCTCGCGTAGCTCGGAGATGTACAGCACATGCTGTGCGCGCGTCACGGCCACGTAAAGCAGGCGCATCTCGTCCTCGTCCCGCGTCAGGCGCCCGTCAGCGATCTTGAAGCGAAAATCAGTGGCTACTTCCACCCGTTTCCATTCCAGTCCCTTTGCACGGTCGAGATCACGTAGTCGGCGCCTGACTCCGGCGTAGCTCGCTGCGCCAGCGCCCACAGGTAGGCCGTCGCGCGCGTCGTGGAAGCACTGAGTGCGTGCGAGTACGTGGTCTTCTTTGCGACCGGGCACTTCCGCGCTCGCCGCGTAAAATGGCGTGGTGCGATTCTTTCGCGTGGCAAGAAGTGCATCTTCTACAGAGATCAGAGCATCCAGCAGTTCACGTCCGTGAATCTCGACGACAAATGCGTCGTGTTCGGGATCAGCAATTCGCGACGGACAAAGGCCACGGTGCGCGCGCTTCAGATCGCGCGCGAACGAGGGACCCCTACTGTCTGCATCACGTCCTTTCTGTCGTCGCCGATCACACGCTACGCGGACATCTCGCTCATCACCGCCGAGCAAGCCGATGCGATCGACCGCCCGGAAGCGCCCGAGTCCACGACCGCCAAGATTGGCCAGATCGCGGTGCTCGACGTGCTCTACTCCGCTTACGCGATCCATCATCATCGCGACGCGGTACATGTACTCGCCGAAATAGATCGCTTTGTCGAGGAAGGCAGGGTGTGGAGACAATGCAAATCCTGCGGTCATCCTGCAAGATTAAAGTACCTGATATCCGCTGGTCGTCGTGTCCTGGTTCGGGAGACTTGACGTCTTTCGCAGCGGGAACCTGATTTCGCCGCCCGTCGCCGGATTGCGACCGACTCGCGCGTCCCGGGCCCGGTCGAAAACGAGCCGAGCCCGATCAGTTAAACCGCATCGATCTTCGTCACGGCAGCCGTGATCGCGGGCAACTGATATCGCCGCTGCGCTCCGGCAGTGTTCTTCACCGAGCGTGGCGCTCCATGAAATACACAAATGCCGACGATGGCGATCAGGAATCGGTCTTCGAGGATTCCTTCCTGTCCTGGTCCGACTTCGGCGCGCCCTTCTTGCTCGCCGGCTTGCCCTTTTTCTCCTTCGGCTTTGCTTCAGCTTCGACCGTCGTCAGCGTCACCTTGTCCGAGCCCTTGTCGAAGGCCACATCCACGGTATCGCCGGACTTGATCTTGTCGCCCAGCATTTCCTTTGCAAGCCTCGTCTCGAGTTCCTGACGAATCTGGCGCTTCAGCTCGCGCGCACCGAATTCCGGTCGATAGCCCACGTCGGCGAGATGATCGATTAGCGAGTCCTGCACCCTGAGCGTAATGCCCTGCGCCGCCGCGGTCCGCACTACGCGATCGATCTGGATTTGCACAATCGCGCGGATGTTCCCGCGCGAAAGTCCGTGAAAAACGATGATCTCGTCGATGCGGTTCAGGAACTCGGGACGGAAGCGCCCCTTTAACACGTCCATCAGCTTCTCGCGGATTTCCTTCTCCGAATCGCGATCCTTGTCGCTCTTCTCGAGGTTGTCCATGATGATCGACGACCCGAGATTACTGGTCGAAATGATGATCGTGTTGCTGAAGTCGACTACCCGGCCCTTGCCATCGGTGAGTCTGCCGTCGTCGAACACTTGCAGCAGCACGTTGTTCACATCCGGATGCGCCTTCTCGATTTCATCGAGCAGGATCACGCAATACGGACGGCGGCGCACGCGCTCGGTGAGCTGACCGCCTTCGTCATACCCCACATAGCCCGGAGGCGCGCCAATCAATCGAGCAACCGCATGTCGCTCCATGTATTCCGACATGTCGATGCGAATCACGGCTTGCTCGTCGCCAAACACGGTTTCCGCGAGCGCCTTCGCAAGCTCCGTTTTCCCGACACCGGTCGGACCGAGGAACAGGAACGTCGCAATCGGCCGATGGACCTGACCCATGCCGGCGCGCGAGAGACGTACGGCATCGCTCACGGCGAGCACGGCTTCGTCCTGCCCGACGACGCGCTCGCGCAGCTTGTTCTCCATGTCGAGCAGCTTCTGCCGCTCCTCTTGCGTCAGCTCGGTGACCGGTATGCCGGTGAGACGCGATACGACTTCCGCGACTGCGGCGACCGTCACTTCGAGCGTCTCCGATCCGGTCTTGCGCTGCCACGCTTCGGTTAGCTCGTCGAGCTTCGCCTGCTTCTCCTTGATGCGCTCCTCGAAGCCCTTGGCCTCGTCGAAGCGCTTGCGCGACGATGCATAGTCCTGCTCGCGTTTCAACTGCGCGATCTCCGCTTCGAGTTCCTGGATGTCAGGTGGCCGGGAAGTCGAGCCAATGCGCACGCGCGCCGCTGCCTGATCGATGAGATCAATCGCCTTGTCCGGCAGATAGCGCGAGGTGATATAGCGATCGGAAAGCTCTGCCGCCGCGACGAACGCGTCGTCCGCGAAGGTCACCTGATGGTGCGCTTCGAGCTTGTCGCGCAGGCCGCGCAGAATCACGATGGTCTGTTCGACGGTCGGTTCGGGTACCAGAACGGGCTGGAAACGCCGCTCGAGCGCCGCGTCCTTCTCGATGTACTTCTGATACTCGTTGAGGGTCGTCGCGCCGATCAGGCTCAGCTCGCCGCGCGCGAGCGCGGGCTTGAGCACGTTGGCGATATCGAGACCGCCTTCGCCGCCGCCCTGTCCCGCACCGACGATGGTATGCAATTCGTCGATGAAGACGATCAGCTCGCTCTGCTTCGCGGTGATTTCGTCGATCAGCTGCTTCGCGCGCTCTTCGAATTCGCCGCGATACTTCGCTCCAGCGACCATCGAATTGAGGTTGATCTCGACGAGCCGCCTGCCGCGCAGATCCTCGGGCACGTCGTCGTTCACGATGCGCTGCGCCAATCCTTCCACGATCGCGGTCTTGCCCACGCCCGGTTCCCCGATCAGCACCGGATTGTTCTTCTTGCGCCGCGCGAGCACTTCAATCGTGCTCTCGATTTCCTGCGCGCGTCCCAGCACAGGGTCGAGCTTGCCCTGCCGCGCCATGGCGGTCAGATCGCGTCCGAACTTGTCCAGTGTCGGCGTGCCGCTGGGCGTGTCGACGCGTCCATCTTCCGCACCCTTGCCGACGACCTTCACCACTTTCTGCCGCAACGCCTCGGGCGTGACGCCGTATTTCCTGAGCAACGCGCCCGCGATGCTGTCCGGAACGGCGGCCAGGCCGATCAGCACGTGCTCGGGACCAACATAGGAATGCCCCAGTTCTTGCGACGCCTGGAACGAGTATTGAAACGCTTTCTTCAGCCGCGGCGAGACCGTCATCTTGTCGATGGGCGCGTCGGAGTCGGCGTGACCCTTTTGCGCGTGCTGGTCGATGTATCGTTTGATGTCCTCCGGCGAAAGCTTCAATTCCTTGAAGAGCGCCGCGACAACGTCGGTGTCGGCGAGGACGTACAGCACATGTTCCGTGTCGAGCTCGGTGCGCTGCAGTTCGTGAGCTTTTTCCGCCGCGCGCTGCAGCAGTTCCATTGTCTGCTCGCTGAACGCATCGGTGGCATCGACGGACTCGCGCGGCACAGAAGCGACGAGTCCAGCGTCGTCGTCATGCTCGTCTCCGGCCACGCCGGGAAGCTCGCCCAATAGACGCGAAAGACCGCCGCCGAGCAGGGAATCGAACGGATTGAGCATGCTTTGATGGCGCATCAATTGACGGTAATCGTAATCACAGATCGACATCGATTTACGCTGGCCGTTTTGTACTACCGTCACTTGTGCAACTGCGGGCCGGGCATGACAAATTTCGCAAAGGGCAGGCATGGTCAACCTCTCCATTTACAGGACGGCTCAAGTTGAAGCCGAACGATTCACGCGATTGCGGAACGATGCACGCGTGACGCCAAGCGACCGCTGGCTCGACGAGAGCAACCCCGTCGTCATCAGGATGACTCTCCCCATGAGTCTTTCATCTAGCCGAGATTCGTGATCGAGGATCCCCAAGCGTGGTTTGTGCCGCGCGGCCTTTGCGACCGGGCCAGAGCCCGAAACGACGTGGAATCTGATCGGGCGACTCAGTGACGTGCCATGAACTCCATGTGATGCTCGTGGCACAGCATCAGCTGCCTGTCGATTCCCAGGCAGCTGACGCACGGGTGCGCGGCCTCGCGGAAATGCCGCGAGGTCCGCGCGTCACCCGGTGTCATTTGATCTCGATCTGCTTCGTGGTTTGTGTTACCTCTCCGGCCTTCGGCACGCGTACCGTCAGCACGCCATTCTCGAAGCGCGCCTCGGCGCGATCGGGATCGATGCCGGCCGGCAGCGGAACCGCGCGCTGAAATTGCCCGAACGCACGTTCTATCCGGTAACAGCCTTTTTCTTCCCCTTTGGACTCGATCTGCTTGTTGCCGCTCAGCAGCAGCATGTTCTCGACTACTTCGAGTTTCACGTCGTCGCGGTCCAGGCCGGGCAGTTCGGCGACGATACGCAGCGCGTCGCCGTCGTCGACCACGTCGATGCGCGGCTGGAACCGGCTAGGGCTGAAGTCGCCGAACCACTGTTCCAGCGGACCGAGGCCACCGAACGGATCGCGGATCAGATCGGTGAACAGCTGGAAGGGATCGGCCAGCGGCCAGCGCGCCGAATCGGCCCATATCGACGGCAAGGCGGCGGCGCCTGAAGGCTGCGCACCGGCTGTTCGCTGGGTGCCCTGCTGCTGGGCCTGTTGCGGGACGCCGGACGAAGCCTGCCTCTGTTTCTCATCGGCGGAATGACGTAGAAACCTGAACGGGTTCCACTTGTCGAGATCGAGTGACATGACTGACTCCTTTCATGAATTGAGTTACACGATGCGCGCCTTCATCCGGCGGACGGATGGCCCCTCAGCCCATCGCGGAGCCAGCCCCGCGCACTGACGCCGAGCGCCAGCAGCAACGCGCCGGTGAAAATGGCATACGCACCGATCATCCAGACGAGCGCGAGCGCGCCGGCGCCGGGCCAGGCGAGTACGAGCACGCCGAACACAAGGGAAAGAATGCCGCTCAGGTACAGCGGCCACGTGCCGCGAATATGAACGCGCAGCCGGAACGCGGTGATAAGGTCGAACACGCCTGTCGCGATGGCATTGACGCCCATCACGAGGACGAGCACGAGGGCGGTGATCGCCCGGCAGGAGGATCGCGATCACCCCGGCGGCGACGCTGCACAGTCCCAGCAGCAGCGGCGCCCACCAGCCAGGCGTATCACGGCGATGACGGACGGCTCCGCTGATCGCCCCAACGCCGCCGACGATTGCATACGCAGCGTACAACGCGACCAGAAAGGTGAGTGTCATACCGGGCAGAGCCAACGCCAGCACGCCAAAGATGAAACTGGCCGCGCCGCGCAGCGCCAGCATCCACCACGCGTGTCCAAGCAGATTGTGCATTGTGGGCCTCGCGAGACAATGAACAGATGCCCGCTCAGCGCGCCTCGCGCCGCTGACGGAGCCATTGAAGCGATGTATTTCCACAGTACGCGCCGACAGCAGACGCTTCTTTCTCATTCCTGCCAAGACGTGTCGGATTTCTGCGCTCCTGCCGTGTCATTCGCTGTCGCAGTCTGTGCACCATGGGCGGCAAGGCGGAACACGCGCGGGGTCATGCCCGTGTAGCGATGAAATACCTCGGTGAAGTGCTGCTGGGTCCGAAAACCCGTGCGGGCCGCGACATCAATCAGCGGCAATCTGCTCGAAGACAGCATCGTTTTGGCCAGCGTCACGCGCTCGGTGGTGAGATGAAAATGAGGCGGGGAGCCGGTTGTTTTTTTGAACGCGTGCGCAAAATGCGATGGGCTCATATGCACCCGGGCGGCGAGTTGTTCGACCTGAATGTTTTCCGCAATGTGTTCGCTGATGAACGCGTTGATCAGCATCAGTTTTAGCTGGCTGAGCGGCGCTTCACGAACGCGTGCGTGGACATCGCGGCTGTAATGGTACGAGACATGCAGGGCGATGGCATCGGCGAAACCATCGAGACAGCCGGCCTCCACGAAGGCCGTTTGAGCGAGCAATATCAACGTGCTCGCGGCCTCACGCAAAAACGGATCCCAGGCCTGAAACCACAGTGGCAATTCGCGGCTCGACGACGAGCCGAAAACCTGACGTGATCTGCTTTCGAGTATGCGCGAGTCGAGCGCGATGACGAGCCCTTGGGGATCGTCCTCGGCGGCAGTCAGTTTTGCACCGGCCGGAATCAGGCCGATGCACGGCGCGCGAACGTTGACATGGCTTCGCGAGCCGGCGTTGTTCCGTCCACTTGCTTCCACGGCTGTCCTGTCTGCCGGGACGAGCAGGCAGATGTCCGCATGTGCTCCGCCGCGCCGCTCGGCGCAGCCTGTGCGGGGCGGGTAGTGACGTAATCCCTGATGGGGCGCTGCCAAAATGGCGTGTTCCATATTGCGCAATCGTCGGGGTACAGTGCATGGACCTGCTGCTTCAAGCTTAGTACCTCTTCGCGTACATGAAAGGTACCCTCGTATCAGAAGCGCGAAATAGTTCGACCTCTGTTATCAGTTCTGCTTTGGGCAGTTATCCGTAAGGAACCCGCGCAAACGCAAAAGACCGTAGCATATGCGTTGCGCGATCATCGAATGAACTGTGCACGACGCATGTGCAATCCATGCACGCGCGCGGTGCGTTCGCGGCGCAGCGACGGCCGCCCGGGAGCCAAATCATGGAAAGAAAGAAAAGCTGGCTGCGCAGGGATCTCGATGCGTTGCGTCTGCAGTGGGACATGCTCACCTTTTATGAACGCTTCGAGCAGCTTGTCGCGCATGTGCTGAGCGTGGTGATTTCCATCATCATCCTCGTGTCGCTCTGGCAGTTGATTCGCGCGGTGATTTCATTGCTGGTTTCGGACGCGCTGAACCCGCTGGATCACGCGGTGTTTCAGACCATCTTCGGCATGGTCATGACGCTGCTGATCGCGATGGAGTTCAAACATTCGATTACGCGCGTGATGGCGCGGCGCGATCACATCGTGCAGGTCAAAACGGTGCTTCTCGTTGCCCTGCTCGCTATCGCCCGCAAATTCATCATTCTCGATCCGGCCAGTGCGCCCGCCCAGATCGCGGCGCTTGGGTTTGCGCTGGTTGCGCTGGGGAGCGTCTACTGGCTGATGCGGCAGCGTGACGACCCAGCCGACGCGACGGCCGCCACGCAAGCGCAGAGCGATCGCACGGCGGACGCGCTGCGACAGGAAGCGGTACGGCCAGGCGAAGGCGGGCACCGCGGCAATTGATTCGACTCGCCACGCTCGTCACGGAGTGGCAGCGTAAGCGACAATCTAGCGGACATCGTCGATGGCCACGCGAAGTCGTGCCGCTTGCGGTTGCACGCGGGATACGAGCGTTTCGAGCGCGAGCCCCTTCGTCTCGATGCCCATCGCCCACACCGCAAGCGCCACCACGCCGAACGACAGCGCACGGAGCGTGAACATGCCGCCCTGGCCGAATGCCAGCAACAAGAGACCGACCGCATGCCGATCGGCGACTGAAACCCCGGCGACGCGGACGACTCGATTGCGGTGCTTGCTAACGGATGCGTCTTCTCTTTTGATCAGGCCGTCATGCGTGCGATGGTGGCGCATCTTCACTCGACCCACCAACGACAAGTACTTCAAAATGTCATCTGCCATCGTCTCCTGGCCGCTCGGGAGCCGTCGTTCGCGAAACTTACCGGAGAGGCGGAAGTGGGTCGAAAGTACGCGTTCGTTGAACTCGGTAGCCGCTGTTCGCCGCCGCTCCTCGATGAACGACCGGTGAGCAGCGGTAAGCAGGCACGTCCGCGTCGACACACGAACGACAGCTGTGGCCGAAAAGCGACTTGAGTCGGGCCTCTGCTCTGGATCAGCTGAGGTTGGGTGGGCCGCTACGATCCTCAATATTTCGCCAGCAGACGTGCGTAATGTACCTTTCAGCAAGACTACGGACTTATCTGGCGACGACTCATTGAAACCAACTCCAGAACTCGCCTCGCAAATGGAAGAATCGGCACTTAACTCCTTCCCAAGTTAATGTTTAATGGTTCCCGGACCAGCGCCGGCCGCGTTCGCGACGGCCGTATCCGCGTATTCGTGGTGCTCCGGGCTGTCGGGCCTGTTCGCGGCGACCTATATCGACCGCTTCGACCGGCGCCGTCTGCTGCTCACCATTTACCACTGTTCGCGCTGTCGAACCTCGCGTGCGCGCTCGCGTCGAGCTTCGCGCCGCTGCTCGCCGCGCGCGCGTTCGCGGGCATCACCGGCGGCGTGCTCGGCTCCGTGATCATGGCGATCGTCGGCGACGTGATCCCGCTGCAACGGCGCGGCGCCGCGACCGGCACGATCATGACCGCGTTCTCGCTCGCGGCGATCGCCGGCGTGCCGGCCGGCGTGATGCTCGGCGCGCAGTTCGGCTGGGCGGCGCCGTTCTTCCTGCTGGTCGCGTTGTCGCTGCTGGTGTGGTTCGCGGCCTCGCAACAGGTGCCGTCGCTGGCCGCGCATCTGAGCCGCCGGCAGCCGCCGCTCGCGGAAGTACTGCCCGAGCTGTGGCGCCTGCTGAGCAACCGAAGCCATCTGAACGCGTTCGCGCTGACGTTCATGATGATGATCGCGCACATGCTGGTGATCCCGTTCATTGCGCCGATGCTGGTCGCCAATCACGGCGTCGCGCCGCGACAGCTGTCGTGGCTGTACATGGCCGGCGGCGCGGCGACCTTCTTCACGTCGCGCCTCGTCGGCAGATTCGCCGACCGCTTCGGCACGCAGCGCGTGTTCCGCTGCGCGGCGGCGCTGTCGTTCGTGCCGGTGCTGTTCATCACGCATCTGCCGAACCTGCCGTTCTACGCGCTCGTGCTGTTCTTCCCGTGCTTCCTCGTGTTGATGAACGGCCGCATGGTGCCGATGCAGGCACTGCTGACCACGGTCCCCGAACCCGCGCGACGCGGTGCGTTCCTGAGCGCGAACAGCGCGCTGCAGGCGCTCGGCACCGGCACCGGCACCGGCACTGGCGCGTGGCTCGGCGGCTTGATGCTGAGCACGTCGGCTGATGGCCGCATCGCCAGGTATGGAACCGTCGGCTGGGCGGCGGTGGCGGTCGCATGCGCGGCGGTGCTGTGGGTCTCGCGCGTGAAGGGCGTGCCGCGCGAAGTGGCGGCGGCCAGCGCCGCTGGCGCGACGATGCCTCGCGCCGGCATCGATGCTCACATCGCTGGAGAAGATTAGCGATGCCAGGCAGCGCGCGGTGTCGCCGCGCCAACTGCGCGCCGCGCGTTACGCCTCATCGTCGTTGCTGCCCGTCAGCGCGCGCCGCGCGGCCTCGCCCTGCCCGTGCGACGCCGAGTAAAACACGCGCGCCCGGCCGATCACGATTTTCAGCGTCGCGATGACGGGCACCGCGAGAAAAATCCCAGCGACGCCGCCAAGCTGATCGCCCGCGAGCAGTCCGACGATCACCAGAAACGGACTGACCTCGACGCCTTCGCTCATCAGATACGGATTGAGCACGTAGTCCTGGAACAGCCGGTACAGCCCGATAAAAATCACGAGCCACAACAGGTGCGGATAGCCACTGAACACGGCGACCACGAGCGTGATCGCGACCGCGGCAAGCGGCCCCGCGAACGGCACGAATTCGAGCAGCCCGGCGCTGACCGCGAGCAGAAACGCGTACGGCACGCCGAGCAGCGAGAACACGACGCCGTAGCTAAATAGCGTGGCGAGCGACAGAAACAGCAGCGCGCGCACGTACTTCGACAGCAGCACGTTCAGATCGTCGACGATCTCGTTCCACAGCACGCGATGCCGGCTGTTCAGCAACGCCAGAAACGCGTCGCGCATCCGTTCGCCGTCCTTGATCAGCAGGAAGCTCAGGATCGGAATCAGCACCAGGTAGATCAGGTTGCTCGCCGCGTGGACGACGCCGAGCCCGAGGCTGCGCGCCAACGGCACGGCGTTGTCCGAGCCGGTCTCGATCTGGCTGCGCACGAAATCGACGATCCGCTCGCGCAGCGGTTCGAGAAAATGCGGCAGCGGAAAACGGTTCGGCACATCGGTGCGCAGCAGCGCGGGCAGTTGCGTGAAGAGGCGCGTCGCCTGATCCTGCAATTCCACGCCGAACAGTGAGCCAACCACCGCGAGCAGCGCGACCACGACGACGAACACGACCGCGATCGACACGACGCGCGGCATGCGGCGCGGCCTCACGCGTTCGACCAGCACCACCATCGGGTAGATCAGATAGCTGAAAAACACCGCGAACACGACGACGAGCACCGTCGTCGACGCGATATAGATGAGGAAAAATAGCAGCGCGAGCAGAGACGCGGTCCAGACTTTCCTGGCCGCGCCGACGTCGAATCCCAGCATGAAGCGTCCTCGAATGGGCGATGCGGCGCCGGCGCGACGAGTGCGCCGGCTGACTCTGGACCGTAACAGAAATTTACACGTTCCGTGTGTCGAACGCCGCGCCGCGAGGGCGCGACGCGGCGAGCACCGGCGGCGTGCGAGGAGCTACGCTCGCGGTGCATCATTGCACGGCATGCGTGCGTGACTTGATGCGCCCGAAACCGGGGGGCGGGATAAATGAAGCTGCGGGTACGTGAAGCTTCGGCTCGCTAACTCTTCACGCGCTCTCGTACCTCTTCGGTTTCTTCGCCGATTCTCGCCTGTATCCTGCCGGCTATTTTTTCGGCCGCTCCTTCGGCCTGTTTCGCGCGATTGCCGGTGACCTTGCCAATCGCTTCCTTGACCGAGCCCTTGAGCTCCTTCGCTGTACCTTCTACACGATTCCTGTCCATGGTGCCTTCCTGCCAGGTTTGACTGTGGAGTTGCCTGCTGGCGTTGCAACGAAACAGCCAACGTACGGCGCGACGCGCCTCGTTATGGCGCGGATCGCTTCGCCAGAGGCGATCCGCGTCGGAGCAACCTTAAAATTCCTAGCATCCGGCGTTCCCGATACCCAGTGCGCCGCGCATCGTCACCTCACCGTGACGGTGTCCTTCGCGGCGTCGTTGGCGGCATCCTTGCCGTGAGCCGGATCAGGATGATCATCTTTCGCGCCATGAAAGATCTGCTTGAAAAGTTCCTTGTTCTTTGCGCCATTCAAGAGGTTTCGCAGCGCGGCTTCGTCATCGGCCGGCTTGAACGAAAGCACTCTCTTGCGGTAGCGCTCCCTGCGTTCGTCGAGCATGTAACTCGCCGGTAGCGGCAGTTCGCGGCTGCCCACGTCGAGATCGATGCCTTCGAAGGTCAGCAGCCCCGCATCGTGATTGATGAAGCACGCGGGGGGCTTGGTCCGGTCGATCACGTAGACGCACTGCTTCCGCAGATTGCCGGCGTCGGGCAGCTTGCCGCGGAAGATCTTGTCCCGCAGGAACGTGCACATTTCTTCCCAGCACTCCTCGGTGGATTTTCCCGCCGCGCAGGACCGCAAAATCTCGGTCTTCAGAATGGCCTCTGGCACGGCATAGTAAATCGGATAACCCGCCCTCAGGTAAAGTTGCAGTTGCAACACTTCGTAACAGCGGCCCAACGCATGGATCGACGGCACGAGCAAAGACCGTTCATCCGACTCGTCGCCTTCGGTGGGTCCGGTCGCCGTCTGACTGCGGATCGACGGATGTTCCGGCAGCCCGGAATTCTCGGGTTCCGGCTGTCCGCCGCCCCACAGGATCAGATCGCGAAACAGGATCATCGGCAGGAACGAATGGACGATCAGATCCGTCGACGCCCTGCGTTTGGCGCGCTCGTTCGCGTCGGCTTCCACCGGCAGCGTGGGATGCCACTTGCGCGACGAGCGCACGATATCGCCGATCGCCTTCGCCACGCAGATGCCGTTCGGTAGCCCGCCGCCCTCCTCGTCGGCCCAGGTCTGCACCAGGTCCCACGGCTCGCCAATCGGCACGCCGAGAAAGTAAAGACCGAGCGACACCGCCGTCAGCAACTCGACGTAGAACTGATTCGCCTGATATGGCGCCGCAGGAATGCCCTGCATCAACTGCGAATCGGCGAGCAGCTTCTTGCCCGATCCGACCTTGCACAGCGCGCCGGCGCAGTGCTTGAGCCGGTCGACGAGACCGCGCACGTCGCGACCGGCAAGCGGCGACTGCCCGCCGACCAGATGGTGTCTGACGATCAGCGAGATCGGCGTCGTGAAGTTCGACCGGTCCGTGTTTTTCGTCGGCACCACGATGGACATCACCAGAGCGCTGATGATCTCCAGGTCGGCCAGCATCGCATCGATGGAAGTAGTCATCACTCGACCTCCGCTGCTATCTCTTCGATCGACGGATCGTATTGGCCGTCGATGATCGCCGTCTGCCTCGGCTCGGACGTGGCGATGATCGCCACGGCATCCCGGATCAATCCCTTGCAGCGCGCGGCCAACACTCGCTTGCGAATTCCCGATGGCGCGTCTCCTTCGTTCGCCCATTCCTTGAATCCGAGTCTTTCGAGTACGTGATCCTCGTTCTGTCCGAAGGTGGCCGCGCCGTCCGCGGGTATGGCCTGATGGGCGTCGGTCAGGCAGGTGCAGATGTACTCCTCGACGGTCGGGCCACGCGCCGCCAGCGTTTGAATTTCACGCTTGGCCCAGCGGGCGAGCGATACCGAGATCTCATCCATGTCGTGCGTCAGGTTGCGCACCTTGACGTCCTTGCCGCGATCGTCGCCGAGAATCTGATAGACGGTCCGGTCGACCACATGCAGCCACAGCGAAGTCTGCGCAATGCGGATCTTGTGTTCGCACACGACGTCTTTCGAGTCGGCCTCGAGCGCGCGCCGTACGTGCCACAGCACGACGTAATGCCATACGAGTCCAATGAACTTGCCGAAGAAGAGTGCCTTGTCCTGCATCGAGCCGTCGTCGAACTCGGGATATTCGAGGGGCGTCACCAGCGTCATCTTCGTGCGCGCGCCTTCCTTCAAGGTCCGATAGAGCGTCGCCGCGGGGCTGCTGCGATAGCCGTCCCAGGACTCGCGCGCCCACCATTGCTTGTCGATATCGAAGAAACGATAGATCGAAAAAATGCCTTTCTCAGACTCCTGAACGTTCGCCGCGCCGCCGTGAGCCTGGTGCGCCGCGCCCGGCTGCAAGCGCTGCCTCTCCTCTGCGCGGGACTGGTCGTGGTTCGGGTCGCGATAGGCGTCGTAAATCACGCGAAGACCATAGCGGGTTCCCATCGCGTTATCGATGCTGGCCACCTTGTCGCTGAGCTCCTTGCGGATGGTCTCGAGCACCGCTTCCTGCTCGTCGACGAGCTTGCGTTGCTGCTCGAGCGCGGAATAGTGTTCGGCGGCCACGTAAATGGCGGCGAGCGCCAATGCGAGTACGACCGCATCGGTATAGCCCTCCCATATCTCTCCGCCGAACAGCAATACCGCGGGGACGTAGCAGAACACCGGAATGCACCAGCGCGACGCGAACCAGGTTCGCAGGATGCCGACTACACCCTTCGAGCGGGAGTCGACGTCGGGAGCGGCCTCGCCTTCCTCTTCCGCGATACGCTTCTTCTCCTCGAACTCGTGTTCCGCGATGGTCCGCGCCCGTTCTTCTTCTCCACGGCAAATGTGGACATAAAACACGAGGAACGTGAAGGCCGTGACCAGCAACGCAAGCAGCCAGCTCTCGCCCATGCTGGTTGCGCGATCCGCGTCGCTGACTTCCTTCATCACCGCGGCGATCTTTTTAACGCACTCGATGCCGGGAGGAAAGCAATCCGCATCCGGCACGCGATGCGAAAAGGTCACCACCCAGTAGATACCGCTGCCCACCAGAACCGCAATGCCGCCTAGCGCAGTGAGGACGAGCTTTTTTGCATGAGGGCCCTGCTCGAGGTGGGAAGCGGGTTTGTCGCCGAAGGGTTTGGAGCGGCGATTCTCATCTGACGGCTTTTCCATACGCATTGCCTCCTGATCGATCAAGAGCACGGGAATGCGGGAAGCGGTGACGTATAAACGCACCGTAGGTCGGACGAGCGCCGTGATGAGGGCTGCGAGCAGGCTTTGCCGGTCGGGACGGGGCTGAACTATCTATCTAAGATTGCGCCCGGAAAGATGTCAATCGGCGCGCGTAGTCTGTGTCCGCCACACCACAATTGGCACCGGCGGCTGATGGGCGGGACATGCCAGGCAGACCTAAGGGCGGGCGCGGGTGCGCCGGGCCGCGCGCCCCGCGCGGCATGCGATACGCCGCGCAAGTCAGTCGCCATGCTCCGCGCCCAGCGCCGCCAGCGGATGCGCGTCGCCGTGCCACGGCGAACTCAGGAAATGCCGCACGCGCTCGGGTTGCACATCGGCGAGCGTCGCCGGTGACCAGCGCGGCCGACGGTCCTTGTCGATCAGTTGCGCGCGCACGCCTTCGCGGAAATCGCCTTCCTCGATCGAGCGCTTCACGATGCCGAGCTCCATCCGGAAGCAATCGGCAAGCGTCATCTGCCGGCCGCGCAGCAGCGCTTCGCGCGTCACGTGCAGCATCGTCGGCGAATGGGCGGTCAGTGCGTCGTAGGTCGCTTGCAGCCATTGCCGCACCTCGCGCGGCGGTTCGCGTTCGAGATCCTGACGCAGTGTCGCGACGATGCGCTCGACGCCCGAACGCCGGTCGAAGTGGCGCAGGATCAGTTGCGTCAGCGCGCCGAGCGGTGCGTGCGGCACGATATTGCACGGCGGCTCGAACACGGCGCGCAGCGCGTCGATGCGCTCGCCGTCGTGCGACATGCGCTGCAAACGTTCCTCGAAGCTCGCGAGCCAGTCGGCCGGCACGCACAGGTCGGCCAGTTGCAGGCGCATCGCGTCGGCGCCCGCTAGCGTCGCGCCGGTCAGCCCGACATACAGCGCAAGCTCGGCCGGCATCACGCTCAGAAAGCGGCTCGCGCCGACGTCGGGCACGAAGCCGATGCGAGTCTCCGGCATCGCGATGCGGCTGCGTTCGGTCACGATGCGCAGCCGCGCCGCCTGGCCGAGGCCCATGCCGCCGCCCATCGTGATGCCGTCGAGCAGCGCGACCACCGGCTTCGCAAACGTGTGCAACGCGTAATCGAGCCGGTATTCGTCGACGAAGAACGCGAGCCAGCGTGGGTCGCCCTGCGTCGCGAGCCGATGTACCTCGCGCACGTCGCCGCCCGCGCAAAAGCCCTTGTCGCCAGCGCCCTTCAGCACCAGCGCGACGATCCTGGCATCGGTGCGGCAATGCTCGACCAGCACCGCGAGTTCGCGCACCATCGCGTGCGACAGCGCGTTGAGCGCGGCAGGCCGGTTCAGCGTGATGATCGCCACGCGGTTGACAACGCGAAACAGCACGTCGGGTTCGGCTTGCGTGTTCGTCGCAGCGCGCATTTCGACCGCAACGCCGCGCAAAGTGCTCATCGCTGCGTCTCCCGCGATGCACGGCTCGTCTGCCAGCGCGGCGCGCGTTTTTCGAGGAACGCGTTGACGCCCTCGCGCTGATCGGCGCCATCGAACAGATCGACGAAGCGCTCGCGTTCTAGCGCGAGCGCGGCGGCGCGCGGCACGCCATGCCGCGCCTGATGGATCAGCTCCTTGCTGAAGCTGACCGCCTGCGGGCTCAAACCGGTGACGCGCTGCGCCATGTTCAACGCGGCTTCACGCGCGGCGCCGCGCTCCACCACTTCTTCGACGAGACCAATGCTGAGCGCGGTCGCCGCATCGACGCGCTCGCCGGTCAGAATCATCCGCTTGGCCCAGCCTTCGCCGACGAGCCACGGCAGCGTCTGCGTGCCGCAGCCGCATGGCAGCAGACCGACCGCCGTCTCGGGGAGCGCCAGCACCGCATGCTGCTCGGCGATGCGGATATCGCACGCGAGCGCGCATTCGAGACCGCCGCCCATCGCAAAACCGTTGAGCGCCGCGATGACGACGGGCCGCGCGTTCTGCAGCGACTCGAAGGCCGCGCCGAAACGCGCGGCCGCGGTGCGCGCGACTTCGCGATTGCCGTCGGCGAACGTGTTCAGATCGGCGCCCGCGCTGAAAAACTTCGGACCGTCGCCGGTGATCACGAGCGCGCGCACGCGCGCATCGGCGTTCAACTGCTCGACGGTGCGTTGCAATTGCAGCAGACCGTCAGGCGTGAAAGCGTTCGCGGGCGGCCGTTTCAACGTGATCAAAGCAACGGCGCCGTCATGTGCGTAATCGAGGTCGATCATTGCGTGCCTCCCTGGCCGTTACCGCCGCGCTCGCGCGAGCGATACAGCTTGATCACCGCCGAAAAGTCCAGGCGCCCCGCGCCGTTCGCGCTCATCGTTTGATAAAGCTGCTGCGCGAGCGCGCCGAGATAGACCGGTTGACGCACGCTGCGCGCGGCATCGGTGGCGAGGCCGAGATCTTTCAGCATCAGGTCGGTGCCGAAGCCGCCGGTATAGCCGCGCGAGGACGGCGCGGTCTCGATCACGCCCGGCATCGGGTTATACGTGTCCGAACTCCAGCAGCGCCCGGTCGACGTATTGATGATGCTACCGAGCACCTTCGTGTCGATACCGAGCGCCTCGCCGAGCGACATCGCCTCGGCGACGCCCGCCATCGAGATGCCGAGCACGAGGTTGTTGCAGATCTTCGCGACCTGACCCGTGCCAGTGTCGCCGCAATGCACGATGTTTTTTCCCATCGCCGACAGAACGGGCTTGACCTGCTCGTACGCGCTCGCACTGCCGCCGACCATGAAGGTCAGCGTGCCCGCCGCCGCGCCGCCCGTGCCGCCCGAGACCGGTGCATCGACGAAGTTGTTGCCATGAGCCGCGGCGAGTTCGGCAAACGCTTTCACGCTGGCGGGATCGATCGTGCTCGAATCGATGATCGGCACGCCCGGCGCGATGCCGGCGAGGATGCCATCGTCCGCGACGAGCACGCTGCGCACGTGAGCCGCGGCGGGCAGCATCGTGATCACGCATTCGACGTCGCTCGCGGCGGCTTGCGGTGAGCGGGCCGGCTGCGCGCCCGCGTCGACGAGCGTGCGCACAGCTTCCGCGCTGAGGTCGAACACGTTGAGCGCGTGGCCCGCCTTCAGCAGGTTCAGCGCCATCGGCGCGCCCATATTGCCGAGTCCGATAAAGCCGATCTTCATGATGTCGTCTCCGGGTGTGCCCTCAGTGCCTTCAACGCAGGCGGATCGTCGTGTTGACGCCATCGTTGACGGTGTCGTCGTCGAACCAGCGCGCGGTGACCGTCTTGGTCTGCGTGTAAAACTGCACGACCTGCTTGCCGTAGGGACCGAGATCGCCAAGCTTCGAGCCGCGCGAACCGGTGAAGCTGAAAAACGGCACTGGCACCGGGATAGGAATGTTGATGCCGACCTGGCCGATATCGATCTCGCTCTGGAACTTGCGCGCCGCCGCGCCGCTTTGCGTGAAGAGGCCGACGCCGTTGCCGAACGGGTTGGCGTTGACGAGCGCGATCGCATCGTCGAGCGTCGCGACGTTCACCGCCACGAGCACCGGCCCGAAGATTTCGGTGCGGTATATTTCCATGTCGGCCGTCACGTCGGTGAACACCGTCGGGCCGATGAAGTTGCCCTGCTCGTAGCCGTGCACGTTCACATCGCGGCCGTCGAGCGCGAGCGTCGCGCCCTCTTTCACGCCCGCGTCGATCAGACCGAGAATGCGCTGCTTCGCGGCGCGCGACACGACAGGCCCGACATCGGTGCCCGGCTCGTGACCCGCGTTGACCTTCAGCGTCTTCGCCTTCGCGACGAGCTCGGGCAGCCACTCGCGCGCGGCACCGACCAGCACCGCCACCGAACTCGCCATGCAGCGCTGACCGGCCGCGCCGAACGCGGCGCCGGCGAGCGCGTTGAGGGTCTGTTCGCGATTCGCGTCGGGCAGCACGACCGCGTGGTTCTTCGCGCCCATCATCGACTGCACTCGCTTGCCGTGTTCGCTGCCGAGGCGATACACGTGCGTGCCGACCGCCGTCGAGCCGACGAACGAAATCGCCTTCACCAGTTCATGCGTGCACAGCGCATCGACGACTTCCTTGCCGCCGTGCACGACGTTCAGCACGCCCTTCGGCACGCCGGCTTCGAGCGCGAGTTCGACGAGCTGCATCGTCGACAGCGGGTCCTGCTCGGATGGCTTCAGCACGAAGGTATTGCCGCACACGAGCGCCATCGGGAACATCCACAGCGGGATCATCGCGGGGAAATTGAACGGCGTGATGCCGACGCATACGCCGAGCGGCTGGCGCAGCGTGTAAGTGTCCACACCACCGGCGACGTTCTCGGCGAACTCCCCCTGCTGCAACGTGCCGATCGAACACGCGTGCTCGACGACTTCCAGACCGCGGAAGATGTCACCCTCGGCATCGGGAATCGTCTTGCCCTGCTCGGCCGACAGCGTCTTCGCGATGCGCGGCATATGCTCGCGAATCAGCGCCTGGTACTTCAGCATGATGCGCATGCGCGCGCCGATCGGCGTGTCCTTCCACGTTTTGAACGCGGCATGCGCGCTGCGCACCGCCGCGTCGACTTCCGCGACGGTTGCGAACGGCACGCGCGCGAGGACCGCCTGCGTGGCCGGGTTCACGATGTCGCGCCACTCGGTCGTCTTCGATTCGACGAACTCGCCGTTGATCAGCAGTTTGACGGTGGCCACGGCGCCGGCAACGTCGCGGCCGGTCTCGTTCGAAGCAAGGGTGCTCATGCTGAAACTCCTGTGATTTAGAAAACAGTGCCCCGACGCGTCGAATCCAAAGCGCGAATTCAACGCGTGCGATTCAAACCGGGGCGGCAAACCAGCAATGGCGAGGAATAAAGACAGTCACCGCAAGTCGGGAAAATCCTCTTCCCAATACTCGTCCGGCAGACGCGCGGGCTCGGCCGCGCGCTCCATTTCGCGGCGCCGCAATTCGACGCGGCGGATCTTGCCGGAGATCGTCTTCGGCAGTTCGCTGAATTGCAGACGGCGAATCCGCTTGTACGGCGCGAGTTTTTCACGCGAGAACGCGAACACCGCGCGCGCGAGTTCGGGACCGGCTTCGTAGCCGTGACGCACGGTGACGAATGCCTTCGGCACCGACAGACGCAACGCGTCCGCGCTCGGCACGACGGCCGCCTCGCCGATCGCCTCGTGTTCGATCAGCACGCTTTCGAGTTCGAACGGACTCAGGCGATAGTCGGACGACTTGAACACGTCGTCCGAGCGGCCGACGTACACGTAGTAGCCGTCGTCGCGACGCAGCGCGACATCCGACGTGCGATAGAGGCCGTTGCGCATCGACTGCGCGGTCGCGTTGGCGTTGTTCGCATAACCCGTCATCAGGCCGAGCGGCCGTTCGGCAAGCGGCAGCGCGATTTCGCCTTCGCCGACCGGCTGGTCGTCGGCGTCGAGCAGCTCGACCCGGTAGCCCGGCAGCGGACGCCCCATCGAGCCGGCCACGACCGGCTGGCCCGGCGAATTGCCGATCTGGCAGGTCGTTTCGGTCTGGCCGTAGCCATCGCGAATCGTAATGCCCCACGCGTGCTTGACGCGCTCGATGACCTCCGGATTCAGCGGCTCGCCGGCGCCGACGATTTCGCGCAGCTTCACCGGATAGTCGCCGAGCGGCTCCTGCACGAGCATGCGCCAGACGGTCGGCGGCGCGCACAGCGTGGTGACGTTGAAGCGCACGAGCGCGGCGAGTGTGTCTTTCGGCACGAAGCGCGGGACGTTGAACACGAACACGCAGGCCTGCGCGTTCCACGGCGCGAAGAAGCAGCTCCACGCGTGCTTGGCCCAGCCCGGCGAGCTGATGTTCCAATGGATGTCGCCGGGCTGCAGGCCGATCCAGTACATCGTCGACAGATGCCCGACCGGATAGCTCTGGTGCGTATGCTCGACCAGCTTCGGCTTCGAGGTGGTGCCGGACGTGAAGTACAGCAACAGCGGATCGCTGGCGTGGGTGACGCCGTCCGGCGTGAAATGCGGCGAAGCCTCGTACGCGGCGGCAACATCGATCCAGCCGTCGCGCGGCGCACCAACCGACAGGCGGGTGAGCGGCACGTCGAGCGCATCGAATTTGCCCAGCTCCGCGCTGTCTACCACGACGAACTTCGCGCCGCCGATCTGCACGCGGTCGCGCACGTCGTCGGCGGATAGCTGCGTGGTGGCGGGCAGCACGATCGCGCCGAGCTTCATCGCGGCGAGCATTACGTCCCATAGCTCGACGCGGTTCGGCAGCATCAGCAGCACACGGTCGCCGCGGCCGACGCCCGCGCCGCGCAGAAAGTTCGCCATCCGCGACGAGCGCTCCGACATCTGCGCGTACGACAGACGCAGGCCGTCGCTGGAAGGATCGTCGACGATCCACAGCGCGGGGTTGTCGTTGTCATGCGCGATCGCGTCGAAGTAGTCGAGCGCCCAGTTGAACTCGCCGAGCGCGGGCCACGCGAATTCGCGGTACGCGCGCTCGTAGTCGGTGCGATGGCGCACTAGCAGATCGCGCGCTTCGAGAAAGGCTTTCGCTGCTGTCATCGTCGTCTCCTATCGACCAGAGTTAGCGCTTTAGCGCTTACTCTGGTCTCATGCAACGTAGTTGCGAGTGGCGCGGGGCGCGCTCGGTTATTTTCGCCGCGGTGATCCAGGCGAGCATCCACGGCCAGGCTATTGTGCGCTCAAACGCCGCCCTCAAACATGGCGCGCGATCACCATCCGCTGCACTTCGCTCGTCCCTTCGTAAATCTGCGTGATCCGTGCATCCCGATAGTGGCGCTCGACCGCATAGTCCTCCAGATAGCCGTAGCCGCCATGAATCTGGATCGCGTTCGAACAGATCTCCTCCGCAAGCTCCGACGCAAAAAGCTTCGCCTGCGACGCCTCCGACAGACACGGCCGCCCCGCCGAGCGCAGCCGTGCCGCGTGATGCACGAGCAGGCGCGCGGCATTCAGGCGCGTCGCCATATCGGCAAGCATGTTCGCGATCGTCTGGTGTTCTTTCAGCGGCTTGCCGAACTGTTCGCGCTCGTTCGCGTAGCGGCGCGCGGCGTCGAACGCGGCGCGCGCAATGCCGACTGCCTGCGCGGCGATGCCGATGCGTCCGCCTTCGAGATTCGACAGCGCGATGCGCAGACCCTCGCCCGGCTCGCCGAGCAGATTGGCCTCGGGCACCGCGCACTGATCGAGCGAGATCGGACAGGTATCGGACGCGCGAATGCCGAGCTTGTGCTCCGGCCGGCCGACGTCGAAACCCGGCGTCGAGGTCGGCACGATGAAGGCGGACAGGCCGCGCTTACCGCGCTCGGGATCGGTGACCGCGAATACGATCGCGACACCGGCGCGCGCACCGTTGGTCACGAACTGCTTGCTGCCGTTCAGAATCCACTGCCCGTCGCGCCGCTGCGCGCGGGTGCGCAGATTGTTCGCCTCGGAGCCCGCCTGCGGCTCGGTCAGGCAGAACGCGCCGATCGTCCGGCCGATGGCGAGCTCGCGCAGATAGCGGTCTTTCTGCGCGGCGCTGCCGAAGTTCAGGATCGGCGCGCAGCCGACCGAGTTGTGCACGCTCATCAGCGTCGCGCAGGCGGCGCAACCGGCCGCGATCTCTTCGAGCGCGAGCGCATAGGCGACGTAATCGGTGTAGGAGCCGCCCCACTCGGCCGGCACCATCATGCCCAGAAAGCCGAGTTCGCCCAGCTGCGCGACGACCTCGGCCGGCAGTTGCGCGTCGCGATCCCATTGCGCCGCGTGCGGCGCGAGGCATTCGGTCGCGAAGTCGCGCGCGGCGTCGCGGATCATCCGTTGTTCGTCGGTGTAGAAGCTGTCCATGACTGCGTCCTCGTTGGTGCTGCCGGCCGTGCTGGCGATCGCTGTGATGCGGCAAGTGTAGGCAAGCGGCCCGCGCCGTTCGATGCTCGCTCCGCTCATTCTTGCTGAGCGCTTTTGCCATACTGCTACCATGCACGTGCATGGAGCCTCGCCATTTCTGGGGCTTCATGAACCATGATCCAGCCTATGCTGAGCGCTTTTGCCAGAAAAGCCGAATCCCGATGAAAAGCGACAAAGGCACGATCTCCGTCAGTCTCGTCGAGGAAACGCTCGCGCTCGCGACGGCGCGCGGCCTCGACGCGCGAGCGCTCGCCGAAGCGGCCGGCATTGCCGCTGCGATGCTCGCGTCGCCGAAAAGCCGCGTATCGTCGGCGCAATACGGCGCGCTGTGGGCCGGCATCGCACGCGCGCTCGACGACGAATTCTTCGGCCAGGACTCGCATCCGATGAAAAGCGGCAGCTTCATCGCGATGACGCAGACGGCGCTGGGCGCGCGCAACGGCGCGCAGGCGCTTGCGCGCGCGGTCGGCTTCATGCGGCTCGTGCTGGACGATCTCGGCGCGACGATCGACACCGACGCGCAGCGCGTGCGCCTCAAGTTCGTCGAGCGCGCGGGCACGCGCAAGCCGGCGATGTTCGCTTACGCGACGTATTTCATCCTCGTGTACGGGCTCGTGTGCTGGCTCGTCGGCCGGCGCATTCCGTTGCTCGAAGCGCGCTTTCGCTGCGCCACGCCGCCGGCCGCGCACGAATACCGGCTGATGTTCTGCGAAGAGATGTATTTCGACGAGCCGGAGTCGTCCGTCGATCTCGACCCTGCGTTTCTGGAACTGCCGGTGATCCAGACTTCGCGCTCGGCGCGGCCGTTTCTGCGCGATGCGCCGGGCAGCTTCATCGTCAAGTACCGCAATCCGGGTTCGCTCGCCGCGCGCGTGCGCAAGACGCTGCGCGCGCTGCCGATGTCGGGCTGGCCCGCGGCCGATCAGATGGCCGCGCGCCTGCACGTCGCCGAGGCGACGATGCGGCGGCACCTGAAGCAGGAGGGCCACACGTATCAGTCGATCAAGGACGCGCTGCGGCGCGACATCGCGATCGCCGAACTGCAGCGCACGCAGCGCACCATCGCCGATATCGCCAACGCCGTCGGCTTCGCGGAGCCGAGCGCGTTTCATCGCGCGTTCCGCAAATGGACCGGCATGCGCCCGACCGACTACCGGCCGGCCCGGGCCGCGGGGCTCGATCTCACGCGACGCGCCGAATCGGACTAAGCTTTAAGCGGCAACAGGCCAGCCTTGATCGAGGGTAGGGGCCCGCGCCGCCGGTTCGCACCGGCTGGCGCGACGGCCGTCAGCGATGAACACGACTCCGCGTCTCCCGCTCCGGCAGTCCGGTCCGCGCAGGCCGCTTATCCGCGGCGGCATCGTGGGCCGTTTGATGCGCGGCATCGCCGTGCTCGGCGTGCTATGCGCGTTCGGCTTCGCGACGCGCGAAGCGCTGGCGCCGCCGCAAGCGGCCAATGCGGCGAGCGCGGCGAACGTCGCCGCCGCGACCGCCAACAGCGTCGTCGTGATTCCGGTGAATGGCGCGATCGGACCGGCCACCGCCGATTTCATCGTGCGTGGTTTGCAGCGCGCGGCCAGCGAGCGCGCACAGCTCGCGGTCCTGCAACTCGATACGCCCGGCGGCCTCGATACGTCGATGCGGCAGATCATCAAGGCGATCCTCGCCTCGCCGGTGCCGGTCGCAACCTTCATCGCGCCGAGCGGCGCGCGCGCGGCCAGCGCCGGCACCTACATCGTCTACGCGAGCCACATCGCGGCGATGGCGCCGGGCACCAACCTCGGCGCCGCGACGCCGATCCAGATGGGCATCGGCGGCAACGAGCCGCCCGCCGGCGGCCCGCCGGTAACGCCAGCCACCCCAGGTACGCCGGGGCTGCCGGACATGCGCACGCTGCCTGGCGGCGCGTCCGCGCCTGCGCCTGCGTCACCCGGCGCATCATCCGAAGCCGCCAGCGCACTGCCGCTCGACACCCAATCGACCGAACTGCGCAAGCAGGTCCACGATGCCGCCGCCTACATCCGCGGCCTCGCGCAGATACGCGGCCGCAACGCCGACTGGGCCGAGCGCGCGGTCCGCGAAGCGGTAAGCCTGTCCGATGAGGAAGCGCTCGCGCAGCACGTCGTCGATATCGTCGCGCGCGACGTGCCGGACCTGCTGCGCCAGCTGGACGGCCGCACGTACGTCACGAGCGCGGGCAGCGTCACGCTGCACACCGCGCATGCGCCGCTGATCACGCTCGAACCCGACTGGCGCAGCCGCTTTCTCGCCGTGATCACCGATCCGAGCGTCGCGCTGATTCTGCTGATGCTCGGCATGTATGGCCTGTTCTTCGAATTCGCCAATCCGGGCTTCGTGCTGCCCGGCGTGGTCGGCGCGATCAGCCTGCTGCTCGGCCTGTTCGCGATGCAGATGCTGCCCATCAGCTACGTCGGCCTCGGGCTGATCTTTCTCGGCATCGCCTTCCTGATCGGCGAAGCGTTCCTGCCGACCTTCGGCTCGCTCGGCTTCGGCGGCGTGGTCGCGTTCGTGGTCGGCGCAACGATGCTGATGGATACCGACGTGCCCGGCTACGGCATCCCGCTGCCGCTGATCGCCGCGGTCGTCGTGTTTAGCGTCGCGTTCGTGCTCGGCGTGTCGCGGCTCGCGCTGCGCGCGCGGCGGCGGCCGGTCGTGACGGGCTCGGAGGCGCTGATCGGCTGCGTCGGCGTGGTGCTGGACGGCGGCTTGCTGCCCGAACCCGAACACGCGGCAGGCGGCCCGCTGGCCGGCTGGGCGCGCGTGCACGGCGAGCGCTGGCGCGTCTCGAGCACCACGCCGGCCGCGCCGGGTCAGAGCGTGCGCGTGACGGCGCGCAACGGCCTCACACTGACCGTGGTGCCCGTTACGTCGGTCGACGCCTTACAAGGAGAACGCTCATGATCGGCTTCACATTCGGCTTCGGCAGCATCCTGATCCTGCTCGTGATCGCGCTGATTGCGTCGTCGGTGCGGATTTTTCGCGAGTACGAACGCGGCGTCGTGTTCATGCTCGGCCGCTTCTGGAAGGTCAAGGGGCCCGGGCTCGTATTGATCATTCCGATCGTGCAGCAGGCGGTGCGCATGGATTTGCGCACCATCGTGTTCGACGTGCCGACGCAAGACGTGATCACGCGCGACAACGTGTCGGTCAAGGTCAACGCGGTCGTGTATTTCCGCGTCGTCGATCCGGAGAAGGCGGTGATCCAGGTCGCGCGTTACTTCGAGGCGACCAGCCAGCTGGCGCAGACGACGCTGCGCGCGGTGCTCGGCAAGCACGACCTCGACCAGCTGCTGTCGGAGCGCGAGCAGCTGAACACCGACATCCAGAAAGTGCTCGACTCGCAAACCGACGCGTGGGGCATCAAGGTATCGATCGTCGAGATCAAGCACGTCGATATCAATGAAACGATGATCCGCGCGATTGCGCGTCAGGCCGAAGCCGAGCGCGAACGGCGCGCGAAGGTGATTCACGCGGAAGGCGAGTTGCAGGCATCGAAGCAATTGCTGGAGGCGGCCCAGACGCTCGCGCGGCAACCGCAGGCGATGCAGTTGCGCTATCTGCAGACGCTGGTGACGATCGCCGCCGACAAGAACTCGACGATCGTGTTTCCGCTGCCGATCGACCTCGTGAGTGCGGGGCTGGAACGCTTCAACAAGCCATCGGCGTGATAGGACGATATTTGTCAGGACATCCATTCGGCGCGGATTAGCGTCGACGTTTCGGCATACCCGCCCGCTTGCGCGTTGCTTGCGCTGATGTGGCGAACGAGGCTCGCGGCGGGTTCGATTTGCCGGCAGAAATGGTGCGTTGCTTGTACCGCCTTACCCGGCGCACCGAAAAACCACCAGGTCCGGCTGTTTTTCCGCTCCGCAGGAGCCCACCATGAAACTGTCTTCCCGCATTGGACTCGGCGCGCTGTTGGCCGCCGTGGGTATCAGCACCGTCTACGCGCAAGCGGTGACGCAGCCCGCCGACCCGTCGGCGCCGAAGACGCGCGCCCAGGTCCGCGCTGACCTCGCGGAATGGCTCGCCGCCGGCTACGACCCGCTCGACTGGATCAACTATCCGGAGAACGCGCAGCGCGCGGGCCGCATCGTCGCGCAACACCGCGAGCAGCAGCAAGGCAACGCCCCGACGGCCGTGCAGTAAAGCGGTCGCGGCTTGCGTAGTCGCAGCCTGAATGCCGCCCGCCGCGAGCGGCATGGCACGGCTTGCGTCGCGGCAAGGTATCATCCGGTCCCTCCATCCCCCGCGCAGCAAACCAGCCGCACACAGCCGGAACCCGCGCCATGCCAATCTGGGTCGATGCCGACGCCTGCCCGGCCGTCGTCAAGGACATGCTTTATCGCGCGGCGCGCCGCACCGGCATGCCGCTGACGCTGGTCGCCAATTCGTTCCTGCGCGTGCCGCCGTCGCCGCTGATCCGCGCGATCCAGGTGCCGGCCGGCTTCGACGCTGCCGATCAGTTGATCGTCGAGCGCGTCGTCGCGGGCGACCTCGTGATCACCGCCGACATCCCGCTCGCCGCCGCCGTGCTGGCAAAAAATGCCCACGCGCTCGATCCGCGCGGCAACTGGTACACGCCCGGCACGATCGAAGAACGGCTGCGCATGCGCTCGATGCTCGACCAGTTGCGCTCGAGCGGCGTCGACACGGGCGGGCCGGCCGCCTTCAGCGCGCGCGATGGCAAGGCGTTTGCTGGCGAACTCGATCGCTGGCTCGCGCGTCAGGCGCCTCGCGGTGATGCGCAGGCGCCACAGTCGCACGGCAAACCGCCCGCCTGACGGGCCGGGGCGGCCTGCTGGCGCCGCCGCAGGCGCCGGGGCGCTGCCATTCGTGATTACAATTCCGCCGTAACGCCGCCGCGCGGCCTGCCTTGCCGCGCCGCGCTGTCACCGCCTCGATGACAAAAACACTGTCTGAACGACGAAAGAGAGAAAGCCCGCCACATGGACTCGATCAAACGCTACTTCGGCTTCGACGCCGTCGACACCAACCTGCGCACCGAAGTGCTAGCCGGCGTGACCACTTTCCTGACGATGGCCTACATCATCTTCGTGAACCCGGCGATTCTCGGCGACGCCGGCATGCCGAAGAGCGCGGTGTTCGTTGCGACCTGCCTCGTGGCCGCGCTCGCGTCGCTGATCATGGGTCTGTACGCGAATTACCCGATCGCGCTCGCGCCCGGCATGGGCCTGAACGCGTACTTCGCATACACGGTCGTCAAGGGCATGGGCTACACGTGGCAGGCCGCGCTCGGCGCGGTGTTCATCTCCGGGTGCCTGTTCCTGATCGTCACGCTGTTCCGCGTGCGCGAGGTGATCGTCAAGGGCATTCCGCATTCGATCCGCATCGCGATCACCGGCGG
The DNA here is from genome assembly GCF_050436505.1 of Paraburkholderia sp. CI3. Classification (NCBI taxonomy): domain Bacteria; kingdom Pseudomonadati; phylum Pseudomonadota; class Betaproteobacteria; order Burkholderiales; family Burkholderiaceae; genus Paraburkholderia; species Paraburkholderia sp. CI3. The sequence continues at coordinate 911,257 of NZ_JBNDMI010000003.1, forward strand.
CATCGGTCTCTTTCTCGCGATCATTTCGCTGAAGTCGGCCGGCGTGGTGGTCGGCAATCCGGCCACGCTCGTCACGCTCGGCAATCTGCATGACCCGCACGTCGTGCTCGCGGCGGTCGGCTTCTTCGGCATCGTCACGCTGGATCATATGCGCGTGCGCGGGGCGATCCTGATCGGTATCGTCGGCGTGACGATCCTGAGCTTTTTCTTTGGCGGCAATCAGTTTCACGGCATCGTGTCCGCGCCGCCGTCGATCGCGCCGACGCTGTTGCAGCTCGATATCCGCAGCGCGCTGTCGAGCGGCGTGCTGAACGTGGTGCTGGTGTTCTTCCTCGTCGAGCTGTTCGATGCGACCGGCACGCTGATGGGCGTCGCGAACCGCGCGGGGCTGCTGGTGGAAGGCAAGATGCATCGGCTGAACCGCGCGCTGCTCGCGGACAGCACCGCGATTCTCGCCGGCTCGATGCTCGGTACTTCGTCGACGACGGCGTATATCGAAAGCGCATCGGGCGTGCAGGCCGGCGGCCGTACCGGCATGACCGCGATCACGGTCGCCGTGCTGTTCGTCGCGGCGCTGTTTTTCGCGCCGCTCGCCGAAGTGGTGCCGCCGTATGCGACCGCGCCCGCGCTGCTGTACGTGTCGTGCCTGATGCTGCGCGAACTGGTCGACCTGCCGTGGGACGACGCGACCGAAGTCGTGCCGGCCGCGCTCACCGCGCTGCTGATGCCGTTCACCTACTCGATCGCGAACGGCGTCGCGTTCGGTTTCATCTCGTACGCGGGACTCAAGCTGCTGACGGGCCAGGCACGCCAGGTGAAGCTGGTCGTGTGGATCATCGCGGCGATTTTCCTGTTCCGGTATTTCTATCTCGGCAGCGAATGAGGAGGTCGCGCTCGCGCGACCGGGGGGTCGAATGTGTCGTCGGGTTCGGGGACCGTTTATCATCCGATGTTTCGAATGATGATCGACTCGGTCGCCGCGGCACGGGTCGCCACCCCAGGAGCCTCGATGTCCTCATATAACCGCACGACGGACCGCTACACGAAGCCCGCGATTTTCTTCCACTGGATGATTTTTCTGCTGGTCGCGCTGGCCTATCTGGCCATCGAAATCCGCGGCCCGCGCGGCTCCGACAGCCGCGCGTTCTGGACCGGCGTGCATTATTGGGCGGGCACGCTGGTGCTCGGGCTGGCCGTGTTGCGGCTGCTGTGGAGACTGTGGGCCGGCGCGCCGGAGGAGCTCGAAAGCAATCGGCTGCTCGCTTTTCTCGGGCGCTCCGCGCACCTCGCGCTCTATGTGTTCATCTTCGCGCAACCGCTGCTCGGCATGCTGATGGTCAATGCGGGCGGGCGGCCGGTGCCGCTCGCATGGACGGACATCAGCTTCACGCTGGTGCGTGCGGATGCGATCGCGCGGCCGCTGTTGAAGGACGCGCACGAGTGGCTCGGCAACGTGTTCTATTGGGTGATCGGACTGCACGCGCTCGCGGCGATCGCGCACCATGTGGTGTTCAAGGATCGGGCGCTGCGGCGGATCATTTGAAAGTAATGGAGTTGGCTGCGTGCCGCCGATGCATGGCACGCGGTCGCGGCTTGCGCGCAGGCCAGCCAGCGGCAGCGGCACGGGTGAATCCGAACTTCGCGCTTCGGCAGCAGTCGCGCTTGCCGAAGCTTCGGTACCGGTAGCCAGCCGATAGTTTCAGATCGGTCAGTTACGCCAGTTCGCCTCGTAAAACCGCACGTAACCGCTTCTGAGCACGAGACACTGCGCGCGCGTTTCCGACAACAGCCGGCGCGTGGCGGCCTCGATGCGCGGCCGGTGCGCGTCGAACGCGACGATCATGTCCTCCAGCCGGGGGGACGCGGCGCCGAAGTGATCTTCGAGCGCTTCCGCGGTGATCATGCACTCCACCCTCTGCCCATCGACCATTGCCGGAAACGCCAAAGTAAGTTCGCGACCTGAATATTCAGGGGCTTCGTTCGGGAATTGGATCTGCATGGGAGTCACCTGGAAGAGTGCGCGCACGATGCGCTCGGGTAATGCACGCGCTGATTGCTTGCTATCGCGTCCGCCGCTCGTTCCTCCTTGTCCCATGCAGCCGACGCGGGCCGTCGCCTCGACGCAGCATCGTCAGTTCGCGCCACGCGGAGGTGAATTGATTTACTTTAGACGAGTTCGGCCCAGGTGCAAGATTTCCCCGATTTTTTCTTGAAGGCGCGACTGACGCGCCGATGTTGCGGCGCGGCATAAAGCGGTGTCCGATCCCGTGTAAAGTGTCGCGCACCTAGGGTCTGTTTACATATGGAACGCACGTGCGAATGCCCGCTATCGGCCGCAGGGCAAGGAGTAAGGAGCGCTGCGTGGCCGCGCCACGTGAGCGACGCGCGACGCCGCCATGCGGCCGATAGCGGGCATTCCCCTGGAATGAAATTCAGAACTGGGGTTGCCGCGAGAAGGGCCGCTCGCTGCGTCATGCTCCTTGCGAATACGTCGAGTATTCGCGGCGTCGCAATCCTTGCGAGCGGCCCTTCTCGCGGCAACGCACGTGCGTTCCATATGTAAACAGACCCTAGTCATTGACCCGCACGATGTCCGCCCCCACCCGCCCGCCTGTGGTTCGCGTCGAACCGCTCGGCCAGAGCTTCGAAGCGCCCGATTCGCTGACGATTCTCGAAGCCGCCGCTTTCGCCAATCTGCGTTTGCCGCGTTCGTGCCGCAACGGCACATGCCGAACATGCTTGTGCCGGATGACGTCTGGGCGTGTGCGCTACTCGATTGACTGGCCCGGCGTGAGCCGCGAGGAAAAGGCGGACGGTTATATCCTGCCGTGCGTGGCGGTCGCGGAAACCGACGTGGTGATCGAAGTGCCGGATGCGGTCGCGATACCGGCACAGTGAGCGGGAGCGCAGGGGCCTGGCGCCCCGCTAGCCGACGCTTTCACGCGCTGTGTCTTACCGCCCGTTGCCCATTGCGCGGGCAATTTTCTTGTCCGTGTTGTACTGGCTCAGCGAATACACCGACCAGATGGCCGCCGGCACCCAGCCGATCAGCGTGATTTGCAGAATCAGGCAGATGATGCCCGCAAACGGACGGCCGATCGTGAAAAACTGCAGCCACGGCAGAATGATGGCAAGCAAAAGACGCATTCGGTTTTCCTGTTCCTGTGATTACGGCAGCATGGGTGAGTCCGCGTGGGACGCATCTGCCTCGTTGTTGAACTCATCGAGCGGCGCAAAACGCGGCACCTTGACGCCTTCCTGCTCTACCAGCTCGAAAAACACCGTCGCTGGACGGGTCCAGACCGTACCATTGGCCGCCTTGTAGACGATCATCGTGACCGTCGGATCCGATTCGAGCGTGGCCTCGCAGACCAGTTCGTAAATGCCGCCTTTGTAGTGTCGGTAGCGCATGGTGTGTGACCTTATTTTGGGCGTCGTCGATGCATTTTCAAGCACGGCGCGCCTGAGCTCAGCCGCCCTCTTTCATCTGCTTCAGGATCTTGTAGACGGTCGCGCGGCCCATCGTCAGCACCGCGGCCACGTAATTCGCCGAGCTGCGGCCGCGAAACGCGCCCTGCGCGTGCAGCGCCTCGACGATTTCACGCTTGTGCTCGCGCGTCAGCGCATTGATGCCGATTTGCCGGTCGCGCAGCCATGTGTGCAGATACGTGTTGATGCGGTCCTGCCAGTCGTCGCGGAACAGATCGTCGGCAGGCGCGCCCGTCATCGCGCCGCCCTTGATGAACAGATCGAGCGTCGAGCGCACATCCTCGAACACCGCGATGTTGAAGTTCACGCACAGGATGCCGGCGGGCTTGCCGTCGTCGTCGAACAGGATGTTGCTCACGCAGCGCATGCGGCGGCCGTCCCAGTTCAGCTTCTCATAGGGGCCGATGGTCTGGCCGCGCGCCGCGAAGTGCGCGTCGTCGAGCACCGACGGCGCGCCCACCTCGAGCCGCGACAGATTGTTCACCAGATACGCGATGGTCTGATCGCGCAAATCGTGAATCACCACCTCGGCGCACGGATAGAGCAGCGCGGCGATGCCGTCGGCGATCGGCGCGTAGCGCTTCAGCAGCAGGTCTTTGACAGGAGACACGTTCGGGTTGCGCATGGAAAAACGCGAGGTTCGAAGGAGGCGGCGCGCGATAGCGGATGACGACGAAGCCAGATGCCCGCAGTGGACGCCGGCGCGCCCGCTCGGTCCGCAATTCAGGAAGTCGCCATTGTAGCGGCCTCGCGCTGGCGCCGCGACTCGACGCCGGACGGCAATTTTGTCTACCTCGCGAGCGCATTTTTTTCGTGCGATAAACACTGATCCGCCGACATCCAACCGAACGGAGCCAACCACCGATGGCCACACTCGAAGCGCTTCGCGCCGTGCTCGACGACAAGCGCACGCCGGAGATCATTCGCAACCACATCATCGATTCGCTGCAGTACGCGCTGCGCAACCATGGTCAGGTCTTCACGGCGAAGGAAGTCGAATGGTTGACCGGCTGGGACGATGCGCGCCTGCCGCGGGCGGCCGCGCGCGAATTGCAGAAGCGCGTCGCCGAGACGTCACGCTGACGCACGCGTTCGGATAGCGAGCCTCGCGCGCGCCACTCGCGCAATTCGCGCGTCCGTCGCCCGTCCCGCCTCCGACACGACTTCGCCAACTGCCCGCGAAGCCCCGCCAGTCGGGCGTTCCGGTCGTGCGCTGAAGTTTGCACTATCCAATCAGCCCTATTTCAGGCATCATGTTGCAATAGTTGCACTTCGCGCCCATATAGCACTGGCAGCACCAGGCAGTCTCAACCCGGCATCTCCGCACCACCCCCGACTGTTCGACCGCCCTTTATCGGCGATCCCGTCACTCCGGCAATGCGCCGCCCGCATTCGCCGTCGCGAGAAGTACACCGAGCGGTTCAGCATCATGCGTCCGGCGCCCGAATTGACGCGCCGCTTCAGCGTTTTTTCGGTCGAATCCGCGTTTTCGCGCGACCGCTCGAGCCATTGTCATTGAGCCCGCCGGGTCTAGCAGGCCTGTGCCAACCATTTTTATCGCGGCGCGCCCATCGGTGCTGTGCCGCCGGTCCGCGCCGTGACGCGTCAAAGGAGCGTTGCCGGAAGCAGCGCCCCGCACGCGGCGCGTGGACCACGCAATACAGGACATGTTTCTCATGAATCCAGCAGTCAGGACCTACAAAGGTTACGAAATTCACCCGCTCGTTTATCCGCGCCGCCCCGCGGGCGCGCAAGCGACCCGCAATCCGGGCGCCGGTTACGACGCTTCGGTGCGCATCTGCCGCGTCGGCGCCAATCCGGCGGCCGACGGCCGGGTATTTCGCCTGCAGTATCTGTTTCCATTCGACGGCATGGGCAAGGCGCGCATCGCGTGCATGGCGCATGCGGAACGGCTGATCGACGGCCAGGTGAGCGGTCAGTCGGTCACCGATCTTTGAGCGGCGTCATCGGCGCGTCACTCATGTCGCGCAGCGTGCTTTCGGGCGCCGCTGCTTTTCAAACGAATCCACAGTCGCGCCGCTCGCAATGCCTGCGGCCGGTTTCCCCTTTATCCCATCGACCAGGAGTTATGCATGGCGAAAGAAGAACTGATTGAACTTGACGGTATCGTCGACGAAGTGCTTCCGGATAGCCGCTACCGCGTGACGCTCGACAACGGCGTCGTGGTCGGCGCCTATGCGTCCGGGCGCATGCGCAAGAACCATATCCGTATTCTCGCGGGCGATCGCGTGACGCTCGAATTGTCGGTCTACGACCTGACCAAGGGGCGGATCAATTTCCGCCACAAGGACGAGCGTTCGAGTGGCGGCGGTGCGCCACGGCAAGCGGCGCGGCGGAGGTAAGCAGGGGTCACGGCGCCGCCCTGCGTACCTGTGATGTTGTGCAGGCGATGCGGGCAGCCCGCCCGAACCCATGCGAAAGCGCGAGGCCCGACAGACTCGCGCCATACCTTCCGACTCCGCGTTCTGCTTGAACGCGCTACGTCAGCCTCGCCGCCCAAGCGCGTGAAATAGACGTCTTCCCTGACATTCGGGATGCTCTGCAGCGCATGCGCGAACGTCGTACGCCGCAACACGCGCGGCGTCTTGATTGGAATCTGGCGGCACGCCGCTTCGGCGACCACGCACGTCGCAGCACGTCTCGCTAAACTCCAAACACGGCCCCCAAATCCTCCCCACCCGCGCTTTTGCGCACCTGCTCGACCACCCGCTCCTCCAGCTCCATCTTCGGCCGCTGCTGACCTCGATCAGCCCGTTGATGACGACGATTCGCGGACGCGACCGGCTTGAGCTTCTACGGCGCGTCATTGCTGACCAGTCTGCCGGTGGTTGCGATGGGCGCCGGCGCGTTCGGCGCGGCGGTTGCGCCGCTCATGGCCGGCATCGTGCGCGGCTGGAGCGGCGGATTCGTCGCCGCGTGGATCATGCTCGCCGGCTGCATCGCCGCGATGATGGCGGTGACCTCGCTGTTTTCACCGCGCAGTTATTCGCGCTGGCTTTAAGGCTCCAAGGCTGCGGCCGCGACGAACGCGATGCGCCGCTTCGGTGCATCGGGCGTCCGCTGTCCTGCATGCCCCTCGCCGGTGCAGCGCGACCGGCGTGGCCGCGTCACCTCTTTCGCGGACGATTCACAGCGATCGCCCGCAAAAGACCCCAATCGATCCCCGCCATTCGCGCGAATGCGCTCACACACCTCGCCAAGCCCCGTCGCGCGAAGACTGGCATATCCATTGCTTTGCTGATGGTCAGATGACCCTTCCCCCGACTCCATGCTGCGTGTTCTCCTTGTCACCGACACCGACAAACCCATCGGCGATCTGCGCGACGCGCTCGCCTGTCTCGGCTGCGAAATGCTCTCCGGCACCGCGACGCCGCAGGCGCTGCATCGCGCGGTTCAGGACGAGCGGCCCGACGTCATCATCATCGATACGGAGTCGCCGTCGCGCGATACGCTCGAACAGCTCGCCGTGATGCACGCGACTGCGCCGCGCCCCGTGCTGATGTTCAGCCACGACGCGAACCAGCAACTGATCCGCCAAGCGGTCAACGCGGGCGTCACCGCGTATCTGGTCGAAGGCCTCGCGACCGAGCGGCTCGCGCCGATTCTCGAAGTCGCGCTCGCGCGTTTCGCGCAGGAGTCGCAATTGCGCGAGCGGCTCGCGCAGGCCGAAAACGAACTGGCCGAGCGCAAGCTGATCGATCGCGCGAAACGCCTGCTCATGGATCAGCAGAAACTCACCGAACCGGCCGCCTACGCGAGTCTGCGCAAACGCGCGATGAACCAGGGCGTCAAACTCGCCGAGGTGGCGCGTGAGGTCGTCGCGTCGGCCGGCTCGCTCAAATGATGCGCTCATGAATCCAGCCACTTCCGTCACCACCGCGGCCTTTGCGGAGCCGCCTGAAAAGACCCATCTGCGGCTCGGCTTCGTCGCGTTGTCCGACGCGGCGCCGCTGATCGCGGCGAAGCTGCTCGAGTTCGGCCATGCGCACGGGCTCACGCTCGAACTGTGCCGCCAGCCGTCGTGGGCCGCCGTGCGCGACAAGCTGCTAGCCGGCGATCTCGACGCCGCGCACGCGCTTTACGGGCTCGTGTATGGCGTGCAGCTCGGCCTCGGCGGCCCGCGCACCGACATGGCCGTGCTGATGGTGCTGAACCGCAACGGCCAGGCGATCACGCTGTCGAATCGGCTCGCCGATGCGCTCGCGAAGCATGGCACATTGCGCGAGGCGCTCGCGACGCTCGGCCGCAAGCCGGTGTTCGCGCACACCTTCCCGACCGGCACGCATGCGATGTGGCTGTACTACTGGCTCGCGGCGCAAGGCGTCGATCCGTTGCGCGACATCGACAGTGTCGCGATTCCGCCGCCGCAAATGGTCGCCGCGCTTGCCGAAGACCGGCTCGACGGTCTGTGCGTCGGCGAGCCGTGGAATGAAATGGCCGAGGCGCATGGTGTCGGCAAAACGATCGCTTATTCGAGCGAGGTGTGGCCCGAGCATCCCGAGAAAGTGCTCGCCTGCCGACGCGATTTCGTCGATGCGCATCCGCGCACGACGCGCGCGCTCGTGCAGACCGTGCTCGAAGCGTGCCGCTGGCTCGACGGCGCCGGGCATCGCGACGAGATCGCCCGCTGGCTCGCGCGGCCCGATTACATCGGTATCGACGAGACGCTGATCGCGGCGCGGCTCGGCGACCACCTCGACACGGCGAACCCGCGCCGCCTGCCGATGCGTTTCTTCGACGACGGCGCGGTCAACTATCCGCATCCATTCGAAGGCGCGTGGTTCCTCACGCAGTTCGAGCGCTGGGGGATCATCGATGCGCACAACGACTACGACGCGGTCGCCGCGCGCATCAACCAGACGCAGTTGTATCGCGAGGCCGCCGCGCGCGTGAACGTGCCGGTGCCCGGCGCGGACGTCACAAGGGAACTGATCGATGGCGCGGTGTGGGGAAGCGGCTCACCATCCGCCGCTTATGCGCGGCGTTTTGCGATCCGCCGCTGAGCGGACCGCACGCGAAAGCCCCGAGATCCGCTGCGCCGACTGCCCACGACCCGCCAACGGCGATCAGGTGGACAGTCGGCGTTGCCGAAGCTCAGAAGTTGTACTTGTCGATGTTGCTCGCATCGAACGTGGTCGGGGGCCCGAGAATGATTTCGCCGCGCGCGCCAATCGTGCGCTTGCCGAGCTTGCCGGCGTCGAACGTCTCGCCCTCCTTACCCGTGATCTTGCCCGACGCGAGCGACGCCGCCGCGTACGCGGCCAGATAGCCGAGCTCGCTCGGGTCCCACAACTGGAACGCGGTCACGGTGCCGTTCTTCACGAACGCGCGCATCTGGTTCGGCGTGCCGAGGCCCGTCACCGCCACCTTGCCCTTGCTCGACGACGACGAGATATAGCGCGCCGCCGCCGCGATGCCGACCGTCGTCGGCGCGACGATCGCCTTCAGGTTCGGATACGCCTGCAGCAAGCCCTGCGTTTCGACGAAGGACTTCTGATCGTCGTCGTTGCCGTACGCGATCTTGACGAGCTTGATCTTCGAGTACTCCGGTTTCTTCAGTTCCTCCTGCATCCACTTGATCCAGGTGTTCTGGTTCGTCGCGTTCGGCGTCGCCGACAGAATCGCGAACTCGCCCTCGCCGCCCATCAGCTTCGCGACCAGTTGCACCTGGCCGCGGCCGATGCCCTCGGCGTTCGCCTGATTGACGAACAGCTGGCGGCCCTCGGGCGCGGTGTCGGAGTCGAACGTGACGACCTTGATGCCCTGACCCATCGCCTTCTTCAGATACGGCACGACCGCGTTCGCATCGTTGGCGGCAATCACGATCGCATCCTGGTGCTGCGTGATCAGCGTGTTGATGTACGACACCTGCGACGACGCGCCCGCATCCGACGGCCCGACCGCCTTGCCCACGCCGCCGAATTCCTTGATCGCGGCGAGGCCGCCGTCGTCGGCGATCACCTCGTACGGGTTGTTGATCTGCTTCGGCACGAACGCGATCTTCAGCCCGCTTTTCAGTTCCGCGGCGAACGCGCCGCCGCAGCTGATCGCGAGCAACGCGGCGCAGAGCGCGGCCATGCCGGTGTGACGTAGAGGTTTGAACATGAAGTGTCTCCTGCGTTGTTGTTGGACAGAGAGGGGAAGCTAGGTTGCGGATGAAGAAGACGTGGCGGCGGACTTCGCGATGAAACGCCGGTCGCGTGCCGCCCGCCAGCGCGCGACGAGGTTCGGAATCAGCACCGACGCGAGCAGCAGCACGCCGGTCACGATGGTCAGCGTTTCGCTCGATACGTCGTCGAGCGTCAGCGCGTTCTTGAGCACGCCGATGATCAGCAGCGACAGCAGCACGCCGACCATCGAGCCGCGTCCGCCGAAAATGCTGACGCCACCGAACAGCACCGCGGCGATCACCGACAGCTCGAAGCCCTCGCCGTTATCGCCGCGCGCGCTCGTGAAGCGCAGCGTATAGACGATGCCCGCGAGCGCGCTGACGAGACCCGACAGCACGAACAGGCGCAAGCGGATCTTCACGACCTCGATGCCGGAGAACGCGGCGGCGGTCGGATTCGCGCCGATCGCATAGAGACTGCGGCCGAACGCGGTGGCTTGCAGCAGAACCGTGAACAGCACGGCGGCGACGATCACGATCACGAACGGCAACGGAATGAACGTGGGGCCAAGCGTGTTCATGCCGAACGCCGTATAGGCGGCCGGAAAATCCGCGACCGCCTGATCGCCGAGCAGCACATACGCGAGACCGCGAAACAGCGCGAGCGTACCGATCGTGACCGCGAGCGACGGCAGGTTCAGCTTGACGATCACGAGGCCGTTCAGCAGGCCCGCCAGCGCGCCGGCGATCAGCACCACGACGATCACGACCGGCATCGGCAGACCCATGTGCCACAGCACGCCCATCAGCGCGCTCGACGCGCCCAGCACCGACGCGACCGACAGATCGATTTCGGCGGCGACGATGATCAGCGTCATCGGCAGCGCCATTAGCGCGATCTCGGTCAGATCGGCGAATACGTTGCTCAGGTTCGCGCCGGTCAGAAACACCGGCGACAGCCAGCGGCCCAACACCAGCGACACGATCAGCACGATCACCAGCAACGCTTCCCATTGCAGCGGCGTTTCGCGCTTGCGCGTGAGCAGCGCGGAATCGGGTTTAGCCATGATCGCGTTTCCTCATCATGCGTTTGGCGACGGAGCGGGCCAGCAGCGTATCGGCGGCGATCGCGGCGACGATCAGCGCGCCCTGGATCGCCTGCTCCCAGAATGGCGACACGTGCAGCACGACGAGCGCGATGCTGATCACGCCGAGCACGAGCGCACCGAGCGTCGCGCCGAGGATCGTGCCGACGCCGCCCGTAATCGCGACACTGCCGACCACCGCCGCCGCGACGACCTGCAATTCGATGCCCTTCGCGGTGCTGGCATCGACGGTGCCGAAGCGCGCGAGCCACAACGCGCCCGCAAAGCCCGCAATCGCCCCGGACAACAAAAAGCCCGACATCACGCGACGCTCGACGTTCACGCCCGCGAGCCGCGCGGCTTCCGGATTCGAGCCGATCGCATAGTGCTCGCGACCGCCGCGAAACTGCTTCAGATACACCGACAGGCCGGCGAGTACGACGATCGCGATCAGCGCGAGCGTCGGGATGCCGAGCAGCGTGCCGGTCGCGAGCCGCGAGTACGCGTCGGGCAGACTGGTCGCGTTGATCTGGCCACCGTGCACCCATGCGTAATCGGCGCCGCGAAAGATGTACAGCGTCGACAGCGTCGCCACGAGCGAAGGCACGCGCCCCACCGCGACGAGCAGCGCATTGATGCCGCCCGCGACGAGCCCGATCGCGAGCCCCGCGGCCAGCGCGACGAGCACGGGCATATGCGGGAACCCAACGTACAGGCTGCCCACCGCGTACGCGCTGATACCCACCGTCGAGCCGACCGACAGATCGATATGCCGCATCAGGATCACGACGGTCATGCCGGCCGTGAGCAGACCGATGATCGATACGTTCAGCAGCACGTCGCGCAAATTCTGCAGATTCAGGAACTGCGGCTTCGCGAGCCCGGTCCCCGCGATCAGCAGGATCAGCACGACGAACAACGTGGTTTCGCGGCTCTTCGCGACGCTCGCGACGAGGCCGCCCGATGAAGCGGCGGAACGCTTCGGCAGCGACTGCCGCACCGGCGCGGGATGGGTCGAATGGCGCATCATGCTGCACGTCCCAATGGTGAAAGTCCCTGACCGAGCGCGGCGCCCATGATGCGCTCCTCGTTCGCGTCGGCGCGCGCGAGCTCCGCGCTGATGCGGCCTTCGTGCATCACGAGCACGCGATCGGCCATACCGAGCACCTCGGGCAACTCGCTCGAAATCATCAGCACGGCCATGCCATCGCGCACGAGTTCGGCGAGCGCGCCATACACCTCGGCTTTCGCGCCAACGTCGATGCCGCGCGTCGGTTCGTCGATGATCAGCACTTTCGGGCCGGTCGCGAGCCACTTGCCGAGCACCACCTTCTGCTGGTTGCCGCCCGACAGCGTACCGACCGGCGCCCCCGGGTCGCTCGCCTTCAGGCGCAGACGCGTGCCCCACTTGTTGGCGAGCTGCGTTTCGCTGCGCGTCGAAATGAGCCCATGCCGAACGAGCCGTCCGAGCACCGTCATCGACGCATTGCGCGCGATGCTCAGTTCGAGCGCGAGCCCTTGCTGGCGGCGATCCTCCGGCACCAGCGCGAGCCCCGCGCGCACCGCGGCCGCGGGCTTGCCGGTGTCGAGCCGCTTGCCGGTCAGCCACACTTCGCCCGAATCGAGCGGATCGATACCGAAGATCGCCCGCGCGACCTCGCTGCGTCCCGCGCCGACGAGGCCCGCGAGCGCGACGATCTCGCCGGCGCGCACGTCGAACGAGACATCCTTGAAGACGCCGATGCGCGTCAAGCCCCGCACGGACAGACGCACGTCGCCCGGTGTGCAATCGGCCTTCGGATAGAACGTTTGCAGATCGCGGCCGACCATCCTGGCGACGATCGCGTCGGTGCTCAGATCGGCGGTCAGCGCGTCGAAGACTTTCGCGCCATCGCGCATGATCGTCACGCGCTGCGTCAGCGCGAACACTTCGTCGAGCCGGTGCGTGATGAACAGAATCGCGACGTCGCGTTCGCGCAGCTTGCGCACGATCGCGAAGAGCCGCTCGACTTCGGGCAGCGACAATGCGGCCGTCGGTTCATCCATGATCAGCACGCTCGCGTTCAGCGACAACGCCTTCGCGATTTCGATCACCTGCTGATCCGCGATCGACAGACCACGCACCAGTTGATCCGCGCGCAACTCGACGCCGAGCGACGCGAGCAGTCCGTCCACTTCGCGATGCATCGCGTCGTACTGGATGCGGCCGAAGCGGTCGACCGGCTGCCGGCCCATGAAGATGTTTTCCGCGATCGACAGATCGAAGAACAACGTCGGCTCCTGATAGATGACCGCGAGCCCGGCGTCGCGCGCTTCGGCCGGCGTCGCGAAGCGACGTGGCTCGCCGTTCACCAGGAGCTCGCCGGCGTCGGGCTGATGCACCCCGGCGAGAATTTTCACGAGCGTCGATTTGCCCGCGCCGTTCTCGCCGAGCAGCGCATGCACCTCGCCGGGCCACAGCACGAGGTCGCCGTCGGACAGCGCGCGCACCCGGCCGAAGGATTTGCTCGCGTGCCGCAACTCGAGTCGCGGTACCGTGGAAGGGGATGGCTGCACTACGTGTCTCCTTTTTTGCGGCTGCTTCTCTTCGACGCGCCGCGCGTCAAATCCGGTAGTACCGTTCCGCGTTGCGCCGAAACACCGCGTCCTTCTCAGCCTCGCTCGCATCGCCAACGATCGCCGCGTACGCGCGCCACAAATCCGTATACGAACCAAACAGCCGGTCGACCGGAAAATTCGACGCGAACATCGCGCGTTCGACGCCGAACGTATCGATCGTTTCGAGCACATAAGGCCGCAGGCTTTCGACGGTCCAGTGATGATCGAACATCGCGAGCCCGCTGATCTTCACCGCGACGTTCGGACACGCCGCGAGCAGGCGCATGCCTTCGCGCCACGCGCGGTAACCGGCCACGCTATTACGATCGACGAACATGCCCGCATGATTGACGACCAGAAGCGTGTCCGCATGCGCACGCGCCAAGGCGGCCGCCTCTTCCATTTGCGACGGATACAGCTGCAGATCGAACGACAGGTCGTAACGGCGCAGCAACGCGAAATGCTCGCGCCACCGCGGCTCGCGCAGGTAATGACGGCCGACGTAATCGAACAGTTTGTTGTCGTGCACGTTGAGAATCTGCCGGATGCCGCGCGTATTCGCGAACGACGCATGCGCTTCGAGCAACGCGGGCGCATTTTGCGCGGACAGGTCCACGGCGGCGACGATCGCATTCGGCATGCCGCGCGAGGCGTCGCGATCCGCAATCGACTGCAACCAGCGCGTTTCCTCGACGGGATCGGCCGGATCGTGATTCGCTTCGATGTGCACGAGCTTCAGCACGTCGACGTCGCCCGCTTCACCGAGCAGATCGTCGAGCAGATAGTCGTGCTTCAGATCGCGCGCATCGCCGACGAACGACACGCCCGGGTTCTCCAGCCACGGATAGCGATGCGTCTTCAGATCCCACAGATGGATATGCGAATCGACAACCTGCATGCGGCACCTTCGTCCGGTGAAAAGCGTTTCGAGGTTCGTGCGTCGTTGCGGGTTCAGCTCGACTCAACGACTGAGATGAAAGACCGGTTCGAGCGTCTGCGACAGCGGCGTATGATCGGGCGCGGTCTGCATGATGTCGGCCATGTAATCCCACCATTTGCGCATCACGTCGAGTTGCGGCAACTGGTCCATCGTGTGATCGCTGGTGCGCGAGAGCACCGCGAAAAGATGATGCGTGTCGGGATCGAAGAAAATCCGGTAGTCGCGCACGCCGGCGTTGTGCAGCGCGTCAACGAGCTCGGGCCAGATCTGCGTATGACGCCGTTCGTATTCTTCGCGCATGCCGGGGTTCAGCACCATCCGGAAAGCGATTGTCTCCATTGCGGCCTGTCTCCTGTCGACCTCTTCGACCGACTATAATTCCTGCATCGATAGCCTCTCAATCCGTTGTTGGGATTGGTCGATCCACAAACCGAATCGCACGGGCACTCCTACTGGCACCATGAGCCAACATTCAGCCGCCGTCGCACTCGTCAATCGTCTCAAGTTCAAGCATCTCGCCCTGCTCGTCGCACTCGACGACACCCGCAACCTGCATCAGGCCGCCGAGGCCGTCAACGTCGCGCAACCGAGCGCGAGCCGCATGCTCGGCGACATCGAGGAAGCGTTCGGCTTCCTGCTGTTCGAGCGCAACGCGCGCGGCATGACGCCGACGCCGCTCGGCGTCGTCACGCTCGCTTACGCGCGCCGTGCGCTTGCCGAGCTCACACGCTTCGCCGAAGACCTCGATGTCAAACGCCGCGGTGGTCACGGCCAGTTGACCGTCGGCGCGATCATGGGCGCCGCGCCCGATCTGCTGGCGATGTCGGTCGCCGCGCTGAAGACCGAAAGCCCGCTGCTCAGCGTGCGCATCCTCGGTGAAACAAGCGATCAGGTCGTGCAATTGCTGCATCGGCGCGAGGTCGATCTCGCGCTGGGGCGCCTGACCAACCCTCTGCAGCACAACGACTTCAGCTTCGAGCCGCTCGCGCGCGAAACGCTGCTGCTCGTCGTGCGCGCCGTGCATCCGCTCGCGCGGCGCACGCGCATCACGTTGCGCGAACTGGTCGCGTGGCCGTGGGTTGCGCAACCCGTCACGAGTCCGGCGCGCGTGCTGTTCGAGGAAGAACTCGCGCGTGCCGGGCTCGCCACGCCAGTCAATCTGACCGAATGCGCGTCGATCTTCGCGACGCTGCAATTGCTCGAGAATTACGATGCGGTCGCGATGCTGCCGGAGTCGGTCGTGCGCGATCATGTGCGCGGCGGGCTGCTGGTCGCGCTGCCACTCGAAATCGGCAAGAGTCTCGCGGGTTTCGGCATTCTCACGCGCAAGGAAGAGCAGCTCGCCGAGCCGGCGCTGCGCTTCATCGAACTGCTGCGCGGCTTCTCGCGCGACCTCGCGCGCGACAATCCGGCCGCCGCACCCGGCACGCCGACTACGCCCGTCACGGTCAATTGACGCCCGCATCGCGCGTCGCTTATTGCAGGTTCACGAACAGGCCGCCGTCGACGAGCAGCGCGGCGCCCGTCACATAGCGCGCGCGGTCCGACGCGAGAAACACGACGCAATCGGCGACGTCGTCGGGACGCCCGAGGCGGCCGAGCGGAATGCGCTTTTCGAAGTAGGCCTTCTTCGCTTCGTCGGCGAGATCTTCGGCGTTCAGATCGGTCGCGATCGTGCCCGGCATGACAGAGTTGCAGCGGATGCCGAACGGCCCCAACGCGATCGCGCACGACTGCATCAGCGAATGCACGCCGGCCTTGGTCGGCGTGTAATGCGTTTGCATGCCGCCGCCCACCAACGCGCTGATCGAACTCGTCGCGACGATCGCGCCGCCGGTGCCCTGCTTTTTCATCTGCTGCGCGGCAGCCTGCGTGACGAAGAACGCGCCGTTCAGATTGACCGCGACCGTCGATTCGAGCACGTCCGCCGGCATGTCGAGAAAAGCGTGAAACGGGCAGATGCCGGCATTGCTCGCGAGCACGTCGAGCTTGCCGAACGCGTCGACCGTCCGTCGCACCAGCTCCTGGCCGGTGTCGCGCGCCGCGACGTTGCCTTCCACCGCGATCACGCGCCGCCCCAACGCCTCGATTTCGCCGACGACTTCCTCGACCGCCGAGCGCCGGCCATACGATGCGTCGTTGTCGCCCCAGTAGTTGATCGCCACGTCCGCGCCTTCGCGCGCGCAGGTCACCGCGATCGCGCGTCCGATGCCGCGCGAGCCGCCGGTGACGATCACGACTTTGTCCTTGAGCAGCACCTTAGTCTCCTTTGCGGCGGTTCGCCGTTCGGCACAGGTTCAAAACGTTCGACACGTTCAATGCTGATAAGGCCGCACCAGCGCGCATTCCGGATTGAGCCGCACGCCAAAGCCCGGCGTGTCCGGCACCTTCATGCGCCCGTTCACCGGCACCGGCTCGTCGAGCAGCAGCGGGTTGAACATCGGCACGACTTCGTCGGCTTTCGGCGCCATCATCAGAAACTCGGAGAACGGCGAGTTATGGCGCGTGACGACGAAGTGATAGCTGTACACCGACGAGCCATGCGGCACCACCATCACGTTGTGCGCATCGGCGAGCGCGGAAATCTTGATCAGCTCGGTGATGCCGCCGCACCAGCCGACGTCGGGCTGGATCAGATCGCAGCACTGCATCTCCAGCAGCATCCGGAAGCCCCAGCGCGTCGCCTCGTGCTCGCCGGTCGACACCATCATGCCGCGTGGCACGTTGCGGCGCAGTTCGGCGTAACCCCAGTAATCGTCGGGAGGAAGACATTCCTCGAGCCATTTGAGGCCGTATTCGTGCGCGCCTTGCGCGAGCCGCGTCGCGTAGCGCACGTCGAGGCTCATCCAGCAGTCGTACATCAGCCAGAAGTCGTCGCCGACGCGCGAGCGCATGTCGGCGAGCTTGTCGAGGTTTTGCCTGAGTCCGTCTTCGCCTTCCGCGGGACCATGCTGCAACGGCAGCTTGCCGCCGATGAAGCCCATCTCCTTCGCGAGATCGGGCCGCGCGCCGGTCGCATAGAACACCAGCTCGTCGCGCACCGGACCGCCCAATAGCTGATACACGGGCTCCTTGCGAACCTTCGCGAGCAGATCCCACAGCGCGAGATCGACACCGGAAATCGTGTTCAGCACGACGCCCTTGCGCCCGTAGTACAGCGTCGCGAAGTACATCTGATCCCACATCTTCTCGATGTCGGTCACCAGTTGTCCTTCGAGAAAACGCGCGAGATGTTTTTCGACGATGAACGCGCCGATCTCGCCGCCGGTCGTCACCGCGAAGCCCACGGTGCCGTCGCTCGCTTCGATCTCGACGACCAGCGTGCCGAGCACATTGATGCCGAACGACTGGCGGCTCTGGCGGTACTCGGGATAACGCGCCATCGGCGTCGCGATGTGATCGTCGATCCAGTGTCCGCCGGCCTGGTCGTGATAGTCCGCGCCGCCGCCGCGAACGATGAAGGCACGCACGTGCCGGATGGTAGGCATGGCCATGAAAGGGCTCCGTGAGAGAGGCGTCGAAGCGGCTCGACAACGCGCGTTCGAGGCGTGTGCAATACGCTGCGGGACGTGAGCAATGCGCGAGCAGCGCGCTCAATAGGTGGCGCGGCCGCCCGACAGGTCGAATACCGAGCCGGTGCTGAACGCGCAGTCTTCGGAAGACAGCCACAGGATCAGCGACGCCGCTTCTTCCGGCAGCAGGAAACGGTTCATCGGAATCTTCGACAGCATGTAGTCGATGTGCTGCTGCGACATCGAATCGAAGATTTCGGTCTTGGCCGCGGCCGGCGTGACCGCATTGACGAGGATGTTTCTGGTCGCGAGTTCCTTGCCGAGCGACTTGGTGAGCCCGATCAACCCCGCTTTCGATGCGCTGTAGTGCGAAGCATTCGGATTGCCCTCCTTGCCCGCCACCGACGCGATATTGACGATGCGGCCGTAGCCCTGCTTCAGCATCTGCGGCACGACCGCGCGGCAGGTCAGGTACGGACCGATCAGATTCACGTCGATCACGCGGCGCCACATGTCGGGTGCAAGCTCCCAGGTCGTGCCGTTGCCGCCGGTGATGCCCGCGCAGTTGATCAGCACGTCGATCGAGCCGTGCCCGGCGACCGTTTGCGCGGTGGCCTGCTGAACCGCGGCGTCGTCGGTCAGCTCGACCGTGATGGCGCTGACCTTGCCGAGTTCGCTCAGCTCGCGCTGGCTGCGCGCGAGCCGTTCGCTATCGACGTCCCACAACGCGACCGACGCGCCCGAGCGCAACGCCCGCTGCGCGACCGCGTAGCCGATGCCACGCGCGCCGCCGGTGATGACGACCGTGCGCCCCTCCAGATCGATCCGATTCATTGATGCGCTCCTGTAGGCCGCCGTGCGGCGTGCCATCGAGTTGTTGTATATCGCTGCAGTCAATATACGGGCGGTGCGATGCGCCAACAATTCGACAATTCGCGGGGGCGATAGCAAAAGTGGATCGGCAGCGGGAGCGAGCGCTAAAGGGAAGCGAAGCGGCTAATCATCGGCAGCGATGAAAAGCATTGAGACGTACAGAATGGTCGACACGGCGATGATGCCGACGCCGACCAGCACCTTGGTCTGGTCGAAGTTGATCCCGCCGATGATCGCTATGCCGATCCCGAACACCGACGACAACGTGCCGAGCGCCGCGAGGCCCACGTGTATCTTGCTGCGGACCAGCCGTTTGCGCTCCGATTCGGCAGTGGTTTCCGTTTCGCTCTGTTCCATTCCCCGCTCCTTCGCGCGCGACGCGATGACCATCGTGAAACCCGAGCCGCAATGGCCGGCGCGACGTCGAACCGCCGGTTGCGGTTCGACGCCGTGCACCTCGATACGCTTCAGCGTAGTTTATTTAAGCCTTCTCGATCGCCGTTATTTGACGTCCGCGCCATTGCGCGACACCGACGCCGCGATGGCCGAGACGAATACCGCGCGCACCGAATCGCCGACCTTCAGTTTCTCGAGCGCAATGTCCGGCGCCACGTCGAGCGTTTCCGTGCGCGACGGCCCGCGCAGCGTGATCGTGCGCTTCTTGCGATCGATCTTGCGCACCGTCGCGACGACCTCGACGCGCCGCGCCGATGCAACGACACCGTTCGCCGCAGGCTGTGTGACTTCGGTATCGATGCGCTGGCGGATTCCGTTCGGCGCGAGTTTGTCGACGCCGACCAGCACCGCCCTCTTGTACGCAATCGTCACGACGTCGCCGACATGCAGCTTGCTGACGTCGGCGGCTTGCGGATTCACGTCGAAAGTTTCCTCGCCGCCTTGCGGGCCGCGCAGCGTCACGCTGTTCGTCGCGGGATCGATCGCGACGACGCGCGCCTGAACGTGCAGCAGCGCCGCGGCGCCAATTGCCCGCTGTTCCGGCGCGGATGCGGCCGCGTTGTCCTGTGCCAGCGCCGGACCCGCCGCGGCGACGCAAACCACCAGCGCAACCGCGATCGCCTTCACCCGCATGAGCCCGGAGTCCGTTGAATTACAAGCCATGAAATGCTCCTTTTGATTGCGTCGATGTTACGGCAAATTTTTGTCGCAGATCGCGTACTACGCTTGGCACCGGCAAGTGCAGTCGCTTTGAATAAAAAGAAAAACGGACTATTAATCGCTTTTATCGGACGGGGTTACCCTTTTTGAAACCAATGGCGGTTCCTTTCTAATGCGTCGATTTGTCCCGGAGAGCCAATCGCGAAAAGCGCGTGCTTCTCCATGCGATGCAATCGGTATGCGGAGTCGTGGCGGATGAGCTTGCGCAAGGGGCCGCGCGGCTTTGCACATGCGTTCCCGCGAGCGTCAGCGGAGGGGTAGAGAGCTAGCCATAACATATTCCTCGCAACGAGATGGACTACCGGGTGACCCAACGTGAGCGGGTCCGGAAATTGCCGAACGTTATGACTATTTCAAACGGTTTCGGGGATGCTAGCAAACGCGCAAAGGAATGGCAAGAAAAGTGGCTGCGCATCGCCATTCCCGATTAATCGGGTTTGCCGCGTCAAATCTTTTATGACGGTGGGCGATTCATTTGCCATAAAAATATGATCGCTGCAATTCGCTGAGCTCAGATGCCCGGCGACGCCGTCCTCGCTCTGACTCTGTCCGGTTGCCTGACAACAGTCGAATCGGCGCATTCGATATGCATTGAAAAGCGGTGGGCGCGCGGCAGATTGGCAATCGCCGAACGACTCCGCACAAACCCTAATGGATGATACTGAAGCGATTACGCATCGCTGCGCGACGAATACAAAAAATTGTCGTCAATCATTGGAATACTGCGAACACGGGTTATTGATCGAGCGAATTTTGCCGTCAAGGCAACGAAAAAGGACGCCTGAGCCGATGGCCACGGTCACGTGGGCATCACAGGCACAGCGTTTGCTAAAGCTCGCGTCACCGTCTAACGCACACACATTGGTTTATCGAAAGGACACCACACATGGTCACGACTCGCCCCTGCACCGCCGCCTGCGTCATCGACGGCCTCCTCGTCACGCTGACGTTCTATCCGGACAACGGCGTGTTGCGTATTGCCGATTCGTCCGGCGCCTGTCTAAGAGAAACGCGCTGGCATGGGTCATGGCGCGCTCTGCTCGAGGAGTTCCGCGGTTACTACGAAGCGGCGGAAAACGACGCGGCGCGCGGCGTCGACGATATCGTCGCTCGCCTCGGCGAGCGCTGCGCTGATGCCCAGCGGGAATTGGCATTCGCGTGAAACGGCATGCGCTTGCGATCAAGCGCGTGAAAGGCGGCGGCGGCAGCGCTCGGCACCTGTTCGTTGCCTCGCGATCCGGGGTCGTTCCTGGCGCCCCGCTGCCGCTCGCGAACTCTGGTCATTGACCGAAATAAGTCTTGCACTCCGTGCTGAACGAGCATGACTGGCTGCGCCGGCCTCCCGCTTGCGACTCGCCCGCCGGAACACCACCATACGACGCGTTGCGTATGCCCTGCTCACGCGGGTCCCAGTTCTGACCGAACGACATGTCGGTCGTCGCCTGCGCCGATTCGTCCGCATCGTGCTCCATCATCGCGCGACCCGACACGGCGTGGTCCGCCTGGCCGCTCAACTCCTCCGCGATGGCCGTTCTCGGCGCGAGAAACAGAACGGCGGTCGCGGCAATCATCAATATACGTACTCTCATTTCCGGACTCCTCGAATCCGGCGCAGCAGTGTTCGTCCTCCACAAGAATTGATCCGCGAACAGCCAACCTGCCCAATCGGGGCCGAGGAACGGGTCGATGCCAATGCGCTACTGCTGCGACGGGTCACCGAACTAAACAGATGAAGAATTACCGCGCTTGCAACCGATACTCGACGCGTTCCCGAGCGTCGGCGGAATCGGCGCGCACAAGGCGGCTGTAAGTCTGCATTCGCAGCTTGTCGTCCTTCTTTTATAGTTCGCGCACCCCGGAATTCAATCCCAGGAGCTTCCAGCAGTGTCGCCAATCGTCCACACCGTTCGATAAACCGCGTTCACCGACAAATTCAACGTGAACTAAGCGTGCTTTGCTCGCGCATTGCGCTATCATGTTGCTACAACGCACAAAAAGCGAACCCGCACATCGACGAAAGTCCGGTGAAAGACGGACAGCGTGGAATGACTCCATCCATTCGCAATCATTGCATCGAGACACAGAGTTTTTCATAGCGAACGTCAGGCTTACCGGCCTCGTTCGTCGCGTTGCGACATGCTGAAATATTTGCTGATCGAGACTCTCGGTTCGAGGGTCGGTTGTTCCAGCGGCCGTCTTTGTCCGAGGCCGTATTGCAATTCAGGGAGCAACGTTTTTAACCCGGCACATGGCATTTCCGTCAATCGACAACCCCACCGCGGGCCGGCCCCATTCAGTCGGGCTCGATGCTTCGCAGCTTTTTCCCCGCAATCTGTCTTCGACAGCACGCTGCACGTTTTAGAAGGACGAATATCCTATGGACGAAAGGAAGCGAGATAGCATGATTGCGTATCTCCGCCATCGTATGGAAGAGTTTGGTATCAGACCAGAAGACCTTGCCGCAGCGCTGGCGACCGAGTCATTGGCCAAAAAGGCTGAGCGCTATCGCAATGCGACCGGAGACAGCTGGGACGGCAATGGCGAAATGCCGCAATGGTTGAAGCAGGCTATTAGTGCCGGCCAGAGCATTGAGCATTTCGAATTGGCCGCAAAACCGGCGCCCGCGCCCCAACCGAAAAAACAGGTGGACTGGTCGAATGACCCGTTCGCCGGCACGCGGCTCGGGCGCCCGAATAACCGCTAGGTGCAGGCCGCCGCGCTCGAAGGCGCGGGCACAATGGCTGCGGCTTCGAAACGAACCGCCGTGCCACGCACCGGTTTTGCGCCACCGCTTGCCACGTTTACGGCATTCACCGTATTCCCCGCATTGACGGCATTCGCCGCATCGACGAGATTCGCGTGATTCGAGGCAGGCTGCGCATATTGCGGCAGTTCGATAAGCGCGCTGACCTGCCGGACGATCTGCCAGAAGGTCTTGTCGAAAAGACGGGCCTGCTCGTCAGCGGACCCGTGGCCGCCCGCGAGCGGATCGGTAATAGTCCAATAGACGAACGCCGATGCGCCGGGAAACACCGGCGCGTGCAGTCCGCCGACGAATTCGTCGAGCGCGATCACGATATCCATGCGCGGCGCCCATTCGCCGGTGAATTCGAGCCAGCTTTTAGGGCTCAGCACCGCGCGCCCGGAAATGCCGGGCCGCAATTGCGCGACCGCGAGTGGATGAAGGCGCGCGGCCGGTTCAGGGCCCGCGCTGAACGCGTCGAACCGGTGCCCCGCCAGTTCGCGCAGTAAAGCTTCGGCAATGATGCTGCGGATCGAATTATCGCGGCAGAGAAACAACACCTTATATTTTCTGGACACGCTTACCCCGTACCGATGTTTTTTTATTGGCCTCTGGGCGGAATTGTGCCGCTCCAGTCTTGCGCCCCCGTGACACTACGGCATCTTTATTATTTGCGCCTCGGGATTCGCACCAGGTATCTCGACTCACGGGCACAGAGCACAACTTTGCGAACGATGGGCAGTGTACCAGTGTCCGGCCCGCTGTTTCAGCACCCTGTCAATATTTGCCAGATCAACCGACGCTGCCGCCGGCCCGCCGGTCCGGCACGATGGGCTTGGCCCGGTCGCCGTCGGCGGCGGGTCAGAACTTCAGGCTGTTGAGGAACTGAAACCACAGGTTGCCGAGCGCGCCGGCCGGATGCATGTCGCTGACGGTTTCGTCGCGCTTCGCATGGTTCTCGCGTCTGGAAGGCTGCGTGTCGTGAGGGGCGGTTTGCGAGGCCGCGCCGGTGTCTTGCGCGCGGTCCGCCAGTTCGGGCTCGGACGCCTCGGCTTGCGCCGCTTGCGCGCTCTTCGCGGTCTTTCCCGCGCGCTGGGCGTGTTGCGCGGCGTCCGCCTCGTCGCGGCGCGCGGCCTGCAACGCCGCGACGCTGTCGGCGATCTGCGCGGCGCGCTGCGGTTCGCATTGCCGCCCGAGCAATACGCCGAACAGCACGTCGCGATTGTGGCCCTGGTCGGCGAAGCGGATCGCGATCGACACCATCTCGGCATACGCGGCTTCGTCGGCCGCGCGCGCCGCTGCCTCGCGCTTCGCCTGCGCGCGTTGCCGACGCGTGTGCTGCGCCTCCCACTCGCGCATCTGCTCGGTGTAGACCGCGTCGTAGACGTTGCGCTGCTCGGCATCGGACAGGATCGCGTACGCGTCCTTGATTTCCTGGAACGCCGCGCGCGCCACGTCCTCGTCACCGTGGTTGCGGTCCGGATGCCACTTCATCGCGGCTTTACGGTAGGCCCGCTTGATTTCGTCGTCGGTGGCGTGCGCGGGCACGCCGAGCGTCTCATACAGGGTTGCCATGCTGGACTCGATCTCGCGAAAAATCACTGCGGGCATCGTAGCATGCTAAAAGCGGCGTCATCGTGACCCGGCCTCCACGCAAGCACGCGCATGCCGGCATTGCCGCGATGGCACGGCGGCAGATCGTCCTCCAACGGCCCACGAAAAAAAGGCCCCACCACTTGCGTAGCGAGACCGAGTCCCATGTCTAAGGAGATGTCATGGAGGAGAGACGAGCCCATCTTGTCGTCAGACCCGCACGCGCCCAACCAACGGTTCGCCATCTGCTTATCGGCCGCGCGCTCACGTGCATTGCAAAGCGCCCGCCGCGTCGAGCCATGCGACTGCGAGCCTGGCCTGCGCACCGAGCCCCGCCACCTCCATCGCCGCTGACGGTCGTCCCGCGCGCGTCCTGCACGCGGTCTGAATACTCCCCGGGCACCGTGACGCCGCCGCAATCGCGCGCGGCGCCACGCTTTGCGCCGAGCGACCGTGCGCCACATAACAGACACCGTGCCTCCACGCGAATAGAGTCACCGGACACAGCGACTTCGATCCAATCCGGGCTTCTGATTACCACTCCGGCCCCGCGCTGATTTGCTTTCGACGAAAGATTGGTTCAACCGCTGCGCAGCGCGCCCTACGCTTGACCTGCCCGCCGCTTCACTCACCTATGGCAACGACAGGGCCGCGCCACACGCATTGGTATTCCGCACGACATTCGCGGGCACACAGACAAGTCAAGATCATGAACTCACACATCCGCTACAAGGGCTACGAGGTCGAAGCGGCAACGCAACCGCTCCCCAACGGATTATTCGCCGCCAATCTGACGATCGAGCAGCGCGACGAGAATACGCGCAAGGCTTATTCGTTCGACGCGCTCGACTACTTCTTCGACGAAGAGCATGCACTCGCCTACGCGTCGGACTGGGGCCGTATGTGGATCGATAATCACCAATAAGGCGATCCCGGAGCGCATCGATATCGATGACAGCGAGCGCGACACGCGTTGCGCATCGCCCGGCATCGGGTTTCAGGCGGATGTGCCAGAATAGCTGAACCCTTGCGTTCGCTGTCTGCCCGCGTGAGCTGTCCGCTACTTCGACGGATGCAGTCGAAACTCGCGCCGCCCGCGACGCACCCATCGATACGGAGACGCCGGTCATGACATGGACCGTCGACGCACAGCTCGCGCTCAGCGCGACACAAGCGGTCGAGGCGCTGCAATCGGGCCGCCTCAAAGCCGCCGACTACGTCGCCACCCTGCTTGCGCGCGCCGCCGCGCTCACGCACCTGAATGCGCTCACCACGCTTGACTTCCACGGCGCGCTCGCGGCGGCGCAGCGCATCGACGCATTGCCGCCGGCTGAGCGGGCACGTCTGCCGCTCGCCGGTTTGCCGATCGTCGTCAAGGACAACATCAACACCGCAGGTCTACCGACGACGGCCGGCACGCCCGCGCTCGCGGGCTTCGTGCCGAACACCAACGCCCCATCTGTGCAACGCCTCGTCGACGCGGGCGCGATCGTGCTCGGCAAGGCCAACATGCACGAACTCGCGTTCGGCATCACGAGTACCAACCTGTCCGCGCACGCGGGGCCGGTGCGCAATCCGTACGATCCGTCGCTGATACCGGGCGGCTCGTCGGGTGGCACCGCCGTGGCGATCGCCGCGCGCATCGCGCCCGCCGGACTCGGCACCGACACCGGCGGCTCGACCCGCATCCCGGCCGCGCTGACCGGCACCGCAGGCTTGCGTCCATCGGTCGGCAATGGCGGTGCCGAGCGGCGCTATCACGACCCCAACGCGGTGGTGCCGATCAGCCATACGCGCGATACCGTCGGGCCGATGGCACGCAGCGTCGCCGACCTGGCGCTGCTCGACGGCGTGATCACCGGCGACGGCGCGTTGCCTGCGATTGCGCTCGACGGCTTGCGCATCGGCTTGCCCGCGCCGCTGTGGGATGCTCTCGAGCGACAGGTCGAGGACGTCGCGCGCGCCGCACTGCAAAAGCTCGAAGCGGCGGGCGTCACGTTCGTGCCGGTCGCGATGCATGAGTTGGAGTATCTGAACGGGATGGTCGGCGGTCCGCTCGCCATTCACGAAGCGCGCGACGACGTGCTCGCGTGGTTGGTCGCGAATCGGGCGCCGGTGCAAACCGTCGCCGCACTGGCCGTGCGCATCGCGAGCCCGGATGTGCGCGCGATCTACGACGACGTGCTCGCCGACGTGCTCGGCTCGCACTACTCGGCGGCGCTCAACTACTGGCGACCGCGGCTGCGGAACTACGTCGCCGCGACGTTCGCGAATGCCGGTCTCGACGCGTTGCTGTTTCCGACGACGCGGCTCGTCGCGGTACCGATCGACGATCTGAACGGCTCGTCGACGGTCACGATCGACGGCGGTCCACCAATCGATACGATGGAAGCGTTCCTGCGTAATACCGACCCGGCCAGCACATCCGGCATTCCGGGGCTGTCGCTGCCGGCGGGTATCAGCGCGAGCGGGCTGCCGGTCGGCCTCGAACTCGATGGACCGCTCGGCTCGGACAGGCGCCTGCTGGCCATCGGTATCGCGTTCGAACAGGTACTGGGAACGTTGCCCGCGCCGGTGCTTTGAAGCCCGTGTTTCACGTGCGCGCCATCAGGTTTGTGCTTTAATGCCTGCGCGTTGCAGCCCGCATTCCGACGCTTTGCCCGCCCGAACCTCCTCTTAAGCGACGATGACGACCCCCGCCACCGCCCTCTCATTTCGCGGCCTCGTACGCCGCGTCGTTCACTTGAGCGCCGTGCTCGCGGTCGCTTTCGCCGCCAGCGCCTGCGCGCGCCTCGCGACGGTCGATTCCAACGCGCTGTGGAAGATCGTCGACATCCGCTGCGTGCCGTCGCAGCAGGCCACGGGCACACCGGGTCAATGCACGGTCGTCGATCTCGACAAACGCTACGTCGTCCTGAAGGACATTCTCGGCCCCTCGCAGTTTCTGCTGATGCCGACCGATCGCATCACCGGCATCGAAAGTCCGCTGATCCTCGCGCCCGATGCGAAGGACTACTGGCGTGACGCGTGGGATTCGCGTCATTACGTGCAGCAAGCGGTCAAACGCGAGTTGCCCGACGATCTGCTCGGCCTCGAAATCAACTCCGAATCTCGTCGCTCGCAAAACCAGCTGCATATCCACATCGATTGCATGCGGCGTGAAGTCAGCGCCGCGCTCGCCGATCACGCTCACGACACGCCTGGCGAGTGGCGTTGGGAGACGCTCGATGGCGAGCGCTACAGGATCATGCGGGTGAACTCGCTGAGCGGCGCCGACAACCCGTTCCGGATCGTCGCCCGCGACAATCCTGATCCGGCGACGATGGCCACCCAAACCATCCTGGTTACCGGTGCGGGACCGTCCGCGGCTCGGGATGGCTGGCTGATCGTCAACAGCGGTATCGACATCGAAGGCGGCAGCGGCACGGCCGAAGGGCTGCTCGATCACGCGTGCCGCGTCGCGGACGATCATTGAGCGTTTGCCGAACACGCAGAATTCGCGCCCGCTTTTCCACGATTGCGCAGATGCATTACTCAATCAAATGGTTCGGGCGCACAGCGTTGCCCCGTACGATCGGTCTTAACCTGCGAGTCGCGACGGCGATTGGCGCGACGTACCCGCATGGCTCGCGCGATACACGATCAGATCGAGCGGCTCAAGGCCGGCATCCACCGGGCCGGAATTGACCCGCACCAGCATGCGAGCAACGGAGTCATTGCCGGCCCGCGCCGTGCAAAACCAGCAAGGTTACGGTTTTCGGCGGCAGAGTAAGGTGCAATTGGCCGCTCGCATAGTCGGTGTCGTGCAGACGGGATATGGCATTGTCCATGAGTTGCCAGGTCTGGGCTTTGCCTTGAGTCACATCAAAGTTGTTGATCGCAATTGTGGCGTCAGCCGGTTGATCAAGCTGCTTGTTGATCACCACGATGGTCATGACGCGGTCGTGATCACGCACGGCGGCAAAAGACGAGACCCGATCCGGGTCGGGCTGCGTGTCGGCGATGCTGGTGGTGCCAAAGCCCGAGCCCTGGCCATCGTAGTTGCGATAGAGCTTGATCGCCTTGTAGACCGGCATGTCCCGATTCAATGTGCCCCAGCGCGTGGCAATGTCCAACCCTTCCCGGCCAAAGATGCCCAGCACGTCGGCCTGGGCCGTGGCGCCGTTCATGGTCGTATCGCCGCCCCAACTGTATTCCGTCAGCGCGATCGGCGTACCAGCGTAGTAATAGCTGTCGACCCACCGCCGCATCAATGGAATCAAGGCCACCACGCTATTGATCCAGGTCGGATCCTTGTAGCTCGTATCCCACAGGTCGCGCGTGGAGCGGTTACGGGCGAGTTCAATGGCAGGCGTTTCAGCCGTGGCCGCATTCTGGTTTTCCTTGAATTCTCCGCCCTGCGGGTAAAAGTGCAGGCTGAAAACGTCGACAGGGCGGCCGGCCTGCTTCCATTGCGTGAGCAGCCATGGGACGTAGTCCATGCCTCGCGTTTCGTTTTCCCTGTCCGGCGGATTGCCCTGACCGTGCGCGGCGAAGTACTGCTGATCGAAGCCGCTAAAGCGATACCCGGTCCAACCCCACTCTTCCGGTGCCACGACCCGCGCGCCCGGGTCTGCCGCCTTCACGGCGTGCGAATAGGCGATCACCTTGTTCGCTACCTCGCTGGCATGAGCGCCGATGGGATGCATGTCGCGATGGTTGATTTGCCACAGACTCGGCTCATTGTCCATCAGGTAGTAATGCACACCGTCCGAGCCGGCACTACCGGATCCACGCGTGAGTTGCCTGACGCGCTCCTGCTGGCTCTGCGGATCGTCCAGCAACGAAGCATCGTCCGGGTCGTTCCTGATAGGGGTGCCGTCGGGTGCGATGCCGTTGCCCGCGTCAGACAAACCGTGAGCGTCGACACTCTGCTGCTTGCCGTACTTGCTGACCGAAAAACTGACGAGCGGCTTACCGTCCTTATCGAGTCGCGCTACCCTGCCGATCATCGGGATGGTCAGCATCGGGGAAGCGTGTCCGTCACGGGTAAGCGCCGCGAAACGGTCGTTATATTGGTAGATGTCTTTTGGATCGGTCGGCAGGCTTTCGAAAAACCAGTCCTGGCCCGTGTTGTGAGCGTCGACCCGCCAGTTGTAAGCCGAAGCGGTGTTGCCGCCCGAGCGGTTGATCGGCACGCGCAGATCCCGCAGGATTTCCGCCGTCCCGAAGTTCAAGCCATAGATGAGCGGGCTGATTGGATGCCGGTTGGCCGCGGCATCCACCGTAATGATCACCGGCAGCGGCGCAGCCATAGGCAGATCGGCGTATAGCAGCGCGCCCGCCCCTAGCATCATCGCCATCAAGCTATGGCAGTTAAAGTGTGCTGGCTTCGACATGCGGAGTCCGTGAGTCTATGGCGCTGGATTTCGGCACGACGACCGTATCTTCCGCTTCGAGCGGCGACTGCAGATCCCGTTCGTCCAATTCCCAAACGACGAGCCTGGGCGGTGTCTGAGCATAAGCCGGACTCGCGAAATAGGCGCGCGCCGAGCCGCCGAACTTGCCGCCCTCGCGTGCGAAATTACCCACGCCTGTTCCGAGTGCCAAAGCGAGCTGAGGCACGAAATCGGACGTCGTCGAATAAGAAGTGCCGATCACGGCGATGCCAGGCAGATCGGCATCGCCGAACAGATCGTCGGCTGACGCGGCCGCCTGAGCCTGAGGAATGTAGTCACGGCTGGCCGCAATCTCAGGCCTCGGCTGCCAGGACGGCGGCAAATCATCCAGGCCGGCCAGACGCACAAGATCACCGGGCCGCCGGCCGGGAGGCTTGTCTGTGACGCGATAGTCGGGCTTACTCGAACCCAGCGGGACCCCCATCGCACGGATGCGCTGCGCCACGGCCTGCGCCGCGGCACCCGCGCCGTCCTCGGTCCAGTGCGTGTCAGTCCGAAAAAAAGCGCCGCCCGGCGCGCCACGCAGCGCCGCACTTAGATCCAGCACCTGCACGCCGTCAGCGGTCAGACGCGAGGTCCACTCAGCGAGACGCGCACCCAACGAAACCGGACGATACAGACTGCACAGATGCTGCGGCTCGATACGCGACTTGTCGGGCACCACGACGACCAGCAACGCGATACCGTGCCTCGCCAGCTCGCGCTGCACGGCGGCCACCGTGTCCGCGCGCGTGGCGAGATGACTGTCGCTATCGGCATACACGCTGAGTTCGTCGCGCAGGAACAACCAGCCCGGGCAGCCCTGCCGCACGCGCGGCCCCAGATCGTGCAGCGTCAGCCAACCCAGCGCACGCTGCGCGCGCGCCGCGTCGGCGGCGATCGGCGTATCGGCCATGCGATTGGCGAGTTCTTTCGATACCGCACCGTCCAGAATGCCGGCCCGGGTCACGGCATGAGGCAACACCGATTCGGTCGTCGACGCGAACCTGAGATTGGAAAGCAGGCCCGCGAACAGGAAGACCATCAGGATGACGGCAGCGATCTTGCTGGCGCGCGAGGCGGGTAATTGAGGTAGCGGCTTGGGATCTTCCATGGCGTCAGAACTGGAAGTAGAGGAAAGGCACCGCGCCGCGCGCGACGATCAGACCGAACGACAACAGAAAACCCGCTAGCGGCCACCCCGCCTGCCATACCTGCCGCAGCGCCGTGTCGGGAAGGCTATCCCAACGCTGTTGCGAGAGCGGCAGCAGCACGCACACGATGCCCAACCCGGCAGCCAGAGCGTGCACGGGCCGCAGCAGCACGAGCGTCGCGTCGCTCAAGCCGATGCCATTCAAACCGAACTGGCCGCGATACATGGCGAGCGCGGCAGGGAAACCCGCCGCGCGAAACAGTGTCCACGCGAGCATGACGAAAACCAGCGTCAGCACGTGCGATAACCAGGACGGCATGGTCAGCATATCGAACCGGCGCCAGAGGCGCGCGACCATCAGGGCGATGCCATGAACGAGGCCCCACAGCAGGAAGTTCCAGCTATCGCCGCCGTGCCACAGGCCGGCGATCGCCATGGTCAGCAACAGATTGCGGCAGGCTTGCCACTCACCGCGGCGGTTGCCGCCTAGCGGGATGTACAGGTAATCGCGTATCCAGCTCGACAACGACAGGTGCCAACGGCGCCAGAAATCCTGAATGCTGCTGGCAAGGTACGGATGGTTGAAGTTCTCGGGAAAGCGAAAGCCCAGCATCTGCCCCAACCCGATGGCCATGGCGCTGTAGCCCGCGAAATCGAAGAACAACTGCAGCGTGTAGAAACCGCAGCCCAGCCAGGCGTCGGCCAGCGTGGGCGCGTGCAACGAGAAGATCGCGTCGACCAGCGGCGAGAGTGTGTCGGCCACCAGCACCTTCATGCTCATGCCCACCATGAGCCGCCTTGCGCCGGCTGCAAAACCGTCCCAGTCGACCTCGCGCGACACCAGCTCGCGCCTCACCCACGCATAGCGAATGATCGGCCCCGCGATCAGATGCACGAACATCCCCTGATAGGCGCCGTAACGGATCATGCTGCGATCGGCCGCCACCGTGCCGCGCTGCACGTCGATCAGATAGGAGATGGATTGCAGCACGATGAACGAAAGCCCGATGGGCAGCACGACGTGTCGCCAGGGGATGGACCCTGCATGGCCTGCCCCCAGCACACTGTCGAGACTATCGACCACGATGTTGGCGTACTTGTACCAGCCCAATATCAGGACGTTGACGACGATGAACACGGCCAGCCAGCCACCGCGTGCACGCTGGCTCGGCGCCCTGTCTATGACCATGCCGCCGAACCAGCCCCAGAAGGTCAGCGCGATGAACAGCAGCAGAAAGACCGGGCTCCACCAGCCATAGAAAAGCCAGCTGCAAAACAGCAGCACGCCATTGCGCCAACGCGCGGGCAACGCGACGTAGATCGCCAGAAAGGCCGGCAGAAACAGCGTCAGGAATTCGAGGGACGCGAAAACCATGCATCGTTCTCAATCGAAAAAGATATCTGGACCGACGCGCCATCGCGAAACACGCCGAACCCCGCTCTGCCCGTCGTAACCAGATGAAAAACGGGGAACAGCCGGAAATCGGCGATGAGCGGCGTCGCTTTCAAGGAGGAGGCGCAAATGCGATCAGTGGCTCACCGCGTCGTTCGCCATGAAGATGCGCGAATGCGCCCCGCCCGGCACGAGCAACACCGTATAACGCTGCCCCGCCGCGAGCGTACCCAGGCTGAGCGGCTGCCCCACAGGCTGGCCGCCGCAGACCAGCTGCACCGAGAGGGCGACCGGGTTGACCTGGCGCCGCCTGGCTTGTCCCACAGCCACGCCGTCGAGCAGCACGATGTCGCGACCCGGCACTTTCAGCGTGGGTGTCGCGCAGCCAGCGTCGAGGTTGTAGAAAGCCACCGAAGCTTTGAGCGCATTGAAGTCGTCGGGTTTTTCGCGGACCGTCACCGTATGCAGGCCACTCGCTTTATCCGCGCCATCGAGCGCAACGATGCTGACGAACTCGCCAGGCTGCACCGTCGCCGATACGTCCTGGTGCGCGCTACCGGCTCTCAGTGTGCCGGCCACCGGTTTGCCGGCGGCGATCGGAAGGAAGTGAGTGGCCGGGTTCGCGGCGTCGAGCGTCAGACGCGCTTTCGACCCCGCCGCGCTCACGTCGACCGGACCCGAACCGCCATCGACAAAACGCACGAACGACGAGTCCTCCGCGGGACCGGTCGGGTATAGCGGAATTTCTGCGGCCATGGCCGGCTGCACGGACAAACCGAGACCGGACAGAGCGAAGCTGGACAACAACAGGGAGGAGAGGAAATTTTTCATTCTTTTCTCGAACGGGAAACCTGGGCAGGCGCAGCTCGAAGCCCGGCGCGTCATTTCTGCGGAACGACAGGCAGCTTGACCAGTGCCTTCATGATGTCCGTGCCCCAGTACTTATAGCCGGTCGTCGTCAAATGCTGACCATCCACCGTCGCCCATTCGCCCGGCCTGGAAAACGTGAGCGAGTCGATGTACTGACACGGCGCGACATTGGCGGCGAGGAAAGACGACAGCTGCTTCACACGGGCGAAGCTCTTCTGATACTTGCCGCCCTCGGTGCCCCAGACCGGCCCTACCCAGACGCAAGCCGTCTTGTTGGCGGCCAGGTCTTGCGTCAGCGCCGTGACCTGCTGCCAGGCCCAGGCCTTCGGGAAATCGTCCTTGCCGTATCCGCCGACCGTGTCGCCCTGGACGATGATGACGAGCTTGGCCTTGTTCGCGGCGATCAATTGATCGACGGGTTGGGTCTTCGCGTTGTGGTCGATGACCAGGGACGCCTTGCCGTTACGCTCGGCGCCACCGCATGTGCCGGGCACGGACTTCACCCAATCGCCAGGAATACTGCCGCAGACGCTGTAGGTATGCACCTGCGCGCCAGCGGCGATCAACTGATCCTGCAACGTATCGATGAGATAACCGGGTTCGCTCAGATGGCTATCGCCGACTATGAGAATGCTGAGACCAGCAAGTACGGAAGCAAGCATGACTCTTCGACTCCTGAAAAATAAACAATGTCCGATCGATCAGTATGGCGGGCTACTGATCGCTGTAATGCGACTGGTAAGGGATGACCGGCATATCCAGCGCCTTCGTCTGTGGCGCAAGGGTATAGCGCAGATACAGGCCCGCCGCCCACTGCCGGTAGCTGGACGAGTTGTTGGCGCCCACCGAGGCTCCGCCAGTCAGATGATTGGTGAAACGGTATTCGGCCGTAGCCAGCAGGTTGTAGCCGAAGCCGGTCGAGGACTGGTCGGGATGGATCGCGCCGTCGGCGAGGCCAATCATCGAAGCCGCTGAGACTGCTGCGGCCTGCAACCCGCTGTCGGTCGGGAAATACGGCGAGCCGGCCTGGTGGTAGTACTGCACACCGACGGCCCCTTGCAGCTTGTAGGTCCAGCGCTCCGAACGCTGCGCCCACGTGAGCGGCAGGTTGAACGCATAAAACCGCTGCGGGCTGAAGTAGCCGCCGTTGCCGTAGGTGAAGTTGTTCGCGTTGTGGTCGTAGATCATGCCGCTCAGGTTCACGCCCGCGCTCAGCATGCTGTTTTCCGTGCGCAGCAGGTACCAGTACGTCCCGGCGCCGACCTCGGCACCGACGTTGGACTGGACGTTATGACCGTCCAGATATTTCGCGGAACCGTAGCCGTAGACGCCGTAGTCCTGATTGTCGAGGCCGATCGCACCATGCACGCCGGTGGCAGTCACGCCACCCCAGCTCAAGCCGGATCGCGAATCGGTCGAGCCAGCAAAAGACGTGATGCTGTCCGTCACGGCGCGGCGCGACACGCCCACGTTGAACCAACTGCCCTGCCCGGCATCGATGGAGTTCCTGAACATCACGCCGCCAACGACATTGGTGTACTTGAAACCCAAAGGCGTGGTGCCGATGTCGGCCACCCAGTTCCCGGTCTCGTAGCCGAGACCCAGACCGACGCCGTAGGCGGTCTGTTTGCCCGGTGCGGCGACCTTGCCGGCCTGCTGCGCCCGGGTGGCGGCCGGGCCGCCGCCGAACTGACTGGCGCTGTAGACGTCGGTACCCAACGTGCCGCCCTCGAGTTCAACCGGCGTCACGCGAATGGAAAGCTTGCCGTTGTCGACCGGCAGCACCCCTTCCAGAGCTTGCTGCACGCTCGTCAACTGACCCGTACCGGGTGCTGCGTTGTTCGACGAGACGAACAGCCCACCCCTGACTTCCGGTGAACGCTGCGCACGGAGGTCGCTGAGTTCATTACGCATTTCCTCGAGCGACGGCGAACCGTCCTGAGGCTCGCTCACCGCGACCGTGTCTTGCGGCGCCAGGCCGCCGACCGGCGTGCCCGCCACGGTTGGCAGAGCGGATGGACCAGAGGACGAGCGCTCGCGCGCAGCCGTGGATGTCACGGTCGAGGCAGTCGCGCTCGCCGCGGTAGCAGCCGGAGCAGCCGGAGCAGCCGGAGCAGCAGCGGGCCCGAAACCAGGCTTCTGGTTCGCCAGCACGCTATCCGGCGCCGCGGGTTGCGGGGCGAACGTTTCGGCAGCGGGCAGGCGACGGTGGCGGACCTGACGACGATGAGCGTCGTCGTCGTGGACGAAGGGATTGCCCGCCACGTGGACGTCTTGCGCCTGCACGCCGAGCCGCTTTTCCTTGGCGGCAATGGCGGATTCCAGCAGCGACTGCGCTTCGCGGGTCTTGCCCTGCATGACGTAAATGCGCGCGGCGCCGGCCAGCACGTCGGGATCGTTGGGCGCCTTCGCAACGGCCTCTTTCAATGCCGCATCGGCAACGCTGTTCTTGCCGGCCTGCACTGCCGCCATCGCGACGCCCAGTTGCAAACCCGGATTGTTGGGGTCGTTGACGAGCGCCTTCTGGTAAAGCGACAGTGCCTGGTCATACTTGTCATCGGCGGCGTACATGCGCGCGAGCGCGGCCGTGGCGAGGCTGTCGTTGGGCCGCTTCGCGAGGATCGGCGCCAGCGTGTCGTAGGCCTGCGCGAGGTCACCTTGCTGACGTTGCTGGTCAGCCAGTCGCACGGTGTAGAGGTAGTTCAGTTCGTCCAGTTGCCGGCGCTGGTCCGCGGTCAGCGTCTGGCCGTGCAACTCGCGCATCGCGAGCCCGGCCTGGACATTCTGGCCGGTCTTGAGCAACAGGCCCAGATAAGCCAGTTGCACATCCGGGCCGCTGCCCTTCAGACCGTTAGGCATCAGTCCGTGCATCAGGCTCATGGCGCGCGGCGTGTTGCCCGCGTCGACATACGCCTGCGCCAACGCGCCCACCTTGGCCGGGTCTTGACCCGCCGCGGGTTCGAGCCGCGCCAGCATACTGCGCGCATCCTCCAGATTGCCTTCGAGCGCCGTTTGCGAGGCTTGCGCCACGACCACCAGAAAATCGATCTGCTGCGCCGTCGCAATCATGTTCGGCGTGCGCGAGGCGGTGGAGATGCGCGTCATCGTGTCCTGCGCGCGCATCCAGTCGCCCATCTGCATGGCCAGCAGCGCGCTCGCATAGAGCGCGTCGGGATTGTCCGGGTTCGTGACGAGCAGGCCGTCGACGAGTTGCTTCGCTTCGTCGGCATGACCCTGTTTGAGATCGTAGCGCGCCAGCTCCAGGCGAATCCACGGGTTGTCGGGCGCGCTGCGCTGGGCGTCTTCCAGAATGTGCCGGGCCGCGCTCAGATCGCCACGCTGCGCGGCAGCATCGGCCCGGCCGGCGGCGACGGCGGCGCGCAGCCGATCGAGCCCGCCGATGCCGGCCTTCTGCTCGGGTGACATGCGGTCGATCAACTTCTGGGCCTCATCGGCGCGTCCCGTCTGCGCCAGGATATCGATGAGGCCGCTCGCCGCCTCGCGGTTATCGGGGCTTGTCGCCAGCACGTCGCGGTAGCCCTTTTCAGCACGCGTCAGATCGCCCTGCGCCGCATATAACCGGGCCGACGCATTGCGCCCGCCCGGCTCGGCTGGATCCAGCCGCAGCGCCTGATCGAGTTCGCCTCGCGCGGCGGCGAAGTCGCCCACGTTTTGCGCGCCCTCGGCCTGGTTCACCAGCAGCCAGTAGCGCGCGGAATTGAGGGCCTTGGCCCAGTTCGCGCCCGCGCCCGGACGCGACACCGCCCGCGACAGCAGCGTCTGCGCCTGCGCCAGGTCGCCTTGCTGCATGCGCACGAGGCCCAGTCCCCCCAGCGCATCCGTGCTGTCGGGTTTGTCACGCAGCACAGCGGAAAAGGACTGCTCGGCCGCGGTGATGTCGCCTGACTTGAACGCGGCGAAACCGCGTGTCAGTCGTGCATCCACGACCGGACCGGCCGGTGCGAGCGGATGCGGCGCCAGCATCTGATGGCGTATTTCGTCGTCGTCCGGATGCAGCTTCAGATAGTCTTCAAACCACGATCTGTTTTTCGGCGTGGGCGTGACCCAGGTCAGCACGGAGCGCCAGACTTCCGCCGCTTCGCCGCCGATGTCCGGACGAGCGGCAAGCTTTTCCAGAAGGGCGACACCCGCCGCGCGATCCTGTTCGTCGCGCACCATATGCTGGGCCAGCGGCAACATGGTGTTCGGATCGTTCGGCGTCTCGGCATTCAGGCGCTCGAGGCCCTGGATGGCCTGATCCACACCGCCATCCGTATAGCCGAGATAGCTGTAATACTCTCGCGCCACACTGCCCTGCGGCGCTTTACCGCCCAAGGCCTTGTTATATTCGGCGATGGCCGCCAGCAACGCGGCCTGATCCTTCTGGTTGACGGCGTCTTGCGCCATCTGGCGCGCCTTGGCGAACGTGGACTTACCCGGTTCGACCGCGAGGCGCAAGCTCTGCTCGAGCAGCGGCACGAAGCGGCTGCCCGGCGCGGCCGCACGAAGTCTGGCCAGATACCCGTTCGCCGCCGCGAACTGCTGCTTGCCGACGGCGATCGTGCCCATCCCATACAGCGCCTCGGGCTGCTTCGGGTCGCTCAGCAGCAGTTTCGACCAGGACTGCGCGGCCAGATCGGGCTTGTCATGCGTTTGCCAGTAGCGGCCCTGTTCCAGCAGCATGTTGGACGTAGCATCCTGCGCCCAGCCCGGGTGGCCGACCGATGCGACCATCAGTCCGAGAATCCAGGCCCGGTTGCGGCTGCGTCTGACTGACATGACTTTCCTTGCTTATGATTGTTGCTGCCGCGATGCCCGCAGCCGCTCACGGGCTTCTGCGTCGCGCCGGGCCTGGCGGCGCCGCAAGAACGAAAACAGACCAACCGCGATCAGCACGAGCGCGATGATGCCCAGCGCCTTCAGCACCCACGCGAGCGACAGGCCGAATGAAGCCAGCCACCAGTCGAGGCCGCGCCAGATGCCGAGATGCCCGACGTAGTAGGTATGCTCGCTCACGAGCGAATCGACTTCCGTGCCGCGGATGGACACGAGGCTTCCCTGGATGGGCTGCTTGCCGGAGTTCGGCGCATCCAGCAACGCGGAGACCGCATCCTTCAGGCCGTCGGGCTGATTGCTGGCCAGCATGACCACGCTGCGGCCCGGTTGCTTCGGCGATTCGAAGCCTGCGAGCACGGCGCTCACGCCCGGCCCCGACCAGGCCAGCGACAGGCGGCGGGGTTCGGCGTCGAGGCGCGGGTTGGCATGGAACCAGCCCAGCACGCGACCCGGCAGATCCGATACGGCGAACTGCGCGCTGTGGTCATACGCCGCGGGCATGGTCCGCGCCCAGTCCTTGAGCGAGGCTTGATCCGCACCCGAGGCGATCACGAGCAGATCCTTGTCGGACGGCATCGCGTCGATGCGCTGACCGCGCAGCACGGTGACGCCGCGCGCCGGATAGCCGGTCGAATCGCCCATGCGGCCCATCACCGCCAGATACGTGCTGTATTCGGGTGTTCCCGCGTTGGGGCCCAATACGACGTCCGTTCCGGACAGGTCGGCCATGCGCGTGAACGGGAAGCCCGCCTGGGCGAACGAGGCCAGGTTCGGCATGGCGATGTAGTGCGGATACTGCGACAGATCGATCGTCGATTCGGGATCGACCGCGCCGCGCACGTTGTCGATGATGATGTCCCGGCACTCGCCCTGCTTGATGTAGTCGTACATGTAGCGGAACTGCAACTGGGTATTCGGCTGCAACAGCGCCTCCAGCGGCACTTCCAGTTTCGCCTGGCGCGGCAGGCTGCTGTCGGGCAAAACTTCATCCCGCAGCTTGCTGCCGCCCTCGAGCCGTTCGAGCGAGAGCAGCGGAATCGACTTCATGAACTGGTCACTGACGCTGAACAGCAGCGACGAATTGACCATATAAGGCTGCGGCGTATAGCGGTAATGCAGGTCGATCGGCACGTTGGGCGAGTGCCAGCCGAACAGGTCGGGCGGCACGCGCATATTGATGCGGATCAGATCGGGGCTGTAGCCCGACACCTGCAATTGTTTGGCGTCGACGAGTTCGCCCAACGACATCGGACGGTCGGTGCGCAGCCAGCGCGGCGCATCGTACGGCTTGCGCGGCGCGAGGTCGGCGAACCGCGTGACGAGCGCGCTCGAACCCGACAGCGTCTGGCTGCCCGTGACCAGCGCGTCGGCGGCCTGCTTGAGTTCCTTGCCGTCACGGCCCATCACCAGCAACAGCTTGCCGTTGGGATCGTTGGGGTTGGTCACGAGGGCGAGAGTCGGACCTTGCAGCGGCGAGCCCGCCAGGCTCGCTTGCGCCGCGCTGTCGACGATGACGACCGCGTTGCCCCTGGCAGGCACGGTAGAGATCGATACCGGGAATTGCGCGCCGCGATAGGTCGCCAATGCGCCGAACCACGACGACACGGCGCCGGCCGCTTCCAGCGCGGCCGTATCAGGATTGCCGGCGAACACGAACGGCAGGTTCAACCGGCGAATATCGTGCTCGTCGAAGAAGGGTCGCGGCAGGCGAGCCAGGTCGCTGGCCTGCGCCAGCGGCTGGGTGTCGATGCTCAGCGTACTGTCGTTGCTGATGTTGGCCCACAGGCTCGAATGCAGCGGGTCTTCGCACTGGTTGGTGTAGTGGCCGATCAGTTGCAGACGCAGCTTGCTGTTCGCGGTGAACAGATACGGCGGCAGCGTGATAGTGCGCTGCAGGTTGGTGCCGGAGGTGTTTTTGGGCACGTCGATCGATGCCGCCACCTGATCGTTGACCAGCACATTGATGTGCGACAGATCGGGCAGCAGCGCCGGCGAATAGGCATAGCGCAGGTTCAGTCGCGCACCTGTGACGACCCGATCGTCGCGCACGCCGACCGGCAGCGTATTGCTGCCGTCGACGCCGCGCAGGTTGAGCGCGTATTGCGCGCCGAGTTGCTGCAGCGAATAGGTCACCGTCGAAGAAGCCGCGGTAGCGGCTCCGGCGTCCGGCGCGGACTGCAGCGGCGCCGCGTTGCTATCTCCCGTTGGCGGCCGCGCGGACGGGTTGGCCGCGCCGCCGGCCGAAGCCGGCGCGTCCTGCCGCGCAGCGGCGGCAGCCGCCGCTGGTTGCGCGGCCTGGGTTACCGTCGATGTGACAAACACACAACCGAGCAACAGTGCCGGCCATACTGGTTGCGCAGTCATGCAACGCGCAAGGCGTGCCCGGGAGATGTCAGGCCGTCTTCTAAACATGAGAACCTCTTCGTCCTTCTTCACGTTGCGATGTCTGGGGAATATCCAGGTCTAATCGATTCAGGGCACGCCGGTGCAGAAACACGCCGCCGAGCAAACCTATGAGCGCGACGCTGGCGAGCGTCGCCACGAGCAGCAGCAGGATGTGGCTCGCGAAGAACCATTCGAGCGCGAGCCCAGGCGGCAAGGACCCGATGAAATAGCTTTGATCGTTGCTCAGCGTGGTGAGCGTGCCGTCATGCACGACCACGAGGCTGCCGCTGATCTTGTGGTCCGGACGCTTGCTAATGAGGTAGCGGTTGGCTTGCAGCACGTCCACGACAGCGTCGAGACCGTCCGGCGTATTGCCCGATACGACCACCGCGCTGCGACCGCGAGCCAGCGGCGACTCGAGTCCCGCCAACATGCCGTCATGGTCGTCGCTGCTATACAGTGCGGCGATGGCGGCCTCGCGTTCAGCCTGCGCATGCCCACCCGTCAGCTTTTCCCACCACGCGGCGATCCAGCGGTCCGATGAAGCAACCGGAGCGAAGAAGCCGCGCGGCAGATCATCACGCCATGCTTTGAGCAAGGGCTGGTTATCGCCCGACGCCAGCACGAGCAGGTCCTTGCGACGCAGCGCGTCAACCTGTGCTGGATCGCCCACCGTCACGCCCAGCACCGGATAACCCGTGGTTTGACCCATGCTGCCCATCAGCGTCAGGTAAGCGGAATAGTCGCCAGCGATCGGCTGTGCGGGCAGGATCACCGCCGTCCCGGACAGATCGGCCATCCGCGTGAACGGAAAGCCTGCGTCTGCGAAGGCGCGCAGATCCGGCATGGCTGCGTAACGCGGCAGTTGGGAAATGTCGATCGTCGAAGTCGGATCGATGGCGCTCAGGAGCGGGCCGCCGGGCACATCCTCGACGTGGTCTTGCGGCGCCACGGACTCGTAGCGATAGTCGAATTGCAGCGTCGTCAACGACGGCAGCAGATAGGTCGGAACGCGTATCACCGCATAACCGTCCGACGCGTCGCCTGTCAGCGGCAAGGTCTGCAGGGGCGTGTTGCCGGCCAGCACACCGAGCTCCGAGCGCGTTGACTCCGGACGGGCCGTATAACGGTAATGCAGGTTCAGCACCGCGCCGCTGTTGTCAAAACCGAACAGACCCGGCGGCAGACGCAGGTCCACATTGATCGCCCCAGGGCGAAAGCCCTGCACCGTCAAGCGGTCCGCCGGTAGCATCTCGCCCAACTGCACCGGGCGGTCACCCGGC
The DNA here is from genome assembly GCF_050436505.1 of Paraburkholderia sp. CI3. Classification (NCBI taxonomy): domain Bacteria; kingdom Pseudomonadati; phylum Pseudomonadota; class Betaproteobacteria; order Burkholderiales; family Burkholderiaceae; genus Paraburkholderia; species Paraburkholderia sp. CI3. The sequence continues at coordinate 952,733 of NZ_JBNDMI010000003.1, forward strand.
AGCCAGTTGGGTGCGTCATAAGGCTTGCGCGGCACAACGGAAACCGGGGCGTCGATCTTGACCCGAGAGCCCGACAGCGTCTTCGCGCCAAGCACCAGCGCGGTCGCGGCCTCGCGGATCTGCGCGTCGTTGCGGCCCATGACCAGCAGCAGCTTGCCGTTAGCGTCATTGGGGTTGGGCACGATGGCCAGCATCGGCCCTTCCACCGCAGGCAGGGTCAAGCCCGGCACCTCGCCCGGGAGCGCGAGCACCACCGCATGTCCATGCGCGGGTATCGCACCCAGGCTTGCGGAGAAGTGCGCACCGCGATAGCCCGCCTGCGCACCCAGCCACGAGGTCACGATACCGGCCGATTCGAGGCGCTGCGCGCGAGGCGCTTGCGGCAGCACGACGGGCAGGTCCACCCTGCGCACATCGCGCACGTCGAGGAACGGCGCGGGCAGTTGCGACAGGTCACTGGACAGGGTCGCCGGAACCACGGTCAGTTCCAGCGCACTGTCCGGCCCGGGCTTCAGCCACAGGTCGGAACTCAGCGGATTGTTGCCCTGATCGCTCGCCTTGCTATGCGCGATCAGCTCGAGGGTGAGCTGGTTGAACCCGGACAGCAGCGACACCGGCAGATCCACACTGATATGCGCCGGCGTCCGCGGTGCCGGTTCGGGCAACGCTACGGTCGCCCCCACAACGCTGTTGAGCAACACCTTGAGATGCGAGAGCGTAGGCAGCAATGTGGACGAGTAACTGTAGTCCAGCACGAGCCGCGCGCTGACCACGCGCTCGTCGCGGCGCAAACCGAAGTCCATGCCCGCATAGGCATCCTCGCCGAGCAAGGTCAATCCCTGCTCCGCGTTTTGCCGCAGCAGCGGAATCCGGTAGGTATACGCGTCGGCCGGCGCCGCCGCGCTGAGTTCCGGGTGCGGGCCTTGCCGCACGGCATCGACCGGGACAGCCGACGCGGGCATCGCCGGCGTAGACGCCCGCGATGCGAACGACGCTGCCGACGCAGCGGGCACCGACGCGGCCAGCACGTCGCCCGCTCCGAGCAACAGGACCGAACACAACACCGCGCCCAACCGGCGCGCGCTCGTCAAGGAGCGCAACAGCGACAGGTAGCCGACACTCACGATTGCTTTGTTCCCAAGTCGCTTGCCGGGTCTGCGGACGAACGGCCAAGGCGCTCACGCCCACCCAGGAACAGATGCCGGAACAACTCCCCGAAGCCGCGCATGCCGATGCCGAGCACCTCGAACAGGCTTCGCAGCGGCCTGTCGGGACGATAGCTGCCCCATGAGGCGATCCAGCTGTCGGCGCGCGAAAACGTCGCCCCTATCCAGGCGCGCTCCTGAGCGATCGTCAGGGTCGGAAAACTCACGCCGATGGTGCGTCCGCGGCACACCTGCACTTCGGCCGGGAAAACGTCCTCGTAGTCGTCGCGCAACACCGCCACCGTGATGCGATCGCCGTGCTCCGGCAACGGTGCGCCCTCAGGCAGCACCAGCCCCAGACCACCGTGCGAATAGTCGCTGGTCTGACAGTCGATGCGAGTTCCGTCGGCGTGAATCACGGCGGCCGGCAGTTCGATCTGGACCCGCGGAGCGAGACGCAACTGTCTCGATTCGCTCGCTACGCCCGCGGCCGCGCTGAGGTTCATGATGTTGTAGGTTACCCATACCAGGTTGAACAGAATGCTCGTCGCTTCGGGCCAGCCCGGACTGCGGATCAGACCTGCGACACCCACCATGAATCCGGTCAGATTGATGAGCAGCAGAACGATGTAGGGCCGGGCCATCGCCCAGTCGAGGAAGGACTGACGGATCACCCCGCCCTTGGACGTCACGTTGAAGCCTTTGCTGCCTGGAAAGAGTACGGCTTGCAACGCGGGCAGAATCACGTACCAGGCCAGTACCGTTTCGTAGACTTCGCTCCAGAACGAATGTCGGAAACGCCCTTGAATGCGCGAGGCGCCGAGGCTCGAAATGACGAGGTGCGGCACGACATAGGCCAGCACCATCAGCGCGGAAGCATGAAAGACGTGCGCGCCAAAGAACAGATACGCCATCGGTGTGATCAGAAACACGATGCGCGGCAAGCCGAAGAAAAAGTGCATCATCGCGCTCAGGTAACACAGACGCTGTGGCAGTGTTAGCCCTGCGATCAACAGCGGGTTGAAGCGACGGAATATTTCCGCCATGCCTCGTGCCCAGCGTATGCGCTGACCGACGTGACGCCCCAGACTCTCGGTGGCGAGACCCGCTGCCTGAGGGATGGCGAGATAGGCCGTGTTGTAGCCCCTCGTGCTCATCTTGAGCGCGGTGAGCGCATCTTCCGTGACACTTTCCGTCGCCACGCCGCCTACATCCTCCAGCGCCGAACGCCGCAGCACCGCGCAGGAACCGCAGAAAAAAGCGGCATTCCACAAGTCGTTGCCGTTTTGCAGCACGCCGTGAAACAGGTCACCCTCGTTGGGCACCTTGCGGAAGGTTTCGAGGTTGCGCTCGAACGGATCGGGCGAGTAGAAGACGTGCGGCGTCTGCACCATGGCCATCTTCGGATCTTTCAGGAACCAACCCATGCAGACCTGCAGGAACGAGCGCGTGGTGACGTGATCGCAGTCGAACACTGCGATGTACTCGCCGCTCGTCCTGGAGAGTGCCGCGTTGAGATTGCCTGCTTTGGCATGCGCGTTGTCCGGCCGGGTCAGATAATCCACGCCAGCCTGCTCGCAGAATTGCCGGAATTCGTCACGACGGCCGTCGTCCAGCACATACACGCGCAGCTTGTCGGCCGGCCAGTCGAGCAGCGTGGCGGCCAGCACCGACTGCCGCACGACCTGCAGCGGCTCATTGAACGTGGGAATGTACACATCCACCGTCGGCCATGCCGAGCTATCGGCCGGCAATCGCGCAGGCCGGCGATGCAGAGGCCAGAGCGTCTGAAAGTAGCTGCACAACAGCATGAGCACCGCGTACCCTTCGGCCAGCAGCAGAAGGCAGCCAAAGGTCATGTCGAGCGAGGTGGTAAAGGTCAGCGTCTGCGTCACGCGCCAGTACAGGTAGCGCAAGGACATAAACACCGACAATGCCACCAGGGACACCGTGATGATCCTGCCGCGAATGCGGTTCAGCAGAACCGCGACGACCATGCAAAGGATGCCAAACGTCCATTGCTTCGACACGGCCAGATTGACCGTCATGGCAGAAGTGAACAACAGCGCGGCCAATAGCGTCACTGCCAGCCGCAGCCAGTTCGACGCCCATAGCGGTGTCCCCGCTTCCAGAAGTTTGTCGTCCCAACTTCCGGCATCGTCACTCTGGTCCGTGTAGCGCGTTTGTCGCCGCTGCTCCGTCTTGCTCAGCCTACGTTTGATCTGTGCCATGGAAAGGTCTTCTAGCGCGTGCGCCGGTTCGGCACGACGCGCAGGTTCGCGGCCACCGTGGTTTTAACCAGGCCGTCATTGACGGAAAAGACTGTGACGAAGTTCATGACGTCTGGCGTTGCGGACCACCTTCTTGAGGCTCACTCCGTTCCCGCAGGCGCGCAAACACGGCGCTCAGAGAATCCGGCTGTTGAGGAGCGGTGACAGGTTCGGGATTGAACTGAAGGACCGGCTGTTCGGGGGCGGCTTGCAATACCGGAAGAGATCCGGACACGGCAGCGCGGACGGCTGGCGCAATCAGCTGCGGCGGCGCGGCGGGGGCCACTTCAGTCACATCGGTGGGAGGAACGGCTTCAGCCTCGCGAGCCGAGTCGTCCCGGGTCGTGTCCCCTGGCGACGAGGTGGTCTGCATGGACCAACGCCCACGCGAACCTTGCCCCTGCTCTATTCTTTCTATTTCTTGATAATGCGACGGGCTCACGCCCAACATCTGGAAGAGATTCGAAATGTCTGATGCACTGCTCATACGCCATCCCCGTCGAACTGGCCATATTGTTTGTTGCGGACTGCACCGCGTACCATCGGGCAATCTGCTGTAATTTTTACTTGCCGAATAAGGATAACCATTATTCGTTACATCATTGCGTCCGCCATAATAATTCCCAAATCGTGAGGCGGCACCATTGATACACTCGCCCTTTAGAGACCTCTTCAGGAGAGCCGCGCCCAGGTCTTATTTTTCAGTCAAGGCAACCGAGGGCCCCGCCGCTGCGGTACGAGCGTGTAACTCATGAGATACCCTTGCGCTCAGGACGAGCGGCGCGTATTGTACAGCGGAATTTAATGCGTGGCCCCCAAATAATTCCAATCTATATATCGGCATTTCCAGAGCAAAGTTAAGCGTTTTAAATGTTAAATATGGTCAGTCAAACGTTTGCTTTTTATTGGGCGTCCGATTATTCCCGAATTTGCGCTGGGAATCGGTTTTGAAAAGCGCGCCGTGGTGTTGCCCTTGAGGTCATTGCCATGAAATCGCCCCGGATCTGTTCGAGCACTGGCATACGAGGGCCGACGTCGGAAATGTAACGCGGGACCGGTCGATAATCGCGTCGTACGTCTATCAGGACGTGAAGAACGTCAAGGCAAACGACGCTTCGCTGAACAACTGGCCGGTCGAGGTTGCGTGCCCGCGCCAGATGGCGTCGCTGTGGACCAACTGGACATGGCATACGGGCGCGCTCACCGGCTTCGGCATCGGCGCGGGCATCCGCTATCAGAGCGCGCTGGCGGGAGCGGCCGACAACTCGCTCACCATCACAAGCTATACGTTGTGAGACGCCGCGCCGCGCTATGACACTCGCAACTGGCGCCTCCCACTGAATGTGGCGAACGTGTTCGATCCTCGCTACGTGAGCGGTTGCCAATCGTACCCAGCTTGTGTATTCGGCAACGAGCGGACTGTGTTGGCTACTGCGAAATGTGATTGGTGATAAGGCATTTCCAAGCTTCGCAATGGCAGGTATTCGGGACGTAGCTAAACCGATGCGACGCGCTCCAGCATCGCTCGTATTCGCAGCGGTCCAGGCTTCACGCCGAGTTTGTCGGCAAGTTGCACGAGCGGCAGAAAACGCCGCTGCAATTTTTCTGTGTGATTCTGCGCGATGTCCGCTATCCGGTGCTCAAGAAACGGATTGAGTAGGCGCTCGCGTAACTCGACGAGATAGGCGAGAGCCTGCTCGCGCTGACCGAGGACCGCAAATGTCGGGAGCACATCTTCCGCCCAGACAGTTTCCAGACTGGCGCGTAGTATCGGGTCGTTCATTGCCTGACATACGGTCTCGTCAACCGGTCGGCGGTCCTCTAGCCACCGCTGCGCCAGATAGCTGTGACCGAGATTGAGCAGGAACAACTTCAGGCGCTCGAAGTGCTGCAGATCGTCAGTCAAAACGATGTTTTCATGGGTGCAGGGTAGAACCAGCCCCGGCTGCTGCTCAATCGCCCAGAGCGCATACGGTTCGGCAACGGCGCCCACCGGTTCGATCGCCTGCGAAACGATGCGGTCGACGAGCGAATTGGCCCATATGCAACGCGTTCGAAGGTAGGTAGTGAACGGCTCCGGCAGCCGCCACTTTACCGCGAGAGTCACGACAAGTTCGCGCAACGTATCGCCGTTATTGACCACGAGTTCGCATGGAAAAAGGGAGAGCGGCGCATCAGGGTTTCGTTCCCAACGCGCATGAAGCAACACCAGCAGCTTGGCCGGAAAGCTCTGTGGCACGCGCTCCGGATGATTCACGAGCGTCGAGGTATCCCGGTCATCAAGCCGGAATCCCCTGTCTCCCGTATTGGAAACAATCACTTCGACGTGCTCTGCCACGGCGTCTCGCACTTGTGCCCAATGAGACTCGGCGTGCCATGCTGCGCGCACCGCGTTGCCGCTCAGCATCTCGTCCACCAGCACTCCGTGACGCATACCTCGAACCCGTACCGGATATCGCCCGCCCTCTGCCAGCGCTGCAATACGCTTCTGACTGGACTGGCTGCTGGTGGTCTGCACGACTGTAATGCCACCGAGCGCGGCACCCCGCGTCATGGCTTCCGAAACAAACAGGTCGACATGCGCCTGAAGAAAGCGGCTAGTGCCGAACTGGAGAATTGGCTGGCTCATGGCAAATATCCGATATGCGTCAGAGTCAGCATTCGATGATGGCTTTCACTACACCTGCGGACGGTTCGAGCAGTTTCGAAAATTCGGCAGGAACATCGGCAAGCTTCATCCGGTGCGTGTTGAGTGCCGCATCGGGCACCTGACCGGCACGCATGGCCCTGAGCACAGTTTCGAAATCTTCCGCAGTCGCATTGCGGCTTCCGATCAAGGTGGCTTCGCGCTTGTGGAACTCCGGATCGGAGAAAGTGATCTTGTCTCTCACCACGGAAATCAACACGTATTTCCCGCCGTGCGCAATAAACTCAAAGCCACGCTCCATGGCAGCCGGATTACCCGTCGCATCGAAGACCACATCGAAGAATTCGCCGTCGGTGAGTTTCGCCAGCTCGTCGACGTCGGTATCACCGATTTGCACAGTAGCCGCCACTTCAATTTTCTCAGCGCAGAAGTTGAGACGATCGAGCCGTGTATCGAGCGCCGTCACCGTGGCCCCGCGCAGACGTGAAAAGATCATTGCGGCCATACCGATCGGACCTGCACCGACTACCAGCACCCGCTGTCCCGCCTGAACGTCCGCGCGACGAACCGCGTGCGCGCCGATGGCGAGAAACTCGATCATTGCCGCCTGATCGAGCGTGATTCCTTCAGCCTTGTGAACGAACTGACGCGGCAAACTTAGATACTCCGTCAATGCGCCATCACGATGCACGCCCAATACCTGAATGTTCACGCAGCAGTTCGTTTTTCCGTTCCTGCAGGCAATGCACTGACCGCATGACAGGTAGGGCATCACGTAGACCGGGTCGCCGGCGTCCAGGCCGGAATCCGTGTCGGCTTCTTCGACCGTGCCCGACAGTTCGTGTCCCATCACGCGGGGGTAGGCGAGAAATGGCTGATTGCCGGTAAAGATGTGCAGGTCGGTGCCGCATACGCCGACGCGTCGCACGCGCAGCAACACTTCGCCGCGATCGCGCGGTGGCCGTGAGCGCGTCTCAGCGCGTAGTACGCCGGGAGTTTCACAAATAATAGTGAGCATGAGGTTTCCTTTTTCAGCTACAGAGCCCGCGAAGCCATAGTGCGGTTTCGATGCGAGCCCGGTTAATTTGTTTCTTCATGGCGAGGTCAAACGAGTGCCGTGTCGAGACAACGCTATTCGAGGTAAAAGACCTCTTCCATCTGTGCCCAGTGTTCCGACGGCGCACGACTCACCAACGGTTTCTGGCACGGGCTGCACAGGCTCCACCAACGTTGTGTTTCCGGGTCGCTCGCAATCTCGGCCATATCGCTTTCATAGTCAGTTCCGACGTATTCCCAGTAACCAAACAACAGGTTCTCGGGCTCCCGCAGGAAAATCGAGTAGCGGGTGACATTCGAGCGTTTCAGGCGATCGAGCACCGTCGGCCACACCTGCGCGTGCAAGCGTTTGTATTCGTCGATGTGCTGCGGATCGATACCGATGACCATTCCCATTCGTTGCACTACACTCTCCCTATTCTTCGAGCCGGTAGAAGCGATAAGCGTTGCCGCCGAAGACAGCGTCTTTGTCCTCATCGCCCGCATACCGCTCACAGTAATCTTCACAGGCGGCAAGCCAACCGGCGTAGTCGCCGAAATGTGTCGCGAGGTGCCAGAAATGGTGATGTGCGTCGATACGCAGGCTCACTCGACCACCTCGGGCACAGGTGCGGTGTCCGCGATCAGACCGTCCGACTTCAGCTCCTGCCACAATCCGGCTGGCAGCGCCTGCTCGAACCACGCGACGTTCTGCTGGAGTTGTTCGACACTGCGCGCGCCCACCACGCACGACACAACCGCAGGATGCGCAAGCGGAAACTGCAGTGCCGCCGCGGGTAGCGGAACCTCGAATTCGCGGCAAACCTCAGCCAGCCGGTTGACGCGCGACACGACACCGGCGGAGGCGTCCCCGTAATTGAACTTGCCGTTACCTGCCAGCACGCCAGAATTGAACACACCGCCGACCACGATCGAATTCCCATACCGTACGCAATTGTCGAGAAACGGCGCGAGACAATCCTGCTCGAGGAGGGTATAGCGGCCCGCCAGTAACGTCACATCGAGTTGTAATTCCTGCATGGCTTCATGCGCGACCTGCCACTCGTTCACGCCGAGGCCGATGGCTTTGACCACCCCCGCGTTGCGCAGCGTGTCGAGCGCGCGGAAACCGCCCCCTTCTGTAAGCTGTTTCCAGAATTCGACGTTTGCATCCCCATGTGTCATTCGACCGATGTCATGCACATACAGCAGATCGATCTGCGCAATACCGAGACGCTGCTGGCTGTCTTCGAAAGACCGCATGACGCCGTCGAAGCTGTAGTCGTAGTGCGGCCGGAAAGGAAGCGGCTCAGCCCAGCCGTCGTCGCCGCATTGAACAGTCGGATCCGGCCGAAGAAGCCTGCCGACTTTCGTACTCAGCACGAACTCGTCGCGTGGCCGCGCTGACAACGCGTTGCCCACGCGGCGTTCCGAAAGCGTGTACCCGTAGAACGGCGCAGTGTCGAAATAGCGCAGACCGAGCGACCATGCTTCGTCCATCAGCGCGCGCGCCTGTTCCGGCGGCATCGTGCGATACAAGCCGCCAAGTTGCGAACAGCCCATACCCAGTGCGCTCAGTTGCACCCCGGCACGCGACACCTCACGCAGATCACTTGCTTTCATCAGGAATTCCGTTCCCAGGGATTCATTGCTGGATGTTCAACGCTTCACTGCGCGTCTTGAGTAGCGCTGGGCTCAAGGGCGGACAACGCCGTCCGGCGTCGTCCGCATCGCGCTTCAATACAAGACATTCTTCGCGGCGGGCTGATCGATGTTGTCCTTCTCGACCATCACGACACCGGTATCCAGTTGCTTCGTAACCGGCTTGTGTTCGATGACATCCACCGCCGTTTTGACGCCCTTGTAGCCCATCTGATACGAGCCCTGGACAGCGATGGCCTGGATGGTTCCGTCCTTGATGAAGCCCTGGAGGTCCTGGTTGCCGTCAAAGCCGATCGCGACGATCTTGCCGGCTTTCCCGGACTGCGCCAACGCGCGCCCCATCCCCACAGCAGTCGGTTCATTCGCACCGAAGATACCCTTCAGATCCGGATTGGCCGACAGCACGTCGGTCGTCTGATTGAGCGCGGTTGCCATCTGCGACTGCGAGTAGAACGGTCCGACAATCTGCAGCTTCGAGTGCTGCGCGAGATACTTCCGGAACCCACCCACGCGGCCAATCTCGGAACCCGCACCGGCGACGTACGACATCACAGCGACTTTCCCCGTCTGTCCGACACGGTCGATCATCGCTTTCGCGCACAACTCACCGGCCTTGACGTTATCGGTCGAGAGAAACGACTGGTAATACTGCTTGCCGGAATCGGACACGAGCGAATCGATCAGGACGACCGGAATTTTTGCCTCCCAGGCCTTCTTCATTGCCGGGACCAGCGCGTCGGGATCGGACGGCGCGAGCACGATCGCCGCGACATGCCGGTTCACCGCGTTCTCGACCATATTGACCTCGTCCGCCACGGCTGACTCGGTCGCCGGTCCCTGAAACGTCATCGTGTAGCCGTTCAGCCCTTTCATGCCCTCCGTTGCACCCTTTTGCACGTTCTGCCAAAAATTCGAGTTGGCCGTCTTGACGATCACGGCGATCTCTCCGCCCGCCGCATTCGCGTGCGCCGTCACTGCGGTCAAAAGTGCGGCGGCCAATACCAGATATGTCTTCCTCATGTCTCACTCCTTGGGTTGGTGATTGCACTGCTTTGTTGGACTTCTCGAATGGCTTCATTCGATGTGCTTCATCGACGGTTTCTGACCTGGTCGATCCAGACCGTGCCGAGAATGACCAGTCCGATGATGATTTGCTGGATGAAACTCGATACGCCGTTCATGTTCAGGCCATTGCGCAGCACCCCGATCACGAACGCACCGATGGCCGTACCGGAGATCGTGCCTACCCCGCCCATCAGGGACGTCCCGCCAATCACGGCGCTGGCGATCGCATCGAGCTCGTACATGACGCCTTCGTTTGGTTGCGCCGTGACGAGGCGCGACATCAGCACACAGCCCGTCAGACCGGCGAGCACGCCGGACAGCACATAGGTAAACAAGGTGACGCGGCGGACATTGACGCCGGAGAGCCGCGCAGCTTCGGCATTCGATCCGACTGCGTAGATGTGGCGGCCAAGCGAGGTGCGCGTCAGCATGATCGACACGGCCACCGCCAGCACGACCATGATGATCACGGGATACGGGATCCCCGGAAATACCGTATCGGGGAACCCGTCTGCCCCGATATGCGAGATGCGGAACAATGCGCCATTTCCGAGTTCGCCGAACGCGTCGCCGAGTCCCGAAACCGGGCGCGCGCCAGTGATCTGAAGCGCGAGACCACGCGCGACCAGCATCATGCCGAGCGTGGCGATAAAAGGCGGCAGACCCATACGCGTGACGCACAGGCCATTAACGAATCCGCACAGGCCGCCCACCACGACGCCGCCGAGCATGCCGAGAGGAATCGGCACGCCAGCCTTGACGAGCAACGCGGCGACCACACCAGACAGCGCGAGTACGGAACCCACGGACAGGTCGATTCCGCCCGTAATGATCACGCAGGTTGCCGCCACGCCGAGATAGGCAATCGACGTCACCTGCAAGGCCACTGTCATGCCATTGTCGACCGAGAAGAAAGCGGAACTGGTCAATGAAAAGACGGCCACCAGCATGATCAGACTGCCGAGCGCGGCAAATTTCTGAATCAGGTCGCGACGCCGGAGCTTCGCGCTGGTGTCGACAGTAGTGGTCTGTTCGGATGTTATTTCAAGCATGATTTCGTCCCGATGCGAAGTGCATGATTTCTTCCTGATTGGTGTGGCGCGTCTCCAGGATCGTGGCGATCTGGCCTTCGTGGAATACCGCGACGCGATCGGACATGCCGAGAATTTCAGGCAATTCCGAACTGATCAGCACAACGCCGATGCCCTGCGCGGCGAGCTGGTCCATCAGCGTGTGGATCGCGTATTTCGCGCCCACATCGATCCCGCGCGTGGGCTCGTCGAAAAACAGAATCTTCGATTCGCGAAACAGCCATTTGCCGATGACAACCTTCTGCTGATTGCCGCCGGACAGGTTGCGCGTGAGTTGATGGACGGTCGGCGTGCGGATCGCGAGCGTTTCGACGTAACGCTGTGCGATGGCCGCTTCTTCGGCGAAACGAATGAAGCCGGCGCGACCCGACACCGCCTCGATATTGGCCAGCGTGATGTTGGTCGCGACCGGCATCTTCAGCGCGAGGCCGTCGCTCTTGCGGTCTTCCGACAGATACGCGATACCGTGGCGAATCGCATCGATAGGCGAGCGGATCGAGACGCGCTCGCTCCCCATATGAATCTCGCCGCCGTCCGGTTGGTCAGCGCCGAAAATCGCCCGTGCCACTTCGGTCCGGCCTGCGCCCATCAAACCGGCGAAGCCGAGAATCTCGCCTCGCCTCAGTTCGAACGAAACCGGCCCAAATGCCGGTGCGCGCGACAGATTGTCGACACGCAGCAGCACGTCCTGCGTCGGAACCGAGCGGCGCGGCGGGTACGCATCGTTCAGCGCCCGGCCGACCATTCGCGCAACGATTTCATCCATGCTGGTCGCCGCGAAATCGTCGGTTGAAATGTGATGTCCGTCGCGCAGCACCGTCACGCGGTCGACGATCTGCTTCATTTCGTCGAGACGATGAGAGATGTAGACAATGCCGACCCCGCTCTCGCGCAACTCCTTGATGATCCGGAACAGGTGCATGGTTTCGGATTCCGTGAGCGACGAAGTGGGTTCGTCCATGATCAGCACCTGGGCGTCGAGCGAGAGCGCCTTGGCGATTTCGACCATCTGTTGCTGGGCGATAGACAGCGTCCCCACCAGCCTCGTGGGCGGCAACGACAATCCAATGCGGGCGAGCGCGCGCTGGGCGTTCCCATTCAGTCTTGCGCGATCGATGAACGGCCCGCGTTTGGGCTCGCGTGCCAGGTAGATGTTTTCCGCAATCGACAGGTGCGGCACCAGATTCAGTTCCTGGTGAATGATCGCAATGCCTGCTTCCTGTGCCTCGAGTGAGGACGCGAACCGCCTTTCCATGCCGCGAAAAACGATCGTGCCGGCATCCGGCTGGTATTGCCCGCTGACGATTTTCATCAGGGTCGACTTGCCAGCGCCGTTTTCGCCACAAATCGCGTGCACTTCGCCGCGGCGCAATTGGAAGTGCACGTCCTCCAGTGCAACGACACCGGGAAACCGCTTGCCCAGCCCGCTCAGTTTCAATAGCTCCGGGGGTTCCTTTAACGCGAAGCCGTCTACCACGCGCGGGGCCAGGTCAGTGCTCAGATCTGTCACACGTGTCTCCTTCTTTTGTGTAGTGGCGCTGCCGTCGGTCAGGCCAATCTGATGCAGATTAAAGAATAAACGGCGATTTTGGTCAAGCCAATTTGCAAGATACTTCTTCTGGCCTTACCAAGGGCAAACCCGAACTGGTCCTGCGAAATGCGCTGAAAACCTTGTCAGGCTTGCGTGGTAGACTCTGATCGCTGGTCGACAGACGACCCGGGCCATTTATCCTTCCGGCAGCAAAATGAAACAGACCGAGCCAAAGCGGCTTTACCAATTAGTCGCCGACCAGATTCGCGGCCTCATCCACGGAGGGGATTTCCCGCCGGGGTCGAGACTGCCGCCGGAGCGCGAGTTGTCGCAGCAACTGGGTGTTTCGCGCCCGTCTCTGCGCGAGGCGTTGATCGCACTGGAAATCGGCGGCAGCGTCGAGACCCGCATGGGTTCGGGCGTCTATGTGCTCGAAACCGCAAACGAACGTGAAGAGTCACTGGCTGTATTAGGCGAAAGTCCGACGGAAATCATGCAGGCCCGGGCCGTAATCGAAGGCAGCCTCGTCGTGCTCGCCAGCACGCGGCTTACGGCCGGCTCTCTGGACCGGTTGCGGCGCAGCGTGGATGCGATGCATCGCCTCGCCTCTGCCGGCAAATCTCCTGTGGAACCGGACCGGCAATTCCACCTGATCATCGCGGAAACGGCCGGCAATACGGTGTTGAGCCGGTATGTGGCCGATCTGTTTGACGCGAGGCGCGATCCGATCGGGGCGAGGATTAGCGAACTCGTCGAAAATACGGCCACGTGGATGGCTGCGGTTGAGGAGCACGAAAATGTTCTGCATGCACTGCAAGCAGGAGACCCTATTGCTGCAGAAGCGGCGATGCGATCGCATCTGAAATCCTCTGAAGAGCGTTGGGTCGGAAGTGACATCAAGAAAGTTGCACCCAGCGATGCCGACGGTAAAGCTGGCCGCGTGCGACTGGGTTGAGTTGCGAAGTCGACCGGTTTGAGCTTGCGCCGAAATTTCAAGCGCGTGACCACCACGTGGCACATGGAGGACTGGTTCGGCCTGTTCCTTCAGCTCGGCCAGTTCACTGCGCAATCCTGAACATCGCCGTGAGGCCCACCATGAAAGCAGCGCTTGTCGCCACAACGTAACGGCGTTCGACGATATTGATAACCGTTGAACATCAATGCTTCAAAAAATTGCACTTCTCGTTCGGGGCGTCTTGAGCAAATATCGATGCTCAAGAAGTTCATAAACGCGTCGACAGAGAACGCATCGGAGACAGGCGCGAAACGCAGAACAGCGTTTCGCCGCATTCCAGTGCAACCCGGTCACGGGTGCCGCCAACGGTAGCCGATGCCCATCTCGCATGACCCACCTCGCGTTGTGAATCCTGCCGCCGCTTTCAAGCGAGTCCACGGCAGATGAGCATTTCGCGCCTTGCGCAGCGAGCTAAGCGAACTCAGTACCTGCTTCATTCGTCATTGCCTTGAATTTCAGGAGACACTCATATGCAGATCACCGGAATGTTGCACGGCGCGCGCCTATTGCAATTCGTCGGATTCCCGGCTAGCGAAGTGCTGGGGCCGAGCGCCAGCGAAGAGGAGATAAAGTCGCTGATCGACCGCCACGGGCAGGTCTTTATCAAGCCGGTATTCAAGGGCGGCGTGGGCAAGAAGGGCAAGGCCGGGTTGCTCGGGCGCGCGACAGATCTCAAGACGGCGCTCGCCGAGAAAGAGCGGCTGTACTTCGCCGAACACGTCGTGGGTCATGTGAGGGCCAAGGCGAACGGCGTCACGTTCGAAGCAGGCGTGCCGGCCAAACATGAAGTCTACTTCTCGATCACCGATTCCACCCGCTTTCGCGCTCCCACCATGACGCTGTCGCACGCGGGTGGCATGGATATCGAAGAGGTCGATCCAAAGCACGTCGCAATGGTGCCCTTTGATGCATTGACCGGCCTGAAGGCGTTCGTCGTCGCGAATGCGTTGAGCGAGATCGGCGCGCCGCGCGAGATCATTTCCCCACTCGTGCAGCAATTGCCGAAGCTCTGGGAGCTCTTTCACGACTTCGGCATGACGACGCTCGAGCTGAATCCGATCCGCATGCGCGAGGACAAGAACGGTCGGCTCACACCCGTGGCCTGCGACTTCAAGTGCGGGTTCGACCGTGACGACCCGCGCTTCTCGCGCCTCGGCCTGCCTGCTCACCTGTTCGCTGCCGACTACTCAGACTTCGAGCAGGAGATCAACCAGCTTCGCACGCACCAGGGTCAAAGCGATGTCTATGTGATCAATGACAAGGGAACGATCCTCGCGCCCACGTTCGGCGGCGGGGCCAACTCGCTCGTCACGGAGATGTTGGGCGACGCAGCCATCATCTCTTCCGATTTCGGCGGCAATCCTCCCTACGAAAAAATGAAGGAAGTGGCGCGCATCTGCTTCCGGCATTGGCTGAAGCAGTCCAACGTACTGTTCATCATTGGCGGCAAGTCCAACAACACCGATATCTACGAAACACTGCGCGCGATGGCCGATGCGCTACGCGAGCACTTCAGCGAGCACGGTCCCACCCCGCTTTATGTCGTCCTTGGGCGCGGCGGTCCAAACCTTGTTCGTGGCATGTCGGCACTGCGCGACACCTGTGATTCGCTCGGCCTTCCCTATCGCATGTTCGGCTTTGACTCCGACATCAGCGAAGTGATCCAGTACGCACGGAAGGCCGATGCGTGGATGCAATCGGGAGGACGCGCGCAGGTCGCAGCGCGCATCGGCGCGCGTCAGACGCAACCGCAGGCGGATACGGCAAAGGCGTAAGGAGATCGACATGGTCAAGCAAGGCAATAATCATTTCAGGTATTTCGTCGGCATCCAGTCGCTTGCACAAATAGTCACGCGCGAGGACCGCGTTTGTGTGCTCAACATTCTGGGAGGCGAGTCGTCGGACGTGACGCCGGTGAGCCACGCGTTTTCCGGTGGGAATATCGTATTCGGCACTGCGCCTGGCAAGCGCGGGCAGGTGCTCGTGACGCCTGCCGGCGACATCCCCGTCTATAACAACGTGCGCGAAGGCCTCGAAGCCGGGCATCGTTTCAATTGCGGCGTCGTCTATCTGCCGCCGTCGGCCGCGCGCGATGGGGTGGCCGAACTGATCCGCGTCAATCCCGATCTGCGCAAGATTTTTATCATTACGGAGAAGATCTCCGTGCACGACGCCCGGGAAATTCGCGCGATGGGCCAGCAAGCAGGCATCGACATTTTTGGCGCGAACGGGCTGGGCGTCGCGGACTCCTGGCAGCGGGTGCGCATCGGGGGTGCGCTCGGCGGCGATGATCCCGGCGCAACTTTGCGGCGGGGCTCGATCGCGATCTTTTCCAATTCGGGCGGGTTTAGCACCACCATTGCGCAATATCTGCGCATGAGCGGCTGGGGTACATCGACCGTCGTATCCAGCGGCAAGGACGTCTACATCCACTATGCGGCGCCGGAGTTCGCCTTTGCCCTCGCCAACGACGCGCGCAGCAAGGCTGCCGTACTGTACTGTGAGCCGGGCGGCTACTACGAGGCCGACGCCACATTTACGAAACCCGTCATTGCCTGCGTGGTAGGCCGCTGGAAGAGTCGTCTGACGCGCGCGGTGGGGCATGCGGGCGCAATGGCGGGCGGCGCCGACGATGCTCTTGCAAAGGAGCGTTGGTTCATGGAGAAGTTCGGCGTCGAGCGTCTTTTTGCGCCGGACGATCCATGCTGCTCGGTGAAGGGCGCCGTTGTGACAAACATCGCGCACATTCCCGCCGCGCTCACCGCAGTGATGCGCGCGAACGCGACGATGCCCGACTTTGAGCCGGAAGGCAGCCTCTCGCTCAAACCGTGGTTTGGCTCGAATCAGGGGATCGAACTGCCAGACGACCTCGCCCTGCCGGTCGTGGAAGCAGTCGCGCCGTACAACGAACAGATTACGCGGGCGAACAGCCAGATCGGCGCAATCCCGCCGCGCCAACCCTTGAAGGACGCTTCGGGCGCCTCGCAGATGGACGCAAAAACGCAGGTGAGCAGCCTGCACGGGGTATCCATGCTCGAAGCAGCGACGCACTCGCTCGAGGAGAACATCTGCCTCGCGCTGTTGCGGGAGTTCGGCGGGGCAAACGACACAAAGCTCATCGACGTGGCTGTTGGCGCTGCAGTGAATCTGCACGGGACACCAGAACTGGCGGCCGCGCAGGCTTCGCGCGAGGCGGGCAATGCGCCCAATGCCGTGCTCGCGGCCGCGGCGGCGATCGTCGGGCCGAATCGCCAGCGTGCTGCGCGCGAGGCGGCAGCACTGATGATCGACCGCTTCGCGACAGCCAAGCTCACGGACGCGTTCGACGAGACCTTTGATGTCAATGCCGTCCACACCGCGGACACTGCAGCGCTGTTCTGCGATGAACCCGATCCAGAAGCGCAAGCAATGCTGGGCGGGCTCGCCTCGCGCGGCGTAAGTTCCGCAATCATCCGATGGCTGTCGTGTGGCCCGGGCCATCCGCGCCCGGAAGCAGTACTCGCGGCGATCACGACGACACTCGCCTGGGGCCCGCTCATGCGCAAACGGATCTCCCGCCTGACCGCAGAAAGCTTGCCGTGGTGGACAAAACTCTTCGGCACCATGATCGGCGCCTCAGCGGACGCCTCGCAGCACGGCCCGGACGGATTTTGCGGCTTCGCCACCGAAGAATTACTCGGCGAACGCACTCTGACGGAAATCGCCTTCGCAGCGCTGCTAAACCTGAAACCGACTGTCGACGACCTTTTCGCGTTCAAGACCCTTGTCGGTTTGCTGCTCACGAACGGACCCGGCGCCATTTCGGCGCAAGGCGCAAAGGGCGCAGTATCTGCCGATGGCCCGGAAAGTCCCGAGCGGGTGCAGCTAAACAAGGCTCTGGCGGGGTTCCTCACGCACACTGGATATACGCATGGCGGCAACGGCTACGAAGGCATTGCGTTCCTCAACGAGGCGTTCCGCAGCAGCGGCCTTGAAGATCCGACCGATGCTCATCATGCCGTGGACCTCGAAGCGCTTGCCCGGCGCTCCGTCGAGCGATACGCGCAGTACAAGGCGCGCCAGAAGCAGTTGGGGAGCCTCGATATTGCGAAACTTCCGGGTGTTAATCATCCGGTCTTCAAAGACAAGCCGGTGAACCACGACCCGCGGGAAATCTTCATCGCCAACCTTTATGAAGCCCGCGGCGAGTACAACGCGTTTCATGCGTTTTACCGTGTGCTGGTGCAGGCTTTGTTCGACGCAGGCGTCTCGCGCAATGTCTATTGCGTCAATGTCGATGCCGTGATTGCCGCGTTGCTGTTGAAGATGCTGTGGCAGCCGCTCAAGCGCGGGGAGTTCAGCGAGGCGGACCTTGAAACGGCCGCGTTCACGATCTTCCTCTATCCGCGCATGCTGGGCTGCGCTGCGGAAATTGACGATCATTTGAACCGCGGACGCAATATGGACACGCGTACGGCCGCTTCCCAGTGTCGTTTCGTGGCCTGACCGCTGGCCTCTGATGGTCGCCGCCACGCGCTGGTGCACAGCTAACGCGCGGCGGCGGCGAAAAAGGGGCGGCGATTGATAACCATTCGACATCAATCGTTCAGAAGATTGCACTTATCGTTTTATTGGCCACGAACCAAAATTCCCGAACAGACAAAGAGCGGGACCACCGCATATCTCGGGATTTCAGGAGACACATTGATGCACCCCTCGCCCTCTACCCTTTCGCCGGGACATTCAAAGGCCGCGGCGGTTTTCCGCGTGACGGCCGGAAATTTTCTGGAGCAGTTCGACTTCTTTCTGTTTGGCTTCTATGCGACGCAGATCGCCAACGTCTTCTTTCCGGCCGGGAGCGAATTTGCCTCGTTGATGATGACGTTCGCGGTCTTCGGTGCCGGTTTTCTGATGCGCCCGCTCGGCGCGGTCGTGCTCGGCGCGTACATCGACGACGTCGGCCGCCGCAAGGGGCTCATCGTCACGCTCTCCATCATGGCGAGCGGCACCATCCTCATTGCGTTCGTGCCGGGCTACGCGACCATCGGCCTTGTGGCGCCCGCGCTTGTGCTGCTCGGGCGGCTGTTGCAGGGCTTCTCCGCGGGTGCGGAGCTGGGCGGCGTGTCGGTGTATCTCGCCGAGATGGCCACGCCCGGCCGCAAGGGCTTCTTCACGAGCTGGCAGTCCGCGAGCCAGCAGGTGGCGATCGTCGTGGCCGCGGGCCTCGGCTTCGCGCTCAACCAATCGCTGAACGCCGCTACCATCGCGGCGTGGGGATGGCGCGTGCCGTTCTTCGTCGGCTGCATGATCGTGCCGTTCGTCTTCATCCTGCGTCGTAATCTGCAGGAAACCGAGGAGTTCAAGGCTCGCCAGCATCGCCCGAGCATGAAGGAGGTATTCACGACGCTGGTCCAGAACTGGACCGTCGTGATTGCAGGCATGATGCTGGTGGCGATGACCACCGCGAGCTTCTATCTCATCACGGTCTACGCGCCGACTTTCGGCAAGACGGTCCTGCACCTCAGCACCGCCGATAGTTTGCTTGTGACGCTGTGTGTGGCCGTGTCGAACTTCGTGTGGCTGCCGATCGGCGGAGCCCTCTCCGACAGGATCGGACGCCGGCCGCTCCTCATCGCCATGACGGTGCTCGCCATCGCGACCGCGCACCCGGCCCTGTCGCTGCTCGCTCACGCGCCCAGCTTCCTCAACATGCTGCTCGCCCTCCTTTGGCTCTCGTTCATGTACGGCATCTATAACGGCGCGATGATCGTCGCACTGACGGAAGTGATGCCGGCGCAGGTACGCGTCGCGGGCTTCTCGCTCGCCTATAGCCTTGCGACCGCCGTATTCGGCGGTTTCACACCGGCGATCTCCACGGCGCTCATTCACATGACTGGCGACAAGGCCGCACCCGGCTACTGGATGAGCTTCGCGGCAGCGTGCGGCCTGATGGCGACGTTTGCACTCTATCGCCGCCGCGCAGCGACGCTGACTCCGGCGCACTGATTCGCGTCTCGCTCCGCATGCGGCTAAACACACGATCTGACACGACTCCGATCATGAGAAATCTGTTTCTGACAATATGCGCCGCAGCACTGGTCGCAACCTCGGCTGTTGCGGCAAACGTGCAAGCCGCCGACCTGCACGTCATGAGCTCGGGTGGCTTTACCGCAGCGTACAAGGTGCTCGGCCCGAAGTTCGCATCCGGGACGGGCAACAC
Organism: Paraburkholderia sp. CI3; assembly: GCF_050436505.1. Lineage (NCBI taxonomy): Bacteria > Pseudomonadati > Pseudomonadota > Betaproteobacteria > Burkholderiales > Burkholderiaceae > Paraburkholderia > Paraburkholderia sp. CI3. Next base: position 972,393 of record NZ_JBNDMI010000003.1, read on the forward strand.
GCTCGACACCGCGCTTGGTCCGTCGATGGGGAAATCGCCCGAAGCGATCCCCAACCGGCTTGAGCGTGGCGAGCCCGCCGACGCCGTTATCATGGTCGGATATGCGCTTGACGAACTGATCCGGAAAGGCAAGGTCATCCCCGGATCGCGGGTCGAGCTGGCCGATTCGCGCATCGGCATGGTCGTGCGCGAAGGAGCGGTGAAACCCGATATCAGTTCGCCAGAAGGTCTTCGGCAGACCCTGCTGCATGCGAAGTCGATCGCGTACTCGGACAGCGCAAGCGGTGTCTACATTGAGCGGGAGTTGTTCAGGAAGCTCGGCATCGAGGATCAGGTCAGGCCGAAGGCGAAGATGATCCCGCGGATTCCAGTAGCCTCGGTGGTGGCGAACGGCGACTACGAAATCGGCTTCCAGCAGGTGAGCGAGTTGCTGCCCGTCAAGGGGGCGACCTTCGTCGGAAAGATTCCTGAGTCCCTGCAGTCGGTCACGCGTTTCGCCGCCGGCATTCCCGTCAACGCACAGCATCCGAAGGAAGCGAAAGCCCTGCTCGACTACCTCGCTTCACCTGGCGTCCAGGCAGACGTCAAATCGACAGGGCTGGATACCGTCTCCGCTCATTGACGCAAACCTGAATGAAGGCTTGCCTCAGGCGGCCTTCCTGTCACATCCCCGAGGTATCTCTCGCGGAATCCCCCGCACCGTCCGCGCCGCCTAGCGCTGCCGCCCCGAGCATTCGCGCAAGACGCGTACGATCGCAAGCACCCTCCCACATCGAAACGAAGATCACCGCGCAGGCGTTGCTGATCACGCTCGTCAGGGCGCGCGCCTCGGACATGAAGCGGTCGATGCCCACCAGTAGCGCCACCCCGGCGACGGGCAGATCGGGAATCACCGTCAGCGTCGCGACGAGCGCCACTAATCCGCTGCCCGAGACACCCGCCGCCCCCTTGGACGTGAGCAACATAACGGCGAGCATCATCGCGATTTGCGGCGCGGAAAGCGGCACGTCGCACGCCTGCGCGATGAACATCGAGGCGAGCGTCAGATAGATCGCGGTGCCGTCGAGATTGAACGAGTAGCCTGCGGGCAGCACAAGCCCCACAACGCCCTTGTCGCAGCCGAGCGCCTCAAGCTTCGCGATCAGGCGCGGCAGTACCGGCTCCGTCGACGATGTCGCGAGAACGATGAGCAACTCCTCGCGCATGTAGCGCAAGAGCCGCCAAAGTGCGAAGCCGTGCAGCCGCGCGAGCGGAGCGAGCACCAGCGCAATGAACAGCAGGCATGCCACGTAGAAGGACACCATCAACATCCCGAGCGATCCGACCGAGCGGATGCCGTAGCGGCCCACCGTGAAAGCCATCGCGCCGAATGCCCCGAGCGGAGCGAGTCGCATGATCATCGCGAGGATGCGGAACAGGGCCTGGGCAATGCCGTCGATGAGCGCGAGCACCGGCCTGCCCGCCTCCGGACAGGAATTTAGCGCAAAGCCGAAGAGCAGCGAGAGCAGCAGCACCGGCAGCACCTCGCCCTTGTCGAAGGCGCCAAGCATCGTCTCGGGGATGACGCTCAGCGCAAATGCGACAAGGCCGCCCGGCTGCGCGTGCTTCGCATATTGCGCGAGGATGCTCGCGTCCAGATGGTTAGCGTCGATGTGCATGCCCGCGCCGGGTCGCAGCACGAAGGCCGTGACGAGTCCGAGCGCAAGCGCCACGGCTGTCAAAAAATAGAAGAGTCCCAGCGCCCGAAAAATTGTGCGCCCGATGGCCTTCCCGCTCGCAAGCGACGTGATCCCCGAGACGATCGTGCAGAAAACGATCGGCGCAATCATCATCCTCACGAGGCCGATGAACCCGTCGCTCAAGGGCTTGAGCAGCGGGCCCGCTTGCGGCAAGAAGTGACCGAGCGCCATGCCGAGCATCATGCCCAGCAAAACCTGCAGATAGAGCGAACGAAGCGGTCTTGCCAACCTCACGATGCGGTTTTCCTGCCTGGCCGCTCTTTTGGAGACGTGCTATTGCCCACGGCATCGCTGCATGCGACGCCGCCGCGCTTCATCTCGACAATCGTTCTGTGAAACTCCTGCGCAGCCGGTGTAAGTGGACGTCCGCGGCGTCTCACGATTCCCACGCGCCGCTTCACCACCGGTTCGACGAGCGGCACGCTCGTGAGGATGGGGTGATCGCGCCCGGGCATGGCCATCGACGGCACTGCGGCGACACCGAGCCCCGCTTCGATTAAACCGAGCATGGTCGTTACGTGACGCGTCTCGCAGACGCTCGGCGCACGCGGCGCCACGGCCGACAGCGCCTGATCGAGCAGCAGTCGGTTGCCGGAAGTTTTGTCCACCGAAACGTACTCGTGCTCGTAAAGCTCGTTCCAGGTCACGCGTTTTTTGCGCGCGAGCGGGTGATCACGGCGGCAGGCGGCCACGAAGCACTCCTGCAGCAGAACCTTGAACTCGACCTCGGACTCCTGGCTGCCCAGAAAGCTCACGCCGAAATCCGCCTCTCCGCTGATGACGGCGCCAAGCACCTCATTCGCGCTCATATCCAGCATCTTGACCCTGATGCGCGGGAAGCGGCGATGATAGCTCGCGACGGCGCTCGGCAGGAAGTAGTAGGCCACCGAAGGCACGCAGGCGATGGTGACATGTCCCAGTCGGCTCGAAGAAACGTCGCGGATGCCGAGCAACGCGACGTCGAGATCATCAAGCAGTTGCTCGGCGCTCGGCGCGAATACCCGGCCGACGGTGGTGAGCGTGACGCTGCGCGTGGTGCGCTCGAATAGACGCACGCCGAGTGCTTCCTCGAGCTTGTCGATCCGGCGGCTCAAGGCCGGCTGCGAAATGCTCACCGCCTCGGCGGCCTTGCGGAAGCTTCCCAGTTCCACTACTGCTCGAAACGCCTGCAAGTCGTTCAAGTCGAAGTTGATACCCACGGTGTCATCCTCCACATCCTGGATGCGGCTATTTTGCATGAAGCAGCTCAAAGCGCCCATTGCGAACTACGCCCGTTCGCTCGGCCCTCCGGCGGTACTGCAGACGTGAGGCGCGACGGGCCGGTTTCACGGACTCAGCCTCCATTCATAGGAGAGACGCGGGCATCGCCCTCTGGCCGACAACGGGCGAAAGCACGGCGCGCCAAAGTCGTGTGAGACAGCAGCAGGGCGCGTGGCGCCGATCGCCGCGCGGATTGCATGCACGGCGCGCGAAGTGCTGGGGGATCGCAGCTCGTACATTTGCTCGGCAGTGAAACGTCGCTTTGGTGCCCACTTTTATCCCACTCGCGTCGCTTTGGCTGACGTTCGTATCGACCTCCCATCTTCGTGAGGGCGTGCTTCTCGTGCGACGGGCCATCGCGAGGCCCGATGTCCCTGCCGGGGCGCGGCGTGCCGGACTTGCGGGCAGCCGCGCTCGCAGCAGGTCGTCGGGCTATTTGCCAAAATATGAACGTCGTTTATAATAGCGAATGGACGGCCGCAATCTGGCGGCGATCTAGCGCTAGTCGTATGCGGGTGCTCTGTCATCGCGCAGGTATCCGGCTCGGCTTTAACCTTTACGCCGAAAGTTGTGGGTGGTTACGAGGTGTGGGCCACACTACACGAGGAGCTCGCCGTGCCACGCGAAGCCGTCACCGCCTGCCGCATCTGCGCCGGCAACTGTTCACTGCGCTTGACCCTGGACGACGCCGGACGCGTCGTTGCTGCGCGGGGCGACCGCGACAATCCGCTCACGCGCGGCTACGCCTGCATCAAGGGCGCGTATCTGCATGAGGCGCATAACAGCGCGGAGCGGCTCCTGCACCCGCTGAAACGGCAGCCCGATGGCAGTTTCGTGCAGATGCCGCTTGACGTGATGCTGGCCGAGATCGCGGCACAACTCCTGGCACTGATCGAGCGCCACGGCGCCGATGCGGTCGCAGCCTTTCGCGGCACCATGAACTACTCTAACCTCGCCGCCAATCATATGTTGCCCGCCTTCCTCGCGGCGCTGGGTTCGAATTCGTTTTTCTCTACAATGACCATCGACCAGTCGGCCAAATGGGTGGCATTTGAGCGACTGGGCGGCTGGGCTGCCGGCAATGATCCGTATGCGCTCGCCGACGCGCTATTGTTCGTCGGCACCAATCCGCTGGTGTCGCTATCCACGTTCAACTTTGCATTGCAGAATCCGGTCAAGCAGCTCCACGAAGCGAAGGAGCGCGGCCTTAAGCTGGTGGTGATTGATCCACGAGAGACCGAGACCGCCCGCCATGCCGATGTCTTCCTGCAGGTGCTGCCGGGCGAGGACCCGACCGTCCTGGCTGGCCTGCTGCGCATCATTCTGTGTCGCGGCTGGCACGATGCTGAATTCTGCGCGCGCTACGTCAAGGACCTGCGACGACTGGCGCGCGCGGTCGAGCCGTTCACGCCCGAATACGTCGCCCAGCGTGCCGGCGTAAGCGTCGAAGGGCTCGAAGCCGCCGCTGCGGCCTTCGCGGAACCCGTGCGGGAGGCCGGCGGCCTGCGCCGCAAGCGTGGCTCGGCCGCGTCGGGAACCGGGCCCAACATGGCGCCGCACTCCAATCTGGCCGAGCATCTGGTCGAATGCCTCAACGTCGTGTGTGGCCGCTTCGCTCGCCCCGGCGACCCTGTACCGAACCCCGGCGTAGTCGCCCCACGCTACCAGCGCCGGGCCGAAGTGATTGCCCCACGCCGTTCCTGGGAATCCGGCTGGAAGAGCCGTGTCGGCGGCTATGGCATGCTGTTCGGCCAGAAGATGAGCGGCACGCTGGCCCAGGAAATCACTACGCCTGGCGCCGGCCAGATCCGCGCGCTGTTGGTCGACGGCGGCAATCCAGTCGATGCCGTACCCGACCAGCGCCGCATCGCCGATGCGCTGCGCCAACTGCAACTGCTGGTATGCATCGAGCCTTTCATGACTAACACTGCGCGGCTCGCGCACTATGTGATTCCACCGAAGCTGATGTTCGAGCGCGCCGACCTGCATTCGCGCGACTATGAGTCCTACATCATGTTTCAGCCTTACGCACAATACTCGGCCGCCGTGGCGACGCCGCCGGAGGGATCCGAAGTCGTGGACGACTGGTTCGTATTCTGGGATCTGGCGCGGCGCCTGGGCAAGACCATCATATTCGACGACGTTCCGCTCGATATGCGTGCAGCTCCGACCACCGAAGAGCTGCTTGCGATCCTGGTTCGCCACGGCTCGATCTCATTTGACGAACTGAAGCTGTACCCACAAGGGAAAGTCTACGAGATCGAACCGATGATCGTGCAGCCCGGCGAGCCAGGGAACGCCGCGCGCTTCGACGTGATGCCGGACGACGTCGAGTGCGAACTGGCGGGCGTACTGAACGAAGCGGGGGCGCCGCCGGGGTTCACGCATCGCCTGGCGGTGCGGCGCGTGCGCGACGTGCAGAACACCATGTACCACCACCTGCCCGCGGTCCGCCGACGCATGCCGTTCAATCCGGCCTTTGTGCATCCCGATGACCTGGCTGCTCAAGGACTGACCGAAGGCCAGTGCGTGGCCATTGTTTCGCCGCATGGCCGCATTCGAGCCATCGTCAAAGGGGACGCCGCGCTGCGCCGAGGCGTCGTGTCCATTCCGCACGGCTGGGGACCGATGCCCGACGAGGAGCCCGAGACCTACGCCGGCGCCAATCCAAACCAGTTGCTCAGCACTACAGTTGGTCTTGATCCGATCAACGCCATGCCGGTAATGAGCGCGATGCCGGTACGCATCGAAGCTGTAGTCTGAATCGCAAGAGAGAACCCCGTTCGAACCAACGATTTGTTTCCGAGCGCGACGATGCAGCTACCCGGCCGTCCTGCCGTCGATACGCTACTGCGGGTCGTGCAACAAACTGAGCGCAGCCCAACGCGTCGGCCGCTTACCGCCCGCGGCTGGCGCCCGTAGAACACGCTAAGGCTTGACGAATCTCAGCGTCATGCGATCCGATTCACCGATTGCGGCGTAGCGCGAGCGGTCGACGTCACCGCCCGCGTAGCCCGGCGGCAGCGACCATACGCCATGCGGATAATCTTTCGTATCTCGCGCGTTCGCGTTGATTTCGCTGCGTTGCGCGAGCACGAAGCCGGCCGCCTGTGCCCGGTCAATCACGAAAGCTTCAGTCACATATCCGGTTTCGATCATCTGCTGTACCGTCGAGCCGGGCCGGGCGCGATGTTCTTCCACGCCAAGTTCGCCCCCGTGCTTCAGCGCGTCATGGAACGCACGCAGATTGGCATCGAGCTGCCCATCCTTGATCCAGTTGTGAATGTTGCGAAAAGTAAGCACGCGATCGAACCGCTCGTGTGCATCGAAGCCGAAAAACTGGCCCGCGTGCAATGTGCCGACCACGACGTTCCCGTAGATTGCGGGGGCGCCCGCGAGCTTGCGCAAATACTCTGCATCGATTGACCGGTCTTCCGAGGCCAGGTCCGCGGCCGTGCTCAGATATTGTGCTTCGTACAGGTGACCCGCGTCGTGCAGATAGGGCGCCAGAATGTCCGTGTACCACCCGCCGCCCGGCGCGATCTCCAGCACGGTTTGCGTCGGACTCAGATCGAAGAAGCGCAACGTCTGCGCCGGGTGACGATAGACGTCGCGCGCCCGGGCGGTCTGACTGCGTTGCGGATTGGTGACCGCCAGGTCGAGCGCCTTCGCCTCGGAAGCTTGCGAAGGCGTGACATGACCGCTCAGCTGTGAGGAGGAAACGCATCCGGCCATGATCGTCGCGATCACCGTCATCGCGAAACGGACAGCACGACGCTTCGAATATTCCACCAGGGTCGAGCGCACGAGAATCGGCTTCATAGGCACCACGCGGAGTTGACATGGCACACACGATACCCGCTCCTTCGAAGTTCGTGTTTGCCGCACTGCTGGCCGGTGCATCGATGTCCGCGCATGCCGTCGCGCCGGGAAGGACCCCAGTCCTCGAGCCCGCGTGTCAGGGAGCGGGCGGTGCCTTGTAGGTGTCTTCTATTGCCGTCAGCTTATCGAACGTGAGGTCCAGGTCCTGTTTGAAAGTATCGAGCACCTTTCGTTCGCGGGTGGGGCGCGTTCATTTCATTCTCACGCAATGACTTAGACCGGAAAACCTACCGGGACCAGATAGACGACGGTCTGGGCGTGAGGCAGGCCGAGCTTGCGCGCCGCCGGAGCTCCGTCGACGGCGCCCACGGTCACCGCGACGAGCCCAAGCGTGACGACCTGGAGCAACATGTTCTGGGTCGCGTGCCCGACCTCGAGATCGGCATACAGATTCGCTCTCCCGCCATACCTCGCGGTCAGCCGACTGGGGTCGGCGGCCACCACGAGCAAGGCCGGGGCCGCCTCGACGGACGCCTGGTTGACCGCCAGTGCTCTCAGCTCGGGGCGCAGGTCGTGGGTCGCCCGCGTCTCGGCCCGGTGGCCATCAGGCAGGTAGTGCATCACCTCCGTGGGGGTCACCACGTAAAGTTCGAGCGCGTACAAAGCGCCGGCCGCCGGAGCCGCGCGCTTGCCGTCCGAGCTGGTGATGCCCTGCCCGGCCCACAGCAGTTGGCCAATGGCCTCGACCGGCAGCGGCTTTGGCGCGAATCTGCGCACGGACCTGCGCTTCTCGATGGCTTCTTCGAGGGATATCGTGCCTTTGAGGTTGGGCTTGGGCAGATCGATCTGACCGGTGAATTTCGCCTGGCTTGCCTGCGCCAGGCCGGTAGAACCCTCGGCGAGCGCGCCTGCGGCCAGCGCAACCAACAGTTCACGGCGTTTCATCGGCACCTCCATCAGCAAAAAAGCAGGCTGGCAGGCAGAGCCTGCAGCCTGCGCGAATCTCAGTGCTGCAGATTTGCCGCCTCGTCTTTTGCGGGGCGGTCCGTCGAGCGGCAACGGCGCAGTCGACCACTCGCGCGGAGCAAACACGAACACGGCTAAGCGACGGAACCCACGACCGGTGTGCGCCGCACTTCCGACAGGTAGATCAGGATCAGCGAAACCCAGACGATCCCGTACAGGAACATGAAACAGGTGGAACGCACCCTGAAAAAATCCAGCAGGATGTGACAGCACCATGACCATCCGAGAACTGGGGACGGGGGGCCGTGAAGTAACGTAACCTGTCCAGAAAGTGGCTCATGCGCGTCCTGCCTCTATCAGATCAGGCCGGTGCAAGCTCAAAGCGATGCCCAGCACGCAAGCAGCTAAACGCCATCTGGCATAGTGACAGGTACGGTGTCTGCCTCAATCGGACTTTGGTCCTACAATCGCCGCCCGCTGGTGGTGTAGGGTTGTCACGCGCAACCGACAGGAGAGCAATCATGTGCCGCTGGCTCGCTTATACCGGCAATCCGCTTCAGCTCGAAACCGTGCTGTTCCACGCCCGGCATTCGCTGATTGATCAGAGCATGCATTCCCGGCTCGGCGCCACCACCACCAATGGCGACGGTTTCGGGATCGGCTGGTATGGACATCCCACTGACATTCCGTTTCGCTACCGCTGCATCCAGCCCGCGTGGAGCGACCGCAATCTACGCGAGGCCGCGCGGGCAATCCACTCGCCGCTGTTCGTCGCGCACGTGCGCGCGGCGACCGACACGCCGTCGCAGGAAACCAACTGTCATCCGTTCCGCCACGGCCGCTGGCTGTTCGCGCACAACGGCCTGGTGCGCAACTATCCGGCGGTGCGCCGCGACCTGATGGTAAAGATCGACCCCGATCTGTTCCCGTCCATCGAAGGCTCGACCGATTCCGAGGTGCTGTTTTTTCTCGCGCTGACCTTCGGGCTGGAGTTCGCGCCCGTCACCGCGCTCGAACGGATGGTCGGATTCGTCGAAGCCACCGGCCGCCGGCATGGCGTGGATGAACCGCTGAACATGACCGTGTGCGCGACCGACGGCGAGCAGATCATCGCTGTCCGCTATTCGAGCGAAGGACAGTCGCGCTCGCTGTTTCACAGCACGTCGGTCCGTCATCTGCGCGAGTTGTATCCCGACGACGAGCGCATCAAGGCGGCCGGCGAGAATGCGTTCCTCGTGTTGTCCGAGCCGCTCGAGGACTTGGCGGGCTTTTGGGAGGAAATTCCCGAGAGCACGGCGGTGGTCGCGCGCGGCGGCGAGATTGAGCAGTATGCGTTCAAGCCGCGACTGGACTGAGCCGCGCATGGACTGAGTCGCGCCAAGCCAATCGTGCTCGAAGACTTGCCTGACGCGATCGACGAGATCCAGTTGCGGACGAAGCCTCTTGCGCACCATGCGTGACGGTGTCCGCCGGCACGGCCCAAAGTTCGTTACTCCCGTTTAGAAACCCGCATTTCCGCGCACTGTCAGCGCAGGCGCCTTGCGCATCTTCGCCGGTGCGCTCGTCGAGCGCGTCCATGATGTGCAGCCGATTCCTATGCCCGCCTCCCGAAGCCGCGCGACGCTGGCACGAACGCCCGGGCCCGCGACTTGCTAAACGTTGCCGCGAGGTGACACATATATGAACGACGAAGAATTGATCGAGCCGGAATCCGCCGTACGCGATTCCGTGGAGCGATCCTGGATCAGACGCCTGGGCCCTGGCCTGATCACGGGCGCCGCGGACGACGATCCGTCAGGAATCGGCACCTATTCGCAGGCCGGCGCGCAGTTCGGATTCAATCTTCTGTGGGTGATCCTGATCACGTATCCATTGATGACCGCAATACAACTGGTGAGCGCGCAGATTGGCCGGGTAACCGGCAAGGGCCTCGCGTCCAACATACGCGCGCATTATCCGGCATGGCTGCTGTACGGCGCGGTCGCCCTGCTCGTCGTGGCGAACGTGATCAACATCGCCGCCGATCTGTCTGCGATGGGCGCCGCGGCCGGATTGCTGCTGCCAGGTCTGCAGCACCTTTATGTCGTCGGCCTCGGGACGCTCTGCGTCGTTCTGCAGATTTTTGTCCCCTACGACAGTTATGCGCGCATTCTGAAGTGGACCGCCCTCTCGCTTCTTTCGTACGTCGCGGTCGCATTCATCGTTCCGATCCCCTGGGGTGAAGTCGCGCGCGCCATTGTGTTGCCGCGCATCTCGCTGACGTCGGACTATCTGACCATGGTCGTCGCGGTGCTGGGCACGACGATCAGTCCGTACCTGTTCTTCTGGCAGGCGTCGCAGGAAGTCGAAGAAATGCGCTCGGCACCGGAACAGGCGCCGTTGCGCCGCGTACCGCACCAGGCGCCCGCGCAGTTGCGAAGGATCCGTTTCGATACGTGGGTTGGCATGGGGGTGTCCAACTTCGTTGCATTCTTCATCATGTTGACGGCGGCGGCTACGCTGCATCTGCATCACATCGACGTGAAGACCTCGGCCGATGCCGCGCGCGCGCTCGAGCCGTTTGCCGGGCGCTTCGCTTACGTCCTGTTTGCGCTCGGCATCATCGGAACCGGCCTGCTCGCGCTGCCGGTCCTCGCCGGCTCGGCCGCCTACGCCGCCGCGGGCAGCTTTCGCTGGCGCAGCAGTCTCGCGTTGCATCTGACACTCGCGCGTGAATTCTATGCGGTGATCGCACTGGCCATCCTGGGCGGTGTGGCCATCACCTTCATGCATTTCGACCCGATCCGCGCGCTGTACTGGAGCGCGGTGATCAATGGCGTTACCGCGGTGCCGATCATGGTCATCATGATGCTGATGGCGCGAAGCCGGCGGGTCATGGGACAGTTCGCAGTCAAGGGCGTGCTGGCCTGGGGAGGATGGCTCGCAACGCTCGCGATGGCGCTGGCGGCTGTAGGCGTGTTCGTACCGTCGTAACAGACGCGTGCCACCGTGAACCCGGCTTGCGCACGGAACAGCGGTGCGCCGCAATTCGGGCCGCACGGGTTGCGCAACGGCAAGCGAATCTGAACTTCCCCGTTTCAGGTTCGTCTGAACGGTGCATCCGGCCAGCGCCAGCGCCGTCACATGCCGACGGTTTGCCGACAACAGCGTGGCCGCTCCCGTTCGACGATCAAGGAGGATTGCAAATGCCGAAAAAGCGTTCAGATGAATCATCAGCCGCACGCGGCAACCGCAGCGACAGGATTCTCGCCGCGCCCGTTTTCTCGCAGCCACAACCCACGCCGGACCCGCAAACTTTCGTGGTCAGGCACGCATCCGATGCCGCAGCCTACAAGGTCATCGACGAACTGAACCGCGAGCACAAGCTGAAGGCGCTGCCGTTTCCGCCACCGCGCGGCGGCACCGAGCCCCGGCTGACGTTTGCGGAGGTGGTGGACAACAACCAGAAGCTCCTCGATACGATCAGCGCGAACGGACAGATCGTCTTTCACGCCACCGGCGATTGCGGCAGTACGAAAGGTCCGGCCACCCAGAATGAAGTTTCGGACAAGATGGTCAGCGACTTCGACGAAGCCGATCCCGCCGAGGTGCCGCAATTCAACTTCCTGCTGGGCGACATCGTCTACAGCTTTGGCGAAGCGCAGTACTACTACGATCAGTTCTATGAGCCGTACCGCAACTATCATGCGCCGATTCTCGCCGCTGCCGGCAATCACGACGGAATGGTTTCGCCGTTGCAGCATGAGAAGAGCCTGCAGGCGTTTCTGAGGAACTTCTGCTCCGACTGCTTCCAGGTCTCTCCCGATGCGGGCAACCTTTCACGGACGGCGCAAATTCAGCCAGGCGTTTTCTTCACGTTCGAGGCGCCGTTCGTGCGCATCATTGCGTTGTACAGCAATACGCTCGAGGACCCAGGCGTGATCGCGGACCGTCACATCGGCAACAGCCAGCTGAAGTTCCTGAAAGCGGCGTTATTGCGGGTGAAGAAAGAGAACTATCGAGGCGCCCTGCTTTTCGCGCATCACCATCCGCCCTATGTGGCGCGTGGCCGTCATGGCTGGAGCGTCGACATGCAACAGCAGATCGATACTGTTTGCAATGAGGTCGGTATCTGGCCGCATGCCGACCTCGCGGGACACGCGCACAACTATCAGCGCTTTACGCGAACCCGTTCCGATGGCACCCACATCCCTTACATCGTTTGCGGGAACGGCGGTCACGCCGTACAGCGACTCACCACCAACGGACAGCCGCCCCTTCGCGCGCCGCAACTGATCCAGGCTGCGTCGAAAGACACGGATGCCGTGGTCCTCGAAAGCTACGACGACCGCAACTTCGGCTATTTACGGCTCGTCGCCAACGCGAGGCAACTGCGTATCGAATACCATCCCGCCGTTGACGGACCCAACACGAAGACCCCCGACGATCAGGTGACCATCGATCTGGCCACCCGGCAGGTCGCTCACTACGTGGCTCGCGACTCGGGAATACCCGCTCTTGCGGAGCGCATTCGTCAGTTCGCGCAGGTCAAGCCCCAGCAAGGCTGATGGGCGCGCAATCCGCCCCCGATCTCATGCGAACCGCGGTTCCCGCGCGTTTCCCCGCATTAAAGATTTGTGACTTCCTACCGTAATAATAAAAGTGAGGCGGCTCGCAGCGTTCGAGCCGTCGCTCGACCCGGTAGTCGGAGAACAGCGTGAGATTCAAAGCGGCTTCGTGCCCTAAAGAAACCAACCCGATTGAGTCCCGGGTCGATAGCGACGCGCATGCCAATGGCTGGTCAGCCCGCAACCAGCAGTTTCTTTCCTATTTCCTGTCGCGGTACGGTCAACGCAGGACCATCCCGTTGTCGAGTCTTTGCATTGCCGTCGTTGCCGGCGTTGGCATCGGTGCTCTTGTGCATCAAGCGGCCGGTGAAGCGGCGATTACCCTACGTGTCGCATTGTCGATCGTGTCGGGCGTCGCCGGTCTCGCGATCGTTCGTCGCAAACTCGGCCTGGATTACGCGCGGCAAAGCGCCGCCACCGCACTGGCGAGCGGGCTTCTGCACGCGAATCGCGACTGCCTGAAGGTGCTCGCTACCGACGGAAAAATGCTGCGGGTGTCGGAGCATGGCGCGATGTTGATGGAAGCGGAGTCACCGGAGCAACTGTCCGGCGCGGACTGGCTCGCATTCTGGACCGGCGAGGACCGCACGGCGGCCGAGAAGGCTTTGGCGGGCGCCGTTTCCGGCAAGAGCACATCGTTCACTGGAAGCTGTGCGACGACGAGGGGGCGTACCAGGTGGTGGAACTCCACGCTCACGCCAGTGACGGGCGACGACGGTGCGGTGAGCGCGCTGCTTTGTGCTTCCGAGGACGTCACCCAGCAATCCGAGCTGTTGAAGACACTGCGCGAACGCGATGAATTGATGCATGAGATGGAGTTGCATGTCCGGCTCGTGTTCTATTCGTATAGCTCGCATTTTGAACACTGTCATCATGTCAGCGCAGGTGTCGAAAGCGTGTTCGGCATTACGCCTCAAGAGCTTGGCAACAGGCCTTCCGCGTGGCTCGATCTCGTGGTGCCGGAGGATCTGGAGCCGTTGCTCGCCGAGATGAACCGCGTCGCGTCCGAGGTGGCGGAAGGTCGCGTCGAATACCGCATCCGCCGTCCGGATGGTTGCCTGCGCTGGATCAGAAGCACGGCCTATCCCGTGTGCGACGGCTCCGCGAACGTGGTGCGCATCGTCGGTGTCAGCGAAGACATCACGCTGGAACAGGAACGCCTCGCGGCGCTCGACCATCTGGCCTACACCGATGGTCTGACGGGTTTGGCTAACCGGGGCGCGCTGATCCGCCAGATGAAGACGCTTTGCAGGCAGAACGTCGCCTTCAGTCTGATGTTCGTCGATCTCGACCGATTCAAGGTCCTGAACGATACGCTGGGCCATACGGCAGCTGACCGTCTGTTGCAGGACATCGCCAAAGTCATTCAGGGAGCGCTTGCGCCGGATGCCTGTGTAGCGCGCCTCGGCGGAGACGAGTTCGCGGTGATCGTCAGGGGCGAGAGCGACAAGGCCACGTTGGCGAGCCTGGCGCAGTCTCTTCTCAACCTGTTTTCAAGCGACGTTCGAAAAGACCACGCCGCGCCATTCGTCACGGCGTCGATCGGCATATCGATCTTTCCCGAGCACGGCCGCGATCACGAGGCGCTGCTGACGAGCGCGGATATCGCGATGTATGCGGCGAAAAAAGGCGGTCGCAACGGCTTCCGGTTCGCCGACGAAGCATCCAGCGATGTGCTCGGCGATTTCGAACTCGAGTGCAATCTGCCCACGGCGCTGGCGTCGAACCAATTCGTGCTGCATTTCCAGGGTATTCATGAGCCAGCCTCTCTGGCGGTGAAAGGCGTCGAAGCACTGGTTCGATGGAATCATCCAGCACGAGGCCTGGTGGGTCCGGGCAGCTTCATTCCGATCCTCGAAGAAAGCGGGTTCATCGTCGAAGTCGGGGCATGGGTCGTGGACGCGGCCCTCGCTCAACTGGCCGTCTGGCAGGCCGCCGGAAGGAAAGAGCTGTCCATGTCGGTGAACGTGTCCGCGCGTCAGCTCAGGGATGACTCGCTTGTCGCCATAGTCGACCAGGCGCTGCGAAAACACCGGGTGCCGCCGCGCTGCCTCCAGATCGAACTGACCGAAAGCGCGTTGATGGAAAACCCCTCGCTCGCGCAGGCAACGCTGATGGCGCTCAAGCGGCTTGGCGTGCGCATCGCCATCGACGACTTCGGAACGGGATACTCGAGCCTGCGTTATCTGGCCGATTTTTCGCCGGACATCGTCAAGATCGACCGCTCGTTTACGGCAACGCTGGGACGCGACGCGGCGGCCGCCTCGATCGTTCGGGGCATCATTCAGATGTCGCACGAACTCGGCATCAAAGTGACGGCCGAAGGTGTCGAAACGAATCAACAGCTGCATGCGCTGCGCGACGCAGGCTGCGACTACGTGCAAGGGTTCTTTTTGACGAAGCCGATGAATGCGGAGAATCTGGTTCAGTGCGAAAGCTTCGTGCCTTTGTCCGCAGCGGGAGCAACCAGCTACTGCTCCCACTGACGAACAGCTCCGCGACGACCGGGCGCAATTAGCGATTGCCGGCCTCGACCTACATACGATGACGCAGCCAACCCGGTTCCGTTCCGGTTCTCGCCTTTGCCCTCAATGCGCGCGCACCGGTTGCCCGCTCTATCCCGCACTCATCGCCGCGCCTCTTTCCGCTCGATGCATGGCCGCGACCTTCGCTTCGACGGTTCGCATCATCCGGACAAAGCACGCCGCGGACAGCAATGGCAGCACGATGACCAAAGTGAACAGCACAGGCTTCATGCGAAGCGCCCATGGCATGTGACGCAAGCGAAACCATAGTCCGAGGCATCCGTGTATCCATCCGGGCGCGAGCAGCGCAAGCTGCACACCTTGCGTACCTGTCGTTAGCAACTGGATCACGACGCGCTCGTAGTCCGGTTCGAAACCATACAGCGAGGACGCGAGCCGGGTCGTCACCGCATGACGGATCAGCAGCAGCGGCAGGCCGAGTCCTGCCCACAGACGCACCCACCCCACCGGAGGCAACGCCCAATGACGGCGCGCATAGATCGTTCGCATCGCCAGCGCGAAATGCAGCGCGGCCGCCCCGTACAACGCTCCCGCTGGTCTCGTGCGTCACGACCTGTTCCGATGCGCGGGCCATATCGACGATGTTCATTTGATCACCCATTTGCCGTCAGTCTTACCTGCAAGACCGCGGGGATGCGGTGGTTATTCCCGATTCGATTTACGTGGCTTCGCAGTGTCGAGCGAGTACGACACTCTGGTGTGCCCGCGATGACGATTCGGCGCGCGTTGCGTGAGTTAGCGACTATGATTGACTGGTTGATTCTGGCCGACCGGAACCACATCGACAGGCCGATGAAAGACTTCTACCAAATCGAATGCAAGTGCGGATATGCGGTGTCGGGCGGTATTGCGCGCAAGACGCGACGTGGCGTTGCGCACGCGGTGGCCGCGCCGTTGGCAAAAACAACAAAGGTCAAAGGTCATGGGTACGTCATGGCATAGGGGGCTGATGCCGCGACGTCCGGTGCCGTCTCCAGGCCTCACTGGAAGGAGACACGGCGATGAACTTGAGCAGAGAGTCGTGGCGCGCGCGTGGGCGCGTGCCGTCGTGGGTGGGGGCCTGCTGTGTGCTGGCGCTGTGCGCGATGTGGAGCCACGGCGCGTACGCGGGTTCGACAGCAGGACAATGCCAGGGCGAGGCATGCAAAAGGCACGAGCCACCACCCCGATCGAAACTCAGCTGTCCGAATCTGAATGGATTGACCATCCGCGCCCGTGAGATCGGCTTGCCGACGACAGGCGCCGTCGTCACCTCGACGACCCAGGTGGCGGCGAGCGGCAGCGGCGCGACGGCTACCGGGTCGTACTGCCTCGTGGCCGGCGCGATTCATCCGGTCGATCCATCCGCGCCAGACATCCTGTTCAACGTCGCGTTGCCGGACCAGTGGAACGGCAAGATCCTGATGCTCGGCGGCGGGGGTTTCGACGGCTCGATTCCCGCCATCACAGGTAACGTGCCGAGCGCGCCGGCGGCTCTGCCGGGACCGTTGTCGCGCGGCTACGCCGTGTTCGCGAGCGATTCCGGGCACGAGGCGACCAACGGTTCGGTGAACGGCGCGTTCTCCGTCAACGCCGAGGCCTACGACAACTTCATGGGAGAAGCGCTGAAGAAAACGCATGACGCCTCGCTCGTGATCATCGACGCGCACTACGGCACGCATCCGTCCAGGGCGTATTTCGCGGGCGGCTCAACTGGCGGGCGCGAGGCGCTGACCGTCGGGCAGCGCTGGCCGCGTGACTGGGACGGCATCATCGCGTTCTATCCCGCGTACGACTTTACGACGCTGAGCCTTCAGCAATTGCGCGTGACCGAAGGCTTCGCAGCGCCCGGCGCGTATCTCGACACAGCGCAGCGCGCGCTGCTGCTCAACGCGGTCATGCAGGCTTGCGACGGACTCGACGGCGTAGTCGACGGTCTCATCAGCAACGTGCAGGCGTGCAATGCGACGTTCAACCCGGCGACGGCCAGCGTCGACGGCAAGCCTTTGCGTTGCGCCGGCGGTATCGCGCGCGGCGACACGTGCCTGTCGGACCGGCAGATCGCGGCGCTGAACACGATGAACACGCCGCTCGTGTTTGCGTACCCGCTCGAAAGCGGCGAAACGCTGTATCCCGGCTATAACGTGTATGGCGCCGATCTCGGGGTGGGCAGCAGTTCACCGCTAGAAGGCACCGTCACGACGCTCGCGCTCGGCACGACGCAGCCGTCGTATCCGCTGCAAAGCACCGCGATGTTCGACGGCCAGATCGCCGACGACTTCGTCCGCTACACGGTGATGGACGACCCGGACGCAGACTCGCTGAAGTACAACCCCGCGATTGCCGGTCGATGGTCCGGCCGCGTCAGCATGCTGTCGGGGCTTGACGCGACCGATGCGAACCTGACGCCCTTCATGCGGCACGGCGGCAAGTTGCTGATGGCGCACGGCACCGTCGATCAGACCGTCAGCACGCGGGCAACCGAGATCTACTATCAGCGCATGCTGGTGACGATGGGCTTTGGCGCGGTCGGCTCGTTCGCGCGCTTCTATGAGATTCCGGGGCTGCAGCACGCGGTCGGCACCGAGTTCAATGCGTCGTGGGACTCGCTGACGACGCTGGAGAACTGGGTCGAGCACGGCACACCGCCGGCGCATCAGGTGGTCACCGACACGGCGGGTGTGCCGGGACGCACGCGGCCGCTATGCCAGTATCCGGCGTGGCCCAGCTATAACGGCGCGGGCGACGTGAATAGCGCGAGCTCGTTTACCTGCGTGCAGTGAAGCCGGTCATGGAGAGGCTTGCCGGTCGCGGCGCTAACTGGATGAATCGACATCGTGCCGGAATCGACGGCGTTGCGCGGGGTCGGTGATGCAGTCCTCGACCCGCTGGACGAACTCGTCGAAATTCGCGGCATGCCGCGCCTCGCGACTGGCGATCATCTTCGCGATCGGGCCCAGATAGACGGCCAGTTTAACGGCGACGGCATCGATGCTGGCCTGACCGATCGCACTGTCTGGTGACGTGCCCGCGGCGCTCGCGGGCGATACAGCCGATACCTTTGCGGCAGCCGTCGCGACGCGTGAGCCCGGCGATGACGAGGTCATCATCGACATATCGGGCAAGCCAGCCGTCAGCCGCGCGAAGGCCTGCTCGAATTCGAGCCGCGCCGTGTCCGGCAACGCCGCCGCCAGCTGCGCGCCGAGCGTCGGCAGGTCGTTCGTCTGGGTGGCCGCGCGTCGCACCAGAAGGCTCGCGAGCGGGCCCATCTGGGTCGCGAGTTGGCGTTCGATGCGCGCGAGCATCTCGGGCGGCCAACTCGGCGGCGCCGAAGGCACGGGCACAGGTGCGGGGTCGACGCCCGTCGCATGCGCTGGCAAGGAAGCGGACGCGGACCAATGCGCGGACGGCGTCACGATAGTCCGGTCATCGTCGGCCGCCGCCAGTGAGACGGCCAACGACCTCAAGCTCGCGAGCCATTGCGCGGCCGAACCGAAGCGGTCGTCCGGCCGCCTCGCGAGTGCTCTCGCGACCATCGCGTCGAGCGCCGGCGGCAACGCGGAGACGATTTCCGATGGCCGGGCCGGCGCATCTTTGATGATCTTTTGCCTGATCGTGGCCGGCGAGCCGACGAACGGCTGGCGGCCGGTCAGCATCCGGTACAGCACGACGCCGGCCGAGAACAGGTCCGCGCGGGCATCGACCGATTCGCCCTCGAACTGCTCGGGCGACATGTAGCTCGGCGTGCCGATCATCCACCCGGACGACGTTGCGGATGAGCCGATGCGCGCGACGCCAAAATCGGCGACCTTCAGAAGCCCTGCCGCCGTGAGGAGCAGATTCGCGGGCTTGATATCGCGGTGCACGACGCCGGCCTCATGCGCATACGCGAGCGCGGCGAGCAGTTGCGCGAGCCAGTGGAAAGCGTCCGACAGCGGCAATGCGTGGCCCGGCACCAGCAATGTATCGAGGCCATGCCCGGCGACGTACTCCATCACGATATAAGCCGTATCGCCGTCTTCGCCGAAATCGTGGACCGTGACGATGTTCGGATGCGCGAGCCGACCGGCCGCGCGTGCCTCGTTGCGAAAACGCAGCAGCATGTCGCCGCTCCTGCCCTCGCCGGCGAGCAGTTCGCGACGCACGGTTTTCAGCGCCACCGGTCTTTCCAGGTGCGGGTCGAACGCGAGATAGACGACGCCCATGGCGCCCGTCCCCAGCACGCGGTCGATGCGGTACTTGCCAATGCGCGTAGGCGTTGCTTCGTGGCTCATTCGGGTTCCGGTCGAGGGGCGCTGGCCGATCACGCCAGCTTACGCCCCCAGCATCCGCAGCGCTTCGACGAGACTCGTTTTCATGCGGTTGAACGAGACCGCGAGCGAGGCGATTTCGTCGCCGCCGCGCGTCGAAAACGATGCGGTGTCGAGCTTGCCGAGGCTGACTTCGTCGGCCGCGCGCGACAAAGCCTTGAGCCGCTTCGTCACGAGGAAATGCACCATCAGGTTCAGCGCGATCAGCACGCATCCGAACACCGCGGCGAACGACAGCATGAACGTGCGCCAGACGCTGTGCGCCTGTCCCAGCGGCAGCGACATCGGCACGGACACGACCTGCGCGCCGATCGTTTCATGCAGGGGCCAGTTGAAGCCGTTCGCCGGCCCGTATTTGTCGATCATCGTGCGCGGCGCCGCGCTGGGCGTGCTGTGGCATTCGAGGCACGCGGCCGAGTCGATGCGGGTGGGCCGCGCGATGTACAGGCTGGGGCCCGACGGCGTCGCGCGTTCGCCAATCAGTTCGGGCAATTCGGGGTGGTCATGCAGGCGTCGGATCACATCGGTCTCCCAGTCCGTGGCGCGGTCGCGCGGGTTGGTCGGATCGAGCATCGCGCTCTTGTACGAGAAGCCCGGAAACTTCTTCTGGATCGCGAGCAGGCTCTCGACGGCGGAATACGCGGGAATCGACTGCGGGACGAACGCGTATTTGATCTGCGTGGAAAGCAGCGGTGTCACCTGATCGGACGTGTAGTTCTGCGCTGCGGTAGCGGCTTCGATCATCAGGCTCGCGTCGCGCACGGTTGTCTGCACCGCGTTTTCCTGCAACACCCGGTCGGCCACGAAACTCGTCGCGGCGAATCCCGCGGCGAACACGACGAGGAAGGCGAGATTGAACTTCACAGTCAACGACAGGTTCATGGCTGCTCCACGCGAATGGTGTGCAAGGGCGTCAACGCCTGGTGGTGCATGGTACGTCAATGCGCGTCGGCGTCGTCCGGCGCAGGTTAGTGCCGGTATAGCCAGTTGGGGCCGGATTCGGGACGCACCGCCGGCGGCGCTTGCGCGGGCCTTTTTTGTGGCTCGCTCGCTTCGGGACGCACCGCCGGCGGCGCTTGCGCGGGCCTTTTGTGTGGCTCGCTCGCCGGGTGCGGCGGCGGTGGATGCAAAATCGGCCGCCATTCCGGCAAAACGTCCAGATGGGCGTCGACCTGCGCGCGGAAGGCCGCTGTCTTCAGGCGGGGCACAAAGCGTTTGACGAAGGTGGCACGCTCGCTGACGCTGCTCGTGAGCCAGTCGGAGACGTCGGCGTAATCGACGGCGCGCAGTGGCGCGGCAAGTTCGTGCCTGCTCGCGAGCCGTCCCGCCATCCCGACCAGCGCGTCCCGGAAGCCTGGCGGCATCGTGCCGATGAACTCCGCGGATGGCCGGGCTTGCGCGCGCAGGGGCCCGTCGGCATGTCGCTCGAGGTACTGGCCCGCGTGCAGGATCTGCCTGGGCGGCTTGGCAGGGGCGCGAACAACGACGATCGCGTCATCCCCGGACTCCGCGAAGATTGCGGCGCGCTCGCCGGTGGTCATCGCGACGACCGACCACGGACCATTGCCTGAAGGTTTGATGTCGAGGCCGTGAAGCTCGATCGACAGCGGCGGTTGCGCGCCTGCGCTCACCTTGCAGCCAACCTTGAGCCAGCCGCTCAGCATCGTGATTCGCAGCGGTCCCGCCGCGGCGTTTTGCGGCGCCGACGGCGTTTTGAGCAGTATTTGCGTTTGCGGCCCGAGCGCGATCAGCGTCCCCGCACCGTCTTCGAGCTGCGCGGATTTGCCGGCGTCGGTTTCGATGATGTCGTCGTCGCGCAGCCTGGCGCCCTCGCCCGTCCGATACAGCGAGGCGCCGCGAATCACCGACACGGGACTCTCGGCGAAAGAGACGACGACGTCCGCGTGGACGAGCGGCACCGCCGACGCAAACAGCGCCAGCGCGCCGCCCGCGCGTGCGCGCAGGAAGGCTGACGCCAGCATGACGAGGAAACGGCGAGCGGATGGCATCATCGGGGTCCGTTACGTCGGTGTCTGCGGTACTGTTTATCGTAGACGGTCCGATTCGTCGAGGGGTTCACCGACGAAGGCCGACACACGGCGTATTTCCCCAATCGCGGCGCGCGGCTTTCAAAAAGACGCGCATAGCGTCGTTTATTGCGGACCGCCGCGCTTGCCTCAATTCCCAAACGTCGCCAGCTTGAACGTGCACGCAGTCGCCCCCGGCATCAGAAGCCCCTGCTCCACGCCAACGGGCACCTGACTATTGCCCGGCCCGTACAGCCAGTAGGTGAAGTAAAGCGCTCCCGCTTGGCTGACCGCCAGTCGTTCCAACGCCTGGAACGGCCCCGAATTGATCTTGCCCAGCTGCGGCACGAGGTTGATATCGGTCGAACCGCCGAGCGTGTGCGGAATGGCGTGCCCCCGGTGATAGGTCCCGCCGTTGGCGAGCGGATGTCCGCGCATCCGCGTCGCGATTTCCTTGCGCGGCACCGTACTCTTTCCCTGACTGATTCCCCACGCTGCAATGAGGCGCTCGGTCGTCATATCGAACAGATATGAAAACTGGCCCACGGAAGTTTCGAGCAATTCGCACGATGCCACGCGCCGAACATAATCATCAGCCCACAGGTCGACCAGCAGCGGGGCCACCTCGTCGCTAAACGCAGCGGTCGCATGCGCGTGCGACAGGCGCGGCAAAATGCGGTTGAGTTCTGCGTAATCCGTCATGCGTCACCTCGACAGCGTGTGTCGCGCGATTCGCGCGGCTCGCTTCGTCCTTGCTATCCGCCCGCTCTCGCAACCGCCTCCTGCAAGCGCCGCCGCACCTTGCCGACATCGACGCCGCCGGGTCCCGGCGTGTCGATGATCGGCATATAGCGCGCAGGCGTATGCAGCAAATAGGCCTGCATCTCATCGATCACGATCCGGTCGCTCGGGTCGTAGCCGAGATTCTCCAGTTGCCGGGTCAACTCCGCGCGTTCCTCGAAGCTCAATACCTGCCACCAGAACGCGCGGCACGCATGTGCGTATGCGCCGTCCGAAAAGTACCGCCAATGGCCCAATTCGTGACTGAGGATTGCGGCCCTGACGGTGGCGTCGATCGTCTCGCCGCCTGGCGCGCGACCCAGCCCGGGAATGGTGATCAGAAAATCGTGTGCGTTCGTCGCTTTCCAGATCCCCTGCTCCTCGCGAATCAAACGCCATCGCACGAGAATCGTCTGCAACGTGCGCTCGCCCTGGTTCAGCACCACGCCCTGCTCGCGCGCGAGTTCGAAAAAATGCGTCAACTCCTCCGTGCTGAAGTTGTTGCCCGCCGTCAGCCCGGCGGGGTCGGTGCCAAAGCGCCGCGCGTGAGCCGCGATGGCCGCCGCCGACACCACGCGGTCGCGCGGCATATCGCGGCGTTCGAGCAATGCCACCACGCGCGTGAACATCGCGCCCTGTTGCTCGAGGCTGGCCGCCTGCATCACATGGAGGCCGGGTTGGTCCGTCACGGTGAACAGTTGCAGGCGCGCGTCGGGGGCCAACGCGGCGGCGAGCCGGGCAAGCGGCAAGCGCACCGCTCCGGTGTCGTCGTCGACGGCCGCGGGTCTGTCGGCGGCGTTGTTCGAATCCTGCGGACCCGCGGCGAGCGCGATCGTGGTGACGCACGCGAACAGCAGCGCCGCGCCCGTCGCCACGTTGCAATACACGCGATAACGTGTCATCGGCGGCAACCTCGACAGCGCCTAATCCGTGACCGTGACGATCGTCACCCGACGGTTCTCGGGCGCAGTCGGATTGCGCTTGTTCAACGGATCGGAAGAACCTTTGCCGAGCGACGATAGCCGCTCCGCCGAGATACCGTCTTTCTGCGTCAGATATGCGACCACCGCGGCCGCACGGTCTTCGGAGAGCTTCATGTTGGCATCGGGCGACCCGCGCGGATCGGCATGCCCTTCGACGCGAAACCGGTACGCCGCGAGTTTCTCCGATTGCAATGCACCGGCGACCTTGTCGAGCGCGGCCTTCGCGCTGTCGGTGAGCGTGGCCGAATTGGTGGCGAACGTGATCAGGATTTGCGCGGCGGGTTTTCTCGCGGGCGCGGGGCGCGGCGCGGCGGACGGCGGCTTGTTCGACAGCACGAAGCCGCGCGTCAGGACGTTCTCGCCCGACTCGCTCGACTGGTCGGGCTCGAGCGCGCGCGTCACCGACTGCTCGTTGATGTCCTGCTCGTTCAGGACCGGTTCGGCTGCGCGCGAGGCCGTGCACAGCAATACGAGCAAGCACAGCGTGGCGGACAGAACGCCGCCCGGAATGCGTCGTGCGGAAGACGGATGGGTCAGGCGTGACATACGGCGATCTCCGCAGAATGGAGTTGCGGTGAGGCCGCCAGCGCCCCTTTACGGACCGTCGGCGAACACCGGCGGGAACCGGCGTATGACAGCCTCATCCTTTAAAGACGAATGATGGGAAGTCAATTTGAAACGCTTACCGCTTACCCGCGGCGGCGACGTCAGTGATGCCGTTGCTGTGCGCCCGGGTTCGAAATCACGTCGATCACCGAATCCCACTCTTGCGTGCCGACGTCGAGCAGACTCGCGAACTGCAAGCCGGTCGTCGCGCCCGCGGAAACTCTCGCCGAAGCCGGCACGGCCGGCGATCCGTCGCTCCACCAGAGCGCGTGTCCCATGGCGACGGTCTGTTCGAGCAAGGCGGCGAATCCGCCGTCGGCTGCATCAGGGATGGCGAGCCGCCACGGCATCGATGCGCGATCCCGATTGAACAGGCTCTCGGCTCGCAACGCCGCGTCGAAAGCATCGAGGGCGAATTCCTGCGTCAGTGTCGACAATGCGAGCGCCACCAGGCGGTCATACCATCCTTGCGCATCGGCCAGTCGCCGTGCGAGTTCGGCGCCGTCGATCGCCTCAGCGATCGTGAACGGAAAATAGCGTCCCACACGGTCCACGCCCGGCGTCAGAACGCCCGCCCACGCGCTCGGGCCATACAGACCCGCGCCCAGCGCGAAACACCACACCGGGGCATTCAGATACAGTTCCAGCCATTGCGCGCCAAAGCGCTGCCGCGCGAGCAACATGGCTTCCTGCAAGCGCTCATCCCAACGCGTGACGAACTCGACTGGCAAGCGCCGTCCCACGAAGTCGCCATGCGTGCGCACCTTGCCGAAGAAGCCGGGCCCGGATGTCGGCTCCTGCGCAAGCTCGCCGCTCATAGCCGATCCGGACAGCGAAACTGCTCGAGCATGGCACGGCGAAACGGATTCACGATGCTGCTGGCTGCCAGTTCGAACTCCGCGCGCCGACCATCCGAGTCGAAGCTCAGGCGAAAGCGGTCGGGTTGCGCGGTGGGTTGCAGACGCGCATCGTCCATCAGATGCAGCAGTGCCCACGGTCCGTCGGCGCGCGCCGCCGGTGTGCTGCCCGCCGGCGTGAACTCGACGTGGGCCTGGCCGGTGCCCTTGCCGCTCGGCCACTGGAACACCATCGATTGCGGCGTGTCGGGTTTGACGACCATTTGCTGCCCATCGATGTCGAGCGTGAACTGGGTAATCGATGGATCGATGGTGAGCGGCTTCACCGTGAAGCGCACCGACACGTCCCGGCCGCCGGCCCGGAAGAACGCGTCGCGGATCTGCGCGGCGCGCTGGAACTGGCCGAGCACGTCGACCGGGATGCCGAGCGTATCGACGCCGCTGCGCCATTTCCACTGCGGTCCCGACATGTCGACCATCGTTGCCAGATTCTTCTGGAAGAAATCGTCGATCAGGCCGCCTGGGCTCAGCAGCCTGCCGAAATCGTCGGGCGCGACGTCGCGCGTCGAGCCGCGCACGAGAGGATAGCGACCGTCGAGCGCCTGCCGGCACAGCTGCGCCACGTTCGCCTGCCACAACGCGTTCAGGCGCGCCCGCTCGCCGCCCACCATCAGCGACCCCGCCCCGCTCGCGACGCTGGTGGCCACCGTCGCGAGCGGCGGCGGCGACCCCTGGGCCACCAGTTTGAGCTTGTTCAACGCATCGCCGGGCGGCGGCGGCAAGCCCTGACGGCGCGCCGAGTCCGCGGCCTCCAGATAGGTCGCGGCGTCCTTCAGCGCGGCGAGTTGCGCGTCCAGCGGAGCCGGGCCCGGTGCACCGGGTTTGCCGGCCAGTTCGTGCAGCGCCTGGAAATGCGCGTCGACCGGATTGAGTTCGGACGGCGCGGGCGGTGCCGCGTCTTCCGGCTGGTTGCCGAGCGCGCTCTCGAGGCGTTTTTTGGCCGCATCGAGCTTGTTGGTCAACGCGGCAACGCCCTGCTCCGTCAGCGAACCACCCGTTTTGGTGCTGCCCAGCGTGGTTTCCTGCGCCGCGGCCAGCATCAGCGAGCGCAGCGGCGAGTCGGGCGCCGCGAGCACATTCGCCACGCGTGCCCCCTGCTGCACGCCGTCGAACGGCACCACGTCGATATCGTTGAGCAACGCGTCCCACTGGCGGATGTACGCGTCGTAGTAAAGCCGGGTGATGCCCGCCTTCAGATCCTCGATACCGGTCGGCGTCAATACCGATTCCTGACGGCCGAGCACCCAATCGTCCTTTGCGATATCGATCACCGCCGCGTCGCGCAACTGGCCGAACTTCTGATAGCCGGCCCGCGTGTACGCGCCTGAAACACCGCGCGTCAACGGCGCGCCGCTCTTGCGCACGAGCACCAGCGCGGCATTGCGCCCGGCCGCGTTGGCGACACTGAACTCCGGCAGTCTGCTCTGTTCGAGATCGCGTTTGACGCGGTTGAACAGACGCTGCGTCAGCGGCATTTTGGCGAGCGTCGCGCGCGCCTGCGCGATCAGATCCTTGTCGAGCGGCAGCGACGCATCGAAGCGCGCCGGCTGGAACAGCGCGGCGAGATGGCCGTCGAGATCGTTGCGCTGATCGTCGCTGGCATCGCGCAACGGCCCGCGGCGCCAATCGACATCGGCCCACAAGCGCACCGAGTCGGCGTCGAAGTGCAGCGAATCGCCCAGCATCAGATATGCGCGCAAGACTTCGTACTGGAAGTCGGGATTGTTCGCGTCACCGCGGCGCAGTTCTTCTTCCATGCGGCTCACGACCAGAGGCAACAGGGTCTGCCGCAACAGCCGCCGATAACTGGTCTGCGCTTCGAGGCCGAGCTTGTCGCCCTGATAAAGGCCGAGGCGCGACAGCCACGGCACGCTCCTGTCACGGTCCGCGTAACCGCCGGGAAGGTCGCGCGCGGCATTGAGCAGCGGCAGCAGCGCAAGCGGGTTGTCGCCCGGCTGGGTGGTCTGCGCGAGCTTCTGCAACTCGGCAACGTGCTGTCGAACATCGGCGACGTAAGCGCGATTGCGTTGATAGCTGACGAAGAACAGAACCAGCGCCAGCACCGTGACGATGCCGATCGCCGCCAGCGCGGCGCGCTGAAACCAGGCGCGGCGCCGCTCCAGCTTCTGGTTCACGCCCGCGAGTCCGGCTTCCTCGAAGATCACGCCGCGCAGCAGCCGCGTGATGAAGTAAGCGCGCCCGCTCGCCGGATCGGGCAACACGACCTGTTGCTGGAAGCCGAGCGCCGAGGCGACCGCGCTCATCACGCGATCGATCGGCCGGCCTTCCTGGGTGCCGCTCGTGAAATACACGCCGCGCAGCAACGCGGACTCCTCGAAGCGCGAGGTACTGAAGGTTTCGTCGAGAAAGCTTTTCAGTACGGCTTGCAGACCCGCGAACTGCTGCGGAAATCCATAGACGAGCGCACGCCGGCGCACATCGGTCTCGCGCTGCATACGGTTCAGCACGCGGGCTTGCAGCTGCTTTTCCAGCGCGTCGAATTCGGCGGGAAATGTGGCCAGTGCGTCGTCCGGCGAGCCTTGCTCGGTGAACGGGAACGTCATGCCCCAGACCTGTTCGCGCTCGTCGCGGCCGAGGTCGTCGAAGAATTCCGCGAAACCCGCGAGCAGATCGCATTTGGTCACGATCACGTAGACCGGAAAACGCATGCCGAGCTTGCCGTACAGTTCCCTGAGACGCTCGCGCACGGCTTGCGCCTGCTGCGCGCGTTGCGGGTCGGACAGTTGCAGCAGGTCGCGCGTCGACAAGGCCACGATCACGCCATTCAGCGGCCGGCGTGGCCGATACTTGCGCAGCAGTTGCAGGAAGCCGGCCCACGCGGCCTGGTCGGCTTCGGCGAAACTATCCTGGGTGGTGAAGCGGCCCGCGGTATCGAGCAGCACCGCATCGTCGGTGAACCACCAGTCGCAATTGCGCGTGCCGCCCACGCCACCGATCGACTGCTTGCCGAGCCGCTCGGCGAGCGGAAACTTGAGTCCGGAGTTCAACAGCGCGGTGGTTTTGCCCGTGCCGGGCGCGCCGACGAACATGTACCACGGCAACTGGTACACGTACTGACTACCGAAGCGCCCCTTGACCCGCGCCTTGCGCAAGGTCGCCATGGCGGCTTCGAAACGCTGCTTCAACGCGGCGATGTCGGCCTCGGATTCTCTCTTGCCGGGCGCGGGCTCGGCCGGTCCCTCTGCCACCACGCGAGTGAACTGGATGTTGGCGAGACGCACCGCGATCCAGCGCACGCTCCAGTACACCGCCCACACCAGCAGCAACACGATGATCACGGCCCAGCGGCTGCTGTTGCTTTCGAGCGGCTCATGACCCGCGTACGCGACGAGCGGCCCCTCGACCCACACGATCAGCGACAGTGCGAGCACGCCGAGCAACGACAGCACGATGGCTCGTCTGAGCCAGCCAAAGATTTTCATATCCGGCTCCCCTGTGCCACCCGCGACGGACTCATCCCGAAGGCCTTCACGACGCCGCTCCCGGCGCCAGCACCGTGATATCGACGCGGCGGTTGCGCGCACGATTCGCGGCGGTGTCGTTCGGTGCGATCGGCTCGGCGTCGCCGCGCCCTTCGGCGCTGAAGCGGGCGGGGTTGCCGGCCCGCGACGCGAGCATGTCGCGCACCGCTTCGGCGCGCGCCTGCGACAGATGCCAGTTCGACGGGAAGCGCGCGGACAAGACTCGCTGGCTGTCTGTGTGACCCGCGACCACCACGTTGCCCGGCACTTCCTTCAACGCGTCGCCGATACGCTGGATGAGCGGGACGAAGCCCGCGGCCAGATCGGCGCTGCCCGAGCCGAACAGGCCGTCGCCATTGATCGTGACGACGGTCCGGTCGGGCAACTCCGAGACACGCACGAGGCCTTGGGCGATTTCAGGCGCGAGGAACTGCGATAGCTTCGGCGCAGGTTTGGGCGCCGCCGCCAGCTTCGAGGCAAGCACGGGAGCCGGCGCGACCCGGATCGCGTGCAGCGCTTCGAACACGCGGTCGGACATGTCGTTGAGCCTGAAGCTCAAGACCAGATTGACGATCACCAGCACGAGGCAGGGGATTGCCGCCGCCACCCACAACGGCACGAGTTGCAGCAACGGCTTGCGTTCGACCTTGACCGGCAGCCAGTGCGGCGACAGATCGCGTTCGGCCGCGCCGCGCTGGCCGCGAATCATCTGTTCGAGGCGTTCGCGGATCGTGTCGAGCTGCGTGCGGCCACCGTCGATCAGACGGTAACGTCCTTCGAAACCGAGGCCGAGAATCACGTAGATCAATTCGAGCACGTCGATATTGCCCGCGGGGTTCTGCGCGAGACGCTGCAGGATCAGGAAAAAGCGCTCGCCACCCGAGGCCTCGTTGTGGAACGTCACCAGCAAGCTGCGGCTGCCCCACAAGCCCGCCCCCCACGGCGTGCTGGCGATCGCTTCGTCGAGGAACGTGCACAGGCAATAGCGCGAGGCGCCGAGCTTCTCGTCGTCGATGCCGTTGGCGCGGCCTTGCGTCTCGAAGTTGCGCACCATTTGCATCAGCTGGTTGCGCAGGTCTTCCACATTCGGATGGGTCGGCAACTGCCGCAACGGCAGCGCCAGTTCGATCAGCGGGTTGGCCGCGCGCAACAGCGGATTCAGACCGCCGCCGGCGGGCAGCATCGGCGCGGGCGTTGCCGCGGCCGCCATGAACGCCGCCCGCGCGCCGCCCGGTGTCGGAATCAGAATCGTCGCGCCGGGGTCGTCGGCGGGGCCACGCGGTTCGTCTGGACTCACGATGAACTTCCTCAATCAATGCATCAGCGGCGAATTGCCCAGAACTCCATCGTCAGTCCGGGAAAGTCGCCGGCGACGTGCAACGCCATGCCCGCGGAATTCGCGAACTGTTTCCACAGTTCGTTGCCGCGATCGAGTTCGAAGTAGGTAAAGCCCGCATGGAACGGCAGTTGTCGGGGCGCCACGGGCAACGCGCGCAGGCCGACGCCCGGCAATTGCAGATTGACGAGATCGCGAATGCGTTCGATCGGGCCGATCTTCACCTGTGGCGCGAAGCCGGTCAGGATGTGCTCGGCCGGCATTTGCGCGCGCACCGCGAGCACGAAGGTGGCGCCGGCAAACAGCGTCTTGTCCGGCACGATCGCCACGCGCAAGCCGAACTTGCGCTCTTCGAGCGGGATCGCCACCGCGTGCGGGTCCATCACCATGCTCAGCGACGCGCGAATGTCGTCGATCACCGGTGCGAAGGTTTCGCGCAACCACTCATGGCGATACACCGGATACGCCGGCGGCCGCTTCGACGCCTGGCTGAAGGTCGCCAGCTCGCCGGCCAACTGCACCGCCGCCTGGTACAGCGCCTCGGGATGCAGACCGGTCATCGTCGATAGATGCGCGGCCAGCGGCTCGAGGCGATTGATCAACTGCAGCAACAGGAAATCGGCCACTTCCGCGACACCCGTCACGCCGGGCTGCGCAAGGCGTCCGGCCAGCGCTTCACCGCGTTGATGCAGAAGGCCCACGAGGTCGTCGACGAACGCCGCGAGACGGCGCGCCACCCGGTAGTCGAGACACGGCGCGCTGTAGTCGTTTTCGAGCACGACGCGGTTGTCCGGCAGACGCTCGATTACACGCGCGACGCCGAGCGCGGTGTAGGCATTCGCCACTTCGGGGGCGAGCGCGAGACGCACGCGCAGTTTGCCGATCTGCAGCAACGCCGCGCCGGCATTCGGATCGTTGCTGTCGCTGACGTCGAATTCGGTGACACGGTGTCGCGCGAAGTTCTCCTCGCTGGCTTCGTTGCCGGTTTCGGCGACACCCGGCCTGCGCACCGGCAACGCCAGTTGGACCAGCATGTTGCGGGTGCCTTCGGGAATCTCCAGCGGCTCGGGCAAGTCATCGTCGGCGGGCAGATCGAACGGTGTGCCGTCCGGCATCACGCCGGCGCACGACAGCAGCGCGAGCTTGCCGAGCTTGAGCAGCGACTCGTCGATCTCCAGCGCGGTAAAGCCCCAACTGTACGGACGCAGGCCGGCCGCGCGCGTCTCCAGTTGCCGCTGCAGATAGCGGTCGTGCTGCTGCAAGTGCTGGGGCTGCAGAAACATCCCCTCCGACCAGATGACTTTGCTGTTCCAGGACATGTTGTCTCGTTCAAACGTTTCTAGGTGGGATCGGCGGGATGCTTCGGCTGACGCTCGCGGGCCGCGCGCAGTTCGTCGATCTGGGCCTCGTACGCGTCATTGAACGCCTGACCGAAGAGCTTCTGGAAATCGTCGTCGGCTTCGCGCGCGACGGCGCCCTGCAATGCGACGAACAGATCCCACAGTTTCGCCTTGCGGTTGGACAGCACTTTTTCGAGCGCACCGGAGTCTTTCAGCTGCGCTTCGATCGAAGCGGGATCGAAGCGTCCGAGCACGTGCGCGAGCGCCGCGCGCATGCCGGCGAGCACCGCGAGCTCGTGCGCCTCGATATCGTCGAAGGCGCGCCTGAGCGCCTCGTCGGGCGGCAGATAACCGGCCGAGCGGCCAGTCAGCATCTGCGCCAGCGCGCTGTCGACGTCCGGGAAAAACTTGAGCGGATTGTTGTCGCGCGCGACGATCATCGTCGTGTCGAGACGGGCTTCGCGTTTGGTCATCGAGCGCGCGCGCAGCACGCCCATCGTGCCGCGCAGCGCGTCGCGCAGCATCGTGCCGATCAGACGCGCGAACTCCGCTTCGGGCAGGTTCGGCGCGCGCGACGGATCGAGGCCGAGGCCTTCGAGCAGCGCCTGCAGGGTGGCCGGGTTCTGGCTCGCGGAAGTGGCGGCGGCCGCGTGGCGAACCGGGGCCGGCTGGGCGATCGGCGCCGGCGCGGCAGGCGCTGACGTGATCGGGCCCGCGGACGGGGCCGGCTGCTGAAGCTGCTGCGCAACGGGCTCCAACGCGGGCTGCGCAGCGGACGACGGCCCCGGCGCCGCCCCAGGCACAGCCACCCGCGCGGTGGCGGCCTGCGGCGCGACCACCGGCACGACCACCGGCACCACGGGAGCCAGAGGGGTCGGTGGCGCAAACTGCGTCGACGGCGTTGTCGGTATCCCGAACAGATCATCGAACGGTGTCGCCGCCGACCCTGCCGCGCCGGGATCGAGCAATCCCGGCGGCAAGCCGGTCGGGCCGCCCAAAGGCGCGGCCGCCGGCGCGGGCGCAGTGGGCCACCCCGGCAACTCGTGCGAAGGATGCGGCGCGGCCGGCGAGCCGCTACCCGGCTGCCCGGGCGTTTCCCATTGCGCCAACGCCTCCGCGAGCGGGTCGTAGTCCGCCGGAATACCGCCCGCGGGTGTGGCAGGCCGGCCAGGATTGGGCCGGGACGGTTGCGGCGCCGAAAACGCCTGCAACTCCGGCGACACATGATCGCTTTCCGAGCCCGCAAAGCCCGGACCCGATGAGATCCGCTGCGGTTCGCCGAAGCCCGGCTGCCCGAGTGGATCGAGCGCGCCCATCTGCAACGCGTCGCCTTGCGAATCGGCCGGCAACGGTCCACTGAGCACCTGCGCGGCACTCAGCGGATCACGCCCGCCCGTCAGACCGCGCACGCCGGCCGCCTGCTCGCCGATCGACACCTCGAGCAGATACGGTCCGATCAGCAGACGGTCGCCGTCCGCGAGCCGCGCCTCGCGCGTGCCGCCCAACGCGCGCTGATTCAGCACGCTCGGATTGCTGCCCAGATCGCACAGCAGATAGTCGCCGCCGCGAAACTCGACGCGCGCGTGAACGCGCGAGATCGCGCGTTGTTGATCGGGCAGCACCAGCGTGCAGTCGTTGGCCCGGCCAATCGTGCCTCCGGCGGGGCCGAACGCGATCGCGATCGGCTCGGCCAGCGTCTCGTCGTTGAATCGCGCAACCCGCAGCGAAAGAATCGGATAGTTCACTTGGCTCCCCACGAGCGGTCAGGTGCATCACTCACGATTTGATTTTTTTGGTTCCGTCGTCGGCGTCTTTGGGCGCGCTCGGCGCGGTCGGTGACGAGCCGCTGCCGGAGCCCGCCGAGCCGCCCGAATTGAGCAGGATCGGTGTGCCCGACACCGCCACGCTGACCGGCCCGACCACCACGAAGGCGCCGCCCGCCTTCAGCGTAATGCTCGCGCCCGCTTCGATCACGATGTTCATGCCGGCCTTGATGTGGATATTCATGCCGGCGTCGATCGCATAGTCCATGCCGACCTTTTCCTGCAACTTCTGCCCGACCTTCAGCGACGCGTTGCCATCGACCTGGGCGTTCTGGTCGCCCGTCACGGCGTCGTGGCGCGCGCCGGTGATCGCCACGAACTCGTTGCCGGTCACTTTCAGATGCCGGTCGTTGCCGACGTTACTCAGCATGTCGTTCTTGACCCAGGTCTCGTGGTCCTTCTCGGCGTGGAAGAACAGTTGCTCGCTGCCCTTGTCGTCGTCGAAACGCATTTCGTTGAAACCGCTGCCGCCCTTGGTCGAATTGCTCTTCAGCGTCGAGAACATCTGATTGGCCGGCAGTTCGTACGGCGGCATCGTGTTCGCGTTGTAGACGCAACCGGTCACGAGCGGCCGGTTCGGATCGCCCTCGACGAACTCGACGACCACCTCCTGACCGATTCGCGGCAAGAAGAACGTGCCCCAGCGTTTGCCGGCCCAGCTCTGCGACACCCTCACCCAGCACCGCTTCATGCGCGCCTCGGCATCGGCCGGCGGAGCGAACTGCTCCCAATGAAACTGCACCTTGATGCGGCCATATTTATCGGTGAGGATTTCTTCGCCGTCCGGGCCGACCACCATGGCGGTCTGCGGGCCCGCCACGACCGGCTGCGGCGTCAGCCGCTCAGAGCGGAAGTGGTTTTCCTTGCGCAACACGGTAAACGCGCAGTCGAAGAGCGGCAGCGAAGGATCGTGGCGCACCGTCGACACATAGACATCCGAATTGATCTCGTACGCGGCGCTGACCACCAGATACTCGTGGTTCTGCGCATCGCAGGCGTGATTCTCGAGCTTGAACTGACCGCCCGGCCAGATGCCGCGCGCGCTCGATCGGCCCGAAATGCTGTCGTTGCGCGCCTGACGGATCTCGATACCGACCTTCGCATAGCGGTCGCCATCGCTCGACTGCGCGTGGCCGCTCAGATGTTCCTGCATCGCGTACACCGGCGGATCGTAGACTTTCGGCCGCGTCGCGCGCGACAGCAGGCCTTGCTGATTGCTCAACGTGGGCTTTTCGAAATCGTAGTCGTTGACTTCGTACTTGCCGGTCTGCAATTCCGCGCCCGAACTCCACGCATACACGCATTCCTTCTCGTTCGAAGGCTCGTACCACGCATCGTACGAAATCGACGCATAGTGTTCGATCGGTCCGTGAACGTCGCTCGAATCGGTCAACACCAGCGTGTGCTTGCCCCCTTTGTGCTCGAAGTAGTAGTACATGCCCTCGTGCTCCATCAGGCGGCTCACGAAGGCGAAATCGGTCTCCCGGTATTGCGCGCAGTGCTGCAGCGGCGGATAGGTCGCCTGGCATTTATTGCTGACGTCGATGTTGTAGTCCTGCAGCACGCCGGTCACGATATCGAGCACGCTCTTTTCATGGAAAAAGCGGCTGTGCGACGCGCGCGTGAGCAGCCACAGCCGCGGACGCACCACCGCTTCATAGCGCGCCATGCGGTTGCGGGTGTTGTCGCCCGGTGCGACGATCCGGAACGCCGTGACGATACCGTTGAATTGCCGCTCGCCGTCCTCTGGCAACGACAGCGCAATCGAGATGTCATGCCCGAGCAGATCGCCGGCCTGCACATCGTTGCGCTTGCCAAGCAGATCGAGCCGCCATTCGCTCAGGCGCCCCAACTCCTCGGTGCCGCTCAGATGCAGAAACAGCAGATCCTCGCCGGCAGGCGCGCAACTGACGGTGACGTGTCGGTTCGGGTTTTGCGTGGTCATGTCACGGAATCATGGTCTTGACTGTCGCCGGATTGACGATCGTGACCACGCCACCCCAGTTGCACATGCAGGTCGACACGTTGTCGAGCGACGGCTGGTTGCCGAGCAGCACGGTCGGCGCGCCCGGCGTCCACGGCGTCATGGTGGCCGGAATGCACGGCATCGGCGTCAGCACGCCCAACGCCGCCGCCGTCGCGGCGGCGACGGTCGGATTGGCGGGCGAGCTGCACACGCCGAACGGCATGATGTTGACGAGTGGAATGTGATCCATGATGTTGGCCGCGGGCGGCCCTTCGCCCATCACCCGGTTGACCGGCAACACCACGAGCGTCGAAGGCGCCGCGCCGAACGAACATTGCAGCGTCGCGCCCATGCTGACTTGTTGCGGCATAAGAAGGCATCCTCCGCTTTCGATCAATCGAACGTATAGAGAAATTCACCGTCGCGCGCGCCGATCTGCACTTTCGTGACCGGGCTGCCGTTCATCATGCGCGTCAGAAACTCGGTGCTGATGCGCGGCAACAGCGTGTTGGTCAGGATTGCGTCGATCATGCGTCCGCCGCTTTCGAGTTCGGTGCAGCGGCTGCCGATCAGCTTCACGACGTCGTCGTCGTAGCTGAACGGAATCTTGTGCGACACGCGGATGCGTTTCTCGATCCGGCCGAGCTGCAGCCGGATGATCGCGCCGAGCATCTCGTCGGACAGCGGAAAGTACGGAATGACCACGACGCGCCCCAGCAAGGCCGGCGGAAACACCTTCAGCAACGGCTCGCGCAGCGCTTTCGCAATACCCTCCGGCTCCGGCATCAGCTCCGGGTCCTTGCACAGGCTCGTGATCAGATCCGTGCCGACATTGGTGGTCAACAGGATCAGCGTGTTCTTGAAGTCGATCACGCGGCCCTCGCCGTCTTCCATCCAGCCCTTGTCGAACACCTGGAAGAACAGCTCGTGGACGTCGGGATGCGCCTTCTCGACCTCGTCGAGCAGCACCACGCTGTATGGACGGCGGCGCACCGCCTCGGTCAGCACGCCGCCTTCGCCGTAGCCGACGTAGCCGGGCGGCGCGCCCTTCAGCGACGACACCGTATGCGCTTCCTGATACTCGCTCATGTTGATCGTGATGACGTTCTGCTCGCCGCCATACAGCACCTCGGCGAGCGCCAGCGCGGTCTCGGTCTTGCCGACTCCGGAGGTGCCGGCGAGCATGAACACGCCGATCGGCTTGTTCGGATTGTCGAGACCCGCGCGCGAAGTCTGAATGCGCCGCGCGATCATCTCCGTCGCATGAGCCTGGCCGATGATGCGCCGGTTCAGGTTCTCCGCGAGCTTCAGGACGTTTTCGATTTCGTTGCGGACCATCCGGCCCACCGGTATGCCGGTCCAGTCCTGCACGACGGAGGCGACCGCCTGCTGGTCGACGGTCGGCAGGATCAAAGGGTCTTCGCCTTGATGCTGCGCGAGCTGCGCCTGCAACTCGCGCAGTTCGGCGAGCCGCGCTTCGCGCGTCGCGGTGTCGCTGGCGGGGTTGTCGGTCGCGCCGGTGGCCGCTGTTTCGTCTACCGTTCCGTTCGCAGCTTCGTTCGCTTCGTTCGTGCGGCTGGCTTGCGCCGCGCCTTCCACCTTGCCGGTCTCGCCGCGCAGTTGCGCGCGCAGCGCGAGAATCCGCGTCACCAGTTGTTTTTCCGCCTGCCAGCGGGTGTCGAGCGTGGCGAGACGCGCCTGTTCGGCGGCGAGCTTTTCCGCCGCGGCGGCTTCACGCTCCCGCGTGTCGACGCCCACCGCGCTTTCTCGGCCGATGATCGCCAGCTCGGTTTCGAGCGCGACGATCCGCTTGCGCGAATCGTCGACCGCTGCGGGCGTCGCATGCTGGCTGACCGCCACGCGCGCGCAGGCGGTGTCGAGCAGGCTGACCGCCTTGTCGGGCAACTGCCGCGCCGGAATGTAGCGATGCGACAGACGTACCGCGGCTTCGAGCGCTTCGTCGAGCACCTGCACCTTGTGGTGCTGCTCCATCGTCGAGGTGACGCCCCGCATCATCAGGATCGCGCGGGTCTCGTCCGGCTCGCTGACCTGCACGACCTGGAAGCGCCGCGTCAGTGCGGGGTCCTTCTCGATGTGCTTCTTGTATTCGGCCCACGTGGTCGCGGCCACCGTGCGCAGCGTGCCGCGCGCGAGCGCCGGCTTCAGCAGATTCGCCGCGTCGCCGGTGCCGGCCGCCCCGCCCGCGCCGACCAGCGTGTGCGCTTCGTCGATGAACAGGATGATCGGCTTTTCCGAGGCCTGCACTTCCTCGATCACCTGCCGCAAGCGGTTCTCGAACTCGCCCCTCATGCTCGCGCCCGCCTGCAACAGACCGACGTCGAGCGTGCGCAACTGCACGTCGTGCAGCGACGGCGGCACGTCGCCCGCCGCGATGCGCTGCGCGAAGCCTTCGACCACCGCGGTTTTGCCGACGCCCGCTTCGCCCGTCAGGATCGGATTGTTCTGGCGGCGGCGCATCAGGATGTCGATCACCTGGCGAATTTCCTCGTCGCGCCCGACGATCGGGTCGAGCTTGCCGTTGCGCGCCTGTTCGGTCAGATCGGTGGTGAAGCGCCGCAGCGCCTCCTGCTTGCCCAGCGCGGCGGCCGGCACCGGGCCGCCCGTGGTGTCCGCGTCGCCGCCTTCGCGCTGCGCGCCGCCCGCCTGAAAACCATCGCTCGCGCTCATCGCCGCTTCCGGCGACTCGCGCAGCAGGCTGTGAAATTCGTCGACGAGCGAATCGAGCTTGATGCGCTCGAACTGACGCGAGATGCCATAGAGCCCGTTGCGCAGCGACGGCGTCTTCAGGAGGCCGACCACCAGATGGCCGGTGCGCACCTGCGACTCGCCGAACATCAGCGAGCCGAACACCCAGCCACGTTCGACCGCCTCCTCGACTTGCGACGAGATGTCGGTCACCGAAGCCGAACCGCGCGGCAGACGGTCGAGCGCTTCGGTCAGATCGCGCGCCAACGCGGAAGGCTCGAGCCCGTAGTGTTTGATGATGCGGTGCAGGTCGGAGTCCTGCAGTTGCAGGATCTGGTGGAACCAGTGCGACAGCTCGATATAAGGATTGCCGCGCAACTTGCAAAACACGTTCGCGCTCTCGATTGCGCGGAATCCGAGCTTGTTCAGCTTGCCGAACAACGCTGCCCGTTTGATCTCGGCCATTTTTCTATTCCCTCGATGATGTCGATGGCGGCGCCCCCGCGGACGCCTCGCGGGCCGCCACGGCAATCCGTGAACGGCCGTCCGGACCGGTCGGCCGCAACACCAGCTGCCGCTGATCGCCGCGCGCCGGGTGGCCGAGCGTCCACGTGGTGTAACCGAGCCGCGTGTGGCGCCCGAGCTTCAGGCGTGGCACCTCCTCCTGTTTTAGCACCAGCCGGAGATCCCAATCGAGCCCGTCGCGCGCGTAATTGCGCACCCAGTCGACGAGGCGCTTCAGACTCTCGCCGCCCGGCAGGAAGCGCTCGTAATCAGCGC
Source organism: Paraburkholderia sp. CI3 (assembly GCF_050436505.1). Classification (NCBI taxonomy): domain Bacteria; kingdom Pseudomonadati; phylum Pseudomonadota; class Betaproteobacteria; order Burkholderiales; family Burkholderiaceae; genus Paraburkholderia; species Paraburkholderia sp. CI3. Next base: position 1,010,368 of record NZ_JBNDMI010000003.1, read on the forward strand.
GGCTCAACGGTCCGATGACGATGCGGAATTTATGCTGGCAATCCCAGACGCGCGCGCCGAGCAGCGTCGACACGCCGAGCGCGGCCGAACCGTCCGGTGCGCCCAGGCGCAACAACGAATTCGCGGGCAGCGTCATCCAATGGCCGACCCACTGCTCGATGTCGACCGGCAGGTTGAAAAAACGCGCCAGCACGAGTTTCAAACCGGCGGCCGGACGGGTCGGCCCGCCCAGCAATCCGGCGAAGTGCAGTTTGGCGAAATCGGGCACCGCGTCGCGATCGCGCAGCGTCGGCTCGCCCAGCCCGAACACGCTGCCGACATAAAAGGAAAAGCGATCGCGTCCCGGACGGTCGAGACTCACGGCCGGTTGCGCATTGGCCCACGCGCGATAGAACAGCGACACCATCCGGTGGTGAAAGACATCGAGAAAGCGCGCGAAGGTCGGATCGTTCGCATTGCGGGCGCGGTCGCGAGCGTACTCGGTCAGATGGGTGGGCAACGGACCATGCGGCCCGAGCAGGCCGAAGAACTTGACCGCGAGGCGCGCGGCGTGATGCTCGCCGGCCGGGGTGAAGTCACCGAGCGTCGTCGGATGGAAAACCAGTTCGGGCTCCTGCACGAAACGGATCGCATCGTCGCGCGGCTGCATCGACTCGCCGACGCGCGGTTTGTCCGCATACGCGTTCTCCAGCAGCCGCACGACCTGGAAGAAGTCGAAGCGGCGCGCATCGTCTTCGAGCCGGCGCAACAGTGTCAGAGCGTCCGGCATTGTCCGACCCTCGCTGGCCAGCGCATGATCTCGCCGCGCGACAGCGTCTTCACGACGGTCTCGGTGAACGAGTTGATCGATACGTATTGCGCGAAATATTGCGCGAGCACGGCACCGAGCAGAAACGCGCCCGCGCCTTCGAACGCGGCTTCGTCGAGCGTCAGCGTCACTTCGAGACCGCGGCCGAATACGATCGGTCCCGCGCCCGGCAAGCGTCGCGTCACCGAGCGCGAATCGATCGAGCGCACGCCCTCGATCAGCCGCTGACTCGCGATCTCGTCGGCGGGACAGTAGAGACTCAGCAGATCGCGCAGCGCGCGGGCGCCCTCCCGTGCATCGTTATCGAGCAGCGACGAGTAGTTCAACGACAGGTGACTCAACAGCCGCCACGCCACGGCCCCGTGCGCATACGACGGCAGCGGCCGGCTCGGGCCGCTCACGCAGCGCACGCTCTGCACCGGCGCTTCGACATCGAGCGTGAAATCGGCGGGGCCGACGCCGACCGGCATCGTCAGTGGCAGGTCGCGATTCGTGCACAGCACCTGCAAGCCGAGTTGCCGCAGGTCACCGCGAAACGGCGCATTGCTCGCGTCCACCAGCGCGATGAACATCTCGCTGCCGAGGTAGCTCGTCCGCGGGCCGCGCTCATGCTGACGCGCCGACGGCAGACGTTTTTCGCGGCGCACCTGGTAGTACGCGCCGGCGCGATACGTCGCGCCGAGATCGCGCGCGTGATAGAACGGCTCGAAGCGCTGCTCGCCGCCGGCGCCTGCGCTATAGCCGGTCGCACTCTCGATCTGATAGATCTCGAAGTCCATCGGCCGGGTGCGATCGGCCACCACGTGATATTCGAACTGTTCGTCCGACAGCGCGATGCGATCGGTACGCCGCGGAAAGAGATTGATCGCGGGCGTGCAATGCAGCGCGAAATTATTGGCATCGAGCGATTGTTCGAGCAGCGGATCACCGCGTTTGAGCAACACGATGACTTCGATTTCGGTGTCCGCGCAACGCCGCAACGCCGCGTGCAAACCGTCGATGGCGAGAAACATGAAGCGCTGCGCAAACGCGAAATACTCCTGCAACAGCCGGTAGCCCTGGAACGACTGCCGGCTGACCGGCAGCAGTGCTTCATCGTCGGCAAACCCGAGCGGCCGCAGCGCGCTCGCCGGCAACTGCACATGCCAGGACGCCGGGCGTTTGGCCGGCATCACGACGACGCCGCTCACCGAACCGAGCAGACGCTCGTGGATTCGCGTGGCCATCCCGTCCGCGCCGCGCAGATACAGCGTTAGCCGGTCGAGTTTCAGCTGGTTGATTCTCAGACCAGCGGTGGCGCGTAGGCGCAGCCTGAGGCCGGCCTTGATAGCGGCGCCCGCCGCCATGCTCGCCGGCAGCGCGCTGTCGATGCCACCGAGCGAGCCCGCGTGCGTAAAAAACCGCGCTTCCGTGATTTCAAGCGGCCAAAGCTTCAGTTCGTGCGCGCTGCGGTATTCGCAGCGCGTCGAGCCGTTCTTGTCGAGCACGCTGCGCAGCGTACTGCCGCGTGGAACCCGCACGCCGTCCGCGAGATTGGAGCTGGTCAGGTCCGGCTGGATCTGCACCACGGCCATCGACGGCGTGGGCGCGAGGTAATGCGGGTACACCAGCTCCGCGAGATGCTGGGTGAAGCGCGGAAACTCGTCGTCGATCTTCAGTTGCACGCGCGCCGCGAGGAAACTGAAGCCTTCGAGCAGACGCTCCACGTAGGGGTCCGCGCATTCGAGGTTTTCCAGTCCGAGGCGCCCGGCGATCTTCGGAAATTCGCGCGCGAACTCGCCGCCCATCTCCCGAAGATGCTGCAGTTCCTGGCTGTAGTATTTGATCAGGTCTGGATTCATGGCTTCAGCGCGGCCCGCCCTGGTCGATCACGCGGATTTCGCCGACTTCCAGGTCGAGTTCGGTCCTGAAGTAGAGCCGCTCCGGATACGGCTGCGCCCACAGATCGCCCTCCACCAGAAACGACACGGTGTTGTGGCGCCCGGTCGTCTCTTCGAGTTGCATCGAACTGACCCGCACGGTGTCGCGCAGAATGCGCGGCTCGAACGCCCAGATCGCATCGCGCACGAGCCGCTCGAGCCGCGACGGATCGATGCCTGAGGCAGTCTTGCCGGCAATGTCCGGCAGGCCGAAATTGATCACGGATGTCGCGACATACGGATAGCCGCTCAGATCCTGCACCGACGCGAGGCCATTCGCGTTCAGCAGCCAACCGAGGTCGCGCTGCACGCTCTCGCGCAGCGCGCGCATCGACAGAACGCGCCGCTCGCGCGCTTCCTGCTTCGCCTCCGGTTCGAGATCGGTCAGCCGGTCGAGCAGCGACGGTTGCAGGCGATCACGCGCGGTCAGTTCAGCCATGATCCGGAGCGGCCGCGCCGTCCTGTTCGGCAGGCGCGTCGCCGCTCGTCAGTTCGATGGTGCGCACGTCGAAGAGCGCGTAGTCGTTCGCATCGGAGGCGAACATACGCTGTCCCACCGGCCGCGCGAGCACGGGATCGTCACCGATCCATTCGGTCAGGCGCGCGAGCCACAACGCTCGATTCGGCTCGGCGAGCGTGCCCGGATAGCGGGCGGGAATCAGACCGGCGGCCTGGCCGTCGTTGGCCCACGTGAAAACGGCCGGCATCCAGACGCGGTCGCGCAGGTCGGACGGCGGCTCGATTTCGATCCGTTTGATGCGCGAAAAAGGAATCCAGTAATAGCGGCCGTTCAGCACGGCTTCGAGTGTCGGGCCGAGCCGGTTGTCGGCGTCGGCGAGCCACCTGAACGGTTCGCCATTCAATGCGCCGGCGCTGGCGGGCGCCTCGTCGAGCGCCCGCGCGCGCGCGGCGGCCGCCGCGCCGCTATCGCCCGCGGTGTCGAGCCGCAATGCCTCGAGGAGCAACGCAAGCCAGCCGGTCGGCTCGCCGAAGATCAGCGGCGCGCGCTCGCCTTTGAAAACCGCTTCGCGCAGCGCCTCGCATTGCAACGCTTCACGATAGGTTTGCACCATCGGCAACGCGGCCGCGTCGAGTTCGCCGACGACGTTCAGTTGCGTCAATGCGCGATCCCAGGCGCCCGTCACCGCGAGCAACTGGAAGAGAAAGACGCGATAAGCGCCTTTCGACGGATCCTTGCGAACCTGCTTTTGCAATTCGCGCAGACATCCGTCGAGATCGCCTTCGCGCAAGCATTCTTCTGCGTTCATGCCGGTTCGCTCCGGTCTGGCTCGAGTCGTCCCACCCGCCGCCGCACTGCGACGGCAGGACCGCCGCAGTGCAGTCGCCCTTTGCGCTCAGCCGATCAGGTAGTCGCGTTGGCGGGGATGTTCCACTTCACTTCGACCACCCCGCCTTCCTTCTCGCCCTTCGCGTTTTGCGGCTGGTACTCGACATGGAATTTTTCGAAGTTGAGCGTGACGTTCTCGGTGAAGCGTTCTTCGCCGCCCGAGCCGCCGGTCGAATACGAGCTGATCAGTACGCCGTTCAACGTGATCTTGTAGTACTCGAGCGGATTGTCGCCACCTGCCTTGCGCACCGTCAGCAACGCCGTGTCGATGTGCGTGCCTTTGGTGCAGGCTGCCATGATCGGCGGACTCGCCTTGTCGCTGTATTTGGTAAATGACAGGTCCTGCACCGACACCTTGCCGGCGCCGCCGCCCGTGCCCATGTGCATCGTGCCGCTCTGGCTCATGCCCCAGCTCCACGCGAGCACTTCGATTTCTTCCTTGTGGGTCTTGTCCTGAGACTCGCCCTTGATATCGCCCAGCTTCATGAACATGTCGATGGCCATCTTCTTCTCCGCTCAAAGCAATTCGTCACTCAATGGGGATTTCCGTCATGCCGCCTTGGCGGACGGAAGCTTCGAAACCAACCGTAGCGATACGGTCAGGCCTTCCAACTGGTAGTGCGGACGCAGGAAAAACTTCGAGGTGTAATAACCGGGATTGCCTTCGACTTCCTCGACGACCACCTCGGCGGCCGCGAGCGGGCGTCGTGCCTTGGACTCTTCCGTCGAGTGCGCCGGATCGCCGTCGACGTACTGAAGGATCCAGTTCTGCAGCCAGCGCTGCATGTCGTCCCTCTCCTTGAAACTGCCGATCTTGTCGCGCACGATGCACTTCAGGTAGTGAGCGAAGCGGCTGCAGGCGAACAGGTAGGGCAGACGCGCGGCCAGGTTCGCGTTCGCGGTGGCATCGGGGTCTTCGAACTCGGCGGGCTTGTGCAGCGACTGCGCGCCGATGAAGGCGGCGAAATCGGAGTTCTTCTTGTGCACGAGCGGCATGAAGCCGTTCTTCGCGAGTTCGGCTTCGCGGCGATCGCTAATGGCGATTTCGGTCGGGCACTTCATGTCGATGCCGCCGTCGTCGGTGGGGAACGCGTGCACCGGCAGGTTCTCGACGGCGCCCCCCGACTCGATGCCGCGAATCCGCGAACACCAGCCGTACATCTTGAACGAGCGGTTGATATTGGTCGCCATCGCATAGGCGGCATTGGCCCATGCGTATTTGCCGCTGTCCGCGCCGGCCGTGTCTTCCTCGAAATCGAATTCCTCGACCGGATTGGTCTTGGCGCCATACGGCGCGCGCGCGAGAAAACGCGGCATCGCGAGACCGACGTAGCGCGCATCCTCGGATTCGCGCAGCGAGCGCCACGCGGCATGCTCAGGCGTCTGGAAGATTTTCGTCAGGTCGCGCGGATTGGCCAGCTCCTGCCATGAATCCATCAGCATCACCGCGGGATCGGCGCCGGCGATGAACGGCGCATGCGCGGCGGCCGAGATCTTTGATATCTGCGTCAGCAGATCGACGTCGGGCCCGCCGTTGTCGAAGTAATAATCAGCCACCAGCGCGCCATACGGCTCGCCGCCGAACTGGCCGTATTCCTCTTCGTAGAGCTTCTTGAAGATCGGGCTTTGATCCCACGCGGTGCCCTTGTACTTCTTGAGCGTCTTGTACAGATCGCCCTTCGATACGTTCATCACGCGGATCTTCAACGTCTCGTCCGTCTCGGTGTTGTTGACCAGATAGTGCAAGCCGCGCCACGCGCTCTCGACTTTCTGGAACTCTTCCGAGTGGATGATCTGATTGATCTGGGCGGTCAGCTTCTCGTCGATCTGCGCGATCAGCGATTCGATCGTCGCGAGCACATCGCCCGAAATCACGTTCGTATCGCGCAGCGCCTGTTCGGCGAGCGTGCGCACCGCCGTCTCGACGGCTTCCTTCGCCTTCTCGCTCTTCGGCTTGAATTCCTTTTGCAGCAGATTCGCGAAATCGCTCGTTTCAAGCGACGCCTCGCCGGGTTGCGCTTGCCCTTGGGTGCTAGGTTCAGCCATGGTCAGACTCCCCTGTAGATCACGCTCATTGCTGCGGCTTCGGTGCGGACGCCAACGACTGCAGCAATGCAGGATCGTTGAGCAGTTTCGCGATCAGCTCCTCGGCGCCGGTCTTGCCGTCCATATAGGTCAGCAGGTTTTGCAACTGGCCGCGCGCCTCCAGCAGCTTCGACAACGCGTCCACCTTGCGCGCGACCGCCGCGGGCGAAAAGTCGTCCATGCTCTCGAAGGTCATGTCGACCGCGAGGTTGCCCTGACCGGTCAGCATGTTCGGCACCTGCACGGCGACGCGCGGTTTCATCGACTTCAGACGCTCGTCGAAGTTGTCGACGTCGATCTCGAGAAACTTTCGATCCGCCACCGGCGCGAGCGGGTCCGCCGGCTGACCGGAGAGATCGGCCAGCACGCCCATGACGAAGGGCAGATTGACCTTTTTCTCCGACCCGTAGACTTCGACGTCATATTCGATCTGAACTCGCGGCGCTCGATTGCGCGCGATGAATTTCTGGCTGCTTTCCTTGGCCACGACCATTCCCCTGGTTGACGCCTCACGGCCGCGAGCAGCGTGGCGCATGACTGGCGTTGCTAGAAGCGAAAAAGCCCATCCCCGCCTGACTGCTTACTCGTTTTCGATACCGCCGGCCTGCCTGGCCTGGCGCACGCCTTCGGGCGCGAGGTCCTGCAGAATTTCCAGGAAGTTCCTGTCGACCAGCCGGCGCGCGCGCAGCAGCAGCAGCGGCAACGGGCTGGAGGGTTCGTGACGCTCGTAGTACGCGCAGATCTTGTCGATCATGCGGATCACGTCCTGACGGTCCGTGATGTCGCCGGACAGCGGCACGGGTGCCGGCGCCGCGCCGGCGCTTTCGCCCGGGGTCAGGTCGCCGTTCGGCGATGCTTGCGGCGCTCCGCCCGGGACGTCGAGACGCTCGCCGAGAAAGTCGGCTGCACGGCGCAGCAGCCTCGATAGCGGCGACAGATCGATGGAGCGCGCCGCGCCGACACGCTCGGTCAATACCGTCTCGATGCGCATCGCGCTATGCGTGGCCGCGAGCAAGGCCGTGTGCGCTTCGGCGGCGTCTTCTTGGGCGTCGGCGATCACCGCGTCGATCGAGCTCAGCGACGCCGCCTCGACGCCCTTGGGCAGCGGCACTTCGCCGGTCGCATATTCGATGTCGCGCAAACTGACGCCACCGTGCGCGCGCGACGACGCGAGCGGTGCGTCGCGCACGTCCACCAGCATGCCGGACGGTTCGACGAGGGCGGCGAGCGCGTTGACGCGAGCGGTCGGATCGTTGTCGTCGTCGGGATCGAGCTGTGGATAGACATGGTCCCAGCGCTGTTCGAGCAGGCCTTCGACGAGCGCGAGGCCCTCGGCGAAGCCGGCGAAACGACGGCGATTGAGTAGCGCGCGCGCCAGGTGCACCGCGACGCGCAAGTCGCGGCCTTTTGCGAGCAGATCGAGCGATAGCGCTTCGGCCACTTTCCAGTCAGGCGGCGTGGCGGCGACCATGGTCTCGCCGAACTGCACCTCCGGCTTGCCGTGGACGACCTGCTCGAGCGCAAGGAAGTCAGGGTCGTACTCGAGGTCGTCCCCGCATGGACTGGCAGCTGATATGTCGGCAAGCATTTCGCCCGCGAGAAGCGTGGCCATGTCTGGTATCGGTCTCGGATGAGTAGTCTCGACGCACCGTAAGTGACCGGTACGGGTTGCCCTTGCCCGCCAGGAATCAGCGTTCCCGGAAATACGTGTTAACTCTGATTAGATTGCCTTCGCCAGCTATTGCGATGTTTTTAGCGAGCGTTGTCCTTTCTCGGCGGCAATCCGATATGAGAATAGCACGCAGCCCGGAAAATCAAAGCCGGATAGCAATAGAAACGGATTTTGTTTGATTAAGCGAAAAGTATATGTAATACCATTCAACTCCATAAACACTTAATACGTTTTGACCTTTTCGTTCCGGCACCATTACAATCACAAGCTCGGACAGTCGTCTTACGACCTCACCAGCGCGCCCTTTCAGGACGGTCGATTGGCGGGATCGCCCGACATCTGGGTAAACGAATCAGGTGCCCGGATTTTTTAAAAAATTTGACCTTCCCGGATTGCCGGTAAGCGCTTACGTTGCGTTTAGGGTTAGTCCTGATAGCGATAGAACCCGTCGCCAGAGCGGTGAATAACATATTAAGTTTTACCTTGTAATAAATAAAGCGTGCCAATAGACTAAGTCTGTTTTCCAATCACGCGCCGGTTGCACGGCGGAATTGCCGGTATTGCAAGCGTTTTGCATACGCAATCTGCCCGATATGGCGGCAAAGCGAGTGCCGGATTCATTGGGGACAGAAAGCGGGCGCACCACACACGCGGCGAAATGGGTAGTGTCAGCAGCCGGGCTCCGCCCTTAAGAAGCGGGGCTCACCACCTCCGGGGTGAAAAGTGGCAGATATCCAAAGCGCTGCAATTGCCGACCACGCTGGAGAAAGCGCACTGCCCGACCTGTGGCAACGCCGCACCTGCCTGAGCCACGACGAAATGGCGTCGATCTATACGATCGTGCGCCGCGCACTGACCGGCTACCATCCGTCGGAATTGCAGGCGCTGGGCGAGGACAAGGAAGAACTGATCTCGCAGTTCCTCTATCTCAAGGTGTTCCGCCTCGATACCGCGCCGACGGCATTGCCCACTTTCCCGCTGCACAGCGCGCCTTCGACCAGCCATGCCGTGTGCGCCTATTTCCGCCGCTATCTGATCGACTGTCTGCGCAGCGCGAGCCATCAGCGCAACGTGTCGCTCGACGAAGGCGACGTGATGCTCGAAATCGACCGGCAAACGGCTTTTCATCCCGATCCGATCGGCTCGGTCCTGTTGCAATACGGTCTGCACGAAGCCGAGGTACGCGACTCCGCGTCGCATTTCATCGCTTCGCTCGACGACGCCGACCGCATGCTGCTCGCCGGCAGTCTCGGCTGGCTGTCGAACGAGAAAGGCGGTCTGTCGCAGGTGGCCGCGCGTTACGGCATCGCGTCGTATCACTACCGGGCGCGCAAGCTTGGCGTCACGCTGAAAAAAGGCTCGATACCCGCCGACTTCGCCCGCACGCAAATCGGCCAATGGATCGAGCACAGCCTCGGCATCGACATCTCGCCGGGCAATCGCATCGCCATCCTGCTGGTTCTGGGCATTCTGTCCGCGCAGTCGCACGCACAGGAATGAGCTCGACAGACCACGAGCATATGAGAGGTCAACGGTGCAACTTGCCACCGCAAGCCTGACCGACCGGGGCGACCGCCCGCGCAACGAAGATTCGTTCGGCGACTGGTCGAGCGAACGGCTCTACTATTGCGTCGTCGCCGACGGCGCCGGCGGACACGGCGGCGGCGACACCGCCTCGCGCCTCGTCGTCGCTTCGGTGCTGGCGGATTTGCGCTACCTGACCGTTGCCGAATTGCCGCCGACGGGCGACCGGCTGATCAGCGCGCTCACGCATGCCAATGAGAACATCGTCGAAGAACAGTTGCGCGGCAAAGGCAATGAAAAAGACATGCGCTCGACGGCCGTGGTGCTCGCCATCGACCGCGAGTGCGCGACGGCCGCGTGGGCCCATTGCGGCGACACCCGCCTCTACTGTTTCCGCCACGGCGAGATCTGCGCGCGCACGCGCGACCACAGCATGGTTCAGCAGATGGTCGACGCGCGGCTGCTCGCCGAGGAGGAGATGCGTCATCATCCGCGCCGCAACGTGCTGTATGCGGCGCTGGGCACGCGCGACGCACTCTCCATTGCGGGCGTCGACGGTACCTTCGCGCTGCATGACGGCGACGCTTTCCTGATCTGCACGGACGGCCTGTGGGAGTACGCCGACGACGCCGGCATCGCCGACGCGCTGGCCCATGCGGCGACACCCGGCGCCTGGCTCGACGCGCTCGCGCAACAGGTGCGCGCGAGCGCCAGCACGAATCACGACAACTTCACGGCGTTCGCGGTGTGGGTCGGCGACGACGACGCAGAGGCGACGCAATTGATGCCCGGCCCGGCACAGGCGTAACGCAGCGGATCAGCATCGGAACGGGGCTCGCATCATGCCGATCTCGATCATCATTCCCTGTCTGCAGATGGCGGCAACGCTTGGCCGCGCACTGGAAAGCTGCCTGATCCAGCCGGAGGCCGCGCAAATCATCGTCGTCGACGATGGCTCGACCGATGCGTCGATCGAAGTCGCGCAACATTACGGCCGCCTCGACGCGCGCGTGGAAGTACTGCGCATGTACGTGAATGGCGGCGTCGCCGCCGCGCGCAATTGGGCCGCGATGCACGCGAGCGAGGATCTGCTCGGATTCATCGACGCCGACGACGAATATCTGCCCGGCGCGCTGGCCGCGGCGAGTGGCTATCTGCAGCGTTGTCCGGGCGAGGCATCGGTGCGGCTCGATGTCGACTATGCGGGCTTTCCGCGCGCGATCGTGGAGCATCCCGATTTCGATAAATATGCCGCAATCCTCAGCAACACCGTGCCGAGCAGTCTCGTGATCCGGCGGGCGGTGTATCGCGCGCTGGGCGGGTTTCCGCTCGACGCGTTCTTTCGTCGCGTCGGCGGAGAAGACGGCGCGTTTTCGTGGGCCTTGAGCAGGCTGTTCGGCAACCGGCGGCTGATCGACGCGAAGCGGGTGCGCCAGCATTACCACCCGGCCATCCACGCTGAACGATTCTTCCGGATTCACCTCGGGATGGAGCAGCCCGTCCATCAGGAGGTCGTCGAAGCATGGCGGCTCTCGCAACGGTTCGTCGCGAGCGCCGAGGCCGCCATCGCGCAACTGCGCGCGCTGCATTCGCCCGCAGGCGCCGCGCCACCCGTCCCGTCCGCTTCGCCTGGCTCCCGCTAGAAGTCACCGCAGCCGTGCTGGGTGTTGGTCAGCATGCAGCTGTTCAGGTTCGGTTGCGAACGCACCCGCTTCCATTCGACCGCGAGGATGTCCTGTTTCTCGCCAGGCGGCGTCGTGCTGAAGAGCGGCTGGTTCGAGCCGATGCAGATGTTGGTGCCCTGCAGATTGTTTTCGTAGACGAACGTCTGCTCCTGGCTGCTGAAAAACGTTTGCAGACCGCTTTGCGCGACCGGATTGGGGATCGGGCCCTGCGGATTCAGGATCGTGCTCTGAAACGGAATCACCGTCAGCGTGCCCGGCACTTCGTTGACGATATAGCCCACGCTGGACGTGAAGTTGGGGTCGATCGGATAGCCGCCCGCCGGCGAAGTCAGAGTGGCCGTGGTCGTCTCCGAGCCGCTCAACGTGCCCGCTGCGGTGTCGCCGTTGATCAGACCGCTCGTCGTGTAGGTGAACGCCGGGTTCGGCACGCCGACGTAGCGCGTCGCGCCGTCCGTGCTGACCGTGACCGTCGGCCGTGCGACATAGACGAAATGATTGCCGGTGGTGGGCACCGTGCCGCCCCAACTACAGCCCGAGCCAAACAGGCAGCCGTAGAAATTGGGCTGCGCGGTGTTCGGCTGCACGCTGCCGCGTGTCTCGCCGTTCCAGGTGCTGGCCCAGACTCGCCATGCGTTGCCGGCGCCAAGTGTGCCGGAGTTCGCATCGACGAACACGCCGTTCTCCATCACCAGATCGATCGAGCCGACCGCGCTCAGATTCGTATTCGGAGCCGTCGCGGACGGCGTGCTCGCGCCCAGCCCGATATTGCCGGTCGCAGCGGTCGCGACGAGGCTGCCGGTCAGCGTGGAGTTCGTCACGCTCATCGGGCTCAACTGGCTCGCGGCGGAGTCGAACGTCTGGCTCGTCAGCGGGCCGATCACGAAGCCATGCGAGTTCGAGAAGTCGACGCTCCCCGCGTTGGCCATCGCCAGCACGCCGACGTCGTTTTGCGGATCGGTCAGCGTGAAGGTACCGGGGCCGGCGAGAATCAGCCCGGCGGCCTGGATTCCGCCGGGGTCCGTGACGGGACCCGCCGACAGCAGCATCAAGGTGTGGCCCGGAGTCGAGATGCCGTAGGTCAGCGCGATCCCTTGACTGCCCGCGCCCGGGTTGGACAGCGTGAGATTGTTCGCGAAGCCCGGACGCGTCGGCACGCAAGGCGAGCCGCCCGATACGCACTGCCCGTCGACGGTGATGCGCCCGGTTTGCGTGCTGGACCCGAGCACGATGCTGGGAATCGACGCGAAGGTCGAGAAAGTCGGGGCGTCGATGCTGAGACCGCCGCCCGTGCCGAGCAGCGTGATCGGCGTCGCGTTCTGAGCGGTGATCGTGAAGCTCGACGGGTCCACCGACGCCGGCATGATCGACAGCACGCCGCCCGGCGACGACAGCGTCGCCTGCGTGATGGCGAGGCTGCTCGCCGTGCCGTCGTTGAATGCGCGCAACACGATCGAAGCGGGATTCGTCGTCGAGATCGTCACGTTGTCGGCGGTGGCATTGGCGACCGCGCTCGTCACGCCGCCGCCGGTGAAGATGGAGGTCGGATTGATCAGCCCAAACTCGCTCTGCTCGATCTCGGGCACCGCAAGGCCGATCGCGACGCCCGGATCGGACGTCGTGGTCGAACCGGCAATGCCGATCGTGGTGGTACGCGTCCCGGTCGCGCTGATCGCGCCATTGGCGATCAGCACGCCATAGTCGTTCTGCAGGTTCGGACTGCTGCCGGCCGGGCCGCTCACCGCGCCGCGGATATCGATCGCCCCGCCGTTGGTCGACGTGATCGTCGTGCCGTCGGTGATCAGCACACCCTGCACGAACGGACCGGTGCCGCTGCCGAACAGGCTCACCGTGCCCGTGCCGGTCGTCACCGATACGGGGGCCGTCTGGATGCAGTCCACGCATAGCGTGTTCTCGAACATCAGCCCGATCACCGAGTCGCCGTTGACCGCGGCTCCCACGCTTTGTCCGGTGAACTCGAGGTTGCCGCTCGTCGACTGGACCGACGACCCATGCATGTCGAGGCCGATGCTGACGTTCATGTTCGACGACACGCTGCCGGTGGCGGAAATGTCGCCGCTGCCGGTGCTCAACGTGGTGCCATAGAAATAGACGCCGTCCGCGAAGGTGCCGCCGGCGGCTGTACCGGTGACATTGCCCGTCACGCCGATCGAGCCGGTCGTGTTGGAGATCGTGGTGTTCTGAATCTCGACGCCGAAGCCCCCTTGCGCGCTTTGCGTCACGCTACCGTTGACCGTGATCGCGCCGCCCGAACTGCTGAGTCCGGGCTGCAGCGCGGGACCCTCGCCCACCGTGGCACCGCCGCTCAGGAACACGCCCATCGCGCTGCTGCCAGAAGAACTGCCGTTCACGCTCAGTGCCCCGCTCGTCGTGCTGGCTGAAGTGCCGGATAGAAGCACGCCAATGCCCTGATCCTCGATATTCGAACTGCCGGCGCCGCTGATGGTGAGCGCGCCGCTGCCGGTTTGAATCGTATTGTCACCTTGCGCGATCACGCCGTCGTTGCCTCCGCCGCCGGCGGTCGCCGTGCCGGTGATGCGAAGCGCGCCGCTCGTCGTCGAGAGCGAGCTGGTGCCGTTGATCGCCACACCGTTGGCGTTCGGGCCCAGCGCGACACCCGACAGCGAGAACACGCCGCCCTCCGCGGAAATGGTCGACGAGTCGATGAAAATGCCCGACGACGACGTGATCAGATAGCCAATCGCCACGCCATTGATCGGGAACGTGCCGGTGACTGTCAGATCGCCGCCCGCGGTGTCGATGTTCGAGTTCTGGATCAGGACCGGGCTCGCGCCACCGCTTCCCAACGTCACGCCGCCGCCGTTGGTCTTCACCGTGACGCCCTGGAACGAGACCAGGCTGAGCGGACTCGTGCCGCCCACGTTCGCATCGAATACGAGGCTGAGCGGCCCCGCGCTCGACGTAATGGTGTTGTTGACCAGCACCGATCCCGTCGCGCTCAGCTTCAGCGTGGCGGGAAGCGTGCCGGTCGTGAGGTTGAGCGGCGCGTCGACGACGATATCGCCCGCGCCGAAGTTGGGATCGGTCCCTGTCAGTACTGTCACCGACGTGCCGAGGCTCAGCGGACCGGTAAGCGCCGTGTTCAGGATGGACGTGCTGCCCGTGATCGGCCCGAACGTCATCGTGTTCGAATCGGCTGCGGTTTGCGTCGGGACCGGCGCCGCGGTGACATCCGGCACCTGCGTCACGATGTCGACCTCGAACGGATCGAGCAGCCACCTGCCGCCCTGACCCTTCGCCGCCGATGCGTCGACGCTCATGCCGGTCGTGTCGAGCGTGTGGCCGGACGTTTCGATCAAGCCGCCGTCGCCGCCCTGCGGCCCGCCCTTCGCGGTCAACGTGCCGTAAATGCGGCTGGCCGTTTCGCTGTAAGCCACGACGTTGCCGCCATTGCCGTCGACGAGCGCATCCGCATGGAGGCTGGCGGTCGGCGACATCCAGATCGCATTGGCATTGCGAACGGAGGGGTCCGCACCCGCCGGGCCGCCGCCGAAGTGGACGGTTCCGCCGCCCGCGGCGCCGCTCGCATCGACGTACGCTCCGGCCAGCAGCGCCACGTCGTAGCCGGTCACGTCGATCCTGCCGCCGGTTTGCCCCGCGCCGCCGCTGGCGTCGAGCGTCCCGCTCACCTGTGTCACGCCGTTCGTGCCGCCGTCGAGCAGAATGCGGCCGTCGTGTTCGCTCAGGCTCTGCGCGCGCACGATGCCTTGCTGGTTGATGACGGTGCCCGCCAGCGCGTCGGCCGTCTGTGCGCTCATCACCACGGTGCCGCCGTCGGCGGCCAGCGTGCCGGTATTGCCGATCAGCGCGTGCGCCGCGCCCTGGTTGATCTTCAGGGTGGTCAAACCGTCGCCGGCAAAATCGACGGTGATGTCGTTGCCCGCGCCCAGCGCGACGCTGCCCAGTTTTGCGCTGACCGTGCCGCTATTGCTGACCGTGCCGCCGAGCAACGCGATGGTGCCGCCCGCGGCCGCCGTCAGCGACCCCGCATTGCTGAGCGCCGCCGCGGACGCGCCGACGAAATGGAAGTTGCCCGCGAGGAAATCGGCATTGGAGATATTGAGTGTCGAGGCGATCATCGACCCCACGTTCACCGACGATCCCGGCGCAAAGATCACCCCCGCCGGATTGACGAGAAACACCTTGCCGTTGGCCTGCAGGCGTCCGGCGATCAAGCTGGGGTCGTTGCCCGTCACGCGGTTGAGCAGCGCGGCGGAAGCCGACGGCTGCGAGATCCTGACCGCTTCGCCGCTACCGATCGAAAACGTGTTCCAGTTGACGATCGCATTGGACGAGCCCTGCGTGATGTGCATCTGTCCCGCGCCCGGCGAGTTGATGCTGACCGTGCCGGCCACCACCTGGGCGCCGGTCGGATTCGCGAGCGCGAGCGGCATATACGACGCCGCGAACAACGCGGCGACCGCGCCGGCGATCGTGCTCACATGCCCCGGTCGCACGTTGCATGGCTTGTTCATCGCACACCTCGGTGCAGATTGCTGCTGCTTGTCGTTGCGTTTCGTTTCGTTGCGTTTCGCTGCCTGCTAGAACGTCTTGTTCAGTTGCACATAAAAGCGCGGCAGCCTGTCGTTGCCGGTCGTATCGGGCCCGGTCGTGCGCCATGCGACCGTGCCCTGTAGCGCAATGCCGCCCGGCGCGGCCCAGAACGCGCCGAGACCTGCGCCACTGCGCGTGATCACGTTCGACCCTTGGCCCGGACGCGGCGTGGCGTTGTACCAACCGGTACCGAAGTCGAAGAACGTGAACACGGTCGCCCGCGCATCGATCGCAAAGCGCCCTTCGAGGGTGGCGACGAACCCCTCGTCGACCAGTGCCTCGGACGGCGAATAAGCGCGCACCGCGTGCGGGCCGCCGAGCAGGAAGCGCGACGAACTGTCGAGCGTGGTTCCGGCCCACTGGCCGGACACGCCGGCGAATACGCTGAGCCGCTCGGTGATCGCGTTCAGGCGGTTGGCGAAGAAAGTGGCGCGCACTTCGGTGCCTTGCGTGTCGCGCCCGAGCGGCGACGCATCGAGCGCCTCGGCTTGCGCGTTGCGGAAATGCAGACTGCCGATCAACAGCTCGACATCCGCGCTATTGAAGCCGCCGCCGAACAGCGCGTCGCGGCTTTCATAGCTCAGGCCGATACTGCCCTCCACCAGCGATCTGGGATTGTGTTGATCGACGATGCCGACGTTGTCGATCAGGTCGCGATACTCGAGATTGACGCGCCCCAACAGGCTCTGATTGCGTGTGCGCACGAGCGGATGCGTGAGCGTGAAGTCCACCACGGTCGCCTCGCCCTGCGCGTCGAGCGACGCGAATTCCTGGCCGAGCACATAGTTGAGCCGCGACACCGCGACCCCGACGCGCGTGCCTTGCGCATTGATCGGTGCTTCGTAGCCGACGCGCCCGTATAGGGTGTCGCCGCGTTCGCTGCCGAGCAGCCGCAGGTCCAGGTTGTCGCCGATCATGAACGGCGAGTTCAGACGCGCGAGCGCGCCGAGCCGCCAGGTACCGCTGGACTCCGCCCCGAAGTTGTCGACATCGAGCGCAAAGGTCCAGCGTTTGGCCGGCGCGACGTTGACGGTCAGATCGACCGTGCCCGGCTCCTCGCCCGCTTCGATTGCCGAGGAGACCTGAATACCCGGCAGATCGGACAGCAGCAGCATGGTCCGTTCGAGTTCGTGCTGCTGCAGCGGCTTGCCCAACGGAATCTGCGCGACCCGCGCGCGCAACAGATCTTCGCGGATCGGCGTGCCGGCCGCGATGTCGAGCCGCACATGGCCGACGCGCCCTTCGAGCACGCTCATTTCGACGTTGCCGGACGTGACGTCCTGCGGCGGGATCACCACCTGGGCGAGCAGATAGCCGTGATCGCGATAAATCTGCGTGATACGCGCGGCAATCTCTTCGAGCCCGGCGAAGCTGGTTTGCTTGCCGAGCTTGTCCTGAACGGGCGCAAGCAGCGCGTCGCTGGCGATCGTGTCGTTGCCCTTCAACGTGATGCTCTTCAGCAGGAAGGTCGGGCCGGGCGCCGTCACGGGCGCCGCCGGCGGCGGAACGGCGGGTAACGCCTGAGTGCCGCCCGGCGGCGCCGGCCGGGTCTCGCGCGGCGCCGTCTGGTTCAGGATGCTGCCCGCGTTCGGCAGCGTCTGGCCCCACGCGAGCGCACTACTGCAGGACACCGCCGCGGCGATCAGTCGGAGTCTGTTCATCGGTCTAGGGTTTGTTTGGTTCATCCCTGCTGCTGACGCGCGATGGTCAAACGCCAGCCACCCATCAGGTCGAATGGCGCCCAGAAGAACGGATGCGCGAAGCGCGGCGTGTGCAGAACCGCCAGTTGCGCGGTGCGCATCCCGTCGATCGCGTCATGGCCTTGCGCGAGTTGCGCGTAGAAGGTGCGCATCGTCAGCGCGCTCGATTCGTCCGCGACCGGCCACATCGACACGATCAGGCTGGTGGCGCCCGCATAGAAGAACGCGCGCGTGAAGCCGAGAATTTCGTCGCCGCGCGCGATCCGGCCAAGCCCCGTCTCGCAGGCCGACAGCGTGACGAGCGAGACGTTGTTGAGCTTCAGGTTATAGATGTCTTTGGCCAGCAGCGCGTCCGGGCCGTCGGCCGGCTGCGTCGCGGGCGCGAGCAGGATGCTCGAGTGCAACGGATCGATCGTGTCGGCCTGGGCGTGCGTCGCCACGTGCAACACGCGTCCGGCGGGCGCGTTGTCGCGAAAGCTCAGGCGCGTGGCATCGCTATGCAGAAACACCTCGTTGCGCGCGAACAGCGGCGCGATGCCCTGCACTTCCGCCTCGGCCCCTGGCAGCGCATAGGCAGGTGTGATGGTCGGATTGCCGAACGCGACCAGATCGCTCGCGATCTTCTGCTGGCGTTGCGCGAGTTGTACCGCGACGCTCGCCGATGGTTCGAGCGCGATCGCATGGCGTTCGATCAGAAAGCCGTCGGCATCGTGCAGCGCCTGAAACGGCAGATAGTGCAGCGCGCCGTGCGGCACGATGATGAGCCGCTCGTTGGCGCGCAAGCCGAGCGGCGCGATCAGCAACGCATCGAGCTTGTCGCCATAGGTCAGCGCGGCCGGTCGCCGACGCACGATCGCATTGCGCAGGTCGGTCACGGCGGCATCCATGTCGGCGCGCGCGATCGGCAAGGTGTGGCCGGTCAGGCCATCGTTGCGCACCACCCAGACGATCAGCTCGTTGGGCAGGCTGTGAAATTCGACGATCGCCTCGTTGGGCCGGAGCGCGCCGCGCGTCGCGGCAAGACTCGGCACCTGCCCGTTCAATTGACGGTCGTCGACGCCGGCGTCGACGCGGTTGCGCACGACGTCGAGCAGCGCACGCGCCCGGCTGCGTTCGGACAGACTCCAGGCGCTCTCGTAGTCGCCGGCTTCGACCGTCAGCGCGATGGCCTCTTCGAATACCGTTTGCGTGTCGCCGAACAGTGCCGTCTTGAACTCGTCGCTGCGAAACCGCGCGCGGATTTTCTCGGAGTCGTCGACGGCCAGCAGGTAGGCTTCGCGCGCATGCGGCTTGTCGCCGAGCGCGAGGTCGGCGCGGCCGATTCCTTCGTGGGCCCACAGGCGGTCGTAGTTGGCGTCGCTGGAATTGCCGCTTTGGCTCAACAGCGCTTCGAACGCGTGTTTCGCATCCTCGGGCTTGCCTTCGGCCAGCAGCAGATTGCCTTCGATGCGCCGGTAGGCGGGCGCGAGTTCCGCGGTGGCCGGTGCGCCGACGGCATCGAAGGTTTGACGCGCGCCAGGCGTATCGCCCTCGGCGAGCTGCGCGTTGATGATCGACATCAGCACCAGCGGTTTGTAACGCGGCGAGGCGGTCGTGAGCGCGTCTTCGTAGGCGGCCAGCGCCTGCTGCGGCTTGCCCCGGCGCAACGCGACATCGCCGAGCACCTTGTTGGCCGGAGCAAAGACCTGCTCGGGCGCCTTCGGCGTCGAAGCGAGCGCATCGCGGGCGTAGCGTTCGGCGTTGTCGAGGTCGCCGGCATAGCTGTAGGCGATCGCGAGATCGCGTTTGGACAGGGCCGCCAGATCCGCATTGTTGGTCTGCCCGGCCACCACCAGGGCGCGCGCCGCGGCATCGACGCTGTCGCGGAAGTCGCCGCGCTCGGCGGCCGCGACGGACATGCTGCAATAGTCGTAGGCAGGGAGTTTGACGCGGTCTCGCGACAGCAGCAGACGTCCCTCGGACGTCAACGTGTTGATCGTTTCGGCGTCGCGTTCGCGTTCATCGGCCTGACGAAAGCCGAACGACTCGGGCGCAAGGGCCACGGCGCTCGCGGGCCGCGCCGCGGCGGCGGACGTGCCAGCGGCCAGCGTATTGCCCGCCGCGCCCAGCAGCATCGAGCCCATGACGAGCGCGCCCGTGATCCACGCGGCATCGATCCGGTGCGCCCATGCGACGAGCGCGCGCCGCGAGTCGCGTCGCACGACGCGGTGTCCCATCCCGCTCGATAAGCCTTGGCGCTCGTTCACTTTAACTTCCTGCAAGAAGGCAAAAGGAAGCGGCTGGGATGGAATGCGCGTACGACCCGCAAGCTGCACGCAGCGGTTGACTAACACCGTATAGACGAATCCGGCCGGCCGATTTTGAAACCGGCGGCCGCACGTGGACCACCGCTCAGGCACGCGCGCCCGCCTGATTTCAAAAAATGACCCGCTCATTCGTCTTAAAGACGGACGCGCCTGCGCGTGAGGGTGGCGCTCGCGTGTGCCGGGCTCTGCCGTCGTACCCTCCAGGGAGCCACAGCCGATGAGCAGCCCCGACGACAAAACCGTGATCGTGCAACGGGCGTCCGGACCGGACGGCCAGCAGAACCCCGCCGAAGCGGCGGACGCCGATCGCACAGTCGTCACCCGCCCCGCCGCGCAGGGTTCGAACGCGCAACATGCGCTGCCCGCGGGCACACGGCTCGGCGAGTTCGAGATCGTCGATCTGATTGGCGAAGGCGGCTTCGGTATCGTCTATCTCGCCTACGACACCCAGCTAGGACGTCACGTCGCGCTGAAGGAATACATTCCCGCTGCGCTGGCCTCGCGCGTCGGCGCGGCCGAAGTGTCGGTCCGCTCGGAACGTCATGAAGACACCTTTCGCGCCGGCCTGAAAAGCTTCATCAACGAGGCGCGGCTGCTCGCCCGCTTCGATCATCATTCGCTCGTCAAGGTGTACCGGTTCTGGGAGGCCAACGGCACCGCGTACATGGTGATGCCGTACTACGAGGGCGTGACGCTGCGCGACGGCTTGCGCCGCATGAGTGCCCCACCCGATGAAGCATGGCTGCGCGCCCTGCTCGCGCCGCTGCTCGAAGCACTGGCGGTATTGCATGCGGCGCAGTGCTATCACCGCGACATCGCGCCGGACAACATCATGCTGCTCAAGGGCAGCGGCCGCCCCGTGCTGCTGGACTTCGGCGCGGCGCGGCGCGTGATCGGCGACATGACCCAGGCCTTGACGGTGATCCTGAAGCCCGGCTATGCGCCCGTCGAGCAATATGCCGAAGTGGCGGCCTTGAAACAGGGGCCGTGGACCGATGTGTACGCACTCGCCGCGGTCATCTATTTCGCGATTCAGGGCAAGACACCGCCGCCGTCGGTCGGCAGACTGATGAGCGACACGTATGTGCCGCTCGCCACGGCGGCGGCCGGCCGCTATAGCGAGCGGTTCCTGCGCGCGATCGACCATGCGCTCGCGGTCCGCCCCGAACAGCGCCCGCAAAGCGTTCAGGCGCTGGCGGACGAACTGGGCATTGCCATCGATACGCGTGATGACGCCGCTGCGGCGATCGAACCCACGACTCGCGCTTCCGTCGAGACAGCAGGTACCAATGCGCCGCGAACAACGACGGCCGCGACAGTCGAGGCGAAGCGCAATGAGCCAGGCACAGCGGCCGTTCCTGCGGCTGGCGGTAGTCAAAAGAAACGCACGGGCTTGATCGCAGCAGGTGCCGTTTGCGTCGTGGCGCTCGCGGCGGTCGGTACGTGGTTTGCCATGCGTTCGCCACCGGCCGCGCGCCCGGCTGTCACGGCAAGCACGGATGCGCGCGACACGGCTGCGCCGACGCCTGGCAATGCCGCTCAAAGCCCGGCAGCCGTTGCTGCTGTTGCCCCTGTTGCCCCTGTTGCTCCTGCCTCGCCCGCCACGGTTGCCGCGCCCGCCACACCACCCGCGCAGGCCGACGACCTCGCGCCCTTCACCCCCGCGAGCGAACTCGAGCGAATCGTGACGCTGGCCGATCCATCGATTCAGATCACCGCCACACCGCGCAGCACGTCCGCCACGATCGGCAAGGATTATCTGCAGTTCAAACTCGACAGCAACCGCGCGGGCTACGTGTATGTGTTCATGGTCGATCCGGACGGTCAGTACCTGATGCTGTTTCCGAACGGACTCGATCGCAACAACCGGATCGCCGCCGGTCAGACGCTGTCGTTGCCGCGCGCCAACTGGCCGATGCTGGCGGGCAACCCACCTGGTCCCAACCACTTTCTGACGCTGGTGTCGACGACGCCGCGCGATTTTTCCGACGGTGGTTTGAAGTCCGCGGCGCCGTTCCAGTCATTCCCCGCTGATGCCCAGCAGCAAGCGGCCGCGCGTCGCGGCCCGCGCTACTCGCCGTTCGCGGGCAAGCCGCGTTGCCCGGCAGGCACGGCGGATTGCGCCGGCGCGTTCGGCGCCGCCACGTTCACCATCGATGCCGTCAAGCCGCCAGGCTAGCGCGCGCGACGTTCGCGATGGTCCGCAAGGAGGCCGCATGCAACGGGCTCAGCTTCTCCTGCTTGCGCTGACAGCCACGCTCGCGGCTTGCGCGAGCAACACGCCCGCGACCAGCGTCATCCTGGGGGACGCGAGCCACACGGCGACGTCGCCGGTCGAGCAGGCGACGCCGACGGCGCAAGCATCGCCACCCGCGCCGCCGACGATGCCTGGGCCGATGCCGGCTCCCGTAACGACACACGCGACGGTCTCGGGCACGTCCACCGGCTCGAATAACCCGCGTCCCAAGCCTGCGTTGAGCGGCGGCTTCGCCACGCGCCACGCTTACTACGAGCCGATCGCTTTCGCCGACCTGCCCGGGTGGGACACGGACGACGTCACCGCGTCATGGGAAGCGTTTCGCCGCAGCTGCACCGTGCTCGGCGCGCGCAGCGGCTGGTCGGAACCGTGCAATGCCGCGCGAGCGGTGGACGTTGGCAACGCCGCGGCGATCCGGCGATTCTTCGAAACGTATTTCAATGCGTACCAGATCCGCAATCCCGACCGCTCGCTCGACGGTACGATGACCGGCTACTACGAGCCGCTGCTCAATGGCAGCCAGCAGTACGGCGGCGCCTACCTTTATCCGGTCTATGGCACGCCGGCCGACATGCTCTACCTCGACGCGCGGCGCCTGCCGGACCGCGCGCGAGGTGACGTGAGCGCGGCTCGCATCGATGGACGTAACGTGATCCCGCTCAGCGATACGACGAGTGGCGACCTCAAAGGCGTCTACGCGCTGGACCTGCGCGATTGCGTGCCGGATATCCGCGACAAGAAGATTCGCCTGCGGCTCGATGGCGGGCGCATCGTGCCGTACTACACCCGCGCCGAGATCGAGCGCGGCGCATTGAAGGCGCCGATCCTCGCCTATGTCGACGACCCCGTGATGTTGTACTCGATGCAGCTGCAAGGCGCGGGCAAGGTCCGCATGAGCGACGGCTCGATTCGCCGCTTCGCCTATGCGGAACAGAACGGCCGGCCGTTCCTGCCGCCGCTCGCGCACAGCGGCAACGCGACGGCCGGCGCGCGCAAGCTCGTCGTGCGCGGCATGGAGATGGAGGTCGACATCAGCGACGACGGCGCGCCTGCTACGAGCAACGAAGGCAACGCGGCGCCCGCCGACGGTGACGATGACGAACCCACGTCGCCGTTGCTGCGCGGTTTCACCCTGGCGACGACCGCGCCGAAACCTCATCCCGTGTATGCGGTTTCGGATCCGAGCTATGTGTTTTTTCGTGTGATCCCCGATTCACCGAACGGTCCGCTGGGCGCGTTGGGCGTGCCGTTGTCCGCGGGCCGCTCGGTGGCCGTCGATCCGCGCACCACGCCGCTCGGCGCGCCGGTGTTCGTGTCCACGCGTGACGACCCACAGGCACCCGGCGCGATCAACCGCCTGATGCTCGCGCAGGACTCGGGCGGTGCGATTCAGGGCGCCGTCAGAGCCGACTACTTCTACGGCTTCGGTCAAACCGCGCAGACCCAGGCGAGCCACACCAAAGAGCGGCTGCGCATGTGGGTGCTGCTGCCCAAGGGATTGCGCATCGCCGCGCAGCAGACGTCGTTGAAAACGCGCGGCGGCGGGCCTGCCGCGTCTGATGCGGATTGTATGGTCAGCGATCCGGTGCTGTGTGTGGACGATGCGCCGTAGACGTCTGGCGGAAAGTGGGCGACGCCTCGCCCGGGGGCATGAAATTTGCGGGAGCCGCGTCAACGCATCCAGACAAGGAGACCGACATGGACACGCGGCAAATCGAAGAGCTCCGTCCCACACAAATGACCCACGGCGCGCGGGAGGTCCGCGAAAAAACCCGCCAATACCGGTCCCTGAGCAGCCATGACCTGGAGATGGCGATCGCCGAAAAGCCGATACCGGTCGTCTGCGGACCCAACGGCATACCGTTCGCGATCGATCATCACCATGTGGCGGCGGCGCTGTGGCAGGTGGGCGTGCGCGCGGTTCCGGTCGTGCTGGTGCGGGATCTTTCGTCGTACACGTGGACATCGTTCTGGCTCAGCATGGAAAACCAACGATGGACCTTTCCGTATGACGCGCAAGGCGTGCGCCGGCCGTTTGCCGAATTGGCGGAGCACGTGTGGGAAATGAAGGACGATGAATACCGAAGCCTCGCGGCAGCGGTCCGCGATGCCGGCGGCTATGAAAAAACCAGTGTCCCGCTGGAAGAATTTCGCTGGGCCGACTTCTTTCGCGCGACGTTGCCGCGGCCCGATAGCGACGAAAAGTTCACAGCTTTGCTCAAGGAAGCCTTGAAGCTGACCAGGAGCGACTCTGCATTGGGGCTACCGGGCTATCTCGGTCGCACGGATTGAGTCGGCGGCCCGCTTAATCGTGGGCCGCACTGCCCGCCGGCACTAGAAACTGATCCATCAACGAGATCTTCAACGGCTTGTCCGCATCGAGCTTCTTCTTCCCGATCACATACTTCCAACCATCCCCGCTACCCGGATTGCGATAGAACGCGACGACCGCCACATAGTTCGTGTCGACCCGCATCGGCTGCGACAGGCTTGCCGACGCACCGGGATTCAGCACCGATGCCATGCTCGCCTGCAGGTCCTGCGCGAGCACCGTGCGGTCGTTCTTCAGCAGATCCTCGTACGACGCCCCATCGAACATCTTGCGGTCCTTCAGCTGATACACGCGCACCGCGACCGATGTCGCACGACCGGCATCGTCGGGGTTCAGCGCTTCGCGCGCGGACAGATCGATGTCGAGCACCTTGATCTGCTTGTAAAACACCGCGTGATAAGCGCTCGACGACGCGTCCGATACGGATTGCCAGGCGCCGCATGCCGACAGCAACGCGACGGACGCAAAGGTGGAAACGGTAAAACGAAGGTTCATCAATGGTCCTTTCGGCACGTCGTTCATGACGCGGCATGAGTCAGGTACGGATTGGCAGCGGGCTTCGGAAGCGCCCGATAGACCCCGAGTGCGACGTCGATCAGGCGTTCGTTCACGGCAGGCAGCACGGTCGTCCAGCCGAGGCGCGGCGCGGGTCCGGCCGATCCGGCAGCGACCCGGCCACGCGAGTTGATCGACGGCTGCGGCGCGAGGCGCGACGACATTGCCATCCGCAGATGCACGTCGGCCTTCAGCCCGACATACAACTGCACGAACGCCATCAACTCGCGATGCAGCCACGCACCCGGCAACAGATCGTGCGCCTGCGTGGCATGGGCCGGCCGCAACGTCACGCGTACCGCGCGACTGCGATACGCAAGCCGCTTGCCGAGCACATAGCCGCCGCCGAGGCCGCGACGCGCATCCTCGTTCACCGCCCCGGCACGAGCGGCCGACGACGTCAGCGGCTGCGGCTCGCCCGCGCGCGCGAGCGCGGGAAAGAACTCATCGACGCGCACGTCCGCGCCGGGCACCGCGAGCGCGATCACGCCCGCGAGCCCTTCAGGTGTGCGCGTTCGCTGGATCAGCAGACCGAGCAGCGCGAGCATCCGCGAATCGGACAAGCCGGCGCGTTGCGGCTTGTCGCCCCAGCCAAAGCCGGCGAGGCACAACAGATTGCGCGAATGCGCATCGCGGCCGCCCGCGCGAAAGCTTTCCGGATAGCGGTACTTCTTCCACGCCCGATACAGCAGCGTGACGAAACGATGATTGAACTGATCGAGAAAGGCCTCGACCGCTTCGTGCCCTTCCTCGCGCATCACGATCTCGTCGATCATGTGCGACGGCATCGCCGCGTCGACGCCGTAAAGACCCATGAACGTCGTGCGCACGGTCGGCGCCGCGGCACTGACCAGGGAATCCGGATCAGCAGCGAATTCGACTGCGGCGATCTCGCCCGCCGGAAAGCCTGTGCGCGCGCGTGGCCGGAAGCGCACTGGTTCATGCGCCGGTGTATCGAGCGTGCCGAAGCCCGGCTGCCGCGGCATCCGCAATTCGAGCAGTCGGCACAACTGCATGAAGTTCATCCGCGGCGCGCGCGCGAGGAGCGATGCGACGAGCGGGTCGAGATTGGGCGGGTCATTGCGCGCTTCGAAAGCGTTAGCGTACGCGCTCATAGCGGAGCCCGCTGCGCCTTGCTGCGCGGCCAGACCGTGCGGGTCTGCGACGGTAGGCTGACGATCGACAGCTTCGTGAACAGATTGATCTCCGCGTACAGCGCGAAAAAGCGTTGCAACAACTCGCCGAACAGCATCACGTCGCCGTCGCCCGCGAACGCATGTGAATCGAGTGTCACCTCGATGTGCACGCCACGCTCGACCGAGCCCCCCGACACGTCCTCGAGCAATTCCTGCGACACCCACAGAATGCCCGCGAGGCGCCGGCGGTTCAGTTCGTCGCTGGTCCAGTCGTAGAGCGCGAGCGCGCCGCGCAGCACTTCCGCGTTCATCATCGACAGGAAGTTCGGCGCGAGGTGCGACAGCACTCGCCACTGGAAACGATCGCCGGTCGGCGGATAGAGCGGCAGGGTCGGCGCGACGAGATTATTCACGCCCGCGACGTTCGGCGTGCTGACCGCCAGCTCGGCGATGCTGGCTTCGCGCAGGCCCTTGCGCGGCAGCATGCCGTTCGTGCCGGTTACGCGCAGCGACAGGCTTTCCTCGGGCAGCGTGTCCATCGTGTCCCACGCGTGACCGCCGAGCACGACCCACGTCTGATGCAGACCCGCGACACCGGGCCGCACGCGCGCATGGAAGTAGCGTTCCGGCGCCTCGTGGCGCAGCATGCCGCCGCGATGCCGGAACGTCGCGAACGGCACGTACTCGTAGCGCTCGGCGGTGTCGTGATCGAACGCGTCGATTGCATCGACGGAATAGGTCTCGACGTGCTCGCCTTGATGGCCGGCCGGCAACACGCGGTATTGCGTTTCGTGATGGTCGATCTCGATCGGCTCGGCATCGAGTTCGAACAGGTTGATCACCGGCGTGCAGAAAAGCCGCAGGTTTTCCGCGCTGAAACGCTGATCGGACGGATACGCGTGCTTCAGCAAGATCTCCAGTTCGAAGCGCGTCGACTTCTCCGGTAGCTTGGTCACGTCGAGTCCACACAGATCGACGAACAGGAATTTCTCGCGGAACGTGAAGTATTCGAGCAGCAACTGATACCCGGAAAACGCCGCGTCGGCCTTCGGCCACAACCTCTCGTCGGCCGAGAAGCCAGCGGGCTCGATCGCCACGTTGGCGAGCGGCAGCGCTTCGCCGTCGCGCACTTCCGGAATGCGCCAGTGGATTGCATCGACCTCGCGCGTGAGCGCGACATGCATCGCGAACGCGGTCGGCAGATCGGCATTCAGATACACCCGCAGCCGCGACAGATCGGTTTCCTTGCGACGCGCGGACTGATCGAGCTCGAAGCCGAGCCGGATGATCGAGCGGCCATCGTGGCGCACGGCCGGGCCCGCGTGCGTGATCGACAGCGGCTGCAGCGTGACCGGCTGCGTGGTCCGGTACAGACATTGCACGGTCTTGGGCTTCGTGCTCTCGACACCCGCCGCGTTCGGCACTGCGATCGGCGCCGAGCGCACCGGCACGCCGGCCGGCACGACCTCGGTTCGCTGCAGTTTCTCCGCGAGCGGCAGCAGTTCGACGATCGACAGCGACGGAATCATCCGCAGATAGTGCGGCCACAGCAGACTCACGAGGCCTTCGGTCAGCTCCGGCAATTCGTCGTCGAGCTTTTGCTGAAGACGTCCGGTCAGAAATGCGAAACCTTCGTGCAGCCGCTCGACGTAGGGATCGCGATCGCCAACGCGATCGAGATTCAGCATGCGCGCGCGGTCGGGATGCGCCTTCGCGAATTCCTTGCCGGCCTCGCGCAGGTAGCGCATTTCGGCTTCGTAGTAGCGCAGGATGGGGTCGTCGTGTTCCATGCTTAGGTATGGTTATCAGAGGGTCAGCGCCCGCGCCGGGTCCAGCACGGTCAGCTCCGCTTGCAGTTCGCCGATGCGGCGTGCCAGCGCGGATTTATCGGCATCCTTACGACTGCTCAGCGCCTTCAGCGCGCGCAGCAGTTGCTGCTTGACCTCGAAGACGAGCGCGGGCTCCCAGCGGGTGAGCGGCAGCGAGCGCGCGCTCGCGTCAAGTTCGGCGAGTAGCGGGAGCGCCGTGTCCGCGCGACCTGCGTGATCGGCGAGGCGCGCCATCACCAGACGTTGCAGGTAGCGATGACGATCGGTCCTCAGTCCGGGCAGCGCTTCGAGCCAGCCGAAAGCCGCCTCGACACCGTCGCGTCCGGCCAGCTCCCGTGCCTGCGCCTCGATCTCCGGCCAGTCACCGGCATCGCCCTCGCTGTCGGCCGACACCGGCAGCCACGCCATGGACTCTCCCGCTTCCAGGTCGCGGACGACGGCGTGCCGCGCAATCCATTCGAGCGTCGTGTCTTCGGCGAACGGTGTCCCATCGTTGAATGTCAGCCGCTCGATGCCGGGCAGCCGTTCGAGGAACAGCGCGAAGTCCGCGCGCAGCAGCTCGCGCCACATGCTGTACGGTGCACCGACGTGGTCGAGCGCGACGTGCTGGAAGTACTGGAGGTCCAACCACAGATGATTGACACTCTCCATGAACGCGCCTTCGATACGTTCGAGCAGTTCGTGCCACTGCTTCTGCAGTACGAGCCGCTTCATCTGCTGCCGCAGCTCGCTGCGCGGCGGTGCGAGACGGGTGCAGCACGCCGCGTCGGCCGGCGGCACTTCGTGTAGCGTGTCCCAGCGCACGCTGCGCACGAGCCGCACGGATGGCAGGTAGCCGTTCTCCTGAGCGCGGAGCCAAACCGCCATCGCGCGCGCCTGGTCGAGCAGGTCCCGCGTCGACGCGATCGCGCCGGAGGTTACGGTCGTCGATGAAGGCGACGAGGACATTGCGCCATCGTGCTCCACGCTGCGCGTGGGTTCATCTTTCCGTTCAAATCGCGAGACCAGCGGTTGCAGGTTCGGACGCGCGGCTTCGGGCCAGCTCCCAGTGTGTGCGACGAGCACGTCGAGTGCGGCCAGTGCGCGTTCGAGATCCGCCGGCGCGAACGCCCCGCGGTTTTCGAGCAACTCGAGCACGCGCGTCGTGGCCAGCATTTCGAGTGCGCCCTTCTTCGCCTCCGCTCGGGCGGGCAGCACGGCTTCCCCGAACCGGTCGACGAGCGCGGCAGCCAGTTCAAGCCCGTCCGCGAAGCCCGCGGGACCGTCCTGCCGCAGCCGGGCGAACGCGTAGTAGCCGGCCAGACGCAGATCCTTGCCGGTTTCCTTCAGCAACTGCTCGCAGGAGCGGACGATCAAGCCGTCATCAATGCCGGAGAGTTTTTGGGTTTCTTCCCGCAGTTCGAAAAACCTATCCTCATAGCCGGGATCGCGGCCCACGCCCCGAAGGAAGTCCCCTTGGGGGACGCCGGCCTCGCCGGGGAGCGGCTGAAGCCACGCACTCCATGCGTCAAGCCGCGAACGCGCGAGCTGCTCCGCGTCGTCTCGCGCCGGAAAGAGGCTCTTGAACAGTCCTCCCAGCATCATTCGACCTCCGGCAACGCGCCCTGCGGCAACGGCATCGCGGCATGTTTTGCCGCCGCGATCGCGGAAGGCGGCAACGGCGGCGGATTGATGGCCGAGCGCTTCGGGCCCACATTCAAGGCACCGGTCACAAAAACCCGTGTCGGCAGTGTGAAGTGACGCAGTTGCAGCACGTCCAGCGGCCCTGCACCGGCTTCGCTGCGCAGTTGCACCTTGAGCGGAATGGCCTGGCTCGTATCTGCCGTCCACGTCAGCAGATAGCGCGCGCTATCCTGCTGGGACACCTTCGCGCGCTCAAGCAACCGGATCAGGCCAAACCGGCCCTGCGAATCGAGCGCCGTGCGCAGGCCACCCTGCTCGGTCTGCCATTCGATGTGCGACAGATTTTCCAGCGACTGGCCGGGCCACTCGAACGGCATCCATTCCTGCTTCTGGTTGAAGTAGTGCAGCTCGCGCCCGGACAGCACGAACTTCATGTCGTTGACCCCGGGAGTCGGCACGGCCTGCAGGTCGAATCGCACGTGTGCATCCCCGGACGGAAACAGGACCGTCGAGATGCGCACGAGCTTATTCAGGTTGGCGAGGAACGCGGGATCGATCGTCAGCGCGCCATGGTCGGCACCCTGCGCCGCCACCCAGCGGTCGCCCTGTCGTTCGACCACGCCGGAGAGCTGCGTCGTCACGAACTGCGTGATCACGCCGTTGTCGGGCCGCATGAAGCGCGCCATCTCAGGCAGCGACGCATCGTTGTCGGAGTCCGCGAACGGATAGCGACCGCCGAATGCCCTGTTCCAGTCGGACACGATCGCGGTGCGCCAGATCTCGTTCAGACTCGATGCGGCCGGCTGCACCACGACCTGCCAGGTCTGGTCGAACGGCGCCCGGAACAGCTCACCGAACCCGGACCACTGGTCGCCCAGGCTCGCGGCCACGCGGCTCGCGTAGTCGCGGCTCTCGCCCATGTCGGACGTTTTGCCTTGCAGGACCGACTGTGCGGCGAGGCGCGCCATTGCGTCTGGATCGGCGCCGGAGACGATCTGCGACGCCTTCAGACGCATGGCCGTGACCCGCTCGAGGTATCGCGCGAGACTCAGATCACCGGTCGAGGTGAGCTGCGCCGCCGCCGTGCGTTTCGCTGGCGCACCGGACACCAGATCACTGCCCGTCAGGCGCACGATCGGGCCGAAAGCTGTGGCAAGCGGCGCAAGCTGCGGTTGGGTCTGCTTCGACGGGTCCTTCTCATCGCCACCGACGAGTTGTTGCGCCTTGCTGATCAGGTTGTCGGCGAGCGACTGCGCGTTCGCGCCTGCGCTTGCCTGGTAGACAACCGCGTTCATCAGCGCGACAAGCGGCGAGCGTTGCGGGTCACCGAGCAGCGTCAGCTGGTCAGCCGTGGCCGACAGTGTCGGCGCACTCTGCCAGCGCAGGCTGTTGAGAAACAGCGCCCATGCGCGCGCGTAATCGTCGAAGTAGCGCTGGCGAAGCTGGGCCTTCAGCGTCGAAGGTGCAGCCTGGGTCGCCTTGACGTCGTCGGATCCCCCGAGGGGACCTCCTTCGGGACGCAGCACCCAGTCGCCCGCGACGTTGTGCTGCTCGCTCGCGTCGTCGATTGCTTTCGAGATGCGCTCGTCCCACGCGGCACGCGTGAACACGCCCGGCACGGTCGCCGTCGTGTTGAAGAGACCCCGGCTGGTCGCGTCGCCAAGCAGCGTCGCGAGCGAGACGGGCGGATATTTGGCCTTCGCGTCGTCGAGGGTCTGCTGGTAGACCGCGTCAGTGGAATTCTGGATGCCGCGCACGCTGATGACCGTCTGGCGCGTCGAGGCAACGAGCCCGAGATCTGGCGACATGGCGGGCACCCTGCTTCGGCCCAGGTGGTCCGCAAAAAAGGCGATCGCGTGCTGGCGCAGGTCTTCCCAGGTACCAGACGACAGGGGCGAGTTCGCGGGACGGGCCGGCGCGGCAGTCGCGACCAGTTGCGGGGTCAGGAAGGCGGCGACCGCGCGTTCGGGCCTCGCGAGCATCAGGTAAGCCTTCAGCGTGTCGTAGGCGGCCTGCACCTGCGCATTGCCACCACCGGCGATCTCGGCATCCGACAGGGAGGCAAGCTGGCGCAGGTGCTCCTCGAGCTTCTGGCGGATCGGGGCAACGAGGATGCGACTCGCGGCATTGGCGTAGCCCGGCCACAGCGCATCGAGCAGTGCGCCGTCACGGTTCAGGCCGAACCGCGCTTGCCACGGCGCACCATCGCGCTGATGGATTTCCAGCGTATCGATCTGTTGATCGAGCCCATTGAGGGTTTGCAAGGCCTGCGTGCGATCCTGGACGGCGGACAGCTGCGCGACGGTATCGGCCGCGTTCTGGATCGTGGTGCGGTTGATGGAGCCCGACAGCATCGTGCCACCGATCCAGCAGCCAACCAGAGCCGTCGTGATCCATGCCGCTGTCGTCGACAGCGAGAAGCCAACGCGACGGCCGTGGATCTTGCAGCTGTGCCCGGCGACGGTCTGCCAGACGCCCCGAAGGAAGTCCCCTTGGGGGATCGTTCGATGTTGCGGCCCGACCGCCGGCTCGTCGTCGTTCGCGTCGACGAGCGCCGGCGGCGCCAGCTCCCGTTCCTTGAACAGCGGTACAAAAAGAAGCCCGTGGACCGCGTGCCGCCAGACACGCGACTGGGTGGTTTGCAGCACCAGACCCGAAAGCGCACCACGAAGGTTCGAAATATGCTGCGACAGCTCGGCAGGATAGCGGTCGTCTGCATCCTTCGTCAGCCGCACGACGCCGGCATCCGCCAGGTTGCAGGTGAGGTCTTGCAGCGACACGTCGATTTCCTCCGCGCTGACGCGCGCGTTGGACCACGTGAAGCCGATCACCTCGTCGGGGCTCGACGTCTCGCTGCCGAAATCGGTGACGTTGAGCAGATACGTGGGCGCGGCCCAGCGCAGCGCGCGGGCATGGCGTGCGAGCCGCTGGGCGAGCTCGTCGGTGCCGAATGGCGCGGTGGCCGAACCGCGGTTCCGTGTCACCGCCACAATCGCGTCGACCGGGCGACGGCGGCGCAGGCGGCGGATCTGGTCGAGCCATTCAGTCTCAAGCGTGTCGCGAGTTTGCCTGGCGTACAGCAGGACCGTGTCGCCCGTGATCAGATACCCCGCCTCCACGAGTCCAGGCGCCAGCCGTTTTACCAGAGGTACGTCGCCGGCAACGAGCACCCACCGTTCGCGATAACGCCAGCGCCCGCCGTACCGGTCACGCAGGGCATTGCAAAGCGCAGCGGCCCGGTCGGCCTGTCCCGGTGCTTGGTCCTGATCCTCGTGGACAACAAAGGCTGCACGCCTTCCGGCATCGTATCGGGCAAACCAGCGGAAAGCTCTCAACGACGCGATCCAAAGCAGCACCCCTTCGAAGTACTTGACCAGCAGGATTGCCACCAGCAACGCCGAAAACAGGGAAAGCTCGATGATGATCCGCGTATCGCGGGACCATCCGTGACGAGGGCCCACCACCCATACCGCAATGCCAAGCGCAAGGAAGACGATAACGGCCGCGATGCCAATGAAAAGGCCGGCCGGTCGAGTCCTGTATTCATTCTTGTTGTCGTTCATGTCTGCTTTCTGCACATGAGGGCGATCAGTTCTTTACCTTCGCCACATAGCACCATCTGTGGGTCGCCCGTTATCCGGACACTTTCTGCCGCAAGGGCGACGGCCAACCATGCCCCCGCTCCCGAACAGTCACCCACGGACGTCTCGAGCGCGTTCCATTGCGTCTCGTCCGCCAATGAGGCGGCTTGCCGAACCGCACTCACACTGTCACCGGTCAAGCCATGCGCCCACACCGTGCGCAGACGGTCACGCGAGGATTGTCCCCAACGGGCAGCCAGCTCGAGCGTCCGGGCGGCAGCATCAAGCGTGGCTTTCGCAGGACGATGCAGCAGCACCCCGCTGGAACTGGCCGATGACACAAGACGCGGGCGCCCAACGAGCACGGCGACGCCCGCCTCCGCAACCCCATCGGACAGGACCGCACTGATTGCATCGCGAAGCTCAATAGCGACCAGCAGATGAGCCATGTTGACGTCACGATTGTCAAGCAACGCGTCCGTCCGGAAGAGGGAGGGCGAATGTTCGCCCGACACCATGCCCACCTTCAACGCAGGCGCCCGTTCGGCAATCAATTCCCGCATGCGGGTTTCGACTGCCTCGGATTTCAGCCTGGATTGATGATGAAGCTCGATCTGGAGCTTCGTTCGCGGTGGAAGAGTCCTGAGCTGCGGCACGAGGCGGTCGATCAATCGTTCGAGCAGCCATGTACATACGGCATGATGGCGAGCATGTTCGGTGAGTTCGTTACCCGGCTGAAAGTGCATATCGGGGATGTCGAGCCATCGCGCATTGACGTCCGTATCCGCGGTCGCGGCGCTCGGCCGGAGCTTCGCCAGCTCAGCCCCCCTCAGTACGCCTTCGAGGGAGTTTTCCGAATCGTCCGCGGCGAAGCACCATGCATGGCCCAGTATCGCCAGCGGTCTGCTCGCTAATGCATGGCACGCTTGCTCTGCTTCATCGCTGACGCGGTTCGTCGCAATCCCTTGATTGCGACGAACGTGACCGTATCCGAGCCACGCGAACAGTAAAAATGCCCAGGCCAGAAAGGGATAACCGGCGACACAGAACCAGAACCAGAACCACAGCGTGTTGGTCGGACTGCC
The DNA here is from genome assembly GCF_050436505.1 of Paraburkholderia sp. CI3. Taxonomy (NCBI): domain Bacteria; kingdom Pseudomonadati; phylum Pseudomonadota; class Betaproteobacteria; order Burkholderiales; family Burkholderiaceae; genus Paraburkholderia; species Paraburkholderia sp. CI3. The sequence continues at coordinate 1,044,406 of NZ_JBNDMI010000003.1, forward strand.
CGTTGGCCAGAGCATGATCGTCAGACCCGACCCCGCTGTCATGACGAGTACCAGCAGGACCGTCCAGACGATCATCGAGACCCGAGGTGGGGGCGGCACGTCTACCCGCGGCGGCACGCGATTGAAATCGACAGGCATTGCTTACCGAACCTGTGCTCCGCCGGACGAGGCAATGAGGACCGCCCCACACTGCGTGTGATCGCCGTCGCGCGATAGCGGCGTGGTGCCATCCTTCATCCTGTCACTGCCTTCGACGATTTCATTGTCGCCGTGAATCGGGCAAGACACCCTGTCGCCGATGCGGGCGGCCCGGCGGCCGTTCACCTTGATGCGGTCCGAGCCGGTGAGGATATTGCCGCCATGGCTCGTTGTGTCGCCTTCATATGCGAGATTATTCATTCTCAATTTTTTATCTTGAAACGTTATTCACGAAAAATGCAATTCATTACTTATTTAATATATATTGTCCGTCCGCAACACCGACTGAGCTTCATTTCGCACAAAAGTCTATATCGCCACAACCGATCCACTTCTTAATTGGATTTCCGTCTTTTTTTAAGAATTCTATCTGCCAAAATTTCAAATCTACCGAGACACCAATCAGCTTTACATAATCGCCTCTTATCAAATATGCTTTGTGGCGACCTAAATACGAAGGCGCATCATATAAGTAAGCTCTATCTGTGACGACCAATTTCCCTCCGGTCTGACCATGTGCTTCGGACGTAACTTTTCCTAAGACAGCGTGGTTCGGACCGAAAAAATCTCCCCCTTGAGGTTGAGTAACCACGCTCCATACAATCGAGCCATCGTCATTGACTACAAGCTCGGCGACGCCATTTTTCGCTTCAAAAAACGTGTTGAAATTTACGGTAGCCCTCTTCCGATTACTCTTCGTCACGCGACCAATTATATTAATATCACCATCCGGACTACAGTCAATTCTATTGCCGTATTGAGAGACAAAACAATACGATCCCTTTAATTTTCCTGCATCATCTTCAGTCAGGGACAGATCTAGAACCGAATATGGCTTCTCCGATTCACCGATTTTTTCAATTTTTTCCCATTTCCCATTAAAAAAAGAAGGCTCGACAGAGAATGCGGCACCAGAAATAAAGACGACCAGACAAAATAATGCTTTAAAGAATTTTGCTCCGCTCATTATTCAAATCCTCACATTGAGGCAATCATCAACACGATTAAGCCATCCCTTTAAGAAAACTATCTGAGAAGGGTTTCTCACTGTTATATCCGTGTAGTATTGCCGTCGAAGTTCCGCGATTTCGTTGAGCAACGCATCTTGATCGCTGATCTTATTTATCACATTCACAGTAAACCATCGGATAATCTTGAAATATCCACAATGGAAATTTGCCCGCGAGGTGGCATTAGCGAAATGTCCTCTTCTGCCACCAATACTTTCCGTCTTCCTCTTATTAGGCCCTGTCGTCGATGCGGGCGGCCCGGCGACCCTTCACTTTGATGCGCAGGATCTTGCCGCCGCGGCTCGTTGCGTCGCCTCCATATGCTTGATTTTTCATTTTTCCATCTTTTCTCGTGAATATTAGAAAATCCCAGACCCATTACGCTGTTCACGTCGCGCGACACACAAATAAATCCTAATTTACCTTCTTTGTCTTCGCCTCAACATCAAGCGCGCTACACATCAGCCACATGTCTATTGACTTTGCGCCTCCCGAATAATTGACTTGGCACCATCCTGCTGCAATTTTTTCAACTACCGCCCGGTCTCCTGCGACCAAGTATTTTTTCGTCTTACTTCTAACGTTGGACTCTTCGAACAGGTAGGATCTGGTTTTCACCCGGACAGGAATGTTGCCACCGTCAATCATAAGAGAAGCAAAAGGGGAATCTATTGCTTGCTGAACGTCGGCCTTCGTCTGGTAAGGGAATCTGTAAATTACCCTCTTTCCATCGGATAGCCAACTGTAACCAACCCCAAACCAATCGGTAGAACGCTCGTCCTGATGCAGGATATTCCCCGATGGATAAAAGACAGAAACGGAATAGAACTTGCCGGATGAGTTTGGCTCCGCGAGCGAGTCTCGCACCTCAAAAGAATGCACTACAAAAATTTCTTCCTGGTGATCGCGACCGACGTTCATGGAAAAGGCGTCAACAATTTCACCGGGCGTATCATCATAAGGCAGCCCTCGGCCTTCCGCCTCCACTGGTACATTTCCATTAGCGATAAAATACAATGAGATTCCATCAAGACCACTCGGCCCGCCTGTCTTATCGTCCACTATCGATTCCTGAACGAAGCAAATCGTTCCGGCTTTTATATTCAATGGCGGATAACTTTGCTTGCCTCGAAGATCTGCACATGTACTCTTCGCGCATGCTGAACTACTTATAAGAATGATCGACAGAATAATGCTATTCTTAATCATCAGTGCACCCAGATGAAAAATCTTGATCGAATATGGCGGAAATTTCTCGCTTGAACTGCTGGCGTTCGGAAATGCCTTTGTACCCAGGATTTATCGGGTGAGTAACTTTTTTTACACCCTCATCACCGAGAGTCGTCGGATTGTCGGCGATCGAGCCAATTCCCCTATCGCTCCAGAACCATAATCCAGTTTCTATGATCACTCTGGGGTTATTTTCAACAAGCTCCGGCTGGCTATCAGTGGGATAGCCAATCGCGTGCGCACAGCGTTTGTAGGTTTCGTAATGAGTCAAATGAAGCAGGCCGCGACCGCGAAAATCTTTTCCAGGTTGTTCGTTTGAGCCAAAGCAGTGCTCCCCGTAAGCAGCATCATTTGCGATAAGATGATTTTGAATCCATGCTATTTTTTCCGCAGGAGTCGGGAAGGTCATGTTCTTGCGAGCAAATCCATTATTGATGGCTGTGGGGGCCATCTCATATAAGCTTTTTCCTGTGTATTTTTTATAGTAGAGCGACTCTCTAAATGCTGTAAAGCGCTGTGTCTCGTGCTTGGCCTGTGCCAAAAGATGCTTCATTTGGCGGCAGGTGTTAACGCCATATTGTGGAAATAAATCAACGGATGCGCGGGTCATCGCGACAACAAAATCTGTCCCAGCGCTGGGGGCAATTTTTCTCAAGAAGTCCCTGGTCAATGTGATTATTGCGCCGCACCGCTTGCAGACAAGATTTTTACTGGCGAAATTTGCTACTGTGGCAATTGGGCTAAGATGATGCACATCTGAGCCCGGGAAGCCCGATACTTCGGCTTTCACCTCATCCCACCACGCGAGCTTCTCGATCCGCTTCCGCTCTTCCTCGTGCTGCGGCTTGGGCCCCGTCTGCTTCTCCAGCTCGGCGATCAGTTGCTTCCATTTTGCCGGGTTCGCCCACTCGCTCTCGTGCCTGACGATCAGCCGGGACGCCGCCTGCATCAGCCACGGATACCCGCCACGCTCAGTCTGTGACAGCGTGCATAGCTCATCAGCTGCCTGCTTCCCATCGCCTTTCCTGAACAGGGCGTCGTACACCTTGAGGATCAACGGACTGAGATTCGAACGCGAAGCGAGGTCGGCAACATTGGCGCCGCTCGCATAATCAACCCACTTCTGGGTGGTCGCAAAAATCGTATGCGCCGGATCATGGGCATCCGCCAGGCACTCGAAGTCGACCCACTTCTGCGCGAACTCCGGCGTCACCCGACCGCTCGGGTGGTTGAAGTCGCACACCCAGCCGTCGACCGGTTGACCCTGTGCATTCACCCCGTCGACGTGCCACCAGCTCACCGGGTAACCCGGATCGGGATGCGGGTGCGGCTCGGGGATCCGTCGATTCGAATCGCGCGCCAGTTCGGCGAGCGAATACACCTGAACGGTGTCCGTCTTTCTCGACTGCGGGTCAGCGCCCAGGACAAACTTCTTGTCCTGGTGTTGACACAGCACCGTGCCCGGTGCGGTCCGCAGGATCGTCGGCTCGTACGGCAGGCCCAGTGCCGCCCAGTCCTCCTTGTGCGGACCGTGCTGGTTGACCCATGCGCGCCCCTGCTCGAGGAACGGCTGGATGCTGTCGTCGCAGAACACCTCGATGTGCGCCATCCGCGTTCCGGACGTGCCTTGATTCAGCGAGTCGTAGCGGCCAAGGTGACCAATCAGGTCACCAGCCTTGACCGGAATGCCGCCGCCATCGCCATGCGGATCTCCCTTCGTGCACGTCTGATCCGTCGTGACGATCACCCGGTCGAACACCGAGTCCGGGATGACCTCCTCGGCGACCGGCCCGCCGTTTTCCTGGCCCAGACAAACCCAGCGACCGATGGCACGGGACGGCTCGACGTATCCGCCGGCTTCCGGCGGATACAGCGATGCCCCGTACAGGTCCGTTAGCTGACCCCAATCCCTCTCCCTTTTGCCGATGCTAAGGCTCGCCCCTTGCGGCACAATGCCGATAATTTCGCCGTGCGGATGGCTTTTGCGAACCCGCAACCCCTGCTGCGACGGATCGGCCATCTGCCCGTTGCGGCCCGGCGAGGGCTTGTCCTGCGCGTGCGGGGTGACCTTCCATTGCCGTGGCCAGTACGACGGCTTGTCACGTTTCGGGAAGTTCGCATAGTCCTCCCAGGACATCAGGTGCATGTACAGGCTGTAGAACGTCAGCTTCGTGCCCGGCGGAAACTCCATCATGTGCCGCACCAGCGCGAAGCCCGTGCTATACGGCGCCTGGACCGGTGCTCCGTCACCGGCTGCAGCAATCTCGCTAAGCGGATAGGTCCTGTTGACGCGAAACGCAATCAGCACGCCATCGGCGATGCAGCGCAGTCCCGCGTCGAGATCCAGCAATTGCCCTGCGCCGGCCTCCGTGACGTGGATGCCACCGTGCCACATACCCTTGCGGCTCACGAGATACGCGCCTGATGGCTCGCGTTCGGCCAGCAGGCGGTAGATCTCGTGCTCATCGGTGAATTGCGCGGAAGCCCCGGACTGGCCCCGTCCCTTGCGCAGGAACGGAAAGGCGAACGACAACGGCTTCAGCCTGGCCGGGGCCGGCGTAGACGCTTGCGGTTTCTTCGCTGCAGGTTGACTCGTCATGGCTGTGCTTAGGTTGTGCTTACTCAGAAAATCCGAAGTTGGTTGCGTCCTTTACGTCGTTGAGCGGCGCCCTGGACCAGGCGGGAAATTTGAAACTGCCACCGTCCGCGTCGTCGACCTTCAGGTTGCCCTTGAGCTCGATTACGCCGGCCGGACAGATTCATCACCGAAATCTATCTCGGCTTGCTGCGCCAGTATTTCTTAACGTCTGCGGATGTTCTGTATCGGAATTTAGACGCCCTGCCGTCGACATAGCCCTCCACCACAGTCATTGAATCGTCTTCAGAGACACGCTTGTTTTCCACCAACATTCCATTTTCATCAAAATTGTAGGCGTACACCTGATGAAGCCGCCCATAGGTTCCATCGCCGCGATTGTTTATATCCCACGCAACAATGGAAAACACATTGACGCGACCATGCAGAGACATAAAAAAATCGACTCGACTACGGGCGCACTCCCCTCAATTGAGTATCGTGCAAGCTCGGCTTTTTCACATCCGCTTTTCGTCGGCCGATAGAAATCAAGAATCAACGGATATTCGGCAGTGCCGTTTTCGATGGGAATCCTTGAATCTTTTACCAACGCAGATGCATCGAACACGTTGTTCTTTACATTTGCCACTGGGCAATCGATGACGACACTTTCAGCCCCATATCCGCTGAGCGTGAAAACGAACTGCATCGCACTTGCTGTACAATAACCTGAAAATAAACATTACTTCTCTTAGCGTACATCAATTGATCGATATTTTTCAATGGCAATTGCTTGATAGGCTCTTTCGCGTATCGATGCATCGTTATTGCACGAAAGATTGGAAATGCTTTTTTTTTCCTTTATATACTGCAATACCAGCGTAAAACGTCGGGCCTTCATCGGTTTTAATGGTCCTATCATACAAATAATACGTGTAGCCCAAGCGAGAAAATCGAATATGAGCCTCCCCGCCACCCGCGTATGGCGTGTTGGAAAAATAGAATACATCCTTCTTTTTTCTTTTGCTGTCTGAGATCTGCAAATTTATCTTTCCATCAACCTCATTACGATAGGTCAGAGTTCCATTTTCAGTCGATTGACACAGCGATGAAACAGACTTTTCAAGTTCGCAGTTGAAGATTGCCGTCTCATTTATTGTACACAATCCTTCGGCATGCGCACCCATCGCTGAAACAAGGCCAATGATTAAAACTGAGACTATTCGACAAGCGAGATTCCTCATTTTATTCGCGAATTGTTCGAGCGGCATGCGATGTTGCATCAATTAATAGACTCCCAACGGATCCATTTCTGAATCGAGCGCCCGCTCTTTTCTACGTACTCTATTTTTAACCACTCCCTTTCCTTCGCGCTCAGGATCCTTACGTCATCGCCTTTAACCAAGTACATTTTGGTTTGATATTCGCCGCCTGGTTCATCGAACAGGAACGCCATTTTGGCAATAATTTTGCGCAACTCGATATGACCTCTCTGGGTGGCGATACCTTGAAGTTTCATCGAAACATATTCTGAGCTCATATTATCTCCTACCTTTTTTAGCTCCATTGCAATATTCTTGTATGCCGCAACATTGTTCGCACTCGGGCGATCGCATGCCACCAAGTTATAAACCCCCAAGTTTGACGAAATCACCTCTCGAATTGAAAGGTTAAATGGCTTGCCGACAGAGTTTACATATCCTTTCCATAAGGCATTTGCGTCCCCAAATTGATGCTTGAGCATTTCACTGCTCGCATCATCCGTCAGTCCGGAAACTACCCAACGATCGCCCTGCTTTCCCCACTGCCCTTCGCATAGCTCACCAGACTGGCTGCTTACGACGCAACCGGTCTTTGTTTCTAATACCGGACAATATTGCCTAGTCTGAACCTCTGGTTTCCCGGAGGGTCCTGGATCGACGATGCCAGCTCTGAGTATGTCAATTACCGCATATTTGCCAGTTGGAGATACTCTTGGAGGAATAGAGTTGCCAAATATCACCCCCCCTGTTGGGGTTAATGCCTCCAAGGGGAACAGATTGAATTTATCTCCTTCCGCACTCGTATATGTAGCAGTCTTCCAACCAGATCCAAAGGTTTTTTGCTCCTTAGCCGTTAGCGGTGCCGAGAATGCGAGCATAGCGCCGCCCAGAAGGGGCGTATGGTCCTCGCTCGCGCGGCACATTTGCGAGTTCATCACCAAGGCCAAGGATAAACATTGGACTAACGAAAATTGGATCGGATTCAATTACCCCTCCTTTAAGCAAGACTGCTCTTGAGTGATGAATATCTTGCCGGTGCGACGCTGACACCGCCAACCCTCGCCATCTCTCTGGTTGGACCATATATTTCCAAGATATCAGACTCGTAATCTTCGTGATTACCTCCCCAATCACCCGGATTTTTAGGAACAGATGGATGGCGGGAGAAGAACGTATTCAGCGCCTTGCCGATGTCACGCCCGACGTATGATGGTCGGTTTACGCTCTGATCTAGCGCCGTTGCACGCCCTAAATCCGAGGTGAAATATTCTCCAACTGTGTGTGAATAATGCGCCGGAACAGTGCGCAATACTACATTCCTGAGGCGATCAACGAAATCCATCAACTGACGTTTTTCGTACGGCTTGCTTGAAATCGCATGGACGATTGCGGCCAAGGGTACATTCTTGACCATAGCCCTGAAGTTGCTGTTCGAACATCCATTTCTGATGAGCTTTTTTAATCTATCGCCGGTAATTTCCTCTCCACCCGTAAGTGTCGGGTGAGAGTAATACATGATGGCAGTCAAACCCGTTCCTTCGACCGCCCAGCCGCATTGTTCAAACAGGTTTCGATAGTCTGCCTCGTTCGATTTCTTGAATTGTGCAACCTGAGCTGGGAATTCTCCGTTTCCAGACGAATTGATCGTTTTTTGCATTGCGCCTGCAGTTACGACTTCGCTGTCGTATGACTGCACAGAGTCCAATTTTCCTTCGTTTGCGGACATGGCAATAAGTATCCGTTGTTCGCTTGATGACAGTTCGCCGGCACTCACCATGTCACCGAGTGCGGTTGATTTTCCCATTGGCTTGGAACCCCAGTACACTGGACCGTAATTGGACCCCATTCGTGTAACCTGAAACACCTCTTCGTAGCAGCATGCACATTTGCACTCGTCAGGATCTGAGGCTAAGTTCGCTCGAAGTGCAATAGGATGAATGTGAAAGACATCTGGCGCAGGGAAACCCGGGATATGGGTCTTCACCTCATCCCACCACGCGAGCTTCTCGATCCGCTTCCGCTCTTCCTCGTGCTGCGGCTTGGGCCCCGTCTGCTTCTCCAGCTCGGCGATCAGTTGCTTCCATTTTGCCGGGTTCGCCCACTCGCTCTCGTGCCTGACAATCAGCCGGGACGCCGCCTGCATCAGCCACGGATACCCGCCACGCTCGGTCTGTGACAGCGTACAGAGCTCATCAGCTGCCTGCTTCCCATCGCCTTTCCTGAACAGGGCGTCGTATACCTTGAGGATCAACGGACTGAGATTCGAACGCGAAGCGAGGTCGGCAACATTGGCGCCGCTCGCATAATCAACCCACTTCTGGGTGGTCGCAAAAATCGTATGCGCCGGATCATGGGCATCCGCCAGGCACTCGAAGTCGACCCACTTCTGCGCGAACTCCGGCGTCACCCGACCGCTCGGGTGGTTGAAGTCGCACACCCAGCCGTCGACCGGTTGACCCTGTGCATTCACCCCGTCGACGTGCCACCAGCTCACCGGGTAACCCGGATCGCGATGCGGGTGCGGCTCGGGGATCCGTCGATTCGAATCGCGCGCCAGTTCGGCGAGCGAATACACCTGAACGGTGTCCGTCTTTCTCGACTGCGGGTCAGCGCCCAGGACAAACTTCTTGTCCTGGTGTTGACACAGCACCGTGCCCGGTGCGATCCGCAGGATCGTCGGCTCGTACGGCAGGCCCAGTGCCGCCCAGTCCTCCTTGTGCGGACCGTGCTGGTTGACCCATGCGCGCCCCTGCTCGAGGAACGGCTGGATGCTGTCGTCGCAGAACACCTCGATGTGCGCCATCCGCGTTCCGGACGTGCCTTGATTCAGCGAGTCGTAGCGGCCAAGGTGACCAATCAGGTCACCGGCCTTGACCGGAATGCCGCCGCCATCGCCTTGCGGATCTCCCTTCGTGCACGTCTGATCCGTCGTGACGATCACCCGGTCGAACATCGAGTCCGGGATGACCTCCTCAGCGACCGGCCCGCCGTTTTCCTGGCCCAGACAAACCCAGCGACCGATGGCACGGGACGGCTCGACGTATCCGCCGGCTTCCGGCGGATACAGCGATGCCCCGTGCAGCGCCGTCACCTGGCCCCAGTCCTGTCCCTGCACTTTCTCCTTCTTGCCGATGCTCACGCTCGCGCCCTGCGCCAGGATGCCAACGGGCGTGCCATTGGGGGTCTTGCGAACCCGCAACCCCTGCTGCGACGGATCGGCCATCTGCCCGTTGGGGCCCGGCGAGGGCTTGTCCTGCGCGTGCGGGGTGACCTTCCATTGCCGTGGCCAGTACGACGGCTTGTCACGCTTCGGGAAGTTCGCATAGTCCTCCCAGGACATCAGGTGCATGTACAGGCTGTAGAACGTCAGCTTCGTGCCCGGCGGAAACTCCATCGTGTGCCGCACCAGCGCGAAGCCCGTGCTATACGGCGCCTGGACCGTTGTTCCGCCACCGGCTGCAGCAATCTCGCTAAGCGGATAGGTCCTGTTGGCGCGAAACGCAATCAGCACGCCATCGGCGATGCAGCGCAGCCCCGCGTCGAGATCCAGCAACTGCCCTGCGCCGGCCTCCGTGACGTGGATGCCACCGTGCCACATACCCTTGCGGCTCACGAGATACGCGCCTGATGGCTCGCGTTCGGCCAGCAGGCGGTAGATCTCGTGCTCGTCGGTGAATTGTGCGGAAGCCCCGGACTGGCCCCGTCCCTTGCACAGGAACGGAAAGGCGAACGGCAACGGCTTCAGCCTGGCCGGGGCCGGCGTGGGCGCTTGCGGTTTCTTCGGTGCAGGTTGACTCGTCATGGCTGTGCTTAGGTTGTGCTTACTCAGAAAATCCGAAGTTGGTTGCGTCCTTTACGTCGTTGAGCGGCGCCTTGGACCAGGCGGGAAATTTGAAACTGCCACCGTCCGCGTCGTCGACCTTCAGGTTGCCCTTGAGCTCGATTTCTCCGGCCGGACTGCCGAGAATGATCTTGCCGCCCGAGACCTTGATGTAGGCACCGGACCCGTCACCGATCGTGACGCCCTTGCGGCCCGTGACGATGACTTCGCCATCCGATGAACTGGCTGTCATGTCCTGCATTGACATCAGTTCCATCGTGTCGGATTGCGCCTGAACCTGGACCTTGCCCTTCGCGGCGAAGATCCGGACTCCAAGCCGCGCCGCAAAAAGCGAAATCGCCTCGCCAGCGGCGACCGCGATACGCTTCATGACGCCGATGTCGAGACCGTCGCCTGCGGTAACGAACATTTGCTTGCGAGCCGCAAATTGCATCTGTCCGCCGCTCGCGAGACCGACACCTTCCGGAGCTGTCGCCAAAATTACCGGCTTCTGCAGACCCTTGAGCTTTTGCTGGATCAGCACGCGCTGTTGATCGATGTCAGCCTGCAGCGCCTTCGCAGCGTTCGCCGAGTCATTCAGCGCACGCAGGACCTGTTCGGCCTGCTCGAGCGTCATGTCGGCATCCTGCATGGCGAGTTGCTGGCCCGCGGCACCCGGTTGTTCTTCGGCGGTGACAAGCACGCCCTTCGCGCCGCGAACAGCCGCAGCCCCATCGGTTCGCAATTCGGCGCCGTGCCCGCGGTTTTGGCGATCGCCGTCGACCATGTGCCCGAGATTGAGCTCACTAGTCTGGTGCGGCGTGGTCAGATGGACGTGCTCGACACCTTCCTTGTCCTCCATCCGCAGTTCGTTCTGCGCGGCCGTGCGGATAAGGTTGCGAGTATGGTTCAGGTTGTTGACGAGATCCGGATGCAGGCTGTCGTGCATCGCGCCGATAATCACGGGCCTGTCCGGATGACCGTCCGTAAAGACGATCGCCACCTCCGCCCCATCGATCAGCGGGAAGTGGTGCCCGTAATTGTCGCCGCTGTACGGCTTCGCGAATCGCACCGGCCGGCTCGTGCCGCCCGGACTCCATTCGTCGAGGTCGAACGGCAGCTTGATCACGTACCAGCCCTGCTCGGTCAGGTACGCGTACTTGTAGCTGCCCGGTGACGTAATGCGGGCCGGCAGGATGCCGTCGATTGACGGTCGCTCGATTGAGGCCATCGGAGTACGCCAGACCCGGTCCGATGGAATCCCCTCGAAGGTGACCCAGTACGACTCGCTGCGGCCACCGCTCGATTCGACCGAGGTGATGAAGATTCCGTGCTTCGCATCGGCCGGATTCGGGTCGGCGCGCATCACTTCGCCCGCCCCGAGCCAGAACGGATTGCCGGTCCCCTTGAAGGTGATCTGCTTCGCCAGATATTCCTCGTGGCGCAAACGGGCCACGCTCTTGCCCTCTTCGGGCGTCTGGTAGTGCTCGCCCCAGCGGTAGTCGATCCCGTGCGTCGTCTTGTCGACGCGCGCAGCATTTTCCTCCACGAGCAGCGACACGCCGGCCTCACGATGGTTGTAGTCGTGTAACCGCACGACCTCGGGCACGCGCCGGGACCGCTTCTCGAGCGTCTTGATGGCGTCCGTGCCGGAACTCTCGAGCCCCGAGTCGCGCCGGTACGGCACCGTACGCTGCTTGCGCGCATAGGCGTCCAGATCGTCGCCGAACACCATCACCGCCCGGTCCTGCTTCTGCTCCCAGCGGAACCAGATCCCCTCCTGCGCACAGATGCGCTGGATGAAGGCAAACGTTGTCTCGAGATATTGAGTGACGTACTCGTGCCGCTTGTACTTGTGGCGCAATTGAAATTCGACGTCGACACCTGCCCGGTAGCCATAATGGCCCAGCGTGTCGGTGACGATTTCCTCGACCGACTGCTTCTGGAACAGGCGGCTCGTGACGCCCCGGTTCAGGTCCGCGAGCGCGGGCTCAAGCCGGACCCGATAGTGTGTCACGTCGGCGGATGTCGCATGCTCATCGAACTCCGTGATCACGCCATGGATCGTGTATGAGGGCGGCATCTTGCTGAATTGCTCCGCGTTCTCCCCGAACATCTTGCGCAGATAGTCCATGTTCGGATCAACCGGGGCAATGATAAATTTCGCGGGACGGCCAACCACCTCATCCATCGGGATGCCGGACACGGGGCATGCAAATTCGATGTCGTACCGGTACAGCTCGCTCACCGCATCCCGGCCCGTGAATTTGAGCACGGAGAAGGGCGCCGGATGCGGCGCCAGTTTCAACTCGTAGGCCTGTGTAGGCAGGATCGACGACATGCAGAAACTCCGTTGAGCGAACAAACGCGACGCCGGAGCCGTCATGGCCCAGGCGACTGACACATACGGGCTACAGGATCAGCTCTTCGCCTTCGGCATTTGCGACACCAGCGACAGCCCGATGTCCATCCCCTCGACCTGGAAGTGCGGGATGATGAAGAGCTTGATGCGGAAAAAGCCCGGGTTGTCCTCGATGTCTTCGACGGTCACCTTCGCTTCACGCAGCGGGTGCGATGCCTGCAACTCGTCGCCCGGATCTTTCATCTCGGTCACGAGACCCTTGATCCAGTTGTTGAGCTCGATCTCCAGCAGACGTCGATCCTTGGTCGTCCCGATGTTTTCGCGCTGAATCAGCTTCAGGTAGTGCGCGATACGCGACAGCAGGAAGATGTACGGCAGCCGTGCGTTGATACGGCTATTGGCCGTCGCTTCCTTGGTCTCGTACAGTGCCGGTTTCTGTGCAGAATTCGCCGAGAAAAAGCACGCGAAGTCGTGGTTCTTGTAGAACGACAGCGGAATGAAGCCCAGATTCGCGAACTCGAATTCGCGCGTTTCCGGAATCAGCACTTCGCTCGGGATCTTCGGCTGCACGCCGGTGCCAAGGTCGTACAGGTGCACCGGCAGGTCTTCCACCTTGCCACCAGCCTGCGGGCCGCGGATCTGCACGCACCAGCCGTTGTTCACGAAGCTGCGCGTCATGTTGGCCGCGAACGCGAACGACGCGTTGACCCACAGGTACCGGTCATGGTCCGGGCCCTTCACCGCTTCCTCGTAATTGAACGCGCGCACCGGCGTCGTGTCCTTGCCATACGGCAGGCGGCCGATCACGCGCGGCATCGTCAGACCGACGTAACGCGCGTCGTCCGTGTCGCGGAAGCTCTTCCACTTGATGTACTCGGCGCGATCGAAGTAGTTGCCGATATCCTGGATCGCCGCGACTTCCTCCATCGACTTCTTGCCGAAGAATGCCGCGCCGACCGAGCCGATGAACGGCATATGCGCAGCCGCCGCGACCTTCGAGATGTTGCGCAGCAGTGCTACGTCCTGCGGCGAATTGGCGAACTCGAAGTCGCTGATCAACGCGCTGATCGGCTGGCCGCCCGGCGTGTCGTACTCCTCGATATACGTGAGGCGATACAGGCCGCTCTGGATCAGCTCCGGCGTGTCTTCGAAGTCGCGTTGCAGCGCATCCTTCGACACGTCCAGCACTTCGATGCGCGCGTTCTTGCGAAAATCCGTGCGCGACACCAGCATCTTCAGGCCACGCCAGCGGCCCTCCAGCGCCTGAAACTCAGGGGTATGCAGCACCGCGTCGAGCTGTCGGCTGATCTGCCGGTCGAGCTGGCCGATATGAAAATCGAGCAGCGACTTGTCGAGACGCTCGACAGGCTGGCTCGATTGCGCGACCAGCTCGAGAAACGCGCCGATACCACGCGCGATGCGCTCGTCGGCCGACGCCTCGGACAGCATGTCGCTATCGCGGAATGCCTCGAGCGGGCGCGCCTCGGATACGGGCTTCAGGTTGATCTTGTTGCACAGCGACGCATAGACGCTGTCGCCGGCGAAAGACATGTCTTGCGCGGCATCGAGCACAACGGTCTCGGTCGCGCCCTGACGGGATTCGTTCTGTTCCATTTGTGTTCCTGGCTGAGTTTTTGCAGCAATGCGGTTGCGCCAGGCGGTGACGGCTTGCTTCGACCGTCCCCGCTCAGGCATGGCCTTCCGGCTGGGTCGCGGCAGTGGCGATCTGCGCGAGTTCGCCGCGCAGTTTGTCCGACAGGCGCCGGTCCTTCAGGACCTTTTCGAACTCGCGACGGAACGTACTGTTGTCGAGCAGATTGGACTTCAGATCGCGCAGCAGATTGCGCATCGCCAGCAGCGCCTGCAATTCGGGAATCTGACGCGCCACCTGCTCCGGCTCGAAGTCTTTCATCGAGCGAAACGCGAGCTTGACCGGTAGCTCCGAACCATCGTCGGCGAGCGTGTTCTCGGCCGCGATCTTCAGGTCGGGTGCGTAGTCGGCGAGCACCGCGTCGAAATTATTTTTGTCGATGTTGACCTTCTTGCGCTCCGCCAGTGCCGCCTGCTCGCGGCCCGCACTGAAATCGCCGGCGACCAGCAGCTTGAGAGGCAGTTCGACCTTCTTCTGCGCGCCGCCCGTGTGCAGGTCCAACGTGATCGAGACGCGACTCTTCGGAATTTCGCGCTGAAAGCTGTCCATTCATACTCCTCATGTAATCAGATTCGACACAACCCGCAGATCTCGCCCATGGCGATGCGGTGGCTCCATTCGCGCATGCCCGCGCACTTAAAAAGATATGCGCGACTCGCAATGGGAATTACGACGACGATACCGCATTGCACGACTTCGGATAGTGCACCTCATTTAAATTCAGACGATATTAAAGCAGGTTTTTCCGCATTACGTCAAAGCATATTGACCGAGACGCGGAATCAAACAGTGTGAACAATGGTTAAATAGATTCTGTTTTCGCAGATTCTCTGCCATCGCACCGCCCGTAGCGGGGAACGAGGAATTGACGCAATTTAACATTTATTAAACTTAGTTAATTCACCACGCATTTATTTGACACAATCTCAAATTTAATTTCGCTTTCTCAGAATAAATCTCAACCGCATCTCAAATTTGAATTGGTCAATTTTTGTCATATTTTCAACGTCAGCCGAAATATGGGTATACGATCGGCGAATACGACATATAGAATCCGGAATCTCGGGTAATCCAGATTAAATCAGCAACAAGCATCAGACCAAAATACTTATGCGGATCGACAAACCGCTCTGGCATGAGGGCCTCATCCTCACGCAGCAGCACTTCCAGCAGCAAGAACGATGGGCCGGCTTCGCGCTGCAGCAGCTCGCCACGTCCGCGCTCGCGCAGCCGTGGGGCACGCTCGGCGTCGAGATCGACGAAGAGGCGTTGGCCACCGGCCGTCTGAAGCTCGCACGGCTCAAGCTGCGTTTTTCAGACGGCACGCCGGTCGACACGACGCTGACCGACGCTCTGCCCGCCGCGCGCGATCTGGCGCAAGGCGTGCCCGCCGATCTGCAAAGCGTCGTCGTGTTCGCGGCGCTCGCGCTGCCCGATGCGAACGGCGACAACTGCCGGTTCGATGAAACGTCGCTTGCGCGTCCACGCCGCACGTATCGCGAATTCGTCAAGGTCGTGGATCTGAACGGCGGCAGCGAAACCGAGATCGCGTCCGAGCGTCACGCGCTGCGTCTGCTGTTCGATTTCGAATCGCATGCCGACGACACGGTCTGCGCCATCGCGCGGCTCACGCGCAGCACGAGCGGCCAGTTCCAGGTCGATCACCGTTTCGTGCCGCCGTGCCTGACGCTCGGCAGCCACCCACTGCATGTCGAGCGCATCAATCGCCTCGCCGATATCCTGCAGGCGAAGAGCGTTGCGCTCGGCGCGCGTCGTAGCGAACGGCTCGAACAGGTCGCCGAATATGGCGTCGCCGACGTGCAGCTGTTCTGGCTTTTGCACTGCATTCACGCGGCGTGGCCGCAGTTGCGGCTCTACGCGGCGCATCCGCGCCGCTCACCGGAGCAGCTCTACACGACGCTCGCGCAACTGGTCAGCGCGTTGATCACGTTCTCGACGCGCGTGCAACTCACCGACATTCCCGCCTACGACCACGCGCGCGCCGACGAGGTGTTCACAAAGCTCGAGGCCACGATCCGCGAATTGCTCGACGCGATCATTCCGTCGCGCGTCGTGTCGATCGGCCTCACGCGCAAGAGCGCGACCACGTGGGCGGGTCAGTTCCTCGACGAGCGCATCGTCGAAGGCGCGGCCGACTGGTATCTGTCGGTCAACGCGCCGATGCCGGCGTTCGAGCTCGCAGAGCAGTTCCCGCGTCTGTGCAAGATCGGCGCGCCCGACGACGTCGAGCACATCATCAATTCGGCGCTGCTCGGCATCCCGCTCAAGGCGGTAGCGCGCGTGCCGGCCGCGATTCCGGTGCGCCTCGACAACCAATACTTCGCGCTCGATCCAGCGAACGCCGCGCATGCGAAGATGCTCGCCGCGCGCGCCTGCCAGATCTATCTGCCGGCGTCGGTGCCCGACGCATCGCTCGAACTTTACGCGGTACTGCGCTCATGAACGCCCTGCGCCGAAGCCCCAACGAAGCGGCGCTGCTCGACAGCGCGCCCGGCGCGACGCGCGCGTCGCGCGAAGGCATTCGCGACCTGCTGCGCGACACCGCGCTGCTCGTCACGACGCTTACGCCCGGCGGTCACGCGGGTCACGCAATCGACTTCCGCAATCGTTGCGCTTCGCTGATCGCCAACTTCTCGACTGCACTCGAGCGGCGCGGCTATCCCGACGACGTACGGCGCGAAGCGCTACTCGCGCAATGCGGGCTGCTCGATGAAGTCGCGCTGCGCTATCTGCCGCCCGAAAGCCGCGCGGGGTGGGAACTGAAACCGCTGCAAGTCGAGTTGTTCAACCTGCACGACGCGGGCGAGCGCGTGTTCGAACGGCTCGAAGCGCGCATGCGTGAAGCGTCGCCGCACATCGAGCTGCTCGAATGCTACGCGGCGATTCTGAGCCTCGGCTTGATCGGCCGTTTCGCGCGCGATGGCGAAGCGAAACGCACGGCGTTGACGACAGCGCTGCATGCGCAGCTGGAAAAACTTCGCCCAGCGCCCGCACGCACCTTCATCGCCGATCGCCCCGGCCGCCGCTTGTCGGACTGGTTCTACCGGCTCTCGCCGTGGGCGATTGCAGGGCTCGCATGCGTGGTCGCCGTCATCGTCTGGGTGATCTGGTCGGCCCTGCTCGACAGCCAGCTAGCGCAACTCGCGCACGCGAAGCCCACGCAGCCGTGAAGTCCGATCTGCGCATCCTGTCCGCAACGCCGACGCGCACGCCCGATCGCGCGTACGAGAGACTCGGTTACCCGTTGCGCGCGATGCTCGTGTTCACGGCCGTGCTGGCGCTCGCGGCGATCTGGTTCGTGCTGCCGGGCGGACGCGGCATCGCATGGGCGCTGACGGCGGTCGTCGGCTTGCTCGTGGGCGTACTCGTCGGATGGCGCACGCTCTGGCTGTCCCGCGCGGGCGAACAGAGCGCGCAGGTCCTAGCCGCGCTCGGCGCCTCGACCGCCGGAATTCCGCCGAGACTGCGCACCCGCATGCCGCTCGTGCTCGTTACCGGCGACGGTCTGCCGGCTCTGTTCGATCGCAACCACGAGGAGCGCTTCGCGCATGTCGGCGACGGCGCGATCTGGTTGCGCGTCGATCATCCGCAGCAGTTACCGCGTCTCGCGGTTGCGCTCAGACAGTGGCGCGACGGACGTGCGCCCGATGGCGTCGTGCTGTCGGTGGCGCCCTCGCTGCATGTCGGGGCCGACATGCTCACGCAGAAGCTGCGCGTCGTGCGCCATTGCGTCGCCGATGCGGCTCGCACGCTCGGCACGCGGCTGCCGGGCTATGTCGCCGTCTATCAGCGGATGACGACGTGCCCGCCTGGTCTGTCGGCGCCTGCGTGGTACGGGGTGTCGTCGGCGACGCGAATCGTCGATGCCGAGCGTTTCGAACTCGTGGTCCGCGCGGCCGAAGCCGAGCCTCAGCGCGTGCCTGGCGAGGCGGGCAGTACCACGGCTACCACGCCTACCACGCCTACCACGGGTGCCGCGCGCGCGGCGGCGCTCGCGTCGCTCGTCGGCTGGACGCAGCGGGTCGTGATCGGCACGTTGACCGACCCGCAGCAGCCCGCCACGCCGTGGGCGTTGTTCGGCGCGGGTTGGATCGATTGCGGTCCAGCAAGCGGTTCGGCAACCGGTTCGGCCGATCCGTGGGAACGCGACGTGCAGATGAAAACCTGTGTGAGCCGCGCCGCCGTCGGCGCATCACCGCTGCCGTGGCCGCTACCGCAACCGCTGATCGAAGCAACACCGCGGCGCTACTGGATGTCGCCGCGCCGCACTGCCTGCGCGCATGCGCTCGCGCTGCTCGCTTGCGCAGCCGCCGTCGCGTCGTGGTCCGCCGCGAGAAACAACGAAGCCCTGCTCGATCGCATCGGCACCGACCTCGGCCGCTATTCGATGATTCCGGCCGCGCACGACAACGCCAAACGCGACGCGCTGCAAGCGCTCGTCGCCGATCGCGATCAACTCGACCGTTACGCGCGCATCGGAGTGCCGCTGCGACTTTCGCTCGGCATGTATCGCGGTGCGCAACTGCTGCCGGCGCTGGACACCGCGATCGCGTCGTACGTGCCGCCTGCTCCGCCGCCGGCGGTCGTCACACTCGACAGCATGTCGCTATTCGACAGCGGCCGCGCTCAGCTGAAGCCCGGCTCGACGCGCGCGATGGTCGGTGCACTCGAAATGATCAGGACGAATCCAGACAAGCGGATTCTGGTCGCCGGGCACACCGATAACGTCGGCAATCCGCAGAGCAATCTGAAGTTGTCCACGGCTCGCGCGCAAGCCGTGCGCGACTGGCTGATCGACGTGTCGGGCCTCACGGCGTCGCAGTTTGCGATTCAGGGCTATGGCGACACGCGGCCGATCGCGAGCAACGCTACCGACGACGGACGCGCGAAGAACCGGCGAGTCGAAATCACGCTCGTGCCGGACGCTCCTTCAAACCAATAGGCGAAAAAATCGCAGTGTTTCGCCCCTGAAGCATCGCGCTTCGGGATCCAGACGCTCGGGGGCTGCTCCGGGCGGTTGTCGCAGCAGTAGAAAAATCAAGGAGTAGAAAGTATGGCAATTCCGGCCTACATGTGGCTCAAGGACGACGGCGGCGCTGACATCAAGGGTTCGGTGACGGTGCAAGGCCGCGAAGGCAGCGTCGAGCTCGTCGCGTTCGATCACGGCGTGCATATCCCGACCGACGGCAACACCGGCAAGCTGACCGGCACCCGCGTGCACAAACCGATCACGCTGACGAAGGAAACCGATGCGTCGACGCCGTATCTGTACAAGGCTGTCACGAGCGGCCAGACACTGAAGTCGGTCGAGATCAAGTGGTACAAGATCGACGACGCCGGCAAGGAAAAGGAGTACTTCAACACGAAGCTGGACAACGTGAAGATCGTCGCGGTCAAGCCCAAAATGTTCGACATCAAGAATCCCGACTACGAGAAGCACAACCACATCGAAGACGTCGAGCTGCGCTACGAGACGATCACGTGGTCGTACAAGGACGGCAACATCATCCACAAGGACACCTGGAACGAGCGTTCCTGATGTAAGCGTGGTAAGTAGGACCGGCGCAGCGCCGGTCTCGTGACGTGCGTTGACGCGTCTTTACCGGTCCGCGTGGCGGGCTGGTCCTTTTTCATCGGCGAGTGCACAGCGCACTTGCCGCTTCCCTCCGTGACCGAACTGCCGACATGACCTTGCGCGACGACCGAAGAAGCGCCCTTTGGGACACCACTCATCTGCTGCGCCGACTCAACCCGCACTGCGCGCAGGCGCTCGAAGCGGCCGCGAGTCTTTGCCAGACGCGACTGGCTGACGAGATCACGGTCGAGCACTGGTTGCTGAAGCTGATCGAAGCCGGCGACGGCGACATCCCCGCTATCCTGCGGCGTTGCACGATCGATATCGACGCGCTGTGGGATGCGCTGCTCGGTGCAATCGACCGTCTGCCGCGCAATCTGCGCGGCAAGCCCGCCCTGTCGCCGCAGCTGGCGGCACTGCTTAGGGATGCATGGCTTCACGCATCTTCGGAGAGCGCCGAGGCGCGAATCCGCTCGGGGAATTTGCTGCAGGCGATCGTCGATGCGCCGCATATGCTGCGCGCCCAGAATGCGTGGCCACTGCTTGCCGTCAGCAGTGCGCAGATCGAACGGTTGCTGCCGCGAATGGCGCATCGGTCGTGCGAAAGTGAAATCGAAAGCGAAGACGAGGAACAACGATCTGAACAGCCGCAACCTGCGGCAAGCGCCGCGGCGGCGAACGGCGTCTTTCGCGCAAAAGAAACCACACCTGCCAGCGCCGACGCCCTCGCCCGCTTTGCGATCGACCTGACCGACAAGGCGCGCCGCGGCGACATCGATCCTGTGTTCGGGCGCGAGCGCGAGATCCAGCAGATGGTCGACGTGCTCGCGCGCCGTCGCAAGAACAATCCGATCCTCGTCGGCGAACCGGGTGTCGGCAAGACCGCGCTCGTCGAAGGGCTCGCGTTGCGCGTCGCCGAAGGCAGCGTGCCGAACGTAATAAGCGACGTGCGCATCCTCACGCTCGATCTCGGCCTGCTGCAAGCGGGCGCCGGCGTGAAAGGCGAATTCGAGCAACGCCTGAAGACCGTGATCGACGAGGTGCAGGCTTCACCCGTGCCGATCCTGCTGTTCATCGACGAAGCGCACACGCTGATCGGCGCCGGCAACGCGGCGGGCGGCGCCGACGCCGCGAACCTGCTGAAGCCCGCGCTCGCGCGCGGCGAATTGCGCACGATCGCGGCGACCACGTGGTCCGAATACAAGCAATTCTTCGAGCGCGACGCGGCACTCGAACGCCGCTTCCAGATGATCAAGGTCGAAGAACCCGACGACAACGCGGCCTGCTTGATGCTACGCGGCCTGAAAAGCCGCTACGCCCGATACCACCATGTACACATTCGCGACGAAGCGCTGGTCGCCGCGGTCAAGCTGTCGCGTCGCTACATCCCGGCGCGGCAACTGCCGGACAAGGCCGTCGATCTGATCGACACGGCCGCCGCGCGCGTACGCATGGGCCTCGAAGCACCGCCGGCCGAGTTGCAACGCGCGCGGGCCGCGGTCGCCGCGCTGGAGCTCGAACGCGCGGCGCTCGCAGACGACGAACGCATCGGCATCGACGATAGCGAAGCACGCCGCGGCGCACTGGACGCCGCGCTCGCGAGCGCGAAGGCCGAACTCGCGGCGCTGCAAACACGTTACGAACAGGAGCTCGAACTCGTCCAGGCGCTGCACCGCCAACGCGACAGCGATGCCGTCTCGCGCGATGCCAGCGCTTTCGCGCAAGCACGTCGCGCACTGACGACTGCACAAGGCAAGGCCCCGTTGATCTTCGCCGACGTCGACGCCCAGGCGATCGCACGCGTCGTCGCCGAGTGGACCGGCGTGCCGGTTGGCAGTCTCGTCGAAGACGAACTGCAAAGCCTGCTGACGCTGGAAACGCAGCTCGCGACACGCGTCGTCGCGCAGCACGACGCGCTCGCCGCCCTGTCCGAAAGCCTGCGGACCGCCAAGGCGGGGCTCAAGAATGAACACGCGCCGCTCGGCGTGTTTCTGCTTGCTGGACCATCGGGCGTCGGCAAGACCGAAACCGCGCTCGCGCTCGCCGACCTGCTGTTCGGCGGTGAAGCCGCGCTCACGACGATCAATATGTCCGAGTACCAGGAATCGCACACAGTCTCGCAACTGAAGGGCTCGCCGCCCGGCTACATCGGTTATGGACGCGGCGGCATTCTGACCGAGGCGGTGCGGCAGCGTCCGTACAGTGTCGTGCTGCTCGACGAAGTCGAAAAGGCGCACCGCGACGTGCTCGACATGTTCTATCAGGTGTTCGATCGCGGCATGATGCGCGATGGCGAGGGGCGCGAGATCGACTTTCGCAATTGCGTGATCCTGATGACGTCCAATCTCGGCAGCGCGCAAATCGATGACACGACCACGGAAAGCCCTCAGATCTCGCACGACGAACTGCTCGACGCGATTCATCCGCAGCTCGTCGGCCACTTTCAACCGGCGCTGCTCGCGCGCTTCCAGACGCTCGTGTACCGCCCTCTCGATGCGAGCGCGCTGGCCTCGATCGTGCGCCTGAAGCTCGGTAACGTCGCGCAGCGTCTGCACCGCCAGCACGGTGTCGAACTGAGCTGCGACGAAGCGCTGATCGATGCGATGGCCGCGTTGTGTCTCGCGCGCGAATCGGGCGCGCGCAACGTCGATGCGTTTGTCAATCAGCGCATTCTGCCCACGGTGTCGCGCGAACTGCTCGCGCGCATGGCATATGGAATCGCGCCCGCCAGGATCCTGCTGACCGGTTCACCCGAAGGTAGTCTGACGATCGATTTCATCGATCGCGAAGAAGCCGTGGCTGAACATGCGGCGAACGGCTAACGGAGCGCCACTCGATGCCGGCGGGACCGTCTCTCTACGATATGCTGCTCGGCCAGATCGGCGGCGAGCCGCTCGACGCATACGACGACCGCACGCTCGAATGCCTGAGCGTGCAGCAGAACGTGCAGCGCATTCTGAACACGCGCGCGGGCGCATTGAAGCACCTGCCCGATTACGGTCTGCCGGACATGACGAACATCTACAAGGCATTGCCGTCGTCGGCGCACGCGCTGAAGCAGCAGATGGAAGCGACGCTGCTGAAATATGAACCTCGTATTCGCGCGATCGACATCGACATCCTCGAGGACGACGACCCCGGCGTGCTGGTCAGCTTCGAAATGACATGTCATTTGAAGAAGGCCGGGCTCGTGCGCTTCGGCACGTATTTCGAGCCGCCGGGGCGGCTGCATATACGACGCCGGATGCAGGGGCGTGGGTAATCAGCGTTATCCGCATGCCAGTCGAATCCGACGCTACGATTCAGATCTATTCGGGAATTCGCCGGTCGATTCGACCGCGACATTTGTTCACAGTTGCTCGGCGGGTAACTCGCTATAGTGGGCAAGGTCGATCACGGGTCCGATCGACCTTCCCAGACAGGCATTGAGTCTGTCCTTCGGCAGCCTCGATCACGCCTCGTGTTCGAGGCTTTTTTCCTTGCTGCCCCGTTAGCAAGCGATCACGTGGCCGGTGTGCCGTCCGCCGCATTCATGCGCGCGGGCCGTTCGTGAGGATCGGGACTATCGGTCTGAGTCGTCCCCGCGACGGAGACAATAACGGCAAACAGAAAGGATTTTCGAATAAGCATTATTTGTTCCGCTTGCTTTTTCACCCGCATTTCACACAGCCGCCATAAATCGCGAGCTAAACATGCTCTTTTCATTGTATCGCTTGTGCATAAAATATAAAAAGTGAACCCCGAATCACATTTTCGCGATTCCCGTTCGACTATAACGATTAAGCAAGAAACGCAAAGCAGACAAAAGTTAAAATCGTTGTTTTTCCCTGCCGTGCGGATGTGGCAGTGCGTTACCGAGCGCCCGCAATGTCGACTGACAAAAAAAATCCCGCACAGGGGGCGGGATTAAAACAACAGGACGCTGAGGAGACGAGCACGCCCTGCCTGGGACCCACACGCACCGCAGGGATACGCGTGGTTATTTTGACGCTCGCCACAACCGACAACCGTAGTCGACGGTCAATGATCGCGAGTGCTTTGAAATGCCGGGACCGCCTGGGCACCCCTGTGCGCGCTCACGCCTGCCGCGTGGCACCACGGCGCCGAGCGCCCCGTGTGGAACTCAGGCCGCCTTGCGCGCGAACCCGTCGCCCATCACGCTTACCACGTCGTCGACGACCCGAGTGGCGGCCGCGAATCCAGCCGCCAGCACTTCCCGCAGATCGGTCGACGAACGACCGGGCACCGAAGCTACCCGGAAAGCGGTCGACCACTCGCCGCCGATCAGCCGCGTCTTCAACGTGACGCTCGCCACGTACGCGCGCCGCGCCGTGGCACTGCCGACACGGGTGGACATATCGGTCGCGCGCAACGCGTTGACCACGATGTCGAATCCCCGATAACGATAGGTTTGCTCCATGCTCTTCTCCGTCTTCACCCATTGCTACACAACAGCATTTCGCCATGTATCGATGCTGCATCATTCTCGACTCGCGTTTGTCAACAATTGTCATATCCTGGGCGATTCCCGGTTAGAGCTTTCCCTGCTCTCGACCTGCCAATTCCGGCGTCAACGATGCTCAATGACGAGCAAAACAGTTTTACTGTGAGATTAGATATATGCTTTACAGATTTTGGAACAATGAGTCACAAGGCTCCATGCAATGTGAAGTCATCGGACCGGCAAATTCGGATTACAGATTCATACCGTTTATTCAGATTCGATTGAATAGCCTCGACGAATCAAGCCCCGCGAACCATCTCGAAATAAAAAGCTATATCCCAAAATAAAGACCGGAACTCCTCCGGCGCTTCAGTAGTCCGAACACTGCCATTGCCCATCGTGGCGCCCGTCCGGCGAGCCTGGCTCCGCCCGGTTCGCCGTCATCCGCTCGTGGTCCGATAAAAAGCACGCTGCGTCTGGCCGCATCGTCCGCTGCGTTTGAATAAAGTGTCCGTCCCGGTACGTCGCTCGATCGCCAGCGGCATAGATCGTGTCATTACAGACCGCAGATCGCTTATCGGATTGAATGAGCCTGAATAAGGAATTGCTGGTGAAACATCTCGCTGGTTCAATATCGCAATTGTGTCGGCATTCTCTGCCTGCCTGCTTTATGCCTTGTCGCGCGAGTTACCTCGGTGCCACCGTGATCACGCGCTCGCGCCGCCGCGAAGCGGGAGAGCGTGCACGATGAGCGTCTTCCAGATTGCCGGTGCGCTGTTCGCCATCGTCGCGCTGTTTGGCGTCCTCAATTATCGATTCATCAGGTTGCCCGACACGCTCGGCATCACCGCGGTCGGGCTCGTCGTCTGCGTCGGCATTTCTGCGCTCGGGTTCTACTATCCGGCGATGGCGATCGCCGCGCGCAAGATCGTCGTGCAGATCGATTTTGCCGACATCGTGTTTCACGGCCTGCTAAGTCTGCTGCTGTTCGCCGGCGCGCTGCACGTCGATCTGTCGAAGATGCGCACACAGCGGCGCGCGGTGCTGATGCTCGCGACGATCGGCGTATTGATTTCGATCGCGGTGGTCGGCTTCGGCTTTTACTACGCGGCGCAATGGCTCGGCCAGCCGGTGAGCCTGCCGTGGTGTCTCGTGTTCGGCGCGCTGATCTCGCCGACCGATCCGATCGCGGTACTCAGCGTGCTCAAGCGCGCGGCGGCGCCCGAAAGCCTCGAAACCAAGATTACCGGCGAATCGCTGTTCAACGACGGCACGGCCGTCGTCGCATTCGTCACGCTAGTCGGACTCGCGACCGGCGCGAACGAGTTTTCCGCGGGCGCGATCGCATTCGATCTGCTGCGCGAAGTCGCCGGAGCGCTCGTGCTGGGCGCGGCGCTCGGCTTCGGCGCGTCGCTGCTGCTGCGAGGTATCGACAGCTATCCGGTCGAAATCCTGATCACACTCGCGCTCGCGACCGGCGGCTATAGTCTCGCCGAAGCGCTGCACGTGTCAGCGCCTCTCGCTGTCGTGATCATGGGGCTCGTGATCGGCAATCACGGCGCGTCGACGTCGATGTCGGAGAAGACGCGCGAGCATCTGTTCAACTTCTGGGACCTGCTCGACGAGTTGCTCAATCTCGTGCTGTTCGGGCTGATCGGACTCGAAATCATTGCGCTGTCGCTGCGCGTCGAGATCGTTTGGCTCGGGCTCGCGGCGATTCCGGTCGTGCTGTTCGCGCGCGGCGTCAGCGTCGCGATTCCGCTGCTCGCGCTGCAGAACTTCCGGCGGCTCAGTCCGCATTCGGCTGTCGTGCTGACATGGGGCGGACTACGCGGCGGCATCTCGATTGCGCTCGCGCTGTCGCTGCCGGAGTTTCACGGACGCGAAATGTTCATCGGCGTCACGTATCTCGTCGTGGTATTCAGCCTGCTGATTCAGGCGACGACATTGGGCCCGCTGATCCGTCGGCTCAATATCCCGGCCGCTCACGCAACCCGGCCAGCCCCGCCGGACGCATCGCCTGCACAAAACGCGCGCTAATCGTAAAGTGGATACCTACGCCGATCTGCACCGCGAGGTTGGTGAGAAAATCCAAACACAGTCCGAGACCGGCGCGAGCGGCTCTCGCGTCGATTTCGACATTGGATTGGAGCGCCCGTTTTAAGCGTTTTCTGAGCAGTGCCCGCCGCGATTCTGACCCGGGGCGGCCCTCCAGCAGGCGAGACCGATGGCGACTCGAACCGCCGCCGTCTCCCTCCGGCCACGGTTCACGCCGCGGCCCTGGCTCGGACTTCAACGAGTCCGCCGCCAGTTTCTGGCTTACTTTTCGCCAGTTTCCGGACCGTCGCGCCTGCCGCGGCGCCGGGCATTTGGCCGTCAATGCCGGTTCTCCCACATACCTGGCAGGCGCGGTTTGTCATCCTGTCGATTCAGGCGTCCGAAGGAGTTCGCCATGTCGGTCTATGTCGATGAAGGGTTCCGGCCCTGTGTGACGGAATGCGCGACGGTCGCGTTCCGCGTGTGCTGCGACGATCGTGCGCAGATTTTTGAAGTTAGCGCCGACGCGCTGGTCGAGTTCTGTGGCGCCGTGAGCCGTCGCAAGCAGGACCTGTTGGTCGCGTTCGAGGATGCGCAGGACGAGATCCTCTCCGTAGCCGCGCAGCGATGGCAATTCACGCCGAGCGAGCCGGTGCGGCTCGGTCTCGATGAATTCAAATTGGTCAGACATTAGGCGCGAGAAACGCCTTCATGAACTGGATCGCCGCCCTGCCGATGTACAACGTGACACCCGCGCTCGACCTCGAATGGCGCGAGTGGCTCGACGACGTGCTGCGCCGGGTCAAGCCCGCGTGCCGCATCGTCGAACCGGACGAGGAACTGCACGGCTTCTGGCGGCGCCCGAATCTGCTGATTTCCCAGACCTGCGGTTATCCGCTGATGCAGGGGCTGCACGCGCAGGTGCAATTGGTCGCGACACCCTGTTTCGATGCGCCCGGCTGCGACGGCGCGCATTACTCGAGCGTACTGGTCACGCGTGCCGAGGCGCGCTTCGACTCACTCGCCTCGTGCCGAGGCGCACGCGCCGCCTACAACCAGGACGATTCGAACAGCGGCATGAACGCATTTCGTCACGCGGTCGCGCCGCTCGCGCGCGCCGGCATGTTCTTCGGCGCGGTGCTGCGCACGGGCTCGCATGTCGGCTCGCTGCGCGCGGTCGCGGACAATCGCGCGGACGTCACCGCGATCGACTGCGTGACCTACGCCTTCGTTTGCGACGTGCTTCCGGAACTCGCGGGGCGCGTGCGCGCGATCGGCATGACCGCCGCCTCGCCGGGCTTGCCGCTGATCGCCGCGGCCAATGTGCCGCCGGCCACGGTCGCCGCGTTGCGCGACGCGTTGAACGAGGCGCTGAGCGTCCGCCCCGAGCGCGCAAAACGGCTGCGTTTAAGGGGTTTTTCGAGGTTGCCGCTGACCGACTACGCGCGCATCGGCGAGCTGGAAAGCGAAGCGCGCGCCGCGGGCTACGCGCGGCTCGCTTGATTCACCTACACGCTCATCTGCCACTCGACGCGCTTATTCACCCGCCTGCTGCACCTCCAGCACCAGCAGTTGCGCGCCGTCGGCGACCTGATCACCGACTGCATACAGCACCTCGGCGACCGTGCCCGCCGCCGGGGCGCCGATCGTATGCTCCATCTTCATCGCTTCCATCACGATCAGCGGCGCGCCCTTCTCGACCACCGCGCCTGGTTCGACCAGCACCGCGATCACTTTGCCCGGCATCGGCGCGGTCAGACGGCCTTCGCCATGCTCGGCATCCGCGGCATGCGCGAGCAGGTTCTGCCATTCGAATGCGAGCGTCTCACCATGGCAGAACACGTGGAACCTGTCGCCGTCGACGAATACACGCCCCGTCACGCGCGCATCGCCGATCGTCGCGCGGAATTCATGGGCACCCGCGCCGACCGACCATGTGAAGTCCTCGCGCACGCCGTCGTGTTCGAGTGTTTGCACGAGCGCTCGCGTGTCCCCGTTGCGCGCGAAAACGACCGTGAACGCGTCGGGGCTGTCGTCGTTGGCGCCGTCGTCGATCACGCGCCAGCCGAGCGTTTGCGTGTAGCCGCTATTGAGCCGCCAGTGCGACAACGCGTCCCACGGCGATGCGCCGTGCGCGGTGCCGCCCTCGCGCGTCAACAACGCGGCGCACGCGAGCGCGAGCGCTTCCTTGAACGGCTTCTGTGCCGGCGCGAACAGCACGTCGTGATGACGCTCGATCAAACCGGTGTCGAGCTCGCCGCTCGCGAACGGTTCGCTCGCGACGATGCGCCGCAGAAACTCGACGTTCGTGTGCGGCCCGACCACCTCGCAGGCATGCAGCGCACGCGCGAGGCGCGCCAATGCCTCCTCGCGCGTCGCGCCGTGCACGATCAGCTTGGCGATCATCGGATCGTAGAACGGCGTGATCGTGTCGCCCTCGCGCACGCCGCTGTCGATACGCACCGGCGCCTTGCGGCCCGGCTCGCCGAGCCCGGCCGCGTCGATCGCGAACTCGACGCCTTCGGGCATGCGCAGATGCTTGAGCGTGCCGGTGGACGGCAGGAAGCCGCGCGCCGGATGCTCTGCGTAGATGCGCGCCTCGATCGCGTGGCCGTCGAGCTTCAACTGCTGCTGGGTGACCGGCAAACTCTCGCCCGCGGCAACGCGCAACTGCCATTCGACGAGGTCCTGCCCCGTCACCATCTCGGTGACGGGATGCTCGACCTGCAGCCGCGTGTTCATCTCCATGAAATAGAACTCGCCGGTCGGCGTCATGATGAACTCGACCGTACCCGCGCCAACGTAGTTGACCGCGCGCGCGGCGGCCACGGCCGCTTCGCCCATCGCGCGCTTGACCTCGGCCGAGAGCCCCGGCGCGGGCGCTTCCTCGAGCACTTTCTGATGACGCCGCTGCACCGAACAGTCACGGTCGAACAGATAAACGGCGCCGCCGTGCCGATCGGCGAACACCTGGACCTCGACGTGACGCGGCCGGGTCAGATACTTCTCGATCAGCACGCGATCGTTGCCGAAGCTGCTCGCCGCCTCTCGCTTGCACGACAGCAGCGCGGCCGCGAAGTCCGCGCTGCGCTCGACCACGCGCATGCCCTTGCCGCCGCCGCCCGCGCTCGCCTTCAGCAGCACCGGATAACCGATCGTGTCCGCCTCGCGCTGCAACAGCTGCGGCTCCTGGTCGTCGCCGTGATAGCCGGGCACGAGCGGCACCGCGGCCGCGTGCATCAGCGCTTTCGCGGCGGCCTTCGAGCCCATCGCGGCAATCGCTTCGACCGGCGGTCCGATAAAGACGATGCCGGCCGCCTCGCACGCATGCGCGAAGTCTTCGTTTTCCGAAAGAAAGCCGTAGCCCGGATGCACGGCCTGCGCGCCGGTCGCGCGCGCGGCTTCGATGATGCGCTCGATGCGCAGATAGCTTTGCGCCGCCGTCGAACCGCCGATATGCACCGCTTCGTCGCAGGCGGCGACGTGTTTCGCGTTGGCGTCGGCGTCCGAATAGACGGCCACGCTCGCAATGCCGAGCCGCTTGCAGGTCGCCGCGACGCGGCACGCAATTTCACCCCGGTTGGCGATCAGGATCTTGTTGAACATGAGTGTCTCGATGAAATGGGCGGTACGGGGCGATGGTTGTTAGCGGAGCATGTCAGTTGCGCCAGCCCGGCGTGCGCTTTTCGAGGAACGACGCCACGCCTTCGCGGCCCTCTGCGCCGGCCCGCGTTTTCGCAATCCGCACGGCGGTGTCCTCGATCAGCGCGTCGCTCAACTCGCGGCCCGCGATGTCCTGCACGAGCCGCTTGCAGGCGCGCACCGCTTGCGGGCCGTTCGCGCACAGCGTCTGCGCGAGCTGCGCGACCGTCGCATCGAGCTGTTCCGCACTGGTGACCGCTTCGCTGACTAAACCCAGCCGCAACGCGGTCGCGCAGTCGAACGCCTCGGCGGTGAGGAAGTAGCGCCGCGACGCCTGCTCGCCGAGCGCACGAATCACGTATGGCGCGATCGTCGCGGGAATCAGCCCGAGCCGCGCCTCGGACAGGCAGAAGTGTGCGCTGTCGACCGCGACGACGATATCGCATGCGGCAATCAGGCCCATGCCGCCCGCGTATGCGTCGCCGCTCACGCGCGCGATCACCGGCTTGTTGCAGCGATATACCGCCGACAGCATGCCGGCGAGCCGCATCGCATCGGCGCGGTTCTCCTCGTCCGAGTAGCCGGCCATTTTCTTCATCCAGTTCAGGTCGGCGCCCGCGCAGAACGCCTTGCCGTTCGCGGCGAGCACGACCGCGCGCACGTCGTCGTGCGTGTCGAGCGCGGTGAATGCGGCGGTCAGCTCGGCGATCATCGTTTCGTTGAACGCGTTGCGCACGTCCGGACGATTGAGCGCGACCGTCGCGATCTGGCCGGCAAACTCGACCTTCAGCGTTTCGTATTGCATGCGTAACACTCCTTTGCCTTACGCGGTCGCATCGCGGTGACGCGGGCCATCACATTCTGAACACGCCGAAACGCGTGTCTTCGATCGGCGCGTTCATCGCCGCCGACAAACCCAGCCCAAGCACGTCGCGAGTTTGCGCGGGGTCGATCACGCCGTCGTCCCACAACCGCGCGCTCGCGTAGTACGGATGGCCCTGATGCTCGTATTGCTCGCGGATTGGCTGCTTGAACGCCTCTTCTTCCTCCGCGCTCCAGTTGCCGCCCTTCGCTTCGATGCCGTCGCGCTTGACGGTGGCGAGCACCGACGCGGCCTGCTCGCCGCCCATCACCGAGATGCGCGCGTTCGGCCACATCCACAGGAAGCGCGGCGAATACGCGCGGCCGCACATGCCGTAGTTGCCCGCGCCGAACGAGCCGCCGATGATCACCGTGAACTTCGGCACCTTCGCGGTCGCGACCGCGGTGACCATCTTCGCGCCGTTCCTCGCAATGCCTTCGTTTTCGTACTTGCGGCCGACCATGAAGCCCGTGATGTTCTGCAGGAACACGAGCGGAATCTTGCGCTGGCAGCACAGCTCGATGAAGTGGGTGCCCTTCAGCGCCGACTCGGAAAACAGAATGCCGTTGTTCGCGACGATACCGACCGGATGCCCCCAGATATGCGCGAAGCCGCAGACGAGCGTGGTGCCGTAGCGCGCCTTGAATTCGTCGAATGCGGAATCGTCGACGATACGCGCGATCACCTCGCGGATATCGAACGGCTTGCGCGTGTCGACCGGAATCACGCCGTAGATGCTCTGGGTGTCGTAGCGCGGCGGCTTCGGGTCTTGCAATACGAGCGGCGCCGGCTTCACGCGGTTCAGATGGCCGACGATGCTGCGCGCGATCCCGAGCGCATGCGCATCGTTCTGCGCAAGATGATCGACGACGCCCGACAGACGCGTATGCACGTCGCCGCCGCCGAGATCTTCGGCGCTGACCACTTCGCCGGTCGCGGCTTTGACGAGCGGTGGGCCGCCGAGAAAAATCGTCCCCTGGTTCTTGACGATGATCGACTCGTCGCTCATCGCCGGCACATACGCGCCGCCCGCGGTGCACGAGCCCATCACGACCGCGATCTGCGGAATACCCGCGGCCGACAGATTCGCCTGGTTGTAGAAGATGCGGCCGAAGTGATCGCGATCGGGAAATACGTCGTCCTGATTCGGCAGATTCGCGCCACCCGAGTCGACGAGGTACACGCACGGCAAGCAGTTTTCGCTGGCGATTTCCTGCGCGCGCACGTGCTTCTTCACGGTGACCGGATAGTAGGTGCCGCCCTTCACGGTCGCGTCGTTGCAGACGATCACGCACTCCTGTCCCGCGATCCGGCCGATGCCGGTGATCACGCCGGCGCCCGGCGCGTCGTCGTTGTACATGCCGTACGCGGCGAGTTGCGACAGTTCGAGAAACGGCGTGCCCGGATCGAGCAGTTGCGCGATCCGCTCGCGCGGCAGCAGCTTGCCGCGGCTCGTGTGCTTGTCGCGCGCGGCCTGGCCGCCGCCCTGCGCGAGTTGCTCGATCTTCGCGCGCAGATCGGCAACGAGCGCTTCGAGCGCCGCCGCGTTCGCGCGAAAGTCGTCCGAGCGTGGGTTCAGTTTCGATTCGATGATCGGCATGACGTCGCTTCTCCAAAGTGCGGCGTATTGAGGGGGCTCAAGCGCGCTTGTATCACAGCGTTTCGGCAAACAGCTCCCGGCCGATCAGCATGCGACGAATTTCGCTCGTGCCCGCGCCAATTTCATAGAGCTTCGCATCGCGCCACAGACGACCGACCGGATACTCGTTGATATAGCCATTGCCGCCGAGAATCTGGATCGCCTCGCCAGCCATCCAGGTCGCCTTTTCGGCCGTGTACAGAATCACGCCCGCGCAGTCCTTGCGGACCTGGCGCACATGGTCGTTGCCGAGCGTGTCGAGTTGGCGGCCGACCGCGTACAGATACGCGCGGCATGCCTGCAGCGTCGTGTACAGATCGGCTACCTTGCCCTGGATCAGCTGGAATTCGCCGATCGACTGGCCGAACTGCTTGCGGTCGTGGATATACGGCACGACCGCGTCCATCACCGCGACCATGATGCCGGTCGGGCCTCCCGCGAGCACCGCGCGTTCGTAGTCGAGACCGCTCATCAGCACGTTGACGCCGCCGTTCAATGCCCCAAGGATATTTTCCTCCGGCACTTCGACGTCCTGAAACACCAGCTCGCCGGTGTGCGAGCCGCGCATGCCGAGCTTGTCGAGCTTCTGCGCGACCGAGAACCCCTTCATGCCCTTCTCGACGATGAACGCGGTAATGCCGCGCGAATTCGCTTCGGGATCGGTCTTTGCATAGACGACCAGGGTGTCGCAGTCGGGGCCGTTGGTGATCCACATCTTGGTGCCGTTCAGCACGTAACGATCGCCCTTCTTCTGGGCGCGCAGCTTCATGCTGACCACGTCCGAGCCCGCATTCGGCTCGCTCATCGCGAGCGCGCCGACGTGCTCGCCCGACACGAGCTTCGGCAGATACTTGCGCTTCTGCGCGTCGGTGCCGTTGCGATGAATCTGGTTCACGCACAGGTTCGAATGCGCGCCGTACGACAGGCCAACCGATGCCGACGCACGCGAAATTTCCTCCATCGCGACCATGTGCGCGGTATAGCCCATGTTCGCGCCGCCGTACTCTTCGGAAACCGTCATGCCGAGCACGCCGAGGTCGCCGAACTTGCGCCACAGGTCCATCGGGAACTGATCGGTGCGATCGATTTCCCCGGCGCGCGGCGCGATTTCTTTGGCGGCGAACGACGCAATGCTGTCGCGCAGCATTTCGATCTCTTCGCCGAGCGGGAACTGCAAACCGGGCAGATTGGGCATTGCGGTGTCTCCTGAGTTCGTGGGCGGCCGCTGATGGAGCGCGAAGCGGCACGCGAAAGCATGTCAACGCGCATTTCACGCCAGATTGACGTAAGCGTCAATAGCTATTTTTGAGTGTTACTCAGAAATTTATAAACCCGCGTCAGCCGGCCGATTCGGTGCTACGATCGCGTTCATCTGGCACAGACGCAGCGTTCAAACGCCAGCTCGAGCCCCAATCCGCATCACAAATCTGAATTTGACTCATATGACGGTTGCCGAGAAGGCCGGATTACCTGTCTCGCGTCGCCAGCCAGCCGGGCGCAAGTCGCAGCAGCGCGTGAAGGAGATTCTTCAGGCGGGGCGCGACGTGTTCTCCGAAAAGGGCTACGAACGCGCGACGACCGCGGAAATCGCGCAGCGCCTGGGCGTTTCCGAGGCGACGGTGTTCAGCTACTTTCGCGGCAAGCGCGAGTTGTGCGCTCGTGTCATCCGCGATTGGTACGACGAGATCATCGACGCGATCGAAGCGGGCCTGCCGCGCGACGGCAACGTGCGCCAGCAGTTCGCGTTCATCGTGCGCATGCATCTGCGGCTGATGCTCGTGAATGGCACCGATCTGTGCGCGCTGGTGCTGTCCGAAGGCCGCACGCGGCATCACGAACTGAGCGAAGCGCTGACCGAACTGCAGCGCCGCTACACCGCGCCGTTGATGCGCGTGCTCGCGCAAGGCCAGCAGAGCGGCGAGATTCGCTCCGACATGCCGCTGCGCCTGTTGCGCTCGATGGTGTTCGGCCCGATGGAGCATGTGCTGTGGGACGCGACGCTGACGAACCGGCAGATCGATATCGACGCCACCGCCGATCAGTTGATCGACGTGCTGTGGGTCGCGCTGACGCCGCCCGACCTCGCACTCGGCGCGTTGCAGCGCTTTCGCGTGGAAGTGGCCGCAGCGAGCCGTCGTTTCGACGAAGCCAGCGCCGCGCGCCGCGAGAAAAGCGGCTAGTCTACGAGCTTTCCCGCCGCAGCCCGAAGGAGAGCCCAAGTGCCCGCAGCGACAAGCGCGAAGGAAAGCAACAAGCGAAGCGAGAAGTCTGGCGAAGAACGCGGCGACAAACCGAAAGCCGCAAAGAAAGCGCCAACGAAAAAATCAACCGAAACGTCGTCCAGATCCACGTCCGCCGCACGCATTCGCATCGGCATCGGCGGCTGGACCTATGCGCCGTGGCGCGGGCCGTTTTATCCGGAAGACCTGACGCAAAGCCGCGAACTCGAATATGCGAGCCGGCATCTGACGTCGATCGAAATCAACGGCACGTTCTACGGTTTGCAGAAACCGGCCAGCTATGAGAAGTGGTATCAGGAGACGCCCGACGATTTCGTGTTCTCGCTAAAGGCGCCGCGTTACGCGACCAACCGCAAGGTGCTCGCCGAAGCCGGCGACACGATCGAGCGATTCTTCGCAAGCGGGGTGCTGCTGCTCAAGCAGAAGCTCGGGCCCATCAACTGGCAGTTCGCGCCGACCAAAAAATTCGACGCCGACGATTTCGAGGCCTTTCTGAAGCTGCTGCCCGCGAGCATCGAAGGACAGAAGCTGCGGCACGCGGTCGAGGTTCGTCACGATTCGTTCAGGACACCGGAACTCATCGCGCTGGCGCGCAAGTACAAGGTCGCGGTCGTGCTCGCGGCCGACAGCGAGTATCCGCAGATCGCCGACATCACCGCGCCGTTCGTCTACGTGCGCATCATGGGCACGAGCGAAAAGCAAGCCAACGGCTATTCGACGAAAGCGCTCGACGCATGGGCCGAACGCGCGCGCCAGCTCGCCGCGGGCATCACGCCCGACGAGCTCGAGACCTGCGCGGAGCCGCCCGCGAAAGCCGCCACGCGCGACGTCTATCTATATGTGATCAGCGGCTTCAAGGAGCGCAATCCGGCCGCCGCGATGGCGTTGCTCAAGAAGCTCTGAATCCGCCGCGCCGCCTGCCCGCCGGTCCACCTGCCATGAGGCCGGCGCGGGTGTCATAATCGCGCCAGCGCATCCGTGCGCGGTCGCGTCGGCTTCGCGTCAAGCCCGACGCGAGACCTTGCGTCAAACCTCGCCCGAGGCACGCAGTAACCCAATCCGCACGGTCCACGTCAAACCCACGCGGCGCCCGCACGCCCTCATCGCGGCGGCGCTCGCATAATCAGGCGGCAAGGCCGCCTCATCAACCGATTGCGGAGAACATCTTGAGCGCCCTCGACAATCCCCTGCACGATCAGGAAGTCGGCTCGGCCGACGCCACCCAGGACACCACGCGCATCGACGACGTGCGCATCGGCGCGGTCCGTCCGCTGATTTCCCCCGCGCTGCTGCAGGACGAACTGCCGGTGCCGCCCGCGGTGCAGTCGCTGGTCGAGAAGACTCGCGTCGAAATCGCCGACATTCTGCACAGCCGCGACGACCGGCTCGTGCTGATCGTCGGCCCCTGTTCGATTCACGACCACGACCAGGCGATCGAATACGCGCGCAAGCTGAAGGCCGCCGCCGATCACTACCGGGACGATCTGCTGATCGTGATGCGCGTGTACTTCGAGAAACCGCGCACGACGGTGGGCTGGAAAGGCTACATCAACGATCCGCGTCTGGACGGCAGCTTCCGCATCAACGAAGGCCTGCGTCTCGCCCGGCAATTGCTGCTCGACATCAACGGTCTGGGCCTGCCCACGGCGACCGAGTTTCTCGACCTGTTGAGCCCGCAATACATCGCCGATCTGATCGCGTGGGGTGCGATCGGCGCGCGCACGACCGAGAGCCAGAGTCATCGTCAGCTCGCGTCGGGACTGAGCTGCCCGATCGGCTTCAAGAACGGCACCGACGGCGGCGTGCAGATCGCCGCCGACGCGATCGTCGCGGCGCGTGCGAGCCACGCGTTCATGGGCATGACGAAAATGGGCATGGCCGCGATCTTCGAAACGCGCGGCAACGACGACGCGCACGTGATCCTGCGCGGCGGCAAGAAAGGGCCGAACTACGACAGCGCGTCGGTGCAGGCGACCTGTGAAACGCTAAGTTCAGCGGGTCTGCGCGAGCAGGTGATGATCGACTGCTCGCATGCGAACTCGAACAAATCGCACTTGCGGCAGATCGAGGTCGCGGACGATATCGCGCGGCAACTGTCGGAGCGCGAGCGCCGCATCATCGGTGTGATGCTCGAAAGTCATCTGGAAGAAGGCCGTCAGGACCTGAAGGCCGGTGTGCCGTTGCGTTACGGCGTGTCGATCACGGATGCCTGCGTGAGCTGGGCGCAGACCGAACCGGTGCTCGCCACGCTCGCCGAGGCAACCCGCAAGCGTCGCGCGGGCTGACAGGGCAACGCACGGACCGCCCGATCGCGATGGCCGCGGCGGGTCCGCTTTAGACTCGATCGAAGCCGGTCGAGCCCACGAACGCCTGGCTCAAGGAGCCAGACACACGCGCCGCACCAGTTGCCGGCGAATCGCCCGGCCGGGTTGGGCAGCGCGTGATCCTCACGCCCGACGCATCACTCACGCGCGCCTCACAGCGGGGCTGCGGCGCGCATCGCGAATGCTCCGGCGTGAAGCGCGTTGCTTACGACGCGTTGACGGCTTCCTTGAACGCCTTGCCTGCGGTGAACTTCACCGTCTTGGCCGCGGCGATCTGAATCTCTTCGCCCGTCGACGGATTGCGCCCCACGCGTGCCGCGCGCGCGCCGGTCGAGAACGAACCGAAACCGACCAGTTGCACCGTATCGCCGCTCACCACGGCCTTGGTCACTGCCTCGACGATCGCGTCGATGGTCTGGCCGGTTGCCGCTTTGCTTTCGCCCGTCGCTGCGGCGACTGCATCAATCAGTTCCTGTTTGTTCATAGCACTTCCCGTATGGTAATCATGGAACCGGCGCCCTCTGAGGCGCCGGGACCGACACACTAACGCATAGGCGCACCTTCGCGCAAACCCTTGGTGTAAGGCTTGTATCAAGGCAGAGCCGCCGGTTTGACGTTTTTGCGCCCCAAACTGCCATAAGAATCGCGAGCTTATGCACGCGCGCCACCTTATGAGCATTCGCCGCGCATCACAATCCGTTGCAATTTCAGTACTTTAGGTCGCGTTACGCGATCCCGCGCCGGCTTCCCGATGACGATAGCCCTTTTCGCGATGCGCGGGCGCGCCATTTGCGGCACATGTCACAAGTTAACTTTCGGCAAGACATAAAGAAGTGAGAATTCGCCACTTTGCAACATGCGCGCTGCTCGCCGCGTTGTCGTCGGCGGCGGCCGCGGCCGACGACAACGCGTGCGCGACCCTCATCGGTGCGACGAACTCCAGCGCCGCGCAGAGCTTTTCGCTGCGCGACGGCGAACCGGTCGACTTCGTTGGCGGCGGAAAAACGGTGCACGGCAAGCTGCTCGTGTTCAGCGACGGCAACGTGTTTCGCGCGTACTGGCAGCCGGATGACAGCCCGGAAAAATACGTGCTCGCGAATGCTGGCGCCGACGCGGTCCGGCTCGTCTCGGCCGCGCCGCGTGGCACACCCGCGCCGGCCGGCCAGCCCGGCACCGCCATGCGGCCGCAGCGGGTCCTGTCGTGCCCCACGCTTTGAGCATGCGCGAAGGCCGCCTTTTGCTCGAGTCTCGCGATCGGCATCCGGCACAAACGTCTGGTTCCAGCGCCGCCAACACGCGCCGCCAGGTAGTACTTACCGCCCGACTATCCGTAAGCGCGCAGCCGGGTTCACGGACCCTTGACTGCGATGCTCCGTTACCCCTTTGAGCGCTCAAGTTAATCAGCCTCGCGCCGATATAAACAGCTGCGTTTAGCGCGCAAACGTTAAAGGGATGGCGATGGCTTGGCTTGCGAGATT
Organism: Paraburkholderia sp. CI3; assembly: GCF_050436505.1. Lineage (NCBI taxonomy): Bacteria > Pseudomonadati > Pseudomonadota > Betaproteobacteria > Burkholderiales > Burkholderiaceae > Paraburkholderia > Paraburkholderia sp. CI3. The sequence goes on from NZ_JBNDMI010000003.1 coordinate 1,082,776, forward strand.
GAAGAAGGTACTGTCGGTCGCCGAGGGTGACCGGGAGCTGATGCGTGCGCAGTTGCACGCGTTCCGCCGCCAGGTACCGCTTCTCTACTTCATCCTGCTCGTCAACACGGCGGCGGTGGCGGCGACGCATCTGGACAGCGCACCGGCCTGGCTGTCGATGTATGTGCCCGGCACGCTCGGCGCGCTGTGTGTGTTTCGCTGCGTGCGCTGGTGGCGCAAACGCAACCATAAGATGACGGACGCTCAGGCGGTCCGCGAATTGCGCAGCGTGACATGGATCGTCGGCGTGTTCGGCGTCGCGTTCAGCGGCTGGTCGGTGCTGCTGTTTCCGTACGGCACCGCCTACCAGCAGGGGCAGGTCGCGTTCTATATGGCGACGACGCTGGTCGGCAGCATGTTCTGCCTGATCCATCTGCGCAAGCCCGCGCTTCTGCTGCTTTGCATCGTCATCCTGAGTTTCTCCGGCTTCCTCGTGTCGAGCGGCTCGCCGGTGTTCTTCGCGATGGCCGTCGACATGGCGCTGGTCGGCGTCGCGCTCGCGGCGGTCATCCAGCTTTACTGGCGCACCTTTGCAGACGCGGTGCACGCGCAACGCGAACTGCAGGCAAGCCAGCACAACACCCAACGGCTCAGCGACGACAACTACCGGCTCGCCAGCATCGACAGTCTGACCGGCCTGCCGAACCGGCGCAGTTTCTTCGCGGCGCTGAGCGCGATATCGGAGCAGGCGCTCGAAACCGGTGGCGGCTTCAACGTCGGCCTCATCGATCTGGACGGCTTCAAGCAGGTCAACGACATTTACGGTCACGCGAGCGGCGACCTCGTGCTGCAGGAAGTCGGCACGCGGCTCGTGTTGATCGGCGAAACGGGCTTGATGTTCGCGCGTCTGGGCGGCGATGAATTCGGCGTGCTCGTGCGCCACAAGGTGTCGAACGAAGCGCTGGTCGAGTTGGGGCTGCGTATCTGCGATGCGCTCAGCCAGCCTTATCAAGTCGCCGACAATGTCGCGCAGCTGTCGGGCACGATCGGCTGGGCCGCGTTTCCCGACGCGGGCTCGACGGTCGCGCAGGTGTTCGAACGCGCCGACGCCGCGCTCTACGTCGGCAAGGAAAACCGCCGCGGCATGCCGGTGATTTTCTCGACCGAACACGAAACGCAGATGCGGCGTCTAAGCCTCGTCACGCAGGAGCTGCGCCATGCGGACCTCGAAGCGGAACTGTTTCTCGAGTTCCAGCCGATCTACGATCTGCTCACGCGCCGGCCGATCGGCCTCGAAGCGCTCGGTCGATGGCACAACGCGCGGCTCGGCATGGTCAGGCCGGAGGAATTCATTCGGATTGCAGAGCGGACCGAGCTGATCCTCGGCATCACCGACGTGCTGCTGCGCCAGGCGCTCGCCGAGGTCGCGCACTGGCCCGCCGATCTGTATCTGTCGTTCAACCTGTCCGCGATCGATATCTCGACGTCGGCGCGCGCGCGCCGCCTGATCGACATTGTCGCGGCAAGCGGCGTGTCGCCGCATCGCGTGACGTTCGAAATGACCGAAACCGCGTTGACGCGCGATTTCGAGCAGGCGCACAGCGCGATGACGATGCTGAAGCAGGCCGGCTGCCGGCTGTCGCTCGACGATTTCGGCACCGGCTATTCGAGCCTCAGCTACGTGCATCGGCTGCCATTCGACGCGATCAAGATCGACCGCAGCTTCGTGAGCGACGTCGATACCAACAGCGCCTCGAAGAAGATCATCAAATCCGTGATCGACCTATGCCGCAACCTCGGGCTCGAATGCGTGGTGGAAGGACTCGAAACGCCGTTGCAGGCCCAGGTCGTGAAGGCGCTCGGCGCGCGCGCGGTGCAGGGCTATCTGTTCAGCCTGCCGATGCGGGCGAGCGCGGTCGGCACGTTTCTGTGGACCGCGCTGGCCCAGAGCCACGCGGCGCAGACGCATTCGTAGCGCTCGATCGCTCCATGGCAGCGCCGCTCAATACGCCAGCTTCGGATACCAGTCGGTGCCACGGCCGCCCGGCGTCATGTCGAGGATCGTCCACAACGGCATCGGATCGGGCGCGCCGCGCGGGTCCTGTCCGGGGTCCGACGTCGACGGCCCCATCTCCTCGGCCCAGAAGTGCCGCACGACGCCGCCCGTGCGCGTGAATACGTTCAGCGCGGGAAGGTCGTCGCCGGCGGGATCTTCGGCCGCGTAATCGCGATTGAACGTGTTGCCGCCCGACGAATACAGCCGCAGATGCCGCCAGCCGCGCTCCTGCTTGAACGCGACGAGCCTGTCGACCGGCGAGCGGCCGATCACCGCGAACGCGACGCGCTGCAGGATATCGGGCATTTCGCCGTCCCACGCGCTCAGTAGCGACGTGCACATCGGGCACGGCCGCGCGCGTTGCGGTCCGAACATCCAGTTGTAGGTCACGAGCGTGTCGTGCGCCACGCATTAGTTCTGGGCATTGACATCGCACAAAATTAGGTTCAGGGTATTGACCTATCGACATGAACCCACCTACCGCTTAAACCCGACCGTCCGAAGACCCGGCCGTTCGGTTGTGAATATTTTCTCTGTGGGACAAGCGCCGCAGGCGCGCGTCAGGCTCGAGTGTGTACAACTGAGGAACCGCCGCAGGCGGCTGTCCACACCCTTGCGGTGTGGGCAGCTTAGTTGTGCACACGGGGAACGCCAACCAACGGATCCGTTCATGAGGTTGTCGAGAACCGAATGCGAGCTGACCTTGAGCGAGAGATTTCTTTTTGAATTTTTTTTCATCGTCGCAAAGATTGACTAGCGAGGGTGTTGCCGGCGAGTCCGACTCCGTTGTTCTCGGGCTAGGGACGCAGCAACATCAAGTGCATCGGCACGGGTAAAAAATGCCGAACCTCGGGGTGACGTAGACGGAGGCGCTATGGCGCGACTCGAGTCGATTTTGTTCAAGCCACACCGTGCATTGGTGGAAAGCGCCGGCGTTCGCTGGGCACCACTTCCAGAAAAGAAGGAAGAAATGCGCCTTCCGATGATCTTCTGGAAGTGCGGCGCACCTTGGCGAGAGGCCAATGTCTGGGCACTGGAGGCCGCAACCACCGGGGAGATCGACATCCGAACTGTGCAATCCCGGGCAAGCGCCTTGTTGGCATACGCAAACTGGTTAGAGTCGACAGGCACGGATTGGTGGGAATTTCCGATGCTTCGAGCGAAACGCTGCCTCGTTCGTTATCGGGGCGAACTTATCCGATCTCGGAGAGCCGGTGGTCTTGCGCCGTCGACCACATCGCACCGGATGCAGGTCGCGATTCAATTCTATCGGTGGCTTCGAGACTGCGGCTTGCTGTCAACTTCGTGGCCAATGTGGGAGGAGCGCATTGTCGGCATTCACCTAAAAGATCCCGTCGGATTTGAGCGCACCATCAGTGTCATAACTACCGATCTGAGTATACCTAACCGGAGCATGCCAGGAGAACGCCTTGAAGATGGACTGCTTCCCATTTCGGCTATCGACCGGGACGCCGCTCTTGAGTTCGCTGATAGACATTCCTCTGAAGAACTGTTCCTAATGTTAACGCTCGGTTTCTTTACGGGCATGCGGATTGGGACGATTGCTGATCTCAAGATTCAGACGCTTGAAAACGCAGTGCCGAATCCCAATGCTCAAGGCTTCTACCAACTCTTCGTTGGTCCTGCGACCGCCCCCCCGGTCGCAACCAAGTTCGGCGTTACCGGGCAGATTCCGATCTGCGAGGCACATCTCGATCGAATCCGGGAATATGCATCCAGTGTGCGACGGCTGAAACGGGAGGTGAAGGCATCTGGAGTTAACAAAGATCTGGTATTTCTGACACGGTATGGCAATCCATATTGCCAACGAGGATCTCACAATAGCAATGCCATAAATGTTGAGATGGCCGCATTCAGAAAGAACGCAGCGGCAAACGGCCTTGTCTCGATGCGAGATTTTCACTTTCATCAAAGCCGTTGCACCTTCGCCACTGAACTCGCGCGCCTAGCAATTCGGCTCGGAGGTTCTCTCTTTGCCATTGGGATTATCAGGGAGACACTGCTTCAGAAGAACGAATCCGCTGCCATGCATTACGTGAAATTTGTCGAGAAAACTAAAGTCAAGGAAGAAGTTGGCAACGCATTCGATCGGGAATTCCTTGGGTTGCTAAGTGCACGTCAGGAGAAGAACGATGTACAAGCGGAGAATCCCTGACCTGACCTTTCCAGGCGCAAATTTTACGGAGCGGCAGATTCCGTGGGTTCTCCACTATATGCTCTATCCGAACGCGGCGAAGCTGACAACGCGCGCCTTTAGCCGAATCGACAAGCGATTGCTTGGGGCTATCGATTTTAAACGGTTGCCCATGATCGTGGCACTTCATCAAGCATTACAGGATGAACTTGCGAACGGGACATCCCAGCGCACGGTCCAGGATTCAATTTATTGTCTTCGGGTTTTTTACCGTTGGGCAGACGAAGTGGAAAGGTCGCCTACCCTCACGTCAGCACGGAGCGATTTTCTCGACTGGACTGAGTATCTGTTGCTGCAACGCGCTGCGGGCAAACTGGGCCACCGGGCTTTTTATAAGTATGCGGCTGTTGTAGGACGCGTGTTCGATAAGCTATCAGACACTCCTGTCACATTGTTGGGGCAAAGTCGAATTCGGCTTCGAGAGTCGACTCGTCGGAAGCGTGTTTTGGGCACGGAAGCCGATAAACAAAACATTTCCGAGGCGTTTTCATTTGGCCACATGTTGCTCGATCTGACGGACGCACTGACAGTCGAAACGATTCGAGGTCAGTTGCCCGTACGGGTTCGGTTCCGGACAGGGCAGTTGCTTGAGGAGTGGTGTGGATATCTACCACTGGATAGTGCAAGATTCTTAGCCCTCGGGACTTTCGATCAACGCCGGTCGGTCGAAAGAAGGAAACTAGACCCGGATGATCCCCTCAAAAACCGACATCCCTTAGCAAACCTCAGGATTGAAGCTGAGTTGCTAATATTTATGGCCTGCACGGGAATGAATCTCGCCCAAGCTCGTACGCTGAAACTTGGGCGCTTTGTCTATGCCAGTCACCTCGATGGCTACCAAGTCCGTCGCATTTACAAGGACAGACGCAAGGGCGAAGTTGAGTTCGAAATCTATCGAGAATATCGTGAGCATCTTGAACGCTATCTAGTTTGGCTTCAAATGATGTTCCCGAACGACGATCGGCTATTTCCGCGGTGGCAAGCGGACCGCACTCAGGAACCAGTTTTAATTGCTTTTCAGGCTGTAAAAAACGGTGCAAAACTCTGGGTATCCGTTACTGCGGTCCTCAGGTCCTCCGGAAGACGCGCACGAACTGGCTCCTTCGGCGCACGCAGGATCCAGAGGTGACGGCGGAGATGGCGCAGAACGCCAAAGAGACGCTGTTGAGAACCTACGAAGATCCCAATCACCAACTTGCTGCGGTCGAGATCAGCCATTTTCATTCCATATCCGATCCAACCATCGTACCGCCGGGCCCGGGAGCATGTATTGACCAAAGCCCGGAACCCTTGCCAAACGCACCGTCCGGGGCACCGCGACCTGACTGCGTAAGCCCCGCGGGTTGCCTGTTCTGTCAGCACCAACGCGATCTCGACGAGGAGAACTATGTGTGGTCGCTCGCGAGCTACCGTTATCTGAAATCGCTGGAACTCTCGAAATACCGCCCGCCAAACAAACGGCAAGACCCGCACCCTGCGGCGCTAGTGATTAGCAGAATAGGTGCCAAACTTGATGCGCTCCGTTCAATCGATTCGCGGCACGCACAATGGGTCAACGAAGCCCTGACGCGGATCGATGAAGGGGTGTTTCACCCCGCGTGGGACGGATTCATCCAACTGACGGAGATTCGCAAATGAGCGCAGATACCAGCAGGTTGCGACTCATGGTGGATTCGACGCTAATCGTCCCATCGAGCCCAAATTTTCGGCCATCTACATGGCCGCCATCTGACGATTTCCCAATTATTATCGACCGACATCAGAAGGTCGTCAGCAGGTACGGAGATACAAGTTGGGACATGTCGCCGTGGCACGGCCATCCGCTCACGTTAAGATTTGGTGATGGCCCCCAACGTACGGGGGCAGGAGTGGTATCTCCTGAGAACGCCCGACTCCTGCGCCAGGTTACGGCGTGGATATTGTTCCGTGGCCGCGAGGTCAAAAAACCTATCACGATCTATCACGATGTTAAGCTCCTGAAGCCGATTTTTGTTCTGTGTTCGCAAGAAGGCATTCTTGCATCCGCACTGTTCCGATTTCCAGCCGTCATCGATAAAATCTCCGCCGTGTTAAATCCGGCGCGTGCGGAAGCGTCGTTTGTGCTACTTCATACGCTGTTTGAGCGCCGGGAAGAGATCGGTTTCACCCTGCTGGATCGAGAGGCTTTGCGGCGCCTAGCCGCGGACCTGCCGGACCACGAGAATCAACAAACGCCATATATCCCGCCTCGCATTTGGACTTACCAGTTGCTACGCCTGCGGACTTTCCTCGATGACTTCCTTGCGCATCAGAAAAAAATCGAGGAATGCTATCGCTTCTGCCTTAACGCCTATATAGAAAACTTTGGTTCGCTCCATGCGGTATGTTCCGGCAACCGACAACAATGTAACCCGCCTTTTTCGCGAGATCGCAATAGGCTCGGGACATATCACGGGCGCTTCTCTGATGTCGCCAAACGGTTCGGCATTGATGCACTTTTGCAACGGTGGTGTATGCCACCAGGTGTTTCTCTCGATAATGCCAGGATCAGCATATTTTCGAGCTATTTAACCAACGTCAGCAAAATCGGTCTCATATATATCCTCAATTTTTCGCTGATGCGGAAATCTGAGGTCGCCTCTTTGCGCGCTGACTGCTTGCTGATAGAGCATGACCCATCGTTTGGTTCGATTTATCTAATCAGAGGAGCTACAACCAAGACCGTAGAAGATAGCGACGCCCGATGGGTGGCCTCGCCCTCCGTCGAAGTTTCAATCAACGCGGCAAAGGCCGTTACGCGACTAAGAATAGGAGCCGCTGAAGGCTATCCTGATGTTCTGGAAGAATCCTACGAAATCAGTAATCCTACTTTACTCCAACGTACGTACGAACCATGGGGGCACGATAACTGCGACGTACCCATCAGCGTGCGCTCGCCGCTAGCGGGATATCGTGCAGTGATCAGATCATGCCCGAACCTTTTTGATTCTGATGTTTTGCGCATCACTGAAAGCGATCTGCAGATTGCCAAGCTTGTGACCCCTACGCTCGATGGCAAGAAGTTCCAGGTGGGGGAAATCTGGCCACTTGCATATCACCAACTGCGACGCACCGGCATGGTAAACATGCAGGCATCAGGAGTCGTCTCAGATTCGTCGATGCAGTATCAGGCAAAACATGCAACCCGCGCCATGTCTCTCTTTTATGGGCAGGGATATTCTCACGTACATCTGAACGAGTCCGCACGAAAAGAGTATATTCGTACAATGTATGAGATGATGGGTAAGGAAATCGCGCGTCTGTTCACCGATCGCTTCCGCAGTCCCTACGGACCGGAGCGAAAAGCAGAAATTCTGCGATTCATCGACCCTAACGATGCGAAGAAGCTTGTGGCAGCGGGAAAATCCGGCCAAGTAGCCTGCCGACAGACACTGCTTGGGGTCTGCACACGTCGCGGTCCATGCGAGTACGGGGGCATCGATAACATCATCCGTTGTGGGGGAGGAGACGGCCGCGGCCCGTGCAATGATGCCTTCTTCGATCAAGAGCAGAGGCCTTTTATATCCAAGATCGTCGAGGTGTTGGACGAGAGATTGGCCGACACACCTGCCGGTTCACCACTCCACGACTCACTCAATGCACAGAAACTTGCTGCGGAGAATGCGCTTGGAATCCTCAATGAAGAGTGACGTCAATACGTCTGAGTCCGCCGAAGCGGAATTTCGTCGGGCATTCAGTCGGTTGAAAGATGGCGTCCCAAAAACGCTGCCCGGAGGTACCCCGGTTACGCAGAACAACGTGGCAAGAGAAGCAGGCCGCGATCCGTCCGCGCTTCGTAAAGCGCGATATCCCGCTCTGATCAGCGAGATACAGCGCTGGATTAGAGACCATCCGCAGCACAAACCACAGCCGCAACGGCAGATAGTTCTCACCCAACGGCGCGAAAATCGCGACCTGAATCTGAGAATCAAAGAGATCGAAGCCCAGCGGGATCGCGCAGCGTCGCTGCTGGTTGAAGCCGACACGAAGATACTCGAACTAACCATGGAGAACGCCGACCTGCAGGCAAAACTGGCCAGCTTGGAGGGGCCATCTGCGTCTTCCAAAGTTACGCAATTCCACGGTCGACGCTAGATCGGTCTAAGCGCGGAAGTGGTGAAGGACCCCTGTCCACCGGGCAGGCGGTTGCTGCTCTGCACCTTGGACGCTAATTAGAAAATCCTGCTCTGCTCGCTAGAACATGTTTCTACCCGGCAACTGTGAGAGCCTCCCGGACGCCCACCTGTTGGCGCCGGGCTGCAGATATCTTTGAATGCCGCGATTTCGCCACATTCAAGCCTGCTATTGATAGCGAACTTGTTCATGACGAGATGTCAAGCTCGCGTGGCCGAGACAGTGTGCTGACGTCTTTGCGAGACACGCACACTCAGATGACGCCGCGGCCTCACCCATTCAAAACGTGTTTCTGATAAAACGTGTCGGCACTCTCTTACCAAGGCGGCTCCCGGTAATTTCGACTGCTTCACGAGATCTGCGCACAACCCCATCGCATGACCCCGTGAGTCACTAAGACCAAGGCGGATTGAATTTTGTTCTAGCGAATGGTTAGGCAGACGTAACGATCAATGAGAAACGGACGCGCACATCGTCCGACACGTGGCGGCCCGCAAGCGACTGGAAGCGTGCGTGAAGGTGGACCATTCCTCGCCGCCTCGCGTGTGAACGCGTCTCCTGCCGTGAGGGTGAGTCGACCTACGAGTGTCGCTATATGCCAACCGACTTGCAGTCCACCCCTCACAAGGGACGCTGTCGGACCAAATTCTGGGAGCACCACCAGTTGAGTTGGGTTCCGCAGGGGACGGTTCTCTGCCTCCGTTCCGCGTCGACAAGGCCCCCCGCCGCCCGCTGGCGGCGATAACGCCGGTTATCGCCGCCAGCCCGCCCCCGCCCTCGCCGGCCTGCCGGGGCGCACAGACACTCCCCGTCCCCGGCGCGGCGCGCCCTCCCCGGCCGTGGCGTGGGGGCCGGGTCCGTGACACGGTCTTTCACCCTCGGGCGTGCAGAAGATCGAGCCAGGGTTCATACCTAAGCCGTCTCCTCCATGTCTCCGCATGGATTCCGGCCCGCCGCGCGCGGACTTTTTCTTTGGGGGCGCCGGAACGCAGGGACGACGCGGGTATCCCGCTCTTCTCCGGACTGATCAGGCGGGCGCCGGACCCACTGCCGCCCGTCGCGACGCGAGAGGTCAGACGCCGGGCATCAGAGTCCGGCAGTCACCCGGTACTCTCGCTCAATGACAAAAATTCGGCCTGAGCCGTCATTCGAGCATCGGTGCCGGTCAGACGGGTTTGGGGCGCTTTCCCGTCATTCACAGGTCGGTGGTCGGGAATGACTTGTCCCGCGGAAAGCGAACGAGTACTTGCGACCCACTACGGACCGTCGACTCAGCGCGATCAATACGGCCGCTTCCAAGGTTCAACCGGTCATTCACAGGCTCTTACAGGCCGACGGATTTTCGGCCTGTATGGCGGGCACTCCCACAAACTTGAGTTCGCTCACCGAATGGTCGCCTACGATGCAACCATGGGATGTGGATCATTGAAGCCGCGACCCTTGCATGACGCCATGGACCGTTGTTTGTTCGTCCATCATGTATTTTCGTCAAGGTGTTTCTTCGTTCAAACCGCACGGGCGCCCTAAATCGGCCTGCCTTCGATCACGGTGGTCAGCCAGAATTCGTCTAGTTATCCAAAATAGCTGATCCCCGAGACAATCAACAGCAGGTTCACGACCCGTGCGAAATGATTGTCCGACAGCCGTTTATAGAGCGTCATGCCGATCGCGGTTCCGAGCAGCGACCCGGGTATACAGAGCAGAATGGCTGGGGCGAAACCGGTCTTGCCGGCGGAGTGTCGCAAGAGACTGATTGCAGCGAGCGCGGCGACCTGCGTGATCAGGATAAACGGCTGATACATGGCACGCTGGCGGTCCTTGTTCCACCCCTTGAACCCGCACCAGATGGTCACAAATGCTCCGGGAAAGCCAGCCGCGCCACCCGTGATGCCGCCGAGAAATCCCGCTAACACATCGAGTGCCTTCGCCTGGCGCCGGATGACCAGCGGCCGCCTCGCGAGCATGTAGCACCCATAGAGAATCAGGAACACGCCAAGCACGTGGGTGTAGACGTGACGATCCAGCGTGAGCAGTACGGTGATGCCCAAGGGCAATCCGACCACGCCGCCGACCAGGAAAACAGCCAGCGCCCGCCACTGGATATCCCGTTTGAGTGACCAGACCATTGCTGTCTGGTTCGCGATGCTGCAGACAATCATGATCTGGACGATCTGCACCGGGTCGGCAGAGAGATGGAACAGCATTGCGCCGCAGACTGCGGAGAAGGCGAAGCCCGCGATGCTGGATATGCCAGACGCCAGAAAAATGGCACCGATGACAAAGAGCTCGACGCCTTCATGCACGGACAAGGCCTGGCAAAGTGCCGTGGCGAGCACGAGCACCGCCCACTGAAGTTTGACCTGCCAGGGGTGCCATCCCGGCGCCGGGGTCAATGACCGGACTGATGCCGCGGCGCTCTCGGGCGCGGGCTGAGGTTCGCTATCCATTTGCCATGTCTCTCCATTTTGGACACCACCGGGAAGGCCCGACCTTTGCCGCTGGCGAATGCCCATGGGTGCAGATCGTGCACACGCAACCTAGACCGCCACGAAGGTCGGCTACGACATGTTCCGCGCGACCGACATCACCGCGTATCCGACGCGCACCCTCCGCAGTGCTATAACGAAATCCCAACTTCGGAGGGACCTTGAGCTACGAAATCACTGTGTTTCTGTTAGTACGTCACAGAAGTCCCACTGCCAGTAAAACTGTGCTGGGTAGGAGAGTCATTTGCATAGTCGTTAACGGCCTGGATGATGTTCACGATCTGCTGCGGCAACCTGCCGCCGCTGACGGCGGTCATTGCGATACGGTCCATCTCAACGGCTACGGCGAGGTCTTTGATTACCAGCGTATTCATTTCGATTCTCCACGGGGAAATTAGTCAGTCAGGAACGTCAGAGCCTGTTTTGAGGGTGTCGCCACGCCTCGATCAGGATCAAGGCAAAGTGCGTGCCAAACGGTTGCGCCGCGGTAAGCGATCACACAACTAGTTGAAAATATTGGATTTTTAATGGCGATCAGTGCGAATTGGTAGACAGACGTGCGCGCTGCGGCTGGTGGGTCGGATCCAACTCTCCGTCTGGCGCTGTGGGTTAGATCGCGACACATGCGGTCCGCCTACGTATCCCGTGTTTGTACGATCTCCTCGAGGCTTAGAATCCGATCGAAGCCTGGCGACAATGAGTCTACAGCAGCCTTTCCGCGAACCGGTGAATGAGCGATGTGATCCGTGAAGCGCCGATCGACGGAATATTCCCGGCCGACGGGTGTTCCGTTTAAGGGCGTTCAAGATGTCTGAACTTTCGCACTCCACGCAGAACGCAGGCTTTACACAGGCAAAGGATTGATATGGCAATGGTGATCGGCAGGCATGTTTCCTGGCGGTTTCAGGGCGTGAAGAGCTGTTGCTGGCTGACGTGCATCGAGATGCTGATGCACTGCAAGTACAGCAACATTTATGGACGCAACCAGACGGCACACAGCGCCCGCGCGATGGAGGAGTTTCGCGCCAATGCCGGCAGTAACATCTACCTTCACGCGGACCATTACGGCCTCGCGACCAACGCCGCACTGGACTCGCCGATGGCGGGTCTGCACGAGTGGTCGCTTGCGCTGCGCTCGGGCCCGGTGCTAGCAGAGGGCGATTACGGCTGGGCGCGCTTCGGCATCGGCGCGCATGTGATACTGATCACGGGCATCAGCCGGTCCGGCAAGCTCATCTACATGAACCCGAACGTCTTCGCCGTAATGCCGCATCCGCAAAGCAAGGAGACCTATATCGCGATCAAGGATGTGTACCGACTGCGCGCCGAAAGCTACGGCCTCGGCGGGCCGTTCTGGCAAGTTGCGGAGGACTTGCCGGCCCGGCCGCCTCGGCTCGCGGTGGACCTCGGTGCGCCGAACTGGGGCGCTTCGGTGCGAAATCAGCTGGGCCGAATCGCGCCTTAAATCTAGGCGCGGATGCGCAGAATGTCGTCGAAAAGCGGACAGTCGAGCTATGTTTTCAAGCGACCACTTCTCATGGCCGAACCCGGAAGTTCATCGTCGGTCGGTGACGCGCGGTCCTCTCGTGGTGCCGAGCTTCCGTAGTCGACCCACTTCGGCCGTCCGACATAGTGCGAAATATATGGCCGGTATCGCGTGTACACAGGTCATTGCATAGTCCCGTGGAGCTTCGAGCGCTCGCTCAGACAAGCCTCGTTGATTAGAATATCGAAAAGCCCTCTTTGACGACTTCGCTGCTCGCACTGCTGAAAAACATCGCGGTTCCTCGTCAGCACGACACGCAGGACATTGCACAGCGTATGCACGCCCATGGCAGACGCGATAAAACGGTCCAGGGGCCGCTCGCGCAATGTCGGCAGGGTTGATGCACGGAAGCCGCTGACGGCCCTAGCAGCGGTCTAGAATAGTCTTTTCGGAAGGATTTATGGACGGTCGAAACGCTGCGCCGGGAGCCGAAGGGCTCGTTTTGTATGTCTACCGCTGCGCCGCGTGCGGCTATCGCGGCCAGCTTTATTTTGCGGACGACTCGCACGAAGGCGAAGCGGTAATCTGTGCATCATGCGACGGGGCGGCTTCGCTTGAGTGGGATGGTGGTGTGACGTTCGCGCCGACGAAAGAGTAGTGCGACGGCCACGGCAGAAACAAAAACGCGAGCCGCCCTGTGTGGACACTCGCTCGTGTGGTGCAGCCGGTGAAGCAGTTATCTCTTTATCCGTTTTTCGCCAATTTTCGGTATTGGCCTGGGGTAAGCTTCACCTCCTGCGCGAATGAATTTCCGAAATGGCTCTGGCTGCTGAATCCGCACCGCAGGGAAATCTCAACCAGCGATAGCTTCGACGTAGCGAGGAGCCGCTTCGCGGTCGTTAGGCGTCTTTGTGTGATGTATTTGTGGGGCGAGAATGTCGTGGCAGCCTTGAATGCGCGCGCAAAGCAATACAGGCTCATGCCGGTTATTTCCGCAAGCTCCTGAAGGTGGATAGCGCGCTCAAGATTACTTTCGACATAATCTTGTACCGACCGAAGCTGCGTTATGCCGAGGGCTGGAGCAGTCGGCTCAATATCGACTTGGCCGAACCCACGGCAGAGTTGCGCGGCAAGCGTCAGGATGAGATTTTCGCCGTATGCGGGGCCTTGGGGACAGTCGGCAACTGCATCCTGGAGAAGTGCGAGGACAAGATGGTGTATGAGCCCATCTGTGGCCGCAATACAGGGTCTTAGTTGGAGCCGATCCAATGACGTGGAGCCAAGGATCGCAGCATCAAACAACGTTCGGTTGATTCCAACGATAATTCCATCCCACTCGCTGTACCTCACAGCACGATACGGCAACTGGGCCGGAAACAGGGCAAACTGCCCACCGTTGCAGCGCCGACGCAGCATTGGATTTCCTTCCCAGGCGATCTCGTAGTCCGCTGCTTGTCCGAGGTTCAGTGCTATGACGTGATCGTGCAGTATGGTTTCATCCAATGCCTCCGCTTTGCCTGCATGCTGCCAGCGTTCAAAGACGATTCCATTCCACGCGCCGGGACTGCACAATGTCCGCCGTTGAGACTGGAATGCTTCGGTCTCTCCGGTCTCAACGTTGAAGCGCCGCAATTTCGAGGTGTCCATGTTCGCATTCAACGCTGATGATCTGACTAGAAACTTACACCTTCGGTCGGTGTTTACCACGACGATATCAACAGCAAGATTGTGCCAATCCGCAAGTTTTTGAGAGATAACTAACGACGCTTTGTCTCCTAATGCCTGAAGCGGCACTGACCGCTCACAACCAGGAGACATGCATATGAAATGCTCAAATCATCGTGCGAACTGGCGACGCCCGCTCGGCGTCCTGACACAAATAGCGTCCTTTTCCTTTATCGCCACGGCGCTAAGCGGATGTCACGGCGGTGATGATGATTTAGAGCCTCCATCAGTGACCGCGCAGACCTGTACCGCGAAGAGCATTTCGGCGCTCAACGTCTCCAACGTTACAATAACTGCGGCTACGGAGATTCCTGCGTCCGGCGCACTGCCCGCACATTGTCAAGTTACGGGCAGTGTCGTGACGGAAGGAGATGGCGGTCCTCAAGGGCATGCGAATTTCGCGGTCTATCTCCCTGCAAACTGGAATCAGAAATTTCTCTTCAACGGTAATGCCGGTTTCGACGGAAATGTCCAGCCAGCATCGGCTGAACAGTTGACCAAGGGTTACGCCACTGCGGCTGGCGACGCGGGCCACCTGGGTAACGGCGCTGGCTTCGTCGGTAACCTCGACAGCAGTTTTGCGGTCTCGTCTGACGGAACGCGTAACGACGCAACTGTCACGGACTATTTCTATCGGGCGAATCACCAAGTGAGTGTCGCCGCGAAGCAGATCGTTCGCGGGTATTATGGGTCGCACGAACGTTTCTCCTACATGCAGGGCTGTTCTGGCGGGGGGCGAGAAGGACTGATGGCGGCAAGCGTCTATCCAGACGACTACGACGGGATCGTAGCGGGAAATGCATACAGTAGCCAGGCGGCAACAAGTATCTGGAATGTTCGCAATTTCAAGTCTTTCCTGGCAGCGCCGATTCCCAACGACAAGTTTGACGCCATCAACGCCGCGATTCTCAAGCAATGCGACGCGGCTGACGGGGTAAGCGATGGGCTCATTCAAAACCCGTCGGCATGTAACTTCGATGCGACGTCCCTTGTCAACGATGGAACATTAACCGCAGCCCAAGCAGCGGCTCTCAACGACTATTTCACAGCGGTGAAAGACGACGCAGGAAATGTCATTGCTCACGGCGGTTCGGTGTCCGGCTTAAACGTAATCTCGCCAAGTTCCAACGGACCAAGCTCCAACATTCTGGGACTTGGCGCGCACACCGTGAACGATCTGGTTGTTGCGAATGCGAACGGCTATCTCCCCTGGTCGGGCGGTTCCATAACAACCCAGCCGGTGGATTGGCAACTCGCCTATGGGGTTGTAGCGATGTTGGGCTTCCATCAGCCGACCTTCAATATGACTGACCCTGCTTTCATCAATGGGAACGTAGTCAACTCTGCTGTCAGCCAACAATTGTTCTCCGCAGTAAAAGGTGGATCGCTGACGAATCCGTCTCAACTCGCCAGCTTCATTGGTAAGGGAAGGAAGCTAATCATCTACGATGGCTTCGCTGATGCTGTCTTGAACCCTTTCGATAAGGTCGAAATCTACAAGAGTCTTGCAGGTGTAAACGGGGGGTACGAAAATTTGAAGAAGACCGTTCGGTTTTTCCCCGTACCGGAGATGCAGCACTGCGTAGGCGGCTCTGGTCCAAACAGCTTTGACGCGCTTACCGCCCTCGATCAATGGGTGGAGGGCGGAAAAGCGCCCGACAGCATTCTGGCGACCAAGTATGCGAACGATGACCCGGCTGCGAGCGTTCAAAGGACAATGCCCCTTTGTCCTTTCCCCGCAAAGGCTGCCTACTCGGGATCAGGCAACGTCAATGACGCAGCAAACTGGTCTTGCCCTTCCCGTGATCAATCCCTATTGCACCTGGGTCCGAACGGGGTGCGCGCAGGCCTGAGTCAGTAGCAAACGCAGCCAGCGGCCGGGTTTTTTGCGTGGGCTGGGGGCTCCGCAGAATCTACGGCTGCTGCGCAAAACTTGAAACAACAGGAGGTTGTGCGCGGAGCCCATTCAGCGATCCGAACAACGCGTCTCGTTTCGTGGTGAGCCGGGGTGCGACATATGTTTTTAAAGTGGTATGACGTTCCACATGCCGTGCGGTATGAGGAATGTTCGGGCCGTGTCACGGATCGGCGTAATCGGGCCATTCCGGGATCGGCGTAATCGAGCCAGTGCATGATCGGCGCAGTCGGGCCACTCGATGATCGGCGTATTGGAGCCACCTCAGGATCGGCGTAATCGAGCCACGCTGCAGGCTCGTTGTCACGCCGGGTGCTAGCCCGAAACGCATTTCGAATTTCCGTAACCCGGTACCTTCGGCGTCTTTGCCCGGAGGGCCGATGAGTAACAGGAGGTTCGAAGTGTTTGAGTATCGACAGGTTCTGGCGCGCATGCGTCAGGGCGATTCCGACCGCGACATTGCCGGCGCGCACCTGATGGGACGCGGGAAGCTGAAGACCGTACGGCAGGTCGCGCTCGCTCACGGCTGGCTTGATCCCGGGCGGCCCTTGCCGGATGACGCTGAGCTGGCCGGCATCTTTGGGCGCGACCCCAAGGTGCCACGCAGCCGCATTTCCACGCTCGAGCCATTCCGCGATCTGGTACGAGGCTGGTTCGACGCCGACGTGCAGGGCACGACGATTCACAACGCGCTCAAACGCAACCACGGCTACGCGGGCAGCTATTCGGCGGTGCGCCGTATGCTGCTGAATCTGAAGGCCGAGCGCGGCGTCAGGGCGACGACGATCCTTGAGTTTGCCCCGGCCGATGCTGTGCAGGTCGACTTCGGCGCCGGGCCGGTGCTCACGCACGAGTCTGGTATTCCGCTCAAGACGTGGATCTTCGTGATGACGTTGGCGTGGTCGCGGCATCAGTACGCCGAGATCGTGCTGGACCAGACAGTCGAAACCTGGCTGGCCTGTCACCGGCGTGCCTTCGAATGGCTGGGCGGCTGTCCAGGCCGCGTGATCATCGACAACGCAAAGTGCGCGATCACCAAAGCCTGCATGTACAGCCCCGAGGTCCAGCGTTCGTACGCCTCGCTTGCCGAGGGATACGGATTCCGGATCGACGCCTGTCCGCCGCATGACCCGCAGAAAAAAGGAATCGTTAAATCGGGCGTGAAATACGTCAAGAAATCCTTTGTGCCGCTGCGCGAATTCCGCGATCTGACTGACGCCAACCGGCAACTGCGCGACTGGGTGATGCAACAGGCGGGCACGCGCGAGCACGGCACGACCCGTGAACAGCCGCTCGCGCGCTTCGCCGTCGAGAAGCCGCTGCTCACCACGCTGCCTGACGTGCCGCCGGTGCTGGCCGTCTGGAGCGAAGTCAAGGTCCATACGGACGGGCACGTCGTCTACAAGAAGGTGCTGTACTCGGTGCCGTTCACGCTGGTCGGCAAGGAACTGTGGCTCAAAGCCACCGACACCGTCGTGCAACTATTCCACCGGCACCAACTCGTCGCGACCCATCCGCGGTTGCGCAAGCCCGGCGATCGCCAGACGGTACGCGATCACCAGCCGCCAGAGGCACAGGCCTGGCTCGAACACGATCCGCAGTGGTGCATGGCGCGCGCGAAGGAAATCGGTCCGGCCTGCCACGCGGTGATCCTCGCGCTGTTCAACGACAAGGTGCTGGTGAACCTGCGCGGCGCACAGGGCATCGTGCGCATGCGCGAGAAGTATGGCGACGCGCGTCTTGACGCCGCCTGCGAGCGGGCCCTTGTGTTCGCGAGTCCGAAGTACCGCACCGTCAAAACCATCCTCGACAAGGGGCTCGACAGCCAGCCCGCGCCGGCATCGGTGCAAACGCCGACGCCTGCCGACACCTATGCCAACGGCGGCCGCTTCGGCCGTGATCTCCATTCCATTCTGCTCCATTGACCACCCATGAACCCGAGTCCCGAACTGAACACGATCCTCAAGCAACTGCGCTTGTCCGGCGTGCTCGACTCGCTCGAGCAGCGTAACCGCCAGGCCATCGACGGACAGCTCGCTTACACCGAGTTCCTCGCCATGCTGCTGCACGACGAGGTTGCGCGCCGCGACCAGAAGAAGCTCGGCGCGCGGCTTGCACGCGCTGGCTTCTCACTGGGCAAGACCCTTGAGACCTTCAACTTCGATCTGCTGCCCGGACTCAACCGCGCTCACATCCACGATCTCGCCACGGGCCGCTACATCGACGAGAAGGTCTGCATTCTGATGGCCGGCCAGACAGGCGTCGGCAAGAGCCATTTAGCCCAGGCTCTGGGCCACTGCGCAGCCCGTCAAGGACGCGACGTGCTGTTCATCTCCCAGACCGATCTGCTCAAGAAGCTGCACGCAGCCCGTGCCACCGGTCTGTATGAACGCAAGTTCCAGCAGTTCGTGCGTGTGCCGCTGCTGATCGTCGATGACTTCGCCATCAAACCGCTGCGCGCACCACACGACGAAGACATCCACGATCTGGTCGCCGCCAGGTACGAACGTGCGGCGTCAATCCTGACGTCAAATCTCGACTTCAGCGAATGGGGCGACGCCTTCCCCGACAACCGTGTCCTTGGCGCCGCCACGCTCGACCGTCTACGCCACGGCGCCTATCGCGTCGTCATCGAGGGCGAGAGCTTCCGCAAGCCTAAACCCATGCCGGAAAACAGCGAAAACCTCGTTGCAAAATCCGGCAAAAAACCGCATTCTTGAGTCCCTTCGAAATCGCGTTTCGGGGCCATTCTGAGTGGCCTCATTATGCCGATCATCCCCGGCTCGATTAGGCCGATCCGTGACAGGCCGTTTTGGCGAAAAATGGCGGCGCGAAAATCAGGTCAATTGGACCTTGCTCGTGGTCCGAGCCTTGAGGCTGCGAAGGGCTGCTCGCGGAGGCAAATGAGACGTCTGACGGGCTCGGCTTCCCTGCCGGCCAACGTCAGATGTTGGCCGGAAGTACGCATTGACCCAACCTGCAGGAAAATTGCCGATGACGACTCCAATGCCCCCTCTGGAGAGAGTTCGCTGAACTGGCGCAATCGGCCATCTTCTGCCGTTCGACCTTTCTCTCAAGCTGACATTAGAACGTCGGCTCCGCCCCGGACAATGGACGTCCGCAAGCTGATCGTAGCTGGCGTGTTTATCGGTGTGATTGTCCGACGCAAGGAGACTCGTGGGTATAAAAAGTGCACGTTTCGTCGAAGTGTTTGTTCAAGCATAGGTTGACGTTCTTGCGGTCCTCCAGACCGCTTTGAGAGGCACTCATGAACCGATTGCAAGGTTTGGCCGATAGCACTAGCGCGTGGCCTCGGCGCGCGCTGATCGCGCTTTTGGCGGCGGTCTGTCTTTCCTGTGGTGGTGGTGGCGGCGCGGGCGGAGCCGGCGCGAGTGGGGGAGCTGGCTCCGGCGGAACATCGGCGAGTGGTTCTGGCGGAACATCGGGGAGTAGTTCCGGAGGAATGTCTAATGGCACGGCATCGATCGCGTGGACCGGTACCTGGGCTGTCGCACCATGGGTCACTGATGCACCGGGGTTTAACAACGAGACTGTGCGCCAGATCGTACACACCAGCATTGGCGGTTCTGCCGTGCGTGTGCAGTTGTCGAACCTTTACGGGAGCGAGGCAGTCGTGATCGGCAACGTTTATGTTGCCCTGCGTGACAGCGGTCCCATTACGGTCGCCAGCAGCACGAGAACGGTGACGTTCGGAGGCCAACAAAGCGTGACACTGCCCGCAGGTGCGTCAATCGCAAGCGACCCTGTTCCCTTCGACGTGCCGTCACTCGCGGATATTGCCGTCAGCCTGTATCTGCCCGGCGGAACGCCACCGCATTCGACTGGCCACGACGGCTCGCTACAGGACGTCTACGTCGCGCCGGGCAACGTCGGTGCCGATCCGAGCTTCACCGGCTTCACCCCTAACCCTGCCGGTCAGGCATACTATTTTTTGACGAACGTCGATGTCCAAAACGCCAAGGCAACGGGCGCGGTGGTGGCATTCGGCGCGTCGATCACCGAGGGGTCTGCATCCAGCAGCAACGCTAATCGCCGCTGGCCGAACGATCTTGCCGTGCGCCTGTTCGACGCCGGCATGGCGGTCGGTGTACTGAACGAGGGAATCAGTGGCAATAACTTTTTGACCGATGGCTGGGGCGAAGCGGGCCTCAATCGCTTCAGTCGCGACGCGTTGGCCCAGCCGGGAGTGAAGTGGACTATCGTCTCCGACGATGCCGTCAACAACCTCAACACCGAGGCACCAGCCAGCGCGCAGGATCTGATCGCCGCGTTTCAAAAGTTGATCGCCCGCGCGCATGTGGTCGACGTCAAGGTTATCTGCTCTACGCTGACGCCGTTTCGCGGCACGCCGTTCTGGACACCCGCGATCGAAGCTACACGGGAAGCGATCAACGCGTTTGTGCTGAGCCCGTCGAGCGGCTGCGATGCCGTGCTGGACCAGGCTCGCGCCGTGAGCAATCCCGCTGACCCAGCCTCCTTCCTGCCGGCTTTTAACAGTGGTGACAACCTGCATCCGAACGACGCTGGCATGCAGGCGATCGCCGACGCATTGGACCTTGATAGCCTCAAGTGATGACGTCATCTTGGGTTACTGAACCTGCGTGCGCATTCTCAGCCAACGACGGTGGTGGTCCGATACCTTTATGGCAGGACACCGTCGCGCCATTCAAACGATGTCTGCGGGGAAATCGAGGACGTTCTTAGCGAGCACACGCCCACGCCGTGGGTCGCATAGAGCAACCGCCGCCGTTAACCGACTTGCTCTCCTGTCGAGACACGACAACGCGTGCCAGTGACGAGGTTTAGTGCAGCAACGGCGAGCCTGCCTACGAGAATCGCCGGCAAGTTGGACAAGCCAATTAGAGACACGGACAAGTACCAGCCAGTCAATATGAACGACCGAATGGCCGTTTGGGCGTTGGAAGCTGCCGGTGGAGCCGTGGTTGGTCGAACGGCGGATGTGGGTCGAAAGTGTGAGTTCGCTGATGCAGGAAGCTGCCGCCCGGCTGCCCGATGTCGCCACCGTCGGCAATCCGTCCCACTGCCGACGTAGGACCCAGTCCTCTCCAACGTCCGCAATGGCCGATGAAGCAACATTCGTCTTCGCCAATCGAACGGCCGTTTACTGGGCGGAGCCGACGTCTGAACGTCCGAGCGACGCGACGGGCGAATGACGCTTCCTGGCCGATTTGGGCCCGATATGCAACTCAAACGTCGCGCCATGTCGCCTCCGGGCGTGACGCGGCGCAACGGTTAGTGCATTCTTAGGCGCTCTGCCTGATGAACGGTATGAATTGCTTCGTCTGTCCCTTCGGTCCGCTTTTTCACGATCTCTTTGAGCTCGAAGGTGGTGGCCTTGCCGACCCTCGGAAGGCAATCGCGAACCCATGACTCTGCAGCGGCCCATCCCGCGTCTCGCAAGGCGCAAAAAAACTCCATGCAGGGCGTGCTTTTCGACGAGGCGCCGACCTTGTCCATGAAGCCGTCTGCCCGGATCACGTGAAAGCGCTTTTTCTTGTATGGTTTTCCACGGTGCATGAGATTGGCGTTTTCATCGAGGAGTTCGTTGATCAGCTCAATCTGACTGACTTCCGTCACCCACGACGCACCGAAGCTTAGTTCGTTGATCCGGTTGACTATTTGCCTAGGAAGGTGCGGAGGTCCATTCTCAACGAAAAGCGGATCGATAAGGACACTTAAGATGTCGTCGACGTCATCGACCAGCGGATTCAGTGGCGGATTTGCCATGTACCCGCCGTCCCAGTAAAAACGGCCGTCTATCTCTACTGCCTCGTAAAGGGTTGGGTAGCAGGTGGATGCCATCAGCGCTTTTTCGGAGTGATCGCCGGGTCCGAAGATGCGCAACGCGGTCAGGTTGATATCAGTCGCCGCCACGAAGAGTTTAGGAACACCAGCCCTTGGCACTTTCTGATTGATGACGTCAAAATCGGGAATGACCTTTTCCATGATCGAACCGATCGAATTGCTCAACCATGGTGTCGCGTATGGTGAGCTGACTTGCTGGAGCATGCCTTGCCAGATCACCATAAGATTGGAGTCAACGTTCCAGCGTTCGGGAGGCTTCTTCAGGACGTCGTTGGGAAAGTTATAAAACGAGTGCCATGGAGAAGCCTCGCCGACCAGCGTCCACAACTGATCGAGCGCCCGTTTTGCCTCTGGCACACTATCGTGCAATCCGTATGCGCATGCCGCGCCGTTTAGTGCTCCGCCACTCGTACCACTGATCGCGACAATCGACAGTTCACCCTTGTCGACTTCGTCTAGCAGGCGGTCAAGTACGCCCCATGTGAACGCCGCGTGCGCGCCTCCGCCCTGGAGTGCAAGGCCGACTTTCGGTATGCCGTTCGTCTCAGCCATCCCGACCTCCATCGTGCGACTAAGGATTCCATCGTTTTCGGACGGGCGGGCACACTTGAAGAACCTGTCCTATGAACGAAAAGCAAAGAGAGGCACTAATCGCTGCTCTGCGCGAGTTCGGCAGCCGTGCGCCGCCGAGCCAGACTGAATCAGTTGGCCGCAATGGCGCGGAGCAAGAGGAACGACGCCCACTGCTCGGATTGCTCCCCATTCACCGTAGAATGGTGTTTGGAGAAAGTAAAGATCGGGGGCGCAAAGTTCTGCGCGTTGTCCGATTTACCCTGAGGTGGCTCCGTACTCCTGAATTTCTCGGCTCGCGCTGAAGCGTCTTGTTCGAGGGTGTCCCGTCCGCAGGTTAACGGATTCCCTGATGAAGGCGCCGACAAATGGATATACGATCGCCTGCTGCCTGACGCGGCCGGCAGGACTCGACGGCGGATTCAACCGGTCGATGCAACACAATGAACGCCGGATGAGCCATCACAGTTCCATAGGCAGGTATTAGCGCGGAGCCGTCACTCCGAGCGTTACTCGGTGACAGGTGGTCGGCCACGTCGATGGCATCTAGACAATAGTACGGCCAGCAGTGGAATGGTTTATTGAATCCAGCGCTGCGCCTGCTGGTAGACCGCCTCCTAAGGCTACGCTGATTAAGTCCTTTTCGCTCCCCGCAAAGCCTTGTCGCTACGTGGGCATTTGCGAAAATCAGGTACTTATTCAGCGTTGCCCTAAGGCGAAAAGTCATTGGGCAGCAGACGCCACGGCGCACCCGCGCGGACAATCCAGCGCAAGGCATTGAGCATCTCGCGCACTTCGTAGCGACGCTGAGGCGCGTCCTGATTCATCAATGTCAGGTACGGAGCAGCGAAGTATCACTCTTCATCCGATACATCCGCTCGGTAGGGTCTGCGTTTTTTCATCCCGCCAGAAGTACCAAGTCTGGCCGAAAGTACGGAACACCATCCCGGCGCAGAGATCAACCGATTTTCATTTTTTCCATTAGTCGCGAATCGTCGTTCTCCAAGCAGTCGTTGGCATAAGCGTTTCAGCCTGATCACGCGCGGTGACAAGATGCCTCACAGAATTAACGAAGCGCCTCAATGGACCAAATTTTTTCATGACCGATATCCTTGAAATGCATCCACCGACATCCTAGAGTGGGACTTCAAGATTCGGGAAAAAACTGGTGGTACGCTGGTCGACATGGAAACATGTTGTTTTGCAAATTTTTTTCTTATCAAGCTCGATGTATAGAAGTGCGAAATAATTGTGCGGTTAAGAAACGTAGTTGTTTGCGACTTACCCTGCTTGATCGCTCTCCGGGCAGACAGAGTGACGCCATTATCGGCCTTTAGGTCAACTAGGCTGTCGGTAGCCCGGCCAACCTTCGACAGCAAAGCTAAAGAAACTGAGTGCCACATCGCTTTTTCCGGCCTTGCTGGCTGCAGACGTTGTCACTCGAATTGCTACAAGCTCGGGATTACGCGTGCGATTTACGAATGCTACAAAGAGTTTAGTGCACTAGCATTTTTCAAGCATCGTTGCCTCGAATCCGTGAGGGAGGATGGCGTGCCAATAGAACGTGCGCCGCTGCACATTGGCCCCATCCTTACTAATTGCCTTTGAGGCGCACTCGACTACCATCGAGAAGCATCCTGTCTCCCCGTATGAATACTTGTTCGGGCGAGGCGAGCCGGTCGTGACGTCATTTGGTAAGGCCTTTCTCGAGAAGGGGTGCTCCTCCCAGACGACTGATCGAACGCCGCCGAACTCTCAATCCGAAGGATTGCAACCCACTTCGGATTTCCAGCAACTCTTGAACTTCACGGGCCATGGCCGAACTCTTCCGCTACATCCAGCAGGCGTTCGTCGTGCCTGCGGCGACCGACGCGATCAACGTCGCCCGCGAGTCGGGTCTCCAGCAACTCCTGACGAGGGCGCTGGCCGACCAAGCGCCACCGGAGCGGCTCCGCTCGATCGCCGGGGAATTCCTCCAAGGAAAGTTCTCCTCGCCGGTCGCCGATCCGTTCCAGCTCGGCCCGGCACTGCGGAAGCTGCGGACTGCGCTACTCGCGCCCCCAAACCCCGACCAAAGCTCGATCGAGTCCGCAGTGCAGCAGGCCTTCGGCAGCCCGGCTGCCGCGCTGGCAGCCTCAGGGCCATTCCAGTCCGATACGGGGCTGCTCGACGACACGCTGGTCTGCGTCAAGCTCGTCTCGGGGTTCGACCGGGTGAACGCCAACGACCTGCTCCAAATGCGCCGCGCCGCGGCGTACGTCGCCGACCTGGCGGCCGGCAGAGTCACGGACTTCTCGGCCAAGGGGATCCGGGCGGCATTCAGCCGACCGGTGCGGATCCCCCAGGCGCTCGTGGACGGACTGAAGCCCAGCCCGGATCCCAACCCGCCTCCCGCGCAGACCACGCCGGCGGATGGGGGGAATGCGGCGCTTTTGACGGAGCAGCGGTCCCTGCAAACGGCGTATGAGACTCTCATGGGGCTTTCCCCGCTCGAACTGCGCATGGTGCCCGTGCCGGTCAGCGGGCCGACCACGCAGCAGGCAGCGACGGCACCTCCGGCGGGCCCGGCGTCCGAGCCACCCGGCCACGCCCCGGTCGCTCGCGAGAATGGGGCTTTTACAGGCCACGCGAACGCCGCCGTGCCAGCCGCCCTCGTCGTGAGCCCGGCCGCGCTTGATCGCCTCGGACCCGACGTGCTCCGGGTGCTCAGCCAGGCGTCCATCGACCCGGCTACCGCGCCGGTGCCCGACGTCGTGGCCGCGATCCGACTGCGCTGGCGCGACGTATCCCGCCAACTCGCGCCAGTGCAGATTCCCGCCCCGGTGCCGGTCTTCCGCGTTGGCGCGCACCTCTTTGCCATCCAGCCTACAACGGCCCCGTCGTCGCTACCCATGCTCGCCGGGCCGCCGCAGCCCGCGCCGCGGCCGCCGATCATCCGCCCCATTGGCGTCGGAGACCTCCTGGTCGTGCGCCAGCAGCTCATCGGCTACGAGGCGGGCGAGGTCTCGCACATCGAGAATGTCCTGGAGGGCGAGTTGCTGCGGCGTTCTACCCGCCGGGAGGAGGTCAACGAACTGACCATCACCGACGAGACCGATACCAGCCAGGTCGACGAACGGGACCAGCAATCGACCACCCGCAACGACCTCTCCAGCGAGGCACAGAAGGAGGCGAGCCAACAGACGACTTCGGTGCAGGACCAGACGACCTCGACCGACTACGGCAAGCTCGTCGAGAACAGCAAGACGAGTTACGCGAAGTCGGTCACAGACCGGGCGGTCAATACCGTCACTCAGATGGTCAAGCAGCAGCGCGTGCAGAGAGAGCGCAAGACCTTTACCGAAGAGGCCATGCACGAGTTGGACAACCGCAAGGGCAACGCGAAGGTCCGCGGGATCTACCAGTGGGTGGACAAACGATACAACACGGGTATCTACAACTACGGCAAGCGGCTGCTCTACGACGTGGTCGTGCCCGAGCCCGCCTCGTTCCTGCTCGATGCGCTCAAGAACGCCGTGCAACCCGAGAGCTTTCAGCTCACCAAGCCGCCCGACTTCACGCTCGAGCCGTGGGGCCTGAACGCCTCGAACTACCAGGACTACGCAACCCTCTACGGCGTGACGGGCTCGGTCTCGCCGCCACCCGACGACTTCCTCCAGACCGTGTCGTACCAGGAGGCCAAGGACGTCACGGGCACAGTCGCCGCGTTCGGGGGCAACTTTTTCCGCGTCTACTACAACGCATTCCAGATCCCGATCCCCGACACCTACAAAGCCGTCAGCGGTTACATCCAGCGCACCAACGTGGCCGTCAGCGCACCCGGCACCGATCGGATACTGGAGTTCTTCATTGGCGAGAACACATTCATCCGGTACAGCCTAAACGACGCGCTGAACGTCGGCTTCGCGATGAACGGTGAGACCGGGGTCGTCCCGGTCACGATGAACTCGCTCCTGAACGTGATTCAGCTCAACTACGCCATTGGCATCAAGTGTCAGCGCACGGACAAGGCATACGAGCAATGGCAACTCAAGACGCACGCGACGATCACCTCCGGCTATCAGCGCCAGCTTGCCGCCTTCCAGGACAAGCTCGCGAGCTACCAGGCCGCAGTGCGCAGACAGATGGCGCTGGCCCAGAACTTCGCGCACGACCCGTCGATCGAGGAGGAGGAACTTAAGAAGGCGTTTCTCTTCCTGATCCTCGGCGAGCACTTCTGGCAGGCCTACCACCTAACGCCCAACCCCGAGGCGATTCCACCGGACCCGACGGCCGTGCGCGACTGGGGAGCAATGGTCGCGTTCTTCGAGCGAGCCTTCGAGTGGCCCAACATCATGTACACGTACTACCCCTACTTCTGGGGCCGCCCTGGGCGCTGGGGGGACCTGATCCTGATCCAGGACGCCGACCCGCAGTTCGAGGCCTTCCTCAAGGCCGGCGCCGCGCGCGTGGTCGTGCCCGTACGGCCGGGGTTCGAGGCGGCCCTCGCCCACTTCCAGGAGACCGGTGACGTGTGGATGGGCGAGGAGATGCCCGACATGTTCAGCGACTACTACGTCTCGATCATTGAAGAGATCAAGGCACGCAACGATGCGCCAGGCGACCAGGTCCTGGTCGAGGAGTGGGAGGTCAAGCTGCCGACCACACTTGTGATGCTCAAGGACGATGCCGTGCTGCCCGAATGGCTGCCCGCGCCACCGCCAAATCCCTGAACCTGCCATGAGTGATCCGCACGACCCGGGGACGGTCGATCTCCGGGCCGAGCTGGAGAAGCGCCGGACGTGGTTCTACGAGTGTCAGCTTCGCGGCCTGAACACCCAGAGCTTCCGCGACATTGCGACGCCCGGACCTCAGGTGGCCCCGGGCGATCCGTTCCCCGACCGCCGCATCGAGCTCATCTCAGAGCACCTCTACTCCTGGGGCTTCCCTGCCGGTCAGTTCGGGACGTTGAAGGATCTCGGGCCGGTCTACCTCGACAGCCAGGAGGCGGTCTGGACTGCCGACGAACACACCCGCCGCAACGCCTTCTCCTCGACGCTCATTGGCGACATCGACAACTGGCTCGGCTACAAGGCGGGGACACGACTCGCGGCGGCCGCGACCGACCTGAAAGTGAAGTTCGAGAAGAGCCGGTTCGCGTCGATCTCGGGCCCCGCGGGCGACCTCGACCCCGACCTCGTCACGTTCGCCCGCTTCGGGCCGGGCGTGGACTACGGGTCCATGGGCCGCGCAGTCAGCCGAGCGAAACTCGCCGAGACAAGGCCTTGGCTCATCCCCGAGCTCTACAACGGGAAGAACGTCGATACCCGGCCGGTGGACAAGTGGATCGAGAACCTGGAGCTGTTCATCGCCGCCTACGAGTCAGAACTGGCGATCGCCGTGGGCGGCGTCGCCGGCGTCCCAGTGCCAGGCGACCCGACCGAGGGAGACGCCTACCGCGACTGGATCAAGTTCCTCATGGACGTCGCCCCGGCGCGCGATGTAGCCGACGCCCTAAAGGCGCGGATGTTCACCTCGATACCGACCGCGGACGGCAAGTCGACCACGTTCAAGTATGACGTCATCCAGATCGAGACCAACGGCTATCCGATGGGCGCGGCAGACAGGTTTCCCTTCTCGCCGGGGGTCGGGTACTGGTGCGGCGTGTTCAAGGGCTCGCTCGGCGAAGTCTATGTGAGCAAGGCCAACTCCGACATGGGCCTCTGCTCGATCCTGCGCGTGATCTACCAGCTTGGCACCCTTCCTGCTGGGCTGGGCGCCGACGCCGATCTCGCCTGGCGGCGACGGCAGCCGCCGGGTGCCGAGTTCGACGCCTTCTTCGCCCAGAAGGCGAACGATGACGCGCTCAAGAACGACGCCACCCTCGCCCGCCGGCTCCAGGTCGCCCAGGCGAAGCTGCGGGTGATCCTGGAGGAGGCGGCAGTGCATCCCCGGGTGGCGCCTCCCACGTTCTCGCCGCTGGCACAGGAGGTCGTGCGTCAGGGGGTGCGTGCATTCAAGTTCTGGATGGACGAGCCATTCCGCCCCTCGGACAACTCGGAGCTCCAGAAGGCCCGCGGCGACACGGGGATCGCCAAGGACGACGAAATCACCAGCGACATGGAGTACTGGTCCGAAAACCACTACATCATGTTCGCCTCGTCGGAGTACCTGGCCGGGCAGCTCTGGGAGCAAGACCAGTTCCAGCCAGCGAAGGAGTTCCTCGGCGATCCGAAGCAAGGGATTCTCACCGGCCAGCAGCGCAAGGAACGGGGGCGTGCCCGGGTGCTTCGCTGGCTCAATAACCGGTTGATGTTTGGCTGGACCGAGTTCAACTCGTCGGGCTACTACCGCGAGCACCTCTGGTCGATCCTGAATCTGGCAGACTTCGCGCTTGACCAGGAGGTGCGTGAGAAGGCCCGGATGGCGGTGGATCTGCTGCTCTTCGACGTGGCGCGATACCTGCACAAAGGAACGATGGGCGCCGCCGGCGGCCGCTCGCAGTTCAAGTCGCATAGCTCCGGCTGGGACAACGCGTTGTGCGACGCGGTGGAGATCGCATGGGGCCCGCGCGGCATTTTCGGTGACGTGGACAGCCAGATCGGCATGGCCTTGGCCACGTCCACCTACCAGGTCCCGGACGTACTCCTCGAGATCGGCTCACGACCGCCCGGGCGGTGGACCGACCGGTCGCGGGTCTCGATTACCTTCGAGGAGGCGCCCAAGTACGGAATCGGCTACTCCCAAAAGACCGACCAGCGCGACTCGGTTTGGCTCGGCTACCTGCCAAAGCGACAGCGGTTCTTTGCGTTCATGCAGCAGGTCAACGACGAGATCGCCCGAACCCACACCGGCTACGGTGCCGCCGAGAACGACATCGTCTTCTGGTGGGGCACCTCGGCCTGGTTCAACCACCAGGTGGTTCGCGGTACGTTCAACGCCGTGAACAAGTACGGTCTGCAGAATACCGGCATCTTCGGCACGGCCCTGCCCGGGCTCATCAAGCTGGTGGCGGCCTACGAGAAGACGAAGCACGGCCTGATCGGCGGGCTGATCGGCAGCTTCGCAGGCCCGGTGGGCACGGTGGCCGGCGCGGCGATCGGGTTCTTCGAGGACGATCTCTTCGGCAACGACCTGGAAGAGGCGGCCGGCGATGACCTGTCGGTGCTGCTCGAAGGCTCGACCCGCACCCGCGCCAACATCCTGACGTTCCGGACGCCGGATGTGATGCTCTCCAGCATCCAGAACTGGCGGGCCGGCCAGTTCAACTTCCAGTCGTGCGTACACCAGGCGTCAATCCATCCCGCTCTGAGCGTGTTCACGACAGGCGCGTTCGACGACGTGAACATCTCGGACCTCACCGCCGCGATCGGCGGCAGCCTGCTGGGCGCGGCCATTGCCGTGGGCCTGAGCGTAGTGACGGGCGGGGCCGGCGCCGTCCTGATCGCTGGACTGGCCGTCGCCGGCGCGGCCGCGGCCGTGATCGCGAATGAGGCGGCGCTCAAGGGGAAAAAACAAATCGCCAACGACGAGGACGGCCCCGGCTGGTGGACCGGCTACTGGGCACTGCCGATGGTGGTCCAGCACGACTCGGCCTCGATCATCATTTACGACTTCCATGAGATCCAAACGCTCCTGTCCGACACCCGTTCCCACGTCTGGTTTCCGAAGGACGGCTTCGACAGCGTGGAGGAGCGGCGAACCTCGGCCTACGACAACGCCGACTTCCCGTTGCTGGACATCGGCCACATCGGGAAGAAGGGGTTCTGGCTATTCGGCAAGGTCATCCATCCGGCCGTGGGCCAGGCCGAGCCGGGCGAGGGTTACATCGGCGTCTTCTCCAACAACCACCCCCAGTGGCTCGACCAGGGGTCCGACTTCTACAAGCAGAAGCTCGACGCCGTGGCGCGGCAGCCGTTCGACGACGGCATGGGCAACCTGAAGAAGCTGCTCGACGACATCGAGGACGGCGACTCGGGCTCCGCCGGTCGCGACGCGGTGAAGGCCGCGGTGGACAAGGCCGTCGTAGCGACCTATATCGACGGCATCTCCGCGCAAGCCTGGAAGGACGCCGCCAACGCGATCCTGGACGCCTCCACCGATCCCCAGGTCAAGGCGAACCTGCCCAATGCGAAGGCGATCGCCGGTGTCGAGGTCGATCTGGAGATCCAGCAACGTGTCTGGCCCGATCCGCTTCCCCGCGACTACTTCGCCGATCGAGACTGGTCGGTCGACGGCAAGAACATCTGGATCCTTCAGGTCGGAAGCAAACAGGAGTTCGGCGAATACCAGACGTTCAAAGACCGCGTCAGCCAGGCGCGGGTCCACATCAGTGACAACGGCGACCAGGAGTGCTCGTACGACATCCCCCAGCCTGACGGCTCCAGCCGTCGGCTGACAGTCGACTATGGCGACGGCGGCCAGTTCCAGCTCGACGGCGGACCCTTCCAAACCGATCGTTACCCACGCTTCGAGAACCCGTTCGTCCGCGGCGGGCGGGTCGAGTGGGGCCAGCGCGAATATGTGCTCGACTACAACGGGAAGACGCTGCTGCACGACATCAGCGAGTTCTCCCAGCCCGTTCGACAGGATCCTGCGCCCTCCGCGACGAGCGACGACCGGAACACGGTCCGTGCCCTGCTCATCTTCCTGCGCACCGGGGACGAGAACATGGACACGTGGACGGTGGCCACCGCCGACGTCCAGTTGGGGTGCGTCCAGGGCACGCTTGGCCAGGTCGTCGCCGCCGGGCCGGTCGCCGACAACACCGACCACGACGCCGAATGGATCTTCCTCGACGCCCCGGCCGTCCGCGCGCCCGACATGACGCTCACCCTCGAACACCCGGCCGCGAGCGTCGTCGGAAACGATCAGCCCCACTGGAAGATAAGCTTCACCCTGCGTGCCCTGATGGGCGACCGGGCGCTGCGCGATTGCGCGCTCTCGTTCTCCTCGTTCGAGTTCGTTGACGAGAAGCGAAAGTCGCCCGCGTTCCCGTTCTCGATCCCGCTGGAGGAGTGGCGGCCATGGGACATGGTCTCTGACGACAAGCCGCTCAACTGGTGGACGATCGCCCAGCCGCCGACCTTCGACACCAGCTACCAAGACGGCGTCGACCTGATTGGGCGCGACGCCGCAGGCGCACTCTGGCACTGGCGCCTGCGGTCGTGCCGGAACGAAGAACTGGGCTGGTTCGCACTGCCTTCCGGCGGAAGTGGCGGGCCCGATCTGACGGCGTCGCCGTTGCAAGCAGCCGCCGCGACCACCTCGACGGGCGGCCCGCGGGTCATCGTCCAAAGCGCCGGTCGCCTGTTCGTGACTTGGCCCAGCGCCCCCGAGTGGTGGCACGTGGGATGGCAGCCGCTTGACGTGTTCATTCGGCCCGATGGCGCCCTCGGGTTTCCCGACCCGTCGTCGCCGGCGATCCCGATTGATGTGGCGCCCACCAGCCCGGTCGCGGCCCTGCCGTCAGCCTCCTGGCCGTACGGGATCGAGATCCTCGTCGTGGGCGCCGACGGTCACATCTACTCCCATCCCAATTGGTGGCCCCTCTCGACCGACCCCTGGCGCAAGATCGACGTGGTCGGGTTTGCGCTCAAAGCGGGCCAGGACCTGGTCATGGCGGGGGATCGGCTCCTCGTCCTGGCCGACGACGGAGAGCTATGGGGCACGACGATCGACCACTCGAGCCGGCTCTTGGTCCCCGCTTGGGAACTGCTCTCGCCGCCGGGGGTGGCAGTAGCCCAGGTCATCGCGACGTCGGACAGTGACGGTACTTGCCAGGTCATGTTCGCGTCGCCCGAAGGGCATTTGACGGCGCTGACGTATCAGACGGAGATCCCGACACCGTGGGTGGCGCTCGACCTGCCGGGGACGACGCTGGCGCCCGGCTCGACCCTGGCCGCGACGGTCCCCTCGACCGGCTCGGCCAGGTTCCTTGCCGTCGGTGCCGACGGCCGGATCTACGACGTAACCTGCGACGCCGCAGCCGGCTGGGCCGCCTCCCCGGCTTGGTCGGCCGTCGAGGCCGACGCTCAGGGATTCACGCCCATGGCCCTTGGCCGCTTGGCGGCGATCTCGCGGATCAAGGGCCAAGTAGAGGTGTTGACTCAGGCGGACGATCAACGGCTGTGGCGTGCGTGGTGGTCGTAGTCCCGGAAACATCCGCGGGGACGCCGGCGCGGCGAGCAAGCGCATAGGTATTTCAAATGACCTGCGCAAGCCGCATAGCGACGATCGCTAATGAGAGTCCCGATCAGATGCCGCTCTTTCAAGATAGGGGCTCCAGCGTCTACGCCATTGGTAACGCAGCAACCAGCACGCGGCCGTGCCGCTAGCCCTCGCGCGGCCGCAGCACGATCCTGGTCGATTGCCGCTTGTTGCCGCGAGGTCGGCCCGTCAGTCAGACAGGGCTCGGCATCGAACTCACAGTGGGAGCACTCCCAGCAGTTGACAGCACCGTGCAGCATCAGACCTTCCCAAGAAAGCAGCGAATCTGGTTGGCGCGCCGAGTCGTCGCGCGCAGCCTGTGAATCTCCCACAGCCGCTCGAGCACGACAGGGTCTGGGCACTCATCCCATATCTCGGCGCGACGCGCCGAGTGCGCGTCTGGGTCAGTTGCGGCGAATCGGCGTTCGTCTTCCGTAGATCAATGATCTTTTGCTGGGCGCAGCCGACGTCTGAACGTCCGACCGGCGGTACGGGCGAATGACACTTAAGGAAGGTCTGCAAAAGTCCTGGCATTGCGTTGCTGCTGAGCTATCCTGGAAACAGAGCGAATTAGGTGAGGAGCAGTGTGATGACGCAACTTGGTCTTGGTCTGGATCTGTCAACGAAGCGCACTCGCAAACGGGAATTTCTCGATGAGATGCGACGTGTTGTGCCCTGGTTGAAGCTGATTGCGTTGATTGAGCCGCACTATCCCACGGGCAATACCGGTCGGCCGCCGTTCCCGATTGCAACGATGTTGCAGATTCATTTCATGCAGCAATGGTTCGGTCTGTCAGACCCTGCCATGGAAGAGGCACTCTATGACGTTCCGCTGTATCGCGAGTTCGCGGGTCTCGACGGCGGGATGGTTCGCTTGCCGGATGAAAGCACGATTCTCCGGTTCCGCCATCTGCTGGAAACACACGGACTGGCGGTGCAAATGCTGGCGCTGGTCAATGACATCCTGACGGAGAAAGGCCTGATGCTCAAGGCTGGATCGGCAGTCGACGCCACTCTGATTGCCGCACCCAGTTCGACAAAGAATGGCTCCGGCACGCGTGATCCGGAAATGCAATCAACGCGAAAGGTGGCAACTGGTACTTCGGGATGAAGATGCATATCGGCGTGGACGCCGAGTCGGGCCTGGTCCATACGGTCATCGGAACGGGGGCCAATGTTCACGACATCAACGTAGCCCAGGCGTTGCTACATGGTAAAGAAACGGACGTGTACGCGGACGCCGGATATCAGGGTATCGAAAAGCGCTGTGAGGCAGGCGCGGTTCGTTGGCATGTTGCAATGCGACCGGCAAAGCGCAGGAAACTGGATCTGAGTGATTCGGTGGACGCGATATACGATCAGATCGAACGCCTGAAGGCGGGTATTCGAGCCAAGGTCGAACACCCGTTTCGCATCCTCAAGCGGCAGTTCGGTTACATGAAGACCCGCTATCGTGGTTTGATGAAGAACACCGCCCAGATCACTACGCTGTTTGCTTTGGGCAATTCATGGATGGCGCGTAGAGCTTTGCGCAAAGCTTGAAACACCGAGCCGATAAAGTCCGTATGTCTGGTTGAAGCGCTCCGGCGCGCGAAAAAAAACGGCGATCAACTCACCAAAAAATATCTGAACGCAGAGGCTGTGCTGGATGTGAAAAATAACGCGTGGAAAGCGGGTTGTGCAGACCGTCCTTAATGGGCCGATCGCTGCCGAATGCAAATGTCCCTGATCCACCCAAAGACGCCGTTCGGCCGGCTTTTTCCGCAGTGACTGCTTCCCATACCCAAGCAGCCCATAGCAACAGTAGTTGGCTCGAGTGTCGATTCGCGAAAACCAAGTTAGCTAAAGCAAATAGCCCACACGCCCGACGTGAAAACGTATGTTTGCTTACGTACCAATGCCATTCATATCTGCGCGTCCGATTGTTTCGAAGCACCATCCCCAGTTTTGCTTTCGAGATCGCCTAAATCTGCCGTGGCCGGAATCTCGATCTGTTCAGTCGCCCCGGGCCTAATGGTCGCGGAAGTATCCTGCACTTTACGGTTGTGGATTTCCTCCGTCAAAGCATCCACGTCATCGTCGGCTTTCGTCGTCGCTCGCCGGATACCGGACTGGCCCGAAGCGTCGCTTATGATCCAGCGAGCGAACTTCGCAAGCTCATTGTCCACGATTCCTGCAAGCCTCTGGCCTCTGGACATCGTTGGTCGTGAATGTGTTGGTACGCCGCATGAAATCTACGGCCGTTTTAGTCCTTAGAAGAAGCCCCGACAATTCATCGGATCGCTCCTGAGCATTGCGATCTTTGATGTCCGGTCTGAATTGTTGGCTTATCAGTGTCGCGGTGAGAACGGAAACTCCCAGCGTCGATACCAATCCTTTATTGACATTGACCTGTACAAAAGATGTGGCAATAATGCCGTTCACAACCACTTGAATAATTGCAGCGTGGCGTTAGCCCTGCCAGCCCAACGCGCAACGACCTCCTGGCTTTGCTTTAGTCGTCGTATTTCGCCGATCCGGACGATCTCAAGCAACTTCTGTCTTTTAGCCAGGTCCTCGGCACCGTCTGGCAGACTTGTATTGCGACGAGTGGCGTACAGAAATAAGTGCGAAAATCAGCAGAGCGGAGATTGAGATTCCCGCTATCCACTACCATGCATTTGAAGAGAGATCTCGTAACATCATCGCTGATCTCCGGCAAGGGCGAAACGTCGCGCCGCGCGTTCAGAGTGCGGGACGTTCAAAGGATAGACGGCCATTCCCAACTAAGCAAACAATGCATAACGGAGATCAGCGTGACCGCAGCATATCCCTTCACGAGCAGCGAGGCGGCCCGGATCCTTATTGGCAGGGTGAATCCCGCATCGGGCTTGCCGATGATGGGCGGCGGAAGCCCTATGGACGTCGGTGGAACGTTTTCGGGACCAACAATAACTTCTGACGGGCGCCACAACTCCCGTCCAAGCGAACCTTCGGCTCGCTTTTTTCATTCTGGCTACCGTCAGAACGGATTCACCGCCCTTTGTGTTATTCCAGCTTCTCCTCGGCGGAGCGCGACGATCTTGAGCACGCAGCGGTAGCTGCTTACAAAGGAAAAATAGCACTATCGTTTGCTTGCTTTTTCCGTCAAATACTCCTTTCATTTTCTTCATAAGGTTCCAAAAGGCGCAGCTTTTCGACAGGAGGACGTATGGCTACGTGGCTCGACAAGTACTTCGAGGGGAAAGAAGGGACGCAGACCTTGTTCGTAACGTTTTCGGCATCTCTCACGGGTATCAAACCTCCACCTGTTGTTGGGGCTTACGTGATCGAATCTTTCTGGACCCATGTAAGCCTTAAGCGGGACGACCTCGTCATACCGCCGAGTACTGTATTGCAGAAACGCCTGAGTGGCGTATCGCCGTCTGTCATTTTCCGAGAAGGCTCCAATCCCGCGCGGAAAATATATGGCGACCAGGTTGCTCCATACTCGCCAATTCATATCGTGCAAACGCTAGGTGGCGGCGCCGGCGCATATGACCTTTATATGGGTGAGCCGGAATCGCAGACACACTTCCAAAATATCGATGCTAGCGAGGAGGGAAAGATTCAATCGGGATTCAGATTCGGTTGGTCGTTCCACCTTGAGATTCTGAACTTCACACCGCACCCTCATCCGGGGGGGCCAGTGCGTACGTTCGAAGGAACGGTCAGCCCTTAATGACGCGTCGTTGAGAGCGGTAAGGGGCGTCTCAAAATGGATTGAGCGTTCCTTTACGTTGCGCGCGGCGCGTCGTAATGCGTACTCGTCGCGCAAGCGCACGCAGCGCGTCGCCGATCCATTGCGCGAGGATCACCGGGGCGGGCATAACCGTCTTCCGTTGCCGCAGGCCGACCGGCGCCATCAGGCTCCGCGTCTGCGCGAGCAGTTCACAGCTGCGATGACGGACTCCC
The DNA here is from genome assembly GCF_050436505.1 of Paraburkholderia sp. CI3. Taxonomy (NCBI): domain Bacteria; kingdom Pseudomonadati; phylum Pseudomonadota; class Betaproteobacteria; order Burkholderiales; family Burkholderiaceae; genus Paraburkholderia; species Paraburkholderia sp. CI3. The sequence goes on from NZ_JBNDMI010000003.1 coordinate 1,119,328, forward strand.
CTACCAAAATTGTCTCAGTGTTGCGCTACGTGCAGCGCTACAGTTGGTACTGGTCAGCGAACCTAGGGTCGAGCCCTGCCAACGGCAAGCCGTTCGATGTCAGGCGGCACAAAACGTGCATTTCGGACATCGTTCTCCTATGCTTCTGGAACGCCCTCCTTCTGGATATCCGCGCGGCAAACCAACGGAGACAACGATGAAACAGTTTCCCCTCTCTCGTGAGACAAAGAGCTTTTTCGAGGAGCTTCAGCGTCTGCACGAGCACACCGACATTTTTGCCGCGTCGATTCAACCGAGGCACCCTGAGTTTGGAAAGGTGTCCGCTGCGGTGAACGATTTGGCGCTCTCGGTGGCAGGAGACTTGCGAGCCCATCTCGGCCTTGAGGGTGAGGCTTCCGTTACAGCCGAACTGGGGGAGGGTCCGGACGAAGGGAGCGGACCGAAACCGATGGTCATTATCACCTTTACGGTCGGATGCAGGAAACGCTATGTCCTCTATGACCAGGCTGGCTTCGCTTACTATCTCTTCGGCGTTCGAATGCCTTGTTACAGGGAATGAGTTGCCCTTTCCGACAGCCAGCGCTGTCACCAAAATAGCGGGCCTCGATTGGGGTCCGCTTGAGAATGCCGCGTGACATTCGCGCGCCCGGGTCATGGAGCGGGTTGCATCATTTTCATTTTGCCCCTCTGCTTCGTGCGCCACTTGGTCCAGCATGCACGCTCGCATCGAACAACCGCGGTTATCAGGTCCTTGTCAACTTCGATTTCACCGCCCCTCCGTCCGCGGGTTTATCTAGCCCATCTTATTGAGAGGCATCAACGGCAAGCAAACACCCGCGATAGCGCAACGCGCGTCGAGTGAACAGGTCGCAGACAATAGCCGCCGCCCGGGCAGCATACCGTCATCCAGACGATGCAGCACTACTTGGTCTATCCGGCCAAGGCAGCCAGCAGGCACGTGTCTACTATCCAGCCCATGAGCCGATGGAAGTAGAAGTAATGTCGGACCCAGTTGATTTTTCTTTAATGAATGAGCGGGAATATGTGCTGCCTGCCTCAGTTGACCGCCACCAGACGCATGCCGACCGTCAGGTCGGCATGCGCTGGGATCCCGCTCCCTTCTCTCCGTAGGCGGTCCTCGCCGGGCGATGCAGAACCGCGGTCTCATTGCCCGATTGCCGAAGGTATTGAAGAGCGCCCCGCACATACCCTCGTTTCCTTCGACGCGGTGTCCGACGCCGCGGCCCAGTCGAGCGCGCCGACCCACGCCCTTCGTCACGCGGTCTTGGCCAACTCGAAGCGCTCGATCTTACCGACGACGAGTTTGACGATGAGCCGCATGATTGCCACCGAGAGGAAGCGTGACAACAATGCGAGTTCGAATACGGCGGCAATCGATGTTCAGGCAGAAAGGTCGGCGACAGTGTCGGCGTTCCGCGTGCTTCGGGGTCTAGTCGATGATCTCAACCATGGTGTTCGACGTTGGCGATGCTCCGCTTTGGTCGGATACCGAGACGCGCATGAACCGACCGGAAGTCGGCCCCGCATCGGAATGGATTGCAGCTTGAACTTCGCCACACGGACCGCTGACGCGTCGGCAACAGGGTCATCTTGGCGACTGCGGCAGAGCAGTCGGTCGATCCTGGAGAAGATCCAGCCGCTTGGACCACTCCTACTTGGCTTACGCGAGCGGAGAAAAGTCGCCGACCCAGGAGCATTCAGCGCGTACGCACTATTGGCGACGCCACCAACGGCAGGGTGATAGAGTGCTTCGCGTTCGGGAGGTACTGCGGTATATGTAGTCGGTGCATCGCGCAACTCGACAGGGGACCAAGCCATCGTCTGCCAGGAAGCCGACATTCGAATGTCCGCGATCCGGCTGCGGGCAACGTCAGCAATTGACCGGCTAGCGCCCCATGACCGAGCGCGGCGATCGCCGCGGGAGCGGCCTCTAGCGCGAGGGCATAGGGCCACCCGGCTCTGTCGACTAGCTAGGCGCCAGGTCTACGGCTGCTCACAGGGGTACAACAGCCGCTCGCTGCACCGGATGCTAATACCGCCAACCACTGTGGGCCCGCACACCGGGCTTGGCCCATGGTGTCTGTGGAGAATCCTTAGAAGATCGCATGGAGCTCATGCTGACAGCCAACCATCAGGGTGAGGCCGCGGCGAGCGCTAGGGCTCGACACGGCTTGCCGCTATTGCGCTCGCTACCTGACTCCCACGCGGGCTTTTCAAACCGTGGAATTCATAGGCCGCCCACAAAGTGTGCGACAACGGACGGCAGCAAAAAGGGAGTCCTTAAGGCTGCGCCAGCGTTGCGACGTGCATCGTGAAGGGCATTTCGGTATTCGTACTATGCCACGTCGGGACCGCGTGCTCCGGGCGGTTGCCGACGGAGCCCAGCAGCCCCAGCGCGTCGATGGTGCCAAGGAATTGCTCATATTCGCCGACAGCTGGCTGCTCAGCGATGCTGCATGCAAAGGTCAGAACCCTGAGACGGCTCAGCTTTTCCTCCTCCAGGTGCGCGATAGCGTTCTCGATAACGAGCGCTCCTTTACTGTGTCCAACCAGCGTCCTGATGTGGTCGGTGTGTTTCAGAACGGAGTGAAGTACGTCAGAAGAGCCGCTGCCATGCTGGAACACTGGAGCCTCGGGTGGGGCCGTTTTCGCTCCCGGCACGGTCGCGACCAGACTCCTTCCTACAGATGCGGCTCCCGGCAACAACACCGCCAGTGTGTTCTGAAGAGGCTGCTTCATCCAGTACGTAAAAATTCCGAACCCGAGGAAACCACCCAGTGCCTGCTGGACGACGTCAGCTAATCCGTAGCCGGGAACAATGCCTGCCACGGGCTTTCCCATTGCGCGGGAAACATTCCACGCCAAGGCCGCAGATCCGAGGGCGGAGCTTCCCACGCCACTTACCGAGATTGAGTCAATACGGCTCACGCCGTCTTTGGCGCGGAGGAACTCGGAGACATCGAAGAAGCACTGGATGTGAGGAGTCGTGCTGGCGTCAACGATAACAATGGCACCCTCTGGGTTTGCTAACGCGCTCAGGTCGACCTCTTGAAGCGCTCGAGCAAACTGCGCGCAGAAGTCACAGGGGCCGTGGATGGTCACGTCCAAACCGTCGAGTTTCATCGCGCGTTGAAAAGCAGTGACGTCATAGAAGACCATATCAATGAGCGTATTGGCGAACCGAAGCGAGCTGATGAGCGGCTTGATCTGCGCGCGCTGCACCTCGAAATCGGACAGTTTGAAGGGCTCGTATACAGTAGCCATGGGGATGCTCACAGAATGCGCGACCATACGCCTTTCTGCCGTCACGTATCACACTCCCAATGATCCGCAGGGCTGGGACAACTGCGCTGGTACGTGAAGCGTTCCTTCGGCTAGGGAGCAGGCCGACTCGCACAAAGGTAGTTAACCCTGAAGCATTGCGGCGGCCAATCTACGTGCTAGGGCCGCCATGCATTGCGCGATCGCTCCACTGGCATCCGGCAGGTTCCAGAGTAAGCCCAGCCACTCCCAATGACAGGCTCGTGGTCGGGCGACCGGCAGCATCTGGCCGAACCCAGCCCGATGCGGACCTCAGTCTACCGCCGCTCGATGCCGATATGCGACCGGCATAAAGCGACCCTCTCCGGTTATACGCGCCTGCGCCAGTGTGACGACCTCTTGCAAAGGCGGATTCAACCGGTCGATGCAATAGTTCGATGGAATCGTTCAGCCGGTGTTTCGTAATCCAGGGTCTTCCTTGGACTCTCGTTCAGCCGAGGTATTAGAGTCCTCTCGCAAAGCGCGGCGGACCCTCGTCAGACGACATTGGTGGACGGATAGTCTCCAATTGTGGTCAACAAGCAAATAGCGCGGCGTCGAGAAATAAACTAAAGGAATATCCATGGCGCCAGTCTCTGCGCAATCGAAATCCTTGGATTGAATTCGTCAACCTCATCGCCTACTGTTATCTCAACGGCCAACTCCGTGGAATCTTGTCCGTTTTCGTCAAAGGAACAGCCATGGCACCGAAACAGAAGCGTGGGTCAACTAAACTGCTCGACGCGTGGAAGGCCCGGATGCTCACCGAAGAATCCGTAAAAGAAATTTCTGACGCATTCGAGAAGTCCCCGGCGACAGTCCAAAGTGCAAATGTACTCGGCGGCGAAAATGCAACGAGTGTTCGCGTCGCTTTGAGTTACGACGGCGACGACATACCAATCTGTGGCAACGACATCGCTTTCTGGCTAAAGTGGCACATCATTCATGGCGGTGTGATCACTCCTCCGAAAATCATTATCAACGGGATCCCCTTTCCCGATTCGGTGCTCCTTGAATTGGAGTTCGGCCACGCGAGTCCCGTCCCCACGGAAGGCGTGTCTGTCCCACAAGATCTAAACCGTGGACCGGCAGGTGGTTAGCGACGGTTTGACGGGACTTGCGCCTGTTTTGCACGTGCATCCACTGCGCCTTTGCAACCTCGCGTGTGCGCACTGCTACTCCTCGTCAGGACCGCACGCGAAGGGCGAACTGCCCATTGACCTGCTCGTGGCTTGCCTTAAAGATGCCTTCCAGCTCGGGTATCGCCAAGTTGCCATCTCAGGCGGCGAGCCGCTGCTATACGGACATCTGCGTGAAGTGTTGATAGGGGCACGTGATCTTGGGATGCTAACGACCCTTGTATCGAACGGTATGTTAGCTAATGGTGAACGTTGGGAACGAATCACACCCTACCTCGATTTTGCAGCGATATCAGTCGACGGACGTCCCGAAGAGCATGACGCAATCAGGAGAAGACGAGGGGCATTCGATATCACTGTTTCAAATTTTGAAACTATTCGGGCGTCGGGCATTCCTTTTGGAATCCTGTTTACGCTCACCCAGCACAACGTTGATAGTCTCGACTTCGTCGTGAGGTTGGCGGCGACAGTGGGTGCACGTAGCGTGCAGGTCCACCCACTCTCGTTGCAAGGCAGGGCCATCGGCGAGCTTCCTGAGTCTAGGCCTGACAACGTTGAATTGATAGCCGCGCTATGTGAGGCAACCCGCCTCGGGGAGACTTGCGGAGTTGCGGTCCATGTCGATGTACTCACAATGGAACAGCTACTCCAACACCGGCATCTGATTATTCCGTCGCTGCCTGTGACGAGCTTGACGAACGTTTTACCCGTGCTCATCGTGAGATCAGACGCCTATGTACTTCCCCTGACACACGACATCAATCCAGCATTCTGGCTCGGAACACTCAATGAGCGCTCCCTTGCCTGTCTTGCCCAAAGCTGGTTGGGCTCGGGCTTAGCAGACAAACTGGTCGACGCTTGTGCACGAACGTGGGCAAGAACTGTAGAGTCTGGCACGCCTGCCGTGTATTGGTTCGATGAAGTCGCAGCGCGGACATATTCGCCTGCGTTGGCAACCTAGAATCCTTTGCTAGATGGTCTTCCGCGCTTTTCCGGTGGTTCCCGGAAGCTGGGAGTATGGCTTCTGGTATCCGGTCTCTTCCATCACCTCCCGGGCAATTGCTTCTTGGGGGCTTTCACCCAGTTCAATTCCCCCAGCTGGCAAACTCCAAGCCTCATCCGAAGATTTCTCTTGCGAGAGAAGTCTGCCCTCGTGATCGTGAATCACGGCCCCAACCGACGGGCTCAGTATCAAACCACTACCGACCTTCTGTCTTAACCAACCGATGTAGCTCTCGTCATTCAAAATGCCACCCGCATAGGAAAGTCGAACCGTTGAGTTGGAAAACCGAACCTCGGCATCGGAGGCGATTGTCGCGGATCTGAACGGCCTTGTCGAACGGCCGAAAGTGGCCGAAAACGGACCGATGGTGATGGTTGATCGTCGTCCCACGCTATTTTTCGATAACGATCATGCGCGTTTCGCCAGATAGGCGTCGATCAGCGCGACCAGTTGTTCCCGCCCGAAGCTCGCGTCGTGTCCCGCGTGGACGACTTGCACGGGCAATTCGCGCAAACGCTTCATCGTACGCACATAGGTCGGGATATCCGCACCGCCGATCTCGTCCAGCAGCGGGCCATCGTAGATCGCATCGCCGGAGAACAACGTGCCGGTGGCCGGCTCCCAAAGACCGATGCTCCCCGGTGAATGACCTGGCAGATGCAGGACTTCGAAATGCCGGTTACCGAGATCGACAATATTCTCTTCCTTGACGATTTCCGTGACGGTCGCAGCTCGCACGCGGTAGTCGGACATCTGGTAATCGGCCTTTGGAAGGGCGGTGATCAGATCGCCATCGAACGGATAGCCAAATTCGTGGTATCGACGAATCGCGGCATCGCCCAATACCGATGCCAGGAGCGTGCCGCGCTCGCGCGGCGAGCGCAGGTTGTCGGCCTCCAGTTCGTGGACAAGCGTGTGCTCGAACTCATGATGTCCGCCCACATGATCCGAGTGCGTATGTGTCGCGACTGCGGTCACTTTCTTTCGAAGCAGATGCCGGGCCGCGTCACGCAGACTGGCAATGCCCATTCCGGTGTCGATCATCAGGTCCCGGTCGCGGCCCCGCACGTGCCAGATATTGCACCGCATCAGTGGCACGACATGAGGTTCCCACAGCAGGGTGATTTCGTCACTGATGCGTTTCAGTTCAAACCAACGGTCGGCAATTGGCAGCATAGTCATGGGTAGTCGATTCGAACTATCGGAAGTTGATCCACGGGTAGGAAAAATCTCCCGCTGCAGGTTCAGGATCTCGTCGAGTTGGAGTATAGCTACCTGGCGTAAGCGAAGCACCTCTCCTGACTGGCGGCTGCCCGACGCCGAGCGACGCCACGCGACCCGCATCAGTCCTTCGGTGGATAGCGTCAAGCAGGACGTCCGGTTTACCGACAAACATCTTGGCCGGTCGGCCGAGGTGATTGTCGCTGCGTCATGGGGTCATGGTTGTCGCTCCGTTCGGGTTGTCAGTGGGTAATTGACGGCGGCGCTCTTTCTGTTTGTCGCTGGCTGTGCGGCGCCGATAGCTTTCGACATTCAGCTCGAAGATCGTCGAGTGATGGACGAGCCGGTCGATGGCGGCCACCGTCATGCCGGGGTCCAGGAAGACGTCATGCCAGCCGGAGAATGGCTGGTTGGCGGTTATCAGAAGACTTTTCCGCTCGTATCTTTCGGCGATCAGCTCGAACAGCACGCTGGTTTCGGCCTGGTCCTTCCTCACATACGACAGATCGTCCAGGATGATCAGGTCGAACCGGTCGAGTTTGGCGAGCGCCGAAGGCAGTTGCAAACTTTGACGTGCGACCTGGAGCTTCTGCACGATTTCGCCGGTCCGGGTGAACAACACGCGATAGCCGGCATCGATCAGTGCATGTCCGATTGCGCTTCCAAGATGACTTTTCCCGCCTCCAGGCGGCCCGAACAGTAGAATCGTGGCGCCTTTCTCAAGCCACGAATCGCCGGTGGCCAGCGCCATCACATGCGCCTTTGAGACCATAGGCACAACACCGAAGTCGAAGGTGGCGAGCGTCTTGGTCGGATCCAGATGTGACTCGGCACGATGACGTTCGATTCTTCGTTTGGCGCGCTCGGCAAGTTCATGTTCGAGCAATGCACCGAGTAACCGCGACGCCTGCCAGCTTTCCTTGTCCGAGCGTTCAGCGAAGTCCGGCCACAACCGGCCGATCGTTGGCAGGCGCAGTTCGTTGAGCATAAGCGCGATACGGCCAGCATCGTAGGCGGCGTTCATGCGAGCACCTCCTCATCGAGCAACGTGTCGTAAAGCGCGGCGGACGGCATCTCGACGACAACCACCGGACACTCGGCCTGGCGCGGCGCGAACTCATCGAACAACACCTTCAGATCGGGCAGTTCACCGAGTTCGAGCAATGCATCGAGCCGCTCGGCCAGTTGCGCCTCAACGCCGTGGTGCCCGGCGAGTTCAAGCAGGCCCACCATGGTCTTGCAGGCGCTACGCGGCGTCAGTGCCTGATCCAGCCGTTCCCAGGTGCGACGATAGGCTTCACGCGGAAACAGATCGTCACGGAACGCGAGACCCCTGAAGGCCTGCGGCTTGCGTTTGAGCGAATCGATGAAGTGCCGGTAGTCGATGCCGCGACCGCGCCGCTTGCTGGTGTGCGTGGCCCTCGTCGTGCTGTGCACGAGCGCGCCGGACAGATAGCAATCGAGCCGGTCACTGTAAAGGCGCACCTTCAGGCGATGGCCGATCAGCCGCGACGGCGCGCTGTACAGGACGCAACGTACGGTGAAGGTTCCGCAACGGGTCACGCGCGCCTCTTCCTCAACGAAGTCGGTGGTACGGTGCTCAGGCAGATCCAGCAAGTGTTCGCGCTCGATCTGGAACGCTGCAGCATTGCGCCGGTTGCGGCGCATTACCACCCCGCGCACGAACTCGTCGTACGCGGCGCGGTCTGCGAAGTCGCGGTGACCTCGCAGCTCCAGGGCCTGATCGACCTGATCCTTCAGATAGCGATGCGAGGATTCGACGCTGCCATTCTCATGACCCATGCCACGGTTGTTGCGTGTGCCTTGCATCCCGTAGTGTTCGAGCAGCGCTGCATAGCGAACCGTGAAGTCTTCCTCTTCCTGCAGGTTTCTGAACGCCGCCGACAGACTGTCGGAACGGTGTTCGCGTGGGCAGCCGCCGGCCTGCCAAAGCGCGTTCTGCAGTCCCGTCGCGAGCGCCTGGAAGCTCTCGCCACCATCGACCACGCTGGCGTATTCCCAGCGCGAGAACGCCAGCACGAAGTGATACAGCAGGTGGTCAAACGGGACGCCGCCGATCGTCACGCCCAGCTTGCCCATGTGCGTGAAGTCCGACAGGCCTCGCGCGCCCGGCTGATACGTTTGAGGGAAGAACACTTCCTGGTTCGGCCCTTCGAGCGCGCGCCACTGGCCGACATGCCGTTCGAACGTGCGACGCATGCTGTCAGGAAAGCGCTCGGGATGGTCCTCCTGTAATTTGCGCAGCAGGGTGATCGCCTTCAGCTTTGGCGAAGCGCGTAGCAATGGGACCACTTCGCTCTCCCAGACATCGGCAAACGGATCAGGGCGCGAGCGCCAGTAGCGCCGGGGCTGCTGTGACGGTAGACCGGCTTCGTGTTCGACACGCCGCGCCGTGCGCTCGCTCATGCCTGACTTCGCCGCAGCGAGCTTCTGCGGATGGTGTTTGCGATGATTCATGTAGAGGCGGACCTGCAGGTCGGTAATGCGGCTTCCAGACATGGGCTGACCGCCTCTTTTTAGGTTCAGTCAGCCATCCTAAGCCCCGCCGCTCCGGCGCCGCCGGCAGTTCGTCATCTCCGGCGGCTACGCCGCCTCCGACTCCTCACTACCGGCCAAGATGAATGTCGGTACACCGGACGTAGTCATTGTCGCCGCCCACCTCGGGCCGGGAGGACATCAATGGCGGCTTCCGGAGTGCTCTGGACATCCGTCTTCGCGAAGCCGACACCTGAATGTCAGGTCCACGAAGCCAACGAACGACTCTTCATGGCCGACTGCACGCATTCATGGAAGCCGCCCGAGAGCTGCCGTTGAAGATTTCAAGGGCAGCTCTACAGCACCTTCATTGAACTGGTGCTCTCGGCCAGAAACCGTCATCCACCTTGCCCGCTACCGGACAGTCAATCGTCAGCGATTGCTTGAGTTGCGGTCATTTCAATATCGATCTTCTTGACTCCGCCAACGGCGCGGCCAGGAGCATGATTTCAACATGCCGTTTGCCGAACAGTGCAAACTTGGTATCTGTAGCCGTGTATGTCGCAGCCATCCGGATTTTTCCGCAATGAAGCGAAGCCAGCACCGGCAGCGGTTCCGCAGCAACCTGCAGAGCCCGTTTTTCGCGAGACAGATCCTCGTCAGTTAGATCTGTTTGCTTGAACGTCCACCGTTCGCAGAATCCGGCACCTGGTCCGCTTCGGTCGCCGACTCGGCAATGACCTTCGGCCTGAACGGCCTGCAAAATAGCACCTCATGAGACACCTCGTGCGTTTCGATCGCCTCAAGGACCCTATCGGTCTTGCCTTTCGAATCACTGGAATCACAAACCGCAAACTCGACGATATAGTCGAAAGTCCCGAAAACGTCGATGCACTCCGTGAAGCTGTGGTCGATTTCTGGAAGCGCACGCTTGACTATGCTTTTGAGGTGCTCCGAATTTTCGAAGCGTTTCCCGGCTTCCAATTTTTCCCTGACCAGGAGGATCGTCCTAAGATGTATGCTATTCGCGTCAAACGGTGCGTTTTTCATAAACCGGTGCGAATCCTGTTCGCCAGGATATTCGAGCATCGTTATCGTCCGTTCGATGTCTTCCCTGAAGTGCCGGCTGTTGTTCAGAACAGCGCGCGCGACATCGGCGAGCGTGCGGTAGTTGAACTTGAGCAAAAAATCGTAGCGACCGTCGTGCAGCGTGGCGCAGAGATGATGACATGTCCCCAGCTTTTTTGTTTTTAGGTCATCCATGAGTTTCGCGCCAGCAGTGCGAACCTTTTCGCACGTTTCGGCTTCTTTCTTTTTTGCGATCGCAAAGCTGTAGCACACAGGCATCGTCACTCCTTATTGCCTTGTCTCGTTCGACCGGGAGGGTTGGCCCTTCCTTCGCCCGCTCAAGAGCGCCCAGACATGCTTGAGGCTCTCGGGCGGGACATGATCCGTGCAGTCAAGCAGCGTTTCCGTCGCCACGACTCCTGCCACCGGCTCCTGGACCCTGATCGCGTCCTTTACGATCCTCGCGAGACGTTGAAGATTCAGGGCATCGGCGTCGGCCCGCACAAGGATCGGGACAGACGTTGCGGGCAACTCGACTCTCGCGATGATGTCGTAGTCGCCATAGACGACCGATGAGCTTATTTCGGCCGCGTTGAGCGCGCTACGTACGGCTCCCGTCGTGCCCGGCGCCGTCCTTATAAGAACATAGGCAGTGACGCTGCGGCGCAAAAGGAACGCCGGGCCAAGAACGAGCAGCAATACGATGAAGCAGACTAACTGCCATCGTGCATCGACAAACCAGAAGTGGAACTCACGGACCGCGCCCACGACGAGACAGATCGCCGTCGCGACTACGGCGAACTCGGGCCCCTCCAGCAGCCATCGGTCGCTCAGACTCCTGAAGGCGTTTCGATAAACCACCCCGTACACGTAATGAATTAGGATCGCGGCGACCGTGACTTGAAAAATCGCCTTGAATACTGTGTCGCGATCCTCGACGAACGATTCTAGGCCTGCGAGCACCGACGACCAAAGCACAGTTAGTGCCATGGCGTAGACGAATTGAAGCAGGACGGCCCAAACACCTAGCCGCTTCCGGGTGGCAACGAGGTTTGACGCAAGATTCCAGACGCTGAAGCCGCTGTAGACGAACAGTCCATAAACGACGGCTTGGCCTGGATCGAGAGTCCCACTGACGAGAGCTGCCGACACGATCAGCGGGGGCAATACGACCATTTCGAAGATCAGGGCCCTGAGTTGCCGTCGCCAGGACTCGCTATCCCCGGCGTGCTCGTGATACGAGGTGAACCAGTGCCGGGGATGCCTGCGGAAGTGCGCCGCGACGTCCACTAACGAAGCACCATTCGTGAAGTAGCTGAAGAGGAACACCGCGGTGCCCCCCGAAGCCCAAGACAACTCGCGAACGTCGATGGAGCGTGACCAGTAGCTGGCCGCACTGTCGAAAAGTTGAGCCGGTGAGATCCGATCCGGGGTTTGCAGACGCAGGTGTCGAGCCTCATCGACCGCTGAGACCAGCTGCGGATTCTGCAGAACCTTATAGGCGACGACGCAGGCGACCAAAATCAGGATCGGCGTGAGGAAATCGGCGAGCGTCCTCAGCGAGCGTGTCCTTTTTATTGGAGTGTACCGCGCGATCAGGCCGACGATCAGCGGACTCAGGATGGTCATGGCACCGACTAGCAACGAATAAAAGTCAAGCCGGTTGAAGATTTCACGCGGGAAAGCGTTGATTTGGTATTCCTCCGCAGTTATGCCGACAATGGGAAGATTGAGTAGCGCGCGGCTCATCAAATCGATTCCGCTGAGCAGAAGCACGGCCGCCATCGAACGCCAGCACCACTTGTCAAATGCCGGCTGAATCTTCTCGAGCGTCCGCTCGATTCGGTCAGTTTTTCGCCATAGGGCAGGAGAAATAGCAAAAACGACAGCGACGAAGGCGGTGATGATCGATGCCAAGACGGAGTCAAACATGCCAACGTGGTGAATGTACAACCAGCACGCGACGACGAGCGGAAACAGGTTCGTCGCAGCGTCCCAGATGTGATGTACGGCGAGGTAGCCAATATGCAACTCTTCGCCGAGCTTTGCGGCCCAATATTCCCTTGCTGAAATTCCGCTCATCAAAGCTCCATGTACCGGCAGCCCCGCAACGTCTCCGCGGCATTCGTTGGGTTATAGGCGGTTTTTCAGGGGTGTCGCTGCGTGAAAACCCTGCCGTTGGACGACAAATGCTCAGACGATCTAGTCGAAGGCGAACGGAATCACCTCAAATTGCGCCCTTTTTGGCCTGCGGTACCAAGGAGTGGTGGCATTTGATCCGAGTCCATCCCGACCTCTGTCGCTGCGCTGGCAACGCTGCCCGAAAGGCATCGGTTGCGCAGGTGATCTAGCCTCAAGAATATCGAGCCGACTCAAGAAAGCAAAACAAGCTCGGCTGCAAAAGCCGGGCACAGAATTGAGGAAACGGTCAGGGGCAAACCGCCCGACGAGCGCCGCGCACATCGCCAGGAGCACGCGCGGCCCGCTGAGGGTCGGGAGTATGAGTTCGCGATGCAGGAGCTCCCGCCCGCGCGCTGGCGTTCAAATGGATACGCATCCTCTACCGTTGCTGGCAGAACGGGACACTCATCCCCACGGATCAGGGTTGGCGTTTGCCACGGCCACCAGCGGGTTTGCCAGCCGGCTTACGTGAATCCTCAGCTGGGTTGCTGGCGGGTTTGCTGCGGGGCTTTTGCACGCTGAATGGGCTACCGCTGGACAAGCTTGTGCCTTTACCCGCGGCCCCAGCGCGTTGCGCTGCAGGCTTGCGTTTGTTTTCGCCACTTTGCGGGCGCGGCTTTTTGCTGAGCACCTGCTTGGCGCCCGGTGCAGCTTGCGGCACTTTGGGCTTCTTAGGCTTTTTGGGTTTCTTGATGATCTGGCCCGTCGCGCTGGTTTGCGGCACGCGGTGTTCGGCTTCAAAACCCGGCTCTTCTTCACGGGGCAGCGTTTGCCGGATCAGCGCTTCAGTCGCGGCCAGTTGCGGCGCTTCATCGGCACACACAAGGGACACCGCCACGCCGCTGGCGCCTGCGCGGCCGGTACGGCCAATACGGTGCACATAGTCTTGCGCCACGATCGGCAGATCAACGCGCCATATAGGTATGGTAATACTCAGTTTCACTCTTCGGGTTGCGAGGAGGTGTACCGCTGACCAAACGCAGATACTGGTCAGTGATCGCATAACGGTGAGGCAAAGCAGAAATGGAGGAACTTCAAAGCACCGACCATAGAGTCGTTTACGAGTTCACTTGCGATCGCCACTAGGTTCCACAACGCTTCGCTGCTGCTGTGAAACTCGTTCAACGCATCGGCCAAGCGAGCCGCCGCCGCGCGTTTGACGACGCAGCGACCATCCGCGCGCACCATCCAACCGCCATCTTGCCTTGAGATCATGCTCTTGAAGTTGACCCAGAAAAACGGACATCTATCCTTTGGAGAAGGAGGTGCCGATTATGGGCAAGCATCGTACCCCGTACCCGGCGGAATTTCGGGCACAAATGGTCGGGCTGGTGAAGGCCGGACGCAGGCCGGAGGAACTGGAAAAGGAGTTCGAGCCGACTGCACAGACCATCTACAACTGGGTGGCGCAGGCTGATCGCGACACAGGTGTGCGGCATGACGGTCTGACCACAGCCGAACGGCAGGAGCTCACACGGTTGCGTCGCGAAGTCCGGCAACTGAAGATGGAGCGCGACATCCTCTCTCACGCGGCAGCCTGGTTCGCGAGGGAGACGGGATCCATTCCACCGAAGGGCGGTACGGATTCATGAAAGCGAACCGGGCCCGCTGGCCCATCGCGATGATGGCACGGCTGCTCGGCGTCTCGACGAGCGGCTATTACACGTGGCTGGTGCGTGAGCCCGCGATGCGCACGCGTAGCGATGCGCAACTGCTCGCGCATATCCGCACGCTCCATGCAAGCTCGCGCGGCACGTATGGGGCACCGCGTATCCATGCGCAACTCGCGCGCGAAGGCGTACACGTGGGGCGCAAGCGGGTGGCGCGCCTCATGCGTATGGCGGGTCTGCGCGGGGCAAGCCGGCGGCGCTGGCCGCGCACCACACGGCCACGCGCAGGCGCCCGGCGTGCGCCTGATCTGGTGCGCCGGCACTTCAGTGCCGACGCGACAAACGTGCTGTGGGTCGCAGATGCGACCTATGTACCCACCGGTGAAGGATTCCTCTATCTGGCAGTCGTGCTGGATGTGTTCAGCCGTCGCATCATCGGCTGGGCGATGTCCAACCATCTGTACACCGAACTGATGTTACGCGCGCTGGACATGGCGTTGCAGCAACGACGCCATGACGGTGTGATTCTACATTCCGATCAAGGCTGTCAATACACCTCCATTGCCTTCGGGCGGCGCTGCCGAGAAGCCGGCGTACAACCGTCGATGGGGACCGCCGGCGACGCTTACGACAACGCGATGTGCGAGTCGTTCTTCGGCACGCTCGAAGCCGAACTGCTCTGTCGCGAACACTTCGCGACCCACGAACAGGCACGGCGGCGTCTGTTCTCGTTTCTGGAGAGCTGGTACAACATACGCCGCCTGCACAGCAGCATCGGCTACTGTTCGCCGCTCGAGTTCGAAAACCTGCATGCGCAAGGTCAAAGCTTATCGCCGCGCGGGTTGTCCACCGCCAGGCAGCGTCGTGGTCGTGACAGGCGACCCGCCGCCCGGCCGTGGACAACCCGCGATTTGATCTTATCGGGAGGTGCCACACCGCACTAAACTCAACTGCAAATCTATCCAACTCAACTGCAAATCTATCCGTCGAACCGGGTCAACCTCAGCTCTCGACGAAGTCAACTATCGAACTTTCGGTCCAAGCGCGGCGGCGAGTAGCGCCATAGGCCTTCTTCACGGGCGACTGGTAGCTCCGTACGTAACCGTCCTTTACGGGTTCAAACCATACTTGCGGGCTCATCGCCTCAAAGATTTTATCGATTTGAGAGCAAATTTTTTCCCGGCTCTTACGCCTGCCATCGTCCACGTGCCAAACTTAGTTACGAACATCGCGTCCCCTGTCGTCTGTCTGGTTTGGTGCTTAAAATTCTCATATCGAAGCACGCTAATCGCAACGTTGTTGTTGTGCCGTGGATACCAACAAGAGCTGTATGCGTTGACAACAGCAAAATAATCCGGCCGATTACAGCCCCCGGTCGTCTAATTGAACACGGGCCCACGTGCGCTTCATAGGCCGGCGTCTGACGCCAATGGCCGCAGCCTGACCCGGAGCCGATCCGTGCCACCAAACCATACGTCTCTTGTTAAAGTGTTGCGGCCACGTCAACGATGGCACCCAGATAGTCGCGAAGATCGCCTCTTGGCCGGTTGCACTCACTGAGCTCTGGCGCCATAAGGCGGCCCGCGCTTGTCGAGCGGCGGCTTATGAGACACGGTAATGAAAGTGTATAGTTGGCCAGAAACGGGCGGTCATGAACGGCCTCAAGAGCGTCGCCAGTCGACGTCGGGCAAGGTAAAGAAGCTTCGCGCTCCACATTGATAACGAGGACAATATGGTTTTGCGTTACTCCGCCAAAATACTCAACGAGAACATCGGTCCGGGGGCCTCGGATTTCGTCGCCGCAGAGATTCCCAACGCATCCCAATTTTCTCGTGAATCGGAGCATTGGGTTACCAATTTTTTCCTTAATTGCACTTTCCGTGGTGCGTTCGCGCCGCCGATGCACGCGTACGCATACAACTTTCTGCGTCGGGCGCAAAATGCATTCATAGAGCACCGACTTGCGCGCGAACATACTTTGGCCTTCATAGGCCCAGACGGAAAGGACATAAGGCGCTACGTCGCGGCACTCTATCACTGGGAGTCTTTTCTGGGGCAAGCTTGGCATGCGTACGCGTTGCTCGCAAAAACTTGGGATAGCAACGTCTTCGACAAGAACGATGGCTCAGTACAGCAGCGACTGAATGCGCTGTATAACCAAATGAAACACGTTGAGTCGCGAATCGAAAACGGCCAAATTCTTTGCAATGCAACGGTACCAGTATGGTTGGAAATTCAAGGAATCCGCAGCATAGATACGCACCTTACCTTTGAAGAGACAGCCGAAGTCTTGGAGGAGTTGGCCAAGATTGCCGATGCGCTGGCTGACCCCACTACCGCGTATGACAAGCTCGGTGACTATAGCGAGTAAGCGCAGCGCGCTCAAGGCGTGGTCTCGCTCCTATCCGGCCGCTTTGTGGAGGTTCAAGAGACAGCTCCGGGTCTTAAAGACACGTTCACATTTCCCGGAAGCCGACATTCACCGGCACCTGATTGCCAACGACAGCAAAGGGACATGCAGCCGCCACACGACGCCTGACCGGCGAGTGTCCGCAATGGCCGGCGGATTCAACCGGTCGATGCAACACAATGAACGTCGCACCGGCGGCGATGCGGTCGACAAGACTCGTTCAGCGATAAGGCTAACCTGTTCAACCGAAGGTAACGAGCCGCCTGAGTGTCGCGACGGTGAGTTCGGGATGCCCCGTGAGAAACGGCAATCCATGATCGGCAGTCTGAGCGACGCGCGGAGCCGCATGGGGCGGTAAGCCCTCTAGTCGCGCTCGTGAAATTCCCCGGGATTCATCCTGTCGACAGATACCGGCGCATTGGGTCGGGGCACGACGCCCTTCAGGGCTTGCATTGAGCCATCCGGTGCGGACGGCGGATCGACGCGAAGCCAACGCCCCAGCGTATCGCGGACACACTGCTGGCAAAGGTCAAGGCTCACATGGGCGCCGGCGCCGAAAATCGAGCCAAAGCCGCCACGCCAATCGAGCGACATCTTTTCGTACCACTCCCACTGATCGTCAACGGGCGTCATGCGCCGGCCGCAGCGGTCGCATGTGCAGGCCGCGACCTCCTGCACCGTCCTGTCCCGGTATTCGCGCATGACCTATCCTTTTCCCCAGTCAGAATTTTCCCAGTCCGGCGGCACCAGACCAAGCTGCTTCGCGGTGTCGACCGGCAGGCGCAACAGCACCGCGCCCGGGCCGCGCTCCATGTTGCCGAGCATCGTGACTTCAGCGGCTACACCGTCGAGCTCGAGATACACGACGTCGTCCGGCTCAAGAATCTCGGTGTAGAGATCCCAGCCGGGCTGATCACCCTCTTTCGCCTGATACCTGATGTGGTTCCTGGTACTCATGAATCCCTGTCCCTTTTGCGAGCGTTTGGCCGATGCCCTGATTGTCGGTGGCCAATCGCGCAGATACTGGATGCGGTCCGCGGCGTCACTGACAGCCGCCTCTCATTTCACTGTTCATCATGCGATCCCGGCTGGCCAGAAAGGTTCGCAGGTGCGCCGGCCTTATTCCTTCTTCCCGATGGAGCAGCCGATCTGAATGCGGCCATGACAGACTCGAGTCGATAACCGCAATATGCTCCAGGGAGCGCCGTTGTCGCAATCTCCGATGCCCGGCGTATAGGGTGTATGGCGAGAAGCAGGTTGGCCGAGCGGCCGTGCTGCCTGACGCTTATAAAATTTACAGCGCATTCCAGAACGCCATCATCGCTGATCACTGACCGTGCACCGCACTCGGGTTCCGGAGAGCCTTTCACTATGGAACAATCGATCCCGTTGCTGCAATGGCGGTGCAGGAATGGGAGCGAGAGAACGGTGCGTGAGAACTGTCAGGCATCCTGCGGGCAAAATACCCGCTCATCTTCGACGTCAACCCGGCAGTCGCTGATGATCTGGATGCCATCCCAACGGTTTTCTCCCTGTCGGGTTTCGAGTGCGGCGACGGCTGGTTCGATCTGATCGACATGTTGTGCGAGGCTGCAACCTGCTACAAAGCACGGCGCACCGCTCTGGCATCAGCGCTGGCCGTTGAGAAAGTCGAACCAGTCATGCGCGAAAGCACAGCCGTGGTCAGGAATGCCCGAACCGGCCAGTTTCCTGTCGAAGTACGTTCTGGCAGGCTCGGGAATCTCATCCAGACGCACGTAACGGTAGCCTGCGTCATTCACGTGAACCGTCACCTGCGGTGACGCGGGCCGCGGTGGCAGGGCTTCGCGGCCCTGATTCAGCGCAGCGGCAACACAGCGCGCAACGAGATCCCATACGCTGCCCGTCCATCTCGGATAGCCGCGCACCGTGGCCCGCTCGCCGACCTGCCCGAGCACCGCATCGTCCAGGGCCACCCTGTAGTCCGCGAGTGCGCCGCTACTCACGCGCGCGATGTCCGCCGTCGCGATGACCCGCTTTCCGTCTTCCCGTCCACCGGGCAGCAATTCAATGGTGATTCGAAGCATTCGCCTTTCCTTGTGATCTTGTCATCCGGTACCGCAGTTGCGCGGACGCGCATCGGGTCGAGGTCCCGAACCTGCGCCGCGATCGCCTGCCCCCCAGCAAATCGGGCCGTCCCGGTGGCTCCGCCCGGACAGCAGAACGCCCCGTCAGAACTTCCAGTACCCATCGAGTGGAAGCCCCTGCTGCGCCACGCAGGCGTTCTCGCTTTCGATGGCTTTCGCGTTCTCCTTCCGCGATACCCCGCCCTGCCGGGCCGGCGCGAGGCTGGCTACGCCCCTTGCGCCACTTGCGACCTGTTGAAGGCCGGTCGCGTGCCTTCGCAGACGACGTCCGCGGCCAGCGAAGGGTTCGCCGCTTTCGCCGGCCTGCGGGTGCCGGCCACCGCCTTGCCAGGATCCGCACCGGTGATCCGCCGGGACAGTATTTCGCCGGCGAATGCCGCAGCGCGTCCCATGGACAGCGACGGCCCCAGCAGGTCACGCATGCGACCATCGGCAACCGCGGTCGTGAACGAAAAGCCCGCCGCGCCCACCGCCAGCATGTCATCCAGCACCGGAATCCTGAAGGCGAACCCGGCTGCGCGCGCGACCATGCGCGCCACCGTCTGGCGGGCGTGCGACGGATCGATCCCGTATGAGACGGCGAGGTCGACCAGTGGCCGCCGATGCGCGCCCACCCCATAGCGGTGGGCCAGCAGGTCGGCGTCGCGCGCGGCCTTTGCATCGAGCGGCTGCTCCGGTTGGAGCAGGTTGCGTCCGCGGGTGGCGAGGCACGCCGCGACGCGATGGATGGCAGCCTCGAGCGTTTCAGTGCCGATCGTCACGCGCCAGCGGCCATCGCCTACCCCGGGATGCGACGCCGGCGGCGCCAGCAGTTGCCCGGGCGCGAGCAGCAGGGCGCGCTCCCAGCCGCGAAGGCGCGCCACGGTGAGCGCCTTCGGAAACGTCCCCTGTTCCCACTGCAACAGCGTGGGACGGGACACGTGGCAGGCGCGCGCCACCTCCGCAACGCACAGGCCCAGTTCACTGCGCAGCCGCCGCGCGTGAGGGCCGATCTCGCGGCACCGGGCGGCGGGGATCCGTGACTGGGGATCGCTGTCTGCGCGGGCGACGGCATCCGCTGCATTGAACACGGGGTCCGGCAACGGTTGCGTTTCAGGACCGAGCAGCCAACCGGGCGGCACCTGCAGGACCGCCTCCAGCGCGTTCACGGTGGCGGCTGCGACGGTGCGCGGCCACCTTCCCTTCTCCCGGTGCACCAGGGTCGGTTTCGCCACCCCCGCCCTGACCGCGAGATCGTCCTGTGTCATCGCTGATGCCTTGCGTCGGTCCCGCAGGCGCCGTGCTATCCGCGGTACATCGGATCGTGGCATCCACACACGCATCCCGGCCATCCTGATCCCCTTCATGAGGCTGTTTCTGTTTGAGCGAAGAAATGCGTCCGCCCGTCCGGAGACCGGACGACGGCCCGGCCGGCAGCCGCCCGGCTTCAACCGGTACACGCATAGGCATTGGCGCGCGCGTCATGCAGCGCATGGTGCTCGCCGCCATGGCGTGCGTAGTAGGCGGCGCGTCGCTCCGGGTTGCGCGTGCCCGCGATGTTCCCGAGCCGCCAGCCACGCGGCAGCGGGCCGCCCAGCAGGAACCGCAACAGGGCCAGGTCCGTCTCGTAGTCGTAGCACAGCACCGGCCCGGAGTCGCCCGGCACCGCCACGAGCCATGCGCGCAGTGCCTCGCGCAGCGCTGCAAACGGCATCGCGCGCCCCTCGAACTGGCCGAGCTGCGGCAGTACCACGGCACGGACAAAGTCGCTGCACAGCGCCGGATCGAAATCGGTCCGCTCGCCGTAGAACTCGTACCCGTTCTCGCCCACGAGGGCGAGACTGAGCAGCTGGCACTGCCGGAAGTCGGTGAATTCCGTGTCGAGGAAATACCGGTTGTTCCAGCCGGCCTGCGGCTCGAGTTCGGCCGGCAGTGGCCAGCGCAATGCGCCGTGAAAGTGTGTATCCGTCATGTCCGCTACTTCGTCATTTTGCCGTCGGCTCGTCCCGTGTCATCCAGCGCGAACCCGCCCGAGGCTGATCAGGGTTTGTCGCCGTCCTCCCTGCGCGCGGCTAACCCGGCCCGCACCTCCGGCCCCGGCACCATGCAGTGTTCGCGCGCGCCGCGGATCCGCCGCAGCGGCCCGGCGAGCACCGTCACGTGTGTGGGAAACGGGATCGGGACGGCCCCGGTCACGTCGTCGCGGGTCGCACGCACGAAGCGCCGCAGCCGCGCGCGCAGCGCTTCGGAGGTTTCATCTGGAAGCTCTATCGCCCGCTTGCGTCTGCTCATGTCGATCCCTTCTTGAAGCCGCAGCCGATGCGCCGGTGGTGCGCTGGCCGCGATAAGTAGCGGATTATCACGGCCAGCCCTCCGCCGACCGGTGCATTGCCGCGAGCCGCGCCTGCAGTTCCCTAAACACGGCCGGCGCGCTGATCCCCAGCACCGGAGCAGTCCTTACCAGATGGTTCCGGCACACGGCCGGCCAGCCGCGGTCCGTCGTCAAGCGCAAGCCACGCGGCGGGCTGACGCCGGCACACGTCGCCCCACACCTGCACGCCCCACGGCACAGACCGGAACCACACCGGATCCATCCGGCCGTGGAAGGTCGCGCGCACCACCCGCTGGCGCAGTGCCAGCGGCAGGCGGCGCGCAACCTTGCGCACACTGCGGAACACGCGCACCCGGCTCGTCGACAGCACGATGCGCAGCGCGGGGTGCGGCTCGAGACAGCGCGCCGGCAGCGCCGCGTGTTCAAACAGCGCGTGGCCCGGCGGACTCGCGACAGACGGCCCGGTGCCCGGACGGCGCCACATGTCCTCCGGGTGAAGTACCCTCCATGGAAATCGCGATACAGCACGAGGCCACCACGCCGGCGCGGCAGACTGTCCGACTCCTGAATGGCCATGGCCGGCCTTACGCCCCAACGCGCGCCCACAGCTGGCGTCGCTCAGCCGCTGGCCGGGGTGCGTGCCGCTTTCGCCCGCCAGAGCCGCCTGCCGCGCGCCGGGCGCGTCGCCAGCGCGTACGGCACCGAGAACGTGCGGCCAGTCGCCGTCGTGAACCGGGTCACCGTCACCAGTCGCTCGCCCCGGCTGTACTGTTCGGGCTCGGTTGCCCTCACCCGGGTCTCGCTCAGCGGTTCGAGCGTCCACTGGTCGACCTCCCGGGCCAGCTTCGTGCTCAGCACGGCCGCGTCGCGCAGCACGACATCCCCGCCCGCGAACTGGTCAAGCGACTGCGCGCTGCCGGTCAGGTCCATCATCACAATCGTCGGCACGGCCCGCGAACCCCGCGGCGAGACCCGGAGGATCAGTACATCCCGCGGCATCAATTGCGAGATCACCCCCCACACCCCTGCGCCACCAGGCTCAAACGGCACTGCCGACGAAGGCAAACGGTTCTTTTCACTTGTCACAAACATTCAACCACAACCTCAAACGCTTTCATTACCAACGAACTGCTCCCCAAACACGTGGGCTCCGCAGCACATGCCGCCGACAAGGAGATACGGATAGACGACCCACGAAACTCGTACCGGCCAGTTAGAACCCGAGAGCCGGCCGTTTGCTGCAAGGACAGCTAAGTCCCCGCTCTTCCACTCAAGCCCGCGTCCGACAACTGCCAAGCGCCGAAAAAATCAACATCACATGTTGCCACTCAACATTTTGTGATGTTACCAGAAGCAACCAGTAAGTAGACGATTCATGTTGACTTTCAACATGAGGTGATGCCCCGGTGGCAATGATCGACGAAGATAAATTTGCCCGCAGACTGGGTCGCGCATTGGCCTCAGCCAGGGCCGAAGCTGGGCTGACGCAGGACCAGGTTGCCGCCGAGTTAGGCGTGTTTTCGGAGACCATCAGTCGATTTGAGCGAGGTACCAACTGGCCGACGTTACCCCGTCTAATTGCCCTCGCCAATCTCTACGCGGTTCCCATCACGAAGCTGATAGGACCGAGTTCGCCGCGGGCTCTTGATGCCGAAAGCACCCTCAATGAACATCTGGCAAAGCTCGGCGAAGAGGACCTTGTCTGGGTAACCGGCGTCGTGACAGAACTCTGCGAACGACTAGCCAAACCAGCCGCACGACGGCGACATTGAATGGGGCCGCCATCGGCGGCACCAATGCTACCTCGTGACGCGAAGGCGGCCCAATGGCGGCTATCCTCCGGTTCACCCTACCAGACGATATTGACATGTTTACCGGGAAATAGCGCAAGTCAAAATAGCTTAGGGAAGCATATAAGGTTGCTCGCACAACCACATACAGCATACCAACCGGTGGCAATTCCTTTTATGTCAAGTTCTGTGGCGTCCGGACGCACGACGGATCCCGCTGGACCATTATTGGTTTAAATTCAGTCTTGTGCCAACCTCCACTGGAGCGCGTGATGCATCTCGCTGATTAGGTGAAGCCCGATCAGCAGTTATCTGATCCGAACAGAAGGAAAACTGGCGTTGCAGTTTCGTTCCATTTCATGCGATTCCAATCTTTGCTCACGCTCTAAGGGCACGTCTGGTCCGTAGGAATGCCAGCCTTCGTCACGGCATGAGCCGCGAGAATGCTGAAGTACGGATCGCACTTTGGCGGTGGGGACGCGGTCGTCACCATCACGGGGGCTGACTGTTGCGACTCGCCACCGGTGTTGTCGACACTCCTGATCACATAGAAGTAGGTAGTCGCGGGCGCGGTCATGGTGTCCACAAAGACCCCGCCCACTACAGGGCCCGCGCTATTGACCTTCATGAACGGACCGCCCGCCGACCTGCCCCGGTAGACGTTGGTGGCGACGGCATTCGCTACCTTTCCCCACCTGAGTGCAACCTGTCTGTCAGTGAAATCGGTTAGCGCGAGCGCGCCTGCTGTCTGCGGTGTCTGCCAGCCGCTATATCCGCCCGACAACCGGTCGAGCATCCTCTTGATCGCTGCGATCTGCAAGCCGGCTTTGGTTGCATACACGCCCTTCGTATCCGTCTGCTCGTTATATCCCCACCAGTCCCAGCAGCCTTGGGAATTGTTCACGAAGGGGTCGTCAAACGAAGGACTTGATGCCGTCTGCGGATAGAGCACGATAAGGTGGTTCGCATCGGCCCACTCGTTATATCCCGCGTATTGCGCAAAGCGACCGCCGATCGTGTCGGCGTTCTGGCTGCATCCGTGCAGCGCGACGTGCACCCTGCAAGGCTCCATCGCCGCGCAGCTAGCGGGCACATACACATAGCCGGTCGCCCCCATCGAAATCGCGGCGGCATCCTTGCGCCCGAGGCTGTCGAGCGCGAACTCATCCTGCGTGAACGTCAGCAGTTCTCCGTGCGGCGTTGAGGTCCTGCCGTGGAGGTCGCCAAGAAGGTGCTGCAATAGGACGCCAGCTGCATCGTAATCACAGTTCTTGATGTATTCATTGCCAGTGACACCGCAATTGCAGTTTTGCAGCGGCGGTGGCCCACCCGTGCCGGTCGGACAGGAACCGATGATCTGAGCATGTCCCGAACGCAGATTGTCTTTGTAGAACACCTGCGTGCCAGCATAGTGCGCATAAAAATCATAGAGAGCATCGGTCACGGGTTTCTTCACGACACCGTCGTTGTAGCCGTGGAAAATCCAGACTCTCTGACGCGCGAGATTCTCGACGGGATCGATGTCACCTCTCGTGGAAAGCGCTTGCACATGATGTATGAAGCCGGCGGCATCAGCGGATGTGATCGCAATCACCGGATAGCGTGGATCGCCCTGCATGCAATGAGCGATCACTCTCCTGATCGTGAGATCCCGGTTCAGGAATGTTCCCGCGCAGAAGTATGGGCCGCCTGCCGTGGCTCCGACGCCCTTCACAATTGACGAATACGAAACGGCAAATTGCACTGCCATGTTGGCGCCGGACGAAATGCCGGAGACCGTCGTCTCGTCTAACTTGACGTCATACGCCTTGAGTGACTGGGCAAGTGCGGCGTTTGGCCAGCACGCAATCAGCGGCGCCAGAATGCAGCACGCGCCGATAGCCAGACGAACTACCTTAGCTCGTGCGTTCTCGTTCTTCATCACGGGCCTCCTCGTTTCCTGGTGCAAGCTTCCCTTGCATGGAAGCCGTGGCTGTCAGCGTAGTCGATGCACCGCATCGCACACGACAAGTTGCGCAAGCGGTGGCGAGAAACGACGCGTTCGCCAGGTGCAAAGCAATGGACCGCGCACACTGAAGGGGCATGCGGGATGACGAACGGCAATTTAGCCGACGGGCTGCCCCAGTTTCATCGATCAGAATGCTGACAAATCTGCGCGTACGCCAGCCGATTTCCTATACTGCATCGACTGGCCCCCTACCCTGGAGCGAACATGAGCGTGGTGAAAGGTCGTGTCGGCCGTACAAGTCCGATGGGCGCATCGCTTATGACGGATGGCACCGGCTTTCGCACATGGGCGCCCAACGCAACGGCCGTGTTCGTCGTGGCGGGTGCGGCGCTCGAACCGACGCTCGCGCAAGAAGGCTGGCAGCCCGCGTCGGATGACGCAATGGAGCCGCTCGGCGATGGAACGTGGGGCGGCTTGCTGCTTTCGATCAAGGAAGGTGACCCTTACCTGTTCTACGTCGAAGGCGCGGGCGGCAGCGGATGGAAACGCGATCCCTTCGCGCGCGAACTCAGCTTTGCTCCGGCCTATCCGGCTTCCTGGTGCCTCGTGCGCGATCCGGCGACTTATCCGTGGCATGACAGCGCGTGGCAACCTCCCGCCCTGCGCGAGCTGATCGTCTATCAGTTGCACGTCGGCACGTGGTGGGCGCAAGACGAGCAGGGCAATGACGTGCGCGGTATGCGCAGCGGTACGTTCCTCGATGTCGTGGCGAAGCTCGATTACCTGATCGACCTCGGCATCAACGCTATCCAGCTACTACCGATCCAGGAGTTCGAAACGGGTTATAGCCTCGGCTATAACGGCACGGACCCGTATTCCCCCGAAATTCCCTATTGCGTTTCACCCGACGACCTGCGCTGGCGGCTTGCCGAAATCAACGCGATGCTCGCCAGTAGCGGTCAGCCGGCGCTGACGGAAACGGACCTGACACCGGGAATCAACCAGCTCAAATGTCTCATCGATCTGTGCCATTTGAAGGGCCTCGCAGTGATTCTCGACCAGGTGTACAACCACGCGTTCGGCCATGATAGCCGGGGCACCTTCGACCCAAGAAGTCTCTGGTTCTACGACTGCCAGCAGGGTCCCGATCCCAATCGAAGTCTTTACTTCACTGACCAGACATGGATAGGACCGATCTTCGCCTATTGGCAAGACGGGGTCTGTCAGTTCTTGATCGACAATGCGCGCTTCTATCTCGTCGAGTATCACGTCGACGGCCTTCGTTATGACGAAGTCAGCGCAATTGTGAATCACGGCGGCGAAACGTTCGCGCAACACCTGAGCGAAACCGCGCGCGCAACGCGACGCTCGGCGGTGCAGATTGCGGAGTACTGGAACGGCGATCGGCCACGCGCGATCGAGCCGCCTCCTGGCGGCCTGGGCTTCGACGCCGAACTCGCGGACGGCTTGCGGGATAGTGTGCGTGCCCTGCTCAAACAGGCCAGTTACGGCTTGTCGGCGAGCCTCGACCTGTCCGCGGTCGCGGGCGCTTTGACAGCGACACCTGTCGAGGCGTGGCGGCTCAACACGTGCCTCGAAAACCACGATCTGACTTACGCAGGCCATGACGGCGCAGCGCGATTGCCGTTTCTCGCGGATTCGACCGACCGACGCTCGTGGTATGCACGCAGCCGCGTACGCTCGGCCGCGACGCTGTTGCTTTGCGCACCGGGCGTTCCGTTGTTGTTCATGGGCCAGGAGTGCCTGGAAGACAAGAACTGGAGCGACGACCGCAGCGCTAACGGACTGATCTACTGGGCGGGCCTGACGGCGGCGGACTCGTCGATGCGCGATTTTCTGCGATGCTCGACGGAGCTCGTACACTTGCGCCTCGCGTTGCCGGCACTATGCTCGACGAGCGTGCGGGTATCTCGCGCGAACGATTTCGATCGCGTGCTGGTCATGCATCGCTGGATCGAAGGCGTCGGCGGCGACGTGATCGTTGTGGTGAGCTTCGACGAACTCCCCAAGCGGGCATACCAGATCGGACTGCCGATGGCGGGGACGTGGCGCGAAGTGTTCAATAGCGACGTGTACGACGGCTATCCGAATCCCGCACCGGTTGGCAATGGTGGCAGTGTCGAGGCATCTGGGCCGCCGTTGGATGGTTTTGTGGCGTCCGCATGGCTCGCGGTGCCCGCGACCGGCTCACTCATCTTCGTGAGGGGCTGATTCCGACCGTCGACTGTCTGACGGCACTGTCAGGCTGCTGGAGACGTGGCGGTAAAATGAGATGATGAAGAAGGCGAAATCGCTTTATCACGGCCACCGCTTCCCTGCTGTCGTCATCAGCTACGCCGTTCGCTGGTACTTCCGGTTCAGCTTGAGTCTGCGCGACATCGAGGAGTTACTGCTCGAGCGTGGCGTCGTCGTCACGTACGAAACGATCCGTTGCTGGTGCGACAAATTCGGCGCTGGATTCGCTCAGTGCGCCAAAGCGGCGCGGCGCAAGCGGGGCAGCACGTGGCATCTGGACGAGATGTTCGTGAAACTGCGCTGCGAGCCGTATCTGCTGTGGCGCGCGGTCGACGAGCATGGTGCCGAAGTCGACATTCTGGTGCAAAAGCGGCGCGACAAGGCTGCTGCGAAGCGCTTCTTCCGGCGTATGCTGCGTTCAAATCCGGCACCGCAGAGGATCGTTACCGACCAGCTGCGTAGCTATGAAGCATGTCTTCGTCAAAACGGCCGCACGCGTGAACAATCGCGCCGAGAACAACCACCAGCCGACCCGCAGACGGGAACGCCAGATGTGCGGTTTTCGCGATGCTCATCGCACGCAGACATTCCTTTCATACTTCGGCCCAATCCGTCAGCACTTCGCGCTGCCCAGACATCAAATGAATGCGGCACGTCATCGTCTGATACTCAAAGAACGCCTCGACGCATGGCATGATTGGACTGGCCCAGCCGCAATCGCAACAATTATCTTATAAGGATAACTAAGATTCAGCCCCACAGTTAGCCAGCAGCAGCCAACTTGACAACGCCTTCGCTGAGCCTACGCAACCTCGAGGAAATGATGGCGGAGCGGGCGCAGATACGCGCGCTCAGCGGCAAGCGTGCGCTGTCGCAAAAGGCCTTCGATGCGACCACCGAACAGGTCGTGCAGCTCGTGATTCGCGCGTGCGGCGCCAGGTCTCCCTCTGTGGAGGCTTAACAGGCTGGTGGATTTGAGTTCCTCGTTTAGCGGTGAGGTGCGGTGAAGCTGGCGGGATTGGTGGGAATCGTCTAGTCCTTGGGCGGAAACATCGCTTTGACGATGCGCTCGATGAAGTCGAAGAATTCATCGGAAGCATATCCCGCTACAAAAGCGACTGCGAGCGGAGGCAATTCGTTTTCGCCTTTCAGAAAGGTCGTGAACAAACCGATTGAGATCCCGACGATGCTCGCCGCTATGAAGCGTGAGGTGTGGACTACCCTGGCATGCTTTGGGTCGTAGGTATCCTCGAACACGGCGACGCGCAGTTCGCGGAAAATCTTCGCGCATGCGCCCAGAGTGGCATACAGGATCGGAAGCACGAAGCCCGAGATGCCGCCCGCAAATGTCGCGATCTCGTTGACGAGGATCAGCGAGATCGCGCGAATGTCCTGATAGACCGCGATCTTGCTGAATCCCTGCTGCACATCGAACTCGGCCAGAGGTGGCTCGAACTGGTCCTGCGGGTCGACAGAACCCACGCGCAAAAGCGGCAGCTTGATTTCCAGCGCCGCCCGGGTAAGGTCCGGGTCGCACATCCACGGAGTCCCATAAGGCTTTTCCACGCTGTAGAACGGATATCGATTGAACGTGGGATTGACCCTCATGTTCCACGGGTAGTTCTTCGCGTCCTGGTCCTGTACCTCGTATACCAGTGGGTTGGGATCGATTACCAGATACGCCATGTAGTGGTTGGCGTTGCATCGGCCTGCATAAGGATTGCGGCTCTTCACATCCCAGCGCAGTTCGTGCTCGACGATAAGGTTTCCAATATCGGCCACCGGCGCCCAGAGATTGTTGAGGTATTTAATATCGGAGTACAACTGGCGATTGTTGCGCGCAAATGACTGTAAGTGCTCCTTGAGTTCGAGCGACGAAGGAGCGTTAACAAGTAGATTATGTCCACCCGGATTTCCGGTTTTCGAGTCTCCCATCGCGAGAATGTAGCCTTGGAGCTCGTTATGAAGGGTGCGTGCGGTGTCGTCGTTTTCTTTGACGATCTTTGTGATCTCGTCGGAAAGCCGCGTCATGGTGAGAAGCGCCGAGGACAGCAGAATGACGATCACAGTCATGGCCGCGGTGAGATGGCTGTAGCATCTAAGCGCGCGCTTCGCCTCGGGCCGGTTGCAAGGGTCGAGTGTTTCCGCGGTAGCCGGCGCAACGCAGCGTGCTATCCGGCTCATTGCCTCATAAAAGCTTCCCTTGAGCTCTGGCGTCAACCCTTGATCACGACACGCGGCTTGCGCCGCACCGACCGCCGCGACGTCCTCCCGGCTGACCTCCAAGCCGTTGTGCGCCGCATAGGAGATCATCCACTCGCAGGCGCGCAGATCGTTCAGGAGCGACGCAGTGCACGGCAGTTCGGCCGATTGGCGGGGATGTTCAGCCGCTGCATCGTCGAGTTCGGATGAGGGTGCCATGATTTACAAAGCCAATCTCCGATAACTCGATTGAGTACAAACAGGAAATCGCGACCAGGACCAGGTTTCCACGCTCAATAAGTTCGATTGCTGAATCGGCACCGTATTGGTGCATTAACTCTTTCTTCCGAATGCAATCATGGATAAAACCAGCGAGCGGTCGACTGAATCTCTGAGAACTGAGCTTCGGACGGATGGCTTGACTATAGGTCATCGCCCTATCGACATCAAAGTTCTGGTTTGTGTGGGTGATTGGCCGTGGATATGACAATCTCCATAAATAGAAAGTACGGAATAAGCAATTCGTCGTTAGCAAACCTAATTATTGCGATAACTATGCCGCAGCGGACATAGGGTCGTTTAGAATGGCCGATTCGAACTCGTGCTGGGCCAACTCTGCTGGCCGAGTGTTTAGTCGCAACGATGAATCTGTCGAAATGTATTCGCGGTTTGCGTATTTAAGCGTACTCGCGTCCGAGCGCATCGTGTCCGGCGGCGAAGCGATCTTGACGGTTACTCAGCGATATTTTTCGAGCGCTTCATTATCGCAACCCATGTTCTCAAGAGCGATGCCCCAGTTATAGAGGGTGTTAGGAAGGGTCTGCAAAAGTCCTGGGCATTGAAGTCTGCTTGGCCTATCCTAGATGAACGCGAGTTAAAGGAGTTCGTCGATGACACAGGTCGGTCTTGGTCTTAATCTTTCAACGAAACGCACGCGCAAGCGGGAATTTCTCGATGAGATGAAGCGCGTTGTGCCATGGTCGAAATTGATTGCGTTGATCGAACCGCACTATCCGAAGGGTAAGACTGGAAGGCCGCCGTTTCCGGTTGCGACGACCCTGCAGATCCACTTCATGCATGTATGGATCCGACGCGTTTTGCAAGCTTCTTTCGTGATGTAAAACAGTCTGCAAACATGTATCCGGCTTGCTTGGTGGGCTTGCCTGCATGCCCGCAGCCTTGATGAGATCCGCGCGTCCCGTCCTTGGCAGCAGTTCGGCCTTTTTTATCGGCCGGCAGAAAGTACAGGATCCTGGGACGCTGGTCTAACCGGTTTTGTCATCACAATCAGGAAGCTTCGCAAACCAATGATGGTTATGTGACTATGACTAACATGAGCCCTTCATAGCTTCAGTACCTTCACGAATCGGCAAGTGCAACAGGTTTGTAGGTGGCTTCGGTGCTCAGAAGTACCTGAATGATGCGCGCGTTCTTGTTGGCAAGTGCAACGCACGCCCTGTTATAGCCTCGACGCGCAATCAACTCCTGCAGCCAGCGGCTTCGGGCATCGAGTTTGCCGGACACGCGTATCAGGACAGATCTGGCTCCGTGAATCAACAGCGTCCGTAGATACTTCCGAGCAGCCTGATAGTTCCGCCGGAGCCAGTCTGGCCCGGCACAAGACCCAGCCATGCAGCGAACTCGCGGCCGGATCTGAAGGCTTCGGCGTGTCCCATCGTTGCCACTGCCGCCGTCGAAGTGAGTAGCCCTACGCCAGGAATTGCTGCGATCGCTTTGGCTGAGTGATCGTCCTTCATCCACTCCCGCAACCGGCGCTCGATCTGACCGATCTGCCGGTCGATCGTATCCAGGCCTCTCCATTGCTCTCGCAGCGAGTCGATCAATATCGCGGGAAGACGTCCTGACAACCTTTCCAGAACTCCGGCCATCCCCTTTTCAAGCGCTGCCCTACCTCCTGCCATCACCTCGCCGTACTCGCTTAACAGTCTGCGGAGACTGTTGATCTGCATCGTACGGAATTTCACAAGTTGCTGACGCATACGGTGCAAAGCAAGCACGGCCTGCTGCGCTTCAGTTTTCACTGCAACCTGCTTGCACTCGACCTGGGTCGCCATCCAGATCGCACGCGCGTCGGCAGCATCATTCTTTACGGATGTTGAAGGCTTTGACGAACTTCGCCGGCATCAGCTTTACCTGATGCCCCATTTCGATCAGCCGCCGGGCCCAGTGCTGCGACCCACTGCATGATTCCATCCCAACAAGACATCTCTCCCGATTCGCAAAATACTCAAGAAACGCCTCTCTCCTGATCGCCCGGTTCACAATCTCCGGTATCCGGATTCACCCAGTGGACCTGCATCACGTTCTTGGCAATGTCCACACCCACAATCGTATCCGCCATGACAGATCCCCTTGGCGGGTTCGCGAGGCGCAACTGCGCCGGCCGCAGGGATCAGACACGAGCCTGCCTGCATCGCGGGCTTTTTGTTGCGCGGCCAATTTGAATGACATGAACGCCCCTGCGGTCGTGAGTATGCTAGTCTTATATGTTATGGGTCTCGTTCATCTTGCCTAGTTGGCGTTTCCGGGGGACGCCTGCATCAGGAGGCCTTCAAAAAATTCGTGAGCAGCCCGCCAACCACGCAGATGCCGAACGTGTCCTGGGATTGAGCCCCGAAACGTCAAATGCACCAGCATTTCTTCGAAGGGTTGAAAAAGATTATCAACAACACATGCCAAGGAGTCGGGAGTACCACGAAATGAATGCTCGGTCGGCAGAAGTGGTTCGGTTAGGATTAGCCCATGGCAGTGGGAGACAGGATGAGAGGAATATCGAGACTGTCGATCCGCGGGCCCGCCTCCTTCGTCCTGCGCTGAAAGGTTGACCCGATGAAAGCGCCCCTCCTAATTTCGGCCCGCACCCCGTCAAAGCGCTCTTCCCTGCTGCCCGCACCCGCGCACTCGGTAACACCGCCATGCGCCGGCTTGGAAGCGGGGCGCGGAAGCAAGGATCGTGGTTCGCCGTATGCGGCCACCAAGGGCTTCGACTTTGCAAAGATACCGGTCCACTCGCCGGTCACACCGGTGTCTTCCAGGAGCGCGGATATCCAGGCGAAACTCTCCATCAGCTCGCCGGGTGACGCGGCGGAGCAGGAAGCCGATCAGATCGCCGATGAGGTCATGCGCATGCCGGCGCCCGACGGTGCGCCTCCTGTTGGCGACTTCGCCCGCATCAACCTCGCGCCAATCCAGCGCAAAGCGACTGTAAGCTTTCCATCCCATGCCTCAAAGAAGGAAGCAGATCACGTCGCCACCGAAACCGTGCGTCCAGCGGTATCCTTGCAGCAGTCCTCCATCCGCAGCACACCTGCGAGGACGGTGCGCTCTACGGTAAATCTGGATACAACCACAGCAGTCGACGCAGCCCAGCGCGGCGGCACACCGATGCCCAAAGACCAGCTCTCCTACTTTCAGCCGCGCTTCGGCCACGACTTCAGCCAGGTCCGCATCCACACCGATAGCAGCGCCGCCGCCGGCGCACGTGTCATCCAGGCTCGTGCCTATACCGCAGGTCGTGACATCGTGTTCGGCGCAGGAGAGTATGCGCAGCACACCGCCGCCGGCCGCCATCTTCTTGCGCACGAGCTCACCCATGTCGTCCAGCAGCAGCGCGCTCCCGGACCGCCCAGCGTCCTCATGCGCGCACCCAACCCCACACCGACCTCGCTCGCCCAGTTCTCCGAAACCGACCGGCAAAGCCTCAAGTTCGATACAGACGCCCTGAGCAGTCCTCTAATTCTGAAACAGTTCTTCGGGCTGAAGGGAACCGTCGTCGCCGCCACCAACCTCAACGCCGATATCGATATCGAAGTCCCGGCCATCGAAGCCCTCAAAGATGACAAGGTCAAGTCCGATCTCTATAGCGGACTGCGCCAGGTCGCTCTCAGTGTCTTCGACCTCCAGCCTGGAAGCGACGGCAAAGCCCACTCCAATCGCCTGCATCTGGTTCACATCGAGAGCCTCGATCTCACCCGGTACGGAGGCCCCAAGGGCAGCTTCCGATTCACATGTGTCGGCCGCGAAGCCGCCGGCAAGATCACAGCCAAGATCCTCGTCGAAGCCATCGGCTCCCCCGCCAAGGGAATGTCCGATCCCGGCGCGGTCAAGGACATAGAAAAGCGCAAAGTCGTGCCCTACCGGCTCAAGCGGGGCTCCTCCATCACCGACGACGCCCTCTGGGAAAAGATCGAGCGCTCACTCGGCACGGTCGACGAAGCGCTTATTATGCGCATCCGAGACGTCACCTTCGAGACCTCACCCAAGCAGACCGGCGCCGACGGCGAACCAGCCTCCTTCGACTTCAGCTTCAAGAAATCCGACACCGGCCCGTGGAAGAAAAGCATCACCTTGTTCCAGAAGATGGTTACCGCCCAGGATGCCGATTTCGCCCGCCTCCTCGATCATGAATTGGGCCACGCCATCGACTTCGCTCCGGCCGAGAAACCCGGGGGGCAGATCGCGAAGGGAGAGGCCCATAATCTCCCCAAATTCCTCGAAGCAGCGAAGAAAGACGGAGGCCGAGCCAAGGCCATCACCGACTACGGCAAGACCAGTGACAAAGAGTTCTACGCCGAGAATCTCTCGCTCTTTATCCAGCAGCCGGAGACCTTCCAGGCGCTCCGCCCAAATCTCTACAACTACTTTGTAGCCTATGAATGGGAAGCTGTCCGCGATCCCAAGCTCAACGCCCCCAGCACCGTCTGGTCGACGGCTCCCAAAGCCAAGCCCTGAAAACGTCTCTTTGGGTCTCCCACATCTCGTCTTAGTCTTACTGTGTCACAAAATTCATTTGCAGCAAGGTGATACCTGGTAGTATTGAATAATACAGACTTCGGGCGATCGCGATGAGCGCAGATGTCGACGAATTTGACGCGTATCTGAATCATCTGGGGCAGGCGTTAGGACACGCCGATCGTCATGCCGGCCTCAAGGGCTATTGTTCGGGCCTGGTGTTGCCGCTGTCGCGCAAGAGCGTCGAGCCGATGGCCGCGCACATTGACCCACTTCACGCGAGTGCGAAGCACCAGTCACTCCATCACTTTGTGGCCAAGGCAGAATGGTCTGCCCGGGCGGTCCTGCAGCGGGTACGCGAATGGGTGATGCCAGCGTTAGACGCGCACGCTGCTGAAGAAAGCGGCTACTACTGGATCATTGACGACACCGGCTTTCCAAAGAAGGGACGTCATTCGGTCGGGGTGGCACGTCAGTACTGTGGGCAACTCGGAAAGCAGGACAACTGCCAGGTTGCAGTGAGCCTGTCGATCGCGACGCAACGCGGCAGCCTGCCGATTGCCTGGCAGCTGTATGTCCCCAAGGAATGGATTGACGACCGGGAACGTGCCCGTCGTGCGGGCATTCCCGACGATCTGGCCTTCGAGACCAAGCCTCAGATTGCGCTGGCCCAGCTTCGCGAGGCTATAGCATCCGGCATTGCACCGGGCATCGTGCTGGCCGATGCTGGGTATGGCGACGAAACCGCTTTCCGGGAGGGCGTAACGGAACTGGGTTTGTTGTACGCGGTAGGGATCCGGCCGGGCACCTCTGTGTGGGCACCAGGTACGGCGCCGCTTCCGCCCAAGCCCTGGAGCGGGCGCGGCAAGCCACCGACATTGTTGCGCCGTGCGCCCGGCCACGAGCCGATCGCCGTGAAGGAACTGGCCATGCAATTACCCGTAAGCGCCTGGCAATCCGTAACCTGGCGCGAAGGCAGCAACGCAGCACTTTCCTCGCGCTTTGCCGCCGTACGGGTTCGTCCCGCACATCGCGACTATTGGCGAAGCACCGTTCGCGACGAAGAGTGGCTGCTTATTGAATGGCCTGATGGCGATCCGGAGCCGCTCAAATACTTTCTCACTACCGCCCCCGAGGAGGCGACACTTGAGCAGCTTGTGTTCGTGACCAAAATGCGCTGGCGCATCGAGCGCGACTATCAGGACCTGAAACAGGAGTTCGGGCTCGGTCATTATGAAGGGCGAGGCTGGCGTGGCTTTCACCACCACGCCACACTGAGTATCGCTGCGTATGGGTTTCTGATGGCTCAGCGACTCCGGATGCAATCAGATGGACGCGATAAAAAAAACTTCCTTGAACGCGCGCTGCCTGCCCTTCCCCCGGATTACATCCCCCGGGGCAGTCCAGCGCGCTCAACGCCACGTTCCTGATTCCATTACTACGTTGCGCATTCTGCTTGGACTAAGGCTCATGCAACGATGGCTCTCTTCCTGTACGGCAATAGAGCGCGCAACTAATTATGTGACACAGTAAGATTAGAGATGTGGGATCACTCCGGGAGACAGAGCCTTGTGGGATCACAAACATTAACCTATTGATAATAATAACTGAATGACGCATCACGTCTCAGACATACCGTCGGATCCCCCAAAAATACAACGTGTGAACCGCGAGCGCTTTGCCGAAGCTCTTGTCCGCGTGGGGGATCGAAGCGCCGTCGCTCATGCGAAGCTCGACCCACCCCTCGGCGACCGCGCGCCGGTTTCGGCCGATGGTCACTAAGTCAGCCCGCGAGTCTTCGCCACCAGGGGCGGCGAGCTTCGGTTCATCACGCCAACAGCCTTCTGACAAAACCAGCTTCAAACGGCGGCTCTCGCCGCGTAGCACGGTGTCTCATCAACTGCGGGTAGCCGAAGAACTAAGTCGATCTTCTCGCATCATCAATGTCGAGCAAGGTAAGGATGTTCCTAGCACTACTTTGGCAGTTTCGGCTGGCCAGGTTCGGTGAGAAGTTTCTCACAGTGAGGGCATCGCTTGGGCGGAGGCCGTGCGAAGAGATCGAGGATGGCTTGCCTGATGGCCGGCATGCTCGGTTGTCGCGGCGGTCCACCGACTCTTTTTTTCCGTCCCGCTGCTCTGAGGCGGCGGGATTGGAGAAAGGCGTAAGCGATCATGGTCATCAAGGCGTGTCGGTGTAGGAGACCGCGCCAAAGCTGGGGCTCTATGCCGCGATATGGTGAGCGCGATCGTTGCTCGCGAGCGTCGGGTACCATCGCTCGAGGAGGTGTCAGAAATCTTGTGTGCCGAGGTCGGTTAAAAGGTCTCAGCTCATGGCGTTCGTGAAGCGTTCGCCAAACAGGAGGGCGAATTGACTGACCGCCTGCCGCCAGGTGATGGGCGGCATCTTCCAGTCCTTTTCGATGTTGCGCAAGGCGAGATACAGCAGTTTGCTGGCTGCTTCGTCGCTGGGAAAGTGGCCGCGGTTCTTGACGATCTTGCGCAACTGCATGTGCATGCTCTCGATCGCGTTCGTTGTGTATATGATCTTGCGCACTTCCGGCGGATAGACGAAGAACGGGATGACCGTAAGCGCTAAAATTAGCACATCTAACTTTGTCGGCTTCTAAGAGCGACGATTGCGTCCGCAACCCACATTGCGGACGCAGACGATGAGCGACGATGAGTTTGACTTTCTGCCACTCCGAGTCATTCGAGAATGCTCCAACGGCAAACGACGATACGACCCTGACGGGAAGCGCCGACTGATTGAGGCGTGCTTTCGACCAGGGGCGTCAATCGCTGGGCTCGCACTCAGGGCTCAGGTGAACGCAAACCAGCTTCACAAGTGGATAAGGCTACATGAGAAGGCAAACTCTGCTCGTGCAGCACGAAGCACGGTCGAGCCGTCAGCGGCGGCTTTCATCCCGGTCCTTGCTATTGAACCGGGCTCTGCGCAGCCCGCTCTCGAGCCTGCGGCGCTACCGGCGGCGTCTAGTCACAAGCAATCAGCGACTGCGTCGCGACCAACGGCGCGCCTGTCAGCGCATCTCCCGAACGGGGTAACAGTCGAACTTGAGTGCTCACGGCACGATGCGACGCTCGTCGCGGCGTTGATCGCCGCGCTGGGAGAGCGTTGATGTTCCGCCTTGAGTCCGACCTTCGCGTTTATTTGCATCGCGAACCGATTGACTTGAGGGCGGGAATCAATAGCCTCACGGCGTTGTTTGAGCAGTCGATGCAGCTCGACTCCTTCGCTCGCGCCGTGTTCGCGTTCCATAATCCCAAACGCAACCGCGTCAAGCTCTTGTTATACGAACGCTCGGGCTTCTGGCTGATGTTGAAACGCCTTGAGGCAGACCACTTCGCGTGGCCATCCCGGAAGCAGCCCGTGATCGAGTTGACGACCGAGCAGCTGCATTGGCTCTTAGATGGCATCGAAATCGACGCTGTACGACGTCATCCGGCCCGGCAGTACTGCAGGCCCTGATAGCCCGCGAGGAACGCCTGCGGATATTCCTGCCCGCGCCCCGGCTGGTAGTCGAACAGCACGACCGGCTGCGTGCTGTCTTCGGCACTGCGATACGTCCACATGTACGAGGTGCTCTGCGCCGCACGGCCCGGTTCCTTGAGTACCTGCACCGTTGTCTCGTCACCGTGAATCAACGACTGCGCCAGCAGCGTCCTGCGTAGGGCCTCATAGAGCCGGCTATAGTGCAGCTCGGCGGGCCGGATGATCCAGTTGGCCAGTGTGCCGCGTCCAACTTCAATGTCGGCGCGCCCCAATGCGTTTGCCATCCGGTATAGCGGTGTTCCGTCAACATACTTGCCAGCAGTCACGGTGGCGATCATCGCCGCACTGGCGTTGCTGCCCGGCAATGGCTGCGGCGGCATCGGTGCGGTGATCACCGGCGTGCGTTCGGCGTGGCGCTCGCAATGCCGACACGCGTACTTGAAACGCACGTGCTGCAACACCGACGCCTTCGCCTCGATATGCAGCTGCTCGCTGACCTCTTCTCCCATACGGTGAAGCTCGTGCGAGCAGCACGGACATATCTTCTGGTCATCAGGCAGGTCGTATTCGATGCGCTGACGTGGCAGATCCGCCGGCAGCGGTTTGCGTCCAGGACTGCGCCGTACCGGTTCCGGCGCATCCGGAAGGCCAGTATCGGGCAGTGTAAAGGTGTTGTCAGCGACGTCCTCGTCATGCGCTTCGGTGGCAGCAGCGATCTGCTCAGCCTCGTCGAACACACGATCGCGTAGCTTCTCGCTGCCCGGGGCGAAGCGTTTGCTCTGCGCCAGGCGGAACTGCTCCTCCAGCTGGGCAATGCGTTCGCCCAGCTGACGATTGCTTGACTCAAGTTCACGGATATAGGCCTGGGCGGCCGGCGGCAACCGGGAGAAGTCATCTTCATTCATGCTCCCAGGATAGCCGAATGCAACGCGCTACAGGTTTACGGAGATTTGTAACCGTCCCCCGTTGCGTATTGACCTGCATGCCGGTCGTTAGCTGGCGTGGCGGTACCGCCGCGCCGGATGACGGTGCATTGCATCGATGTCGATGCCCTCGAGCAGCCAGCGTAGCTGCTCGGTCGTCAGCTCGATTACCGCCTGTTGCCGGCGCGGCCAGATGAAGTGATCTTCCTCGAG
Source organism: Paraburkholderia sp. CI3 (assembly GCF_050436505.1). Taxonomy (NCBI): domain Bacteria; kingdom Pseudomonadati; phylum Pseudomonadota; class Betaproteobacteria; order Burkholderiales; family Burkholderiaceae; genus Paraburkholderia; species Paraburkholderia sp. CI3. The sequence continues at coordinate 1,157,809 of NZ_JBNDMI010000003.1, forward strand.
GCGCCGCAACATCAGCCAGAAACCGTTGCGCTCGTAAAAGAGCAGCTTGATCCGGTTGCGTCTGCGGTTGTGGAAGGCGTATACGGCGCGCGCAAACGGGTCCAGTTGCATGGATTGCTCGACCAGCGTCACCAGACTGTTGATGCCTGCCCGGAAGTCAATCGGCTCGCGGTGCAGGAACACCTTCAAATCAGCTTCGAAGCGAAACATCAGCACCGTCCCAATGCCGCGATCATGGCGCTCACGAGGGCGGCATCGCGTTCCGAGCATTCGAGCTCAAGCTTCACGCCATTGGGCAACTGGGCCGATAGCCATGCTGATGTCGGCGAGCGCGAAGACAGATGCGACGACTGATGTTGTTGCTGCGCGCTTGCAGACGGCATCGAAGCACGCGCCGGTGCGGGATTGGCGATCGCGACGACCGGCACAAACGCCGACGCTGAAGCGGCCATGTCGTTGTCGCTCAAGGGCATTTCCGCCTGCCGATGCAGCCGAACCCATTTACGCAGCTGGTTGGCGTTCACCCCGGCCTTCAGCGCCAGCGCAGACAAAGATGCACCCGGCTGCAGGCAGGCCTCCACCAGCCGTCGCTTGTCCATAGAATCGAAGCTGCGCTTGCCGCCCACCCCAACGCGTGTCACCCGCAACGGCAAAAATGAAAGGTCATCCTGGGTCATAAATTGCGTCCGCAAGTTGTGGTTGCGGACGCAATCGTGGATCCTGCCAGACGCAAAAGCCAGGTGGGGGAAATCGCGCGCTTACCGTTGAACGACTTGAGATGCTGCTGCGGATGGGCGCCCTTGCGATCCGGTGTATAGGCAAACCACACCGCCGGCGGCGTCGTGTCGGCCGATGCCCGGTCATCGCGCACGTACACCCACAGGCGACCGGTCTTCGTCTTGCCGTTGCCCGGCGCAAGCACTGGAACCGGTGTGTCGTCGGCGTGCAGTTTCGTCGCCGACATCACGTGTCGACGCAGCGTTTCAACGAGCGGCTGCAGCAGCATCGCCGCGTGACCGACCCACTTCGCAAGTAGCGAGCGACCAAGCTCGACGCCTTCTCGCGCGTACATGACCGACTGCCGGTAAAGCGGTACATGGTCTGCGAACTTCGAGACCAGCACGTGTGCCAGCAGCCCTGGGCCGGCGAGACCACGTTCGATGGGCCGGCTCGGTGCAGGCGCCTGAGAGATGTGATCGCAACACACGCACGCAAGCTTCGGGCGCACATGACGGATGACCCGGAAGCTGGCCGGTACGTACTCAAGCTGTTCGGCCACGTCTTCGCCCAGCGACTTCATCTCGCCACCGCACTCGGAGCATTTCCCGGCAGATTCGGGCAAGTACGTTCGGAGCTCGCGCGGCAGATGTTCTGGCAGTGGCTTGCGCGGCGCCTGTTCCGCAACCGTGCGCGGCGTCTTCGGGATTTCGACCGGCGCCGCGCCTTCGTCGGCCTCAAGCTCTTCGAGGCGCAGCTCGAGTTGCTCGATCTGATGGTCCAGCTTCTCCGACTTGCGACCGAACTGCATACGGCGCAGCTTGGCAATGAGCAGCTTTAGGTGTTCGACCTCGGCTATGCGCGAGGCCAGCGCGGCTTGTTGCGAGTCGACCGTTTCCTGCAGTTTGACCACCTGCGCGTCGCGCTCGCGCAGCGCCGCCTCCTGGCTGAGCAGCATCGCCTTCAGCGTTTCGACATCGTCGGGAAGTGGGCTCGCGCGCGTCATGCGACCAGTTTACGCGCGGGCAACGACGTTTACAACGCCGAGGTCGGTCGTGCCGTTCTCGTCGGTTGCCGCCAGTCGATGCCTTCCAGCAGCATCGATAGTTGCGCCGGGCTCAGGCAGACAATCCCACCGTCGGCTTGAGGCCATACGAAGCGCCCCTTCTCGAGTCGTTTCATCAGCAGGCACATGCCATCGCCGCTCCACCACAGCACTTTGAGCAGATCGCCAAGCCGCACGATATTCAACATACCGATCGCAAATTGTTACGATCGCATACCGCTGGCATCCCGCCTACGGCCAGGAATACAGGCTGGTCCGCCGTACCGGGCGCCGCGGCAATCAGATGGTTCACCTCGACGTTCCGCAACAGATCTCCCGCGAGCTGCCAGCCTGGATGCTCGATGCGTCGATATGCTCGGCAATGTCGCTCGGCGAACCGCAAGTGAGCGCCGAAGCGCTGGCCTTCCTGTACCGCGTCCTGTCTGATCGAAAGCGCCACTCCGTCGAAGGAGGATCATCGAAACCTCTGTCAACGGAGGGCCATTCCGATGAGACGACCGCAAAGAGAACCCGGCGTACAACTTCCGCTGGAACTGCATCGAGATCCAACCTTCAACGCAGCCATAGTTGGGAATCGACGGGAGGAAGTGATCGACGCGCTCGCGGCACTTCTGCTGGAAGCGCTGGGCAGACCCGTGAACACAAACGACTCAGGAGATCGCGATGAGCCAGAAGATTTCCGCTGAGCACCTCTGCCGCGGTGCAGTCGTTTATGTCCGGCAGTCAACCATGAGCCAGGTAGTGGAGCACACGGAGAGCCAGAATCGTCAGTACGCGCTCGCCGAATCTGCGCGAGCCATGGGCTTTGCTTCAGTAACAACCATCGACGATGATCTTGGACGTTCAGTGTCGAGCGGCCCGGATTCCAGAAGCTGGTCGCGTCAGTGTGCGCAGGATCCGTCGGCGCCGTGTACTGTCTCGAGGCTGCACGACTCGCGCGCAACGGCCGCGATTGGCACCATCTCATTGATCTTTGCGCACTGGTCGGCACGGTCGTGGTTGATCACGACGGTATTTATGACCCGAGGCTGGTCAACGATCGACTCCTGCTTGGACTCAAAGGAACGATGTCGGAGTACGAACTCAGTCTGCTGCGACAGCGCGGCATTGCCGCCCGTGATTCGAAGGCCCGGCGTGGGGAATTGCGCTTCGCGCTACCTCCCGGCTACTGCTGGAACGAGCTTGGGCAGATAGAGATGGATCCAGACGAACGGGTTGCCGAGTCCATCAGGGTGCTATTCCGTAAGTTCCGCGAACTTGGCAGTGCCCGTCAGGTGCTGCTATGGGCCATACAATCCGACGTGAAGCTGCCCGTAACGCGGCACGGCCCCGCCGGCATCCGGATCGAATGGAGCCGGCCTGCATATCATACGGTTGTCCAGATCCTGGAACATCCGGTTTATGCTGGGGCGTATGTGTTTGGAAGGACGACCCAACGCACTGCCGTCGTCGACGGACGGGCTCGCAAGACTGAAGGCCACTCCAAACCGATGAAGGACTGGAGCGTCCTGTTGCGAGACCATCACCCTGGGTATATCACGTGGGATCAGTTCGAGGAGCATCAAAGGATGATTGCCGAGAACACACACATGAAGAAGCGGGCTTCCCGCCGATCTGCTCGTGGCGGACGCGCATTGCTGACTGGCCTGGCGCGATGTGGCCGATGCGGTCGAATGATGCGGGTGAACTACGGCATGAGAGCCGGTCACGCGCATCGCTATTACTGCCGCGGCGACGAGGCACATGTCGGAGCGATTCTCTGTATCGGAATCGGTGGAGTACGTGTCGACAAGGCGGTGGCGGCCGCGATTATCGAAGCCGTTTCGGAGCATGCAGTGGAAGCAGCCATTCGTGCTGCACAGCAAACATCGCGCGCAGATGACGATGTGCGTCGCGCGTTGGCCTGCGAGATCGAGGAAGCGCGCTACGACGCATCTCTCGCCGCACGCCGGTATGAGGTTGTCGATCCGATGAGGCGGTTGGTTGCGCGCGAGCTTGAAGCGCGCTGGAATGCGGCCCTCGAGCGTGTCGCTCACCTCGAAGAGCGCGCAGCGCTTCTGGACCGCGAGGTCGCAAGTCGGCCCGCGATCGACCAGGCACAGCTGATGACGCTCGCACACGATCTCCCAGCGACGTGGAATGCACCGGGCACTGACATGCGGACAAAGCAGCGGCTGACCCGTATTCTCATTCATGAAGTCGTGATTGATCTGGACGACATCACGAATGAAGCGGTCGCAACCGTTCACTGGACGGGTGGTCGGCACACTGAGCTACGCGTCGCACGGGTAAATGTTGGTCGATATCCATCCAGCCAACACTTCAGTGCTGTTGAGGTCATGCGCAAGCTCGGTGGGCAGTGGCCGGACAGGGAGCTTGCGGTGACCATGAACCGCATGCGATGCAAATCGCCAGACGGCAAGACCTGGACCACGGTCCGTGTTACCGAACTGCGCGAACGGCTAGGAATTGCGCCATTCGATCCAAGGGCATCGCATGCGGAGACGATCAGCGTGGAAGAGGCCTCACGACGACTGGGAATCTACGGGAGCTCGATCCACCGCCTGATACGTGAGGGAATACTGCCGGCGACCCAGCTCATGCCCTCGGCGCCCTGGCAGGTTCCTGTTGCTGCACTCGATTCCGAAGCCGTCAGGGAAGGTGTACGGGCTATCAAGGAACGGCGCCCACCTCACTTCAAGGCCCGACAGGAAGCAGATAAGTCACTCAAACTGCCCGGCTTTTAACCAAAGGATGCACTATGTCACGAGACTCCCGCGTTTGCCCCGAAACACGAAGACGTGCCCGCAGAACGGATCTCGTTCAAGCACGGTCTGCACCTTGGCGGCGAGACTGTTGAACCCGGCTCGCATGTCGGTGACCCCAGCGGCCAGCCACACTCGGGATCCGGACGGCAGGCCAACGGCGGACGGCAGCATCAGAAGGCTCATCGGGCAAGACCCCGCACAATCTTGATCAGGGTTGCGATGGGCGTGTCAGCGCTCAGGCGTAGCCGGACGTCGCCGCATTCGACCTCGTAGGTGCCGGCGCTGTCCGACGAGGGGCACGCCGGCACTTCCGGTAAAGGCTCAGCTACGGCCACTGGTAGCCAGTTGAGCGCAGGCACCTCTGGCAAAGGCACGTCGGGCATGCCGAAATCGCCGGCAAGATAATGACGACGCCATTTGAACAGCAGATTGGCATTGATGTCGTGCTCGCGAGCGATGAGCGCAGCCGACGCGCCCGGCTTGAGCGTCGCCTCGACGATCTGTCGCTTGAACTCGACCGAAAAATTGGGTCGCTTGGATCGTTTGGTTTGCGCAGAGCTGTCCACTGTTGCGTCCACCATTCATTTGGTGGGCACCAAAGTAGCCAAACTCAACGACGAAATCTACACGGTGATGGAGACGCGCTTACCGTTCAAGCACTGGGCAGAGATCTTCAATCACGACAGCACACTGACCTCCGCGCTGCTCGACCGGCTTCTGCATCATGCCGAGACCGTCGTCATCGAAGGCAAAAGCTACCGCATGAAAGACCAGGACGGCACCGATCCCGCTACCCTGTGATCGCCTGCGCCATGGTGAGTTTCAAACCGTCTGTTCTAGACGAAATTGACGCCGCTGCTCACACCGTTTGCCACCAGCAGAAAAGTTTGGCTCTTTAGCGACACGGTCGCTGGAGCGAAAGCCAGCGCCGTCATCTACAGTCTCGTGCTTACATGCCGCGCGTGCAACGTCGAGCCATACACGTACCTGCTTCACGTCCTGACTCAACTGCCCTAACGGGCACATGACGCCGACATAAGCGACCTACTGCCGTTTCGGTTCATGCAGTCTCAGGCTTCGACCAACGCCGCCTGAGCAAAGAAAATCATACGCAGACGTCCCGCTTCCGCGCCAGCAGATTTGCAGCGCTAGGCGACATTCATGCGCGTGCGCGTGCGATCAAATTAGCGCTTACTTTTGATCGGCCAGTCGTTCGTTCGCGTTAAGTCGCTCGGGGATTTCAAATCGTCATTGTGAACCTTGCGGTGCACGGCTGCGCGGACAGCCGCAGCCACGGGGAGCGCCTCCTACGATTCGCGTTCCCATGTATCTCTCAGATCAGACTGCCGACCTCGGCCGTCTCCTCATAAAAGGACTATCTTCTTTCTATTGCCGCCAAAGTTCATAGCGTGCCGGTCAGGCTGCGTGCACAATTCGGCCACTATAGCCCGGCGGTTGTACGACGGCTATTTTGATGCACCCTGATCATGTAGTGGCGAGCAGTGCGGCGGGAATGGATACAACGGCCAAATGTACGTGCATCGTTGCCAGTGAAGCGAGAGCAACGCAAAGTCGGAATCGGACCCTACTGCGGTGCACCCGGCTCGCACAACTGCGTGGCCGCGACGTCCCATGTGCTGTCGGCCGGGAAGTATTCGAACCGAGTCGGCGAGCCCGGACGAATTTCGTTCACGTCGCCGCTCGCCTTGAAGCCGGCGCCTTTTGTCATCCTTTGCCGGGAATGGCTCCTGCCCGGACATCCGCAGGCGGGTTTCCGATGGGATGCTCGCCTGCCGGCAGCGCGACGTTCAAATAAGTGGTGCTGCCCGGTGCGGGCGAAAAAACATCCGTACCAAGATAGATCGGTTTGCCGCTGGCATTCGCGATCTCGATAAACAATTGCGGAGTGTTCGTTTGACCGTCTGCATTGCCTGAGAAATTGATCAGAAAATAGCCGGTACTGTCGGTGTAAGCGAATCCGTATTCACGCACGAATTTCTTGTTGGCATCGACCAGAAATACGGTCAGATGCTGCACCGGCTGCAATGTCGAACTGAAAACTCGCCCCTGCAGCGCCCAGCCCGTCGCCGACACCTGTGGCGCGGGCGTAGATGCCTGCTGATGCGCTGCCGAGAGCCGTGCGACCCGCGCGGCACCGGTTTTGACGGCTGCTTCTGCCGCTTTCACGTTGGGGTCGCTCGCACCATACTGCTGCCTGAGCGCCGCTGCGGTCCGCTTCAATTGCGATAGGCGCGCGCTATGCACGAGCATCAGATTGTGAATGCTCTGCGAACTGCCCGCATCGGCACAGCCCACGGCGGTAGTTACCGCGGCGTCAAGCTGCGCACGGTTGGGCGTGGGAGTGTCGGTGCTGTTACCAGTATCGATGCTCATTGCGGCGATCCTCTCACTCTGGTGACGATGCCGGCTGCTCGGCCGGGCCTATTACTGGCGACTCAGGCTATCGCACAGCTTCGGTAGCGCCATGCTGATCAGGGCAAGGTTGGACTGATTGATAGTGAAGCCGGGCGTGCCGTCCACCACCAGGCAGAACGTGGAAATATTCTGCGAGGTAATGTTGACTACCCCTGCCGTCAGGCCCGAGACCACCACGGATTGGGGCGACTCCTGGAATCGGTTGTTGGTGACATTGACACTCCCTGCGACCAGCACTGCGTCGAAAAAGGCGTCGGTGGCCACGGCATCGACCCAGGAATGATTGCCCGTAAAGTTCAGGTGATCTACCGACATGATGGCAATTGACGTGACGGATGGCTCCCGGCTGGCGCGCGCCTCAAGTTGGCAGATGTTGTCGCTGAAGAGCACCGTTCCATTGCTCGATGCGGCGAAGGCGCTGCGGGCTAGTCCACCGCCCCTGTACATGTATGGGTTCGTGCCGGTGGATTTCTGAGTCGCATAGTTGTAAATGTCCATCATCTTCAGGGAATTTTCGGTCTCTATGGCCGCGCCGAGGTTGAGAATCAGAACGGTCTGCGCGATCGGGAAGTCACGACCGCCCACCATTCCGCCGCAGCTGAAGTGGTTGTTTGAAATGGCGAAGGGACCAAAGCCAATGGCCAGCAACGCCTGCCCCAGCCCGATGCGGACCACGTTCTGTTCGACGCGCAGCGCGGGCAGTCCGGGCTCATAGATCATGGTGGTGAAAATGTTATTGCTGGAGGCTGCGCTCTCACCGGTCAGCACAACCTTCTCAGTGGTCGTGTCCGGCAGTCTGGGCGGAGTGACCAGCGCCAGCACGATTCCCCCGTGCATGGCCCCGCTGGTGGGTCCCGCCTCGCGCGAGACCTCGCTCCAGTCGCGGGTTTCGAGCACCTGATTGCGGCTGATGTCGACCATCTCTCCAATCAACACAAAAATGCCGTTCGCACCTACGCCGGGTTTGGCGCCGAAATTGGCGATCGCATTATCGCGGATGACGAGATTCTCAACAGCAGGCACGCAGATAGCCGCGTAGGGAAAAGATGCACCGCTCGTTATAGGCTCGGCAGTAGTAAAGCTGCCTTGCCCGACGTTGACGTCGGTAAAATTGCCTGCTGCATCCTGGGCACTCGTGCTCGACGCTTTGTATGTCTCCTGCGAGGCCTGCGAGCCGAAGGTGCTCAACGCTGCGGTCGAGCGCAGAACGGTGTTGCGAATCGTGTTGTTGGTGATGGTCAGGCTCGTGATTGAGATGATCTCGAAGATGCGCCGCAGGTCGAAGATCCCAACCGGTCCGATGCCGCACAGGCCCATGTTGCTGATGCGATTGCGGTCGATGGTGATATCGACAAGCAGCCCGCCGGCCACAAGTCCGGTGCCTTGTGTACCGATCGTAGACGAGCTTGGCGGCTCAAGCGTGCCGGTGGTTGAACACGGGTCTTCATGAACTGTGGTGATGCCGATGATTGCGCCGGTTTCATGGCCATTCGCGTCAACGACGCCGTAGTTGCCCAACGTGATGCCGTTGAAACGTCCGCCCTCGATCAGGTTCTCGCAAACGAATACTTCGCGCGAAGGGCCGGCAATCATGATCCCGCCCCAGTGGCGGGCAACTTCGATCTTGATGCCCGCCAGGTTGATGGCCTCGACGGGAAGTGGCCCACCCGCATCTACAGGCCCGGTACCGGCGCTTTCCGCGACGCTTTTCTTCGCGCCTTTTTTCGACACCGCCTGAGTCTTTGCGCCGGTTGCGGATTCGGTCTTCGCGGTGCTGCCAGGGTTCGAATTGGTGTCCGGTGTCAGGTCGCCGGTCACCGTTGTGGGCAACCGTTCCCGCATCGTCGCGAGACCCTGGATGCCGACATAATTGCGGTCGAGGTGGATCTCAATGCCGGATACGTAAATCGACGGCCAGAGGCTGGGGACATCCTCCATAAGGACCCGGTTGTCATCGATGCGAAGCAGCTCGGTACTCCTCGCAAGGATGGCAGGAAGCGTGGAGCCGGTAAGGAACAGATCCTTGATCGTCACATCGATTACGCGAGGCGGAGTGTAAGCGCTCAGCGATATTTTTGATCGCACGGTTTCGTTGGGATCGTCTGGATTGTCAGGGCCCGGCGGCGGCGCAACCAGCTTCCCCGTTCCGTCCACAAGGATGCCGACTTCGTTCGTATCCGCCTCGACAGCAAAATCATGCAGCTCTATGTGCTCTGATCCGGCGATAGAGATCACGGCGGTGAAGGTGCCATCGCTATTGCCGCCGGTCGTGGCACCTGCCGCTGCGGAAGCTGCGGACAGTGCGGAAGTTGGCGCGAGTGAGGGCGAGGCTAGTCTTGTCTGATATCCGCAGCCACGGATCACCACGTTCCGCAGACCATTGATCAAGACGTGCTCAAAGTAGCGTCCCGGCAGGATGCAGACCTCGCCGCCGCTTGCGGGCAGCGCAGCCAGCGCATCGTTGATAGATTGGTACTGAGCTCCCGCCCCAACGGTTACGCTGCAGCAACAGCAGGAGTTCTGGCCGCCGGAAGCCAGCGGCGGGCGGCAATCGCTGGCCTGGCCCGTAGCGAAATCGACCACCGAAAGCGGCGTGTAGTGATGGTGAATTCCCCGCGGCGCAGCTGCCGAAAGCTGATCGAGCGAGCCGTCGGTGCGCGCAGCAAACGTCCAGTAGTCGCCGCTGTTGAAACTGCCGCCGGCCGTGCTGACATCGAAGCTGACCGTGACGCCATTCTCAAGGATGACCGCGATGCCGGGGGCGGTCACGGGAATCTCGCCGCTGCTGCCTGCCGCGCCGAGATCTACGACCACGGTTGTCCCATCGCTCTGGTAGACCTTGCCGGACTGATCCCAGCGGCGGATACGGGTATGCCGCGCCGGATCGGTCTGATACGGCGTCGTTCCGCCCGTCACTGGGAACTTCGTCGCATCGGCGGGCGAATCGAGGGTGATGGTCTTGCCCGCGAAGTCAATCGTGTCGATACGGTGCAGGTCGCCGTGCAGGACGCCGTGCAGAACGGCCAGTTCCGAGTCGTCGTCGAGAATCTCGATCCAGTCGCCCGATGCAAAGCCCAGCACCTGATCGCGTCCCATACTCAAAACGCTGAGCTGGCTCGCCGAGACCAGCACAGAGTTCGTGACCGGCATAATCGCGGTGACGCCGGTTTCGACCGAGCCATTGTCGCGCGACCATTTGAAGGTAGCCGTGCCGATCGGGCCGGGAGTATGGATCTCGACGCGGTAGTTCTGATTTTCAGCCCCAGTGTATCCAGTATTGGAGGTAAGGCAGCAGGGGCCTGCGGGCGCCGAACTCACAGGGGCTGTAGTAAGCAGACCACTCGAGGGACCAGGCCACGGCGTGCCAGCATTGCTGCAATCGGCGCCTGACTCGACTTTCGCAAGCCGCACCTGCCACACCGTCTGCAGCCGCCCGGTGGTATCAATTCCGACGGCGGGATCAATCAGATAGGGGTCCTGCAGATAGTCGACCGCCCGGGTCCACACGTCGAGGTAGGCAAGATAGGTGCCCCCGTCGGTTGGCTGAACCACGCCGGGCATCCATGGCTGGGCCGTGTAGGCGATCGCGCCAGTTTCCGAAGCTGGCGGAGGCTGGGGCGTATTCGACATTTCGCCCAGAGCCGGATCCCACACGGTTGTCGTGGGGTCGCCATGATTCTCGGCCAGCAGCCCGTCGACGTACATTCTTCCCGGACCGATGGTGAGCTTGCCTGCGCCGTCGAACTTCAGCAAGAATGCAAAAGGCGTGGTCGCCGGATAGGTCGCCCGGCCGATGAAATCGAGGGTTTCAGCCTGGGCACGGCGGACCATCTGCGCCAGCCACTCGTTCCAGTCCGAGTCCAGCTGCACGCGCCCCTGCTCCATCACAACGCCGGAGTAGTTCTTCCAGGGGTCAAAGCGAAAACGGCTTGTATCGAAGCTCACTGTAACGCCTCCCTTCATCTGTTTCCGGCGCGTTTTCCCGGGGGATAGTGCGCGCCGCTTGCTTGCGTGAATCGACGAAGTCAGTTCTGCTAAGTCAGTTGTGCCAATTCAGTTCTGGTAAATCAGGCCGAATTCCATGCCGACTGGCAGATACTCCTGCATCCTCACGCGCAGGTCGGCTTCGCGCTCGGGGTTGAGCAGATAGTGGAAGGCGCCCATTTCGCCGCTATCATCGGCCCCGCGGCGGATGCGGTCGCTGGTGGACGCGAGCAGCTTGCAGTAACCGGGGCGTCCATAGCGCAGCGCGAAGAAGAGCGGCTGAGGGTTCTCGGGAGCCTTCTCCACGCATTGAAAGCGCCGTGGCGTAATGGCCCCCGTGGGCAGATAGCTAAAGCGTACGCAACCTGCCTGGCGGCGATCCGAGATGACGGAAGCGGGCCACAGCTTCGGGTCGTCCGCAGGCGCGAGCCAGGACCAGAGAATCGAATCCGAGATCAGCGAGAAGAGGGCCGCGTGAATCTTGCCGATGACCGTGCAGCCAACCATCGTGAGCGCGCCGCCGCTCGGACCGGTGGTCGAGGAATCGGGCGCCATGTAAGCCACACCTGTGGGATCGGCCGCGTCGAGGATGCTATCGGTCGCGGTGAATGCCGACATCCGGCTGCAGCGCACCGGGCCAAGTATCGAGCGGGCCGCCGTCATTTGCAGTCCCGCCGGTTCCGCTACCAGCGTCACCTGATCGGGGAAGACAGGCTCGCCCTGCGGCGTCACCGACCAGCCGGGAACCAGCGTGCAGTGCGTGAGGTTGAGCTGACCAAGCCGGCTGTAGCTGCCATCGGCCTTCAGTTCCGGTGCATGGACCAGCGCGATGGGAGCGGGCGTGGCTGGAGCCATCGCGGTTGCAGCCGCGATCAGCACTCCATTGAGCACAAACGTGCTCGAGGCATCGCCGGTAATCGAGATCTCCCCGTCCAGCAGCAGCGTCGGCCGAGCTTGGTCCGCTGCGCGCATTTCAAGCGTCGTTCCGGCCGGGAGATCGATGATCAGCGGGCCTGCGGAGACTATCCTGGAGCCCGCGATTTCGATCGCGACCAAGCCGTTCTCCGCCAGCTCTCCGATAGCGAAGTCGACGGCTTTCTGCAGGTCGGCAAAGCGAGGATCCGGAAACGGCACGACCCACGCCGGGTCCGTCACGAGAAAGCCGTCGGCGCCGGTAGCCCGCGGATATTCGCCGCCGCCGAGGTCGGCGTTGAAGCCGTATTCGTAGGAAACGCTCACCGCGGGCTGATGTGTCCCGCCGGCGACAGGCAGAGCGAGCCGGCCCAGCTCGGGATCGATAGCCGCAGCATAGGTGGCAGGGACAGGCGTATTCGCCCATGCCCCCTCCGGCCCGGCAAGATCGCAGACCCGAATCTGATACGGGTCGAGCGGCGTGCCGTCGAGCCACACGACAAGGCTCCCGGTCTCACCGTAATAGTGCGCGCCGACCCCGAGTTGAATGTCATCGCAAAACGCTCCCCGCCGCAGCCGGTCCGCGACGTTGAAGGGCTTCACCGGGTCGTTGATGTTCGTGTCATCCGGTTCGAATCCGGGCGGAATCGCTCTGTGAAAAAGCGCCATGTCCATGCCCAGTGAGCTGAACCGATAGCATCCGTTACCGCTTGCAGACGGCGTCGCTGGGCAATCCGTAATGCTCCAGGCACCCAGCGACCAGAGAAAGATAGCGATGTTCTGGATGTTGTATCGCCCCTGCTCACGCGGCGCTGAAGAGATGGCCGCTCCCACGCGGCGCACATCGACTTTGTGCGCGGTGCGGTCGAAACCGGTGTCGATGTAGAGGCCTGGCTTCCACTTGCGTAGATCGGGCGCGTAATGGTTGCCCCGGCGAATGTGGTTCATGTACTGCGTATCGCCAAGCACGCGGAAGAACTCGACTGCATGCGCTCCCCAGCCAGTAGCGTCGCGGGCCAGTTCTTCCATCACCAGCACGGTCCCCTTGCGCCGGCGGAATGCAATGGTGTTGGCGACCTCGGAGCGCGGATTGTCGATGGTCGCGTTGATGCCATTGACCGCCTGGTAGCCAATCAGGTCGCCGATGTACGGAATCACCCACTCGGCGCACGTTTCGATGAACTGGTCGTCGTATAGCTGATCGAGATCGTTGGCCACGATCGAGATCTGCTCCTGCATCACCAGCAGCAGCGACTGCAGCGGACCGCGAGAAGCCTTGGCGTTGAGTGCGTCGAGCAGCGCCTGCTGGTCGGCGGCAAGCGGAGGCATCCCAGGGGCGGTGAGCAGCTTCAGCTGCGCCAGCGATGCCTGCTCGAGGTCGGTAAGCAGCGGCAGCGACTGCGCCAGCTGCATGTCGCGAATGCGATAGACAGCAGGCAGCAGGCTGAACAGATCGAGGCCCTGCGGGCTCATGGGAAGGCTCATGACATGACCCCCAAGGCAATGGCGTTGGGATTGGGATCGAGCACCAGGATTTCGGCGGGCAGCGGCAACCCGTTGGTGGTGGCCACTGGAATCCACGGGCAGACGCGCAGCTGTACGCCTGCTGGAGGCCGCGTCAGCGTGACGGTCTGCGTGAGCCACTGGTGCGCGGCGTAGACCGACCACCCACCGCTTGCCAGATCGCCCGCGCGGCTGGTGGCGCCGACCGTAAGCGCTGTCACGTTGGACGCCACCACGCCCGGCACGGCCTGAATGAGCGCGGAGATTTCGTCTCCCGACACTCCTTGACCAAAGCCGCGGTTGGCGAAGCTGTACTGCGATCGCAGCGCGGCAATGATGGCGGCGTTGACCGCGGTCGAATCGTAATCCGGGTCATAGGCCACGTCTGCCTTCAGCGAGAACAGCGTCTCCAGAAAGCTCATCGCATGGATCGGAATCAGCGGATTGCCATACGACTGCAGCGCGGTGACCAGATTCCCCAGCGTTGGATTTCCTGGAGGTAGCGCCGCCCCGCCCGCTCCGGCAACCGTGAGGAAGACACCTCGCCCCGGCCCGCTCGGAATCCACAGCGCCGTCGCCTTGGCAATGCCGCCAAAGCTGCCCGCGAAGTTCTGATAATCCTCGATTGAAACCGCCCGGCCCAGAGTCAGTACCGAGCTCGGCGCATTGGCGCGAACATCGGTCACTGACTGCGCGTCCTGCCCGCCAGTAGCGGCCTCGGGGTTGATGACGCCCGTCACTCCCAACGGCCGGTCGATCAGCGTGGAGATGCTGCCCGCGCTCACGTTGCCCGCCACACCTGAGCCCACGCGGTAGGTGGCTACGATATTGTTCTGCCCCGTGGGCAGCGTTGCACCCTCCTCACCGTCGCCAAACAGCACATCGGTCGTCGCATCCGCCTGGTTGAGAGTCGCGAAGACCGACGCCCCCGGCTTCTGTTGGTAAAGCGTCTGGACCTCTTTCCATGTCACCCCGCTGGCCGTGACCTTGAGCGTACTCATCCGCCCGGTCGGAGTCGGAGCCTGAACATAGGTAAGCGGTGGCTGGCGCAGTTTGAATCGCTGGTTGGGTATCGCCGCAGCGCCGTTGCCCATCACCTCTGCGACCGAGCGGCCCGCAGTGGCGAGACCCACATTGGCATTCACCGAGCTCATGCCGCGGTCATACACCTGCGTCAGCGGATTCTTGAGCAATACCTGCGTATGCGGATACGGTGACGTAACCGCGACGACTGACGAGACCAGAGCAAACTCCTGAATGTCCGGGTCCATTCTGGTCGAGGCAGCAGGGGTGAAACTGCCAACCGTCGCTGCCACTGCACCGGTGCGGCTACTCGAATCCGCCACACGCAGATTCCGCGCGCCGGTATCGGAAAGCCATGGTGGAATGCTGCCGTCGCCATTCTCCGGCAGCGGCCCAGGATCGATTAGCGTGACCACATCGCCCGGATTGAGCGTGAGGTTGGCGGAGCCGTCTTCCGGTCCGTCGTCGGGCACGAAGCTCAGCGGCGCGGCCGCGGTGGTCACCTGGAGCTTCTGCGCCTTACCGGTAACGGCCACGGCGGTGACACCCACCAGGTCCGGCCTCAGCGCATCGATATCGATCACCGTCCCGTAAAGCGGGTGATCGAGCGGCTGCCGCGCCACGGTGAGCTGTTCGCTTTGGGAAAGAACAGCGGTTCCCTGCAGCGGAAAGTCTGAAACATCGGGGTCATTGAAATCGGCCGCCAGCTCGGTAATGCGGCCGCTGATGCCAAAGGCGGAGCGCGAACTGGCACTGGCTGCCGTCACTTTGTATAGCTGGGCCAGACCATTCACCGCCAGCGCAAACCACGAATTCACCGACACCTTCGAATAAGTCGAGTCGAGATCGATCTGGCTCGCGTTGGCAGTCTTGAAGTTCTTCCAGATCCAGGGAGTCATTTTGTCGTTGATCAGCTTCGGCAAGCTGGTCTTGGTGTTCTTCTTCGCGTTCACGAACAGGTTCGGATCGGGCGCGATGCTGCCAAAGAGCGCGGCCCTCTGCCGGAAGGCGAAGACCTTGGCGGTCGTCCAGGTCGAGGGATGGGGAGAAGTTCCGCTTCCCGTTCCGTGATCCATCCGGACGTCCCAGCCCACCCACGTCACGCCATTCTGCGTGTCGATGACGACCTGATCCAGCGTCACCACGTCCCATTGCTCGTTGGGGGTGGAGCTGGGCGTCCAAAGCTCGCGGGCCACGCCGAGGATCAACAGCGAGTCGCCGGGATTGAGCTGATTCGTCGTGCCGGCAAGATAGAGCCCATTCGTCCCGGGCGCGATCCACGGCAGACTGGTGCTGATCGGGAGTGAGTTCCAATCCGCCTTTGCCAGAATGTCGGCCGATGTCTCGAACGTCTGCGGCGCCTGATTCTGTGCGGGTACGCTCTGCACCTGAGTGCCCGCTGGAATAGTGATCGCCGTCGTCGTGGGATCGGCCGGCAAGCCAGTGGCCGCCTTGACCGTAAAGGCCAGATACGTCTGCGCAGCCACACCCGGAGCAGGCTGATAGCCGATCAACCGCGCGAGCTCGGTCAATGACCGCAGCTGCGTGGCCGTGCGCAGATAGCTCTCGTTCGCCAGCCGCTCCTGATAGAAAGTGAGAATGTCGAAGACCACCGCGCTCGCGTCAAGCAGCGCAATGCTGAAGTCGTCCGTATCGCGTGTCTTGAGATAGGCGAGCGCCGGATAGTCCGCGCTCGACAGCCGCGCCAGCATCGATTCGCGGAAGGTCGCCCAAGTGCCCGCGCGATATCGGATCGCCGGCAAGCCGGGCAGATTCATTTCTTCTTGCGGTGTCTCGATGCCGATGCCAAAGCAGCAGCCGCAGGTGCAGTCGGACGTATTTGTGCAGGGCGAAGTCATGGTCATGCACCTCTCACTTTCCACCTTGCAGCACCAGGGTGAGCTGCCCGTGATTGGGATAACTGGGGTCGTTGTCCATCCGGGCAATCTGGAACGGACCGAGAGGAATTTCGCCATCGGCAAGATAGGCGGGATCGTTTACTCCCTGCGGGCTGAAGAGGGTAGCTGCCACAGAAGTGACTCCGGGCACCTTGCGCGCCGCCGCATAGATGGGGCTGAGATACGCTGTCTGTCCGAAGCGGAAAGTATCGGGAGCGAAGAGTCCGCCCGGGGCACCGCCGATCGCTTGCAGCAATCCTTTTCGCACATTGGCCTGGAAGTAATCTGGATCGACGCAGACGGTGAGCTTGATATTGAGCGCCACATAGCGCGGCGACTCAAGCTGCAGATCCTGCCCGGCTAATCGGTAGCGATTCACAAAACGGGTAAGAGACTTGCGCAGCGCCGGCGTGAGATCACCCCCGCCTTTGGGCTCCGCAGCGATGTAGACCGTGTACCAGCTCCCCGTCCAACGCAGCGTTGCAACAGCCTCGTCGATCTGGCTGTTCCTCTCTGCGATCGCCACGTAATCGGGCATGGTGATGGCCCGCTCCTGCGTCAGAAAGGCCTCGGGCGCACGCCGCCGAATCTGCTCCGTGGTCTCCGGGTCGACCCCACCTGCTGCAGGCAGCGGATTGGTGCAACCCACAATACGGGCGTCGCCTGTCGCCAGAAAGACCAGGCTCTCCGCACCCACATTACCCGCCGTCCCGTTGCCCACGCGATACGTTGCGTTAAAAGCCGCGCCGCTCTGCGGCGCGAGCCCATTCGTATCGTCGCCGAAGCGCAGATGCGCCGAGCCGTCGTACTCGATCTCAACGACAAAGCTGGCATCCGCCGGCCCCGCTTGCAGCAGATTCGACTGCGCCGTCCAGTTGGTCGTACGGTTGTCGAAGAAGCTCGACAGCGTAACTGCGGGCAGCGCCTCATCTGCGTCATAGTTCATCAGCGCGGTAGCGCAAAGACCAGGGTCGGGTTGCTCAGAGTAGCTCCGCACCCGAATCAGAGCCGAGTCGCGCGCGATAGTCGATGCGGCATCATTCAGTGTGAGATTGCTATAACGCTCGACAAGCACCGGTACTTGAACGCCCTCGCCCGAGGACGGGTTATAGACCACCAGCAGGTTGAACTGCTGGGGATGCAGCAGGCTCCCCTGCGCGATCACGCCAAAGGCTGGCGGCCATGCCAGCGGATTCGATGCCTGCACGACGAGATAGGCGCTGCCTCCCGAGTCGACCAGGTTGATTGAGCCCGCATTCGGCAACCGCGTGGGGCTCGCGGGATACGCCGTGGGTGCAGTCCCAAACGGAGTGAAGCCGGCCGGCACCTGAACAAATCGCGAAAAGGCGTTGATCTGCGTAGGCGCGTAGTTGGGATCGGTGTTGGTCAGCGAAAGATCAGGGAACAGTTCTAGCACCACCGGCCCCGTGACTCCATGCGGCCCGCCAGTGGGGACATACACGACTGACAGGTCGAAGTTGGCCGGATGCACGGCATTCGCAACCACGCTCACACCAAAATATTGCGGCCAGCTCCACGGATCGGCCGCCTGAACGCTGAGGCTTGTATAGCCGTTCGCGTCGAGAAGATTGGCGAAGCCCGATGTGACCAGGGGCACGATGGAAGTAGCAGCGGGCGCGCCTGCGAGAGGCAGAGGAACCGCCTGCGTAATGGGTGCATCAGGGAGCACCGGCCGATAGCGAACGGGAAGGCCTTGCGGCTGTGTCGGATTGCAATGGTCGCTGTCATCCGGAGGGAAGATCGAAGGCTCAGGCACCGCCCCTAGCGAGATCGCGCCGAGATGCAGGCCCTGATCCGCAAGCACGATGTTGCCCAGCACGACGCTTACATCGACAAGATTTTGCAATTTGCCGGTCGAGTCGATAAAGCTCGACGACAGGCACACGGGGAAAGGCAACCCGTCTTCGCTCGACCACTGAATTTCGGTGACCGCGGCCGGGCTCTGCGCGGCCGAAGTGACAGCATCGCCCATGCCGTCGCTTCCCGGACGCGTAAAAAGTGGATCGACAAGCAGTTCGCCGAGACTGTTTTGCGTGGCTACCTGTGTAAGCCGCACCGCGCAGCGATGGCGAATATCCGCATCCGCTCGGTCACCTGTGCGAGGCCCCAGCATTTCTTCAAAGATCAGCACATCGCCTGGCTGCAGATTCGGATAGCTGCCGAGCAGCGTAGCCTCGGTTGCGCCTTTGGGCAAACAGCAATCCGTATCGCCCCAGGTATAGAAACTCATCTGGTTGTGCTCGGGATAAAGCGTGGCATCCTGCATCGGCTCGAAGACAATTACGCCCGCCTTCAGCGCGGCTTCTTCATTGCCCGCGCCCACGGCAAGCGAAGAAGGCATGCCCGGCGCAAAGGTATAGAAACGCGTCAGAGTGCGATCGACAATAGCCTGCGCGTTGACCTCGAGGTGCATCCAGGTGCGCGCATTGCAGCCATCATGGACTGCATAATCCACCAGCAGTGCATGGCGGCGCAGCGAGATGCGGCTGCGCGCGGTCTCGATATAAGCCTCGGTCGCGACAGCATCCTGCTGATAGCTGAGATAGTCGCCCACGTAGGCGACAAGCTCGGCCATCACCACACCCATGTCGGCTTCGGTGGTTGCGCTCCAGTTGGGTACGAGCTGATTGAGCCGGTCAAGCAGTACAGTGCGAAAAGCCCCGTAATCCTTGGCCAGATAATTGATAGGAGGAGGGTCGGGCAAATCGGGTGCGCAATCGGGCGCTGCCGGCGCGCAGTCGAAGTATGGCGGACACTCCACCTTGAAAGAAAATTCAACTTCAGATAATTCAGGATCGAATCCCGTCAGCGCTTCGGTCAGATCGAATGGATCTTCGGTGGCCTGCTGCGCACCGGTCACCAGCCGTAGCGTGTAAGGCGAGAAATCGCCGGCGAGCTTGGTCCGAACGATGAGCACCTTCGCCGCGTCGGCGAGGCACGTGTAATAGGCTGTCTCGGCAGCGGTCGCTGAAGCTGGCAGCGTGGTCGGATCGGAGGCGAGCCCGACCCAGGCGACTCCGACATTGGTGATACTCTCACCGCCGCCTATGAGTATGTTGGCTACAGCGAGATTCGCCGCCAGCGCATTCAGACAATGCACCACCAGCGTCTGCTGGCGCGGGATGCCCAGCGCGATCGCATCATGATCCAGCACCTCGAGGTAATCGATCCCGTTGAGCGTAGGATTGCCCAGCACTGCCGCTTTGCGATTCTCATTGCAGCATGCGTAGGTCAGGCTCATTGCGGACCTCCGTACACAAAGGTCTGTATCTCGGTAACGTCGGTATTGAGCGGTGAATAAGTCACAGTGACGGTGAGCACGGCTTCATCGACAGCAGCTACAACGGATTGCACGCGCACGTAATTGCTCAACCATTTCTGCAGCGCGGCCTGTACGCTGAACTGCGTCGCGGCAGCCATCTCCATGCTGTTCGGCGCGAAAGGAAGCTGCAAAAGTCCGCTGCCGAAGTCAGGCAGATTCACGCGCTCTCCCGGGGAAGTGAAGAGCACCTGCTCCACCAGCTGGCGCACGTAATCCTGCTGCGGATCGAGCGTTCTGCCGCGGCCGTCGAACTGGAACGGGAAATTCACGTTCGTGCTCATCCGGTACTCCTTTATCCTTGAGAAGCCAGTTAGGTCGCCAGCACCAGTGTTTGAGCCGAGATGGGTAGCATCGGCGTGCCGGTTGGTGTGCAAATCGATGTCCCGCTCAGGATCGCGACCGGCTGCCCATTCGACTGCACGCTGGTCGAGCCCATAATCCATTGCCCGGTGACGCATGGACCATTCCCCGCCGGCGGCGCGAACGCGCATCCCGCGATCGAGTAAGGCGCGGCGATCGTTGCAATGGGCATGCCAGAGACAAACACCACCGGACTCGGCATCGTCGGCATCGCCTGCCCTCCGTGCGAACACATCACTACCGCTCCCACATGCAATATCGGTCCCGGCATTCTGTATTCCCCCTCTTACGCGCCGACAACGGTAAGCGCGGTTTCGTTGATGGCCACGGTCGGTCCAATCAGTGTGATCGTGGCGCCCTGTCCGTTACTGATGTAAATGCCGGTCTCGTTCACCACGATCATGGCTCCGCTTACGCTCTTGAGCACGATGCCTCCGGTCGCGGGCGTCGGTGGCGCATCGCTCACCAGGATCATGTTCTCGCCGGTCGTCTGAATCACGACGTTCTGCCCCGGCGGAATTGCCGGAGGAGCCGTGGCGAAGACCGGTACGTCAGCCGCCGAGCCCCAGAACCCGCCCGTCCAGATGGGGTAATCGGGATTGCCCTGCTCGAACTCGACCCATACCTGCGACCCGATCGGCGGCACGATAAAGACGCCCGCCTGAATTCCTGCCGCTGGTACGCATGGCATTGCCCAGCTGCCGGGAATCGCCCCAAGCACATCGGGGCACTGCAGCAGCACGCGGCCCATCAGCAGCGGGTCGATATTTTCGACGACGAGGCCGCGATACTTGCCGTAGAAGCGTTGCGCGTTGCCGCCAGCCGTTGAATTCTGTGGGCTCATATGTTCACCGTCGACACAGTCGAAACCAATCCGTTGCGCGTCAGCGTGAAGTTTTGCTTATACCCGCCGCGCTTGATTTTGTGAGTCACGCTCTTGACGTAGTAGAGCCCGTCAAATGCCGGTCCGACGCCGCGCACGCCAACCAGTCCACGTGCCTTGAGAATGCCGCGATATCGCGACACATCGAGCGACCCTTCACAGGTCACCGCCTCCGCTGCTTGTGCGGCAGCAGCGAGCCCCATCATCACCGCCTGTGGAACGGGCAGCTTTGCCAGGTCGTCGCGCAGTGGCCGCAGATCGGGAGGAAGCAGGTTGGTCGGCAACGGCGGAATCAGCCCCAGCGGCGGGTTCAGCGGCGTAATTGGCGGCAGCGGGATCGGAATGCTGACTCCCGTCTCTTCTACGTAGGTGTAGATGATCGGAATGCGATTCTTCTCCTGGTCAAAAGTAAAGTGCAGGCTCTCGACATTGGTATAAGCATCCATGTCGCCGTTCAGGGATGGCTGCGGCACGCCGATCTTGATCTGCGGCCCCCAGTACGCAGTGCTCGAGCCGGGCACTGGGCCCGGCTCGATGTAGAAGACATAGCCCACCTGTTCCGCGAGGAACTTTATGTAGGAATAGTCCGTGCCCTGTTGCGACGACCACTGTTCGATGGGTATCTGCAATACCAGCATCAAGCTGGGAATGATCATGGGCAGCACGCCAAAGAGCGCATACTTCTCGAGCAGCAGCAGAACACGTCCCTCGGGCGGCAGCGCAGGGAACGGAAAGCCGCTCCAGTCAGACTGGTCCATTAATGCGGTAAGGTCTTTGCCGGTGATGGTGAGCGTCGAGTTCGAGCCCTTGTCCCCAGGCGAAAGCTGATTGTTGGTGATCACGCCGTCGATCAGCACGTTGGCAACGCCATTCACTGTCGCCACCAGAATCACGCGCATAAACAGGAGCGGCAACCCGCCCGAAAGCAGAAAGAGAAGCTGCAGCGGAGATTGTTTGTCGATGCTGAAGACAAGTTGAAATCCGCTCTGGCCCACGTCATCGACCTTGACCTCGACCTCAGCCAGCGAGTCGAGCACGACACGTGGCACGGTGAGCGGCACGACCGGGCCGATCATCATCGAGAGTTGCACGCTTTGGAGCATGTCAGGCACCTGTGCCCGTTCCCGGCACGCCCTGGGGGGTGGTGATATTCAGCACAGCACCCGGCACGGCAACCAGATCATTCGGCACGATGGCTCCATTCGCATCGCACAACAGCCAGAACATCAGCGGATCGCCCAGATACCGTGCCGCGATCAGATCGAGGCGGTCACCGCGTTTCACCGTATGCTGCGCCACGGTGGCATAGTTCGGCGCACCTGGCTTCGGCACAAAACGCCGGGTAAGGTACGTGATTACTGTCCCATCAGGCGACGTATATTGCTGCGTCGAATAGTGGTAATAGCGGCTGTCCAGCGGAAAGCTGACCGCCGGCACCGCACCCATCTGAATCAACTGCTGCAGTGGATAGTTCATGGCAGGCCTCCCAGGCCAAGCACATTGAGAGCGACTGATTTCGCCTGTGTTGCGAGGGATTCCTTGTTGCTCAGATAGGCCATGAAGTAGTGGCCGCCCGGATGCTGGAATCCAAGGTCGTCGATGTTCAGCACGCGCATGCCAAGCGACACCTTGGCGCGGATCGGATTGAGCTGCGTATCGAAGGCCTCTTCGGTGATCGAGAAATCCGTGAGGCGCATCGGAACGACGCGACTCTTGCTCCACACGAAGAGCGTCAAAGGCTGCTCCAGCGGGATGATTTCAAGCGTTCCGGCGTTGGCCATCTTGTCGTCCGAGAGCAGCGTTTCAACGGTGGGGTTGACCAGCATTTCAAGCTGCGCCAGTTGCGGCTGCAGGCCAAACTGCACAAAGCTCTGGTTCTCCTGCCTGGTCGGAAACTCCAGATAGTCCGTTGCATCGAGTTCCGCTTCGAGCTTGATGGTTTCAATGGCCGGCCCGCGCAGCCGCAGCGCATCCACCCGTACGCCATCCTGGCCGCCCGGCATCGACTGGATCTGCAGCGTGCGCGAAAGCGAGTCAGGGTTGTACTGCAGCGCAATCACGCTCTGGATCGTAGTCGTGCTCGGGTCCAGGGTGACGATGCCGCCTTTGACTAGGCGAGGCGAGAGAGGAGATAAAGTGCTCACGGTCTGTCGGCTTCCTGAGGTGTTTCCACCGGGTCAGAATTTCATCTCGGCTTTAGGCTCTAGCAAGATCGAACTGCAATATCGTCTACCTCACCTGTGCCGTCCGCTGTGAACGGCACGTCGTCCCGCCAAAAAACAAAGTACCTTCCACCCGTTGGAAAGCTTCTCTTTCGATTCGTCGATCACTGCCTCAGCATCTCAGCGGGAAGGCCACGGCGCGCCGGCCTCGCAGGACTCTTCGGTGGAGCATCAAGTGACATTTGCCCAATCGACCATTGCCACTCTTCTGCAATCCGTTCGTCGAGCTTGTCCTCGTTCGCAAGCGCGTCCGTATTCGTCCGCCCTCGCGCGGACGCACGATTGGAGGTCGGTGCCATCGCCGTTTTGGCGGCTTGAGCGGGTGCAGCCGTCGCGTTGACGCGGCTCATGGCTTGAGCCCCTTCCCAATGCCGCGCGCCACCTGATTGCCGAGCCTCCGCGCACCGCTTATTCCCGGCGTCTGCGCCATCTGCCCCAGCTTCAAAACGGGTGTTCGATGATTGCGGGCCCACGCCTCGCGGCCCTCGCGCTGCGCGAGCATTTCGGTCAGTTGGCTCTTTAGGCCATCCACAAACGCTGTCCGCGCCGCCGGGTCCATCCCGCTCAGCACCAGCCGGTCGATGCTCACATGAATCCTGCTCATGCCCACCCCCGAATCTCTGCTTCCGCCAACGGACGCTCCACCTTCATTGCTTCCTGTTTTGCCGCCCGCAACACGTGAACCATGGCAATAGGAACCCGCTCTCCCGCAGCGAGAAACGCCGCATTCAGCGCGATGTTGCGGATGCTGCCGCCGGTCATTCTGAGCTGCGCGAGCAGGCCGGGATCGAGGCCCTGCGTCGGCGCTTGTGCTGGAAACACACGCCGCCAGATTGCCTCCCGCTCCAACGGCCCTGGGAAAGGAAAGTCGACGGAAAATCTTAGCCGTCGCTGAAATGCCTTATCCAGCGAAGACTTGAGATTGGTGGTCAGCACCGCCAGGCCCTGGAAGTTTTCCATCCGCTGCAGCAGGTAGCTGACCTCAATGTTGGCATAGCGGTCGTGGCTGTCTTTCACCTCGGCACGCTTGCCGAAAAGTGCATCGGCCTCATCGAAAAGCAGCAGTACGCCGCCTTCTTCCGCTGCGTCAAAGACCTGCCTGAGATTCTTCTCCGATTCGCCGATGTACTTGCTCACCACCGCGGAGAGATCGATACGGAAGAGATCGAGACGCAGTTCTTTGGCCAGCACTTCGGCAGCCAGCGTTTTGCCCGTTCCGCTCGGACCGGCAAAGAGCGCACTGATGCCCAGCCCGCGCCGCCCGCGCGCCGCAAATCCCCAAGACTCGTACACCGTCATGCGAAAGCGCGCCTGGTCGGCCAGACGGCGGAGCGTATCTTTCTGCATGGCGGGCAAGATCAGGTCATCCCATTCGCTCGCCGGCACAATGCGTTCAGCCAGGTCCTCGAGTCGCGGACGCGACAGCGACCGGCAAGCGCCCCAGAGTCGCTCGGTCACATCTGGCACGACGGACGATTCGCTTTCCCTCGCGCCATGAGCCGCCGCGCCCACCGAAGCAATCGTCTGCGCGCTGAGCCGGAACTGCTCGGCCAGATCGTCGATGAGATTGCCCGAGTCGTTCATGTCCTTTGCGCCGGCCGGTCCCAGCGCCATCGACCACAATCGCTTCTGGCTGGCAGGCTCGGGCCTGTTCACCGTATAGCGAACCGAGGGCCGCGTGAGCCGCAGCGGCTCACGGCTCGCTACGACAAGCGGAACAGGGAGCCGTTCGATTGCCTTCAGGGCCGCGGCACTGGGCTGCGCCGCTGCGCACTGCACGATGAGCATCGCCGGCAGGAGCGCGGCATCGCGTGTCCACAGAGCCACAAACTGCGCAGCCGAGTGGGCCGGATCGTCGGAAGCGCTATCTCCAGAACCTGGAGCTGGAAAATTCTCGAAAGGCAGAACCTGCAACTGCCGGCCCTGCCGATGTGCCACAAGCGCGGCAACATCTTCCTGACCGCTCGCGTCGTTGCCACTGAGATGGATGATCGGCGCTTGCGCCGACTCGATACCGGGAAGAGAAACAATCTCTCCAGCGAGGCCTGCATGCTCATCGGCGATCCAGTGCGGATAGACGCGCTCCTGCATGAGCGGCTCAAGTCGGGAATCCAGTCTGTTCACTCCCGCCAGATAATGCAGAATGCGCTCGTCGATGCGCAGCGGTGCGGCGGTCAGTCCGAAGCCCGACTCCATCTCGATCAGGCGCGCGCTTCTCAGCGAAGCCGACGGCGCAAGCGCGCTCCAGTGCGGATGATCGAGAGTGCCGAGAGCCATGCCAAAGCTGATACTCCCGCGCCGCTCCCCACCCTGCCACTCGCTCACCTGCCGGGCCAGCGCCGAGTCCATCTCGATCCCCGCAGCCAGTAAAACGATCTGTCTCTCGAATTCGCTTAGAGAGAAGGTCTCAGCCAGCTGATCGATTGCCGCCGGTGGATCGAGCGACTCCCGGAGCTCCTGCAAAGCCGCTTGTGCCTCGTCGTCATCGCCGCTGGCAGGCAGGCTCGTTCCCAGACGCCGTCGCAGCCGCGCGAACTCCATCGCGAGACAAGCCTGGTTGGCCTCCGTCCACGAAGCCGCCCGCAGTTGGTCCGGCAGCACCGTTTCTCGAATGGCGGAGCTGATCTGGGTCGCGTTCATATCGTCACCCAGAAGCTTTGATCAAAGGTCGGCGTGCCGCCCGGCGTCGTTGGCCAATTCACCATCACCTGGCTGGGCGCTCCATCGACGATCAGCCTCGCTAGCTGCTTGCCTGCCGCGAGAGGCGGAGCAAAGGTAAAGCTGAGCGTTCCGCTGTTCGCTTCAAAAGGCTCGGATGGCGCCGACTGGCTGCCGATGGCCAGCAAGACCTTCTGGTTGGGCCGCGCCACCGGCGTGAACGTAGCCTGGATGATCGTTGAGGTTCCGGTCTGCACCACCCCCGGCGCGGGCAGCAGTTGCAGCACCGGAGCTACCGCAAAGGGCACGGAATTGGTCGTTTGCACCACATTGCCCGGCGGATTCTCAAAGTTCACCGAGATCGAGTAGATGCCCGCTGGTACCGGCAAAGCAACCGTGTCCGCCGGGACCACAAACTGCAACGAGTTGGCGGTGACGTTGATGGCGGCAGCGGGAGCCTGCGCCCCCAGCCTTGGGTAGCTCAACATCACCGTCGTCGCGCCATTGAGAAACTCTCCGGTGATCGTGACGGTATCCCCGGCGGCCGCCGAGATCTGCTTATCTGGCGGAGCTATTGCAAGCAGCTGCGCCGGCTGAATGGCGTTGGCCACGATGTTTCGGCTCAGCACCGGCAGCGCAAAGCCGAGCTGCGTTTCAGGCTCGATCAGCACCACCGAAGCCTGAAAGGGAAAGGTCGGGCGATAGTCAGCCTTGAGCGCCGTCCAGAGCCACGCCATCTCCTCACGATTGAGCAGCGAAGGCGTGATCTTGATCATCTCCAACTGGTCGGCCAGACCGGAAGCATTGAGGGCCAATGCAAAAGCAGTGGCCGGCAGCGCGGTCAGCGCGGTGGCAATATCGGCCCGCGCAATTACCGGAAAGCGGTGCAGCATCAGCAGCGCATGGCCCAGCAGCGCCTCAGCCTGCCAGTCCTCCGACCCATAAGCGGTCAGAAGATAATGCAGGTCGAGCGCCATGGGCGGGTTCGAATTCAGCGTTCGTCCGTCCGCCCCGAGCGATGGCAATCCGACGTTGCGCCAGCCCTGGTTATAGGTCACCTGGTGCAGAAAGAGATTGACCTGGTTCTGTTCCGTTGCCCCGCTGCCAATCTCAGCCTGTACGAGGTCGGGCGCCTTGGCGGAAAGCTTCACCGTTCCAAAGAGCGCACTGAGTTCGCCTAAGGCATTGCCTAGAAAATGCTGCAGCACCGCGGTCACCGCCGGCACCGCGAAGGCGTTGCTCATCGCTGGCCTCCACTGCCGCGGCGCAGGTACTCATCGAGACTCAGCCCCTTGCGAGGCGCAGCCGCAGCCAGTCGCTGCGGCTGTGGAGCAACAGCCGCGACCTCGACCCGTCCTATGTGAATGTGAATCTCGTCCGGCTCGACGCGCTGCGCAGACGCCCGGAGAACGGCATCGATGCGAGGCGGTGCGGTTGCCCGCATTGCGTGTGTTGCGTGTGTTGCGTGCGTTGCCTGCGTTGCCTGCGTTGCCTGCGTTGCCTGCAGCGGAATGGCTGTCGGATTCTGTTGCGCCCGCGACCGCTCGGGTCGAGAACCAGGCGAGGAATCAGCGGCCTCAAATGGACGCGTCTCGGAACCCCTCGCAGACTGCTCGCCGCGAGACTTCTCGCTCGGCCGACTGACAATCGAATTTTCGTGTTGCTCCGTGCGACCGAGTCGAGCATGGTTCGATGTGTCGCCGCTGTAGTCTCCGCGCAGGAGCGGCGGCTCGCTGAGAGACGCGAGTCTCGAGACAGGCGTTGCGGACCCCGCCGAAGAGCTGCTCGGTTGCGTCGAAGTCAATAGACGATCGGAGTTTCCCAAGTTCATCTCAACTTTCGCGCGGGCCGCCTGCGTTTCAGCATTCGTCTCCAAGCTATCGGGTGGCCCCGTCGCAGCAGACACCAGAGGCGCCACAGGGGCAAAGATTGACCCAAGCATTGGCCGAAGTCGCGGCCTGGCCAGGCTTTGAGCCGGCGCCGCCATCGAAGCGATCCGTTGAAGGAAATTGCTCATGCTTCCACCATCCTCAGGTACGTGGCGCGCCGCAGCTCGCTCATGCCCAGAATCGCCGCCTCGGTCCATCCGTAAGCGGCAGCCAGGGCATGCACCTCCGAGAGCAGTCGCCGCGCCCGCGACTCTATCTCCGACCACAGAAAAACCGCCAGATCGAGCACCTCCTGGCTCGCACGGCTGCAGACGGGGCACTCGAAGCCGAGTGTGATCTCAGCAATTGGATCGGCCTCCGCCATCCTCGCTGCGATTTCATCGATTGCAGCGGGCGTCAGGCTGTCTCCCTCACCGGTCATGTTTCGTTCGAGCGTGCAACGCTCCAGCAGTTGAAGCGCCGCCCGCTCGGCGTCCGCCTCGCCCGCCACCAGCGCGAGGTCCCGACTGGTCGGCAAGCGATACACGCCCCCTCTCGCCGAAACCCGTCTTTCCATCTCCGGCAAAGGAGTCGCGGCAATCGCCGCGCAGTCCACTTCAAACTCAAGCTTCTCCCCGCATTGCGGACAGACGGTCCAGCCCTCCAATCGAGGTCCGAAATAGAGCATGCGCACCTGGGCCAGCGCCCGGTTGCGTCGCCCCAAGGGCCAGTCGGCCACCGGCTCGTCGGTTGTCGCGCCTGGTGGCAGCGAAGTCCGAATCGCCAGCAGCGCCCGGTCCAAGGGATGCAGCCGATAGCCGTGCTCCCAAAGCTCCAGGAACTCGGCATTGCCCAAAGCGACCAGGTCGACATCTGTCATGTTCAGCCCGGCCATTTAGCTGGCCACATTCGTCAGTGTCGGCTCGACCGGTTCGGTGACGCTGGTGTCCCGCTCCCAGCCCTCGTTCTCGAGCTTGATGTGCTCGATGGCCACGGCGTTCGCGTTGGCATCGAGGTCGGGCATCGCCTGGTACTCCGAAACCCAGCAGCGGTAAATCTTGTACGCCATCACCAGTTGTCCGGCCTCGTTGTAGAGCTCGAGGTAGATGTTCTTCCTCATGTTGGCCAACGAAACCTCCGCCCCCAGCGCCGCGCCAAAGTTCCAAACCAGTCCCGCCCAGTCATGAAAGGCCTTGTCCTGGGTCAGCCCGCGTTCCAGCGTAATCGCGTCGAATTTGTTTCGCCCCGGCGACTTGTGCGAGGTAGACGGATCGCCGCCTTCGCGATGCTCCACTACTTCGGTGGTGCGCTTGAGCGTGCTCATCTTGCTGATGCCGGCGATGTAGGCGCCATCCCACTTGAGCCGGTACTTGAAGTTCTTGTACGGGTCCAGCCGCTTCGGATTTGCAGGAAAAATTGCCATCGGATTTCCTCCTGGGTGCACTCACGAGAGCTGCCCGGCTATCTGCTGAATCTGAATGACGACGAACTCGGCCGGATAGAGCGGCGCAAAACCCACCAGGATATTGACGATCCCGAGATCGATGCTGGACTGCGGATTGTTCTCCGCATCACACTTCACGAAGTAGGCCTGCGAAGGGCTCGTCCCCTGGAAAGCACCCTGCAGAAACAGCCCCTGCATGAACGCGCCGACATTGAGCCGGATCTGGCTCCACAGCGGCGCGTCATTCGGCTCGAAGACGATCCACTGTGTGCCGTCAAGCAGGCTCGATTCGATGTAGAGCGCGAGCCGCCGGATTGGAATGTACTTCCACTCCGAGCCAGCCTGATCGTTGCCGGACAGCGTGCGCGCGCCCCAGACCACGTCTCCATACACCTTGAACTCGCGCATGCAGTTGATGGCCTGGATGTTCAGGTCGCCGTTCTCGATGTCGGTCAACGTGTACTGCAGTCCGCTTACCCCGGTAAGTCCCGCCTGAATACCCGCCGGAGCCTTCCACACTCCACGGCTACCATCGGTGGCGGCATAGATGCCTGCTACAAATCCGCAGGGAGGATAGAGCGAAGGCCGATTACCCATCAGCGGATCGGGAGCCTCGACCCAGGGGAAGTAGTACGCAGAGTTGGCCGAATTAGGCGCGGTGGTGATCGGGCCAGCGGTGCTGCCCACCGGCCCGGAACCAGTCAAGCCAGAAATAGTCGCGTGGGGCGGCGAATCCACAATATAGAAGGCACGCCTGCCGGCGCAGTAGTCCTGCAGTTTGGAAATCGCCGGCGCATCCGTTTCGCCCGGGACGCACAGCAGGTTGAAGATGTCCACCCGGTCCAGCAACTGCCGGCCGCCGGTCGTGGAAGATAACATCACCAGCTCAAAATTCTGATCCGTAGCCGGCCACAGAGCAGTCCCGTCCGCGCCGCCGCTCAGCGCGATCGGCGACCCCGATGGCGTCGCCGAAGGAGCTGCCGTCGGCGCAATGGGAACCGTCGACCCAGGCGGAATGAAGCTCAGGTGATTCGAGTCGTTGTCGATCACCGCGACCACATAATTCGAGTCGGTCGTGACGGTCGACAGATTGACGAAGTTCTCAAGCGTCTGCAGCGAGCCGGTCGGCGTGATCTGCTGCACGAGCAGCCCAAACCGGGTTGGGTCAGCAAGCTGTGGTGAGATGCTCACTCGCAAATTGTTGCCCCACGCTCCGGGGTTAGCTGCAAAGAGCGTAAGCGAGCCGCCCAGCGCCACCCCGGAAACCAACCCCGTCGGACTCACCGTGGCCACACCCCGAGCCGAGGAGTTCCACTTCACCGTGTTGGTCAGGTCCTGAGTTCCTCCCCCTGAGAAGGTGCCCGTCGCCGTTAGCTGCGCCGTCCCGCCACTGCCCACATTCACTGGCGAAGGTGTAATCGCCAGCGACTGCAGCACCGGCGCGGTCACCGTTACGGTCGTTTTTCCGGTGACGGTCGCCCACGTCGCCTGCACCGTCACACCGGCTGCGTCGACCGTGACGCCCGTAGCAATGCCGGTCTCCGCACCGATACCCAGATTTGCATTTCCCGAGCTCCACACAACGCTCGAAGTCAGGTCGGCATTGGTCCCGTCCGAGTAGATGCCAGTCGCCTTAAGTTGCAGCGTCAGGCCCTCCGCCACCGAGGGATTGGTGGGGCTAATCGCGACCGCGTTCAGTACAGCCGCAGTCACCGCAAGGGTTGCGCTCGACGTTACGCCGTTCGAGGTTACCGTGATCGTCGTCGCTCCCGGAGCGACCGCCGTAGCCAGCCCGCTCGAGGCGTTGATGGTGGCTACCGCTGTGTTACTTGACGCCCATCCGTCCGGCGCAACCAGCGCTCCCAGGACAGAACTTGAAAGGTCAGAGAACGATGCATTGGCCGTGAACTGGACTTGTTGCGTAGCCACCGCCACTGGTCCGCCCGGATGAATCGCGAGGCCAATCAGATCTGCAGCAGCGTTCACCGTCACCGCCACGGGAGCTGAAGTCGTGCCCATCCACTTTGCAGTGATATTGGAGCTCCCCGCTGCACCAAGCGGCGTAACCAGCCCTGAAGCGCTGACCCCGACTGAGCCCGGTACGCTCGAGGCCCAGGTCGCCACATTGGTCAGATCCTGCGTTGTGCCGTCGAGATACGTCCCGGTCGCCGAGAGCTGTTGCGAAGGGCCGATCAGCGGCTGTCCGGTTGCCGGCGGCGCATGTCCCAGCCCAAAGGCCGGAATCGTCTTCGGTGAGATAGTGATCGCGCTGAGCGCTACGGGTGCCACGGTCACAGTCAGAGCACTCGAGATCATTCCGGAGGTCGCCGTAATCGTAGCGGTGCCCGCTCCGGTTGCCGTAGCCACCCCGCCCGCTCCGATCGAAATAACTCCGGTGTCGCTTGAAGACCAGCTTGCCCCTGCCAGCCCGGCGCGGCTCCCGTCCGACCTGTTTCCGGTAGCGGTGAACGTCAGCCCAGCCCCCAGCGGAATCGGCGGCAGCGCGGCCGGCGCGATGCTGATGCTCTGCAGCACCGGCGCACCCACGCTCACCGACGCGGCCGGTGAAACAATCGCCCCCAGCGATGCAGTAATCTGCGCCGTCGCATATCCGGCGCCGGTTGCCACCGCGGTCGCCGCGGAAACCGGATTCGTGCCCGGAGCCGGCGGAAGCGAGCCATCCCACACCAGCCGCACGATGTACGCCTGCTGGCCGCCATTGGCAAAGAACTGATTGACTGAGTAGCCGAGCAGGCTATTCGAGTTCAATCCGCCAAAGAGCGCCTCATAGCCGGGCCAGCTCTCCACCAGCACCGCTTCATCGACCGGCCCCTGCGGAGCCCAGCCGATAAAGGCCGCAATAGAGGTGGCCACTCCGGTAATGGAGTGGACGCCGCTCGGGAGTTCCTCTACATAGACCCCAGGGTAGGTAAGCGTGGGCATAAATCCGTCCTCCCTCCGATTTGGGTATCGAATTTTTGCTGGCGAGTCTGGCTTGAGTACCGTTCTTGTGTCGTGTACCGAGCCTGTGAATACGCCGGACCTATCCCGGCGAGCAAATCAGAAACGACCGCGATGTCAGCGCATGCGGCAAATACCAAGCGAAGCAATGGAAGTGCCCAATAAATCTAGTAGTAGTTTCGTAATAGAGCAAGTGCCTTTCACGGGTAGCGAGATAGATTAGGTATCCGCGATATCTGACGTTGGCAAGTCTCCCGTCTGCTATTGCCTCAGTACATCGGCATGTGCCGAAGGTCCGTAGACTCGTCACCGCGTTTATTGATGCGCTTGACGGTGAAACTTGAAGCACCAGCGCGAATTAGGATAACGATTTCCCGCGCCTACCACAAATGCGGAAAGGCATCGACCAACGCGCACAGTTGCGTGACTTCATCGGGGTGAGGATGCTGTCACGCTCCAAAGCATTGCGGTCCTTTTTGTTATCAAGCATCTCGTCACAGTAGGCACCCATCCGATGGGGTTGCTTCCAACACGACTCATTTGAAGTCGAGTGTCTCACGAGCATTTCCATCGTGGTCCCTTTGCGGTTCACGAATTCACAGTTCCTTGGTTTTCGATTGGTCGTTAATTAACCTTCCACCCTTCACCCTTGGGTCACTATTTCGCACGCGCAATTGCTGTTTGAACGGTTCTATATTAAGGACGTTTCCCGCGAATATTTTTGGGCGTTTCAATACTACCTATTGACGTAAATTTCCTCGAAATTTCACTCTTCCGACAGCGCGATGCGGACTGCCTTGATCTGGACTTGTCACTGATCTATACCCAATCAATTAGATACAACTTTGAGGTTGACCCGCTTCGACGGATAGATCTGCAGTTGGGTTCAATGCTGTGTTAGTCCTCCCTTCCGTATGTGTTGTGTCGCGGGTCGCCTCTCACGACCATGACGCTGCCCGGCGGTGGGCAACCCGCGCGCGATACGGTTTGCGTTTTTGCGTTCATATTTTCGAATTCGAGCGGCGAACAATAGCCGATGCTGCTGTGCAGGCGGCGTACGTTCTCAGAAAACAGCAAACCAGCTTCCATGCAAGCCGCTAGAAGTGCCCAGGATAATCCACCCATGTAAAAGCGGTGGCGGCTTCCGGCCGAGGACTCCGTCCTTCGAGCCGCTGGCGTCGAGCGTGGTTTGAGAAACGTTCTTTTGGGAAACAGCCGAAGTGCTGTAGAGAGTGAAGACCCCTTCTGGCGCTTCCAAGATGACCCCACCACCGCGGCTGGACGCAGGGAACCGGGCTTGCGCTTCCCCCAGGCTATAGACTCGTGCGATAAAAGCATCCCGTGTGATCCGGCTTGCAAAGGCAAACATTCCAGCATCCACTTCTCCGAGGAATGCGCCCGAACCAATCAGATCCTGCGCCTTTGATTCGACGCCTTTTTCCGATCCGAGAAGCTTGACTCCCAGCCAACCCGGGATGAGGCCTCCGGCGGCCAGATAACCAGCGACCGTGCCGGCGTACAGCCAATAGCTGCCGGAACGCGTAGCGCGAGCCACTGTGCCTTGCAGGCCAACGAGCGAGGCCTCTATATACTCGACAGCCGGCTTAGGACCTTGATCCGAGAGGAACCAACTGCCGGACTGCAACCGGCCAATTAGAAACGCGTGCTGCTGTCCCGTCTTCACGAACCAACCCACTTGCACAATCTGATCCGGCTGGAGACCGACGACAACGGGACTAGAAAAAATATCGTCAAAGCTCTGGATATTGACAGAGGCGCCCCGTTTGCTTTCAGCTAATCCAAGTGCGTTCTGAATGCCCTCGATAGCGCCAGAACTCAAGCCGTGGCTGCTGCCCAGGTTCCACAGAAAGTACAACGCGGTGCCGATTGTCTGGTAATCGCCCTCGGAGATTTTTGCGCCAGGTCGCTTGCCGGTATCGCGGACGGTCGACAGATCCTTATTCAACTTTGCGCGAATCTCCTCAAAGACGTCGCTCACTTTTGAGCCGGGAACCGCCGCCGCAATACGACGGACTTCTGGAGTCGGGTGCGCTGTCCACTCCTTGACGACCGCGTCACCACGGCGGATAAACTCCGCCAAGATGAGATTGCACGCGGTCACCACCCGACTGTTCGGTTCGGAGGGTTTCCAGTGCTCCCGGTCCCAAATGATAAGGGCGCTGACCAGCGACGCAGCGCCGCAGGTGTCTCCATCCTGCGAGTACCCGGGCAGAATCGTCGCATACGGAGTGCCGCCGACGGCTGCCAGCGTCGTCCCGCTGACCTTGGGCAGATTGACGCCGGGCGGCTCCGGCGTTTGCTCCACGTCGACGTCCACAGTGCCTTCCGGGGGGGCGCGCTGCAAACGCAAGTTCCTCACGCTCGGCTCCGCAGAACTGATCGCCGTCGCCCACTTCGTCTGAGATGAAGCGGCCTTTGCGGCCTCGGTTTCGTAAATGTCATGGGTTGGTCCGACGTCCATCGCCTTGCCGCCGTCGTCGGACCATGACGCACGCCTCTGTTGCAGCGTATGGGTCAATTCATGCAACAGCAGTCGCCTACCCCTTGTGGTATTCGGCGCAAATTGACCCGGCGCGAATGCGATGTGCTGGCCTACGGTATAAGCGCGTGCACCCACCGCTCGCGCCGACTCCGCGGCGAGCATGTCGGTATGCACCCGGACCAGGCTGAAATCGAACCCGAAGTGAGGTTCCATCAATGCTCGGGTGGATAGGTCAAGTGCTTGCCCGGGCGAATGGAGCACGTCATGCACGAGTGCGGGCACCTCGTTGTCCGACGCCGCGGCACGGCTGCGAGGCGTGGCCTGCGGCTTTCTCCTTCCCTCCTCCCGGCTTGCATGGGCAGGTGGGAACAACGGAATCTTGCTGAAATCCCACGAGGAACCACGCGGTGCCTGACGGGTATTCTCGTTCTCCGCGCGATCGCCCTCCTGCTCCTCATCGCAACCAACGTTTTTCGCCATCGGGTTTAGACCCAAACGTTGCCCCACGCGCGTCGAGCGCTTGGGCGACAGGCCGCTGGTTGGACCCGTCGCGAACTTCGTTTCTGCCTTGGCGTTTTTCGGAGCAAACACAGGGATATCCTCCCTTCGCAAGCAGCCTTGGGAATTCTGACACGGTACTGGTCGAAAGCCCAGCAGGCTGTTGAGAACACGATCGTTCCGTGGACCGGACTGTGCGCGGTGATCGAACCGTATTACCCGAAACGCGGCAACGGTCGCCCGCCGATTGGTTTGGAGCGCATGCTGCGGATTCATTTCGTGCAGCACTGGTTCAATCTCGCCGACTTCGCTTGCGAAGAGGCTCTGTATGACAGCACCAGCCTGCGTCGCTTTGTGGGCATTGATCTGGGCTGCGAAGCCGTACCGGATGCGACAACTCTGCTTAAATTCCGGCGCCTGCTTGAGAAGCACCAACTGGGTGAGCGGCTCTTCGCCGAGGTGGGGCGGGTGCTGCAAGCCAGCGGTATGAAGCTTGCCAGCGGCACCATCGTGGACGCGACGTTGATCGCCGCCCCCAGTTCGACCAAGAACAGGCAGCAGGCGCGCGACCCGGAGATGCATCAGACGCGCAAAGGCAAGCAGTGGTATTTCGGCATGAAATTGCATCACCACTCCGCGCACGAACTCGTCGTACGCGGCGCGGTCCGCGAAGTCGCGGTGACCTCGCAGCTCCAGGGCCTGATCGATCTGGTCCTTCAGATAGCGATGCGACGATTCCACACTGCCGTTCTCATGATCCATGCCACGATTGTTGCGCGTACCTTCCATCCCGTAGTGATCGAGTAGCGCCGCATAGCGAGCCGTGAAGTCTTCCTCTTCCTGCAGGTTCCTGAAGGCCGCCGACAGACTGTCGGAGCGGTGCTCGCGTGGGCAGCCGCCGGCCTGCCACAGCGCGTTCTGCAATCCCGTCGCGAGCGCCTGGAAGCTCTCCCCGCCATCGACCACGCTGGCGTATTCCCAGCGCGAGAACGCCAGCACAAAGTGATACAGCAGGTGGTCAAACGAGACGCCGCCAATACTCACGCACAGCTTGTCCATGTGGGTGAAGTCCGACAGGCCTCGTGCGCCTGGCTGATACGTTTGAGGGAAGAGCACTTCCTGGTTCGGCCCTTCGAGCGCGCGCCACTGGCTGACATGCCGCTCAAACGTGCGACGCATGCTGTCGGGAAAGCGTTCGGGATGGTCGTCCTGCAATTTGCGCAGCAGGGTGATTGCCTTCAGCTTTGGCGCACTGCGCAGCAATGGGACGACTTCGGCTTCCCATACGTCGGCAAATGGATCAGGACGCGAGCGCCAGTAGCGCCGAGGCTGCTGCGACGGAAGCCCGGCTTCACGTTCGATGCGTCGCGCCGTGCGCTCGCTCATGCCCGATTTCGCTGCGGCGACCTTCTGTGGATGAAGTTTGCGCTGGTTCATGTAGAGGTGGACCTGTTGGTCGGTGATGCGGGTTCCAGACATGGGCTGACCGCCTCTTTTTAGATTCAGTCAGCCATCCTAGACCTCGCCGACCCGGCGCCGCCGGCAGCTCGTCGTCTGCGGCGGCTACGCCGCCTCCGACTCCTCACTACCGGCCAGGATGAATGTCGCTACACCGGACGCAATCATTGTCGCTTCCCAGGCGAGCGTGTCCCGCGCGCTTGCCGCAGTTTGCAGCCTGTTCGTGTGGTGGCACCGCATGGGGTATCTGACTGTCAACCCGGCCGAAGGCCTCGCTGCCGGACGCCGCGCGGGCACGACCTGGACCCCGGTGCGGTTTCTGTCCGCCGCCGCGCTCACGCACTGCGATGCGGTCGCCGCCGGTGACGCGCCACCCGATCTACCGGCTGTGCTCTGGATGCGGCGCCGCGCGATCTGGGCGCTCTACCGGTACGGCGGCGTGCGGCTCGCCGAACTCGCCTGGAACGAGGAACGGGCGCTGCCGCACGTGGAAGTCGACGCGGCCCGGCAGTGGACGCTGCACGTGCTCGGCAAGGGCCAGCGGCTGCGCGCGATCCCGTTGCCCGGTACCTGCCTGCCCGCGCTGCGGGCCTACCGGCGCGCCATCGGACTGCCGGAAGATCCGCCCGCCGAGGAACGCCTGCCGCTGATCCACAGCGAGCGCAGCCGCGCGCTGGGACCGAGCGGACTGTACGACGAGATCCGGGCGTTATTTGCGCTTGCGGCAAAACGCCTGCCGGCGGAGGATCGTGCGATGCGCTCGGCACTGGAGTGGGCGTCTACGCACTGGCTGCGGCACGGCTATGCGCGCACGCTGGTAGTTGATCACGGCGTGCCGTTGCCGGTCGCGCAGGCACTACTGGGCCACGCGTCGGTGCAGACGACCGCAGCCTATGCGCGCACCGGACAGGCCGAGGCACGCGCGTTTGTGGAGGGGAGTTTTCCGCACGACGTTTAACCCACCCCGCTAAAACGGAAATACGTTTTGGTTGGCACTTCGCTTGAAGCTCACCGCTAATCGACTTCCCTGCCTCCGCTATTGACCATTCCTCGGCCAGAGCCGACATTGGGCCGGGCTGTGTTCTACGTCAGCGATAAGGCGGATTGCTGACGGTCGTGGCACCGACCAGCCGAACGACAGCTTCCTCGATCGGCGAACTGACACTTCCGACCCACTTTTGCCGTTCGCCTCCCGTCGGGAGATGTCCGCTGTTCTACCGCACACCGGACGCTCGCTAACGCCGCCGGACCAGCCCCTCGTGAGCCTTGCGGGTCGCGAGTGGATACCCGCGTTCAGTGTCAGGCGCCCGGCCTTTTCTCGCCGACGCCCCTGAAGAAGGTATAGCAGAACACGCCGTCGGCCTCGGTCGTTCGGTGGAGATGTTGGACACCTGCATCGAAATTTTCCGCCGCGATAAGACCCGCAGATATCGCAGACTCGCGAATGCCCTCGATCATCGCGGTGAACGTCTTCCTCGTGAAACCGTCGGCCAAGTCGGGTCGGCTCGAATCCACGTACACCATCCGAGGAGAGATACGGACCGCATCGAAACCCGCCTCGACCATCAGAGGGTAGAGCTGTCGGCCGATCAGCGCGTTGCCGCCGGCGTCCCGCTGCAGCTCGACTTGGCACTGGATTGCCGCACGGGCCGCGGAGGTATCGGGATGGAAACAGGTCGATCCGTGATCGCCCTCGATAACGGTGATTGTGCCGCCGGGCCTGAGCAGCCTGTTGAGAATCGTCAAAGCCTCAACTGGCCGCGAGAGGTGCTCAAGCACGAAGCAAACGAAAACGTGGTCGAAGGTCTCGGCGTTGAAGGGCAAGGCGAAGATGTCCGCCTGGCGAAATTCCACGTTGGCGAGTCGAGCCCCGTCGACCCTTCGCTTGGCTTCGACGATCGAGTCTGCGCAGACATCGATCGACGTGAACCGTGCGTCCGGGCTCCGTTGGGCCAGAGTGACGGTCTGGGCGCCGACGCCGCACCCGGCCTCGAGCACCATGCTCCCGGCTGGGTATGCAGTGTCGGAGTGCAGCAGCTCAACTAGCGTTCCAGCCTGATCCTTCAGGCGCTCGTTCTCCCGCGGATGATAGCCGTGTACATAAGTTTCGTTCATGGGCCCAGACTTCCTTCAAGTGGTCCGCCCAGTCTCGTTCTCGGTCAGGCCCTTGTCTTGAACGTTATTGCGGACCCGTACTTGCGACGGCGCGCCGCCAAGCACTGGGCGTAAACCCGAATTGGCGAACGAAGATGCGAGTCATGTGGCTCTGGTCCGCAAAACCGCAGGACGCCGCCGCCTGCGCCAGGCTCAACCCGTCCTGGATGAGGCCCCGAGCTCGTTCGGCACGCTGCAGCAGCAGCCAAGAGTGGGGTGGTACTCCGTAGGTCTTTTCGAATCGCCGCAGCAGCTGGTATTTGCTCAGGCCGGCCATTATTGCCATATCGGTGAGCGTTGGCGGGTTGAGCAGGTCGTCTGCAATACGATCGCGCACTTGCCTCACTTCGCCCCGTGCCTCGCGGATGGGTGAGGTGGTGGCATGGCGATCCAGTAGTAGCGCGCAGGTCTGGACCAGGGATTCCTCGCATGCGAGCACATCGGCGCTGGTGGGGCATCGCCCGGCACTCCAGTCCTCGAGACGACCGAACAGTTGCTGCAACGCACGACTCAGCCCAATGTCCTTGATGACAGGGCGCGTCAGTTCCACGTCGGGTGCGGCGGAAGCGGCGAGGTGGCCCTTCATCGAAGCGATCACGCCGGGGTCCAAGTACACCATCCGCCAGCGGCGCGAAGGGCCACCAAGCGGACGGCCGTCATGCACTTCACCGGGGTTGGTGGTGATCAGGTCGCCGGCATATGCATCAACGTGGCCCCGTCCACTGGCCGAGCGTTGGGCCCCGTGCTCAAGAAGTCCCAGCCCGTAGGTTGCGTGCCAGTGCCGGCCATAGTGACGAGCACTCTCGATGTACGTGCAGTAGACCCCCTCCAAGGGGGAGCCGAAGACTCGACAATGATGATCTGGAGGCGCCTTCATGCATTCGGGTGATCGCAAGAGTGCCCTAGACTAGGACGACGGGCTAGCCGCCAAGGAGGCCACTTGAACCGATTCTAACCGTTTTCCCATCAGTGCCTCCTTTCAAGAGGCGGCCGACCTCCTGGTCATCCAGCCGGTGCCGCCGTCTTCGCATCAGCGCATCAGCGGACAATGGGCGCGCGCCCTCATTGCAAAGCTGGCAACCTTAGATCGAATGAAGTCTAGAACGGGTGCTCATATACCGGCGATAACGATAAGGCGTGATTGGCCGCAAAGACCCAAGGCGCTGATCGTCGTCATCGCATTGAAGGGCGATGACGCGCTCATGAGCGGACGTTCGCGAACGGATCGTGAGCGACCCTTCATGGCCGACTTCTGCCCGACGCGGGCGGTCGTAGTCGACCCGATATAGATAGTCGGTCGCTTGGAGTGGGAGCGGACTCTCAAGGGGGGGCGCATGACCCGCAGTGCAGGGGTTCAAGGCTTATAAGCAATGGCCTCGATTTCTATCTTGGTGCCGACCATGTTCTTCGCCTGTACTGTCGAACGTGACGGCTTGCGCTCGCGGAAGAACTCGCCGTAAACGCGATTGAATTCATCGAAGTCGCGGGCGTCTTCAAGCCAGACGGTTGTCTTCACTACGTCCTCGAGCGTGCAACCCGCGAGCGCGAGTACATGAGCGACGTTCTTCAACGTCTGACGTGCGTGAGCTTCTATCCCGCCAGCGACAATGCTGCCATCTTCGTCTCTGGCTACCTGACCGGATACAAACACAAAGTCGCCAGCTTTCGTCGCTAGCGAGCGTGGTAGGGTTCGTGTGCCCGGATTGCTCTCTGCAAAGTACTCAATCGTCATTTGAGTCACCTCCGCAAACCAGTGTGCCCTTCGACCACCGATGATCAAGGGGCGCATCGCGGAAAAGCCTCCGCTGCCCTTTCTATACCCCACGCTTGGCAGTCTAACCATTTCCCCCGAAATCCTGTGAGCGTCCGGTGACAGGGCCACGTTCACTTGCGTCCGCTCATGGCCGAACACGGTCCGACGCTGACCCGACGGTGGAACCACCGTCGATCCGCCTGGATCGGGCAGAAGTCGACCGAGGCTGTGTGAAAACGCGAAACTACTCGGTTTTCGGGTGTCGCTTTACCCTTCCCGAGTTGCATCCAAGCCAACACAGGGCGATCTGATGGGTCGAGTTTTTCGATGGGAGCGTTCGGCGTGTGTTTTCACACAGCCTCGACCCACTTCTGCCGTTGCACGCCTCATCATGTAGACGGCAGCTTCCGAGGCGCAACGGTCATCCGTGCCTCCGCGGCTGCCGGTACGCTCTCTGCCTTTACCTACGGTCGCGGATCGCAAAGATCGTGTTTCACGGTTTGGTCCGGTGGCGTTTGCGAGCCGGAAAATTGTCGAGAGATGGGCCACGCTGACGGCGCCCGCATGAAGTCTGATGGAGGGGCGGAGGGTCACGAACCAAGAGCGCCTCTGCAGCGAACCTCCGCGGCACGGTTCGGGTCGGCCTTGGCCACGGCGCCGAAGCCGCGTCGGTGGCGCGCCAGGCCCCACCCATTCGACGGCAAAGTCCGAGTAGCGTGCAGGTCCTCACCGCGACCCTCCGACCCAATCCCGATGGCGCCAGGTCGCCGGGGTGTATCCTGATGAGACGCTTGCGGCTATAGAACGTTGCAGCCCATAGCGATGCCGTCGCACCGCTTGCTTTTCGAGCGCACTCGGCCCGTTTAGGCGGACGGATGTTAACGTCCTCTTAACTCGATAATAGGCAGCAGTCTGACGGCAGAGTGCGACAGATAAACGCCTACGTATGGTTCCGGTGCGATGCGTAACAGCTTTCAAATCTTGTGGGACGATGGCGAGCGCGTCTTCTGTCGAGGGCGGCGCCCGGGCGATGGCGATGGCGGCGACGATGTCCTGATTGCGCGGCCCGCCGCCGAACATCCACCACTCCGCATTCTCGATCGCCTCGCCCACGAATATGGCTTAAAGGACGAACTCGATGGCGGGTGGGCAGTGCGGCCACTGGAGCTGGTGCGCGAAGGCGGCCGAACTCTGCTGGTGCTCGAGGATCCGGGCGGTGAGCCGCTCGAGCGACTGCTCGGCGCACCGATGGAGGCGGGACGCTTCCTGCGCCTCGCGGTCGGCATCGCCTCGGCCTTGGGCAGTGTCCATCGGCGCGGCCTCATTCACAAGGACATCAAGCCGGCCAATATTCTGGTGAACCGCGCGAACACGGAGGTCAGGCTCACTGGCTTCGGCATCGCCTCACGCCTGCCTCGCGAGCGGCAGGCACCTGAGCCGCCCGAGACCATCGCCGGCACCCTCGCCTACATGGCCCCGGAGCAGACCGGGCGCATGAACCGTTCCGTCGACGCCCGCAGCGATCTGTACGCGCTCGGCGCCACGCTCTACCAGATGCTTACGGGCGCTCTGCCATTCACGGCGGACAGCGCGCTGGAGTGGGTGCACTGCCATATCGCGCGAAAGCCGGTGCCGCCCTGCGAGCGGTTGGAGACGGTGCCAGCGCTACTGTCCCAAATCGTCATGAAGCTGCTCGCCAAGACGGCCGAGGAGCGTTACCAGACCGCGGGCGGCGTCGAACACGATCTGCGGCGCTGCCTGCGTCAATGGGAAACGCTGGGCCGGATCGACCCATTTCCACTCAGCGAACGCGACATCCCGGACCGGCTGCGGATCCCCGAGACGCTGTACGGGCGAGAACGCGAGGTCGAGACGTTGCTTGCGGCCTTCGAGCGCATCGTCCACGGCGGAGCGCCCGAACTGGTGCTGGTATCCGGCTACTCCGGCATCGGCAAGTCCGCCGTCGTCCATGAACTGCACAAGGCGCTCGTGCCGCCGCGCGGGCTCTTCGCCGCGGGCAAGTTTGACCAATCCAAGCGCGACATCCCGTATTCGACGTTGGCGCAGGCTTTTCGCAGCCTGGTCCGAGCGCTGCTGAGCAAGAGCGAGGCCGAGTTGAACGGCTGGCGTGACGCGCTGCTCGAGGCGCTAGGCCCGAACGGGCAACTGATGGTCGATCTGGTCCCCGAGCTCGAACTCATCGTCGGGGAGCAGCCGCCGGTGCCGCCGCTCGAACCCAAGCAGGCACAAGGCCGTTTCCAGCTGGTCTTCCGCCGCTTTCTCGGCGTTTTCGCCCGGCCGGAACATCCGCTGGCACTCTTCCTCGACGATCTGCAATGGGTCGACGCGGCGACGCTCGATCTCCTCGAGGATCTATTGACCCGGCCGGATGTGCAGTACCTGATGCTGATCGGTGCCTATCGCGACAACGAAGTCACGGCCGAGCATCCGCTTAAGCGCAAGCTCGCTGCCATCCAGACCGCTGGCGGAAGGGTCGCGCAGATTACACTGGCGCCGCTCGCCCGT
Organism: Paraburkholderia sp. CI3; assembly: GCF_050436505.1. NCBI lineage: Bacteria > Pseudomonadati > Pseudomonadota > Betaproteobacteria > Burkholderiales > Burkholderiaceae > Paraburkholderia > Paraburkholderia sp. CI3. Next base: position 1,200,747 of record NZ_JBNDMI010000003.1, read on the forward strand.
GAGCATCTTTCGAAGTTGATGGCGGACGCTTTACGCTGCGATCCGGCGCGCGCGGCGCCGCTCGCTCAAATGCTGCACGAGAAGACCGGCGGCAATCCGTTTTTCGTGATTCAGTTCGTGGCTTCGCTTGCCGACGAAGGCATGCTTACTTTCGACCATGAGGCCGCGCGCTGGTGCTGGGATCTCGACCGTATACGCGCCAAGGGCTACACCGATAACGTGGTGAATCTGATGGTAGGGAAGCTCGATCGCCTGCCGGCAAAAACGAAAATGGCCTTGCAGCAACTGGCGTGTCTTGGCAACGTGGCCGAGCTCGCGACCCTATCGGTCGTCCTCGAAATGTCCGAGGATCTGGTCCACGCGGCATTGTGGCCGGCTGTCCGGCAGGAATTCCTCGAGCGCCTCCCGGGTGCCTACCGGTTCGTCCACGATCGCGTTCAGGAGGCCGCCTATTCGTTGGTTCCGCCTGGGCGGCGCGGCGAGGCGCACCTGCGCATCGGCAGACTGCTCTGGGCCTATACGCCGCCCGACAAGCAGAAGGAGGCCGTCTTCGAGATCGTCAATCAACTCAACCGCGGTGCGGCATTGATCAGTTCATGCGAGGAGCGCGAGCAGCTCGCCCAACTCAACTTGCTGGCAGGCAAGCGCGCCAAGGCTTCGATAGCCTACGCCTTGGCAGTCAGCTATCTCAATGCCGCTGCGGCGCTGCTCGAGGAAGGTGACTGGGAGCGCCGTCATGAGCTGACCTTCGCGATTCAGTTGCTCCTCGCCGAATGCGAGTTTTTAACCGGCGCGTTGACGGCCGCGGACGAGCGGTTGAACGAGCTTTCACGCCGCGCTGAAAATACGCTTGAACGCGCGAACGTGACATGCTTGCGCCTCGACCTGTACGTGACGCTCGGCCAGGCCAGACGCGCCATTGCGGTCGCGCTCGACTACCTCGGGCATCTGGGGATCGACTGGTCGCCGCATCCCGCCGAAGAGATCGCGCGAGAGGAATACGAACGAATCTGGTCCCAGCTTGGGAACCGCGCAATCGACGAGCTCATTGAGCTGCCGCTGATGACCGACCCGGAATCGCTGGCGACAATGGACGTCTTGACCAAAATCGTGCCCGCGGCATTGTGCACAGACGCCAACCTGTGGTTTCTGGTCATCTCCAGGGCAGTCAACCTGAGCCTCGAGCGCGGCAATTGCGACGGCTCGGCCTCCGCCTACGTCCGGCTTGGCATGATGGCCGGAGCGCGTTTTGGCCACTACAAGGTCGGATTTCAATTCGGGCAGCTGGGTTATGACCTTGTCGAACGACGCGGACTGACGCGTTTCCAGGCCAGAACCTATATGCATTTTGGAAATGTCATTTTGCCCATGGCCAGACACGTCCGGGTTGGCCGGGAACTGTTGCGCCGCGGCTTCGAGGCTGCAAAGAAGACCGGCGACCTCATTTGTGAGTCCTACTGCCACACCCATATGACTGCCAATATGCTCGCCGCGGGAGACCGGCTCGCCGACGCGCAGCAGGAAGCCCAAGCGAGCCTGACGTTCGCGCAAAAAGCACATTTCGGTTTCTCCGTCGACGTCAGCGCCACCCAGCTTGGGCTGGTACGAACGCTGCGAGGCCTGACGCCGGCCTTCGGCCGTTTTGACGACGAACAGTTTGATGAGATTCAGATCGAGGGCCACTTCCTGGAGACTCCAGATGTGGCGGTTGCCCAGTGCTGGTACTGGATCCGCAAATTGCAGGCGCGCTTCTTTGCAGGCGACTACGCGGCGGCCTTGGATGCCTCGTTGAGGGCACAACGGCTGTTGTGGACATCGGCATCTTATCTGGAAGAAGCGGAATATCATTTCTTCAGCGGGCTATCGTTGGGCGCCTGCTGCGACACCGTTTCCGGCCACGAGCGGCAGGCGTACCTCGAAGCAATCGCCGCTCATAAAGGACAGCTTCAATTGCGAGCGGAGACTTGTCCCGAAAACTTCGAGAATCGCGCGGCGCTGGTCGGTGCCGAGATCGCCCGCATCGAAGGCCGCGTGGTTGATGCCGAGCAGTTGTACGAACAGGCCATCCACTCGGCCCAGGCAAACGGCTTTGTCCACAATGAGGCACTCGCGAACGAACTCGCGTCCCGTTTCTACGCGGCGCGCGGTCTTGAGAAGATTGCCCGTCTGTATTTGCGGGACGCCCGCTACGGCTATCTGCGTTGGGGCGCCGACGGCAAGGTGCGACAACTCGAGGAGATGTATCCGCACCTCAGGACAGAAGAGTCCGCGCCCGACCCGACAAGCACGATCGCGACGCCGGTCGAGCACCTCGACCTCGCCACCGTCATCAAGGTGTCGCAGACCGTCTCGGGCGAGATAGTGCTGGAGAAGCTGCTGGATACGCTCATGCGCACGGCCACAGAGCAGGCGGGCGCCGAGCGCGGCCTGTTGATTCTGTCGGACGGCGGCGAACAACGGATAGCAGCGGAAGCGACGACCGGCGGCGACGCGACCCAGTTGCAGCTGCGCGATGTGCCGGTGAGCGCGGCGATGCTGCCGGAGTCGGTCCTCTACCACGTCCTGCGCACCCGCGAGAGCGTCATTCTCGACGATGCCGTGGCCGAGCCCCCGTTTGCGACGGACCCTTACATCCGTCAGCATCGTGCCCGTTCGATTCTCTGCGTGCCCTTGATGAATCAGGCGAAGCTGACCGGCGCGCTCTACCTCGAAAACAGTCTGACTGTCCGCGTGTTCAGCCCGGCCCGGATCGCCGTGCTGAAGCTGGTGGCCTCGCAGGCCGCGATCTCGCTGGAGAATGCCCGTTTGTACCGCGACCTCGCGGAACGCGAAGGGAAGATCCGGCGCCTCGTCGACGCCAATATCATCGGCATCGTCGTCTGGAATGCCGAAGGGGACATTCTTGAGGCCAATGACGCATTTCTTCGCATCGTGGAATACGACCGCGAGGATCTCGCGTCAGGTCACGTGCGCTGGAGGGATCTGACGCCGCCGGAATGGGTCGCGGGCAGCGAACGGGCTCTGGTGGAGGCCGGGCAGACGGGGCGCGCCCAGCCTTACGAGAAGGAGTACGTCAGGAAGGACGGCAGCCGCGTGCCCGTCATGGTCGGTTTGGCCACCTTCGACGCCAGTGCGAACGAAGGCGTCGCGTTCGTGCTCGATCTGACCGAGCGCAAGCGCGCCGAGGAAGAAGCGCGCGGAAGCGAACGGCGCTACCGCGAAGTGCAGACGGAGCTGGCGCATGCGAACCGCGTGGCCACTATGGGGCAGCTCACGGCCTCGATCGCCCATGAGGTCAACCAGCCGATCGCCGCGACGGTCACCAACGCCCAGGCGGCGCTGCGCTGGCTCGCCGCCCAGCCTCTTGACGCGGAGAAGGTCCGGCAGGCGCTCGGCCGTATCGTCAACGACGGCAATCGGGCGGGGGACGTGATCGGCCGGATTCGTGAGCTGATCAAGAAGGCACCACCACGGAAGGAACGGATGGACCTCAACGAGGCGATCCGCGAGGTGATCGAGCTCACGCGTGGCGAAGCAACGAAGCGCGGCGCCTCGGTGCAGACGCGACTCGCGGGGGGCTTGCCGCATATCGAAGGCGACCGGGTGCAACTGCAACAAGTCCTCCTCAATCTGGTCATCAACGCGATCGAGGCGATGAGCGGCGTCAGCGATGGCGCACGAGAAATAATGGTCACCACGGGGACAGCCGACGCTGGCTGCGTGCTCGTGGCGGTGCTCGATTCGGGGCCGGGCTTTGCCGCGGACAGCGCCGAACACGTTTTCGCCCCGTTCTACACAACGAAGTCCGCCGGTTTGGGGATGGGACTGTCAATCTGCCGTTCGATCATCGAAGCACACGGCGGCCGATTGTGGGCGAGCGCCAACGTGCCGCGCGGCGCTGTCTTTCAGTTCACGGTGCCCGCCCATCCACAAGTTTCTTCCTGATTGCCACAGCGCGAGCGCTTTTCTGGCAGTTGCGGTCCGCGAGCCGGCTGAGCCGGCGATGCGGCAGCTATGGTCGATCGGCCAGCGTCCGCTGTCTGGCTCGAAGCCGACGTTGCAATGCCCGCCGCGGCGCGCACACGAGTGTCTCAAGATGGCCGAACTGAGCCGGCTGGATGCCCCGCCGCGCTTTCTAATAGTTGTGGTCGTTCCCCGGACGGTGGGGTGTCGCAATGGGACAGGGGGCGATCGGGTGGGACAGCGGTGCCTTCCTGACTGACTTCAAGGGGCGCACGCGGGCGTACTGGAACACCGTCGTGCTGCAGCGAGCACTGTCATCGTGAGGTTGTTCGGCAGTATTGCATTCGATCTATAAAGCCCGCTAAGGTCTGGGTCGTAGCGGGCGCCTGCGACAGAACGGATTAAGCGCGGTTGCGCTCGCGTCGTTCTCGGTTCTTGCGAGGAACCAGGACGAAGTCGTAATAAATCTTGCAACCGATCAGGACCGCCACAAATCCAACAGCGAGGATGTGTTGTCCGGCAAGGTCAAGAAGGTTTCCGGCTAACTGATGCGGGATGTTGGTAATTGCTTGTGATGCGTTCAAGATATCGTTTCCGTAGATGAATGTTGCGTGAATGTCGTCCGTTCGGCCTAGGGGTGGCCGGGAGATCGACGGTCTGCTGCCCGGCAGTGCTCCCCGGTTCTAACGCCCCAGCGGCGCGCTTTCAGTCTTTCCTTACCTCCGGCTTCATCCAATCAGGGACGATTGCACGTGAGATGCCGCGGCGCGACCCCGTGGCGCTCAACACGACCTTATCGCGGGCGGCGCGCGTGCGGATCTCGAAAATCAGGCTATGTTCGAGTGCATTTGACCGCTAAATAAAGGGCCGCGACCCTGCGTAGACGAAAAGTCCACTGAGCATACAGTGGCGTCACCGGGAACATTCCGGCCGCAAGCCGGGTCCAGCCGGCGCGCTCCGGCGGCGCGTTAATCCGGGTTGTCGCATGAGGCGGACATCGGTCGAAAATGAACGCGATCCCCGTATGCTGGCTCGCTACGCGGTACCGAGATGCAAGCGTGCTCGCGGTGATGTGTGCATCACACGCGCTTGCGCGACATCTGCTCGAACGAACTCACCTGCGCGGAAACGCTCCAGACGGTCGCTTGCGTCTGCCACTGCTGCTATGGGCGCATGCAGCATCTGGTAGTCGTATGTCGTGACGATTCTGGCGAATTGCTCGAACCCGGATTCGTCAAGCGTCCACGCGTCAGATTCACGCCCCCGATCAAACGCGGCGGCGATGACATCTTCCGCTGCCCGCTTCTGCTCGAATGTCGCTGTGCCGTAGCCCGCCTCTGCGAGCAGCCCCGTGAGGATCATGACGTGGTAGAGGGTCTGCGTTGCGCCAATGGTGCCCTGACCTCGGTGCATCGCATCCAGTGCGATATGCACCTGCAGGCAGATCCTGTCGACCTCCGAGCGTGGCAGAGTCCGTTTCATGGCCTTGCTGACGCGGGCGCGCGCAGCCTGGCTGTTCCTTGCGAACGGGATCGTTCTTGCTGCCATCGGATTACGGTTGTGTGCCTGAAACGCGGTCAAATCCTCATGCTACACGATACGTTCTAGCGCTCAATCACCCGCCAGCCACTCAGCGGCACCAGTGGCTGACCCTCGCTGCCCGTGATGCTCGGCGGCGCGCAGGTGAGCCCGAGGAACACGTGTCGCTAAATTCCTGCCGGCGGCGGTGGTTATTGTCGGTAACGCCTGATCGACATCCCTGCTCGACCAGGCGAACCTGTGCCCCGCAGCAGCGTCCCCTCTGACGTACGCGACGGCGGGCTGTGCATCTTCCCTCAATACAAGGCAGATCAGCACTGAACGGTCTCATCACGATCTAGCACGGGAAAAGCGCGGCTCCACTCCGCCTTTTCGCGGCTTGCGTCGGCGTTGGCCCATGGGACACTGGTCTGACCTGGACGCTTCTTCATACCCTGCCATGTCTCTCCCTGCTCGCAATACCCGCGCCTCGAAGAGCCTCAGTCGGCACCGATACGCCGATCGCGTGAAGGCAGGCGTGATCGAAGGGATTGCATTTCAGACCAACATTCTCGCGCTGAACGCCGCCGTGGAAGCGGCGCGCGCTGGCGAGCAGGGACGCGGCTTCGCGGTCGTTGCGGGCGAGGTGCGCACGCTTGCGCAGCGCTCGGCGGTGGCGGCGAAGGAAATCAAGGAACTGATCAGCAACTCGACCGCGCGGGTGGCGGCTGGCTCGCGGCTCGTCGGCAACGCGGGCGAGACGATCAGCGAGGTTCGCACCGCAGTGCGCCACGTGACGGCCATCATGAACGAGATCGCGACGGCTTCCGCCGAACAGAGCGTCGGCATCGGAGAAGTGAATCGCGCGGTGTCGCAATTTGACGAAATGTCCCAGCAGAACGCGGCGCTGGTCGAGCAGGCCGCCGCCGCTGCGGCGTCGCTTAAGGAGCAGACCGAGTTGCTGAAGATCGCGGCTGGGCGATTCCAGTTGCGTCGGGCTCCGGTGTGACGCTGACCATGCCGGCGACCGCGTGATCCGGCGTGATCCGCTTACTCGCCGGTTCAAATCGCACCAATCCTACTGCAATCAATCCGTGAAGCATTGAGTGCACCTGTCTCATGTTCGCCTGTCATCGGTCAGTCGAAGCTCTATCCTGACCGGCGGCAACTGGCCGGCTACTGCCCGATGCGGTCGGCTGGAGGCGACGTTCAGGCGTTGATCCAGGCTCGCGCCTGTTCCAGCTCGTTGACGTGGAATGCCTTGATTTCAGCCTTTGTAAAGAATCGCGCCAAATGCATCGAGGCGCGAATCCAGCCCGCGTCGGCCACCACCGCGGCGCGCGTGATCTTGCGGGCGACGGAGACGCCGAGCGTCATGTCGGTCCACAGCGCCTTCGGCTCGATACCGCTGAAATGCTCAATGCGTTCGAGCACACGGGTCTTACCGTTCAGTTCAAGATCACCACGCATGCGCTCGATGGCTTCGCGCAGTTCGTGGTCGGTGATTTTGCCTTCGACGGCTATTTCGATGACCCGCGAATCGGGAGTGGTGTGATACAGGATCATGGAGGGCCCCTGGCTAGGGAGATGTCACACGCTCGGGCGCGGATGAGCCTAGCGTTCGACGGGTTCCTCATGGTACCCCTTTCCACTCGCCCGGTTAGCTTACGAGCACTGTGTAACGTCGTTCTGGTGCCTGTCGGCGCTCGTGCGTTGCGAACGACCCTTTCACACAAGCCTGCGGACGTTCGGTTTCACACGTCGAGCGTCGCGTCATGGCCGGTCCCTACCTCATGCAATCGGCATACGCACCCTGAACCTCGCAAGGCCGCGATCGGAAGCACCCGACCCATAGCAGACCTTGGACTTGCTCAGTTCCGCTTACTCCCAAGTCACGTTATAGATGCCAGGCCCTTCCGTCAGTAGATCGAGTAAGGCACGCACCAGTGGCTGGGCACCTTCGGCAGGCGCTTTGTTGCGTCCGCACAGACTTGTTGCCTTCGGCTCAACGTAACACCGCCACTTGACCAGCCCTAGTCCTCGTGCTGCGGCTGCGAAGTCATCACCCCACGATGTGCCAACTGTCGGGAAAGCCAAGAGGCTAGCTCAGCGCCGTAGACGAATGCCGCCGAAGCATTACGAGGACCAAAAACGGGCCGTGCTGATCTCGTCAGACGGCAAGTAGCGTGTCCTCGGCCATGATCTGCGCGGCACCCACATCAGTTCGACGTTGCGCTGGGCTTCGAAGATTGCTCCGGGTCCTGGATCATCGAATCCAGAAGCAGATCGAATGCAGCACTCGATACCTTGAATATGCCTTGGTACGGATTGGTCAATTCCAATAAAAGGAAATTCGCGCTCGCAATCGCGATGACCCCGAGGAGCAGAAAGAACACCTCCAACAGATTGCCAACGCTAATGCAACCGTAAAGGAAGAACAATAAACACGCCCAACCAAAAACAACGTCAAGAAGCAAGGCGGGCATCTCGCTCGATAAACTTCTGATAATATTCGACTGAATTCCAACGAATTTGCTGGAAAATTCTCGGAATGAGTTCAAATCGTCGCGCGAGATGTTTTTAAATTTTTCGGCGGCGTTATTGATCGCCATTATTTCCGCTACATCATTAGAAAGATGGTTGTAGTTTACTTCCCCAAGAGATCTTCCATTCTTATCCGGCCAATATCGTTCCAGCAACCGATGCACCATCCTCTTCAAGAGTAACCGAGGCTGGTCCGACTCATCGGGAAAATGCTTCAGCAAAAAGTCGATATTCGCCACCGCACTCACAAGAGAATCAAAATCCGCCTGATGGCTATTAAATGTCGCGTACGAGGAAGACACCAGCAAACCCAGGACAATAGCAAAGAGAGTGCCGATCACCCCGGAAACAGACCTTATCAAGTCCACGGACAGGGCAGCATAAGGAGGAGATAGTTTATGCACATATATACCAGCGATTGCACACGCAAATGCAACAGTTGCAATCGCAAGGCAGCGACCAAATATATTCATTCCACCAATCCACAATTAATCGCTAAATATCGATTCTGTTGCATCTTCAAAGCGTGATAGGATTTCCTCGAGCCAACCTGCTTTCAGCCGTGCATGACCGAGGCGAAAATTAGACGGCGAGACCGCACCGTGGGGTGAGCGACGCCAGGACCATGCGGTTGGTAGCTGCTCATTGCGACTCTCCTAATTAAAATGATCGATCGTTTTATTGCAACAGGCTTCGCAGCACGGGTACTGCAACGATCAATTTCTCACTCGCCAAACGCACAAGCAATTCTCCGCGCGCCAGGGCTGGGACCGCGAGGTTCTACCAAGCGCAACAAGAACGCGTCGCCGGACAGACGCAAAGCACGACCGGGCTGAATTTTACTGTAAAGACGCAACCGCTGAGCGCCATCTTCACTGCTTTTCGCTTGGTGTGCTCGTTCTTTTCACTTTGAAGCATCTGTAGCCGGAAGAGGACGCGCACTCCACAGGTGGCGCAATGCTCGCCGCGGTGGGGATCGACGTGTTCCTGGACGGGATACTCATCGGTCTATCTATCGCGGCGGGGCAAACGCACTTACAAATCAACGGGTTAGGTTAGAACCACACTTTAGCACCACACCAGCTCGCTTGAGTGCGCATACGCACCCGATTGGTGAACTGGTCCCCCCTCTATTGCAGAGACTGCTCCCGACCCAGATGGAATGGACACCGCCCTCCCTTCGGGGACGCGAGGTCTGGCAGGAACTGGGAGGCCCTCCAGAACCGATCGGCATCAATGTGCCAGAGTGGAGTTTCGACACGTCCACTTGAGGAACGGAGGGCCCGAAATGAATGCTACGACATACGGACTGGATGTTGCAAAACAGGTGTTCCAGATGTACTGGGTCGACGTTCAAACTGGCGAGATTGCCAACCGGCGCTTCCGCCGTGATGAGCTGATCAGCTTTCTGGCGCAGCGGCCGGCAGGTCGTGTAGCACTCGAAGCATGTGGGAGTGCGCATTGGTGGGCTCGAAAGATCAAGACGCTGGGGCACGAGGTGGTTCTGTTACATCCGAAGTTCATCCGGCCGTTTGTTCAGACCAACAAGACAGATGCAGCTGACGCTCGCGCGATCTGGACTGCTGTTCATCAGCCAGGGATGCGAACGGTAGCGGCAAAGACAGAGGATCAGCAGGCGATGCTTGGCCTTCATCGGATGCGCTCGTTGCTCATCAAGTTTCGAACCATGCAGGTGAACCAGCTGCGCGGCCTTCTTTACGAGTTTGGTGCGTCTTTCCGGGTGGGACGAGCGGCAGGGTTGGCTGAGATCCGTGCACGCATGACCGAGCTTGAGGATGCCCTGCCAGGCACTATGCTCAGCAGCCTGCAGGACCAGTTGAGACGCATCGACGGGATCGAACAGGATATCGATCAGCTGGAAAAACAGATAGGCATCTGGCACAAGCGAGAAGCCGAGTGCCAGGCGATCGCGGCAGTGCCCGGCATCGGCAGGCTCACCGCGACGGCGCTGGTCGCCACAATCGGGGATGCGAAGACATTCAAATCCGGCCGCGAGTTTGCGTCCTTTCTGGGGTTGGTACCCCGGCAAAGTGGCACCGGTGGCAAGGTCTGGCTGGGCGGGATATCGAAGCGCGGCGATCCGTATCTGCGAACGCTGCTCATCCACGGCGCGCGCTCGGTGATGTATCACTCAAAACCGCCGAGTGCATGGCAGAAGGCGATCCAGGAGCGACGACCAGCAAACATCGTGGCGATCGCCCTTGCGAACAAAATGGCACGAACGGTGTGGGCTATCCTCGCTCATGGTTGTCGATATGAGAAGGACCGCGTCAGCGTTAGACCTGCGTGACAGAAGGGCGAAGAACGTTGAAGTGCAATACCGATAGGTTGCTGAGGTTGATTCCAATGTGATGGCGAAACAGGTCGGACCGCAGGAACGCAAACCTGAACACGGCCTTGCGCTTAAAAGTGCGTGACCGAGATGAGGACGCTCCTGGCGAATTCCATCAGGGCCCGCAGGCTTCGGCTTGCATCAAAGGCCGGATATAAGACTGCAGCCGGCACCTCGTTTCAACATCAGATCAAGATCAACTTGGCAAACCGGGCGGTGTCCATATAAGGCCGTGTAAAAAGGCACGGCCTGGTAAACGGATCAGGATCGTAAACGTTGATCGAGTATCTCATCAGTGCGGGTGCAAAATGAAGCGCTTCATCGAAGGCGAAGATCGCGGGCAAGGGACGCTGCTTCCTGAGCTACTGGATGATTACGTCGCCGAGGACAATCCGGTACGTGTGGTGGATGTCTTCGTCGAAGAACTTGACCTTGCCAGCCTCGGTTTCAAGCGCGTGCAGCCAGCGAAAACCGGACGGCCAGCATACCACCCTCCGAATCTTGACGGCACCCCGACCCGAGCGCAAAGGCAGGAGCCCGCGCGAGCTGATGACCGGTGAGCCACACCCGCACTGGCTCACCCTGCTCGGGCTCGGCGAACTGCAACCTCGCCAGGGCTGACCGCCCGCGGTCGAATCCTTCGACCGGTTTCGTACCCCTTACAAAAACGCCGCCCTCATGAGCGGCGCGGCCCAGCTCGTCCATGTTACCGAATTGGGCGGTTTCTGAGCCGCGCCCTGACGCCAGTGCGGTGAAGGCGCGCGTGGCGTTCTTCGCGAGGCCGCGATAGCGCACCTTGCCGAAACCCCACAGCCGCCGGTTACACCCCTGCATGAACTGACACGCACAAGCTGTTCGACCACATCGGTATTTCGCGCTGCGGACGCGAGCTGACGGTGAAGGAAGGCATGTCGTTGCGAGACCAATCGCTGGCCAGGGCACAGGACGATCGCTCAGACGGATAGTGAGCCCTGCGCCAGTGCAGCGATCTGACTGGCGGACAACGCGCCGCGATAGATGCGGAACTCGTCGACCAAGCCGTTGAAGTACGGGTCCGCCTGGAACTGAGAACGCCCGACCCAGTTCTGCGCGGTTGGACCAATGCGCCACGGCGCGAATGGGACGTTGCTCAGACTCTTCACGGCAGCACCGTTGACGTAGAGTGTCAGCGTTGAGCCCGAGAGTGTCACGGCCACGTGTGTCCATTGGCCTGTCGGCAATGCCGCGGTTCCGTCGAGGTGGTATTCGCCGTGATTGCCGTTTGTCGTGATCGCAAAGCGCATGACATTGACACCGCCTGCCTTCGGCGATAAGAACATGTAGCGTCCGGTGCCGGACCCGAAATCGAATACGCGCTGCCAGGATGCACCGCCGTTCCAGTTGACCCAAACCGCAGCCGAGAAATCCGACACGTCGGCGACGACGTCGTCTGGCAGGCTCACATAGCCGCTGGCACCATCGAGCGAAACTGCATTGCCGGACTTGCCCGCCACATGCGTGACACCGCCGACGAGCGCGCCCGTATGGCCGTTGCCGCTCGAATCGGCTGCGCTCGTACCGCTCGTCTCGTCAAAAGGCAGGTAGGTGTGCAACTGCACCGCCGTTACGGCGACGGCTTCCGCCGAATTCGCACTTTCGCCTGAGGACGTCTGCGCGCTCACGACGTAGTACCATGTGCCGGACGACGGACTGTCGGTGTAGGTCAGCAGGCCGGCAATACCGGTGGCGACAGTCGTGTACGGACCACCCGTGGTTGCGGCGCGCTTCACGTTATAGCTTGTGCCATTGCCCACGCCCCACCACGACAGCACAACCTGACACGCGGTCGGCCAGGCCGTGAGCCCGCTCGGCGCGGAGGCCGGCGTACCGGGATCGAGCGTGGAAGTGAGCGTGCCGTAGCCGAGCTGATCAAAATCTCCGCTAGTGTTGCCCGTGGGTCCGCCTTCCGGCTGCATCTGCAGCGCCATCTGTTCCGTCCACGGCGCTGCCAGCCCCTTTCGATTGACGTAGTGGTTGTACACGAGCGCCCAGCATCGACGGAGCGTAGGCTGCGCGGAGGTCGACAATTGTGTTTGCGTGACGTCCACGTTGGAATACGTCAAATAAGGCATGGTGTAGAACGTCGTGCCGTCCGGTTGATGGAGATTGGACTTTGCGACGTACTCCGCGCCTGCCAGGAATCGATTGTTGTCGAAGCCGTAGAGATCGATGCCCTGATTCCAGGCCATTTCGCAGATGATGCCGCCCAGCGCAATGCCGAGCGTGGCGTGTCCCTGGTCTCGCCCGCTTTCCTGCCACTGCCCAAGGTAGCCGGGATGGAGGTAGTAGACGGCTTGCCGGATCGCTCCGTTGCCCGTTCCGAACAGAAAGTAGTTGACCGCTTCGTCGAACAGAGTCTGGTCGTCGCAAAGCACGCCGATTGCCATGATCGATGCAATGTTGCAAAGGTCCCAATTGGCCCAATAGTGCGTGATGTCCGTACCGTTGTGACCGTTCAAGAAGGCGTAATTGATCGGATAGAAGACATTGCGCATCATTGACTGGAACGCGGCAAGGTTGGCTGCCGACAAGCCGGGGTAGGTGCGCATGATCTCGCCAACAACGGCGAACTCGTAGCCGTAAATACCGGCCGCCAGGTCGACGTTGGTATCTCCGGCAAGATCCTGTAGCGTCGAAGACCATGCATTCATTATTCGGACGGCCGTATCGGCGTGCGTGGTATCGCCGGTGACCTTCCAGTACAACGCATTCGCGTAGGCGGCTGCAATATTCTGCATGAGATGCGGGTAACTGCCCCCGGTCGACGTGCGTGTAATCTCAGCCTGCGCGAGCAGGGTTTGACCCGTGTTTGAATGGCCGTTTGCAACGAGCGCTTGCCAGCCAGCGAACCAGGGCGAGGCTTGTGCAGTGACCTTCTGGGCCATCCGGTCAAAATCACCCTGCACATTCGAAAGTCCCGGGTGAATGAAGCTGCCGCTCGTCGTCACGCTGGGCTCGCCCGTCGCCGCTTGCGCGAACGTCGTGACCGCGCCGTCGCCCAACGCCGTGGTCGACGCGCGCGCCACTGCGGTTTCGCCGCTGCTGCTGGTGCCGCCGCCGCATGCCGTCAGCGCGAGCGCGCCGAGGCTATGCAGGAAGGTGCGGCGTGAAATTCCCGCGCCGAAATCGCTCTTCTTCGTTTCATCCATCTATGGTTACTCCGGCTATGTGGCCATGGTTGAAAAGCACTGCCGCCGATAATTCCGCCGGTCGCGCCGCAAACGTTTGCGTCAAGCGGCGCGAGCACCCGCGCGGCGAGAAGCGCCTTCCCTTTGGTTAACGGAAGGATTGCAGGGCCCTTTAGCGAAAACTGGGTAGGAATTTTCTGAAATCGGTTCGCGCGTCCGCACTGCCACGGATGCTGGAGGTCGCACCTTCGAGCGCGTGGCAAACATCTCTCTCCGTGGTCTTACCGACGCGCGATCATTGCGCCCACGCTGTTTGCTGCTGGGCCGGCGGCAATTTCCCATTGCTTGGAACAGTGCCGCCGTATCGGTCAGGGGCTGGCTTCATGAAAGGCGTGAAGCGACGCCTCGAGCAGATCGGGTGCGGGAGAAGCAGAGGCCGCCGGTGCGCCATTTTTACGGTGCATTGATCCGGTCGAGGATCTTCTGCCCATCGGGTGCGCCCGACATTGTTCTCAGAAAAACCACGTTGCGGCCGAGAATCTTCCGGCTCTCTGCAGCCGGCAGCGGTGAATCCAGCCGCACGAAGTCCGAGAGCTTCTGGTAATGACACTCATCCATGTTGCCTTGATGGTCGGTCTTGAGCGTTTTTCCCGTTCCCGTGCCGAACGCAACGATGCCCTTGCCATTTTCATAAAGGAACACGACGTCGTTCTTCTGGATGCGGTCGATGTTGAACTTCCACGGAGCATAGAAAGCTGCCGCGACGCCCTCGTTGAGCATGCGCTCGTGATCCTCGATGCGGTGGCGCTTGTTGGTGTTGAGGATGTGAAAGTGGCTTGCGCCCTCTGCGTCAGGCTCATCTGCCAAAATTTTAGAGTGATGCACTGCGGCCGATCATGTAAATCCAAGTTCATATATCTGATAATGTCCTCTATCACATATAGGCTGGCCATTGAGAACGACAATCAAGGTGCTGGTCGTGATGACACATTACGGAAGCGCTGTCTTGGCGAGAAGCACGGGGACGGATCGCTCGAACGGAAGTCATCGTCGGCCGGAATGGCCATCGAATCTGGGCCGCTGCACACAGCACTTGAAAATGGAGCTGGCTCGTCCGTCGAGTCGGTCGCCGTCGCTTTGCCAAATGGCAGCTCGTTGCTCATCAACAGACGTTCACCGACAGAGTGCGAAGGACCGTTCCTGGCCGACTGTACTCATTCACAGATGCCGTCCGAGAGCGGCCGTCGAGGACTTCAACGGCCGCTCTACAGCACCCTTATTGAACTGGTGCTTCCGGCCAGGAGCGGATGGTCATCCGCCACACAAAGCAGCCTTTCGAACGACCGGTCCACTCCGGAACCTACCAATGCTCAACGAGAACATTTCCACCCAGCGGTCACTTTGCTCTTGTGGCAGCAACGCAGTCGGCGCACCCAGTGTTTTCAGTTGAGTTGATCAAACATCGTTTCGATTTCGGGTAGTGACGAGGGCGGTCTTACCTCGAAGCACACATCTAGATGAGGGATGGTGATCTTCTCTTGGCTACTGCAACAATCGCCGAAGATTTTGCCCGACAAGCACGGGCACCGGACTGCTTCGCTCAGATGGGCTACCTCTGAGCGATCAATGACTCGAGAAGTAACCTTCTTGCTCCATTCGTGGAACGGAGAAGCAAGCCTCGCGACAATAAAGTCGATATTAGAGTAGTTATATTGATCAACCCTGTTTCCATCGTCACCCATCAAAAAGGCGACCGAATACTTCTGCACCGGACTTTCGACGGCAGAAATGCTCAATAGGTCGCATTCGTCTATCCGATGAAAACACATTTCGCCGTTATATATGTCACCCACAATGTGGCCACAGGGTGTGCGAGGCTTAACTTGGGCACCGCAAACACTGCAAGTGATCTTCTTTTTTAGGAACTCTGGGCTAAAAAACATTTTATACGGGTACATGTCTGTCTTGCCAACGCTCGACCATTCGCTCCGTATAGTTCAGAAAATGTTCGTCGTGTTCGTCGCGCGGATGGTGCCTTCTCAGAAACTTTAACTGAATTTCGACTTGTTCAAAGGTGCACCACGCTTCGTAGAACTTCTGGTCTTTCAACAAGCGGAACGCCAGAATGAAGGTTCGCTGGATTTCTCCGATAGTTCGACATTTCCAAAGCGCAGTCGCTTCGGGCTGGTCATTTCGAGCAACGGCATTAGCTATTGCGGTGTTTATTTCCTCGTACAAGCTGTCGCTCAAACACTCTGGGGACTCTACCTCAGGCGCCTTGAGCAGCGAGAGGAATTCGCGAGAAGTTCGAAGTGGCATACTATTAGTCATTTTTCGTCCGCGGAGCGTGATGAGTATGCTGTTGATGGTCCATACACTTCTTCGACAATTCCCCGACCGCATCCGAAAGTAGGTGAAAATCAGACGCATTGCCGTCAAAGTGAAAGCTAAAGCCGCGACACTCGTGATCCTGTACGACGATCGATGCTTCAACAGTGTCCTGTGGTTTGGCGCGCAACTCATCGTAGAGGTAGTTAGTGAGTAAGCCCACTAACAACGGGCCAGCGACATAAGTGACGAGCATTGTGCCGAGGCGGTGTGCAGCGCCATGTAAGGCCAGTTCTAGATATTGGTCATCGTCAATGCAAATTTCGACGTTGTATGCGGCGGCCGCTTCCCTGAGAAACTGAAAAAGTCGTGGCGTACCTTGATGGAATACGAACTCAACTTCATTTCTGTACTGCTCTATCGGTACGAGCAAGATATCTGCGGATGTGATAGCTGCAATATTGTCCCTGCCGAGTCCTTTTGATGTCCAGTATGGGATCAGTTCGTTGGATTCCGTTATCGTAATTGTCTGAGACATAGCTTTTTTAAGTTGGTCTTGTGTGTATGGTCTTTCTAGCACGTGCTTGTAATCAAGCGACTGTTGGCGCGCACGCTGTTCGTTGTTGCCGAGCCACCCCTATTTGCACAGTGCGAAATGTCAGATGATATACTTATCAGCAGTGCTCAGTCGGCTGCGGAATGCAACGGTATTCCAGAGGTGGCTGAGTGGTTGAAGGCAGGGGACTGATACTCTCCCAGCCGCCTAAGCGGTTCACGGGTTCGAATCCCGTCCTCTCCGCAAAGCCCCCGTCTCGCGACGGGGGCTTTTTCGGTTTACAGCTTGAAATGCGGCTCCCTTTCCGGCTCGCTCACGGCGAGCAAGCCCGATCATTTCGCTCCGGCGTCGCATCCGCCGCGGCCGATTCGCGAGATGGCCGATGTCGGCACTGGCGACTGGCAGGTTCTTCGACGGGAAGTACGAGATTGATACCAAGTGCTGAAGGCCCGAATGGCTGTTCGTGCTTAGAGAGCCGCCGTTGAAGAGGAGCCACCTCGTGCGGCCGCTTCGGGTCGCAAGTACTCGTTCGCTCTCCGCGGGACGAGTCATTCGCGACCACCGACCTGTGAATGACAGGAAAGCGCCCCATACCCGTCTGACCGGCACAGATGCTCGAATGACGGCTCAGGCCGAGAAGCGACCGGCAGGCGATCGGTCGGGCCTCTGCTCCGAACAGCTTCGCGATGGACTGGCGGCCACGATCCCCTAGGCTTTGCCCACCGACGTACGTAATATTCCCGCCAAAGCTGCCCAAGCCGCCCGGTCGCGACCCAAGACTCATTTCCATGGACATTGATCAATTCATTGAAACCCTTCTCAAGCGGGCCTTTCTGGCATGTCCACACCACGTCAACTAACGGGTGCTATCGGCCGAACATCTGCGATAGCGTGACCGGGCCCGCTTCGCCGTCGAAGCGGTAATCCTCCGGCACGACGCCGCCCGCCGGCAGCGCACGACGCTGCGCGGCGACACGCTCGATCTGGCGGCGCAGCTCGATCTCCTCGGCGAGCAACGCGTTGCGCGCGCGTCGATATTCGGGGCTCTCGCCCGGAAAGCGCGAGGGCAAGTCGGCCAGTTCGCGGGCCGGTTTCAGCGTATGCATCGAAGTGTTTGCGTCGTTCATCAGTCATCTCCTTGCGAGAAATCGTCAGAAAAACGGACGGAAGACGAGCGGGCATCGTCGCTTTGCCGCCCTTCCTGTAGGGACGACGAACGAGGCCGCGGAAAATCGACAGGCCTCGCCATGATTTTGCAGCGGCGGCTTTTTGCGGGGATTTTGCCGGCGGTTTGACCATCCACTCGCCAGGCGCCGGCGCAAGGTATGCTTGCGCCAAACAGCAAGCTCGTTACACCCGCCAACACCACCCGGCACGCGCGCCACGCACGACGCGGCGCCTTGGGGAACGCACATGCCGCTTCGTCTGCCACCCCTGCCCGCGCTTCGCTTTTTCGAAGCGGCCGGCAGGCATCAAAGTTTCAAGCTCGCCGCCGCCGAGCTGAACGTCACGCCGAGCGCGATCAGTCACGGCATCGTCGGACTCGAGGGAGCGCTCGGCGTCGAACTGTTCGTGCGCGAGCCGCGCGGCATCTCGCTAACGGCGATTGGCGCGGATTATCTGTCGTACGTCTCCGAGGCGTTTTCGCTGATCGCGATCGGCACGCAACGTCTGCCCAATCATCGCGCGGATCGGCCGATCGCGCTCAGCTGCGCGCCGACCTTCGCGTCGCGCTGGCTGCTACCGCGCCTCGCCGGTTTTCGCGCGCGCTGGCCGCATGTCGTCGTGAGCGTGGACACCTCGCGTCGCCAGGTCGGCTTTCCGGTCGACGGCTTCGACTTTGCGATCCGCATGAGTCGCGCGCCGGTCGCCGGCACGGCATGGACGCGCCTGTTCGGCGAGCGCTTCGTGCCCGTGTGCAGCCCTGCTTATCTGGAAACGCTGCGCGACGAGCACGGTGTCCCGAGCCTGCGACGCGCGACGCTGATTCACGTGAATGCCGCGAGTGAAGACTGGCAGGCGTGGCTCGACGCGACCGGCACCGGCGGCATCGATACAGGCGGCGGCTTGCACGTCGACACGATCCAGCTCGCCCTCGAGGCGGCCAGCATGGGCCTCGGCGTCGCGCTCGGCCGCAAGCCGCTGGTCGACGGCGATCTGGCGAGCGGCGCGCTGGTCGAGGCTTGCGCACCCACCGTCGCATCGACTACCGCCTACTGGCTGGTCAGCGCGGAGAATGCGGACAGCGCGATCCGGCGGCCCGAGCTCGCCGATTTCAAACGTTGGCTCGTCGACGCGGCGGCGGCCTTCGACGCGCACGCGGACGCGGCGGCGGCGACGACATAGCAGCGCATAGGTGAGCCACGCTCACCTGTCGTCGAAATCTTTTCCTTTGCCGGCTGCGCGGCGGGCTGCGACGATGGTGGCCAAGGAGAAGCCGCCATGTCGACGACCCATAGCAAGCAACCCGCCCTCGCTCCGGCGACGACCGTCACCACGACGCTCGTGATCGTCGCCGGTGCGCTGATCCTGAGCGCCGCGATGGGCATCCGCCAGACCTTCGGCCTGTTCATCGGTCCGTTCTCGTTCGACCGCGGTCTGCCGGTCACGCTGATCGCTTTCGCGATCGCGCTGCACAACCTCGTGTGGGGCTTCGCGCAGCCGTTCGCGGGCGCGGCCGCCGATCGCTATGGCTCGGCGCCGGTCGTCGCGTTCGGCGCTTCGACATTCGCGGCCGGCCTCGCGCTGTCGGCGGTCGCCCCGAGCGGTGCGCTGCTGGTGACCGGCATGGGATTGCTGGTCGGCATCGGCGTGAGCTGCACGACCTTCGGCGTGGTGTTGCCAGCGGTCGGCCGCGTTGCGTCGCCGGAGAAGCGCAGCGTCGCGATGGGGCTCGTCAGCGCCGGCGGCTCCGCCGGACAGGTGCTGATGGTGCCGCTCGTACAAGGCATCCGGCTGCATTCGGGCATCGCGACATCGCTATTCGTGCTCGCTTTCGCCATGCTGCTCATCGCGCCGCTCGGCATCGTGCTCGACCGGCGTGCGCCGATCCACGCGACGGCTCAGGCGCGGTTCGAGGACGCGCCCGCGGCGCCGCTGCGCGAGGTTCTGTCACAAGCGATGCGCCATCGCGGCTACCGCTTGCTGACGCTCGGCTTCTTCACCTGCGGCTTTCAGCTCGCGTTCATCGCGACGCATCTGCCCGAGTATCTGACGCTGTGTCATATGCCGATCGGGCTGGGCGCCACCGCGCTTGCGCTGATCGGCCTGTTCAACATGGCGGGCAGTTGGGCATGTGGTTGGCTCGGCGGCCGGTTCCGCCAACATCATGTGCTCGGCTGGCTTTATCTGATTCGCAGCGCGACGATCGCCGCATTCTTCGCGCTGCCGAAAAGCGCTGTGTCCGTGGTGATCTTCGCGGCGGTGATGGGCCTCACGTGGCTCGGCACCGTACCGCTGACGAGCGGGCTAGTCGCCAAGGTGTTCGGCACGCGTCACCTCGGCAGCCTGTTCGGCGTGTGCTTTCTGAGCCATCAGATCGGCTCGTTTCTCGGCGCGTGGCTCGGTGGCCTCGTGTTCGATCTGACGGGCTCGTACTCACTGCTATGGGTAGCGACGGTCGCGGCGGGATTGATCGCGGCACTGCTGCATTTCCCGATCGACGACACCGTGGTGATGACGCCCGCGCGGCGTTCGTCTCGCCCCGCGCAGGCGTGATGCGAATTGCCGATAGAGATGCTGAAGCGATTCCAGCCGAGGCTACTTTTTCGGTGCATCCGCCGCGGCTTTCGGCACACGCCCCATCAGATAGAACTCGTCGTTCGGACGCATCGAGATCACGTTGGCCATCCGGTTCGACAGCCCGAAAAACGCGGTGATTGCCGCGATGTCCCAGATGTCTTCATCGGTGAAGCCGTGGCCGCGCAGTGTCTGGAAGTCTTCTTCGTCGACCGTGCCCGACGCGCGGCACACCTTCAGCGCGAAATCGAGCATCGCCTTCTGGCGGTCCGTGATGTCGGCCTTGCGGTGATTGACCGCGACCTGATCGGCGAGCAGCGGCGCTTTTTCGTAGATGCGCAGAATCGCGCCGTGGGCGACCACGCAGTAAAGACAATCGTTGACCGCGCTCGTCGCGACCACGATCATCTCCCGCTCGCCTTTCGTTAGACCGCCCTCTTTCAGCATCAACGCATCGTGATAAGCGAAGAACGCGCGGAATTCGTCGGGCCGATGCGCGAGCGTCAGAAACACGTTCGGCACGAAACCCGCTTTCTCCTGCACTTCGAGAATGCGGGCACTGATGTCTTCGGGCCACTCGCTCGGCTCGGGGACCGGGTAGCGGCTGATGGGCTGAAGCGTGGCCATGCGCTGTCTCCGTGATCTCTGTCGGGGTATGCCGACCATTGTAGCAACGCGATTTCGCGGTCGCCCGCGCTTCACCAGGTCCGCTCGATCCCGTCCGACATTGCCGCCCGTATCGTCTAGACTTCCAGTTCGGCATGCGTGAAGCCGCCCGGCACGGCGGCGACGAAAGGAGCGACCATGTCAAACGTTACGTACGACGCGCGGGCCCCGGTGGTCAAGGTGCGGCCCGAACGGGAAATGGCGACGATGCAGCAGCTGCCCTATTTCGTCGGCATTTCGGCGGGCACCGCGGGCACTACCGGCCTGTCGATGTACATGGTCGTGGTCCCGCCTGGCGGCCATGCGGAGCCGCACTTTCACGCCGACTACGAGACGGCGATCTATATGCTCGAAGGCAAGATCGAGACGCGCTACGGCCCGGGCTTGCGCGAGTCCGTCATCACCGAGCCGGGCGACTTCCTGTTCATTCCGCCTGGCGTGCCGCATCAGCCGTTCAATCTCGACGCGAACGCCGCGGCGCGCGCGATCGTCGCGCGCAATCACGCGGACGAGCATGAGCGCGTGGTGCCCTATGATCCGTCCGAGGATGCGTGAGGCAACGGGCCTCTTCCCGGACCGCCTCGCCTGAAGCGAGGCAAATCATGCTTCTCAAACCGGTTTGATCCACTTGCCGCGCGGCGCATGCAGGCCGCGCCGCGTCGTGCGCCGCGCCCATTCGTCGGTCGCGCGCGGGTGATCGGCGGCGGCGCCCTGCACGACCAGATCGTGCAAATGATGCTGCTCGTGCGACACAACGGCGGCACGATCTTCGATACGTTCGCGGTGATCTTCGCGGCGGTTCTGGTGTATCGCTGGCTGCGCCGCTTGCAGTTTCGTCGCTGGCTCGCGCATACGCGCATTACGCCCGATCAGCTCGACGCGATGATGAAGTCGAACGAACCGCCGCTGATTCTCGACGCGCGCCCGAGCACCGTGCGCGAAAAGGAATCGCACCGCATTGCCGGCGCCCGGCCGCTCGATCTCGAGTCGCCCGATCCGATTCATCCGGAATACCTGAAGCGGCCGATCGTCGTCTATTGCGTGTGTCCCAACGAAGCGACCGCGAAGCGCATCGTCAGGCAATTGCATCGGAAGAACATTCATCATGTGCGCGCGCTGAAGGGCGGTCTCGATGCGTGGGAAAAGCGCGGCTATCCGGTCGAGCCACTGCCGACCGACTTCAATATGGCGATGGCACACATGCTCGAAGACAAGGGCAACGAAGGCGAATACACGCTGCGCGCACGTCTCGCGGAGTGAATGAACAGTAGACGAAACACGCGGCATCACGCTCGATGCCGCTTTGCCAAAATCCAAAAATAAATTGACGGCATTTTTAGCTCGTATATCCTAGCTAGTGGGAGATCTTGTGGGCGGCGCGGCGAATTAAGCTACTACCGTCTAGTACCGTTTCTTCTCGATCAACCCGTGTCCTGTTTCTTCAATATCCGCTGTGGATTCGAAACAGGCCGTTCAATACCCTCAACTACGCCAGTCGAGTGTCATCGTGAGAGTCCGAGGCCCTTTGGTGAATTGGAATCGCAGTCAGGCGCGTTGTACTTGCGCTGACGGCGCCAGCGCCGACGGCAGCAACGGCAGCCTTGCGTTTCGCCGCTTTCTGTCCGTCGTCACAGTCCTGTCGCGTCGTTCCGTTCGACGCCGCAACGTCCTCTCCGCGCGCGCGTTCATCGCGGTGCGCACAGACGAAGTCGCTTCGCTGCTGCCGTAGCGCCTCTCCTCTTTCATCTCTTTTGGCTGCTCGATTCGTCCGTTTGCGCGCGTTTTCGCGAACTGGCTGCTTGCGTCCGCGCGGCACTGACTGATCACCGCGCATCGCGACGGATTCAATCGAACCGCTTCTAATCGGGTAAGCGCTGCGCGTTATTGCGCGGATTCGCTTTGGCGTCGACTCGCCTTCGCGTTTTCCCACCTCGCCGCGCGCGCTATTTAACGCCGTTCACGTGATGTGCGGCGGGGGATCGACACGCCTATTCGTTATGCGAAACCAACCAATAGCAGGAATCACCGCCGATAGAACGATGCTCGGCGCTCATCCGTCGCACGTGGTCGGCGGACTGAACGACCATCGCGGGAACGAGGACGACTCGCTCGACGCGCAATACGCCGCATTGCATTCGATCGTACTGACGCGCGGCGGCATGCTGCAGCGCCTCGCGGGCTGCGCCCACGAAGCGCGGGTGAATTCATTGCACGGTCAGGGCATCGCGCGACTGGGCGTAGGCCACGAGGTCCAAGCCCTCGCAGCGGACGGCCTGATCGAAGCAATCAGCGTCAGTAACGCCAGCGCATGAATACACGAAACCCTGCACACATGACGCAGGTCGCGGACCAGAACAGAGAGAACAATCATGCATGACATCGACGAATTTCTGAAAAAGCATCATGTCACCGAAATCGAAGCAATTATTCCGGACATGGCCGGCATCGCGCGCGGCAAGATCATTCCGCGCAGCAAGTTCGAATCGGGCGAATCGATGCGTCTGCCGCAGGCGGTGATGATCCAGACCGTCACCGGCGACTATCCGCAAAGCGATTCGCTGACCGGCGTCACCGATCCCGACATGGTGTGCGTACCCGACGCGAGCACGATCCGGATGATTCCGTGGGCAGTCGACCCGACCGCGCAGGTGATTCACGATTGCGTGCATTTCGACGGCACCCCGGTCGAAATCTCGCCGCGCTGTGTGTTGCGGCGCGTGCTCGATCTATATAAGGCGCGCGGCTGGAAACCGGTGATCGCGCCGGAGCTCGAGTTCTATCTGGTCGACATGAACCGCGATCCCGATCTGCCGTTGCAACCGCCGGTCGGACGTACGGGTCGCGCGGAAACCGGACGCCAGGCGTATTCGATCGAAGCGGTCAACGAATTCGACCCGTTGTTCGAAGACATCTACGAGTACTGCGACGTGCAGGAACTCGAAGTCGATACGCTGATACACGAAGTCGGCGCCGCGCAGATGGAAATCAACTTCATGCACGGCGATCCGCTCAAGCTCGCGGACAGTGTGTTTCTCTTCAAGCGCACCGTGCGCGAAGCGGCGTTGCGTCACAAGATGTACGCGACTTTCATGGCGAAGCCGATGGAAGGTGAGCCGGGCTCGGCGATGCACATGCATCAAAGCCTCGTCGATATGGAAACCGGCCGCAACCTCTTCACCGCCGCCGACGGCGAGCCGACCTCGCTGTTCACCGGCTTTATCGCCGGCTTGCAGAAATACACGCCGGCGCTGATGCCGATCTTCGCGCCGTACATCAATTCGTACCGGCGTCTGTCGCGTTTCATGGCCGCGCCGATCAATGTCGCGTGGGGTTATGACAATCGCACGGTCGGCTTCCGGGTTCCGCATTCCGCGCCGGTCGCGCGCCGCATCGAGAACCGGATTCCGGGTGTCGATTGCAATCCGTATCTGGCGATTGCCGCGACCTTGGCGGCGGGCTATCTCGGCATCACGCAGCGGCTCGCCGCAACCGAACCGCTGGCGAGCGACGGCTATGCCCTGCCCTATCAATTACCGCGCAATCTCGAAGAAGGCTTGACGTCGATGAGCGCGTGCGAGCCGATTGCCGAAGTACTCGGCGAGCAGTTCGTCCGAGCGTATCTCGCCTTGAAAGAGACCGAATACGAAGCGTTTTTCCGCGTGATCAGTTCGTGGGAACGCCGGCATTTGCTGCTGCACGTTTGAGTGCTGCGGGCCAATCGGTCAATGAGAACCTTGAAAAGACGGAGGGCAGTATGAGCTATAAGACTGAAGACGTGATGTATGCGGAAAAGGAAACGTCGCAGCATGGCGGCACGAAAGACGCGCCGACCTCGCAAGCCACATCGCGCAGCACCGCCGAATACCGCGCGCTCGATGCCGCGCATCACATCCATCCGTTCTCGGATATGGGCTCGCTCAATCGCGCGGGTTCTCGCGTGATCGTCAAGGCGCAAGGCGTGTACCTGTGGGACTCGGAGGGCAACAAGATCATCGACGGCATGGCGGGACTCTGGTGCGTGAACGTCGGCTACGGCCGCCAGGAACTGGCCGACGCCGCATTCCGGCAGATGCGGGAACTGCCGTACTACAACACGTTTTTCAAGACGACGCATCCGCCCGTGATTGAACTGTCTGCCCTGCTCGCCGAACTGACGCCCGCCCCATTCAATCACTTCTTCTACTGCAACAGCGGCTCGGAAGGCAACGACACCGTGCTGCGCATCGTCCATCAATACTGGGCGACGCAACGACAGCCCGCGAGGAAGTTCGTCATCGCGCGCAAAAACGCTTATCACGGGTCGACGATCGCGGGCGGCACGCTCGGCGGCATGGCTTATATGCATGAGCAGATGCCATCGAAAGTCGAGAACATCGTACATATCGACCAGCCCTATTTCTTCGGCGAAGCGGCAAGCGATCAGACGGCGGAAGAATTCGCACTGGCTCGCGCGCGGCAGCTCGAAGCGAAGATTCTCGAACTCGGTGCGGACAATGTCGCCGCATTTATCGGTGAGCCTTTCCAGGGAGCGGGCGGCGTGATTTTTCCGGCTGACACGTATTGGCCGGAAATCGAGCGCATTTGCCGCAAGTACGACGTGCTGCTCGTCGCGGACGAAGTGATCGGCGGCTTCGGCCGAACCGGCGAATGGTTCGCGCATCAGCACTTCGGCTTCGAGCCGGACCTGATCACGCTCGCGAAGGGACTGACGAGCGGTTACGTGCCGATGGGGGCTGTCGGTCTACATGATCGCGTCGCCCGCGCACTGATCGACAACGGTGACTTCAATCATGGCCTCACCTACTCCGGGCATCCGGTCGCGGCGGCCGTCGCGCTTGCGAATCTGAAACTGCTGCGCGACGAGAGGATCGTGGAGCGCGTCAAAGCGGATACAGGTCCGTACTTTCAGAACAAACTGCGTGAGACGTTCGCCGGTCATCCTATCGTTGGCGAGATCAGCGGCGCGGGCCTCGTGGCGGGCGTGCAACTCGCCGAGGAGCCGCTCGGGCGCAAGCGCTTCGCGAATGGCGGCGATGTCGGTACGATGTGCCGCGACTTCTGCTTCAACGGCAATCTGATCATGCGCGCGAGCGGCGACCGGATGTTGCTGTCGCCGCCGCTCGTGGTCAGTCGGCCGGAAATCGATGAAATCGTCTCGAAGGCAGAAGCGGCGATCGATGCGACCGCGCGGCGGGTGGGCATCCGATAGCACTGCGTGGTTGCGATTCAGTTTCCCTCAGCCCTCGAGTGCCCGCACAGCCTTCAAATCGCCCATCAGCCGCAGGATCGCACCAATCATCTGCCCCCCGTGACCGCCGCCGGAACGCGCGGCGGTCCTACTTTACGTAGTACCGGTCGCGCGAGCGTTCCAGGTTATGGTCAGAAAGGCCACCAGCCCTTACCGCCGTTGCCTGCATCATGGTCCGGGTGCGACCCGTCATGATGCCCGTGCGTGTCGGAGTCCCGGTCGAAGTCGAAAAGATCGAACAGGTCGCCGATCGCGGGCGCATTGACCGGCACATATGGGTTATCGCTGTACTGGACCGGGTTCGGCAAGTTGTCACGACTACGTCTGGTAATCGGTGGCAGCCCCCAGTTGCGTTCGATGAACTTGACCAACGACGCGTGATCCGCGTAGCCGTGCGAAATGCGCCCGCCAGCGGAATACTTCGACACTGCGATCATCGGGATACGCGAGCCGTCACCAAAGTAGTCGATGGGCTGCACATAGCCGGAATCGTAGTAGCCGCCGCCCTCGTCGGTGGTGATGAGGATCGCCGTAGTGGCCCATAGCTTCGGATCGCTCTTCACCGCGTCGACCAGTTTTCGCACGAATGCCTCGTAAAGCCCAAACTTCGACGATGTCGGATGCCCATCGAGCAGTCCGCCAGGCTTCACGAACGACACAGCTGGCAGCTTGCCCGCCTGGATATCCGCGTACAGGTCTGGCAAGTCCGCAAGATGTGTGTCCCGGACGTGCTTGTTCGTCATGATCGACGTCTCGTACAGGAACGGATTGCAGATGTTGCAGTAGACGCTTGTCGACGGATCCTTGATGAAGCTGTTCCAGCCCTCCCCGTAGTACTTCCACGGGATCTTGCGATCAAGCAGCGTGTCTCCGACGGTGCGCACGGGTGACGGGGGGATCGTGAACGGCGACTTCGTTCTGTCGAGCACCGTACCGTCGCCGTTATATCCCGGGTTGTAATTGTTGAGCAGGTAATAGTGCTTCGGCGCGCAGTTCGGCTTGGGATCGTAGGGCAGCGATTCAAGGTATTGGCGGATCGCGCCGACGCCGGGCTGGCCCGGGTCCGAACAGTTGCTATAGCTGCCCCCCGAGTAACCGTCCTGGGTGTACCAGTTGTTGGTGCCGGCCAACGGATCAACGTTCTCGATCTGATCCGACGGCGGCGTTGCCGCATTGCCGCTGCCGTCGGTGTAGTAGTACGCATCAGCCGCACCGATCATGATGCTGTTCGCCCCGGTTCCGCCCATCACCGGTTGGTGATAGTTATCGCTCATCGCGTATTGCTGGGCCAGTTTCGTGAAGTACGGCATGTCGCCGTTGTTCACGTTGTAGAAGCCGAGCGCATTCGAGCCTTCGCCGGTGGTCTGATCGGTAAAAGGCGTCGGTTGCGGCTTGCCGTTGCTGCCCGCGCCGATGGTGGTTTCCACCCAGGCGAACAGATCGCCGAGGCACCCGCTCGGATTCTCGCGGCTCGCATGTGCGACGGCACAATCCGCTTGCTGCCACGCCTGATAGAAGCGGTGCACCGGACCGCCCATGTACGCATCGTAGAGTGGCGGCTGCAACAGATATGGACCGCTCGGCAACGCGTTGTAGTTGGCCACCCGCGAATCTTTTACATCCTTCGGCAGTCCTGTCGCGCCGCTCAGCAACTGATCGATGTCGGACGCCTCGAGTGCCGTGCCTTCGGCCTGCACGGCCGCATCGTGAGTCGCGAAAGGTGGCGGACTTGCGTCGCTGGCCGCCGTCGGCGCACCGCCGGTATTGGGGGCCGGCAGCGGCATGTACGGGGTTTTGTTCGGTGGGGCTAACGCAAATTTTGCCGGTCCAACCAATTGCGCTTCGTATTGCTGCGCCTTATTGAAGTTCGGGCCCGGCGAACCATCAGCATTGACGATGCCCCGCGACAGCAGATTCCACACTGATTGGCCTTGCGGGGGTTGGTAGGTGCCGAACACGTGGTCGAACGTTCGGTTTTCGCCGACAACGATGATCACATGCTTGATTGGCGTTAGGGTCTGGGCCGCATGATCGTCCCTTGCCGCAGACACCCCTGTGGGCATCGTAGCGAATGCGAGCGCGGCCGCTCCCGCAACTGCTGACATCGAAAGTCGTACGTACAGCTTATTGCATCGTTGTGACAGGTGGAATGTCGCCATTTGCCGTCTCCTTACCGTTGGTTACAACGGTAAGACCTTAGGGTTCCTTCATGAACATGGAGAGTCGCTCGCATTACAGTTGGCTGTCGTCGGACTGCCTGAACGCATTGCGTCCACGATAGGGCGATTGATTACTGACAAGTGTCCGAAACGGCCGAACCATGGCTATGAATGGCCGGTTATCGACGGCGGCGGCATGACATTTGCGCAGTGTTCCGGAAAGGACTCGCAGGTCGGTGTGCGCGTTTCGTTCAGAGTTTTCCGCGCGCGCCCTTACCATTCGACGATGGCCTCGTATCGAGTGCCGTCTTTTATCCGTCTAACGCTGCTCGATCGTCCCGACGCAACGGCCCTGCTTCGCGACGTCGCGTGCCCGACGATGATCGTCTGCGGCCGCGATGACAAATGGAGTCCGTTGGCGCATCACGAGGAAATGCACGCGCAGATTCGTGGCTCGGAGCTTCGCGTGATAGAACGAAGCGGTCACATGTGCACGATGGAGCGGCCCGACGATGTGACCGAAGCGCTGGTCAAATGGGCTCGGTGGGCGGCCGGGTTCGATACGGCTCGTTGATGATTGCTCGCACACCGCAATAGCGGTGGGATAAAAACATTGCAAGCGTATGACAGCGGGCGCGGTTGTTTATCGACGTGTAGCACCGTATGCTTGGATACGTCGCTTTCCGTTCGTCAACTTCGAGAAGGTCATTCAGTCATGAACGAATACTGCATGTTCAAGGGAAAACTGCTGCGCGCGGCGCCTTTCAAAGATTCGTATATAGGCAGTCCGCACTATGTGATCACGGTGACTGGCAACGACAACACACCATTCAACATCGTCGTCAATTCGGCGTCGACGCAACCGGGCGCAAGCGGTAACGACGACGTGTACTTCTATGCCGATCTGAACTTCGCCGATCCACTCACCGCGAAACTGCAGCCCCTGAACCTCGGCCTCTACACGAGCGGCTTTCCACGGCTCGATTACTTCCAGGACAGCAGCCTGCTCGACATTCACCGCATGCGGCCGGTCCCCTACGAGGATCAGAACGGCAACCGCGCCGACGTCAACGACATCATCGACGAAATCCTCACCATCGACGAAAGCAAACCGTCGCAAAGTCTGCCCTACGACAACGGCAGCGGCCAGTTGCACAACCGCGATTTCTGGACACCGACCACCGCGGGCATCGTGGTCTATGGGTTCGGCTTTCTGTTTCTGCCGAAGAAGGACGGTCTTCACGAGACTCACATGAATCAGGGCAATCCGCGTGGCCCGCATTACAACGAAAACGGCACGTTCCAGGACGGCGCGGTGATCGTGCAGCGCGCCGATGGGTTTGCCGCGATGTTTACCGCGTTTCAGACACAGTATTTGCCGACCAATGCGGCCGGCGATCCGGCGGCGAATGCAGTGGCGTTGCCCGTTTATATTCAGCGAGGTTGATAGCGTCGCTCGTGCATTGGGCAAGTGGAAACCGCCGCGATGCGCGAGAAACAGGATCTTGCCAAGGGGAAAATCAGATCGCGCACCAAAGTCCCTCGCGATACGAACGCACCGCGAGAGACGTCGCGTCGATCAGCGCGCGCTCGCGGCGCCTCGACGCGGAATATGCCGCTGCACCACCGCCAGCGCGATCAGCACGATGACCATTGCGATACCGAGCATCAGCAGGTAGCCCGATGCGCCACCGGCCGTGATCACCGCGGCACCAGCGAATGCGCTCAGAATCGCGCCGACGCGGCCGAACGCGAGAGCCGCATACACCGCGAGCAGGCACATGAAGAACGCGCCCCAGATCGCGACGGTGTCGCGCGAACGGCCATCGCGGAACAGCGCGGCAAAACCGACGTGTTTCTCAGCGCTTTGTTCGCGCACATCGGTGAAGCTCGCATCGGCCGACACGTCGCGCGCCATGCGCCGCAGCAGCTTCACGAGTTCGGGCCAGCGATGCGGACGGCGTGCCAGAAAAGCGGCGATTCCGGCAGCGCCGCGAGCGGGACGATGGCGAGCACGAGCGGCAGCACACCGCCCGCTACGAACAGACCGCGCCAGCCATAAACCGGCAGCACCTGGCCGGCGAACAATCCCGCGACCATACCGCCCAGCGGCACGCACAGAATGGTCGCCGTCACCGCGAAGGTACGAAAACGCGCGGGCGTGAACTCGGCGGTCAGCGTCGTCGACGTCGGCAGCGCGCCGCCGATGCCGAGCCCCGCGATAAAGCGCAGCGCCGCAATGGCCACGACGTTCGGCGCGAGACTGATCGCGCAGGTCGCCAGGCCGAACACGAACACGCTGCCGATCACCGCCCGCCGGCGGCCGATGCGCTCGTCAAACGTCAGATCGATCTCGCGCTCAGCATGGCCGTGCCCGACACCGACGAGATCACCGCGATCGCCCATTGCCGCTGGGAAGACGCGAGCTACGTGGTCGCCGCGCTCGATCATCCGCTGCGGCGCAAGCCCGACCTCACGCTTGCCGACACGCTGGGCGAACGCTGGGCGATTCCGCCACGCGGCACCGGCCCGTTCGAGCACATGCAGAGCGTGTTTGCCGAGCGCGGGCTGGGACTGCCGAACGTCGTCGTCGAAACGCGCTCGGTCACGGCGCTGAAGAGCCTGGTCGCGCGTTCCGGCTTTCTGAGCTGGATGGCGTCGACCATGTACGTGACCGAAAGCAAGGCCGGCGTGTTCGATACGCTCGGCGTCCCAGGCGTGGTCGGGCGGCGCACGTTGACCGCGTTCCGGCGGCGCCAGGGGATTCTGCCGAGCCCGGCGGTCAAGCTGCTGGAGCAGTTGCGGCAGTTGACGGCGGAGGGTATGACCGCGGGTTGATCGTTTCCCGCACACGCTGCCACTTTCTCGGCGTTTACCCGATAAGTAGATTTTATCGATTATTTATCAATAAATTCTCGTGTTAGATTCCGTCGCCATGCGTCGAGGAAACGAAGCAAGGAGAGCCGGATGGGGGTTTTGATTGGCGTGCCGATCGTGGCACCCGGCTTCGCATTGAGCTTCGACGCGCTGCTGGTGGTGACGATCGCGGGCGTCGCGACCGGGATAGCCGGCGGCTTGCAGACGGTGGAGATCGTCAGCGCGTTCGGCAAGGCATTCGCGGATAACCGCTACATGGGCCTGATCTGGCTCAAGCTGCCGGTCATCGCGCTGCTCGAACAACGGTCTGAAGGAACAGGCGCGGCATCTGATCTCGCGCCTGCATGCGGCCACCACCGGCCGCGTGCTCTCATCACGCTGGTCGGTACGCTGACGCTCAACTACGCGCCCTTCGTCGAAACGAAGAATCTGGTTTCTGCGGCACGCCGATGGCGGCGAACTTCAACATCGTCCCCGCCGCGCTGCTCGAACTGAAGGACCAGAACGGCGTGATCAAGGCGCAATCGCCGACCGCTTTACTATTGCTGATCGTCAACACCATACTGTTGTACGTGTTCGTATTCCGCTTCTGAGGAGCCGCCGATGACCACCCAGCTCACCCGCGAATTCGCGTCCAGATTCGCCAATGTCGCGCTCGCCCACCTCACGCGCGAATATCCGAACAAGCTCACGCACTCGCTTGGAGGACCGCAGGACGTACAGGGTCCGCGCGCCTTGCATCCGATCTTCTACGGCAGCTACGACTGGCATTCGTGCGTGCACGGCTACTGGCTGATCCTGCATCTGCTCGAACGCTTCCCCGATCTGCCCGAGGCCGCGCGCATCGTCGCCGTGGTCGACGAGCATTTCACCGCGGCGAACGTCGCCGGCGAACTCGCGTATCTGGAGCTGCCGCACAACCGCGGCTTCGAGCGGCCGTATGGCTGGGCGTGGCTGCTCGCGCTCGGCGCGCAGTTGCAGTCGATGAAAATCTCCGAAGCCGCGCGCTGGGCGAAGACGTTCGCGCCGCTCACCGAGGCGTTCGTCGAGCGCTTCGCGGAGTTCCTGCCGAAAGCAACCTATCCGCTGCGCGTCGGCACGCACTTCAACATGGCGTTCGCGCTCGCGCTGACGCTCGATTTCGCGCGGCAAACCTCGCGCGAATCGCTCGAGGCGCTGATCGTCAGCACCGCGGAGCGCTGGTATCTGGACGACGTCGCGTGTCAGGCATGGGAGCCGGCCGGCGACGAATTCCTGTCGCCGTCGCTGATGGAAGCGGAGTTGATGCGGCGTGTGTTGCCGTCGGCGCAGTTCACCGACTGGTTCGGACGCTTCCTGCCGGACCTCGGCGCGAAAAAACCGGCGACGCTGTTCGAGCCCGTCACCGTGACCGATCGCAGCGACGGCAAGATCGCGCATCTGGATGGCCTCAATCTGAGCCGCGCGTGGTGCCAGCGTGCGCTCGCGCGTGCGCTGCCCGCCGGCGACGTGCGTCGCACCGTGCTGTTCGATGCGGCCGAGCGTCATCTGCACAGCGCGCTGCCGCATGTGACCGGCGACTACATGGGCGAGCACTGGCTCGCCACGTTCGCGACGCTGGCGCTCGAAGCTTGAACGAACCGGGAACGAACTGAACCGGCTTTGAAGAGATAAAGCCGTGCTGATTGGGCGCTTCAATGCGAAGCGCCCTTTTTACTGCCCATTCAACAGTCCCTGCCTGCGGCGGTAAAATCGCGCAAGGCGATTGCGCCGCTTTAAAGGTGGAAGTTTGACTGAGTTCGAGCAGGGTTTCATTTTGACCCGACATTGGCGGGACACGCCCGCCGGCACGGAAATCGAGTTCTGGCTGGCCACGGACAGCGGGCCGCGCCACATCCGTCTGCGCCCTCAGCCGTCCGTCGCCTTCATTCCGGCCGAACATCGCGAACGCGCCGAAACGATCCTGCGCCGCGACGCGCCGCTCGATCTGCGTTCGCTCGAATTGCGCGACTTCCAGCATCGGCCGGTCAGCGGGCTTTACTGTGCGCAATACCGGCAATTGAAGGGCTTCGAGAAGCGCCTCAGAGAAGGCGGTGTCGATGTCTACGAAGCCGATATCCAGCCGCCCGAGCGCTACATGATGGAGCGCTTCATCACCGCGCCGGTGTGGTTCAGCGGCGTGCCGCAGCAGAATGGTCCGGGGCTCGATGGCCCCTGGCTCGACAGCGAACTCAAACCGTCCAACGAATATCGTCCGCCGTTGAAGCTCGTGTCGCTCGACATCGAAACGAGCGCGCATGCCGAGCTATATTCGATCGCGCTCGAAGGCTGCGGCGAGCGGCAGGTGTATATGCTTGGGCCGCCGAATGGCAACATCGGCAACGTCACCGACGCCATCGACTTCAAGCTCGAATACTGCGAAACCCGCGCACAACTGCTCGAAAAGCTGATCGAGTGGATGGAGCGGCACGATCCCGATGCGATCATCGGCTGGAACCTCGTGCAGTTCGATCTGAAGGTACTGCAACACCATGCCGAGCAGTATCGCGTGCCGCTGCGCATCGGACGAGGCGGCGCGGTGATGGAGTGGCGCGAACACGGCGTCACGCGCAATCACTTTTTCGCGGGCGTGGCGGGTCGTTGGGTCATCGACGGCATCGAGGCATTGCGTTCGGCGACGTGGAGCTTTCCATCGTTCAGCCTCGAATACGTGTCGCGCTCGGTGCTGGGCGAAGGCAAGGCGATCGACAATCCGTATCAGCGCATGGACGAAATCCAGCGCCGCTTCGACCAAGACAAGCCCGCGCTCGCGCGTTACAACCTGAAGGACTGCGAGCTCGTCACGCGTATCTTCGCGAAGACCGAGTTGCTGCCGTTCCTGCTCGAACGCGCGACCGTGACCGGCCTGCCCGCCGATCGCAGCGGCGGCTCGGTCGCGGCGTTCACGCATCTGTACATGCCGCGCATGCATCGGCAGGGCTATGTCGCGCCGAATCTCGGCGACGTGGCCGGCGCCGCGAGCCCCGGCGGCTTCGTGATGGATTCGCGGCCCGGGCTCTACGACTCGGTGCTCGTGCTCGACTACAAGAGCCTGTATCCGTCGATCATCCGCACGTTTCTGATCGACCCGCTCGGTCTGGTCGAAGGCATGCTGCATCCCGACGACGCGAGCTCGGTGCCGGGCTTTCTCGGCGCGCGCTTTTCGCGCACGCGTCACTGCTTACCGTCGATCGTCGCGCAGGTGTGGCAGGCACGCGAAGCGGCCAAGCGCGAGCACAACAAGCCACTATCGCAGGCGCTGAAGATCATCATGAACGCGTTCTATGGCGTGCTAGGCTCGACCGGCTGCCGCTTCTTCGATCCGCGGCTTGCGTCGTCGATCACGATGCGCGGCCACGAGATCATGCACACGACACGCGAGCTGATCGAGGCGCAAGGCTACGAAGTGATTTACGGCGACACCGATTCGACCTTCGTCTGGCTCAGGCACGCGCATGACGAGGAAAACGCCGCGCGCATCGGCCGCGCGCTCGTCGAACATATCAACGCGGCGTGGCGGCAGAAGCTGCAGGCGCGCTTCGGTATCGACAGTGCGTTGGAACTGCAATTCGAGCGGCACTATCGGCGCTTTTTCATGCCGACGGTGCGCGGTGCCGAGGAAGGCAGCAAGAAACGCTACGCAGGACTTACGGTATTGCCGGACGGCCGCGAGGACGTGGTCTACAAAGGGCTCGAAACCGTGCGCACCGATTGGACGCCGCTTGCGCAGCAGTTTCAGCAGGAACTGTATCGGCGCATCTTCAAGCAGCAGCCGTATCAGGATTACGTGCGCGACTATGTGCGCGATACGCTCGCCGGCCGGCTCGACGATCAGCTCGTCTATCGCAAGCAGTTGCGCAGACCGATCGACGCTTACGAGCGCAACGTGCCGCCGCATGTGCGCGCGGCACGCGTCGCCGATGAGTTCAATCGCCAGCAGGGACGTCCGCTGCAATATCAGAACGGCGGCTGGATCAGCTACGTGATGACGGTGGCCGGCCCCGAGCCGCTCGAAACGCTGCGCTCGGCGATCGACTACGAGCACTATCTGACGCGGCAATTGCAGCCGGTTGCCGACGCGATTCTGCCGTTGCTACGCGACGATTTCACGACGCTGATGTCGGGGCAGAAGCAGTTGTTCTGATCGTGGCGGCGAACGCGCGGCTGCGAGCATGGACGAATTGCCTACTTCACCATGGACGGGGGCTCGGCCTCTTCATCGGAGTGCGTGTTATGCACAGCAAAGGTGCGGCAGAGCGAGTTGCCGCGGGT
Organism: Paraburkholderia sp. CI3; assembly: GCF_050436505.1. Taxonomy (NCBI): domain Bacteria; kingdom Pseudomonadati; phylum Pseudomonadota; class Betaproteobacteria; order Burkholderiales; family Burkholderiaceae; genus Paraburkholderia; species Paraburkholderia sp. CI3. Next base: position 1,236,154 of record NZ_JBNDMI010000003.1, read on the forward strand.
CGCGTATCGCATGCTCCGCGCTCTCGAGGCCGGCGTGAATCGACGGCGCAATGTAACTGTGCCGCTACATCGGGGATGGCTAAAAATGTCAATCAGACACCGGTAATCCGTGATTAAAGGCGGAAAAAAACTAATCCCTAGTTTTGATTTTCAATCCTATCAACAGAATTAGAGCGCCGTCATAATTTGAAGTATTCTAATTTCTTCGGTTGTTCGCGCAATTGGCGGGATTTGCATTGTTGCTTGACCTAACCCTTTATTGTCCTATAGTGCCATTTGATCCGCCTCAGAAATATTGTGGGGGCGTGTGTGTGATATCCCTGAATCTGTAGCCCCAACGATCTGCAACGACAGGAGAAGATGCATGAAAGCAATCCACGCCGTCAAACTGGTCGGTACCGCCCTTCTGATTTCGGGTTCGATTCACGCCTATGCGCAGGCGAGCAACGCTAACGCCCCTGCGTCTGCCCCGACCACGACGCCCGAAGCCCGATCGCATTACAAGTCAATGAAAGCAGCGAACCGGGCGCTACAGCGTCAGGTTCGAAATGCACTGGTGAAAGATAGGAACATCTCAACGGCCAATATCACAGTTCGCGCCCGCGATGGTGCTGTCACGCTGCAGGGCAGCGTACCGCTTCAGGCAGAAAGCGACCGGGCAACCGAGGTGGCGAAAGGGGTACCTGGCGTAACTTCGGTCAGGAACGCGCTGTCGATCCGTCCTGTGGGCACCTGAAGCAGTCCTGGACCCCGCTTTGCAGGAAGGCCGGCGCTCTGACCGTGCATTCCATTGATGGCATAGCCAATGCGGCACATGGCGGCGGGCCGGCTCGACAGCCGGCCTTCGCTAGGTGGATATCTTCTCGAGTTCGAGCCCTTTCGTCTTCGGCCCCATCAAGCCAATCGCCAGCATCACGATCAGCATCGCGCCCGCGATGAACACGAACACGCCGGTCGTGCCGAAGTAGCGCAACACGGCCGCGATCAGAAAGGCCGTGAAAATCGCGGAAAAGCGGCTCCACGAGTAGACGAAGCCGACCGCGCGCGCCCGGATGCTGGTCGGAAACAGTTCGGCCTCACGATGGGTCGGCCGGAGTCCGGCCAGCATTCTAGCCGTGCGCGCGTTGCAATTGTTCGAACGTGGTGATTTTCCCGGCCAGCGCGCTCGCCGCGACCGTGTACGGGCTCGCGAGCCACACGTCGCCTGGGCCCGAACGGCCGGGGAAATTGCGGTTGATCGCGCTGATCGTCACGTCGTTCGGGTTGGCCGATTGTCCCGGTCCGCAGTTTGCGCACGAGCCGCAGCCAGGCATCACGAGCGTCACGCCCGCGCGCTCGAACACCGGCAGATAGCCCTGCTCCTCGCAATACGCGCGCACCGCCATCGTGCCGAATTGCAGATACAAACGCGTGCGCTCGGGCACCCGTAGGCCGTGCTCGACGCCCCAGCGCAGCACCTCGTGATAGAAATCGAAGTCCTCGCGCTTGCCCGCGGTGCACGAGCCGCCGTACGCGATATCGATCGCGACGTCCTGTTCGAGCCGCGGCGCCGGCACGCCATTGCCGGGGTCGCCCGGACGCGCGAGCATCGGCTCGATCGCGTTCGCATCGATATGGATCGTGTCGCGATAGGTCGCGTCCGCGTCGCTTTTCATCCAGCCTTCCAGCACGAAATCGACGCCGCGCCGCTCCTTCAGGAACGCGACCGTGCGCTCGTCCGGTTCGACGATGCCGGTGAAGCCGCCGAGTTCCGCGACCATGTTGGTCAGCGTCGCGCGTTCGTCGATCGACATCGCGCGCACCGCCGCGCCGCCGTATTCGAACACGAGGCCGATCGCGCCGCCCGAGCGAATCGCCTCCATCCGCAGCAGATGCAGCACGACGTCCTTCGCGGTCACGCCGTCGCGCAGCTGGCCGTCGATCTCGATGCGCAGCGTCTCCGGCACCTTGCAGCGCACGTAGCCCGTGACCCAGCTATTGGCGATTTCGGTCGCGCCCGCGCCAAATGCGAGGCAGCCGAGCGCGCCCGAATGCGGCGTGTGCGAATCGGTACCGCATGCTACCTGGCCCGGCAGCGCGTATTGCTCGGCCATCAACGCATGACAGATGCCCTCGGAGCCGGGCACACCATCGAGCGCGCCGTGCGAGCGCACCGGGTAGTCGCGCGAAAACGACGTGTGGCCTTCCATCAGATTCGCGACGCCCGGCAACAGACCGTCGCGCACGTGAGGGATGCTCTGCGGCGCGAGCACGAGATGATCCTGGAACGCGATGATGTGATCCGGCGCATGCAGCGGCGCGGGCTTGCCGAACGCCCGATGCATCAGATGCGCGCACATGCCGGTGAAATAGTCGTGGCTGAAGCGCCAGTCGGCGGCGATGAACACGCCGTCGCCGCGCTGCGCGCTCGCGGTGCCCGGATGCAGATGACGGTCGATGATCTTCTCGACCAGCGTTTTCGGCTCGGCGCCCGGCGCCTCGTTCGGGGCATCGCTCGCGCGGCCGCCCGGCGCGGGCCACTCCGCGAACCGGCTATACGCGAGCAGCCCGCCGCTGCGGATGATCTGCTGCGTGAGCGAGTCGCGGCCTTTCAGGAATTCGTCGATCGGCACCGCAACGCCTGCGAGCAGGCGATCGAGCACGGAAAAATCGGTCGTGGTCAGAATGCCGATGTTGTCGCAGTTCTGCTGATAGATACGCTCGAAGCTCTCGGCAACGATCAGGCGAATACCTGCGGACAACTCCGCGAGCGGGCTCGATTCGCGCGACGAGCCCTTGCCGTAGCGCTTGCCGGCCACCGTCACGCGAAAGCCGCCGTCCTTCACCGCATTGCGGCCGATCGGCAGACCCTCGCCGGCCTTGAAGCCGACGTACGGGTACTGGCCGAGGCGCTCGTCGTAGGTGAGCATTACGGTGACGGGCGTGATCTCGTCCGTCGACACGTTGTCGCGCAACGGCCCCGCCGTGTCGCGAGTGAAGTTTTCGCCGGCCAGTTGCGCCTCGATCACGGCCGGGTCTTGCGACAGGTACAGCACGCGGCCGTCCAAACGAATCGTATCGCTCATCACTGCATTCTCCTTGCGCTCACTATACGGTGCGCAAGGCAGATGCCGAAGTGCCGGTGCGGCAATGCTGCCGTCTCGTTTCGCGAATGCTCGATGGCGGAGCCGCGGCGCGGAGTGCGGGTGGTGGAATCGTCTAAGGCGGATTGCCGAGGAACGACACCAGCGCGGCCGCGCTCGCGCTCAACTGCTCGCGCGCCTTGAAGATGATGATCAGATGACGCTCCGCCCACGCATCGGCAAGCGGCAGCAGCCGCACATCGAGCGTGTTCACGTAGAGCAGGCCGACCGGCTCGGGCACGATCGCGATGCCGAGCCCCGCATGCACCATCCGGCACAGCGCATCGAGACTGCTCACGCGCATCCGCACGTCGAGCTGCCGGCCCGCGCTCGCCGCCTGCTGCGCGAGCAAGCGCGTGAGCGCGCTTTCGCTGCGCAAGCCGACGAAGCTCTCGTGCAACAGATCGTCGAAGTTCACCCGCGCCGCGCTGGCGAGCCGATACCCACCCGGCACGAGCACCGCGAGCCGGTCCTGCCGGTACGGCACCTGCTCGAAGGCCTCGCTGCCAGCAACCGGATTGCAGATGCCGAAGTCCGCGCCGTGTTCGTCGACGATACGCAGCACGTCCGCGCTGTTTTCTTCTTCGAGTTCGATCGCTACATCCGGGAAAGCGCGGCCGAACGCGGCCACGTCTTCAGGCAGAAACTGCACGATCGACGACAGATTCGCGACCACCCTCACGCGCCCTTTGACGCCCGCCGAAAAGCGCGACAACTCCGCGCTCATCTGCTCGATATTGCCGATGATCGCGAGCGCGTAGCGCAGCACGGTCTCGCCGACCGGCGTCACGGTAATGCCGCGCGACTGCCGTTGAATCACCGGCAGGCCGATCAGCGCCTCGATCTCGGCGATGCACCGGCTCACCGCCGACGACGCGATGAACTCGCGCTCGGCCGCGCGCGCGATATTGCGCTCCTGGCAAACGGCGACGAACAGACGCAGCGAAGTCAGATCGAGTTTCTTGAGCAGGTTTTCCATGGGACGAGGCGACGGATCTACGACAATGGCGGCAGATCGCTGGAGTCGTGGCCGTTATCGTCTCACGGCACGCGGTGTTGCGCCATTGCGCCGACAGCGGCCCTCACAGCGCATCATGAAAGATGATGCCGACCGTATGCCGATGTCCCGAGCGCAGGCGGCTCACGCCGTGCCGCAGATTCAGGCGATACGGCCCGCGCGTACCCTGCACGGGCCGGCTGTTCACGGTGAACACGACCGCGTCGCCCTTCGCGAGCGGCACGACTTCGGCACGCGACTGCATGCGCGGACGTTGCTCGGTCATCACGAACTCGCCGCCTGTGAAGTCGCGCCCCGGCTCCGACAGCAGTACCGCAACCTGCAGCGGGAACACGTGTTCGCCGTACAGATCCTGATGCAGGCAGTTGAAATCGCCCTCGCCGTATTGCAGGATCAGCGGCGTCGGACGCACCTGGCCGGCGTCATGGCAGCGTCGAATGAAATCCGCATGTTTCGGCGGATAGCGCACGTCGATGCTCATCGCCATGTTCCAGCGGTTCGCGACCGGCACGAGGTGCGGATAAAGGGCACCGCGCAAGCCGCCGACGAGCGACGGCAGCGGATACGCAAAGTACTTGTATTCGCCGCGACCGAAGCCGTGGCGCGCCATGACGACGCGGCTGCGATAAAGCGCGTCGCGTGTATAGAGCGCGCTCAGCGCGTCGCATTCGCGGGGCGTCAACAGTTGCGGCACGGCGGCGCAGCCGTACTGATCGAGATCGTGTTCGATCCGCGGCCAGTCGAGTGCGTCGACGCGTTGGTCGATCGTTTGGGTGGGAGCGATTGCGTTCATCGTCGATGAGTGGGCGGGGCGGGCTCGTCGCCCGCGCCATCAAAGTAGGTAGCTCGATGAACTTAGTGTACGAGTGTGGCGGCGCGAAAACACTCCGGGTCTTGCGGTCAAATTCGGCCGCACTGCACGGACGCACGATTCCCGCTACGCTGTCGGTATCGTTGCGGCCGCACTTGCCGCTGCCGCATCGCACTTCATTCCGCCTAGGACAACCATGAAACAGCAGCTCACCATCGATTTTGTTTCCGACATCGCCTGCCCGTGGTGCGCGATCGGCCTGTCGTCGCTGCAGCTCGCGCTCGCGCGGCTTCAGGACAAAATCGACGCGCGCATCGTCGTGCATCCATTCGAACTGAATCCGCAGATGGGACCGGACGGCGAAGACATCGTCGAGTATCTCGGCAAGAAATACGGCCGCACGGCCGCGCAGATCGCCGAAACGCAGGCGATGATCCGCGAACGCGGCGCGAGCGTCGGCTTCGATTTCGGTCCGCGCACCCGCACCTACAACACGTTCGACGCGCACCGCCTGCTGCATTGGGCCGGCCTGAAAGGCCACCAGTTGCCGCTGAAGCTCGCGCTATTGCGCGCGTATCATGCCGACGGCAAGAATCCGGGCAATCATGACGTGCTGGTCGAAGCGGCCCAGTCGGTAGGACTCGACGCCAACGAAGCGCGCGACGTGCTGACGAGCGGCGCGTATGCCGATGAAGTGCGCGAAGCGGAAAAGAACAATCAGGAAATGGGCATTCAATCGGTGCCGTCGATCATTTTCAACCGCCGCTATCTGGTGACCGGCGGCCAGCCGGTCGAGCAATTCGTGCAGGTGATCGAGGAGATCGTGGCGAAAGAGACGGCGTAAGGCTCATCGTCGAAGCGAAGCGTAATGGACGGCCCATTCTGAGCACCTGGCTCAAGCATGCACTCGCGAATGCTTGCGTGTTGTCTCTTCAACACATCTGAGCAAAGATAGCCTGGGCCCGTTGTCCAAGCCGTCCCGGCTGCTTGCAACAGGTCTTTCTTATCCCACTGCACGCGCCTTAAAGCCGCTTACAGATAGCTGCAAACGTAGTCCAGCGTTTCAACCACATCGATATCGAAGCGGCTCTTGCCAGGCACCGAGAACGATTCGCCCGCGCCATAGGTCTTCCACTCATCGCTGCCGTCGAGACGGATGCGGCATTTGCCCGCCTGCACTTCCATCAGCTCCGGCGCGTCGGTGCCGAAGTTCAGCGTGCCGGGCAGGATCACGCCGAGCGTCTTGCGCGTGCCGTCGGCGAACAGCACGGTGTGCGACACGCACTTGCCGTCGAAGTACACGTTGGCTCGTTTGACAACAGAAACCTGGTCGAATTGCGTTGCAGCCGTCATGGCGGTCTTCCTCTGGGTCATCGTGAAGGGAGGCGTTGCGGCCCGGTGGGCGCGGCAGACGGCGCGCGATCCGCGCAAGCCGCCCGCGCAGGGCCCCTGCCGGGCGCGAGCCCGCCATCATACATGGCTATTGATGGCGCCAATACGGTAAAGTCTGCCAGAATCATATAGACACCGACACAGACTCATTCGACCCATGCGCTCTCCCGCTCCTTCCGCCGGCGCCGTATTGTTGTTGATCGATCTGCAACGCGCGATCGATCATCCGAGCTGGGGCCAGCGCAACAATCCCGCAGCCGAGACGCAGGTGAGCCGCTTGCTCGTGCATTGGCGTAGCCGAAGCTGGCCGGTGTGGCATGTGCGGCACGACTCGACGGAGCCTGGGTCGCACTATCGGCCGGGTCAGGCGGGACACGAATTCAAGGCGTCGAACGTGCCGTTGCCCGACGAACCGGTGATTGCGAAACGCACGAATAACGCGTTCATCGGCACGGGACTCGAGGACCGCCTGCGCGCCGCCGGCCACACGACGCTGGTCGTGGCGGGTGTCATCACCAACAACTCGGTCGAGGCCACGGTGCGGATGGCCGGCAACCTCGGTTTCGATACGTATCTCGTGGCCGACGGCTGTTTCACTTTTGCACGGACCGACTGGAACGGAACGCCGCGCAGCGCCGACGACATTCACGCGATGTCACTGGCCAATCTCGATCACGAGTACTGCACGGTCGTCACGACGGACGCGCTATTGGGCAACGGGCAACCGCAATAGCCGCAACGTCGATCTGCTGCGCGGCGAGCGACAATCAGGTGGTACAGGAGGACTTGTGAGAAAAGACAGCGCGAGCACCCTGATTGGCGCCATTGCCGCGGCAGCGATTGCGATCGGCACTGCGACCTGTGCGAATGCGCAAACCAGCGGCGGCATGCCGAACGATGCTTCCGCGCAAAGCCAATCCATCGCGGCATCGCCGGGTCGCAACAGACCCGATAGCGAGCTCGCGCGCGACGTGCGGCGCGCGCTCGCACGCACACCGAACCTGCATTCAACGTCGATTCACGTGCAGGCGCGCCGCGGTATCGTGACGCTGACCGGTTGGGTACCGCAGCGCGCTCAGGTGCAACGCGCGGGCAGTGTCGCGAGATCGGTGCGCGGAGTCAGACAGGTGAATAACCATCTGAATGTGCGCACGAGAGGTGCCAGCGGTCACTAGCGCAAAACGAATAAAAGAAAGTACTCAGCCCGCCACGAATGCGGCGGGCTGAGTACTTTCTATCGGCCAATCAGTCGATGCGTGCGAGTATTCGCCGCGGCGCTCCGTTGTTGCGCAACGCCGCCACGACTCGCGCAATACCTCAACGCCACATACGATAGCTGTAGACCGGCGCGCGATACGCATACACGCGCGGCTGCGCCCAATAGACCGGCGGACGATAAACCTGATAAGCGACAGGCGCGGCCGGTTGAACCACCGTTTCCACGACCTGCGGCATTTCATCGTATTGCGCCTGCGGATAAACCGGCACGTACTGCACGGGCGGCTGAGGATAGTCCTGCCGCACGTATACCGGCTGGTTGTCGTAGACCGGCTGCATCTGCGCGTAGGCCGGCGCCTGCTGGTATTGCATTGGCGGCGGCGCGTATTGCGGCTGCTGGTACACCTGCTGATATTGCTGTTGCGGTGGCGGTTGCGGCACCTGACGCTGCGCGTATTGGACCGGCCGCGGCTTCTGAGGCTGCGGCGGAATACTCGTGTACTTCGAGTTATCGTCTTCGGGAACGCCCGGCGGCAGCGGCGGCACGTCGACCCGCGCGACGTCGGTCCTGGCGGGTTGCCGCTGACCGTGATTGTGCGAGTCGATCATTGCCTGGTAATCGGCCTGATCCTGCTTGCCGCGATTGATATAGCCATTGCGATACGCGCGGGCCACGTCCGACATCTTCGCATTTGGATCTTCTTTCATGCCGTCCGCATTGACCTTGTACTCGTTCGGACTGAGCGAGCCGGCCGGCACCTCGTCGTCGGACGCATAGGCCGCTTCGGGCCCGTCGGCCCACGCTGGATAACACTGCAGCGTTAGCACCGAAGCGACCGTCGTCACCCCGAGCCCCCAAAGCGTCCTTGTTCTCATGATCCACCTCGCGGCCGATTAAGAGTATTGAAAGCCGAAATTTTTACTTGCAGGCGTGGCTATTCGTCTGCGCGTGCAATTGTTATTTTCTAGCACATTCCTTTGACGTCGGCATTATTTTTTCTTTGCAAATGAGCGGTGTAGCGCACGAGTGACACGGCGGGTCCAAAGGCGAGTCAGGAGAAACCCTGAGAGTCAGAGTTGCCGAAATGGACCGTTTGGTACGGCGGCTCCGCACGCCGCCGCGGAGCGATTCTTTTCGCCCTGAATGACGTAGTAGCAACGCGGCCTTTTAGCGCGCCATGTCGTATCAAGCGCTACGCGACAACTCGGCTTTCCCTATTGCGCGCACTCCCGTTCTCTGCTCGCGCGAAAGTCAAACAATTCGCATAAAGGGCGGTCCGCAATTCACGTTGAATACCTTCCGAAAGATTCGCGGATTACGATCTACTTTATCCTTGCACGCGGCATTCGCTTTGCTGAATACGGACATTTCCGTCCTGTCCCGGAGGCAGCCCATGAAAGACACCGCCACGCCAGCCGCCGCGGATCGGGTTCCACTGACCGCCGCGCCTGCATCGAGCGCCGGTGACGACGGCTCGCTGCCGCATCTGCGCGAGATTGCGTCGTTCGGGCACCAGGTGACCGGCGTCGCCGTCGCCGCGGACGGACGCATCTTCGTCAACTTCCCGCGCTGGACAGAAGACGCGCCGATCTCCGTCGGCGTACTCACGCCCGATGGCGACGTCCGTCCTTATCCCGACGATCGATGGAACGGCTGGCGCAATGCCAGGCGTGACGAGTTGAACCCGCAGGATCGCTGGGTCTGCGTGCAGGCGATGCTGTGCGATTGCCAAAACAACCTGTGGGTACTCGACCCCGGCGCGCCGGCCCAGGCGTTCGTCGTGCCGGGTGCCCCTAAACTGGTCCGCATCGATCTTGCGACGGATAGCGTCGTCGGCTGCATTGCGTTCACGCTCGAAATCGCGCCTCAGGGCAGCTATCTGAACGACGTGCGCATCAGTCGGGACGGCCGTTTCGCCTACATCACGGACTCTGGAACACGCGGGGCGATCGTGGTGGTCGATCTCGGCACCGGTCAAGCGCGCCGCGTGCTCGACGGGCATCCGTCGACGCAAACGGATCCGGGCGTCACGGTCCATGCAGGCGGCGCACCATTGCGGCGTCCCGATGGACGCGGCGTCGAATTGGCGGCCGACGGCATCGCGCTCACTCGCGATGGACTGTATCTGTACTGGCAGGCGGTGAAGGGCAAAACGCTTTACCGCGTGCCCACCGAAGCGCTTCGCGATACCACGCTCGCGACCGATGAAGTCGGCAACCGCGTCGAGAAAGTGCTCGAGCATCGCCCCGCCGACGGGCTGCACATCGACCGGACGGGACGCCTGCTGATTACCGCGGTCGAAGAACATGCGGTGAAGGTATGGGACGGCGCGACATTGACGACCTTGCTGCACGAGCCCGGCCTGCGATGGCCGGATACGTTCGCGGAAGGGCCGGACGGCACGATCTACCTGACCGATTCACGCATTCCCGAGATGAACTGGTTCAAGCCGGGCCATCCCGACGCGCTGTCTTCGAGGTTGCTGATCATTGCCGACGCCGCTCCGTCAGCGGCGCCGGACACCAAACCGGGCACGCCGCCCGGCTCGCAAAGCGAAGCGGATCGGAACCGCTCACCCGACTGACGCCACACCGCCGCCGTTCGTCCGTGCTGCCCGGCGCGCCGAGACCGGCCGGGAACGCGCCATGCTAGTGCAGGACAAGAGCTGGCGCGCGCCAGCGCGTCTGCCGTACATGCACGCGCCAAACGGCGCCAGGGGTCGAGTGATGATCGGCGAAACCTCATTCGCAACGCGCTGCCCGCCTGAAAACGGACAGCCGATGGAGAACGTCGCATGACGATCGGCTGCCCCGAATGCGGCGCGCTCGAAGACATCCCGCCGCTCACCGCCCATACCTACGCGCGTTGCCGCGCCTGTCACTTTCCGCTCGAGCGGCGTAGCGGCCGAAGCCAGACCGCGGCGCTCGCCTGCGCGAGCGCGACCTTCGTATTGCTGTTTCCGGCCAACCTCGCGCCCCTGATGTATGTCCATATGCTCGGCGTCGAACGCTCATCACTGCTGTCGTCGGGCATCGTGGAGATGTGGAACGATGGCTGGTTCATTCTCGCGGTACTGCTCGGCACCTTCGGTATCGTGCTGCCATTCATCCGCTTTGGCGGCCTCGTGATCGTCCTCGCCGCGCTGCGGCTCGGCCGGCGTACCAGAGGAATCGGTGCGCTGTTTCGCTGGACCACCTCGCTCGACATCTGGACCATGCCCGATGTCTATCTGGTCGGCTGCTTCGTCGGTTACGCGCGCGTGACGCAGAATCTGACCGGCACGATCGCCCCCGGCGGCTACTGCTTCATCGCCGCGGCGCTGCTGTCGATGCTCACGCGCGCGTCGCTCGACCGGAGAACGGTGTGGCGCGCGATCGCCGCGGAAAACGAGTTGCCGGAACATGAAGCGCCGCTGTCCTGCACGGTTTGCGATCTGGTCGTGCCGATGTCGCAGGAGGGGCGCCCCTGCCCTCGCTGCGCACTGACGTTGCGCGCTCGCAAAACCGACGCCGTCGTGCGCGCGGCTGCGCTGTCGCTCGCCGCGCTCGTTCTGACGATCCCGGCCAACCTCTTTCCGATGACCACTTCGATGCAACTCGGGCGGACCCACTCAACCCGGATCATCGACGGCGTCTACCAGCTGTTTCACGCTGGCCTGTGGCCGATCGGCATTCTGATCATCTGTACGAGCATCGTCATTCCGGTGGCGAAGATTCTCGGCATGGCATGGTTCGTCGTCTCCGTTCGGCGCCGTTCGCGCCGGCATCTGCGGGTCAAGGCGCATCTGTACCGCCTGATCGACGAACTCGGCCGATGGTCGTACGTCGACGTGTTCACGATCGCCGCGTTCGTGCCGCTGATCCGGTTCGACGGCATCGCCGCGGCCAGACCCGCCATCGGCGCCACCGCGTTCGCGCTGGTCGTGTTGCTGACGATGGCCGCTTCGCGCGCCTTCGACCCGCGCCTGATGTGGGACGTCCACCCGCGGAGCAAGCGATGAGCGGCACGCGTCCCCGTCGTTCGCAGGCCCAGGTGCGGCGCAGCGCGTGGCCCGGCTGGATCTGGGCGGTGCCGGTCGCAGCCTTCGCGATGGCCGGATGGCTCGGCGTTCGCGCGTTGATGCATCAGGGCGAGACGGTCACGGTAACCTTCGACAACGCGTACGGCATGAAGCCCGACGACACGATCGTCACGCTGCGCGGCGTGAAGGTCGGCGCCGTCTCGGAGATTACGCTCGCGCCCGATGGTCAACACGTGAAAGCCGAGCTCAAGATAGATCGCGCCGAAAAAAAGTATCTGCGCAGCGAGACCAGGTTTTTCCTGCGCGGCGCCCACGTTGATCTCAACGATCCGGCGTCGATCAAGGCAGTGCTGTCCGGCCCCGAGATCGTGATGGAGCCCGGGCCCGGCGAGCCGGCATCGCGTTTCGACGGTGTCGATCGCCGCCCCGCGCTCGCGCCGGGGCACGGCCCGGTCGTCACCTATCTGGTGCGCTTCGACGGTGCGGTCGGCGACCTGAAGAGTGGTGCCGATGTGCAATTGCGCGGTTTCGACGTGGGCACCGTCACCAGCGTGCGCCTGAACTACGACGCACGCACGGGCGCGCTGAGCACCCCGGTGCAGATCGCGCTGAACCCGTCGCAGCTTGGCATCGTCGGCGCGCCGCCACCGGCCAACGGGGACTGGCGCCCGCTCGTCGATGCCATGCTCACCCGCCTCGTCGCCACAGGCTTGCGCGCGCGGTTGTCGCAAGATCCGCCGCTCGTCGGCGCGGACAAGATCAACCTCGACTTCGTGCAAGGCGCGCCGGTGGCGACGCTCGCCAGCGAGGACGGCCTGCCCGTCATTCCGAGTGTCGCCGCCGCGAATCTCGACACGACGATGGCCAAGGCCAACGAGGTGATCCAGAAAATCGACGATCTTCCGATCCGGCAAACCGGCGAACAGGTCCGCAGTATCGCCGCGCATATCAACGCGCTCAGTTCCTCGCCTCAGATCAAGGACAGCCTGACGCACATCGACCACTCGGTCGCGCAGATCGATCACACGTTGCAGCAGGTCTCGCCACAGATCGGTCCGCTCGTCGCGCAATTGCGCGAGACGGCGAACGCGGCCGATCGCACCGTTGCCGCGGCGAACCGTACGCTAGGCGGCGACGCGTCGAGCCAGAACGACCTGCCTGCCACCATGCAGGAGCTGACCGACACCGCACGCTCGATTCGGGCACTGGCCGACTATCTCGACCGCCATCCGGAGGCGCTGATCCATGGCAGGCAGCAGGAGGCTCAATGATGACGAGGTCCACGTTCCCCGTCGGACGCGCCGTCGCGGCATCGCTCGCGACGAGCGTCAGGACGGCGGCGTTTGTCGTAACCGTCGCGGCGATGGCGCTCGCCGGATGCGGACACAGCATACCGACACGCTATGTGACGTTGAACCCGATGCCCGCCGACGCGCCGGCCGCCACGGCGCCGATCCCACCGATTCAACTGACTGCCGTGCATATTCCCGCGGTGCTCGATCGGCTCGAAGTCGTCACGCTGGCTTCGCAGAACCGGCTGACGATCGACGATAGCGACCGGTGGGGCGCACCGCTCGCTCAGATGATGCGCAAAACGCTTGCCCAGGACTTGCTCACGCGGCTGCCCGCCGGGTCGTTCGTCATTCCGGATGCACCCGCGCCGCCCGGCACGCGCAGGCTGGTCGTCACCGTGCTGAATGCCACGGCCGACGAGAGCGGCACGCTGACGCTGCAAGCGGAGTGGACGCTGCTGGCCGGGCACTCGGATCAGGCGCCGCTGCGGCAGCAGGTGACGCTCGACTCCGCGATCGATGGACACGATGCGCTCGCGCAGGCGGCCGCGTTGAGCCGCGTTCTCGGCGAATTGGCCGACCGGATCGCGGCGTCGGTCCTCGCGCACTGACCGACGGCGTCGAGTTCGCTGCCGCGCCGATCACGCAGTACCGTTATCGCCTTTCCTTGCGGAAAGCCGGTTGAAACGCTGCTCGACCACGCGTGTTCCCCATTGCGTGCCTTCCGATTCTTCACTTGGCCGAAAGCCGAATGACTCGTACAGATGACGCGCCGCGTCGAGCCGCAGGATGGTCGCCAGATCTTTGGCGCTGATGCCCGGCGACATGCCGATCTCGATCACCGCATGCACGGCCGATGGCGCCAGATCGCTGTCGGCGATGGTCGTGCGCATGAAACCGAGTTCGCGGACCAGCCGGCGGGAAAACTCGCGGAGTTCGAGAATCGTCGTGTCGCGGGGCTTGGCGGGGGCGTCAAATCGGATTGCCCAGCGGACAGCGCTGCCTTGATGCGCGCCTCGATGCGCGGCCTTTAAACGGCGTCGGGTACCTGACGAGTCTTCAGAAACGCTTCGAGCGTTTCGCCGCGCATGCTCGCGTACACGCCGAGATTGGTGATCTTCACTACACGCGCGAACTTCTCGAGCACGAAGAAAGACACCCCATAACGAATCAGACCGATCCAGTCGGTGTTGTCGACCAGCGTGCGTTCTTCCGGCGTCAGGCCGGCCGCATCGTATGAGGCGGTGCGGTTTTCGAGCCACAGCGCGCGCGCCGACGCTTCGCGCATCTGCCAGAAAAAGCGGTTCAGGCGCATCGCCTTCATGCTCTGGCGGATATCGAACGGATACGTGCCGGTCAGTTCTTCGACGCCAACCAGTTGCGGATTCATTACGCCACCTCTTCTTCGTAGATCGTCACGGCCATCGCGGTGCTGGTCGCCAGGTAGTAGTTGCGATGCAGTTCGCGGACCTTCTGACCCAGCGCGCCGCGCATCGCGAGCCACATGATCGTCTCGACGCTTTCCGCGCCGCCGAGGCGCACGTAATCGACGTGCTTCATCGCGGCAAGACGCTCCGGATCGCTGACGATCAGGTCGAGGAACTCCATGTCCCATTCGGTGTTGTTGAAGCCGCTGCGTTCGCCATGCACCTGGTGCGACAGCCCGCCCGTGCCGACCACCACGACCTTCAGATCCTGCTCGAACGATTCGATCGCGCGACGCAGTGCCTGGCCGAGCCGGTAGCAGCGATTCGCGGTGGGCAGCGGATACTGCAGCACGTTCACTTCGAGCGGCACCAGCGACAGCGGCCAGCCGCCCTGATGCGGCAGCATCAGCGACAGCGGCGAATTGACGCCGTGATCGAGCGGGCGGTCCTGGAAGACGGTCAGATCGAATTCGTCGGCGACCAGTTGCTCGACGATATGGATCGCGAGATCCGGATGCCCGGCGATGTCGGGCAGCGGACGCTTGCCGGCGCCTTCATCGGCGAACTCGTGGTTGGGCGACACGCCGAGCGCGAACGTGGGATAGCAGTCGAAGAAGAAGCTGTTCGCGTGGTCGTTGTAGAACATCACCATCACGTCGGGCTTCTGCTCGGCCAGCCACTGCGCCACCGGTTCATAACCCTTGAACATCGGCGCCCATGCCGGTTCGTTCTGCTTGCCCTTGTCGTACGCCAACCCGATCGTGGGTACATGGGACGTGCCGATACCACCAATGATTCTTGCCATATTCGTTCTCTTCCGTCACTTCGTGCTGCTGCCAATCGGATAGGTCGCCAGGTTTACCGCGCTAGTCACCACGACCGTCTTGGGATACAAAGATAGAAATTGTGTCGCGATACGGGAAGCACGGGTATACCTCAGGCAGCGCCGGGTTGACGAGTAAAAACCTGGCATTTGCGCGGCCGGAGCGCGGATGAAGCGCACCCCGACCCACGCCGCGCAGGGCCCCCTCGGTATCCCAAGCCCGTGAGGCAAGCCTTCCGCGACGCCTCGGCATCTCGTCACGCGATAAATAAAACAGATGGCCCGGAAAACAACTCGCAACACACATTTTTAAGGCTTGGAGCGGTGCTGCACGCGTGGCTATACTGCGCTGCTTCCGACGAGCGACGAAACGATGAACGAGACCACCCAGCAAGCGATTGTGCAGACCTTACGCGAGAAGATCCTGTCGGGCGAACTGTCGCCCGGGCAGCGGCTCGTCGAAGCGCAGCTTGCGCAATGGCTCGGCGTGTCGCGCACGCCGCTGCGTTATGCGTTGAGCGTGCTGTCGTCGGAAGGTCTGCTCGATCGTTCGGGCTCGCGCGGTTACGTCGTGCGCCGCTTCAGCGTGCGCGACGTACTCGACGCGATCGACGTGCGCGGCGTGCTCGAGGGACTCGCCGCGCGCTCGGTCGCCGAAAACGGCGTGAGCCCCGCGCTCGCCGCCGCGCTCGACGACTGCCTGCGTGAAGGCGACGCGATCTTCGAGCAAAAGCATCTGCAGCCAGGCGACGACGTGCGCTACGCGCAGATGAACGGCCGCTTTCATGCGCTGATCGTCGAAGCGGCGCAGAACCAGGCGGTCACGGCCGCGCTCAGTCTGAACGACAAGGTGCCGTTCGTGTCGCCGTTCACGATCGCGTTCGACGAATCCGCGCGCGAGCGTCAATTCATGATGCTGATGTACGCGCATCGCCAGCATCACGCGATCGTCGACGCGCTGAAAAAAGGCGAAGGCGCGCGCGTCGATGCGTTGATGAAGGAGCACACGCATATCTCGAAGGAAAGTCTGAATCTGTCGCTGCCGTCGTTGCATCTGATCGCGGGCGCGGCATGAGCAACGACACGCTTTCCGCCGCCACCAGCCAGGCGAGCGCCAAAGCGCCGCTGTCGGTCAGCAGCAAGGACCTGCTCAATCTCGCGCAACTGCGCGCATTCCGGCTCGTCGCCGAGATGGGCAGCGCGACGCGCGCGGCGGCCGCGTTGTTTCGCGCGCAGTCGGCGGTCACGCGCTCCGTGCAGGAGCTCGAGTCGGCGCTCGGCGAACCGCTGTTCGATCGCGGTCCTTCGGGCATGCTGCCCACTCCGGTCGGCCGCGCGGTGCTGCATCGCTGCGAGCGGATCTTCGCCGAACTCGAAGAACTCGCCCGATGGTGCACCGCGCGACAGACGCGCCGCCGGCCCGTCGCGGAAGGCGCATTGCCCGCGTACCTGCTCAACACGCGGCGGTTGCAACTATTCGCGGCGCTCGCGCGGCATCGGCATATGCCGAGCGCGGCAAAAACCTTCGGCATCAGCCAGCCCGCGGTGAGTACCGCGATCCGGGTACTCGAAAGCGGCTCGGGACTGAGTCTGTTTCACCGCAGCCCGCGCGGCATTCTGCTGACGGCCGAGGGCGAGACGTTCCTGCTTCACGTACGCCGCGCGCTGAACGAACTGCGCCACGTCCCCGACGATATCGCCGCATTGCACGGCAAGATTCAGGGCTCGGTGACAGTCGGCGCGTTGCCGCTCGGGCGCACGCTGATCCTGCCGAAGGCGATCGCGCGAATGACCTCGGTGAATCCGGGCGTGCGCGTGGTCACCGACGAAAGCGCATACGAGACGCTCGTGGCCGGTCTGCGCGCGGGCGACATCGATTTCATTCTCGGCGCGCTGCGCGACAACGACGCGACGAGCGGCCTGAAAAACGAGCGGCTGATGTCGGAAGACATGGTGGTGCTGGTGCGCCGCGGTCATCCGCTGACTCACGCGCACGATCTGACCATCATGGGTCTGCGCGACGCGCAGTGGATTCTGCCGCGCAGCAACGCGCCGGCGCGTGCGCTGTTCGAAACGCAATTCAAGCGGATGAAGGTGAAGCCGCCTCTGCCGACCGTCGAGACCGCCGACCTCGCGGTGATTCGCGGCCTGCTGCTCGGTACCGACATGGCGGCGGCCTTGTCGGCGCAGCAGCTGCATCACGAGATTCAGTCCGGGCAACTGGTGGTGCTCGATGTACCGCTGCACAACACGCGGCGCGAGATCGGCCTGACGATGCGCGCGGCGGGCACGCCGTCACCGGCCGCGCGCGCATTGATCGACGCGATCCGGCTGTCGGTCGTCGATGTGACGCGCACCGTCAGTATCGGCGCGAACTGAGCACTTCCAATGATTAGGGGCAACAAAGAGTTGATGTCGAGTGTGAATTCCCAGATGTACGCGAGGCTTCTTGCGTTGCGCCTGGTTCGTGCGTTCAGTGGCATTGGAAAAGGACTTCGTCATAAACCTGTGAAGACGCGCACCGCATTGGACCGCCGCGCAAGGAACCGTGCCAGCTCCGGCACGAACCGCATGCGGAAATAGCATAGCGAATGACGCGTTAATGAAGCATCGCCGTATCACGTGCGGCGACAATTCTCCGACAATAGAAGAGCGCGCACCTCACCACGCGGCGCCTCGAAGACACCCGGAGAAAACGTAATGAACAAACGCCAGTTCCTGACCAGCGCCGCGGCACTGGGCGCGGCGGTCGCGCCCGCATTCGGCGCGAAGCGTGAGCACGCCGAATGCGGGCCGTCTCCAGTCGTCCTGACGATCTCCGGCGCGATCAAACACAGCAATCGCGGCGCGCTCAATCCGGCTCTCGATCAACTGCTGGCGAAGCATCAGGTGAAGTTTTCGCAAGCGTACGGCGTCGATCTGCCGTGGCTCGCCAGCATGAAGACCGTGACGATCCATCCGACGATCGAATACGATGCGCACATGCATACGTTTAGCGGCCCGCTGCTCACCGACGTGCTCGCAAACGTCGGCGCGCCCGACGCGGGCAGCACGCAAATCGTCATGCACGCGGTCGATGGCTACGCGGTGTTGACGACGCTCGACAAGGTGCGCGAGTATCACTTCATCGTCGCGACACAAATGGACGGCAAGCCGCTGGCGCTCGGCGGCGTGGGGCCGTTATGGGCGATCTACGACGCCGATCAGATTCCCGAACTCGCGGCCAAGCCACTGAAGGACCGCTTCGAATTGTCGCCGTGGGGCCTGTATCACATGCAGCTCACAGAGGCGTCATAGCGCGCCGCCCAATCGCTCGACGCACGCCTGCCGCACGCGCTCGACCGAGCTCGCCCAGTCCTCGCCCGGCGCGCGCCGGAACAGGCGCAGCGTGTACCGGCGCATTGCGCGCTTCGTCCTCGCCCTGCCCTTCTGCAAGCTCACGAAGCTCAGGCCGTCATTGCGAATGAAAGGATCGCGCGGTGATGCTAGAATCGCGCCCGTCTTTTCTTCGACGATCATGACTCGACACTCGCGCAACCACCTGACCGCATGGCTTGGCCTCGTCGCCATGTGGCTCGTCGTGTTCGCGCCGCTCATGAGTCAGTTGCTCGAATCGGGCCGCGCCCACGAGCCGATTGCCGCGCTATGTTCGGCGCTTCATCCGGCTGGTGCAAGCAATGTGAGCGATGCGAGCGTCGTCGCTCAATCCAGCCCCGCGCCCGTGCATCTGAGCCACGACGATGCATTCGGCGCCTGCGGCTACTGTCATCTGCTCGAACATCACGTCGCGATGCCGACGCTCGCCGCCGTCGAGCCGCCGGCCGCGCCGCCGCTGGCCGCCACCGCGCCGCCCACGCTGTCCACCCGCTTCACCCCGCTTGGCGCCTTCCCGTCGGGACGTCCGCGCGCCCCACCTGCCGTTTCCTGATCGCTACCGGTTCTGATCGCGCCTTCGTCGCCTACATCGACGAGGCCTGCGATCGCCTGTTCAATGCATCGAGGAAACGCTCATGTTCAACTTCGCGCTGCGAAGGCTCTCTTATTGCGTCCGTCGTGACGCTGTCTTTTCCGCTCATCGCGCGGTTCGTCGTTCCGTTCTTTGGCCCGCGCTCATGCCTGCCTTCGTGCCGGCTTTCGTCGCAACACCCACGCATGCCGCCGACGCAAACACCGACGCGACGCTGCCCGCCGTCAGCGTCAGTGCGAGCGCAAGCGCGAGCGCCACACCGCGCGCCGTCGACCCGAACCTGCCCGCCTCCGTCGAAACCGTGACGCGCGATCAGTTCGCGAACTGGAACGTCGTCAACACCGAGGACGTGCTCAAGTACATGCCGAACCTGGCGGTACGCAAGCGCTTTATCGGCGATCTGAATTCGATCATCGCGGTGCGCGGCACCGGCAATACGCAGAGCGCGCGCGGCCTCGTCTATGCGGACGGCTTGCTGCTGAGCAACCTGCTTGGCAATAGCTATTCGTTTCCACCGCGCTGGTCGATGGTGTATCCCGACGAAATCCAGCAGGTCGACGTAATCTACGGGCCGTTTTCCGCGCTGTATCCGGGCAATTCGCTCGGCGCGACCGTGCTGATCAGCACGCGCATGCCAAAGCAGTTCGAGGCCAACGCCGACGTGAAGGCATTCACGCAGCACTTCAGCCTGTTCGGCGTGAACCAGAGCTTCAACGGCAGCGAAGCGAGCGCGTCGATCGGCGATAGCATCGGCAAGTTCTCGTACCGGCTCGGCGTCAATCATCTCGAGAACACGAGTCAGCCGCTGCAATTCGCAACACTCGCTCAATCGACCACGCCCGCCAAGGCCGGCGACACGCCCGTCACCGGCGCCTATTTCTACAACAACCAGACCAATGCGCCGACGGCCGTGCTCGGTGTGAACGGCGAAGGCATCGAGCACACGGTGCAGGACCAGTTCAAGCTGAAGATGCAGTACGACTTCACGCCGACGCTGCAGGGCGGCTTCACGCTCGGCTACTGGCACCAGACGTACAACAGCGAAACATCGACGTTCCTGCGCGACGCGGCCGGCAACCCTGTGTACAGCGGCAACGTATCGATCAACGGTTACCACTACACGATTCCGGCGGCCGCGTTTGCGCCGGGTGTCGGGCACAGCGAGAACTGGCTCTACGGCGTGTCGCTGAAAACGCGCAACGCGACCGGCTGGAACGGCGAGGCGATCGCCTCGTATTACGACATCGGCAATGGCGTCGCACGCACCGCGAATGCCGGCGGCCCGGGCAATGGCCCCGGCACCGTGCTGTTCAACGACGGCACCGGCTGGAAGACGCTGGACCTGCGCGGCACCTATACGCCTGCGACGAACCAGCCAGGACTGGCCAATCACGCACTGAGCGTCGGCTACCACTACGACAACTACTTCGTCGACAACCAGACCTACAACACGCTGAACTGGCGCGACGGCGACGCGACCTCGTTCGCCAACGCGTTCACCGGCAAGACGCAGACGCAAGCTCTTTATGCGCAGGACGCGTGGCGCTTTCTGCCGCGCTGGAAGCTCGTCTACGGCGCGCGCTATGAAGACTGGCAAGCCTACGATGGCGCACAGTCGCTGCCCGGCGCGACGATCGCGTACAGCGATGCCAGCCAGCGCCATCTTTCGCCGAAGGCGTCGTTATCGTTCGATGTCAGCGACGAGCTGACTTTGCGCGCGTCGATCGCTCGCGCGTATCGCTTTCCGACCGCGAGCGAACTGTTCCAGGGGCAAATCAACGGCTCCGCGATCGTCAACAACAATCCATATTTGCAGCCCGAAGACGATCTATCGAAAGAGCTGAGCGCCGAATGGGCGCATTGGAATGGCGTGTTTCGCTTCTCGCTGTTTCAGGACGACGTGAAGAACACGATCTTCAGTCAGACCGACACCACCGTGATTCCGAACGTGACGAACTTCCAGAACATCGGCAAGGTTCGCTCGCGCGGCGTCGAAGCAAGCTATTCGGGCGAGGACGTGTTCGTGCGCGGGCTCGATCTGCTCGCGAGCGTCGCGTACACGCAGTCGAAGATCCTCGAGAACGCACGGAATCCGGCCTCGGTCGGCAAGTACTTCTACCGCATTCCGCTGTGGCGCGCGAATCTTGCCGCGACGTATCACTTCGACGCGCGCGCGGCGCTGACGCTCGCTGCGCGTTACTCGGGTCGTCAATACAACACGCTGACGAATACCGACACGAACCCCAACGTGTTCGGCGGCACCAGCACCTACACGGTCGCCGACGCGAAGTTCACGTTCAAGCCGACGAAGCTCAGCGAACTCGCCATCGGCGTCGACAACCTGTTCGACGCACGCTACTTCGTCTACCACCCGTATCCGGGCCGCACGTTTTATGTCGAAGCGAAGCTGCATATCTAAGCCTGACGCAAGACGCGGCAAACCGCTTGTCGCACACGAACCATCGACCCATTTGCCCGACGAGGATTTCATGTCCACGACTCGAACCGCCGAACGCGTGCGCGCGCAGAACGGTACAACCGCCGCCACGAGCGGCCCGACACATCCAGGCTATCGAACACTGTGGCGCTGGCACTTTTACGCGGGCCTCTTCGTGATGCCTTTTCTACTCGTGCTCGCCATCACCGGCACGCTGTATTGCTTCCAGCCGCAGATCGAGCCGCTGCTTTATCGACAGCAACTGGTCGTCGCACCGCAAGCCGTGCCGAGGCTGGCCGACAACGCGCTGCTCGCGAAAGCGCGCGCGGCGATGCCGCCCGGCTCGATCGCGACGACCGCCGTGATCACGCGCGATCCGCAACGCAGCGCGGAATTCGTATTTCGTCTCGCGGACGGCACGCAGCAGAGCATCTATCTGAATCCGTATAGCGGCGAGGTGCTGGGCACGCTGAGCGTCGAGCATCGCTTGATGCAGGTGGATCGCATGCTTCATCGCAAGCTGCTGCTCGGCAAGCCCGGCGAACTGCTGATGGAACTGGCCGCATGCTGGACGCTCGTGATGATCGGCACCGGCGTCGCACTATGGTGGCCGCGCGGCAAAACGACCACGCGCGCTGTGCTGCTGCCGCGCCTGGCGCTGAAAGGACGTCCGCTATGGAAAAGTCTTCACGCGGTGATCGGCATCTGGCTCGCCCTTGGCGCACTTGCGTTCGTATTGACGGGGCTGCCGTGGACCGGCTCGTGGGGCAAGCAGTTCAAGGCGTTCGCGACCGCGACGCAGCTTGGCGCTCCGCCGGGCGCGTGGGGCGGTTTGCCGTTGCGCTCCATCGTGCCGGGAACGCCCTCGGACCACCCGGACCACGCGAGCGCCACGCTCGCGCATGCCACGCGCGCCGACATGGGCTCGATGCCCGGCATGGTCATGGACGACCTGCCGTTGCCGCTGACGCCGTGGGCCGCGGGCAACGCGAGCGTGCCCTCTTCCGCGGCCACCGACGCGGCGCAGCCTCTGTCGCTCGGGCATATCGTCGCGCTCGCCGCGTCGCTCGGTATCGCGGACGGCTACCGCATCGTGCTGCCGAACTCCGCAGCCGGCGTCTACACGCTCTCCTGGTTCCCCGCGAATCCCAAACACGAACGCACGCTGTACGTCGACCAATACAGCGGCGCGATCCTGAAGGACATTCGCTACGGCGATTACGGCGCGATCGCGAAGGCCGTGTCGTACGGCACCTCGCTGCATATGGGTCGCTACTTCGGCGTCGCGAATCAGATACTGTGCGCGGCCATTTCGCTCGGCCTTGGCGCGCTCGCTGTGACCGGCTTCGCGATGTGGTGGAAACGTCGGCCGCAACGCTCGCTCGGCGCGCCGTCGCGCGAGCGCGCCGCGCCGCCGATGCGTGGCTGGAAAACCGGCCTCGCGCTTCTCGGCGTCGTTTTCCCGCTGATGGGCGCAACGCTCGTCGCGGTGTGGCTGCTCGACCGGCTGGTTTTCGGCCGTGACTCACGACCGGAACCGAACGGCGTCGCGTGAGATCAAGACGAGCCGGGGCGCACCGCTTGCGCGCCACGAGCGTTTACGATATATTTTGCTCGATTATGATCGATTCACGCCGAAATGGAGACGAGATCCATGCAGCGAACCCGGGAAGATGCGATCAACGGGCTACTGCCCGAGCAGCGCGAAGCACTGATTCTGGAGCGATTGCGCACGCATGGTCGCGTGCTCGCGGCCGAGCTGGCCGCCGAGCTGCAGATCTCCGAGCACACCGTGCGCCGTCATCTGCGCGATCTCGCGGATCAGGGGCACTGCAAGCGCGTGTACGGCGGTGCGCTACTGATGTCGCCCGCCGACAAACCCGCGGCGCTGCGCATGCATGAGGCCGTCGATCGCAAGGCACGCCTTGCCGCGGCGGCCGTATCGATCGTTCGTCCGAAACAGATCGTGCTGCTCGACGCGGGCACGACGAACGTCGCGATCGCGTCGGCGCTGCCCGACAACGCCGGCCTGAGCGTCGTCACGAATTCGCCCGAGGCCTGCGCGCGGCTGCTGAACCGCCCGGGTATCGACGTGATCCTGATCGGCGGCCGCATCGCCGGCGGCGCGGCGGGCTCGCTCGGCGCGACCGCGCTGCTGCAGATCCAGCAGATCCGCGCGGACCTCTGTTTTCTCGGCGCCTGCGCCTTCGACCCCGACGAAGGCGTCGCCGTATTCGACGCAGAGGACGCCGAACTGAAACGCGCGATGGTCAAAGCGAGTAGCCAGATCGCCATCGCACTGACCTCGGAAAAGCTCATGACAGCGGCGCCGTTCGCGGTAGCGCCTGTTTCGGCCGTCGATTATCTGTTCGTCGAAGCGGACGTGCCGCACGCGCGTGTCGCGAGCCTCCAGGCCGTCTGCGATAACGTGATGACGGCACGCCCATGAACTCACTCGTCAGGGAACGCATCGCGACGCTCGCCGTCTTTCTCGCCAACGGTTTCGGCATCGGCGCATGGGCGGTCGAGGTGCCGCGCATCAAGGAAAGCCTGGCGCTCAGCGACACCTCGCTCGGCATCGCGCTGTTCTGCTTCGCGCTCGGCGCCATCGTTGCGATGCCGCTCGCGGGACAGCTCGCGCCGCGCATCGGCAGCGGCCGCGCCACCGCGCTGCTCGGCGCGGCATTCGCGATCGCGCTGCCGTTGCCCGCGCTCGCGCCGGGCATGCTGACGTTGTGCGTGGTGCTGTTTGCGCTTGGCGCGTCGAACGGCGCGCTCGACGTGTCGATGAACGGACATGCGAGCGCGATCGAAACACGCTGGCGCGCGCCGATCATGTCGTCGTTTCATGCCGCGTGGAGCGCGGGCGGCCTGCTTGGCGCGGCGAGCGGCGCGATGTTGCAGAAAAGCGGCGTCGGCGTCGTGGGCGGACTGTTCGCGCCCGATCTGTTCATCGCGGCCCTGATCATTTTCGCCGCGTCGTTTGCGTTGCGCGATATCGGTCCGCGCGCGGCCGCCGCGTCGAGCGGCTTCGCATGGCCCGACAGCAGCGTGATGAAACTGGCGCTGCTCGCGTTCATGTGCATGCTCGTCGAAGGCGCGGTGGCCGACTGGAGCGCGGTGTACCTGCGCTCCACGTTGAACCAGGAAGCGAGCGTCGCCGCGATCGGCTACTCCGCGTTCGCGTTTTCGATGGCGGCCTGCCGGATCGCCGGTGATGCATCGGTGCGGCGCTTCGGTTCGAGCAAGGTCGTCGCGCTCGGCGGTCTGATCGCGCTCGCCGGACTCGCGCTCGTGCTGAGCCTGCCGACGGTGCTGACCGCGTGCGTCGGCTTCGCGATGGTCGGCATCGGTCTCGCGAATATCGTTCCGGTGATTTTCAGCGCGGCGGGTCGCTCGAGCGCGACGCCGGCGATCGGCGTGTCGATGGCGGCCACGTTCGGCTATGCGGGCTTTCTGGTCGGGCCGCCGCTGATTGGTTTCGGTGCCGGCGTGCTCGGCCTGCGCGCGGCGCTGGGCGTGCTCCTGATGGCCACGCTGATCGTGTCGCTGCTGGGCGGCAAGGCGGTGCGCGCCGCGCAACCCGCGTAGCCAGCGTTATTTCGCTTTCTTGTCGAGCACGGCAAGCGGCTTGCGAACGGGTAACGCATCGCTTGCCGCATGCTGACCCAATGGCCAGCTGAACGCGCCGAGCAGCGAGCTCGGCTGCGTACCATCGTCGAGACCGGTGGCGGGCCACTCGTGTTTCGCGGGCACCCAACGCGTGCCGAACACGTGATCCCACATCGGCAATAGCTGCGTGAAGTTGTGATTGAAATGCTCGGCGCGAATCGAGTGATGCAGCCGGTGATACTGCGGATTGTTGACCCACGTGACGTAGCGGCCAAGGTCCATGCGCAGATTCAGATGCGCGAAATAGTTGCCGAACATGAACACGATCGAGGTCGCACCGACGATCCACGGCTCGACCTTGAACAGTACGCCGACGAGCGGATAAAGCAGGCAGCCCTTGAGCAGCACTTCTATCCAATGATGCCGCAACGTGATCGTCACGTTGAAATCCACCGCGCTATGGTGCAGCGAATGCAGCTTCCACAGGATGGGCCATGTGTGCTGCAAGCGATGAAACGCGTATTCGAGGAAATCGATCGTCAGCAGCACGATCACGAACGAAGCGAGCGCGCCCCACCCGCGCGACACCAGCACTACCATCCCGCCGCCGAGTGCATTGACGATCGCGACGCTCGCGGCCGCCGTCAGCGGCTTCGTGGCTTCCGCCAACGCCAGATACAGACCCGCATACGCCATGTTCAGACGCTGCCCCGCGCGCGATTGCAGCAATGCGGCTGGCCAGCGACGCTCGAGCAACGCACCGACGCCCATCATGACCAGCACGAGCGCGTACGCTTGCAGCCACAGGCTCGCGTGGTGCAGCAATGCGGGAAACGGGCTCGACGCTAACATGGAATTCCCTGATGCGGCGGTCGTTAGCATGATCTTCGCAGCCCGCCGGCCGGCGCGCAAGCGCCCTTTAGCGGGGGCCCGCCGCGAATTCGGCTTCACCCGCGAGCACGAAAAAAAATGGCGGGGTCATCGCTTCACGCCGTCAAGATCGCGAGCGGACGTTAGATGCAGCCGTATCGTCCGCTTGCGTCGTCGTTGTTTGTCGACATCCGTTTGCTATTGGCCCCGCCCCACCTCGCAAGTTGCGCCACGCTCCCCGAGCGCGAATCGCGAAGACTTTTGCTGCCGTCGGCATTTGTTCACTGCTTGAAATCCCGGCTGCAACATGTGTAGTTCTTGTGCATTCGTCATTGCAATGGCTATGCCATGCTGGAATGAAGGCTTGCTACGTATGGAGAAATGCCTGCCGGGGCACTTCGAAGCGGGCCTGATCGCACGCAATGCATCGGAAATGAGACGCCGCGGGGATGCCTCGACGCCTTCGTGCTGGCTCGTACACGTCGTTCGACGCGCGCGGGAATACCCGAACGCGCATTGACGGACCAAGGTTTGCGACCCGTACCAGTCAACATGCCGACACGTCATGCGACGAAAGCGCGCCTGAATCATGCGGACCGGCGTGTCGCAAAGTTGAGACGGCAAGCGGCTTACAGCAGCGCGGTCAATTGCGCGACACGCGACTCGAACTGCCGTAATTCATCGCCGGCAAGCGACCTCTTCTGCGGCAGGTCGACCTTGAGCGGATCCTGCGGCACATCGTTCACGTGGACCTCGAAATGCAGATGCGGTCCGGTCGCCCAACCGGTCTTGCCGACATAGCCGATCACCTGATCGCGCATTACGCGGCTGCCGGAGCGCAGTCCTTTCGCGAAGTGCGACAGATGCGCGAACGTCGTAGAAAACGGTGCGGGGTTCTGAATGACGACCACGTTGCCATAACCGGTCTGACGGCCGATAAAGCGGATTACGCCGCGCGCGGTGGCACGCACGGGCGTGCCAACCGGCGCGGCAAGGTCGACACCGTCATGACTTTGCCAACGATGCAGCACCGGATCGAAGCGGCGCAACGAGAAAGCCGACGACACGCGCGTGAAGTCGAGCGGATAGCGCTCGAACGCAGGCCCTGGGCTGACGCCGTCTTTCGAGTAGTAGACCGGTTGGCCGTGAAGATTTTTCTGAAGGAACACGTCGTGCGCGGTCGAGCCTCGCATGATGCGCACCGCGAGCGGTTCGCGCGATGCGTCTTTGCTGTTGTCGCTATCGGTGTCGAATACGGCGCGCACGCGGTCGCCAGGTTGCAGATCGCGCGACAGATCGAGCTCGTCGCGAAACGCGCGCGACAGAATGGCTGTAGTGCCCACATCGACGCCGATGCTCTGCGCGGCCGCCGCGAATGTACGCTCGACCGGCGCTTCCCTCACGGTGTACGCGGGAGCTTGCGCAGCGGGCACGACCGGTGCGGGTGCCGACGCCGGTATCGGCACGCGGGCAACGGCCTGCGTCGAGTCCTTGCTCAGGAGCGAGACGTCGGGGTCGCCGTTGCGCGCGGCGCGTTCATGAGTGACGAGATAGGCGGCGCACGCCGAGCTCATTGCGCATACGACAATGATTTTGCTGGCGCGCCCCGACAGAAGACGAGCTACAGATAGAGGCATGGTCAGGAACGACTGTCGACCATCGCATGCGCGAAAGGCACGCACGGCGAGGTGGTTTCGTTGAATCAGCGTCTCCAGGCACTGCGTAAGACGCTGCATGAGGCTCGGGGCAGCCTATGGTTGCTTTCTTAAGTCAGCCTTAAGCTGCCCCCAAATGAGCCTGCGATGCGGCGAGGGCGCGCGCTCGAACTTTGGCCGCTGAGGCACGACGGGCATGACGGCGCAATCGCGCTGCGCCGACGAGAAAACAAGCCGGAATATTCGACTCGGCCGCGCGGACGTGGACCGGGTTACGACAACGAAGCAAGCATGTTCGACAGCCGTCGGACATGGGCCTTGAACGCGTCGCTCGTTTCGCGGTTCGTGGTGGGATTCAGATGCGAGCTTTCGGCGAGTTGCGCCTGCTCGTGAAAGTCGTTGGCGATCCTGCGCCTGATATCGTCGGGCAGCGACCGCACGATGGAGACCAGCAAAGCCTCTTCGGCATGCAGCATGCCGAGAATCGAATGTGTGTCCATACGGGAACCTCCGTGGGGAACATCGTCGGTGCCGGCCGGCAGTGGCGCCGGCGCTCCTCATGTTACCCCGTTGGTTCCGCGTCGTTGGTCGTGCGCGTTACTCTGCGATCGAATAGCGCGACGGACGAGCACGCGGCTGCTCCGCCTTACGCTCGACGCGCGGACTCGCGCCGCGGATGAACAGGACCGCGCAAAACGCGACCATGGCCCAGATGCAAAGAATGACGGTCAAAGCGCTCATGTCAGTTTCCGGAACTGCGGGTTAATACGGTGATGCTGCCGCGTAGGCTGTCAATGCAGCGTGGACCGCTCGGGCGCACCGAACAGCAGCTCATCGATCAGGGCGGTCGTGAACGTCAGCTGCGTTTCGAGCGATTGGCGCGCGGCTTGCGCGCCCGCTTCGTCGCTTCGGGCGACGGCTGCGTGTGCCTGCGTGGCGAGACGCACGATGGCTTCGGAACCGCGTTGCAGTTCGCGCATCGCGGGGTCGTCCGGACCCGGCGTCGGCTGATCCCGTTCCGAGGTGGTAAGTTCCGGCAGGTCGGCGTCGAACCGGTGGGGTTTGTTGTGACGGGAAGACATCCGGGGCTCCTGACGGAAAAGCGCGATATACGCGACGGGACGAACCCAGTGTGCGCCGCCCCCCGCGTTTCAATTCACCGAACAGAAGCCGAATCTGAAGCCAATCCGGGGGCTTCGGGAAAAACAAGGGTTTTTACCGAGTAATTAGCGCAGGTGAGCCGCAAATCCCGTCGCCAGTGCGTTGGAATTCGCGGCAGCGGCAGGAAAACGTCTACCTTGCCGGCGCGGAAGAGACTTTGAGCGGCCTCAAGCTGCCGGAACAACATCGATGCGCAGTGCCTCGCCGCCAGCGGCAATCGCCAGCAGGTGATCGACGTTCGGATGCGCGCCCGGACGGTTGCGCGCGTCGGCCGTATGCTCGGCAAACAGCGCGAGGCCGTGTTCGGCCGCCTTCGCGTCGAGCGTGCCGAACGCGCCGCGCAGGTAGTTGTACACCGCGAGCGAGCCCTGCTTGCCAGGTTTGTTCTCGATGCTAGTGACCACGGTACCGCTGCCATTGACCAGATCGATGCGTGCGATGCCGTCGATCGCCGGCATTCTGGTGAGATTTTCCTTGAAAACGTTGCTCGGTTCGATCATTGAAACCACTCCTTCCGTTCTAAAAAATGCATGGCGGGCCGTATCTTATCCGATGGGCGGCGAGCGAGCGAATTGGTGGCCACGACGGATCGGCACGCGCATCTGGTACCTGGTATTCCTGGCAATTTTTCGCATGGACCCCGGTCTCGACAGATCAAAGAAAAGCGAAGGAAGTCGGCATGGAGGCGAAAGCAATGCGTCGGCTCCACGACGCGTGAATGCTTCGACTATGCAGTCTTACCTCGACGCGTTCCCGCACTACACGCTGACCTGGTACAACAGCCAAGCGATACCGCGCATCCGTATAGCGCCGCGCTGATCACGGTGCGCGACGGCAAGCGCGTGATCAACCTGAACCTGAGCCCGGCGCCCGCCTACAACTCGTACACGCCGTACTATCCGGCGCCGTTCTCGGACAATCTCGCGTACGGCACGTACTGACCTCGGCTATGCGCTGATGATTCCGCAGGTCACGTACAACGGCAAAACCTATATCCCGGTCACGTAGAATCTGAACGTGCAGGAAACCAATGGTCAGGTGGTCGTCACGTTCGACTCCGCGAAGTTCAGGCAAGCGGCCAGGAACGCGTTGTACACGACGGATCTCGATCTGCAGGTGCACTCCGTGATGACGTTCGCCATGGGCTCGATCACGCGCACCGATACGCTGAGCTCGGACACGTTGACGGGCAACCTCGCGGTGGAAACGGACTACACGTCGTTCGCGGACTTCCAGAACACGACGGCGAATAGCGACGGCTACTCGGTCAGCTACACGAATAGCCCCGCGACGAACTACGCCGCCATGGGTCTCGATAGTTGCGCGCTGTCACAGTTCGATACGGTGAACGGTGCGACGAACCCGCTGTCGACCACGCCGATTGGACAGTTGCACTCCAACTTCGCCTGTACGACCAACCCGTTCGCGTTGACGGGCCGCGCCAGCCGCACGCTGACGTGGACGCTGAAGTACGCTGATCCGGCCTGATAGCGGCAGGCGCGTTCCTTCCTGTTTTCAGGCAGGAAGGCCTCGTTCGATGGTTGATAGGGGTAGCAGCCATACCGGTAGCAGAAGTTGGACTTCGCGAGCGAAGTCGGCGAAGGCAAGCGGCCTCTCGATAGTGCGCGCGCGGCGTTGAACGCCGTTATGCAGCGGGTCAACCCGGCGTCAGCTGAAAAGCGTTGATCGAGAAGTCAGCGTGCGAGCAGCGGTTCGCCGCGCCGAAAAAAAGCCCGCTTCCGCGGGCAACCCTTCTCTACGCGGCAGCGCCACGCGTGAACAGCATCACCCCTTCGTCGCGCCAAACGTCAGACCCGCGACGAAATGCTTCTGCATCGCAAAGAACATCATGACCGATGGCAGCGCCGCCAGAATCGATCCCGCCGAAACGAGATTCCACGCGGTCGTCCACTGCCCTTTCAGCGCGGCCACGCCGACCGTGATCGGCGCGGCGTCGTCGCCTTGCGTCAGACACAAGGCCCAGAAATAATCGTTCCACACGAACGTGAACACGAGGATCGCCAACGCCGCGAGCGCCGGACGAATCAGCGGCAGCACGATCCTGAAGAACACGGTCCACTCGTTCGCCCCTTCGATGCGCGCCGCCTCGACCAGCTCGAATGGCAGCTGCTTGATGAAGTTGCGCAGAAACAGCGCGCAAAAGCCGGTCTGGAACGACACATGAAACAGAATCAGCGCGCTCACGGTATTGAACAGACCGAGTTGCAACGACAGATCCCGCACCGGAATCATCAGCACCTGGATCGGCACGAAGTTGCCCGCGACGAACGTCGCGAACAACGTCGAATTGCCGCGAAAGCGATAGATCGCCAAGGCAAAGCCGGCCATCGCCGCGAGTGCGATCGAACCCACTACGGAAGGAACCGTAATCAGCACGCTATTCCAGAAGTAATGCAGCATCGGCGACGTCGTCAATGCCTCGCGATAGTTATCGAACATCGCGAAGTGCTTCGGCCATCCCCAGTAGTTGCCCTCGCTCAGTTCTTCGGTCGAACGCACGGACGTGACCAGCACCGCGATCATCGGCAACAGCCAGATCACGAGTGCAATCGGCAACGTCAGTTTGTATGCGCGGCGCGTGGCCGGCTTCCATTTGTCGATCGGAATCGGAAACATCAGCGGCTCCTCATTGCTCGGCGCGCAGCATCCGCCGCAGGTGATAGACGATGTACACGAGCATGATGCCGAACAGCACCACCGCGATCGCCGCCGAATAGCCGATGCGGTAGTACTTGATCGCCTGGTCGTACATGAAATAGGCGAGCACCGTCGAGCTTTCGAACGGACCGCCGCCCGTCATCACCGAAATCAGATCGAAGCTGCGCAGCGCGCCGATGATCGTCACGACGATCGCCATGAACGTCGTAGGCCGCAACTGCGGCAGGATTACATGCCAGAGCATCGACCAGCCCTGCGCGCCTTCCATTCGCGCAGCTTCGATCTGCTCGGCGTTCAACGTGGTCAAGCCGGTCAGATAAAGAATCATGCAGTACGCGGTTTGCGGCCACAGCGCCGCGAACACGATGCCGAGCGTCGCATAGCGCGGATCGCCGAGCACCGGCACGCCGTGGCCGAGCATCATCGCGAGCAGGCCGAAGGTCGGATCGTAGAACCATGAAAAGATCAGTCCGACCACGACCCCCGACAACACGAATGGCGCGAAAAACAGCGACTTGACGATACGGATGCCCGCCACCGCCTGATTCAGATACAGCGCGACGGCGAGGCCCATCGGCGGTGCGAGCAAAAACAGCACGAGCCAGATCAGATTGTTCTTGAGCGCCGTATAGAACGTGGGCGTATGGACCAGCTCGATATAGTTCGCGAGGCCGATGAAGGTCGGCTCGGTCATCCCATCCCAGTTGAAGAAGCTCAGACGGATCGTCGAGAGGATCGGCCACACCACGTACACGGCCACCATGAAGCAGGCCGGCGCGAGAAACAGGAACGCGGCGCGCCGCTGCCGCCGCGCGGTCGGCGTCGGGCCGCGCCGGCGCGACGCGACCGACGCGCCGCCCAGCGCACCGCTCGACGCCGGCAAGCCCGGGCCGCCGGGTTCAACAGGACCGTCGACGCTATGACGGCTGACGGAATGCGACACGATCAATCTCCCGATCCAATCCGATGCATCGGACAGCGGCCTTGCGGCCGCCGCCGCTCACTTCTTGTAGATACGCTGACGCGTCTGCTCGAGCTGCGCGAGGATGTCGTCCAGTTTCGACGGATCGGAGACGAACTGCTGCATCCCCTTCATCCCTTCGTCGGCCATTTCCTTCGTCATGTCGCGATCGTAGAACTGCGCAATGCCGCCCTTCGTGTTCGACAGGATCTGGAAGCCGATCTTCGAAATCGGATCTTCAGGCTCCGGCGATTTGCTGTTCGCCGACAACGAGCCGAGTCCCTTTGCGAGTTGCGCACCGATCTGAGGCGTCTCGACGAACGCAAGGAACGTGTGCGCATCGGACTTGTTCTTCGCTTTCGACGGAATATGCAGCGATTCGACCGGCCCGTCCTCGGCGGTCGGCACCTTGGAGTCGATGATCGGGAACTGGAAGTACCCCATTTGCGGCTTCACGTTGTCCGGGAAACCCGCCGCGATGAACGTCCCCATCAGCATCATGGCAGCCTTGCCCTGGAACAGGAACGGCTGCACCGCGTCGAGATCGTAGGACAGTGAATTGTTGATGAAGTAGCCGTCGTCGATCAGTTGCTTCCACGTCGTATAGACCTTCTTCACGCGAGGATCGGTGTACGGAATTTCGCCGGCCATCAGCTTCTGGTGAAACGCATTGCCGTTCAGGCGCAGATCGAGATAATCGAACCAACCGGCCAGCGTCCAGGCATCGCGGCCCGCCACCGCGATCGGCGTAATGCCCGCGGCCTTCAGTTTTTTCGCGGCGTCGAGAAACTCGTCCCACGTTTTCGGCTCGCCCTTGATGCCGGCCTTCTCGAACAGGTCCTTGCGATAGAACATCCCCCACGAGTAGTACACGGTCGGCGCGGCATACTGCTTGCCCTTGTACGACGATGCTTCCTTCGTCGACGCATACATGTCGTTCCAGCCGTTCTTCTGCCAGTCGCCGGTCAGATCCTCGAACAGGCCACGCTGCGCGTAATACGCCATACGCTCGCCGTCGTGCCAGTTGACGATATCGGGCGCGACAGTCGAAAGCCAACCCGGCAACTGAACCTTGTAGGCTTCCTCATCGATGAACGATACCTTCACGTCGATCCCGGGATGCGCCTTCTTGAACTCGTCGACCACCTGCTGCCAAACCGCGCGCTGGCTCGCGCCCTTGTACGCGATGTTCAGCGCGAGCGTGGCCGCCTGCGCGGTGCCGACGACCGAGGTCCCCGCGGCAACCGCGGCCAGCGCGAGCGCCAACAGAATCTTGCGTGGTTTCAGTTTCATCCTGACTGTCTCCTTCATTCCATGGTTTTTACGTCGTTGTCGCTTCTATATCGAATGACTGCGTGGAATTGCCAAGGCCGGACTTCTATTGCGAGCGGTAGACCGCTACCCCTTGCGGCGCCACCTCCCGGGAGCCGATCACGAATGCGTCGTCGGAAATGTCGTCGAGCGCGTGGGTTCGATCGCCATAGTTGAACACATACGTCAGTCCGCCGCGACGGCTGATGCGCACGCTGTCGCCGAGTGCCTGCGTTTCGAGGCCCGCTTCCTGCGCGATGCGCGCGAACAGGCGCACGGTCAAGGCGTCGTCGAACAGGCTCGCGAAGTAGTGATACGCGCCGCTTCGCACGTACGCCGGATGATCGTCCGCGAAACGCGCGCGCACGTCGAATGAAGATGATGCATCGCTGTCGATGAAATCGCGCCAGTGTCGCGCGAAGCCCTCGGCGGCACCGCCCTGCTGTTCCAGCACCACCGCTTCGGTCACGTTCGGCCGCATCGATTCGACGCGCCACACGCGCAGCGGCAGCACCGACGCCAATGCGCCCGGCGGCAGATTCGCCGGAATCCGCAGCTCGCGCGTCTTCGATCCGGTGCGTGGACCGAGCACGACCTGCGCGCCCGAGCGCGCGAGACGTTCGGCGAAATCGTCGGGCACGACCGGCAGCGGCGGCACGACGACGAGGCTATAACCATCGAACGATGCATCGGCCGGCACGACATCGACGTCGAGTCCAAGCGCGCGCAAAGCCGAGTAGTACTCGAACGCGAACCGCGGATAGTGAAAGTCCGCGCCCTGCGGATGAATCTCGAACAACCACTTCGCTTCATAGTCGTAGACGAGCGCGACTTTCGAGCGGATCGACGCATTGGCATCGGCGTTCGCGGCGAGCACCGCGTGAATTTCGGACGCCACCCGCGATGCTTCATTGCCGCCGACGTCGAGCCGGTTATCGGGCGTATTGAGACCCGCGTGCATCTGCTCCTGCGCGAACGGCGCCTGACGCCAGCGGAAATACGACACGCAGCCCGCGCCGT
Organism: Paraburkholderia sp. CI3; assembly: GCF_050436505.1. Classification (NCBI taxonomy): domain Bacteria; kingdom Pseudomonadati; phylum Pseudomonadota; class Betaproteobacteria; order Burkholderiales; family Burkholderiaceae; genus Paraburkholderia; species Paraburkholderia sp. CI3. The sequence goes on from NZ_JBNDMI010000003.1 coordinate 1,270,952, forward strand.
GGGCGAACGCTTCCCAGCTCCACAGCCGCACCATGCCCGGCAGCGGCGCCGGATTCCACTGCGCCCAGTTCACCGGACCCGGCTGCTGCTCCATCACCCAGAACGGCAGCTTCGACATGCCGCGATACACGTCGTGATTGAACGACGCGAAGTCCGGATGACCGCTGCGCAACCAGCGCGCCTTGATGTCCGGCGCGAACCACTGCTCTTCGAGCGCGCCGAGCGGATAGCTGTCCCATGTTGCGACGTCGAGATCGGCCGCGACCTTGTAGTGATCGAACTCGGTGAAGAGCTGCATGAAGTTGTGCGCGACGGGCCGCCCCGGCGAATGCGCGCGAATGATCTCGACCTGCATGCGGTTGTAGCGCGCCACTTCGTCGGATGCGAAGCGCCGGTAGTCGAGACGATGCGAAGGATGCGCCTCGGTCACGGTGCCGACCGGCGCGTCGATTTCTTCGAAGCCGCGGTACTCCATGCTCCAGAACACGGTGCCCCACGTCTCGTTCAACGCCTGGATCGTGCGATAACGCGCCTTCAGCCACTCGCGAAAGCGCGCGACTGCGGCCGGCGAATAACTGACCACCGTGTGATGACAGCCAAATTCGTTATCGGTCTGCCAGAAAGCGACCGCCGGATGCTTGCCGTAACGCTCGGCCACCGCCGTGCAAATACGACGCGACGCCTCGAAATACGCGGGCGACGAGAAGTCGTAATGACGCCGCGAGCCGAACGCGCGCGGACGTCCATCGGCGCCGATCGGCAGGATCTCCGGATGACGATCGATCAGCCACTTCGGCGGCGTCGCGGTCGGCGTACACATGACGACCTTCAGGCCAGCCGCGCCGAGCACGTCGACGGCGCGATCGAGCCAGCCCCAGTCGTATTCGCCGGGAGTCGGCTCGATCCGGCTCCAGGCGAATTCCGCAATCCGCACCTGCTCGATGCCGAGCGCTTTCATCCGGCGCGCGTCGTCGTCCCACATCGACTCGGGCCAGTGCTCCGGGTAATAACAGACTCCAAGACGCATCCCTATGTCCCCAGTGTTTTTCAAGCGTAGTGTTCGACGGATTCGAGCGACGCGGCCGCGAAACCGTCCTCGGTAAACAGATGACAGGCCGTGCGCGACACCCGCAGGCTCGCGCGATCGCCTGGAGCGAGGCGCGTGTTGCCGGGCGCCTTGGCGATCAGAACGGCGCCGCCGGGTTGATCGAGGTGCACGTAGCTGTGTTCGCCAAGCTGCTCGACGAGCGATACGGTGCGCGCGAGCACGCCGTCTTGCGACGCGGCCGCATTCGTCGTGGCCGATGCATCGACGAACTCGAGATGCTCGGGACGCACGCCGAACGTGACCGGCTGAGCTGGCTGCAATCCGGCGCTGCTGACCGGCACACGCACGTTCTCGCCGGTGTGATCGAGCGTGACGAGCACGCCCTGCGTATCGAGTGACGCCACCTTGCCCGGCAGGAAATTCATTCGCGGCGAGCCGATAAAGCCGGCCACGAAGCGGCTTTTCGGGCGGTGATACAGCTCGAGCGGGGCGCCGATTTGCGCGATGCTGCCGTAGCGCTCGGTGTCCTTGCCCGAATGCAGCAGCACGATCTTGTCGGCGAGCGTCATCGCTTCGATCTGATCGTGCGTCACGTAGACCACGCTCGCCTTCGCAAACTGCTTATGCAGACGCGCGATTTCGACGCGCGTTTGTCCGCGCAAGGTTGCATCGAGATTGGACAGCGGTTCGTCGAACAGAAACACGCCGGGCTCGCGAACGATCGCGCGGCCGATCGCGACGCGCTGCCGCTGCCCGCCCGACAGCGCCTTCGGCTTGCGCTCGAGCAGTGCCTCGAGTTGCAGGATGCGCGCGGCTTCACGCACCTTGCGCTCGATTTCATCCTTCGGGGTCTTCGCGAGTTTCAGGCCGAACGCCATGTTCTCGAACACGCTCATGTGCGGAAACAGCGCATAGCTCTGGAACACCATCGCTACGCCACGCTGCGCGGCCGGCACGTCGTTGACGATCTTCCCGCCGATCGACAGGTCGCCGTCGGTCACATCCTCGAGCCCGGCGATCATGCGCAACAGCGTTGACTTGCCGCAACCCGACGGGCCGAGAAACACGCAGAACTCGTTTTCGCCGATGTCCAGATCGACGTTGCGAATCACCGGCGCACCGTCGCCATACGCCTTCTGCACGCCTCGTAACGAAATGCTCGCCATTGCATCGACTCCGTGATTTAATCGGCGCGAAGTCGGAGATTAAGCGCTTAATCAGCATGACCGAAAAATCGATCGCAAGGCGATCGTTGGTCTGTCTCCGATATCGTTTTGTACGTTGGTTCGATGACAGATGTTGCCGCGCCTCGCGCCGCGACGCAAATGTCGGACAGCCATCCCAAATACTGACCATATCATGCCCACACTCAGCGAAGTCGCGCGTCATGCCGGCGTCACGCCAGCGACGGTGTCCAACGTGCTGCGCAAGCGCGGCCGCGTTGGCGAAACGACCCGGCAACGCGTGCTCGAGGCAGTCGCGGCGCTCGGCTATCGCCCGCATCTCGCCGCACGCGCGCTCGCCGAGGGCCGCGCGCCGACGCTCGCGCTGATGGTGTCGAGCATCGCGAATCCGTTCTATCCGGAGTTCGCGCTCGCGGTCGAACGCGCTGCGCGTACGAGCGGCCACTTCGTGATCATCTGCAATACCAACGACGATCCGCTAAGCGGCCGCGCGTACCTCGACCAGATCGCCGGCACCTTGTCCGAAGGCGTGCTCGTGACCAACGCGAACCTCGATTTCGCCGATCTGCACGAGACCGAAGCGCGCGGCACGCCGGTCGTGCTGTGCATGTGGGAGCGGCCCACCGAGCCGCCCGGGCTGCCGTGCGTCGCGGTCGATTTCCGGCTGGCCGGCCAACTGGCCGGCGAGCATCTGCTCGAGCTCGGGCATCGGCGCTTTGGTGCGATCGTCGGCAGCAAGGCGTCGGGCATTCACGCGGCGCGCTTCGAAGGTTTCGTCGACGCGTTGCGCGCGGCCGGTGTGACGAGAAATCGTGTGCGACACGCGGCCGACACGATCCACGGCGGCTACCTGGCGGCCCGCGCGCTGCTCGAAGCCGATCCGCAACTCAGCGCGATCTTCGCGACCAATGATTTGCCTGCGCTCGGCGCGATGCACGCGGCCGCGGATCTCGGCCTGCGCGTGCCGGACGATCTGTCCGTGATCGGCATCACCGACATCCAGCTCGCGCGCGAGTCGCGCCCCGCACTGACGACGGTGGCGGTGCCGACGGTCGAGGTCGCCGGACTTGCAGTGGAACTGCTGCGCGAGCTGATCGAGACTTCGTACGGACAGCCGGGACGCGCCGCGCGGGACATGCCGGCGCCCGTGCCGATGCGGATTTCGTCCGAGCCGAAACTGGTCGTGCGCGCGTCGACGGCCGCACCGCGTTCGCGTTGATGTGGCGGTTACAGCCGCGCCGCAAGGTTGCAGTAACGCGCAATTGCGCGGGCACGCCGATGCGTGGTGCGAACGACACCTGTGCAAACGTCCGGACGCGCGCCTGGACCGTTTCGCATGCGAGCGCCGCCAACGCCACGGTGACCAGAAAGTCGTCGCTGCCACCAGTGCGAAGGCATGGGTCTCTCCGAAAGGTTCGCATTCTGTCGACGCGAGCAAGCGCTGTTCCGCCGCAACCTCTCGCAAACATCCAGCGCCCACTGAAAAAGCGCGTTACGCACCGCGAATTGCATTGAAAAATCATCGTTGACATTTCAACCTGCTTTCAGACGAGCCAGGACTTTCCCCAAGCCGAGAAGCGCCGCTTCGCACTGCAGCACGGCGCCAAAGTGTTACCACACAAGGCTCTCAGCCTGCACGCGGTTCGCTGCGCAGCGATTTCCCGCGTTCACATTTCCTTGACGAGCGATCGCGCGCCTGCTGTACTAAATCAACCAAAGTGATTTAGGCGATTTCCTTCGGACCACATTGCATCGAAGCGTCATCGTCAAACGTCAAGCCCGCAGCTTCGCAGTTTCGATCTATCTGCAGTCCCATACGTCGTTGCCAATAACCGGAGGAGCGTCTCATGAATCGGAATTTCCACAGGCGTCCTGTCGCCAGGACAATCGCGTCGATGTGCGCCGCGGCAGCGGCGCTGTGGTGCGCAAGCGCGAGTCAGGCCGCCGACCAGCCCGTCATCGGTCTGATCACGAAGACCGATACGAACCCGTTCTTCGTCAAGATGCGCCAGGGCGCGGACGCGGCCGCGTCGAAAGACGGCGCGAAACTGATCACGGCCGCCGGCAAGTTCGACGGCGACAACGCGAGTCAGGTCACCGCGATCGAAAACATGATGACGGCCGGCGCGAAAGCAATCCTGATCACGCCGAGCGACACCAAGGCGATCGTGCCGAGCATCAAGAAGGCACGCGCGGCCGGTGTGATGGTCATCGCCCTCGATACGCCGACCGATCCGCAGGACGCAACCGACGCCCTGTTCGCCACCGACAACTTCAAGGCCGGCGTGCTGATCGGCAAATATGCGAAGGCCGCGCTGAACGGCAAGCCCGCGAAGATCGCCACGCTCGATCTCGCGCCGGGCGTGTCGGTCGGCGTGCTGCGCCACAACGGCTTCCTCGAAGGCTTCGGCGTCAAGGAAGGCGATCCGTCGATCGTCTGCAGCCAGGACACGCGCGGCGATCAGGCGAAAGGCCAGACGGCGATGGAAAACTGCCTGCAGAAAGCGCCCGACATCAACGTGGTCTACACGATCAACGAACCGGCCGCGGCCGGCGCGTATCGCGCGCTGAAGGCGGCGGGTAAGGACAAGGGGGTGATGATCGTGTCGATCGACGGCGGTTGCGAAGGCGTGCGCAACGTGAAGGCCGGCGCGATCGCGGCGACCTCGCAGCAGTATCCGCTGAAGATGGCCGCGCTCGGCGTCACCGCCGGCGTCGACTACGCGAAAACCGGCAAGAAGGTCTCCGGTTATCAGGACACCGGCGTCACGCTGATCACCGACAAGCCGATGTCCGGCATCGACAGCAAAGACACGAAGTTCGGCCTCGACAACTGCTGGGGCAACAAGTAACGCGCATTGCACAGCGGCCCGTTGCGCGTCGCGCCGGGCCGCCAATTGATTTGCCGCGTGACCTTCATGTCACGCTCATGTACCGAGGACTGCCATCATGTCGACCCCTTCCGCGCCCGCCGGCCGCCCGCGCCCGTCTTTCACCGAGCACCTGCCGTCGCTGTCCGAAATCGGACCGCTGATCGCGCTGGTGCTGGCCTGCGCATTCTTTATCTCGCAGAGCAGCCGCTTTCTATCGTTCCAGAACCTGTCGCTGATCCTGCAACAGACGATGGTCGTCGCGGTCATCGCGATCGGCCAGACACTGATCGTGCTGACCGGTGGCATCGATCTGTCCTGCGGCATGGTAATGGCCTTCGGCTCGATCATCATGACGAAGTTCGCGGTCGTGCTCGGCGTGCCGCCGATCCTCGCGATTCTGTGCGGCATCGGCGCCAGCACCTTGTTCGGCTTACTGAACGGTCTGTTGATCACGCGCATCAAGTTGCCGGCGTTCATCGTCACGCTGGGTACACTGAACATCGCGTTTGCGCTCACGCAGATCTACTCGAACGCGGAAAGCGTGTCGAACCTGCCCGATGCGATCATGTTCCTCGGCAGCACGTTCAGGCTCGGACCGGCGGAAGTCACGTACGGCACCGTGCTGACGCTGCTGATGTATCTGGCCACGTGGTTCGTGCTGCGCGACACGGTGCCCGGCCGGCATCTGTACGCGCTCGGCAACAACGCCGAGGCCGCGCGACTGATGGGCCTGTCGTCGCAGCGGATTCTGCTGACCGTCTACACGCTTGCCGGCGCGATCTACGGCATCGCCGCGCTGCTGTCGGTAGCGCGCACCGGTGTCGGCGATCCGCAGGCCGGGCAAACCGAGAACCTCGACAGCATCACCGCGGTCGTGCTCGGCGGCACGAGTCTGTTCGGTGGACGCGGCTCGATCGTCGGCACCTTGCTTGGAGCGCTGATTGTCGGCGTATTCCGTAACGGCCTGACGCTGATCGGTGTTTCCTCGGTGTACCAGGTATTGATCACCGGCATCCTCGTGATTCTCGCGGTCGCCGCCGATAAACTCTCGCACCGCGGCCGTTGATCCCGCACAGGAGCCCTGTCATGTCGACCTCCACCTCCTCTTCCATGTCCGCTGCGATGCCGGTTCTGCAGGCACGCGGGCTCGTCAAACGTTATGGCAACGTGACCGCGCTCGACGGTTGCGATTTCGAAGTGCTGCCCGGCGAGATCCTCGCGGTGATCGGCGACAACGGCGCGGGCAAATCGTCGCTGATCAAGGCGCTCTCGGGCGCCACGGTGCCCGACGAAGGCGAGATTCTGCTCGACGGCAAACCGGTCAAGTTCCGCAGTCCGCTCGATGCGCGCGCACAAGGCATCGAGACCGTGTACCAGGAACTCGCCGTCGCGCCGGCGATGAGCATCGCCGAAAACCTGTTTCTCGCCCGCGAATTGCTGAAGCCCGGCTGGCGCGGCTCGCTGTTCAAGATGATCGACAAGCGCCGCATGCTCGACGAAGCGACCGCCGCCATGAAGGATCTGCAAATCGGCATCCGCTCGATGCGCCAGGCGGTCGAAACGCTGTCCGGCGGCCAGCGCCAGGGCGTCGCCGTTGCACGCAGCGCGGCATTCGCGCGCCACGTGGTGATTCTGGACGAGCCCACCGCCGCGCTCGGCGTGAAGGAAGGCAACATGGTGCTCGAACTGATCCGGCGCGTGCGCGAGCGTGGCCTGCCGGTGATTCTGATCAGCCACAACATGCCGCACGTGTTCGAGATCGCGGACCGCATCCATATCCAGCGGCTCGGCCGGCGCGCGGCGCTCGTCAATACGAAGGATGTGCACATGTCGGAAGCGGTCGCGATCATGACCGGCGCGAAGGAAGCCGACGTGAAGGCGATCGCATGACGCGCCGCCCAATCCGCTGAGCCACGAGGCCGGTACACGACAATGGACACCCCCAGCACCAGCAGGCGTTCGCCGGTCAAACGCACGGTCGGTTCGAATCAGGTCGGCATGCGGCAATTCAACGAGCGCATCGTGCTGCAAACGATCCGCTTGCATGGACCACTGCCGAAGGCCGAGGTCGGCCGCCTCACGCGTCTTTCGATGCAGACGGTGTCGATGATCGTCGACCGGTTGATCGCCGACGGCCTGCTCGAAAAGCACGCGCGCTTGCGCGGCAAGATCGGCCAGCCGTCGGTGCCGATCGCGTTGTGCGCGGACGGCGCGTACACGATCGGTATCAAGGTCGGACGCCGCAGTCTCGACGTGCTCGCGATGGACTTCGCCGGGCGCATCGTATGCCGCGACGTATTCGAGTATGCGTATCCCGATCCGCGCGCGCTGTTCCCCGCGCTCGAAAACAAACTCGCGCGCGTGAACCAAACGCTCGGCGCGAAGGCGGGCAAGGTGGTCGGCGTCGGTGTCGCGGCGCCGTTGTGGCTCGGCGGCTGGCGCGACTTTCTCGGCGCGCCGCCCGACGCGCTCGACGCCTGGAACGACATCGATCTGCGCGCGCGCATCGCGACGATAACCGGCCTGCCCGTCGAGTTCGCCAAAGACACCACGGCCGCCTGCGCGGCCGAACTCGTGATGGGCCAGGGCCGCGGCATCCACAACTTCCTGTATCTGTTCGTTGGCACGTTCATCGGCGGGGGTCTCGTGATCGACGGACGTCTGCATGGCGGTCCGCACGACAACGCGGGCGCGGTCGGTTCGATCCCGCTGCGCGAAGGCGGCGCACGCAAACCCGCGCGGCAGTTGCTGCACGCGGCATCGGGCTTCGTGCTCGAACGACTGTTCAGCGATGCGGGCGCGCCGGCGGCCGCGGCGCATGATCATCGCGCGTTGTCGCCCGAGTTGTGGCGGCATACCGAGCGATGGCTCGACAGCGCGTGCCCGGCGATCGCGAACGCGCTAACCAATGCGGCCGCGTTGCTCGATCTCGAAGCCGTCGTGATCGACGGCGAGTTCGACCGGCTACTGCTGCGCGAGATCATTCGCCGCACCGAGCGCGTGCTCGATCGTTTCGAATGGGAAGGGATGGTGCGGCCGCAATTGCTCGAAGGCGCGATCGGCGCCGATGCCCGCGCGATGGGCGGTGCGATTCTGCCGCTATATGCGCATTTCGCGCCGGTGCATGAGCTGTTCCTGAAGCCGGCGGCGTCGGAGGCAGGTTATGACGAGCGGTGAGCGATTCACTGCGCGGCAACTTTCGTCGCCGCAGGCGTCGATCCCGCCGGCGCCGCCATCACCGTTTTCTGAACCGGCTTATCGAGCAACGGCTGCAACGCCGGTGCCATCGACTTGAGCAACTGCACCGCCAGCGCACTCGTGAAGTCGTAACGCGCGGCATACGGCTCGTGCACCCACGCGGTCAACGTGCCGTAGAAGCGGTCGCCGAGCGCGAACACGAAGGTCGCGCTGCGATTCACCTTGCGCGACTCGATCAACCGCGCGCCCTTCGCGTACACGTTCAAGCGCTGATCGCCGGTGCCGGTCTTGCCATAGACTTCGAGCGTTTCGCCGTCCGGGAACGTCATGCCTTGCGCGAGACGCCTCGCGGTGCCACCCGTCACGACGTCGCGCAACAGCATCCGCACCTCCCCAGCAATCTCCGGCGACACCTGCTGCTGCGGCGCGACCACCGCGCGCCTGAAATGCGTTTCGTACGGCGTGTCCTTCGCGAAGTCGATTTGCGTCAGCGTTTCGGTCGGCACCTTGTTGCCGCCGTTCGTGATCACGCCGATCAGTTGCGCGAGCGCCGCCGGACGATCGCCCGACGCGCCGATCGCCGCCGCATACGACGGCGTCAGCGTCGCGAACGGATAGCCGAGCGCCTGCCACGATTTGCCGATCGCGTCGTAGGCGCGCAGCTCGACCATGCGCTTGATGCGGTGATCCTGGGTCACGTGATAGCGCGTCTTGAAGAGCCACGAGTAAGTCGACAGGCGCACGTCCTGGCTCGCGGCTTCGATCTGCGCAAGCGTCGCATCCGGATGCGAGCGCAGGTAGTTCAGCGTCCATAGTTCGAGCGGATGCACACTCGAAATATAGCCGCGGTCGTTCAGATTGAAGCGGTTGATCCCGTACTTGTCGTACAGATTCGCGAGATCTTCGTCGTCGAGCATCGAAGCCGCCGGCGTGTTCTTCAGCGCCGCGTACATCATCTTGTTGAACCACGCGTTCGATTGATCCGGCGCGACGCTGCGCAACGCGGTCGCCACTTTCGGGGGCGACTTGCGCACCCCGAGCAGCAATAGCGTGATCTGCTGATCAGGCGTCTTGCCGTGGTACTTCGTGTAGAAACGCTTCATGTACACGCGGCTTTCCTGATCGGCGAAACGTGTCAGGTACATCTTGCGGGTCGCCGGATCGCCGAGCCATTGCGACGACGGCCCGGTGGTCTGCACCATTTCATAGTGCACGATATCGCGCATCAGCCGCACGAACACGAGGTTCACCGAATGCTGGAACGCGCGATGCACGGTCAGGATGCGGCTGTTGTCGTCGGACTCGAAGTTCGTGAAGGTCTGCGCGCCGCCGCCCGTAAAGAACGTTTCGCCCGGGCTCGCCGAGTATTTACGCTCGACGGCGGCGTCGAGCATAGGCTGCAGCGAATGGTCGCGAGTGTGCAGCAGATAGTCGATCGCCCAGCGCGTCAGCCGATCGTTCGGATCGGGCGTGATCGCCTTCAGCTCGGCATTGCTCAGCGATGCGTACCGTGTGTGCAAATCGGTGACGATCTGCAGATACGTGATGACGGTGCGCAGTTTCGCGGTCGAGCCGAGGTTCAGGCGCGCGCCGGAATTGATGTCGAACGGCTGGTTCACGCTATCGGTCTGCACGCGCACGAGGTTCGCGTCGCCTTGCCGCTCGAACAGCGTGAAGCTGTAGGCGATATGCGACGGATCGTCGGACCCGCGCAACATTTCGTAGCCGACGAGACCCGCGGCCTTCGCGCCGTCTTTCGTCGCGGCGGCGGCGAGGCGCTCGGCAACGGCTTGTTGCACGTCATTGTTCAGCGTGCCTGTCGCCTGCACGTCGAGGCGGTCCAGTTCATAGAAACTACGCACGCCGAGCGCGGCGAGCAGATGCGAGCGCATCGACGTGACGGCCTTGCGCGACACGAACGAACCGAGATCCGGTGTGCTGCGCGGCGCGCGATGCAGTTCGACGTGCGCCGCCAGCGCCGCGTCGCGCAACTGCTCGGTGATCACACCGCCACTCGCGAGCAGCCGCAGATAGCTGTCGGTCAGCCGTTCGAGCTCGGGATAGCCGCGCTGCAGAAAAAACGACGGCGCACGCTGCGCGATCATCAGCGACAGCACTTCGCGAAACGCCAGACCCTGGTCGGGCAGATTTGCATCGGTCGACGGCGCCTTCAGCAGCCGGTTGGTCTCGCGGAAATCGCGCCCATACCAGGCGGCGAGCCCATCGCCGATACCGTTGATTTCGCCGACGCCGGGCTGCGCGGCAAGCGGCACCGAGTTCAGATAATGGACCACGATCTGTTCGCGCGCCGGCAGCGTTTGCGGTCCGTTCAGATAAGCGCGCACCGACGCCGACGCGATTTGCCGCAGCTTTTCCGGCGGCGTCGCGGTGCGGCCCCCCGCCGAGTGACGGAATTTCTCGATCTGCGTCGCGAGCGTGCTGCCGCCGGGCGTCTGCTGATGACGATCGAACACGCGCGCGCCCTGGTCGACGAGCGCGCGGCTGAAGCGCCCCCAGTCGATCGCCGGATTGCGGTTCGGCTGATCCGGATCGAGCAGATAGCGGTCTTCGATGAACAGCAGCGAGTTCACTACGAGCGGCGGAATCGCGCCGAAGCTGTCGTACACGCGACCGGGAAACTGAGCGCTGTATAGCGGCACGCCGGTGCCGTCGAACAATTGCAGGCCGGCCGTGTCTTTTTCGTCGTAAGGCAGGAACAGGCCGTCATCGGCTAGCGAAAGCATGCGTTCTGAATCGCGCGCCTGCGAGCTGATTTCGAAGCCATGTTGCAACAGACGCTGCTGGATAGCCGGCAACAGCGCGTAGCCGAGGCGCGCGTCGTACGGGCCCTTGTCGGCTTGCGGAAAGCGGATGGAATGACTGGGACCGTCGGTGACCGAAAAAGCGACGTCGCGGGTCAGCTCGGAAAGGTACCGCGCCTGCAGTCGCGAGGTCTCGATCTCGATCTGCACGAGCCGCGCAATCAGCGCCACCGCGAGCAGCAAAAACGCGCCAAGCCCCCATTTGAGCCAACGCCAACTCCGCACGGGCACGGTGCTGGTCACGCGAAGCGGAAACCGAAGCGGTGGCCGATTCATGGCTGCTCTCCCCGAGCGATGGCCAGGGCGTCGAGCCTGGCTCAGTTCATTCAAACCAGTGTAGCTCGGAACGAGAAACCCTCATCGGTTCGGATTGATGCGACAGTGTCGCGGCTACAACACCTGCTGGCGTCGGATGACAAAACGCGAACCGGCATGAGATATTGAAGCTCTTTTCACACGAATAACAAACCGCCTTTTCGGGCGGTTTTGCCGTTTCTGGCGGGCCTTGCCGAAAGAAAGTCGCTTTTTGGCTGGCATTCTTACCGGCAACCGGGCGGACAGCTGAGCAACCTGTTTGCGCCGCGCCTAAATTCGCGCTTTCGTCTGTGCACGCAACAGCGCGATAAACCGCTCCGCCGGCGGCGACAGCACGCCGCCTTTGCGCGTGACGATGCCGAACGTCTGCGATGGCGATTTGAGCCTGACCGGCACGACGCGCAGCATCTTGTGCCGCACGAACGGCCCGGCAATTGCGCTCGGCAGCAGCGAAACGAGTTCGGCGCTGCTTTGCAGCAGTGCAACTGTCACGAACGTGGAAGCCGTCGAAATCGGATTGTCGGGCATGTCGAGGCCGGCGAGATCCATCTCGCGTTCGAGCAGCGCATGCAGCGGCATGTGTGACGGATACATGACCCAGCGATGCCCGGCGAGATCGCGCAACATCATCTCGCGGCGCGGCAACGGCGCATGCTGATAACCGACCACCACCGCCAACGGCTCGTCGCCGAGCGGACGATACTGATACTTCGACGGATCGGCCGCGACCGCCGCTCGGCCGACCACCAGATCGAGCCGCCCGTCGTCGAGCTGCGCGAGCATTCGTGCGCTGGTGTCCTCGACCACTTCGATCGCCAGACCCGGTTGCGCCGCATGCAATTGATTCAGCGCGGGCACCACGCAGTCGGGAATCGCGCCCATGATCGCGCCGAGCGCGAGCCGTCCGCCGCGCCCCGAGCGAATTTCGGCGACGTCCTGGCAGAGCGCGGTGAGGTCCGACGTCACGACGCGCGCGTATCGGATCACGCAATGACCGAGCTGGTTCGGGATCATGCCGCTTTTCGAGCGCTCGAAAAGCGGCGCGTCGAGCATCGATTCGAGCTCCTGCAGCGCCTTGCTCGCCGCCGATTGCGTCATCGACATCACGCCGGCCGCTTTGTGCAGCGATTTGTGATCGTCGAGCGCGATCAGCAGATGCAGCTGCTTCATGCGCAGCTTCGACAGCAGGACGCTGAGCGTGTCTTTCATCGGTGGGGTGAGTCGCAAAAGCGATCACGATATGGAAACAATTCAATATACCCGCGAGGCCCAGCGCCGTATAGTCGCCGAAGGAGACATACATCCCGTTGCGCCGCCCGTTCGCGGGCTCGAGCGCAATCCTTCCATCCCCGTACGGACCACATCGCCATGAGCCAAGCGTCACACTCTCCCGCCCTGCGCGGCGTCTTCCCCGTCGTGCCGACGATCTTCGACGACGCCGGGCGTCTCGACCTCGAAGGTCAGAAGCGCTGCCTCGATTTCATGATCGACGCCGGCTCGAACGGCCTGTGCATTCTCGCGAACTTCTCCGAGCAGTTCGCCCTGTCCGACGACGAGCGCAACACACTGATGCATCTTGCGCTCGAACACGTCGCGGGCCGTGTGCCGGTGATCGTCACGACCACGCACTTCAGCTCGTACCAGTGCGCGGAGCGCAGCCGCGCAGCGCAGGCCGCGGGCGCCGCGATGGTGATGGTCATGCCGCCGTATCACGGCGCGACGATCCGCATCGGCGAGCGCGGCATCTACGAGTTCTATCGTACGGTGTCCGATGCCATCCAGATTCCGATCATGATCCAGGACGCGCCGGTCAGCGGCACGCCGTTGTCCGCGCCGTTCCTCGCTCGCATGGCGCGCGAGATCGACAACGTGTCGTACTTCAAGATCGAAACGCCGCAGGCCGCGAACAAGCTGCGCGAGCTGATCGAACTGGGCGGCGACGCGATCGTCGGTCCGTGGGACGGCGAGGAAGCAATCACGCTGATGGCCGACCTCGATGCGGGCGCGACCGGCTCGATGACGGGCGGCGGTTATGCCGATGGCATCCGCCTGATCGTCGATGCCTATGCGGCCGGTGATACCGAGGCCGCCGCCGCGCACTATCAACAGTGGCTGCCGCTGATCAACTACGAGAATCGCCAGGGCGGCCTCGCATCGTGCAAGGCGCTGATGAAGGAAGGCGGCGTGATCGGTTCGGACGCGGTGCGTCACCCGCTGCCGCAGATGCATCCGGCGACGCGCGAAGGACTGTTGAAGATCGCACGCCGGCTCGATCCGCTGGTGTTGCGCTGGGGTCGATAACGCAGAACGAAGCGCGGCGGGGCGCCTGTCGACGTGCGGGCTCACGCGGGCTGGACGGGCACACGCGATTGCCGCTAACCTAGGGCGTGTCCAAAAGCGTGTCCACAAGCTCGCGCCCCATGCAAAGTTTCTACGAAGCCACCGTCACCCGCTCCTCCGCCTGCGCGCCGCTCAACGGCCGACGCAGCGCGCACGTCTGCATCGTCGGCGGCGGACTTGCGGGACTCTCCACCGCGCTGGGACTCGCCGAACGCGGCGTCGAAGACGTCGTCGTGCTCGAGGCGCAGCAGGTCGGCTTCGGCGCATCGGGACGCAACGGCGGCTTCGTGTTCGGCGGCTACAGCCTCGATGTCGCCGACCTGCTGAAGACGCTCGGGCCGACTCGCGCCCGCGAACTCTATGCGCTGACCACCGACGCGGTCGAGCTGATGCGCAAGCGAATTGCACGCTATCGGATCGATTGCGACGCGACCGATGCCGGCGTGATCCTCGCGAACTGGTTCGACGAACCGGCGCGTCTCGAAGCCCAACGGCGTCTGATGCGCGATTCGTTCGGCATCGACTGGGAACCGATCGCTGCCAACCAACTCGCCGCGCAACTGAAAACGAGCCGCTATCACGGCGGCCTGTTCGAGCGCAACGCGTTCCATTTTCATCCGCTCAAGTACGTTGTCGGCGTCGCCGCGGCGGCCGCGCAAGCGGGCGTGACGATACACGAGCGCTCGCCGGTCGTCAGCTTGCGGCGCGACGGCGCGGGCTTCGTCGTCGAGACGCCGCAAGGTGCGCTCGACGCGCGTCACGTCGTGATGGCGGGCGGCGGCTATGCACGCAACGTGTACGCGCGCGTCGAGCGCGCGGTGCTGCCTATCGCCACCTACGTGATGGCAACGGAGCCGCTCGGCGAACGCTTGCACGACGCAATCGCCACCCGCGCCGCGATCTATGACACCCGCTTCGCGTTCGACTACTACCGCCCGTTGCCCGACACGCGCATCCTGTGGGGCGGCCGCATCTCCGTGCGCGACCGCGAGCCCGAGGCGATCGCGCGTCTGTTGCGACAGGACCTGCTGAAGGTCTATCCGCAGCTGCGCGACGTGCGCATCGAGCACGCATGGGGCGGCCTGATGAGCTACGCGCGACACAAGATGCCGCAGATCGGCCAAAGCACGGACGGCGTCTGGTACGCGGTCGGTTTCGGCGGACACGGCATGGCGCCGACCACGGTGTCGGGCGAACTGCTGGCCGCGGCTATCTCCGGTGAACGGCCGGTGCCCGACGCCTTCGCGACCTTCGGCCTCACGCGCGCGTACGGCGCGCTCGGCCTCGCGGCCGCGCAGCTCACGTACACCGCGATGCAAACACGCGACGCACTCGCCGCGCGCCGCCGGCCCACGCGCCCGGTCGCGTAAGCGCCCCGCAAGCTCCTTCGAGATGCCTTCGTCGATGCCCGGGACCCACGCCAGAGGCCCGTTTCGCCATGCTAGAATGCGCCGTCACTGCCGCTCGAAACCACAATGAAAAAGGGAAGCAAGGCCGCCGAGCCTGATACCAACGGCATCGTGTCTGGCACGCCGCACGCCGACGCGCGACGTACCGGCGCCAGGCGTACCGACGCCCCGCGTGTGGACGCCCCACGCAAATACGATCCCGAGCAGACTAAGCGCAACATCCTCGACGTCGCGACCCAGGAGTTCTCCGCGATGGGGCTGACGGGTGCCCGCGTCGACGCGATCGCGGAACGCACGAACACCACCAAGCGCATGCTGTACTACTACTTCGGCAGCAAGGAAGGGTTGTACCAGGCCGTGCTGGAAAAGGTGTATGGAGACATTCGCGCGCTCGAACAGGACCTGCACATCAGCGAACTCGATCCGGTCGAAGGCATGCGCGCGCTGGTCGAATTCACGTTCGACTACCACGACCGCCAGCGCGATTTCGTGCGCCTCGTGACGATCGAAAACATTCACGGCGCGAAGTACGTCGAGCAGGTCAAGACGTTCAAAGGACGCAACGTCACCGTGATTCACACGATCGAGGATCTGCTCGCGCGCGGCATCGCGGCGGGCCAGTTCCGCAGCGACATCGATCCGATCGATCTGCATCTGATGATCAGCTCGCTGTGTTTCCATCGCGTGGGCAACCGGCATACGTTCGGCACCGCGTTTGGGCGCGATCCGTCGCATCCGCGGCTGCGGGCGCGGCATCGGGCGATGATCGTCGATGCGATCTTGCGGTTCGTGAAGAAGGACGATTGACGCCGGTTGCGCGGCGACCGGCTGAAATGGAAACGGGATGTGGTGAAAGCCACATCCCGTTTTTTATCGCTTCGCGAGACGCAGCGCGTTCAGCGGCTTACTGCCCCGGCAAACCGGTGACGGCAGTCGACGTGGTTGCCGCCGCACCGCGACGACAAGCGGGGATTCGAAGGGAACCACGACCGTCACATGAAGCGACGGCTCAGCGGGAAGACTCAATCCACCAGCACGATCCGCTTGATATCGCCGACGACGAAGATATACGACAGCGCGCCGATCAACGCGATGACACCGATAAACACCAGCGCGCCCACGAACGAACCGGTCGCCGCGACGATCAGGCCCACCACGAGCGGCGTCACGATACCCGCCAGGTTCGCGGCGAAGTTGAAGATGCCGCCGGTCACGCCGAGCAAGCCCTCTGGCGCGATATCCGACACCAGCGTCCAGCCGAGCGCGGCCATGCCCTGCGCGAAGAACGCCACCGACAGAATCGCGATCACCACGACGTTGCTCTCGACATAGTTGGCGAGAATGATCGTCGACGCGAGCAGCAGACCCGCGATGATCGGCAGCTTGCGCGCGACGTTCGGCGATTTGCCACGGCGCAGCAGCCAGTCGGAGAACACGCCGCCGAACATCACGCCGATCGAAGCCGCGATGAACGGCATGATCGCGAAGAAGCCGATCTTCAGCCAGGCCATATGACGTTCGGTGGCGAGATACGTCGGGAACCACGTGAGGAAGAACACCAGCGTCGAATTGCCCGCGAACTGGCCGAGGCAGATGCCGGTCAACTGGCGATGCTTGAGCAGCTGGCCAATCGTGCCCCATTGGAAGCCGCTCTTCTTCGATGCCGCCGTATCGGCTGCACCCGCGACATCCTTGTTGCGTTGCGTGAGACCGCCGCCCGCCTCGATATAGTCGAGCTCTTCCTGATTCGCCGACGGATGATCGCGCGGCTCGCGATACAGCAGCCACCACACCACGCCGAACGCGATACCGACGCCGCCGACCACGAGGAACAGCGAGCGCCAGCCGAATGCGCCCATCAGCATGAACAGGAACGGGCTGAAAAACGCGAGGCCGATATATTCGCCGACCGTGTAGGTGCCGGTCGCCATCGCGCGCTCGCTTTGCGGAAACCACGTGGCGACCACGCGGCTATTGGTCGGAAAGCATGGCGCCTCCGAAACGCCAAGGCCGAGACGGAAGGCGAACAGGCCGCCGATGCTCCCCACGAGCCCTTGCGCGAGCGTGCAGAGCGACCAGAACGTCATCGACAGGAAGTATGTGAGCTTGCTGCCGAAGCGGTCGAGAAACAGGCCGCCCGGAATCTGCGAGGCCACGTAGCTCCACGAAAACACGGAGAACAGCAGGCCCATCAGCGCGGCGTTGATGCCGAGCTCCTTCGTCAGCTGCGGTGCCGCGATGCCGAGCACGGTGCGGTCGAGATAGTTGATCATCGTGCCGACCGCGAGCAGCGCGAGGATCTTGTAACGGGCTTTCGAGCGGCGCGCGGGGCTCGCCGCCTTGTTCTGCGCGGGCGAGCCCGCGGAGCTGGATTGGAACGATTGCGTCATGGCGTGCTTGTCTCCTCGATCAGCTTGGGTGCCGGTCTCTACGCGGCCGGTTAGCGTTGCAACAACGATTGAAAGTGGGTGTAGACGCGCTCGGCGTCCGGCTCGAGGCCCGTGAAAATACGCATGGCGTCGACCGCCTGGTAGACCGCCATGCCGCCGCCACTCAGCGTGCGGCAGCCAAGCGCCTCGGCCGCCTGCAGCAGCGCGGTGCGAATCGGGAAATAGACGATGTCGGCGACCCACAGGTCGCGGTGCAGCAATTCGGCCGGCAGCGGCAGGCCCGGCATTTTAGCCATACCGGTCGGCGTAGCGTGAATCAGGCCTTGCGCGGCGCAGAGCGATTCTTCGAGCGACGTGCCCGCGCTGACCGTGGCTTTCGGGAAACGCGCCTGCAACTCGTCGGCGAGCGACTGCGCGCGGGCGGCATCGACGTCGAACAGCGTCAGCGACTGCGCGCCCATGTTCAGCGCCGCATGCGCGACCGCCGCGCCGGCGCCGCCGGCGCCAAGCTGCACGACGCGTTCCAGCGACACGTCCGGCAAGCCGCGCTGGAACGCACGCGCGAAGCCGGACCAGTCGGTGTTGTGACCGATGCGCTTGCCGTCCTTGAACAGCACGGTGTTGACCGCGCCGAGCGCGCGGGCGTCGTCGGACAGTTCGTCGAGCAGCGGAATCACCGCCTGCTTGCACGGATACGTGATGTTCAGGCCGTTGTAACCCATCCGTTCGGCCGCCGTCAGCAGCTCCGGCAGCGCGGCGGTGTCGAGCTTCTGCGCATCGAGATCGATGCGTCGATAGACATAGTGCAGTCCGAGCTTGCTGCCCTCTTCCTCGTGCATCGCGGGCGTGAGCGAGCCGCTGATGCCCGAGCCGATCAGGCCGACCAGAAAGGAGTGGGGAGTGGCCCGCAAGCTCGCCTGCGCATTGGCCAACGCGGCGATCTGCGCGTCGGTCCGGGAATTTCCCCGAGTGTTCGCTTGAGTGTTCGCTTGAGTGTTCATTTCGCCGCCCTATTCTTAAGAATCGTCGCCATCCGTTCCAGCGCGAGCACATAGCCCTGCGTGCCACAGCCGACGATGATCGCGTCCGCCACCGCCGACACGTACGAGTGATGCCGGAACGCTTCGCGCCGATGCACGTTCGAGATATGCACCTCGATGACGGGCTTTTCGATCGCGCTCAATGCGTCGGCGATCGCGACCGACGTATGGGTGTAAGCGGCCGGATTGATCACGATGCCGTCGACCTTGGTGCGCGCCGCGTGCAGCCAGTCGATCAGCTGATGCTCGGCGTTCGACTGGCAGAAGTCGATCGCGAGGTCGAGGCGCTCGCCCGCGTCGCGGCACAGCTTCGCGACGTCGTCGAGCGTTTGCGCGCCATAGATGGCCGGCTCGCGCGTGCCGAGCAGATTGAGGTTCGGTCCGTTCAGGACCAGTACGGAGGCAAAGCTCATGACAACGACTCCCGCAAAATAAGGCGCGACTCGAACCGCGGCACCCGCGGCGGTTCTTCGACGCATGGCGAAGTGTGCGCGCATCGGCCGTCGTCGTCATTCGGGGTTTCTACGAATTTGTACCATCTAGTTAGTTTGTATAGACTGTCGAAACTCCCGGGTAGTGTGGGGTATTCGGGCCTGCGTCTTGCTTCAGTGCGTAACGAACTAGCTCATTTTTGCGCATTGCAGCAAGCCCGGCAGGCCGCGCCACCAAGCGCGCCGCCGCGGTTTTTCTCTGAGTTTCCCCCTCGTTTGTCCGTTTTTGCAGGAGCCGTTCATGCAACGTTCGATTGCCACCGTGTCGATTAGCGGCACCCTCGTCGAGAAGCTGAGCGCGATCCGCGCGGCGGGTTTCGAAGGTGTCGAAATCTTCGAGAACGACCTGCTGTATTTCGACGGCTCGCCCGCCGACGTGCGCCGCATCGCCGACGACCTCGGCCTGAAGATCATGCTGTTCCAGCCGTTTCGCGATTTCGACGGTGTCAGTCCCGAACGGCTCGAGCGTAATCTCGACCGCGCGAAGCGCAAGTTCGACGTAATGCACGAGCTAGGCACGGACCGCATCCTCGTGTGCAGCAACGTGTCGCCGGACACGATCTGCGACGACTCGCTGATGATCGACCAGTTGGGCGCGCTCGCCCGCGCGGCCGAAGCGGCTGGCGTGGTCGCCGGTTACGAAGCGCTCGCCTGGGGCAGGCACGTAAAGACCTATCGCCACGCGTGGAAGCTTGTCGACGCCGTGAATCATCCGAATCTCGGGCTCGTGCTCGACAGCTTTCATACGCTGTCGCTGAACGACACGCCCGACGCGATCGCCGACATTCCTGGCGAGCGCATCGCGTTCGTGCAGATCGCGGACGCGCCGCAGCTTGCGATGGACGTGCTCGAATGGAGCCGCCACTACCGCTGCTTCCCCGGCCAGGGCGACTTCGATCTCGCGAACTTCACCGCGCAGGTCGTCAAAGCTGGCTACAAGGGCCCGCTTTCGCTGGAAATCTTCAACGACGGCTTTCGCGCCGCCCCCACCACGATCACGGCCGCCGATGGCCATCGCTCGTTGTTGTTCCTCGAAGAGCAAACTCGCGCGTTGCTCGAAGAGCAACAGCAGCCGCGCAAAACGACAGGCGGCCTGTACCGCTCGCCCGCCGCGCCCGCGCACGTCGGCTATCAGTTCCTCGAATTCGCGGTCGATCACACCACGCGCACGCAGCTAGCCGACTGGCTCGGCAAGCTGCGCTTTCGCCAGGCCGGCCAGCATCGCTCGAAGGACGTCACGCTGTATCAGCACGGCGCGGCCTCGATCGTGCTGAACGCCGAGCCCGATTCGTTCGCGCACGCGTTTTTTCAGCAGCATGGTTTGTCGCTGTGCGCATCGGCGTTTCGTGTCGATGACGCGAGCCACGCATTCGAGCGCGCGGCCGGCTTTGGCTACGCGCCGTTCTCCGGCCAGATCGGGCCGAACGAGCGCGTGCTGCCGGCCGTGCAGGCGCCGGATGGCAGTCTCAACTATTTCGTCGACGAAACGCCCGATCAGCCCACGCTGTTCGAGGCCGATTTCGTGCTGACCGACGTCAACGGCCCGACCGAGGTGGGACCGCTCGAGCGCATCGATCACGTGTGTCTGTCGGTGCCGGCGAGTGCGCTCGATACGTGGGTGCTGTTTCTGCGCACCGCGTTCGGCTTCCCGGCCGAGCCGGGGGTGCTCGTTCCCGATCCGTACGGCCTCGTGCGCAGCCGCGCGCTGCGCAGCCCCGACGGCTCGGTGCGGATCGCGCTGAATGCATCGGTGGATCGCCATACGGCGGTGGCCGAGGCGCTGCACACGTATCACGGCTCCGGACTGAACCACGTCGCGTTCAGTACCGGCGACATCTTCAACGCTCTCCCCGAGTTCGTCGCCGACGGCGTGCCGATCCTGCGCATTCCGCGCAATTACTACGACGACCTCGCGGCCCGCTACGCGCTGTCCGACACGCTGCTCGAAGCGATGCGCGCGAACAATATCCTGTACGACCGCGACGAACGCGGCGGCGAGTTTTTCCACGCTTATACGGAGCAACTGGACCAGCGCTTCTTCCTCGAGATCGTCGAGCGGCGCGGCGGCTATGACGGCTACGGCGCGGCCAATGCGGCGGTGCGGCTCGCGGCGCAGGCGCAGCGGCGCAAGTAACGGGCGGACACCGGAGGCACGACGGCGGCTTCGTCATTGGAACTCGCCGCGTCGATACGGATTTCGTCTTTTCAGGCACGCGACCTGCGTCCCCGATCGGGGCAGGCTCGCCGTCTCGATATAATGGCGCCTGCTCAGCCGAATCGCCGAATCAACGCCAGGAGAGATATGAAGAAGTTCGCTGCAGTCCTGTCCCTTTCGCTACTGCTCAGCGCTTGCGCGTATTTCCAGAAAGACCCGGATTCCGGCGAACCCGTCACGGACACGACGACACAGCGTTCCGTCGACGACGTGGTCGCCTGTCTGACGCAGATGGCCAATCATCACAACGCCGCGTTCAAGTCGACCGGGATCCCGCAGGGTCAGATGCTCGACTTCGGCGACTCGAACGTCGTCAAGGTACGCAGCGACAACGGCGCGACAACTTACCGTTTCTATGCGGGCAAGCGTCATGTAAGCAACCTGTGGATCGAATCGGCAAGCAAAACCTGCGCGCCATAAGGCCTTGTGGCGCATAAAGGCGAAGTTGCGGGCGCCGGAATCTGATCCATTGCAACGTTCATGTCACGGTGTTACAGGACAATGGAGTCTTAAGAATCGTTTAAGACTTCGTCCGCAAGATCCCCCGGACATGTCCCCGCACGAGGTGCGCTCCATGAATCAGCCCGAAATCAACACCAACGAAACACCGGCCAAACGGCCTACTATCCTGCGCCGTCTGTTGAGCCATCACGAGCTCGCGACGCTGCTGCTGCTGCTGCACGCGCCGATCGATGCATCCGCAAAACCCGAAATTCCGCAGCTTTACGAAGCAGGTCTCGTCGAGACCGTTTCGAACGATGCGGGCACGCCGCATATCCGTCTGACGTCCGAGGGTAATGCGGTGTTGCGAGGGCTTGGGGTGAAGTAAGCAGATCGGCTCGCGACCCGGTCATCTGAGGCCGCGTCAGCGCTTTGCGTTGACGCGGCTTTTTTCTATTCAGGCACAGCCATTGAGCGTGGCCTACGTTTTTGGCGATAGATCAGACCGCCGCGCTTCTGCATCAGTTTCGTAGACATGCGAGGCATCTTTAAGAACGCTCCGATTGTCTGGCACCGACGTACACGCAATAGTCATTGCTCCGTTACCTCAGGGAATTCTGGAGCAAAAACCAATGACTGTAAGCTGTACCTTCGAGCTCAATCGGAAAGAGACTTCACGATTCGTCTGTTCAGGCTTTGGCGCGGTCGAGGCCTATCCTCACGGCGGCGACGTGACGATGATTCAAGGCATCCGGCGGGGTCAATTCCGCCTTCATCCCGAAGGGTCGAGGCATCTAAGCCAAGGTTGCATTACCGTAAAAGATCTGGCTGGCTTTGAGCGGCTGCAGCGCTATATCCGTCGGACTCGCCAACGCTGTCAATACCAGGAACTAACATACGAGCTTACGGGCGAGTAGACGTGCGATGAGAGACGCCCGATTGCTTCGATGGTGCATCAGTGCACTTGGGATATGGGTCGCATTAGGCACTGCACTCGCATGGGGCACGCAACAACTATCGTTCCAGATACCGTTATGGTTCGCCGGTTCCGTTCGATGGCTACTGCGTTGCCTATATCCCAATTGGGAGCCCGACGCCTACGATGTCGAGGCTTGGGGCAACTTTGTGCTGATCGTTTCGGGATATATCGTCGCCATCGCATTGGTAGTGCCGGCCAGCGTCATCGCATGGCGGCGAGCACATTGAGCACGCTCGTCACAATGGAATTCGGCCGCGTCAAGCCTTTCAAGCCTGCCATACCCCATACCCCGCCTCGCGCAGCCCGATCGCCAATTCCACTTCCATATCCTGCGCGCCGCGGTAAGGCATCGGGTTGAACACGTCGTACAGTTCGGGCATCAGACGCAGGCCGTAGTCGCGCACATAGCGATTCGCCTGAATGCCCGCCTTGTGCCGATCGAAGCGCAAGTCCGGGTCGAGCCCCGTCATGCCGACGTACACGCACGGCCTGTCGAAACGGTAACCAGGATTCGCGCGACGAAAGCGCGCCTCGTTCCACACCTTGTCGTCGAGCGCGACGACGTACACGTAGTAGTGGTGCGCGCGACCCGCCATGACACGTGCGACGCCGTTCAGCCGCGCAGCGTACCGTGCAGCAACATCCGGTATTCGGTCGGTGTGACGCCGACGGTCGCCTTGAATTGCCGTGTGAACGCGCTGTGATCGGTGTAGCCGCAACGCGCGGCGACGTCGGTGACCTTGTCGTGCGACACCAGCAGCGCGGTCGCCGCATCGAGTCGCGTTTTCAGGAGCACCTGGCGCGGCGTCAGATGAAACACCTTGTGAAAGTACCGCTCCAGCTGCGCGACCGACATGTCCGCCATCGCCGCAAGCTGCTTCAGGTTCAGCGGCTGCACGTAATTCTGCTGGATCGACTGCACGACGGCGGCAAGCCGGCTGTATGCCGGATGGCTGCTTTCGTCGGCTTTCAGATCGCGGGAGATGCCGGCGAGGCCGACCACCTTACCGGTCGCATCGCGCAACGGTTGTTTGCAGGTCAGGCACCAGCCCGGTTGACGGCCCGGATACAGATGCAGTTCGAGCTGATCGAGCATCTGGTTGCCGACGCCGATGATCGCCTTGTCCTGCGCGGTATAGATGCGCCCGAAGCGGCGCGGAAACACGTCTTCCGCGGTCTTGCCGAGCAGCGCGGCCTTTTCCTTGAAGCCGCAACGCGAAGCGAGCGTGCGGTTGACGAGCGCATACCGCGCGTCGGCGTCCTTGACGAAGAACACGACGTCCGGCATTGCATCGAATACCGGCTCGAGCAACCTGAAATGCGACAGCATGCCGGACAGCGTCGTATCGTCAGTTTCGAGCGGATGCGCCAGCGTGTTCATCATGCGGTTCCGTGGGTGCGTGCCTGGTTGATTGCGTTAGGTTGCGTTCGCGGATCGCTGCGCCGTGCGGCCGGGCAGCCCGCTCGTGCGGTTGATTGCGGTCGATTATAGAGCCGCGCGTCGCCCGCCAATATCTACCGAGGGTAAGCGCGGAGCCGTCATGGCGCCGCAGTCGGCGGTTCGGCGGCGCTCATTAGCGTGCCGATTTGCGCCGGACTGAACGGCGGACGCGCCGCGGCGGTCGGCCAGCCGAAGTACAGGCTCGCGGCCGCGCCGCAGATGCGCCCCTGGCAAGGGCCCATACCGCAGCGCGTCTGCAGTTTCGCGTCACGCCAGTCGGCGCAGCGGCGCACCTCGCCGACGCTCACGTCCTCGCAACGGCACAACAGCGTCGCGTCGGCGGGCGGCGTGCGCGCGGCCTCGCCCAATGCGAACGACGCCGCGACGCGCGCGCCAAAGCCCCGCCAGCGAGCGCGTTGCGCGACGAGCGCCGCCAGCACGGCGCGTTGCGTGCTCGCCGCGCCGCTCGCCACGAGACCGGCGATCTCGCCTTCCGCGCCAGCGAGCTCAGCGCCGCCGACGCCCGTGCACTCGCCCGCTGCATAAACGCGTTCGAGCGAGGTGCGCTGTCCGTCGTCGATGACGATTTCGCCCGCGTCGTTGATCGCGCAGCCGAGCGCCTGGGCAAGCGTGACGTTCGGCAGCAGTCCGAAGCCGCACGCGACGCGGTCGCAATCGAGCGTCACCTCGCGTTCACCGCGCCGGATCGTCACCTGTTGCACGCGCTGCGCGCCATGGGCTTCGCTCACGATGCTGCCGGTCCAGTAGCGCAGTCCCGCGAAGCCGCGCGTGAGGCTGATCGCCTGACGCAGCTTCGCGGGCTCGCGCAGCAGCGACACGCCGAAACGCGCGACCTCGGCCGCCGATGCCTGCTCGACCACCGCGACCACGCGCGCGCCGGCCTCTCGCGCGGTGGCGAGCGCGGCCATCAGCAGCGGGCCGCTGCCGGCGATCACGATCCGTTCGTCGCGCACCGGCATGCCGCCTTTGATCAGCGCCTGCAATGCGCCCGCGCCGGTCGCACCGGGCAAGGTCCAGCCGGGAAACGGCAGAAGACGCTCACGCGCGCCGGTCGCAAGAATCAGTCTGTCATAGGTGATCGACACGCCGCCGTGTTCGGCGGATTCGAGCAGCAAGCCTTGCGCGCCGAGCGGCGCGATCACGCGAGTCGATGGCCAGTAAGTGAAGTTTTGCTGCGATTGCAACGCCGCGAGCAACGCCTGCAACGCTGCTTTAGGCGGATAGGCGGACCCCTGGCGCCAGACCTGGCCGCCGGCGCGCGGGTTGTCATCGATCTGCGCGACCGTCGCGCCCGCCTGCGCCGCCGCTCGCGCGGCATTGAGCCCCGGCCGGACCACCGCCGATCACCACGATGTCGAAGTGCTGCGTCATGCGTGTACTGTCCCGTTTCGTGTCTGCACGCGCTGGCCGTCGCGGCATAGCGTCTGGCACGCGAGCGCGTGCGCGCGACCGTCGATCGTCACGCGGCACTCCTGGCACACGCCCATCCCGCACAAGGCTTCGCGCGGTTCGCCCTTGACCGACAGCCGCGAGCCGCGCACACCCGCGATCGCGAGCGCCGCGGCTATGGTCGTGCCGGGTTTCACTTCGATGCTGCGGCCGTCGACGCTCAAACGGATACGGGCCGCGTCAGTGTCGGTCATGGGCCACCTGCTCTGCAAAACGCACCGGTAGATAAGGTTCGCACGGAATCGGCGCGGCATGACCCGCGATCTGCGCCGCGAGTAGTTTCGCGCTCGCGAGCGAGGTCGTCACGCCAAGCCCTTCGTGGCCGACCGCGAGCCATAGGCGGGATGCGGAGCCAGAGCCGACGTCGGGCGCGAACTCGCCGGCCGGTCCGATCAGCGGCAGGCCGTCCGGCGACGCCGCGCGAAACCCCGTCCACGCGCGGATGCCGCTGAGCGCCGGCAACCGCGGCAGATACTGCGCGGCGCGTTGCAGCATCTGCGCGAGCACCGGCATCTCGACGGCCGGATCGGTTGTTTCGAACTGGCGCGACGAGCCGATCAGCAGTTGCCCGGTCGGACGCGGCTGTACGTTGAACGCGACCGACGTGCCGGTCGCGTGATGCGCGCTCTTGATATAGCCAAGTTCGAGCAGTTGATGACGGATCAGCCCCGGGTAGCGGTCGGTGATCAGCAGATGGCCTTTCTTCGGCTGCAACGGCAGCCACGGCAACAATTGCGCCGCCCCGAGGCCGTTCGCGACGACCACGTGCGCCGCGCTGGTGCGCTCGCCGCACGCCAGGGTCACGCCACCCGCACCGACCGACGCGACCGGCGCTCCAGGTCGCACGCTGATATTCGCCGCATGCGGCGACTGCGTGAGCAGCCATTCGGCGGCGGTCGGCGCATACACGATGCTGTCGTGCTCGATGCGCAAGCCGCCCGCCATCGATGGTGCGAGCGCCGGTTCGCAGGCGCGCAGTTCGGCCGAGTCCAGCAATTGCGCGGCGACGCCTTGGCTCCCAAACGCCGCCTGCATTGCGCGGGCGGCTTGCCGTTCTTCGTCGTCGGCTGCGACCCAGAGCGTGCCGCAGCGCGCGAACGCGTCGCGCGCGCGCAGCTGCGGCGCGAGCTCGAGCCATAGCTCGCGCGAATAGCGGCTCAGCGCGAATTCGGCGGGCGAGTCGTGCATCACGACGATATGGCCCATGCCGGCCGCCGTCGCGCCGCCGCCGATGCGCTGCGCATCGAGCACGTCGACGCGCATGCCGAGCGCGGCCAGTTCCGCCGCGCACGCGGCACCGACGATACCCGCTCCGATGATCAGCGCGTCCGGGCTCATGCGGTCCGGATACCCCACGCGAACGGATCGCGCTCGTCGAAACACAGACGCCCTTCGGCCATGATGTGCGCGTGACCGGTGATGGTCGGAATCACGTGGACGCCGTCGCCCGCCGCGCGATAGCTCGCCTCGAACACGCTGCCGATGATGCTCTCCTGGCGCCACACCGCGCCTTCGGCGAGCTTGCCGTCGGCCGCGAGACACGCGACCTTCGCGCTCGTGCCGGTGCCACACGGCGAGCGGTCGTACGCATTGCCAGGACACAGCACGAAGCTGCGGCTGTCGAGGCCCTCGCGCGAACCCGGTCCGAACAGCTCGATATGGTCGATCAGCGCGCCGTTCGCGCCGGTGATGTTCTGTGCGATCAGCGCGTCGCGAATCGCCGAGCTGAAAGCCGTCAGGCTCGCGATGTTCGCGGCTTCGAGCTCGTGCCCATGCTCGGCGACGAGGAAAAACCAGTTGCCGCCCCAGCCGATGTCGCCGGTCAGCGCGCCATAGCCTGGCACGTCGACCTGCACCGCCTTGCGGTGGCGATACGCGGGCACGTTGCGCACCGCGACGCCGCCGTCTTCGTTCAGCGTCGCCTCGACCATGCCGACCGGCGTTTCGATGCGGTGTCGTCCCGGCCCGATCCGCCCCATGTGCGCGAGCGACACGACGAGCCCGATGGTGCCGTGCCCGCACATGCCGAGATAGCCGACGTTGTTGAAGAAGATCACGCCGGCCGCGCCAGTCGGATCGTCGGGCTCGCAGAGCAACGCGCCGACCACCACGTCCGAGCCCCGCGGTTCGGTGACGATGCCGGCGCGCCAGTCGTCGAAGCGGGTGCGGAACACCTCGAGCCGTTGCGCGAGCGTGCCGCCGCCCAGATCCGGGCCACCCGACACCACGAGGCGGGTGGGCTCACCGCCGGTGTGCGAGTCGATGATGTTGAGGGTTTTCATGTCGCCCATGGTAGGAATCGCGGGCCGGTGGGTCTTGGTGCGCGTACGCGCGGATTGAGACGATTTCGGCATAGCGGGTCGATGTGTGAGCCGCCGTGCGCGCGGCGCGCGAAACGTCCCGCTATTCGGTATCGGCGTCGACGACCATCAGTGCAAACACGGTAACCCGGCTAACCGATACGGACACGCAAGGAGAATGAACACCGCTGGCGAGCGCGACGGGCTGCAACGCGGATTTCAGCATATACCTGGCCGTGGCGACCTCACGCCGTGCGCGCCGACTGCGAATCTTCACTCCCTGAGCACATGGTCGTGAAGCTGCAGCAACCGGTAGCCGCTTCTGTATACCGGCTGCAGCCGGAAACCATTGTGCGGCTCGATCGCGAGCAGCACACGCAGCCGTGACACGTGACTGTCGATGGTACGCGTGAACTCGCGCAGTTCGCGGCCCCACACCGTCGCGAAGATATGGTCGCGCGACATCACGCGATCGACGTTGGAAAAGAACAGCGCCGCGATCCGGTACTGGGTGGGCGACAGCGGCACCGGCTCGCCGCGCAGCGTGACCGCCCGGCGGATCGTGTCGAAGCAATAGGGGCCGATCTCGAAACAGGTCGCGGCGCTGAAACGCTCCGGATACGCGCGCCGCAGAAGCGCCGCGACTCGCGCGCGAAACTCGGCGTCCCGCAACGGCAACGCGAGGTAATCGTCGGCACCGCCGGCGAGCGCGCGCACCATGCTTTCCTCCGAGCCGTCGTTCGACACGAACATGATCGGCAGGTGCTCACCTGCCACGCGGCGCACCGAGTGCAACAGGTCCGCGCCGGCGGGCCGCATCTCCTGCCAGTCGAGCACCAGCAAATCCATCGTGGAGCGCACGAGCGACCTCGACATCGCAACGCCGTCGTCATAGGCCGCGCAGAAATGGCCGGCCCTCACCAGACTTGATTCAATGGACTGACGCATGACCGGGTCACGCTGAAGAACTGCAACGCGCATGGGATGGACTCTCGACAAGGACATGCAGGCCATTCTCCGAGCCGCACCCCGGTCCCTCCCTTCGGAGCATTCCGATTTTCCGCCGCTTTCTTCGCCCAACTGGGCGCTTCCGCAGGACTTCCGCTTTCATCCTGTAAAATCCGCGCCGGTCTCCGTCGTCAGCGCGCCCGCCCTATCAGGACGGCGCGCCCGTGTCCCGTGCTCTACCCAGCGCCTGCCACACTTCTCGCCCGACGAACGCCGTATGTCCACGCGTCTCCCGCGTGGCTCACAATTCATCAAAAGACATGGCAATGCAAGCGACAAATCTGGGTGGAGCGCAGGCTGTCACCCCCGGCCCGCTTGGGCACAGCGATTACAAGACACTCGGTCTCGCCGCGCTCGGCGGAGCGCTCGAGTTCTACGACTTCATCATCTTCGTTTTTTTCGCGCCGGCGATCGGCCAGCTGTTCTTCCCGGCGGCGATGCCGGACTGGCTGCGTCAGGTGCAGACCTTCGGCATTTTCGCGGCCGGTTATCTGGCGCGGCCGCTCGGTGGCATCATCATGGCGCACTTCGGCGACCTGTTCGGCCGCAAGCGCATGTTCACGCTGAGCGTGCTGCTGATGTCGGTGCCGACGCTGCTGATGGGCCTGATGCCCACCTACGCGAGCATCGGCGTGCTCGCGCCGGTGCTGCTATTGCTGTTCCGCGTGATGCAGGGCGCGGCGGTCGGCGGCGAAGTCCCGGGCGCATGGGTGTTCGTCGCAGAGCATGTGCCCGGGCGGCACGTCGGCTATGCGTGCGGCACGCTGACGGCCGGCCTCACGGCGGGCATTCTGCTCGGCTCGCTGATTGCGTCGGCGGTCAATCGCCATTTCACGCCGGCCGATATTTCCGAATATGCGTGGCGTGTTCCGTTCCTCATCGGCGGCGTGTTCGGTATGTTCTCGGTCTATCTGCGCCGCTGGCTGCACGAGACGCCGGTGTTCGCCGAACTGAAGCAACGCAAGGCGATCGCCGCGGAAGTGCCGCTGAAGGCCGTACTGCGCGATCACGGCCGCGCGGTGATCGTGTCGATGCTGCTCACCTGGATGCTGTCGGCGGCGATCGTCGTCGTGATCCTGATGACGCCGACGCTGCTGCAAAAGCAATTTCACATCGAGCCGGCCACCGCGCTGCTCGCGAACTGTGTCGCGACGCTGTGCCTGACGATCGGCTGCGTAGTGGCGGGTTCGATCGCCGGACGCATTGGCGCGGGTCGCACGATTTTCGTCGGCGGCATTGCGCTTGCGATCACGTACTACGTGATGTTTCGCCAGTTGGCCGTCGATACGTCCCTGCTCGTGCCGCTGTATGCACTGGCCGGACTTTTCGTCGGCGTGATCGGCGCGATTCCGCTCGTGATGGTCCGCGGATTCCCGCCGGTGGTGCGCTTCTCGGGCATCTCGTTCTCGTACAACGTCGCGTATGCGGTGTTCGGCGGTCTGACGCCGATTGCCGTATCGCTGATGATGAAGTCGAACCCGCTGGCCGCGCCGCTGTACGTCGCGGCGATCTGCGTGCTGGGCGCGCTGACCACGCTGTTCATCAAGGATGCGCCGCGGGCGCGTTGATCCGGCGGATCTCGCTTCGTCGATCCGCATCTAGCGCGTCGACGGAACGCTCCGAGACGGCGCGGTTTTCGACGCGCCGTCGCTCGCACCGGCGACATCCATACTTCACGCCACGCCGAAACGTGGCGCGCTGCATCGGGCTTACGATGCAGTCATGAACTCATCCACACCCTCCTTTTCGCCCTCCCTCGGTCGCGTTCTCGCGACCGTCAGCGTCGGCTTCGTAGTCACGCAACTCGACGTGACCATCGTCAACATCGCGTTGCCACGAATCGGCGCGGACCTGCACGCGAACGTCGCGGGCCTGCAATGGGTCGTCGATGCGTACACGCTCGCGTTTGCGGTGCTGATGCTGTCGGCCGGCGCGCTCGGCGACCGCTTCGGCGCGCGGCGCATGTATGCGTGCGGAATCGTGCTGTTCGCGCTCGCGTCGCTGGCCTGCGGGCTCGCGCTCGACGCCCCGATGCTGATCGCCGCACGCGCGGTGCAAGGCATCGGCGCGGCCGCGATGCTGCCGAATTCGCTCGCGCTGCTCAACCAGTCGTTCGGCCACGAACCGAAGCTGCGGGCACGCGCGGTCGGCCTGTGGACCGCCTCCGGCGCGATTTCGATCGCGGCCGGGCCGGTGGCTGGCGGCCTGCTGATCGCCGCGTTCGGCTGGCGCAGCATCTTTCTCGTCAATCTACCGATCTGCGCGGCCGGCCTGCTCGCGACACTGCTGTGGATTCCGCGTCCGCAAGCCTCGCAACGCGGCGTGCCGGCCGCCGCTCGCGGCAACACCGGCGCGACGCCACGCGGCATCGATCTCGGCGGCCAGTGTCTCGCGATCGTCGCGCTAACCGCGTTCGTCGCCGCGGTGATCGAATGGCGGCCGCTCGGGCTCGCGCATCCGCTGGTCGCCGGCGGCTTCGTGCTGGCGCTGCTGGCGGCGGGTGCGTTCGTGTTCGTCGAAGCGCGCGTCGCGCGCCCGATGCTGCCGCTGTCGCTGTTCGGCACGCGCACGTTCAGCGCGGCGGTGCTGTTCGGCATCTGCGTGAATCTGACGTATTACGGCATGGTGTTCGTGCTGAGCCTTTACCTGCAGCGCGTGCGCGGCTACACGCCGTTGCAGGCGGGCCTCGCGTTCCTGCCGCTGACGGGCGGCTTCCTGATCTCGAACGTCGCGAGCGGCTGGGTGATCGGCCGCCTGGGAGTGCGCGTACCGATGATCCTCGGCGCGATCACGGCTGGTCTCGGCTATGGCCTGCTGCGTCTCGTCGACGCCGAGACGCCGCTGATTGGCCTGCTGCTGCCGTTTTTGCTGATTCCGTCGGGTATGGGACTCGCGGTGCCGGCGATGACCACGGCGGTGCTCGCATCGACCGAAGCGCGACGCGCGGGCACGGCGTCGGCGGTATTGAACACGGCGCGCCAGGCCGGCGGCGCGGTGGGTGTGGCGGCCTTCGGCGCGCTCGCGGGCGGTGCGGCCGCGACGCAGATCGTGCCGGGGATGCAAGCGGCGACGGCTATTTCGGTGGGACTGCTGGTGCTGGGTCTCGTGCTCGCGTGTTTCGTGCATCCGGAGCCGCACGCGGCGGCATCGTCTGCGCGCGGCGCGAGCGCCGCGAGTAAGTAAGCGGTGTGTAATGCAGGCGCCTACAGCGACGCCTCCTGAATCGTGCCGGTCGCGATTGCGCGCTCGATCAGGCCTTCGTTGCGCGCCTTGGCGATCGCATCCGCGACCAGCTTTTCCGGGTCCTCGATGTCCGCCTTCAGCGTGCCGATGAATCCGGACGCATCCAGAACCACCAGCGTCTTCGCCGACTCGGCGAGGCTGATGATCACACGATGCGGCGTCGGCCCTTCGCCGAGACTCGCGCACAGTTGCGTGAGCTTGCCGCCGATCATTTGCTCGAAGTTCTGAATCATCATCTGCTCCCTTGATTGGCGCGGATTGGAAATCCTGCTGTGTAGCAGGATGCGGGCCGCGCCGACTGCGCGCGCTCACGCTTTACAGCCCGCCGAGTCCGCCGCGCGGCGCGCGCGCGTTGTCGATGCTCAGACGCCCCGCGCCGGTAACGAACAGCAGCAAGAAACCGCCCGCGATTCCGATGTTCTTCCAGAAATGAATCACCATGTCGTGCTGCAAGACGGGGTCGGTGATATTCCAGAAGTCGTGGCCGAGCACCGCCGTCGCGACTGTATACGCCGCCATGACCAGCGCGAGCGGCCGTACCTTGAAGCCGACCACGAGCAGCAGGCCGCCGAGCACCTCGACCGCGGTTGCGATCGGCGCGGCGATCTGCACGAACGGCACGCCTTTCGAATGCAGGTAGCCGACGAAGCCCGCATAGCCCAGCAGTTTCATCACCCCGCTCCACAGGAACAGCACGGAAAGCGCAAGACGGGCGATGAAAATAATGCCGAAATCGACGGGACGCGACATGGGGGACTCCTGTAATGAATAAGCAGCAGACCCGAATGGACGGGCTCAGTTCCCCGCCTCGCCCCTGAGCATATGAGCATATGAGCAATGGCCGCGATTTCCAAGCCCGCTCAAGCTGACGGATACGTGGCGACCTCGATCAGGTTGCCGTCCGGGTCGCGGCAATACACCGAGGTCATCTTGCCGCGCGCGCCGTCGCGCTCCACCGGCCCCGCCTCGATAGCGACGCCTTGCGCGAGCCAGTGCGCCTTGACGTCGTCCGGGCTTGCGGTGGTCACGAAGCACAGGTCCGCCGTGCCCGGCACCGCCTCGCGCGACGTGAACCAGGCGACGGTATCGGCCGACGCGGGACGCAGATTGATCTTCTGATTACCGTAGTTCATCGCCACGCGCGTGCCGGTGCGCGACGCGAACTCGGTGCGTCGCATGCCGAGCATCCGCGCGTACCACGCCGCGCTCACTTCGACGTCGGCGACGTTCAGAACGAGATGATCGAGACTGGCTAGCTGGAAGCTCATGGGTTTGTCGTGATGAATCGAGAAAGGTGGTAGCGACTATACGCGTGGCGCGTCCGGCGCGAGCAACACGCCCTTCGTGAATACGAAGCAGCCGTAGCCGCGCTCCTCGCCCGTCGCGATCACACAGTATGCCTGGCGCGCCCGCTCGTAAAACGCGAACCGCTCGATCGACACGAAGGGCACCTCGCGCCCCTCGCCCGCGTTGACCTCGGCTTGCGCTTCGCGCTGCACCGCGGGAATCGTGTGCGGCTCGCCAACCACTTCCATGCGCGACGCGGGATGCTCGATAAAGGTGTCGAGCGGCAGCACCGACAACACCGCGCGGATCGCGCGCGGCGAACCGACGCCGTCGAGACGCAGCGGCTTGCCGAGCACGGTATCGCGCGCGACGGCGTCGGCCGGGAAGTTGGCGTCGCAGATCACGAGCTCGTCGCCGTGGCCCATCGAGCGCAGCGCGTGCAGGATATCGGCGTTCAGTAGCGGGTCCAGATTTTTCAGCACGGGGTCTCCAGGTCGTTCGGTTGGGAACATGCTGAGGGGGTGAGGTCGTGAGCTTTGCGCAAGACGATGCGTGTCACGCTTCATCCGCACGACGATCGATTGTAGCAAGCGCGCCGGACGTCTTGCGGCGCTGCGCGCGCACCGCATTGCCAGCGCAGCCATCCGACCAAAGCGAGCAACACGAGCCCCGCGCCGCCGAGCACCGGCTCGCGCCAACCGAGCAGTGCGATGAACATGAACGCCCGCGCGCCGCCGAGCAGCGCGAAACCGGCGATCGCACTCGATAACGCATCGAGCGCGGCCGCGACGCGCAGCAACGCGAGATGGACTTGTGCGGGCTTGGCAGCGGCGGGCTGATGCATGACCGTCTCCGTGAAAAACGCCTCAGGCGGCGCCGGGGGTTTCGTCGAGAAAACCGGTGACCGCTTGCAGACGCCCATGCGCGTCCACCACGCCGAAGTCCGAGCCCTTCACGATCGCCTCGCCCGCGGGGGTCGTCAGTGCCCACGAGAAGCGCAGGCGATTCGCGAAGCCGTCGACGTCGGTCGTACGGCGAAACGTGTGATGCGGAAAACGCTCATGCACCGCG
The DNA here is from genome assembly GCF_050436505.1 of Paraburkholderia sp. CI3. Lineage (NCBI taxonomy): Bacteria > Pseudomonadati > Pseudomonadota > Betaproteobacteria > Burkholderiales > Burkholderiaceae > Paraburkholderia > Paraburkholderia sp. CI3. Next base: position 1,305,517 of record NZ_JBNDMI010000003.1, read on the forward strand.
CGGATCATGGCGTCGATGCCATCGTGGCCCGCGCCCGCCAGCAGCGGGTCGCGATAGTCGGCATCGGCGCTCCACGTTGCCGCGATCAACTCGCGACGACGCGCGCCATCGGTCTCGTTCCAGGTGTCGAAATAACGGTCGATCAAATCGGTATGCGCATTCATCTCAAACTCCTCGATTGACAGGACTGAGCACTTCGCGCGGCATACGCATCGCATGCGGCGGGCTCGGAATGAAGATTGACGGCTCGCGCGCATTGCGTCGATTACGTGAGAGGTAATCAAGCGGATGCAGCCTTCGCTGTCACGCAGCGCTTTTCACTGTTTTTCTCGCCAAATAGGTCATTCGGCCGAGTCGTCAAAAAACCTTCGCACCGCTAACCTCAAGTGACTCATCGAAGCCCGCCGACGACATCGCGAGGCGGGCAATGCAATGAACAGGAGGACCGCTTGGACCGCTTTATCGAGACGCTTTTCTCGCTTGCACGACCGTATCCCCGGAGATACAATCATCCGCAGATCGAAACACCGCGCGTGTACACGATCAACTGCACCGAAGAGTTCGACCGTTGGCTTCACGGCCTCACCGACCTCAAGGCGAAGGCGCAAATTCTCGTGCGGCTCCGCCGCGCGGAACGCGGGCTTTTCGGTGACGCGAAGTTGCTGGAAAACGGCGTGTTCGAGATGCGCATCGATTGCGGGCCGGGTTACCGGGTCTACTACGCGCGCGAGGAACGCATGATGTATCTGCTGCTCTGCGGGGGTAACAAGTCCACGCAGCAGGCGGATATCAGGCATGCCGGAGCAATGTGGACAACCATCAGAAAGGAACGGTCATGAGCAAGATCAAAACGGCACGCTTCGATGCATCGAAGTACCTCGACAACGACGAAATGGTCGCGGCCTATCTGAACGCCGCCCTCGACGAAGGCGACTCCGATCTGCTGCTCGCCGCCATCGCGGATATCGCCAAGGCACGCGGCATCACGAAGATCGCCGCGGCAACGGGCCTGGGCCGCGAAAGCCTCTACAAGACACTCGCGCCCGGCTCCAAGCCACGCATGGACACGGTCCTCAAACTGGCGAGTGCGATCGGCGTCAAATTCACCGCCGTGCCGTTGCGCCTGGCTGCCGCCTGAGCCGGGCACGCGTCTCGTTGACTGAAATTGGCGGGGCATTACCTCTCAGGTAATCGATTGCTTGCACGCTTTGACTATGATCGGTGGCATGAACACACTCTCTATTGCACAAGCGGCTCCATCATCCGCGCCGATCGGCACTCGGGCGGTCGGCGAACTTCTCCGCGAATGGCGGCAGCGGCGGCGCATGAGTCAGTTGCTGCTCGCCACGGAGGCTGACATTTCGACCCGCCATCTGAGTTTTGTCGAATCGGGGCGCGCGCTACCGAGCCGGGAAATGGTCATGCATCTCGCCGAGCGCCTCGACGTGCCGTTGCGCGCGCGCAATGCTCTGCTCGTCGCGGCCGGTTACGCGCCGCTGTTTCGCGAACGTCCCCTCTCCGACCCGCAGCTCGCCGCCGCACGCGAAGCCGTCGAACTGGTGCTCAAAGGACATGAGCCCTACCCGGCCCTCGCGATCGACCGGCACTGGACCATCGTCGCGACCAACAATGCGATTGCGCCGTTGTTGAGCGGCGCGAGTCCCGAACTGTTGAAGCCACCGGTCAACGCACTGCGCCTGAGTCTGCATCCGCAAGGCATTGCGGCGTCGATCGTCAACTGGCATGCGTGGCGCGAGCATGTGCTGGGCCGCCTGCAACGGCAGATCGACGTCAGCGGCGACGACACGCTGAGCGCACTACGCGACGAACTGGCCGGCTACCCCGCGCCGCCGGATGCAGACGCCTCGACGCTGGACGATGCAGTCCTCAACCAGATCGCCGTGCCATTGCGGCTGCGTACGCCGCTTGGCGTGCTGTCGTTTTTCAGCACCACCACGGTGTTCGGCACGCCCGTGGACGTTACGCTGTCGGAACTCGCCATCGAGGCGTTCTTTCCGGCGGATCAGCAAACCGCGTCGGCGCTGCGCGAATTTGCCGAACACCAGCGCGGCTAGCCGCTCGCGTACCTCCACTCCACTCACCACGAATAAGCGAGATGTCCGTCAACGCCGACACCCTGCTGATCCGCCAACTCGGACCCGCCGACCGGGACGCCTATTTCCAGCTTCGTCTGCGCGGGCTGAAGGCGCACCCCGCTTCGTTCGGACAAAGCCACGACGAAGCGCTGGCGAAAGGCGCCGGGCAGCATGACGCGACACTGCAGGGCTCGGAGACGGAAGGCACGTTTCTGCTTGGCGCGTATGCGTCGGCCGACGCTCCGCTGATCGGCGTCGTCGGTCTGCTGCGCAATAAAGCCCACAAGGAGCGGCACAAGGCGAACGTGGTCGGCATGTATGTCGCACAGGAAGCGGCTGGTCGTGGGGTCGGGCGCGCGCTGCTCGGCGAGTTGCTGACGCGCGCGGCGCGCGTCGTCGGTTTGCGACAGGTGCAGCTGACCGTGGGTAGCCGCAACGACGCGGCGCGCAGGCTGTATGAATCGCTCGGCTTTCGCAAATATGGGTGCGAAGTCGGCGCCTTGAACGTCGACGGGGTGTTCCATGACGAGGATCTGATGGCGCGATTCCTCGCATAGCGCCCCCGGGAATCATTGACAACGCCTCCTTGCGGCCATTCCCGGCGCCTCGTCAACGTTGTAATGTCGTCCTATTGCACCGACATCATGTCAGGCAGCCTGCACGGCACTGGCTTCTCGCAGCCTCCGTCCGCAACGTGATCGGTACGCGTCTGCGACCGCTGTTCGGTCTCGGGGTCGCACGCGTGCGCCAGACCGGCTGCCCATCCTCATCGAGCCGTTACAAATCCGGCCCTCGTTTGCGTAGTTTGTAACGGGGGACGCTTCATACGGTTACAGGCTCCATCCGCCCCTCACGCGCCACCCAGCGCGAGTATTTATTACCGTCCATTCCATCGCTTTCTGTTCCTTTCTAATCCAAAACAAATTTACCGATCGCCGCGCGGTGCGGACGCACGTCTCGGACAGTCGCGTAGGATGCCCATCCAGCAAGGGTTTTCATGGAATAGAGGCCAGTGTCGAAAGGCTATAAATTCACTTGGCATCATTCATTACAATGGCGTGAAAAACTTACCGAAAAATGATGTAGTTTTTTGAGATATTTTTTTGAGAAGGGATTGATTTCTGCTTTTAGCCTTCATACAATTCGTCCCGAGCTGTTACTAAATGTAACGTCTTGTATCAAATGTTCGCTGTCTGTAGCAAGTAGCAACATGTAGCCGGAGGCCACGTTGCCGGCGAGGCAGAAAAGACATAACGGCGCAAAGCCGACATAGTAATTCGGGGCTTCGGAAACAGACAAAATGGACCGTAGCAGCGAGACGCTGGATTCAATCCGCGAGATCAACTTGTCTTACATCATGCTCGCGCAACGCATGTTGCGCGAGGACAAACCGGTCGGAATGTTCCGGCTGGGACTATCGTCGGAACTGGCTGACTTGCTTGCCGGGCTGTCGCTCGCGCAAATCGTCAAGCTGGCCGCTTCCGACCAGCTTTTGTGCTTCTTCCGCTTCAACGACCACGCGATGCTGTCGGCGTTGACGCAAACGACGAAGCACACCGCAGTTGCACCGACCCACACGGCGATCCTGCTTGCAGGCCAGCCCGCCGAGCAATTTGCCTGATCGAGGTGACTGCAATGCTCAAGCGAAGCCTGACCGAAGATGCACAGGAAGTATTTCGCGCGATCGCACTGATCGAACTCGGCGCCCGCATGCAGGTGCTCGAGAGCGAGTTGACGCTGTCGCGCGACCGTATGATCCGCCTGTATCGCGAGGTCAAGGGCGTATCGCCGCCCAAGGGCATGCTGCCGTTCTCGGCGGACTGGTACATGACGTGGCTCGCGAACATTCACGCGTCGCTGTTCTACAACACGTACCTGTTCCTCAAGAACGAAGCGCGCTGCTCGCATCTGGATGCGCTGACCAAGGGCTATCGGCTGTATCTCGAACACTGTCAGCACAGCGAAACCGAGCCGGTGCTCGATCTGACGCGCGCGTGGACGCTCGTGCGTTTCTTCGACGCCGACATCCTGCAGTTGACCAGATGCTGCCGCTGTACCGGCAAGTTCGTCGCGCACAAGCACGACCTGCAGCACAACGTCGTGTGCGGCGCCTGCCAGCCGCCGTCGCGTGCCGGCAAGACGAAGAAGGCAGCAGCCGCGCGCCGGGAAGCGCTCGATGCGGCGCAGGTCGCGCAGGCCGCTTGACCGATCGATTCGCCGTCGCGAGACGCGCTCGACCCGATTCAAACCGAAGCTCACATGATTCCGCGCAGTGATTGAACTGCGCGGATTTTTTTCGCCTTCGCGCCGGGCAGACCGGCGTGCCGAATACCGGTCGTTCAGATCAACCGGCCAGCCCCACCGTCTGGGCAACGAGCCACAGATTCGCCGCACTGATCGCAACAAACAGCGTCCACACGAGCAGGCGCGTCGGCAGCGTGTTGGCGAATTCGCCTATCAGCGATCGGTCGCTAGTCATGCGGATCAGCGGATACAGCGCGAGCGCTCGCGTGATGAAGCGCCGCTGCCAGCACGGAATCTTCATTTTCAGGAAGCCTTCCATGATGACCTGCCCCGCCACCGTACCGGTGAACGTCGAGCTTTGTCCCGACGCGAGCAGCGTGATCGCGAACAGGAAGGCGGCGAAGCCGGTGCCGACGATCGGCGCTAGCAGCCGGTAGGCGTCCTCGATCTGCGTGACCTGGTCGTGGCCCGTCGCGTAAAACGCGGCGGCCGCGAGAATCAGGATCGCCATGTTGATCAGCGCCGCGATCACGAGCGATGCGATCGTGTCGATGCGTGACATGCCGATCGCCGAGCGGATGCTGGCCGGATCGCGCTTCACCGCGCGGGTCTGCACGATCGACGAGTGCAGATACAGGTTATGCGGCATCACCGTCGCGCCGAGAATGCCAAGCGTCGTTGATGAGGTCGATGAAGCGCTTGCCAACAGGCTTAGGAATTCAGCGCTTCGCCACCTGCTGCTGCGCTGAAACCGATGCGGCACCGGCCGCAGAGCCGGAAGCCGCAGCCAGCGAAGCCGCCGCGCCGCCGGAAGCACCAACCGGCACCGGCGCCGCCCCCACCGCCGTATCCCCCGCCCTCACATCGCCCCAACCGCCACCGAGCGCGCGAATCAGATTCACGGTCGCGACCGCCTGCGTGCCCGCCAGATGGCTCGCCTGCAATTGCGACTGCAGCACCTGCCGCTCGCCATCGATCACGTCGAGATAGCTGACCGCGCCCTCCGTGTACTGCGTGCTCGACAGATGCGCGGCGCGCTGCGACGCATCGACCGCGTCGTTCTGCTCGCGCATCTGATCGTCGAGCAAGCGCAGATCGGCAAGATTGTCCTCGACTTCACGGAACGCCACGAGCACCTGCTGGCGATATTGCGCGACGTCCTCGTCGTACTTCGAACGGGCCTGCGCGAGATTGGCCTTGCGGCGGCCGCCGTCGAAGATCGGCACCGTCAGCGCGGTACCCGCGAACGGACCGAGGATGAACGCGCGGCTCGACCACATGAACAGATCGCCGAGCGTCGCCGATTCAAAGCCGAACGCGCCCGTGATGTCGAGCTTCGGGAAGAACGCCGACTTCGCGAGCCCGACGCGCGCATTCGCTGCCTGCATCGCGCGTTCGGCTGCCGCGATGTCCGGCCTGCGTTCGAGCAGCGCCGACGGCAAACCCGGCGGCACGCGAACCGCCACCGGCGCGAGCGGTTGTTCCGCGAACGAGAAATCCGCGGGCGGCTTGCCGAGCAGAATCGCGAGGCTATGCTCCGAGGCCGCCCGTTGCCGCGCCACGCCGACCGCATCGGCACGCGCGCTCGCGAGCTCGTTACGCGAGCGCGACAGATCCAGCTCGCTGATATCGCCTTCCTTGAAGCGCCGCTCGACGAGCTTCAGCGTGTCCTCGCGCAACGCGACGGTGCGGCGATACAGATCCTGGTCGGTGTCGAGCTCGCGCAACTGGAAGTAGTTCTGCGCGACGTCGGCCTGCAACGACAGTTGCACCGAGCGAAACAGCGCTTCGCTCTGCTGCTCGTCCGAGCGCGACGCGTTCACGTTCGAGCTGACCCGCCCGAACAGATCCGCCTCATACGACGCGCCGACCTGCGCGCGCCAGATCGTGCCGGTCGTGCCGCCCGCGCTGTCCGGCAGGAATTGCGACGCCGCCGACGCACGCTCCCGGGTCGGGCCGAAGCCCGCGTCGAGCTTCGGGAACCAGTCGGACTTCGCCGCCTGCGTGACCGCGCGCGCCTGCTGCACGCGCGCGGCTGCGGCCTTCAGGTCCTGGTTCGCGGCGGCGGCCTGCTCTTCGAGCGCGTCGAGTTGCGGGTCGCCGAACACCTTCCACCATTCGCCACGCAGGGCGTCGTCGGCGGGCTGGGCCGGCTTCCACGTGCCGGTGTTTTGCGCCGGCGCGGCCGAACCAGCCGCCACGCTCGACGCCGCCGACGTCGCCATCGCCGGCGCTTCCTTGAACGCCGCCGGCGTATCGACGTCGGGCCGCTTGTACGTCGGCTCGACCGAACAAGCGGCCAGCAGCGCGATCAGCAAACCGCTCGCGGCCGCGCGGCCCCATCCGCGCAAAGATACAAAGCGAGATTCATAGCGTTTCATTGTTGTTTTCTCCTCAGGCGTCCGTAACGGGCGCGCCGTAGCGCGGCGCATCTTTCTGCGCGACGTGAATCGTCCCGCCCGCGAGCGAACGCAGCACCACATAGAACACCGGCGTCAGCATCAGGCCGAACAGCGTGACGCCGAGCATGCCGAAGAACACCGCGACGCCCATCGCGTGACGCATCTCCGAGCCCGCGCCGCTCGACAACACCAGCGGCACCACGCCCATGATGAAGGCGATCGACGTCATCAGAATCGGCCGCAGACGCAGACGGCTCGCTTCGATCGCGGCCTGCAGCGGACTGCGTCCGTCGTGTTCGAGCTCACGCGCAAACTCGACGATCAGGATCGCGTTCTTCGCGGACAAGCCCACCAGTACCATCAAACCGATCTGCGTGAAGATGTTGTTGTCGCCACCGGTGAGCCACACGCCGGTCAGCGCAGACAGCACGCTCATCGGCACGATCAGGATCACGGCCAGCGGCAGCGTCAGGCTTTCGTACAGCGCGGCGAGCACGAGGAACACCAGCAGCACGCTGATCGGGAACACCCACATGCCCGCGTTGCCGGCGAGGATCTGCTGATACGTGAGGTCGGTCCACTCGAGCTTCACGCCGCGCGGCAGCACCTCGGCGGCCACGCGTTCGGCCGCGGCCTGCGCCTGTCCCGACGAAAAGCCGGGCGCTGGGCCGCCGTTGATGTCGGCCGCCGTGTAGCCGTTGTAGCGCACCACCATCTCCGGTCCGTAGGTCGGCGTCACCGTGACGAGCGATGACAACGGCACCATCTCGCCCGCCGCGTTGCGCGTCTTCAGTTGCAGGATGTCGTCGGCGCGTTGACGGAACGGCGCATCCGCCTGCACGCGCACCTGATACACGCGACCGAAGCGGTTGAAGTCGTTCACGTACAGCGAGCCCAGATAGATCTGCATCGTGTCGAACACGTCCGTGACCGGCACGCCGAGCTGCTTCGCCTTCACGCGATCGAGATCGACGTTCAGCTGCGGCACGTTGATCTGATAGCTGGAAAAGGTCGGCCCAAGTTCGGGCGTTTGCGCCGCGCGCTTCACGAATGCTTCGGCAGCCTTGTTGAGTTCCGCGTAACCGAGCGCGCCGTGATCTTCGAGCTGCATCTTGAAGCCGCCGAGTGTGCCGAGCCCGAGCACCGGCGGCGGCGGGAACACCGCGACGAACGAGTCCTTGATCGCGCCGTACTGCTGGTTCAGCGCACCGGCAATCGCGCCTGCCGAGAGCTTCTTGTTGCCGCGCTCCTTGAACGGCTTCAGCGTGACGAACACGATGCCCGCGCTCGAACTATTCGTGAAGCCATTCACCGACAGACCAGGGAAGGCCACCGCGCTTTCGACGCCCGGCTGCTTCAGCGCGATCGCGCTCATATCGCGGATCACCTTCTCCGTGCGATCGAGCGACGCACCGTTCGGCAACTGCGCGAACGCGATCAGATACTCCTTGTCCTGCGCGGGCACGAAGCCGCCCGGCACGACCCGCGCCACCAATACGGTTGCACCGACGAGGATCGCGTACACCGCGAGCATCGCGCCCTTGCGGCTCAGCACGCCGGTCACGCCGCGGCCGTAGGCTTCCGAACCGCGATGAAAGACCTTGTTGAAACGCTTGAAGAAGCCGCCGAGCACACGGTTCATCACATGCGTCAGCCAGTCTTCCTTCTCGCCGTGGCTGCGCAGCAGCAGCGCGGACAACGCCGGCGACAGCGTCAGCGAATTGAACGCCGAGATCACCGTCGAGATCGCGATGGTCATCGCGAACTGCTTGTAGAACTGGCCCGTGAGACCCGTCATGAACGCGAGCGGCACGAACACGGCGACGAGCGTCAGCGCGATCGCGATGATCGGCCCACTCACTTCGCGCATCGCCTTGTAGGTCGCATCGCGCGCACTGAGCCCGCTTTCGATGTTGCGCTCGACGTTCTCCACCACGACGATCGCATCGTCGACCACGATACCGATCGCGAGCACCATGCCGAACAGCGACAACGCGTTGATCGAGAAGCCGAACGCAAGCAGCAGCGAGAACGTGCCGACGATCGACACCGGCACCGCGATCAACGGAATGATCGACGCGCGCCACGTCTGCAGGAACACGATCACGACGATCACGACCAGCGCGATCGCTTCGAGCAGCGTATGGATCACCGCCTCGATACTCGAACGCACGAACTGCGTCGGGTCGTAGACGATCCGGTATTCGACGCCGGCCGGCATGTCTTCGGCGAGTTCCTTCATCGCCGCGCGCACCTGCTCTGAAATCGCGAGCGAGTTCGCACCCGGCGCCTGATTGATCGCGAGCGCAACCGCGGGCTTATTGTCGAGCAGCGAACGCAGGCCATATTCCGACGCCGCGAGCTCGATCCGGGCAATATCGCGCAGATAGGTCACGCCGCCGTCGGGCGTGGTCTTCACGATGATGTCGCCGAATTCGCCCTCGGTCTTCAAACGGCCGCGCGCATTCACCGACAACTGCAACTGCGTGCCCGGCACCGACGGCGACGCACCGATCACACCGGCCGCGACCTGGATGTTCTGCTCGCGGATCGCGTTGACGACTTCGGTCGCCGTGAGACCGCGCTGCGCGACTTTCTGCGGATCGAGCCAGATACGCATTGCGTAATCGCCCGAGCCCCACAGTTGCACTTCGCCGACGCCCTGAATCCGCGCGAGCCGATCCTTCACGTTGAGCAGCGCGTAATTGCGCAGATACGTCATGTCGTAGCGATCGTTCGGCGAGATCAGGTGCACGACCATCGTCAGCGTCGGCGAACTCTTGATCGTCGTCACGCCGAGCCGCTGCACGTCTTCCGGCAGACGCGGCAGCGCCTGATTGACGCGGTTCTGCACGAGCTGCGTCGCGAGGTCGGGATTGGTGCCGAGCTTGAACGTGACGGTCAGCGTCAGATTGCCGTCGCTATTGGCCTGCGACTGCATGTACAACATGTTCTCGACACCATTGATCTGCTCTTCGAGCGGCGCGGCGACCGCTTCGGCGATCACCTTCGGATTCGCGCCCGGATACTGCGCGTGCACCACCACCGAAGGCGGCACCACTTCCGGATACTCGGAAATGGGCAGCTTGAACAGCGAGATGATGCCCCCGAGCAGGATCAATACCGATAGCACGCCTGCGAAGATCGGGCGATCGATGAAGAATTTGGATATGTTCATTGGAAGCTCTTAACGTTGGAGCATGCGCGTTGGAGCATGCGGCTCACGAATTGCCTTTCGCGCCGGCCTCGGCCTTGGCACGCGACTGCGCGAGCGCTGCGCTGTTCGGGTCGTCGTCGGTCGTCATCGGCACCATGTGCGCGCGCACCATGTCGCCTGGACGCACGCGCTGAACGCCGTTGACGACGATCCGATCGCCCGGCTTCAGGCCGTCCTTGACGACGCGCAGATTGCCTTGCATCGAACCCGTCGTGATCCCGCGATAAACGACGTGATTGCCCTGATCGACGACCAGCACGAACTTCTTGTCCTGGTCGGTGCCGACCGCGGCATCGTCGATCAACAGCGCCGGATGCGGTGCGCTGCCCCCAACCTTGATGCGCGCGTAGAGGCCCGGAATCAGCGCGCCGTCCGCGTTGTCGAACTTCGCGCGCACGCGGATCGTGCCCGACGACGTGTCGAGCCGGTTGTCGACCGACTCGATCGTGCCGCTGCGCGAGTAGCCGGATTCATCGGCGAGACCGAGTTCGACCGGCACCTTGCTGCCGTCCTTCGCGCGGCTCAGGTATTGCAGGTAGGTCTGCTCGTCCGCGTCGAACGACGCGTAGATCGGCGACACCGACACGAGCGTCGTCAGCGGCACCGAACTGGCGCCCGCCGCCACCACGTTACCGACCGTGATCTCCGCGCGCGACACGCGGCCCGACACCGGCGCGACGATCTTCGTGTAGCCGAGATTGATGCGCGCGGTTTCCAGCGCGGCTTGTGCGGCCTTCAGGTTCGCGCTCGCCTCGCGCGCGGCGTTCTGCTTCTCGTCGTAGTCGCGTTTGGCGATCGCGTTGTCGACGATCAGCCGTTGCGCGCGTTCCCAGTCGCTTTGCGTGTAGCCGGTGCGCGCCTGCGCGGCCGCGAGCTGCGCTTGCGCGCGATCGACTTCGGCCGCGTACGGACGCGGATCGATCACGAACAGCGTGTCGCCCTGCTTCACGAGCGCGCCGTCCTTGAAGTTGACTGACACGATCGTGCCCGGCACCTGCGAACGCACGTCCACTTTCTGCACGGCTTCGAGACGCCCCGAATAGGACTGCCAGTCGGTGATCGTCTTCTGCACGACGGTCGCCACGTCTACTTCCGGCACGATGGTGGGTGCGGCCGGCGAGCTCGCATCGACACGAATCGCGCCGAACGTGCCAAGCCCGGCAAGGACGACGACGACCACGGCGGCTAACGCCACGCGGCGGCGGGAAAGAGGAAGGATAGTCATGTGTAGCTCCCGGTATCGTTGATTGAATTTCTGTTTATCGATGAGCGCGCGCGTCGAAGCGCCACTGGAAAAAGCGCACCGCTTCCTGCAAAGCGGGCGGATGATCGGCGAGCGCCGCGTGCGACACGCTCGGAAAGCGCACCACCTGGGTCTGCACGCCCGCGTCGATCAGATTGCTTGCATACTTCTCGGCCTCGACGTGCAGCACGTCGTTCTGCGCGGTCGCGATCAGCGTGGCCGGCAAGCCGGCGAGCCGCGACGATTCGAGCGGCGCCGCATACGGATGCATGCGCTGAGACGCTTGCGGCAGATACGCGCGATAACACGCGGCGCACTCGCGCGCGGTGATGTCCGAGCCGAGCCGCTGCTCGTCGCCGAGCCGCGTCAGGCTCGGATCCAGCATCGGGCCGAACAGCGCCTGCGCGCTGATCGGCACGTCGCCACGATCGCGCGCGATGAACGCGAGACAATTGGCGAGTTGGCCGCCCGCGTCATGGCCCGCCACGCCGATCTTTCTGCTATTGCCACCAAACGCCCGCGCCCGCGTCTGCACCCACAGCGCCGCGCGATGCGCGTCTTCCGGCGCGGCTGGAAACGGAAACCGCGGCGCGAGCGAATAACCGACCGACACCACGAGCGCCGGTAAGTGTTCTGCGAAATACCGCGCGGCGAAGTCCGCGCACTCGATCGAACCCTTCGTAAAACCGCCGCCGTGAAAATAAAGCAGCACCGGCAACGCGGTTTTTTTCGTCAGCCGATACAGGCGCAACGTAATGGGTTGAGCGTACCCATCGATATCCACGTCGGTGACTTCAAGCGTTGCGTCATTGGCCTCAGCGCCAGTGTCTTCGGCGGAAACGCCGGTGGAAAAAGGCGGGTACGGCGATTTGAATGCATCCATGTCGAGCCGCGCAAATGCGCATAGAACTTCAATGGTGCGAATTGTGGGTTCGGCAGACTCGCAAATAAATGCCTATAATCCGGCAACACAATTCGGTGCCTTTGAACAATCCCGTTGTGATTGTTTTCGCGGACTCCATTCCCGCCTGTGCACCAGCCCCTTCTGGAGGTTTGCAATGGACCGGCTTCAGGCCATGCAAGTGTTCACGCGCGTCGTCGACACCAACAGCTTTACCCGCGCAGCGGAAACGCTCGACCTGCCGCGCGCATCGGTTACTACGATTATTCAGAACCTCGAAGCGTTTCTCGGCACGCGGCTGATGCACCGGACCACCCGCCGTCTGTCGCTGACGCCCGATGGCGCCGCGTACTACGAGCGCTGCGTGCGCATCCTTGCGGACGTCGAAGAGACCGAGGCGAGTTTCCAGAGCGGCAACAAGAAGCCGCACGGCAAGCTACGCATCGACATGCCGGGCTCGATTGGCCGTCTGCTCGTCATTCCGTCGCTGTGCGAATTCCACACGCGCTATCCGGACATCGATCTGCAACTGGGCCTGACCGACCGGCCCGTCGATCTGCTGCAAGAAGGTGTCGATTGCGTGGTGCGTGTCGGCGCGTTGCAGGATTCGTCGCTGGTCGCGCGCCGCATCGGTCTGTTCGAGGGCGTGACCTGCGCGTCGCCCGACTACATCAAGCGCGCGGGCGTGCCCGCTTCGCTCGAAGATCTCGACAATCACAAAGCCGTCAACTACTTCTCGAGCCGCACGGGACGCACGCTCGACTGGGCGTTCCTGGTGAACGGCAACGAAGTGGAAGTGAAGATGAAAAGCATCGTGTCGGTCAACGACGCGGATGCCTACGTGACCTGCGGACTCGAAGGCTTCGGCCTGATTCAGCCGGCGCGCTTCATGGTGCTGCCGCATCTGGGCTCGGGTCAGCTCGTCGAAGTACTGCCGGACTTGAAACCCTTGCCGATGCCGATTTCGGCAGTCTATCCGCACAGTCGTCATCTGTCGCCGAAAGTCCGCGTTTTCGTAGACTGGATCGCGGAGCTGTTCGATCGTTGCCCATTGCTGAGCGGACGCGGCACTCTCGACGCCACCTGCACGAAGCGCACATTCGAGCAGCGCGAGTCCGCGCCGGCGCTCGACACGCCGGTGATGACCGAATGGGTCGCATGAAGTACGGGAAGTGAAACAGTGAATTCCAGCCGCGGCGCCAATGCCGCGGCAACCGTGCAATCGCACGGCCCCGGTGAAGCCTCGCTCGCGATTGTTCCTGAATCGCGACAATTCATTTCGCAAAACCGCGATTTATCCACACCGCGTCGACGTCTACATTTCACCCTGTCGCAGCGCCATCGCGCTGCCAATGAATCGACAGGAGTGAATCATGAAACGCAATCTGTTGGCGGGCCTCGCTCTGTCGCTGCTCGTCAGCGTTCCGGCATTTGCGCAAGGCGGCGGCGGTATCGGCCGCGCGGGAACGTATGACACGCAACCGGCGCCGGCCGCGAGCACGAAGACACGCGCCGAGGTCAAGGCCGAACTGGTCGCAGCGTATCGCGACGGCTCGCTGCCCTCACTGAATCGCACCTCGTATCCGGACAAAGGCCTGATCGGCCAGACGCAAGCCGCGCGCATCGCGTTGCAGGAAGGAACGAACGGCGAAGTGACGCGCATTGCGAAGGGCCAGTAACGAGTTAGAAGTAGTTGATTCAGAACCCGGCGCGCTTGCGGCGCAAAACTGCGCGCCTCTTCATCAAGGAGCACATCATGACACCATCGGAACTCGACAACTGGAATACCGACACGCCCGTGTGGACACCGTATCGCCCGGTACGGAATTGAGCGTTGGTTCACGGCACTCGCCGTCATGCGCCCGCGAAGTGGCTTCGCGGGCGCATTCGCATTGAAGCGATCGAAAGCGGTGCGGCCCGTGACGACTCGCTTGCCGTCGTTTCCCTATAATCGAACTTCCTTCCCTCGCAGCGGGTTTGTGCGCTTCACTATAGGAGCAACACGATGGATTATGTGAAACTCGGCCGCACCGGCCTCGATGTATCGCGTCTCTGTCTCGGCTGTATGAGTTATGGCGTACCCTCGCGCGGCACGCACCCCTGGTCGCTCGACGACGAAGCCGCGCGGCCTTTCATCAAGCAGGCGCTCGATCACGGCATCAACTTCTTCGACACGGCCAACGTCTATTCGGACGGCACCAGCGAGGAAATCGTCGGCCGTGCGCTGAAGGACTTTGCGAAGCGCGATGAGATCGTGCTCGCCACCAAGGTCAATAGCCGCATGCATCCGGGCCCGAACGGCGCGGGGCTGTCGCGCAAGGCGATCATGGCGGAGATCGATAACAGCCTGCGGCGGCTCGGTACCGACTATGTCGACCTGTATCAGATCCATCGCTGGGACTACGGCACGCCAATCGAAGAAACGATGGAAGCGCTGCACGATGTCGTGAAAGCCGGCAAGGCGCGCTATCTCGGCGCGTCGTCGATGTACGCATGGCAGTTTGCCAAGGCGCTGCAGGTGGCCGAGCGCAATGGCTGGACGCGCTTCGTGACGATGCAGAACTACGTGAATCTGCTGTACCGCGAGGAAGAGCGCGAAATGCTGCCGCTGTGCGAAAGCGAAGGCATCGGCGTGATTCCGTGGAGTCCGCTTGCCCGCGGACGCTTGACGCGCGACTGGGACACCGAAAGCGCGCGCTCGGAAACCGATGAATTCGGCCGCACGCTGTACGCGCACACGCAGGAAGCAGATCGGCGTATCGTCGAGCGGGTCAGCGAGATCGCGAAAGAGCGCGGCGTGCCGCGCGCGCAGGTTGCGCTAGCGTGGGTGCTGCAGAAGAAGCCGATTACCGCGCCGATTGTCGGTGCTACCAAACTGCATCATCTCGACGATGCGGTTGCGGCGCTCTCGTTGAAGCTCAGTGACGACGAAGTTCGCCGGCTCGAAGAACTGTATGTGCCGCATGCGGTGGCGGGGTTCAAATAAACGCTGTGAAGCGCACTGGCATCCAGCCGGGACGGGCGGAATGACCCGCGATCGCAGCGCACGTCGCTTCGCCTCCGCTCGCCTCCTCTCGTCCGCGGGGTTCATGGACCCGATTCATGCCCGAGTGGAGAAGTCTTCTTTAATTGCGCGGCACATCCGGTTCGAAGAACACCCAGCGCACCTGAGGAAACGTGGCCTGCAGATCGGCCTCGATGACGTTGATCGCATCGACCATCGCGCGGCCGCTCGCGTAGTCGATCATTTCCGCCTGCACCGCCACCACCACGTGACGCCCCCACTGCAGCGTGATCAGGTTGATGATGCCGCGAATCTCGGGACGCGCGCGCAGATGCGCGTCGATGGCGCTGCGCACTTCCGGGCTCGCCGATTCGCCGACGAGCATCGACTTCACTTCCCGCGCGACGAGCAACGCGATCGTCATCAGCAGAAAACCGATCCCCACCGAGCCGAGCGCGTCATACACGGGGCTGCCAGTCACCATCGTCGATAGCACCGCGACGAAGGCGATCGCGAGACCGAATAGCGCGGCGATATCTTCGCCGGCCACGACCAGCAGATCCGATTCGCGCGTCTCGCGAAACCAGTGCCACAGATTTTTATCCGGATGCGTCTTGCGGATCTCCTTGACCGCGCCCCACAACGATAGCGATTCGAGCACCACCGACACACCGAGCACCGCCAACGCGACGAACGCATATTGCAACGGCTCGCGCGCAATCAGTCGATGCACGCCCTCATACACCGAAAACGCACCGCCGACGAAAAACAGCAGCAACGCAACCAGCAGCGAATAGAAGTTGATTTCGCGGCCGCTGCCCATCGGATGCAAAGGGCTCACCGGCTTGCGCGCTTCGCGCAGTCCGAATAGCAGCAGCAGTTGATTGCCGCAGTCGGCGGTGGAGTGAATCGCTTCGGCGAACATCGATCCGGAGCCGGTGAACGCCGCCGCGGCGAACTTGCAGACGGCGATGCCGAGGTTGGCGGCGAGTGCGTAGAAAATGGCTTTCGGCGATTCTTCTTTCATCTGCTGGCGGGGGTCGGTGAGCGGGCTGGGTATTGTTGGGTATTGCACGAGCGCAGTGATCGGCAAGTACTCGATATTATGGATGACAACGACACACCCGGTCGCAGGAATCGGACCTGATGTGCCGTCGTGCCGCCAGTTCCCCAGGCGTCCTTTGCACCATTCGTGCGGCTCACGCCCTCTCTAGCGCCGCCATCTCCCGCACGACAACCAGCAGCACCGAAAGACTCGCGCCGCCCGTCGCGCGCAGATCGGTGAGCAGACGCGTATAACGCTCGAGCTGTGCCGCGCGTTTGTCGCGCCACGCTTGCACCAGCGAATCGGGCGTCGATGCATCGGTCGCGCCGGCCAATGCGCTCGTGGTCAGCGCGCGCTTGAGCCGCGCGAGTTCGGCGAGCGCCGATGCGCGCGCGAGCATGTCCCAATGCGTCGGCGCCGGCAACGAGGCGGCGCGCTCGCTGATCCAGCTGTAATTCAGCAGCGTGCCGAGCGCGAAGTAGACGCCCGCGACCTGTTCGAGATTGCGCCCGCACGTCGACGCGACTTCGGCGATATCGAGCAGAGCGGCCGACACCTCGCCGCTCGCGATCCGCACCGCGAGATCGCTATCGACACCCGCATCGACGAACACCCGTTGCCGCTCCGACAACGCTTCGAGGTCCGCGCCAGGCAACAGCGCCGGCCATTGTGGCGCGAGACGCTGCGCGGCGTCGCGACAGCGCGCGAGCAGGCCGGTCACGTCGTCGCCGGCCGCGCCCGT
This sequence comes from Paraburkholderia sp. CI3, assembly GCF_050436505.1. NCBI lineage: Bacteria > Pseudomonadati > Pseudomonadota > Betaproteobacteria > Burkholderiales > Burkholderiaceae > Paraburkholderia > Paraburkholderia sp. CI3. The sequence goes on from NZ_JBNDMI010000003.1 coordinate 1,322,411, forward strand.
TTGCAGATGCCGCAGGAACCACAGCGCCGAACGTTCGACGAGCCGCGCGACCTCCGCGAACATGCGTGCCTGCACGTCGTCGGGAACGCGGTTGTCGAGCGCGTCGATGCTGCGCCAGATCTGATCGAGATCGAACACGTCGCGCGCCATGATGCACGCGCGCACGATGTCGCCGGGCTGTGCATCGGTCTCCTCCATCAGCCGATGCATGAACTCGCAGCCGACGCGATTCACGAGCGCATTGGTCAGATGCGTCGCGAGGATTTCACGGCGCAGCGGATGGCGCTGCATCGGTTCGCGGAAACGCTGCCGCAGAGGTTTCGGAAAGTACTCGATCAACATATCGCTGACGAGCGGGTCTTCCGGCATCGACGATTCGAGCAGCGCGTCATAGAGCCACATCTTGCTGTACGCGAGCAGCACCGCGCGCTCGGGTGTCGTCAGTCCCTGCTTCGCGGCCGCGCGCTCGGCGATGTCCTCGTCGGTGGGCAGAAACTCGATCACGCGATTGAGCCGCCCCGCCTTCTCCAGATAGCGCATCAGGCGCGCTTCGGCATCGAGCAGCTCCACGCCAAAACGGCCCGCGATCGACAAAGCCTGGGTCTGATAGTAGTTGTCCGTCAGCACGAGCAGACCGACTTCGTCGGTCATTTCGGCAAGCAACGCATTGCGCTGCTTCTCCGTCATCTCGCCGTCGGCGACGACGAGGCCCAGCAGAATCTTGATGTTGACCTCGTGATCCGAGCAATCGACACCGGCCGAATTATCGATCGCATCGGTATTGATGCGGCCGCCGCGCTGCGCGAACTCGATGCGCCCGAGTTGCGTCAAGCCGAGATTGCCGCCCTCGGCCACGACCTTGCAGCGCAGATCCGCGCCGTTCACGCGGATCGCGTCGTTCGCGCGATCGCCCGCCTGCTGATTGGTCTCGCGGCTCGCCTTCGCATAGGTGCCGATGCCGCCGTTGTAAAGCAGATCGACCGGCGCCTGCAGAATCACGCGCATCAGCTCGGCCGGCGAGAGCGCCGCCGCGCTGATCCCGAGCGCCGCCTGCACCGCCGTCGATAGCGGAATCGTCTTCGCGCTGCGCGGGAACACGCCGCCGCCGGCCGAGATCAGCGACGGATCGTAATCGGCCCAGCTCGAACGGTCGAGCATGAAGAGCCGCGCGCGCTCCGCCATGCTCGCCGCGGGATCGGGATTCGGATCGAGAAAGATATGGCGGTGATCGAACGCGGCGAGCAGCTTGATATGGGGCGACAGCAGCATGCCGTTGCCGAACACGTCGCCCGACATGTCGCCGACACCGACCACCGTGAAGTCCTCGCTCTGCGTGTCGACGCCGATTTCGCGGAAGTGCCGCTTGACCGACTCCCACGCGCCGCGCGCGGTGATGCCCATCTTCTTGTGGTCATAGCCGACCGAGCCGCCCGACGCGAACGCGTCGTCGAGCCAGAAACCGTATTCCTGCGAGATCGCATTAGCGTAGTCGGAAAACGTGGCCGTGCCCTTGTCGGCGGCGACGACCAGATACGGGTCGTCGGGATCGTGGCGCACCACGTCGGGCGGTGGCACGACGTCGGTGCTCGCCAGATTGTCGGTCACGTCGAGCAAGCCGCGCAGAAAGGTCTGATAGCACGCGACGCCTTCGCGCATCCACGCATCGCGCTCGCTCTGCGGCGGCGGATTCTTGACGACGAAGCCGCCCTTCGAGCCGACCGGCACGATCACCACGTTCTTCACCATCTGCGCCTTCATCAGGCCGAGCACTTCCGTGCGGAAATCCTCGCGCCGATCAGACCAGCGCAGGCCGCCGCGCGCGACGCGCCCGCCTCGCAGATGGACGCCCTCGACGCGCGGCGAATAGACCCAGATCTCGAACATCGGTTTCGGCTCGGGCAAGCCGGGCACCTGGGCGGGATCGAACTTGAACGACAGATACGGCTTCGGTTGGCCCAGAGCGTCATGGCGGTAGTAGTTGGTGCGCTTGGTCGCCTTGATCACGCCGAGGAACTGCCGCAGGATGCGGTCTTCGTCGAGATTAGGCACCTGGTCGAGCGCGCTGTCGATCGTCTCCAGACAAACGTTGACGCGGGCCTCGCGTACCGCGCCGAGCGCCGGATCGAAGCGCGCGATGAACAGGTCGACCAGCATGCGCGCAATCGCCGGATTGCCGGTCACCGCGCGTTCGATATACGCGTCGCTGAACGTCGAACCGACTTGCCGCAAATACTTCGCGTAAGCGCGCAGAATCGTCACCTCGCGTGCATTGAGTTGCGCGCGCAGCACGAGGCGGTTGAAGTCGTCGCTTTCGATCGTGCCGGTCCACACCTGCTCGAACGCCTGTTCGAACAGATCCTTGACCCGCTCGATGTCGAACTCGGTATCGTCCGCGAGTTCGAGGCCGAAGTCGTGGATCCAAGCGGGCATCGCACCGGGCGCCTCGATCAGATAAGGCCGCTCTTCGTCGACGCGCACCCCCAGATGTTCGAGCATCGGCAAGCTGCGCGACAGTGCGATCGGCAGGCCCGCGCGATACACCTTGAAACGGAACGCGCGCAGTCCCGATTCGATCGGCCTGTACAGGTTCATCGCGAGCCGCTCGCTGCCCTGCACGCGCTCGATCAGTTCGATATCGCGCACGGCCGTGCGCGCCGGATAGTCGTCGCGATAGCCGGCCGGGAACGAATCGGCGTAGTGCTGCAGCAATCGGTTGCCCTGCTCTTCTCCGTACGCGTCGAGCAATGCGTCGGCCAGATCGTCCTGCCAGCGTCGCGCGACCTGCACGAGGCGCGCTTCGAGCTCGCGCGTGTCGACGCTCGGCATGCCGCCCGCCTTGGCATGGACGACGAAATGAATTCGCGCGAGCGTCGACTCCGACAGCAGCGGCGTGAATTCGACGTTCTCACCATTGAATGCGTCGGCGAGCAGGTTCGCGATGCGCTGCCGCAGATCGGTGTTGTACTTGTCGCGCGACACGAACACGAGGCACGATACGAAGCGATCGAAGCGATCGCGCCGCACGAACAGCCGCGTGCGCTGATGCTCCTGCAAACGCAGCACGCCGAGGGCGGTGTCGTACAGCTGGTCCTCGTCGGCCTGGAACAATTCGTCGCGCGGATAGGTCTCGAGCACCGTCACCAGCGATTTCGCCAGATGACCTTTCGGCAGGAATGCGGCGCGTCTGACGATATTTGCGCATTTGCGCCTCACGATCGGAATCTCCGCGGCCGACACGAAATAAGCGGTCGACGTATACAGGCCGATGAAGCGCCGCTCGCCCGTCACCTTGCCATCGGCGCCGCTCAGCTTGATGCCGACATAGTCGAGATAGCCGGGCCGGTGCACCGTGGCGCGCGAATTGGCCTTAGTCAGAAAGATCGGCGACGACCCGGAGATGATCTCCGCGGCCGCCGGCGGCAACGGCGTGACTTCCGCCGCACCGCCCGGCTGCAGCGCATCGCGCAGAATGCCGAGACCGGAGCCCGCGACCGCCCGCAAACCGAAGCCGCCGTCGTGCTGCACCAGTTCGTAATCACGGTGGCCGAGGAACGTGAAATGATCGGCGACCATCCATTCGACGAACGCGCGCGCTTCGACGCCCTCGGGACCGGTTTCACGCACCTTCATATCTTGAATGGTCTGCTTCGCGCGTTCGATGATCTTCGGCCAATCCTCGACCGCCGCGCGCACGTCGCCGAGCACGCGCGCGATGTCGTCGCGCAACGCGTCGAGTTTTGCGGCATCGCCACAACGATCGACCTCGAAATGGATACACGAGGTCAGATGCGAGCGCGTATCGCCGGCTTCTTCGGCACCTTGGCTCACGCGCGCGATGCTGCCGTCCGGCGCGCGCCAGACCCGAAATACCGGATGGACGACCGAATGCAGCGCGAGCCGATGCCGGTTGACCGACATCGAGACCGAATCGACGAGGAACGGCATGTCGTCGTTGACGATTTCGATCACCGTGTGATCGGAATGCCAGCCATGCTGTTCGAGGATCGGGTTATACACGCGCAGCCGCTGCTCGCCCGGCACGAAGCGCTGCGCGGTCTGCCAGTGGGCCAGCGCCGCGCCGTACAGATCGGCGATCGAGCGGCTTTGCAGATCGCCCGCGTCGACGAAATCGTAGTAATGCCGCAGGAAGGGTTCGACGATATTGAAGGTCGGCTCCGGCAACCGCCCCCGCGCAAATTCGACAACATCGTTCAGCAGGTGTGTGACGGCTTCTTCGTTCTTTGCTTGCATGATCGACTCCCCTGGCTGGCGGCAATGGTGAGTATCGCGTGATTCGCAGGCAACGTCTGACTTGGAATTATGCGCCTGGCGTACGCGATACGGCCGTTTCGCGCAGTCAGGTAATACCCGCTGACCGGTCGTCGAAGAATCGCCAGGCCCTGGCATCGCTGCGGCGCGGCAACGCCGTGCGCGGCTCAACGCGCGGGCTTTGCGGGCGCCGGTGCCGGCGCGGCCGCATCGCTATTCTCGGCGCGCTGGGTGAGCCACGCGCGAATCTGCGCGGCCGTCCACGCGGGATCGTCATGGGGTAGATCGTGGCCAGCCCACGGATGCTTGCGATGCGGCGCGCCCCACGCCACCGCGAGCTTCGCCGAACAGACCGGGTTGACGAGCCCATCGGCTTCCGACGACAGAATCAGCAGTGCACACTCCGGCGCGGCGGGCGCCGCGCTAAAGCACGCGGCCGCCCACAATTGCCGCAGCGCATTCGCGCGGCTCACCGGCGCGCTGCGGCGAATCGCAGTCCAGGCAGCGAGATCCGCGCCCAAGGTGTGGAGGTTATTGCACGTGAGTCGATGGATGCCGCTCTCGGCATCGGCGGCATCGCTCCAATGCGCCGCGACGCCAAGCAGACCAGGCCACGCCGACGGCCGCAGCCGCTCGTGCATGCGGCTGAATGGCCGCATGCTCGTATTGATCAGCACGAGCCGTTCGATCTCGCCGGGATGACGCTGTGCCCAGTGGGTCGCGACCATGCCGCCGAGCGACATCGCGAGCAAGTTGTAGGGGCCCGGCACACCCGTTTCGAGCGCTGCCTGCCGCACGAATGCGACCATGCCCGCGACGCTCGCGGGCGCGCGCCGCCGCACGTATTCACCGTTGCCAGGCAGATCGAGCAGCAGCAAACGCAAGCCGGTCGTGCTCGTTGCGGCTGGGGTTGCTTCGCGCAAGCGATCGCCCGAAATTTGACCCAGGGTTTCGCGCAACGCCGCCGGCAAGCGCCCCCAATGCCGCGTTTCCCGCGTCAGTCCGCGCAGCAGAATCCATGTGCTCATACGCGATCCGGCCTGTACCAGTGATCGAGCGCGCTTTGCAGCAACTGCTCGCGACGGTTGCCTTGCGGCAGCCAGCGCTGCGCCGAAAACGCCGCGCGCGCGAGGAAGTCGAACAGGTTCGCATGGCGCCGCAGCACGCGCGCGGTGCGATGCTCCATGACCGGATTGAACATGCCCTGCCGCGAAAACAACTGCCGCGGGTTTTTCTTGATCCACAGCCACGAGCCGAGTTCGAGCGTCATCGGCAGAAAGACGTTCGGCGCCGGCGTGCGGTCATACGCGTAGTCCCACAGATCGCCGTGCACCAGATACTGATGGCTTTGCGGCTCGAACGTGTAGCCGTGATGCGGATGCGCGTGTTCGAACATGCTCTTCAACACGTACATTTCGGGCAGATGCCGCATCTGCCGGCGGGTTCGGGCGTACGGAAACCAGATGCTGTCGCTCCAGCCGTAGCCGGAATGGCAATCGAGCGCGATGCTCAACGGCCGCGCGGCGAGCTGCGTCTCGACTACATGCAGCAGCGCGGCCGCCTCGACCTCCATCGGCTCGCCCGCGCGGCCGCGATACCAGGGCAACCACGCGCCGACGCGCTGGCCGCCCGCCAGCAGCGGCACGCGCGCGTCGGCGTCTTGCGGTGCGTTGCGCATCAGGTCGACGCCGCGCGGATTCGCGCGCGTCGCTGCCCACATGCCGCCGGGATTCGCGATCGGTAAAAAGATCAGCCGGATGGACTGCAATTGCCGCACCAGCAATTCGTCCCATTCGAGCCGAGCGAGCAGCGCGCGCATATAGTCGAGGACGAGTTGCGAGCCGATTCGCTCAAGCCCGTGAATGCCGCCGAAAAAGCCAATGGCTGGCGCGAGCGGATCGGATGAACCGATGCTCGCGGTGTAGATCGAAAAGCGCCGGCCGCGTACCTCGGTCTCGCAGACCGCGCGGATTTCGAAGCTCGCCCTGCCCTGGTCGAGTATCGACTTGAGATCTTCATATTCGGCAAAACTGTCCGGAAGAAAGCTCAAAGGAGTCGGCATGACGGCGTGACCGGAGTGTCGGATTATTAAGGACGGCCGGAAAACCCGCACTATAGCCTGGCTGTGTGTCAGCACGCGCGAGCGCGCACGTCTGCACGCGAATCGTGTCATCCGTATGTCACTTTTCGTTCGAATCACTGACTTCGCTCTGACTTCGTTTTGCCATCCTGACGACACATGACACAGCGGAAAACGCGACGCATAAAGATGTAGTCGTCTAGACGTTGCGATGCCTTCACTCAACCGTCACAGTCGCTTCCTAGAATGTGCCCACACCTGCCGGCAGTGGCCGGATGCAAGAGGGAATACAGATGGAAGCGATCCATGAAGCTATTCGAATCGAGCGTTTGAGCAAGACGTTCGGTAACGGCCGCAAAGCGCTCGACGAAATCGATCTGCGCGTCGCGCCCGGTGAAATGGTCGCGCTGATCGGCGCGTCCGGCTCGGGAAAATCGACGTTGCTGCGGCTTATCGCGGGCTTTACCGCGTCGGACGCGCAGCCGTCGCAAATCGAGATTCTCGGCCGGCCGATCCAGCAGAACGGCCGCATCGTGCGCGAGGTGCGCAGCATTCGCCGCGACATCGGCTTCGTGTTCCAGCAGTTCAATCTGGTGAACCGGCTGTCGGTCGAAACCAACGTGCTGATCGGCGCGCTCGCGCGCCTGCCGTGGTGGCGGCGTCTCTCCGGCCGCTTCCCGCGCGCGGAACGCGCGCTGTCGCGGGCCGCGCTGCACGAGGTCGGGATCGGCGAACATGCGCGCGAGCGGGCCGCGAACCTGTCGGGCGGTCAACAGCAACGTGCCGCGCTCGCACGGGCGCTCGTGCAACGTGCGCAAATCGTGCTCGCCGACGAGCCGATCGCCTCGCTCGATCCCGAGTCGTCGCGCCGCGTGATGGACATGCTGCAAGCGCTGAACGTCGAGCACCGGATCACGGTGCTGGTGTCGCTGCATCAGGTCGACATCGCGATGCAGTACTGCCCGCGCACGGTCGCGCTGCGTCGCGGCAAGGTGGTCTACGACGGCCCTTCCAGTGCGCTGACACCGGCGCTGCTAAAGAAACTCTACGGCGGCGATGCGCGCGAACTGCTCGACGACGCGACGCACGACGCAGACGAAACTCACGACGAGCCTGACGCCCCCGACACCGCCGCCGCGCGCTACGCGTTCGCGTTGAACGCTGCGCCGTCGAACTGAACCACGCACGCTATCGCGCGCTTTTGATTCTCTCCGTCCACTCAACCGGATCTCAACTGATGAAATTCCTGCGCTCCCTGATCACGCTCGCGGCCGGCGCTGCCGCTTTCGCCTGCATCACCGCGGCCCACGCCGAGGACATCAACCTCGGGATCATCTCGACCGATTCGTCGGCGGTGCTCAAGCAACGCTGGGAACCGCTGATCGATGACATGAAGAAACAGACCGGCCTGAACGTGAAGGCATTCTTCGCGACCGATTACGCGGGCATCATCGAAGGCATGCGCTTCAACAAGGTGCAGGTCGGCTATTTCGGCAACGCGTCGGCGATCGAAGCCGTCGATCGTTCGAATGGCGAAGTATTCGCGAAAGCGCAGCACGCGAACGGCGACAGCGGCTACTACTCGCTGCTGATCACCAACGTGAACAGCCGCTTCAAGACGCTCGACGACGTGTTCAAGGACACGAAGAGCGTGACGCTCGGGTTCGGCGATCCGAACTCGACGTCGGGCACGCTGGTGCCTGGCTACTACCTGTTCGCGAAGCACAACGCGCCGGTCTACACGTCGTTCAAGAGCGTGCTGCCGTCGAGCCACGAAGCGAATCTGCTGGCCGTCGTCAACAACAAGATCGACATCGCGACCAACAACAGCATGATGATGGAAACGCTGAAGCGCGAGCATCCGGACAAGTTCGCGCAGGTGCGCGTGCTGTGGACCTCGCCGCTGATTCCTTCGGACCCGCTCGTGTGGCGCAAGGATCTGCCGGAAGCGACGAAGGACAAGCTGCGCAAGTTTTTCCTGAACTACGCGAAAACCGATTTGCACGAAAAAGCGGTGATGGCCGGCATCACCGAGTACAGCGGCTTCGAGGCATCGTCGGATCGGCAACTGCTGCCGATTCGCGAGATCGTGCTGTTCCAGCAGAAGCAGAAGATCGAGAACGATGCACATCTGTCCGATAGCGACCGCAAGACGCAATTGGCCGCTCTCGACGCGAAGCTGAGCGCGCTCAACAACGCACAGTCGAAGCAATGAACTCCGCCGATCTGAGCACGTCGCCCGCGTGCGCGAGCGAAGCGGCCGCCGCGCGGACGGCGCAAGATAAAGATCGTGCCGGCAAGCGCAACTGGTGGTCGTTGCTCGGCTGGATCGCGGTGCTCGCGGTACTCGGCGGCGCGTGGCACGGCGCCGACATGCGGCCGCTCGATCTGCTGAGCGACTCGGCCAACATGGGCCAGTTCGCCGCGGACTTCTTCCCGCCCGACTTCACCGAGTGGCGCAGCTACGTGCACGAGATGTACGTGACGCTGGCGGTCGCGATCTGGGGTACCGCGCTCTCCCTCGTCTGCGCGGTGCCTTTCGGCCTGATGTCCGCGCACAATCTCGCGCCGCAGTGGGTCGTGCAGCCGATGCGCCGCCTGATGGACGCGTGCCGCGCGATCAACGAAATGGTCTTCGCGATGCTGTTCATCGTCGCGGTCGGCCTCGGGCCGTTCGCCGGCGTGCTCGCGCTGTGGGTACATACGACGGGCGTGCTCGCCAAACTGTTCGCAGAAGCGGCCGAGGCGATCGATCCGCGTCCGGCCGAAGGCGTGCGCGCAACCGGCGCGACGCGCCTCGACGAAATCGTCTATGCGGTGCTGCCGCAAGTGCTGCCGCTGTGGATCTCGTACGCGTTGTATCGCTTCGAGTCGAACGTGCGCTCGGCGATGGTGGTCGGCATGGTCGGCGCGGGCGGCATCGGCGTCGTGCTGTACGAAGCGATCCGCTCGTTCAACTATGCGCAGACGGCCGCGGTGATGATCATGGTGATCGTCGTCGTGACGGTGATCGATCTCGGCTCGGCGTGGCTGCGTGAACGGGTGATCTGAGGATGGCGCGCGTACGCGCGCGCGGCACTGAGCAGCCGGATTCAAAGCTGACACCACGGGCGAAGCGCACTGCCGCTCCGCCCGTTTTTTTCCGCGTCACCTGCGCTCGGTGCTGCAGGGGGGGTGATCTCGATCACCGGGCAATGCCAACACTTCTTCCGCGCCTCATACCGCCGCGTTCCACCGCACAAAGCCCCTTCGCTTCGATCATCCACTCCGCCATTCCGGCCTTCTTGCTGCCGCTGCCGGCGCTGGCCGCGTGGCCCGCACCGAGGATGCGCTGCTGGTCAGTGCCCGCGCCCGTCGGGCTCACGACGAACGGTGAACTGAAGCCTCAGCCCGTGCTGTCGACCGCGCCGCTCGTCAGATTCGACGGCGTCGCGTTGCTGCGCTTCGGAAGTGACGTTAGTTGTACACGCTGCAATCAACGCGTGTAATTCACCACCGGCACGGAATACGAAGTCGGCGCGAAATCGGTGCGGCCACTGCGCTGCGACGAGCCATTCGACGGCGCACCGTAGCCGCTATTCTGCGCAGCCTGGTTTTGCGCCGCGACCTTTGCTTCGGCCGCCTGGATATCGGCCGGATAGTCGATCACGTTCGCATTGGACGGATCGTAACCCGCCTTTTCGAGCTGAATCAGCTCGGCGCGGACCTGGGCGCGCGCGAGCGGCTGATCGGCCGGATTCGACTGGGCAAACGCCGCGAGCGGCGCGGCAACGAGAGCGGCGATAGCCCCTGCTTCGATCAGCGACCTGATGGACTTCATGATTTCCAACCTCCCGAGATGGCTTCATGCGATTGCCGCGGAGCCTGGTGCGACCATCGGCCATCCGCAGCGGTTAAGGCAGTTTAGAAGCCGGTCGAGCCACGTAGTAAGCCCTGAACCATGAATTCACTGTTGCTATAGCGGCCACAATTCGAGGCCACCACGTTCCGGCGCAGCCTCAACGCGATGCACTACACTGATAACGCCCAACGACGCGCCGCAGCCATCGCATTCGATCGAGGAGATAGACGCTCATGTCGCATCCCGTTGCCCTGCCCTCTTACCGCGACGGCGTGCGCGCCGAATGGGTCGATTACAACGGCCACATGCGCGACGCGTTCTACCTGCTGATCTTCAGTCTTGCGGTCGACGGGCTGATCGATCTGATCGGCCTGCCCGATGCGGTGCGCAAAGAGCGGCATCGATCGATCTACACGCTCGAGGCGCATCTCAACTATCTGCATGAAATCAAACAAGGCAAGCAGGTGCGTGTCGACATGCGCGTGCTCGGCTGCGACGCGAAACGTATTCACGTGTACTTCGAAATGTTTGCGCTGGACACGACGCAAAGCCAACGCACCGGCCCCGTCGCCGCGGGCGAGCAGATGCTGCTGCACGTCGATACCAGCGGACCGCGCGGCGTTGCTTTCGATCCGGACGTCAAAGCGCGCGTACACGAACTCGCGCAAGCCCATGCGGCATTGCCGCCGGCGCGTTTCGCGGGACGTGTGATCGCTTTGCCATGCGCAGTGCAAACGGGAAACACTACTCAAACGGAGTGACCATGCTCGAGCCGGAAATCGCCGCCTTTATCGAACGAGCGAGCGCGCTCTATCCGTCGCATCACGCGGCGATGACGCCGCGCGAGCAGCGCGAGCTGTATGACCGTTACGCCGCGACGTTGACGCCGCCACTGCCCAGCGAACTCACCACACGGGACGCAAGCTTTCGCACCGACGCGGGCCATGCGATCCCGCTACGGCTCTACCGGCATCCAGCGAAGGCAAGCGAACACGGCACGATCCGCGGCACGGTGCTGTATTTTCATGGCGGCGGCTTCGTGCTCGGCTCGCTGAACAGTCATCAGATGGTGACGGCGCGCCTCGCCGCCGACACCGGCCTCGACGTGATCGCGGTCGACTACCGGCTCGCGCCTGAGTATCGCGTGCCGGCCGCGCACGACGACTGCCTCGAGATCACGCGTGCCGCGTTGAACCACCGCCTGCCGTTCGACCTCCCAGAGCGCGCCGCATTGCAACTCGCGGGCGATAGCGCCGGCGGCACGCTCGCGGCAAGCGTCGCGCTACGCCTGCGTGACGAATGTGCGAGCAGCGTGCGCGGCATCGCGCTCGTCTATCCCATGCTCGGCACCGAGCCGCAATTGCCCGCGCGCGACACCGAGTCCGATGCGCCGATGCTGACGCTCGCGGACGTGCATAAGTTTCGCGACGCTTACTGGGGAAAAGGAGAGGAAGCCGACCCAACGCCCGGCCCCGCGTGGACGATCCCGCTCGCCGCAACCCGCTTCGACGGGCTGCCGCCGACGCTTGCCATCGGCGCCGAGCACGATCCCCTACGCGACGACGCGCGCGTGTTCGTCGAGCGAATTCGCGAAGCTGGTGGAGATGCCCGGCTGCTGGTCGGCACGGGGCTCGTGCATGGATGCTGGCGCGCGCTTGAAACAAGCCCCGGCGTGCAGGCCATGCACAGGGCTGTATGCGAATTTCTCCGCGAAAACGCACGCCATTAGCGCGGCGATATGCACCGCCGCGCCCGGCGCGTTATTGCGGCTCAGCGATTGCGGTCGCCGCGCCACTGCGCGAACGTGACGAGATCGAGGCCGACTTCAGCCGGCTCTATGCGGGTCCAGCCGAAGAACGCGTCGTCCCAGCCAGGAATGCTTTGGGGCGTCAGCGACCGGAACTTCATGCCGCCACGATACGCGAGGTCCGGCCAGAACAGCGGCATCACCTCGCGCGTGGCGAGCTGGCGCAGCAGGTCGGACGGGCCACCCTCGTCGGCGACGATCTCGCCCTGCGAGATCCAGTCGTTCTCGGCCCACGCGACGAACACGCTCGGGTTGCCCGCGGCGTCGAACATCAGGATCACGTTCTGCTCGGGCCGCCAGTAATACTCGACGATGCCCTGAGCGGCCACCACTTCGTCGATCATCTTGCGCGTGCGCGGATCGCAGTAGGTCATGCCGTTTTCGCCGAGCGCAAGCCAGCCCGACTCCGCGCAATGGCGGCTTTTGGCGTCCTTCAGGAAGTGCGTGAGGCGATTGGCCGAATCCGCGTCGGTCTTGCGCAGGTACAGGTCGACGATGCCGGCGTTGAAGGCCTTCACCGCGACGGTTTCATCGGCGACGCCGGTGAGCAATACCTTCGCGCAACGCAGGTGCGAGATCGACGACAAAAACTCGACGCCGTCGATGCCCGGCATGTCGTAGTCGACGACGACCGCCGCCACTTCCTCGAAGCGCGACGGCTGCGCGACGATGTCGCGCTCCGCCGAGGTCTCGACGAAGCGCTCGACGCCCGGTTCGCTCAGACACGCCGACGCTGCCGCGAATTCGAGCGAATTCTCGCGTGCGTGCTGGCGGATATAGTTGAGGGCCGCTTGCGGACGCGTGAAAAACAGGTTCGTGTAGGTGCCCGGGAAGAAACGGCGGAGCGCGTCGAGGTAGCTGTCGTTGTCGTCGACGAAAACCACTGTGGACGGATAAAAAACGGGAGGTCGAATAAAGTTGTTCATATCTTCACGTGTTTCTCACGCCGCCGCGAAGGCCCTCGACCGACCGGTCGGTCGATCTGACGTTTCGCCAGGCGACTGCCCAAGGAATGCCGGGCGATGCCTCGCCCGCGGGTCCGCATGATCAATGGGGTCTTGTCGCTACTACCGGTGACCGCCTGCCGTCGCTGTTCGCGCCGCTATCGACGCTGTTCGCGCGTCTCGGGTGGCGCAGCCTGGCGCGGGCCTGCCGGCATGTGCGCTGCGAGCCAGTCGCTGCAAGTCGCTTTCACATGCCGGATAATCGAACCGTGGCTGCCGGTCGTCTGCAATGGTTCGTATAGTACAGGCTCCGCGCATTGGCGGCACAACTTAAATCGCATTCCTGCACGCGCCGGCCGCGCAATTGCGGGGGACTAACTGGTCGAAAAAAAATCGCGGGCACGCGGAAAAAATGTCCGCTTCCGTCGTGCCGGCGAATGGCTTTAGCGGCAAGCGCGCGCCGTTCGTGCCAGGTCCGTTCGGACATCAATCATCGTGACGCGCCGCAATATGCCCACAAGAAGCGTCGATGTCGAAATGGTCGTTTATCATCAGTCAATCGCAGTTGCTTAATGGTTGTTGCTTAGATATGACGAATACCGGCAAGATGATGATAGTCGGGCTGCTCGTGGTCGATGCGGGCGTCGCCGGTTATCTGCTGTACCCCAGGGACGATCAGGCGCCGGCCGTGACCGGCGCGGTGACCCGCAGCGTCACCGGCGCGGTGGAGTCGGAACCGCAGACCGATGCGACGCGTGCCGCTGGCGCCAGCGTGAGGCCTGCGCAACCCGTGAGTCCGCCCGCGCCGCAATCGGCGCTGCCGCAGATGGAGTCGGCCACTCCGGCTCCGGGAGCCGCTCAGGCGCCTGCTGCGGCACCTGCTGCGGCGCCCGCCCCCGCCCCGTCCCTGCCCGCCACAGCGGCCGCGCCCGTGCCGAGCGTCACGCCCCAGTCGAGTCAGACCGCGAGCGGCCGCATCGATAACGCGGCGCCGCCCGCGGCTAATCCGGCCGCAGACGCGCACGCCCCCTCGAAGTCGCAGTCGTACGCGCAGCAAAAAGCTCAACCGAGGCCGCAGTACGGGCCGCGCATCGACCAGACCCATGCCCGCCGGCGCGACGACACGCACGCGAATGGCGCCAACCCGGTCGCCGCGATGCTGACGGACCAACTGGTCAAGGAATCGGCGAAACCCGACCCGTCGCTGCCGATGCCGTCCGGCGTCACCGTGCCGTTGCAGTCTGCCAATCCCCCGGGGGCTGGCGCGGGTAGCGGCCGCGGCACGAATCCGGTCGCGTCGGCGATGACCGATCGGCTCGTCCGCGAATCGTCGAAGGTGGGACCGACGCAGCCCGCCGCGGAGCCGCCCTTCATCAAACCCTGAGCGACGCGGGGCTCACGGCCGCGATGCCACCTCGTCGAGGTGCGCGAGCAGATCGGCCGGATCGTCGTAGACGCGCAACGCCCCCGCGCGCTCCAGTTCCTCGGTGCCATAGCCACCCGACAGCAGGCCGACACCGAGCGAGCGGCAGCGGCGGGCCGCAAGCATGTCCCAGATGCTGTCGCCGACCACGACCGTGTGCTCGATCGACACGCCGAGCCGCTCGGCCGCGGCGAGGAACAGGTCGGGATCGGGCTTCGCGTATTTGACGTCGTCGCGCGTGACGACGACCGCCTTTGCCGGATCGACGCCGAGCGCCGCCAGATTCAGCGCGGCGGTTTCCATCCGCCCGCTCGTCGCGACGGCCCACGGCGTGCCGGCCTGGGTCAGCGCGTCGAGCAGTTCGCACGCGCCCGGCAGCGGACAGACCTGGGCGCGCATCCGCTGATAGGCGGCGGCATGCGCGTGCCGCAGCCGTTCGGCGCGTTCGACGCTGATCTCGCCGTGTGTCTCACGCAGCAACTGGTCCGTGAACAGCCCACCGCTCATGCCGATCTTGCGATGGATACGCCAGACGGACAGCGGGATACCTTCGCTGTCGAGCGCCTCTTTCCACGCCAGCACGTGCTGATAGACGCTGTCGACGAGCGTGCCGTCGAGGTCGAAAAGAAAGGATGTCTGGATGCGCATGCCGGCCTCCGGTGATGATGGGTTCAATCACTATGCCATGTGTCGATGAAACGGCCAGGGCGGATCGTCGCCCTTGACGACGCTCACGGTCTCTACACGATGTGCGCAAATTCCCACAGATGGGCGCGTATTTGCCCCGATTTCGCTTTACCACGGTCTCACGTTCGAGACGATGTACTCGTTCAGCAAAGGCCGGCAACTTCGCGAACAACCGCTCGTACGGCTTCGGCCTTTCGTACGCGCAGGGCCCGCCGGCCGATTCGGTGTTGTCGCACGCGATGATCAACACGCTGCCGCCGTCGTCGACGAATACGCGAGTCGCGGTGACGGTGGGCATGCGTCACGCGTTCTGATCTCGCGCGGCGCAGGCGTGGCGCGCCGCGACAGTGCGATGCCCTCACGACTGCGCCGCCGCGATCACCTGCGACGCGAGCGCATGATGCTGGCCGCGTCGCGAGCGGATTGCGTGAATCTCCTCGATCACGCCGTCCGCGCGGCCGAGCCAGCGCAAGCTCCGACAACAGCTGCGCGGGCTCCCCCTCGTGACACAGCAGCCTGAGCGACGGCGTGGCCAGCACCGGCGCGAGCAACGCATGCGCGGCGAGCTTCGAAATCCCATCCGACAGCCCAACCGCGAGCCGCACCGAGTCCGCGCCGCTCGCTTCGCGCATCTCGTCGAGCAACGCCTCGCCCAGCTGGAAGATTTGCTCCGCGCGATCGAACGCCTGCTCGCCGGCCTCGGTCATCGCGACGCCGCGCCAGGCCGCTCGCGCAAAGCCGCCCTCCTTCTCGACGATCCAGAAGTAGTACAGGTGACGATAGTTGAGCATGCTGATCCGATACTTCGAAAAATCCGAAACGACTGGTTCATTCGATCCGCGAATAGGCCCATGATGGCTGTTCCGCCGCTCGCGGCGCACTCGATTCCGCCACCTCATGGACTCCCTGTTCGCACTCGTTGCCGATCCCGCCGCGTGGGCCGCGCTCGTCACGCTGATCGTGATGGAGATCGTGCTCGGCATCGATAACCTGATCTTCATTTCGATCCTCAGCAACCGCTTGCCGGAAGCGCAACGCGCACGCACGCAGCGCATCGGGCTGCTGCTCGCGCTGGTGATGCGGCTGCTTCTGCTCGGCACCATCGCGTGGATCACGAAGCTGACCGCGGTCGCGTTCACGCTGTTCGATCATGGCTTTTCGTGGCGCGATCTGATCCTCGTCGGCGGCGGCCTGTTCCTCGTGTGGAAGGCGACCACCGAAATCCGTCAGCACATGATCCCCGATGACGAACTCGCCGCGAAAACCAGCTCGACCGTGCAGTTGACCGTGGCGGCCGCGATCGGCCAGATCATCCTGCTCGACCTCGTGTTTTCCGTCGACAGCATCATCACCGCGGTCGGCATGACCGAGCACCTGCCGATCATGTTCATCGCGGTGATCGTGTCGATCATGGTGATGCTGTTCGCGGCGCAGCCGCTTGCGCGCTTCATCGATCGCAATCCGACCATCGTGATGCTGGCGCTGAGCTTCCTGCTCGTGATCGGCATGACACTGATCGCCGATGGTTTCGGCTCGCACGTTCCGAAGGCGTATATCTATGCGGCGATGGCGTTTTCCGCGTTCGTCGAGGCGATGAACATGCTCGCGCGGCGCGCGAAAACGAAACGTCTGGCAAGCAGCGAGGAGTGATGCCGTGATGAAATGCCCAGTCTGCAAAACGACCGATCTGCTGATGAGCCAGCGCCGCTCGATCGAAATCGATTACTGTCCGGACTGCCGAGGCGTATGGCTCGATCGCGGCGAACTGGACAAGTTGATTGCGCAGGATGACGGCGACGGCTCGCGGCGCGGCGAGCGTGCCCTGGAAAGCGAGCGGCAGCGTTACGAGGAGCGTCGCGACGAACATCGCGGGTATCAAAAGAAGCGCTCGATTTTCGATGTGTTCGACTTCGACTGAACGCTTCGGCGGCTTGGCGCACGCAAATCCCAGCCGCCGTTAGCGCATCAGCGCGCCTTCTTGCGAGCGCCCTTGCCGGTCGTCGCGGCGCGCGGCGCTTCCTTCTCGAGCGGTGCGCCGCCGTTCATCTGCTCGAGCCACGACAGCGTATCGACATACGACAGAAACTGCTTCAGATATTCCGGCGACAGCTCGCGCATCAACGACAGCGCGCGATGTACGAGGCTGCTCGAATTGAGCGGTCCCGCGTTGCCTGGCACCTGCGCGAGCGACTGGCGCAACTGCTTTTCGGTGCGCAGTTTGGACCAGACTTCGCGGAAGTAGTCGACTGCGGGCAGATCGGGATAGGCGGCGGCGTGCGGCGCATCGGCGCGCGCGTGGTGGCGGGCGAGGCGTTCGATCAGCGCCGCGAGCGTGGCGTCGTTGGCCGCGTGGGCTTCACCGGACGTGGCTTGCGACGCGCTCTCGTCCGCAGCGGCACGCTCGACCTCGGCCGTATATTCGGCCAGCAGTCCTGCCAATCGTTGCTCGAGCACTCGTCGCGTCTCGCCGCCGTGCTGTGCCGCGCGCCGCGTAAGTGCGTCGAGCAGATGAAAGCGCACCGGATCGAGCCGAGCCGCGCCGCTCGCGCGCCATGCATCGAGCCTCGCGCGAGCCGCGTGGATCGCGTCGTCAAGCACCGGACTTCTCCGCCGCCGCACTCGACGGCCGCGGCACCGGCGCGATTTCGACGCGGCGGTTTTTCGCGCGGCCGGGTTCGTCGGCATTCGAACTGACCGGCTGCTCCGAGCCGAACGCCGCCGCAAACACCGACGACGCCGACACGCCCTCGTCGATCAGCGTGCGCGTGACCGTCAACGCGCGCTGCGCCGACAGCTCCCAGTTATCGGCGAAGCGTCGATTGCCTTCGCGCAGGCGTTGATCGTCGGTGAAGCCGCTGACCATCAGAATCTGATCGCTCGCGCGCAGATACGCGGACAGCGGCCCGGCGAGACTCTTCAGCAGCGCGCGACCCTCAGGCTGCAGCTGGGCGGAGTTCAGCGCGAACAGCACGTTGCCGCTAATGCCGATGCGCCCATTGACGAGCGTCACGCGCCCCGCCGCGAGCGGTCCCGCGAGTGCCTGTTCGAGCGTCTTGCGGCGCTGCGTTTCAGCCTGGCGCTGCTTGACCTCCTGCTCGAGCTTGCTCGACAGTTCGAGCTGCACGCCGATCACGCTGACCAGAATCAGCACGAACGCGCCGACCAGCACCGACATCAGATCGCCGAACGCGGCCCAGATCGGCGCGGAGGTTTCCACGCCGCCGTCGATGTCCTCGCTCATACCGCGTCGGCTCCGGCGGTCGCGCGCTGCGCGGCCAGCAACTGCAGGTCTTCGACGATCTGCTTCTGCGACATCACGCTGAGGTCGACCACGTCACGCGCCTGCGCGACGTAGTAGGCGAGCTGTTCGTCGCTGCGCGCGAGCGATTTGTCGAGCGCTGCTTCGATGCGTTCGAGATGTGCGACGAGCTTGTCGTTCGCTTCGCCGAAGGTGTGCACGGCCGCGCCGAATGCTTCGCCGAGGCTCGCGACTTCGACCGCGCTGCCGGTGACCTGCGCGGCGACCGTGCCGAGCTTGCCGGTCTCGTGCTCGAGGTGTTCGGTGAAGCGATTGCCGACGCGTTCGAGCAGACCCGCCGACGTCGAGACCAAGGCATCGACGGCCGTGCGTTGCTCGGTCGACGCGTGGGTGACTGCGTCGAGCAGCGTCTCCAGCGTGGCGAGCAGACGACTGCGCTCTTCGAGCATCGCGGTGTCCCGGACCATGCTGTCGGAGAGCTTCTGGCGCAGCTCCGCGACGACTTCGGCAGCGGCCTTCGGCGCTTCGGACGCCGCTTGCACGAGGCGCCCGATTTCGGCGATCGTCGCGCTGGCATGCGTTTGCGTCTGCGTGGAGATATCGCGTGCGGTTTGCGCGAGTGCGTCGCAGATTTGCTGCTGACGGGTCGCAGTTTGCATACCCGTTTGCTGCCATTGTTCGTCGAGCTTTGCGGTCATCGCGGCGAGCGATTCGGTCCATGCCGCGAAGCGCTGTTCGTCGCGCGCGGCGAGTTCGGCTTGCAGGTTTGTCGCCGCCTTCGGTGCTTCAGCCGCGGCTTGAACCAGTCGATCGATTTCCGCGATCGTCGCGCTGGCATGCGTTTGCGTCTGCATGGAGATATCGCGTGCCGTTTGCGCAAGCGCGTCGCAGATCTGCTGCTGATGGCTGGCGGCTTGCGCACCCCTCTGCTGCCATTGTTCGCTGAGCTTCGCACCCATCGCGTCGAGCGCCTCGGCCCACGCGCCCAAACGCTGCTCGTCGCGCGCGCTCAGTTCGGTCTGCAAGTTCGCATGCGAGCTACCGACCGCGCTCAGCAACGCCGCGGCATGCTGCTCGAACGTCGCGGCGGCGCGCGCCAACGCCTGTTCGTTGTTGGCGGCGAGTTTGTCGCCCGCGCTTTGCTGCTGAGCCAACGCGTCGCCCCAGGCCTGCGAGATGCCGCTCGCCGTCGCTTCGAGCCGCGCGGACACGCCGTCGAGCAGCGCGAGCGAGCGCTGTTCGAACGCTTCGGCAACGCGTTCGACCGAAGCGCACTGTTGCGCAGCCAACTCGTCGCTCGCCTGCCGATGTCCGGCGAGCGCGCTGTGGCAAATCTCGGCGACGTTTGCGCTGGTGGCCGCGAAGCCGCTCGACATGCCGTCGAGCTGGCGCTGCACGGCCTGGGTCACCGCGTCGTGCAACGCGGCGGTGTCGCGCGAGAGGCCGGCCATCGTCGCTTCGACGACCGGCTGCAGGGCCTTGCCGGCGGCCTGCGCGCTGCCGGCCACGCTGTCCTTCAGCGACTGCTCGATCACACCGGCGAGACGCAGATAGGCGGCTTCGGTGCGGCCGTAAAACGCGTCGAGGCTCGCGATCTGCCGCTCGTTCGACGCGGCGCTCTGCTGTTCGAGCGCGCTCATCATCGTCTGCAGACGTTCGACCAGCAGCGGTGTCGCTTCGGCCTGGCGTTGCAGCAGCCGGAAGCTTTCTTCGCGCTGATGGCTCTGCGAGTAGACGCGCAAAGTCGTCGCGATGTTCGCGTCGAGCTGTTGCGCCGCTTCGAGCCGCTCGCGGCGGGACAGCGCGGACAGCAGCCCGAGCATCGCGGACGTCGCGACACCCGCGATCGACGTGCCGAACGCGAAGCCCAGCCCCTTGACCGGCGCGGCCAGCGATGCGCGGATCGCCTGCAGGTCGCTCGCGCTCTCCAGCGCAAGGCCGGTGCCGCGCAGCGTCATCACCATGCCGAGCAGCGTGCCGAGCATGCCGAGCAGCACCAGCAGACCGACCAGATACGGCGTCAGCGCGGGTCCCGGCAACGCGACGCGCTCGCCTTCGACGCGCAGCCGCACGCTATTGCGCAGACTCGGATGGACAGCTTCGAGAAACGCGGCGAGGCTCGGCGGTGGTCCGGACAACGCGGCGAGCGCGCTTGTCAGCGTGGCGGTCGCCTGACCATAGCGGCGCAATTCGAGCGCGCCTAGCACGTAGAAGACGCCGATCAGCAGCGTGACGACGAACGCGAGCGGATTGGAAACGGCATAACCGACGGCGATCCAGCACGCCGCGGAGAGCCCCGCGAGAAATACAACGAGATCGATACGATATCTGGACATGGGGTCCCAGTTAGCAGGCGCGAAGAGCCGCGAGCAGCCCTTCGACCGGTTGAAAACGAACATCCAGCTCGGCCAGCAAAACGCTCTGCATGTCCTTGCGGAAGACGTCGAGCCACGCCTCGGACGCGAGCGGCACGGCAGCGTTGCCGCCATCGGTCGACCTGGCGAGCCGCGTGGCTGCGGTGCTCGCTTTGACGTGAGCCAAGGCTGCTTCCAGCTGCATGGCTGCAGCGCCGGCTTCGACTTCGGCCGACTGCTGCCGCGTGGGATCGGCATCGGCGGCAACTTCGGCCGCTGCTTCCGCCTCCGCCAACCTCCGCTTCTCACCCTCGCGCAAGCGCTCGAAATGCCCGCCGAGCAATCCGGGCACCGCGCCGAGCAAACTCCGCTCGCGCTCGCCGAGCGCACGCTCCATCACCGCATCGACGACCGCGAGCCGCGCGAGCGACGGCGCCTGCGTCGCCAGCAGCGCGCGCAGCCGGCCACGCAACGTGCCGATCGCCGTTTCCATCGACTGCTGAAGCGCGAGATAGCGCTGTCGGAACACCGCGTAGTCGGCCTGCGTGTCGACCGCCACGCGCGGCGCCGACATCCGGGCGGACGACGGCGACGGGCCACGCCGCCGTGAGCCGGCGAGCACGCTATCGCTCACGATTGCGCTCACCAGCGAGCGGCGCACGCGCGTGCACTCTTCCTCTTCCGCACGGCCGAACGCGCGCGCGCCACCAGCGACGGACGGCGGCTTGCCATCCAGCGCCGACGACAACGCGATCGCGTCGGTCCAGCCGAGCCACTGGCTCAGCCGATCCGCCAGCGATTGTCGCGATTCGGCGACGTCGGCCTCGGCGAGACGGGCCAGTAAGCGAACGAGCGCAGGCCCAGTGAGGGCGCTGCGCTGAGGGGCTTGCAACATACCACCGGACGCAAAAAAGTCAGCAGTTTACACGCTGACGCCAGCGAGTCCGAAGTCGCCCGCTCGATCGTGCGTCGAAAGACACGGTTTTGCCCGATCGAACCTGGCATTCGGGCGTTTTCCCGAGCGCGGCTTTTTTGCCAATAGCGAAGCGGACCTATCCCTGTATAAGATGAAAGCTGACGCCTCGCTGCGCACTGGAACACGGCGAAGCGTCGACAACACACAGAACACACGCAAGGCGGACAGGGAGCATGAAATTCGATACCGTGGTGCTCGGCGCCGGCATTGTCGGGGTGTGCGTCGCCGTGCATCTGCAGAAACGCGGCCGCGCGGTTGCGCTGATCGACCGTAAGCAGCCGGGCAACGAGACCTCGTTCGGCAACGCCGGGCTGATCCAGCGCGAAGGCGTCTATCCGTACGCGTTTCCGCGCGGGCTCGGCACCCTGCTGCGCTACGCGCGCAACCAGTCGCCCGACGTGCGCTATCACGCCGACGCGATGCTGCAGGTTGCGCCGTTCCTGTGGCGCTACTGGCGCAACTCACATCCGGCGAAGCACGCGGAAATCGCGAAATCGTACGCGACGCTGATCGAGCATTGTGTCAGCGAACATCGCGCGCTTGCCGCGGATGCCGGTGCCAGCGCGCTGCTGCGGCCGATCGGCTGGATCAAGGTGTTTCGCCATGCCGCCGCGCGCGACGCCGAAACCACCCTCGCCGAACAGTGGCATCGCGAGTACGGCGTCGAGTTCGAAACGCTCGACGCGCCGCGCCTGCAACAGCTCGAACCCGATCTCGACAAGCGTCTGCAAGGCGGGCTGCGCTATCCGCAATCCGATTCGGTCAGCGATCCGAACGCGCTCGTCACCGCATACGCGCGGTACTTCGAAGCGCTCGGCGGACGGTTCTTCTTCGGCGATGCCGATACGCTGCGTGAAGGCTGGCAGGTCGAGACGCGGGACGGGGCGATCACGGCCGAGTCGGCGGTGATCGCGCTCGGACCGTGGTCGGATCGCGCCAGCACGCGGCTCGGGTATCGGCTGCCGCTCGCGGTCAAGCGCGGCTATCACATGCACTACGCGCCGCGTCGGAGCGCGCGGCTCAACCATCCGATTCTCGACGTCGAACACGGCTATGTGCTCGCGCCGATGGCGCGCGGCATCCGTTTGACCACGGGCGCCGA
The DNA here is from genome assembly GCF_050436505.1 of Paraburkholderia sp. CI3. Lineage (NCBI taxonomy): Bacteria > Pseudomonadati > Pseudomonadota > Betaproteobacteria > Burkholderiales > Burkholderiaceae > Paraburkholderia > Paraburkholderia sp. CI3. The sequence goes on from NZ_JBNDMI010000003.1 coordinate 1,345,153, forward strand.
AATCGCGCGCCCCGAGGCGGCCAAGACGCCGGTGCAACTCGACGCGGTCGAGCCGATCGCGCGCACGCTGTTTCCGCTCGGCGAACGTCTGGATGCCGAACCGTGGATGGGACGCCGCCCGTGCACGCCGGACATGATGCCGATCATCGGGCCCGCGACGAAACATCAGGGACTGTGGTTCGCGTTCGGCCATGCGCATCATGGTCTGACGCTCGGACCGGTGACGGGGCGGCTGATCGCCGAGATGATGACCGGCGAGCAGACGCTGGTCGATCCGCGGCCGTTTCGAGTCGAGCGGTTTTAGCCGGATGGTCTGAGGCCCGCTCGAAATCTCCGCCTTCATCGCGCAATTATCGTCATCTCACGCTAAAGCCACCCTCACGGCACGCTTCCGACCAAGCCACCAGCCGTCGAAGCAATTAAAAAAACGCCGCGGGCCAACGGCCCCGCGGCGTTCTTCATCGAGCCGGACAACCGTCGATCAGGCCGTCACGGCAGCCCGTCGCGGCGACACTGCCGACACCGCGAAGCTCACGACGATATTCGCGACGAGCGCGATCAGGCCGATATACAGCGGATAGTTCTCGTGGCCGAAATGCAGGCCATACACCGGCTTGAGCCCTTGCGAAATCGCGAGGCCCGTGCCGAGCACGATACCGACGAGCCAGCCGACGAACAGACCCGGCGTGTTCAGACGGCGCGTGTACAGCGTGAACACGATGGCCGGGAAAATTTGCAGAATCCACACGCCGCCGAGCAGTTGCAGATCGATCGCATACTGCGTCGGCAGGAACACGATGAACAGCAGCGCCCCGAACTTGACGACCAGTGAAACGATCTTCGCATTGGCTGCCTCCGCCTCGGGCGAGATGTTCGGCGACACCAGCGGACGCCACAGATTACGCGTGAACAGATTCGCCGCGCCGATCGACATGATCGCGGCCGGCACCAGCGCGCTGATCGCAATCGCGGCGGCCGCGAAACCGACGAACCACGACGGGAACAGCGTGCGGAACAGGGTCGGCACCACGTCGCTTGCCGACTTCACGTTCACGCCGGCGGCGATCGCCATATAGCCGAGCAGCGCGATCAGGCCGAGCAGCACCGTGTACGCAGGCAGGAAGATCGCGTTCTTGCGCACCGTCTTTGCCGACGCCGACGACAGCACCGCCGTCATCGTATGCGGATACATGAACGCGGCGAGCGCCGAGCCGAGCGCGAGCGATGCGAACGCCGTGTACTGATTCGGCTTCAGCAGGATACCGGTCGCGCCGCCCTTCGCCTGGAAGTGCGCATCGGCCAGTGCGAACACTTGCCCATAGCCGCCGAGCTTCGCCGGAATCAGCCATACCGCCGCGATCACGACGATATAGATCATGATGTCCTTGACGAACGCGATCATCGCCGGCGCGCGCAGGCCGCTTGCATACGTATAGAGCGCGAGGATCACGAACGCGACGATCAACGGCAATTCGCCGCTGACGCCGAGCCCCTTGATCACGACCTGCATGCCCACCAGCTGCAGCGCGATATACGGCATCGTCGCGACGATGCCGGTCAGCGCGATGGCCGCCGGGAACCACTTGCCGCCGTACTCGCCGTGCACGTAGTCGGCCGCGGTGATGTGGTTCTTCGCGTGCGCAATCTTCCACAGCTTCGGCATCACGGCGAACACGAACGGATAAACGATGATCGTGTACGGCAGCGCGAAGAAGCCATACGCGCCCACCGAATATACGAGCGCGGGCACCGCGATCACGGTATAGGCGGTATAGAAATCGCCGCCGACGAGGAACCACGAAATGACCGTGCCGAACTGCCGTCCGCCGAGACCCCACTCGTGCAGCTGCGTCAGATCGCCGCGTTTCCAGCGCGCCGCGAAAAAGCCGATCACCGTGACGAGCACGAAGAACGCGATGAAGACCGTCATCGCAACCGGGTTCACAGGATTCAGATCGCTCATTTGAGACCTCGATACACGATGTAAATCAGCAGCGAGGTCAACGGCACCCACAGAAACTGATACCAGTAGAAGAACGGAAAGCCCGCGAGCGGCGGATGCGTATCGTTATAGAACGGCAGCCACAGCAGCGCGATATAAGGGATCAGCAAAATGAGCCAGAGCCATGAACGGCCGGCCGAGGGGGAGGTCTCCACGAACGTCTCCTGAGTATTATCGACAGTGCGCGATGGCTCGTGGCCCGACGCGCAAATGCCCGGTTGCCTGAGGTCAGGCGGAGGACCGGGGAACGTCGCACACTCGAGCGCCAGGTCTCGCGCGGCGCGGTATGCGACGGGCATGTAGTATTCGCCTTCGCGCGCTTGCTTTCAAGCGCGCAACTACGTAAGCCGTCTACGTAATATTACGTAGCCCGTTGACTGGCTTTTTTCAACGATGAAACTCAAAGCAAAGATAGTGCTGCTCGCGATCGTGCCCTTTCTGGCGGCGATCGCCAGCATCGAGACGGGCGTGCGCCGCGAAGCGACCGCGCTCGCCGAGCGGCAGCACGCGACCACCCAGGCCGCGTACATGGCGAGTAAGGAGATCGAGCTAAAGCACTACGTCGAACTCGCGACGACTGCGATCGCGCCGCTCTACGAGGCCGGCGGCGACAACGCACGCGACGACGCGCTGCTGCGCACGCGTGCGCTCGCGGTGCTCGAAAAGATGAATTTCGGCGAGGACGGCTACTTCTTCGTGTACGACCTGCACGGCCGCACGCTGATGCATCCGCGCGAGCCGGACCTGGTGGGTCGGGATCTGTGGTCGTTGCGCGATAGCCATGGGACGCCGACGATCCAGCAGCTACTCGCCGCGGCCGCGCGCGGCGGCGGCTATGTGCGCTATCTGTGGCATCGGCCGTCGACCGGCAAGGAGGAGTCGAAACTCGGCTACGTGGTGCCGCTCGAACGCTGGGGCTGGATGCTCGGCACCGGCATCTATCTCGACGACGTCGACACGACGCTCGCGCACATCGACGGGGAGGCCGCGGCCAATATCGATCGCACGATGAAGTGGATCGACGCGATCGCGGTGGCTGGCCTCGCGGTCATTGCGCTGTGCGCACTCGTGCTGAACGTGACCGAATATCGCAGTGCCGACGCGAAGCTGAAGCGGCTCGCGCAGCAGGTCGTCGAGTCGCAGGAAAACGAGCGAGCGCGCCTGTCGCGCGAATTGCACGACGGCATCAGCCAGATGATGGTGTCCGTGAAGCTGCTGCTCGAATCGGCGCTCGCGCGGCTCGAACGCGGCGACGCACGCGTGCCCGCCGCCGAGGCCGCATTGTCCACCGGACTCACGCGGCTCGGCGATACGCTGCGCGAAGTCCGGCGCATTTCTCATGCGCTGCGTCCGTCGATGCTCGACGATCTCGGCGTCGCGGCCGCCCTCGAACAACTGACGCGCGAACTCGGCGACGAGTCCGGCATCGCGATTGGCTTCACGCAGATCGCGCACACGCATGCCGCCACGTTGCCCGACACGGTCAACACCGTGCTGTTTCGCATCGCCCAGGAAGCGCTGACGAACATCGTGCGACATGCGCAGGCGTCGAGCGCGGCGCTTGCGCTCGAGGTTTCGCGCGATGCGGTCACGCTGACGATCTCCGACAACGGCCGCGGCTTCGACGTGACCGAAGCATTCGTCGGCGGACGTGAAGGTGTCGGCCTGCGCAACATGCGCGAACGGCTCGAAGCGCTCGGCGGCACGCTGTCGCTGAACTCGCAGCCGGGGCACACCGTCGTCGCCGCGCGCGTGCCGCTGCCCACGACGCATGCAACGGTGCCGTCCCTGCAGGAACTCTCATCATGAACGACACGACCTCTCCTTCCATCGCGCGTCTGCTGCTCGTCGACGATCATCCGCTCGTGCGCGACGGTCTGCGCGCACGGCTCGAAGCAGTGCGCCACTTCGAAGTGGTCGGCGAAGCGGGCGACGCGCAGCAAGCGCTCGCGCTGGCCGAACGACAGGCGCCGCATCTGGCGCTGATGGATGTCGGCATGAAAAGCGGCATGAACGGCATTGCGTTGGCGGGCCTCTTTCACGAGCGCTTTCCGGCGATTCGTGTGCTGATGCTGTCGATGCACGACAACCTCGAATACGTGACGCAGGCGGTGCGCGCGGGCGCGAGCGGCTACGTTCTGAAGGATTCGCCGGCGCTCGAGATCATTCAGGCGATCGGCGCGGTACTCGACGGCAAGACGTTCTTTAGCGCGGAGATCGGTGCTCGACTGATCCAGGCGTCGGCGACGCAATCGCCGGTCGAACGCTTGACGCCGCGCGAGCGCGACATTCTCGATGCGCTTGCCGAGGGACTGTCGAGCAAGCAGATCGCGCAGCGCAACGATCTGTCGGTGCGAACCGTGGAGACGCATCGGCTGAATCTGAAGCGCAAGCTCGATATTGAAGGGCAGGCCGAGTTGATCAAGTTCGCGGTCGAGAACCGGGGCAACAAGCGTTGAGGTTCGCGGGCGCGCGATAATGAGCGGTCCACACCTGGAGCGACCACGGCATGAAGCGCGTGTTCGAACTGAGTCTTGCCGGTCTGATGATTTGCGTGGCCACGGCTCGCGTTTATGGCGAACCGGCGCGCGTCAATCGCGGCCACGATCCATTCCTGCAGATATCCAAAGCGATCGCCGATTGCCCAACTCCGCTTGGCCCATTCGAAACCGAAAAGGAATGGCTCGACGATAGCCATTACAGAATCGAACGCGGCAATAGCTGCTGGATCGAAGGCCGTTGCCGTTTGCCGAACGCGTATCTGTACGACGCGGAAATCGCCGAGAGCGTGCAACGGCGTCTCGCGAATCTGAACGTCGCGACGCACTGGCGCGAGCAATCGACGCTATGGCTCACGCTGCAACGCCGCTTTATCTACGTCGAAGGCTGCGTCGCGCCGGGCTTCGACAAGAAGACTTTCCTCACCGAACTCGCCAAAACGGCGGACGTCGAGCGCGTGATCGACAACACGATCACCGATCCTCACGCCGCGCAGTTGCCTTACCGCACCCAGGCGGACCCGGACAAGCCCGTGCTCGATCCGGGCAATTAGCGCGGTAGTCTCGGCTACTCCGACATCCACGCGTTCGGGGGCGAAATCAACACGCCCAATCTCGATGCGCTGGTGCAAAGCGGCCGCATCCTGACGAATCACCACACGGGCACCGTCTGCGCGATCACGCGTTCGATGCTGATCTCGGGCACCGATCACCATCTGGTCGGCGAAGGCACGATGGGCGTGCCGACCGACGAGCGCAAAGGACTGCCGGGATACGAAGGCTATCTGAACGATCGCGCGCTATCGGTTGCGCAGTTGCTGAAAGACGGCGGCTATCACACGTACATGGCCGGGGCCGGGCCAGACTTCGCAGAAGCCGACGCTGCGTGAATTCACACACGTGACGGACAACACCGCGACGTTCCTCGCGGTCGCCCTGTGGACCGAACCGCCGCTCGGCCCCGTCGACGGTCGCTGGCAGTTGTACGACCTGAGCGCCGATCGCGGCGAAACGCAGGACGTGTCGGCGCAGAACCAGTCGATCATCGATAGTCTCGTGCAGCAGTGGAACGACTACATGACCAGCGTCGGCGGCGTCGAGCCGTTGCGTCCGCGCGGCTACTACTGAGCACACAATGGCGTTTTCATTCAAGCTCAAAGGCGGCGTGGCGCTGTATAGCGCATACGCTGCGATCGCGGCGGTCGCATTTGCCGCCGCGTTTGCCGCGCCTTCCATCAGTGCGGCGAGCGCGGCGGTATCCTCGCGCTGCCGCGAGTTGTGCATCGACTATATCGACAGCCAGTTGGCGCTGATTGGCGCTTCGTCTCGTTCGCACCGGCATTCAAAGCTGCGTGTCCAGTAGCCGCACGAATTTCTCGACGAGTTTCTCGGTGAACGAACGCCGCGTCCATGCTTCGAGCGTGACGCGCTTCGACTTCGCGATGTCGTCGTCGAACGCGGCAGTCTGCTGCGTGGCGAAATCGCGGTCGTAGATGTTCAGGTTCGCTTCGTCGTTCAGCTTGAACGAGCGGCTATCGAAGTTCGTCGAGCCGACCGACACCATGTACTCGTCGACTACCAGCAACTTGCAATGGAACATGGTCGGTTGGTACTCGTAGATCTCGACGCCCGCTTTCAGTAGATCGCCCCAACACGCACGCGACGCTTCGCGCACCGTGTGCGTGTCGATGCGTTTGCCCGGCGTGACGATCTGTACTTTCACGCCGCGTTTCGCGGCTTCGACGATCGCGTTGATGGTGAGCTTGTCGGGCACGAAGTACGCGCTCGCAAGCTGCAAACTGCGCGTGGCGGCGGTGATGGCCATCAGATACATCAACTGCATGTCGTCACTGCCGCCCGACGGCGAACTGCTGAACATATGCGCGAGACCCTGGCCCGCTCCTTTCGGCTCGGCATCGATGTGCGGAAAATACTCGGGACCGTGCAATACGCTGCTGGTCGCCTTGATCCAGTTGTCCATGAACACGGCCTGCATATGGCCGACCACTGGACCCGTCACGCGAAAATGCGTATCGCGCCAATGCTTTTCGTCCTGCGCATTGCCAGTCCACTCCGGCGCTATGCCGACCCCGCCGGTAAAACCGATCCGGCCGTCGACCACCAATAGTTTGCGGTGCGTACGGTCGTTCATGCGACCGAGTCCGGTCCAATGCGGCTTGTGATACTTGACCACTTCGGCGCCGGCCTCCCGCAGCAGTTGCAGATAGTGCCGATCCATTTTCGACGAACCGACCCAGTCGAGCAGTACATGCACGGCGACACCTTCGCGCGCCTTATCGGCAAGCGCACGCGCAATCTGTCCGCCGATCTCGCCAGACCAGTAAATGAACGTTTCAAATGTGATGGTTTCGCGCGCCGACCGAATGCCCTCGAGCATCGACGGAAAGATCTGGTCGCCGTTGAGCAGCATCTCGAAGCGATTACCCGGCACCACGGGTGGACCGAGCAATAAACCCATCGACCGAAGGAATTGCGGATCTTCGCTCTTATAAAGCCGCTCGATTCTGTGTTCTATTTTCTTCTCGCCGCTCGACAGATTGGCGATCAGGAGAACGATCACGAGCGTGACGAACGCGGTAATAGAAATGGTCAGCATGCGTGGCCTCGATGGCAGGCGGCGGGTCACGGCATACGAGTCCCGCATCCGACGGCAGAATGCCGCACTCGTGCCTGGCTTTCACTATCAGCACGTCATGCACGGCGCGTGCCCGGATCAGGACCGCGCCTTGCTTTCTGGTTCCAACGCTTTATCTGACCAATGCAAACGCCTCGCGGCTTGCGATTTCGCCCGCGCCGAATACGCCGATGACCGTATAGTCCGACGCCACGCATTCGAACGTCGATGCCTGAAACGTAATGACGAAATGCCGCCGCGCCGGTGCCTCGGGAGCAATGGCGACGGAGTCTGTCGCCACGGCGGCAATCTCGGCGCACAACGACGAATTGACGACTTCATGCACCGCGCAGCCGACGAGGCCTTGCGCCGCGAGCGGATGAAAGGCGAGATCGTCATCGCCCGGCGGCCCGAGACGGTGAAAGATGGCGTCGGCGAACAGCACCGCGCAAAAAGGATCGTCGTCGGGATCGAATGGCCCGAACCGTTCAAAGTCCGACTCCGCGATCGGATAAGTGAGGATCACGCGGCGATCGCTGGCGACGATGAATGGTTCGGCGGCATCGGCTGCCGGATGAGGAGCGGAGTCCAGCAGGAAGACCTGATCTTCCTGCCGGGGTGCATCGAACGTGCTAACCATCTACTTCACGACTCCACGGCTATTACGCGCTTGCTTGCGTCTCTGGCGTTTGGGGAGCCGCCGCGACGGGTGCGGCCGTACTCTTTGCAGCAGCCTTGCGCGCCGGCGCTTTTCTTGCCGCCTTCACAACGCTTTTGCGGCCGGCGGACTTCTTCACCGCGGCTTTCCGGCTTGCCGGAGTGGCCTTTCTGGCTGCGGTCTTTTTCACGGCCGTCTTGCGCGTTGCTTTTTTCGCCGCGGTCTTCTTGCCTACCGCACTCGCGGTCGCTTTCGCCTGGCTGCTCTTTGCCGCCGTTTTCGCCGCTTTCGGAGCGGCAGCCATGCTCGCGCCATCGATCAGGAATTTGCTGCGGTCCTTGACGGCCGCGAGCCATGCCGGCGCCGGACCGCGGCCGCTCCAGGTCGCGCCGGTTTTCGGATTCAGGTACTTCGGCGGCTGGGCGCCTTTCGGCTGCCCTTTGACGCGCTTCGCGGCGGGAGCAGCCGCGGGCTTGCTTGCGCTCGCAGCGTCGATCAGGAACACCGTGCGGTCCTTCACGCCGGCGATCCAGCCAGGCGCGCGGCCGTGCCCCGTCCAGGTCGCGCCGGTTTTGTGGTCGCGATACTTCGCCGGGGTTGCCGACCTGGCGGCTTTGCTCGCGCCCGCAGGTCTTCCGCGACCCGCCGGATTGCCATTCAGACCTCGCGCGGCACGTCGTGCCTTCGCCTGTGCTTCGATATCGGCAGTCGTGAGACCGTGCTTGAGCATCAATTCGCGAATCTGGTCGACCGCGGCTTGTGCTTTTCTGGCAATGAGAACGTCAGCTTGCTCCTGGAGCTTCTTAAGCTTGGCTTGGATTTGCTCTAACGAAGGCATTTGATTGCTCCTTATGTGGTAATCGTCGAACTATGCCATGAATGACGGAAGAAAGGCAGTGTATTGACCTATCCCGAGCTTCAATACATCGATACGAGCACCGATGCGGCGTTCAAATAACGAAGCTTTCAGGTTTTCTACCGGGTCATCGAAGCTTTCTTCCTTTTCCTTCCCTCCTGATTCTTCTTTTTCATTTCGGTTCCACCACCACTCAGATAGGTGTAAAAACGACGACCTGGCGATCGGCAATGTACCTCACACTCCGTATGAAGCGGTAGTGTTGACCGTCCGCCGTTATCCGGTTCAGGCCCAGGCGGGTCAGTACCAGCATTTCATCTGCCTGGAAAGCGTCGACGACGCCGGAATCCGTTAAATCCTCCAATGCCCCGGATGGATTTCCGACATAAACGCTGCGCGCCTGCTTGCCGATCCGCATCACGACCACGCTTTTTCCCTCGTCGAGCGCCAATTCGAGAAAGCTCGCGAGCGTGCGCAACGACTCCGGCGTGCAAGTCCTGGTCTGATAGATCGCTGCATTCGATGGCGTCATTTGTGTTTCCCCGTCATCCGCATCGGCGACAGAAAGGGGCGCCGCCGTGCTTTCTGGCATTAGTCGCTTCTACTATAGCCGGGCCTTTGGATATTCAAAGGAGAGTAGTCCACTTTTTATTTGAAAACGGTCTTTTTTCGTGGCCCGCTATAGCGAACGGATTCAAGCATGCGCGAAACGCCACTGACGACGCGTGCAAAGACACGGCCCCGGCTCCGGTAACGTGCCGTTACCGATCTTGCAGCACCTGTTGCTCCTGTACCGGCCAAGTCCATTTACACTTCGTATCCGGGCCCAGCGGCGCACGTATGGCCAATAGAGAGTCCTTTGTCAGCCGCCATGCTCGCGGCGGCTATTGAAATGGAGGCCGGGCCACCCTAATTCCGATCCACTCAAACACGATGGTACTTGCAATGAAAGCTGGTTTTATTCGGACCGCCCTCGGGGCAATGGCAGTCTCGTTGGCAATGGCCGGCACCGCGAACGCGGCCGGTTGCCTGAAAGGAGCGGTAGTGGGCGGCGTCGCCGGGCACTACGCGGGACATCATGCGGTGGTCGGCGCGGTCGGCGGCTGTATCGTCGGACGGCATATGGCCAAAAAGCACGCCGAAGAACAGCAGGCGGCGACTCAGGCTGCGCCGCATCAGCAAGCCCGAATGCAGTGACTGGAGAATACGGGCGCCGCCGCAAACGTTCGCACGAGCGACGCGGCAATGATCTTCGAATCTCCGTTCGCGGCGACGCGCCCTGCTCCGATCACTTAGGCAATGCGTAATCCGCGCGCGGGCAAGATCTCCTGAGTGGTCACGAAACGGTGCTGTTTGACCGCGTCGTGAAAGAGCCGGTAGTCGCTCTTCTCAAAGGCGGTCGTCCACTCCGGTCTGTCCCCGGTGTCGTCATCGCACAACAAACCGGTGGCCTGGTACTTCCACGAACCTTGTCCTTTGGCGATATAGCCGGGCACGGGTTCTTTCAAACCTGGAATACGGCCTGCATTCACCCATTCGCAAACGGTTCTCAGACGCAGGTTGTCGTCGGGTTCGCGGTTCGTATCGAGCAGCCGGGTCAGTGCGTCTTTAACGTCGTCCGGCATGCCTGGCTGGTTTTCGAAATCTTCGCGTCCGGCCAGATAAGCTCGCACGACACGACAACTCATGTCGGCCGCCTGCACGAAATCCGGCAAATTATGTCGTGAGATGAAGTGATTGCGGCCGTCGATGTAATGCCAGCGCGCCCATGGCTGGTCGGGATAATGCAACGCGGCGCCGTGGCCGACCGGCAACGCGATCGTCAGAACGTCCTCCTCGACATGCTCGATCAGATGCGCGACCGCTAGTTCGAGGCTCGCGAGCCAGCCTTTGCGCGTGCAATCCTGTGCCTCGAGAAGATGCACGCGATTCCATGGGCTTTCGATGCCCGCGAATCCCTGGTGCGCCCACGTATCGACATAGGTATGAAGCGTCACGCCGAGCCGGTGCAACGCGGTCTCCGAATCGCGCTGCCGGATCGCGCGCCGCACGACTTCGCGCGCAACTTCACTGTCGGGCCGGCAAATCGCCTTTTCCTCGAGACTTTCACCCTCGCCAGCCGGCAGAAAATGGAACGGCGTCCACACGAGCCGGTTCTGGTCGTTCTCGGTATTGGCGTAATCGAATAACTTGTGCGCGGTCGCGAATCGCTCGAATGTCTCGCCGCCTTTGAACCGCAGTATTCCGCTCGTCGTTGCGTCGTCGACATATTGGCAGGCATGCGCGATGGTTTGCGCATCGCCGGCCGTCATGCCGCCGACGCGCGCGGCAATATAGACCACGCCGTAATGAAAGTCGATGTTCATGGCAAGCGCTCCTGGCGCGCATAATCACGGCCGGTTCGTGGCCGGCGATAGGGCGAGACGAATAGAGGGAGCTGCGCGTGAGTAGATAGTAGACGAGCGAGCGGCACACGCATTGAAAAAACATGCGTACTGGACGCGCTTTTTCACGTTTCGCGCCATGCAACCATTCGGGCTACTGAAGGAAACGCGGGCGCGGCCGGCGAGATGTAACCTGCCGGCACGGAAAGCCGCCGGCCAATGAGGCGGAAAAACGTAACCTGGCCCGATCGGCGCCGGTCAGGTCAAATGTGTAACGGAAAGTCGACTATTCCAGTGCTGGTTCAGATACTCGAGCGCAAACATCCGGTGGCAATGATGTGGTAAATGTTCACTGCAAAGCAGGCAACCCGATTCGAATAGCGCGATATCCAGATTACTTTCCACGCGGCGGCGCGCGATGAGGTCGAAATATTCCTCCCGAAAGTTCTCCCAGCTCAATTGCTTGCCCTGGTAGCGTTTGAGCAGGTCCGGCTCGGGAGCCAGCTCCGGTATTTCCACGTACGCCGCATTGCACAACTGGTCGAGAAAGTAAGGCAGATCTTGTTTTTTCGCAAAGCCCGCGAGTTGCGACGTGTTGTTGAGGCGAACGTCGAGCACCGTGCGCACATGGGCGTCCTTCAGCAAACTGAAGAATTTCTGGGCGCTCTTGCCGGTAAAACCAATGCTCGCCACCTGCACGCCACTTTTGTCACGTTTCATGGTGAATCCCCTGGCAGGCCATTCGGCGCCCGTAAAAAAGCCTCGCTGCGATTGGCGCAGCGAGGCTCGGGTGTCAGTGCATCTTTAGCGCCTCTCGAGTGCTTTATTTGACGATGTCGACCAGTTCGACTTCGAAGGTCAGATCGGTATTCGGCGGAATCGGGCCGACGCCGCGATCGCCGTATGCGGTCGCCGCGGGGCACGTGAGTCGCGCCTTGCCGCCGACTTTCATCTTCTGCACGCCTTGCGTCCAACACGGAATCACGCGATTGAGCGGGAACGTGGCCGGCCCGCCATGCTTGGCCGAGCTATCGAATTCGGTGCCGTTGGGCAGCGTGCCGCGATAGTTGACCTTTACCACGTCGGTCGCGGACGGTTGCGGGCCCGTGCCTTGCGTCAGATGTTCGACGATGACGCCGGACGGCAGCTTCTCCGTGGTCGGCGCGGCAGCCATCGCGGTCGAGGACAGAACGGCTGCGGCCAGCAAAGCAACGAGTGATTTCAAAGCGAATCTCCAGTGGGGTAGTCCGCTTGATTGTAACGGATCGGGTGTCGGCCGAGGCTCCCACATATTGCCCGATGCCGCGGGTCGTTGCGCGCCCATCAGGAACCTCGCTGAACCGTCGCGCGACCCCTCGGTCCACATGAACGTCCGGCGCGAGTCGCCGGCAAGCGAATCCGCCACACTTGTTGAGAGCGCTTTCCGTGGGGCGGTCATATGGGCATGCGGCAAGTCGATGCGGTCGCGCGCGCGATCGACGAAGCACACACGTCGCTCGTCTTCACGAACACGCGCTCGCAATGCGAGGTGTGGTACCAGGCGCTGCTCGAGGCGCGCCCCGAGTGGGCCGGAGTGATCGCGCTGCATCACGGCTCGCTCGATCAGCAGGTACGCGAGTGGGTCGAACGTGGGTTGAAGAACGGCTTGCTAAAGGATGTCGTGTGTACGTCTAGTCTCGACCTCGGCGTCGATTTTCTGCCGGTGGAACGCGTGTTCCAGATCGGCTCGCCAAAAGGCGTCGCGCGCTTGATGCAGCGTGCGGGCCGCTGGGGACATGCGCCCGGTTTGCCGTCTCGCGTGACGATCGTGCCGACGCATGCGCTCGAATTGATCGAAGCGGCGGCCGCGCGTGAAGCCGTCGACAAGCGGCAGATCGAAAGCCGCGATACGCCGCAAAAGCCGTTCGACGTGCTGGTGCAGCACCTCGTCACCGTTGCGATCGGTGGTGGCTTCGACGCGCTCGAGCTGTACGATGAACTTCTGCATACCTATGCATATCGTGCTATGCATATCGTGATCTGACGCAGCAGGAGTTCGACTGGATGCTGGGTTTCGTCGAAGGCGGCGGCGCGACGCTGCGCGCATATCCCGACTACCATCGCGTCGCGCGCGATAGCGACGGTCTGTACTGCGTCCCGCGCAACGATCTCCCGCGCCGGCATCGCAACAACATCGGCACGATCGTCGCGAATGGCACGTTGAACGTTGCGTATCTATCGGGCGGCCGCATTGGTGCAATCGAGGAATCGTTCATTTCGCGGCTCAAGCCCGGCGATGTGTTCACGTTCGGCGGCCGCGCGCTCGAACTGATCCGCGTTCAGGACATGACGGCGTGGGTGCGGCGCGCGAGCTCATCGCGTGGCGCAATGCCGCAATGGGCCGGCAGCCGCAGCCGCTATCGTCCGAGCTCGCCGACGCCACATTGACGATGCTCGCGCGCGCCGCCGACGGCATCTACGACGAACCGGAATTGCGCGCGGTGCGGCCGCTGCTCGAATTGCAGCGGAAGTGGTCGGCGTTGCCCGAGCCGGGCGTACTCGTCGTCGAGCTGCTCAAATCGCGCGAGGGTCACCACTTCTTCTGCTATCCGTTCGCGGGGCACATTGCGCATATCGGACTTGGCGCTCTGCTCGCTGGCGAGTCGCGCGCGACAAGCCCGGCACGTTTTCGATTTCGATCAACGACTACGGTTTCGAATTGCTGTGCGCGCAGGCTTTCGATTGGGCCGCGCAAATAGAGAATGGTCTGCTTTCACCTGACGAACTCGATCACGACATTCTTGCGAGCTTCAATTCATCCGAACTCTCCTTGCGACGTTTTCGCGAGATTGCGCGAGCGTCGGGACTCGTGTTTCAGGCGCATCCGGGACAGCAGAAGAGCGCGCGGCAATTGCAGGCATCGAGCGGGCTTTTCTACGAGATCTTTCGTCAGCACGATCGCGGCAATCTGCTGCTGGGCCAGGCCGATACCGAAGTACTGCTGCAGGAACTCGACGTGCGGCGCATTAGTTTTGCGCTCGAACGAATGAACGCGAACCGCGTCGTGCTCACGCGGCCCAAGAAGCCGACCCCGTTCGCGTTTCCGTTGATCGTCGGACGCCTGCGCGAAAAAGTCAGCAGCGAGAAGCTCGCCGATCGCGTCGAGCGAGTGCTGGCCGAGCCCGAACGGGCGGCGCAACGATGAAGCCGACCTCGCTCGCGATCGACGTCGGCGGACGACCTCTCGTGCTGTCGAGCTTGCGCGCGTGTTTCGATCCGGCGCTGCGCGCGCTTTTTATCGCCGATGCGCATTTCGGCAAGGATGCGGTGTTTCGCGCGCGGCATTCCAGTGCCGACTGGTTCGACCGCGGAGAATCTGCTGCGCATCAATCGTCTGATCACCGAGTTCGAGCCGGCGACGCTGGTGTTTCTCGGCGACCTGCTGCATGCTCGCGAGTCGCTGTCGACGCTCACGCTCGATGCGTTGCATGCGTGGCGCGCGCGGCATGCGTCGAGGCGCGTGGTGCTCGTCGAGGGCAATCACGATCGGCATGCCGGTGCGTTGCCGCTTACGTTGGATGTCGAGTCTGTGCGCGAGCCGTGGCAGATCGGGGCGTCGGCGCTGTGCCATCACCCGCACGCGGTCGATCACGCGTATGTGCTCGCGGGGCATGTGCCTCCGGTCTATCGGATCGCGACGCGGACCGATTCAGTGCGCGTGCCGTGCTTTCGCTTTGGGATCGATCGGGGGGTGCTGCCGGCGTTCGGTAGTTTTACCGGAGGCGCGCGTGAGACGGGGCGCGTTCTGGGGGAGAGGGTTTTTCTGGTGGTACAGCAGAGAGTGATCGAGTTGAGGAGTTGAGTGGACGGCGGGGGCCGTCCACTTTGTTGCCTGGTTGGTTTTTTGTTTGCGGATTGGTTTGCCGGTTCGCTGGCTGGGTTTTTTGCTGGCTCTTTCGCTGAAAACTCCCCGCGGCGCGCGAGCGCGGTCGGTGTGGAGGCCGGGCGGCGCCGGCCTCCACCCTCGGGAGCCCCGCAAGGTTCGCGGGACTCCTGCCACTGGTTAGTGGTTGCCGCCGCCGTGGCCACCATTGCCGGAACCACCGCCGCCGTAGCCGCCACCGTGGCCGCCGCTGCCTTGACCGCCGCCGTTGCCGCCGTTGCCGCCACGGCCACCGTGGCCTCCGTTGCCGGAGCCGCCGCTGCCTTCGCCGCCACCGTTGCCGCCATGCCCGCCGTGGCCTCCGTTGCCGGAGCCGCCGTTGCCTTGGCCACCGCCGCCTTCACCGCCATGGCCGCCGTTTCCGGAACCACCGTTACCCTGGCCGCCGCCTTCACCACCATGGCCGCCGTGGCCGTAGCCGCCGTTGCCCTGGCCGCCACCGCCTTCACCGCCATGGCCACCGTTGCCGGAACCACCGTTACCCTGGCCGCCGCCTTCACCACCATGGCCGCCGTGGCCGTAGCCGCCGTTGCCCTGGCCGCCACCGCCTTCACCGCCATGGCCACCGTTGCCGGAACCGCCGTTACCCTGGCCGCCGCCTTCACCACCATGGCCGCCGTGGCCGTAGCCGCCGTTGCCCTGGCCGCCGTCGCCTTCACCGCCATGGCCGCCGTTTCCGGAACCGCCTTTGCCTTCGCCACCGCTGCTGCCGTGGCCGCCGTCGCCGTGGCCGCCGTCACCATGACCGCCGTCACCGTGACCACCGTCACCGTGACCGCCGTCGCCGTGACCGCTGGCGCCGTGGCCGCCATCGCCGCGGCCGCCGTCACCGTGGCCACGACCGCCATCACCATCACCACCTTGGCCATGGCCATGACCGCCATCGCCGGCACCGTCACCGCCGTGCCCATGGCCATGACCGCCATCGCCGTCACCATCACCACCGTGGCCATGGCCATGACCGCCATCGCCGCCACCATCACCACCGTGCCCATGACCGTGACCGCCATCGCCGTCACCATCGCCAGCGTGACCATGACCGTGACCGCCATCGCCATCGCCGTCACCGCGTTGGCCATGGCCATGGCCGCCATCGCCGTCACCATCGCCAGCGTGACCATGACCGTGACCGCCATCGCCGTCACCACCGTGGCCATGGCCATGGCCGCCGTCGCCGTCACCATCACCGCCGTGGCCATGGCCGTGACCGCCATCGCCGTCACCATCACCGCCGTGGCCATGTCCATGGCCGCCATCGCCGTCACCATCGCCGCCGTGGCCATGACCATGGCCGCCATCGCCGTCACCATCGCCGCCGTGGCCATGGCCGTGACCGCCATCGCCGTCACCATCACCACCGTGGCCATGGCCGTGACCGCCATCGCCGTCACCATCACCACCGTGGCCATGACCGCCGTCACCATCACCATCACCACCGTGGCCATGTCCATGGCCGCCATCGCCGTCACCATCGCCAGCGTGACCATGACCGTGACCGCCATCGCCGTCACCATCGCCAGCGTGACCATGACCGTGACCGCCATCGCCGTCACCATCACCACCGTGGCCATGGCCGTGACCGCCATCGCCGTCACCATCACCACCGTGGCCATGTCCATGGCCGCCATCGCCGTCACCATCACCGCCGTGGCCATGTCCATGACCGCCATCGCCATCACCACCGTGGCCATGACCATGGCCGCCATCGCCGTCACCATCACCGCCGTGGCCATGTCCATGACCGCCATCGCCATCACCACCGTGGCCATGACCATGGCCGCCATCGCCGTCACCATCGCCGCCGTGACCATGCCCATGACCATGACCACCATCCCCACCACCGTCCCCGCCGTTATCACCGCCTCCGTTACCGCCGCCCGTGCCGCCATCCCCCGAGCCGTTCCCGCCACCACCGCTACCCGCGCCGCCGTTACCGTTGTCGCCGGCACCGCCATTGCCGTTGTTGCCGCCGGTATTTCCCGGGCCCACCCCGCCCGGGCCGGAATTAGCCGAGCTATTCCCGCCACCGCTTCCCGCGCCCGTGCCCGTCGAGGACGTCCCGTTGCCCGCCGGCGAGCCGGTGGGCGATGTCGGGCCGAGCCCCGCCGCCGCGACGCCGAAGGCACCCGCGCCGAGCTGCCCGAATCCCTGCGACGTGCAGCCCGGCCCGCCGCCCGACGGACATCCGCCGTGCACGCTAGCCTCGGCGAGCACCATCACTGCGGGATTCGTTGCCGGCGCGGCGGTGCTCCCCGAATTCGTCTGCGCACCCGCCATCGCCGCATAAAGACTGACCGCGACCGCCAAAGCCGCCCGTCGCGTTCCCAATATCCACGCGTCCCCGTTTTGCTTCTTCATTTCACTCTCCGAATTATTTCACCAAAAAGACCGGTCCAATTAACGAGTGAATCTCCGCTCGCCAACAAAACGAAAAGTCAAAGCCTCTGCGCAGCTTCGCTTTATGCGAATTAAAAATGCGTTCGCACTAAAAACTTCTCTCACGGAAAATCCCCGGTCCGATTTGGCGTGCTTCGAGAGAATCGGCTGGCCGTGCGCGCACATGATCGTGAGAGCCGCACAGCGAGGCTTGATGGACGTTGAAGTTATTCGCAGCGCAACCGCTCGACCGTGCGCTAGACCACGCAATGCGATATTGCCGATACGGCCCGTCAGGCGGCGTTCAACGGCGTTCCGCCCGCCAAATCCGCTACTCCATATTCTTCAGACAGGAAGTTAATAACTATCGCGCTCAATGCAATCGGATCAGCAAAAAGAAAATCAGCCTTTGGTTTTATCGGACAAATATGGACCATTTACACATCATTCGTTTTATTCATGTGGCCATTCGCACATAAAAATAAAAATAGGAAAGACCGAATGAGAGCAATCCAATAGACAACGCAATGAAAATCACCGAAACGCGCGTGCGAAACATTACGCGTCGTCGGGCAATGCGCGTGCGTCGCGAAAATCGCTGTCGCGATGTGCGCTACCTCGCACAGTCGTCGAACGTGTGCCTCGGTCGCACGCGATCACGAGCCACGCCCATATGCAAAGTGTCGTGGCACAACCACCAGCGCGTCGGATAACCAACACATCAGCGCGCACGCTTTTCCCGGAGCATTCCCACCATCTTCGGCGGTACCGCCGCGTATCGTCGTTGCCCTGCCCGCAAAAGCCTGTCCCCGCGAGCCACCGCGCGGGATCGCCCACGAACGCGGGTAAACCTTTGTTTGACTTCGACGCGTCGCCCCGTTTACTGCACGCAGCCGAACCTCTCAATCCGCTTTCATTCACCGCCCGCATTTTTGTTTGGTCTGCGGAGCAGTGTTCTGCGAGCGCCTTCCCCTCTTCGACGAGGTACAACATGGTTACTATCTCCGGCAGTGCGGTCGACGAATTCAAATCCGGACTTCGCGGTCAGCTTCTGCTGCCCGACACGCCGGGCTTCGACACGGCGCGCAGCATCTGGAACGCAATGATCGACCGTTCTCCCGCGATGATCCTGCGCTGCGAGGGTGTTGCCGACGTGCGCCGCGGCGTCGCCTTCGCGCGTGACAACGGCCTGCCGCTCGCAATTCGCGGCGGCGGCCACAACATCGGCGGTAGCGCTGTGTGCGAAGACGGCCTCGTGCTCGATCTGTCCACGATGAAATCGGTGCGCATCGACCCGCAAGCGCGGCGCGCCTATGTCGAACCGGGCGCGACGCTGCACGATCTCGATCACGAAGCGCAGGCATTCGGACTCGCGACGCCGCTCGGTATCAACTCGACGACCGGCGTCGCGGGTCTGACGCTCGGCGGCGGCTTCGGCTGGTTGAGCCGCCGCTACGGCATGACGATCGACAACCTCGTCGCGGCCGACATCGTCACCGCGGACGGTGAATTGCGCCGCCTGAGCGCCACTTCGCACGACGATCTGTTCTGGGCGATTC
This sequence comes from Paraburkholderia sp. CI3, assembly GCF_050436505.1. Classification (NCBI taxonomy): domain Bacteria; kingdom Pseudomonadati; phylum Pseudomonadota; class Betaproteobacteria; order Burkholderiales; family Burkholderiaceae; genus Paraburkholderia; species Paraburkholderia sp. CI3. The sequence goes on from NZ_JBNDMI010000003.1 coordinate 1,364,043, forward strand.
GCGGCGGCGGCGGCAATTTCGGCGTCGTTACGCTATTCGAGTTCGCGCTGCATGAGGTCGGCCCGCTCGTGTATGGCGGCCTCGTCGTGCTGCCGCTCGCCGACGCGAAGGAAGCGCTGATCAAATACCGCGATGCCGTGCCCGCGATGCCCGACGAGCTGGCCGTCTGGGCCGTCGCGCGGCTCGCGCCACCGCTGCCGTTTCTGCCGCCCGACGTGCACGGCCAACCCGTGCTCGTGTTCGCGATCTGCTACAACGGGCCGGTCGAAAAAGGCCCAGCCGCGGTGGAAGCCGTGCGCGGCTTCGGCAAGCCGCTCGGCGAACATCTCGGTCCGATGACTTATGAAGTTTGGCAACAGGCCTTCGATCCGCTGCTCACGCCGGGCGCGCGCAACTACTGGAAGTCGCACAACCTCGCCACCATCGACGATGGACTGATCGACGCGCTGATCCGCGCGATCGACACACTGCCGTCCGCGCAATGCGAAATTTTCTTCGGGTTGATCGGCGCGCAAACGCAGCGCGTGGCGGTCGACGCGACCGCTTACCCAAGTCGCGAGACGCAATACGCGATGAACGTGCACGGCCGCTGGGACGATGCGCGCGACGACGAGCGCTGTGTCAAATGGGCGCGAGACTTTTTCGACGCGTCGCGCCCCTTTGCGCTAGGCAGCGTGTACGTCAACTTCATGACGCAGGAGGAAGGCGGCCGTATCGCGGATGCCTATGGGCCCAACTATGAGCGGCTCGTCGCCGTGAAGAACCGCTACGATCCGCGCAACCTGTTCCGCCATAACCAGAACATTCGCCCAACGGCGTAGCGACGACGCGTGACGGAAAGCGGCGTAAAAACCCGAACTGCAAGGGCCGCGCCGCTCTCGCGCAAGGCGGCGCGGCCCTTGGGCACGCTACCTGCTATTTGAGCGGTGGACGTCCGCGATGCGAACGTCGCGGCACGCTGCCGCCTGGCTGCGATGACCGCGCGCACGGAACCTCCAGCGTGCATATGAGAACAAAGCAAAGCAGGCGACTCGCCGCACTCTTCCAAAACGTACAACACGCGTGAGAAACGCAAAGGAAAACCGTCATGCGCAGACGACAATTCATCATGACCGGCAGCGCTGCATTGGCCGTCGCAGGCCTGAGCCTCACCGGTTGCACGACGACTTCGCCGTCCTCGAACGAATCGCCGTCCGCCAACGCCGGCAAGCGCGACACGATCAACGCCGGCGTCGACTCGACGCTCGCGCGTCTCTACGAAAACGTCGACGGTGCGCGTGAGCTCGTCGCGAAAGCGCGCGGCGTGCTGGTGTTTCCATCGGTGATCTCGGCCGGCTTCTGGGTCGGCGGACAGTATGGTGAAGGGGCGATGCGCATCGGCGGCCGCACGGTCGGCTACTACAGCACGGTCGCGGGCTCGTTCGGGTTGCAGATCGGCGCACAGTCGAAGGCGCTCGTGTTTCTGTTCATGACGCAGGAAGCGCTCGACGAATTCATGCATAGCCAGGGCTGGGCCGTCGGTGCGAACGCGACCGTCGCCGTGCTGAAAGTCGGCGCGAACGGCGCGGTCGATTCGTCGACCGCGACGAGCCCGGTGCAGGCTTTCGTGCTGACCAACGGCGGCTTGATGGCCGGCGTGTCGCTCGAGGGCACGAAGGTGTCGCGGCTGATTATCTGAGTATCTGAGCGGGGCTTTCCCTCTTGCGGATTTGTGGCGCGAGCGCACCGCGCGATTGCACGACAGATCCGCGCCGCGCGTTCGGGCCATAGCGTTCCCGCCCGCTTCGCCAGCGCCGTTCATCGCGCTACGCTAGAATCCACGCCTTTCGTAGACCGTCCGCGCCTTGCGGACGCAATCCTTCGCGCAGCCGCGCGTTGCCACGCCAGTCCAGCGCAGCCCATACAAGCCTCAGCATTGCGCACGCGCGCCACCTCGTAGAACATGAACACCGCTAGTCCCGCTTCCGGTCGGCCCGCCTGGCTGTCCGGCATTCGCAGCAACGTGCTCGCAGGCTTGACCTCGTCGTTCGCGCTGGTGCCCGAATGCATCGCCTTTGCGCTCGTCGCCCGTCTGAATCCGTTGATGGGTCTGTACGGCGCATTCTTTATCTGCACCGTCACCGCGCTATTTGGCGGACGTCCCGGCATGATTTCGGGCGCGGCGGGCTCGATGGCCGTCGTGATCGTCGCGCTCGTCGTCGAGCACGGCGCGCAGTATCTGCTTGCGACCGTGATCCTGAGCGGCCTCCTGATGATGCTGTTCGGCATATTGCGGCTCGGCAAACTGATCCGCATGGTCCCGCATCCGGTCATGCTCGGCTTCGTCAACGGACTCGCGATCGTCATCGCGACTGCGCAGCTCGCTCACTTCAAAACGGTCACGCCGCACGGCGAAGTCTGGCTGCACGGCAGCGCGCTCGCGACGATGTGCGCGCTGGTCGCGCTGACGATGGCGATCGTCTATCTGCTGCCGCGACTTACGCGAGCCGTGCCACCGGCGCTCGTGGCCATTCTCGGCGTCGGCCTTTTCACGCAGCTGCTGCATCTGCCGACGCGCACGCTCGGCGACATGGCGCATGTCGCCGGCAATCTGCCGACGCTGCATCTGCCCGACGTGCCGCTCGATCTCGAGACGCTTCGCATCATCCTGCCGTACGCCGTGCTGATCGCGATCGTCGGTCTGCTCGAAACGCTGCTGACGTTCAACCTGACCGACGAAATCACCGAAACGCGCGGTCAGCCGAATCGCGAATGCGTCGCGCTCGGCGCGGCGAACCTCGCATCGGGGCTGTTCGGCGGCATGGGCGGTTGCGCGATGATCGGCCAGACCATGATCAACCTGAATTCGGGGGGACGCTCGCGGCTGTCGGGAATCGTCAGCGGCGTGATGATCCTGCTGTACATCCTGTTCCTGTCGCCGCTGATCGAGCGAATTCCGCTCGCGGCGCTGGTGGGCGTGATGTTCGTGGTCGCGCAGCAAACCTTCGCGTGGGGATCGCTGCGCGTGCTCGGCAAGGTGCCGCGCAACGACGCGCTCGTGATCGTCGCGGTCACGGTCATCACGGTGTTTGCCGATCTCGCGATCGCGGTGATGTGCGGCATCGTGATCGCCGCGCTCAACTTCGCGTGGCAGCACGCGCGCGAAATTCACACGCATGCCGAGGATCGAGCGGGCCATAAGACCTATGTGCCGCGCGGCACGCTGTTTTTCGCGTCGACGACGCGCTTTCACGAGCTGTTCGATCCGGCGCGCGACCCGGCGAGCGTGACCGTCGATTGCAGTCACCTGCTGCTCGCCGATCATTCGGCGCTCGCCGCGTTGCAGGGTCTGGCCGAGCGCTATCGCAAGGCAGGCAAGCAATTGCGCATGAAGAATCTGTCGGAGCGCAACCGCCAATTGTTGAGCCGCGCGGGGATCGGCTTGGCGTGAGACACGCACCGCGTTGCGAGCCCGCGTACGGTGAATTCTCGCGCGCGTCGACAACGCGGCCTGGTACTTTAGCGCTGCTCGGGCAACCGGAACACCGCGATCGCCGCCGACAACTGCCCGGTCTGCGTCTTCAGCACATCGGCCGCCGCGCTCGCCTCCTCGACGAGCGCCGCATTCTGCTGCGTCGTCTGATCCATGCTCGCGACCGCGATGTTGACCTGCTCGATGCCCGAGGTCTGCTCGGCCGACGCCGCGCTGATCTCGCCCATGATGTCGTTGACACGACGTACCGCCTGCACGACTTCCTGCATCGTGTCACCCGCGCGTCCGACGTGCTCCGAACCGCCCGCGATCTGCGCGGCCGATTCCTCGATCAGCGCCTTGATCTCCTTCGCGGCCGCCGCGCTGCGTTGCGCGAGCGTGCGCACTTCGCCCGCGACCACCGCGAAACCGCGGCCCTCCTCGCCCGCGCGCGCCGCCTCGACGGCCGCGTTCAACGCGAGAATATTGGTTTGGAACGCAATCCCTTCGATCACGCCGATGATGTCGCCGATCCGGTGCGACGACTGTGAAATCCCGCGCATCGTGTCGATCACCTGACCGACCACCGCGCCGCCGCGCGCCGCGGTCTCCGACGCGTTGTGCGAGAGCTGGCTCGCCTGCTTCGCGTTGTCGGCGTTCTGACGCACGGTCGCGGTGATCTGCTCCATGCTCGACGCGGTCTCGCCGAGCGCGGCCGCCTGCTGCTCGGTGCGGCGCGACAGGTCCGAATTGCCCGCGGCGATCTCGTTCGATACCGACGAAATCAGCGTCGCGCCGCCGCGAATCTGCTCGATCGCCTGCGCGAGACGCTGCTGCATCCGTTTCATCGCGGCGAGCAGGCTCGTGCTGTCGCCGGCCTTCGCGTCGACGACCACGTCGAGGTCGCCGTCCGCGATACGCGATGCGATCTGCAGCGCGTACGCCGGTTCGCCGCCAAGCTGACGCAGAATGCTGCGCAGAATCACGCCGATCACCAGCGACACGAGCGCGCAAAGCACCAGCGCCGCGATCACGTATTGCACGAGGGTGCGGTAGAACACGCCGTCGATGTCGTCCGTGAAGACGCCGGTGACGATGGTCCAGTCCCACGGCTTGTAAAGCCGCATGTAGTTGATCTTCGGCGCAAGCTTGTCGGTGCCGGGCTTCGGGAACTGCAGATGAACGAAGGCCTCGCCTTCGCGCTGCGTTTGCTCGGAACCTTCCTTGAACACGTGGCGCCCGTCCGGATCGGTGACGTTGGTCATGTCCTTGCCGACGAGGTCGGCGCGCGTGGCATGCATCAGCACGTGCGCCTGGCTGTCTTCGAGCACGAGATAGCCGCCGGCACCGTCGTAGCGCATTGCGCGCAGGTCGTCCATCGCGGCGCGCTGCGCATCGGCGAGCGGCATCGTGCCGGCCGCGACGAGCGCGTTGTAGCGATCGAGCACGCTGTACGCGATGCTGACCACGTTTTTCAGCTCGCCCTCGCGATCGGCGATCATCGTGTCTCGTGTCTTGAACGCCCCCCACAGGCCGATCGCCAGAATGCCCATGCACATCACCGCGAGCGCGAGCCACAGCCGCACTTTCAGGCGAAACCGTTCCATCTTCCGTATCCCTTGTCGTGGTCGGCGGCTGTCCACGCGAACGGACGCCGCAAACGTTTCATGTCGTTGTCGGGATTAACGGCGCGACGGAAGAAAACTTCAGTGCGGCTTCAAGGTTGCGGGTTTCCGTCCGCAGGCAGCGTCAGCGCGGCCACCTCGCAGCGCGGCCATTGCCGCAGCACGTCGGACGACATAAGCAGCTTGGCCGCGCGCACGCCGGCGCCCATCACGATCTGCGCACGCTCCATCACGGCGGCGTCGACGAGGATGCGCCAGTCGGCCGGCAGACCGAACGCGGTAATTCCGCCGAACTCCATCTGGCTATGCTCGACCGCCGCCTCGCGCTTCGCGAATGACAGCCGCTGTGCGCCGAGCGCGGCCTTCACCGCGCCGTTGATGTCGAGCCGCCGCGAGCCGAGCGACACGAGCGCCGCATAGTGCTCGCCACCCTCTTTCCTGTAGCGGATCACGATCGTGTTCGCGCAGTCTTCGAGACCGAAGCCGTAGCGAGCGCTGAATGCGGCGGTGTCGGAGGCGTCGTCGGTGACGGCGAACACCGTGATCCCGCGCGCCGGCAATTGTTCGATGACGTGCGCGGGCAGATGCGCGCTCCACTGGTCGCGCTCGATGACGTCCAGTTGCTGTACGAGTTCGTGCGAATGCATGATGAGCGGAAAGGTGACATTAACCCGCTGCATTCTAGCGGTACGCGCGGGCGGCCGCGAAACGGGCCGCAAAACAGGCCATGAACGCAGGCCATGCAGCGCGCCGCTTAACTTGTATAGTGACGGGCACGAGGTTTGCGAAAGGCAATGAAGCAAACACCCTGAAGGCGCCCTCACGATTCAGACACGATCATGGACATCGACACGCTCTCTCGCGAGAACCTCCAGCAGGCCGCGCGTCATCAGGCCAATTGGGCGATGGGCGCACTGCGGCAGTTCGCGGAGAACCGCTGTCCTGCGTTGGCGGCGAGCATCGCGTTCTATGCGGCGTTTTCGCTCGCGCCGACGCTCGTGATGGTGATCGCGGTGGCCGGCTGGTTCTTCGGCCCGGCGGCCGCGCGCGGCGAGCTGTTCGGCCACATCAACGGGCTGATCGGCGACCAGGCCGCGGCCGGCGTGCAGACGATCGTCGAGAACGCGCATCACGCGGGCGCCAAAGGCGGCATCGCGACGATCATCTCGTTCTCGCTGCTGGCGATCGGCGCGTCGGCGACGTTCTCGTCGCTGAACAGCGCGCTCAATATAGTGTGGCCGTACAGCGGGCCGCGCACTTCCAGCTGGCTCGCGCTGGTGCGGGTGCGACTGATTTCGTTCGGGCTCGTGCTCGGCGTCGCGTTCCTGCTGATCGTGTCGCTGGTGCTCGATACGGTGATCGTCTTTATCGGCAACTGGCTGTGGGGCGACTCGCCGTATGTCGTGATCGGCAATCTGCTGCAGCTCGGCGTCGGGCTGTTCGTGCTGATCTTCGCGTTCGCCGGACTGCTCAAGTTTCTGCCCGACGCTCGGGTGCTGTGGCGCGATGCGGTGGTGGGCGGCATCGTCGCGGCCGTGTTGTTCACGGCTGGCAAGAAGCTGTTCGCGCTGTATCTCGCGCATGCGGGAATGGCCAGCGCGTTCGGCGCGGCCGGCTCGCTCGCGGTGCTGCTGATGTGGCTGTACTTCTCGGCGCTGGTGCTGCTGCTCGGCGCGGAGTTCTCGGCGGCGCGCGGCCGGCTGCACGATCCGCGTGGCGGCTGGGGCATGCAGGGCGAGTCGCCGCCGGGCAGCCGCGCGAAGCTCGCGTCGGTACTGGCGGCATCGACCGTCGCGGCAAATGCCGCGCCGTCTGCTCCCGCTGCTGTGGGTGTTGCCAGCCAAACGGCTACGCCGCTGCCCGCGGGAATCAACGCGGCGGCGCAAAGGCGCTCCGCGCATGAGACCGCGGTGGACGTTACGCGCAAGGTGCTCGACGCCGAAGCGCAAGCCACCCGTTTCGCGGCGTCCGCCCTCGTCGAAGCGCGCCGCCAGGCGACGGCCGCCGACCGCTACGTGCGACGCAACCCGTGGACCTCGGTGCTGCTCGCGGCCGCCGCGGGGCTCACGGCCGCGGCCATGGCGCGCCGTGGCGCCGACCGGCGCTGAAGCGGGCGCTTCTCACCACGCTACCGTCCATACCCTTATAGATGCACGTGTTGCGCCGTCAATCCAGTCGATTGCGCCTGGACACACAACGCGCCCCTTCTGTCCAGCCTGTCTAGTCCTTTCGTCAGCCGTCTCTTTCATGATTTCACTACAAAGACGAGTGGACGTGTAGACGACTAGATTACATTTAGCATGCAAATCGATGCTCATAGTGCGTTCATTCACCCAGCCACTATCAACAATTCAACAATAATGCACATCAGACCAATAAATGTTGCGCAAATGGAAACAATCGTTGAGAGCTTTAAATACAAGGGTTTGCATCGATTGTCAGTTTTTGGCGACACTCTTTTTTTTCCGTTTCTACCCCACCGAGCCGGTGAGCTATTCTGCTTTCCGCAACAACGAACAATCATCTGCGTGGAGAAATGGATGAAACGAATCGCACTGTCTACCCTCTCGCTGGCGCTCCTCGGCGTCGCCGGTATCGCTCACGCGCAAAGCAGCGTGACCCTGTATGGCGTGCTGGATGAATCGGTCCAGTACGTGAACAACGCTACGCCCCACGGCGGTAGCCTCGTACAAATGTTTGGCGGCAACCTGCAAGGTAACCGTTTCGGCCTGAAGGGCACGGAAGACCTCGGCGGCGGCCTGAAGGCAATTTTCCAGTTGGAAAACGGCTTTGACATCAACACCGGCAAGCTCGGTCAAGGCGGCCTGATGTTCGGTCGTCAGGCTTACGTCGGTCTGACGGGCGACTCTTGGGGCACCTTCACAGCTGGTCGTCAATACGACCCGCTGGTCGACATGATCCAGCCGCTGACGGGCGACAACTACTTCGGCAGCACGTTCGCTACGCCGGGTGACGTCGACAACAACGACAACAGCTTCCGCGTGAACAACTCGCTGAAGTATGTGTCGCCGGTGTGGTCGGGCTTCCAGTTCGAAGGCATGTACGCTCTGGGCGGCGTCGCAGGCGCGACGGGTTCGGGTCAAACGTGGGCCGGCGCAGCAACGTACGCAACGGGTCCGTTCAGCCTCGCGGGTGGCTACCTGAGGACTGACAACGCAAGCACCAACCTTCCTGTCCGCACGGGCTGGAACAGCACGACGGTCCCCGGCGCTACGTTCGACACGAACTTCCCGGACAACGCAGGCATCAACCAGGCTTACACCACGGCGAAGTCGATCAGTATCGCTTCGGCAGCTGCTCAGTACGTGACGGGCCCGTTGACGGCTAACCTGTCGTACAGCAACGCGCGCTACAAGCCGGACGCACAATCGGCGTTCACGTCGACGCAGATCTTCAACGTCGGCCGCGTGTACGTCGGCTACCAGATCACGCCGGCAGCCCTGCTGGGTATCGGCTACGCGTACACCCGCGGTACGGGCGACGCGAAGGCAACGTACAACCAGGTTTCGCTGGGCGGCGACTACTCGCTGTCGAAGCGCACCGACGTGTACACGGTCGCCGCATGGCAGCATGCAAGCGGCCAACAGCGTGATCCGGCTACGGGCGCACTCGTTTCGTCCACGGCTTCGATCGGTTCGTATGGCAACCAGTCGAGCACCAACAACCAGGTCATGGTCAGCCTCGGTATCCGTCACAAGTTCTAATCGGACTTCGAATCGGACCTGCTACGCAGCTGACGAGCTGCGTAGCCAGAGACCAGAAACCAGCCAGAGGCGATGCCGATGGCTGGTTTTTTTTCGTCCTGAGGTTTTGGTGCGGGCCCGAGCGAGCCTGACGCGCGCTCCGAACCCAACGCAGCTAGCGCCGCTGCGCCTTGCCCTTGTCGGCCTGCGCGAGAATCTGCGCGGGCGACACATCCTGCTCATGCTCGACGCCATCGGCGCCGACCGGCGCGCGATATAGCACCAGCGCCCGCTCCGACTGCGGCGACGGCGCATCCAGCGACTGCTGCCAGTCCGGATCGGGAATCTCGGCGAACACCTGGCGCAGACGCTCGCCCCACGTGCGGTGAAGCATGTCGAAGTACGCGTTGTCGCGATCGATCGACACGAACCGCGTGACGCGCAGCGCATCCTTCTCGTACACGAGCAGATCGAGCGGCAAGCCCACTGACAGGTTCGAGCGCAGCGTCGAGTCCATCGAGATCAGCGCGGACTTCGCGGCCTCGTCGAGCGGTGTGGACGGCGTCAGAACCCGGTCGATGATCGGCTTGCCATACTTCGCCTCGCCGATCTGGAAATACGGATTCACGGCCGACGCCTCGATGAAATTGCCCGCCGCGTAGATCATGAAAAGGCGCATCCGGTTGCCCGCGATCTGGCCGCCGAGAATGAAGCTGCAATTGAAGTCGACACCGAATTTCTGCATCGCCTCGGCCTCGCGCTCATGCACGCGACGCACCGCGCTGCCGACCACGCGCGCGGCGTCCGCCATGGTCGGCACGCTCCACAGCGTGGGCTCGCTGGCATCGGCGGGCTCGGACAGCTCGTGCAGCACCGCTTGCGTGATCGACAGATTGCCGGCGCCGAGCAGCACCAGCATGCGTTCGCCGGGTTGCTCGAACACCGACATCTTGCGCGCGGTACTGATGTGATCGACGCCCGCATTGGTACGCGTGTCGGACAAAAATACGAGGCCGTCGTTGACGGCCATCGCTACGCAGTAAGTCATAAGGAATCCGCGGAAGGCCAAGGAACGGGGCTATTGTAATGCGGCGCACAGGCGCCTTTTATCCGTGTTTACGGCCTTTTTTGCAGCCTTTTTTTGCAGCCTTTTGGCAGCTGATTCCGAACACGTGGCAGGCATGTTAAATGCCGTCGCGCGCGTTGGCGTTGTAACGCGGCTACTGCGACATCTGCGCGCTGACCGCCACCGCCACGTGAAGCTCCTCTTCGAGTCCGCCGATGCGTCGGCCGCGCACCGGTGCCGCGGCCTCATAGTCACGGGCGACCGCGAGCCGGCAGTAGATCTCGCTGGCAAACCCGGCATGCGTGACGTCGATCGAAATCCACCCTTTGCCTTCGAGCCATACGTCGACCCACGCGTGACTCGCGCCATGCGGCACGTCGCCGGGTTCGATATATCCGCTCACGTACCGCGCCGGCACGCCGCGCGCGCGGCAGCACGCGAGCATCAGATGCGCATGGTCCTGACACACGCCGTTGCCGAGCGCGAGCGCCTCGGCGGCCGTGCTCGTAACCTCGGTCACGCCGGGCCGGTACTGCACGCGCTGCACGATCTGCTCGGACAGCGTGAGCAGGCTTGCCGGGCTCGCCAGATTCGCCACCGACTCCGCCAGTTCGCGGATCGCGCCGTCGGCGTCGGTCAGACGCGTCGCGCAGGTGAAATGCTCGAGCGGAATCGGGCCGGGCGGATCACCCAGCACGCCGTCGACGAGCGGCATCGTGTCCACCTCGCCCGACACGCGCAGATGAATCTCGTCGTGCGGCTTGTTCATGACGAGCGTGTGCAGCACGTTGCCGTAGGCGTCGAGCGTCGCGTCGAGCTTGCCCGGCGCGTCGATGTTCCAGCGCCGCACGGTCTGTCCGGCGCCGCTCGCGGGCGTCAGGCGCAACTGCTGGATCGAATAGTGAACCGTCGCTTCGTAGCGGTAAGAGGTGTCGTGGCGGATCGTCAGGTACATGAGAAAACTCCGTCAGGCCACTGGCAGCATCAGATAAGTACGCGCCACCAGATTGCCCAGATCGAACACGCGAGCAAGGAACTGCGTCAGATAGGCGTGCAGACCGCTTTCGAAAATCTGCCGGATGTCGGCATACAACAGCTCGGCGCGCAGCTTGCCGGCGAAGCGCTCGCACTGGTTCGAGCCCGATGTGCGCAGCATCGCGAGATTGCTGCACACGCCGTCGAGCGAGGCGAGCAGCGAGCGCGGCATCTGCTGATTGAGGATCATCAGCTCGACGACGCGCGCGGGCGTCACGACGTCGCGATATACCCTGCGGTAGATCTCGAGCGCCGACACCGAACTCAGGATCGAGGTCCAGTAATAGAAGTCCTCGAGCTGGCGCGCCGCGTCGCGTGAATTCGGCTCGACGTTCGCGAAACGCACATCGAGAATCCGCGCGGTGTTGTCGGCGCGCTCCAGATACGTGCCTAGCTGCGTGAAGAAGAACGCGTCGTCCTGCAGCGCGGTGCCGATCGTCACGCCGCGCGACAGATGCGAGCGGAACTTGACCCACTCGAACAACGAGCCCGGATTACTCGCGGCCTGCCCGCTCGCGAGCCGCTCGTTGAATTCGAGCCACGTGTCGTTGATGGTTTCCCACCACTCGGTCGTCAGCGTGCCGCGCACCGCGCGGGCGTTTTCACGCGCGGCCTGCAGGCACGAATGAATGCTCGACGGATTACTTGCGTCGGCGACCATGAAGTCGAGCATGTGGTCGCGCGTCGGTTCGTCGTAGCGCTGCGCGAAGGCGCTTTCGAGCTCGGAGATGCGCAGCACCGAGCGCTGCGCGCGAGCCTCCTGTTCGGCCGTCTGCGGCAGCAGTTGCGCCTTCAGGTTGATGTCGAGCATGCGGGCGGTGTTCTCCGCACGCTCCATATAGCGGGCCATCCAGAAGAGGTGATCGGCGGTTCGGCTAAGCATGACGACGTTCCATGTCTGTGATCTGAACGCGCGAGGCCTTCGTCAGCGACGAAGGTCCGCGCTGGTTATCCGTTGAGCGCCAGCGCGCATCAGGTTGCGAGTGTCGCGCCCTGCTCTGCTCTGTTGCGAGCGAGGCGAAAAGCGCGGCGGCAACCGCGTCAGTCGACCATCCAGGTGTCCTTGGTCCCGCCTCCCTGCGATGAATTGACGACGAGCGAGCCCTCCTGCAACGCGACCCGCGTGAGGCCACCCGCCACCATCGTGGTGGTCTTGCCCGACAGCACGAACGGCCGCAGGTCGATATGGCGCGGCGCGATGCCCGATTCGACGAAAGTCGGACACGCGGACAGCGCCAGCGTGGGCTGTGCGATATAACCGGCCGGACGCGCGATCAGCCGCTCGCGGAAGGCCTCGACTTCGGCCTTCGTCGAGGCGGGGCCGACCAGCATCCCGTAGCCGCCCGCGCCGTGCACTTCCTTGACCACCAGCTCCGGCAGATGCGCGAGCGTATAGGCGAGATCCTCGGGCTTACGGCACTGATAGGTCGGTACGTTGTTCAGAATCGGCTTTTCACCAAGATAAAACGCGATCATGTCGGGCACGTACGGGTAGATCGATTTGTCGTCGGCGATGCCGGTGCCCATCGCGTTCGCGAGCGCGACGCGGCCGGCGCGATAGGCGGTGAGCAGACCCGGTACGCCGAGCGCGGAGTCGGGGCGAAATGCAAGCGGATCGAGAAAATCGTCGTCGACGCGCCGGTAGATCACGTCGACGCGCTTCGGTCCTTGCGTGGTGCGCATGAACACGTAGTTGTCGTCGACGAACAGATCCTTGCCTTCGACGAGCTCGACGCCCATCTGCTGCGCGAGGAACGTATGCTCGAAATACGCGGAGTTGTACATGCCCGGCGTCAGCACGACGACGACCGGATCGTCGACGCCCGCGGGCGCGACCGAGCGCAGCGTATCGAGCAGCAGGTCGGGATAATGCGCGACCGGTGCGATGCGGTTCTGCACGAACAGTTCGGGGAAGAGCCGCATCATCATCTTGCGGTTTTCGAGCATGTACGACACGCCCGACGGCACACGCAGATTGTCTTCGAGTACGTAGAATTCGCCTTCATCGCCGGCGCGCACCACGTCGACGCCCGCGATATGCGCGTAAACACCGAGCGGCACGTCGACGCCCTGCATCTCGGGACGATACTGCGCGTTGGTATAGACCTGGTCGGCCGGCACGATGCCCGCGCGCACGATGTTGCGATCGTGATAGACGTCGTGGATAAACAGATTGAGAGCCTGCACGCGCTGTCGCAAACCCGCTTCGAGCGTCTGCCATTCGCCGCGCGGGATGATGCGCGGAATCAGATCGAAGGGAATCAGCCGCTCGGTGCCTGACAGGTCGCCGTTTACTGCGAACGTGATGCCGACGCGCCGGAACAGCAGGTCCGCTTCCGCGCGCTTGCGTGCGATCGCTTCATCGCCCTGACTGTCCAACCATCGCTCAAAGCGCGCGTAATGCGGCCGTACGCCATCGGCGTGATGGCGCATCTCGTCATAGCATCGCATGTCAGCCCCGTCTTGTTGTCAAATAGAAGGCGAATGCGCTGCGCATTCGGTATTCGATCTTCGATCAAGCAAGCGTTATGCCATTGAATGTGTCGGGATAGAGCGCGTTGCCGTGCCCCCTAACGGCGCATCCGCAGGGCGTCGGATTGCCTTGATCGTACTGTCGTGGATCATGATGCGCCAGTCAGGTGCGTGTGCGCCATCAGGGAGCACACTATGAGAGGCGCGCTTGCCGTTTCGCCATTGGACTCGACGCGCACTACGAAGCGAGCGCATAAAAAAGTCCCCGTGAATCTTCATCCACGGGGACTTCGATCACCTGCATGCAGGCGCTTTTTCACGCACTCAAACGTCAGGCATGGTTAAACACACCAGCGCCATGCCGACGTCTGAGTCGTGCGAGCAACGCGTTCAGGCTGCCGCTGCGTCCTTCAACTTCTTCAGCGCGCGTGTCTTGATGCGCACGCTGGCCGGCTTGGCCGGGAACCAGCGCTCTTCACCCGTGAACGGGTCCTTGCCGAAGCGCTTCTTCTTCGCCGGCACAGCCTGCACGACGATCTTCAGCAGACCCGACAGCGTGAATTCGCCAGCGCCCTTCTTGTGCACCGTGCCGAGGATCGTGTCTTCGAGCGCGGCCAGCACGGCCTTGGCGGTCTTCGGTTCCACTGCAGCGCGTTCAGCGATGTGAGCTGCCAACGAGGCCTTCGTGAAGGTGTCCTTGATCGGCGACGGTGCGCCAGACGCCTTCACGGCGACCTTCTTGGCTGCGACGGCTTTCTTCGCAGGAACTTTCTTTGCAGCAACCTTCTTGGTCGGTACCGGGGCAGCAGCCTTCTTGGCCACCTTTTTTGCGGAAGTCGGCATGTTTCTCCTACCTGTTGTGGTCAGTGAATTGCTCGAAGCGCACACCGTATGTGCACGCTTCAACGCCGGATTCTACAAGCGCTAAAGCGATTTGCGCGACTCTTTTATGTATTGCGATGAAGTTTTTTGCGCGGCGCCGACGGTGCAACACGTTTTAGTCCCTGTTTTAGCGCCTAAAACGTGCGTGGCGAGCTCTTTGACATGCAGGAGTAACGCTCGTTACAGTTCGTTTCGGCCGTGGTTTCGAGGCGGTTGCGTGGGGACGAGCCGGTGTTTTCGCCCCTTGAAACAGGGCATTTTCTTCGTTTGACGCGTCAAGCAACGCACCCCCCAACGTTTCGACGATGCCCACGCCTCGCTTGCGGCGAGCTCCGTTTCAGCGTGCGATGCGCTGCAGGATGTCGGCGAGCGTCGCCAGCGCCGTGTCGATATGTTCGGCCGCGATGCTGCCATAGCCGAAGATCAACCCAGGCTGCGGTGTCACGCGATGGTGAAATGGCGCGAGTCCATAGAGGCCGATCGACGCTTCACGCGCGGCGGCAACGAGCACCTCTTCGCCGAGCGACGCCAACGGCCCCTTGAGCCGCGCCGCCAGATGGATGCCGGCGCTCGGCACGATCGGCTCGAACCAGCGCGCGAGACCGCCTTGCAGATGCTCGAGCAGCATCGCGCGGCGGGCCGCGTAAGCCATGTGCATACGCCGCAGATGACGCGCGAAGTCGCCATTGAGCATGAACGACGCGAGCGCCGTTTGCGTCAGCGTGCAGCCGTGACAATCGGCGATCTGCCGCGCCTTCAGCAGCGGGCCGTGCAACGACGCGGGCGGCACCAGGTAGCCGATCCACAGCTCGGGGAAGAGCCGGATACGGTATGGGACGCGGTGGAGCCGCATTTCAGCGAGCAGGAAATCAGCGACCTGACGCTGCTGATCGTTGCGATCAACGGCTGGAACCGCATTGCGGTCTCGTTCAGGAAGATGCCGGAGTAAGCGGCGGCGCGTCTTCGCGGAGCTTCAGAAGATCACGGAGACCGCCACCGCGAGCCATATCGCGGTCACGCCCGCGAGAAACAGATGCCGCGCGATACGCACGCGTGAGTCGCTGTTCTCC
Organism: Paraburkholderia sp. CI3; assembly: GCF_050436505.1. Classification (NCBI taxonomy): domain Bacteria; kingdom Pseudomonadati; phylum Pseudomonadota; class Betaproteobacteria; order Burkholderiales; family Burkholderiaceae; genus Paraburkholderia; species Paraburkholderia sp. CI3. Next base: position 1,379,348 of record NZ_JBNDMI010000003.1, read on the forward strand.
GGCTCGACGGGACTCGTCGCCATCCATGGCACGAGGCCCAGGCACGCGAAGCCGGCCAGCGCGAGCACAAAGACCACGACGTCGGCCTTGTGCCAGGCAGTCGGCTCATACATACCCCAGTAGCCGAGAAACACGATGCCGATCGAGAACACGGTCGCGGAAGCGGCGCTGAGCGCGGGCACCGATCCAGTTGGAGCCGGCATGCTTGACCTCCGATCGTCAGGTTGCGGCGGCGCTCGCGTGCGTCGCGCCATCCGCCCGATCCGCGTTCGCGTCGGCCGCGGCGAGCCGTCAGGAAGTGCGGGTTTGGCGAGCTTCGTACGTCTTCAGATGACTATAGGCGATGCGCAGCAGCGACACGCCGTGTTCGCCCTTTTGCGCGTCGCCGCCGCGCGAGATCAGGTCGCCGAGGATATGATCCGCCTCGGTGTGCGAGCGATTTTCGACGTCGCGCAGCATCGACGCGGTCAGCGGCGACGGCGTCAGCAGCACCTGGGTGGCGCGCACGTCGAAGTCCGCGGCCATCGTGAAGCCGTTGTGCTCGGCCGCCGCGCGGCATTCGCCGAGCAGATTCTCAATCACGCGCTTGCCGTCCGGCGCAGCCAGGATATCGCCGACCGAACCGCGCATCAAGCACGTACTCGCGGCCAAGGTGGCGAGGAACACCCATTTTTCCCACATGCGCAGCAGGATGTTGTCGCTGATTGCGACGTCGAAGTTCGCCCCGGACATTGCATCGGCAATCGCCTCGGTGCGCTCCGAGGTGCCGCCCACGAGTTCGCCGAACGTGATCGCGTGCATGTCGTTCAGATGCACGATGTGCTGCTCGGCATCGAGCGTCGCGGCGATCACGCACTGACCGCCGAGCACGCGCTCCTTGCCGAAGCTCGCGGTCAGCACGTCGATATGGCGCATGCCGTTGAGCATCGGTAGGATCAGCGTGTCTTCGCCGACGAACGGCGTGAACGAATCGATCGCGTCGTCGAGACTGTAGGCCTTGCAGCTCAGCAGCACGAGGTCGAACGGCTCGGCGGCGACACCGGCCAGTATCGTCTTCACGTCGGGCAACTGGAGATTGCCGCGCGGGCTGTTGATGACGAGGCCGTCGCTCCGTAGCTTTTCCGCGCGACCGGCGCGTACGAGGAAGGTCACGTCCTGCCCGGCCGCGGCCAGACGTCCGCCGAAATAACCGCCTACCGCGCCCGCTCCTACTACCAGAATTCGCATCTTGAGCCTCTTGAAAGATTTCGATTTGCCGATCGTGCGCGTCGCTGGCGGACGCATCTTCATGGTGCCGCGTATTCGGTGCTTGTGCAGGAATGTAGCAAAGATTGGGGGATCCGTTCCGGGAGTGTTGCAAGCAGGCGGGTGGTGTCGGCCAGATGGTGCGTGCGAGGCACGATTGCGAAACGCTTGATCGGACTTCAACCCTCCCATACGCTTTCATGTCGCTGCCGTCACTGCGCCGCCACCGTTTCCCCCTGCTCCCACCCGCCCCCCAGCGACCGGTACAGCGCGATCGCCGAAAGCGCGTGCTCGCGACGGGCCTGGTTGAGCGACTCCGAGTCGCGCAGATACGCTTCCTGCGCGTCGAGCACATCGAGGAAGCTCGACGCACCGCCCTTATACAGCTCGGTCGACAAACGCAGCGCGTGATTCGACGCATCGAGCGCACCGGCCAGGCGCTGCACCTGCACCGCGCCGCTGACGAGATCGCTGCGATTGTCCTCGACTTCCTTCAGCGCCTGCAACATCGTCTGTTGCAAGCCGAGCTGCGATTCGCGCATGCGGCTCTCGCTCGCGTCGATGTTCGCCGTGATGCGCCCGGCGTTGAAGATCGGGCTCGTCGCATTCAACGCAGCGCTGAACAGATTGTCGGTCAGCGTCGGCAAGCCAAGGTACGACGATGCGAGCAGCCCATTCGTCAGGTTGATCTTGAACTGCGGATAGCGCTGCGCCTTCGATACCCCCACTTCCGCCGCACGCTGTTCGACGAGCGCATAGGCGGTGCGCACGTCGGGTCGATGCAGCAACGCGTCGGACGGCAACACCTGCGGCGCGCTTTGCGCAGGCACCGGAATCTCGCGCGCGTTGGAAAGCAGCAGCGTATCGAGGCTTTCCGGCGTACGCCCCGAATACACGGCGATCAGACTCAGTTGATGCTGCACCGCCGATTGCATGCGCGGAATCTGCGCCTGCAAGTCCTGCAACTGATTCTGCGCGCGGGCGACGTCGAGCTGCGTCGACAGGCCGTAATGCAGACGCTCCTGCGTGAGCTTCAGCGCGCGGCTGCGAATCTGCTCGTTGTCGTCGAGGATCTGCAATTGCGCCTGCGCCCAGCGTAGATCGATATACGCAGCCGCCGTGTTCGCGGCGAGCGCGAGCCGCAACTGGTTCAGCGCCGCAACGCTACCCGACACCTGCGCCTGCGAGGCGAGCACCGCGAGACGTTCGCCGCCGAACACGTCCGGCGTCCAGCTCGCGGCGAGGCCGAAGCCGGCCTGGCGCACGTAGCCGAGTGGCGGCGGCGTGTTCTGCCGCTCGGTCGATGCGCCCGCGTTCGCATTCAGCTCCGGCAGCAGCGCCGCGCGATTCTGCGTCACCAGGTCCTGCGACTGCTTCACGCGTTCGGCCGCGGCCTGCACGTCGAGGTTGCCGGTCAACACCGATTCGATCAGCTGATGCATCACCGGGTCGCCGAATTGCGCCCACCAGGCATCGGTGTTCACGCTGTCTTGCGGCGCGTCGACGCTCCACGCGGCCGGCGCGAGCGTCTGCACCGTATGCGGCAAATCCGCGTGCGTCGCGGGTTGCACCGCGCAGGCCGCGAGCGTCAGGAACGCCGCGCTCGCCAGTAACTTCATCACGATTCGTTTCATGTTGGTCTCCTAATGAGCATCGGGCGGGGGCGCGGTGTTGCCGAACGGGCGCGAAAACAGCACGCTCAGCAAGCCGACCACGAAGCACAGCGCAACCGCCAAAAAGGCGTCCGAGAATGCGAGCACCAGCGCTTCGCGCATCAATGCCGCGTGCAATTCGGCGAGCCCCGCACTCGCGGCGTTCAAGACATCACCACCAACAGCCGACAGATACTCGGCCTGCTTCTGCAAGATCGATTCGACGACCGGACGACCCGCATTCAGATGTTCGTCGAGCCGTTCGTAGTGCAGGTTCAGACGGTCGTTCAACATCGTGCTGCTGACCGCGATGCCGATCGCACCGCCGAGATTGCGCATCAGATTGAACAGCCCGCTCGCGGAGCGCAGCCGCGACGGCGGCAACGCACCCAGCGCCATCGTCACGATCGGCGGAATACAGAATTGCTGGCCAATTCCGCGCAACGCTTGCGGAATCAGCAACTGCTGCCAGCCCCATTGGTTCGTCAACGGCACGTACAGATAGCAGCCGATGCCAAACAGCGCGAGTCCGAACACCATCAGCATGCGCATATCGACGAAGCGCGCGAGCGTCGAGTAGGCAGCCAGCGCGAGCAACTGAAAACAGCCAACGGACAGCAACGCGAGACCAATCTGCAACGAATCGAAGCCGCGCACGCGCGCAAGAAACACCGGCGTCAGAAACACGGTGCAGAAGATTCCGATCCCGGTAATGAACGACAGCAGACTGCCGATACCGAAATTGCGCAACGCCAGTGCGCGCAGATCGACGATCGGTTCCTTCGCGGTGAACGCATGCACGAGGAACAGAAACCCGCAGATGGCCGCGACCCACGCGCACAGAACGATCACGTCGTCGCCGAACCAGTTTTTGCGCGGTCCCTCTTCGAGCACGTATTCGAGGCAACCGAGAAAACCCGACATCAGCAGGATGCCGAAGTAGTCGCCCTTTTTCAGCAAGGACAGATCGACCTTGTCGATATGCACGTACTTCGGCACCAACAGCGTGACGGCGACGCCCGGTACCAGGTTCAGATAGAACAGCCAGTGCCACGACCATTGCGACGTGATCCAGCCGCCGATCACCGGGCCGATCGTCGGCGCAAGCGACGCAAGCGCGCCGATCGTCGTCGACGCGATCAAACGCTGCTTGCCGGGAAACAGCACGAACGCGGTCGTGAACACGGTCGGGATCATTGCGGCACCGAGCGCGCCTTGCAGACCGCGAAACAGGATCATCGAGTTGATGTCCCACGCGAGACCGCACAGCATGCTGGTGACCGTGAAGCCGAACGCGGAGAAGGTGAAGACCCAGCGCGTCGAGAACACGCGCGTGAGCCACCCCGACATCGGAATCACGATGATCTCCGCGATCAGATACGAGGTCTGCACCCAGGAGAGTTCATCCTGACTGGCGGACAGTCCGCCGCCGATATCGCGCAGCGACGATGCGACGATCTGGATATCGAGCGTCGCCATGAAAAAACCGAGGCACATCAGCGCGAATGCGAAGACCTTGGTGCGGGTCGGCTGGTCGGCGGGGTTGTCAAAAGCGTGAGTCATGATCGGTTCATCCCTGCGCGGCCGGATGGCCCGCATCGAGGTGCACTTTCACGGTCGCGGACAGGCCCGGACGCAGCACGCCCTGCATGTCCTTCGGCACGTCGAGGCGCACGCGCACCGGCACGCGCTGCACGATCTTCGTGAAGTTGCCGGTCGCGTTTTCCGCGGGCAAGACGCTGAAGGTCGCACCGGTCGCCGGTGCAAGACTGTCGACCACGCCGTGCAGCGTTGTGCTCGACGCATCGAGTTCGACGTCGACGCTGTCGCCCGAATGCATTTTGCGCAGCTGATCTTCCTTGAAGTTCGCGTCGATCCATAAACCGCTCGCCGGCACGACGGTCAGCAGCGACACGCCCGTGTTGGCGAGCAGCCCAACGCGAGCGGTGCGATTGCCGACATAGCCATCGATCGGCGAGCGGATCGTCGTGTACTCGACGTTCAACGCGGCGACGCGCTGCGCGGCCTGCGCGGTCGCGATGCGCGCTTTCGCGTCGCCGATCTGAGCGTCGAGCACCGCGATCTGGCGTTGCGCCGCGAGCAGCGCCGCGCTGCTGCGATCGACCGCCGCGCGCGCTTTGGCCAGATCGGCGTCGGCCTTCTCGACGACCTGGTTCGACACCGCGTCGTCTTTCACGAGCTCGCGGTAGCGCGTCTGGTCGGCGGCGCTGCGTGTGAGCTCGGCGCCCGACGCGCGGACCTCGGCGGCCTGCTCGTTGATCGCCGCGAGTTGCAGTGATTTCTTCGCTTCGAGTTCGGTGACGGCGGCCTGCGCGCTCTCCACTTCAGCGCTGGCCTGGGCGAGGCGCGCGTCGTAGTCGCGGGCATCTAGACGCACGAGCACCTGGTTGGCGTGCACGAACTCGTTGTCGTGCACGAGCACGTCGGTGACGAAGCCGTTGACCTTCGGCGCCATCACCGTGACGTCGCCGCCGACGTACGCATCGTCGGTGCTCTCGACGAAGCGGCCGACGAAGAACCAGTACGAAGTGGCAAGCGCCAACACGACGAGAACGGAGAGGATCGCGAGCAGCATCCACGGGATACGCCGAGCCTGTCTGGCGGGTTGTACCGCGCTTGGCGGCGCGACGGTCGAAGGAGTTGTGGACATGGTGTCGATATGTGCGTATGCACTCTTCAGATTGAAAAAAAACGGCGCAGTGCGCCGGCCTCCGCTATCTTCAGCGTTTATGTCAAAGCGTATCCCGGGTGATCGCAAACAACTCGGTGCGCAGTGCAGCCGCGCGCTCCTCGCCGAAGCGGTGCTCGAACTCGGCCTGGGCGGCATACCAATGAGCGCGGCCTGCGTCTTGCCGCTCTTCGCCCGCGGCGGTCAGCGAGATCAGCAGCGCGCGCGCATCCGCGCCCATCGCCTCGCTCGACACCAGCCCGTCGCGTCGCAGCGGTTGAATCGTACGGACCAGCGTGGTGCGCTGCATGCGCATGGCCTCGGCGATCTGCTTCATCGTCATCGGACCGGTGCGCTTCAGGCGCCCCAGCAGCGAAAACTGCGTGATGGTCAGCCCCACATTCGACAGATGCCGGTCGTAGATCTGCGATACGTGACGCGCGGCCTGGCGGATCGCAAAGCAGTCGTCGTCGAAAAGCGCTTCCATTCGCTTCACTTCCTTTGCTCGTTAGTGCATATGCACATTAAGCGGCGTCATAAAACCCGCCGAAGCGGGTTCCTACGCACGATCTAACCGGTGATGCTGAACAGCTCGGTACGCAGCGTCTTTGCGCGGGCGCGGCCGAACTTCTTTTCGAATTCGTCCTGCGCGGCGCGCCATGCGACGGAGGCCTGATCGAACGTCGTCTTGCCTTTTTCCGTCAGGCTGAACAGCAACGTGCGGTTGTCGTGGTCCGCCGCCTCGGCCAGCACGAGGCCATCGCGCTGCAGGGGCTTCATCGCGCGGACCAGCGTGGTGCGCTCCATCACCATCGCGTCCGCGAGCTCCGCCATAGGCAGGCTCGGTGTGCGCGCGAGCTTCGCGAGGATCGTGAACTGCGCAGCGGTCAGCCCAACGCTGCCGAGATGGCGCTCGTACATCTGCGTGACGTGCCGCGCCGCCTGGCGCAGCGCGAAGCAGTTGCATTCGTCGTAGGAGAGAGGACGGTTCATGGAGCGAAGTTTATGTGTGCATATGCACTGTGTCAAGTTTTTCGAATGGCAACGGGCAAATGCCTCACCCGTAGCGCTACGGCGGCCTTCATCTTGCGACTTGCCAGCTGTAATTGTTATGTTATAACATGACCAAAAATTGGCGCTCCAGCCCTGCCGTTTTTCACACGGGCCCACTGCGACGTCCAACAAAATCCGTCCGACCTATGAGCGGACAGTCCATGCTCAACGACCACTTATGACCGTCATCGCCATTACCGTTCTCATCGAAAAGTAGGCCTGATCGACGGGCCTGCTATCGCGCGTCGTCAACCTCCAGTTCGCCTGTCCTTCCCCTGCCGGCCAGGGGCGAGGTGGGCGAGCTTTTGCCGAACGCTTCTGTTCATCAACGCATCGTCCTTAGCGCGAGCAACAACAATGAAAAACCGCACACTGACCGCACAGGCGGCGATCGTGTTCTGTACCGCCGTCTCGAACGCATGGGGCGCGCCGAGCAACGCCATATTGACGGGCACGGTCTCCGATCCCGCGGGCCGACCCGTCGCTCACGCGAAAGTGGAGGTACAGGACGCGAGCGGCGCCTCCATTGGCACGTCGAACACGGACACGTCGGGGCACTTCTCGATCGACGGCGTGGCGCCCGGCACGTATGCGGTCGTCGTCACCGCGGCCGGTTTTGCAAGCGGCAGCAGCATCGCGACCGCCCAGTCCGGCGCCCCGGCGAGCGTCAGCGTACAACTGCAAAAGAGCGATACACTCGACGTGCAGGTCAACGCACAACGTCTGAACGCTGCCCGCAACGGCTTGCTGCCCGAAACGGGCAGCAGCGTCTATCGCTTCACGCAGGCGGACATCGATACGATGCCGGCGGGCGCGAACACGCCGCTCAATCAGGTGCTGCTGCAAGCGCCCGGCGTCGCCAACGACTCGTACGGCCAGCTGCACGTGCGCGGCGAGCACGCCAATTTGCAATACCGGATCAACGGCATCATCATTCCGGAGCCGATCAGCGGCTTCGGCCAGTCGCTCGACACGCGCATCATCGATCAAATGAACCTGCTCACGGGCGCCCTGCCCGCGCAGTACGGCTACCGCACGGCCGGTATCGTCGACATCCGCACCAAATCGGGCGACATGGGCAGCGGCGGCTCGATCGACGTATTCGGCGGCAGCCATCAGACCGTCAAAACGAGTGCCGACGTGTTCGGCAGCGAGGGACCGTTCAGCTACTACCTGAGCGGCTCGCTCGGCATGAACAATCTCGGCATCGAGAATCCGACGGCGAGCGCCAATGCGATTCACGATCACACGCGCCAGGGCAATGCATTCGGCTATCTGTCGTATCTGATCAATCCGCTCACGCGTGTGAGTCTGTTGTTCGGCGCGACCAGCAACCAGTTCGAGATTCCGAACACGCCGGGGCTCACGCCGAACTTCGCGCTCAACGGCCACAGCACGTTCGATTCGTCGCAACTGAACGAAACGCAATCGGAGCTGAACAATTTCGCGGCGCTCGCGCTTCAAGGCACCAACGGCGGCGCGCTCGATTACCAGGTCGCCTTCTTTACGCGCTATACGCGCACGAAGTTCAATCCCGATCCGATCGGCGACCTGATGTTCAACGGGGTAGCATCGGAGGACTTCCATAGCAACACAGCCAACGGCGTGCAGGTCGATACGACCTGGCGCATCAACGACAGTCACACGGTTCGCACGGGCGTCTTCTTCCAGCAGGAACACGCGATATTCGACAATAACGTGTCTGTGTTCCCCGCCGACGCGGACGGCAACCAGCTCTCCGACGTGCCCTTCAACATCCAGGACAGCAGCAGCAAGACCGGCTATCTGTACAGCCTGTACGCGCAGGACGAATGGAAGCTGACCGACCGGCTCACGCTGAACTATGGCTTGCGTTACGACCGCATGGACGAGTACACGAGCGCGAGCCAGTTGAGCCCACGCGTCGGCCTCGTCTACACGCTCACGTCGTCGACGACGCTGCACGCCGGCTACGCGCGCTACTTCACGCCGCCGCCGTTCGAACTCGTGTCCGGCTCGACGATATCGAAGTTCGACGGCACGACGAATCAGAGTTCGGTAACACAGAACGATCCTGTACAGCCGGAACGCAGCCACTATTTCGATCTCGGCATCACGCAGAAACTCGGCCCTGCCGTCACGCTCGGACTCGACGCGTACTACAAGAAATCGACCGACCTGCTCGACGAAGGACAGTTCGGCTCCGCGCTGATCTACACGCCGTTCAACTACCAGTACGGCAGAACGTATGGCGTCGAATTCACCGCCAACTACAAACAGGACAATCTCTCCGCGTATCTGAACCTCGCGTATAGCCGCGCGCAAGGCAAGAACATCAACTCCGCGCAGTTCAATTTCGGTGCGGACGAACTGGCGTACATCTCGAACAACTGGGTGTACCTCGATCACGACCAGCGCGTGACCGCATCGTTCGGCGCGGCATACGACTTCCACCAAACCACCTTCACGTTCGACGGAATCGTCGGCTCCGGCCTGCGCAGCGGCTTTGCGAACACCGATCGCCTGCCCGTCTATGCGCAGTTCAACCTCGGCGTAATCCAGCACTTCAACGAGCCGATGATCGGCAAGTTCGACGCGCGTCTGGTGGTGATCAACGCATTCAACCGCGTGTACGAGTTGCGTGACGGCTCGGGCATCGGCGTCGGCGCGCCGCAGTACGGTCCGCATTTCGCGGTCTATGCGGGCGTGACCAAGTACTTCTGATCGACGGCAGGGAGAACCATCATGCAGGAATGGACAGGCTTTATCGCGGCGATGCGCACCGGCGGGTGGATCATGTATCCGCTCAGCGTGCTCGGCGTGCTCGCATTGACCATCATCATCGAGCGGGCGTATGTGTTTGCCCGCTTCGCAAGCGCACCGGCGCGTGTTTTGCAACCCACGTCGTCAGCCGATGACAACCGTCTCGACCGTCTCGCCCCGCACCACGCGTTTCGGCGCATGGCCGCGCCGTGGCTGTCGGAATCCGACTCGCCGCTGTGGCTGCGCGAGGCGTCGGCGCAATCGATCGCATCGCAGATCGAGCGCGACATGGGCCGCGGTCTGTGGCTACTGGAGACGATCGTCACGGCGGCGCCGCTGCTCGGCTTGCTCGGCACGATCGTCGGGATGATGAAGTCATTCCAGCTGTTCGGCGGCAATGGGCTCGTCGATCCGGGCGGTGTCACGGGCGGGGTGGCGCAGTCGCTGGTGGCGACCGCGATCGGACTCATCGTCGCGGTCTTCGCACTGTTCGCGTTCAACTATTTTTCACGGCGGCTCGAGCGTCTGATGGATGAACTCGAACTATTCGCCAACGCGCGACTCAGCGCGCTGCGCCTGCAACAAGAGGCGCGAGGCGAGCGCTGATGAAACTCAAACGCTCGCGCGCCTCGCGGCGCGGCCGCATCGAAATCATTCCGATGATCGACGTGATGTTCTTTCTGCTCGCGACCTTCATGCTCGCCTCGCTGGCGATGCAACGTCTCGACGCGGTGCGGATCAATCTGCCTTTGGGACGCGCGCAGCCGATCAGCACGAGCGAGCCGCTGACGATATCGGTGAACGGCAACGACGAGGTCTCGGTCAATCGCCACGTCGTTCGCGCGGATCAGATCGAGCCTGAAGTGAAGCGCCTGCTGCGCGCGGACGGCAACGTCGTCATCGCGGCCGACGATCACGCGGGTCACGGCGCGGTCGTGCAGGCCATGCTCGCGGCGCGACGCGCGGGCGCCGAACACTTTCTGATCGCCGTGCATCGTGATTAAAGCTTGCCGCGAGCTGTTCGGGGGGCACGTTGTGGGACCGCTGCGTACCGCCGTCGCTTGTCTGATCTCGCTGGGTATCTGGCCTCTGGTGCTGGCTGCGCTGTCGTCCGGGTTGCTGAAGTCGAGTCAGCCAGCCCCACCGCCTGCTCCACTGGATATGCACGTGGTCGTGCTCGACGAGCCTGCGCCGCCTGAATCCCGTCCGTCGCAAACTCCGGTTGCGGTTCCAGCGGAACAGGCGCCACGGCACGCGCAGACGCAATCGCGTACCTCAGCGCATCGCGCGGTGCCGCCTGTGCCAACCAGGCCGCAGACGCTGACGACGCCCGCTGCCGCAGCGCCGTCGGTACCGGTTGCTAGTCAGGCACAACGCCCGTCGCAAGATGATCAGCCGGAACAAACGGCCGCCGCGGGATCGCAGCAATCGTCCGCACAGCGCGACGCCGCTCCAGCCGCCTCGGCAAGCTCCAACACCGCCGCCCGCTCCATCTCGCAACCGCTACCGACGCTGCCCGACGACTTGCGCGAGCAGGCCTATCAGACGATCGCGACAGCCCGCTTCACGATCCACGCCGACGGCTCGGTCGATGTCGAGCTCATTCACGCGACGCCGAACCCCCGTCTCAATCAGCTGCTGCTCGACACGTTGCGGCGCTGGCGCTTTTTTCCCGCGCTGCGCGATGGCCGGCCCGTCGAAAGCACGCAAAACATCCGCGTGCATTTCAACGTCAGTTGAACGGCGCCTACTGGCTTGCGCAGGTGAAGTTCGCCGCGACGTTCACGTCGCCCGAGCCGTTATAGCGCGGAAAGGTCGGATATTGGCACAGCGGCCGTGTGCGTCCGGGCACGCCCGCCGTATCGGCGACGATCTGCGCGGGCGGCACCACGCCGTTTTCGACCCAGTTTTCGAGCGTCGTCAGCGAATCCCACGACGCGTTGAACACGGTGCTGACCGCATGGCCATAGCCGGGAATCTCGTAGAAGCGCACGAACTTCGCCACGGTGGACACGCCCATCGTCGCTTGCAGACGCTGATAGTACTGCTCGGTCGAACGCGTGCTGACGAGCGCGTCGGCCATGCCGTGCGCCATCAGGATCTTGCCGCCCTTCGCATTGAAGGCCGACAGATCCGTCTTGTTGACGTCCTGCAGGCCCGTCAGTTGACTGATGCGCGCCTGCAGACTGCCCGGATTCTGCGGATCGACGGCGAGCGAGTTGTAGTTCGGGTCGCGCGTGACGAAGTAGCGGATCCACTGGTCCCAGAACACGCTCAGATACGGCGTGGTCGTGGGCATCGGCGATGCGGGCTGTGACATGCCGAGCGCGAGCGTGGTCACTGTCGGCTGCAACGCCGAAGGATTCGCGATGCCGAGATCGGCGCCGTACACGTTGAAGCCCGGATACTGCGTCTCGCCGCTCGCGAGGGTGTAGCCGAACGTGATCGGCGTGTTGTACACGTTCAGCGCCGCGATCTGCACGAGTCGGCTTCATCTCGCACGCCGTGTCTGCGCTGGGGGATGTGAGGCGCGAAGGTATACGGCAATGCAGTGCATAGCAAGCGGCGTGCCGCGAGCCGCCGGCGGGCCACGGCATGCATTGCAGGTCTCCGCGAAAGGATCTCAACCAACGGCGACGCGCTTTCCGGATCGCAACCGACGATTGAATGTGCTGGCCGCCTGGCAAAAAGTGTCAGGCGAGTAAAGAAGAAAGAGTCGACTTTGCAATCGGCTTCGCTGCCGCGCTCGCTATAGCCTTCAACGCAGATCCGCACGAAGATCGCGCACGCCTTTGCCGAGCCGTTGGCGCAACAGCGTGCGCAACGTGGCACCGTCGACATAGCCGACCTCGGCCGCAATCGCGTCGATGCCGAGGCCGCTGCCATGCAGCAGCGACTGCGCATACTCGACACGCAGATCCTGAAAGTAAGCCAATGGCGATTTGCCGAGCACGTCCTGGCAACGACGCTGCAGCGTACGCGCGCTCGTCGCCAATGCGGCCGCAGCATGCTTCAGCGAGAACCCTTCCTTCAGATGATCGCGCGCCCATCGCTCGAAACGCTGAATCAGCGGATCGGCCTGAGCCAGATGGTTCGGGATGATGTACGGCGCCTGGGATGAGCGCAGGTCGGCGAGCAGGTAGCGCGACACGAGCGTAGCCAGCTCGGGGCTCGCGCGGCGGATCAACCACAGCGCGAGATCGAGATGCCCCATCGCCGCACCCGCAGTCACACCGACGTCCGATGGCACCAGCATGCGCGACTCGTCGAGCAACACGGCCGGATAGCGTTGCCGGAACAATGGACCCAGCCACCAGGTCGTGGTCGCTTCGCGATGATCGAGGAGTCCGGTTTCCGCGACGAGGAACGTGCCGATGCACGACGCGGCGATCAACGTGCCCTGTGCATGCCATGCCAGCATTTGCACCCTGGCGTCGCCCACGTCCGGCCGCTCGAGCGCGGGTACCAGCTGCTCCGGCGTACCGGTACTGAGCGCGGGAATGATCACCCAGTCCGGCTTCAGGTCCGCGGTGATCGCTTGCACGGGGATGGTCAGCCCCTGCCCTGAGCGAACCTTCTTGCGCACGCCGACGACCGACAGTTCGAAGTGCGGCCGACCGCCCATCTTCGCGGCCGCGAACCGGTTGGCGAGCGAGAACGCGTCGAGCATGACGGTGAGACCGGTGTCAAACAGCCCCTGCAAGGCGAGCACGGCGATGCGCATGGCGTAAATGACCCTAAAGTTGTCATTTGCGACGATACAGCTTTTCCCGGCCGAGGGCTACAGTGAGCCCCGTTGTACATCGCAACCAACGTCGACCCAGGAGGTCACTGATGAAAGTTTTCGCCATCGCAACCGCACAACCGACCCTCACCCCGGACAAGCTCCAGCAGCACATGCCCCACGAGGTGCCGGCCACGCTCCAGCTTTATCTCGACGGCAAGGTCGAGCAGTTCTGGTTCCGCGACAAGGCCGGACCGATTTTCCTGATGAACGTCGGGTCGGTCGACGAGGCCAAGGCAATACTCAACGCTTTGCCGCTCGTGGCTGACGGGCTGATGAAGTATGAATACCTGCCGGTGGGACCGCTCGCGCCGCTGGGGCGGCTGATTCAGAAGGGGTGAAGTCACGCTGGTGGGGAGCCGTGCCGCCAATGTGCCTGGCGGCCCGTTTGAAGAAGCATTACTGCCCGACCTTCTCCGATTCGACGACCAGGTCCAGCACATAAGCGACCGACGGCGCATCGGCAGGCGGGTTCCTGACTGTGAAACGCTTCACGCGCACGACGTTACGGATGCCCGGCGTGTGCGTATAGCCTTCGATATCCTGATTCAACGGGTGCCACGGACCAGGCGTGCCGGTCGCCAGGCCCTGCTCGTCGAAGAAGCGATCGCGCACGAGCAGACATTGCGCGTTCGGTATCAACGGATGGTTGCACGGCACGGACTGCGCCGCCACTTCAAGGAACGCTATTTGACCGGGGCCGCCGTAGCGCGTCTCGGCCGTGGGCACACCGCTAAAGCTCAGCGTGTCGCCGCTATCGGTGACCAGTTGCAGGCTCGGCGCGTTGTCCCGCGCGAGCAGGGTCACGTTGACGCTGCCGCGCACACGCTGCGAGATCGCATCGTCGAGTGCGGCAAGCGCGGCATCGTGGCAGGCCATCATCGTGCTGACCATCGGGCCGATCTGCAAATACCCTTTCCTGACGGTGTAACCCGCTCCCATGCTGTTGCAGCTATTGACGACGGTGATCCGGTACGGACTGAAGTCGAGCTGCACTGGCCTGTCTGGGCGGACGAACAGGGCATCGATGTGCGTGCCATTGCGATCGATCGCGTTGTTCAGTTGCCAGTGGTATCGGGTCAACAGATCGGTGCCGGTCGGCGACGCCGGGTTGGCGGCGGCCGTGGTTGCCGATGGCGCCGGCGCTGTCACTTCCGGTGCCTGTGCGCAGGCGGCGAGAACGAGCGGCAGAAATAGCATGCAGTATTTCACGTCGGCACCTCGCTGAGTTCAGTGGTCGTTCCGGGCGTTTGCTCGCGTCGTCGGGCCAAGGGACGCGAGAATCAGGTCGCATGCACGAAAGCCGGAAGTGCCAGTGAAGGGTACCACCCGGCCGCATCAGGCCGGGTTTGCGCACCTGCTTAGTTCAGGCCGCGAGCATCGACTCGACGACCGACAGCATAACGCAGGTGGAAGGCGTAAAAACGTCGCTCGATGCTGATCGGATTCCTCGTTACGTGGCCGAACTGCGGCCAGTGCGGCAGGCTACGCCTGGGAAATGTCACGGCCGACGGAAGGACGGGCGTGACGCCGCTTCAGCCGAGGGCGCAACATCAGATAGAAGGCGGCAACATGAGTGATCGCCAGCGTCGGCACATAGATGATCGGAATCGCGTACAAGGCGCCCAGCTCGCCTGCATGCGCGGGCAGATCGGCCGCGGTTGCGTGGTAGTAGTCGATGATCAGGTCGGCCATACCAACCAGATTGAAAGCGACGACGAACGACCAGAAAAGCGGACGTATCCGGGCCGTCAGCAACGCCAGCATCGCCAGCACCCCCGTGGCGAAATCCCCATAGGCGGCGAACACGGCGAAGCTCGCGGACAGTTGCGGACTGACGACACCAGGCAACAGAAAGGCGAGCCCGAAGAAGCGGAAGCTGTGCAACGTGGCGATCGCGCGTTGCGCGTCGAATGGAGCCATCGACTTGAGCTTCGGCCAGACGTAGGTGCCGAAGCACAATAGCCAGGCGACATAGCCCAGAACGAGATGCAACTGAAAGAGAAGCCGCGGTGCCATGATGCCTCCTGTCGAAAGGTGGACGCGCAGGTGTTAGGTGTACCATCGTCTCGCGCGGGTGACTATTCCTCACAATGTTGACAGGCTATGAAGCAGAACTTCACAGTCAGGCAGGGCGCGCTCGACGGCGTCGAAGTCTTCCTCAGCGTTGCCGAGCATCGCAGTTTTCGCGGGGCCGCCGCGCAACTGGGCGTGACGCCGTCGGCCGTCAGTCAGGCG
The DNA here is from genome assembly GCF_050436505.1 of Paraburkholderia sp. CI3. Classification (NCBI taxonomy): domain Bacteria; kingdom Pseudomonadati; phylum Pseudomonadota; class Betaproteobacteria; order Burkholderiales; family Burkholderiaceae; genus Paraburkholderia; species Paraburkholderia sp. CI3. The sequence goes on from NZ_JBNDMI010000003.1 coordinate 1,394,751, forward strand.
GTGCGTGTGCTCGAAGCCCGCCTCGGTGCGACGCTCTTCATCCGCACCACGCGCAGCGTCGGCTTGACCGAAGCCGGCGAGCGCTTTCTCGCTCGGGCCAAGCCCGCCTTCGAGGAACTCGTCGCCGCCAGCGAGGTGGCGCGCGGACTCGGCGAGCGACCGTCCGGCCTGTTGCGTCTTTCCGTGCCGCGTGCAGTCGTGCCGATCCTGCTGGAGCCGCTGATCGCGTCATTCTGCAAGGCCAATCCCGAGGTCGAGGTGGAAATAGCGGCCAGCAAGGAGCTGATCGATCTCGCGACGGAAGGCTTCGACGCCGGCATCCGGCTCGGCCAGTTTGTCGCCGCCGACATGGTCGCGGTGCCGCTCACGGCACCGTTCCGTTTTGTCGTCGTGGGAAGTCCTGCCTATTTCGCGGCGCGCGGCCGCCCTGAGAAAATGGACGATCTGCGCGAGCATGCATGCATTCGCTGGCGGCGCTCCAGCGGCGCGCTCGCGTTGTGGTCGTTCAACGATAACGGCCAGCCGATCGAGATCGCCGTCTCCGGTCCTTTCATCGCCAGCGATTTTCCGAGCGTGCTGGGCGCGGCGATCGAAGGCGTTGGCCTTGCCCAGCTACCCGAGCCGATGGCCGCCGAGGGGTTGCGAACGGGAAAGCTGCTGCACGTTCTGAAGGCGTACGCGCCGATGGTCCCGGGCGTGTTTCTCTACTATCCGAGCCGCCGCCAGATCATGCCGAAGCTGCGTGCGTTCATCGATCATGTCAAGAGCCGCGCGACGCGCTCGATGCCTGGCGACAGTTGACGAAGTTGATGATGTCGTCGAGGAAGCTCAAAGGTCTTCGCATAGCCGTCGCTCGGACCGGACACCGAAGCAGTAACCCACGATCAGCATGCGCGTGATTGGCCAGGTGCGGATTTTATGCCGATGGTGCTTCGCTCTCATGCCGCGATTTTTTCATCGTCGCCGGATCGCGCACGATGGTGACCGCGCACGGCGCGTAGGCGAGCACCTGGCGGGCGACCGAACCGATCAGCCAGCGATCGAACGGCGTATGTCCGCGATGCCCCACCACGAGATGGTCGATATCATGCCGCTCCGCGTACAGCACGATCTCCTTTGCCGGCGGGCCGACCACGAGATCGAACTCCACGGCCCCGATCGAAGCGGCGAGCTTCGCCTTGATGTCGTCGAGGATCGCGGTGGCATGGCGCACTTCCAGATCGATCAGATTTTTTCGCTCAACTTCTATCGCACCCCAGTCCGGCGTGCGCGCGACGACGAGCACATGCAAGCGCGCGTCGAAACGCTTCGCGAGATCGACCGCGAAAGCAACGGCATATTGCGCGGACGCCGACCCGTCATAACCTACCAGCACGTTCTGCATGATTTGCTCCTGTGCGGTTCAAACTGGGCCGTGACTTTGTTGGACGAAATGCATCGAGCCATTTGCGTGAACCGCGAGCGCTCCCCGACTTCACGGCGTCGGCGCGAAAGCATGCGCGAACCACTCGCGAACCCGCCGCGTGGATTGTCATGCGGACGACGTCGGCACCGGCGGTGTTGAATCAGTTGTCGTCGCTTCTGGACGGGAGGTGCTCGTGAGGCTCGGGCTCTGCCGCGTCGGCGTTAGGAAGGTCGTCTGGGGCCGGATTTTTCAGGCCCTTCGGATCGGGCTGGCGAGTCTTGCCGGCGGAAGTTTGCGCGGGGTCGAGAGAGGTGCCGGTCGGCTCAGCGGATGGATTGGAGGTCATGATGTGCTCCTGCGCTGATGAATACAGCTTCTACCATGATAGTTCACCTGGCCGATTTGAGTCATACGCGCTGTCACGCCAGCACTACTGTCACGCCCGCCCGCTGTTTCTAGCCACGCTAACCACAGGATCGCCCCGCGCACCTTTTGTTGCCGCTGGCGGCGCACGCAAGCGGGCCCACCGAGGAAAAATTCCGCGTTCACCTTTCACGGTTCCCAGTTTCCTGGCCAATATGGCAGCGGGCCAAATATCCATCCGCCACGGCTTTCGTGGTCCCCTGGGCGCACCGGTTACTGCATGTGCTGCCAGCGCACAGGCCATTGGCGACGCAGCACGCCTGATTCGTGCTGACGAAGCCGATATTGCCGTGTGTCGCGGAGCGCAGGCCTGCATCGATCGAGTCAGCCTGGGGGCATTCGCCGCCGCAAGAACCATGTCCACGGGCTTCAATGACCATCCCAGACAGGCATCCCGCCCGTTCGACGCTGGACGAGATGGCTTTGTCATGGGAGAAGGTGCCGGCATGCTCGTCATAGAAGAACTGGAGCACGCATTGCGGCGAGGCGCCGCTCCGATTGCGGAAGTGCTCGGTTATGGCACGAGCGCCGACGCACACCATATGATGTCTCCGCCCGAAGACGGTGCCGGCGGACGGCGAGCGATGGAACTGGCGATCCAGCAGGCGAACCTTGAACCAAAACTGATCGGGCATTTGAACGCCCATGCGACGTCCACGCCGGTAGGCGACATTAGTGAGCTGGCTGCCATAAAGGCTATATTTGGAATAGGTCGAGGTCCCGCCGTGTCAGCCACCAAGTCCTCGACAGGACATCTGCTTGGGGCGGCGGGCGGCGTGGAAGCAATCTTCACCGTGCTTGCGCTGCGTGACCAGCTTGCACCTCCTACACTCAACTTGACACGGCCTGATCCGGCAGCGGAAGGCATCGACATTGTCAGCGGATCGGCCCGCAAGATATCGACGGAATATGCAATCTCCAATGGCTTTGGTTTTTGGGGGCGTCAATGCCAGCCTGGTATTCCGTCGACTTTGATCCTGGCTGTGAGCTGAAAAAAGAGCTCGAACGCAGGCCCGGGCGCCATTGACCGAGTCAGCGAAGGGTACTACGGCCTGTAAGTATCGCGTGTCCATCCACGTTCGCCAAATGAAATCGGGTGCTGCGCCCGTTCCCGCAAAGCGTGCCTGAAGGATTTCTCAGTGTAAGGATGGGCGAAGGAACCCCGAAGGTGATCTCGTCGCCCGAGTGCCCCCGCGCACCGGACTAGCGATAGTTGACGAAGTTGATGATGTCGTTGAGAAACCACGGCAGAATCAGTTGCGTGTCGGAATAGCTGGTGCCGACGGTGAGTCGCGGTGGTCTCGACGCGGAGTCGGCGGGCGGCGCGCCGTCGGGCGTGTGCAGCATGTAGGTGTCCGTATTGGCTGCCGTCTGATTGTCCGCCGGCGCCGAGGTCGAAGTGCAGCCGGCGGTGAGAAAGACCAGCGCTGCTGCGAACCAAAGGGACTTCATGAGGATGTGAACTCCGGCGACGTTTTCGACATTATCGCAGTGAACGTTGCATTCGCCATAGCCCGCACGTAGCGGACACCCGCTACTCGCCGCCCAGCAAAGTATCCAGCATGCGCCGCGGGTTCATCAGAAAGGAGCGCATAACCTGGTAGTGCTCCGTTTCCTCGTAGGCCACTTGCGACACGCCGTCCGCATGAAAGTGATAGATCGCCGCCTCGGGATAAGCCATCAGGATCGGCGAGTGCGTCGCGATGACAAACTGCGAGTCGTCGCTCGCCAGAGCATGGATTCGGGCAAGCGCGGCAAGCTGCCGTTGCGGTGACAACGCGGCTTCGGGTTCGTCGAGCAGATAAAGTCCTTTGCCGCCGAACCGGTTCATCAGCAGGGCCAGGAACGACTCCCCGTGCGACTGCTCATGCAGCGAGCGGCCGCCATACGAATTGATGACCGGCGGCCCGAGTCCCACCTCCGCATCGAGGTTTTCGATCTCGGTTGCGACGTTGAAAAAACTTTCGGCGCGAAGAAAGAAGCCATCCTTAGGACGCCTGAAACCCTTTGCGATACGCAGATAGTCCGCCAGATTCGAATGCGAATGGCGCGTTCCGAAGTGGAAGTTCTTTGTGCCGCCCTCCGGATTGAATCCCATCGACACCGCGATCGCTTCAAGAAACGTCGATTTTCCCGAGCCGTTTTCACCGATCAGAATCGTGACCTTCGGATGCGGGACCAGCGACTCGAACGCCCGGATGGCGGGTAGACAAAACGGATAGCGGTCGAACGAGTCGACCTTCTCGCGTAAAAGGGAAATCCGGCTGATGTACTGGGTGGAAATCATCGCAGGCACGTTGACAGGGGCCGCGTCATTCTAACCCCAACACCGTCACCCCCACTTCCATCCGATGCGCGCCGCCGCCGAGAATCGTCCCGCGCAGTAACGACACATCGCTGTAATCGCGCCCGATCGCAAGCGTTACGTGATCGAGATCGGCAAGCACGTCATTGGTCGGATCGAGATCGATCCAGCCGCTAGCCGGACAATGCACCGATACCCAAGCATGCGAAGCATCCGCGCCAATCAGCCGCGGCTGTCCCGGCGGCGGATCGTTGCGCAGATAGCCGCTGACGTAGCGGGCGGGCAAGCCAAGCGAGCGCAGACAGCCGATCATCACCTGCGCGAAGTCCTGACACACGCCGCTCTTCAGCTCAAACGCGCGTTCGGCCGGCGTATCGAACAGCGTCGCCGACGGCTTGTACGCGAAGTCCTCGTGAATCCGATGCATCAGATCGATCGCGCCCGCGACGAGCGGCCGGCCGGGCGTGAAGCTCGGCAACGCATACGCGCGCAGCGACGGCCGTAGCGCAATATTCGGCGAAGCGAAGCAGTACTCCGCCTCGGCACGGAACGCGCCGCCCACGCGAAACCGCAGCGCCTCGGCCACCGTTTCCCAGGCGGGGGTCGCCTCGGCGTCGAGGTCGGTCCAGCGCGGCGTCAGCGCGACCGTGGTTTCGCTGACGAGTTGCAGGCGCTCGTGCGGTGTATCGAGCGCGAAGTACAGCACGTCGTTGCCGAACGCGTCGATGCGGCTATGCTGATACGACGGCTGCGGCTCGATCCGCTCGCTGCGTGAGATCACTCGCTGCCACGGACACGCGAGCGGCCGGATCGTCGCCAGATGCTGCGCGGTTTCGACATACGTCGAGTAATGGTAAACAGTGCGATGCGAAACAGACAGCACCGTCGACGCGTTCTTCATGCCCACACCTGCGAGGCAACCGTGGTCGCGTGACTGAAATAGCGCGCGCTGATCTCATGCGCGGCCGCGTTGGCGAAGCCGCCGATCTGATCACACAGCGCAATCAGCTTGCCATACGAGCCCTGTTCGTCGACCTCGCACAGCGATTCGAGCGTCGGCAGCGATTCGACGGGCGGCAGCAGCTCCGCGAACGGCCGATGCCGCACGCTGCCCGCCGCGATGGCGATCTCGTCGAGTTTGTTGCGCAGGCGCTCGTACACGCCATAAATGCCACGCGGATTATGCGGTTCGATCACGAGCAGATCGAGCAGCGCCGGTACTTCGAAACGTCCCGGATACAGCGAGCGATACGTGAGCGTGCTGTCGAACATTTGCAGCAGCAGATCGAAGCCGGCCGGCGTCGCGAGCTGGCCGTTCACGGCGACGCCGCGCATGAACGCGGCCATCGTCGCGACGCGTTCGATATGACGCCCGACGAACAGTAGCCGCCACGCCTCATCGCGCGTCATGCGGTCGCCTTGCGCGCCGCTGATCGCCGATAGTTGCACCGACAGATGCTCGAGCGCATTCGCCAGCGTCACGCGGTCGTAGCGATCGAACGCATTGCCGCTGCTCGTGGCCCCCGCGCCGCCGTTGCCCGCGCCCACGGCTGGCGACAACACCTGCAACGCGTCCTGAAAGTCGTTGCGCGCCGCGAGGATCATGCGCCAATGATCATTCGACAAACGCCCGCGCACCTCGCCGTTCGCGCGCGCCTGGCAATTGAGGTTCTGGCTGATGCTGACGCTGCCCGCGCTCTCGCCGAGATTCGCGACGAGCGCGCGCTCGAACGTCTGCGGCGACGGCAGCCCGTGCGGCGACGGCAGGTCGCCCGACTGCACGAGGCCGCACCATGTCGCGAGTTCGACCAGCGTCGCGAACATCGAATCGGCGTCGTTGCCTTCGAGCGAGCCGAGAATCAGCCGCAGCAGACGCACGTTGTTTTCCGCCCGCTCGCCGTAACGGCCCGCCCAGAACAGGTTCTCCGCGGCGCGGCTCGACACCGTGCGATGCTTGCGCGTGAGATCGGCGGGCTGCATCGGCGAAGGCAGCAGCGTGAACGTCGAGCTTGGCTGGCTCGACAGCACCCAGGTATCGACGCTGCTGCCGCCGTGCTGCATCGATACCGTGGTCTGACGCTCCGCGGCCATGCGCGTGAAACCGCCCGGCATCACGTGCCAGCCGCCGTTGACGTCGGCGATCGCATAGACGCGCAGCACCGACGGCCTTCCGCCGATCGTGCCCTCCTCGAAGCGCGGCGTGCAGGAAAAGCGCTGCTCCTGCTGGATCGTGAACGCGTCGGGCAACGCGTCGATGCGCTCGCGCCATGCCGCGAGCGGCTGCCTGCCCCCTTCGATGCCGGGCGGCGTGTCGCGTCCCGTGAGCGGCCAGGTCGGCACGATGAACGCGTCGTCGAGATGCGCGAACGCATGCTCGCGCGCGGCCCGTTCGCCGCACCACCAGGTCGGCACGCCGGGCAGCAGCAGCTCTTCGCCGAGCAACGCTTCGGCGATACCCGGCATGAAACCGTGCAACGCCGGCGACTCGGCGAACCCCGAGCCCGGCACGTTCGACACGATCACATTGCCCGCGCGCATCACCTGCAACAGCCCCGGCACGCCGATCGTCGAATCGGCGCGCAGTTCGATCGGGTCGCAGAATGCGTCGTCGAGACGGCGCAGCACGACGTGCACGCGTTCGAGGCCGGCCAGGGTCTTCAGATAGAGCCGGTCGCCGCGCACGGTCAGATCCTTGCCTTCGACCAGCGTGACGCCGAGATAGCGCGCCAGAAACACATGCTCGAAATAGGTTTCGCTGTACGGCCCAGGCGTGAGCAGCGCGATATGCGGTGACGCGTCGGCGCTTTCCTCGTTGCGCATCGTCGCTTGCGCGGCCTGCACGAGCGTCGCGATCAGTTGCGAATAGAGCGGCGCGAGCCGGCTCACGCGCAGCGAGCGGAACGGCTCCGCGAGGAGCGTCGACACGATCAGGCGGTTTTCGAGCGCGTAGCCGAGACCGGACGGCGCCTCGGTGCGATGCGCGATCACGCTCCACTCGCCGCCCGGCGTACGCGCGAGATCGAGCGCGACGACCTGCAGATACTGACCGCCGGGCGGCGTAAAGCCCTTCACCGAACGCAGATAGCCCGGATGGCCGAATACCAGCGCGGGCGGCAGTCGGCCATCTTCGAGCAGCGTCCGCGGTCCGTAGATGTCGGCAACGATCGCGTTGAGCAGATGCGCGCGCTGCGCGACGCCGCGCTCGAGGTGCGCCCACTCGGCCTCGCTGATCAGGAACGGCAGGAGGTCGAGCGCCCATGGCCGTGACTTGCCGTTGTCCGCGTAGACGTTGTAGCTGATGTCGTTGTCGCGGATCTGCTGCGCGATCGACGCGTGATGGTCCGCGAGCCGCGCCACGCCGTCTTCGTCGAGCAGTGCGAAGAACTGCCGCCACGGCTCGCGCAGCGCGCCCGACGCGTCGCGCAGCTCGTCCCAATGTCCGTCATGAACCGGCAGCAATCGCAACAGGGACGAAGCGTCCGCCGGCATGGCGGACGCTTCGAAGGGCAAAGTCGATTGAAAGGCCAAGGTCGTTTGCTGTCAGTGATGCGAGTTTTTCAACTGTGGCGCAGATCGAGTGTGAACGGAAACTCGCGGCTGCGCTGCGGTCTGCCCACGGCGAGCGGCCCGGGCGTATGACCCGACGCGAAGAAGCGCGCGCGTCGCCGGCTTTCCGCCTCGTAGGCGTTCACCGGGAAGGTCTGATAGTTGCGCCCGCCCGGATGAGCGACATGATACTGGCATCCGCCGAGCGAGCGGCCGCTCCATGTGTCGACGAGGTCGAACGTGAGCGGCGCGTGTACGCCGATTGTCGGATGCAGCGCCGAGGGCTGCGACCACGCGCGAAAACGCACGCCGGCCACGTACTCGCTGACGCGGCCGGTCGGCTGCAAAGGCACCGGCACGCCGTTGACGCTCAGCACGTGACGATTGCCGTTCAACCCGAGCGCGCGCACCTCGAGCCGCTCGACCGACGAATCGACATAGCGCACCGTGCCGCCGCTGGCGCCCTCCTCGCCCATCACGTGCCATGGTTCGAGCGCATTACGGATCGTCAGGTCGATGCCGCTCAGCGTCATCTCGCCGACGAGCGGGAAGCGGAATTCGAAGTGCGGCGCGAACCACGCGCTATCGAAGGCGAAGCCGGCTTCGCCGAGCTCGGCGAGCACGTCGTCGAAATCCATCTTCACGAAGGTGCCGAGCAGGAAGCGATCGTGCAACTCGGTGCCCCAGCGGGTGAGCCGCTGCGTGTACGGCATGCGCCAGAATCGCGCGACCAGTGCGCGCAGCAGCAGTTGCTGCACGAGACTCATGCGCGCGTGCGGCGGCATCTCGAAGCCGCGCAGCTCCAGCAGGCCGAGGCGGCCGGTCGGGCCGTCGGGCGAATACAGCTTGTCGATGCAGAACTCGGCGCGGTGCGTGTTGCCGGTCACGTCGATCAGGATGTTGCGCAGCGCGCGGTCGATCATCCACGGCGGCGGGTTGCCGCTGTCGCGGCCGCCGAGCAGATCGACCTGGCGTTGCAGTTCGGAGAACGCGATCTCGAGTTCGTAGACCTGATCGTTGCGCGCTTCGTCGACGCGCGGTGCCTGGCTCGTCGGTCCGATGAACAGCCCCGAGAACAGATACGACAGCGACGGATGGTTGTGCCAGTACGCGATCAGGCTCGCGAGCAGATCGGGCCGGCGCAGGAACGGGCTGTCGGCCGGCGTCGCGCCGCCGAGCACGAAGTGATTGCCGCCGCCGGTGCCAGTGTGGCGCCCGTCGAGCATGAACTTCTCGCTGCTCAGATAGCTGTGCGCGGCCGACTGATAAAGGTACTCGGTGTGATCGACGAGCTCGTCCCAGTTCGCGGCCGGATGAATGTTGACTTCGATCACGCCGGGGTCCGGTGTCACCTGCAGCACTTTCAGACGCGGATCGCGCGGCGGCGGATAGCCTTCGAGCACGATCTGCATCTTCAGCTCCGCGGCCGTCGCTTCGACTGCGGCGAGCAGGTCGAGATAGTCGTCGAGATCGGTCAGCGGCGGCATGAATACGTGCAGCAGCGTACGGCCGCTGCCGAACGAATCGGCTTCGGCTTCCGGGCCGGCCGCGCGTTTCGGGTCGCGCACCTCGACGCACAGCGCGGTACGCAGCGTGTCCTTCGACGATTCGCCACGCGCGGGCAGCGATTCGTCATGGCGCTGCGGCGCATACGCAAGCACGCCGCCGTGCGGCATGCCGCTCAGCAGATCGGCCGCCGGCAGCGACAGCGCGGCCGCCTGCCGCGCGCTGGTCTGTTCCTCGGCGATCTGCCGGCCCTCGCGCCCGCCTTCGTACTGCACGCGCAACTGCGCGGCCGTGCGCAGCGGCTGCGGCGGTGCGAACGGATCGTGCGCGTGCTGATACGGATAGTCGGTCTTCGACACCCACGGCAGCGATTCGAGCGGCAGGCGGTAGCCCATCGGCGAATCGCCGGGAATCAGATACATGCGGTCATCGCGGAAGAACCAGCGGCCCGTGATCCACGTCGGCGCGATGCCCGGCGCGCCGCGCTCGCGGCCGATCGGCAGCACGTAGCCCGCCGGGCTCGCGAGCCCGGCGTCGAACACGCGCCGCAGTCGCACGCGTTCGAGCTCGTCGTCGAGCCGCGCGTCGAACGGATCGACGTTCACCGGCAGGCGACGCTCGCGCCACAGGTAGTACCAGGTGTCTTCGTAGCCGGGCTGGATGCAGTCCGCGTCGAGCGACAGCTTCGCGGCCAGATGCGCGATGAAGCGTTGCGCGTCGGCGGCCGTGTAGCGGCCCGGCTCGCGTTCGTCGGCGAACAGGGCCGGGTTGTGCCAGCACGGCTCGCCGTCGGCGCGCCAGTACAGCGACATCGCCCAGCGCGGCAACTGCTCGCCCGGATACCACTTGCCCTGGCCGATATGCAGGAAGCCGTTCGCGCCGTAGCGCTCGCGCAGCCGGTCCATCAGCGCGACCGCGTAGCCGCGCTTGGTGGGTCCAAGCGCGTCGGTGTTCCATTCGGCGGCGTCGCGATCGCGCACCGATACGAAGGTCGGCTCGCCGCCCATCGTCAGTCGCACGTCCATGTCGGCGAGTTCGTAGTCGACCCGCGCGCCCATCTTCAGCACGTCGTGCCACGCGGCTTCGCTATACGGCTTCGTGACGCGCGGCGACTCGAGCACGCGTTCGATCGACATCGTGTGTCCGAACTCGACCTCGCTTTCGTCGACCGCACCCGAGATCGGCGCCGCGCTGCCCGGCTCCGGCGTGCACGCGACTGGTATGTGCCCTTCCCCCGCAAGCAGCCCCGAGGTCGGATCGAGCCCGATCCAGCCCGCCCCTGGCAGGTAGACCTCGCACCACGCGTGCAGGTCGGTGAAGTCGACCTCGGTGCCGCTCGGGCCGTCGATCGATCTGACGTCGGGCGCGAGCTGCAGCAGATAGCCCGACACGAAGCGCGCCGCGAAGCCCAGCTGCCGCAGCGTCTCGACGAGTAGCCAGCCCGAATCGCGGCACGAGCCCGCCGCATTGGTCAAGGTTTCCTCCGGCGTCTGCACGCCCGGCTCCATCCGGATCAGGTAGCGGATCTCGCGTTGCAGCCGCTGGTTCAGCGCCACCAGGAAGTTCGCGGTGCCGGCCGGCGTGCGGTCGATGCTCGCGACGAACTCGGCGAAGCGCGGCGTCATCGGCCGCTTCACGCAGTAGGGCGCGAGTTCGGCCGCCAGCTCCGGCGCGTAGTCGAATGGAAATTGCTCGGCCGACGGTTCGAGAAAGAAGTCGAACGGGTTGTAGACGGCCATTTCGGCGACCAGATCGACGCTCACCTTGAACTCACGGGTCTGCTCGGGAAACACGAGCCGCGCCTGATAGTTGGCGAACGCGTCCTGCTGCCAGTTGATGAAGTGCCTCGCGGGTTCGACGCGCATCGAGTACGACAGGATCGGCGTACGACAATGCGGCGCGGGCCGCAGCCGCACGACCTGGGGTGACAGCGTGACCAGCCTGTCATAGCGGTAATGAGTAACGTGATGCAACGCGACGCGTATGGACACTCCGGACTCCTCGACGAAGGGGACAGCCCGCCAAAAAAGCAAGCTCTATGCCGTTGCTGGACAAACCCGTATGAATCGTTTGATCTTGTCTGAACTGCGTTTGCGTTGCGTACCTCGCGCCCTGCCGCGGGCTCGCCTCGGACCGTGCACCAAAGCGGCGCAGCGCCGATGCACGATCATGACCCTACTGTGCGTTAAAGCGGTGACGTCTTGCAATCGCGGCATGAAGATTGCGACCGGCTTTCGTCCGCTATCGCGTTGATGATGGCGCTTACCATGGCTCATCATCGCAAACGACATAGCACCGATCACGAGGCCCGCCCGATGAAAACCTTCCACTGCAATCGCTGCGCGCACCTCGTGTTCTACGAGAACGTCCGCTGCGAGCGCTGCGAGTCGCTGCTCGGCTATCTGCCTGAACTGCGGGAAATCAGCGCGTTCGGGGACGCCGGCGACGGCCGCTGGCGCAGCCTGCATCCCGAGGCGAATGGCGCGCTGTTCCGACAATGCCACAACTACGCGGTCGAAAACGTCTGCAACTGGATGATCCCGGCCGATTCGCCCGACACGCTGTGCCACGCCTGCCAGTTGACCAGCACGATTCCGAACCTGAGCGAACCGGAAAACCGGCTCTACTGGTACCGGCTCGAAGTCGCGAAGCGGCGTCTGCTGTACACGCTGGGCGAGCTTGGCCTCGACGTGCGATCGCGCGACGCGGACCCCGAGCGCGGTCTCGTCTTCGAGTTTCTCGCCGATGGCGGCGCCGGCAAGCCCGTGATGACCGGTCACGACAACGGGCTGATCACGCTGAACATCGCCGAGGCCGACGACGCGCATCGCGAGAAAGTGCGCACCGCGATGGGCGAGCCGTACCGCACGCTGCTCGGCCACTTCCGCCACGAGACGGGCCACTACTTTTTCCGCCACCTGATCGAAACCGAGCCGCGCTGGCTCGAACCGTTTCGCAAGCTGTTCGGCGACGAGCAGGCCGACTACGGCGAAGCGCTGGACGCCTACTATCGCGACGGCGCGCCGGCCGACTGGCAGGCGTCGTACATCAGCGCTTACGCGACGATGCATCCGTGGGAAGACTGGGCGGAGACATGGGCGCACTATCTGCTGATCGTCGACGTGCTCGACACGTCGACGTCGTACGGCCTCGCGCTGCTGCCCGACGATCCGAGCGAGCCGACGCTGACCGACCGCACGCCGGTCGAGGACGCGAGCTTCGGCAATCTGATGAAGCGCTGGTTTCCGCTCACGTATGCGCTGAACAGTCTGAATCGCAGTCTCGGCATGCCCGACGGCTATCCGTTCACGCTCGCCGCGCCGGTGGTCGACAAGCTGCGCTTTGTGCATCGCGTGATCGCGGCAGCGGGTGACAAGCGCGACAAGCGGGGCGACCGCGAGCCAACCAGCGCATAAAAAAGCCCGCCGCCGGACCAGCCGGCAGCGGGCGCATATGACGCTCATCATCGAGCCGCGAGCAACCGGCTACACGCGCTCGGCTCGCCACTTCAATACGCGACTTCAGTACGCCACTTCAGTACGCCACATAAGGCCCCGTCCCACCCGGCGTCGACTGCTGCTCGATCGCCGCATAGACATTGCGACCGTAGAAGAACGGCAGCCCCCAGTCGAACACCGTCGACGTGACGAATGCCGGGCCCGCGAGCAGCGGCAATGCCGAGTCGCCGCTATAAGTCTGCGCGATCGACATCGCATTGCCGACGCTGAACGTCACCGCGCTCGTCGTGCCATTCACGCCTTCGATCATCGCGCTCAACTGCTGCGTCGAGCTCGGGCAGTAATAAGCGCTGTTCGGGCTCGCGCAGGCCGGCATCAAGGTGGTCTGAAAGAAGAGTCCCGTCGAGCCGCTGTCCATAATGCTGCGCGTATACGTGGTGCCGTTCTGCAGCGTCGTGAACGTGCCGTTCGACGGGCTCACACCGACCACCTGCGCCCCGCCGAGCGCATTGTTGCTCTGCGTGCCGATGCCGAACACGAGTTGCCCCGACACCGATGGCGCGCCGCCCGACACGGTCGGCAGACTGAGCATCGAGCCGTTGTTGTCGGTCGCGAAGTACGGCACCGGATTGGCGACCTGGTACATCTGCGCGAGCGGTATCGACGTGCAGCTGGTGCCGCCGCAACCATAGTAGGTCGCGGGGATCGCCTGCTGCACGCAGTTCGCGCCGCAGTCGTGCTTGAACACGCCGATGCCGAGAATGCCGTTCGCCTGCAAGGCGGCCGGCGTGTTGCGCGCCGCGCCGACGGCCGCGCAATCGCCCGGCAGCGACGCGTAACCCGGATCGATCACCTGGATCGGCAGCGCAGCGGCTTTTTCGCCGGCGATCTGCACATCGGCGAGCTTCACCGCGCCCCACGTGTAGCCGTCGAAGAACTGCATGCATTCGGCAACCAGGTTGCCCGAGCCGTCCTTCTGCTGCGGCAGGCTCATCGACACGGGCAATTGCGACGCGAACACGCGCACGCCCCACGAGCCGGTATCGACGAGCACGTGATCGATCGTCTGGCAGTTGCTGGTGCCGGGCGCGCAGATCGTGATGCTGACGAACGGCATGTTCGGCACGTTGCTGACGCCCGAGTCGACCGTCACGCGCACCGCGTTGGCGGCCAGCACCTGCGGCGACGGCGACGTGTTGGTCACGGTCGAACCCGACGAGCTGGTCGAGCTGCCCGAACCGTTCGAGTTGCTGGAGGTGCTCGAATTGGCCGTGGTGCTCGCGCTGCCGCCCCCGCCGCCGCCGCACGCGCTCAACAGCAGCGCCAGAACCACGATGGGCGCCGCGCCCAGCAGAGTCATCCACGAAGACCTGGATCGCATGATTCGCTCCGTTATTGAATAACGCTGACGTCGACGCCCGCGGGCACCGCCTGCGGCAGATAGGCGTAGCCGGTGAACGCGCGCAGATGGCCGCTCGAGAACACCACGAGGTCACCGGTCGAGACCGCGAGCGGCGCGCCGCGCCGCGCCGCGCTGGCGGCGACGTAGGCATCGAAGGACGCGCCGAGCATCGCCTTCAGATCGGGCAGCGTCGGGCCATCCCACGCAACGCCGAACACGATGCCGTTGGCCGCCACGTATTCGCGCACCTGGGTGCCGGACGGCAGCGTCAGCGCATGCACCGAATACGCGCCCTGTGCGCTGGCCGCGCGAGCAACCGCATGCAGGCGCGCCTGATCGCCGTCGACGGTGCTGGCGTTCTGGCCGAGCGTCGCGTGCGCGCCGAACGGCAACGCGCAGCTCGCCCCGAGCATTGCGCAGGCAATGCGGGTGAGAAGCATCGGTTTCAAGAGATTTCCTTCGAGGTGAAACGCCGCGACCTGCATGTAGCCGATCACAAACGCGAGACTAGGGGCGCACACCTGACCGGCAAAGCCGGTTGCCTTCACGCCGGTTGGGCTGCGTGAATGCGTCTACGGAAAGGCGAGGCGAAACTTTAGTCAGGGGAATGGCGCGCGGAAATCGTTTGGGGCGCGATCGAAACTGTTCGGAGTTCCTGAATCGATCGATCAAGTTTGATCAGCGTGGGCAAAGCCTTTTGGCGTCAATGCTTTGACGCTTATGCGGTTTCCGTCTGACATTTAGAACTGACCGACAGCGGAAATTGCGGCCGCCACGCGTAAAAGTTGCGAACGTGAGCAACGTTTGTTCTTCAATGTAAGCGTGTGCCGAATAATGAGCGGGCGGAGTCCGCATTCCTCTGACTACATGACGCTTGCGACACAAATCCCGACGGGCAAAAAAAAACGGAGGGCCTGGCGGCCCTCCGCGTCATAGATCGTCCGGAACTCGCGGCGTGCGCTACTTCTTCTGTTGCTGAAGAAGCGACTTCAACTCCTGCACGTTCTCCTCGACGCGTTTCGCGATCACGCCATACGACTCCGCCTGGGTCTGATACGCGGCTTGTGCGAGCTGTTGCATGTCGGCGAGCGATTTGTGCAGGCTCTGCTGGATCAGCTCCGCGGTTTTGCTCGACGGCGCGGTGCCGGCCGCCGTGAGCTGCACAGTCAGCGCCTGTAGCTCGCCCAGCGTGGTGCGCAGCATGTCGGCCTGTTTCTGCGCGAGCGACTGCATCCCCTGGAATGCTGTCTGATTCGCCTGAACCAGCGCTTCCATGTCCTTTCGGCGCGCTTCCATGATGGCGGGCACGTCGAATCCGGGGAGCTTGAACTGCTCCAGCATTTTGGTTAGATCGCCAAACGGATTGGCTGCATCGGGTCGGTCCATGCGAAATCCTCCTTGCGGTTGAAGACTCATCGCCTCTGCGTCGCCCGCACCAGGCGCGACGCCGATGCCGGCGGCTGCGTGTGCCGCGCGTGCCGCCACAGCAAGGTGCTTTTGGGGTCGCACGGCACATCGGAGCAATCATGCGCTATCCGGCTGGGTTGCGCCAGCGGACTCACCCTGGCGAAAACCGGTTCACGGTAACGTGCGTCGCTTCGAGGTCTGCGCCGCAGAGCCGCGCGCCGCTAGGCCGCGCGCCGCGAAAGGCTCGGAAAGTTACTGAATGGCTTTCGTAACCCGACGAATCAGCGGGTCGACTATCGTTGCGAGGAGCCGGTCCATCGTGGCGCCGGCGCTGTTTTCGATGGGAGCGACATCATGAGAAACGGATTCTTCGGCGCGGCCGTGGCCGCGGTTCTTGGCATCATCGCGACGGCCGCGCTCGCGGACGACGGCATGCCGCCGTCTCCGCCCGCCGCTATGCACGACGGCGGCCCGCGCGGAGACGGGCCGCCGGGGCATGGTCCGACGATGGGTCACCCGAGCCCAGCTTTCGCGGTGATCAATGATCTCGAACAACTGCGCCGTCTGTACGCGCTAAACGGTCATGAAGGCGAGATCGTCGCCGTCTACCACGACGTGCTGAACAAGACCCAGGACCCGATGCTGCGTCACTACGTGTACGACTCGCTCGCGCGCGAGCAGCTGAAGCCCGCCAATCCCGAGCAGGCGATCGCGACGCTACGCACGAGTCTCGCCGAAGATCTCGTGGCGGCGAACAAGGCGCCGCATGGCACGCCGCCGGGTCAGCCAGCGGCACAACCGCAATAAATTTTCATCGCGAATTGCGAATAAAGCGCCGCGCCACGTGGCGCTTTTTCTTTGCGCCGGAGCATGCGAGCGCGTTCGAGCGACCGCTCCATCGCCGCATCTCGCCGATGGGTCGAAGCGTTCCCGCCGCCCCGCCCCGCGCGGCTTTCCGGGACTACGTTGCCTGTCCCACATTGGCGCTTCACTGATGCTTTTCATCTTCCGTCAGGTGATTACGATAGGAGCTCCGCAACGTCAGGGCAGGGTGAAGGAATGCGCTATCCGCTGGACATGGCCATTGCCGCCGCCCTGCTAGTTTTCGTCCTGTGCTGCATCGTCAAGCTCGCTTTGAGCTGATCGGCGGCTCGACGTCCGCGCGCTCTTCTTCGTCTCGCCGTGACATCGCTCGAAATAATTGTTGAATGGAGTTCGGCGAGCCGCTCACCCATACTTCGTTCGCTGCCGGTGCGTGACGAATCACAGACGCATGAGATCGAAAGGCTTCACGTGCGAATCCCTTCGCCGATGATCGACGATCCCCCGGTTGCCCGATCATCGGCGATGGACTCGAACAGACTGGCACCGCGTGCCGACCACAGGATCATCATGTTGACTTCAGTGAACTTCATCAAAAAGAACGCCGCTCGTTTCACCTGCATGGCACTCGTGTGCGGCGGCGCGCTGCTGAGCGGCTGCGCCGGCGCCAGCGTCACGAATCTGAGCGCGACGAGCACGTCCGCGACGGCTGACGCAGGCACGCAATCGACGATGCACCCGGACACGATCTACGTCTACACGTTCGATGCCGATCCGCAGCAGGTCAAGCTCGACAACGGCGGCATGCTGCAAAAACTGAAGATGCAGATGTCGGGCTCGTCGGACGCACAGAAGCAGGTTGCCGATGCCGCCCAGGTGCGCGAGCAGGTCGCCGACGAGATCGTGCATCAGCTGCAGGCGATGGGTCTGCACGCGGTGCGCACCGACGCGCCGGTGCCCGCCGGCCAGAACGTGCTGCTCGTGCAGGGCAGCTTCGAGACGATCGACGCCGGCAATCGCCGCCGCCGCACGCTGATCGGCTTGGGCGCGGGCAAGAGCGAGGTGAGCAGCGCGGTGCGGATCGTCTACCAGCCCGCGGGCGGCACGCCCCGTGTCGTGCAGAGCTTCACGGCCAACGCGGACAGCGGCAAGATGCCCGGCATGGTCGAAACCGCCGGGGTCGGCGCGGCGGCCGGCACCGTCGCGACCGCGGCAGCGGCCGGCGCGGGCCTGCACGGCGTGACAGAAACGAAGCGCGCAGGCGTGTCGGACGATGCAAAGCGCCTCGCCGATGCAGTCGCGAAACAGATCGCGCAGTTCGGCGTGCAAGCCGGCTGGATGCAGACCGCGCGAAAGAGCTGAGCAGTTGAGCGCGGCGGGTTGCGGGTCCGACTAAAGAGCGCGGTTGAAAAGCGCGGCGGTGTGGAGCGATGCCCACGCCGCCGCGTTTTTTTATCGACGCGCGCCCCGTCGCTAGCCGCGCCACAACCCTCGCAGCAGTGCGAGCAGCGCGGCCGGCGCCGTGCCCTTCTGGCAATAACCGTCGAAGTTGTGGCGCTCGCGGCCGGTTTGCCTCACGTGGTCCTCGTCTAGCGACGTAAACGCGACGATGCCGAGGCTGTGCGTCGGCAGATAGCGGCGCAGCGCGCTCGCCGTTTCGTAGCCGTCGCGCTCCGGCATCATGATGTCGAGCACGACGACGTCGGGCACCCAGTTGCGCACGCAGTGCAGCGCCGCGGTGCAGCCGGTCGCGGCGCGCGCCTCGACGCCCTCGTAGGAAAGCCAGGTGGCAAGCGCTTCGCCGGCGTTCTCGTTGTCGTCGATGACGAGCACGCGCGGCACGTCGTGCAATAGCTGGACCTCTCGGGCGCTCCACCTCTGGCAGGTAGTCGGATTTCGTGGCATGTATGGCGGCCTGCGAGTAAACCTTTGGGTGGGTAGCAAGCGCTGTACCGCGGCTGCGGCGGCGTCAAACCGGCGCGTCGCGGCGGCTCGACGTCATCGAAAACATCCACTCTTGCCATTACTTCTGTAAATCGTTGCGTTTCTACAATAGGAATGATTCCTATTTGCACTATACTTCCGCCGAACCTTTCGTTCCGCGCTCGGACTGCTTACATAAACGGCATCGTCCGCGCGTGCAACCAGGAAAAATGCCGCCCGGATTCCAACTAGCGCCCTGGGACGGAAGATCGACGACCACGCCTACTTTCCAATTCATCTCCGTTTCACGCTGGAATCGCCCGCAGGCCACGCCTGCTCAAGCCACTCTGCAGCGCGCCACCATCCTTGCCGCCATCGCCGTCGCTTTCAGTGTCCCGGCCAGCGCGTTCGCTCAATCCACCGACTCCGCCCCCGCCGCCGCCGGCACGCTGCCCGCCATCAAGGTTCAGGCGGCCGCCGTCGAAGAGTTGCCCGGCGACCTGTCGCCGACATACGCGGGCGGCCAGGTCGCGCGCGGCGCCGACTACGGTGTGCTCGGCAAGCAGCGCAACATCGACATGCCGTTCAGCATGACGACCTACACGGCCAAGCTGATCAAGGATCAGCAGGCGCGCACGCTCGCCGACGTGGTTGAAAACGACCCGTCGGTGCGAACCGCGTACGGCTACGGCAACTTCTCGGAAGTGTTCGTGATTCGCGGCTTCCAGCTCAATGCCGACGACATCTCGATCAACGGTCTGTACGGCGTTACGCCGCGCCAGTTGGTCTCGACCGCGGCGGTCGAGCGGGTCGACGTGTTCAAGGGCGCCAACGCGTTCCTGAACGGTGCTTCGCCGACGGGCTCGGCGATCGGCGGCGGCGTGAACGTGCAGCTGAAGCGAGCGGAGGACACGCCGACCACCAACGTGACACTCGCAACCAGCGGCTCCGGCGAGTTCGGCGCGCACGTGGACGTCGGCCGACGCTTCGGCAGCGAAGGCCAGTTCGGGATTCGCGTGAACCAGGCGAATCGTGACGGCGAGACGAGCATCGACGGCGAACACCGCCGCGACAACACCACGGCCGTCGCGCTCGACTGGCGCGGCGACAAGCTGCGTCTGTCCGGCGACTTCCTATATCAGCGCGAGCACGTCAGCGACGGCCGCCCGGTCGTCTACTTCACCGACGCGATTCCCGCCGTGCCGCCGGCAACGTACAACTACGCGCAGAACTGGTCGTACACGAACCTCGAAGACACCGTCGGCATCCTGAAGGCCGAATACGACTTCCTGCCGGGCTGGACCGCTTATGCGACTGGTGGTGTGCGCCGCACGGTCGAGCAAGGTGAGTATTACTCGCCGACCTATTCGTCGACCGGCGTCACCGGTGCCCGTCTCGGCGTGCCGTACAACCAGAATTCGACCTCCGCCGAAGTCGGCGTGCGCGGCCGCTTCGTCACTGGCCCGGTGTCGCATAGGGTTGCGGCGGGCGGCGCCATCACGAGCGAGAACACGAACTCCGCGTGGACCTACGCCTTCATGGGCCCGGTCTCGCTCTACAACACGGTGCAGACGCCTTACCCGGCCACGACGATGTCAGGCGGCAACCAGGCCGATCCGGGCATGACGGCCACCACGGTGATCCGCAGCGTGTCCGCGTCCGATACGCTCGGCTTCCTGCATGACCGGGTGCTGTTCACGGTCGGCGCGCGTCGCCAGCAGATCGCGACGGCCAACTACGACAACACGGGCATCGGCAGCGGCAACTACAGCGACGGCATCACGACGCCGCTGTTCGGCCTCGTTCTGCGCCCGACGCAGAACGTGTCGATCTTCGCGAACCGCAGCGAAGCGCTGGCAGCGGGCAGCATCGCGCCGACGGGCACGCTGAACTACGGTCAACAACTGGCGCCGGTCCGCACGAAGCAGTGGGAAGTGGGTATCAAGTACGACACCGAAAGGCTCGGTGCGTCGTTTGCCGCTTTCCAGATCGAACAGCCGTCGGCGTTCACCGACCCAGCCACGCATATCTATGGCCTGAACGGCAACGAACGCCATCGCGGTCTCGAAGCCGAAGTGCACGGCGAGCCGCTCAAGGGCCTGCGTCTGCTGGCCGGCGCTTCGCTGATGGACGCGACGCTCGAGAACACACAAGGCGGAACCTACGACGGCAACCGTCCGGTGGGCGTGCCGACTTTCCTGTTCAATCTGGGCGCCGATTACGACATTCCGATGGTGCCGGGGCTCGCGGTCAACGCGCGCTGGATCCATACCGGCGCGCAGGAAGCGAACGCGGCCAACACGCTGTCGATCCCGTCGTGGAACCGCTTCGACCTGGGGGCGCGTTACGAGACGTCCATCTACGGCAAGAGGACGACGTTGCGCGCCACCGTGCAGAACGTGAGGACGAACAAGGCGTACTGGTCAGCCGTGTCGGCCTACGGCGCGACGACGTACCTGACCCAGGGCGCACCGCGTACGTTCCTGTTGTCGGTCAGCACTGACTTCTGATTGTCTGACGTGACGTCGGTCGCCTGTGCCAGCGGTTTGCATGCGTGACTAAAACGCTGCCAGGCTTTCGGGCTGGCAGCGTTTTAGTGTTTCCGCGCGAACTGAAGGGCGTGGCGCCGCCCCTCGTCACTCGACCGGCGGCTCGCCTTCGGGTTTTTTCTTCGGCCGCTGCGCATCGGCGGCGCGCTGCGGCAGCTTGCTCTTTTCGTTATCGCTGTGCCTGACGGGCTGAGGATGAGGATGATTGAACTGTTCGTCGACGTCTTTCATGGTGTGCCTCCGTGCCAACGCAACACAACTCAACACACAACACAACGCTCATGAATGTTCGGCGGACCGCGCGGTCTCGCCCGTGCCTGCGGCTGCGGCCGGCGCATCGGTTGCCGCGCCCATCGTGACCAGCACGCTGCACGTCACGCGATCGAGCAGTAGCCCGTCGTGCCGGCCACCCCACCATCGCGCAAGTCCGTGACTGCGACGATGACCGACGACGACCAGATCCGCCTTCAGATCGTTAGCGAAAAACGGAATTTCATCGAGTGGTTCGCCGATCGCGAGATGACCGGTCGCGCGAATTCCACGTGCGGCGAGCTTCTGCAGGCCCTCGTCGAGCAGCGTTTTGGCGGATTCGTTGATGAAATCGATCGGCACCGTGGACGTGATGTCCGCGCCCTGCATCCACGCCGTATTGTTGAGCACGGAAAGCAGGTGCACTTCAGCGTTCAGGTCTTGCGCGAGAGCGGCACCGTCCTTCAACGCGTGTTGTCCTTCGCGAGTTCCGTCGTAGCAGAGAAGAATGCGCCTGAAGCTCGACATGAGAACCTCCTTGCGCCGTGCGGCACGTGATCAATTAATTATATGTGAGTTCGTGATATATACCGCGCGACACCGATGCATGCAAATACCTACAGAAACGCCGTCAAACAGGCACTATTCGCCAGTTTCGGCGGCCACCGAATCCCTGCCCTGAAATAGCGGTTGCTCGGCGCGGCGATCAGGAACACCGCGCTACGACTCAGGCCACAGAAAGAAAACATGAGCAGCGTTTGCCGCGGGATCGACGGGCAAACCATAGCCATGCGACCGAGCGGTCCATGCCTCGTGCGGCGAACCGTTCGGCCATCTCACGAGCACCACCGCTCCGCTGGACAACTGGTCGACAACGGTGCCGCCATACACGCCGATCACACTGCTTCGCACCCCCGTGCCGCACGATGCGGTGCAAGAGCCGCACACCGGCTGCGGGTACCGGCCGGTCTGCTGCGCGGGTGAGAACGCATAGGCAAGCGGAACGGCGCAAACCGAAACAAGGACGATTGCGAAACGTCGACACGACGCAAGTTGTTTCATCGCGATTCCCTCGACGAACTACAGCCCCCAGATGATGTCCGCGTCCGAGTCGCGCGCCGCACGCATCATGTCCAGAAACGGCCACGCGCGCTGCGACAGCCGGTTGCGCGACTCGCGTTGATTACTGGTTGAGCAGTGCAATGCTTCGAGGGTCGTTTCCGCGGCCGCGTCTTCGGTGATGGCGGTTTCGAGCCGATCGATCGCGCGGGGCAGCTCGTCGTGGCTGATAACGCCCCGCGCGCCGAGCCGCTTGCCGATCAGACCAAGCAGATATTGTGCGAGATCCCTGAGCATGACGACATCCGGCGACGCCGTCGATTGAAACGTGATCATCATGATGGCTCCTTTATCGGTCTATCAGGCAACGGCCAACCAGTCCTCTCAATCCGTCTGCTCTCATTTTATATCACGACGTGACAAAAAAGAACGCGCCGAGGGTGATTTAAGGGCCATGCTGAAGCACGTCGGCTGTGTTCTCGACTGTCTGCGAGATGCGACAGATTCCGCGCGCCGCGCGGGGGCGGAGAACTTTTATATCATATTGACATATAATCATGACCAGACTGTATTCGCGTTGCCAGGGTTTCCCCGGTAGTGTCGGGCCCGGCATCATCGACTACTTTCTGCTCCTATCTTGTCCCGCTCTCCTGCTCTCGGCTGGCTTGCCAGCTTTCTCCCCGCACCGGTCACCGTGAAATGGCACGAGCGTGCGCGTTCGTGCCTCGGCGCGCTGCTCGGCATCGCGTTCACCGGCGGTCTGATGTATCTGCTGCTCGGCCCTGTCGCAAATATTCCGCTGCTCGTCGCGCCGTCGGGCGCGGTCGCGTTGACCGCGGTGCTGGGCGCCCCGGTCATTCATGCGCTCGGCTACCGCTTCGTGCTCGAACCGATCGCGATCCAGTCGGCCGCGCTGCTGTTCGCGGCGCTCGTCTATCACGCGGCAACCGGCCACCGTTATCCGCATGCGGGACGCCAGGACCGCGCGACGCCGAGCCGGGCCGCCGACGAAGCCGCGCGCGTCGGCTTCACGCGCGAAGACGTCAAAGCCGTGCTCGGGCGCCGTGACGAACTGCTCGACATCGACACCAACGACCTCTATTCACTGCTGCGCGAAACGCAGCTTCAGGCGTTCTCGCGCAGCTTCAACGAACTGCGCTGCGAAGACGTGATGTTGCGCCACGTCGTGTCGGTGTCGCCGGGCACGCGCGCCGCCGCCACCGATCCGATCACGGAACTGGTGCCGATGTTCGCGAACTTCGGCCATCACCACATCCCGGTGCTCGATCGCGCGGGCCGCGTGGTCGGCATGATCATGCAGGTGGACCTGATCTCCGGCCTGTATCGGCAAACCGCCACCCGAGCCCGCGAGGCGGCCTGATTTTCAACTAAAAGACCGAGGAGACCTGCCGCGCGATGCCGTTGCGACGGCCGCAATTCGCTTAAATACATCATCACGTGATATATTTTCGGTTTTCTTCACATTGGCGGATTTGCCATGAAAGTACGGACTCGCAAGCTCGTTAAGAGCGATTTCGAGCAGTTGTCGCAGTTTCGCTACCAGATGCGGCGCTTCGAGCGCTTCTCGGAGCAGGCCGCGCAAAGCGAGGGCATCACGCCGTTGCAATACCTGTTGTTGCTGCACATCAAGGGCTATCCGGAGCGCGACTGGGCGACCGTCGGCGAACTCGCGGAGCGTCTGCAGGCGCAACATCACGGCGTCGTCGCGCTGGTATCGCGCTGCGAGGCACTGAATCTCGTGCGCCGCCAGGTCAGCGAGACCGATCGCCGCCAGGTTGAAGTACACCTCGAAAGAGCGGGAGAACGGGTACTCGAACGGCTTGCGGAACTGCATCGCGCCGAATTGAGATCGCTCGAAGGCTCCTTCCAGGTTCCACGGATCGACCTCGACTAACCATGAGCATGGATTCCCACAAACGCGACTTCGCGGCGAATGCACGGCTGCCCGGCATCTTCGCGCTCGCCGCGGGCATCGGCTTCGTCAGCACGATTGCCGCCTTTGTTCTGCTGAACCTGATTCGCCTGTTCACCAATCTGTTTTTCTTCGGCACGCTGTCGTTCGTCGACCGTTCGCCCGCCACCAATACGCTTGGCATTTGGGTGATCGGCGTGCCGGTGACCGGTGGTTTGATCGTCGGACTGATGGCGCGCTTCGGCTCCGAAAAGATTCGCGGCCACGGCATTCCCGAGGCGATCGAGGCGATCCTGTTCGGCAAGAGCAAGATGTCGCCGAAAGTGGCGGTGCTCAAGCCGTTGTCGTCGGACATCGTGATCGGCAGCGGCGGGCCGTTCGGCGCGGAAGGCCCGATCATCATGACCGGCGGCGCGCTCGGCTCGCTGATCGCGCAGTGCGTGAAGGTCACGTCGGCGGAACGCAAGACGCTGCTCGTGGCGGGCGCGGCGGCCGGCATGACCGCGACGCTTGGTGCCACGCTCGGCGCGCCGCTGACGGCCATCGTGTTCGCGTTCGACCTCACGCACGACGCCAACGCGCTATTGCCGCTACTGACGGCAACGCTGATCGCGCACGGCTTCTCCACGGTCGTGATGCGGCGCTCGATCATGACCGAGAAAATCGCGCGACGCGGCTATCACATCTATCGCGAGTACGGCGTCGATCCGCTCGAGCGCCACTATGTCGACGAAGTGATGACCGCCTCGGTCGAATCGGTCGATGCCGCCACGACGGTCGGCGCAACGCTGCAGACGCTGTTCGGCGCGAACCAGCTGCGCCGCGCGTATCCGGTGGTGCGCGACGGCGCGGTGATCGGCGTGGCCGACCGCATGTTGCTCGAACGCTTCTGCGCCGAGGACACGGAACGCAAGCGCGCGATGACGCTCGCCGACGTGTTCGCGCAACACAACACCGCGTTTGCTTTGTCATCCGAAACCTGCCGGCTGGTGGCGACGCGGCTCGCCGTGCTAGGGTTCGAACGCCTGCCGGTGGTCGCCGATCGCAACAGCATGCGTCTGGTGGGGATCGTGTCGCGCAGCGATCTGGTCAAGCCGTCGCTCGCGCACTTCGAAGAAGAACACAAACGGGAACGGTTCCGTCGTATCGGGCCGTCGCTCAGCAAGCGGCGCTTCGCGCCGGTTCGCGCCGGTTCGCGCCGGTTCGTAAAGCCAGCTAAAAAGACCGCCGCAAAAATCAAAGGCCGAGCCCCCGTTAGGGTCTCGGCCTTTTTATTCGCGCATGGAGCTATTTGCCCGCGCCACGCGACTCGACGCAACCCAGCACGAGCGTGTCGCCCGATTTCGCGCCGGGACCCAGCGCCGCAGTGTGGAAGTCCGCGTGGCCGCAATGCCATTCGGCGTGGAAGTCGCGTGGGCATGCCATCGTCGTGCCACCTTTGTGCAGGCCGGGCAGCGCGTAATCGCAAGTTTCCCGTCCGTTGCAATGACGCTCGAGCTCACGAGTCAGGTTGCCGCGCGGTGCGCCGCAATTCTCGCCATAGGTGCCCGATATGATCGTAATCGCGCGCATTTGTGCGTCGGCGTTTGCGGACACCATGAATACGCCGCTTGCCAACGCCAGCGCAGCACGAAGAATTCCACTGGGGAAAATCCGTCCGCGCCGCGAAGATTCCATCGGCCTGTTCACTTTGCACCTCCGTTCCCGCTATAGGCGACGTTCAACCGAAACGCGCCGCCTATAGCCAGGTATAGAGGAAAGAGCAAAAGACTGCCACTAGAAACCATTCCTACGCGCAATCGCGGCCAAAGCCGTTATTCGAGCGCCTTGTCGTTCGGCTGCGCGTACAGCTGCTTCAGCGAATCGCTCATCGGAAAGTCGAAGCTGATGTTTTTCGGCGGCACCGGCTTGATGAACCATCGGTCGTACATCGTGTGGATTTCCGGTCCTTTCATCACCTGTTCGAGCGTGTCGTCGACGAGCTTTCTGAACTCCGGATCGTCGCGTCGCAACATGAAGCCATACGCTTCCGACGATTGCGGCGTGCCGGTGATGATCCAGTCCGACGGCTTCGCGGTCAGCGTGCGCGTGCCGGCCAGCAACACGTCATCCATCATGTACGCGACGGCGCGGCCGCTTTCGAGCGTGAGACGCCCTTCGCCGTAATCTTTCGCGCTGATGATCTGCATGTTCATCTTCTTGTCCTCGTTCATCTTGCGCAGGATGCGCTCGGACGTCGTGCCCTGATTCGTCACGACCGTCTTGCCCGCGAGATCCGGAAAGTCCTTGATGCCCGAGTCCTTGCGCGTGAGAAGACGCGTCGTCGCGACGAAGAACGTGTCGGCGAACGCCACCTGGCTTTGGCGCGCGACGAGATTGGTCGTCACGCCGCATTCGAGATCGACCGTGCCGTTCTGCACGAGCGGAATGCGATTCTGCGAGGTGACCGGGATGAAGCGCACCTTGAGGTCCGGACGCTTCGTTTTCGCCTTGACCGCATCGATGACCTTGTTGCACAGGTCCTGCGAAAAGCCGACCACCTCGTTGTTCGCGTCGACGTACGAGAACGGCACCGACGTCTCGCGATGGCCAATCGCGATCACGCCGCTTCGCTGGATCTTCGCGAGCGTGGACGTCGCGTCCTGCGCAAACGCGCCCGGACTCGCCAACGTTGCCGCCACGAGCATGGCAACAGTGGACCAATTCATCACTTTCATGGGTATCTCCAATCGTGCAGCAGGTTCCTGATGGATGGCGGGCTGCTTCGCCAGCCGTCTACATATGTTGCCATTAAAAAAATAAATGCAACATATGTTAACTACCAAGTGTTGAAACGCCGCGTGGCGACGCTTTCCGGCCAATCAAGTCATCATCGATCCGTACCGGACATCATTTTCAAAACCGTACAGGTACTGTACCGGCCCCTGTCGCTAGAATGAGCCTCATCGTTTTCTGTTGGCGACACCGGAGCCCCCATGTCTTTCGTCACTCTCAGCGCGCTGCCCGCCGGCATCCTGTTCGCGCTCGTCACCTCGATCACGCCCGGTCCGAACAACACGATGCTGCTCGCGTCGGGCGTCAATTTCGGTTTTCGCCGCACGCTGCCCCATCTGTCCGGCATCAGCGTCGGCGTGGTGCTGTTGATGTTGTCGGTCGGCATCGGCCTCGGCGAGGCGTTCGCGCATTTCCCCGTGCTGTACACGGTACTCGAAGTCGTCAGCGTCGCTTATCTGCTGTATCTGGCGTGGAAAATCGGCACGTCGGGCGAACTGAAGCTCAGGAACGGCGAGCGTCGCCCGATGCGCTTTCACGAGGCGATCGCGTTTCAGTGGGTCAATCCGAAGGCGTGGATGATGGTGCTGACCGCCGCGACGACGATTCATCTGAGCAACAGCTTCGGCATGAACGCCGTCGCGATGGCTGCGGTGTTCTATGTGATCGGCTTTCCGTGCATCTGCGTGTGGGCCGGTTTCGGCACCGCGATGCGCGAGGTGCTGTCGAACCCGAAGCGGCTGCGCGTCTTCAACATCGCGATGGCGCTGCTGCTCGTCGCGTCGCTGTATCCGATCGCGCTGAAGCTGATCGGGCACGGCGGCTGAGCTTTCGACGCGCGCCGCCGCGTCTACCACGCCCCCTGCCCGACCCGCTCGATGAAGCGCCACAACGCGTCGTCGCTCGAATACGGCGCGTTGAAGCGGAACCACGCGCTCGGCGCGTCGTCGGGACGGAAGTAGGAGCCCGGTGCGAGCCAGATGCCGTGCGCGAGCGCGGCGGTCGCGACCTCGGCGGCGCGCTCCGCTTCGATCGGCAGACGCGCCAGCATGAAGAGCCCCGCGCGCGGCCGGTGAAACACCTCGAGCCCGAGCGCGTCCAGCCGTTCTTCGAGTGCCACGTGCGCGAGCTTCAGCCGTTCGTTGACCGTCTCGACGTGGCGCGCGTAACGCCCTTCCACCAGCACCTTGTCGACGATCCGCTCGATCGTTTCCGACGACGTCAGCCCCACCGCCATCTTCGTGCGCGCGAGTTCGCGCAGCACCGCCTGCTCGGCCACCACATAGCCGCAGCGCAGCGACGGCGTCACCGTCTTCGAAAAGCCGCCGACGTGCAACACGCGCTGCAAGCCTTCCATCGCCGCCAGTAGCGGCGCGCCGGCCGGCGCGAGTTCGCGGCTCACGTCGTCCTCGATCACCCAGATGCGCTCGCGCTCGGCGATCTGCAGCAAGCGGAACGCGGCCGACATGCCGAAGGTCGCGCCGGTCGGATTCTGGAGCGTGCTGTTGACGAAGATCGCCTTCGGCTTGTGCCGCGCGACCAGCGTTGCGAGAACGTCCGTATCGACGCCGGCCGGCGTGCGCGGCACGCCATGCACGACCAGCCCGGCGAGCTTCAGGATCTGCAGCAGATTGCAGTAGCCGGGATCTTCGACGATCACCGCATCGCCCGCGCGCAGCAGCGTGCGTACGATCAGATCGAGCCCCTGCGTCGCGCCCTGCGTGAGCAGCACGTTCGCGACGTCGACGGGCAGCCCGCGCCGGTCGAGTTGTTCGGCGATGCGCTCGCGCAGCGGCGCGAAGCCGTACGGATGGCCATAGTCGCCGAGCCGCGCGGCCGGCACCCGGCTCAGCGCGCGCAGCGAGTGCTGCAGGCCGCTCTCGTTGGTCCATTCGCTCGGCAGCCAGCCGCAGCCCGCCTTGATCGGCACCGAGTGATCGGCGAACACGTCGGACAGCAGCCACGTCGCGGTCAGGCTCGGCGGCGTCCAGTCGGCGACGGCCGCGCGCGTGGACGGCGAGCGCGCCGCCACCCGATAGCCGGAGCCGCGCCGCGCGACCACGAGGCCCATCGACACCAGCCGGTTGTACGCCTCGGTCACGGTGAAGGTGCTCAGCGCGTGGCTTTGGGCAAGCTGCCGCACCGACGGCAGCAGTGCGCCGGCGCGCAGCGATTGCGAGTCGATCGCGCGCGCGAAGCTCTGCACGACCTGTTCGACGAGCGTCGGCGCCGCGCGCCGGTCGCGTTGAAGGTCCAGTTCGATCATGTTTCGGGCGAAAAACGAGGGGCAAAAAGACGGACCGCGGACCGCCCGCCTACCGGAACAGTTCGCGCGAATCCACCAGCACAGTTGACACCACACTTGGTCAACTGTTTATGCCGCCATTAAACCGCGAGGGCTACAGTTTGGCTACGCTTAAAGCCCCAACCGCGCCACTTCGAGGAGATGCCATGACTTCGCGCCCCGTCATCGACGATCTGTCGTCCTTCTGGATGCCCTTCACCGCCAACCGCCAGTTCAAGGCCGCGCCGCGCCTGCTGGAATCGGCGAAGGGCATGTACTACCGAAGCACCGACGGGCGCGAGATTCTCGACGGTTGCGCCGGGCTGTGGTGCGTGAACGCCGGCCATGGCCGCGATGAAATCATCGCCGCGATCACGCAGCAGCTGTCGACGCTCGACTTCGCGCCGACCTTCCAGATGGGCCACCCGCTCGCGTTCGAAGCGGCGAAGAAGGTTGCCGAGCTGATGCCGGAAGGGCTCGATCGCATCTTCTTCACGAACTCGGGCTCCGAATCGGTCGACACCGCGCTGAAAATCGCGCTCGCCTACCATCGCGCGCGCGGCGAAGGCCAGCGCACGCGTCTGATCGGCCGTGAGCGCGGCTATCACGGCGTCGGTTTCGGCGGGATTTCGGTCGGCGGTATCGCGCCGAATCGCAAGACGTTTTCGGGGGCGCTGTTGCCGGCGGTCGATCATCTGCCGCACACGCACAACCTCGAACACAATGCGTTCTCGAAGGGCCAGCCCGCATGGGGCGCGCATCTGGCCGAGGAGCTGGAGCGCATCGTCGCGCTGCACGACGCTTCGACGATCGCCGCGGTGATCGTCGAACCGGTGGCCGGCTCGACCGGCGTGCTGGTTCCGCCGCAAGGCTATCTGCAGAAGCTGCGCGAGATCTGCACGAAGCACGGCATCCTGCTGATCTTCGACGAGGTGATCACGGGCTTTGGCCGCCTCGGCAAGGCGACCGCGAGCGAACACTTCGGCGTCACGCCGGACCTGATCACGCTGGCGAAGGCGATCAACAACGCGTCGATTCCGATGGGCGCGGTCGCGGCGAGCCGCACGATCCACGACACGATAGTCGGCAGCGGCGCGGCGGGCGCGATCGAGCTGTTCCACGGCTACACGTACTCGGCGCATCCGGCGGCTGCCGCGGCCGCGATCGCGACGCTCGATCTGTACCGCCGTGACCAGTTGTTCGAGCGCGCGGCCAGCCTCGCGCCGACGTTCGAAGCTGCCGCGCATGGGCTGCGCGGCGCGAAGCACGTGAAGGACGTGCGCAATCTCGGCCTCGTCGCGGGCATCGAGCTCGAATCGCGCGACGGAGCGCCGGGCGCGCGTGCCTACGAGGCGTTCGTCAAATGCTTCGAGGCAGGCGTGCTGATCCGTTTCACCGGCGACATCCTCGCGTTCTCGCCGCCGCTGATCATCGACGAAGAACAGATCGCGCGGCTCTTCCGCACCGTTGGCGAGGTGCTGGCGACGGTGCAGTAAGAAGGCGCGCAAGCGCGCCACCAGGCGACGACGAAAGAGCGGCGGCACGCGCATGCGTGCGCCGCTCTTTTTTATTGCTGCCGCTTTGCGAGCCGCAAGCTCAGTGATGCGCGCGCGAGGCCCGCGTTTGCGCGGCCTTTTTCGCGGCAGCGGAGCGTCCAGCCGCGCCCTTCGTCGCAGCGGCCTTTTTGGCTGCGGCCGAGCGGCTCGCGGCTGGCCGCTTGGCCGCCGCCGACTTCGCCTGCTTCGACATCGCCGCCGACGACGCCCCGGCCGTGCTCTCGCGCTTGAGCACGCTCTCCGACACACGCGAGCGTTTCGCGCTCGACTCCTTGCTCGCACTCTTCTTCGCGGCGCCTTCGTGCTTGCCCGCCGCGCTGTCCTTCTGCGCTTTCTTGCGGGTCGCCTCGCTCGTGGCGCCCTTCTTCGGCGGCTTTAGGTCGACGCCCGCGCGCCGCGCCTCGGACAGCCCGATCGCGATCGCCTGCTTCGGCGAGCGCACGCCGTGCTTGCCGGCGCGGACCTTGTCCACCTGTTCCTTGACGAACTCTCCCGCTTGAGTACTCGCTGATTTGCCGGCGCGTTTATCGGCCGCGGCACGCTTCAAGGTTTTCTGCTCTGGCATGACGGTTCTCCGGTTGTGGGTGAGTCTCTATCATTGAGCAACGAGCGTGCCGGAGCGCCCATCCGCGCCATGGTCCGGCGGCGGTTGCGCGGCGGGACTCGCGTGCGTCGGCAGGACGGCGTATGGTTGTGGACAGGGGACGGGAGTAAGCGCCGAAGCGCTAACTCAAATCGACCGCCTTGCATGGAGACAGCCATGAAGATAGTTACGGTTCGCGCTGGCACACATATCGAGGGCGTGCACTGGATCGCCGAGTACGTCGAGGACGTCCACGAAATTCGCGTGTTCCGCGAGGGGCAGGAAGTGGACGTGCACAACGCGCCGTCCACACTGTTCGGCGATGAAGAAAACGCGGGCTCGAAAAACACCGCCGATCATCGCGCGATGGAAGCGGCCGTGCTCGCTTATCTGAAGCGCTTCGTCACGGAGCACGACGCGGAAGAGTAGGTTTCGCCGACGGCAACCGCCGTTTTCAAAGCCGCCCGCTCGTGGCAAAAGCCGCTGCGGACGTGCATTCACCAACACTCGCGCGGCTATTGCGCGGCAGTCACGACGGACCGCCGCGCGCCACGTCCTCAATCCGCCGGGCGCAGTTTCTTCACCTCGGCGTCCGATGGCTGCACGCTCGCGCCATCCACATAGCGGTACGACGTCATCACACCCTTGCCGTCCTTCACGCCGGTCACGCCGACATACGCGCCCATCGTCGACTGATTGTCCTGCGCGCGGTACATGATCGGGCCGAAGGGCGTCTGCACGTTGAGCCCCTTGAACGCGGCGGCGAGTTTGTCCGGATCGGTCGAACCCGCCTTCTTGATGCCGTCCGCGATCGACATCAGCGCTGAATAGCCGACCACCGAGCCCAGCCGCGGATAGTCGTGATATTTCGCCTGATACGTGTCGACGAACTGCTTGTTCGCGGCCGTATCGATCGAATACCACGGGTAGCCGGTCACGATCCAGCCTGTCGGCGCTTCGGCGCCGAGCGGATCGAGGTAGTCGGGCTCGCCGGTCAGGAGCGACACCACCGCGCGATCCTTGAAGAGCCCGCGCGTATTGCCCTCGCGCACGAACTTGCCGAGGTCGGCGCCGAACAGCACGTTGAAGATCGCGTCGGGCTTCGCGTCGGCGATCGCCTGGGTCACGGCGCCCGCGTCGACGTTGCCGAGCGGCGTCGCCTGTTCGACGACGAACTGCACGTCCGGCTGCGCGGCCGTCAGCAGCTTCTTGAAGGTCGCCACCGCCGATTGTCCGTACTCGTAGTTCGGATACACGATCGCCCAGCGCTTCTTCTTCAGCTTCGCGGCCTCGGGCACCAGCATCGCGACCTGCATGTAGGTCGAAGGACGCAGACGGTACGTGTATTTGTTGCCATCGGCCCAGACGATCTTGTCGGTCAGCGGTTCGGCCGCGAGGAAGAAGATCTTCTTCTGCTTCGCGAAGTCGGCGAGCGCGAGGCCCGTGTTCGACAGGAAGCCGCCGAACAGCACCTGCACCTGCTCGCGCGCGATCAGCTCCTGGGCGACGCGGATCGTGTCGCCGGGGTTGCCGTTGTCGTCGCGCGAAATAACTTCGAGCTGCTTGCCGAGCACGCCACCCGCCGCGTTCACCTGCTCGAGTGCGAGATTCCAGCCTTGCTTGTAAGGCCCGAGAAAGGCAGGCTGCGCCTTGTAGCTATTGATCTCACCGATCTTGATGGTCTGCTGTGCGCTCGCGCCGAGCGCGGCAAACGAGCACACGGTCGACACCATGAGGCGAGAGATCCATCCTGCGCGCGTGGTCATGCGTTTCTCCGTTATCAGAAGGAATGGTGGTTTTAGTCAGACATGCGAACGTGAGGACGTGCAAGCGCGTGGACCTGCGCACCTTCGGACGACGGCTGGCGGCTCATTGCTCGCGCGGTTCCGCGCGGATTCTGGCCACGTTCGCGGCGACGTCCTGCCATGCCGGCTTGCCGCCCGCGAACTGCGCGCGCAGGAACGACACGAGCTCGGCGACCTGGGCGTCGTTGAAACTGTCGCGGTAAGCCGGCATCGTACCGAGTTCGGGCCGCGCAGGCGAGCCGATGCCGTCGAGAATCACGCGAATCAGGTTGTCCGGCGTCGCGCCGTGCAGGTTCGTGTTCAGCGCCAGCGACGGATGTGCGCCGAACAACTGAGGTCCGCTGCCAGCGTGATGGCACGCGGCGCACGCGCCGTCGAAAAGCCGCGCACCCGCCGTGACCGGCGCGCCCGTCATCGCGCTGGCCTGTTCGTATTCGCGCGCGGTTGCGGCCGGATCGGCGTTCGGCTCCAGCGGATTGAGCGACGCGAGATAGACGGCCATCGCGCGGATATCGCTGTCGGGCAGCGCCGCCAGATCGCCGATCACCGGCGCCATCGGCCCGGCCGCGACGCCGTGCAACGGCGCGTGACCGTCGCGCAGATAGCGGAACAGTTCGTCCTCGCTCCACGGCACCGGCGCATTCGACAACGCCGACAGCGCGGGCGCTTCCCAGCCCTCGGCGCTGCCTCCGCCCATGAACGCCGCGCCGGTTTTCTCGGCGCCGAACGCGTTGCGCGGCGTGTGGCACGCGCTGCAATGGCCAAGGCCATTCACCAGATACGCGCCGCGATTCCATTGCGCGCTCTGCGCGGGGTTGGCGGTAAACGCGGTGCGGCCGAGAAACAGGCCGTTCCATGCAGCCATCAGCGGACGCACGCTGAAAGGAAACGCGAGCTTCGTTTCGGGCGGCCGGCTGCGCACCGGCGTTTGCGACATCAGATACGCGTAGAGCGCGTGCAGATCGTCATCGGAAATGTTCTGGAACGACGTGTACGGAAACGCCGGATACAGCCGATGACCGTCGCGGCTGATGCCGTGCCGCATCGCGCGCACGAACGCTTCGAGCGACCAGTGGCCGATCCCGGTCTGGCCGTCGGGCGTGAGGTTGGTGCTGTAGACGATGCCGAACGGGGTCGCGAGCGGCTTGCCGCCGGCGTTCGGCACGCCGTTGTGGGCGGTATGGCAAATCGCGCAATTGCCGAGCGACGCGAGCAGCTTGCCGCGCGCGACCAGTTCCGGCGCAAACGCGCTTGCAAGCGGCGGCGTGATCGGCGCAAGCGGCGCGCTGGAAACCGAGGCGAACGACAGCGCGCCAAGCCAGCCGACCGCGCCCGCGGCCAACCAGCCGAAAAAGCCGCGCCGCCAGCGCTTTTTCCTGCGCGCCGCCGCCGCGTCTTCCGCCTGCGCGTCGGCGAGCGCGGCGCGGATCTTTTCCGGCGTGAACGGCGGGCGACGGAAACGCACCCCCGTCGCGTCGTACAGCGCGTTGGCGATGGCGGCCGCGCCGGGCAGCGACGCCGACTCGCCCGCGCCCATCGGCGGCTCGCCGTGGCGCGGCATCATCACGACGTCGATCACCGGCACTTCGCGGAACGTCAGGATCGGATACGCGCCCCACTCCTGGCTCGTCACCGCGTTGTCGCCGAACCTGACCTGCTCCTTCAGCGCGCGGCTCGTCGTCTGGATCACGTTGCCGTGAATCTGGTGACGCACGCCATCGGGATTGACCATCGTGCCGGTGTCCTGGCCGACCACGACGCGCGTGACCGCCAGTTCGCCGCTGTTGCGATCGACTTCGACGTCGGCGACCCACGCGGACCATGCGGCGCCGAACCCCGGGAATCTGCTGTGCACGTAGCGTGCGTACGCGATGCCGCGGCCGCGCGCGATGTTGCCGTCTTCGTCGTCCTCGCCGCGCGTTCTGAACGCAGGTTCGCGCGGTTCCCACCCGGCTTTCGCCGCGACCGCCTTGACGAGGTCGATCGCGCGCGGATCGGTCAGATGCCTGAGGCGGAATTCGACCGGATCGACGCCGGCCTGCTCGGCCAGTTCGTCGATGAACGACTCGTGCGCGAACGTGTTCGGCAACGCAGACACACCGCGCAGCCACGCGGCGCGCACGATCGGCGGCGTGTCGTCGCAGACGATGCGCATGCTGCGATAGTCGTACGGCGGCACGGCCGTGCGGTCGCCCATCTCGAACACCTGCGGCTGCGCGGGAATCGTGCCGGTCAGCAGCAGCGCGAGCGTGGGGGCGTCGTTCGACGGATAGCGCGTCGCAAAGTCGTAGGCGGCCAGTTCGCCTTCGGCGGTGAGCGCGCCGCGTACGTCCATCAGTTGCGCGGCGCCCTTCGGTTCCCACGCGTGTTCGTCCTCGCGCGATAGCTGCACGCGCACCGGCGCGCCGACCGCGCGCGACAGCAGCGCGGCGTCGGCGGCGACGTCGTCAGCGCAATTTCGTCCGTAGCAGCCCGCCGCATCCATCCGCACGATGTCGATGCGCGCTTCGTCGAGTGTCAGCAATAACGCGAGGTCGGCGCGCAGCGAATGCGGGTTCTGCGTGCCGGACCAGATTTTCAGCTTCGTGTCGTCGCCGTCTCCGTTGCGATAGTCCGCGACCGCGCACGACGGGCCGATCGATGCGTGCATCTGGAACGGCCACACGTAAGTGCGTTCCAACATGCGCGACGGGTCTTGCGCGAACGCCGCATCCACGTCGCCTTCGATCACCAGATCGCGCCGCGTCGCCGGATTCGCGCGCAACGCCGCTTCGACCTGCTCGCTCGTGTCGAGCGGCGGCAGGCCATCGACCGTTTTCCAGCGCACGTCGAGCCGCTGCGCCGCCTGTTGCGCAATCTCCTCACGCTCGGCGACGACGCCGACGAAATCGCGAATCACGACCACCTTGACGATGCCAGGCAAATTGCGAATCGCCGCTTCGTTCACTTCCAGCAGGCTATGCCCGATGAACTCACCCTGCGCGACGCCCGCATAAGGCGGCCGCACCACGCGTCCATGCAGCATGCCGGGCACGCGCACATCGTGCACGAAGCTCAGCTCACCGGTCGCCTTCGCGGGAATGTCGACACGCGGCGCGCTTTTACCGACGACGCGATACGTGTGCGGCGGTTTCAACGGCGCATCGGCCGACAGCAGCAGTTCGACACGCTGGCCTTTGATCAGCTCGCCATAGTGAATGCCCTGCGCCGGGTCGCCATCGCGTGGAAACACGCGGCTGTCCTGCACGTCGAGATCGTTCGCTTCTACATTCAGGCGCGCGGCCGCTTGCGCGACCAGATACTGACGCGCTTGCGCCGCCGCCTGCCGCAGCGGCACCGCCGAAATCTGGATCGTCGCGCTGGCGATCGTCGGTCCCTGGTTCGGCGTTTCGCCGGTATGGCCGAGCACGATCGACACACGCGTCAGCGGCACATCGAGTTCTTCCGCAACGATCTGCGCGAGCGCGGTGCCGATGCCGGTGCCCAGGTCCACGTGACCGTTGAACGCGACCACGCTGCCATCGTCTCGCACGACCAGAAACAGATCCGCCTCGGTCGGCACGAGCGAAGAACGCGAACCCGGCTGGCCGCGCGCGGCCTTGACCGGTGCATGCGGCGGCCGCGCGACGATCAGCACGCTGTGCGCGTCGTACAACTGCTTGCGCGACGGCGTCGCGCCACGACGATCGACGCTGAAGTCCGGCCCGGTCATACGCGCGCTCCGTCGTCCACGTCCGTTTGCGCGTCGAGCAATTGCGCCGCGCGCTGCACCGCGCGCACGATCTCGACATGCGTGCCGCAACGACACAGATTGCGCGACAACTCGCGCTGGATCGTCGCGACGCTCGGATGCGGATCGCGATCGAGCAGCGCCTTCGCGGTCATGATCATGCCGTTCAGGCAGTAGCCGCATTGCGCGGCCTGTTCGTCGATGAACGCCTGCTGCACCGGATGCAACGCGGTGCGCGTGCCGAGCCCTTCGAGCGTCGTGATCTCGCGGCCCAGCGCGACTTCGGCGGTCGTCACGCAGGCGCGCGTCGGCATGCCGTCGAGCAGCACGGTGCAGGCGCCGCATTCGCCGAGACCGCAACCGAACTTCGGCCCGTTCAGCGCGAGATCGTTGCGCAGCAAGTAGAGCAGCGGTGTCTGCGCCGCCGCGCTGACCACATGCGTTGCGCCGTTCACCTTCAGCACGAGCTGCGCGGCGCGGTTCATCATGATGCGAGCACCCTGTCGTGCCGCGCTTTCACAGCACCACCGGCACTTCGGTCGCGGGCGGCGTATTGCGGCTGCGCCGGCAGCGGATCAGACCATCGATCATCACCATCCCCACACCCGGAATATCGCCGAGCTGCACGCTTTCGAGCAGCGTGTCGGCGGCCGTATGCTGCGCGCGGTCCATGAACACGAGATCGGCGGGACGGCCCACCTCGATCAGCCCCTGGCGCAGGTGGCGCTGCCGTGCGGTATTGCCGGTCGCAAAGCAGAACGCGATTTCGGCGGGGACGTCGGCGAGGCTCGAGATCAGCGCGATCATGCGCAGAATGCCGAGCGGTTGCACGCCGGAGCCGGCCGGGCTATCGGTGCCGAGAATGATCCGGTGCGGGCATTTCAGTTCGATCGCATGGCGCGCGGTCAGCAACGCGATCCGCTCGTTGCCGTTGTGGACGATTTCGAGCGCGCGGCTCGACTGCTCGCACAGATCGCACACGTGCCGGTACGACAGCGACGTATGGCCGCCATTGACGTGGCCGATCACATCGGCATCGGCGGCGAGCACCACGTCCCGATCGATCAGGCCGGAGCCCGGAATCGACGGACCGCCCGTGTGAATCGTGCTCTGGATACCGTACTTGCGCGCCCACGCGACCATCTGTTGCGCTTCCTCGCCGCCCTTCACGCTGCCGAGGCCGACTTCGCCGAGCAGCTTCACACCGGCTTCGGACAGCTCCTTGAAGTCCTGCTCGACCATGCCCTTCTCGATCACCGGCGCGCCCGCCAGCACCTTGACGCCGCCGCCGACGCCGGCCGCGCGCATGCCGTCGAACGAGCGCTGCGCGGTGATCGCGAGCGCCTTCACGCCGAGCACGTCTTTCGGACGGCCAGGCAAATGCACTTCGCCGGCCGAGATCATCGTCGTCACACCGCCGTTCAGATTCGACTCGATCCAGCCGAGCTGATTCTGGCGCGGCGTCCAGTCGCCGAACACCGGATGCACGTGCGAGTCGATCAGGCCCGGGGCGACCGTCGTGCCCTTGCAGTCGACCGTCGTGCGCGCGCCTTCGAGATCGCAGTCTTTCTCGCGGCCGAGCGCGACGATCACGCCGTCGTCGATCACCAGCGTGTCCGCGTCGAGAATCGGCTGATCGATATCGCCCGACAGCAGCAGCCCGATGTTCGTTACCGCGACCTTGCCCGACAAGCCTGTCAACGTCTCTGCCGCCATCTGCCTCTCCTTTCGCCGACACTACCCGATGAATTCACACGCTCAGATAAGCGCGCCTCACTGTTTCGTTCCGTGCGAG
This sequence comes from Paraburkholderia sp. CI3, assembly GCF_050436505.1. Lineage (NCBI taxonomy): Bacteria > Pseudomonadati > Pseudomonadota > Betaproteobacteria > Burkholderiales > Burkholderiaceae > Paraburkholderia > Paraburkholderia sp. CI3. The sequence goes on from NZ_JBNDMI010000003.1 coordinate 1,433,263, forward strand.
TTCGCCGATCGTCCCGCTGAAACGGATCTGCCCTTTCTCGAGCACATACGCGCGGTCGCTGACCAGCTCGGCGAAGTGCAGATTCTGTTCGGATAACAGAATGGATAGCCCTTCGCGTTTCAGTTCGAGAATCATGTTCGCCATCTGCTCGACGATCACCGGCGCGACGCCTTCGGACGGTTCGTCGAGCAGCACCAGATACGGATTGCCCATTAGCGTGCGCGACACGGTCAGCATCTGCTGCTCGCCGCCGCTCATCTGGCCGCCGGGGCGCTTCGGCATTTCGCCGAGATTCGGAAACAGGTGGAACAGCTTGTCGGGCGTCCATTGCGGCGCGCCTTCGCGCGGCGGCTGGCGGCCCGTGTCGAGGTTTTCCATCACCGTCAGGTCCGCGAACACGCGGCGGTCCTCGGGCACGAAACCAACGCCCATGCGCGCGATCTTGTACGGCGCGAGCGCGCTGATGTTCTGGCCGCGAAACGTCACTTCACCGTGGCGGCGCGGCAGCAGTCCCATCACCGCTTTCATCGTCGTCGATTTGCCGGCGCCGTTGCGGCCCATCAGCGCGACCACCTCGCCGCGGCCGACTTCGAGGCCGACGTCGAACAGGATGTGCGCGCGACCGTAGAACGCATTGAGGCCGGAGACTTTCAGCATCGGTTCGCTCATTGCAATGCTCCACGATCCCGCGCGCTGCCCGACGCGTCTTGCAGTGGCGCGTGCGGCCGGAACGTCTTGCCGGTGCCGAAATAGACCTCCTGCACGCGTGCGTCGTTGCGGATCGTGTCGGCGTCGCCTTCGGCGATCAGCTTGCCGCGCGCGAGCACGATCATCCGGTCGGCGTACGCGAATACGACGTCCATGCTGTGTTCGGTGAACAGCACGCCGATCTTGTGTTCGGTCACCAGACGCCTGGTCAACGCCATCAATTCGTTGCGCTCCTTCGGCGCCATGCCGGCGGTCGGTTCGTCCATCAACAGCAGCTTTGGCCGGTTCGCGAGCGCGATCGCAAGCTCGACGCGCTTCACGTCGCCATACGCGAGCACGCCGCACGCGCGCTTCGCGTGCGCGCCCATGCCGACCTGTTCGAGCAGCGTGAACGCTTCGTCGGCATGGTGCGAGCCCGCTGGCTTCCAGAGGCCGAAGGTCTTTTTCTCGCGCGACACCAGCGCCATTTGCACGTTTTCGAGCACCGTCATCGAGTTGAACGTCGCGGCGATCTGGAACGTGCGGCCGACGCCGCGCCGCCAGATATCGCGCGGCCGCATGCCGACGAGTTCATGACCGTCGAGCAGAATTGATCCCGACGACGGCTGCAACTGGCCGTTGACCATGTTGAAACAAGTCGATTTGCCCGCGCCGTTGGGGCCGAGCAGCGCCAGCAGTTGACCCGCTTCGAGATCGAACGAAACGTTATCGACCGCCTTCAGTCCTCCGAACGATCTCGACAGACCGCTTACGCGCAGCAGGCTCATAGCCCCTCCTTGACCGCGGCGGCCCGTTGCGACGGCGACGCGGCGCCGCCGTTGGTCTTGTCGGCCTGATCGCCGTTCGCCTCGCCGAAACGCTCGCGAATGAAGCCGACGATACCCTGCGGAAACGCGATCACCAGCAGCAGGATCGCGAGGCCGAGCAGCGCCTGCCAGTAGTCGGTCTGTCGCGCGACCGTGTCCTGCAGCCACGTAAACACGGCCGCGCCGACGATCGGCCCGCTCAACGTCTGCAAGCCGCCGAGCAGCACCATCACGAGGCCATCGACCGAGCGGCTCACGCTGATCACTTCGGGCGAGATGTTGCCCTTCGAAAACGCGTACAGCGATCCGGCGAGTCCGCAGAACAGCGCCGCGATCACGAACGACGCCCACTGAACCCGCTTCACGTCGATGCCGATCGCCTCGGCGCGTAGCGCGGAATCGCGCGACGCGCGCATCGCATAGCCGAGCGGCGAGAACAGCATGCGGCGCAGCAGCCACACGCCGAGCACCGCGCACGCGAGCGTCAGGTAGTAGAACGCGACCGGCGAAGACAGCCAGTTCGACGGCCATAGACCGAGAATGCCGTTGCTGCCGCCCGTCACGTCGTCCCACTGGAACACGACCGACCAGACGATCTGCGCGAACGCGAGCGTCAGCATCGCCAGATAGACACCGGACAGGCGCACGCAGAACCAGCCGAACACGAGCGCGCCCACCACCGCGAGCAGTGGCCCGAGCAGCAACGCGGCTTCCATCGGCAGATTCAGCACTTTGAGAAACAGCGCCGCGCCGTAAGCGCCAAGTCCAAAGTACGCGGCATGGCCAAACGAATGCAGGCCGCCCGGACCCATGATGAAATGCAGACTCGCCGCGAACAGCACCGCAATCAGGATTTCAACCAGCAGCACCGGCATATACGGAAACGCGTTGGCCGCGAGCGGTGCCAGAACCAGCACCAGCAACACGAAGGCGGCCAGCCTCTTCAGACGCCTGCCCGCCGGACGCAATGGCGTTTCCGGCGTACCCATCGCGCGCACCGCGGCGCTCGCGCGGCCGAGCAGACCCCAAGGCCGCACCACCAGCACGACCGCCATCACGACGAATTCGGCCACCAGCGTGAAGCGGCTCAGCGATAAACCGATGCCGAAGATCGTCACGTGCCCGATACCGATGCACAGCGCCTTGATCTCGGCGATCAGCAACGCCGCGACGAATGCGCCCGGAATCGAACCCATGCCACCGACCACGACGACCACGAACGCATTGCCGATCGTCTCGAGGTCGAGCGACAGGTTCGCCGACATGCGCGGCCCTTGCAGCGCGCCGCCGAGTCCCGCGAGAAACGCGCCGACGAAGAACACGCCGGTAAACAGCCACGCCTGATTGATGCCGAGCGCGCCGAGCATCTCGCGATCCTGCGTCGCGGCGCGCACGAGCGTGCCCCAACGCGTGCGCGTCAACGCGTACCACAGCAGCAGCAAGACGACCGGACCGATCACGATCAGCGCGATGTCGTACGTGGGCAGCGGATGGCCGAGAAAGTCGACCGCGCCCGCGAGATGCGGCGCGCGCGGGCCGAACAGATCCTCCGGGCCCCAAAGCCATAGCGCGGCGTCGCGAAAGATCAGCACGAGCGCAAACGTGGCGAGCAGATGGAATAACTCCGGCGCCTGATAGATCCGCCGCAACACGACGATCTCGACGAGCGCGCCCAACACCGCGACCGCGAGCGCGGCGGCGAGCACCGACAGCCAGAAGCCGCCCGCCGTGTGGCCAAAGCGGCTCGCGATGCTATACGCGACGTAAATGCCGAACATATAGAACGAGCCGTGCGCAAAGTTGACGATGCGCGTCACGCCGAAGATCAACGACAAACCGGCGGCGACCAGAAACAGCGTCGACGCGTCGGCGAGTCCATTGACCAGTTGTACCAGCAGATTCGAAAGCATCGCGACCCTCGGCAGCTCGCCGAACGGCGCGCGCGCAACATGCGCAGCGGCCCGATCGGCGGACGTTGCGGCGCGGGCGGCACCATGCGCGCCCGCGTCAACGGCAGGACACTACCAGCGAAACAACCCGCAAAACAAGCGACGGCAAACAGGCGGCTGAAAAAAACGATCGCTCAGCGCAGGCCGTCCTCGCCTTTGATCTCGTTCGCCTGCAAGCCGCCGATGCGCGGCAGCGGCCGGCCCGACGCGGTCACCGCGACCGCCACGACGATTTCGTTCGCGCGCGGCGCATCGGCCACGCGCGCCTCGATCGCGTCGAAATGGCTGCGCACGTAGGCGGCGTCCTTGTGGCCGAGCGGCACGTCGATCGCGGTGCCGAGCGTGCCGATCTTCTTCGCCGACGGCACCAGCGCCGCGCCCTTTTCGACCGCCGCGCGCAGCGGCGCGCCGAGCTTCGGATGCAGGATCGCGGCCGCATGTTCGAGCTCGCCCGCCTCGCCGACGATCGCCGCCTTGCCGTAGCTTTGCGCCTCCCCGGGCGCGATGCCCAACGCCTCGACGCAGCGCTTGCCGAGCAGCGCGCCGAGTTCCTCGCCAGCTTCGATCAGCGCGTCGAGCTTCGCCTCATAGCGGCCCGCATACGGATTATCGATCACCGCGATCGCGACCGCGCGGCGCGCGGGCGGCTCGACGGTCTGGCCCATTTCGATGCGTGTTTCGTCGACCTGCACGACCAGCTTGCGAAGCCTGATTGCCATTTGCGCTCTCCGAGTTTCGTTGCCTTGCTGTATGGTTGCCGCGCGCCGCTTCAGCGCAAGCCATCCTGGCCGACGATCGCCTCTTTCGCGAGGCCGCCCACCCGCGCATGCACGCGCTGCCCCGTGCTCATCACGAGGATGTAGACGATCTCGTCGGCGGCGGGCGCGCCGGGCACGCGTACTTCGATCGCATCGAAGTGGCTGCGCACGTAGCTCGCGTTGACATGCGTGAGCGGCACGTCGAGCGCCGTGGACGGCGCGCCGACCTTCTTCGTCGACGGTACGATCGCGTGGGTCGGCACGCCGTGCTTTTCGAGCAGCTCGCGCATCGCGTAGCCGCCGGGCACATGCCATAGCGCGCCGTGCTCGAGTTCCCCGCGCGCGCCGACGATCGCGCCCTTCCCATAGCTTTCGATCGACGCATGCGGCACCGCCATCGCCGTCAGCAGCCGTTGCGCCATCTCGAAGCCGATCGGCTTCAGCGCTTCCATCGCGTGTTCGATTTTCGGCTCGTAGCGGCCCGCGAACGGATTCGTCATCACCGCGGCGATCGCGCCTCGTCTGAGCGGCTGCGCGGGCGCGGGGCCGAACTCGTGGAAGATGTCTTCGACGTGCGTCAGCACGCGGCGTATTTCGAACACGGAGCCTCCGTTGTCAGTGAAGCGCGCGTGGTGGACAACGCGCGTGAATCGTCGATGCCGGTGACCCGCGCTCGTCCTTGCAGGAACAGCGCGGCGCCTTCGATCAAACCCTGGCCGCGCAACCGCTTCGCGACATCGACGCCGCGCGCGAGCGCGAAATCGATCAGCGGCTGCGGCAGACGCGGCACGTCGACGGTCACCAGCAGATCGCCGAGATCGCTATCGTCCTTCAGCGACGACGCCGGACGCCGCACGATTCCCGCATGGTCGAGATCGACCCCGTTCGCGATCATCGTCGCGGCGGCGTCGGCGCTCGCGGCATCGCGCGCGAGCACGGTCACGCTGTCGGCGATGCCGAGACTGAAGCTGCGGCCGCGCCAGCCGCTCGTCGCGACGCCGCGAATCGGCTGCCGAGCGTCGAGCGTCAGATGCGCGTCGAGCGCGGGGTCGTGCGCGAAACGCGTGCCCGAGATTTGCGCGAGGTCCGCCAACACGCCCACGCGATACGTCTGCCCCGCCGCGAGGTGCAGCGCGATGTCGCCGCCGTTGTTGATGAACGCACGCGCGATGCCGTCGCGCGCGAACGCGGCGATCAGTTCGTCGGCGACGCTGCCCGCGACTGCGGCCATCGGCGTGATGAAGCTCGAACGATGCGGATGACACGCATGCCACATACGCGTCGCGACCGGCCCTCGAAGCGGGCAATCATGTCGTGCCGCCACAGCCTGCACTGGTTGCCGAAGCACGTTCAATTCGCGGACCAGCTCTTCCAGCACAGGACTGAAGCGCTCCCAGCATGCGTCATATGCGGCACGCACCGCGTCGGGCTCGCCGTCGGCGCCGAGGATCAGGTCGATCGGCCCGTGCTGCCAATGCCAGCGGTGTTCGTCGAGGCGGGTTCGGGTGGGGGTCATCGTGTGATTTTTTGGTCAGGGTGCTTAACCGGGCATTGCAGGCGGCCACGGATTGTCCGGATCGCGAGCCAGCGTCCGCCGCGCGAGCGGCGCGCCTTCCGTATGCGTCGGCCCGCTCGCGAGCACGCTCTGCAACGAGCGCACCGCCTCGACGTGGCCGCCGAGATCGCGGTACGTGTCGTACGTCATCGTGAATTCGATCGGCGCGACGAGCGCCGGTGTCGGCACCGTGCCGAACGAGCGGTCCGGCATGCGCGTCACATCGACCATCACGGTGATGCCGCCGCCCGGCCACACATAAGCCGGCGCGCCGCCGCACGTGACGTTGACGAGCTTGCGCTTGATCGCGCGCGTGAGCAGCACCGGATTCTCGGTCGCGCCGGCGCGCAGACTGCCGCCCGCGCCGCCGAGAAACAGCACCGTCGCGAGCGACGGCTCGCAGTTCTCGCCGATCCGCTCGACCGTGCGGCGCACCGCGTCGGGCATCGGCGCGATGCGCGGCACGAGCTGTGCGTCGAGTTCGTACCATTGCGCGTGTTCGCCGGTCGTCGAGACCATCAGCACGCGCATGCCCGGCTTCGCAACCGACGGATCGAATCCTTCGACGATCGCGAGCGGGTCCTGAATGTCGGTGCCCCCCCAACCGGTGCCAGGATTGGCAACCTGGAAATAGCGGCCCGGCGTCGATTTGCGGCCGCGTATCTTGAGTCCCGAGCGCGTCATGCCGAGGCAGCGGCCCGCCTGGTGCTCGGTCAGTACGCCCGTAATGTGATCGTCGACGACCACCACCTCATCGACATGGCCGAACCATTGCTTCGCGAAGATACCGATCGTCGCGGAGCCGCAGCCGACCCGCATGCGCTGCTCCTCGACACCGTCGACGATCGGCGCGACGCCGGCGCGAATCACGAGACTCGCGCCGCCGTCGATACCAAGCTCGACCGCCTCCTTGTTGCCGAGCGCGAGCATCATGTCGCAGGTCACGCGGCCTTCTTTCTTGCTGCCGCCCGTCAGATGATGGACGCCGCCGAGGCTCAGCATCTGCGAGCCGTATTCGGCCGTGCTCACGTGACCGACGATCTCGCCGTCACAGCGCACGTTGGCCTGTTCGGGGCCGAGAAAGCGGTCGGTGTCGATCTTCACCTTGAAGCTGCAATAGCTGAAGATGCCTTCGGTGACGACGGTGACCATGTCGACGTCGTCGAGCTTCGACGCGACGATGAACGGCGCGGGCTTGTAGTCGGGATAGGTCGAGGAGGCACCGACGCCGGTGACGAACAGCGCGGGTTCGGTGGTGCCTGGGTCCGCGGCGGGGGCTGTGCCGAATTCGATCGCCGCATTTGTCGGATCGGCGTCGGCATCGTTCGCACGCGACAGAAACACCACTGGATCGACGCGAATCAATCGCCCATCCGCATTCGCATAACGGTCGCACGCGCCGGTGCGCCCTTCCGAGATCTGGCACAGCACCGGACACGCATTGCATTCGATCTTGTTCGAGGCCATGCGCTCGCTGCGCGGCGCCGACTTTGCGAGCACGGTCGGCCCCGGCGTCGACGCGGTATCGCGATCGACACTCTCTGCACCGAAATCGACCTTCGTATGTTCTGTCATCGTGGGGTTCCCTACGACATCACAGGCGCGACATGGCTGGCGGTGCTGCGTGGTGCGCGAATCGTCCCGGTTTCAGGGCATTTCCGCGTGGGCCGCCCATTTTCATGTTGCGGTCACTCACCGTTCATGTAGTATCTTCTACACCAAACTCGATTGAAATCTACTCGATCAAAATCGACTGTGCAACGTGTTTTCCGTCAAACGGGATCATGGTGCAATGCGGCATCGGCGTGCTGAGTCTGTGCGCCCGCCGTTCAAAACTACGCTGACAAAGAGATCCGAGACCGTCATGAGCCCCACCGCCGCCCGCAAGCCGGGTGCCATCGGTATCCGCGCGAAACAGGCGCAGGACACGCGCGCCAAGATCCTGAAGGCGGCCATCAGGGTGTTCGCGAAGCAGGGTTATGCAAGCGGCCGCATCGAAAGTATTTCGAAGGCCGCGCGTTCGCACGACCGGATGATCTATTACTACTTCGGCAGCAAGGAGCAGCTGTTCATCGAAGTGTTGGAGACGATCTACACGCAGTTCAACGAAGCGGAAAGCAAACTCGATCTCGATCTGCGCGATCCGGTGCATGGCCTCGAACAGATGGTCGAGTTCGTCTGGCAGTACTACCTCGATCACCCGGAGTTCGTGACGCTGCTGTCGAGCGAAAATCTGCACCAGGGCAAGCATGCGAAAAAATCGCAGAAGCTCAAGGAGATTTCGGGCTACGCGATTTCGGTCGTGCAGAGGCTATTGGAGGCGGGCCGCGCGCAGGACGTGTTTCGCGCCGATATCGCGGCGCGCGACGTATATCTGATGATCGCGTCGCTCGGCTATTTCTATAACGCCAATCAGTACACGCTCGGCGCGTTTCTCGGCGAGCCGCTGATGGACGAGGCGGCGCTCGCGCATTGGCGCGAGGTGATCAAGGAGACGGTGTTGCGCGCGGTGTGCGTGCAGGCGCCGGTGAGCGTCGTAGCGACGACTACCGCATAAAAGAATATCGGCGCCCGCCGAATTCGCGAATGAATGCCGTGCGGATTCCTTCGATACCAATCCTGAACGGCGCGCATTCCTTCACAACGGTAACAGGCGTTTTCGTTTTGCGGCTTTCGTTTGCTGCGGTTTTCGTGGCTTGAGGCTTCACTGCGCCGACGTTCTTAACGTCCGGCTTTTGCACATCTGCGTTTTGAACGTTCGTTGCGGCTGCATTCTTCGCGTTCTTTTTTGTTGCTTTGATTCGCATTCTTTACATTGTGTTGCTCCGGCAATCGTTGCGGCGTGGTTCTGTTTTCCCCACGAATCGGCCCCATACTCATATTCGCCGTGATCTTTCGCGATCAATTGCACTTGCCTCTGTCGGCTCGATACGCGGATGCAGATCAAACTGACGTATATCTTAAAAATTGTGTGCAGCCAGATGCTCTGGTGTAATCGTTGGTTCGTACAACCAATGAGGAAAAAAACAAAGGTGTGGATTTACAAACATGCGAGCGGCGAGCTGTATCACGATGACAAATTCATTACCGATGACGGATATGCAGGCAAGGGCGTACACAAAAATAAACACGGTAGCCAGTATGTCCGCGACCTGGGACCGATCCCCGTCGGTCTGTATGAAATTACGGCACCGTTTCCGCACCCTAAAACTGGACCGTTCTCGATGCGGCTCAACCCTGTTGCGGGAACGAGTTTGGGCGGGCGCGACGGCTTCATGATCCACGGCGACAGCAAGACTGACCCCGGCAACGCATCAAATGGATGTATCGTTCTGCACTTGCCATACCGCAAGCAAATCTGGAACAGTGGCGACAGAATACTTAGGGTGGTACATCCATGAAGCGCACTCTTGTAGTCCTGCTGCTATCCCTTCCCGCGTTATGCCTCGCGGAATCTAAACCAGAACCCCAATGCGACAGGTGGCCGACCAACATAGCCGAGGGGAGACTAAAAAAGGCTGGCATGCTTGGCAATATCGACTATACGAAAACCCAAGCCGTGCAACTGGCGTCCGAGAAAATAGGAAAAGATGAGGATGGCGAACAGTTGTGGCGTGAGGTCTATCACATCACCTTTCACGAAAAAAACGGAAACAAGGTCAAGGTGATTGCTGTGAACGACGCTGGCGAATTTGAATGCTCAATGAGTGCCGTAGAGGTTTTTGTCGTTTCGAAGCATTTGCTGTCAAGAGTCGAGGCTGACAGAATGTTCAAGCAGATAGAGTGAGGTCTTTGAATCCATGAAACACGCTTTTGGAGTCCTGCTGCTATCCCTTCCCGCGCTATGCCTGGCGGAACCCGGACCATACCCGCCATGCGGCGACCGGTTTCCGGCCTATGTGGCCCAGATGGCGCTAAGAAAAACTGACATCCTCTCCCTGGATTTCGATGCTACGAAAACAAGGGCCGTGCGACTGGCGTCCGAGAAGATCGGTAAATATGAGGATGGCGAACCAATGTGGCGCGGGGTCTATCAGATTACCTTTGAGGAGCGAAACGGAAATAAGATCAAGCTGGTTGCTGTGTACGAGATAGGCGAACTGGAGTGTACGATTAGTGACGAGCAGTTTCTTATCGTTTCGAAACAGTTGCAGCGTGGCGGCGGGGACACTCGGTACAGGCATATCGAGTGAACCGCGCCAGTTCAGACCCGGACCCGCATCGCGCGGGTCTTTTTTTGCCTGCGAGCGGCGCGTCATAAGGCCCCTGCCTCGCTCTGTTTCAATCATTACACCCCTTGCCCGCGCGGCCTGTACGTCTGGTTCGGGTCTATCTGTAGGCTTCCACGAGATAGTCGCCAAGGCGGGCAATCGATCCGATACCGCTTCCGGCGCGAAAGCCCGTTGCGGGCCGCATGTAACCATCGCCCTCCCAGTCTTCGCACGCGTCGAGTACGGCCAGCTGCGTGGCGCGGAAGTGTCTGGCCGCCTCCCGCACGGTCGGATGCGAACGGATGGTTGGAGCAGATGGAGCCAGTACAGCCGGACTTGACGCAGCGGCTGCTGACGATCTTCTCGGTATCACCAGCGACGGGGATGCGACCATACGGAAACTGACCGCGTTGCAGGACTACGCGCGTAAAGCGCAGCGGGTGTGCGGCATCGATGGCAGCCGGAAATATTGAAAAAGGAGTCAGCCGTGCGTCGTTATACTCAGCTCTGCCCGTCAACTTTAAAAAATGGAGGTATGCGTGGGCGCTCTTTCAATATGGCACTGGCTGGTGTTTGTTCTTGTTGTCGTCATCGCGGAGATTATCCCGCTATGGCTGATCCTGAAGAAGGCGGGATATGCGGGCGCCTGGTCGCTGCTCGCCTTCATTCCGGTGGTGAACGTCATTCTGCTGTGGTTCATTGCCCTGGCCCGCTGGCCTGCATTGAACGCAAGACAGTCCTGACCTGTCGCGGCCGGTCGGAATGGACGAACTGAAATGGCCGGCCGCTACCGCAACCCTTCCTACCGCCAGTACCTCAATGCGCTGCTCGACACCCGGCCTTTATCGCCGCGCTGCGCGATGCGCAGGGCCAGTTACGTGTGCTCAGTCTTTACGACTTCGCCGCCGCGGCCGCCGCATCATCCTCGCGAAACAGCTTGTCGGCCAGATGGAATGCGGAGTTGGCCCCCGGCACGCCGCAGTAGATCGCGGTCTGCAGCAGCACTTCCTTGATCTGCTCGCGCGTCACGCCGTTGTTTTTGGCGGCACGCAGGTGCAGCGCGAGTTCTTCGCTGCGATTCAACGCCACCATCATCGCGATCGTCAGCAGGCTGCGCGTATGACGCGGCAGACCTTCACGCGTCCAGATCTCGCCCCATGCGTAACGCGTGATCAGGTTCTGGAACTCCTCGGTCAGCTCGGTGCGGTTCGCGAGCGAACGGTCGACGTGCGCGTTGCCCAGCACCGCGCGACGCACCTCCATACCGGCTTCGTAACGGTCTTCGTCGTTCATTTTGCCTCCGTCAGGAAGTCGAGTACGGTCTTCGTGAACTCACCGGCCTTTTCGATGTTGGAGATATGCGAGGCATTGAGTTCGACGTAGCGCGCGCCCGGAATCGACTGCGCAAGTTCGCGGCCTTGCGCGGCCGTGGCGGCCAGATCGTGCGTGCCGCTGATCACGAGCGTCGGCAGTTTGATGCCCGGCGTTTCGGGCCGCAGGTCGGCCGCGTCGATTGCGTCGCAGTTCGATGCGTAGCCTTCCTTGTCGGTATGCACGAACACGTCGCGGATCATCGCCAGCACGACCGGCTCGCGCTCGATGAAGTCTGCCGTGAACCAGCGCGGCAGCACCGCGTCGGCGAGCGCGAACATGCCTTCGCTGCGCGCCTTCGCGGCACGCGGCACCCACACTTCCGGCGAGCCGATGCGCGCGGCCGTGTTGCACAGCACGACGCGCTCGAAGCGGTCGCCGTGACGCGCGGCGAGTGCGACGCCGGTCAGGCCGCCCATCGATATGCCGCAGAAATTCGCGCGCGCGATCTTCAGCGTATCCATCAGGCCGAGCACGTCGCCGCTCAGCTGCTCGATCGTGTACGGACCCTTCGGCGCTTCCGAATGACCGTGACCGCGCGTGTCGTAGCGCAGCACGCGGAAGTGCTTCGACAACGCCGCGACCTGCGGCGTCCACATGGACATATCGCAGCCGAGCGAATTCGACAGCACGAGCCACGGCGCGTGGCCGTGACGATCGCCGTCGATACGATAGTGAAGCTCGGTGCCGTTGACTGCGGCGTAGGGCATGCCGGTTACTCCTTGGAATGGGCGCGCTGCGCGCGCGTGGTGTGAAGCGTCAGCGCGGCGTCGACATATGCGTGCGCCTGGCCGACGTATTGAGCGGGATCGAGCAGCTGCTTCAGGCGCTCGAGCGAAAGATGTTCGGTGACGGCCGCGTCGGCGGCGAGCACGTCATACAGCGTCTTGCCGTCGCGGATCGCCGCCTTCGATGCGCGCTCGACCAGATGATGCGCGTCGAGCCGGCCGATGGAATCGCCGAGCGCGAGCATCACCGCTTCGCCGAGGATCAGGCCGTGCGTGACGTCGAGATTCGCGGCGAGGCGCGGTACGTTCACGCTCAGGCCGGACGCGATCTGTTCGATGTTCGCGAGCGCGCCGCCCGCGAGGCGCGCGAGATCCGGCAGCGCGTCCCATTCGGCCTGCCAGCCGCCAAGCGCGCGTTCGTGCTCCTGCACCATGCCGGCGAACACGGTCGCCACGAGGCCGGGCGCGCGCGTCGCGGCCGTCAGTACCGCCGCGCAACCGACCGGGTTGCGTTTGTGCGGCATCGTCGACGATCCGCCCTTGCCGGCCGCGGCCGGTTCGGCGAGTTCGTCGATTTCGGTTTGCATCTGCAGCGACACGTCGCGCGCGATCTTGCCGAGGGTGCCGATCAGCATGCCGAACAGCGACGCCGTCTCGGCGATGCGATCGCGTTGCGTGTGCCACGGCAAGGTCGGTACCGCGAGGCCGAGTTCCTTGGCGAGCGACTGCGTGACCTGCGGCGCCGCCTCGCGCAGACTCGCGAGGGTGCCGGCCGCGCCGCCGAATTGCAGCACCAGCACACGTTCGCGCAACGCATCGAGCCGCTCGCGATGACGCAACAGCGCGTCGAGCCATTGCGCGAACTTCAGACCCAGCGTGATCGGCAGCGCCTGTTGCAGCCACGTGCGGCCGATCATCGGTGTCGCGCGATGGGTGGCCGCGAGTTTCGCGACCGCGTCGCAGGTGGCTTGCAGGCCGCCGTCGAGCAGGTCGAAAGTGTCGCGCAGTTGCAGTACCGTCGCGGTGTCGATGATGTCCTGGCTCGTCGCGCCCCAATGCACGTATTTGCCAGCTTCGGCATCGGCGGCTTTGACGCGTGCAGTCAGTTGCTTGACGAGCGGAATCGCGAGATTGCCGCCGAGCGCGGCGTCGCGTGCGAGCGCGTCGGCGTCGAGCTGGTCGGCCTGGCAGGCCGCTTCGATCGCGGGGACGGCGGATTCGGGAATGACTTTGTGCGCGGCAGAGGCACGCGCGAGCGCGGCTTCGACGTCGAGCATCCGCTGCAGCGTGGCACGCGGCGCCCAGATGTCGTTCATCGGCTGTGTGCCGCAAAGAAGGCCAGTCAGACGGGCGCTGGAGTCGAGCATGGTGACGACGATGTTTGAGGGAATCGGAAGCGAAGAAGCGGCACGGCGCGCGGCGGTTCGAAGCAGACGCCGTGGCGGAGCAAGCGCTCGTGCCGTGCGTATGCCGCGGTATGTGCTGCGTATTGTGCGCCAAACGCGGTCAGCCCGTCGCTGAAGTTGCCAGGCCAGCGCTGACGAGGAGTTCGCCCCGTCAGCGCTGGCCCGTTCGCGCAATGCCGCTTTCGGACGAGACGCCATCGACGCGGCCGCAAAGCAGACCGCCGCCGCGACGCCTCAGCCAACCATCAGGCCGCGCGCGCGGCCTGCGTGCCGTCGGTCATCGGCACACCGGTCAGCTTCAGCAGTTCGTCGAAGCCGATGTCCGTGAAAATCTCGCGCACGACGAGGCCTTCCTTCGTGACGTCGATCATTGCGAGGTCCGTATAGATACGGGTCACGCAACCGATACCGGTGACCGGGTACGAGCACTCGGCGGTGATCTTGCTCTCGCCCTGCTTGGTCAGATGCTCCATCATCACGTAGACCTGCTTCGCGCCGATCGCGAGGTCCATCGCGCCGCCGACCGCCGGAATCGCGTCGGGTGCGCCGGTGTGCCAGTTCGCGAGATCGCCCTTCGCCGACACCTGGAACGCGCCGAGCACGCAGAAGTCCAGATGGCCGCCCCGCATCATCGCGAACGAATCCGCGTGATGGAAGTAGGCGCCGCCCGTCAGCAGCGTGACGTGCTGCTTGCCGGCGTTGATCAGTTCGTCGTCTTCCTGGCCCTTCGCCGGTGCCGGGCCCATGCCGAGCAGACCGTTTTCGCTGTGCAAGAAGATTTCCTTGTCTGCGGCGAGGTGGTTCGCCACCAGCGTCGGCACGCCGATGCCGAGGTTCACGTAAGCGCCTTCAGGGATGTCCTGGGCAACGCGCCTGGCCATTTCATCGCGAGTCAGTTTCTTCATGTCGGTCTCCGGGTCAGGCAGCAGCGTCGTGAGGATTGGGCGTGGGGGCATGCGCCGCTTGCGGCACCGCGATCACGCGTTGCACGAAAATGCCGGGCGTGACGATTTCTTCCGGATCGAGGCCGCCGAGCGGCACCACTTCCGACACCTGCACGATCGCGGTCTTCGCGGCGCTCGCCATGATCGGTCCGAAGTTACGCGCGGTCTTGCGATAGATCAGGTTGCCCCAGCGATCGCCCTTGTACGCCTTGATCAGCGCGAAGTCCGCGTGCAGCGGCGCTTCGAGAACGTAGTGACGGCCGTCGATCAGACGGGTTTCCTTGCCTTCGGCGAGCTTGGTGCCGTACGCGGTCGGCGTGAAGAAGCCGCCGATGCCCGCCCCCGCGGCGCGGATGCGCTCGGCGAGGTTGCCTTGCGGCACGAGTTCGAGTTCGATTTCGCCGGCGCGATAGAGCGCGTCGAACACATACGAGTCGGTCTGGCGCGGGAACGAGCAGATGATCTTGCGCACGCGCTTGGCCTTCAGCAGCGCCGCGAGGCCGATATCGCCGTTACCTGCGTTGTTGTTGACGATGGTGAGGTTGCGCGCGCCCTGCTCGATCAGCGCGTCGATCAACTCGGACGGCATGCCGGCCGTGCCGAAGCCGCCGATCATGACGGTCGCGCCGTCGTGGACATCGGCGACCGCCGATTGAAGTGTCTCGAAAATCTTGTTGATCATGTCGAATTTCCTTTGGGGGCGCTACGTGCCGCTGGGCTGACAGCCGTAACCGGCAAGGCTCGCGCGGAAACAGTCTCCGGGCATGCTGGCGACGGCTCGCGAGGGGGAGAGCGGGCTGGCGCCTTCGATTGCTTCGCCGCTGAATTGTTCGTTGTGTGAACAGTGATTCGTTTAGCGAACGCTTCGGCGATTATGGTTGTCCTGTGGGCGGGTTGTCAAGGCAGGGAAACCCCCTTCATCATAGGTCGCCGCGCGCGGCGGCGAAGGTCCGGGATGCCCTCGTCCAGCGCTCGCCCTGCGCGCGAAAATGCCGGCCGCGCAAAATCCCATTATGCTTACGGGCGATTTTTCAACTAGGCTCTATAGCGATACGGCATAATCATTCCCTTGCGCCGCCCGCCCCGCGAGCCATAACAAGCATGTCCGAGACACATCTGGATCTGAACCTGATCCCCTATCTGGTCGCGATGGAAGACACGCGCAACGTGAGCCGCGCCGCCGAGCAGCTCGGTGTGAGCCAGCCGCGCGTGAGCACCGCGCTTGGCCGCCTGCGCGAATACTTCGACGATCCGCTGTTCGTGCGCACATCGAAAGGCATGGAGCCGACACCGCGCGCGCTCGCGATCCTGCCCGCCGCGCGCGACGCGTTGCTGCGCATCGAGAAAGGCATGCTCGACGTGCAGGATTTCGATCCGGCGACGAGCACGCACACGTTTTCGATCGCGCTGTCCGACGTCGGCGAAATCGTGTTTCTGCCGCGTCTTTTGCAGCTGTTCGCCGAGCGCGCGCCGTCCGCGAATCTGCGCTCGGTCACGCTGTCGCCGTCGCAAGTGGAACGCGGGCTCGAATCGGGCGATGTCGATCTCGCCGTCGGCTATTTTCCGGACCTGGCGGGCAATAACTTCTTTCAGCAGCGGCTCTTCACGCACCGCTTCATCTGCCTGATGCGCAGCGGACATCCGCTGTCGAAGGGGCCGCTCACGCTCGAGCAATACGTGGCGTCCGGGCATGCGGTCGTGCGCGCCGAGGGACGCAGCCAGGAAGTGCTCGAGCAGTACCTCGAAAAGAAGCGCATCAAGCGACGCGCGGTGCTCGAAACGCCGCACTTCATGAGCCTGCCTTTCATCCTCGCGCGCACCGATCTGCTCGCGACCGTGCCGCACGCGATCGGCTTCGCGTACGTGTCGGAGCATGCGTCGATCATGCTCGTCGAGCCGCCGCTGCCGCTGCCGCGCTTCGACCTGCGGCAGCACTGGCATCGCAAGTTTCATAACGATCCGCGCGGCAGCTGGCTGCGCGGCGTGGTCGCCGAGCTGTTCAACGATGCGATGGACGAATGGCCGAAGTAGCCGTGCGCAGCACGCCCGCGACTGCCCCTGCCGCGAAAGGGGCATCGGCACCTTCAGCGCAAAACATGGAACAATGACCTCAGTTACTGACCCCGCGCGCCGCGCAGCGTCGACGCGCGATCCAGGAGAGCGACGCATGACCAGCAGCAAGGCAAAGAAGACCAAACCCGTAGCAGCCACCG
Source organism: Paraburkholderia sp. CI3 (assembly GCF_050436505.1). Classification (NCBI taxonomy): domain Bacteria; kingdom Pseudomonadati; phylum Pseudomonadota; class Betaproteobacteria; order Burkholderiales; family Burkholderiaceae; genus Paraburkholderia; species Paraburkholderia sp. CI3. The sequence goes on from NZ_JBNDMI010000003.1 coordinate 1,449,912, forward strand.
AGCGCCCGAGCCGCGAAGAAGCCGAGGCAGCCGTGCGCGTGCTGCTGCGCTGGGCCGGCGACGATCCGCAGCGCGAAGGCCTGATCGACACGCCGGCACGCGTGACGCGCGCTTACGACGAGTTTTTCGTCGGCTACCAGGTCGATCCGCGCGACATCCTCGCGCGTACCTTCTCCGAAGTGGACGGCTACGACGAAATGATCGTGCTGAAGGATATCCGCTTCGAAAGCTACTGCGAGCACCATATGGTGCCGATCATCGGACGCGCGCACGTCGCGTATCTGCCGAACCATCGCGTGGTCGGCATTTCGAAGCTCGCGCGCCTCGTCGATGCGTTCGCGAAACGGCTGCAGATCCAGGAAAAGATGACGGTGCAGATCGCCGATACGCTGAACGACGTGCTGCAGCCGGCCGGCGTGGGCGTGATTCTCGAAGCCGCGCATCAGTGCATGTCGACGCGTGGCGTGCACAAGGCGGGCGTCACGATGGTCACGTCGCGCATGCTCGGCACGTTCCGCACCGATCCGTCGACACGGCGGGAGTTTCTGGCGATCGTCGGGAATCCGGGCGTGGTGGCGATGCCGAATGCCTGATGAGGTGGATCCGGGGGCCGCTTGTGGTTCGTTGACGATGCAGCCCCCGCCCCTGCGAATCCAGCGTGCGCGCCCGCGCGCACTCTCTTCAAGCATGCCGGCCACCTTGCGGTGGGCACGCGGGGTTGACAGTTAGTTGCGTATTGACGATTGAGGCCGATGGTCGATACCGGCCGTCCACGCATGGCAGCCCAACAGCAGCAACAGGAGCGCCTCAATTGGTCGAGTTTCCGTTGTCGGCGGTTTCAACCTGGGGCAGCGCTATCGTGTTCGTCAACGTCCTGCTGACGCGCCTCGGCGTACCGATTCCGGCCGTGCCGATGCTGCTGTTCGCGGGCTCGGCGATCGCCGCGGGCACCCTGGCGTTCTGGCCGACCCTCGGCGCGGCGGTGCTGGGCGCATTGATCGGCGACGGCACCTGGTTCACAGCGGGCCGGCTGTATGGACGCAAACTGCTCGCGTGGCTCGGCCGCTTGTCGCCCGCCGTCGATACGAGGCTGGAAACCGCGCGCGCGCTATTCGAACGCTATGGCGTGACGCTCGTGTCGGTTTCGAAGTTCGTGCCCGGCCTCGGCCTGATCACGCCGCCGCTGATGGGTACGACCGCCGTCGACATCCGCATCTACGCACTATGGGATCTGGCGAGCGTGATCGCGTGGGCGACGTTCTGGCTGCTCGGCGGCGCGGCCGTGGAACGCGAGGTGCATATGCTGCGCGCGTTCGTCGAGCAGCGCGGCGGCACGATCGCCGACATTCTTCTTGCGGTGGCGCTCGTCTATCTGCTCTACCGGCTGTATCTGCGATATTACGAACGGCGCCGGTTCACGCGAGCCACGTCGGCCCAAGCCGCGCCGATGCTGGCCGCGCCGACGCAGGCCTCATCGGCGAGTGCCGCCGCGTCGAGCATGCCGTGGCGCTGGCGGCGCTCCGGCCGCCTGCGCCGCATGGCGCCGTCCCGCGTGCTCGATGCGCGGCCCGGCGCTGCGCTGCTCGATCTGCGACGCCAGATTCCCTACGCGCGCGCGCTCGATCCGCATTCGCCTGAACAGATCGACGGCGCGCTGCGCACGCACGACCTGGTCATCTATTGCATCTGCCCGGACAGCGCGACCGCGCTCGAAGTCTCGCAACATATGCGCAGCAATGGCTACACGCGGATTCGCGCACTGCGCGGCGGGCTCGATGCATGGCAGCGGCGTGGCTTCCCGGTGGGCTTGCTGGCTCACGCGGATGGTGCGGCCGCCGATCGGCCGCGCTCGGCGTTGCTGGACGAAACACCAGCGGCGGTGACGTTGCGCGGCTTCGCGCCGCGCAGTGCGGAGCGCGCCTGAATTGCGCTGCGTCGCGACAATCTGGGCCGGGAAGGCGCTCACGCTCACGCGAACGAACACCTGGCGTTATGGCGCCGCCCCCGTGCGCGAGACCCCCTGCGCCGCCGAATACTCGTCCCACTGCGCCGACCGGGTGCGATTGCGCCCTTCGTTCTTCGCCACATACAACTGTCCATCAGCGGCCGCCATCAGTTCGAGTCCGTTCGCGACATCCGTGGCGCTCGGCAGCGCCGTTGCGCAGCCGACGCTCACCGTCACCGCCTGCGGCGCATCGTGTCCGCGCACGATGACCTGGTTTTCCACCTTGCGACGAATCTGCTCCGCGACCGCGAACGCGCCCTGCGCGGTCGTATCCGGCAGCACCACCGCGAACTCTTCGCCGCCGTAGCGCGCGACCAGATCGGCCGAGCGCCGCGCCACGGACGCGATGCAATCAGCCACCGCGACCAATACCTCGTCGCCGCTCTCATGGCCGTAGGTATCGTTGAAACGCTTGAAGTGATCGATATCGATGAACAGCACCGACAACGGCTTGTTGTCGCGTCGCGCCCGCTTCCATTCGTCGTCGAGCCGCTTGTCGAGCACGCGGCGATTGCGGAGCCCGGTCAGCGGATCGGTCGCGGCAAGACGCAGCAGCGCGGCCTGCGCGCGCTGTTTGTCGCGCAGCGCGAACGCGAGCAGCCACGACACGAGCACGAACACCGAGCCGAACGAGATGGTCAGCGCAGCGGCCACGTGGCTGCGACGCTGCCACGGCGCGAGCACGTCATCGACAGCGGGCGCGATCGCCACGATCAGCGGCGTGCCCGGTACGTGCGTGTAGGTGAAGATGCGACGCACACCGTCGACCCGCGAGACCGATACGTAGCTGCCGGAGTCGTGCACCGTCATCGGTGCGAAGGTCGGTGACTTGGCGACGCTGGTGCCGATAGCGCGCGCGTCGAACGGCTTGCGCGCGAGCAGCGTGCCGTCCGCCATCACGATGAAAACCGAGCCGTGCTCGCCGGTGTCGATCCGGTCCAGCAGGTGCTGGAAATACTCGATGCGGATCGCGAGCAGCGCGATGCCGGCGAAGCGGCCTTGCGCATCGTCGATGCGCCGCGTCAGCGCGATCGACAGCTTGCCGCCACGCAGCCGCGACATGAACGGATGCGAGAAATACAGGCCCGCCGCCGGATTGCGCTGATGCACCTGAAAGTATTCGCGATCGTCGAGATGGACGGTGGTGTTGGCGTCGGCGTACTGCGCGGCGGCCACTTCACCGTCGGCGCCGACTATATACGCGCCGCCGAGAAACGCGGCGGTGGTCGCGCGATCGAACAGCATCGCCTGGCGCACCGGGACCGGCAGCGTCCAGGTGAGCGGATCGCCCGCGGCATCCACCATCGATTGCAGCGACAGACTATAAATTTCGACGTTGCGCGCGAGATCGGCGGAAATGATCGACACGAGGTTTTGCGACGTCTGGCGCGCATGATCGAGCATTTCGCGGCGGCCTTCGCCGACCTCCACCGCCGTCAGGATCGACATCGCCAACGCGACGAGCGTGCCGGCGACGCCGGCCACCCACGGGCGGTTGCCAACATAGCGGGTCATCCCGGCTCGAACGGCGCGCAACGTCAGGCGCACCCGATGACGCAGCGAAAGCCCATGCGGTGCCACGCTCCTCGCCTCCTTCGCGGACTATTCTTTCGGGCCGCAGCGCGGTGCGCCGTGCATTTTGGGCTGCGGATCCTCCGCGCTAGCGAGGACCGAACGCGCTCTCTCAGCCCAGTAGCTCCGACGCCGCGCGCAAGCGGCGTTTGCGTTTCCTGTCGAGCCAACCCAACGCGGCTTCGATGTGGTCCGCGTCGGCAAGCGACGCGGCATTGTCGCGCAACAGCGTTTCGCTGGCGACGGTATCGTTGAGCACGCCGAAGCGCTTCTGGATTTTTTTCAGGCGCTTGAGCGTGCGCTTATGGCTGGTTTTAAGCACCGGCCCGAAAAACTCGAACAGATAGCGCAGTTTCTTGCCCGCTTTTCTGACATCGTGAAAGGCTGCGTAATTCGAGCGTTTCGCATGGCGCGCGCGTTTGATGCGCTTTTTCGATGAGCGCTCCGACGCCCCTATGCGTCGAGCGGCAAATTTGCGCAGCGCAATAGCCGAATCGTGCGTGGCATGCAGTTGCGCGGAAGTGGTGGCCAACGCATCGCGCAGCAGGTGTTTGACGTCGGCGTTCAACAACGTCTCGCGGCTGGTCGCCAGCGTGTCGCGGCGCGCCTGCTCGAGCTTCGGCATCAATGCTTGCGCGCCGCTGTCTTGCTGCTTGAGCAACGCGATCAGGATGTCCCAATCGCGCGTTTTACCCGCCGCGGTGGCGAGAAACTTGTAGACCGCGCGTTGCCGGGAATTTTCGCCCTTGTCGAGCAGCGGTGCGAAAGCCCACCATAACGAACGCAAACGCCGCAGTGAAACGCGCAGTTTGTGCAGCGCCTCGGGTGACGCGTCGCCGTGCACCCCGTTGGCGAGCCGGATTGCCTCATCGACGAGCGGCGCGGCATAGGAAGTGAAGGCACGCTGTGCCGGTTCGTCCTCTACCGGCTCGTTGACTGTCTCGCTGTCTTGCTTCATCGACGCTCCCGGGAAACATGACCTCACTTCCAGCGTAGCAAAAATGATGCTCAGGAGGATCGCGGCGCGTATCAGCCGGCTCTTCCCTCACGCGCTGGCGCGCCGCGCCGGCAGCGTCTATCCTCGACCGATAGGATCGCGCGTTGCACGGTTCGGCGAGTGCTCCGGCGACGATGCAGTGTGCAGTGCGGCAAATGCCGCAAACAGACCTTAGGAGGATGTATGCGAATACTCGTTGTCGGTGCGACCGGCCTGCTCGGTTCGCACATCGTGAGGCTGCTCGCCACGGAGCATGACGTGGTCGGCGCGAGCCGCAAAGGTTCGGCACTGCGCGTCGACCTGTCGGACAAACGCAGCATCGAAGCGATGTATGCGCAAGCCGGCAGCTTCGACGCGATCATCTGCGCGGCCGGCTCCGCGAAATTCGCGCCGCTCGCGGCGCTTGGCGACGAAGACTTTTCTTTTAGTCTTGCCAACAAACTGATGGGGCAGGTCAATCTGGTGCGCTGCGGCGTGGACCATGTGTCGCAAGGCGGCTCGTTCACACTGACGAGCGGCGTGCTTGCGCAACAGCCGATGGAAGGCAGCGCCGCGGTCAGCATCGTCAATGCGGGTGTCGAAGCGTTCGCGCGCTCGGCCGCGCTCGAGTTGCGGGGCAAGGCCCGCGTCAATGTGGTGAGCCCGGGGTGGGTCGCCGAAACGCTCGAATCGATGGGCCGCGATCCATCGCAAGGGGTACCGGCGGAAATCGTCGCGCAAGCTTATAAACGCACGCTCGGTGGCAGCGCAAGCGGCGAAGTAGTCAGCGCATCGTAAGCGCGACCGAAGCCCGCTCGCCGCTCGTGTTATTCATCAAGTCCGGTTCGGACATCTTACTATTCCCGTCCGCCAGCCTGCGTAGTATTTACCGGCGTGAGCGGCGTAGCATAGGCCGCGCCGCGTCTGCCTTTCCCGCACCCCAATGCCGACACGTAGTTGTCATCCTTGCGACACACAGCGAAAGCAGCATCAAAAACTCTGCGAACACTTTTTGGGGCTCACGTCATGCCGGAACTTTCGTATCCGCAACCAGGCGCCGCCAGCGGCAAAGGCCGTAACGCGGGCCTGGTTATTTTCGTTGCCCTGCTCATCGCGGGCGTCGTGTACTGCGGCGTTCATCTGATAGACGATCTGCAGCCGGTACGCGAAAGCTCGGTACTGCCGTATCTGCTGCTCGGTGTCGCGCTGCTGATCGCGCTCGGCTTCGAGTTCGTCAATGGCTTTCACGATACGGCCAACGCGGTCGCCACCGTCATCTATACCCACGCGCTGACGCCGAATATCGCGGTCGTCTGGTCCGGCGCGTGGAATTTTCTGGGCGTGCTGACGTCGAGCGGGGCGGTCGCCTTCGGCGTGCTGCAACTGCTGCCCGTCGAGTTGATTCTGCAGGTTGGCAGCGCCGCCGGCTTCGCGATGGTATTCGCGCTGCTGATCGCCGCGATCATCTGGAATCTGGGCACGTGGTCTTTGGGCCTGCCGTCTTCGAGTTCGCACACGCTGATCGGCTCGATCATCGGCGTAGGTCTGATGAATCAGATGCTGCATGGTGCGAACGGCACCAGTGGCGTGGACTGGAATCAGGCGCTCGGCGTCGGCAAGTCGCTGCTGTTTTCGCCGATCGTGGGCTTTCTGCTTGCGGGCCTGCTGCTGCTGATCCTGAAGGCCGTCGTGCGCGTGCCCGCGCTGTATGCCGAGCCGAAGGGCAAGGAGCCGCCGCCGTTCTGGATTCGCTGCCTGCTGATTCTGACCTGCACGGGCGTGTCGTTCGCGCATGGCTCAAACGACGGCCAGAAAGGCATGGGGCTGATCATGCTGATCCTGATCGGTACCGTGCCCACCGCCTACGCGCTGAACAAGGCGGTCACGCCGGCGCAAACGCAGAACTTCGTCGCGGTCGCGCATCAAACCGCGGCGACGCTGTCGCGCTACACGCAGGGCGCGGTGCCTTCCGCGGATCCGCGCGCCGACGTCGAGGCCTTCGTGCGCACCCGTCAGCTGACGCCCGCCACGCTGCCGGCGCTGCAGCAGCTGACCGAGCAGATCGGTCGCCAGGTCGGCGAGTCGGGCTCGATGGCCGCGGTGCCGCAAGGCATCGTCGATAACGTGCGCAACAACATGTATGTCACCTCCGAGGCGATCCGTCTGATGCAGAAGGCCAATCAGCCGCAGTTCTCGCCCGAAGACGCGAAGGTCATCGCCAACTTCAGAACGCAGATCGACCACGCGACCAAGTTCATTCCGCCGTGGGTCAAGGTGGCAGTCGCGATCGCGCTGGGTCTCGGCACGATGGTCGGCTGGAAGCGCATCGTCGTTACGGTGGGCGAGAAGATCGGCAAACAGCATCTGACGTACGGCCAGGGCGCGTCGGCTGAACTCGTCGCGATGGTCACGATCGGTGCCGCCGACGTCTACGGTCTGCCGGTGTCGACGACCCATGTGCTCTCTTCCGGCGTGGCCGGCACGATGGCGGCCAACGGCTCGGGTCTGCAATGGACCACGGTGCGCAGTCTGATCCTCGCATGGGTGCTGACGTTGCCCGCGTCGATCGCGCTCGCGGGCGGACTGTTCTGGGTGTTCCGTTCGGTGTTCTGAGTTCGCCGATCTGGCGGGGCGAAGCAAGAAGAAAAGCGCGGTACGCTGATATACGTACCGCGCTTTTTCGTTGGCCAGCTATTTCATACGATCCGCTTTTAATACACCTCGGGCACGATCATCGACTGAGGCACCGGCTGACGGCTATAGTCTTCGTGATAGACACGCGACGGCAAGTCGATCTGCGGATGCTCGATCTCGTGATACGGCACCTGGCTCAGCAGATGCTGAATGCAGTTCAGGCGCGCGCGTTTCTTGTCGACGGCCTGCACGACCCACCACGGCGCCTCGGGGATATGCGAGCGCTGCAGCATCACCTCCTTCGCCAGCGTATAGGCTTCCCAGCGGCGCCGGCTTTCCAGATCCATCGGACTCAGCTTCCACTGCTTGAGCGGATCGTGAATGCGGTTCTGGAAGCGGATTTCCTGCTCTTCGTCGGTGATCGAAAACCAGTACTTGAGGATCTGCACGCCGCTGCGCGCCAGCATCTTTTCGAACTCCGGCACCGAGCGGAAAAACTCTTCGTATTCCTCGTCGGTGCAGAAGTTCATCACGCGCTCGACGCCCGCGCGGTTGTACCAGCTGCGATCGAATAGCACCATCTCGCCGCCCGCCGGCAGATGCGATACATAGCGCTGGAAATACCATTGCGTGCGCTCGCGATTGTTCGGCGCGGGCAATGCGGCCACGCGGCACACGCGCGGATTGAGGCGCTGCGTGATGCGCTTGATCGCGCCGCCCTTGCCGGCCGCGTCGCGCCCCTCGAAGATCACGACGAGCCGGTGCCCGGTCGCGACGATCCAGTCCTGCAGCTTGACCAGTTCTCCCTGCAGCCGGAACAGTTCGCGGAAGTACTGCTTGCGCGCCTCGCGATGCTCGGGCGTAAGGCCGGCCGGGCCGTCGATGATGCGGTCGTCGACCTCCATTTCGAGTTCTTCGTCGTAGGCATCGATGAGGTCTTCCTCGAAACGGCGTTGCCGCTCCGCCATCAGTTCGATATCGGGTCTCGGGTCCGGCTCTTTCATTGCTGCTCTCCTCGCAACAGGAATGGGATGGCGCGCGGCGGCCAGCGCGACGCGGTCGCGTTCGATTATCGAAGCGCGAGGTGTCAGCCGTGTTACCGCGTGGGCGGCCGCTGCACATGCGTGATAACCCCATGATAGCGAGTTTTGCCCCGACTTCCGCTGCTAGGGCAGCGGCCGCGCGAAGCTCAGTTCGTGGCCGTCCGGATCGGTGATATGAAAATAGCGCTCGCCCCACGGCGCATCCAACGGCGCGAACGTCGGCTGCAAGCCTGCCGCCACCGCCCTGGCATGGAACGCGTCGACGTCCGACACGTAGATGATCACGCGCCCCCACCAGTTGACCGGCGCGCGCGCATCGGCGATCAGGTTCAAATACGAACTGCCGAACGCGAACGACGTGAAGGCCTCGCGCGGACCGCCGAACTTGAGCGGGAAGCCGAGCGCTTCGTAGAACCCGACGGCGCGCTGCATGTCGCTGGTGGCGAGCGTGATCGCACAGAGCGACTCGATGCGTGGACCCGGCTGCGGGGATTGCGGCGCTGAAGCGTTAGATGCGGACATGAACAGGGTCTCCGTGGCGCGAGCGAGCGGCGAGCGACGGCCCGCCCGGGAAAGTGTCTCACGGGCAGTGGCCACCGGTCTGGCGGCGGGGCCGGGACGCCGCCGACGCCCCCCGGGATGCACTTGAAAACTCGCGCAGCGCCCCGCATCTCGGAGCCCGTCTATCCGGAGCATCGTTATGGGAAGCCGCCCACGCTTCATCGATGACCTGTCGAGCGCCGCATCCGACGCCCCCGGGCCCCAATCCACCGACCTTTTGACCCACGACGACGACGCGCTGCTCGACGCCTACTCCCGCACCGTGATCGGTGCACTGGAGCGCGTGCAGCAGGCGGTCGCGTTTATCGCCGTCGAACGCCGGCTGCCCGGCGACGCGTCCGCGCATGGGCGCGGCGCGCGCGGCGGCACCGGCTCGGGCTTCCTGTTCACGCCCGACGGCTACCTGCTGACCAATAGCCACGTCGTGCATGGCGCGACGCATATCCAGGTGACGCTGGCCGACGGCGCGAAGTTCGACGCCGATCTGGTCGGCGACGATCCCGGCAGCGATCTCGCGGTGCTGCGCATCGGTTCGCCGGAACCGCTGCCGCATGTCGAACTCGGCGAATCATCGAAGCTGCGCGTCGGGCAGATCGCCATTGCGGTCGGCAATCCGCTCGGGTTGCAACAGACCGTGACGACCGGCGTCGTTTCGGCGCTCGGCCGGTCGCTGCGCTCGAACTCCGGCCGCATGATCTACGACGTGATCCAGACCGACGCGGCATTGAATCCGGGCAACTCGGGCGGACCGCTGATCAATTCGGCGGGTCAGGTGATCGGCGTGAATACCGCGATCATTCCTGGCGCACAGGCCATCTGTTTTGCGACCGCGATCGATACCGCGAAGTGGGTCATCATGCAGATCTTCGCGCACGGTCGCGTGCGACGCGCGTATATCGGCGTGGCCGGCACGACGACGCCGCTGTCGCGGCGCGTGCAGCGCTACTTCGGGCTCGGCACGCAAAGCGGCGTGCGTGTGATGGAGATCGTCAAAGGCAGTCCGGCCGCGCTCGGCGGCTTGCGCACCGACGACACGATCGTCGCGATCGACGCGCGGCCGGTGCAGGATGTGGATGCACTGCAACGCACGCTCGATGCTTCGCGTATCGACAAGCCGGTCAACGTGACGGTGTTGCGCGGCGCGCAGCGGGTGGAGTTGACGGTGACGCCGGTGGAGCAGGCAGGGTGATGGGGGATTGCCGGGGGACTGCGGGGTGGACAGTCAGGCGCCATTCTACCGCAAACCCTACATTAGACTCTACAAGAAATAACTAAAATCCTTATAAATCAATTCATTGAACGATATAATAAACAACATCCAACTCTACATTAAACCCTACAATCCGCCATGACGACCGTCGTATCGTTCGAACCCTTGTTTCCTGAGGACCGTGTATTGGATCCGCTGATCGAGCGCACGACCGAACTCGTCGACTCATCGCAAAAGCTCCTTGCCGTAAGCGGGACACCATTTGCCGCGGCGCTCGTCCCGCAATTGCGTGCGATGAATTCGTACTACACAAATAAGATCGAAGGCCAGCACACCACGCCCGCCAGGATCGAGGCCGCTCTCAAGCGCGACTATTCAGCTGACGTCGCCGAGCGCAAAAAGCAGCGCCTTGCGATGGCGCATATTGCAACGGAATCCTCGCTCGAAGAAGAGTGGGATTTGCTTGCGACGCCCGCCCTGTTCGAGCCCGCACGACTTACGGCCATTCATGAGCGATTTTTTTCCTATTTGCCGGTCGCTGAGAGATTTACCAGCGAGGGCGAACCAATCGTGCCGGGCGAACTTCGCAAATCGGACGTCACCGTGGGCCGGCATCTCGCGCCAGAACCTGAAATGATCGCGCCATTGCTCGATGCATGGGCCAAGCGATATGCGCGCCTACGGATCAAGGACCATCAGTTGATCGGCATCGCCTGCTCGCATCATCGGTTGGCGTGGACTCACCCGTTCGCAGACGGCAATGGCCGGGTTGCACGTCTGCATTCACATCTCGCTTTACGATCGGCCGACTTGACGCATGGCCTATGGTCTCCGCTTCGCGGTCTCGCACGCGAACATGAGCTGTACTACGCAAGATTGAGCGAAGCTGACCAGACGCGCCGCAATGACCTCGATGGCCGAGGCAATCTATCCCAGGAAGGCCTGGTGCGTTTCGCGCGGTTCTTTCTCGATTGCTGCCTGGACCAGGTAAGCTTTATGGTTCGCATGACCGAGTTCGATGGCATTGCAGATCGCCTGCTCGATCTATTGCGTTACCTCGATTCGAATCCGTGGATGATCGGCTCCGAAAAATCGGTGATCAAACCGGAGGCCTCGGCACTGGCGATGGAGTTTGTGGCGACGCGGCGTGCAGTCAGCCGCGCCGAATTCAATCAGATACTTGGCGTTACTGATGTTCTGGCTCGCCGGATTACGCGCTCTCTACTTGATATTGGACTGCTCGACTCGCCTTCCCATCGCGGCAATCTCTCGTTCGGACTCCCATTGAAAAGTCTTCGATTTCTATTCCCGAGACTATGGCCCGAAGTCGATCAGGACTAGGGTCTGTTTACATATGGAACGCACGTGCGAATGCCCGCTATCGGCCGTCCCCCAAGGGGACTTCCTTCGGGGCGCAGGGCAAGGAGTAAGGAGCGCTGCGTGGCCGCGCCACGTGAGCGACGCACGACGCCGCCATGCGGCCGATCGCGGGCATTCCCCTGGAATGGAATTCAGAACTGGGGTGCGTTCCATATGTAAACAGACCCTAGGCTTATCGTCGAAGAGAATGGCTGCAACCGGCTCTCCTCCCTACCGAACCACCCGCGTCACCCCTCGCCCGCGCGGATCGGCCGCCGCCTCCGGCTCGTCCCCATCGATCCTGATCACCTGAACATCGCCGGTGAATTCCTGCCCTTCCAGCTTGTAGCCCTTCGCCTCGAGCTGCTGTGCGAGTTCGCCCTCGATCGGCTTGTACGGCTCCGAATAGATCGTATTCGGCGGCAATAGCTGGTGATGGAAACGCATCGCGGCGAGCGCATCCGGCAACGGCATGTCGAAGTCGTAGATGTCGTTGATCACCTGGAAGATCGTCGTGAAGATCCGCGATCCGCCCGGCGTGCCGATCACGAGCGCGACCTTGCCGTCCTTCGTCAGAATCGTCGGCGCCATCGACGACAACGGGCGCTTCTTCGGCTCGATCGCATTCACGTCGCTGCCGACCACATCGAACATGTTGGCGGCGCCCGGCTTCGCGGAGAAGTCGTCCATCTCGTCGTTCAGCGCGATGCCTGCCCGATCCACCACGACGCCCGAGCCGAACGCGCCGTTCAGCGTGTACGTGTTCGACACCGCGTTGCCCCATTTGTCGACCACCGAAAAATGCGTGGTCTCCGCCTTCTCCGGCATCGAGGTCCCGAGCCCCGGCTGAATGCTCTTCGTGTCCGACGGCATATTCGGATCGACCTCGGCCGCGCGCTTGGCCAGATACGGATCGTCGATCAGTTGCGCGACCGGCACCTTGTAGAAATCCGGGTCGCCGAGATACTGCGCGCGGTCCGCGAACACGCGCTTCTCGAGCTCCGCGATCAGATGCACGTATTGCACGGAATTGAGCGGCACGTCCTTGAACTCGGGCGCGATATCGGCCTTCATCTTCAGCAGTTGCACGAGCCCGACGCCGCCCGAACTCGGCGGCGGCGCGGTGATCACGCGGTAGCCGTTCCAGTTCGCCTGCACCGGCTCGCGCCACACGGCCTTGTACTGCGCGAGATCGGCCTTCGTGATCAGGCCGTGGCCGCGCATCGAAGCGGCGATCAGATCGGCAGTCTTGCCCGTGTAGAAATCTTTCGCGCCCTGATCGGAAATACGCTGCAGGACCGCGGCAAGGTCAGGCTGCCTGAAGGTGACGCCCTGCTTCAGATTGCCGAAGTAGGTGTCGAAATTGGTCTTGCCCGCGAAGTTCTTCGCCGCATCGTCGCGCAGCTTCTGCAGTTGCGGGGCGACCACGAAGCCGTCGCGCGCATAGTGAATAGCCGGCGCGAGCACCTGCTGCCATTTCAGCTTGCCGAAACGGCGCTGCGCTTGCCACATGCCGTCGACGGTGCCTGGCACGCCCACCGCGCGATAGCCGACCAGGCTCATGCCTTTGATGATCTCGCCCTTGTCGTCGAGATACATGTTCTTCGTCGCGGCGAGCGGCGCGCGCTCGCGATAGTCGAGGAAATACGGCTTGTTGTCGACGTACAGCGTCATGAACCCGCCCCCGCCGATGTTGCCCGCATCCGGGAACGTGACCGCGAGGGTGAAGGCGATCGCGGCGGCCGCATCGACCGCATTGCCGCCTTCGTTGAAGATCTGCTCTGCGGCATCGGCGCTGTATGAGTCCGGCACCGCAATCGCCGAACCGGCAAGCACGGCGGGTTGCGTCTTCGCGGGCGCTTTCGCGACAGCAGGCGCCGCCTCGAGAAACCCGGTTGAAACGCAGAGGATTGCGATCAGGGCAAGACCGCTGATCGAAGCACTGGTTGAAGCTTTGACGTTGCGAAACAAGTTCATGACCTCCTCATCGACGACGACGACATCCGCATGATGGCTTACGCGCGCCCGCGACGGCCGCGCGAGATCTCATCGCCCGCGTCTCGCGGCAGCCGCCGCGTAATCGGAATCGACAGGCACGAGAACAGACCGACGACGAGAAACGCCGGCCAGAAATCGGAGAACACGATGTTCGGATGCCCTTGCACACGATGCGAAATCTGCAGCACGATGCCCGAGATCGTCACGCCGAGGCCGAGCGACATCTGCTGGATGACGCTCGCGACACTCGTCGCGCGGCCGACGTCGCTGCCCGGAATATCCGCATAGGCCAGCGTATTGAGCGACGTGAATTGCAGAGAAGGAAAGAAGCCGCCCACCAGCACGATGCACCAGATCACCCAATGCGGCGTGCCGGGAAAGAACAACCCGTACACGGCGATCGCGAGACCCGCGCACGCGGCGTTGACCATCAGCACGGTACGAAAGCCGAAGCGTTCGAGAATGCGCGACGCCACCGTCTTCATGAAAATCGAACCGAACGCGGATGCGCACGTGATCGCGCCGGCTCTGAACGCGGTCATGCCGAGCCCTTCCTGCAACGCGAGCGGCAACAGGAACGGCACGGCGCCAAGACCGATCCGAAACAGCGAACCGCCGATCACGCTTGCATGAAAACTTGGAATGCGCAGCAAACGCAGATCGAGCACCGGCAGCGCGACGCGGCTCGCGTACAGCACATAAAGCAGCAGCAACACGATGCCGGTCACGCACATGCCGACCGATTGTCCCGTCGACACCAGTTCGCCGCCGACCAGCGAGAGCCCGAGCATGAACAGCGAAGCCCCGCTAGCCGACAGCACGAAGCCGAGCCAGTCGAGCCGGCCCGGATGCGGCTCGCGCGTATTGGCGATGTACTTGTTGGTGAGCCAGATGCCGAGCAGGCCGATCGGCACGTTGATCACGAAGATCAGACGCCAGTGCAGATAGGTGGTGATAAAGCCGCCGAGCGGCGGCCCGACCACCGGACCGAGCAACGCCGGCACCGTCAGATAGTTCATCGCGCGAATGAACTCCGACTTCGGCAGCGACCGGAAGATGATGATGCGGCCCACCGGCACCATCAGCGCGCCGCCGATGCCCTGCACGAAGCGCGCGAGCACGAAGGTAACGAGCGAAGTGGAGGCCGCGCACAGCAGCGAGCCCGCCATGAAGATGCCGATCGCGGTGCGGAACACGGTGCGCGAACCGAAGCGGTCGGCGACCCAGCCGCAGATCGGGATAAAGACGCCAAGGCCGATCACATACGCGGTGACCGCAAGCTTCAGCGTGATCGGATCATGACCGAGGTCGCGTGCCAGAACCGGCAGCGACGTCACGATGACCGTGCCGTCCACGTTTTCCATGAACATCGCGCACGCGACGATCAGCGGAACGATGAAAGCGCCTAAAGCGAGCAGCATTGTCATGGCGACGGGCGGCCAGCCATCAATGGAAAGCGTCGATTATGGCATCGCGGCGACAACAAATGTTGTCGCGCGAGGTTTTGCCGGGTGCCATCGCGCGCTGCCGTGCATCTTCGCGCGCGGCACGGACGCCTCAGCGCGATGCGCTGACGAGCGGCAGCAACTGCGGCAGAATCTCGTTGGCGGCGCGCGCGACGTCGTTCGGAAAGTCGATTTCGATCCACGGCGCGCCGCTCACCTCGGCCGTGTCGAACACCTGGCTGCGCTCGAGCAGCAGGTCACGCACCGCCTCTTCGTGCGGCATGTTCGCGCGGCCGCTGTCGATATAGCCCGCGACGATCTGCGTGAAGCGTCGCGCGGTTTCCTCGCGGAAGCGGAAAAAGCCGACCGACTCGCCGATCGTGTCGTACTCCAGATTGACCGCGAGCTGCTTGCGCAACTCGACCGGCACGCCGTCCTTCAGGCACAGCTTGACGGGCTCGTCGCCCGCTTCGAAATCGCGGTCGATCAGCAGACGGTTCACCGACTCGCCCGCCACCAGCGCGCTCAGGATGCGCTCGTCGTACAGCACGTCGGCGTCCATCAGCAGCACGTCGCCGCCGCGCGTCAACGCGTCGGCAACGGTATGCACGGTCAGCACGCTGCCAAGATCGAAGCGCGGATTGAGCACGGTCTCGACCCCGTGCGGCCAGTCGATGCGCGCGAGTTCCGCCTGCACGGATTCCGGCTGGAAACCGAGCGCCAGCACGACGTCGGTCACGCCAGCGGTTTTGAGCATCTGCAGATGCCGTTCGAGCAGGCTCATGCCGTCGAACTGCAACAGGCATTTCGGAAACTGGGCTTGCGGCGGCTGCTGGAGACGCAGGCCGAGGCCCGCTGCGAGAATGATTGCGCGCATGCGCGGTCCTTTGAAAAAAGTACGGAGGTCAATCGGCAACCGGCACGCGCCGTGGAGCGCGCCGCCGTTGCCAGCTTCGTTCGCTGAAGTGCAATACCAGCAGGCCCGGCAGGCCCAGCAGGAGTTCACGCGCACGCTTGGCGAGCGACAACGCCAGCGCCGCGTCGGGCGGCAAACCCACCAGCGGCGCGAGCAGCAGATAGCCGCCCTCCTGCACGCCGAGCGAGCCCGGAATCATGAAGGCCGCGCCGCGAATCGCCTGGCCGATGCTTTCCAGCAGCAGCGCGTCGATCCAGCCGACCGGATGACCGAGAAAACGCAGCGCGAGCCATACCTCGGCCGTGCCGACGACCCATCCCACGAGGCTCAGCGCAAAGCTCGCCGCCACGCGGCCGCGCTCGCGGTACAGCGACTGCACGGCGGCATCGACGGCTTCCGCGCGCGACATCAGCGACGACCAGTCGCGCTTGCCGAACACCTTCGACACCACGCCCAGCAGCCGGCCGAACAGACCGCGCCGCTGCGCGAAGTAGAACGCGGCGATCAGCGCGCCGAGCACGCCGGTCGCAATCAGCGTTGCGGTGCGCAGGTCGTGCAGCGTGCCGTGCGCGGCGTACGCGCCGAACATCGCGAGGCCACCGAGCGCGAACACGATTTGCGCGAGCGCCTGCCAGGTCGTGCTGACGGTGATCGCGGCGGCCGCGTCGCGCAGCAGCATGCCGCGCTGCGACAGTTGACGCACCATCACCACCGGGCCGCCGATCTGCCCAGCGGGCAGCAGGCTATTCACCGACTCGCCGATCCAGCGCGCGGACAACGCATCGCGCAGCGAGGGTTCGGCTCGCGCAGCGCTCGTCGCGCCGCTGGTTGCACCGCTTGCCGGACCTTCATGCGCACCGTCACGCGAAGGGTGGTCGCGCTTGAACAGCACGGCGATCGCAGCCGCATCGAGCACGAGCGGCACCACGTGGAACGCGGCGACGACCGCGAGCCCCCAGCCGGCTGCGAGCAAGGTCGACGCCACCGAGCCGAAGCCCTGCCAGGCGAGCAGGCCGACGAACAGCGCCGAGCCGATCGACAGCAGAAGCAGGGCCGCCCGACTCACGCGGCGTCCTTGCCGCGCGAGGCCATCTGACGGAACACCTGGCGGAAACCGAAGTACGCGATCGCGTCCTTCATGTTGGAAACGAAGCGGCGCCACGGCCGCATGTTGGGATCGGTGACGTATTCGAACGTCAGCGACACACGCATCTCGTTCGGCCCGGCCGGCGTGATGCGATGACGCAGCTTGTCGCCATCGAAAAACACGAGGCCGCCCGGCGGAATCTGCACCGAGCCCGGCTGGTCCGGCACCTCCGGGTTGCGCGTATGCAGTTCGTAGTCGAGCCGGCACGACGATTCGTCGATCACGCCGAGCAGCAGCGTGTAGCGGCGTCCGTCGTAATACGAAGTATCGTAGTGCCAGCCGATATGGTCGCCGGGGCGCGTGTAGTAGTAGAGCGCGTAGGCATGCGGATCGTCGGCGGGCGACACCTGCAACTGGTCGCCGCTCAGCTGCTCGAGCCAGCCGATCAACTCCTTCGAGCGATACAGCTCGGCGATGAACGGCGCGAGACGGTCGATCGTATGGCGGCTGACACTGCCGCCCTGCTTGTGACCCGGCAGATAGTTGCGGTTCACTTCGTCGAGCAGCGCGCGCGCGCTGTGTACCAGCTGCGCGGTCACTTCCGGCGCGAGGAAATCGTCCAGATACAGAAACGCGTCCTGCGCGGCGAAGTCTTTACGCAGACGCGCGTTGTCGAACGTGCGGGTACGGCTCGCGACCGCGCGGTCGGCATCGGGCGCGGGCGTGAGCGCCGCCACGGGCGTGCCTGACGACACGGGCGCGATCACGTCGTCTTCGGCGTGCAGATTCATTTGCTGGCCCACTGTTGACGGGATTCAGACGCGCTGGCGGCCTTGGCCGTCCGGCGAGCGCTACGGCGCGCGACGCGCCAGTAGTCGATCACCACCCATACGGCGAACAGCGGCGCGCCGATCGACGCGACCACCACGAACGGCGCGACGACATTCGTCAGCGTGACGATGGGCAGCAGGTACAGCACGTCCTCGGTTTCGAAGCCCCCCATCGACGCCTGCTTCGTGCCGGCCTTGCCGACCATTTCCTCGATCCGCATGCGCAAAAAGAAGATCAGGGCGACCGCGACGCCAGCCACCGCGCCGAGCACGCCGGGCGCGAGCTTCAAAGCGTCGATCTGCGCGCCGCCGACACCGATACCCATGCCGACGAACAGCATCACGGTCACGAGCGCATCACAGGCGAGGTCGTATAAATGACCGATGCGGCTCGACTTGCCGCCCACTCGCGCGAGTTCGCCGTCCGTGTGATCGACGAAATTCGACAGGACGATCAGCAGTGCGCCCGCATTGGCCCACGCGAATCCCCCGTGCGCAAGGCACAGCGCGCCTGCGACGCCGATCAGCAGGCGCAGCGTGGTCAAATGGTTCGGGGTGACCCAGGTGTCGACTAGCGGTGTCACGAGCCGGCGGGCGAGCCGGGCGTCCCACGTACGTGGCGGCGGAACGTTGATTGGAGGTCGGGGTTGCGAAGTCATAAGGCGGAAATATATACGGGATTCTGAAAGCTTGCTGTTATGTCATACGTTTCTCTGCAATTTGCAAATGCCGTTCGTGTGTCCGTCACAAAGCGGAATTCACCGAATCGCTGTACAGTGCGAATCCAGTTGTGCCAGTCACGCGGAATCTGTTCGATGTGCAGCACCGCCCGTGCCCTCCGGGGGATGGCGCAGTGGTTGCTAATCCACGACATCGACTGTTGACGCCCGCCTACGCTCATGAACCGTCTCCTTGTCCCTCTGCTGTTTGCCGCCGCCGCCGCGCTGCCCCTTTCCTCGTTCGCCGTGGAGCTCGACGCGCCGCTGACATGCAATGAGAGCGGCCACCAGTTCATTGCCGATCTGATGCAGCAGCAGCTGATCAAACCGAAGCCAAGTCACGTCGAAAGCAACTCGATCAACGCGTTCTCGCCGATGCCCGATGCGCATCTGACCGCGTTCGGTTTCCGCGTATTCGCGGTGGTGGGCTTCGAAAAGGACGACCCGATGTTCCGGGTCGGCGACGGCGAACCGGTCGCCCAGTCCGCGTATGGCGCGGTCGTGTTCGGCAGCGACGACAATGTTAAAAGCGCGCTTGAAAACGCCGGCAGCACGGCGATCGTGCATCACGTCGCGCCGCTCATCACGGCGATTTTCTGCAAGCGCAGCTAGGGTTTGGCGAGACGTCGTATTCGACCGTTTCGCCACGATCGTCGATATCTTCGACCACGAGCCAGTTCGAGTGGCCATGGAAATAGCAGCGCCGCTCTGCCAACTGCACCATGATCGCCGGCAGTGTCAGCGACCAGCGGATCCGATCACGACGCAACCGCGCCTACAACCGCCACTTACCCCGGCCGACGAAACTCGTTTGCCACCCACGCCGCGGCGCTCGCCTTGCTGAGCTTGAACGTCGGCGCAACCTGCACTTGCGCGATCTGCTCGCCGAAAATATCGAGCGCGCTCAACAGTGCGTACGGCTCGTCTTCGTCGGGGACGATGTCGAGCGTGATGTCGAGTTCGTCGTTGCCGTCCGCGCTCGGCACGCGCACCGTCTTGTGCAGT
Organism: Paraburkholderia sp. CI3; assembly: GCF_050436505.1. Taxonomy (NCBI): domain Bacteria; kingdom Pseudomonadati; phylum Pseudomonadota; class Betaproteobacteria; order Burkholderiales; family Burkholderiaceae; genus Paraburkholderia; species Paraburkholderia sp. CI3. Next base: position 1,469,272 of record NZ_JBNDMI010000003.1, read on the forward strand.
TGCGCGCGCAGCTGCTGCTCGTGACGACGCAGCACTTCCGCCGCGGTTTTCACGAGCGTGTTGAACGCCGATACGTCGAGCGGCTTCGGATCCTTCTTGTTGCGGCCCATCGTCCACGGTCCGACGAGCGCAGGCTCCGCCTCGCCGTCCTTAATCATTTCGACGGCCCAGCCTTCGTCGTCTTCGTTCTTGATGATGCGCGCGGTCCAGCCGTTGTCGCGCCACAGACGTTCTTCATGCACGCTGTCGTCCGGTCCGAGGAACTCGGCATTCGTGTCGGTCGAGGGAAAGGGCGTGTCGGTCATCACAGGTTCACTCACTTCGCGGGGCGCACAAACAGATTTCGAACCCGCGATTCTACCTGCCCAGCCGCTTGGCCCGGCTCGCTCTGACGAACGGACAAGGCGCGTTCGAAACGGCGCCGCCGCTCAACGCGCAAAAAGTTATATTTACCTACGCGACGATTTATAAATCCGCTTTAAATGTCAGATAAAAAAACGCGGCCCGAAAGCCGCGTGTAAAAATGAAAAAGACACCCTTTGGTCGAGGGGTCTATCAAAATTATAAGTGGCATCCACCCTCGATTTAAAGCTTTCTTCGAAAGACTGCATTGCGCAAAACCGTGGGAATCAGCGCAAACGGCCTCGTCCGCTTTCCCCTCGTGCTCACCGCGAGGCCTTGAGCCGTTACCGCCCGACAACAGCCCGTGACTTGACAGCGCGTCCCGCCATTCATCGTTAAAAACAATTTCCTTTTGCGGACCTGCACTTACGCGATTAATTCACATAATCCCGGATTCGAAAATAAACCGTTGTAAGGCGCGCAATTAAATATCCGCATAGCGGCAATTACACTTCGCTGCGAATCGACAGTCAACGGGGCGCAAGCAGCAACTTTCGCTGGAATGCCGATTCGCCGCCCACGCGCAAAGCAGCGTCACATTGTACGGCTCGCTCGACGCGGGCCTCGTCTACTCGAACAACCAGTTCGGTCACAGCAACTGGCAGCAGGGCAGCGGCTCGCTGTCGAACACCTACTTTGGTCTTTGCGGCAGCGAGGACCTCGGCGGCGGTCTGCATGCGAAACAATCTAGCGGCCCACCCGTTTGATAACGACAACCTGGCTAGCACCTTCTCGATCAAGAACGCCGTCATGTACTCGAGCGCGAACTACGCGGGCCTGAAGTTCGGCGGCCTGTACGGTTTCAGCAACGCGGCCGGCCAGTTCGCGAACAATCGCGCATGGAGCGCGGGCGCTTCGTACGACAACGGTCCGTTGAGCTTCGCCGCCGCTTATCTGCAGTTGAACAACTCGGGCAGCTCCAACCTGAACGGCGCCGTGTCGCAAGACGACGGCACCGCGGCGATCGCGGCCGGTCTGCAACGCACGTTCGGCGCAGGCATCAACTATTCGTACGGGCCGGCTACCGCGGGCTTCGTCTACACGCACACGCAACTTGACGGCATCACCGGCGTGAACGTCGGCGGCGCGACGCTGCCGGGCATCGCGGGCGCCAACCTGCATCTGGACAACTACGAAGTGAACGGCCGTTATGCGCTGACGCCGGCATTGCGCGTCGCCGCGTCATACACGTTCACCGGCGGCAAGATGAGTGGTTCGACCGGCTCGGGCGATCCGAACTGGCACACCGTGTCGCTGCAGGGCGATGACTCACTGAGCAAGCGCACCGACGTGTACCTCGAAGGCGTGTACCAGCATGCATCGGGCGAACTCGGCGAGTTCGGCGCGAACGTCGCGGCGATCAATACGCTGGCGCCGTCGTCGACCGGCAACCAGGTCGCCGCGGCAGTCGGTCTGCGGCATCGCTTCTGACGGCGCTTCTCACCACGCTTTTCATGCAGGCATTGCGCCGCGCGGCTATCCCCGCGTGGCGCGGTCGAAGCCACGCGACACGATCACGTTCGGGTATTTTCATGGGCCTTACGGTTTGCCGTCAGACCAATAAACGCATGGCCGCGCTAGTGACGACGTCGACACATGCTCGGTATACTGCCCCGGCCGCCGTGCGACGCCGCGAAACCGCGCCGCCTGCACGGCAGCTTCGTCGCGAAGCATCGCGCTGTACGTCAGCGCATCGCGCTTCGCCCGCGCCTCACCTTCCCATGCATGACCGGGAATGCCGACGATCGGATCATGAAAAGACTTCTCCTGCTTGCCCCAGCTGTCGCCCTCACCGCCACCCTCGCCGCTTGCGGTTCATCGGGCGGCCCCGCGCGCGATGCGTCCGCACCGCTCGTGTACGTGTCGTCGTCACGCACGCCTGCGTCCATCGCCGCCTGCCTCGAAGAACGTCTGCCGCGCGTGCGCACCTCGCACGCCGGCGCGGCGACCGAACTTGCGGTCGGTGCCGATTCGCACAACTCGTACTTCGTCACGCTGACCCCGCTCAACGGCAACACGGTCATCAAGGTCGTGCATCCGGCCAATGCGCCCGACGATCCGCCCGAAGAGGAGATGCGCTTCGATATCGCGCGCTGCGCGACCTGAGCGGCGCGGCGCGCTTGAACGCCGTGCGCGTCATGCACGGAAGGCCGGTGCGCGAATTTTTATCTCGCGCATCGGCTATTTTTTTACGCGCCCATCTGCGAACATAGCCGCCCTTTGTTTTTCGCGCGGCACGTGTGCCGCGAGTTTCGATGGCATCCAGCAAAGCGCATCATGCGACCGGTTTCGCAGCCGGCATCATCGCGGCGGCGATCGTCGCGCGCAGCGGCGGCGGTCCGTTTCATGCTGGCGTGCTGCTGAGCTTCATCGCCGGCGTGGCCGGCAGCACCGCGCCGGACTGGCTCGAAGTCGCATGGTGGTCGCGCGCGCGGCGGCTGTGGATCACGCATCGCACGTTGACGCATTGGGGCATCGGCTGGCTCGCGCTGCTCGCGGTGTCGTATCACATGCTCGGACATTCGATCTACGCGGCGCCCGCGTTCGGCTTCGCGTGCGGCGGCCTGATGCATCTGCTCGCCGACTGGCCGAATCCGCTCGGCGTGCCGTGGATCGCCGGGCGACATTCGTTGAATCTATGGAATAGCGGGCACTGCGATCTGATCGTCGTCGCGGCGTCCTGGGCGGCCGCGTGGCTTATCGGCGAGCATGTGTGGCTGCATGGCATGCATGCGTTGCCGTGGTTGCGCCATTGGCCGATCGGCTAGGCGCAGCGATGCAATCGGCCCGGCGTGCTGGCGCGGCGGCTAGCCGTGCATCATTGCCGTCCGTTGTCGGTGCGCTCTCCTTCGCGGACCTTGCCTTGCGATACGCTGCTGCCCGGCGGCACGCTATGCGTGAGCCACACGTTGCCGCCGATCACCGACCCGCGCCCGATCGTCACGCGTCCGAGAATCGTCGCGCCCGCGTAGATCACGACATCGTCCTCGACGATCGGATGCCGGGCGTTGCCCTTGATCAGCGTGCCGTCCTCATCGGCCGCGAAGCTCTTCGCGCCGAGCGTGACCGCCTGGTACACGCGCACGCGCTCGCCGATGATCGCTGTCTCGCCGATCACCACGCCGGTGCCGTGATCGATGAAGAAGCTCGGCCCGATCGTCGCGCCCGGGTGAATGTCGATGCCGGTCGCCGAGTGCGCGATCTCGTTGATGAAGCGCGCCAGCAGCGGCACGCCGAGCCGATGCAGCGCATGCGCGAGCCGATGATGCGTCATCGCCCACACGCCCGGATAGCACAGCAGGATTTCGGTGATGTGCTGCGCGGCCGGGTCGCCGGTGTACGCAGCCTGGATGTCGCTGACGAGCAGCGCGCGTATGCCCGCCAGCTGCGTCGCGAACTCGCGCGCCACCGCGAACGCGCGCTCCCGCAACTCGGCGTCCGGCGTCTCGCCGAACTCGGGCAGGAAGCGCAGCGCGCGGCGAATCTGTTCGGCGAGCAGCCGCAACGTGCTTTCGAGCGTGTGGCCGACGTAGTAGTCGACCGTTTCGTCGGTTAGATCGGGCGCGCCGTAATGCGTCGGAAACATCGCGGCGCGCAGACCGGCCACGATATTGACCACCGCTTCGCGCGATGGCAATTCGCGAATGCCGAGTGGATGCCGCGTGCGATGCAATTGCTCGCGCGAGGCGCGCAGGTCGGCGACGATCTGTTCAAGGCCCCAGTTATGGGAAGGCTCGTTGGGCATAAGGGACGGCGCCGTGCGGCGTGCACGGTTCGAAGTGGTTATCGAGCAGAGATTACCGCGTTTTAACGGTGCCCGCCCGGCAGCGCGCGGGTCGGCTCGGATTCATTGCGTCGACGTGCGCTGGCACGCACGCATCGTTCCCTGACTTCAGATAGTCAGACTACTCGCGTCGATCCAGCGCACTGCCCAATCGCGCGCGTGCGCGATGGCAGCGGCTTCGTCGGAGAAGCGCAGTTCCGTGGGGAAGAAACGGTTAGCGACCAGTTCGCCGTCGCTCGAGCGCGAGATCACCACATACGGTTGCCAGGAGCCGTCGCCCGAGCGCGCCGGTTCGCAATTCAAAAGATAGCCGCGATGTGTGAATGCAGCATCGAAGTGCATGAGTCACCCGCCCCTGAAGCCCCGTAACATTTTCTCAGTCGCGCGGCCATTTGTTTGTTAGTTTTTCCGACCATGCTGGAACAGCCGGAGCATGCTGCCAATTTATCCGCGCGTCGGTCGCAGGAGTAAGATCATACTCTGTAGAAAATACGCGTCCATTAAAAAAAACGAAATGAATCGCGGACGTCATCGCCATTCAATCGCGAGGCAACGCCACTCGCATCGAAGGATGGCGGATAACGCATCGCGACTCTCGCGCACCGCGGCGCCGTGTCAGTCGGAACGGCTTTTGCTCTTTTCTTCGAATGTCCGCTTCAGGAGAATGCACGATGAACAGCGCGATCAGCAAACCCGAAAACGCCGGTACGAAACCGGACCCGAAGGACCCACGAAGCACGGACCTGCACAACGACCGCACGCACGACAGCACGGTCGACACCGACGGCAAGAACCGCGAAGCGGCCCGTCTGGCGGGCCACGGCGCGATCTCGCCCGATGCGGTCACGACCAGCAATGCGACGCTCGACAACAGCGTGCCCGAGTCGCTCGATGGCATGGCCGGCTTCGACAGCAGGGTCGGCGGCAACCACCTGCTGCTCGCGCTCGAGCCGGGCTACTCGGTGATCGACAAGGGCATGGCCGAGCCGCTCGACGTCTACTCGGCCGACCATCAGTACGACGACCCGCGTCCGGTCGGACAGCGCCACGATCGTGGCCGCATTCACTATGCGCTCAATCATTTGCGGCCTGCGCGCGTAATCGAATTACATCGGGTGAAATAGGCGCGCGCGTATCATCCCTTTATACGCGCGCGTTTGAATTACCGGGTTTATTCCGATTTATCAGGCAATCACGCAGCACGCACTGTTTTATTCTGGTGCGTGCTTTGCTTGGTTTAACGTGGGTTCGTTTAACGGAGTTGCGGATGAAAAGAATCGTCGTCATCGGTGCCACGGGCACGCTGGGCCAGGCGATCCGCGCGGAGCTGAAGGCGCGTCACGAAGTGATCGAGGTGGGCGCGACGCGCGGGCAATATCAGGTCGATAGCACGGAACCGGCGAGCGTCGAGCGGCTGTTTCGCGACATCGGCAAGGTGGACGGCGTCGTTACCGCGACCGGCAAGGTGCATTTCGGTCCGCTGGAGCAGATGAGCATCGAGCAGTTCTGGGTCGGGCTGCGCGACAAGCTGATGGGCCAGATCAACGTCGTATTCGCGGCGCTGCCGTATGTGAACGACGGCGGATCGTTCACGCTGACGAGCGGCATTCTGGGCGACGAGCCGATCCCGCAGGGAGCGAGCGCGACGACCGTCAATCTCGCGCTCGAGGGCTTCGTGCGCGGCGCCGCGATCGAACTGCCGCGCGGGCTGCGCATCAACGTGGTGAGTCCGACCGTGCTGACCGAGTCGATGGAAGCTTACGCGCCGTTCTTTCGCGGCTTCGAGCCCGTCAGCGCGCAACGCGCGGCGCTTGCTTATCTGCGCAGTGTGGAAGGGGCGCAGACGGGGCGCGTGTATCGCGTGGGGTATTGAACCTCAGTGAATCTCCGGCTCGCCCGAGCTATCGGGACTCACGCCGCCGCGCTGCAGGAAGTCGAAATCGCAGCCTTGATCCGCCTGCAACACGTGCGCCTGATGCAGGGCGCCATAGCCGCGCTCGAAGCGCGCAGCGGGTTTGACCCACGAGGCCTTGCGGCGCGCGAGTTCTTCGTCCGATACCAGCAGATTCAGCCTGCGGCGCGGCACATCGAGCTCGATCAGATCGCCGCTTCGCACCAACGCCAGCGGCCCACCGACGAATGCCTCGGGCGCCGCGTGCAGCACGCACGCGCCATAGCTCGTGCCGCTCATCCGCGCGTCAGAGATGCGCACCATGTCGCGCACGCCTTTTTGCAGCAGCTTGCGCGGAATCGGCAGTTGACCCCATTCGGGCATGCCCGCGCCGACCGGCCCCGCGTGCTGCAGCACGAGCACGCAGCTTTCGTCGATGTCGAGTGCGTCGTCGTCGATGCGCGCGGCCATGTCGTCGTAGTCGCTGAACACGACCGCACGGCCCGTATGCACGAGCAGATGCGGCTCGGCCGCGCCCGGCTTGATCACGGCGCCGTCGGGCGCGAGATTGCCGCGCAGCACCGCGAGGCTGCTGTCGCGCAGTAGCGGATTCGTGCGGCGGCGGATCACGTCGTCGTTGAAAATGCGCGCGCCGGCAAGGTTCTCGCCGAGCGTGCGGCCGTTCACGGTTTTCTGCGAGCCGTCGATCAGTTCGCCCAGTTCCGCGAGCAGCCCGCGCAAACCGCCCGCGTAGAAAAAGTCCTCCATCAGATAGGCGCCGGTCGGTCTGATGTTCGCGAGCACGGGCGTGCGGCGCGCGATCTCGTCGAAGCGGTCGAGCGTCAACTCGATGCCCGCGCGCCGTGCAAGCGCGATCATATGCACGACCGAATTGGTCGACCCGGACAGCGCGACACAAGTCGTCACCGCGTTATCGACCGATGCCGCCGTGATCAGGTCCGACGGCTTCAGATCCTCCCACACCATCTCGACGATACGCATGCCGGTTTTCGCGGCCATCTGCGCATGCCGCGAATCGGGCGCGGGAATCGACGCGAAGCCGGGCAGCGTGAAGCCCAGCGCTTCGGCCGCGCTCGTCATCGTCGATGCGGTGCCCATCGTCATGCAGTGACCGGGCGAGCGCGCGATGCCACCCTCGACGCCCTGCCAGTCGTCCGGCGTCAGCGTGCCCGCGCGCAGTTCGGCCCAGTAGCGCCACGAGTCGGACCCCGAGCCGAGCGTCACGCCGTTCCAGTTGCCGCGCAGCATCGGGCCGGCAGGCAGAAAGATGGCGGGCAGATCCATCGAGATCGCGCCCATCAACAAAGCGGGCGTGGTCTTGTCGCAGCCGCCCATCAACACGACGCCGTCGGCGGGATACGAGCGCAGCATCTCCTCGGCTTCCATTGCGAGGAAATTGCGGTACAGCATCGTGGTGGGCTTCTGGAACGGCTCGGACAGCGTCTGCACAGGCAGCTCGATCGGAAAGCCGCCGGCCTGCCAGATGCCGCGTTTCACTTCCTCGACGCGCTGCTTGAAATGCGTGTGGCACGGATTGATCTCGCTCCACGTGTTCAGAATCGCGATGACCGGCTTGCCCGCGTATTCGTCGCGGTTGTAGCCCATCTGCGCGGTGCGCGAGCGGTGGCCGAACGAACGCAAATCATTCGCGCCGTACCAGCGATGACTACGCAATTCCTCGGGGGTCTTTCTATTCGTCAACGTCTACTCCACGATTGGCGCCGACCATGCGTCAGCGCCTCTGTTCTTTCACGCGGGACACGATCTGCGTCGGGCTCACGAATTGTAGTGCGATCAGCACCCAGACCAACGTGATCGCCATATAGATCATCGCCATCGCATCGATCGATTGCGGCGCGCGCACGCCGGTCGAAAACACAGCGTAGTACAACGCGACCACCAGCGTTTGCGTGGCCGGACCGGCCGTAAAAAACGTCAGCTCGAACATGCCGATCGTGCGCACCAGCACGAGCAGCCCCGCCGCCAGCATGCCCGGCACGAGCAGCGGCAGCAGCACGTAACGGAAATAGCGGAACGTGTTCGCGCCGAAAATGCGCGCGGCCGCTTCGAGATTCGGATCGATCTGCTCGATGAACGGCGTCATCACCAGAATCACGAACGGCAGCGCCGGTACGAGATTCGCAAGAATCACGCCCCATAGCGTCCCGGCGAGTCCGACCTTGTACATCGCGGTCGCCATCGGAATGCCGTAGGTGACGGGCGGCACCATCAACGGCAGCAGAAAGATCAGCATCGCAAGGCGCTTGCCGCGGAATTGCGCGCGCGCGAGCGCATACGCAGCCGGCACGCCCAGCAGCACCGACAGCAGCACGACCGCGCCGACCACCTGCACGGTCACCCACAGCACGCTCGCGAGTTGGAAGTCGCTCCACGCCTGCGCATACCAGTGCAACGTGAAGCCTTGCGGCAACGCGGTGCCGAACCAGCGCGTCGCGATCGAATTCACCGCGACGGTCGCAATCAGCAGCACGACGTTGATCAGGAAGAACGCCATCACGGCCCACACCAGCACCTGCCAGATGCGGCCCGGCAGATTCGCGCGCTGACGCGCATGTTGCGCTGGCTCGCGGGCGCCGTCCCCCGGCTGAGGCGCCGCGGAAGCGGAGGTGGACGCGGACCAGTCGGGCTGCGTCGCGCGACGATCGGTCGTCATCAGCCTTTGCCTCCCGTTACTGGACCACGATAGAACCAGCGGCGCGCGCCGAGCAGCGCGGCGACCACCAGCAGTTGCACGAAGCCCATCACCATCGCGATCGCCGATGCGAGCGAATAGTCGTAGCTCTCGAACGCGGCTTCGGCCGCGGCAATCGACATCACGCGCGTCGGACCCGCGGGCGCGCCGAGCAGCACCGCCGACGGAAACACCGAGAACGCCTGCACGAACGACAGACACGCGGCCATCGTGAGCCCCGGCACGAGCAGCGGCAGATAGATGCGGCGAAACTGCTGCCACGGACTCGCGCCGAGCGTCGCGGCCGCGCTTGCGAGCGTCGGGTCGATGCCGGTCACGTACGACAGCGTCAGCAGAAACGCGAACGGAAAGCCCGACACGATCAGCGACAGCAACACGCCCGTGAAGTTGTGCGTGAGCCGCACCTCTTGGGTGTACAGATGCAGCGCCTGCAACGCCTGCGGCAGCCAGCCGTGCGGACCGAAGTACGTGAGCATGCCGTCGGCGATCAGCACGGTGCCGAGCGTCACCGGGATCACCAACAGCGTCGTGACGATCTTCTGATACCGCGAGTAGCGGCGCAGCGCGAACGCGACTGGCACCGACACGCCGACGTTGATCAGCGTGGCCGGCACCGACAGCTTCAGCGTAACGAGAATCGTCGGCCACATCGACGTGTCGGTGAAGAACGTCAGATAGTTGGTCCACACGCCGCCGCCGTTCATCGGCCGGAACGACAGCGCGAGACCATACGCGAACGGATAGATGAACAGCGCGACGATAAAGAGCAGCGCGGGCGCGACGAGCCAGGCCTTGGCATCGCGCGGCGCGCGGGACGTAAGCGGGGGGACAAGCGTCGGCGTGTTCATGCGGCCTCGGCGTCGTAGACGAGCACGCACGACGGCCGCACGCGCAGCGTGATGCGCTCGCCCTCCGCGCATTCACCGGTCACGCGCGCCCACACGTCGCCGAACGCGGTCTTCACGCGCAGCAGCGAATCGTGGCCGCCGTACTCGACCGCGTCGATCAGCGCCTCGAACGCGTTGTCGGCGCCGGGCTCGGCGCGCTCCATGTCTTCGGGGCGCAGCGCGACACTCACGCGTTTGCCGTCGAACCCGGCCATCGGCGTGCCGATGAGCCGCACGCCGTTAGCACTGACCACGACGCCATCGCCTTGCATGCCCTCCAGCGTGAACTCGGCGACATTGCGATAACCCATGAAGCGCGCGACATGCAGATTGCGCGGCCGCGTATAGACCTCCTTCGGCCTCGCGACCTGCTGCACGACGCCCTCCCTCATCACGACGATGCGATCGGCCATCGACAGCGCTTCGTCCTGATCATGCGTCACGTACAGCGTCGCGCGTTCGAGCTGCGTATGGATGCGGCGAATTTCCGCGCGCATTTCGATGCGCAGCTTCGTATCGAGATTCGACAGCGGCTCGTCCATCAGGATCAGCGGCGGCTCGATCACGATCGCACGCGCGATCGCGACACGCTGCTGCTGGCCACCGGACAATTGGCCGGGCAGCTTGTGCTCATGCCCGGTCAGTTGCACCAGTTTCAAGGCCTCGCGTGCGCGGCGCGCGATCTCGCTTCTGCCGACGCCGCGCATTTTCAGCCCGAAGCCGACGTTCTCCAGCACGCTCATATGCGGGAACAGCGCGTAGTTCTGGAACACCATGCCGAAGCCGCGCTTTTCCGGCGGCAGCACGTCGATGCGCCGCTCGTCGAGCCAGATGCCGCCGCCGGTGAGCGGCTGCAACCCGGCGATGCAGTTCAGCGCCGTCGATTTGCCACAACCCGACGGCCCCAGCAGCGCGATGAACTCGCCGCGCCGGATCGTCAGATCGAGACCCTGCAGCGCGGCGATCGCGTGGCCTTGCGCGTTGGTGAAACTGCGGCTCACCGAATCGAGCCGCAACTGCTCAAAGTGATGCTTCATGGCGGTTTCCTGGTCCGCGTGAGGCGACGGATGTAGCGAGTGCCGCGCGTGCGGTGGGCGCGGCGCATCAGGCAGTTAAGCCGAGGCGCGTGATCGCTGAAAACATGCAGCGCCGCGGTACCTCACGCCGCGCTGCGTTTCGCCTCGTTTTCCGTCGCAATGGAGAAGGCCTAACGGGTCTTCTGCGCGCCGATGTCGCTATCCCACTTCCTGAAGGCGGCGACCATCGCTGCTGCATTCAGCGGCAAAGCATGCGGACGATCGGCCAACAACTTCGCGTATTCGGGCCGGCCATACTTTTGCAGCACCTCCTGGCTATGCGCGGGCGCCTGCTCGACGGAGACGCCCTTGATCGCGGGGCCAGGATAGAAGTAGCCGTCGTCGTAGGTCAGCGCCTGCTGCGCGGGCTCCAGCATGAAGTTCATCATCTTGTACAGCACGTCGAGCTTTTCCTTCGGCACGCCCTTCGGGACCACCATGTAGTGCGCGTCGTTGACCCACGTCATGTTGTCGAACGGCTGTACGCGGAATTCGGCCGGCACGATGCCGAGCACGCGCGGATTGATGTCCCAGCCGGTCACGGTCACGGTCATGTCGCGCGTGCCTTCGCCCAGTTCCTTCATCACCGCCGAGGTACCGCCCGGATAGTACGGTATGCAGTCGTTCAACTGCTTCAGGAACGCCCACGTCTTGTCCCAGCCGTGCACGGGGTCCTGCGGGTCCTTGTCGCCGAGCACGTAGGGCAAGCCCATCAGGAACGTGCGGCCAGGACCGGAATTGGCCGGCCGCGCGTAGATCAGCTTGTCGGGGTGGGCCTTGCACCATTGCAGCAGTTGCTCGGGTGTCTTCGGCGGATCGCTGACCTTGGCCGGGTTGTATTCGAGCAGCGGACCAGCTGGCATATACGCGACCTCGAGCCCGTAGCCTTGCGCGAGATCCTGCATCTTGCGCGGGCCCGGCGCGTACTTGTCGAGCACGCCGGGGAACTGCGCCGCGTTGTCGGGCAGCAGCTTGATCCACAGGTTCTGTTCGATGCCGGCCGCGAGCGCGTCGGTGCCGGTCAAAACGAGGTCGATGTCGGAGCGGCCCGCGGCCTGCATCGCCTTGATCTTGCCGGGCAATTGCGGCGCAGGCGCGTTCGTGAACGTGATGTTCGCGACGAGATTCGGATTCTTCGCCTTGAACGCCTCGAAGCCCTTCTGCGTGAGTTGAAGATCGCCGGCCACGTCGACGATATTGATCGTGACCGGATCGGCCGCGTGCGCGGCGGCAAGGGTGAACGCCGCGCTCGCGGCGATACAGACGGATACCAGCTTGAACGACAACCTGTGCGAAACAGTCATTGCGTCTCCTCGCTTCTTGGTATGGAAGCCCGCTGGTCGATGCGTTGCGGGCGGTGTCTTTCTACCAAGGGAACATAGCGAAGCGCAACAGCCGATGTCAAGCAAATAGTCGAGAGTGTGAGTCGGGCGAGAAAATGGCTCGTTTAACCTGAAATCCTTGTCGTTCAATGCCCGGCACCGCGGGTTAAGGGCAAACCCGAGTCCTCGCCGCGGTAGCAATACATGTTGTCTGGTTAGCGGACAACTGCTCAACCTCCGCGCACGCCCTGCGTATTGACGAACAGCGAATACAACCCGTGGCTCGCCGCCATGAACAGACGGTTGCGATGCCGTCCGCCGAAGCAAACGTTCGCGCAACGCTCTGGCAATGCGATGTGGCCGAGCGGCTCGCCTTGCGGGCTGAACACGCGCACGCCGTCGAGCTCGTCGGTGCCCATGCCCCACCCGCACCACAAGTTGCCATGCGTGTCGACACGAAAACCGTCCGGGGTGCCCGGCCCCGCGTCGATCAGCACGCGGTTGTTCGACAGCGTCGTGCCTTTGCCATTGGCCTCGACATCGAATACGCGGATCTTGCGCGGCTCGCCGCGCGATTGGACCACGTACAACAGCGATTCGTCCGGCGAGAACGCGAGACCGTTCGGGGCGAGCACGTCGTCGATGACCATCGACACCTCGCCCGACTGGCCGTCGATCCGATACACGCACGCCTTCAGCTCGGACTGCTGCTGCTCGCCCTCATAGAAACCTTCGATGCCGAAGGTCGGGTCGGTAAACCAGATCGAGCCGTCCGATTTGACGACCACGTCGTTCGGCGAATTGAAGCGCTTGCCCTGATAGCGATCGGCGAGCACGGTGATCGAGCCGTCGTACTCGGTGCGCGTCACACGCCGCGTCAGGTGCTCGCAACTGACGAGACGCCCTTCGCGATCGCGCGTATGGCCGTTCGCATTGTTCGACGATTGACGGAACGTGCTGACCGCGCCCGTCGTTTCGTCCCAGCGCAGGATGCGGTCGTTCGGAATGTCGCTCCACAGCAGATAGCGGCCATCGCCGAACCACACCGGCCCCTCCGACCAGCGCGTGCCCTGATGCAAGCATTCGACCGACGCCGACGCGATGATCAACGACTTGAAGCGCGGATCGAACACACGGATGGAGGGATCGGGATAGCGTCGGCTGTGATCGGTCATGGGGTTGTCTGCGTGTCGGAGCGGTTCGATTGGGTGGGCGCGAACTCGCGCTCGAGAGCGAGCAGCGTGCGCGCGGTCTGCGCGATCTTCGCATGATGCTCGCGCGGTGTCGAACTGAGCAGCGGCTGCAGCGGCCCCATGTCGGCGAGGCCCGTGAACGTGATTGCATCGTGCAGCACGCGGATCAGTGAGATGTCGTTGCGCAGCGTTTCGAGCGGCATGAACGCATCGTGCAGACGTTGGGCGGTGTCGTGATCGGCGCTACCAGCGCTATCGGCGCTCCGGCCGCTTTGCACCGCGCGCAGCAGCGCCATCACCATGCTCGGCGCGATACAGCCGCTTCCGGTCGTCCACGCTGCGAGCCCGAACTCGCGCAGATGCACGAGCGCCGGCCGCTCGCCCATGCCCGATACGATCTTCGCGGCCGGCACGCGTTGCAACAGCCGGCGCAGATACGGATCGTCAGCGGGGTTGTCGCGCGGGATCGCATACTTGACCGCGCTCAGCGTCCCACGCTCGACGAGCCGCGCGAGCGTATCGACAGCGACGTAGTTTTCGCTCTTGATATACAGCGTGAGCGGCATGCCGGCCATGTCGGCGATCCGCGTGAGGCCCGTCTCGACGCCCTCGGGCGTCGTGAAGCCGCCGAGCGGCAGCACCATCGCCGTGCGGTAACGCGTCTGCGCAAGGATGCGCGCCTGATCGAGCATCTTGCCGTAGTCGGGACCCAGCGCCGGAATCACCCGTGTCCCGGGACCCGCGGCCTCGGCGAGCAGGTCCAGCAGCTCGCGGTATTCGCTGACCGCGACGTGATAGAGGTTCGCATTGCCGCCATACAGCAGCGTGCGTACGCCGCCCGCTTCGATATGGCGGATCAGCGCGAGATTCTGGGCAGGGTCGAGCGTGTAGTCGGCCCGGCGCGCGAGCGGCGGCACGGCCATGACCGACGCGGCGAACTCGCCGTCGCTAAGCGGTGATTCGTTCATGATGGTTGACGCGGAAACGCGCTAGGCGGAGGTTTCACGGTAGCATCGGCATCGCAATGTTGTCAAACAACCTGCGCGTGACGATCGCCCAGCATGCCGTCGGCGGCGAATTGCGCGGGAGCCGATCACGAAATTTCCTTTTGTATAACAATGAAGCGGGCCCGCAGCCAGCGGAATCGGCGCAGGCTTTTTTTTGGGCAACAAGGACACGGCGAGCAATAACCCGCTTTCCCGGATAATCGAGTAAATGCGATTTATTTTAAAGCGCGACGAAATAATGCTGTCAACGAAACATATTAAAATCTGTCGCCGGATGCCGATTAGCCGCGCCGCGCACCCGAGAAGCCCGGCCGGGTTAAAGATTTATTTCAATCAGCATAATAATAGGCGACGCCGGCGTTGCTATCACGTGGCGGCTATCGTTTACCCCGCGGAGCACCGGCGCATTGCGTTCGAGTTTTTAGTGATAGATTATGCGGACCAAAAGAGCGGACCGAAGTTTGTCTGCCAATAACCGCGAACGGGATGTTTGCGAGCCTGAGAGAGCCCAAAAATTGTCGCTACACTTTATCGAGCAGATGGCACCGCTACTGGACGCCGCCGACGAGGCGGAATGGTTCGGCGTGATTACGGGCTTTGCCGAAACGTGGGGCTTCGACAAGATTCTGGTCGCGATGCTGCCGCGGCCAACCATGCGTCTCGAGGACGCTTACCTGCGCAGCACTTACGCACCGGCATGGCGCCAGACGTACGACGAGCAAGGCATGGTGCATATCGATCCGACGGTCGCACACTGCCTGTCACGCTCATCGCCGCTGGTCTGGACGCCTGAGATTTTCGCCAGCCCGGCGCAGCAATCCCTGTATGAGGAAGCTCGCTCGTACGGCCTCGGCGCGGGCGTGACGCTGCCAATTCATGGGCCGAATCAGGAAGCCGGCATGATGTGCTTCGTCAATGACGACAAGCCGTCAGACGGGTTCAGACGCCATGTGAACGCCGCGTTGCCGAACCTCGTGCTGTTGCGCGACCTGGTGATCGACACCAGCAAACAGCATCTGAATTCACATGCGCAGACCTTGATGCCGAAGCTCACGCCGCGCGAGCGAGAATGTCTGAAATGGACCGCACGCGGCAAATCCACGTGGGAGATATCTCACATCCTGAGTTGCTCGGAAGCGGTGGTGAACTTCCATATGAAAAACATCAGGGCGAAATTCGGCGTGAATTCGCGGCGTGCGGCAGCCGTGATCGCGGCGCAGCTTGGGCTTATTGACCCGGGTTGAGCAGCGCGGCCGCGTCGCGGCTGTACATCACACGCTCGGCGCGACCCAGATCGGCGTCCGACACGGTCTTCATGAAGTACAGACCCAGCAGGATCGACACCGGCGCCGGGATCTCCGCGCCCGACTCGAAGCGGCTGCCGCGCGATTGCGTGACGCCGAAGCGAGCCCAGAAACGGCGCTGGCTCTCTTTTTTCTTCTTCCGATAGGCAATGATCAGAACCCGATCCACTGCCGAAGAGACCTCCGAAGGACGCGCCTGGAGGTGGGTTTGCGGTTGCCAGTGATTGTCGAGGAGTTCCATTTTGGACCCTTGTAGGTTGGGGGCGGAGACGAGTCTGAATTCTGATATACCCGATAAGCATCCACACCTATCCAGGTAGGTAGGTGGCGCAAAGATTCAGAATGCATAAGTTTTCCTGCGTATCTGGCAGCCCCCCAACGCGTACAGGAGAACGTCATGCAAACCACGATCCGAATTGGACTCCGGCAGGAATTCGACAACGAACTGATCAACGAGATGTACCGCTTGCGCGCCCGTGTCTTTCACGGCCGGCTCGGCTGGGAAATTCCGACCATCGCGGGAATGGAGATAGACGGCTACGACGCGCTCGGGCCGTACTACATGCTGATTCAGGGCGAAGACGAACGGTTGCGCGGCTGTTGGCGCCTGATGCCGACCGAAGGTCCGAACATGCTGAAAGACACCTTCCCGCAGCTACTGCATGGCGCGGCCGCGCCGGTCGGGCGACATATCTGGGAACTGAGCCGCTGGGCGATCGAAACCGGCGGTGAGGAACAGTCGTTTGGTTTCACGGATATGACAATCCGCGCAATTCAGGAAGTGATGCGCTTCGCGCAGCGCATGGGCATCACGCATTACGTCACGGTGACCACCACGCCGATTGAGCGCATGCTGCGCCGTGCCGGCCTCGACATCAGCCGGCTCGGGCCGCCGCTGCAGATTGGCATCGAGCGGGCCGTCGCGCTCGACGTCGCGGTGAGCGCGAAAACGCTGACCTCGCTGTTCGGGCCGGTCGCCGTCGCTGCTTGAGCCGCGCCGAAGCGCGGCCTGACAAAAGTCGCGACGCCTTCACCCACGCGCGGACTCAGGAACCGAACATCCGCTCCAGCGCGTTCTCGAGATGCGCGCGCATTGCGGCCCCCGCGCCCGCCGCGTCCTTGCGGCGGATTGCGTCGAGCACCGCCATGTGTTCGGCCTGCACCAGCCGCTGCCGCTCCACCGTCTTGACGAGCGACAGATTGCGCGACAGGTTCATGCTGAACAGAATCTGTTCCTCGATGAACGACATCACCGTGATGAAAAACGGATTCTTCGACGCGCGCGCGACCGCCTGATGAAACAGGAAGTCATCCTTCGCGCCGATCCCCTGCGCCTCGATGATGCGCTCGAGCTCGTCCCACGCGTGCTGGATCGCGGCGATGTCGTCGGCGTCGGCCTTCAGCGCTGCCTGCGCGGCCGCGCCCGCCTCGGTCACGATGCGAAACTCATAGCAGCGGCGGATATCGGACAGCGTTTCGAGCGGCGCGAAGCGGCGTACGTCCGGATCGGGGCGCCGCGCGACGGTCGTGCCAGAGCCGTGCCGCGTCGAGATGATGCCGTCGGCCCGCAATCGCGCGAGCGCTTCGCGCACGGTCGGTCGGGACGTGGCGAAACGCTCCGCCAGCGCGTGCTCGGTCGGCAATCGCTCGCCTTCCTTGTACTCGCCTTCGAGGATGCGGTTGAGAATGTCGCCGTAGATCTGCTCGGGTAAGCCCTTGGTTTTTCGATCGTTCATCAGCGGACTGGCCAGCTTGTCTGAATATGGCTTGATTGTAAGGCCAACCCTGTTTCGGCTTCAGCAAAGCTTTACGGGTTGCAAGCATGCCAGGCCGCTTCGCGCACGCCGCCGCGCCCGCCATTTTGTCCGCGCCGCGCCGGAATATTTGGCAAATGTTTGATTTACATCCTGGTCCGGTGCATCTTTTCCGGCAATCATCTAAGCTTCATTGGTATAAAAGATCAATAAACCTGCCGCGGCTAGCAATGTGGCAGACGCATTTTTGACGCGGAGCCGATATGTACACACGCATCCTTGTAGCGGTCGACGGCAGCAATACCTCGCGCCGTGCGTTCGAAGCGGCGCTCGATCTCGCCAAATCGAATGGCGCGGTGTTGCGGCCATTTTATGTCGTCGAAAACACGCCGATGTACTTCGAGGCGCCCGGCTACGACCCGTCGATCCTGCGCAACCGCCTGATCGAGGAAGGCCAGGAGCTGCGTGCCGAGTTTTCGAAAGTGATGGCCGAGCAAGGTGTGAAGGGCAACCCGGCGGTCTCCGAGGCTTCGTCGCTCGGCGATGTCGCCGAGATCGTGCTGCAGGCCGCCGCCGAATTCAACGCCGACCTGCTCGTGATGGGCACGCACGGCCGGCGTGGCTTTCAGCGGCTGATTCTCGGCAGCGTCGCTGAACGCTGCGTGCGCCAGGCCACTCTTCCGGTTCTGCTGGTACCGTCCGCCGCGGGCACCGACAAGGAACCCGCCTGACTCTTTCATCAGGCGCAGGGCGGCACGCCACGCCCTGCCTTGCCGGAATCGAGCCACGCTACCCGTCGACGGGCGACGTCGATATAGGCCGCGGCGGCTCACCTTCTCACCTTCGTCAGAGCACCGCCGTTGCTCGGACTGCCGAGCAGCGAACGTGTCACTTTGCCGCCAGTTGCGGGTCATAGCGGGTGGGACAATTTCACCACTACCAATAATCGAACATGCTCAATCCTACTGCTGTGACCCGTTCCTCGACCCGCTCCGCCGGCAACCGCGAGGCCGTGGCGGCACGCGCAGCCGCACGTACCGCCGCGCGCTGCTCCAGCTGTTCGATGCGTGAGATCTGCATGCCGCAGGGGCTGTCGGCGGAGGAACTGCCGAAGCTCGAAACGCTGATCTGTTCGGCGCGCTCGGTGCCGCGCGGCGAAGCGCTGTATCGCAGCGGCGACCGCTTCGACAATATCTACGCGGTGCGCTCCGGCTCGATGAAGACTGTGATGGTCCACCGCGACGGCCGCGAGCAGGTCACCGGGCTGCGTCTGGCCGGCGAGCCGCTCGGGCTCGACGGCATCAGCGCGGACCTCCATGCGTGCAGCGCCGTCGCGCTGGAAGACAGCACGGTGTGCATCGTTCCCTATAGCGCGCTGAAGCTGCTGTGTCGCGAAATCAGTTCGATCCAGGAGCGCATGCACAAGCTACTGGGCGCGCAGATCGTCAGCGAAGCCGCGCAGATGATGGTGCTCGGCTCGCTGTCCGCCGACGAACGCGTCGCCGCCTTCCTGCTGGACGTGTCACAGCGCAATGCGCAGCGCGGCTACTCGTGGTCGGAATTCAATCTGCGAATGACGCGCGAGGACATGGGCAGCTACCTCGGCATGACGCTCGAAACGGTCAGCCGTACCCTGTCAAGATTTCAAAAACGCGGCCTGATCGACACGCGGGGCAAGCACATTCACATCGTCGATCTCGAAGGCTTGCGGCAGATCTAGCGGCCAGAGTGGCCTGGACGGTCGCGCTGTTAGTCTTGGCACGCCGCCTGCGAGCGGGTAGAGTTTTCAGACCGTCCCCCCCCCCACGGCAACCGTGTTGCATGGAGACCCGGCCCCAATGAATCGCGACCCTGTCCCGCATCGTCCGCTCGTGCAGCGCCTGCTCGACGCGCGTCAAGTCACCGACGACCTGTTTGCGATCGTCAAACCCGACCACCTCTATGAACGGCCGATCCGCGAACGTCACCGCGTCGTGTTCTACATCGGCCATCTCGAAGCGTTCGATCGCAATCTGCTCGACCAGCGTCTGTTCGATCTGCCGGCTTTCGCGCCGGAACTCGACCAGTTGTTCGCCTTCGGCATCGATCCGGTAGACGGCGGCTTTCCCACCGATCAACCCGGCGATTGGCCGTCGCTCGCCGCCGTGCGCGAGTATGCGACGCGCGCGCGCCGGCAGATCGACACCGCGCTCGACGAACTCGGCAGCCCGGCGCACGACGAGGCGGCCGTGCAGCTGCTGAACGTCGCGATCGAGCATCGGTTGATGCATGCGGAAACGCTCGCGTACATGCTCCATCAGTTGCCTCTCGCGCAGAAGAACACCGCGTTGCGCGAGCCGGTGGTGACGAGCGATGAGCAGCGCGACGCGTTGTCGTCGATGGTCAGCGTGCCGGCCGGCACGGCCGTGCTCGGCATGCCGCGCGAGGCCGGCCGCTTCGGCTGGGATAATGAGTTCGGCGAAATGAGCGTGGACGTGCCCGCGTTCGAGATCGATCGATACATGGTCACGAACGGTGCGTTCCTCGAGTTCATCGAAGACGGCGGTTATCGCGAGCCGAAGTGGTGGTCGCCGAAGGACTGGGCATGGAAGGAAGCGGAGCGCATCGAGCATCCCGCTGGCTGGTCGCAACGCACGGCGCAAGACGGTCGCCCCGCATGGACGCTGCGCACGATGTTCGACGACGTGCCCTTGCCGCTCGACTGGCCCGTCTACGTGAGCCACGCCGAAGCGAGCGCCTACGCGCGCTGGGCCGGCAAAACCCTGCCGACCGAGGCGCAATGGCAACGCGCGGCGCACGGTGCGCCGCAAGCGGCATGGGGGAACTTCGATTTCCGCAGTTGGGATCCACGGCCCGTCGACGCGCATCCGGACAACGTCAGCACGTTCGGCGCGGAAGGTCAGTTCGGCAACGGCTGGGAATGGACCTCGACGCTTTTCGAAGCGCTGCCGGGCTTCGAAGCGTTTCCGTTCTATCCCGGCTATTCGGCCAACTTCTTCGATGGGCAGCACTACGTGCTGAAGGGCGGCTCGGCGCGTACCGCGCTGTGCATGCTGCGGCCGGAATTTCGCAACTGGTTTCAGCCGCATTACCAGTATGTGTATGCGGGGTTTCGGTGTGTGCGGGGTTGTGACAAGTTAAGCAAAAAATGACTCGATGATCATCTTTCGCTTAACTGAAAATATCCGCGCAAAACTGCGGTGCCGTCCGTCCTGAGCACTCAACTCACGACCGAGCCGCATTGCTATCCCGCAGCGGCGTGCTGACCCGAAAGGCCTGCCAGTATCTTGCCCGGCAAAATGGGCAGGTCGCGCACACGCAAGCCAATGGCGTCGTAGACGGCTGCGGCCACTGCGGCATCCACGCCGGTCGCGCCGAGTTCTCCGATGCCGCGGGTACCGATCGCACTTGCATGCGGATCATACTCACTGACGAAGTGGATCTTGATATCGAGCGGAATGTCCGCATTCACCGGGACCGCCACGTTCGACAGATTCTTCGCGAGCCAGCCACCGGTATTGGGCTCCTGCACGCTTTGTTCCATCGTCGCCTTGCCCCAACCCCAGATGATCGCGCCCGTCATCTGGCTTCGCGCCGTTTTCGGATTGATAATCCGGCCCGCGGAATAGGCACCCACCGCCCGGCGCAAGCGCACGAGGCCAAGCTCGGGATCGACGCCTACTTCGACAAAGATCGCACCCCACGTCCGCATCGCGTATGGCGTACCGTCGCCGTCCGCGCTGAAGCTGGCGCCACCCGGAAGCGTGAACGCACCGTCCGCGACCATCTCCGGTAGATTAGCCCGCCGCAGGCTCGCGCGAACGTCTTTCCCGCCGAGCGCATCGAGCTTCGCGTTGATTTCCCGGCAAGCCAGTGCGATCGCGCTTCCCGTGCTGCCCGTGGCGCTCGATCCATAGACGGGACTCGCCGGGTGAAGGTTGGTATCGCCCCACACAATCGACACGTTCTCGATCGGCAAGCCCAGCTCTTCGGCCGCGATCTGGCAAAAGACCGTCTGCGTGCCGGTGCCGATATCGTGCGTGTTCGCCTCGATCAGCGCCGTGCCGTCGGACCTCAGGCGCACGCGCGCCCCGCCGGGAAAGCGGAAATTGCCCATTGAGCTCGTCGCCATCCCATGTCCGATGCGCCACGCTCCGTCTCGTCGTGGCGTCTCGCCGCGCGTGCGCCAGCCATAAAGCCGCGCGCCTTCCTCATACGCCTCGCGAAGCTTTTTTGACGACCAGGGCTTGTTCGTATGCGGATCGACCTCGGCGTAGTTCGCCAGTCGTAGATCGAGCGGGTCGATCTTCAGCGCCACGGCGAGTTCGTCCATCGCGCTTTCGAGCGCCCATAGCCCCGGACCTTCCACCGGCGCGCGCATTGGCGTGGGCACGTTGATGTTGCGCCGCTCCAGCCACTGCTTGGTGCGAATGGCGGGCGACGCATAAAGCGTCTTGCTTGCTTCGCTTGCGGGCTCCAGATGCGTGTCCGCAATCGCGCTCGAATTGACGATTTCGTGATCGATGGCGCTGAGCCGGCCGTCTGCCGTTGCCGCAAGCTTGATGTCCTGTTTCACCCACGGCTGATAGCCGACGCAGACGAACTGGTCGTGACGCCGCAGATGAAGCTTCACGGGCCGCCCCGCGACGCGTGCCGCGGCGGCGGCAAGAATCTGGTGCGGCCACACATATCCCTTCGAGCCGAACCCGCCGCCCGTGTGCGGTGCGATCACGTGAATGTCGTCCGGCCTCATGCCGAGTGCCGCGGCTACGACAAGCGGCACATTCTCGCTCGCCTGAACCGCATCCCACAGCGTGAGCTTGCCGTGCTCGAATCGCGCAACGGTGCCCGATGTCTCCATCGCATTGTGGTGACGCGCGGCTTGAATATACGTCGCCGCCACGCTTGCGTGTGCAGTTCCGAAAATCGCATCGACGTCGCCCATCTCCAGATCGTCGCCGAGCATGCGTGGCTCGGGCGGCGGCTCGGGCGTCGCGGCGCCGGGAAGGATGGGGTCGTCGCGCTCGCAACGGACAAGCACGGCATCGCGGCCGGCTTCCGCCGCCTCGATGGATTCCGCAAGCACGATTGCGACCGGCTCGCCTTCGTACCGAATCGCGTCGTTTTGCAACGGCAGCGCGAGCACCGCCGCTGGCGGCTGAACCGCACCGAATCGCGGCATATCGTGCGCGGTAAGCACCCGCACCACACCCGGTAAGGTAAGTGCCGCGGTGGCATCCACGTCGATCAGCCGGCCCGACGCAACGGGCGCGCCGACCAACGCCGCATGAAGCGTGCCGGGCGGCGTGTTGTCAGCCGCGAATTTCGCCTGTCCCGTGACCTTCGCCTGGCCTTCCACGCGGGAGACCGCCGTGCCGATGCTCATGATCGCCCTGCTGCCGTCAGTAACGCACGCACCGCGGCATTGCGCGCCATCGTCACCTTGTAGCCATTGTGAGCGAGCGGCCGGGCGTCGCTCATTGCCGCGTCGACAATCGGCGTGACCACTTCCTTGGTCGGCGCCTGCCCGGCCAGCGACACCTCCGCGGCTGGAAGGCGCCACGGACGTTGCGCCACCGAGCCAAGTGCAATGCGCGCCGACACAATGCGATCCCGATCGAGCTCCACGGATGCGGCTGCCGAGACCAGCGCATATTCGTAGCTGGCGCGCTCGCGGACTTTTACGTAGGCCGATCGTGCGTCCGCGCGGATGGGTATGTGAAAGGAGACGATCACTTCGTCGGCAGCCAGTCTCGTCTCGAGCCGGGCGGCATCGCCGCCCATGCCGGCCGCTTCCTGCTGCGTCAGGTGGAACTCCGTCATCTTGATCATTCGACCGCCGTTCGGCCCGATGACCTCAGCTGTCGCATCCAGACAAGCCAGTGCCACAGCCGGATCGGACGGTTGAACCGCGACGCATGCATCGGTCCAGCCAAAAATTGCATGCCGTTCGTTGATGCCATTGCGCGCGGGGCAGCCCGACCCGGGATTGCGCTTGTTGCAGCCCCATGGCAACGGCGCTTCCGAACGAAAATAAGCGCATCGCGTCTTTTGCATCACATTGCCGCCGAGCGTCGCGCGGTTGCGCACCTGCGCCGAGGCGGCGAGCAGACAGGCTTGAGCCAGCGCGCTCGCGTGGGCGCCGACGAGCGCGTCTTCACCGATCACGTTCAGGTCCGTCAGCGCGCCGATCACCAGATCGTCACGCTCGCGCACAATACGAACGAGACCTGTGAGTCCACCGACATCGATGACGCGATCGGGCGCTGCGATGCCGAGCCGCATCCAGTTGAGCAGCTCCGTACCGCCCGCGATGATCGCCACGTTGCCCGCCGCCAACGACGCGACTACCTGTTGCGCGGTTGCGCCACGCGCGTATTCGAAGTTTTTCATCGTTCGTGCCCGGCCGCGCCGGCGGCATCGAGCACGGCCGCCGCGATCTGCGGATAGCAAGAGCAGCGGCACAGATTGCCGCTCATCCATTCGCGAACGCTCGCCTCATCGGTCGCGTGCCCTTCAGCGATGCAGGCGACCGCGGAGACGATTTGCCCGGGCGTGCAATAGCCACACTGAAAGGCATCGTGCTCGATAAATGCCTGCTGTACCGGATGCAGCGTCCCGTCGGAGGCGGCCAGACCTTCGACAGTCGTGACCTCGCAGCCGTCACATTGCACGACGAGCGTCAGACAGCTGTTCATCCGCTTGCCGTCGACCAGCACGGTGCAGGTGCCGCATGCGCCTTCATTACAGCCCTTCTTGGCGCCGCTGAGACCCGAGTCTTCGCGCAACCAGTCCAGCAGCGTGACGCGCGGGTTCACCGTAGCGGCCCGCGGCTGGCCGTTCACACGCATCGCCACCGTGATGCTGCTTGACCAAGGCAGCCCGGCGTCTCCATTTGGAGCTAATTGCTCCCCGAAAGTAGCGTCGTCCATTCCCAATTCCTTGCCGGTTTCAACAATCACTCTGCTTGTATATAGACCATATGGAGTTGATATCAAGGGACGATATCCCTCCTGCTTCCGCACCGTCTCCCAAAGAATCGATCCGGCTCGAACTGCAACGGCGAGCTGCGCGCATGCACTCGCTCGACACTTGCAAGCGGGCCAGGATTAGGTGAGCCGATTTCGACCTGATGCTGATTGAGGCCCCAGGTCCCAGGCCCCAGGCGCCAGCGAAATGCAGTCGATGTAGGTGATGGCGGTCCGCACGATCCAGATAAAAAGTGTCGGCGCAGTATCCTCAAAAAAACAGCATTCGACCAATGCGGGCACCGAATTTAACGATCCTTCTCCGTCGAGAACTGGCCGGTTTGCAACGACCTGTGCCTGACGTCGGTTGGCTGCACGCGCTAAAGGTTATTCGACGTCTGCCCTCATTCACATGGCTGTGAGTGTGCCGCGGCGCGTGTGGGCAGGTGACGCGGCGGAGCCCTGCTCGTGCAGGCCGCGGGTTCTCAGCAGCGCCTACTGGGCCAGTTGCCAGCGCAGGATCGGATGGGTCGCGCCGGCCGGCATGACCCACACGCCGGTCGGGCTGAAGTCCCACGATGCGTCGAAGCTGGCCGGGTTGCTCATCTGAGCAGTGGTGAGGCCGTTCGACGCGGGCAACTGGTCGCCGGTCCCGGCGCTGACGGGTTGGTTCGTCGTCTGTTTGTCCCAGTAGACGTTCGTTGCGATCGTCCCGTTGGCGGCCGGCTGGTTATACGCTGCGATGCCGCCGAAACTGCTGGGGTTGCCCGGCGGGATGCAGCAATAGCCTTGAACCAGCCCCGTCGCGAACGACTGCTCGATCACGCCGGTATTGCTAACCACGAGGCCGCCCGCGCTCAGCTCGCCATACGAGGAGCCCGTTGCATAGGATTGCGACACCGTACCGCTGTTCACGCCGACGAGGCCGCCCGGCACGCCGAATATGTCGGTGCTGACAATGCCGGTTGCGAACGACTGAACGATCCGTCCGACGTTGATACCGACGAGCCCGCCTGCCTCGCCCGCGTCGCCCACGGAAGCGCTGCTCCACGAGCGCTCGATAAGACCGTCGTTCATGCCCACCAGGCCGCCGATCGGAACGTTGCCATAGTGGGGGGCGGAGCGGCTGCCGGTCGTGTACGCGTAGGTGATCAAGCCCAGGTTGCGGCCCGCCAGGATCCCGTAGGTGATGGTAATGGGATCGTTGAAGTCAGCGTCCTGGAAGGCCGTGAGCCGGCTATTCGTCATGCCGACGTTGCGTACCACGCCAGCAGTCCCGATCTCGCCGAACAGGCCGCTCGACCGGGCCCCTGACGGCAGGTGAAACTCATCCTGACTGAACTGGGCGATGACGTGTCCCATGCCATCGAACTGTCCCGTGAACGGGGTCGCTGCGCTGCCCAGCGAGACGAACTCGACGCCGCCGGAGGGATTGGAAGCGACATTCGTCGCACTTGCGTCGATATCCTTGCCGAGCGCGTAGTTGCCGGCGAGGTCGAGCGATATGTTCTGCAGATCGGTCAGCGAATTGACGAGCTTATAGCCGGTGATTTGGGTGACCAGCCCGCTGTAGACCGGGGCGGTCCACGAAGCGTTGCCGAGCAGCGTGCCGGGGCTGTAGCGGCCGTTCATGTCGTAGAGAAGGCTCACGATGCCGGTGCTCTTCGACCAGTCCACGGTGCCAAGGTTGGAGACGCTGCCACCGTTGTCGACGCCCGTAGTGTCGGCGCGCAAGGTCAGATTGCCCGCGCCGTCGTTTGTGATCGTCGTGCCGCTCGTGACTGAGACATTGCGATATGCCTCTAGCGTGAGCGAAGCCGGGCCCTGCCAGCGCAGGCTCGAAGCGATGCCCAGTTCGCCCGTTGCGCCGTTGCCACCGGTGGTCGTGACATCGACCGAGGTGCCCGCGCTCAGACTGCGCTGCAACGTCCGTGCCGTAGCATCATCGATCGTGAAAGCAGGCGTTGAAAGATTCCACTGCCCGGCGTGAACGGCTGCGTGCCTGCCGAACGCCAGCTGCGCCGCCTGCGTGTCGACCGTTCCGCCGCTGCCGTCGGCATTCGTTGCCGCGATCTTGCCTTGCTGCCTGACGAGGCCGCTGTCCGCGATCAGCCAGACGTGGCCATCCCGGGTGGCCGTGCCCGTCGCGCGGATCCGGGTGCCGCTGCCTGCGAGCGCATAGACGTTGCCATCGGCAGCCTGAAGACTGACCTGCGCGGCCTTGATGCGCCCCTCGTTGACGACGGTGCCGTGACTGCCTGCCTGCACGAACACCTGCCTGCTGTTGGCCGAGTCCTGCAACAGCACCGTCTCGCCAGCCGCCAGTTCCACCGTGCCGCTGGGCGCTTTTACCGTGCCCGCGTTGACGACTGCCTGACGCGCGATCAGGAACACATCGCCGCCGCTGGAGCTGATCCTGCCGAGGTTGATCACGCTCGCGTCCGACTTGCCCGACAGCGTCAGTGCATCGCCGCCGTTGATGAAGGCGTCGTTGCAGATATCCAGGGTGGACGCGAGGAAACGTCCGCCCGTGCTGACAACGCCCGAGGGCCCCACGACGATGCCTTGCGGATTGATCAGGTAGAGGCTGCCGGTGGCGGTGAGCTTGCCGAGAATCGATGACGGATCGCCGCCCGTGACACGGTTCAGTGTTGCGCCCGACCCGTTGTTGAAGGCGACGGTGTTGCCGTTGCCGATCGAGAAGCTGTGCCAGTCGATCACGCCGCGGGACGAGGACTGGTCGATCCTTAGCGAAGTGGTGCCGCTCGTCATCGCGCCCTGGCCCCGGACGAAGGCGCCGCCCTGCGGCAGCGGTCCGGCCGCGTGGGCCATCGACACGCACCACGCGGTGAGCGCGAGCGGCACCCATAGCGCAAGCGGCAGCGGGCGCAGAACACGCTTCCACGCGGAAGGCCGCGACCGAGGCGCGATGAGTGCCGCGCCGGCATACGCCAGCGTAAAGCACAGCCCATTGCGTGGGGTTGGGGGCGACTGGATCGCCAGTCTGGATGAATGACGCAACATGAACCCTCCCGAAACATGGTTCGTGGAAAGTCGTTGTCGCGGA
Source organism: Paraburkholderia sp. CI3 (assembly GCF_050436505.1). NCBI lineage: Bacteria > Pseudomonadati > Pseudomonadota > Betaproteobacteria > Burkholderiales > Burkholderiaceae > Paraburkholderia > Paraburkholderia sp. CI3. The sequence continues at coordinate 1,496,661 of NZ_JBNDMI010000003.1, forward strand.
ACGCAGGTTGTTGCGACCAGGCAAGGCGCGAAGGCCGCCATACCGCACAACACAGCCTAATGGTAGCAGCGCGTTTCGAAAGACCAACCGGTACTTGGGCATGCACCCGGTGCTTGCTGATTTCGCTTCAGGCGGGGATGTGTGTCGGTCGCCGCGGCGGCAGGAATGGCCGTTCAACCCTCGGAAGCGGACGGAGAGAGCGGCAAGAAGCATTGGTCGCCGGCAAAAGCGATAGAATGCCCGCTCTGCAAAAGACAATATTGACGGGGTACACGGCATGGAGCGGCCGGGCGCGCAGCGTTGGCATGAGCAAACGTTTCTAGGTGTCTTTCGCGGACAACCTGAGAAGGAGCAGGCGCTCCTCCGGATATGCTTGGGCATGGTCGTGTTGATCGGCTATATCGCCGTCGCCGCGCTCCAACGCACGGCCGCCGCGTATGACACTCTGGGCGTGGTTTTCGCATACGTTGTATTCGGCGTGGTGACATACATAGCCGCGACCGCCGCGACAGTTCGGCCGCGCCTTCGATTGACGGTCACCACCATTGCAGACCAGGCGCTTGTCATGACTGCCCTGGCGCTCGGCGGGCGCGTGGCGCTGCCCTTGCTCTGGGTCGTGTTCTGGTTCCTTGTGGGTGCCGGTTGCCGCCACGGCAAGCGGCCGTTGCTATTTTCATGTGCAGTTGCGCTTGCAGGCGTCGTGATTTTGATGCACGTCGAGCCGTGGTGGAGAGAAAACCTCGCGATGGGATTGGGCGTCATGCTCAGCATCGCGGCGACTTCCGTGTACTTGATGGCCCTCGTGCATCGGCTCGAACGGCAGGCTGCGACGGACCCTCTGACAGGACTCAGCAACCGCACTCGCCTCGAGCAGGCGATCGCTAAAGCGACTGCGGCGCGAGACGACGATAAAGGACAGTCTGTCTTGCTGTTCATCGATCTCGACGGCTTCAAGTACGTCAATGACGCTTATGGGCATGCGGTGGGTGATGAACTGTTGCAGTGCTTCGCCAACGGTCTGCAGACACGCATTCGCCGCGGCGATACGGTTGCCCGCCTGGGAGGCGACGAGTTCGCGGTGCTCGCCCGCCACGTGCATGGCGACGCCGGCGCGCGCGCGATTGCCGACGGTATTCACGACATCCTTCATGGGCTTCGAGAGATCGGCGGTCATCCCGTCGCCGTATCGGCCAGCATTGGCGTGCGCATGCTCGGTGCCAATAGCGCGGACGGACGTCTTGATGTACACGCCCTGATGCGCCAGGCCGATAGCGCGATGTATCGCGCCAAAGCGAACGGGACGGACAAAACCTCATTCTTCGATGAGACGGGTGCCGGCGCGTAAGCGGATAGGGTTCCCGGCGGTGCCCTGCTCGTGTTGGCGAGCGCATTTGATGCAGGTGCAGGGCCGCGGCCGCTCGTATCTGGGAGCATGTGCGCGTCGTCTCGCTGCGGAAGGTAGTTTCATTTCGCGGCTGGAGTTTGGCCCGGAGTGGGGCGAACTGAGACGGTCGCCATCCGGCCGGGTGCGGCCCAGATTGTGTCAAAACGCTTTTTGGAGCGCTAAAATTTGCCATCCGATAGCGAGGGATGAGCAAGATGAAACGGTTCGTTCAAGGCGGCAATCGTACGCAAAGCTTTCTCCTCCCTGAAGCGCTCGATGACTACGTGACGGACACAAATCCCGTGCGCGTAGTTGATGTCTTTATAGATGAGCTTGATCTTCATTAGCTTGGGTTTGAAGGCGTCGAACCAGCGTTGACAGGTCGGCCGTCGTATCACCCCGAGGTGATGCTCAAGATCTATATCTACGGTTACCTGAACCGGGTCCAATCGAGCCGTCGCCTTGAACGCGAGGCCCAGCGCAACGTCGAACTCATGTGGCTCACGGGCCGCCTGGCACCGGACTTCAAGACCATTGCGCGGTTCCGCAAGGACAACGGCAAAGCGATCCGTAGCGTCTGCCGTCAGTTCGTGGTGCTGTGCCAGCGTCTGGACCTCTTCGCCGAAGCGATCGTTGCGATTGACCGCAGCAAGTTCAAGGCGGTGAACCACCGTGACCGTAACTTCACGAGCGCGAAGCTTGAACGACGCATGCGCGACATCGAGTCAAGTATCGCTCGCTATCTCGATGCGATGGACACAGCGGATCGTCAGGAGCCTGCCATCGCAAAGGTCAGGACAGAGCGATTGCAAGACAAGATTGCGGCCTTGAAGGAACAGATGCGAGGCCTCAAGGAGATCGAGGTCCAACTCAACGCAGCACCCGACAAACAGGTATCGCTCACGGATCCAGATACCCGTTCGATGAAGACACGAGGAACGGGGGTCGTCGGCTACAACGTCCAGACTGCGGTTGACACGAAGCACCATTTGATTGTCGCGCATGTCGTTACCAATGATGGCCTCGATCGTGATCAGTTGACGTCGATGGCGAAGCTTGCCCGCACAGAGATGGCCGTCGACAAGCTCACTGCAGTTGCGGATCGGGGCTACTACAAGAGCGAGGAGATACTTGCATGCCATGAGGCCGGAATAAGCGTGTTCATTCCGAAGTCGGTGACATCGAGCGCAACGGCTAATGGTCGCTTCGGCAAGGATGACTTCATTTACGACGCACAAACGAACGAATATCGGTGCCCGGCAGGCGATCGGCTCATCTGGCGATTTTCAACTGTTGAGCGCGGTCTGAAGATCAGCAAGTACTGGAGTTCGAATTGCCAGCAATGCTCGCTAAAAGGGGACTGCACGCCAGGCCCTCAACGTCGCGTGGCACGCTGGGAACACGAAGCTGTTCTTGACGAGATGCAGGCGCGACTTGATCACGCCCCTGAGATGATGCGCATCCGGCGACAGACTGTCGAGCATCCGTTCGGGACGATCAAGGCATGGATGGGCGCCACTCATTTCCTGACGCGGACCATCGAACGTGTGAGCACGGAAATGAGCTTGCACGTGCTGGCGTACAACATGAAGCGAGTGATCAAGCTACTCGGTTCAGAAGCGGTGATGACGGCGATGCGGGCGTGACGCCCGTTGGAAGGTGCTGCGCGGTCGCGATACTTTCGGCTTTGATTTGACGCCCGGTCGCCGCAATCGAAAAGTCGCGACCTGCGGCAAGACAGGTTTCGTTAATTTCCGGTGTCTACGCATTTTGACACGCTCTGGGCCATCAAGGGTCATTCGCCTTCGCTTTCGCGTGGACATTCCAATGTCGTGTGCTCTTCTGGCAGCGGACGTTTGCGATCCGCGGCTAACATTGAGTAGCCATCGATCTGATTTCGTACAATCGCCATCGGCCGCGGTCCCGAGCGGCCTAGCTAGCCCACGCTCTCAGGCGAAATGCAAAAATTGATTGGATGCGCGCCGTGATGTCGAGACTCGCACCGATGAATATCACCTGATGAAAGCCTTTACCGCCGGCACCGGACCAAGGGTTGAACGTCAAAAAAATTAGGGGGATACTGGATTCCAGACGGGCTCCCTTTGAACAGACGAAAATAGGCCGGATGCCTGCGAACGTGCTTCCAACCTTCTTTCGAGGACGCGCATGCAAGATCTCATCAAGTATGTCGTTAAAGACATGATGCCGCCAGGGCTCCTGCGCCTGCTTCGGCCTTCCCCGGGACCGACCGATGCGTGGGGGACCGTCCGATACGGCACACACGGTCTCGTGCTCCCGGGCAACAGGCGCTTCGAATATCGGCCTTGCCCGGCGGATCGCTCGGTTTGCAGACAGATCTTTTTTCTCCGTGAGTACGCCACGGATCATCTGATCCGCGCGAAGGAGATCGCGGCGTTCTACGAGGCTTGCGAGAATCCGCTGATCGTCGATGCCGGGGCCAACATCGGCGCCGCCGCGGTGTGGTACGCGCTCACGTATCCGAAGGCGAAGATCGTCGCAATCGAGCCGGATGTTTCGAATTTCGCGGTGCTCAAGAAGAACGCGGAGACTTTTCCCTTGATCACGCCGCTGAACGCCGCGATTGCGGCAAGGCGCGGCACGCTCTATCTCAACGATCCGGGCGGCGGCGAATGGGCCTTCCGCACGGCTGACCGGCCCATCGGGAAAGGTTATGCCGTCGACGCGCTGACCCTCGAAGACGTGATGCCCGCATCGGGCGTGACGCCGTTCATTCTCAAGATCGATATCGAAGGCGCGGAGTCGGACCTGTTTTCGCGCCATTGCGATGCGCTGAACATGTTCCCGGTCATCATGATCGAGCTGCACGACTGGTTGTTTCCCGGCGAATCGAACAGCCGCAACTTCCTGCAATGGCACGTCGAGATGAAGCGCGATTTCGTGCAGGTGGGCGAGAACGCGGTCTCGATATCGAATTCGATTGCGCTGACCTAGGATTAAATACAGAACTCAAGGTTGTCTGCCGCTTCGAATGTCCTATGGCGGCTCGATCACGTGCCGGCGAGGGCCACGAGCGACCGGCCGTTGTACTTCATCAAGAGACGTCCGGCCTCCCGAGTGTCGAACAGCCGAGGTGGGTCGACCACGGCCTTCCACGTCGGGCAGCGGTCGGTCATCAAGCGTCATTCGCCCCTCCCGTTGGACGGACGTTCAGACGTCGGCTCCGCATTGCAACCGGTTCTTGGCCTTTGGACACGGACGCCGGTATTGTCTATCGCGATCTGCTGTCCACAGCTCGTGTCACAAACCAACTGAAAAATCACAGTCGCGTCCTTGAGCCGTTTGACGTCGGATTTCGTAGGCGCAGCATAAGTCCTGCCACACGACGACACGGACGCGGCGTATGGAGCGGGTCTGTTACCACAAGGCGGCCACTACGTGGCCGGCACGGGCGCTATAGCGACCCAGGGGAACGGCCTCGCGATCTCGCAACCGGGCTCGACACGCGGCGTGATCGAATGGAAGAGCTTCTCGATCGGCAGGAACAACAGCGTGACGTTCGACAACGGCTCGGGCGCGACGGTGAACCGCGTGACGGGCGGCTCGCCGTCTGCGATTCTCGGCAGCCTCAGTGCAACGGGAAGCCTGTATGTGGTCAATCCGCAAGGCATCGTCGTGGGCCGCTCGGGCGTGATCAGCACGGGCGGTCGGTTCGTCGCGTCAACCCTCGACCTCTGCAACGACGCGTTCATGCAAGGCGGAGGCGCACTCACGCTCTGGGGCGACCATGACACGAGCGTGATCAACCTCGGGAAGATCAGCTCCAGCGGCGGCGATGTGTTCCTGATCGCGCGCGGCGCCGTCGTCAACGCGGGCACGGTGGCTGCGCCCAATGGCACAGTGGAACTGGCCGCGGGTGCAAACGTCCTGTTGCAGGACTCGTCTGGGAGCAGACAGGTATTCGTGCAGACCGGCAGTGCGGGCAGCGTCGTCAACAAGGGCCGGATAGAGGCCGCGCAGGCCAGTCTGCAAGCCGCGGACGGGAATGTCTACGCGCTCGCGGGCGGCGGCACGCACATCCGCGCCACGGGCACGGCCAATCGCGATGGCCACGTCTGGCTCGTCGCTGACGGCGGCCGCGTCGAGCAGTCAGGCAAGATTTCCGCAACCAATGCGGATAGCAGCGGCGGGACGGTCGACACGCAAGCGGCGCAGCTGGCGTTCGGCAAACATGCAGCCGTCTATGCAGGGCGATGGAATCTCTCGACGCCCGCTTTCACCATCGACGATGCAGCCGCGCTCGCGTTGCAGAAGAGCCTGAACGCGGGCACTTCGGTCGATGTCACCACGACCGGCGCGAACGGCGCAACCGGCGACCTGGGCGTTGCTTCGAACCTGAACTGGCAAGGTCCGGCTTCGCTCACACTTGGCGCGTACCACAACGTCTCCGTGACTGCGGGCACGACGATCGCGAACACCGGCGCGGGCAATCTGACCTTGGGCGCCGACGCATCGGGCATCGACAACGGCGGCAGCGTCGTCAACAACGGCACCGTCGACTGGTCGGCGAGCACGGGCATCGTCGGCGCGCTCTACGACATGAACGGCAGTCATAGCCCCGGCACGCTCGTCGGCAATGCGGCCTGGAGAGCGCCGCTTTATAGCGGGCTCGTGACGCAGATAACCGGCTATCAACTCGTCAATTCGGTCACGGACCTACAGAACATCGAGAACGACCTTGCGGGCAACTACGCGCTCGGCAAAGACATCGATGCGAGCAATTTTCCGTTCGCCACGCTCGGTCACGTCTCGGTAACGCAGTTTACGGGGCAGTTCGATGGCATGTGGCATACAGTCTCGAACATATCGCCGAGCGAGTTCGAAGTCTTTAACGACATTGGTGCCAGAGGTGTTTTGCGGGATGTCACCGTGACTTCCGACAATTCGAATACCGCTGCAGGCGCGATATTCGGAGCAGGCGTATTGGCCCGCGGCAATTATGGAACGATTGCGAATGTGTTCACGTCTGGGTCCATCAGCCAGCCGTTCCCCGGCGCCGGCTACATGTTCGCGGGGCTTGCCGCAGACAATCGCGGGCTGATTGAGCGCTCGGGTAGCAGCGTGAGCGTCGCGGGCGACAGTGACATCGCGGGTGTCCCCGGTGTCGCCGGGTTGGTCCTTGCCAACGAGGGGACGATCACCGAATCATATGCAACCGGCTCAGTTTCCTCCGGACCGCAGGGCAGAGCAGGAGGACTAGTGTTGCTCAACGTGGGAACCATTAACCAGTCCTTTGCGTCCGGCCCCGTGATCTCGTCGTCGCCATACGCGGGCGGCATCTGCTCGGCTGACCTTTGCAGTGGTCACCTTGGAAGCGATGTGTATTGGAACGTACAGACAACGGGACAGTCGTCGAGTGGCGGCAACCTGCCAGCCTCGAACGGGCGCACTACGGCCCAGATGAGCGCCCCGGCGAGTTTTGTCGGCTGGGACTTCGGTCCGAGTGGCGCCTGGACGATGCCGCCCGGGGCCACGCACCCCGTCCTGACCTGGCAAGTCACCGGGCAGTGAGCCATACCACCGCACCGACGCTTGCATGAGCGTCAGACGCGTCTCGCGACGCGGCAGACGAGTTTTTCGCGAGTTTCGCCTTGCCGTGGTCGTTCTTCCTTCCGGATGACATGCACCGATTCACGCAGAGCGTACGACCGAAAGCCGTCTTGCTACCCGTACGCATGGCTGGGAATCGCGAACGTTCGTTGGCGAAGCAGATCCCGCCAACTATCCGCCTGACACCGATCAATTGGACGACCGAGGTACTCCGCAAACCGCCATTCGGTCGGCGAAAGCGCGAGCGGCCGAGAAGGGTCGCTTTATGTGTGCGATTCACAGACATCGTTTCACTTTCGTGGTGGCCATTTTCTTAGCGTGCTGGAACCGTGGCTCCGGTAGGAGACGCGGGTTCCAGCACGCGCCGGTGATGCTCTGCAAGTGTCTTGTCCACACGCCATTCGCGATGCCGGATTCGTTCCTTCCGCTCGTCGTATGCGTTTTGCACTTGCTCCGAGAGAGGCGTGATTTCGCCGACTTCTGCGATGCGGTCAACGGGCGTCTTGCCACCGAGTGAGCCGTGCGGACGGCGCCAGTTGTAGTCGAACTGCCACTCTTCAAGTCGCTGGTCAATCTCGTCCTCGGTCGGGACATGGTGGGACCAGAACTCGTTCAGGTCAGTCAGCTGTGAACGCTCGACCTTGCCATTGAGGTGTGGCGAGCGTGGCGGAATCGGTCGAAATTTGATGCATTCGCTCATCAGACGCCGTTGCACCGATTCGGCGAAGAACTCGCCGCCTCGATCAGTCTGGATACGCTGGATCGGGAATGGCATCTCCTCGATGAGACGATCAAGAAAAAGCAGCGTATGACGGGCGTTTCTGCACGGGTAGACAGCCAGTACGCGAAAGCGCGAGCAGTCGTCGATGGCCGTGTATTGGTAGACGCCTCGCGCGATCTTCATTGTGTCCATCTGGACCCGATCCCCCGGAACCGGGCGGCTATAGCGTTTGGGATGTGCCGGCCGCCTGGGCCGCACTAACGGTTGCACGGACGCTTCTTTCAGAACCTTGTGAATGGTCGCGAGGGACAGTTCTCTTTGCTCGTGGAGCCGCAACTCATTCTGGATCCGCCGCGCTCCCTTGCGCTCGGCACGCAGCCGGAGAATCGTCGCTCGATCAGCTTTAGTGACTTTCCGGTTGGGATTGTTGAGAGGGCGGCGACTTTGAGATCGAAGACCCTCTTCTCCAGCATCAAGGTAGCGTCGTAACCAATTGCGAAGTGTCGGTCTCGAGATGCCACAGCGCGCGCATACGAGACCGGCGTTGCCGGTCTCGTGATACATCATCACCCAACGTAATCGAGTCGCAATCTCGCGGTCGATCGGCTCGTTTTAGTTGAAACGATGTCTGCGAATCACACACTTTATGCCGTTCGCACGTGGATCGCCATCGAGTCGACGCGCCGTGCGCATGTCGGTCGGCTAAGTTCCGACACTGCTTGGGTGCGTATGCGGACGCTCGACCGACGGAATCCGTAACACTCAATGAGGATTAGCTTGGGTCGCTAAAGAGTTGTCCGCTAATCTTCCACGTTCCACCATCTTGCTTTGCCCGGAAATAGAGTGACTTGGACCCGTCAAGCTCACGGGCTGAAAACTCGCGGATCTGGACGAGATTGCCATGCAGATCACGAATAGTCAGGCGAAGACTATCGTCGGGGGCCAAGTTGGGCAACTCCACGCGGTATGCCGATTTGGGATTGCGTGTCGCGGGCCTGAGTATCCGCTCTCTTTCAATGACGGCCATCGTGGATTCCTTGACGAGATTACCGGCCACATTCTTGCGTGCCCAGACAGTAAACACATTTATTGTCCAGGAGCGCGACGTTTGCGTAATTCCCACTGATCGCACTGGCTGACCGACCCGTCCACAAAGTATGCAGGCGAATGACTGCTGCACTTTAGATGGGGACGCTGGCGCCCGTTATGCGATGGCCAACCACTTCGGGTCGGGAGCGGGTGTTCCCTTCGCGCTACCGCTGTAGGCCGCCGCCTCGAAGGGGTTGGGCGTCGCGGGCAATCGGTGCCTCGAGGAGACAACCAAACTCGCGGGCAAAGTCGACAGAGACGCGCGCGTGGACGGCGCCCTGCTTGTCAAAGAACCGCTGGGTTCCTTCGACAGTGAACACACCTTCATGCCAGATGTTTGGATGGATGTAGAGGCCCTGCTGTCCATCAAAGCGAAAGCACACGAACTTCTCTGGCGCTATGTCGTCCCCGGGCAGCGCCAAGGGAACGTAGAACGGGCGATGGTCGAGAGGAAAGAACAGTTGTCCACCGTCTGGGTGGTAGTTCGCGTGCCAAAGCAACATGCGCTCCGGTACATTGGTGTTGTCGTCACGGGCTGCTTCAGGCTCCACTGCGTACGCAAGGATGTAGTTGCCGTCCACAGCCTCGTTTCGACCGTACAGAATGTCCCCGCGCCATTCGCTCACAAATGTGCCTTCGGTCGTGCCTGCCTCATCACCGGTTCCAGGGTCAACGGGCCTTGCACCCACTGCCGGCCACTGCACAATCTCGATCGAACACTCGCTCGGGTCTGCTACAAGCCTGCCGAATCCATCAAGCGTTGTGGGGGTCGCATCGACCACGGGCATTGACACGCGCCGAAGGCCAGAAGGAAGGCTGGGATTGAGGTAATCGATTTCTTGGGTCATTGTGGCAGTCTACAGGAGTAGAACGTACCGACCGCCGATGGTCGAACAAGGTGTTTGACCGCCGCTTGTCCACGTGGAAACGGCCACTGGCACAACGCCGGACCTGACGGCGGCAGTGGGTCGTAAGTACGCGTTGGCGGATTTGAGAGTCGCCGCTCCGGAGCCGCCTCGGGCGAGCGCTACGGTGTGCCCGGCAACGAAGCGGTGCTCAACGCGTTCTTGCGCTACCACCATACGCAGGGGCTTTCCGAACGGATAATGACTATCGACGAACTGTTCGCGCCCTCCACCGCGGCGCAGTTCGTTATCTGACGCCATTCGCGGGGGCGGCGAAAATCTCTTCCTCTGGCCCGAGACAGGTTTCTCCATGCGCGCCAACCATGCTTCGCCTACGCAAACTGGCATGCCCGTGCTCCAGACGACGGGCCATATCTCCTCGTTCGGCAACGACGCGATTGCATTGCGCTGGACGAACGAGGACGAACGTCTCGCCGGTTTCTCACTGATCGATTGCGAGCGCAAACGCACGTTGCGCATCGTCGCGCCGCTCACGCTCACGCTCGCTGACGGAACCACCATGGGCCTGGCCGAGCTGAGGGTCGTTGCGCCCGTGAGCGACGCTGCGCTCGAACCCAACCCGCATGCGTCCCGCTTGGGCGAACGAATCGTAGGGCGACGCGCGAGCGTCTCCCTGGTAGATACACATGGACGCCTAAAGGTGCAATGGAGCGTGGAGCAGCGCGAAGGGTCACGATATCTGCGCGTCCAGCTGGCGATTACGGCGCTTCTTCAGGACGAAGCGATCGCTGCCGTGTCATTGCTGAAGACGCGCGCTCCAGGCGCCAGGGCCAGTAGTGAGCGCAAGGGCACGCCGGTCATTGCGGGCAACTTCTATCTGGGCTTCGAGCACCCGCTGGCGACAAGTCAGGTGAAGGGCGACAGCCTCAGCTTCATGCTGCATCGCGCGTTGCCGCTGGAGAAAAACAGGACGCTGGTCTACTCCGCTGTGGCAGGTGTAGCCAGCGACGGCCAGGTTCGGCGCGACTTCGGCATCTATCTGGAGCGGGAACGGGCTCGCCCGTATCGCCCGTTTCTGCACTACAACAGTTGGGGCGACATCGGCTACCTCACGCCGTACACGCAGGAGCAGGCGCTCGAGCGCATCGCAACAATCGGCCACGAGTTGCACACAGCGCGCGGGGTGCAGATCGATTCGCTTCTGTTCGACGATGGCTGGGACGACCTTGGCGGCGGCTGGCAATTCAGCAAGGCATTTCCACATGGCTTCGTTCCGCTGCGCGACGCTGCCGCGCGATTCGGCGCCGCTCCCGGCATATGGCTTTCCCCGTGGGGCGGCTACGGTATGCCGAAACAGGAACGCGTGACGCGAGGACGTGCCGCTGGTTATGAGGTCATCGACAACGGTCTCGCATTATCGGGGCCGACGTATTACCGGCGCTTTCATGAAGTCGTGATGGACTTGCTCGACAAGGGCGGCGTCAACCATTTCAAGTTCGACGGCACAGGCAATGCCGACAGGGTGTTCCCCGGCAGCCTGTTCGACAGCGATTGGGACGCGGCGATTCAACTGATCGAGGACATCCGCGCGGCCAAGCCCGAAATTTTCATTAATCTCACCACAGGTACGCATCCGTCGCCGTTCTGGCTGCGCCACGTCGACTCCATCTGGCGCGGCGGCAGCGACGATGGCCTGGCGGGCAGCGGCACGAACCGCGAGCGCTGGATCACATACCGCGACACGCAGACGTATCACAACGTCGTGGAGCGCAGTCCGCTCTTTCCACTCAATTCGCTGATGCTGCACGGCATCCTCTACACGCAGTGCAATCCACGCCTCAATGCGTCGGCGGGCGACGCATTCTCCAACGAAGTGTGGTCGTTCTTCGGGACCGGCACGCAATTGCAGGAGCTCTACATTACGCCGGCGCTGCTGGGCGAGCACGACTGGGATGTGCTTGCGCGCGCCGCCCAATGGGCGCGCGAAAACGGCGACATACTTCGCGACAGTCATTGGATCGGCGGAGCGCCGGACGAACAGGCGGCCTACGGTTGGGCAGCGTGGGCGCCGCACAAGGCGATCGTGACGCTGCGCAATCCTCACAGTCGCACGCAACGCTTCACACTCGACCTGCGGCGCCAACTGGAACTGCCGGATAACGCGGCGGCACGATTCAAATCGCGCAGCCTTGGGCGTGCGGGGGATTCCGGTATTCCTGCTCGACTGGACGCTGATCTGTCGCAAGCAGTGCAACTGGCGCCGTTCGAAGTGCTCACGCTCGAACTGCTGCCGGTTGCCGCCGCGAAGCGGTGAAGGGGGGACGAGGCGTAGGCGCTAGGGCCTGTTCACGCTAATAACGGGCTTGCGAACGTGCCTTTGCGCGCGTAGTGCAAGGAGAGAGGAGCGCCGTTTGGCCGAGCCAAACAAGCGACGACCGACGCCGCAATACGGGCGGAAAGGCACGTTCCCCTGTTTAAAAAAAGCCTTCCAGGGGCTGGCCGCCAGAAGGGCCGATCGCCGCGTCATGCTCCCTGCGAATACGTCGAGTATTCGTTGCGTCGCAATTCTTGCGCTCGGCCCTTCTGGCGGCCAGCGCAAGCCCGTTATTAGCGTGAACAGGCCCTAGTACAACCTGTCGGCCAGTTGAATCGGCTTTGCCTCGATCTGATGGAGGTCGAAGACCAGCACCTCGTTGTTACCTTGCACGAGCCACAGCGCGGGACAATACAGGCGCCTTTGCGGGCCGATGTTCCAGTAGCGTCCGAGATTGTGGCCATTGACCCAGACGATACCCTTGGTCCAGTGGCTCATATCGAGCCAGGTGTCGCCGACTTCAGTCAGCAGCACGTTCGCCTTATAAAAGAGACCGGGTTTTCGTGGGTTCGTGCAGTCTTCGTTGAGGTTGGCGATAAACGTTTCATCCATCGGCAGCAGGTAGATGTCCCATTCCTCGAGCAACGCGAGCGAGCCGTCGACGTGTTTCATCGTGACCGGCTCGAGCAGACCTTTACGGTCAACGATCGCGGGTCCGAAGTTGACGCGCCCCATGGCCTCGACGAGTATCTCCAGCGCTGCCTGGCCGTCCGGGTTCGACCCGTGGTTGTGCCGCGCCGAAGGCAGGGCAAGCGGCGCGCGATGCATCATGTGGAGCGACTGCGCGTACTTCTGCGGCAGTTGCGCTCTCGATACGCCGCCCGCGTACCGTTCACCAAGGAAAACCGTTGCGTAGTCGTGAACGGCGCTGATATCCAGCACACCGCGCGCGTGCTCCGGCAAAGACTTGCGATACAGCACGAAGCCAAACGCCTGACCGTAGCGTTCAAACGACTGCGGCTCGACGCCATGCTCGCGTGGCAGTGCCGCGGGCAGGTTGTCCCATATCGAGGCGTAGAGCGTTGGCATCAAGGCCTCAGCGCCTGCGCAGTCAAGCGTGGCGATGACCTCGGGTATGGCTGGCAAGGGTTCGGGCAGATAGCTGGCGATAAGGTCTCGATACTTCATGTACTTCGGCGTCGCCATGCCTTGCTCGCTGATCGGCGCGCAGTAGTCGTAGCTCGTGATGTCGGGCTGATAGTTGCCTGAAGCGTCCACGTTCGCGCCGGCAAAAAAGCCAAAGCTCGTGCCACCGTGAATGACATACAGGTTGAACGACAGCCGCGCCTCCATGAACGTGGCCAAGGTACTGGAGAGGTCGTAGTCCACGCCCGCGAACCCCGCTTCGCCCCAATGCGTGAGCCACCCTGGGTACACCTCGCCAGCCATCGCGGGCACCGAGGGGAATTCGCGGCGCACGGTTGCGATCTGCGCTGCGTCGCCGTTGCTCAGCGCGATCGCGCCGCCCGTTACCGTGGTGCGATTGCGTTCGAGTTGCGGGAGACCGTCTTCGGTGTAGAACGGCCCGGTTATGCCTCCTGCTAGCCAAAGCTGCCTGAGCTCTTCGAGGTAAGCCGGATTGCTCGCATACGAACCGAATTCGTTCTCGATCTGGATCATCAGGATCGGTCCGCCGTGCTCGCTCATCAATGGCTTGATACGCGGAACCAGTTCGTCGATATAGCGAGCCACCGCCGCCATGTACCGAGGATCGGTGGCCGAGTCGGTCCGCAACTGGATGTCCGGATCGCGCAACAGCCAGGATGGGAGGCCGCCCAGATCCCACTCTGCGCACACGTAAGGCCCGGGGCGCAACAGCACCCACATCTGCTCGGCTTGGCACAGGCGGATGAAGGCCTCGATATCGCGATTCCCGCTGCGGAAGTCGAACACGCCTCTATGCGTCTCGTGGTAATTCCACATGATGTACAACGCGATGCAGTTCATCCCCATCGCCCTTGCCATGCGGATCCGGTGTCGCCAGTACTCGCGCGGGATGCGGGCTGGATGCATCTCGCCGCTGCGAATCTGGAACGGCAGGCCGTCGAGCAGGAAATGTTCGCCGTCGGGGCTAAAGGAGAAGGTATGGCTGCGTTCGAGGTTCACGATGGGCGTTGTCAAGTTGACGAATGCAGGCTACTCGTAAATCGGCTGCACCTGCGAGAACGGTAGAACGCAGTTCCTTAACGATCAACAGCTTGCGAACTTTTTCGGTCCGCGGCGGCGCCATGCCTCGCACGGACCAAAGGTGTCGTTCGCCGGACCGGCCGACCAACGTCAGCTGAGGAACGGCGGATTCAACCGGTGGATGCGATCGCTCGATGGAATCGTTCAGCTGGCGTGCGTATTGCCGGTGCGTGAACTATTCTGAAAAGATCGCAATTGTTCATTCCTTTTCAGGTATTCGACAGGAGGTGTGCCATGTCGATGTCGCCAACCTTGCAGGACTGCCTGCGCAGCAAGGGTTCCCGCTACGAAGTCGTGCGTCACCCATACAGCCACTCGAGTATCGAAACGGCTGCTGCGGCGCACATTCCGGGCGACCGCCTCGCCAAGACCGTGCTCCTCGAAGACGAACACGGCTACGTGGCCGCCGTGCTGCCGTCAACTTACGCCGTGCAGCTCTCCGAACTCTGGAACAAGACAGGGCGCCGGCTCGCCCTGGCCACGGAAGTCGAACTGCGCGAATTATTCAAGGACTGCGATGTGGGTGCGCTGCCGCCAATTTGTATGGCGTATGGCATGAAAACCTACCTGGAATCCAGCCTGGCAGGCCAGCCAGACGTCTACTTCGAGGCGGGCGATCACGAAGAACTGATTCATATGGAAGCGGATCAGTTCCTCATGCTGATGGACGATGCGGAGCGCGCCCATTTCGCCCGGCGGATGCGAGGGTTGAGCGGGCGGGCCTGACCCAACTGGCCAGCTCGTGCGCTGGCCGCGATAATTTGACCGCCTTTTGCTTCATTTGTCAGGGGGTAACTAATCAGCGGAAGCTAGAATTTTTTTCCAACTTCCGCTTGATTAGTCACGCGTCATTGCGCCAGCTGCCAGCGCAGCACCGGATGCGTCGCGCCGGCAGGCATCGCCCACACCCCCGTCGGACTGAAGTCATAACCCACGAATGATGCCGGTGTGCTCATCTGCGCGGTGGTCAGCCCGTTCGCCGCGGGAATCGGCGTGCCGTACACGACGCCGACTGTGGCGGTCGTGGTGTCGGTGTTCCAGTACACATCGTTCCCGATCGTGCCGGTATTGGCGCGCGCGATGCCGATCGGCTGATAGGACGGCTGAGTCACGAGACCAGTTGCGAATGACTGGGTGATCGTTCCCGAGTTTATGACGACGAGGCCGGCGCCGCCGCATGGCGTACCGGCAGCGCCTCGGCAATAGCCCAGAAGCGTTGTCGAGCCGGTTGCATAAGACTGGTTGATCGTGCCGCTGTTGTCGCCGACAAGGCCGCCGCCGCCCTCATTGATATAACTCAGCGAAACGACCGGACCCGTGGCGAACGACTGGTTGATCAGGCCGCTAGTCGCGCCCACCAGACCACCGAGCACATTTCCCGCGGTCACGGCGGCGCTGCTCGAAGAACGCTGGATCGAGCCGGCGTTAGCGCCCACGAGCCCGCCGGCTATCGAAAAGTCGAGCAAAGCGAATGCGCCAGGTCCACCGCTAAGAACCGTGCCGGACGTATTCACCCGCAGGACCGTGCCGTTGTTCATGCCGGCCAGCAAGCCCATGTAGACGCTGGCCATCTGGTTGGGAGCCGTGCTCGCCGTGCCCGAAATGTCGACGTTGCGCACGACGCCCTGGGCGCCGATCACGCCGAACATACCCATCAATCGTACGAACTGGGAAGGCGCCAACTGCGCGACCGTTAGCGAACTGATCGTATTGCCTTGTCCGTCGAACTGCCCCGTGAATGGTGTGTCGACGCTGCCGATTGGAACGAAGGCGGTGTTGCTCGTCGCGCTCGCATCGATATTCTTGCCGAGCGCGTAGTTACCGGTGAGGTCGTTGGCGACATTCGACAGATCGGTCAGCGAGTTCACCAGCTTGTACGCGGTGATCTGCGTCACCAGGCCGCTGAACGCGGGGGGCGTCCACGCCGGGTTGCTCAGTTGGGTACCGGCAATGTATGTGCCGTTCATGTCATAGAAAGCGCTCAGCGCGCCGGTGCTTTTCGACCAGTCGAGCGTGCCGTGATTCACGACGCTGCCGCCGTTGTCGCTTCCGGTTGCGTCGGCGCGCAAGCTCAGATTGCCCGCGCCTTTGTTCGCAATCGCCGCGCCGCTCGCCACCGACACGTCGCGGTACGCGGCGAGCGTCAGCGAAGCGGGACCAGACCAGCGCAGGCTCGATGCGACGTCCAGATCGCCCGTCGCGCCCATCGCGCCTGTCGTGGCGACATCGACAGAAGTGCCCGAATTCAGGCTGCGGCGCAATGCGCGAGCAGCGGAATTATCGATCGTGAATGCGGGCGTCGAAAGATTCCATTCGCCCGCATGAACGGCTGTCTTTGCGCCGAACGCCAGTTGCGCCGCGCCAGTATCGACTGTCCCGCCGCTGCCGTCCGCGTTGCTGGCGGTGATCGTGCCCAACTGCTCGACACGGCCGCTGTCGGCGACGAGCCACACATGTCCGTCGCGGTTCGCCGTGCCCGTCGCCCGAATGCGCGTGCCACCGCCGGCGAGCGCAAACACGTTGCCATCGGCGGCCTGCAGGCTGATCTGCGCGGCTGCGATGCGTCCACTGTTGACGACCGTACCAACGCTCCCCGTCTGCACGAAAACCTGTTTGCTGCTGGCCGAGTCCTGTAACAGCACCTGTTCGCCTACGGCCAGTTCGGCCGTGCCGCCTGGCGCTTTGATCGTGCCCGCATTGACGACCGCGCCTCGCGCGATCAGGAAGACATCGGCGCCGCTCGAACTGATTTTGCCGAGGTTGATCACGCTCGCATTTGACTCGCCCGACAGCGTGAGTGCGTCGCCTTTGATGAAAGCACAGTTGCAGACATCGAGCGTAGACGCGACGAAACGTCCACCCGTTGTCACGACGCCCGAGGGGCCCACGACTATGCCCTGCGGATTGATCACATACACGCTGCCCGTTGCGCTGAGCCTGCCGAGGATTGCCGACGGCGAGCCGCCCGTGACCCTATTCAAGGTCGCGCCGGAGCCGTTGTCGAACGTCACGCGGTTGTGGGCTCCGACAGAGAAGCTGTTCCAATCGATCACGCCGCGCGTCGAACCCGGCTGCGTGACCAGCAGCGCATTGCCATGGCTCGAGATGGTGCCGGCCCCGGCAACGTATTGGCCGCCCTGCGGAAGAACGCCTGCTGCGCACGCAAGGTGCGTCGCAGACAGACCGGCAACGGAAATGCACAGGAAAAGCAACGATAGTGCGGGACGCGTCATACATCCCCCTTTCCGCGCGGGCACGCATGGGAGTGCGCTTGAAGAGCCGGTCTATGTCTATGAAGAATAGCAATTTGGCGCTGCTGCGCCTCGCGATGAACTCAACCTTTCGCGACGATTTGTATTGGCTTTGCGCCGACATGGCGCGTTGCGCAGAAGATGCCAACCGGCGAAATTTCCGCGTTCACTGTGTAGTTTTTCGGTCGACCGTAGGCCCACCCGCCCGGCTTCGCGTCTCCCCACGACCCATTCCGATATCATTTCGCAAGGATGCGCGGCGTTTGCCGTTATCACGTATGTAGTCTCTAACCTTTTCCCCGTTGCAGCGGGGACGCGCTCTGAAGTCAGCGATGAAAGTCGATCTAGCCACGCTTTACCTTCTTGTGATCGGAACCTTGTTTGCCAGTTCCGCCATGATGTATTGGGAACACCTGTCCCATCCCAAGCGCGGCAAGGAATTACGAATGCTGGCGGCCGGATATGCGACCCTCGGAATCGGTTGCGCGGCTGCTACATTTCGGGTTCAACTGCTCGGTGCAACTGGCCCCGCAGTGAGTAATCTCGTGATTCTGACCAGCTATCTGCTCGTCCTGGACGGTGTGGCAATGTTCAACGGCCGACGATATCTCGCGAGCTCGATCGGGTTGCTTCTGCTGATGGGGCTCACGTGGGCCGTGGCTGGCGTGCGTTGGCAGGCTGCCGTCTGGATGTACGTCAGCGCCATCCCGATCGCGCTGGCTTCCGCCATGACGTCGCTCGAACTGCTGCGAGGCGACGGCATGCCGGCGGTTCAATCCCGGCGCGTCGCCGTGGCGGTAACGGCCATCCACGCGCTGTTTTACGTCGCCCGGGCTTTCGTGCTGCCATGGCTGGTGCCGATCTTCGGGCCGCGCGTGCTGGCTGTCTCCAGCGAAATCACGATGTACGAAGGAGTTCTCTACTCGGTCATTTTGCCGATGACCTTGCTCCGGCTGACCCGGGAAGAAATTCATGGTGAGCTTTTGCAGGAGTCCCGCACGGATTACCTGACTCGCCTCGGGAATCGAAAGTTGTTTTTCGAAGAGGGGGAGCGGGTTATCAGCGACCGCGGCATAAATCGACTACCCGTCACACTTCTTGCGTTCGACCTCGATCACTTCAAGAGAATCAACGACCACTTTGGGCACAAGACCGGCGACGAGGTTTTGAGGTCATTCGCGGAAACGGTTCGAGCCGTGACGGGTACGGACGCGATTCTGGCACGCATCGGCGGCGAAGAATTTGCCGCCCTGCTGCCGGGCTACGACAGCGACCGCGCAAAAAAGCTAGGCGAGAACGTTCTCAGCCGGTTCGCCGCAATGTCCCATGGCGCCGACGGCGACCGGATTCGCGCCACCGTCAGCATTGGACTCGCCGAGTCAAGTCGCGAAACGGCTTCCCTCACCGACCTGCTCTCAGCCGCCGACCAGGCGTTGTATCGAGCCAAGTCGCTGGGCGGCAATCGGCTTGAACAGACGCCAACGACCGCGCTCGCCGCCGCCAGTTGATCTTCGAGGCAATCGGATTCAAGCTCCCGCCAGATAGAGTGTGGGGAAGTTTCCGTTCCCGCTCGAAACACTGAATTCGTTTGCCAGCACGGCTCCGTCGATTTTCCGCGTGGCCGAGGAGCCACGCGGATTTTCGTCCGAGCGCGATTGCGCACGCAGGTACGACACATGGATGCTCACGAACCCGACACACGGCCGACCCAGCCCGTAACCCGCCCTGTCCTTGTCTGGGACGCGCCGGTGCGGTTGTTTCACTGGCTGGTGGTCGTGCTGGTCACGGCCGCGTATGTCACATTGAAGCTGAACTGGATCGACTGGCACGTGCGCGTCGGCGAGACGCTGCTCGCCCTTGTTATTTTCCGGCTGCTATGGGGCTGCTTTGGCAGTGAGACCGCCCGCTTTCGCAGTTTCGTGGCATCACCCGCTGCCGCGCTTCGTCATTTGCGCCGCCTGTTTCATCGCGAGCCCGATGTGCAGGTCGGTCACAATGCGGCTGGCGGCTGGATGGTTCTATTTCTGCTCGTCTTGCTGCTGACCGAGACGCTGAGCGGGCTCTACGTCAACAACGACATCGCCGACGAAGGGCCGTTTAGCGAACTGGTGCCCGCGTGGCTCGCCAACGCAATCTCGGCGTTGCACGGCCTTGTCTGGTACGTGCTGCTCGCCGCGGTGGTGCTGCACGTGCTCGTGATCGCCCTCTACGCGGTAGCGAAGGGACACAACCTGCTGCGCCCGATGCTGACCGGCTACAAACTGCTGCCCTCGTCCGTGGACGCCCCGCGGCAGGCGCCAGCGCTGCTGGCGCTGCTGCCATTCGGCGTCGGCGTTGCCGTGGTGATGCTGCTCGCGGCTTATCTGTGAGCCTGCCGCAAACCCGCTCTCCGGGCGCGGCTACCGTGCCTGCATCAGCTGCCCTTCGGCGGCTTCACCTGGCCGCGAATCTCGCCATCCGGATTGTTCTTCGTGTGAACGTTGATGTACATGTCACCGGCTTCGAACATCTTGGCTTCGTCCGGAGATAGCGTGGCCTGACCGGTGATCGGGCTCGTCACCTCCGTGGTGCCCTTCTGCGACAGCCAGACCTTTACGCCAGCGTTTTTACCGGCCGGGGCGGGTCCGTGGAAATGCGCCATCGTGGTCGGACTCGTCAATCCGCTGAAGCTGATGTTCCAGGTGACGACCCGCGTGCTGGGGTCGTACGTGAGCTTTGCGCTGCCGCTGCCAGGCGTCTGCACCGGCGGAACCTGTTGGGCGCCCGTCAAAGGCACCTCAAACGAGACAGGCGCCGCTTGCGCCAAGCTCAGCGTACCCGCCAAGGCCAAACCACCGAACACCATGAAAGCGCGCCGCGTGATGGATCGTGACATCTGGTTTTCTCCTGTTGGGTTTGCCCTTGGTGAGCGGGCGATTATTGAAGACTGCAGAAGACCTCGTCGGCGTTGTTGGCAGCCAAACAAGTGAGTCAAGCATAGACGCAAGCAGGCCGTAACGCGAAGGTTGCATGAGGCCGAAATCCGGCTATGCCTGGCGAGCGCCCCGTTACGTCGACGCCAGATGAGTCTGTCCAGCGATTCGAAAGGAAATCGTCGGGCGAAAATCGTTGAAATTTGATCTGGCGCGAAAAATTCTTCCGGTACGATATGCGCTTTGTGCGGAGGCAGCGGATGTAACTGGCGCGACCTGGTGTTGCGCGAGGAGCCTTCATGGATCACACCCATTGTTACGCTGCCATGTTGCGCGCACTCGTCGCGGCGTCTGCTGCGCGCGCTCCGGCCGGCGACGTCGCATGCACACTCAGCTCTAGCGTCGACGAATTCGGTGACGGCGACACCGTTGCCTCGGTGATGGGGAGAGCCGATATAGCGCTCTATGCCGCGAAAGCCAACGGCAGAAACTGCGTGATGCTGGCGGGGTCGTCGCAGCGTGCCTATGACATCGTTTCCAGTTTTCCGGCTTGGGAAAGGCTCCGCGCAGGGCTGCGCAGGAGACGCCTGATCGATCGTCCATTCGCACTGCCACCGCAAAAAAAAAACCGGCATGCAGTCGCCCGCATACCGGTCTCTATTGGAGCCCCAGTCGCGTCGCCGCGAAAAGGGCTGCCGCGCCGATCCGCGCCAGTCCGCGCTTTATTGGCGCTTTATTTGCGCTTCAATTGCGAAATATCGCGCACCGCGCCGCGATCGGCCGAGGTCGCGAGCGCCGCGTACGCCTGCAATGCCTGCGACACGACACGCTCGCGATTGGTCGGCTGCCATGCGTCGTCGCCGCGCGCTTCCATCGCCGCGCGACGGCGTGCGAGCTCTTCGTTCGACACCGCGAGATGCATCTTGCGCTGCGGAATGTCGATCTCGATCACGTCGCCGTCTTCGACCAGACCGATCGTGCCGCCTTCCGCCGCTTCCGGCGACGCATGGCCGATCACGAGGCCCGACGAGCCGCCCGAGAAACGGCCATCGGTAAACAGCGCACAGCTCTTGCCGAGGCCCTTCGACTTCAGATACGAAGTCGGGTACAGCATTTCCTGCATGCCCGGACCGCCCTTCGGACCTTCATAGCGGATCACCACGACGTCGCCGGGCACGACCTTGTCACCGAGAATCGCGTCGACCGCGTCGTCCTGGCTTTCGAACACGCGCGCGCGACCCGAGAACAGCCACTGCGATTCGTCGACACCCGCGGTCTTCACGATACAGCCCTTCTCCGCGAGATTGCCGTACAGCACCGCGAGGCCGCCGTCCTTCGAGTACGCGTTTTCCTTGCTGCGGATACAGCCGCTCTTGCGGTCCGTATCGAGCGTCGCGTAGGTCGCTTCCTGGCTGAAGGCGACCGTGGTCGGAATGCCGCCCGGCGCCGCGCGGAAAAATCTCTGCGCTTCCTCGCCAGCGTCGCCGGCGATGTCCCACTTCGCGATCGCGTTGCCGAGGGTGCCGCTATGCACGTTGCCGCACGACAGATCGAGCAGCTCCGCGCGCGCGAGCTCACCGAGAATACCGATGATGCCGCCCGCGCGATGCACGTCCTCGATGTGGTACTTGTCGGTCATGGGCGCGGCCTTGCACAGGCACGGCACCTTGCGCGAGATACGGTCGATGTCCGACATCGTGAAATCGACGCCCGCTTCCTGCGCGGCGGCCAGCAGGTGCAGCACGGTGTTGGTCGAGCCGCCCATCGCGACGTCGAGCGTCATCGCGTTTTCGAACGCCTGCTTGGTGGCGATGCTGCGCGGCAGGACCGAGGCGTCCTCTTCCTGATAGTAGCGGCGGCACAGATCGACGACGAGGCTGCCCGCCTGCTCGAACAGGCCCTTGCGCCATGCGTGCGTCGCGACGATGGTGCCGTTGCCCGGCAACGCGAGGCCGATCGCCTCGGTCAGGCAGTTCATCGAGTTCGCGGTGAACATGCCCGAGCACGAACCGCAGGTCGGGCACGCGCTGCGCTCGACTTCGGCGACTTCGGCGTCGCTGATCTTCGGATCGGCGGCCTTGATCATCGCGTCGATCAGGTCGATCTTCGCGATCACCTGGCCGTCGGTCGGCGACTTGACCTTGCCCGCTTCCATCGGACCGCCCGACACGAACACGACCGGAATGTTCAGGCGCATCGCGGCCATCAGCATGCCCGGAGTGATCTTGTCGCAGTTCGAGATGCAGACCATCGCGTCCGCGCAGTGCGCGTTGACCATGTACTCGACTGAGTCCGCGATCAGTTCGCGCGACGGCAGCGAATACAGCATGCCGCCGTGGCCCATCGCGATGCCGTCGTCGACGGCGATCGTGTTGAATTCCTTCGCCACGCCGCCGGCCGCTTCGATCTGCTTCGCGACCAGCGCGCCCAGGTCGCGCAGATGCACGTGGCCCGGCACGAACTGCGTGAACGAGTTCACGACCGCGATGATTGGCTTGCCGAAATCGTCGTCCTTCATGCCGGTGGCGCGCCACAGCGCGCGGGCGCCGGCCATGTTGCGGCCATGAGTCGAAGTGCGTGAGCGATAGTTAGGCATCTGTATCCTCAGGTATTGCTGTTATCGGTTTTGATGAGCGCCCGCGCGGGCGTGGGGATCGCAGCGCGGACTTTGCGCTGGGAACGAATAGTGCAAGAACGCCAGTAAGACGTCCAATATATTTTTTCTGCGTAATTAGGTCGGGAAAAGTATTAAACGCTGCCGCGACCGCTCAGCCGATTTCACCTTTTCTTGACATTGCCCGCTCCCACCGCGAATAATGTAGCGTTCGTTTAACGAAACTGTGTTCACCATAAGAACATCGAAACGGAAACAGAGGTCTTTTCGAGCGCAACACCGGGTTCGAGGCCAGGCGCGCCCAAGCCTGGGCCCGCCCTCCTGGATTCGCGCCAATCTGTCCGCTGTGATCAAGATCAGGTAAGGCAAGTTTGCCGCCAATACGCGCCAGCACCCGCGCCGGCGCGCCGTACCCGCCCCTCCGCCCAGCACAGGGCCGGGCACTACACAGAGTCACACACATGAAGCGAGACACTCCCCCTCACGCCGCCGGCCGACCGGCCGCTTCGCGCGGCATCGTCGAAGGGCTGGTTTATGTTTTCGAGCAGGTCATGCCCGACCCGTTCGTCCTGTCGATCTGCCTGACGTTCTTCGTCGCCGTGCTGGCGATGCTGATCGCACCGACCGGCACACTGCCGACGCTGCTCGATTCCTGGTACACCGGCACGTTCGGCATTCTCGGCTTCGCGCTGCAGATGATCCTGATCCTCGCGACCGGCTACGCGATCGCGGAAGCGCCGATCGTGCAACGCGGTCTTCGCGCGCTCGCGTCGCATGCGAACTCGCCGACGCGTGCCGCGCTGCTCGTGTTTCCGGTCGTCGCGGTTGCCGCGTGGCTCAATTGGGGGCTCGGGCTCATCGTCGGCGCGTTGCTGTCGCGGGAAATCGCGCGGCGCGTCGACGTCGACTTCGCATGGCTCGTCGCGGGCAGCTATTCGGCCTGGTCGATCTGCAACAGCGGGCTGTCAAGTTCGATCGCGCTATCACAGGCATCGCACGGCAATGCGCTGAATCTCGTCGAGAAAGCGACCGGCCACGTGGTGCCGCTCAGCGAAACCATCTTCGCGCCGTTCGTGTTCATTCCGACCGTGCTGGTCGTCGTCGTGATGACCGCGATCTTCATCAAGATGCATCCGAAGGCGGAGAACGTCGTCGCGTTTCGTCAGAGCGGCGAAGCGGCCGCCGACGCGCCGAGCGACGACCCGCATGCCCGCGCGAGCAGCGAGACATCGCTCGCGGCGCGCCTCGAACAGTCGATGCTCGGCACACTGCTGATGCTCGCGCTCGGCATCGGCTATCTGGCGCTGACGTGGCACAAGGAAGGATTCGATCTCGACATCAACAACACGATCCTGATCTTCCTGATGATCGGTCTCGCGCTGCAACGCACGCCGATCGCGTACGCGAATTCGATTCGCCGCGCCGCGCGTCAGACCGGCTCGATGCTGCTGCAATATCCGATGTACGGCGGGATCATGGGCATCATGAAGGGCACGGGTCTCGCGTCGATGATCGCGAAAGCGTTCGTGACGATCGCGTCACCGGTCACGCTGCCGCTGTGGAGCTATCTGAGCTCGCTGATCATCACGCTGCTGGTGCCGAGCGCCGGTGGCCACTGGGCGGTGCAGGGTCCGTTCGTGCTGCCCGCGGCGCTCAGCCTGCATGCGTCGGTGCCGCGCACCGCAATGGGCGTCGCGATGGCCGAGAATGTATCGAACATGCTGCAGCCGTTCTGGGCCGTGCCGATCGTCGCGATCGCGGGTATCCGGATTCAGCGCGTCATGGGCTATACGGCGGTGACGTTCGCGGTGTCGCTGGTGATTTACGCGCTGGCGTTGTGGCTCGTGCCGTAACCACAATGACCTGAGTCGAACGATCTCGCTACCGTCAAAACAAAGGGCCGATGAAGCAATGCTTGATCGGCCCTTTGTGCTTTTGCGACGTACCGCTCGCTGTTACATCTTGACGACGTCCAGCAGCGTCTTTTTTGCCGTCCTTGTAGTCGTACAGCGAGATCACGCCGTGCTGAAGGTCGCCCTTCGCGTCGAACGTCGCGATTGGAGCCGCGTCAATTGGCGGTCGTTTCGTCGCTCGATTCAGCGGGATTTTGCGGGTTTGATTCGTTCAGGACATCGTCAGCAAAAGTGACGAGATAAGCAGGAACTCTGCGAATCACGGCTTGAAATCGGCCAGCATCACACCGTCGCGGATATGCGCGAGAGCGGCCGCCACGTAGTCGACGACCGGTGCCGGTGGATGGTCGGGCTTCGCCCACACGAAGCCCGAGCACTTGTGCGGCTCCATGTTCGCCAGTTCGCCCTGCCATGAACGGCACACGAGAAAGAAGCTGATGCGGTTCGTGTCCGAATCGCGCCGCATCACGAGTTTGAATTCGAGCGCGCCGGGCGCGATCGTCACACCCGCTTCTTCTTTCGATTCTCGAATCGCGCATGCCTCGATCGATTCGCCCGGTTCGAGATGGCCGGCAATCAACGCGTACTGGCCGTCCCTGAAACCGGTATTCGCGCGCTGGATGAAAAGGCACTCGCCCTGCCCATTCAGGAACAGCACGTTCACATCGACGATGCTTTGCATTCGGCTCATTTTCTTGCCGGCATCATGACGGACTAGCCGCGTTGCGCGGTCAGCAGCTTGATGCCGAGCGCGACGAAGACGAGCCCGCTACCGCGTTTGAGGGCCGCGACCCAACGGCTGGCTCCGACGCGCGTAGCAATACCGCGCACGCCGAGCGAATAAATGGTGTGCACGAGCGCGACGGTGACCGCGATCGTCAGATACATCACGATGAACTGCTCCGACAGGCCGCGCTCGTGGTCGATAAATTGCGGCATGAACGCCGATAGAAAGATCATCGTCTTCGGATTGCTGCCGGACACGAGCAAGGCTTCGCGGAATACCTTCTTGCGCTCGAACGTATCAGCGGACGACGCGACGCCCGCCGGCTGCGCGGCCCGCGATGCCTCTTTGTTGCCGCCGCGCAGTTGCCTGATGCCGAGATACACCAAATAACCCGCGCCGAGCACTTTCATCGCGACGAAGAGCGGCGGCAGCGTCGTCAAAACCGCGCCGACACCTAGCGCCACGAGCGCGACGACGACGCCTTGCGCGAGCAGATTACCGGCGACGCTCGCCGCCGCGCCGCGGTTTCCATAGCGGACCGAATTGCGGATCACGAGCAGAACGTTCGGTCCCGGCGAAATGGTGGTGAGCAGATAGGCACCGGCGAAAAGCAACCAGGTATGGAAGGACATGGCAGGCCCAGCGGTTCGTTGTGGTTGAATGCCAATACACTGGACATCATCATGCCACGGAAAAAATCGCTGCCGCCGTCGCTGCGCGCTAATCGCTACGCCGCTTCAACGTATCGAGGCCGTCACCAGTTGCAGCGGCGTCTCGATCACCTTCGACAACTCGCGCTGCTTGCGCCGCTCGGTCACCGCCTTCAACGCGAAGTCGATGCCGAACACGGTCTGGCGGCCGGCGAACTGGTTCATCGTCGCGAGCACGCGGCCGTCGGCGAGTAGCGGCTTGATCGCATCGATCGCGTCGTAGCCGGTGACATAGACGCCGCCGCCGCGACCCGCGTCGCGAACCGCGTCGACCGCGCCCATCGCCATGTTGTCGTTGCCGCATAACAGCGCGCGCAGCTGCGGGTGCTCGGCCAGCATTTTCGCGGCCACGTCGCGGGCCTTGCCGTACTCCCAGTCACCCGACTCGACCGCGACGACCTGCACGCTCGCGGCATCCATCGCATCGCGGCTGCCGGCCGTGCGCTGCTGCGCATTGCTGCTCGCCGAAACGCCTTCGATGATGCCAACCTGATCGCCGGGCTTCAGCCGCGCGGCCAGATATTGGCCGACCTGCTTCGCGCCGTTGCGATTGTTCGGCCCGACGAACGGCACCGAGATGCCGGCGGCCGCTTGCGCCGCATCGTCGAGCGGGTTGTCGATCGTGATCGTGATGATGCCGGCCTTGATCGCGCGCGCGATCACCGGGATCAGCGCCTTCGAGTCGGTCGGCGCGATCACGATCGCGTTCACCTTCGCCTTGATCGCCTCGTCGACCATGCGGATTTGCGCGGCGGTGTCGGTCTGTTTGGCCGTGCCGCGAATCGTCAGGCTGAATTGCGACGAGAAGTGGTCCTGGTAATTGCGCGCAGCGTCGACCATCGCGACCGTGAACGGGTCAGACATCGATTTGAGTACGAGCGCGATCTTCGGCTTCGTGCCGGGCAGCACTTCGGCGCCGGCATCGTCCGCGAACAGCGCGACGCCAGTGAGACCGATTGCGGCCAGCGCGCCCGCGAGCAGCACGCGGCGGCGCATGTTCTGCGTCATGGCTTGACTCCTTCGCGGAGGTGCCGGTTGCGGAGGTGCCGGTCGCACGACGCGACGCTGGCGGCAATTTCGTCGAAGAGCGGCCGGCTGTCGATATCTTCGCTCAGACAACGCGTCTTCAAGGCGGCGAGTTGCGCGTCGAGTCCACCGGGTACGTCGCAACGCTCGAGCAGTTCTTCGAGCAGACAGCCGTACGCCCTCACTTCGAGCCGCTGCAACGCGATAGCGAGCTCGCGATCGCCGGTGTCAAAAAACGACGCCGCCCCGAAATCGCCGAGCAGCGCGCGCCCCGCTTCGCCGTGCAGGATATTGTGCGCGTACAGATCGCCGTGCATCACGCCGCCCCGATGCAGATGACTCGCGACCTTCGCGATGCCGCTCGCGATACCGAGCATCGTCGCAAGGTCGAAGCGCGCGTCGTCGCGATAGATGTCACGCGTACACGATGCGAGGCTCGGCGGGCCGGCGAGATTGGCGAAGCGCATATCGATCAATCCCATCACGAGGCCATGCGTATCCGACGGATGCCCGATCATCTTGCCGAGCACGGGGATCAGGTTCGGATGTTCGCCGCCGCGAATGCAAGCAGCCATCTCGCAGTCGGGCAAACCGTCGCTCGTCACCGCGCCCTTGAACAGCTTGACGGCGACCGCACGCGGCGCGGGCTCGTTGTCCGCGTGCAGCGCCGCGCGATAGATGACGCCCGATGCGCCCTCGCCCAACGGCCGTTCGAGCCGCAACGCATCCCAACGAATGCCGCTGATCGGTGTGTCGATGAGCGCCGCCTGTTCGAGCGCCGCGTTGAACGGATTGCCCGCGTACGCGAGCCACGCAAGCCGCGGCAGACGCAGCAACCAACGCGGCAATGCATCGAAACGATTCGCCGCGACCCTCAGCAGTTCGAGCCGCGTGCATGCGAGCAACTCCTCGGGCAGCGCGCGCAGCCGGTTGCCGGCAAGCATCAGCTTCTGCAGTTGCGTGCAGCGGCCGAGCTCCGCGGGCAAGCGTTCGAGATCGTTGTCGGTCAGAATCAGCCAACGCAGCAGCGGCGGCAGCGCGCGCGCCGGCACCTCGCGGATGCGATTCGACTTGAAGCCGATCATGCTCAGTTGCGCGCATTCGCCGAGCACGCCGGGCAATTCGGTGAACGGGTTGTTGGACGCGAACAGGATGCGCAGTTTGCGCAGACGCGGAAGATCGTCCGGCAGCGTCGTCAATGCGTTGTTCGACAGGTCGAGCACTTCGAGCGTATCGGCGAGATCGAAAATCTCGCGCGGAAATTCGCTCAAGCCGCACGCGAGTTTGAGTTCGCGCGCACCCGCCAGTCGCCCGGCCCGCAGTTGTTCTAAAGTCGTGGTCACAGTCGTGGGAAAGAAGATCGGGTAGCGCCCGCAGCGCGTCGTACCGAAGCTGTCGATTTTACTGAGTCGAAGGTCATCTGGGGTTCTCTGCGGTACAGTGATGCGAGCGTCGCTAGGGGTCACGGTCGTCGCGGCCATGTCGAATGCGAATGAGACAGCAATATCTGGAGCGCGTTCGGGCCACGCAAGCGACACACTATCGGATAACGGCGCAGCCTTCATACAGTTTTGCGCGTCCGGTCGTCGAACGCCGCCACCTCGCAAGTCCTTGCGCCGCCACCCTGTCAGGAGCCTGAGAAAGTGACGTACGCATACAAGTTGATCGATTCGCCGGTCGGTCAGTTGAAGCTCGTGGCGAAAGGCGAATGCCTTGCCGCGATTCTGTGGGAGCACGACAAGCCGAACCGCGTGCGACTCGGCGAAATGAGTGAAGCGAACGAACTCGCGGTGCTCGTCGAAACCGAGCGGCAATTGCACGAGTACTTCGCGGGCACGCGCCAGGCCTTCGATCTGCCGCTCGACTTTCACGGCACCGAGTTCCAGAAGCAGGTCTGGCGGGCGCTGCTGACCATTCCGTTCGGCCAGACCCGCAGCTACTCGGAGATCGCGCAGCAGATCGGCAACCTCAATGCGGTGCGCGCGGTGGGCGCGGCAAACGGCCGGAATCCGATTTCGATCGTCGCGCCGTGTCATCGCGTGATTGGCGCGTCGGGCGAGCTGACGGGATTCGCCGGCGGCCTCGCCAACAAGATGCTACTGCTTTCGCTGGAGGCGGGGCAGACCTCGCTCGAAGCAGCGGCGGATGACGCGCATCGGCTGGCGCCGAAGGGAAACGCGGCGCAACCGGTCAAGGACGATGCGCCCGCGAAACCGGCGCATCGTCAGCCGAGCCGGGGAACGCAGGGTTCGCTGTTCGGTAGCTAAAGCAGCGCACACCCGGCACGATGCGCCACCCACCGGCCGTAATCGCCGATGCTTCGTCCGCGATCAGCACCATCGCCCGCGCATGCAACACCTATCCTTAAGATGCCCTTTGGGGTATCGAACAGGAGGATGACATGCGCATGCTTCTCAACATACAAATACCGAACGAACCGTTCAGCACACTCGTGCGCGAAGGCCAAATCGGCGACCTGATGAGAAAGATCCTCGAGGACATGAAACCAGAAGCCATCTACTTCACCGAGCAGCAGGGCAAACGCGGCGCGGTGGCGGTCGTCGAGGTCGCCGATGCATCGGCGATCCCCGCGCTTGCCGAACCGTGGTTCCTGACGCTCGACGCCGACTGCGAGCTGCGCATCGCGATGCTGCCCGAGGATCTGATGAAAGCCGGGCTCGACGCGCTCGGCGACAAGTGGAAGTAGCGCGGCCCTCAGGAATGCCCAGCCGATAGCTGCAGCAGCATCGAAGCCGCGGCCGTCGCCGCGACCTGGCAGCCGAGCACGATATGCTCCTCGGCCGTGTCCTCGATAAAGTCGTGACTCACGCCGCCGATGCTCGGCACGAACATCATGCAGGCCGGCATGCAACGCGCGATCACCTGCGCGTCGTGCGCGGCGCCGCTCGGCATGCGCAGCCACTGGCCCGGCGCGAGTGCTTCGGCGGCTCGCGCGATGTGCTCCGCGAGCGTGGCGTCCATGCTGACGGGTTCGATCGGCTCGTCGAGCGTCTGCAATTCGACGCTCACCGCGTCGTGCGCGTTGAAGTCGCGCACCAGTTCCGCGAGCGCGCGTTCCATGGCCTGAAGCCGTGCCGGGTTCGCATCGCGGAATTGCAGGTACATGTCGGCCGCGCCGGGCACGACGCTCATCGAGCCCGGATCGAGATCGATGCGGCCCACGGTCCAGACGGTATCCGCGTCCGCCAGCTGCCCGAACGCGTCGTTCATCCGCGCGATGAACGCGACGAGCGCCGCGCCCGCGTCGCGGCGAATCGCCATTGGCGTCGTGCCCGCGTGATTGCGCTGACCCGTGAAGCGCAGCCTCGATTCGCGCAGCCCGACGATCGTCGTGACGACGCCGATCGCTTTGCCGATCGCTTCGAGACGTCCGCCCTGCTCGATATGCGGCTCCAGATACGCGACCTGGCGCCCTGCCTCGAAACGCGCACGCGGCCGGCCCGCCAGTCCAGCGGCCTCGAGTACGTCGGCGAGGCGTTCGCCCTGCCGGTTCGTCGCGCCGCGAATCGAGTCGTCGAGCACCTCGCCGACGAAGCTGCGGCTGCCGAGCAGGCCCGAGAACGTGCCCTCCTCGTCGATCCACGACGCGACGTCGACGGCGAGGTGCCGCGTCGCGTCATGCTCCGCTAGCGCGCGGGCGATTTCGAGCCCGTACATCACGCCCATTGCGCCATCGAGCCAGCCGCCGGTCGGCTGCGTGTCGGTATGCGAGCCGATCACGAGCGCGGGACCGCTATTGCGCGAGCGTCCGAACACGGTGCCGACGCCGTCGATGCGCGCGTCGAGCCCCGCCTCATTCATCCTGCCGACCAGCCATTCGCGTGCCGCCAGATCGACCGGCGACAGCGCGAGCCGGACCACGCCGGGACCGGTCGCGCCGAAACCGCGCAGCCGTTTGAGGTCGGCCATCAGCCGGTCAGGATCGATCTTCACCACGTTGTCATCTCCATGCATTGATTGCGGATGCCGCCGCGCGAAAATCACCCGGCGACATATCGTAGGCACGCTTGAACGCGCGATTGAAATCCGACGCGCTATTGAAGCCCCAGCCGTACGCGACCTCGATCACCGGCCTGCGCGGGTGGCGATGCAGTTCATCGGCCGCTTCGCGCAGGCGCCGGTTGCGGATATACGCGTGAAGCCCACCCTCCGGCTCGAACAATCGATACAGCGTGGGCCGCGACAGCTGCGACATGGCCAGCACGCTGTCGACCGTCAGATCAGGTTGGCCGAGATTTGCGTCGATATAGCGGCGCGCTGCCGTGAACATCGCGGTGCGTGCCACCGCCCGCGCACTGCCGGTCAAGCCTGTTTCCTTGCCGAACGCCGCCGCCATCAACAGCGCGCAGGTGTGGAGCGCTTCCTGAGCCGCGGACGCGTCCATCGTGGGCAACGTGCGGCACAGTTCGGACAGATGCGCGGGAATCAGCCGCGCCAGCGGCGTCTGATATTCGATTACGCGGCCATGTATGGACTCCGCCTCCGGCAGCACCGGATCGTTGATGGCGCGCGGCAGGAACAGCGCGAGCAGACGGCACGGGCCGCGCGTCATCCGCATCGGCTGGTTCATGTCGAGCGCGAGAATGCCCGGCCGCGTTTGCAGCGCGACGCGCTTCGGATAGAGGCCCGTGGTCGTTTCGAAGGTCCCTTCGACGGCTATATGAAACACGATCTGGCGCACGTTGTCGGTCGAAATGCGCGCGATCGACCGCGATTGCGCGACCGGATCGGTGCGGCAACCCGTAAAGGCCATGCCGCCGGCGCGATAGGTATCGATGGTGCCGCGAAAGCCGTCGGCGAGTTGCCGGCGCGAAATCGGCACATCGAGAAAATGGCCGACGCGCTCGCGCCACACAGGCAGCTGCTCGCGCGGCACAGTGCCGAAGGTGTCGAAGTGGGTGTAGTCGAAAGCCGCTGGCATTGCTGCGGCCGCGGTTGCGGTGCGGTTGGCTGCCTGATCGGTCGTCAAGGTGTCCCCGCCGGTTTTGTCGTGTGCGCCTGCATGATAGCCGTGGTCGGCGAAAACGTCATGGGCCTGTTGCGAGCGCGTCGATGCCGGCGCGACGGCCTTCCTGGCTTCGGACGCCGCGCGCTGGATCACCGTCGAGACGCTGCATGTCGATGGCGCTTCGAAGCTGTGAGCTGCCGTTCGCGAGCAACGAAGCGCGCCGCGTAAACCCGGAACGGGCCGCATAAGAAAACGGCCGTGCTGCAAAACAGCGCGGCCGTATCAAGAAAGCGCCACGACCGCGGGCACTCTCAAGAAGCGGACGAACCGTCCGAGTTATTCATGTATAACCCCGGTTAGCGCAATCTGACGCTATCGGCGCAAGGCCAAGCGGGATAAGGCTTTAATGTATCGCCTTGACTAACCCTGTTTAATCGAATATAACTAATCCGGTGGGTAGAACATGGGTTAAGACAGGGGTTAAGTCATGGCAACGGAACTGCTGACACCGCTCTTCGTGAGCAAGACGAAAAAGCCGGGCAACTACCCGGACGGTGGCGGCCTGTATCTGCAGGTCTCACCGAGCGGCACGAAGTCGTGGACATTCCGCTACAAGCTCGGCGGCAAGTCGCGCGAGATGGGCATGGGCAAGGTCAGCACCTTCTCACTCGACGAGGTGCGCGAGAGAGCCCGCAAATGCCGCAAGCTGGTCTTTGACGGCATCGACCCGATCCAGGCGAGGGACGCGGAGCGCTCAGCAAACCGGCTTGCTGCGTCGCACTCGAAGACGTTCAGGGAGTGCGCCGCCGCCGTCATCGAAAAGAAGACGCACGAGTTGACGAACGCAAAGGCGATCGCACAATGGGAGTCGACGCTACAGACCTATGCCTATCCGGCCATCGGCGACAGGTCGGTCGGTAGCATCACGAAGCACGACATCGTCTCGATCCTTGAGCCGATCTGGCGCACGAAGCACGTGACGGCAAGCCGTTTGCGTGGCCGCATCGAAGCCGTCATGACCTACGCCAAGGCGCACGACTATTGCAGCGGCGACAACCCTGCCGACTGGAAAACGCTGGAGCCGATCCTTGGCAAACCGAAGCGCGAGGCCGAGCATCACGAAGCATTGCGGTATGAGGAAGTCGGCGCCTTCATGGTCGAGCTTCGCAATCAGGACGGTTTCGTGGCGCGCGCGCTTGAGTTCGCAATCCTGACGGCTGCGCGTGCGGACGAAGTGCGCGGCGCGATGCGCAACGAGATCGACTTCGAGGCGAAGGTCTGGAAGGTG
Source organism: Paraburkholderia sp. CI3 (assembly GCF_050436505.1). NCBI lineage: Bacteria > Pseudomonadati > Pseudomonadota > Betaproteobacteria > Burkholderiales > Burkholderiaceae > Paraburkholderia > Paraburkholderia sp. CI3. The sequence goes on from NZ_JBNDMI010000003.1 coordinate 1,530,281, forward strand.
CCGGCCGGGCGCATGAAGGGGCGCGTTGAACACACCGTGCCGCTGTCGGACGACGCAATCGCGTTGCTGAAGGCATTGCCGCAGATCGCCGGAAACGATCATCTCTTTCCGGGCGCTCGCGCGACAGTAATTTCCACTGGTGCCATGTGGGCCCTGCTGCGCAGCATGGGTCACGCCGATCTGACCGTGCATGGTTTCCGCTCGACGTTCCGCGACTGGGCCGGCGAGACGACCGCGTACCCGCGCGAGGTTATCGAGCACGCGATGGCGCACAAGCTGAAGGACAAGGCCGAGGCCGCCTATGCGCGCGGCACCCTGCTGGAAAAGCGTCGTCTGCTGATGGCTGACTGGGCGACGTACTGCAGCAAAGTGCGCACGCCGGGCGACGTGGTGCCGATCGGCTCGGCGCGCGTGGCATAGATTGAAGAAGCGGCGGCCACGGTGTTGGAGCACCATTGACCGCCTGACCACAACCCACCTTAACGAGACCGAGGTGAATCATGGCTGACCCTGATCTTAACGCACAGATCCTGACGCACGCGGCCTTTAACCGACCGCCCGTGCTGAATGCACCGCGCCGCGGACCGACCCCGCGCGGCATTCCTATGCTCAACCGCGTGCGCGGGCAGAGGGGCAGTGAATATTGGGTGCTGCGCAAATGGGCAGATGAGCACGGGGTTAAGCCTCTCGCCTACTCCACCATACCGCACTACGACTACGACAAGGTCCGTGAACTGAAGGCCGAGCATGAGGCGCGTGTAGCGGCCGAACGCGGACTGTACGGAGATGAACTCAGGGACATCGCGGAGATGAAGCAGACGTTGGTCAAGCTCTACACCGCTGTCAATATCCGAGAAAAGCGCATTCTGGAGCAGGCCACGCGGGAGATCGTCAACGAGATCGCCCGTGAAAACAATCTGCCGGTTCGCTACGACTGATGCGTGCGGGTAGCAGCGGGGTAGCAGCTCAACGCGCCCCGCAATCCCTTGCAGGACAAAGGACGGATGCGGAGTACTTATCCGCCGCGCGACTTCTCCGCTGTGCAGGTACATAATCGTTCACGCTCACGCCTAGACCGACGGGTCGAAAGCCGGACACCCTTCGCCGGCCCGGCGTGAGCTTCCATTCGAAGGGTTGCGTGAAGGGTGCGCAATGACGATGACATTCACCAGCCTTATTGGCGAGGCGCGGCTAACGCCCGAGCAGCTTGCCGAGGACGCCGCGCGCAAAGAGCAGCTCGGAAAGTACACCGCCGTCCTGGACGTGCTTATCTCTGCCTATGGGGAGGGCCTCCTGCCGAATGGGCTCGAAGCGCTGGGCAATGCGGTCAAGCACATCGTGCGCGACTTCCCGGAACGAGGCCGACACGAGTGGCTTGGGTATGCATTTGATCGCGCGCTTTCGATGGATCCTCCAAAGAGGGGGCGAGGTCAGCCGCCGCGGCCAACTGCATACCTCAGACTCATCCAGGATCTAGTCGACGCGGTGAACAGGACTGAGAACCTGGCCATTGCCGACGCCAAGGGCGTCACCGCTTGCGCACGCGTAGCCGAGATCTTGGAGGCTGCCCGCTTCAGGTGGAAAGAGAAAGAGTTGACCGCGGATCAGGTCAAGAATTGGTACTACGAAGAGTAGCTGTCTCACCCTCAAAAACTCCTGAATATTCGAATAAACGGGAGTGTCTTTCACCCCCCTCCACTTTAGATTGATGGACATGAACCGCGCTATCTGCGGTTTAACAACGCTAGGAGCGTTACATGTCCGTCAGTCCCGCCATCGCATCCGCACCCTCGCCAGTCAGCTACCAGGGTCTCAGCGTAAAGAAGGTAGCGGAAAAGTTCGGCAAGTCCGTCCCTTGGGTCTGGCTTCAGGCACGGTCTAATCCAGCATTCCCCAAGCCGGTAAAGGTCGGCCCGAACACGACCGTATGGCTCGCGCACGAACTCGATCAGTACATTGAGCGCTGCATCGAGCAATCGCGCGGTACGGCCGTCGCTGCGTAACGGAGCGACCGACCGTGAGCGATCCCCTCCAATACGTTGCAGGCGAGCATGCAGCTGCCGCGGTGCTGGCGAACATTGCCACCGACATCGCGGTGCCCAACGAGATCTATCTGACCTTGGCCCGGCTTGAAACGGATTCGGCACGCGTTGGCTTCTGCCGTGCGATCCAGAAGCAGCTCGAACGCGGTAGGCGGGAGGCCTGATGATCGCGACTCGCGAGCAGGCGCTCAAGGCGCTGCGCTCAACTCCAGACGGTGACTACGAAACGCGGATACGCGTCGGTCTGGTTTCGCATAAGGCCGGACTGGACCTCGAGGACTGGGCGCGTTGGCTGGAGTCCCACGGCCACGAGGTCGACCGCGCTGACCTGTCACGCAAGTGGTACCTGTTCGGCTTCGTCAGCTCGCGCGCCATGCGCGGCTTGTTTCAGGAGGCCGCTTGAACGCCACACCGAAACAGATTGCGGAGCTTGCCGCTTATGCCATGCGCGTCGAGCAGCGCAAGGAAGAAACCAAAGCCGGGAACGCGTACGTCAATGTGCCGGCGGCGCCGTCGGAGAGCACTCCAGTGCGGCAACTCGGCTTCACACGCATCGGCGAGATGACGGGCATCGAGGCGACGAGCTGGCTGATAAAGCCGGTGCCTGAGGCCAACAGCCTCGTCGAAATGTTCGGCGATCCCGAAGTCGGGAAATCCTTCATGGCGATCGACATGACGTGTTCGGTTGGCACTGGCACGCCCTGGCACGGCAAGCGCGTGAAGCAGGGAGCCGTGTTCTACATCGCGGGCGAAGGCATGAACAACATCCGCAAGCGCTTCCATGCGTGGGGAGTACACCATGACGTGAATCTGTCAGACGCTCCGATTTTCCTCAGCGACCGCTCGGCGCAACTCATGTCGCTCGACGAGGCCGATTCAGTGGCGACGACCATCGGACAGATGGCAGATGCTGCCGGCGTGATGCCCGCGCTGATCGTCATTGACACGCTCGCGCGGAATATGGGCGGCGACGAGAACAGCACGGCCGATATGTCCCAGTTCATCAATGCGATCGACGGCGCACTGAAGCACCGCTTTAACGCCTGCGTGCTCGTCATCCATCACAGCGGCATCACCGACAAGAACCGCGGCCGGGGCTCTACGGCTCTTAAGGCAGGCGTCGATGCCGAATACCAACTCACCCGCGGCGATGACGGCGTGATCCGGCTGACGTGTCTGAAGATGAAGGACGCGGCGCACCCGGAGCCGATGGCGTTCACCTCTCGCGTGATCGATCTCGGCGTGGTCGACGAGGACGGCGATCCGGTGACCAGTCTCGCGCTGCAGTCCGAGGAATACGAACAACGCGAGGCGCCAAGGTACCCGCGCGGAGACACACAAAAGCTCGTTTATGAGGCCGTCAAACAGAGGCTAATTGTGTCCACAGATTTCGGCAAAGGACACAGCCCGGGAGCTAACGTCAAGAGTGGTGTATGGGCAGCTGATAGCGTTCGACTTCAGGCGGCGAGTTTCTGCTGAACCGGTTGATCGCCTTGCACCGGTTCGCCGTCCCTGAAGGCAATGCCCTCCAGCAACAGCTTGATCTGCTCAGGGCCGTTGATACGGCGCCAGGTTTTCTCGGCTTCCTCGATCAGCTTGAATGCCAGACCGAGGAAGGTTGGTCGCGACACGCAGTTGCGGGTGCGAGTCGTCCGGTGGCGCACGGTCGCGAATGTCGACTCAATCGCATTCGTCGTGCGCAAATGCTGCCAGTGCTCGGCGGGGAAGTCGTAAAACGCCAGCAGGCTCTCCCGGTCCTTCTTCAGCGTTTCGGTCGCCTTCGGATATTTCGCGGCGTAGACCGTCACGAAACGATCGAACGCGGCGTACGCGTCGGCGCGCGTCGCCGCCATCCAGATCGCCTGCAGGTCGGCCTTCGCGCGCCCCTGTTGCGACTTCGGCAGCGCGTTGAGCACGTTGCCCATCTTGTGAAACCAGCAGCGCTGGCCGCGCGTTGCAGGAAACACTTCCTCCAGTGCGGCCCAGAAGCCCATTGCGCCATCACCGACGGCCAGCAGCGGACCACCCTGCAAGCCTCGCGATTTCAGATCGAGCAGCAGCTCCTGCCAGGACGCCTTCGACTCCCGATACCCGTCGCCGATTGCCACACGCTCCTTGCGCCCATCCGGCCTCACGCCGATGATCACCAGCAGGCACTGGCCGTCCGAGCTCTCACTCCGCAGGCCGGTATGAATGCCGTCGACCCACCAGTACACGTAGCGCGAGTTCGACAGATCACGCCGGCTCCAGCTGGCGTGCTCATCGCCCCATTGCGCCTTCAGGCGACTTACCACGTTCGCCGACAACCCCTTGGCGTCCTCGCCCAGCAGCACGCCCAGCGCTTCGCTCATGTCGCCCGTCGAAATGCCCTTCAGATACAGCCACGGCAGCGCGGCACTCACGCGCGGCGACTTCCTCACATACGGCGGCACAATCGATGAATTGAACTTCACACCTGATCCTGATCGATCGCGAACCTTCGGCACCTTCACCGCAATGGGGCCGGCCGCCGTCAGCACCTCGCGCTCCGGCAGATAGCCATTGCGCACCACGGCACGCTGTCCGTGCAGGGTTTTAACGTTCTCGAACCGCTCCAGCAGCGCCGACAGCTCTGCTTCGATTGCCTGCTGGATCACCTCCCGCGCGCCCTGGCGCACCAGATCGTCCAAGCCCAGACCGACTTCCGATAGACCGACGACTTCTTTTTCCGTAAACTTGCTCATGGTGGATGGTTTGTTGTTTGCTGGTTTCCGACTTCGACAATCAGATTCTCAGCTGAAACCTCCACCGTCTTCAATCTCCCGCCTCAAATCCCCCATACACCAGATTCGAGCTTAGCTCACAGCCCGGTCGGTCGTCCCTGTGTCTCGGTCGAGGATGCGATCGAAGCGGGTGCGGATGCTCTGACGTGCGAGGTGAAAAGGCGGAAAACCCTCGCCAGACGGGCGATTGAGGGAATGCTCGCCAGTGGCATATACGCCAAGTCGGGCGACTGGCTATGGGTGAAATGATGCCTGTGGACACAGCAGACACACTGTGGACACAACACAAATTGTGTCTCCGGGACACAGGACACAGCGGACACACCTCTCTACCAGAGAGGTGTCCAGTGTGTCCCCCCTGTGTCTGTGCCTGCGATTAGCCACTGAGGATGAAATGAGCGCAACGAAACTTTTCCGCGTGGCCGATCTGCGGCGCGCATTGAAGGGTGTGCCGGACGATGCGTTCGTCATGGTGCGCATCGAGCACGACGGCAGCTATACCCCTGGCGAAGAAGGCTGGGAACCTGTGTGGGGCGAGGTCTTCCACTGGGCAGAAGACAACACCCTGAACATCGCGTGACGGGAGCGGGTTATGACGGCCTCAGGTTATGACGGAGCGCGGCACGAAAGGGGCAATTGCCAGCGCGATTTGAGTCGTTCCGCGCGTGCGCGCGTGAGGGGAGAGCGATGGGCCTGAAGGAACAGCGGTTGGAGGCATGGCGCCGCTTCCTGCGAGCAGTGCATGCGGGGCAGCGCGGCGACTACGGTCCTGCTGTCTCGCTGGTGGAAACGGTACGGGCGAAGCATGGCGATGCCGCGGCGGAGTCACAGCGGCGCGAACTGTGGCGCGTCATGCGCACTGGGGCAAACAAATGATCACACGCGGCAGCGGCACGTACGGCGAGCGGGAAATCGTTGAGAGCATGGCCAGTCGGTGTGCTCAGCACGGGTTTAAGGCGGACGGCAATGTGATCGTACGGGACATCGTGGCCGAGCTTGAGCGCTCCGGTGTGCGGTTGCCTGAGTCGACGAAGTTTGTCCTGCGCAGTGCCGCTGCCGGGTGCTCCGGTTGATCTGGGAGTCGACGAAATGAACGCAGGCGGAGCGTCTCTCCGCCTCTGCCCCTTGTCCTGCAACGACTGGCGAGGAGCATGACGCCTCTACCTGACCCTGTACCCACACTCTGCGACCGAACGTCTTCATATGCCTCGACGAACGCGATCCGGCTCCGCCCAGGCAATGGACATTTTCCCCGACGTCTTTTCCATTTCACTGTAAAGCAACGTGTCGGAATGAGTGCGCCTCGGTCAGGTTCAGGGCGCTAGCTGCCAGCGCAACACAGGGTGCGTTCCTCCCGGCGGCATAGCCCAGATCCCATGCGGGCTGAAATCGTACGTTGGGCCGAAGCTGGACGGCATGCTCATCTGCGCAGTGGTCAGACCTTGAGCGCTGCCCGCTTGTGCACCGCCGCCTACAGCGAGCACTGCGACCGTGGCGCCGGTCGTCTGCCTGTCCCAAAAGACGTCACTGGTGATGTTCACTGCTGGCCCATAATTGGCGCCGGCGATGCCCGCCCCACCTCCCGGCGCTTCCACCCTGCCGGTCGCGAACGACTGTTCAATCGCGCTCTCATTGTACCCAACCAGTGCTCCCACCATCAAAGACTGAGTGGGCCTACTGACTGTGCCGGTCGCGTAGGACTGCGTGATCGTCTTTACATTGGCGCCAACCAGTCCGCCTACTGCACCTTCTCCCTCGACGTTTCCCGATGCAAACGACTGCCGGATGACTCCGACGTTGTATCCGACCAGGCCACCTATATAAATAGCTCCGAATACGACGTCTGCACTGCTGGAAGAACGCGTTACGGTGCCGCCGGAGAAACCGACGAGGCCTCCAGCGTCGTTGCCTCCCAGAGGTACCGGTGCCGGACCTACCACTCTGCCGCTGGTATGCACCGCGGCAATGGTGCCGGTGTTGACCCCTGCCAGAACTCCATAGTCGCCACCGTTCGCCGGGCTGCTGATATTTCCTTGCACGCTCAGGTTGCGCACGACACCCGGCGTCCCGATCGAGGCGAACAACCCTACACCCGGAACGATCCCAAACGACGAATCCACAACAATTGTAAGGTTGGAAATCGTGTGCCCCATGCCGTCGAACTGACCGGTAAAGGGACTCGACGGGAAACTGCCGATGGGCGTATTGAGTGTGCCGGGCGGCGGGCTGACGTCGATGTCCTTACCGAGTGCATAGATGCCAGCGAGATCCAGCGAGACTTTTTCCAGATCGGCGAGCGAGTTGACGAGCTTATAGCCTGTGACCTGGGCGACGAGACCGCTGTCTTGTGGCGCGGTCCATGCTGTGCTTGGAAGGATGTTTCCAGCGCTGTAGCTGCCGGTCATATCGTAGAGCGCGCTGACGATGCCGGTACTCTTCGACCAGTCGACCGTGCCGCCGTTGATGACGCTGCCGCCGTTGTCGATGCCGGACGCGTCCGCGCGCAAGGTCAGATTGCCCGCTCCGTCGTTCGCGATCGTCGTGCCCTTCGTGACCGACAGATTGTGGTACGCCGCGAGCGTGAGCGATGCGGCACCGTGCCAGTTCAGGTTCGATGCGATATCCAGATCACCGGTCGCGCCGTTGACGCCCGTGGTCATGACGCCGACTGAGGTGCCCGCGTCGAGACTGCGTCGAAGCGCGCCTGCAGCGGCGCGATCGATAGTGAAAACAGGCGTCGATATGTTCCATTGGCCTGCGCGAACTTCCGCCCCCCTACCGAACGACAATCCCTCGGCCTGCGTGTCGACAGTGCCGCCACTGCCATCCGCATTCACCGCTGCAATTGGGCCACGCTGCGTGACACGGCCGCTGTCCGCGACAAGCCAGACGTGGCCATCCCGGGTGGCCGTGCCCGTCGCGCGGATCCGGGTGCCGCTGCCTGCGAGCGCATAGACGTTGCCATCGGCAGCCTGAAGACTGACCTGCGCGGCCTTGATGCGCCCCTCGTTGACGACGGTGCCGTGACTGCCTGCCTGCACGAACACCTGCCTGCTGCTGGCCGAGTCCTGCAACAGCACCGTCTCGCCAGCCGCCAGTTCCACCGTGCCGCTGGGCGCTTTTACCGTGCCCGCGTTGACGACTGCCTGACGCGCGATCAGGAACACATCGCCACCGCTGGAGCTGATCCTGCCGAGGTTGATCACGCTCGCGTCCGACTTGCCCGACAGCGTCAGTGCATCACTGCCGTTGATGAAGGCGTCGTTGCAGATACCCAGGGTGGACGCGACGAAACGTCCGCCCGTGCTGACAACGCCCGAGGGCCCCACGACGATGCCTTGCGGATTGATCAGGTAGAGGCTGCCGGTGGCGGTGAGCTTGCCGAGAATCGATGACGGATCGCCGCCCGTTACACGGTTCAGCGTCGCGCCCGAGCCGTTGTTGAAGGCGACGGTGTTGCCGTTGCCGATCGAGAAGCTGTGCCAGTCAATCACGCCGCGGGACGAGGTCTGGTCGATCGTTAGCGAAGTGGTGCCGCTCGTCATCGCGCCCTGGCCCCGGACGAAGGCGCCGCGCTGCGGCAGTGGTCCGGCCGCGCGGGCCATCGGCACGCACCACGCGGCGAGCGCGAGCGGCACCCATAGCGCAAGCGGCAGCGGGCGCAGAAGACGGTTCCACGCGGAAGGCCGCGACCGAGGCGCGATGAGTGCCGCGCCGGCATACGCCAGCGAAAAGGACAGCCCATTGCGCGGGGTTAGGGGCGACTGGATCGCCAGTCTGGATGAATGACGCGACATGATCCCTCCCGAAACGTGGTTCGTGGAAAGTCGTTGTCGCGGAACGCAGATTGTTGCGACCAGGCAAGGCGCGAAAGCCGCCATACCGCACAACACAGCCTAATGGTAGCAGCGCGTTTCGAAAGACCAACCGGTATTTGGGCATGCACCCGGTGCTTGCTGGTACCGCTTCAAGCGGGGATGTGTGTCGGTCGCCGCGGCGGCAGGAATGGCCGTTCAACCCTCGAAAGATGCCGTTAAGCTAGTGCGGGATCCAACGGCCGGATAGGGTCCGGTTGCTGTCCCTTGCATCGAAAACGCTTGGGACCTGATCTGACTGTGACTGTCATATCGAGTCTCGACTTTTACATCTGAGGGAAGGTAATGGCAGACGTCTTCGTCCTCGTCGTGCGCGTCCATTGGCTCGACGTGCTCGCCGACCTGAGAGCGGCGGGCGTGTCGGGTTATCGCCTGACGAACATCATGCTGACGAGCCGCTCGACCGTCCAATCGTGGGAGAAAGGCAGCGAGCCTTCCCACAGTTACGGCGCTGCGATCCTTGAGGTGCACACGAGATTCTGCGGCGAGGCGCTGACGGCACAGCGTGTGAGGGAAGCGAGGCTGGTCTGGTAAAGCCGTCTCACGGGTGCTTATCTACGACGTGGACCTTGCGTGCGCCCAGCTGCATTCCACACCATATCGAACAACGGCCCATAGATGTCCGCCTTCGACGACCGGAAGGACTCGCAATACAACTCCGGAAGCAGTAAGTTTCCATAGTATTCCGGCACCTTCGCGGCGGTGCCGGAGGTAAAGGCAGTTCGTCCACCGGGATTCTCAAGCAATTTCCCACCGATCTCAGCAAACGACAGCATCAAAAACGCTCCGCCATCGAGTCCCAAACTCTCCCACGCGACGACCAGCGCAGCATGGTGGCCGTCGACTAGGACATGTTCGAACTCGTTTACCCATGCTACCGGATCGCCAGGCGCCTCCACTGGCATCACGCTTTCGATTATTCCGTTTCTGAAGAATTGTGTATATGAGAGGGTTTCTTTGCCTCCGCAATAGCTCATAACCCCGTCGAGATTTACGCGCGGCCCCCAGCCGTCCGAGATTGGTGGCCGCGTGTTCTGTGCGATGGCGCGAAGTTCATCCATCCCGAATGAGGCGGGGCTTAGCATCGCGCTCAACGGCACAACATGGAGCACCGCAATCGTCCCGGGCAGCAACGGCGCCGGCAACGGTCGGATTCGCAAATGCTGCACGCGGTCAGCCCTGAAACTTGCAGCTTGCTCTGCGGCGGTCGCGCTCCGAAGGAATGCGCTGCGCAAAGTGGTGATATCCATGGGATCAATGCCAGTCGATGTCCGAGTATAAAAACCGCCCGTTTTGCGCACGCGGTGCGGGGTCTGAAAGCTAGCAGGTACGCGTATGACGACGGCGTACCCTCCCTCGGGTGCTTGAACGGCTTGCAGGTGAACGCCCGGCACCTTTGGCTCAATTAGATCTACCAGTGCCGATTGCAGCGAACGCAGTGCCGCGTCAGTATCGGCAAGCGCAAAGGGGAAGAACTGCGAGATAACGCCACCCTCTTCGTCAGCGCCAAGTATCAGGTCACCTCCACGCGTGTTCGCGAACGCGACGACATCCTCGGCTAGCTTCACGCGCGCCTGCGGATCGTTTGGGAAATCACGCTTGTAGTCAAGCGTGTGAGACTCTTCGACCTGGTTGTCTTTCAGCGCCTGCAGGTCCGAGAACGTCACGTCCCGCAGATCGGTTTTGTTCAACATCGTAACTACTCCGGAAGTTAGTTGCGTTGCGCTCAAGAAAAACTCAATGGTACGAGGCTCACCCCGCGAGGGACAACCTTGTGACCGACGAAGACCTCTTGCGGCACATCGCAAAGAGGCCTGTGTGGCTGCTACGTTCAGTGTCCCGGCTGGCCCATCAATTGCGCAGACGCGGCAGGCGCGTGACAATCTGCGGCACGATCGTGTGGGTAGCGCCGTGGGTAGGCAATCAACAGCGCCCGGAAAGCCTTGCCTGACGGGCGCCCTCTGCGGACGAACCACCCGCTTCCGCCGTTCACCAACTCATTTCCACAGCGTGCGGCCAAAGAACGTCAACGTACGATCCCACGCCTGTTGCGCCCAGACCGGGTCGTATTGCGTCCTCGCGATGCGGCCCGACCCGACCGCCGTTTCGTTCGCGAACGCGTGACGCGCCAGATAGCGATGAAACTCGACGTCGACTTTCGCGTCGGTGAGTTTCTTTTCGAGCGCGTCGACGGTGTCGGCGGCGAAGAACTCGTCCTGCAGACCCCAGTGGCCCATCACCGGAACCGTGATCTTCGACGCGTCGATATAGTCGAGCGGCGGGAAGCCATACCAGACGACGCCAGCCGCCACTTCAGGCACGTTGCACAGCGCGAGGAACGTCAGCGCGCCGCCCATGCAATAGCCGGTCAAGCCAACCTTCGCCGCGTGCTGCTGCAGATACTGGACCGCGCCGCGCACGTCCTGCGTTGCGGCATCGCCGAAATCGAGGCCGCTCATCAAGTGGTGCGCCTCATCCTCTTCGACCGTCGACTTGCCGCGATACAGATCGGGCACCAGCGCGAAGTAGCCGGCTTTCGCGAGGCGATCGGCGACGCCGCGAATCTGGTCGTTCAAGCCCCACCATTCCTGGATCACGACGACCGCGGGCGCACCCGCGATTTTTTCAGGCTTCGCGAGATAGCCCTGTAGCTGCTTGCCGTCGGGACGGTTGAACGTGATCATCGAACCTGCGTGTTGGGTCATCGGTCGCTCCTCGAGTAGACGAAACCGCTAGCATAGCGCCGCTACCCCGTTTTCTGTTCAATCGGAATCGTGCCAACGCGCAAGCGTGATCACGCGGAATCTGCGCGTTATGTGAATCGAACGATATGAGGATCAGCATAAGCAAAAATTCGTTAATTGATTCGTCGACGCGAACCACGCCCTCAGCCGTTTCGTGTTGAAAGCTGGCGTAAAACGCAACGCAGAAATCAGGCCCGCGCGACATGTGATTTCGCGCACGCATTCAAGCGCTTTTATCCAATGGGTGAATGATTCGACTGAAAGCTTGACGTATTGCGATGCGCGCTAGAACCGCTCTATCACACCGAATTGGACGCCGGCGACCGGCGCGCCCGGATAGGCAACGGGCAGCCCGGTCACGTTGACGCCGCGCAGCGTGAAGCGCGAGTCGTCGTGATTCGCGAGATAGGCGGCGCTGAAATACAGCAACAGCGTCGGCGACATGCTGTATTCGAATGCCGCGCTGAACTGGTCCGCGCTGCCGCCAGGCGTCGTGTAGTCGCGCACGTGCGCATAGCCGAGCGAGGCACGCGCATTGGTCGAAAAACTGTACTGCGCCGACAGCGAGCCGCCCGCGCCGTGATAGACCGGTGTGCCGCCATCACCGTTGAAAAAGGACAGCCACACGCGCAGCTTGCCGAAGGCGTAGTTCGCGCCGCCGAGGTTCGCGCGCAGCGCGCCGGCACCGTGCGTCTGCTGGCGCGCGTACAGCAGATGCAGGTGGTCGAGCCGATACGACGCGCTCACGTAATAACCGTCGATGCCGTTGCCGTCGCTCTCGGACGGATCGCGCATCGCCATCATCAGCGTCGCACTGAGGCCGGCGATGCGCGGCGACAGATACGCAACCGCGTTGTTCGCATACGGCGTGATCTTCGACAGATTGTTGAGCCCCGAGGCGATCGTGCCGGCGCCGAACGCGTCGAGATCGCCCTTGAACGGGATATAGATCGGCGAATACTGACGGCCGACGCGCAGTTCGCCCCAGCTGCCGCTCGCGCCGATCCATGCCTGACGATTGAAGATCGAGCCGGGCACCTGCAAGCTGCCGTCGGTCGAGCTGAAGCCGTTTTCGAGCGTGAACACGATCGCGTTGCCGCCCCCGAGCGGCTCCGCGCCATGCAGCCCGACCCGCGAACCGCGATACGCGCCGGAGTCCATGCGCGCGACCCAGCCCGAACCGGGGTCGGTGATTTCGACGCTCGTATCGATCACGCCATACAGCGAGACGAAGCCGGTGTTGATTCCTGAGGCGGCGCCGGTGCCGGTATCGATGTCGGTGACGGCGGCTGCGCCGTGCGCATAGAGCAGAAGCGCGCCACCTCCCCAAGCCGCTCTCACGCCGACGCTGATCGTCAAGGCTTCGCGGACTGTGTTCAGCAGGCAAGCCATGGCGTGACGCAGGATGAGTTCCTCCTCGAACACATCGATCGGATATACCGCGAGCGAACTTACCACGTTCGGGCGTACCCGTGCGGGCCGTCCAGTACGCTCGCGCACATCCCAACGATGCAAGCGCGCGCCAGCGTCCGCGACTTGAGGACGGCGATGCAGGAGTCGCCGCGGCCCGTGTGCGACGCCGTGCCCGGGGCACCACCTTTTTTCCCGCGCCGTGTGGTTTTTCACGCGACGAATGCTTTTGACCAGGGAAAACCCATATAATCCTCAAGACGTCAGACAACTTGCGTACAATCGCCGGCAGCCTGACCGCGATCCGCCGTGCAGCGTCCACCCCGAACCGCCTTCTGCCCGATCCGTGAATTCCACCGCCCCCGCCAGTTCCGCCGCCGCCGCCGCCCCCGCCCTGCCGTTTCGCCACGCGCTTTACGCGATGCTCGGCATCGGCCTCGTCAACATGCTGGTCGCGCTCGACCAGACCGTCGTCAGCACCGCGCTGCCGTCGATCGTCGCCGAGCTGCACGGCTTCGAATATTTTGCGTGGATCGCAAGCGCGTACCTGCTCGCCTCGGTCGTCACGGTGCCGGTGTTCGGGCGGCTCGGCGACTACTTCGGCCGCAAGCGCTTCGTGATCGCCGCGGTGATCACGTTCACGGTCGCGTCCGTGTTGTGCGGCCTCGCCAACAGCATGCTGTTTCTCGCGATCGCGCGCGGACTGCAAGGCGTTGGCGGCGGCATGATGGTCGGCACCGCGTTCGCGTCGATTCCCGATCTGTTCCCCGACCCGCGCACCCGCGTGCGCTGGCAGGTCGTGCTGGCCGCGGCCTACGGCATCGGTACGGCGGCCGGCCCGTCGCTCGGCGGCTGGATGAGCGAGCACCTCGGCTGGCGCTCGACGTTTCTCGTCAATCTGCCGGTTGGCGCGGCGGCGCTCTATTTCATCTGGATGCATCTGCCGAATTTCCGGCGGCCGCATGACGGCGAAGTAAAGATCGACTGGCTCGGCGCGGGGCTCGTCGCGGGCGTGCTCGGCGGCTTGCAGGCGTTTATCGAAGCGGTGCCGAAGCACGGCCTCACCGTGGGCAATCTCGTGCTCGGCGCGTGCGTGATCGCCGGCGCGATCGCACTCTTCACGTGCGAAAAGCGCGCCACGCATCCGATCATTCCGCTCGATCTGTTCAAGGACGCGCAGCTCGTCACGCTATTCACGCTCGGCATGCTGTCCGGGTTCGTGATGTTCTCGCTGATCTTCTTCGCGCCTTTGCTGCTGCAAGGCGGCTTCGGTCTTTCGCCGCAGCAGGCCGGCCTGCTCGCGACGCCGATCGCCGCGTGCATCGCGCTCGGCAGTGTGCTAAACACGCGCATCGTGATTCACATGAAGAAGCCCACGCGCATTCTGACGATCGGTTTCGGGCTGCTGATATTCGCGTCGATCGCGCTCGCGTTCGCCAATCCGGACACGCCGCACTGGCGCATCGTGCTGCCGATGGGCGCGGTCGGCATCGGCCTCGGCTTCATCCTGAACAACCTGAACGTGTTCGGCCAGGAGATCGCCGGACGCGAGCGCTTCGGCATCACGACCGCGCTATTGCAATCGACGCGCATGGTCGGCGGCATGCTCGGCACCAGCATCGTCGCGACTGTCGTGCAGCATCACTATCGCAACGTCGTCACGCGCACGATGAGCGTGCTCGGAGAGCCGGCCTCATCGCAATGGCGGCCGCGTTTCGTCGATCTGCGCATCCTGATCGACGACGCGTCGCGCACACAGCTGATTGCGGATATGAAGAAGTCGGGACTCGATACGCTCGCGCTGATCGATAGCGCACGCGACGCGCTCGTGCAGTCGATTCATATCGGTGTGTGGCTGACGGCGGTGGCATCGCTCGCGGCCGCGCTGCTGGTGCAGCGGATTTCGCATGTGGTGTTTCGCAAGAGCTGACAAGTGGCCCGATGATGGCCGCCGATATCCGCGGTGCGGCTAGCTCGCACCGTGCAATGCAAAAGGAAACAAAAAAGCCTGGTGAACCGCATCTTTCGTGCAGCCCGCCAGGCTTTTTGATTGAGTTAAATCGTCCTTAACGCACGAGACACGGCCGCTTGTTGTCGAACTTCCAGTTCGGAATCAGATATTGCATGGCAACGCCGTCGTCGCGCGCGCCGAGGCCGTGCTGCTGATACATCGCGTGCGCCTTCTCGAGCGCATCCATATCGAGTTCGATGCCGAGCCCCGGCTTCTGCGGCACCTTGACCTTACCGCCGACGATCTGCAGCGGATCTTGCGTCAGGAACTGACCATCCTGCCAGATCCAGTGCGTATCGATCGCGGTGATCTTGCCCGGCGCCGCAGCCGCGACGTGCGTGAACATCGCGAGCGAAATGTCGAAGTGGTTGTTCGAATGCGAACCCCACGTGAGGCCCCAGTCGTTGCACATCTGCGCGACGCGCACCGAGCCCTGCATGGTCCAGAAATGCGGATCGGCGAGCGGAATATCGACGGATTGCAGCTGGATGGCGTGACCCATCTGACGCCAGTCGGTCGCGATCATGTTGGTCGCCGTCGGCAGGCCGGTTGCGCGACGGAACTCGGCCATCACTTCGCGGCCCGAATAGCCGTTCTCCGCGCCGCATGGATCTTCCGCGTAGGCGAGAACATCGTGCTTGTCACGGCACAGGCGCACCGCTTCCGCGAGCGACCATGCGCCGTTCGGGTCGAGCGTCACGCGCGCTTCGGGGAAGCGCTCGGCGAGAGCCGTGACCGCTTCGATCTCGGCGTCCCCTGGCAGCACGCCGCCCTTCAGCTTGAAGTCGTTGAAGCCATAGCGCGCCTTCGCGGCCTCGGCAAGACGCACGACCGTCTCCGGCGTCAGCGCTTTCTCGGTGCGCACGCGCTCCCAGTCGTCACGCGCGCCGGCGTTGTTCGCGTACGGCAGATCGGTCTTGTTGCGATCGCCGATATAGAACAGGTAGCCGAGCATTTCCACTTCGTCGCGCTGCTGGCCTTCGCCGAGCAGTGCCGCGACCGGCACGCCGAGATGCTGCCCGAGCAGGTCGAGCAGCGCGGCTTCGAGCGCGGTCACCGCGTGAATCGTCGTGCGCAGGTCGAAGGTCTGCAGGCCACGCCCCCCAGCGTCGCGATCGGCGAACTGCGTACGCACCTTGTTCAGGATCGCCTGCAGATTGCCGATCGACTGACCGACCACGAACGGCCGCGCGTCGTCGATCGTCTTGCGGATGTTCTCGCCGCCCGGCACTTCGCCGACGCCGGTATGGCCCGCGCTGTCGCGCAGAATCACGATGTTGCGCGTGAAGAACGGACCATGCGCGCCGCTCAGATTCATCAGCATGCTGTCGCGACCAGCGACGGGCACGACGCGCAGTTCGGTGACGACCGGCGTGGCGTTCGATTCGGTAGGTTTGGTGGACATGGGAAAAGCACCTGTGTGATGAAGTAGGCCGGCCGGTGGAAGCCGCCGCGCGCTGCGTGCGTGTTCGACCGGACCGGATGAGAACTCGAATACAGAAAAATCGACGGCCGCATGCGAGCCGTCAGTGTAGTCAATGCGCGTTGCCGCGCAACGAATCGGGCAACGGCTCGCGATTGCCGGGCTTGTTGCGCGTCAGGAAGCCGGCCGCCGCCGCGAGCAGCGACGCGACGCCGAGACCGTACAACCCGCCCGTGATCGAGCCCGTGTGTTGCTGCAGATAGCCGAAGGTGGCCGGCGCGAAGAAGCCGCCGAGGTTGCCGAGCGAGTTGATCAGCGCGAGCACGCCGGCGGCGACGCGCGCATCGAGGTAGCCCTGCGGAATCGGCCAGAACAGCGACGACGCCGCCTTGAAGCCGATCGCCGAGAAGCAGATCGCGACGAACGAGAACACCGGGTTGCCCGACGTCGACGCGAACAGACCGACCGCCGCGATGACGAGCGCGACCGCGAGCCAGCCCTGCTGATGTCGCCATTTCGCCGATACGACCGCGAAGCCGTACATCGCGACCATCGAGATCAGCCACGGAATCGCGTTGAACATGCCGACCTCGAAGTCGGAAAGGCCGCCCATCTTGCGGATGATGGTCGGCAGCCAGAAAGTGGCCGCGTAGATGGTCAGCTGGATCGCGAAGTACAGGAAGCAGAACAGCGCGATTTGCGGGTCCTTCAGCAGCTTCACCGTCGGCAGATGCGCGCCGCCTTGCGCTTCGCGCTCGCCCTGTTCGGCCGCGATCGATTGTTCGAGCACACGCTGTTCTTCGGCCGTGAGCCAATGCGCGTCGCGGATGTGCGACTTCAACAGCAACCAGCTGACGACGCACAGCGCGATCGAGAACGCGCCTTCGATCAGGAACATCCACTGCCAGCCTTGCAGGCCGAGGCCGCGAATCGACAGCAGCGAGCCGGTGATGGGACCGGACAGCACCGACGCGAGCGCCGAGCCCGACAGAAAGATCGCCATCGCCTTGCCGCGTTCCTTTTGCGGCAGCCACTGCGTGAAGTAAAAGACGACGCCGGGAAAGAAGCCCGCCTCGGCGACGCCGAGCAGGAACCGCAGCACGTAAAACGACGTGTCGTTCCAGACGAACGCCATTGCGCCCGCCACCAGCCCCCACGTGCCCATGATGCGCGTGAGCCAGGCGCGCGCGCCGAACTTCTGCATCAGCACGTTCGACGGCACTTCGAACAGCGCGTAGCCGATGAAGAACAGCCCGCTGCCGAGCCCGTAGGCGGCCGCGCCGATGCCGAGATCGGCCTTCATGTGCGCGTTGACGAAGCCGATGTTCACGCGGTCGATATAGTTCGCGATGAACATGATCAGGAAAAGCGGCAACACGTTGCGCTTCACCTTCGCGACCGCCGATTCCAGCGGGTCGAGCATGGTGGTCAGAACTGATGTCAAGTTGTGTCTCCCTGTCGGCCCCGAGGCCTGGTGGAACGCAGCGCGGCGCACCCGGTGGGTACAAGACCCCTGCTCTACGCCCGATATGTTGTCTGACGACAGTCTACCGCGTTACTTTTGTCAAATCCAGCGGGGTGTTTACCCTGAGGCTCCAAGCCGACCGGCCTGAAATAGCGGCAGATTCAAAGGTCAGGGCCCTGTTGACCCACCCGGAATTCGCCTCGAAATAAGACGTCCGATGTCTACAATTGGCAGACTGTCGTCAGCAGCCCATGCGTTTGCGCAAATGTCCGCCTCATCCCCGCCCCCACCGCGCCGATGCCGCCGAACCCGGCAGAATCGAGTACAGTCCTGTGCGATACTTTGCAGGATCAGTCAACCAGCCACAAAAATGAGCAGCCTAACTGAAAAGGTGGTGGCCACCCTTTCCGATGAGATTCGCCGCGGGGCGCTGAGGCCAGGCGACCGCATCCCCACGGAAGTCGCGATGATGAAGCAGCTGTCCGTGAGCCGCTCCGTGGTCCGCGAGGCGATTTCGCGTCTGCAGGCAGAGAGGATCGTCGAGACGCGCCATGGCATTGGCACGTTCGTGCTCGCGCCCGCCGCCGAAAAGCCGATGCAGCTTCCCGCCGCCGATCTCACCAGCATGCTCGACGTGATGGCGATCATCGAGTTCCGGATCGACGTCGAAGCGGCCGCGGCCGCGCTCGCGGCATCGCGGCGCACCGAGCAGAACCTGAAGCAGATCCGCACTGCGCTCGATCGATTCGAGTCGGAGCTCGAGCGCGGCAGCACCGACACGCTCGCACACGACATCGAGTTCCATTTGCAGATCGCGCGCGCGAGCGGCAACCGCTATTTCTTCGACGTGCTGAGCCAGCTCGGCCGCTCGGTCAGCCCGCGCACCCGGCTCGGTTCGGCCGAGATCGCGGAGCTAGACCATATCGAGGTGTTGCGCAGCGTGCTCGGCGAACATCTGATGATCTATCGCGCGATCGAGCGTCAGGATGCCGACGACGCGCGCGCCGCGATGCGCATGCATCTGAGCAACAGCCGCGAGCGACTGCGCCGCGCGCATGACCTGACGAAGGCTGGCGTGTGATCACATGCGGGGCTGAGCGGCCGCCCCGCAACACGACACGCCGCCGGCAATGCCCTCACTGCCCCACGTCGAGATCCATTAACGCCGAGCTCAGCGATTTGCCATGCGCGTCGAGCGCGAGCGAACGCGTAACGCCGCCGCCGAGCGCGTCGCCGAGCACGAAGTTGAATGCGGCAAGGCCCGGCAACTCATGGCGCACCACCTCGCCGCGCACCACATCGCGCAGATGCGTCTTGACGCGCTCGGGCGTCAGCACATCGCGCAACCGCTCGTAATGCAGCGCGTCGTAGCAGATCACCGAGATATTGAGCGTATTGCCCTTGTCGCCGGTGCGCGAGTGGGCCAGTTCTCGTAGTTTCATCTCAAGCCTCCATCAGCGAGAAAGCCGGCGTCGCATACTCGCGCGGCAGCAGCACCGACTGCACCGCGACCACCTCGCGCGCCGCCTTCGTCACGCCGCCGCCGCCCGCCGGTCCGTTCGTGTACAGCGTCTCGACCTCGTTGCCGATGCGCAGCGCCTGCGCGAGCGACGCCGTGCGTCCCGCCACCCGGGCGCGCACTTCGTACGGCTCGCCATGACCGGCCGCCACCGCGTCACCATGCAGTGCGTTCACGCCGATCAGATCGAAGCGCAACTCGCGCGTCTGCACGCCGGTCAGCGCGAGACGCTCGCGCACGATATCGAGCGCGAGCCGCGCCCGCGCAAGCGCGCCGGGTCCGCCGTACGAAATCTGCCCCTCGCCGATATAGCCGTCGAAATACGCAACCGACACTTTCAACGTCGCGGTGCGCTCCGTGCCGCCACCGCCGGTGACGCGCACACGGTCCACGGCTTCCTGCTCGACGCGCACCTGCGAGAAATCGGCGACCACGTCGGGCTGCAGATAACGATGCGCAATGTGAGCCGCGCATCGCCTGCGAACCGACCTACATGATGAGCGCGCGGAGCCCGAGCTAGTCGCGCGACCGATCGACGAAGCCGTGTTCACGCGGCGCACCGCGCTGATCAAAAAGCGCGGCCGAACCTTGCCGCCGGTGACCGAGACCTTCGTCGCGATGCTGATCGAACGGCTCGGCGCGTCATAGGGCCGCACAGCGTCGTTTTGCACGTCGCGTGCAGCCCCTAATTTTCACGATACGAAACGATGCCGCGCGTCGTAAAAAATCATGTTGCGGGGCACAAAGCGGCCATTTCACGATGCCCGGCGGCGTTGCACATCGCAAAACGGATCTCACAAACCTTTGTTTTTACACGAATATTTTTAATATAAAGACCGGCTCGACGCCCAATTGCCCGCCGATTCGCTGACGTAGACTCTTTCACAAGAGCACGCGCTTCACGCAGTCGGATTCGAGGGGCCTCACGACACGGCCACCCAAATCCCGCAGATTGCGCAGAAGCCGTCACGAATCGCGGCTTTTTTTATTGGCAACTGGGAGACTAAAAATGAAAGGCTTTCGCTTTGGTTCGACGCAGGGAGCGTTCTACATTCTGCCGGGTCAGGACGGCTGGGAAGCCACCTACGGCAACGAAACGCTCGGAGAATTCTCGAGCCCGCAACAGGCCGCCGACGACCTCGCGCGCGGTCTGAGCTGCGAGCATCTGTCGGAGCTCGACACGTCGACGCTCGAAATTCCGGAGAAGCTCGCCGACTGGGAAATCGTTCACGTATAAGGACGGGCATGACCGACGGCGACGTAGCAGTGACAGTAGAAACGACAATGGCGCCCGAAGGCGCCATTGTCGTATTTGCGGTCCTGCTTGCGGCTTTGTCCGCGGTGTGCTGCGTGCTTACCGCATCAGTCGCCCGCGCGAGCTCAAGCCACCGAATCGACGATTGCGTTCAGCGTCGCGCTCGGGCGCATCGCCTGGCTAGTCAGCTCGACGTTCGGACGGTAGTAGCCGCCGATATCCACCGGCTTGCCCTGCGCCGCGCCGAGTTCCGCGACGATCTTCGGCTCGTTGTCGGCCATCGCCTGCGCGACGCCCGCGAACTGCGCCTGCAGCGCGGCATCGTCGGTTTGCGCGGCCAGCGCTTCGGCCCAGTACATCGCGAGGTAGAAGTGGCTGCCGCGATTGTCGATGCCGCCGACCTTGCGCGCCGGCGACTTGTCGTTGTCGAGGAACTTGCCAGTCGCCTGATCGAGCGTCTTCGCAAGAATCTGCGCCTTCGGGTTGTGATACGCGGTGCCCAGATGCTCGAGCGATGCCGCCAGCGCGAGGAATTCACCGAGCGAATCCCAGCGCAGGAAGCCTTCCTCGACCAGCTGCTGCACGTGCTTCGGCGCCGAACCGCCCGCGCCGGTTTCGAACATGCCGCCGCCGGCCATCAGCGGAACGATCGACAGCATCTTCGCGCTGGTGCCCAGTTCCATGATCGGGAACAGGTCGGTCAGGTAGTCGCGCAGCACGTTGCCGGTGACCGAGATCGTGTCCTTGCCGGCGCGGATGCGCTCGACCGAGAACTTCGTCGCTTCGACCGGCGTCATCACGCGGATGTCGAGACCGTTCGTGTCGTGATCCTTCAGGTACTGCTCGACCTTCCTGATGATCTGGGCATCGTGCGCGCGCGCCGCGTCGAGCCAGAATACGGCCGGCGTGTTGGAAGCGCGGGCGCGGTTCACCGCGAGTTTGACCCAGTCGCGGACCGGCGCGTCCTTGGTCTGGCACATACGGAAGATGTCGCCCTGTGCCACCGGCTGCTCGAGCAGCACCGCGCCGGCTTCGTCGGCGACGCGGACCACGCCGTTCGCCGGGATCTGGAACGTCTTGTCGTGTGAACCGTATTCTTCGGCGGCTTGTGCCATCAGCCCGACGTTCGGCACCGTGCCCATCGTGACCGGGTCGAACGCACCGTGCTTCTTGCAGTCTTCGATCACCGCCTGGTACACACCGGCGTAGCAACGGTCCGGAATCACCGCCTTCGCGTCGTGCAGCGCGCCATCGGCGCCCCACATCTTGCCCGACTCGCGGATCATCGCCGGCATCGATGCGTCGACGATCACGTCGCTCGGCACGTGCAGGCTCGTGATGCCCTTGTCCGAGTTGACCATCGCGAGCGGCGGACGCTGTTCGTACTGCGCCTCGATGTCGGCTTCGATCGCCGCGGCCGTTTCAACCGGCAGATCCTTCAGACGCGCGTACAGGTCGCCGATACCGTTGTTCGGGTTGAAGCCGACCTTGGCCAGTGCTTGCGCATGCTTCGCGAGCACGTCCTTGTAGAACACCGACACCACGTGACCGAAGATGATCGGGTCCGAGACCTTCATCATCGTGGCCTTCAGGTGCACCGAGAACAGCACGCCGTTCGCCTTCGCCTCGGCGATCTGCGCTTCGATGAAGCTGCGCAGCGCGTTCTTGCTCAGCACCGACGCGTCGATGATTTCGCCTGCCTGCACCGGCGTCTTCGCCTTCAGGACCGTGATCGTGCCGTCGGCGGCGGCCAGTTCGATCTTCACGCTACCGGCCTGCGCGACCAGCGCCGACTTCTCGCTGCCGTAGAAATCGCCATCGCTCATGTGCGAGACGTGCGACTTCGAGTCCGCGCTCCATGCGCCCATCTTGTGCGGATGCTTGCGCGCGTAGTTCTTCACCGACAACGGCGCGCGGCGGTCCGAATTGCCTTCGCGCAGCACCGGGTTCACCGCGCTGCCCTTGATCTTGTCGTAGCGGGCCTTGACGTCTTTCTCGGCGTCGGTCGCCGCGACGTCCGGGTACGACGGCAGCTTATAGCCCTGGTCGCGCAGCTCGGCGATCGCTGCCTTCAACTGCGGCACCGACGCGCTGATGTTCGGCAGCTTGATGATGTTCGCTTCCGGGCGCATGGTGAGTCCACCGAGCTCCGCCAGATCGTCGGAAGCCTTCTGCTCCGCGCTCAGGTAGTCCGGAAATGCGGCAATGATCCGGCCGGCGAGCGAGATGTCACGCGTTTCGACGAGCACGTCGGACGAGCGCGTGAACGCCTTGACGATCGGCAGCAGCGAGTACGTCGCCAGTGCGGGCGCTTCGTCGGTCAGGGTGTAGATGATCTTCGGCGGTGTGGACATGATTAATGCTTTGCTAGGAAGTGATAGACAGAGCGTTGGCAGTCGAAGCCAGCGCAAATCGTGACGCGACGGCGACGGCGTCAGTTCGGCACGACGCAACCCCGCGACCTTCGTTTTGCGATACGACCGAGAGTATATGCGCGTTTTCCACTAAATGTGACCAGACAAACAGGTCGCGAGACCCTACCCAAAGGGGTCGATCCCTGACTGGCAAGGGTTTGCGGCCGATCACCCCGGTCTTAAGACAGATATCTTATAGATGACTTGCGGAATATTATTTTTGGATGAATGCGAATTGGTCGCATTGACGAGCCGCAAATGCCGCCACCGAGCCGTGACTGCTGTCCTCCAGCGGACGACGCCGCGGGTAGTGATGGGCGGGTGCCGAAGAGTGTGACCCGGATGCCGGCGGCGGAGTGATGGGGTCGCTCGCCGCGGGCTGGTTTAGTTCGTATCGTCTTTCCCGTCATTCCAGAATCGTTTGAAGGCGGGCGAGCGCGTCCTCGACTACCTCGGCCGGAGCGCGCTCGACTTTGCGTGCGCCGCGGGCCTCGAGGTCCAGAGTGCGCACCATATTCACCAGAGCCACCCCCTGAATCTCTGTTCCCGAACCCGAGAGCGGTACCGCGAACCCAGCGTATCGAGCGAACTCCCCCTGCGTGATCGGCGCAACGAGCGCGACCCCAAGAGCATTGAATGCGGCAGGCGACAAAACCAGCGCGGGACGGAAATCGCCTTGCTGCTCCATGCCAAGCGTCGGATTCAGGCTCACGCGCACGATATCGCCGCGCTCAAACTTGATGCGCCTTACCATGCTTCGCGCCCCGCCGGCTTGACTTCACTCCAGACGTCGAGATCGGCTGGCGGTGGCGCCTTCGGATCGCACTGCGCGACGAGTTCATCCAGTGAATACTTGCGACGCGCAGGCGTAAGCAACACCCCCTCGGGGCGCACGTCCGCGTTCAGCGAACTGCCCACCGACGCATGAATTTGCTCCAACAACACGGCCGGCAACCGTACTGCAGCGCTGTTGCCCCACTTCTGAATCTTGAGTTCCATATCCCAGCTCCAAATGTATATCCATTGTAGATACTCACAGCGAAAACAGCAAGTCGCCCGTATCTACATTGACTCTACATCCGGATCTTGAAATCGCCTATTAGTCGGCGAAGAAAAGAACCCAAACCTAAACGAGGCCACCAGCCCGCCGCCGCAACGACGCACCAGTCGCCCACAACGACAACCCTGCTTAATGCCCGCGTCCCAGGAACTCCCCCACCATCCGGTTGAACTTGTCCGCATGCTCCCACTGCGCCCAATGCCCGCAGCGGCCGAACACATGCAGATCGGCGTTCGGCATCCCGGCAACGAGCCGCAGGCCGATGTCCATCGGCACGAAACGGTCGTCGCGACCCCAGATCACGAGCGTCGGCGCGGTTACTTCGCCAAGGCGCGGCCCGTAGTCGTTGAACTGCTTCGGATTCGCGGCGAGGCTCGCGACGAAGTTCTCGAGGTGATCGCGGCGCGCCAGCATGTTCGCGAGGCGCGCTTGCATCAGGTCTTCGGTCAACGCCTTCGTGTCGAACACGAAGACGCTCATCATGCGCTGCAGGTTCTCGATGGTCGGGTTGCGGTACAGCCCTTGCAGCAGCTTGATGCCTTCGGTCGGCATCGGCACGAACTGGCTCGGGCCGCCGGTGCCGCCGCCCATCAGCACGAGCTTGCCGACGCGTTGCGGCTCGGCGAGCGCGAACGCAACCGCGCTATGCCCACCCATCGAGTTGCCGATGATATGCGCGCGTTCGATATCGAGCGCATCGAGCAGCGCCTTCAGGCAGCGCGCGTTCAGTTCCGAGCGCGAGCCCTTGCAGACGATCGGGTCGCTCTTGCCCCAACCGAGGCAGTCCATCAGGATCACGCGATAGCCCGCCGCGACGAGCGGCTCGACGTTCCGATTGAAGTTGGCCCAGCCGGTCGCGCCCGGTCCCGAGCCGTGCAGCATCACGACCGTTTTCGCACCCTGCCCCACGTCGTTGTAGTGGAGCTGCATCTCGCGGCCGTCTTCGGTGATGCGGACGAATCGGCTGGTCGCTTCCTCGGTGATCGCCGCTGCTTGCGTGTTGGTGTTGCTCATGTCGAATTCCTTTGTTTCACGGATTAAGTGACCGCGAGTCGCCGTTGACGGCGGACCCGCGCGGTATTTCGGGCTGTAAAGCTATTGCGCGGCCACCGGGGTATAACGAAGTGTCGAGCGATTCACGACGAGCCACGCGCCAATCGCGGCGACCGCGATCAGCGGAATGCTCGCGCCGAGCAGCACGCTCGCACCCTGACCGATCGCGAGCAGTTGCCCCGCGATCAACGGTCCGAGGATCGAGCCGAGACTGCCCACCGCCACGGCCGCGCCGACGCCGGTGCCACGCACTTCGGTCGGGTACAGGCTGCTTGCCAGCGCATACAACACCGACTGGCCGCCGACCAGGAACAGCCCCGCGAGCAGACCGCCCCACGCCATCGACGTGCCGCCATTCGCGCTCAGCAACGCGCCAAGCGCAACGACGATGCCGATATACATGCCCGCGACCGTGCGGCGCCGCCCCATCCGGTCCATCATGCCGGCGATCACGATCGCGCCGATGCCGCCGCCGATGTTGAACATCATCTGTACGACACCGGACTGCACGCGCGTCAGACCGCGCGTCAAGACGAGCGACGGCAGCCAGTTGATCAGGAAATACAGCACGATCAGCGTGCCGAGATAGCTGATCCACAACGCGATCGTCGTGCCCGCGCGCCCTTCCTGCCACAGCGCGTGCGTCACGCTAGCCGACGCATCGCGTCGCGCGCCTTTGGTTGCACGCGCCGCGACGAACTGCGCCGACTCACGAAGGAACAGCGCAAGCAGCGGCAGCACCAGCAACGGCCCGAAGCCGCCGACGTAGAAGATATGCCGCCAGCCCGCGTCGCCCGGGCTGATGATGCCGACCACCGCCGCGAGCGCCGCGCCGAACGGCATGCCGCAATACATGGCGCCGACCGCGGTGTTGCGCTGATGGGGCGGCGCCGCTTCCGAGCACAGCGCGATCAGATTCGGCATCGCTGCGCCAAGACCGAGGCCGGTCAGAAAGCGCGCGGCGAGCAGGCTGTTCAGGTCCCACACCTGCGCGGTCGCGAGCGAGAAGATGCCGAATAGCCCAACCGACCACATCAGCACGCGCTTGCGCCCGAGCCGGTCGGCGAGACGTCCGCCGATCGCGGCTCCTGGCAGCAGCCCGAACGCGCCGATGCTGAACGCCCAACCCATCTGCGCGACCGCGAGATGAAATTCGCGCGCCATGCGCGGTGCCGCGAGGCCGGTCGATTGCAGGTCCACGCCTTCGAGCAGCGCGACGATCAGGCAGAGCCCGATCGTTAGCGCGCCGCCGGCAAGAGGTTTCGTCGACTGTGTTGTTTGCGTTGCTTGCGTAGACTGCCGCATAAATGTCTCCAATGTTGAGTCAGCGTCGCTCTTGCGGCGACCTTGCTGGATGAAATGAACGCTGCGCGCGCGGCATGCGGCGCCGTCGCGCAGCGTCCGGGTCATGAAGCCACTGCGTCGGTTGCGTGCGCGCGCTTCAGATCCAGTGCGACGTCGACGATCATGTCTTCCTGGCCGCCGACCATGCGGCGTTTGCCCAGCTCGACCAGAATGTCCACGGTCTTCAGGCCGTATTTCTTCGCGGCCACTTCCGAGTGGCGCAGGAAGCTCGAATACACCCCCGCATAGCCGAGCGCGAGCGTTTCGCGATCGACGCGCACCGGCCGGTCCTGCAGCGGACGCACGATGTCGTCGGCGGCGTCCATCAGCGTGTAGAGGTCGGTGCCGTGATTCCAGCCCATGCGCTCGGCCGCCGCGACGAACACCTCGAGCGGCGCGTTGCCCGCGCCGGCGCCCATGCCCGCGAGCGATGCATCGATACGGTCGCAGCCCTCTTCGACCGCGACCATCGAGTTGGCCACGCCCAGCGACAGGTTGTGGTGCGCGTGCATGCCCGTCTGCGTTTCGGGTTTCAGCACCGCCTTCACCGCGCGGAAGCGGTCGCGCACGTCGTTCATCGTCAGCGCGCCGCCCGAGTCGACCACATAGATGCAGGTCGCGCCGTAGCTCTCCATCTTCTTCGCTTCGATGGCGAGGTTCTCCGGCGTAGTCATGTGGCTCATCATCAGGAAGCCGACGGTGTCCATGCCGAGTTCGCGCGCGTATTCGATGTGTTGCTTCGAGATGTCCGCTTCCGTGCAATGCGTGGCGACGCGCACCACGCGAGCGCCCGCGTTGTAGGCGGCCTTCAGGTCGTGGATCGTGCCGATGCCAGGCAGCAGCAGGGTCGCGATCTGAGCGTGCTCGACGACGTCGGCGACTGCTTCAATCCATTCGAGGTCGCTATGCGCGCCGAAGCCGTAGTTGAAGCTCGAACCTTGCAGGCCATCACCGTGGGCTACCTCGATGCTGTCCACCTTTGCGCGGTCCAATGCGCGTGCGATGTCCTGCACGTTCAGGATCGAGTACTGGTGACGAATGGCGTGGCTGCCGTCGCGCAGCGTCACGTCGGAGATATACAGTTTCTTGTCCATGCGGGAAGTCTCCTTAAGCCTCTGATGCCTGCACGAGCGCCTGCGCCATGCGCTCCGCGGTCGCGAGCGCGGCCGAAGTCATGATGTCGAGATTGCCCGCATACGCAGGCAGATAGTGCGCGGCGCCTTCCACCTCGATGAAGACCGAGGTCTTCAGACCGCTGAACTTGCCGAGGCCCGGAATGTTCAGCGGCGCGCTCGCGCTGATTTCGTCGAACTGCACCTTCTGCTTCAGGCGATAGCCCGGCACGTACGCCTGCACCGCGGCGGCCATCTGCTCGATCGACTGCTCGACCTTGTCGAGGTCGGCCAGCTCCGACAGCGTATAGACCGTGTCGCGCATCATCACCGGCGGCTCGGCCGGGTTGAGTACGATGATCGCCTTGCCCTTCGCGGCGCCGCCGACCACTTCGATCGCCTTCGACGTGGTCTCGGTGAATTCATCGATGTTCGCGCGCGTGCCTGGGCCCGCTGACTTGCTGCTGATCGACGCGACGATCTCCGCGTAATGCACCTTCGCGACGCGCGACACGGCCGCGACCATCGGAATGGTCGCCTGTCCGCCGCACGTGACCATGTTCACGTTCGGCGCGTCGAGATGCGTGTCGAGATTTACCACCGGCACACAGTACGGGCCGATCGCCGCCGGCGTCAGATCGATCACGCGAATCGAAGGCTTCAGCTTTCGCAACAGCGCATCGTTCTTGACGTGAGCGCCGGCCGAGGTCGCGTCGAACACGAAGTCGATGTCGTTGAATACGGGCAGACGAGTCAGACCTTCGACACCATCATGCGTGGTCGCGACGCCAAGCCGCGCGGCGCGCGCGAGGCCGTCGGAGTTCGGATCGATGCCGACCATCGCCGCGACTTCGAGATGCTTGCCGTGACGCAGGATCTTGATCATCAAATCGGTGCCGATATTGCCGGAGCCGATGATCGCGGCCTTGAGTTTTTCGCTTGCCATATGAGTTCCCAATCGAGTGCTTGCGAGTGCATGCGTTATGCGGAAAAAGTCGCGCGGACGCTGCCGAGACCTTCGATCTGCGCGCAGTAGGTGCCCGGCTCCTTGACGGCGACCATCGGGCCCAAAGCGCCCGTCATCAGCACGTCGCCGGCACGCAGCGGCGTGCCGAGCTGGACCATGCGATCCGCGAGCCAGGCGGCGGCATTCAGCGGATTGCCGAGACACGCGGCGCCATTGCCGCGCGACAGGACTTCCGCATCCTTCGATAGCGTCATCGCGCAGGCCGCGAGATCGATATCGCGCAGCAGGACCGGGCGGCTGCCGAGCACGAAGCGCGCGCTCGACGCGTTGTCCGCGATCGTATCGACGAAACGGATGTTCCAGCCTTCGATGCGGCTGTCCACCACTTCGATCGCCGCGACCGCATACGCGATTGCGCGCATCAGATCGGCGTACGTGTGGCGCTCGTGCAGCAGATCGTGTTCGAGCACGAGCGCGATCTCCGCCTCGACCTTCGGCTGGATCAACTGCTCGAGAGGAATCGACTGGCCGTCGCCATACGCCATCGATGCGAACAGCGCGCCGAAGTCAGGCTGGTCGACACCGAGTTGACGCTGCACCGCCGGCGACGTGAGTCCGATCTTGCGGCCGACGACGCGCTCGCCCGCCGCGATGCGCGCGGCCACGTTGGCCTGCTGCACCGCGTACGCGAGCTCCTCGGCGTCGGCCGGGTTCGACAGGTCGACGAAACGCGGGTCGTCGCGCAACGGCGCGATGGTCGCGCGCGTACGTTCCGATTCGCGCAGGCGCAGCGCGAGCGCGTCTATATTGCTTTGAGTAGTCATAGCGGGTTCCTGATTCGGTTAGACGTGGGCCGTCACGGGTCGCGCGTGCATCGCGCCAAAGCCCGCGATCCATTCGGGGATCGGACGGTAGTAATCGAGCGACGCGCGATACGGGCCGCTCGCGTTCAGTGCGCCGAACGCGGCGATCCACGTGCGGATTTCGTGCGCGGACTTGCCGGCCTCGCGCGTGATCGCGCGGTTGGTCAAACCGTCGAGCGCGGTGAGTTCGCCGTCTTCGAGCAGCTTCAGGAACGCGCGATCCCATTCCGGATTGAGCGGATGCAGACGGCTGTCGCCCGCGGCGAACGCGCGCGCCGCCGCGATCGTGCGCGCCTCACGCGCCGCACGCGATTCGGCCGACGGATTGCGGCCCGCAATCAGACGCTCGGCGACTTCCTCGCTCGCGCCCGCGAGTTCCGGCACCGGCGGCTCGTGCGAGATGCCGCCCGAGCCGATCACGAGCACGCGTTGCTTCGAGCGTGCGAGCGCTCGACCCAACGCATCGCCGAGCAGACGCGCTCGGCGGCATGAAGCCATCGGCGCGGCCACCGCATTGATGAATACCGGCACGACCGGATATCGATCGAGGCCGCCCGTCAGAATCTCCAGCGCTTGCGCGCAACCGTGATCGACCTGCATGCGGTACGAGACGGCGACGTCGACGTCGCTCGCGAGCACCGCTTCGGCAAGGTCGAGCGCGGTATCGGCGGGCACCTCCAGCGGACCGGCGAGGCTCTTGAAGTCGCCGATCGCGCTCGCCGATGCGCCGATGCAAAACGGCGGCATCACGTCATAGAAGAAACCGTTGTAATGATCGGGCGCGAACACGACGACCAGTTCGGGATCGAACTCGACGACGCGCGCACGCGCTGCCGCATGCACGCGCTCGACTTCCGCGACGACTTCGGGCGCAGGATCGTAAAAGCCATGCAACGGCGTGTGCGATAGGCATTCGAGCAGCATCGGCATATCAGGCTCCGGCGGTTGCTGCGGTGGCAAAAGTGGCGACGGCATCGGGCGCGAACGCTGCTTCGTTGCGAGAACCGGCCACGTCGGCCCGCCCCGCCGCGTCGAGATGCAGCTGCTGCGCGAGTTCGACGACGAGTTGCGACACC
This sequence comes from Paraburkholderia sp. CI3, assembly GCF_050436505.1. Classification (NCBI taxonomy): domain Bacteria; kingdom Pseudomonadati; phylum Pseudomonadota; class Betaproteobacteria; order Burkholderiales; family Burkholderiaceae; genus Paraburkholderia; species Paraburkholderia sp. CI3. The sequence goes on from NZ_JBNDMI010000003.1 coordinate 1,560,676, forward strand.
TGCTGCGGCGAGCCCATGCCCGCGACGAAACGATCGGGACGCAACAGCACGACCGATTCCGGCACTCGCGTGAACCAGTCCTTCAGCCGCGTGTTCACATCGCCGATCGCGATGACGTCTTCTGGCACGTCGTCATGGAAAGACAGCTGCGTGTCCGGCTTCGCGACCACGAAGCAGCCGCCGAGCCGCTGCCAGATCGCACGCGCCGGCTCCGACAAACCGAAGGTCGGTTCCGCGCCCCAGCCGACGATCGCGAAGCGGTTGCCGAGCACATCGTCGAGTCGCACGACCTCGCCGCTCTCCGTGCGCACGCGCGGTTGAATGAACATGCGGCCGACCGGCGAATGACAATGCGGGTCGCGTCCATACACGAGACGGCCGAGCCGCGACTCGCGCTTCTCGCTCATCAGACCGAGCAGGCGGCCCGGCGCCGAATGCCCCGCGCGTTCGAGCGCGCGCGCGAGCCAACCACGCTTGCGCGGCGTGCGCGCCAGCAATACGACGCCGCGTTCATAGCGTGGCATCGGCTTGAAACGCATTTCGACGAAGTAGCGCTTGACCGCCGGGAACCAGTTGAACGTACGCACGAACGCATCGCGAAACTTGATGCCGAAGCGGCTCGTCGGCGCGAAGATGTCGCCCGCGACCTCAGAGAGGTGGATCATCGAGCGCGCATGCGAACGGCGCTCGGCGGTGTAGCTATCGAGCAGCGCATCGCCGGCGACGCCCTTGACCACCATCGCGAGTTTCCAGCCGAGGTTGCTCGCGTCGCGAATACCGCTGTTGTAGCCCTGGCCCTGCCACACCGGCATGATGTGCGCGGCGTCGCCGGCGAGCAGCACGCGCTTCACGCGGAAGCTGCTCGCGAGGCGCGCGTTGTGCGTATAGACGCGCTTGCGGATGTAGTCGACCTGCTCCGGCTCGGCGACGACCTTGCGGATCAGCGCGGCCATGTTCTCCGGCTTCGACAGCTCTTCCTCGGTCTCGCCGGGCATCACCATGAATTCGAAGCGGCGAATCCCGTGCGGCAGCGCGGCCGACACATACGGGCGCCGCGGATCGCAATGCATGTACACGTGCGGCGAGCCGATCGGGTCATTGCGCACGTCGACGACGATCCACTGATTCGGTTTCGTGCGGCCCTCGAACGGCACGTCGAGGGTGCGGCGCACGAAGCTGTTGCCGCCGTCCGCACCGACCACGTACGACGCGCGGATCGTGCGGCGGCCGCTCTGCGCGTGTTCCGCTTCGATCGTGACGCCGCTGCCGTCCTGCGTGAACGAGTCGACCGTGTGGCCGAACAGCACCTCGACATGCGGGAAGCGTTGCAGGCCGTCGTACAACACGCGATCGGCCAGCGGCTGAATGAACGCGTTGCGGCGCGACCAGCCGAATTCGTCGGTGCGCGGCTCGATCGATGCGAAGCAATGACCGTTGCTCGTGACGAAGCGCATCCAGTGATCGGGGGTTGTGTGCGGCAGCAATGCATCGGCGAGGCCGACGGACTGAAACACGCGCAGCGCTTCGTCATCGAGGCCGATTGCGCGCGGATAGTCGATGATCCCGTCGAGCTTTTCGATCAGCACGACGCGAACGCCCTGCAGGCCGAGATAGTTGGCGATCATCAAACCGACCGGGCCGGCGCCGATGATCGCGACGTCGGTGGTGACGGGTCCACTGTGGCCTTGCGCGGCCACCGGGTCGAGCGGTTGGGGCATGTTGTCTCCGTATGTCGACCAGCGTGACCGGGTCGAGATATTCACGGAGCGCGGCGGCGGGAACCGGCTGTCGCCATGGCGAAAAATCGCCTGCGGGCAACAGCTTGCGTCTCCATGAAATCGTTGATTTGTTGGCAGTCTAGGACCGGCCACCTGCCCGCTCAACAAAATCTGGAAATTGTGCATAGAATGCACATAGTTGATTTGATTGAGGTTTCAAGTGACGAAATACACGAATGTGCGAGGTCTGTCGCGCGGCTTGCAGGTGCTGCAGGCGCTCAACTCGATGGACAGCGGCCGCGCGACGAGCCAGCAGATCAGCGAGCTGACCGGCCTGCATCGCACCACCGCGCGGCGGCTGCTCGAAACGTTGATGGAGGAAGGCTTCGTGCGGCGCAGCGCGTCGGACGACAGCTTCCGGCTCACGCTGAAGGTGCGCGCGCTGAGCGAAGGCTTCACCGACGACGAACGCATCGCGACGATCGCGCCGCCGGTGATGGGGCGTCTGCTGCAACGCGTCGCGTGGCCGTCCGATCTGACCACGCCCGACGGCGACGCGATGATCGTCCGTGAGACCACGCACCGCTTCAGTCCGCTATCGTTTCATCGCGCGATGGTCGGCCGCCGTTTACCGATCCTGCTGACCGCGGCGGGTCGCGCGTACTTCGCGATGTGCCCCGACGAGGAGCGCGAGGACATTCTCGATCTGCTGCGCGCGGGCGCGGGCGGCGAGGAACAGAAGGCGCTCGCGTCGAACGACGCGTTGATTCGCAGCCTCGTGCGACGCGTGCGCGCGGATGGGTTTGGCTCGAATCACGGCGACTGGGCGGATCAGGGGAAGATCGGCGCGGTTGCCGTCGCGATCGTGTTCGAGGAACGCGTGCTCGCGAGTTTGAACGTAGTGTTTCTGTCGCGCGCGGTGTCGCTCGCGGAAGCGAAGCGGCGCTATGTGCCCGAGTTGCAGACGGCCGCGCGGGAGATGGTCGAGGAACTCGCGGCGCAGACCCGCGCGAGGAGCGAAGCGGGCAAGACGCGTGCGGGACGCGAGCGCAAGTCGTGAGGTGGCATTCGCAGCGATTCGAACAGTTCGAGCGCGGCCGGTGGAATCTGGATCGTCACGGAGCCGTTGTCCCAGTCGATATCCTCGCCGATGATCCGCATCGACGACAGCAGCGCATTGTCCTGAACCAGGAGCGACCCACGCGGTCAGCCCGCTTTCAAGGCTTCACGTCATCGACGAACTGATTGGTAAACGTGCGCGACAGATCGATATGCCGCCCCTTCACCGCCGGATTGAAGCTCGACAGTACCTTCAGCACCGTCTGCGGACCGTCGGCTGGCATCTTGCCGTCGACGGTGTACATCGGCAGCGAGGCCTGCAATGCGCTGATATACAGCGCCCTGTCGTTGCCGATGTCTTCTTTTGGCATCTGCGCGGCGATTTGTTCCGCGCTGTGGGTGTGCATATAGCGCAGCGTCTTGACGAATGCGCGCGCGAGTTTCGCGGCTACGTCGGCATGCGCGTCAAGCCACGTGCTTTGCACGTAGAGGCTCGACGCCGGATACATGCCGCCGAGCGCGGCGCGCGTGCCATCGACATTGCGCATGTCGACGAGTACTTTGGCGTCGCCCGCTTTCAATAGTTGAGTGACGGTCGGCTCGGTCGTCATACCCGCGTGAATGCGTCCTTGCCGCATCGCCGCAATGAAACTGCTGTCCGCGCCGACCGGCAGCAGCGTGTATTGCGTGGACCGCACGCCCGCGCGCTGTGCGAGGTACTGCGTGAGAAAACTCGTCGAGGAACCGAGCCCCGTCACGCCGAGTGTTTTTCCGCGCACGTCGGCCATGCTCCGGATCGAATCGGCCGATTTCGCCGCGACCAGTTGCACTTCGCCGGGCACCTGGCCGAACACGACGATCGTCTTCACTTCCTTGCCGCGTGTCTGCAGATCGATCGTGTGATCGTAGAAGCCGACCACGCCCTGCACCGCGCCCGCGAGCATTTCGTTTTCGCCGTCTATTCCAGTCGGCTGCGACAGCAGTTCGACGTCGAGCCCTTCGGCCTTGAAATAGCCGAGCCGTTCGGCAAGACGCGCCGGCAGATAGATGAGCTTGTTGGTACCGCCCACCATGATCGCGAGTTTCTCCGGCGCGGCGGCTTGCGCAGACGTCGCAAGTCTCGCGAGCGCGCACAGCGCGAGCGACGCCGCGACGGCGGCATAGGCCGCGCGCGAGAAACGCGTCAAGGAAAGCTTCATTGGGGGTGTCTCCGTTATCTTGTGTCTGGGCGCCGCGCGGGTCGCCTGCCCGTGATTTTGAAGGTGCAAACCCTTCCCGATGCTTTTCACGGCTGTGCATGTTGCGCGAACCTCGGGTTTATCCCGATCACTTCGGCGTTGCGCGCGGAAATGTCACGGCGATATGCACACCCTTGCCGCCCTCGCCCGCCTTCAGCGTGATCTCGCCGTGATGGGCGTCCGCGATTTCGCGCACGATCGCAAGACCGAGGCCCGTGCCCTCGGTATCCGTCGACGCACGAAAGAACGGCTCGAACACGCGGCTGCGCGATTCGGCCGGAATGCCGGGGCCGTTGTCGGTCACGCTGACCGTCACCGCATTGGCCGCGGTATCAGCGTTCACGGCGACCGTCACGTGACCACCGCTGCCCGTATAGCGAATCGCGTTCTCGGCGAGATTCGCGATCAGTGCCTGCAACAAGCCGCGATGTCCGAGCACCGGCGCCGCGCCGTGCAATTCCGCGCCCAGATCGATTTCACGTGCCTGCGCGAGCAGGCCGAGATCTTCGACGACCTCCATCGCGAGCGGCACCAGATCGACGCGTTCCATTGCGAGCTGCGAGTTGTCGGCGGCCTCGGCCTGCGCGAGCAAAAGCAGCTTGTTGGTGAGCCCGACCATCGAACGGTTGCTTCGATGCATCGCGGCAAGCGCTTCGTCGAGCGCGGGATTGAGGCCTTCCTGCTGCCGCGCGAATTGCAGTTGCGTGCCGAGCAGCGTGAGCGGCGTGCGCAACTGATGCGCGGCGTCGGCGATAAAGCGCCGCTGCGCCGCCACCTGCACGCCGAGCCGCGCGATGCACTGATTGATCGCATCGACGATGGGCCGCAGTTCCGTATGCAGACGCTCGACGCGAATCGGTTCGAGCTGCATCGGATCGCGGTCGGCCACCTCGTCTTTCACCTTCATCAACGGCCGCAACTCGAACGTGAGCCCGATGCAAACGAGCGCCACCGCCAGCGCGATCATTTCGAGCTGGCGCACGAGTTGCGGCCGCCACAGCTGTTGCGTCATCGCATCGCGCGAGCGCACGGTCTTGCCGACCGTCACGCGCACGGGACGCGTCGCGCCGTTGTCGTACATGAGCCGCACGATGTCGACAGCGCGCACCTGCTGGCCGTGCAACTGCGTGTAGTACGAATCCGGCACGTCGGGCGCCCGCAGCGGACGCGGCGGGAAATCAGGCGTACCCGCGAGCAGCCGCCCATCGTCGACACGCACGCTATAGAACACCTGGTCGCGATATGGCGATGCGAAGATCTCGAGCGCGGCGGGCGGCACATCGACACGCAGAAAGCCGTCGCTCCATTCGACCTCGCCCGCGATCATCCGCGCCGACGCGACCAGCTGATTGTCCTGCACCAGATTCGCGGTGTGCCGCGCGTTGTCGTACTCGGTCTTGCCGGTCACGAACACATAAAGCGCGAGCGGTACGAGCAGCCACCACAGCAGGCGTATGCGTAGGCTATTGGCCATCGTTACTGGTCGTCTTCCCGCTTGCGCAGCAGATAGCCGAGCCCGCGCAGCGTGACGATCGCGGCCGAGCTGCCATCGAGCTTCTTGCGCAGACGCGAAATGTAGATCTCGACCGCATCCTCGCTCGGCTCGTCGGCGAGCGTGAAGATCGCATCGACGAGCGCCGGCTTCGTCACCGTCTTGCCGAGGCGCAAGATCAGCGCTTCGAGCACCGAACGCTCGCGCGGCGTCACATTCAGCGGCGCGCCCTTCAGCGTGAACTGGCGCGTGTCGATGTCGAACGACAGATCGCCGCACACCACCTCGCCCGCTTTCGACGGCGACTGCCGCCGAATCGCCACCTTGATGCGCGCGATCAGCTCGCGCACTTCGAACGGCTTCACCAGATAGTCGTCGGCGCCGGCGCCGAGCAGCTCCACCTTCTCGTCGATCGAGCCGCTCGCGGTGAGGATCAGCACCGGCGTCGCGTCGCCACGCTGACGCAGCCGGCGCAGCACGTTCTTGCCCGACAGCTTCGGCAGGTTCAGGTCGAGCAGGATCACGTCGTAGTGATTGGTGCGCAGCAGGCGGTCGGCTTCATCGCCGTCCTGCACGGCGTCGAGCGCGAAGGCTTCCTGCTCCAGCATTTTCGCGAGCCAGTGCGCAAGCGTGGGGTTGTCTTCGATCAGCAGCAGCTTCATGGCGGCAACGGCAAAAGTCAGGTCGTCGATTGTGCATTAAAACAAGGGGGCTGCGCGCATACCGTGTGGTTTGCCGCATACGTCCAGTGCCCGCCGCGAGCGCAGTGCCGATCCGCGCGCAATTTCGGCGCATTTTCGGCGCATTTTCGGGTTAACACCCATGGTTTGCGCCAAACCCCGAAAGCTGCCAGAAGGTTTCGCGTTTCTATAATCGCCCCCATTGACCCAGAAAAGCGCCGCGCACCACGCTCGCGGCGACCCACCTAAGGAGACTGCTTCATGCGTACCTTGCGCCAGATTGCCGCTGTATCAGGAGTTGCGTTCGCCCTTGCCGCCGCATCGGCCGCCGCTCACGCCGAGAAGATCACGATCATGGTCGGCGGCGCCACCAAGATCATCTATCTGCCGGCCAAGCTCACCGAGCAGCTCGGTTACTTCAAGGACGAAGGCCTCGACGTCGAGATCCTGTCGCAGCCGGCCGGTGTCGATGCGGAGAACGAACTTCTCGCGGGTGCGGTGCAAGGCGTGGTCGGCTTCTACGATCATACGATCGACCTGCAGAGCAAGGGCAAGGAAGTGCAGGCGCTCGTCGTCTTCGGCCAGGTGCCGGGCGAAGTAGAAATGGTCTCGACGAAGGCGGCCGATTCGCTGAAGAGCATGGCCGACGTCAAAGGCAAGACGCTCGGCGTGACCGGCCTCGGTTCGTCGACCAGCTTCCTCACGCAGTACCTCGCGCAGCGCGCGGGCGTGCCGTCGACGCAATACACGATGTTGCCGGTCGGCGCGGACAACAGCTTCATCGCCGCCGTCAAGCAAGGCCGCATCGACGCCGGCATGACCACCGAGCCGACCGTCTCGCAACTGCTCAAGACCGGCGACGCGAAGGTGCTGGTCGACATGCGCAACGTGGACGGCACGCGCGCCGCGCTCGGCGGCACCTACCCCGCTTCGAGCTTCTACGTGCAGCGCGCGTGGGCCGAAGCGCACAAGGACGAGGCCGCGAAGCTCTCGCATGCGTTCGTGAAGACGCTGAACTACATCGCGACGCATAGCGCCGAGGACATCGCCGCGCAGATGCCGAAGGACTACTACGGCAACAACAAGGACCTGTACGTGAACGCGCTGAAGGCGTCGCTGCCGATGTTCACGAAGGACGGCAAGATGCCCGCCGACGGCCCGGATACGGTGCTGAAGGTGCTGTCCGCATTCAATCCGTCGGTGAAGGGCAAGCATATCGATCTCGCCAAGACCTACACCAACGACTACGTGTCGGCGCCGGTCAAGACCGCGTCGAAGTAACGCTTCCTTCATATTCACAGAACTGCGAGGCACCCGCCGATGAATCAACCTATGTCACGCGAGACGCCAGCGATCGAAATGCGCAACGTGTCGTGCCGTTTCATTTCCCCGGACGGCAAGGCCACGATCGCGCTGCGCGACTTCAGCATGTCGGTGGCACGCGGCGAATTCGTCGCGGTGGTCGGCCCGACCGGCTGCGGCAAGTCCACCACGCTCAGCATGATCACCGGCTTGCTGAAGCCGACCACCGGCGAAGTGCGCGTGATGGGCGCGCCGGTGGACGGCATCGATCCGCGCATCGGTTTCGTGTTTCAGGCCGATGCGGTGTTTCCGTGGCGCTCGGTGCTCGACAACGTCGCGGCGGGTCCGCTGTATCGCGGCCGCTCGAAATCGGCCGCTTACGACGAAGCGAACGAATGGCTGCGCCGCGTGGGCCTCGACAAGTTCGGCAAGCACTATCCGCATCAATTGTCCGGCGGCATGCGCAAGCGCGTCGCGCTTGCGCAGACCTTCATCAACAAGCCGGAAATCCTGCTGATGGACGAGCCGTTCTCGGCGCTCGACATGCAGACGCGCACATTGATGCAGGACGAGTTGCTGCAATTGTGGGGCGGCGCCGGCTCGGTCGTGTTCGTCACGCACGACCTCGAAGAAGCGATTGCGCTCGCCGACCGCGTGTTCGTGCTGACTGCCCGCCCCGCCACGCTGAAGAAAGTCTACGAAATCGATCTGCCGCGACCGCGCGTCACATCGGAGATCCGCTACGACTCACGCTTCATCGAAATTTCGCGCGATATCTGGCATGACCTGCGCGAAGAAGTGCAGATCGGTTAATCAAGGAACGGCAAACATGTCTACACCCTCTCAACAGATGATGCCCTCGGGCATCGACGCCGCGTCGCTCGCTCACGTCGAGCGTATTGCGCAGAAGAAGATCCGCCAGCGCCAGGTTCTGGTGATTTCGCTGCGCATTCTCCTGCTCGTGGTCGTGCTCGGCGGCTGGGAACTGTCCGCGCGCCTGAAGTGGATCGACCCTTTCTTCTTCTCGATGCCGACCGAGATCTTCGCTCAGATCGTCGACTGGTTCGTGAACGGTACCTCGCAAGGGCCGCTGCTCACGCAGGTGTGGGTCACGCTCGAGGAAACGGGGCTCGGCTTCATCATCGGTTCGATCGGGGGCATCTTCTGCGGCATCGTGCTCGGCCGCAACAAGCTGCTCTCCGACGTGTTCAGCCTCTACATCAAGATCGCCAACTCGATCCCGCGCGTCGTGCTCGGCTCGGTGTTCGTGATCGCGCTCGGGCTCGGCATGGCGTCGAAAGTCGCGCTCGCGGTCGTGATGGTGTTTTTCGTCGTGTTCGCCAACGCGTTCCAGGGCGTGCGCGAAGCGGATCGCTACATGATCGCGAATGCGCAGATTCTCGGCGCGTCGCGCCGTCAGGTGACGACCTCGGTCGTGATTCCGTCGGCGCTCAGCTGGATTCTCGCGAGCCTGCACGTGAGCTTCGGCTTCGCGCTGGTCGGCGCGGTGGTCGGCGAGTTTCTCGGCTCGAAGCAGGGCATCGGTTTGCTGATCTCCACCGCCCAGGGCGCGTTCAATGCGGCCGGCGTGTTCGCGGCGATGATCGTGCTGGCGGTGGTCGCGCTTGCCGCCGACTACCTGCTGACCGCGGTGGAGAGTCGATTGTTGAAGTGGCGGCCGAGTTCTGTTTAAGCCACGGCAGCGCAGAGTCCACAAACAGTAGTTCGCTTCACCGATGCCGCTCAGTCTTCTGGACTGAGCGGCATTTTTATTTGCTAACGCACATCCTGTCTCCCGCCAGCAAACTGTTTTTCGCAATACGTTGGCCACCTCGCAACACTTTTCTCTTTCAATCCCCCGCCAGAAGCCAACATCCGGCTGCCAGTCCGTTCCATGCGCTATGGCACGTTCGATGCATACCCACCGCGCAAGTCAGGCGATTGCCAACATCGATCGCGGATCGAAGCGAGGTGAGTCATGTCGAGTGCACAGAGTCAACGCCGGTCAACCAACGGGTACGGCGGCCCGTTCATGCGCGCCAACACCGCGAATCGCCGCGATCGTCATCATTCGAGCGGATTCGTGCTGTTCGGCTTGCACACCGCCGGTGTGATCGGCCGCGGACCGAAACGCCTCTGGCCGTATGTCTTGCCCTGGTTGTTCATCCTACTGACGATCGGTTCCATCTGCCTCGTCGTGCGCGGCGTGCTCACGCGTCAATTGCTGGTACCGCCGGTGGAGACACCGCAAACGCTGACCGAGCGCGGCTATACGGCGAACTTTCTCGCCGAGCGGATCATGTCGGCGATGAAGGAAATCGGCCAGGATGCCGAATCGATTCCGCACGACACGATGACCAGCAACGACGCGCAGCAGGACATCCAGATTCCGGGTCAGGAAATGTCGTATGCGACGACGGTGCGCTTCATCAAGGGCGTGCTCCAACGCGACGATGTCGCCGTGCACATCGGCATCACGAAGACGAATAGCAGCGCGGATTCATACGTCGCGCACGTGCAGATAGAACACGGACCGTTCAACGGCCGCGAAAGCACGGTGCCGTTCGAAGGGCGCGACCTCGAAAAGCTCGTGCACGACATCGCAGTCACGGCGATGCGCCTCGCCGAACCTAACATCCTCGCCAGTCATCTGTTCACGCAGGTGCAAAAGACCAAATGCTCGCTCGCGCAATGCGACTATCGCGAGATCGTCGGGATCTATGACGAAGTCCTCGCGTTGCCCTCATCCGAGCAAGCCCAATGGGCAGTGGCGGGCAAGGCGTGGTTGCTCGACAGTCAGCAGCGCTCCACAGAGGCCGAGCAGCAGATCCGTGAAGCATTGACCCAATACAAGCACTCGGCGGTGCTGCGCGCGGGTCTCGGCATTGCGCTCGAACAGCAGAACCGCATCGACGATGCGCTAAAGGAACTGCGGGCCGGCGCGAAGGAAAAGTCGCGTACCGCTGAAAACCTGCGACTGCTCGGCGACGTGCTGTTGCATTCGAACAAGCACGATCGCGAAGCACTCGAAGCATTCAGGCAGGCTGCCAAGATGAACCCCGACTCCGTCGACACGCTGCACGACTGGGCCGAGGCGCTCGTCAAAACCGGCCACGACGACGAAGCAATCGACAAGCTGTCGCACGCCGTCGCGTTGCGTCCCGATCTCGCGCCGTCCTATGTGGAATGGGGCCACGCGCTGGAACACAAAGGCGCGCTGCGCGAGGCCGCGCGCAAGTATGCACAGGCATTGCAGCTCGACGCCGGCACGTTGTCGGCGCGCGAACGCGAGCTGGCGCTCTCGACGGACGCATCGCCCGACGAAGCCGACACCCGGACATCGAGGCCTGACCTGCGCGTCACGCCCGTTTCGAATCCCATGACGTCGTACCCGCTTCGGGCATCGCTCGATACGGTACGCGACGCCGTAGGACGGGCGATGCGAGCGGCCTGAGCCGCGCGCATTCGCCATTTGAGTTGGCAACACAGCCGAACAGGAGACAGTTCGATGGACAGCTTCGAAGATGCATTCAAAGCCTTGATCGGAAACGAAGGCGGGTACAGCTTCAATCCGGCCGATCCAGGCGGCGAAACGATGTGGGGTGTGACAGCGCGCGTCGCGCGCAGTGAGGGCTATAACGGCGCAATGAAAGACCTGCCGCTCGATACCGCCCATCAGATCGCCAAGCGCAGGTACTGGGACCCGTTGCATCTCGACGAACTCGATCCGCGCGTGGCTTTCCAGATTTTCGATGCGAACTACAACGGCGGCCTCGTCGTGCTGTGGATGCAGAAAGCGTCCGGCGCCACGGAAGACGGCAAGTTCGGCCCCGACACGCTCGATGCGGTCAAGAACGCCGATCCGATGAAGTTCGTGATGCGCTTCGCCGCGTATCGTCTGCGGTACCTGCGGAACCTGCATTCGTGGCCGAATTTCAGCCGCGGCTGGACCGAACGCATGGCAGCCAATCTTCTCCTGGGAGCAGCATGATGGACTGGTCTAAAGTTGCGAAGAATATCAATAGCACCGCCCCGCTTCTCGCCGGGCTCGTGGGTGGTCCGGTCGGCCTCGGCGTGACCGCTGCCGCCGCGATCATCTCGCACGCGCTCGGCACGCCGAGCGACCCGGCCTTCGTGGAACCCGCGTTGAACGACCCCGGCGCACTCGAAAAACTCCGCCAGGCCGAAAGCGCGAATTCGCTGCAATTGCAGCAGTTGATGGTGACGGCCGCGCAGTCGAGCCTCGCGCACGACGCCGACATGGCCCGCATCGCCGCGAGCGACACCGCGAATGCACGTGCGATGGGTGTCGCCAATCGCGACTGGGTCCCGAAGGTGCTCGCCATGGCCGTCACCACCGGCTTCTTCGGCATTTTGCTGCTGATGGCGTTCCAGCCTTTGCCGGGTACCAACAAGGATCTCGTCAACGTGATCGTCGGCGCGTTGGGAACCGCGTGGATCAGCATCATCGGCTATTACTTCGGCACGTCGGTCGGCTCGATGCGCAAGACCGAACTGCTCGCGAAGCCGAGCGTGCCGATCACGGCCGATAGCGCGTTGACGTTGCGCGAACCGGCGTCGCAGTCGGGAGCGCACGCACCGGCGGCGGCCGCGCCGTCCGGCGACCACTTCCCATCGTTCGCGCCGGGCGGACAAGGTCCGATCTTCTCGGGCGGCAGTTGAGTCGAAGCTACGCTAAGCGAATCATGCACGCGACGAAGTACATTGACCGTCGCGTGCATGTCCGCCTCAAAGCAGGGCTCTTTCGCCAGCGCGCGTTTTGCGCTAAGTTGGCAACGCGAAGTCCATCCCGTCCCGAGTGGAGCGATAGAAGATGAGTGACGTCGAGCAGAACGCGCAGAACGATCCGATCGAACACGTCGTGCTACTGTTGATGGAGAATCACTCGTTCGACCAGATGCTCGGCTGCCTCGACGCCGTGCACGACAAACTGGACGGCGTGCGCAACGCGGCCGGCAAATCGAACGCCGACGGTCAAGGCCACACCTTCTATCCGCGTGAAACGCGCGAGCGGCAGATGAAGCACGATCCGAATCACGAGCACAAGGCCGTGATGGAACAGATCGCCGCCGACAACAGCGGTTTCGTGCGTACGTTCGTGAAGGACTACCCGAAGAGCAGCCTCGCCGCGCGGCAAGACGTGATGGGCTATTACCCGCTCGGCTTTCTGCCCGCGCTGCACACGCTCGGTTCGCAATTCACCGTGTGCGACCGGTGGTTCTCGTCATTGCCGGGGCCGACGTGGCCCAACCGTTTTTTCGCGCTGACGGGTACGTCGAAAGGCGAGATCGGAATGCCTTCGGGACTCGACGGGCTCAATCCGCGCTGGTACACCGAGCAGGATCAGGACACGATTTTCGATCGGCTGAACGCCGCGCGCAAAACGTGGAGCGTCTATTTCTACGACTTCCCCGCCTCGTTGCTGCTGAAGAACCAGCGACGCGCGGAAAACCTCGCGAATTACCGCTCTTTCGATAAATTCTTCGAGGACGCAGCGGGACCCGCCAGTCAGTTTCCGCAATTCGTACTGGTCGAGCCGAAGTACTTCGGCGAAGCGCAGAACGACGATCATCCGCCGCACAACATCATGAAGGCAGAGAAGCTGATCGCGGATACCTACAATGCGCTGCGCTCGAATCAGGCGCTGTGGGAGCGCACGTTACTGGTGGTCCTCTACGATGAGCACGGCGGTTTCTACGACCACGTATCGCCGCCGGCCGACGCGCTCGCGCCCGACGACCACACCGCGAGCTTCGATTTCAAACGACTCGGCGTGCGTGTTCCCGCCATCCTGGTGTCACCGTGGTGCGAAGCCGGCGTGTGCAACGAACGATTCGATCATTGCAGCCTGCTGAAGTACCTGTGCGACAAGTGGCAAATGCCACCGCTCGGCAAGCGCACCGAGGCGTCCGCGAACCTCGGTGTGGCGATTCGCCGTGGCGGCGGCGCGCGCACCGATACGCCGCCGTTTATTCGCGTGCCCAATCAATCGCTGATTGCGCAGCACGTCGAACTGGAGCGCAAATCGTCGAATGGCAATCAGCATGGCCTGCATCATTTCGCCGACTATCTGCACGCGGAACTGGACCGGCTCGCCGCCGAGGCGGTCGAGGCGGCCGCGCAACTGGCGCGCACCGGCAACGCATGGGTGCGCTTCAAGAGCGCGTTGGGCTCGCTGATGATGAGTCTCGGCCAGTGGCTCAGCAAGGACTTCTACGACGCACGCGACCAACGCGATGCACGCACGAGCCAGGCGTTCACGCGCTTGCGGCAATCGGTCCGTGAGGCGACGCCGGGCATCGCGCGAGACGATGCGGAAGAAACGGCCTCGTCCGTCAATCCGGTCTCGGAGAAATAGCACGCCGCAAAGCGGTGGTAGTGCGGAACGTTGCCGGATGCCAGAGTTCGTGAAATCGCGGACCTTGGATTTCTTCGACTATTTCAATCGTCTTGACGCAGTGGCCGGTTGGCAGTGACGGTATCAGTGAAGCGGACGGTGAATCGTGCCACAGAAACCGGGAATTTCGGTTCGGGACCGCCGCAGCGCAGCGCCGCCGGCTATTTTCCCGGCGACAAGCGCCATCGCGCGGACAACGGCCACTAGCCGCCGTTGGAGGATCGCTAGATCTGCGCCTCCGAGCGTCCGGAGTTCGCCATAAAGGCGACATCTGCTGGGATTCGCATGGCGCTGCCACCACGGCCGAACCCACCGCTGAGGCTCTTTTGGTAGCGTACAGTCTATAAGGCACTGCATCGTTTTGCGCGCCATGTCCGAGGTGGCAGTCTCATAGCCCACACTTGTGTGAAAAACGAGCCGAGCGTTTTAGCGAATAGGCGGCGGGTGTCGCGTGCAACAGTTGCGCTGGTCGCTTTCCGGAACAATCAGAACGCGTGACGCAGGCCCACCATGACCGCCACTGTGCCCATGCCAGGCGCCACCGGCTGACCGTAGGTGATCGTCTGGGTCATATCACCATGGTTGTTCACCCAACCGACCTGGCTATAAACCAGCGAGGTCTTGGACAGACTGTATTCGGCGCCGCCCGCGACCACCAGCGACTTGTTCTTCGAGTTGTTGCGGTCCCTCAGGTAATACACGCCGCTCGTGAGCTTCACGGCCGACGAGACCTGATAGCCCAGACCACCCGAATACAGGTCGAGGCTGGTGCCACCGAACGGATTCGCGGCATTCTTCGTCGCGGGGTTCGCACCGTTGCTATACGATGCGGACATCGAGATGCCGTTGAGCGTCGTATATTTCGCACCCAAATACCAGTAGCGGTTGTTAAGAAGTCCGGTGGCAACCGTCGTCGCGCCAGGGTTGGTGTCGTGACCAACGTAATACACGGCTGACAAATTGAGGCCGTAGTTCGAGTACTTCAGCACCGCAGATTCGCGCGTGCCGCCCTGGAAGCTGCCCGCCACACCGCCCGGCGCGTATTCGAGCAAGCCCGACACGCCGTAGAATTTTGGTGACTCGTAGACGATCGCATTGCTGTCGTACAGCGCACCGATCGGCCCGTTGGTGCTGGTGCCCGGCCAGCCTGCCGCGGTGTTCATGCCGATCCACGCGGTCAGGATGCTGCCGAAATACTGCGCCGAGCGAACGTCTGTTTCCGCCATCGCGTAGGCCATCGGCACGATCTGCCGGCCCGCATTGACCGAGCCGAACGGGCCTGACACGCCGACCGTCGCCACCTGGTTGAAGATCGCGGTCGCGCCGGCCGTATCGGCGAGGCCGGGCTTGCCGGTACCGCTGTCGAACGCCCCTTGCAGCTTGAAGTTGACGTGGTAGCCACCGCCAATGTCCTCGCTACCCTTCATGCCCCAGATGCTCGAGTAGACACCGCCATCCTTGAAGCGATAGACCGCTCCGAGGTTCTTCGCCGCCGGACTGAACGAGGCCGCCGCGGTGCTTTGATATAACAGCCCCGAATCGACGACGCCGTACAGCGTCACCGACGATTGTGCGTATGCCGTGCTTCCCATTGCAGCCACCGCGGCCGCCGCTGCCCATTTCACTTTCATTGCGTCTCCAGTTTTATTGCTTTGAAAACCCGTAACGAGCTGCATCCATGCTCAACACAAAAAAGACAGCCTGCCCCTCATGAGGGCAACAGATAGTCCTGAAACGCTTCGCGCAGCTGGTTCTTCAACACCTTGCCGGTGGCGCCAAGCGGCACCGCATCGACAAACACAACAGCGTCCGGTGTCCACCATTTGGCGATTTTTCCGTCGAAGAACGCGAGCAAATCCTCTGCCGTCACCTGGGCATTGGGCTGCTTCACAGCGAGCAGCAGTGGCCGCTCATCCCACTTCGGATGCTTTGCCGCAATGCAGGCCGCACTCGCGATCGCGGGGTGCGCGACTGCGAGGTTCTCGATTTCGATCGAGCTGATCCATTCGCCGCCGGACTTGATCACGTCCTTGCTGCGATCAGTGATCTGCATGAAGCCGTCGGCGTCAATGGTCGCGACATCGCCGGTCGGGAACCAGCCGTGAGTTTCAGCGTCGATTTGAAGAGGGTTCCCGCCTTCATTGCGGAAGTAGTTGCGCACCACCCATGGGCCGCGCACCAGCAGATCACCCGAGCTCACGCCGTCCCACGGCAGTTCCTGGCCGTTCGCGCCGACAATCTTCATATCGACGCCAAACACGGCGCGACCCTGTTTGGATTGCACGGCGCAGCGGTCTTCCGGGTGCATCGCCAGGTGTTTGCGCTTCAGTGCGCCGACCGTCCCGAGCGGACTCAGTTCGGTCATGCCCCACGCGTGCAACACCTCTACGCTGTACCCATCCTGGAACTTGCGATGCATCGCGGGCGGGCAGGCTGCGCCGCCAACAACGGTGCGCTTCAGGGTCGAGAATGTCAGGCCGCCTCGTTCCAGATGCGTCAACAGGCCTTGCCATACTGTGGGCACGCCGGCCGCGAAGGTGACCTGCTCAGCCTCCATCAACTCGTACAGCGAGTTGCCGTCCAGCCCGGGGCCGGGGAAAACCAGCTTGGCCCCGACCATGCATGCGATATAGGGAAGGCCCCACGCGTTGACATGGAACATCGGCACCACCGGCAGGATCACGTCGCGCGCCGAGCAGTTCAGGGCATCCGGCAGCGCAGCTGCATAGGTGTGCAGCACCGATGAGCGATGCGAGTACAGCACGCCCTTCGGATTCCCGGTGGTCCCCGATGTGTAGCACAACGTACAGGCGGTATCCTCGTCGAAGCTCGGCCACGCGTAAGTGGTGGAACTCCGATCGAGCAAATCTTCATAACACAGCAGGTTGGCAATGCCAGTATCCCGCGGCAAGTGCGCGAGGTCGGTCATCGCGATGAATGCCTTGACCGACTTGCAGCTGCCGGCAATGGCCTTGACCAGCGGCAGGAAGGTCAGATCGAAGAACAGGTACTGGTCTTCCGCGTGATCAACGATATAGGCGATCTGGTCCGCGTGCAGGCGCGGATTGATCGTATGCATCACCGCGCCCATCCCGGATATGCCGTAGTACAGTTCCAGGTGTCGATAGCCGTTCCACGCCAGCGTGCCGATTCGATCAGACGCATTGACACCCAGGCGGGTGAGCGCATTGGCCACCTGGCGCGCACGGCGGTGACAATCGTGGAACGTATAACGATGGATGTCACCCTCCACCCGGCGCGACACGATTTCGGTATCGCCGTGATGGCGATCCGCATGCACGATCAGTGACGAAATCAGCAACTGCTTTTGCAGCATCAAGCCGTTCATTTCGGCAGTCCATTCCCTAAAGCAGAGTCGCAGGCGACACCGCGCTCCGAGGACGAGGCCATCGACGTGCGTCCTTGCGGCGCCCGGTTAGCGGAGTCCTCCGATTGCGAGTGTTACGAATAGCCGAGCTTTTTTGCCTCGGCGAGCATCAGCTTTTCGACCAGACGGCGTGACAGCCGCTTCGCGTTGTACATGAGGCGCGCGAATGGCCCGACCAGCACGATCGCCTCTCCGACCATCACGGCATTGACGATCGCATCGGCGACGAGATCGGCACTTGCCCCGTTCTTCCGGTAGTAGGCCTGAAGCGTGGTCAACTGCGAGTCGCTGATTGCGTCTGCGACGTTGGCACGCGAACTGGTGATATCGGTGTTGATAACCCCCGGGCACACGGTGGTCACACCAACTGAAGTTCCGGCGATTTTCAGTTCCATCGTCAGCACGTCCGAGAATCCCAGAACGGCGGATTTTGTCGCCGCATACGCGCTCATGTTCGGTGCCGGCGCAATCGCCGCCAGCGAGGCGACGTTGACGATCCGCCTACAACCACCCGCCGCGATCATCCTTGGCAGGAAGTAGTGGCAGCCGTGCACCACCCCCATCACGTTGACGCCAAAGGTGCGGTTCCATGATTCGAGCGGGCTGCCGATAAACGGCCCCAGATAGCCGATGCCTGCGTTGTTGACAAGGACGTCTACGGCGCCCACCTGATCGTGGACGGCATCGGCGAAGGCCTGCATGCTGGCCTGGTTCGAAACGTCGGCTATCCTGGCAAAGCAGTGAACGCCCAGCTCGTCGATCGCCTTGCGCGCCTCGTCCAGCCGCCGCTCATCAATATCGGCGATGACGAGATTTGCGCCTCGCCGCGCGAACGCCAGCGCGGTCGCATAGCCAATGCCCGCCGCCGCACCCGTAACAAGGACCCGCTTACCCCGCAAAATACTGATTTTCATATGCATCTCATGAACTAGCGAACTTGAGCGGCCGGTCGGCAGGCGGCCGTAAGGATTTGCGGCGCGCCGACCAGCGTGCGGTCAACCACCGAATGCCGTCAGGTCCTTGGGGATCAGGCGGTTTGCCTCGCAGTACGCGAGATAGCGCTCCATACCGGTCTTCCAGTTTTCCTTCGCGATCACCTGATCGTTGTCGTTCAGGTAGAGGAGATCGCCCTGGACGATGTTCAGCGCGATGATCTCGTCATCGCCGGGCAATGCCAGCGGCGTGTGACTGGAGCCGGCCGTTTCGAAAACGATGCTGCCAGGACCCGCGACCCAGTCATGCTCGGCATATTTCCAGCGACCCTTTATCGTGTAGACGATGACCGTGCCGGTGTGATGGTGCTTCGGCATCTGTGCGCCAGCGGGTGCCTTCAGGAGCGTGATTGTTTCGCCGCGTGTCGGGTCGAGCTTGAAGTACTTCACGAGGACATCAGTCGAGTACGGCGTGAACGGGACCCACGGAATTGACGCATCATCAATGCACTCGGTGGCCACTTTTTCATAAAACATGCTTGAGTCTCCAGATCAGGGTTATCAGCGCTATCACGCAGAACACCTTTGTTCGTACGATGTGCCCCGCTGTGCTTGCGTAACGACATGATCGAGCTTGAATAGCATCGCTGGCTTGGTCAGAATGAGACACCTGCTTGTCACTTTCAGACAGGCGAAATATTTGGCAACCAGACCAGATACGGAGACCAATTGTGGGCATCACTGCGGACCGTGTTCCCAGTCGCTACTACGCGGTGATTGGAGAGATTCTGCGTGCACACACTCCCGACTACGAGCGCTTGCTCGCGAACGCGAACATCAATGTGCAGGGTCTCGAGGACCCGGAGGGCACGCTCACGATCCCCGAGCTTGAAGCCCTCATTGACGTCGCATCCCGGATAACCGGGCGTAATGATCTGGGCTACGAACTGGGACGACAGGTTCGCCTCAATTCACACGGCCCGCTTGGCTACGCGCTGCTCAGCAGCCGAAACGTCGACCAGATTCTGCGGCTCGCGGTGCGCTTTTATCACCTGATCGTTCCGATTTTCACGATGCGCTATGAGCGGCGCGGAAAATACGCAGAAATCGCATTTACGCCCTCCGCGGTGATGCACAACCGCACGCTGCAGTTTTTCCTCGAAGCGCTAGCGATGTCGTTCCATGTGCAAGCCCAGATGCTGCTGGGAACGGACAACGAAGGCTACGACATTTATCTCTCGATGGAGGCACCGCCTCATGCCCACCGTTATCATGGGAACGGACCGGCGCGCTTTCACTTCGGCGAATCGCGGGTACCCGGCGTGACCGTCAGAATCTCGACCGATATGCTGGACAAGCCGCTACCCATGGCGGACGAGCGCGTCGTACGACAGGCAGAGGCCCAGTGTGAAGCACTGTCTCGCAGATCGCCCCGGCGAGGCGAGTGGGGCGAGTTCGTCACGATGATGGTGCGCGAGAGTGAGAATCTGCAACTCACGCTTGAGGATGTGGCACGCTCGCTAAATATCACGTCGCGTACGATCAGCCGCTACCTCAGTCGGGAGGGCTTAAGTTTTCGCGATGTTTCGCAGCGTGTTCGTTTTGAGCGTGCATGCGAACTTCTGGAGGCCGGCGAATTGACTGTTTCACAAATCGCTTTCCGCCTTGGCTTTACGGACATCGCCAATTTCAGCCGGGGGTTCCGCCGTTACAAGGGCATCAGTCCCACCGGTTACGCTGAATCGCATCGATCCCAATGATCACTTAGATACCGGGCGCGGTGCCGCGCACGCCACATCCACGGCGTCGTGCTGCGCGGCACGTCCTGACAGCTGCGGCGAGAGGTTCACTCACTGTTCTACCGCAGCGGAAATTACCCGTTTGTCAGCTGCTGAACGGACGGGGGAACCCATTTCCCGTCAAGAACCTCCGCCTTGGGGTCGTATAGGCGCAGCATGAGTTTGAATCGACCTGGGGGGGCCGGGAGCCAGTTCGACACTTTTTCGTCGCTGGGCCGCGAATGTTGAAGCCATAGATCGAGCGAACCATCGGGATTGAAGTGCAAGGCGTCGCGATCGCCAATTGCATACCGTCTGATGGAGTTATCGACAAAGAACATTTTGTCGTCATACATCGTGAGCGACCAGAATGCCTTCGCGGGCGGTAGCCTGTCGCGGTCGAAATGCAGAACGTACCGGATTTCTCCGGTTAGCGGATTCCCCTTTGCGTCAATCGCGGTCATGGGATAGACCGCATCCTTCGGCCCGTTCGCTCCCAACCCAACAAGGCTCACAATGGCCCGTAGAGGATAGCGTGTCTCGTATTGCCCCAGGTTCAGCGGAATCCGCCAGCCATTGCGGACATTGAGCAGGACTTTGTCCATTGCCGATGTCGTCGCTCTGAACAACGCACGTTCTACTGGATTGATATCTGTCAGACCTTGGGTTCCCGGCGATCTCGCGTCGAACAACGCCCGCACAAACCAGACCGAATCTTCGAGAGCACGACGTGTCGTCGGGTCCATCCGCTTCCAGACGAGCGGCTTACCCGGTTCAATGCCGAGATGGCGAAGTTTCTCCACCATAGCCGCGTCCGCCGGACTTGGCGGATTGTCTCCCATCAGCATGGACATGCGCGAAAAGTATTCCTGTGCATTCAGGCGAGCGACCTGCGTCACAACGGGTGTTTGGGTATCGATCGACAGATCAGTGCGAGGCGTCGCGGCATCATTTTCCTGATGCTGCAGAAACCTCGAAAGCGGGACCAAATGGTATTGGGCCTGAACCTGGTGTACCGCAGCAAAATCGGCCGGGCCGCGCGTATAGGTGCGGCCAATGATCCAGTTCATGGCAGTGGGTGACTTTATCTGGATCATCCCATCTGGTACGGCTCCGTTCCAACCTGGCCCGGAGATCAGGTACTGCTTCGCCTCAGCACCATATTGGCGGGTGCCTAGGGACGCGAACGCGTTTGTCCAGGCGTCCAGGACCTCCATCAGCACCCATCGATCGTGCATGTCCGGCATGCTGAGCACCATTGGCTCCGCCTGCAGATCAAGCCAGGCGATGCTGTACAGCGTATCGGCATTGGGAGCGACAACGTCTTTGAATGTATGGTCGGGAAATGCCTTGACATGACTGAACTGATTAGCCGGGCCAGCTCCGGGTTTGCGTTGTACGTCACCCTCGGTCATCGGGGCGGGCGCGGTCATTACGCGCTTCGTCATGTCCATTGTGATCAATGGATACGCGTATAGATAAGCTTGCACCCCGTTTTTGAACGCCAGCCAATAGGGCAAATTTATAAGACTTACGATTCCGACGAAAGCAACAAAGGCAATCGGCACCGCAATTCGCAGTTTAAGTCGACTAGTCATCGTTCTAATACCCAGCGTAACGAAGAAGTTGAAAGCCGCCCGACGATCATCGCCGGGCAACACGTTTTCGGAGCGCGTCAAACGAGGACTTCCCGGACGGCCTAGATGTCGCTCTGCTGCACCGGACGCGTCAGCACGCCTGCCAGCGCATTGCATGATGACGCGGTGCTGACGGTCGTGGCTTGGTCAGATCCGGACAACCGTTTGTCATTTTCGGACAACTGGGCAGCCACTTTCATCGTGTTACCCGTCTTACGGGTTCGAGCACGCATGACAGTCCGAATCACGCTTAGTAAGCTCGATCACCTGCGTTGCCGATGAGCGCGGAAGATGTGGGCGCTGATCGGTCAATGGACTCCGGCGGCGATAAAGCCCGTTGATGGAGCAGAAGTTTTCCGCAGCGCTGCGAAGACGCCAGTCGGCCGCAGCAGCCGACGGACACCTCCCAGAGCTAATATTCTGAATGTCCGCTGTACACCTCTGAGCGAAAGGCGGGCAGTCGGAGGTCGATTGTCTCTTCAGGGTCGTGTACGGCAGTTCAGTTGCCCAGATTCTGCCACCTCCTTCCATTCGATAACCGCTGTGGTAGAAGGAGACTTCGCGAGAAGTCGATAGACGCCCGTCCGCTCATCCTCTGATCCTGTGCGAGGATCGACCCGTCTGATGTCCGGCGGCAGGAGCGGCGGCATAAGCCGCGCCATTGCCGCCGCGCAAGCCGGTAACATGCGAATAGCGCAGAATAGGATCGTGAGCATCTTCAAACGCGCGTGAGAGGAAGTGGCGCCCGATTTCGGTCGTTATAACCTACGCGTTAGCGACAACCTTGTTGCAGAGAGCCCAATGAAGAAAGGAAAGACGAAATTTACCCGCCATGATGCCGAGCGCCTTTTCGAGGGTCTGCCTAATGGGAACGTGAAAGTATCGAGCCGGCCAGAGAACCCATTCGATGCAGGGGTGTTCGACGAGGTCGAGCGCGTCGACGACGAAGCCAAACTCTGGAAAGACAACCTCATTACTCTTCCGATGGCGATCGAGTTGCCTGCTGCCTACGAGTCGGTATCTCGCATGCGCGAGTCGATGGCGAAAGCATGGCGCGCGAAGTGGGTAAGGGAAGGTAAAAACGAGGTTGTCACTGAGTTTCCTGAAGGTTGGACAGCCGTTCGACCGGAAAGCGGACCCATAGAGTTGCGAGATCCATCCGGCGTGGTCCGCGCCTTATACGGGTGGGCCGAGGATGCTGAGCTCAGGATTCTGCCGCGGTATCTGGTTGAGTCACAGACGGACAGTTCAAGCGGACTGGGCAGCTTGCTCGTCCGTGATCGCGTGAACGGTCAAGTACTTGAGAGGTCGTCGATCTGGTCGGCTCAAACTGGTACCAACCATCCCGATTGGGCCAGGTTGTCAGAGTGGCTCAACTTACACTATCCACAACATCGCGACCCGCTTCGGTACTGGGAAGATTGCGAGGAAAATCTCCAACACTGAGCTATTTTTTGGGGACTCTGTTCCCGCGTCTGCTGCACCCTGGGTGACGGGGGCGCAATGAGGGCTCACGGCTTGATTGGGCTTCCGAGCTCGGCCACATTGTCGTGACTCGGCGTTGGCTTCGCGCGTACGCCATCGGCACCATGCCGAACTGGACACTAACGAAATCCGGCAATTGATTGTCAAGCTGATCCGAAAGGGCGCGATCCTGGACGTTAACCACAGATGCGCACGCGGTTCGGCTTACACCCGCTGCCTCATCCAGCATGCAATGCTCATGCGGTCGCGCGTGGCGGGCAGCACCTCGTGTTCAAACTCCGCCGAGAGAAACAAGAGCAGCGTTCCGGCGCGCGGAAAGACGTCGTGATAAGACTGATCGGCAAAGTATAGCCGCAGTGCGCCGCCCTCGGCGTCCTGCCACGCTTCGTTGAGGTAGAACACAGCGGAAATCACGCGGCTGTCGCTGTTACGCAGGCAGTCGAGGTGGCGTGCGTATCCGGCACCTGGCGGATATACCGCGTAGTGTGATTCGCTATCGACCAGACCGAGAAACAGGTCGCGGTTGAGCGCGTTCCGTAGCGCGTCGATGCGATCGGCGAACGCCTGCTGCCGCTTGCTCAGCGCGTCGGGTTGGAACCAGTGCGTGCTATCGCCGCGCAAAAGTGTGGCAGCGCGATTGGCCCCCACACGGGCTGGTGTCAGCAACTGCGCGTCGTGCATGGCCATGCATTCGGTCGATAAGGCCTGCGTCTGGCTCGGCGACAAAAAGTTCGACACGACACACCAGCCGTCGACGGCGAGCGCGCGTGTCGCGATGTCGAATTCGCTGGATCGGGAATTCGACGCGACATCGATTGCCTCGTCCGGCGCGGCGTCGCCGATCAGGCAATCAACCAGCAATTCGATTTCCGCTTCAATCAGGGGGTGTTCCAGAAATGTATCCGTTTTATTTGTTCTTCCGCTGGCGGCTCGATCGAGTACTCGCTCGGGTCTGCTACCAGCTGGTCAAAACCATCAAGCGTTGTCGGGGGCGCGTCGAACGCGGGCATTGACACACGCCGGACCCAGGAGGAAGAGCAGGGTCGAGGTGGTCGATCTGTTGGGACAACCGCGCAGTCTACACGAGTGGGACGAAGGCTGAACGAGCGACCACGAAAGACCCTGGATTACGAAACACCGGCTGAACGATTCGATCGAACTATTGCATCGACCGGTTGAATCCGCCGGCCTTTGCGGCCGTTGGCGCCCCGTCCGATCGCAGCCTGTCCAATGGCTGCTCCCGAAAACTCGGAGGACTGAGGTCGAACTGTTCTCGACCGTTCGAGACTACCGTGACCGGGGCTCGTTTCTCGATACCTGGAATACACTCGTTCGGCGATAGCTCACGATTCGTCGCGCACCTCCTGGTGAGCCGCCTCCCTGGCTGTCGGCCACACCCGCTCCTCAAATTGATCAGACGGAACCGGCTCCGAATACAAAAAGCCTTGCGCAAAGTCACAACCCACGGCGGCGAGAAAATCACGTTGAACCGTCGTCTCGACCCCCTCGGCAATAACCTGCAATCCCAACTTGTGAGCGAGCATGACCATTGCTTCGCAGAGCGCCTGATTGCCGCCGTCGAAACCGAGGTTCTGTACGAATGAACGGTCGATCTTGAGATAATCGATGTCGAAGCGCTTCAGATAGGCTAAGGACGAGTAACCGGTCCCGAAGTCGTCGATCGAAATCCCGATTCCTGCCTCGCGGAAACTCAGCAACTTCTCGTTCAATTCGGCGTCCAGTAACAGCCCTTCGGTTATTTCAATTGCCACGCTCTGTCTAGGCATGCCTTGCCGAATGAGGTATTCCGACCATTGGATACACACCAGATTGTCCTGGCGAATCTGCACCGGCGAAATGTTGACACTGATCTGAAACGATGGATGGAATCGTCGGCGCCATTGACGCGCCTGGCGCACGGCCTGTTTGAACACCCAATCGCCGATCGGAACGATGAGCCCCGTGTCTTCGGCCAATGCGATGAAATCCAATGGACTGATCGTGCCGCGCACCGGGTGCAGCCAGCGAATTAGCGCTTCAGCTTTATAAATTTCGCCAGTCGCCAGATTGACGATAGGCTGGTAATAAACACGGAACTGTTCGGCTTGCAGGGCGGTACGTAGATCGCTCGTGAGACGCCGGCGCTTTTCTGCCGCCACTTGCAACTCGGGCGTAAAGTAGTGGAAACGGTTGCGCCCCGCGGCTTTGGCCGCGTACATGGCCTGGTCGGCATTCTTGAAGAGAACATCCAGTTCTGTCCCGTCGTCAGGGTAAAGCGTGACTCCGACACTCGCAGAAATGAACGCCTCGTCCGGACCAAGCTTGAAGGGTTGGGCCAGCGTGGCGATGATCGTCTTCGCGATCTGTTCGATGCTCCCGGTGTCGTCCAACTCGGGCAGAATCACCGTGAACTCGTCACCGCCAAGTCGAGCGACCGTGTCGAATTCACGCACACACGAGGTAATGCGCCTCGCGGCCTCGATCAGCAGGATGTCGCCCATATCGTGTCCGAGCGAGTCGTTGACCTCCTTGAAGCGGTCGAGATCGATCAGCATCAAGGCCATCGGCCGCCCGGAGCGATGGGACACGCCGGCTTCATGCTCGAGACGGACATGAAACATCTGGCGGTTCGGGAGATGGGTCAGCGCATCGTAATTAGCCTGTTTCCATATCGTTGCCTCGAATGCCATCCGGTCCGACAAATCACGACCGACCGCCAACACGGAGTTCACCTCGCCCGACGCGTCGATCTCTGGAGTGAGCCTGATATGGCTGCACTGTTCCTGTCCGTCCTTACTGAGCCATCTCAGTTCGAATTGGCGACTTTTCCCGGTTGTAATGGTTTCGCTGATCTTCTTCTCGTAAGCCAGCGCGTTAGCACCGCCCGGTATCTCTGAGGGCCGTTTGCCGAGCGATTCGCGAAGGCTGCGGGCCGCCGAGACACAGAAAGCCGGATTGGCGTAGGTGCGGCGCAGCTCCCGGTCGTAGCGCGTGATCGTGTCAGGTGAATTCTCGATCAACGTGCGCGACTCCTGCTCTTTGGCGACGAGCTCGGCCGTTCGCTCGATGACCGTCTGCTCCAGGGAAGCGTTGATCTCGTTGATCTTCTGGATCTTCTGCCCGATCGCCGCACTCATTCGTTCGAACCTGTGCGCCAATCTGCCCAATTCATCCTTTACGCCAATCTCACTGCGCGGGTCCACCGATGCCTCCGCCTCTGCGCCTGCATCGCTACCGGTGTCGTCCATCCTTCGCACCAGATCTTTGAGCGGTACAGAGATGCTGTGTGAAATGAAGTTGGCGAGGAAGATCGAAAGCAGAAACCCCGAAATGCCCACCAGTATGATCTGATCGCGTACGGACTGTGCCTCCGCCGTCAACTTCTTCTCCGGGATCGTACTGACCACATACCATTTTGTGCCGGCGATACCCGTGTATGCAGCGAGATATCGGTCGCCATTCTTGCCATGGAAGTCGACGAAGCCATTTGGCTCGCCGTGCGGATCGGCGTTTGTGATTCTTTCGAGCAGACCCGGTTCAGCCTTTCCGTCGGTGCTCATTGAAGAGCCGTCGGCACGAACAATCAGCTTGTCGCTGCTGGCGTCAAGTACATAGATCTCCGTTCCACTGCCCACGGCGACGTCATTGAAAATCGATGAGAAATACTCGGGGCGAATCACTAGAACCAGATTACCGATCTGCCGATTGTCGCTCTTGCCGATGATGGCGCGCACCATCCCGAGATCTTGCTGACCGGCCCCGTTGTCATAGCTGCCCCAGTAAGGCCGGCCATTTCGATCGGGAGCCTGCTGGACCAGATGCACCACACTCCGCGTCAATTGCGCGAACGCCTGGGTGTCCGTGATCCGGTTGTCCTTGTCGAGAAAATATTTCTGGTTGATGAAATCAACCGCGCCGTAGTGCTCCAGGAGAAGTCGCGTCAGATCCTGGCGAGCTTCGCTCTGCTCCTTTTCATTGCCGTGTGCGATGCGGGTCAGCGCGTCTTGAACCTGATCGGAGAGCACCAGAAGGCTGCTCTCCGTCTCGATCTGCTCCATCCGTAACGAGATGTTTTTGGATACCTGTTTGACTACCTCTTTGGAAAATATCTCCGCTTTGTGCTTGAACTCTGCTGTTGACTCCACATACGATATGTAGCTGGAGACAAGTATCGGTATCAGCGAAAGCAGGATAAACGCGGTTATCAGCCGGTAGCGAATTTCGACCCGGCGCAGCAGATCCAACGAGAAGTAGGCGAATGCGCTTCGCAGCCAGGCGATCAGTGGGCTCATTTGTAGTGCATCTTCGCTTCATTCTTAACAGACTCGTCCAGGAGTTTTGCAGCCTGCATTGGCGTGATTTTCCTGAACAGCACATCCTGTATCAATCGATGCAAGCGCTCGATGGAATTGGAGGGTAGAAACGAATAGTACGGGCTGCCGGTCACAGCATAGCGACTGACCATGTTTGTGTAGTCAACAATCTTCTGATCGCTCACCACCGTCCCCGGGAACTGCTTGAATGGGGAAATGTTCTGGCGCTTAGTCTGGAGGATGGAAAACCCCTGCCCAGCGACAAACTCGAGAAAACGCATTGCCGCGGCCTTGTTGGGCGTTTCCGACACCGCAAACCCGGTTTCGCTGCCGATCACGGGCACCACCTGCTCGCCTGGCGCGTTCCAAGGCGGGATGAGCACGCCAACTTCAAAGGGATTGCCGTGCAGCAACAGACCGGCTGCCCAGCTACCGTGAAAAGCCATCGCGACTTTGCCCTCCTTGAATAGCCGTATGCCATCATCGTAGCCTGTTGTCATGAACGATTCCTGTACGAAACCCCGTTCCGGCATCAGCCTGATCCTGGCGAAAATATCCGCTACCTGGGGGGTGTTCAAATCCAGCGTGCCATCGCTGATTTTGTCCTTCCAGTCTGGCTCGCGCGCAACCACATTGTTAGCAAAGCCTGAACTGAAGGGGCCGTTGCCGAGCATATTTGGGAAGCCGCCGTTCCACATTATTGGCGTATAGCCCGCACGTTTGAGCTGTTCGCAAACCGCCAGGAATTCGTTGAAATTGGTCGGCAGCTCCCTGATCCCCGCCTTCGCAAACATGTCCTGGTTGTAATAGATCAAAGTCGTAGCCATTCCCCCCGCTATTCCAAAGTGCCTGGATTGGCGACTGGTCCAGTCCTTTTTGAGAGGATCGAGCATGTTGTGCCAGGCGGATGTCTTGCTAACGTCGGCGAGGAGCCCTTGATCGGCCAGGTCGGCCGCGTAGGCATTCGGATTGATGCTCACCAGATCGGGCAAGTTGCCGGAGGCGATCCGCGGCTTGATATTTTCTTCCACCGAATTGCCAATCATGAACTGCACATCCACGTGTATGTCCGGATTCAGCTTGCTGAATTCGGCAGCAATCTGAAGCATTTCTTCCGGCCAGTCAGGAGCCCAGACCAAGGCGGTGATGGTGGTACTGGCCGGCCCGCTCGTGCTCGAAGAATCGTGGTCTCGCTGATGGCAACCGCACAACGAGAAAAGAATGAAACAGGCCAAGACCGACAGCAAGGAGCGGAACTCAGTTTGTCGCACGTGGGGTTCACTTTTTCAGGTTCGGCATGGATTGGGCGGCCCTCGGCAGAGGCTATGGGCGCATTCGATGGCAAACCGGTGAAACTTTCATCGCGGTCGAATCACTTGCGTAACCATGGCGGCGTCCCTGCAGCGGTAAGTTGTGACGAAGCCCGGCATGCCGCTGCGCATTTCATCACAAATCCTTCTCGCTGCCGGCCGATCTTTTGTCATCGACGACGCCTATCGATCGGCACCTGAATGTTTATAAAACAGGGCTGCCTGGAGCTCTTGACGGGTCGGCACTCACACGGCATATCGGCAACAGACGCAGATACTTTAACTAAAGGGAGCCCGAATCTCGCCGGCATGACGGGAAGTCGCCGATACGAGGGGAGCGGCTCAGACGTCACCGACCTCGCATAGTTTTCATTTCCTGTGGCACTGGACATGCGTCTACGCGTTAACCCTAAAGGTTCCGTCGCTTTATATCAATTTTCGCAACAAACATTACCTATCTCACGACTTACTCTGTCAAGTTCGCCAAATTACAATGCAATCACTGACTACGAACAAGCAAGTTCGCAGCAAGATAAAACTCTGAACTGGAGGTAAGTATCATGAAATCGCTGATTCAAGCCGTTGTCATCGCCGTCGCTGTCGCCGCTCCGGTCGCCGCGTTCGCGCAAGCCAACCAGCCCGCGACCCGCGCTCAAGTGCGCGCCGAGCTGATCCAACTGGAAAAGGCAGGCTATCAACCTGGTCACGCCGACCCGCACTACCCGGCTGACATCCAGGCTGCGCAAGCCCGCGTCGACGCGCAAAACGGCGTCGGTCAAGCCGCTACCGGCTTCGGTGGCGTGGTGAGCGGTACGTCGCAAACGAGCCATGCGGCTCCGACGAGTGGCCCGAAGTCGGTCTACTTCGGTCAGTAAGCGGTAGGTGGCAGGCGGTTCGTCAAGCGCAGCTGTGTGGCCACGAAGCCGTACGGCGAAACGAACCGCGAGCACTTCCAAATAGCGCGTCCTTGCGACGCGCACTCCGATTCAAATGAACTGGCCCGCGACTCGGGTATCTCCGAGCGCGGGCCAGTTCGTATGTGGTTACCTCCGTCATCGGGCTCCCGATGACTTCGCCCAGGCCTTCACGGTCTGGGCGCTTTTTCGCGACGCTCTGCGTGCGCCGCGATGAATTCTCAGTTGCCCGCGCTCAGTCGCGTGCGATCAGATTGCCGACCTGGCCGCGCCCGGTCACGAGGCAACTCGACAGGAAGCTCTCGCTCTGCGCGCTCGCGCCAGCGTCACCAAAGCCCTTTTTCAACGCATCCGATTTGACGAGCGCCGCGCCCTGGTGACACGTAATCGTGCCGACCTCGCCCGCCTGCGCACGCATCAACGCCCGATCCGCCATCAGATAGCCAAGCAAAAGCACCAACGCAATATTGAACGCTTGTCGCATGGGTCGTCTCCTTTTCGAAGAGACTAACGTGAAGCGCGAATGCAGTGGCCTGGGGCTTTCCCGATTGTTGAAGATTCAATGATCCAGAATAAATCGCGGCTGCTGCGGGCGATTCGTAGTGCATTGAAGCGATTCAGTTTTATTCGATGCGCGTGACTGTGCGCGCAACCGTAGGCGTTTACGCCTACAGCCGAGTTTCGATCCGCGCGATGCGGCTATTGATCGCATGGCGCACCAGCGCATTCGACGGCACCAGCAGCAGCGATGACGCGATGATCCGATACACGTCATGGCGCGTCACCTTCGACACTTTCGCCGGATCGAGCCACGCGTCGTTATCCGCGAGCAGCAGTAAGGTGTCGAGGCCGATGAGGATCGGCCACAGGCAGGCGAGCCGCAAGCGCACCGCGCTCACCGGAATCGCGAGCGTATAGTCGAGCGCCGCGCGGAAATGATCGAGCGTCTTGCTCAGCAGTTCGACGAGCAGCGGCCGCGCGCGCATCGAATTGGCCGGTTGCAGCAGATCGCGCGCGCTCAGACCGTGGCGCTCGAGCATGCTCTGCGGCAAATAGCAGCGGCCGATGCGCAAGTCCTTTCCGCAATCGCGCAGCACGTTGGTCATTTGCAATGCCTTGCCGAAACGCACGCCACGCTGCTTCATCGTGTCGGGCTGTTCTTTCAGCGTGCCCGGCATGTGCGCGTAAGTCATCGTGGTCCAGAACTCGCCGACGCAGCCCGCGACCAGATACGTATAGCGATCGAGTTCATCGTATTCGCGCAGCGCCGCGATCTGGCCGGAGCGTTCGTCGGGGAACGTGCGCAGATCGAATTCCATGCCCTCGGTCAGCGTCGTGACGATCGCGCGCACCGCGTGGCGGTCGGACTCGCTCAGTTGCGCGAGCACGTCGAGCGCGGGGCTCAACGATTCGAGCAGCAGCTTTTCATCCGACTGCGCCTGCTGACCCGCGACTTCCGCGGCGATGCGCTGGAACGGCGCGCTGTCGACGGCCACGCCATTGACCTGAGCGCGCAACGCGAGCAGCAATTCGAGGCGTTGGCCCGGCGCGATCAGCGAGGTGTCCGCAATCGTATCGGCCGCGCGCGCGAGCAGATATGCAAGGCCGATCGGATCGCGCATGCCGATGGGCAGCACGCGCAGCGTCAGATAGAAGGAGCGTGAAACGCCTTTCAGGAGCGGGCCGAGAAGAAAGGCCCGGGTCGGATTCGGCATGGGTTGGATCGGTTGGCAAATAGGCGGGTGAAAGCCCGCTGGGATCAGGCGCTGCCGAATTGTATACGGCGAGGCGCGTCACCCGGTACACCATGAACCAGCATCAGAAGCCGTCCGCCGAAGCCGGCGCCGCTCGCAGCCGTCGTTCGCAGCCGCCGTTCGAACCTGCACCTGACCTATCTGATCGGCAGCCTCGAGCGCAGCCTGCGGCGCCGTATGAGCGAAGCGCTCGCCTTTCCGTTTCATTGCATCGGTTTGCAAATTCGACCGGCCACCGCACTTCACTCCCCACTCATACCGCATGCACCGGGCTCCTCGCCGCCGGCCTTTTCGCCCTCTCACGCCGCCCTGTCGAGCACACGCCGTTCGCCAGGCACGCGTTGCCGGATAGACTCCCCGCATTTCACGCCGCGGGACACTGTCGCTCGCGATCGGGAATGGGGATTGCTGCCACAACGGGGTTGAGCACAGGACGGTTACGACCAGGCCGTCGCTTGCACTTTGAACGACACATCGACAATGACTACCGACGCATCCAACACGTCTCGCCCGTCCGACGCGGCGCGGCCTAACGCGGCCCGGCCTGACGCGGCCCGGCCTGACGCGGCGCGACGCAATGTCGAAACCGGCGTGCCCGGTTTCGACGAGATCCTCGGCGGCGGTCTGGTGAGCGGTGGCGTCTATCTACTGGAGGGGATGGCCGGCGCCGGCAAGACGATCCTGTCGAGCCAGATCGGTTTTCATCGGGTGCGGCAAGGCGAGAAAGTGCTGTACATGACGCTGATCGCCGAATCGCACGACAAGCTGCTCGGTCACCTGAAAGGCCTGAGCTTTTTCGACGAAGCCGCGGTCGCGCAGCAGATGCTGTTCGTGTCCGGCTATCACGAGCTGATGCAGGACGGACTCGACGGTTTCCTGAAGCTGATCGCGTCGAGCATCTACGACTACCGGCCGAGCCTGATGATCATCGACGGCTTTCGCAGCGCGCGCGAATTCAGCGAAACCGAGCTGTCGCTGTCGAAGTTCATCCACGAGCTGAACGCGCTGGTCGCCGCGATGGACTGCACGACACTGCTGCTCGCGCCGCTGTCGGGCAACGAGTCGCATCCCGAGCACACGCTGGTGGACGGTCTGATCGAGCTGAACCGCTATCACGACGGCATGCGGCGCGCGCGCGAAATCGAAGTGCACAAGATGCGCGCGCGCGATCATCTGATGGGCAAGCACTTCTTCCGCATCGCCGGCAGCGGCCTGCTGATGTTCCCGCGCCTCGAAGCGCAATGCGCGAAGCAAGCGGGCCCCGTCGATCTGAAAGCCCGGCTCGGCTTCGGCTTGCCGCATCTGGACAACCTGCTCGGCGGCGGCTTCGCGCAAGGCTCGACGACCACGCTGATCGGCCCGTCGGGCGTCGGCAAGACGCTGCTGTGCCTGCAGTTCCTCGCGGCCGGTCTCGCACGCGGCGAGCGTTGCGTGTATCTCGGCTTCTACGAGGGTCCGCAGAGACTCATCGGCAAGGCCGAAGCGGTGTCGATCGCGCTTGCCGATGCGTGGCAGGACGGTCGTCTGATGGTGCTTTGGCAGCCGGCGATCGAACTCGCGGTCGATGAAATCGCGTCGAAAGCGCTCGCCACCGTCAAGCAGACCGGCGCGACGCGCATCGTGATCGACGGCGTCGAGGGCTTTCGCGATTCGGCGTTGCGTACCGAGCGCTTCGGCCTGTTCCTGAACGCACTGCTGCATCAGTTGCGCGAAGCGGCCATCACGACGCTCGTCACGGAGGAGCTGCCGCTCTACAGCGATCCGGGTCACGCGAGGGCCGTGCGCGTGTCGGCGCTGACCGAAAACCTCGTGCTGCTGCGCTACGCCGAGACCGAAGGCGGACTGCGGCGCGTGATTTCGGTGGTGAAGCAACGCGAAAGCGCGCACGACACGTCACTGCGCGAACTGTCGATTTCGTCGCAAGGACTCGACGTGATCGACGGCTCGCCCGGCGCCGCGGGCATCCAATCGACGCCGGGCCTGTCGGTTACGCTGCAATCGCGGCGAAAAACCTAGCCGCTCATGAAAACCATTCTGGTGGTGGACGACGAGTTCGACATCCTCACGGTGTGGCGGCTGCTGCTGGAACGACACGGCTATGCGGTACGGACGGCGTCGAACGGCGCCGTCGCGCTCGAACTGGTCCGCTCGAGCCGGCCCGGTATCGTCGTGTCCGATTGCATGATGCCGGTCATGTCGGGCCTCCAGTTGTGCGCGGCGCTGTATGAGGACCCAGAGCTGCGCGACATTCCGATCATCCTGTGCAGTGCCGCATCGGACATTCCGGTGCAGCCGAATCCGCATATTGCCTACGCGCGCAAGCCGCTTTCGTTCGATCGGCTGCTGGCAATGCTGGTGCGCATGGGCGGTTGACGGTCGCCCTTCCTTCCCCCGTCTTCTCTGCCCCTTTCCCCCGCTAAAACACAGCTTGAGACGCTCGCGCCATTTGTCGAGCGTTTGCAGCGTTCTGCGATTCTCCGTGGCCTTTTACAGTAGGCCATCGATCGCGCATGGCCAGCAACCCGCAGCGCGACGCAACTTTCGGAGGTCGTCATGAACAGCAATCGTGGTGCGGTTCCCGCTAGCTTCCTGGGCATCGCGGTGGGCTCGTTGGCGCTGGCCAACCTGTGGCGCGTCGCAATCCGCCTGTGGCACTTGCCGGCCGTCGCCGGCAGCGTGGTGACGATCGCGGCGCTCGCCGTCTGGGTCATCATTCTGTCCGCCTACGCGCACAAGTGGTTCGCACGGACCGCCGACGCACGCGCCGAACTGGACCATCCGGTGCAGTCTTCGTTCGTCGCGCTCGCGCCGATCTCGACGCTGCTTGCCGCGCAACTGCTGCAGCCGTACGCGCATACCCTCGCGCTGACGCTGTACGGCATCGCGGCGATCGCGCAACTTGGGCTCGGCGTCTATCTACAGGGCAAGCTGTGGCAAGGCGGCCGCAAGCCCGAACTGACCACGCCGGCGATCTATCTGCCGACGGTCGGAGCGGGCTTCGTCGCGGCGGCGAGCTCGGCCGCATTCGGCTTCCATCAACTGGGCGAGCTGTTTTTCGGCGGCGGCATGCTGGCGTGGCTCGCGCTCGAATCGATGATCCTGCATCGCGCCGCCGTGCATGAACCGCTGCCCGAAGCGCTGCGCCCGACCCTCGGCGTGCAACTCGCGCCGCCAGTCGTCGGTGGTGTCGCGTATTTGAGCCTCACCAGCGGCACGCCCGATCTGTTCGCCTACGCGTTGCTCGGCTACGGTCTCTATCAGGCGCTGATGCTGCTGCGTTTGCTGCCGTGGATCCGCCAACAGGCATTCGTGCCCGGCTACTGGGCGTTCAGCTTCGGCGTAGCGGCGTTGCCGACGATGGCCCTGCGTCTCGTCGAACGCGGCGCGACGGGTCCGATCGAATTCGCGGCACCGGTTCTGTTCGTGGTGGCGAACGCGATCATCGCGATTCTGGTCGTGAAGACGCTTCAGCTGCTCGTGCAAGGCAAGCTGATGCCGCCCGTGGCGGCGAGTTCGACGGCGGCGGCGCCGGTCACGCAAGTCACGACGGCCGCGCGGATCGCCCGGGTTCGATAAGCTGCGGGCAGCGACCGAACGCGGTGGCGACGCGCAAAGCGTCCCGCCGCGTTGTCGCGTTTGTGTCAGAACCCGTGCAACGACACGACGATCAACGCAGCCGCGACGATCGCGACCATGTCCTCGATCAACGCTGCGGGCGCATCGCGCCCGAACATGCTGGCGAGCGAACTGCGCACCTTCGCGCCGCCGAGCGTGCCGATCACCGCGCCTACCGCGCCGACCACCGCGCCTACCACCCCGACGATCATGCCGCCCGCCAGGCCGCCATGCGCGCCGCTAATCGCCGCGCCGCTCAGCGCACCGAGCACGATTCGCGCGCCGAACTGCAGCGGCACCTTGCGGCTCGGCGTTTCGGGCAATTGATCCGTGATCAGTTCGATGACCGCCAGCACGGTGAAGATATACGGCGTGGCCGCGAAGCCGAGGAAGGCAAGCGACGTGCCTTGCAGCGGCAGCCATCCCAGACGCGCGGCCCAGCTGACGGCGGTGGGGGCGATCATCGAGCGAAGGCCGGCGACGACGCCAATCAGCAAGGCCAGAACATACACGGACATAGCGGACTCCCGATCGAGGGCAATGATGCAAGGTTGCACGAGCCGACGGCTTACCTGGACGAACGTCGGCAGAACATGTCGAGCATTCCATCTGGACAGTCAACTTCTCACCACCTACATCGAGGCAATCCGTGGCGGCCGTTCACCGTTGCTCACAATTGCCGGCTCTTCATTGCCGACTCGCCACCGCGCGTCTGGCGCGGCGCCGCGCATGCGATGGCCCCCGTCGATGTGGCCCTAGTGTCGCACAATTCGACTGGCGAATAACAGACAGGGAGTCGGCGAAGTGGGCCGATGGTGATAAGTTAGCCCACTCACAAGAAAATCTTGTATCTGCACCATGAGACCGTATCTTCCGCTGAACGCGCTGCGCGCGTTCGAATCGTCCGCGCGGCATCTGAGCTTCACGCGCGCGGCGCAAGAGCTGAACGTGACCCAAGCCGCGGTCAGCCAGCAGGTGCGCTCGCTGGAGGAGCGGCTCGGCACCGCGCTATTCAAGCGTTTGCCGCGCGGCCTCGCGATGACCGACGAAGGGCTCGCGCTGCGCCCCGTGCTGTCCGACGCGTTCGATCGTATCGAGGCAGTGCTCAAGCAGTTCGACGGCGGGCATTTTCACGAGGTGCTGACGGTCGGTGTGGTCGGCACGTTCGCGGTCGGCTGGCTGATGCCGCGCCTGAAGTCGTTTCGCGACGCGCATCCGTTCGTCGAGCTGCGGCTGCTGACCAATAACAACCTCGTCGACCTCGCGACCGAGGGCCTCGATTTCGCGATCCGTTTCGGCGACGGCACGTGGCCCGGCTCGCTCGCCACCAAACTGCTCGACGCGCCGCTCGCGCTGCTCTGCACGCCCGAGATCGCCGCGCGCCTCGCACGGCCCGACGATCTCGCCAACGAAACGCTGCTGCGCTCGTACCGCATGGACGACTGGATGAACTGGTTCGCGGCCGCGGGCATCGCGCCGCGGCCGGTGCGCGGACCGGTGTTCGATTCGTCGCGGTTGATGGTGGAAGCGGCGATACAGGGCGCGGGCATCGCGCTCGTGCCTGCGTTGATGTTCGAACGGGAGATCAATACCGGGCGTCTGGTGCGCCCGTTCGACGTCGAGGTCAAGGCGGGCAGTTACTGGCTGACCTGCCTGAAGGGCAAGCCGATGACGCCGGCGATGTTGCTGTTCAGTCAGTGGCTCGCCAAGGAAGCGGCCACGGCGGGTCACGCATGAAGTCCTACGCGGCCGTGCGGCAATACCCGTTCATCGCGGGCCGCTCGGCTTGCGGCGGGAACACATTCCACGAACCGTCGCCGTGGCGGAAGAAGAAAATCGACAGCAATCCTTCCGGCTTCAACGCCTGCACACATACATAGCGTTGCTGTTGCGACGCGCGATGGCAGAACCGCACCACGCGCGCGGGCATCGACGGCGTGGGTGCGAGCCATTTGTCGACGGCCCAGTGCAAGCTTTTTTCTGCGGCAACCATGATGTTCTCCTCGAATCGTCCCGTTCCTGACGCGCTGCGTTCACGCGAGTTGCGCGAGTTGCGCCACGCGGTGTTCGTTCCTCGCCCCGCTCTCGACAAACGCCTTCACGAGGCACAGCAGTGCGCGCATCCCCGTGCCCGGATGGCGCAAGCAGCAATGCACCTGTTCGCTGCGGCTTTCGCCGAGCAGACACCACGCGCAGAAGTGTTCGCAGTTGTTGGTCAGCAGGCGATAGCGGTTTTCGCCGAGGCGGGAGCGCGCGCGGCGCACCGCATCGGCGCCGACGTAGATCGCGCTCGGCGTCGCGCGAACCGACAGCGAATGGCCGGCGGCGAAGCGCGCGAGTTCGACTTCCTCGACCGGTCCGGGATGCGCGGAGGCCGCAAAGCCCGAGTAGTGCACGACGCGGCCATTGCCGACATAGATGCCGTGATGTTCGTAGCCGTTGCGTTGCGTGACCAGATGCGCGCCGATCGGCAGATCGATCGTCGATGACGCGGTGTCGCAAGCGGCTGCGGATTGCGGGTCGTCGTCGCGTGTATCGAGCGTTTGGGTGTTCATGGCTGGCCTCGTTCGCATTCCAACACTGTTGCGACAGCTTTTGCATCATCCGGGCCAGGCGCCGGAAAACCCCTGTTTACAGGGTTGACGGCCGATCGAGCGGTTTTCTGAAGAGGAAGATGTCAGGACGGGACCAACAGAAATCGCGCTGATCTGTTGGTGTGCGACGCTCATTTGCGAGCCGTGTCGCGGGTTGATTTCATCTGAATGGAGAACCCGTGGGACCCCGCTGAATGTGTTGGGTCTCACACCTGTTCGAATGTGGGCTTGTTGGCCGCGAGCCGACCGATCGCGTCGACCGCGTTCGTGGTAAGGCCGCGCAAGCCGCGCCAGTCAATGCGCCGCGGGCTTCGCGTCGAATCCGCCCCCGATTGGCATGGCCTTTGCACCATCTGGTGCAGAGTCCATTCAGCCGCGCGCATTGCGCACGCGGCCAACCGGAGAACGACATGTCCTGCATCAAATTGAACGACCTCTCGCTGAACCTCGCGCTCGATCGCAAAGCGATGGCGGCGATTCGCGGTGGCGGCGGCGCGCCATGGATCTATGGCTGGATTCAGCCGTACGTGCCGCAAACGCCGAGCATTGGGCCGGTGGTCAATCTGTACGAGGTCTCCAACAACTTCTATGCTAACCAGATGATCAACCAGTTCCAGTCGGTCGACGTACGCAACACCGGCGCGAACGCAAACCTCACCGTGTCTCCGGACGCACGCAACCGAAACGATATGGTGTAGCCGTTGTGACATGCGAGAGCCAATTTCGCTGGACGTCGTCCGCGCGTTCCGACCCGGGACGGGTCCGCGAAATCAACGAAGATGCCTGCCTCGACGAGCCCGAAGCGGGACGCTGGGCTGTCGCCGATGGGATGGGCGGTCACGCGGTCGGCGACGTTGCCAGCCGCACCGTGATCGACGCGTTGACTCAACTGGCCGCGCCGCACGGCCTCAGAATGCTGATCGCCGATGTACGCGCGCGTCTGCAAACCGCGAACCGTCAATTGCGCGACGAAGCCGCGCGCCGCCAGGTGCAGCGCATCGGCAGCACCGTGGTCGTGCTGCTTGCATGCGATCGCTTCTGCGGCTACGTGTGGGCCGGCGACAGCCGCATCTACCTGTACCGCGCGGGGCAATTGCGGCAACTGACGCGCGATCACAGCCAGGTCGAGGAGCTGCGCTCGCTCGGCGTCATCACCGACGAAGAGGCGCGCCATCATCCCGCGCAGCACATGATCACGCGCGCGGTCGGGGCAACGGATTCGCTCGAACTCGACGACGACGCGATCGAAGTCGCCGACGGCGACGTGTTCCTGTTGTGCAGCGACGGTCTCAGCAACGAACTGAGCGACGACGAGATCGCCGACGTGCTGACCACGGCGGAGCGCGAAAACGCATGTTGCGAACTCGTCGACCTCGCGCTCGCGCGCGGCGGGCGCGACAACATCACCGCAGTGGTCGTCGAAGCGCAGGACCCGAATGCGGCGGACAAGACCTTGCTGAACCCGGCGCCTTGATGATCTTCAGGCGCGCGTTTCACCGAGCGTTCAGTGGTCCTTCACTCAGCCTGCG
Source organism: Paraburkholderia sp. CI3 (assembly GCF_050436505.1). Taxonomy (NCBI): domain Bacteria; kingdom Pseudomonadati; phylum Pseudomonadota; class Betaproteobacteria; order Burkholderiales; family Burkholderiaceae; genus Paraburkholderia; species Paraburkholderia sp. CI3. Next base: position 1,599,832 of record NZ_JBNDMI010000003.1, read on the forward strand.
TCGTCTTCCTCGTCGCGCTCATTCGCGCCGTTCTTCGTGGACGGCGCATTGCGATTGCGGAAATCCTTCGAGTGCAGGCCGTGCTTTTTCAGCAGCATCTGCAAGTGCGAGCGATTCATATCGATGCGTCGCGCCAGTTCGGCGACGGTTCCGCTGACTTCACGCAGTCCGCGTTCGAGGAACGCTTTCTCGGCGTCGTCGCTGGCCGCCCGCTTCGCGTCGCTCAACGACATCAGATTCGCGACGCTGATCGGCTGCTCGCCGCTCGCCTGTCCGCCCTCCGCCTGCGCCGCCGCCGAACCGGGTGCGGCGGGTCGCATATCGAGCGGCAAATGCTCGACGTCGGCCATGTCTGCAGCCAGACATGAGATGCGGTACATCACGTTGCGCAATTCGCGGATGTTGCCCGGATACGCGTAGCTCAATAGAAAGTCCCGCAAACGCGGAGTCAACCTGACTGGCCGGCGTTTCAGCGTGCCCGCCGCTTCGTCGCCGAACCACGCAATCAGCAACGGAATTTCGTCGCGCCGTTCGCGCAGCGGCGGCAACGTCACGTGAATCACGCTGAGCCGGTAGAACAGATCCTCGCGAAACCGGCCTTCCTCGCTGAGCTTGCGCAGATTGCGATTGGTCGCCGCGACGATGCGCGTATCGACCGCGATCGTTTCGTCGGAGCCGACGCGTTGAATCTCGTGCGCCTCGAGCACACGCAGCAGCTTGACCTGGCCCGCGAGCGGCAACTCGCCGATTTCGTCGAGAAAGATCGTACCCGTATGCGCGCTTTCGAATTTGCCCTTGCGGTCGTTCGACGCGCCGGTGAATGCGCCCTTGCGATGCCCGAATAGTTCGGATTCGAGCAGATTGTCCGGAATCGCGCCGCAGTTCACCGAAATGAACGGCTTGTCCGCACGCGAGCCGTTCGCGTGAATCACTTTCGCCATCAGCTCCTTGCCGGTGCCGCTTTCTCCATCGATCAACACCGGCAAATCGGTTGGCGCCGCTTTTTCCGCGATTTCGAGCGATTCGAGCAAACGCGGGTTGTCGCCGAACGTGCCCTCGAAAATGAAGCTGCGTTCGAGTAGTGCCTTGCGGCGCGCACCGCGCGATTGCTCCGCGCTCGTCTGCGGCTCGCCCGCGGTGGCCGCCTGCACGAAGCGCTCCTTGTGCGAAAGCTGCATCACTTCGTCGCGCAACGACGTGGCCTGCCTCAGCAGCTTGTCGATATCGGCGCGTTCGAGCCGCGACGACCAGCGCAACGTGGAGCGCAGGATCTCGATCCGCTCGATCAGTCCCGCGTACGATATCGCGGGACTCGCCTCTTCAATCTGGTCGAGTATCTTCATCATGATGCGCTCAACTGTTTCTGCACGAGCTGATAGTACATGCCGCCGCGCTGGATCAGCTCCTCGTGACGGCCCTGTTCGACGATCGCCCCTTCATACAGCACGAGAATCTTGTCCGCGCGCATGATCGTGCTGAGCCGATGCGCGATGATCACCGCCGTGCGGCCCTTCAGGATGTCGTGCATATTGCCGAGAATATTGCTTTCCGATTGCGAGTCGAGCGCCGACGTCGCCTCGTCGAACACGAGCAGACGCGGATCGTGATACAACGCACGCGCAATGCAAAGCCGCTGGATTTGACCGCCCGACAAACCGATGCCGCGCTCGCCGACGATCTGCTCATAACCGAGCGGCATCTTGCTGATGAAGCCATGCGCGTCGGCCATTTTCGCGACTTCCTCGATGCGGCGGCGCTCCGGCGCGTCGTCGCCGCTTGCGATGTTCTCGGCGATCGTGCCCGAGAACAGCAGATTGCTTTGCATCACGTAGCCGATTTGCGCGCGGAAATAAGTCTTGTCGATCACGCCGGAGTCATAGCCGTCGATCGTCATTTTCCCTTCGCTCGGCTGATAGAAGCCAACCAGCAGCTTCGCGAGCGTGGTTTTGCCCGATCCGCTGCGCCCGACGATCGCGACCAGTTCACCCGGCTTGATATCGAAGCTGATGTTCTCCAGCACATAAGCGGAATCCTCTTCGCCATAGCGGAAGTACACGCCTTGCAGGCTGATTTCGCCTTGCAGCTCCGGCAGCATCACGCGCGAGGGCAAATCCTGCGGCTTCTGTTCGGGCTCGATATCGAGCACATCGCCAAGCCGTTCCATAGCGACACCCGCATCGTTGAGCATGCTCCACAAGCCGACGAGACCCATCAGCGGACTCAATACGCTGCCCATGAATGCATTGAACGCGATCAGCTGACCGATCGTCAATTCACGCGCGAGTACCAGATTCGCGCCGACCCAAAGAATCGCAATCGTCGTTGCCGCATTCAGCAATTGACTGCCAAAGCCGACCAGAATATTGAATGCGTGAGCGCGATACTGCAATTCGAGCGCCTTTGCGTATTTCTTCTCCCAGCGCAACCGTACCGGCCGCTCGATGCCCATGCCCTTGACGGTCTCGACGCCGGCCAGAGCTTCCATCAGGAACGACTTAGCCTCGGTCGACGCCGTGAACACCTCGCGGGCGTAGCCCTTGATCTTCGGCGTCGCGATCACCGTGAGTCCCATGATCGGAATCACGAACGCGATCAACACCAGCGTCATCTTCACGTTGTACACGAACATGATCGTGAAGTAGATGAAGATCATCAGCAGATTCAGCGCGGTCGTCACGGTGGATTCGGTCAGGAACGCGCGGATCGTCTGGTTTTCCTGAAAGCGCGCGAAGATATCGCCGGTCTTGCGCTTCGCGAAGAACGAGAACGGCAGCGACAACGTATGCTTGAAGAACTGCGACATCATCGCGAAGTCCATGTTGCGAACCATGAAGTTCGCCAGATACGCGCGAATCGTCGACATCAACTGCGTGAAGACATTGGAGATGATGAGCCCGCCGATCAGCATATGCAGCAGACTGACGTTCTGATGCACGATCACGCCGTCCAGAATGTTCTGAATGATCAGCGGTGGAATCACGCCGAGCACCTGAATCACGAAGGTCGCCAGAAACAGATAGCCGAGTATCTTGCGGTACGGCTTCAGATAGCCGACAAAGCGAATCCACGGCGAGCGCTCGGCCGACATCTGCAGCAGTTGCGATCCGCCGGTAAACAATAGGCAGGTGCCGCTCCACCCGCGTTCGAAATCTTCGACGCTCAGCTTTCTGAAACCGAGTGCCGGGTCCGCCACCCAGACATAGTCTTTCGACAGCCCGTACACGACCACATAGTGATAGCCCTCCCAATGCACGATGAACGGCAGATCGAAGCCGCGCAGCGAATCGAACGTGCATTGCACGCCGCGCGTCGTGAAGCCGAGCGACTCGCCCGCGCGCGCGAGGCTGTCGAGCGTCGCACCCTGCGTCGTCACGTTCGCGAGTTCGCGCAATTTGCCGAGCGTCATCGGAATGCCGTAATGGCGGCAGATCATCGCGAGACACGCGGCGCCGCAATCCATCTCCTCGGCCTGCTCGACGAGCGCGAAACGCCGGATGATCTTCTCGCCGAGTTCCGGCTTGCTCTGCAGGTCGAGCATCAACGGCAGCTTGCGCCGCTGTTCGAGCCGCTTTTGCCGCTGTAATTCGCGGTCGCCATAGCGGATGCGCTCGTCGAGCACTTCTCGCAGTTTCGGATTGCGCTCGAGAATGAAATGAACGGTGCGCTCGGGGATGACCAGCAGCCGCGTGTCGGTGGTTGCAACGACCGATGCCATCTGTTCCTGGCGCATCAGGCACGCCTTCTCGCCGAATATCTCCCCTTTGCCGAGCGTCGCGAGCGTATAGTCGTGGCCCTCCTCCTGCCGCACGATGCGCACCTGGCCTTGCCGCACCACATAAAGCCGCCTGTCGTCGCGGCCGTCCTGTTTCAGAATCTCCTTGCCGGCAGCGACCCGTTTTGCGCCGACGCTGCGCACGTACTCTTCGAGTTCCGCCTTGTTCAGCTTGCCGCGCAGATCGAACAATTGCGCGACGAAGCCCCCGGCCGAATTGATTGCCACATAGCTGGCGACGAACGCCAACGCGGCGGCGTTGCCCGCCATCACCGGTTCGATCGCGCTGCGCGGAATGAACAGCACTTCGGTCTTGCCCGACGAACGTACCGACGCTTCGTGAACGTATGAGCGCAACATCGCAATGTCGGCAAAGATCTCGCCCGACTTGCGCACGCCCATGCTGGATTCCTTGCCGTGCTCCTCGGTGAAGATTCGTACCGTGCCCGAGCGGATCACGTAGAGACCTTCGGCCACTTCACCGGCCGAGCACACCGTTTCGCCAAACGAATAGAACCTTGCCTGCGCGTACTCGGCAAGCCGCTCGATTTCGTCGCGCGAGAACGGCGACAGGATCTCCACCGAAGCGAGAAATTCGGCGGTGGAAGGCGCGGATGGCGCGGTCTGGAGGGCGTCCATGTATCGGTGAGCCTCGCTTTATCGGGCGCTAGTCGGGCACTAGCGCGCTTCGATCACGTGTTCCTGGGCGCGGGCAATGAGCCAGCTCTCGCGCAGCAAACGGCGGATTTCGGTGGCCACGTCGGCATCGAGCGTGGCCGGATATTTGGCCGTGACCGCGAAGATCTCGAAACACGAACGGTCGGCCGACGGAAACGGCCCAAGCAGATCGCCGACCGCCGCATTGAAGATCTTCGCCTCGATATCGGGCTTCAGCGAACCGCGCAGTACCTTGCCGATCACGCCGCCCGACTCGCGCGTATCGGCAATCGAATGCTCGCGCGCCATCTCGCCGAAGGCGTCGGGGTCGTCGTGCAGGTACGAGATCATTTCCTTCGCCTTGCCTTCGCTATCGAGCACGATATGGCTGACTTCGATCGCGTCGAACTTCGGTGAATTCAGCGCGAAGTAATCATGGATCGCCGCGTCGTTACCGATGTCGTCGAGCATCTTCTCCTGATAAAGCCCGTCGGTAATGAACGCCTCGAATTCGTCGAGGCTCACGTGCAGCGCGTCGAGATAATGATTCATGTCCGCCGCGCGATGCAGCCCGCGCACGCGGCGAAACTGGTCCGCGCGCTGCTGGATTTCGTCGGCGCTGACGGCGACGCCCTGCTTCTTCGCCGCATGGACGGTAAGCTTGTCGCGCACGATCTGCTCGACCAGGCTCTCGAACTGGCCGGTCAGTTTCAGAAGACGAATGAACTCGTCCACGTCCACGACTTCGTCATCGATACGCACTATCGCGGTCATTTGCTCGGCTCCTTTCGTGGATGTTTGATTCGCGCGCTCAACCCGCCACCTCTCTGAACGGATCGAGACCGAGGTCGATCAGGCGCCGCTCGCGCACGACGATTTCCGCATTGGCGGTCATGCCGTAACGCAGCGGATAACGCGTGCCGGCCACCTGGTAGTAGTCCTTGTCCAGCGTGACACGGCCTTCGTAGACCGGTTGCTTGTCCTGCGCAGATGGCTTCGTGGCCGGCGAGATATATGCGAGCGTGCCGCTGATCAACCCGTAGCGCTGGTAAGGAAACGCGTTGAACTTCAATTTGACAGGCAGGCCCACGTGCAGAAAGGCGCGGTCGTGTTCGGAGATTTCGATCTTCAGCACGGGCCGCGCGTCTTTTGGCGCAATGCCGCCGAGCGGTGCATTCGCCTGAATCTTGTCGCCGCGCTGCGTCGACGTGACGTCGGTGATCACGCCTGAAACCGGCGCGAGAATCAGCAGAAAATTGTCTTTATCGATGTTCTCGAAACGCACCCGCGCGGCGGCATCGGCTTCGAGGCGCGCGCTTTGCAGTTGCACGCGCAGTTTGTCTTCCGCATCGGTGATGTCGCGCACCGCCTGATCGTATTGCAGCTGCAGATCGGTGCTTTGCTGGCCGCTCGTCGCCAGTTGCGCATTGGCCTGCGCGTATTCATGGCTCAGACGAAAGTCGAGCTCGGCCAGCTTCGACTGCGCGACACGGTAAGCGTTATCCGCTTCGAGCGCGGCCGTGCGTTTCTGCTCGACCTGTAATTCGGCAATGCCACCGCCGCCCGGCTGCGCGAACAGCCGCGAATAGCGATCGAGTTCCTGATTCGCCGCTTCGCGCGTGCGGCGCGCGTTGTCGAGCGAGCTGCGCGCTTCGTCGAGTTCGGCCTTCTGCCCTTCGGCAAGCTTCGTCGTGCCTTCTGAAACGCGATTCTCGTGCAAGCGCTCCTCGACTTCGAGTTGCGCCTTCAACGACGCGGCCTTGCGTTCCATCAACGCCTTCTTCTCCGGGAACTGCTTCCATTCGCGTTCGGCGTCTTCGAGCTTCACTTGTGCCTGTAACGCGTTGCTCGCTGCCTCGATTGCGCCGCGCGCATTGAGCCGCGCGAGCACGTCGCCTTTCGACACCGGCTGCCCCTCGGCGATATACAGATCCGCGAGTTCGCCGTCGATCGGCGTATAGATGCGCCGCACTTCCGATTCCGGCGACAACGTGCCGGGCGCACTGACGATCACATCCGCGCGGCCGACGAACGACCACAGCAAACCCGACACGACGAGCGCGACCATCGCCCAGATCAGCGCGCGCGCAATCCGCACCGGCTCGGACGTCAGAATCGCAATGCCTTCGACGCTATGATCTTCGAGCGCCTCCGACAACGGTCTAGGGTGAGGATCGCGTTTCACTCTGATCGCCTCCAATCAACGCGAGCTTCGCTTTCAGCAGCCCAGGGTCCAGCACCATGCGCAACTCGGTCAACGAGCGGCGCTGCAAACTCGCTTCGGCTTCGATATCCGCGAGCAGGCGATCGAAGTCGGCGGGATGATCGGCCTTCAACTGCGTATAGATGCGCATGCCCTGGCGTGCCGCCGTCTGCGCCTCGCTCAGCAGACGCGCCTCGTTGCGAAAGCCCGGCGAGATGCCGGCTTCGAGCCGCTGCGTGCCGCCGATCGGGCCGTTCGCGCGGTACTCTTTCCACAGGCTTTGCGCGCGCACCAGCAGATCTTGCGCATGCGCGAGTGCCTTGTCATGCAATGCGGCCACGTCTTTCTGGATCGCCTGCACGAACCATGCGTCGGTCCGCGGATCGAGGCTCGCGTAGAACGACAGCAGACGCTGGTCGTAATCTTTCCCGTCACGCGTTTTCCGCAGATCGTTGTATTGATCGGACAACGCCTTCTTGTGCGTCGCTTCGGCCGCGAGCACATCGGACCACGGGCTCGCCGGCATCGACTGCAAATCGTTCAGCGCCTGCTGCGCGTCGCCGCGCTGCCACGCGGCATCGACTGCGTCCTGCCGTTGAACGATATCCGGCGACGGCAAGCGTGTAGACGCAAGCTGCTGGAATTGCGCCTGAAAAGGCGGCGTGCTGAAGCGCACCGTTTTCATCATCGCCAGCAACGACGTCAATTGACGGCTCAACGCGGCATTCAGCAACCCGGTGTATTGGCGCAAATCGTCGCGCATTCTATCGAGCCCCGCGAGCCGAGGATAACGCTGCGCGTAATCGTCGAGTACCGGCGGCAGCGCCTCGGGTTTGTCGCGCGAAAGTTCGGTATGAATTACGCCATTGAGCCGATCGATCGCGGCGACGTACACCGAATCGTCGCTTTCGAGCTTGCGCAGATGGCTGAGCGTGTGTGCGTAAGGCTCCGCGAAGACCGGCACGTAACTCGCAATCCGATCGAGCGCGCGCTGGTGACTCGCCGCGTCGTCGTCCCAGCGGTGCAGCAGACCGTTGATCGTCGCTTCGTCCGTATACATGCGGATCGGCGCGTCGACGCCGCCACGCGCCGCGACGAAGCGTTCGAGATCGCCGACCCATTGCAATTCGCCGACCAGCGACGCGGCATCGGCGTCATTTCCGCTCAACGCCCTCATGTTCTTCAGCAGCGTGTCGGCCTGGTCGAACTGCGCTTCTTGCACGGCTTCGATCCAGCCCGGCAAGTTCGCTTTCAACAACGCCTCGCTCGCGAGCGAGCTGATTTTCGTGTCCGCCGGATGCGTGGCCAGATAGCCGCGCGCCATCGTGAGGGCGCTCGAGTAATCACCGCTCGCGAGCAGGCTCTTCAACTCCCGTTCCGATGAACCGTGCAGATAAAGGCCCACGCCAAGCGCAACCACGATCGCGATACCCGCTGCGCCCCATGCCGCCGCGCGCCGCACATTGGTGCGCTCGCCGTCCGCTAACGCCTTGTGGAGTTCGCCGGCGACCATCTTCCAGCGACGCGGCTTACCTCTTGCCGCGCTTTTAGCTTTGCCGCTTCTTTCGTTCGCGCCGTCTCTCGTATCGGCGGGATGCCCCGCCTGCGCACCTTTGGCGCCCTGCGCGCCATTTGCCGTCCCTACTCCGTCACGCTTCGCGCGCGCGGAGCCCGGCTGCGCCGCGTCATTCACTTCGTCTTCGCGTTGCAGCGCCGGATCGACGCAAAAGATGTCGAGAAACGAATGCGCAGCGCCGACGAAGGTCGTCTTGTCGGCATCGGCGGCACTGTCGACAGCGGGCTGAAGAGAGAGCTGGGTCACGGTGGGTTCGACGTCGGCGGAGTTCTGTAGCGACACCCTGTAGACGAAGTGGTCGCCGCCAAATGCAACGACGTCGCCCTCCGCTAGTGCAAGCGCCGATTCGCCGATCCGCTGTCCATTCACGAACGTGCCGTTGGTGCTGCCGAGATCCTCGACATAGAGCTCGCCGCCCTTCAGAAACAGGTGCGCATGGCGCCGGGAAATGTAATTGACCTGGTGCGGATAACGGTCTTTGTAGCGCGAGAAAACCTCGTCCGTTTTACTGACCAGAAATGGAAAAGCCAGCACGTCGACCGGCTGCAGACCCAGGTCATCGCGCTGCGGCACCAGCAATAGATGAATGAGGGGAGAAGCGCTTCCACCGGTGACGACGCGCGCGCGCGGCTCGATGCCGACGCGATAGCGCAGTTCACCGCCAAAGCAGAGTTCATCGCCGGCGCGTACACGCGCGGGGGTTTGTCGCACCGCGATGCCGTTGACCGTCGTGCCGTTCTTGCTGCCGAGATCGGCAACATAAATCGCGCCATGCTCGATGAAAACGCGCGCATGTCGGCGCGAGAGAGCGGCGGTCCATGGTGCGGGATAGTCGCTGAACGGCGCTTCGCTGCGGCCGATGGCGAACAGGTTGTCGACGATGCGAATGGCGTCGAGCGCGGGGCGCTGCGCGCAGGCAACCGGTGACAACACCACGTCGAAGGCAGCGTCCACTGTCACGCGCATTTCAGCAATCGGAGCTTCGCCGGTGGCCATTTTATCTGGATCGCTAAGCGTTTACCTGCCGCGGCGGGAACGCGGGGCGAACTGGACGAAGAACAACGGCGCAACGATATTGTCGTGAAGAGCCACGCAAACGCTGACCCCTAAAGGATTGTAAGTCACGCATCGAGAGTGTCAATTTGGATATCGCCGGATGAGAAGACCGCGGATAAGCCGTCAGCCGACGAAATACCCGCGCGGTACGCCAACTCGTGGATTAGCTCAATGTTTCGTTACTTCTCTTTGACCTGCGCTTGCACGTCGACACCTGGCCATCCGCCGCCGAGCGCCTTATAAAGCGTTACCGTGTCGGACAGAATCAATTGGTGGTTTTCCAGCAACGCCTGTTGCGCCTCCAGCAAGGTCCGCTCGTCTTCGAATACTTCGAGTTGCGACACGACGCCAAGGCGCAGTTGCGACTGGATCTGATCAGCGACGATCTGCAGGCGCGACACCTGCTGCAGCAATTCCGCGTGCTGCGCCTTATGGGCACTCAGATTGACGAGCGCGTTCTCCACTTCCTCGAATGCGCCCATCACGGCCACGCGATATTGCTGCTCGGCGACTTTCGATTGCGCCTCGGTCACCTTCACATGTGCGCGCACGCCCGGATCGAACAGCGGAAAATTGATGCTCGGCATCAGGCCGAACGTGAACGACTTCAGCAGCTGGTTAAGCGCGTAACTTGCCGTGCCGCCTTGCGCGGTGAGGCCGATGCTCGGCAATTGCGCGAGCTTCGACTGACCGACGAGGTCATAGGCCTCGAGCACCCTGAATTCGGCCGCCACCACGTCGGGGCGGCGCGACAGCAATTGCGCGGGCAAACCATCGGGCACGCCCGGCAATTTCACGCGCTCCTGTAAATGGCCCTGCGGCACATGGAATTCGCCGGCCGGCACGCCGAGCAACGTGCATAGCGCGTTGTCGGAGACCGCCCGCGATCGGCGCAGATCATAGAGATCGTTGGTGAGCCGGTTGATCTCCGCCTGCTGGCGCAACACCTGAGTTTGCGGCACGAGCCCATTGCGCGCCTGGCCTTCGTAGATCGTCAGGATTTGCTTGTTCGTGGCGATGGTCTTTTGCTGCTGTGCGATCTGGTCGTCGAATTGCAGGATCTGGAAATAGGTACTGGCCACATTCGCGACGAGTTCGAGATACCCCGCGCGCCAATCCGCCTCGCTCGCGTGGAATTCGGCCTTTTGCGCCTGCACGCCTTTTTCGACCTTGCCCCAGATGTCGATGTCCCAGTTCACCTGCAGCGCGAGGTTGTACGTCTTCGTCAAAGGCTGGCCAGTCGTCTTCGTATAGTCGGCGCCGGCACCGAGGTCCACCGTCGGCAATGCGGCCGCGCCTGTCTCGCTGATCTGCGTGTGCGCGACTTCGATACGCGCGGCCAGCACCCTGATATCGAAGTTGCCGTCGATCGCCTTGTCGATCAGCGTATCGAGGTACGGGTCCTGGAAGCCCTTCCACCAGTCGCGCTCGATCGTCTCCGCGGCCGATACCGGCGCGCCATTGCGATCCGACCACGATGTCTTGGCCGGCGTGTCCGGGCGTTGATAAGCCGGCATGCTGACGTCGACGCACGCGCTCACTGCCAAAGCGCACATCGTTGCCGCGCAGATCCCGCGCAGTACACGGGCCATGCGGCGAGGCGTCCTGGCTTCAGCAGGAACCCGCTGAAGGTCCAGCGAATCACACGACGAATCGAACGATGATTCCGGCAATGCTGACACGGTGGTCTCCAGTTGCACCCGCCTGTTTCGCGCGAGATGCCCGGTTTTTCAGCCCGAGCCGCTTCCGCGCGGCTTCGGCAATGAAGCGGCGGAAAAGTCGATGCGGGGAGCGGCGGATACGCGAAGGATGCGTGGAAAGGACGATTGGATTAGCGGTCTTTTTGAGCGATGCGCCTGTTGGGGCACGCACACGCGGCCGCCCGGGCCGCGTGTGCGCCGCTCACTACCCGTTGTTGACGTTGCTCGAGTAAATGGTCGGTTGGATGTAGGTGGTCGTACCGCTGACCAGCGCCGAGTCGTTGCCGTTCGCGCTCTGGATGTTCATTTCCGTGTTGATCATCTGCGTCGTGGAGACGTTCTTGATGCTGCTCGGCGCAAAGACGGGCGCGTAGCTGAGGTACGACGGCATTGGGCGGTAGTAGCCGTTGCCACCGCGCACGGCGCTCATCGCCTTGCTGTCGAGTTGTTCGGTGTTGGACAGGTCCTTGATCATCAGCGTGTTCATGGCAAATCTCCTGGGAATGGGAAAGCGCATCATCGAGCGTCGGGGTTCGAGCAACTGGTCTGCTCGGGCGCTACTGATGCATGGGCTATGCCAGGAGTGCCTTGCTTTCGTCATTCGCGTCCTGAACGCCTTGTAGCAAAGGTCTGGAAGATCGCACCCGCTGTCCCGACGCTGACGAGCGGGGAAGCGAGACCAGTGAATGGTGGATCGCAGCCAACAGCGCGCGCGACATTGTTGGCTGCTCGATGACAGTCAGCGCGCGATCACCGTGATCTTCTTCGAATACACCGGCGGGTTGTGCGGCATATGCATGTCGTCGCCCATCAACAGCTGCAGCGTATGCTTGCCTGGCGGCAATGAAATCATCGTTTCCGTTTCGCCCGCGCCGAAATGCAGATGATGGCGATCCGAGGGTATCTCCTGATCCATCGGCGGCAGATCGGTATCGATCAGAAGATGATGGTGGCCGGTGTTCGGGTACTTCACGCCTTTCGGCGCGACCCCCATGAAACGCAGACCGAACCACACGCGAAACGGTTTATTGGCGGGCACCACCTGGCCATCGTTCGGATAGCCGATATACGCGTAGGCGCCGGGCGGCGACGGCGTCGCTGCCCACGCGCCCTGCGGCGCGGTCGATACCGTCAGCGCCGCTGCGACGAATGCCGCGGCCGCAATGATCTTCTTCATCAGGACTCTCCGTTCCGGCTTGACCAGTTCGAACGAACGGACCGCGTTAGTTTTTTAGCACGGTGATGGTGATCTTCTTCGAATACACGGGCGGTACGTGCGGCACGTGATTATGGTCGCCGAGAATCAGCTGCAGCGTGTGCTTGCCGGGCGGCAACTCGATGCGCGCGTCGGTTTCGCCCGCGCCGAAATGCAGGTGCTGGCGATCCGATGGAATCTCCTGATCGAGCGCGGGCAAATCCGTGTCGATCAGAAGATGATGGTGGCCGGTATTCGGAAACGCGACGCCCTTCGGACACACGCCCATATTGCGCAGCCCCATGCGCACCCACAACTTTCCGCCGTGAATCACCGCGCCATCCGACGGCCAGATGATGTACTCCTCGGCCCCCGGCGGAGACGGCGTCTGCTCGGCGCGCGCAACGCCGCCAGTGCCGATACCAAGGCAGACCGCGACGAGCGTCGCGCACACCGCCGCGCGTAATCCGCCGCGACGCGCTTGCGCCGGATCACGACTGCCGGAAAGAAAGGAAACACGGGTTCTTCGCATAGCGCACTCTCCCGAACAGGAGTCATGGCTGGGGCCCGGCTATCGATGACCTTCCGGGTGTTCGAGCGGCACGTCGCGGGTTGAATCCGGCAGGCAGCCACCTAGTTAAAACGACCGTGTGACGTGACTTTGTGAATCAGCTTAGGACGTATCTTGCCAAAAAGATACGCAATGCTCGTTAACCGTATGACGCGTTAAGGACTCCCGGACAGTTGTGACGCAAAGCGCGTGCTATCGTTAATAAAGAGCGCGGGCAGCGCGAGCCTGGTGCACGAATGCCTGAACTCTGTCCGGTACAAACGGGATATAAAGATGTGGCGACGATTCCTGCTGGTGTGCATGGTTGGGGCAATCCAGGCGCAGTGGGACGGTGCCGCTGCCGCGACGCAACGTGAAAGCATCGAGCCGAGCCCGGCTTGGGTAGCGAGTCATCCGGCGCGGCCAGCGGACACCGCTTTGCTCCCTTCACCCTTTGCTTCGTCACGCGACGACACGCATTCGCGGCGTGTCGCGCTCGTGATCGGAAATGGCGAGTACGGTGACGCCACTAACCCGATCCGCGCCAACGCGCCGCGCGACGCCGAATCGATCGGCGCTGCGCTCCGTGCGCGTGGCTTCGAAGTCATCACGCGCACGAATGCTACGCCGCCGCAAATGCGCGCGGCCATCGACGAATTTCAACGACGATTGCGAACAGGCGATATCGGAGTGTTCTATTTCGCCGGACACGGCATGCAGGTAGGCGCACAAACGCTGCTTTTGCCGGCGGGACTCGATGCGCGAGCCGCCATCCGCGCGCCGGTGTCGCTACTGAATAACGGCGTCGATCTGAATACCGTTTTGCATGCGATGCAATCCGCCCGTGCTGGCCGGCTCAATCTCGTGATTCTCGATACGTGCCTCGACAATCCATTTGCCCCCGCCGCGGTTGCGATCGATAAACCGAGGATCGCTGCCAACACCGTGATTGCCTATGCAACCGCACCGGGCGGTTTCGCGGCGGACGGTCCGCGCCATGGCGTCTATACCGATGCCTTGCTGCAAGCGCTCAACGACGCCGACGCATCGTCTCGATCGCTCGCCGCGCTGTTCCGACAGGTCGGCGCCGAAGTACGCGTCGCTACACGCGGAACGCAACAACCGTGGCTCTCTGTCGCGCGTTCATCCATTCCCACAAGTGGCGAAGGCGCTATCGAGTCGTCGAATACGTCAGAGCGTCGCGCCATCACGCCGCGCAGTCGCGGCATCATGCCCAAGGAAAGCGGCGAACAATACGAAATCACGTTCTGGGATTCGATCAAGGACAGCAACTACCCAGCCGATTACGAGGCTTATCTGAAGGCCTATCCGAATGGCCGCTTCGCCACGCTCGCGCATGCACGTATCGATCGATTGCGCGCGGCGGCATCGGCTCCCGCGGTGAGCGCCGCGCCGGCTGCACCGCCAGCCGCGCCCGCGACGCAGAGCGGTCACGTCGCGCCACCCACACCGCCTGCCCACGTCACGCATCCCGCGACGCAAGCCAGCGCAGCCGCGCCGCCGCCACCGCCGCGCCCCGCTGCCGCGCCATCGCCAACGCCGCCCGCCACGGCCGCCGCGGCGCCATTCGCCGAAAAGACCGTCGCCCATCCACCGACGGCCGGTGAAATCCGCGACTGCGCGGCCTGTCCGGTCATGGTCGCGGTACCCGCCGGCTCGTTCGCAATGGGCAGCAATACCGACGATCCGTCGGAAAAGCCCGTGCATCACGTGAGCATTGGCGCGCCCTTCGCGATCGGTAAATTCCCCGTGACGGTCGAGCAATGGAATGCGTGCGTCGCCGCCGGCGCCTGCCAGAAGCTGACGCCGCAGAGCAATAGCATCAAGACCGCACCCGCGCGTGATCTCAGTTGGGACGACGCGCAGCAGTACGTCAAGTGGCTCTCCAAAACGACCGGCAAACCGTACCGTCTGCCGACCGAAGCCGAATGGGAATACGCGGACCGCGCCGGCACCACGACCGCGTACTGGTGGGGCGAGCAGATGCGCAAGGGCAACGCCAATTGCAAGGACTGCGGCGACCCGTGGCACAAGGAAGGCCCGGAAAACGTCGGCACGTTCGCCGCGAATCCGCTGGGTCTGTACGACATGAACGGCGGCGTCTGGGAGTGGACCGCCGACTGCTGGCACAACACCTATCAGGGCGCGCCCGTCGATGGCCACGCGTGGGACTCGCCCGGCTGCGAGATGCGCGCGATTCGCGGCGGCTCATGGCGCGAAGGCGGCGACTACATGCTCAGCGCGACGCGCTTCAAATACAGCGCGGGCGTGCGCCAATCGCAGAACGGTTTTCGCGTCGTCAAGGATCTGCACTAAAAGCCGTGTCGATTGGCTCCCTGACGGATCATCGCGTCGCGGGTTTGGTCGTAATCGGGGCGAAGTCCGCCAACAGGCGATCCTGCCCGTATTGACCGCCAATCTGCTTGAGCCGGGTCTCGAGCGCGCGCAGATAATCGGCGCGCGCTTCGCTTTCCGGGCGCAGCTTGTCGAACAGCGGCACCGGCGTCACCACCAGCACCACCATTTCCGAGCCGAACGGCTTCGATACGGTCCAATCGCCCGCATTGCTGCCGATCGTGTACGGACCACCGTTCGCCTGCATCTGATTGTCCGGCCACAGACGACTGGGCACCATGTGCACGACGTGGCCGTCTAGCTGGTAGTAGTCGACGGTTGCAAAGGAATCGAACGGCGGCGCTTTCAGGTCCACCACCAGCGAGTCGTTCTCGGTCAGAAAACCGCTTGGCGGACGCATCTGCAGCGACGCCACGCGCCCCGCCTGCCAGTTGCGCACCAGAAACGGCGCGAGCGTTTTGACGAAGTCGCATTTATCGTCGGCGAGCGGCCGCACGTCTAGCGAAACCGTATCGACGCCAGGCAGCGCCGCCAATGTCTCCTTCAGATGCGCGGCACCGTATCGCTGCGACAGGAAACCGCGTACCGTCAGTGCGTGGTCCTGCACCGCGCCCGATAAAGCCGAACAGGGCACCTGGGCAAGCGTGGGCGTGATCGCGGCGAGCATCAACGCGGGCTTCGGCGCGGGTGCCGGAGGAGGCGTTGTCTGCGCGACATTCGTTGCAGGCGCGACAGCGGACGCCCCAGCCGCCCGATCGACCTGATCGCCCTGCGATCGCGCCGCCTCGGTTTGTGCGGCGTGCTGCCGGCTGGACCCCGAGCGAAAAGCGAACACGCCCACGGTGACCGCGCACACGACGGCGAGGCCAGCGAGCCCGACCCACGCGAGCGTCCCGGACTTCTCCGCGCGCGCTTCATTGTCGAACTCGGCGATAAAGCGCACGACGCTCGGTATCCGCGTATTGCGATCGAACGACAACGCGGCACGCAACGCGCGCCACTGTCGCGCATCGAGATTCGCCGGACGCTGCGGCTTGAAATCGGCATTGCGCGCCTGCGTGGCCGACAGGCGATCGAACGGATGATGTCCCGTCAGCAGCTCGTACGTGATGCAGCCAAGCGCGTAGATATCGTCGCGCGGGTCCGGCTCGCGATGCTCGATCATCTCCGGGCTCGCATAGGCCGGCGTCAACGCGCCCAGACTGCCGGGATCGAACACCGTCGCGTCGCTCTCCTCTTCAGGCCGCTGGAATACGCGCGCGATGCCGAAGTCGATCACTTTCACTTCGGCATTCGTGGTCAAAAACACGTTCGCGGGTTTGAAATCGCAATGGACGAAGCCGCGCTCGTGCGCGTACGCGAGCGCCGCGCACATGCCGCGCACGATCGGCAGCGCGGCCCGCACCGGCATGCCCTGATAGCCCGGCGTGCGCAGCAGCTGGCTCAAGGGTTTGCCGCTCAGGTACTCCATCGTCAGATAGACGATCGGCCCGTCGCGGTCGAAGTCGTAGACGGTGATGATGTTGCGATGCGCGAGTACCTGCGCCTTGCGCGCCTCGCGCTGCAGCGCGACCAGCGAATTCGGATTGCCGCGAAACTGGACGTTCAGCACCTTGATCGCGAGATAGGGCTTGCGATCCGACGCTTCGAGCTTGCGCAGATCGAGCGCCTTGTACACGGTGCCCATGCCGCCCACGCCGAGGCACTCCTCGAGCACGAAGCGGTTGTTCAGCGTATCGCCGATGCCTTTGATGGTCTCGTGCGCGGCGCTGCCGGCAGTACTCGCGGCGCCCGCACTCCCAGCGCTCGACGAACGCAGCGACGGTAGATCGACCGTGGTCTGGATGCCGGTTTCCTCGCCACCCGCCGCGACGTTCGACACGCGCAGTAGCTCGATGCGCCGCCGCACTTCCTGGTAGAGATCGTCGGGCAACGGCGACCGATGATGCGCGGCGTACAGCATCTCCAGCAGCCGCGTCGGACCGAGTTGCTCGGTCACCAACGCGCTGTCGAGCTGCGCGACGAACTCGTCACGCGACAGCTCGCCGCTCTGGAAGTCGAGAATCACACGCGCAAGGCTAGCCATTTGTGCGAAGCACCACCGTTGCCGCTGGACCGTGTCGCATGCGACCGACGCCACGCGGGTCGATAGAAAACCTGTCGTATCCAGTTACATGTGCCGTTTCGATACTAGCTCCCGGTCCGCGCTTTCGCAAACCAGGCATGAGCCGCGCGCCGCGCCGCGTGCTGGCTCGCGCAATGTCGTGCGCCATCCAACAGGGTCCGCAGCGATGTCGGACGGCGGCCACCGCTCCGAGCGCGTCAGCGTGTTTCGAGCTGACCGGCACGGTGGTCCCTCCACGCACAAAACCCTTATACGACAGGGCTTGGCCGATTTCCTCAGGATCCTTGATTAATACTGGCACAGCCTGTGCGTTAGTGATGTCCGAGCAAACGAATTGCTCGAAACCACTCGCAACACTGCGAAAACTTCTTTCAGGAGACTCACCATGAAAACGCTGATGATCAAAGACCTGTCCGTCACCGAACAACTCGACAGCAAAGCCATGCAAGCCGTACGCGGCGGCTTCGGCCCGAGCAAGTACTACAGCTTCGCCCCGGTCTATGCGCCGACCAGCGTCAAGAACACCACCACCACGCAACTGATCAGTAACGAACTGAACTTCCAGAACGCCAACGGCAACGATGTTGCGCTCGCCAGCGGCATCACGTCGGACTTCTCGCCGTATATCGATTCGAGCAACAGCAACCACTAATAGTGCGTGGTGCGGCGAGGCGCCCGCAGCCGCGGGCCGCTTCGCCGCGAGCCATTCATGTCCGCTTTCCGTACGTCTTTGGAGAAACGCCATGTCATCCCTCATGATTCGCGATCTGTCCGGCACGCGCGAACTCGACCGCCGGGCCATGTCCGGGATCGCCGGCGGCACCGGCAGCAACGTGCCCATGCCCTCGGGCCTTGGTGGTCTCGGCAGCCTTGCCGGCATCGCCAACGTCAACGTCAACGTCAACGTCACTCAGAAACTGGATCAGCAGCAAATCGTCAACGTCGCAGCGCTCAATGACATCGGTTCGATCGGCCCAGGCGTCGTGCTGCCGCTGAAGCTGAAAGTCGACCCTATCCTGTCGGGCGCCAATTACTCCGCCGTGTAAGCCGGGGCAGCAGCGGGGGACTGGGGGTTCCTTCACTGCCGCGGCAACACCACGGCCATCCGCGCCGCGAATGGATTTCCTATACTGATAGTGCGTTGAGACCTCAATACAACGAATGACACGCCGAACACATTCCGAGCACGGCGGCCGGCACCCGAACGGGTCTGGCCGCCGGAGCGTCTTTCTGGAGCCATCATGGCCAAGCTGAGCATCAAGGATCTGACCGAAAGCGTCGAACTGGACCGCGAGGCGATGGCCGCGATCGTCGGCGGCGCCCGTGTCGGCGCGCGCTCGAGTCTCGCCGCGCCGCTGGTGCCGGCCGCGATGCGAGTCGTCGAGTACCCGCCGGGCTTTCCGGCCGCGCATCTGCGTATCGCGGAAGCAGCCTCGCCGCGTAGACGCCAGCGCCGCTAGCATTCCTCGCCGGGGCGTTTCACCATCACGGCACGCGCATACGGCGCGTGCCGTTTCTGTTTGCGCTTGCGATTGAGTGTTGGACGCCTGAGTTCGCCACGCGCGACGCTGCGCTGCGCCCCAACCATTCGCTCGTGACTCGTGGGACCCGCGCAAACACATCGACGCGCAATCGCGATCGGGTTCAGTGCGATTCAACGCGGCTATCGCGCGGATCCTTGCCAGGCTTCGCATCGCGGCCCCCGCTCCATGTTGCGGCGCACGTTCCCTCACATTGGCATAGGCCTTGCAGAAATCGATGCGGGCGCCGCACTGTGCTCGCCTTTCCACGTCAAGGAGAAATGCCATGAAAGCCACTGTGATCATCAAAGACCTGCCGCCCGGCGCGGGCGAGCCATCCGACGAGAAAACGCTGAGCGCCGAACAGATGAAGACGCTGCGCGGCGGCCGCTCGGTAGTCGTCAAGGTGGACGGTGGCGGCACGGGTACCGTCGACGAGTGGGACATCAACACCGCGATCTTCGAAGGCCGCATCAGCGGAACCTATCTATAGGACGCGCGACGTGTCCGCAATTGGAAAAACGGCACCCTGCTCAGGTTTTGAGCGCGAGGGGTGCCGTTTCAATTGGCTCGAGAATCTCCGCACGCGCCGCGCGCCGTCCCGGTGATCTGATTAAAGGATCGACCTTGGGCACAAGGTTTGCTCCCTAGGGATTACCCTGCGGCCTTGTGGCCAACGTAGATAAAGCAGGTCTCTCAACCAGGCGGAGGTCATAACATGCTAGGAACCCTTCTTCTAATCGTGCTGATTCTGCTGCTGATCGGCGCATTTCCAGCGTGGCCACACAGCCGATCGTGGGGCTATGGTCCGACCGGTGGACTCGGCATCGTACTGATCGTGGTGATCGTTCTGCTGGTTGCCGGTGTGATATAGACCACGCGTAGTGGACTGGAACATGAGGCGGGCCGCCGTCTATCCGCGCGATGTCGCGTGCCGATAGGTGGCGGCTTCGCTTTTTCGTCGTTGCCGAAGCACTCGATGGAAAAGTTACTGGCCAATCAGGTCGCGCTTATTGCCGGCGCAAGTTCGGGAATCGGCTATGGCATCGATATCGTGGTCGCGAATGCCGGGCTACAGAAGGACGGAATATTCGCCGACATGACGCTCGGCTTTTCGAACAATGGCTAAAGCCCGATACGCGGACCATCGGGGTTGCCGTCGTTCGATTGCTCGAATAGATCGACATCTTCGAGCCAGGCACGCTGCCTGCTGAAACTCCTGCGTATTCGAACTTCAATACGAAAGGAGATGACATCATGCCTTACCTACTTGGCTGGCTGCTCGGCGTTCCAGTGATCGTACTGATCATCCTGTACCTCATTTTCCATTGATATCGCGCGGTACAGACGATAAGGATGACGTTGTTCCCGCGGCGGCGGTATGCGGATCGTTTCATGGTCAGCGTACCGCCGCCATCAGCGTGCCCATCCCTACCAGCAAGCTCCCCATCAGACGGTTCACGATGCGCAGCCGCGTCGGCCGCTGTAGAACCGTACGCAGACGGTGCGGGAAGATTGCCGCCGATGCCACGCCCAACGCGAATATCAGCGCAAAAGTACTGCCCAGCAAAAGGTACTGATGATTGGCCGACCAAGGCGCTTCATTCGACGAGGTACTGATGGGACAGAACCGGTGAAGCCGCGAACGTGCCGTATCTCCATTGTCTGAAGCCTCGAAAACGAAGGGTATATCCGCGGCTATGTCGCATTGCTCGATCAGCAAAAACAAGATCGCAGGCATTCGCCATAGCCGCTCGATGTTCGCGCTGCACTGCATGAAGAGCATTCCGTCAATCGCAATCCGATTGACGAGACTGCGCGCGCTTCAGTGCGCGGCCCGCGAGGCGGCGATGATCGCGTCGGCCACGGCCTGCGGCTGGCTCAGCATCGCGACGTGGCTCGTGGCGACGCGCGTGATCTTCGCGTCGATGTGTTTCGCCATCTCCAGTTGCAAGGACGGATCGATCATGCGGTCGCGGCCCGACACCACGAAGTACGACGGCTTGCCATGCCACGCGGCGTTCGTCACCTTGTCGTCGATACAGCCAGCGGCCCAAGGCTGCTGGGTCGCCGCGATCAGGCGCTTTTGCGGCAGCGGCAGATCCTGCGCGAAGTCGTCCAGCACCGCCTGGGTCGATAGCGTCAGATAACCCGCCGAGTCCTTGCGCAATTCGCTCGCCCAGACTGGCGCGGGTTGGTCCTTCGTGATGTCGGCAATGGACTGACTGTTGTCCGGCGCAAATGCCGCGACGTACACGAGGCTCTTCACCTTGTCGTCGTTGCCGGCCTCGCTGACCACCACGCCGCCCCATGAATGGCCGACCAGAATCACAGGCCCGTTCTGCTGCGCGATCACGCGCCGGGTTGCCGCCACGTCGTCGGCGAGCGAGCTCAGCGGATTCTGCACGGCCACCACGTGCAGGCCGCGCGCTTCGAGCAATGGGATCACTTTGTCCCAGCTGGACCCGTCAGCGAAAGCGCCGTGTACGAGAACGACGTTCTTGCCCTTCAGGTCATCGGACGGCGCCGCCTGCGCGGACTCCGTGGCCTGCAACGCGAACAGTCCGCCCAGCAACAGAACGGAACCCAGAATTTTTTTCAGCAGCGTGGTCATCGTTTTTGTCTCGACAGGTTGAGTTAAACAAGGAGTCCGCGCGTCGACGTGAGCCGATGCACGCGGACGGCCTGCTCATTTGCATCGATCACGAATGCGCGTAGATGGAACCGAGGCCGACGATGTGGGAGCCGTCGTACACGCGATCCGCCGCCGCATGCTTCATCGGCACGTGCGAGCCCGAAGCGGAACTGCCGTTCGCGACGCCACCGTAGGCGGCCGCGTCATGGCCCGCGCTGATGCGCGCCTCGGCCGCTTCGATGTTCTGCGGGTATTGCGTGTTGTCGCTGGCCGGGTTGTAGCCGGCCTTTTCCAACTGGACCAATTGCGCGCGGACTTCGGCACGTGTGAGTGCTTGTTGCGGCTGCGATTGCGCGAACGAAACGACGGGAACGGCGACGAGTGCGGCGACGATCAGCGATTGAACGAGTTTCATGAGTCTTCTCCGGGTATCGAACCATCAGGGATAAGGATTGAGCGGGACGCGAAGCCATCGACGCAGATACACTGTGACGTCCCGCCTGATTCACACGCAACGTTGTGAATCAACCTTGCGTGAAGACATTAGAACGCTCCAACGTATCTGCAATGTTTTCGTCACCCCCCATTTCTGCAAGCGTGTTTGTCTGCGTATGCCGTTGATACATTGCGATACAAAGACCCACTTCCGAACATGCCGAGCAGGGCCGGCGTCGCATGCGTCGTGCGATTTGCAGGTGTGTTGCAAATGGCCCGCTCATGAAAAAACCCCAGCAGCCGTACGTTCGACTGCTGGGGTTCCGTTCAGAAGAAGCCGGCGCGCGCCGGCTCCATCAAAGGCGGGTGACGTCGAGAATCGCATCCGCAAAGGCTTTCGGCGCTTCCTGCGGCAGGTTATGGCCGATGCCGCCGCTGATATTGCGGTGCTGATACTTGCCGGTAAACTTCTTCGCGTATGCTGCGGGCTCGGGATGCGCGGCGCCGTTCGCATCGCCTTCGAGTGTGATGGTCGGCACCGCGATCGTCGGTCCGGAGGCGAGGCGCTTTTCGAGTTCGTCGTATTGCGGTTCGCCCTGCGCGAGTCCCAGACGCCAGCGATAGTTGTGAATCACCACGGCAACATGGTCCGGGTTATTGAACGATTCGGCGGAGCGCTCGAACGTGGCGTCGTCGAAATTCCATTTCGGCGAGGCGGTATGCCAGATCAGCTTGTTGAAGTCATGACGGTTCGCTTCATAGCCCGCGCGGCCGCGCTCCGTGGCGAAATAGAACTGATACCACCACGCGAGCTCGGCCTTCGGCGGCAACGGCGCGCGGTTCGCGTCCTGGCTGCCGATCAGATAGCCGCTCACCGACACCATCGCCTTCACGCGTTGCGGCCACAGCGCGGCGACGATGTTCACCGTGCGCGCGCCCCAGTCGAAGCCGCCGAGCACGGCCTTGTCGATTTTCAGCGCGTCCATCAGGTTGATGATGTCGACCGCGACCACCGCCTGTTGACCGTTGCGCGGCGTATCCGCCGACAGAAAACGCGTGCCGCCGTAGCCGCGCAGGTAAGGCACGATCACGCGATAACCGGCCGCCGTCAGCAATGGCGTCACTTCGGCGAAGCTGTAGATGTCGTAAGGCCAGCCATGCAGCAGAACGACCACCGGTCCGTTCTGCGGGCCCGCTTCCGCGTAGCTGACGTTCAGCGTGCCCGCATTGATCGAGCGAATGTTCTCGAACGACGCCACGCGCGCGCCCGCTTTCGCATTGCCGGCCGCGTCGGCCGATTGCGCATGCGCGAGCCCGCTCAGTCCCAATTCGAGCAGGCTGATACCGGCAACCGCCGTTCCGAGAAAGCGGCGGCGGCGACTATTGATCTGATCCGACATGGTTGTTCTCCTTCAAGCAAAGGCTTTGATACGGAATTGATCGGGTCCGCTCGCGCGCGATATCACACAGCCGCATGCGAGCGCCGTGCAGGCGGAGCGGACTTCAATGGCAATCTGAAACGAATCGAACGAGACGGGTAGAGCGAATCTGAAACCGGAGATGCTTGACGACTGAATCACTGGCTTACCGCTGTCGCAACGCTTGAGATAGATAGTGACAGCGCAAGCCTTCATCAGCAAGAGCAACTAAGTTCACATATCGTTGCCTTGTAGGCAACACATTAATTGCAATCGACAAATCACATGCGCGAGATCAACCAGCAACGCCTTCGCTACTTCAACGAGGTGCTGACGCACGGCACCATCCGCGGCGCCGCCGAAAGCATCAATACGTCGCCCTCCGTGATCACGCGGCAGATCAAGCTGCTCGAGGACGAACTCGGCGCGGTGCTGTTCGAGCGGCAGCCGCGCGGAGTCAGGCCGACCGAAGCGGCCACGCATCTGCTCGAATTCTGGCGCGGCTACCGTTCGCAGCAGGAGAAGCTCGAAGATCAATTGCATGCGTTGAAAGGCCTGCAGCGAGGGCAGATCCGGCTCGCGGTCAGCGAAGGCTTCGTCGATACGCTGGTCGACGATGTGCTCGCGCCATTCTGCGTCCAATATCCAGAACTCGAAATCGGCCTCGATATGCTCGCGGTCGACGCGATCCAGGAAGAAGTCGCCGAAAGTCGTGCGCATATCGGGCTTGCGTACAATCCGCCGCCTCATGCGCGCCTCGAGCATCGCGCGAGTTCGCCGCAGCCGGTCGTGTTGTTGCTAAGAAGCGACCATCCGCTCGCGAAGCGCAAGCGACCCGCGACGCTCGACGACCTGCGCGCGTGGCCGCTCGCGTTGATGCCACCCACCTTTGGGATCGGTCATGTCGTCAAGATGACGGAACTCGCCGAAAACGTGTCGATTCCCGCGACGCTGACCACCAACTCACTGAGCGCATTGAAGCGCTTCGTCACGGTCGACAACTTCATGACGCTGATCGGCGAATTCGCTGCCTACCGCGAAATCGCGAGCGGCGAATTGACGACGATACCGATCGCGCATCCGCTGTTTTCCCGCGCGCAGGCGCGTGTGCTCGTCAAGACCGGCCGGCCGCTCGCACCGGGACCTCTCGAATTGCTGCGCTGGATCGAGGAGCGTATGCCGATGTTCTCCACGTCCAGCGCAAATAGCGTCGCAGCCGCGACCGGAACCGCGGTGCGTAAGCGCAGGGCGCGCTGAGCCAGCGTTCGGCTACCGCCGCCTCGCCCCCCGCGCGCATCGGTTCCTCAACCGATTTGTGTCGCAATGTATCCGCGCCATACGCAGACACACTACATTGCAAGCGCGCCTGATCCCGACATAAACCAGATACGTGCGGGCGTTCCAATACGGCCATCCCAGCCAACGGAACGCCCATCATGCACAGTACTCTCGAAACTCCGCTCGCCCTGCTCGCCGGGCTGCTGACGATTGCCTCTCCCTGCGTGCTGCCGGTGATGCCGATCCTGCTCGGCACTTCCGTCGAACGACCGAGCCGCACGCGGCCACTGTTTATCGTCGCCGGCTTCATTCTGACTTTCGCGTCTTTCGCGCTGCTATTGGGCGCGGTGTCGAGCACCGTGCACGTCGCGCAACAGGTACTGCGCAATACCGGCATTGCGTTGCTCGCACTGTCCGGGCTTCTGCGTATCTGGCCGCGCCCTTACGACTGGCTCGTCGCGCAACTGCAAGGGCCGCTCGAGCGCATCGGCGCGGCCATTGCGCCAGGTACGCAACCTGGCAGCGGCAACGCGGGCGGCTTCGTGCTCGGCATGTCGCTCGGCGCGGTATGGACGCCCTGCGCCGGCCCCGTGCTCGCGTCGATTCTGGTGCTCGTCGTGAAGGCTCAGGATCTCGGTTGGTCGGCTCTGCTGCTCACGCTGTATGCGATCGGCGCGGCGATTCCGATGCTCGCGATCATCTACGGCGGCCATTACGTGACGCGTCATGTACGTGTGGTCTCACGTCACGCGGAGCGCCTGCAACAGGTATTCGGCGTACTGGTGATGCTGACCGCCCTCGCCATCTATTTGCAGTACGACGTGCTGCTGTACGGGCGGCTCGCCGGTCTTTTCCCCTCACTCAAAGGACTTTGACATGACTACCCGCTTGAAAACCTTCGCACTGTCCACCGCGTTTGCCGCCTGCGCGTTGATCGCGACGAGTACGGTCGCCATCGCCGCGCCGCAGGAAAGCGGCTCGCCCGCACCCGAGCTCACAGGCATCACGCAATGGCTCAATAGCGAGCCGCTCAAATTGCAGCAATTGCGCGGCAAAGTGGTACTCGTCGACTTCTGGACCTATAGCTGCATCAATTGCGCCAACACGCTGCCTTACGTAAAAAGCTGGAACCAGAAGTACAAGGATCAGGGGCTCACGGTGATCGGCGTGCATACGCCGGAATATCCGTTCGAACGCGACACCGGCAACGTGAAGACCGCGCTGAAACGGTTCGGTATCAGCTATCCGGTTGCGCAGGACAACCAGTACGCGACCTGGAATGCCTATAACAATCAGTACTGGCCCGCGTTCTATCTGATCGACAAGCAAGGTCATATCGTCTACACGCACTTTGGAGAAGGCGCCTATGCGCAGACCGAAGCCAGGATTCAGGCGCTGCTCGCGCAGAAGAATTGACGAAGCGCTTGCTGACTCGTAGAACGGGAAAGCCCGCTGCACCCACGCGATCGGGTGCAGCGGGCCTTCGTTTTTGGCGGACGACTAAAAGAGGTAATTGGCGAAAAGGCCGTACGTAATCTGACTCGTCTTTTCGGTGATGGGGCTGTCGGTCGCGTCGCCGCGCAGCCACGCGAACGACACGCTCGCGCCGACGTTCCAACGCGTTGCGATCCGGTAAACCCCGTTGACTGAGAAGCGCAACTGGTTCAAACCGGAGCTGGCCGAGTAGGTCGGCAATCCCGAGCGCGCGCTCTGCTCGGAATTCACGCCAAAATAGGTTTCGTTGTACTTGTCGCTTCCCCACGTCAGGCCCGGGCCTGCGCTGAGCGTCAGTTGCGCAATGGGTTGATAGCGTCCCAACAGATCGAAAGTCGCGACGGTGCCGCGATCGTTGCCGGCAATATCGGTCAAAACGCTCGCGCGTGCCGTGACGAAATCCCACGTATAAACACCGAACAGCTCCGCGTGCGCGGTGCGTTTGACGTCGCCGAGTCCGTGCAGCCGCGAGTCGTCGGACTCGCTGCGCGGTTCGATGAAATCGTAGGTCAACGCCGCGCCGACGCGCCAGTTACTATCACGATACAGATATGCGCCCAGCGATAGCACCGAGCCCGCGTCTGGATTCGCGCCGATAAAGAAGCGGTCGTAATTCACGCTCACCGACGGCACCACCTCCCATTTCGTGCCACTCGCGCCCGGAAATTTCGGCATGTTCACGACCCCTGCGCCAACCGCAAAGCGCCACGGGCTCGCGCTCGCGCCAGGCGCCTGCGTCACTTCCGGCGCGCCGATGGAGAACAGGCTTTCCGACAGACCGAGCGTATCGTCGGCCATCGCCGTGACGGCAAACAGCGACAAGCCAGCCCCCGCCAGCACCTTGAGCATACGCGGCTTTGACACATCGATCATTTCTGTTTCTCCGTGAAAAAATTAGAAAAGACTGAATGCGATTTTTCCGATCCCGGCATTCATGGAGTGGCGGCGAAATTGTGAAATAGTTGAGTTTCTAATTGCAGCGGCGTTAAAAGAATGACCGATCGCCTCGCTCGATAATCGCGATGATAGAAAATACTTTTGTAATAGCCGATGCATCCGCTTTATTGGGACGTTTGTTTGGCACATCTCTCCCCCCCAAGCAGGGTAGGGAATCGTGCCTTATTTCGGGGGATTCACATACAGAATACGTGGCGTGAGCATAGCCCGTTCTTTTCACCCGTCGCAAGCATATTTTTCTAATTACATGCTGCAACCGCGTAATCGAGAAATAGATGCGATTTCAATGCTTGTATCAAGCGACGCGGAATTTGCCATCCTCGTTCGTAGGCGATAATCTGTGCGGGCTTGACTTTCGCGTCGCCAAGTGTGAAATGTAGTCAGATGGCGGCTTTCGATGCACGGTGATCTACGTTACGGGTGAGCTATGCCTTCAGGAAAGTACATCGGCGATAAAAGAGTCGGTCCGTCGTTTTCATGTCTTTGTGACAAGTCTCAAGCGCAGTATGCCAACCGCCGTATCAGTGCCGATCTGTCGCGGCGCGGCTTCGTCACCGGTCTCGCCGCTTCGATGCTGAGCCTGGTTCTGCCCGGTCTTGGCAATGCTCAAACCACCCAACCGCCAGCACCGCCGGACAAGCCGGTGCTGTTCACGAACTTCCGCTTGTTCGACGGCAGATCGTCGACGTTGCGTGACGGCCTCTATATGGTTGTCGAGGGTGACAGCATCAGCCAGTTGGGTCGGGGTCAACCGGCTTCGATCGACGGCAAAACGCTCGTCGATTGCGGTGGCAAGGTGATGATGCCCGGCATGATCGACATGCACTGGCACGCGCTGCTCGCGGCAGTGCCGATTCAGGTCATCCTTCAATCCGACATTGCATTCGTCCATCTTGCGGCAAGCGCTGAAGCCGAACGTACGCTACTGCGCGGCTTCACAACGATACGCGACGCGGGCGGCCCGTCATTCGCGCTGAAGCAGGCAATCGATAGCGGCATGATTTCCGGGCCGCGAATCTATCCGTCCGGCGCGATGATCACGACCACCGGGGGTCACGGCGATTTTCGTGCGCTGAGCGATCTGCCGCGCGCCGGCAACCAGGTCACCCAACTGGAACGGGACGGTGGCTTCGCGATCGCCGACAGCGAAGACGAAGTCCGCTTGCGGGTGCGCGAGCAGTTCATTCAGGGCGCGACGCAGATCAAGCTGGTCGGAGCCGGTGGGGTATCGACGCCGCGCAGCCCGCTCGACATGCTCACGTTTACCGAAAAGCAGTTGCGCGCGGCCGTCGAAACAGCGGCCGACTGGGGCACCTATATCCTCTCGCATGCGTACACGTCCGAAGCGGTTCAGCGCTCCGTTGCGGCAGGCGTGCAGTGCATCGAGCACGGTCATCTGATGGACGACAGGACTGCGGCGTTGATGGCGAAGAACGGCACGTGGTTGAGCACGCAGCCGTTCGTCAACGAAGACGACGCGGGTCCGCTCGCCCCAGCGATCCGCGAAAAATTTCTTCAGGTGATCGCGGGCACCGACAGGGTTTTCAAGCTCGCGCGCAAGCATGGCATCAAGGTCGCGTTCGGCACGGACCTGATCTTTTCGCAGGCCGTGGCCGCACGGCAAGGCACGATGCTCACGCATATGAAGGCGTGGTATAGCGCAGCCGAAGCATTGGGCATCGCAACGGGCACCAATGGCCAGCTACTCGCGCTGTCCGGGCACCGCAATCCGTACCCGCGCAAGCTCGGTGTACTCGAGGAAGGTGCGTACGCCGATCTGCTGCTCGTCGACGGCAATCCGCTCGAGAATCTCGACCTGATCGCGAACCCGGAGCAGAACCTGCGCATCGTGATGAAGGATGGAAAGTTCTACAAGAACACGCTGAAAGCGTAAACAACAATACAGGCGGGCGCGCAACCTGGCGCGCCCGCATTCGCTACACCGTCACACTATTTAGCCGTGCCCCTGCAGACGGATGTCGCGCGACGATGCGCCGACGTACACCGAGCTGCCCGGCACATAGAGCCAACGGTTGCTCGTCGTATCCCACACGCTCTGCATGCGCTGCGTCACGACAACGTGCACACGACGCGATTCGCCCGGGTTCAGACCCACCTTGTCCCAGCCGACGAGACGCCGCGGCGGTTCACCCTGATACGGCACGCCGAGGTACACCTGCGGCACTTCCGCACCGGCGACGCGACCATCGTTACGCACGTTGAACGACACGTCGATCAGGCCGCCCGGCAGATGCTGAACCGACAGACCCGAGTATGCGAAGTGCGTGTACGACAGGCCATAGCCGAACTCGAACATCGGCGTGATGTTCTGCGAGTCGTACCAGCGATAGCCCATATCGAGCTTCTCGGCGTACACCGGGTTCGCCGCAAACGCGCCATTCGTGCCCCACGTCGGCGTATCCTGGTCGCGCACCGGGAACGTGACGGGCAGCTTGCCGGAAGGATTGACCTTGCCGAACAGCACGTTCGCAATCGCATTGCCGCCGCCTTCGCCCGGATACCATGCTTCGACAATCGCCGACACGCTATCCTTCCACGGCATCAGCACCGGGTTGCCGCTTTCGACGACGACGATCGTGTGCGGATTGGCCGCCGCAACTGCTTCGACGAGTGCATCCTGGTTGGTCGGATTCGCGAGGCCCAGGCTCGGCAGATCGCCGATATCCTCACCGGCCGGCTGCGCGACCACGACGATCGCGACGTCGGAGTTGGCCGCCAGCGTGGCCGCCTGGGTGATCTGCTGCTGCGTGTAGGCGGCAAACGGCGACTGCTGATCGCTGTTGCCGGCGAAGGTCACGGTGGCCTGCGGCGCGAGCGCCTTGATCGCCGACACGATCGGCGTGTTCAGCTTCAGCCACGGGTTGGTCCACCAGCTGCAGCCCGTCTCCGTGCCGAACGTCAAGCCGCCGCAACCGGCGAACGCGCCCGTCACCGGATCGCGGGTGTTGCCTGAACCGCCGCCCGTCAGCACCGCCGCGTCGGCATGGCCGCCGATCACCGCGATACGCGACAGCGAACCAGCGGCGAGCGGCAGCTGATTGCTGGCGTTCTTCAGCAGTACCATCGACTGCTCTTCGACCGACTGCGTGAAGGCTCTCGCGGCCGAGAAGTCGATGGTCGCGCCACCCTTCGGCGGATCGTCCATCACGCCCGTGCGGATCATCACATACAGCTTGCGCTCGACCATGTCGTCGAGGCGCGCGGTCGACACCGAGCCGTTCGCGATCGCCTGTTTGACCAGCGTGGGCGTCAGATAGACGGTCGAACCGACGTCTTCCTCCTCGTCGAGACCGGCATTGATCGCCGGTGCCGTGCTATGCGTCGCGCCCCAGTCCGACTGCACCTGACCTTCGAAGTGCCAGTCGTTCTTCAGCACGTCGTTGAGAATGTGCGGGTTCTCGCAGGCCTGGATGCCGTTGACCTCGTTGTAGCTGCACATCACGCTGCCGGGCTGCGCGCGGCGCGCGGCGATTTCGAACGGCAGCAGATAGAGCTCGCGCATCGTGCGCTCGTCGATCTGGCTATTGCCCCCGCCGCGGTTATGTTCCTGCTCGTTGCCCATGTAGTGCTTGATCGTCGCGATGACCTTCTGGCTTTGCGTGCCGTCGGTGCGCTCGGCGAGCATCTCGCCGGCAAGCACCGGATCTTCGCCGAGATACTCGAAGAGCCGGCCACCGCGTGGCTCACGCGCGAGGTTGGTGCCACCGCCGAGCCCCATGCCGAAGCCCTGCTGACGCAACTGGATCGCGATCTGCTTGCCGAAGTTCCACGACAGCGCGCGGTCCCAGCTCGCCGCTACCGCGAGCGTCGCCGGGAAGGTCGTCGATGGCTGGTTGGTGCTGCCCGAACCCGTGGCCGAGTCGACCATGTTCAGGTCGGGAATGCCGAGACGCGGCACGCCCTGAATGTAGCCCGCGCCGCCGCCCGGCACGGCGGACATCGCGTACTGCGAGTGAATGAACTGCAGCTTTTCGTCGATCGTCATCTTGTTGACGAGCGTTTCCGCGCGCCGATGCGCCGCGGCCGACGCGAACGCGTTCAGCACCGTCGACATGGGCGCGAAGTCGAGACCAGGAGTGGGGATGTCCGCGTGCGCAGCGGCGGGCGCAGCGGCGTGCGCAGCGGCGCTCACGGCCGCCGCAATCGCGACGGCCGGCCATAGTTTCTTCTGCATAGGTGTCTCTCCGAAATTGTGCTTTTCTGGGGCAACGGAGCGCGTCGGGGGGATGGAAAACGGACGCGAAAACAGGCATGCAGCGATGACTGCAAACGTTTGCCTGTGGGAAGAAGAATCGGCGCAACTGGATGGGCTGTAGCGACTCTTCGTGGTGAGTAATGTAGGAATGTAGTCTGACTACAGCATCGGTATTTATACCAATACGTGTAATTTTATGCGTAATGGGGCGTAAGGCTTTTCCGACACAGGCTAATTGAAAGTTAGCGAATCAAAGCGAATAAAGAGTCGGCAATTTTGGGCGGGTTTTTATTCAAATTGGTGAGTGGGCATTTGCGCATTGACAACAAAAAGTGTGACCATACGGCGCGTGGGCGCGAACGAAGCTTCGGCCTGTGTCGAAGCGCTCGCCGACGTGCTGATCGACTGCGTGGAAGGCGGAGCATCGGTCAGCTTCATGCCGCCGATCTCGCGTAACACGGCGCTCGCGTTCTGGCGCAACGTCGTGGAGAGCGTCGCGCGTGGCGAGCGCGTATTGCTGATCGCCGAAGATCACAGCGGCGATATCGTGGGCACCGTGCAGCTGATTACCGCGCAACCCGAAAATCAGCCACATCGCGCCGACGTAGCGAAGATGCTCGTGCACAGAAAAGCACGCCGGCGCGGCGTCGCGCACGCTCTGATGAGCGAACTCGATCGCATCGCGCGGAAAGAGAAGAAATCGGTTCTCGTGCTCGACACCGTAACCGGTGGCGATGCCGAACGGCTTTATCAGCGCGCCGGATGGCAACGCGTCGGCAGCGTGCCGAATTACGCGCTGATGCCCGACGGGGCCTTGTGCGCGACGACGTTCTATTGCAAGCAACTTTGACCCGCACCAGCGCTCATTCGCTTACTGCGACTGACGCGACCTCGCGTCCCAATCGCTGCACGCGAATCAGCGGCACGAGCGACACGGCGAGGCATGCGAGCACCATTGCCGCGCTCACCGCGAGCAACGCGTGGTCGATGGCTTGCACGAGCGCGACGCGCGCCGCGGCGATCAGCGCGTCGCCGTCGAACCCTGCGGCGTGGGCATCGCGAATGAAGGTCGCGACGTCGCGAGACGTCAGCAGTACTTGCGGGCTGTGCGCGGCGGGCGCAACCCACGGCGCGTCCGTATCGATACCGTGCCCTTGCAAAACATCGGCCACGCGTTGGCGATACAGCACGTGCACGATTGTGCCGACCACGGCCGTTCCAATCATGCCGCCCACCATCCGCGCCGACTGGATCATAGCGGTCGCAATGCCAAGCTGACGCTTGCCCGCCACCTGCTGCGCAAACACGGTCAGATTCGGCATCACGAGACCGATCCCTACGCCGCCCGCAGTCAATGCGGCCATCAACGCATGACCGGTCTCCATGCGTTCGGCCGCGACGCCCCAACACGCCACGCCCAGCAACGCGAAGCCGACGTACAGCAGCAAGTTGGGCTTACGCAGACGCGTGACGACGCGCGTATTCGCGATCGTGCCGACGGTGATGCATAGCACGAGCGGCGTCACCATCACGCCGGCGCGATCCGCGTTGAGACCCATGCCGCCTTGCAGCAGCAACGGCACATAGAACAGCAGCGCGAACATCGCCAAGCCCATCAGCATCGACAACGCGAGCAACGCGATGATGGCCCGCTCGCGCAGCAACGCCGGCGGCAGAATCGGATCGGCCGCGCGCAGTTCCTCGCGCACGAGCAGCGCGCCCGCGCTCAATGCCACCACGCCGAACGCGATCGTCGAGACCTTCAGCGTCTGCTGCGCGAGCGATTCGACGAGCAGTTGCAACGCACCGAGTCCGGCTGCGATCAACAATGCGCCGCGCCAGTCCGGGTTCAGCTTGCCGCGCAGTTGATGGCGAATGTTCGGTAGATGTCGGGCAGTCAGATAAAGACTGAGCACGCCGACCGGAAGGTTGACGAGAAACGCGGAGCGCCAGCCGTAGTGCTCGCTCAGAAAGCCGCCCAGCGAAGGCCCTACCGCATTCGCGACGCCGAACGCGCTCGAAAACAGCACCTGCCAGCGCAGACGCACGACGGGATCGGGAAACAGATCGGGAATCGACGCGAAGCAGGTGCCCACCAGCATGCCGCCACCGATCCCTTGCAACGCGCGAAACAGCACCAGCGCCTGCATGCTGTGCGCGGCACCGCACAGCACCGACGCGGCCGTGAACACGACGATCGCAATCACGATCAACGGCTTGCGTCCGAACCAGTCACCGAGCCGCCCGAAGATCGGCACCGTGATGACCGAGGCGAGCAGATACGCAGTCGCGACCCACGCATAGAGATTAAAACCCTTCAGCTCGGCGACGATGGTAGGCAACGCGGTGCCGACCACGGTCTGATCGATCGCGACCATCATCACGACGCTCGACAAGCCAAGCATCGCAAAGAGCGACTGACGGAACGAGCGGGCCGTGTTGGGCGGCGATGTCCCGTGCGGTATGGCGCCGGGTGGCGTGCCGTTGCTCATCGGCGTTCAGGCGCGCTGTGCGGCCGCTTCGCGAGCGACATGCTTGCGCCACGCGAGCCCGGCGAGCGCAACGTCCTGCAAGCCGATGCCGACCGCCTTGTAGACGACGATGTCCTCGGACCGCACGCGTCCGCTGGCGCGCCCTTCCAGCACGTCGCCGAGTTC
Organism: Paraburkholderia sp. CI3; assembly: GCF_050436505.1. NCBI lineage: Bacteria > Pseudomonadati > Pseudomonadota > Betaproteobacteria > Burkholderiales > Burkholderiaceae > Paraburkholderia > Paraburkholderia sp. CI3. Next base: position 1,633,652 of record NZ_JBNDMI010000003.1, read on the forward strand.
GACTACGTTGCGCCAGTCGAACGTGCCGGGCGCGGCCTGCACCAGGTCGCCGGCCTCTTCCCTTGCCTGTTCATGCAGTTCAACCACGATGCGCGACGCGCGCGCGAGCGTCGTGTCGTCGAGCTCGCGCGTGTAGGGCAGGCTCGACCCGATGGCCGCGACCATCGCACCGGGCGCAAGCGTCGCGCCATCGAACAGCGCACCGGTCGCGCGCGTCGCGGTGACGATCACGTCGGCATCACGCACCGCCTCGGCGGCTTCGCCTGCGGTGGCCTTCACGCCGCGCGCACGGTGACGCGCGTTGAGTTCGTCGACGACCTGCTCCACGTTATCGAGGCCGACGATTCTGAACGACTGCAAACCGGTATGCGCGGCGAGCGCCTGCGCATGCGCGTGCCCCTGCACGCCGGTGCCGAAAATCGCGACGGCGCGCGCATCTTCGCGCGCGAGCGCTCGCACCGCGAGCACCGTGGTCGCGGCCGTGCGGATTCGCGTGAGCGCGTTCGCGTCGAGCGTGGCGAGCGGGCGGCCGTCGTCGGTCGAAAACAGCACGATCGAGAACGAGAAGCGGCCGTTGATCGTCGTGTACACCTTCGCGCCGGTCACGCCAGCTTCGGGCAACACGGCGCCGAGCGTCGATAGCTTCACGCCGCCCGCTTCGGTGCGCACGCGCCGCTGCACCGCCGCGCGTCCCCGCGACAGTGCGCGAAACGCCTGCTCGAGCGTCGGGATCGCTTCGTCGAAACCCACGAGCGCATCGATCTGCGCGTCGTTCAGATGAATCATGGAGAATGCTTCCTTGTGCGAATCTGATGACTGGATGGCGCTCGTGCCGCGCGCTACACGAGCGCCGCTGCGGCGTGCTGGAACGTAAAGCTGTCCGAGTACAGATGATCGACGCTCGCGCCCTTCGCGATGAAGGCGGCCTTCGCCTCTGCGATCATCGCGGGCGAGCCGCACAGATAGACCGCGTGCTCCGACAGGTCCGCATGGTCCTCGCACACCGCATGCTGCACATAGCCGCGCCGCCCGCTCCATGCTGTGTCCGCGCGCGACAACACCGGCACATAGCGGAACTCGTAGAGACGCTCCGCCCAGCGGCCGATTTCGTCATGCAGATACAGGCCGTCGGCCGTTCTCGCGCCCCAGTACAGCGTGACGGGCGGGCAATTGGGATCGTCCATCAGCGATTCGAGCATCGCTTTCACCGGCGCCAGGCCGGTGCCGGTCGCGACCATCAGCAACGGACGATAGTCCTCTTCGTGCAGTCGGAATCCGCCGAGCGGCAGCTCCACGTCGAGGCGGTCGCCCGGTTTGAGCTGCGCCACCACACGATCGGTGAACCGGCCGCCCGCGATCTTCCGCACATGAAAGTCGACGAGGCCCCCCGCGCGCGCGGCGGATGCCATCGAGAAGCTGCGATGACTACCGTCTTCGAGCATCACGTTCATGTACTGACCGGGCCGGTAAATCATTTCGGCATCCTCTGGAAGCGCGAGCGTGAGGTGCGTGACGTCGTGCGCCAGCAAGCGTACCGCCTCCACGCGCACCGTATGACGCGCCGGCTCCGATGTCGGCGCACCGGCGTGGCCCGCGCCGATCACAATGTCGCTGCGCGGCCGCGCCTGACACGCGAGCGCAAATCCCGCCTGCGCCTCCTCCTCGGTGAGTCCGAGCGGAAACTCCTCGTAGTCGAGCGTGCCCTCGTGCACTTTCACGCGGCACGTGCCGCAACCGCCGAACTGACAATCGTGCGCAAGCGGCACGTCCGCGCGTAGCGCGGCGGCGAGCAGCGATTCGTCGCGCTCGGCGCTGAAGCACGCTCCTGTTTCGAGCACCTGAATCCGGTATGACATGACGCCACCTCATGACGATGCGATGCGAACGACAGGACCGCCGGCATGCACAGGCGGCCCGTGGCGTCATTTCTTGATGTCGGCTTCCACGAGCACGCTATGCCCCTGCGCCGCGAGCAGATCGTGCAGCCCCTGCAAAGCGGCGAGGCCGCACTGCGTGTCCTGCTCGCCGTTGCCGCCGCTCAGGCCCACACCACCCACCACCTGGCCATCGACGACAACAGGAAAGCCGCCGACGAATGCCGCGAACTTACCCTCGAAGCTCCATTGAATGCCGAACGCTTCGTTGCCCGGCAACGCGGGACCGTTGGGCCGCTGGGTGAACAGATGCGTCGAGCGCTTGTGGCCGGCTGCCGTGAACGCCTTGTTCCACGCAATCTGCGGCCCAGTGATGCGCGCGCCGTCCATCCGTTCGAGCGCGAGCGGATAGCCGCCCTCGTCGACGATGCAGACCGATTCGAGCACGTCGATCTGCTGCGCCCGGCCGATGGCCGCGCGGATCATTTCGCGCGCTTCGGCCAGTTCCAGGCGAAATATCTGTTTCATTGCAACCCCCTCATTGTTGATTGATTCATTGATTCGGAAAGCTGATCTCGCCGCGCTCAGATGCCGCGATAGACCGTCTTGATCTGCGTATAGAACTCGAGACCGCCACGCCCCGATTCGCGAAACGTCGACGTGCTCGAACGCTTGAGCCCCCCGAACGGCGCGTTGATCGCGTTGCCCGTCGTCGTGCGGTTGATCTTCACGGTGCCCGCCTCGATGTCGTCCGCGAAGCGATGCATGTGGCGTGGATTCGACGTGACGATCGCGGCGGAGAGCCCATACTCGGTGTCGTTCGCCTTCGCGATCGCGTCCTCGTAGCTGGTCACGGTGACGATCGCGATCACCGGCCCAAAGATTTCTTCGCGGCAGATACGCATGTCCTGCGTCACGTCGGTGAAGATCGCCGGCGTGACGTAATAGCCGTGCTCGTAATCGGGACCGCTCAGGCGCTCGCCGCCGTACAGATGCGTGGCCTGTGCCTTGCCGGAGGCCACGTAGTCGAGCACGGTGTCGAGCTGCGTCCGGGTCGCGAGCGGACCGATGTCCATGCCGGGCGTGAGGCCGCTGCCGATCTTGAGCGTCTTCACTTTAGCGAGCAGTTTCTCGCTGAACGCATCGCGCACGCTCTGCATCACCAGCACGCGGCTCGTGCCGGTGCAGGCCTGGCCCGTCAGCGAGAAGCCGCCCTTGATCGTCAGGTCGACGGCGCGGTCGAGATCCGCGTCGTCCATCACGATCAGCGGGTTCTTGCCGCCGAGTTCCATCTGCGTGCGCGTGGTCAGCGGTAGGGAGCGATGAATCTGTTCGCCAGCGGCGGTCGAACCGGTGAACGACACGGCCCTGACGACCGGCGACGCGGTAATGACGGAGCCGATTTCCGACGCGCGTCCCGTGATGAAATTCAGTACACCCGATGGAATGCCCGCCTGCGCGAATGCTTCGGCGAGCCGGTAGCCGATCAGCGGCGCATCCGACGACGGTTTGAAGATCACCGTATTGCCGGCGATCAGCGCCGGCGCGATCTTGCGCGCCGGGATCGAGATCGGAAAATTCCACGGTGTAATCACGGCGACGACGCCGAGGGGTTCGCGCTGGGTGTGGACGGTCATGTCGGGATCGTCGCTAGGGAACGTCTCGCCGGAATACGACTGACCTTCCACCGCATAGAAACGCAGCACCTGCGCCGAGCGCAGAATTTCGTCCCTGCTCTGCGCGAGCGGCTTGCCTTCTTCGCGCGTGAGTTCGTTCGCGAATCCGTCCGCATGCTGTTCGAGCCACGCCGCCGCGCGATTGAGAACGGCCGCGCGCTGCGCGACCGGCGTGCGCCGCCACGCGGCGAACGCGCCAGCCGCCGCGGCCAGCGCGGCGCGCGCGTCCTCGGCCGAAGACGCCTGGAAGCGGCCGACGATGTCGCGCGTATCGGCGGGATTCACGTTGTCGAACGTGCCGCCGCTCACGCTGGCGGTCCACTCGCCCGCGATGAGATTCTTGAACTCTGGTGTTGCCGGATTGCTCATGACGGATACCTGTGCTGTTGCCGCAATGGCCGGCGCCATGCCGGCCGGCTGGCTCGCGGCGATGCCAACGGAAGACGGCGCCGCGTTGCGCGCGCCGCCGCGGGTTCAACTCGCGAGTTCGAGTTCGGGCAGCGCCAGGTCCTGCTCGACGTAGTCGTAATAGAGCGCGGTCGTATAAAGCAGACGCATCTGCGCGCCGATCTCGCAGATCTTCAGGCAGCGTTGCTGCAACTCGGGCGTGTCGGCATGTTCGAGCACGATCTGATAGCCGCGCTCGCCATGAATCTCGTCCGACACGATGTGCAGATCGAAGAACTCCACTTCCTCGTCGGTGAACTGGTATTTGTCGCGCAGCGTCGGCGTCTGCTTGCGATAGATCGACGGCACCTGCGATTCCAGACCCACGACGAGCGCCGCGACCGCGACGATCGGGTCCTCGCGCATCGCCACCGAATAACACCATGCCTGCAGGCCTCGCGTGGTCGGCGACATGTTGTCGGGATCTATCACGCGCTCGCGCGTCGTGCCACACGCTTCGGCGAAACGGATCAGCAGATCGGTATGACGGTCACCGCCGATTTCCTCTTCGTACATGTTGGCGAGCAGAAAGTCCTTAGCCTCGGTGAAGCGGTCCGGCGTGCGCGCATAGATGTAAGCCAGATAGTCGGCGAACGGGCCCACGTAGTGATAGTGGTTCTCGGCCCAGCGCGCGAGATGCGCGCGGCTCAGCTTGCCGCTCGCCCATGCGATGCTGAACGGCGCCTTGTTCGCACTCTTGCCTTTGATGGCGTCCTCGAGCGCGGCGCGGAAGTCATCACGGTTCATCAATTCAGCCATTTCAAGCTCCTGACAGGTAGGTAAAAGGTTGGCGTTGTCGAAAGCCCGAATGCCGTCGGGCACGGAAGGAACAGTTGAGCTAGTGTAGCGCCTTAGTTGAATACTGTATACCGAAATAGCTGAATTGCGCAAACCGTTCGAGGGAAGAGCGCTCCGTCTACGTGCCGTTTCATTGCGGCCTGACCACGGAAAACCTAGGAAAAATGGACCTATACGCACGCCAACTGCCGCTGTCTTCGGCCCTAGCCGAGGACCATCCGGCAGTAGACGGTATACTATATCCTTTTATTCAGCTACACTAGATCCGAGTGAATCACGGAGAGCGTTATGCCAACAGTGGTATTTCACAAAAATGGCGCGACCCATCAGGGCGAGGTCAAGGAGAACACCAACCTCGTCGTGCGCGCCGGCATCAAGCAATTCCCGTTTCCGCATCTGCGCTACGAATGCGGCATGGGCAAGTGCTCGAAGTGCGCGTGCCGCGTGATGTCCGGCGCGCAGTATCTGCCCGAGCCCAACTGGAAGGAAAAAAAACAGCTCGGCGAGCGGCTTGCGCAGGGTTATCGCCTCGCGTGCCAACTATGGATCGAGCACGACATCGAACTCGCGCAGGACGATCTGGAGCAGGCAGCATGAATACGCGCTCCGTGGCGGCCGGCACGCACGTGATCCTGACGAGCAAGCCCGGCCAGTACCGCACCGAGGCGACCGAAGGCATCGTGCCGCTCGCCACCTTCGACTACCTCTACGGCGGCCGGCATATCGCCACGTTCGTCATCGCCGCGCTCATGAAAGAGACGAAGATCAGGGTGATCGACGAAGCCACACCGTCGGCGGTCAATCTCGTTCCCACCAGGTTCCTCGAAAAATTCGCGACGCCTGAAGCCGCGCTCGAGTCGCTGCGGCAGCTCGCGGGCCACGGCAACGGCGCCGCGCAACTGACCCCGCGCTAGTTGCCGCGCCGTTTCATCCCCTCCTCTGCGAACCCAATACGTAAGCCTCCGAATGATCCAGATCACTTTCCTCAGCAACGACAGCAAGTCGGTCAGCGCGCCGCCCAACAGCAATCTGCTGCGCGTCTCGCTGCGCGAAAAAGGCGGCATTCCGTTCAAATGCGGCGGCGGCTTGTGCGGCACCTGCAAATGCAAGGTCGAACACGGCATCGAACATACCGATAACGTGAAGGACAAGGAAAAACGCCATCTGAGCGAAGACGAAATCAAAGCTGGCTATCGGATGGCCTGTCAGACTTTCGTCAATGGCAATGTCAGCGTGTCATGGTGAGTTAGCAACACAACGTAGTGAGTCAAACTGGGACGCCGGCTTCGATGCACTGACGCCGGCGTTTTTGCTTGTCGTTGCGAGGCGTAAAACGTAGGCCGCAACTCGCGGGCAAAGCGCGCCGACGATCAAACCGCCAAGGCCTTGCGCATCGGCAAACCAACGCGCAAGGCCCGGCAAAAACCGCGCGGACGACACGCGCGTCCCGCCCCCCCATCACCAGATCAGAATCGCCACCAACGTCGACACCACCAGGCCGGACACCACCGGCAGCAACAGATAGCGCACCGCCTGCAACACCGGCACACGCGCGAAGCTCGCCACCGCCGCGAGCGCCGACCATGCGGTCAGCGTCTTGCCGGTCCACACCGAACCCATCTGGCCGATCGCCGCGAGCGTCGACACGTCGAAGCCCACCGTGCGGCCGAGCGCGCCCGCCAGCGCGCCGGTCAACGGCAAACCGGCGAAGCCCGAGCCGTCGATGCCCGTCACCATGCCGGCCAGCAGAATGCCGTACGAGACGAAGAACACGTTGTGCGGAATGTAGACCTCGCCCGCTTTCACGAGATCGGCAAGCAGGCCGGGGGCATGGGTACCGGCGGGCAAGCCGAGGATCGGCGCCGCGGTGCCGGCCACGCCGATGAAGAAGAAGCCCGCAATCGGCAGCACCGAGCTCATCGCGCGAAACGAAAACACTAAGCCCTCGGTGACGTGCTCGGCCGTGCTGCGGCACATCGCGCGATAGTCGCGCGCAGCGGCTACCGCCACCATCAGCAACGCGGAGACGCCGCCGACGAGCGCCGCGGCCGCTGCACCGCTCGCGCCCTTGAAGCCGGGGATCAGATGCGGCAATACCATGTAGACGACGATCGCGAGAAAGGCGACGGGGATCACGATCGCGAAGCAGCGGGACCAGCGCTCCTGCCACGGCGTCAACAGGTCGCGCGACGACAACAACAACGCCCGCGAGCCGCTCGCGCCGCTGACCTGGCCGCCGTCGCCGACCGACGCATGCTGCGGTTTGCCGCGCCGGATGCGCGCGCGACTCGTGCCGGCCGCGGGCGTGACAACGGCATTCGCCGTGACCTGGGTCGCTTCCCAGCGTTCGAGATGGCGCGCATCGGGCGCCTGGATCTGCTTGCGGATACGCAGATAGGCGATCAGGAACGCGATGCCGCCCGTGATCAGCGACAGCAGCAGCGCCTTGTCGGCAACGTCCGGCATCGCGACCGCGGCCGCTTTCGCGCTGATGCCCGGCGCGACCTTCATCACGTAATCCGACGACAAGGCCGTGCCGAGTCCCGCGATGCCGATGCACAACGCCGCGCCAAGCGGCGGCACGCCCGCGTAAATCGCGGCCGGCAGCAGAATGCCGGCGATCAACGGCACGGCCGGCGTCGGCCAGAAGAACAGCGACAACACGTAGCTCACGAAGCCGAGCACGAAGAAGCCAACGTGCCCGTTGACCATGACCGCGCGAAACGGCTGGACCATGCGCACATCCGCGTTGATCCGTTTCAGCGCGTTGAGCAACGCGGTCATCAGCGAAATCACGAGGAAGATATTGAACAGCTCGCGCGCCGCCGTAAGCGGCGCGAAGAACACCGCTTCGATCGCGGTCGACACCTGGCCGGAAAACGCGAAGACGGTGGCGAAGGTCGCGAGAATCGCGGGCGCGACGACATTGGCGCGAAACACCAGCGTCGCGATGATAGAGACGACACCACACAGATAAACCCAGTGCGCCGACGTTAGAACGACGTGAGATTCCATTGCTTCTCCTGACTGCGCGGACCTGCGAGCGTGGGTGGAATGCGGCTGATTTGAGATGATCGCTTGGTATACTATGTACTAAATAAAACAGGATCAACGGCTGTTTGCTTGAGGTTTACCCGCATTCGTCGGGGCATTTCAAAGCAGAAGAATCGAGCGGCAGCAGAAATCCCGCCGTTCCCGGTAGTTACGAGGAAGCGGGGCGCGTGCTTCAATGCCCCGCCAGACAAGGCCGAGGCGGATATGTCCGTATAAGGTCTACAGTATTCGCGACGTGCACTGAGGTAAAATCGCTTGCATCACACGCCATCAGCAACACAGGTTGGAGATCCTTATGAAGACCGAAGCGGACACGACCGCGGCAAGCGGCGCACAGGGGCAATCGAGCGCGCCGATCATGCATCAGCAGCTGTCGCATCTCGTCACCGCGCGGCTGCGCGAAGCAATTGTCTCGGGCACGTACGCGCCCGGCGAGCGGCTGGTCGAAGGACGCATCGCCCAGGAGCTCGACGTCTCGCGCGTGCCGGTACGCGAAGCGCTGCGCGCGCTCGCCTCGGAAGGCCTCGTCGAAGTGCGGCCGCGGCACGGCGCGGTGGTCGCGTCGCTGCAGCCGTCGGCGGCACGCGAAATGATCCAGATCCGCGCGACGCTCGAGGGACTCAACGCCCGGCTCGCCGCCGAACATCGAACGCCCGAGTTGGTCGGCCAGATCGAACAGGTGCTCGCCGAAGGCAAGGCAAAAGTCGACGCCGGCGAGACGGCCGGCCTGCTCGAACTCAACGCGCGTTTTCACGACCTGCTCTACGCGGCCGGGGCCAATACGATTCTGAGCGACCTGATGCGCTCGTTGCGCGACCGCACGCGCATGCTGTTCACGAACGCGAGCGATGCGGAAGTCCGCCAGACCTGGGACGAACACGCCGCGATCCTGCGCGCGGTGCAGTCGGGCGATGCGACGCTGTCGGCGCTGCTCGCCGAGCGGCATGTGATGCGCGCCGCCCAGCACTATCTGGCGAACAATGCGCGTTGAAACGGCCTTTGAAACGCGCGGCATAGGAAGCGAAGCGCGGCACACGCCACCGCGCTCGCCTTACGCCACCCGATAATTTCGTCGACTACGCTGCAAGCCACTTGACAGGCTGAATTTGGCGATAGACGGTATACAACATACCGATCATCAATCGCCCTCTCCAGGCCTTTCATGACACCAAGCTCCTCCCCACCCGCCGCCAGTCAGGCGGAGCGCTACCGTTACGCCACTGTCCAGCAGGCCGCGCACGACATGCGCGCCGGCGAGATCGACGCCGCCTCGCTCGTCGCCGCGTGCGAAGCCGCATTCGAGGCCGACAACGGCCTGCTGAACGCGGTCGTCATATCCGATTTCGACGCCGCCTACGCCACCGCCGAAGCACGCGACGAGGAACGGCGCGCGGGGCGACTGCGCGGCCCCTTGCACGGCATTCCGTTTACGATCAAGGAATCTTTCGACGTCCGCGGCTGGCCGACGACCCTTGGCGACCCCGCGCATCGCGAGAACATCGCGAGTGCCAATGCGGACGTCGTGCAACGCCTGCTCGACGCGGGCGCGGTGCTGCTCGGCAAGACCAACGTGCCGATCTATCTGCGCGACTGGCAAAGCTATAACGACCTCTACGGCACGACCCGCAATCCGCGCGATCCGTCCCGCACGCCGGGCGGTTCGTCGGGTGGCAGCGCGGCGGCCGTCTGCGCGGGCATGTCATTCTTCGACGTCGGCTCGGATGTCGGCTCATCGATCCGCAACCCCGCGCATTTCTGCGGCGTTTTCTCGCACAAGACCACGCATGGCATCGTGTCGCTGAAAGGCCATGGCATCGGCGGCGGCATGGCGCAGCCCGACATCAACGTCGCGGGTCCGCTCGCGCGCTCGGCGCGCGACCTCGAACTCGTGCTCGGCGCGATCGCTGGTCCGGCCGGCGAAGCCGCGAGCGCGCTGAGGCTCGCACTGCCACCCTGCGAGCGCACGGACCTGCGGGAATTCCGCTTCGGCGTACTGGCCAATCATCCGCTCGCCGACGTCGACGGCCCGGTAGAGGCGTGCCTCACGCGTCTTGGCCGGCAGCTCGAAAACGCCGGTGCGACGGTGGTTTGGGACGCGCGCCCCGCGCTCGACGCCGCGCAACTGATGCGCGCCTACGTGCTGCTGCTGCGCGCGTCGACCTCGCACTATCTCGACGACGACGCCTTCGCCGCCGCGCTCACAGCAAGCGCCGCCGTGGCCGCCGACGCGTCGTCGTACGCCGCCTTGCAATACGCGGGCACCGCGTTGCGTCACCGCGACTGGCTGCTACTGCAAAAGCAGCGCGACGCGTTTTGCGAAGCATGGCGCGAGCTGTTCGGCACGATCGACGTGCTGCTGTGCCCCGCCGCCGCGACCGCCGCCTTCACGCTCGACGAAACCGGGGCGCCGTGGCAGCGCACGCTCGACGTCAACGGCCGCCCACAGCCGATGACGACCCAGCTGTTCTGGGCCGGCCACTCGGGTCTGTGCGGCCTGCCATCGACGGTGGCCCGCGCCGGCACGACCGCGGACGGCCTGCCGATCGGCGTGCAGATCGTCGGGCCGCTCTATCACGACCTGCGTTCGCTGCGGGTGGCCGCGCTGCTCGAGCAGGCGGGACTGTCGTTCGTCGCGCCACCGCTATAACACCCACTCGCATTCTCGAGGCGCCAGCCGCCACCTCATCCTCGCCCGGAGTCCTCCATCATGGTCTGGTTCGAATCGCTGTCGAAGAACGAGAAGAAAGCCTTTGCGGGCGCGTTCATGGGTCATGCCGTCGATGTGTACGACTTCATGATCTACTCGTTCCTGATCCCCGTGCTCGCCGCGACCTGGCACATGAACAAGGCCGTCGCGGGCAGCATCGTCACCTACACGCTGATCGCGTCGCTCGTCGGTGCGATCGGCGCGGGCCTGCTCGCCGACCGCTTCGGGCGCGTGCGCATTCTGCGCTGGACCATCGTGCTATTCGCGCTCGCATGTTTCGCGTGCGGTTTCGCCAACTCGCCACTACAGCTCGCGCTGTTTCGCATGCTGCAGGGGCTCGGCTTCGGTGGCGAATCGTCGCTATGCATGGTGCTCGTGACCGAGATCATCAGGAATCCCGCGCATCGCGGCAAATTCTCCGGCTTCGCGGCGAGCAGTTATTCGTTTGGCTGGGCCGCCGCGGCGATCGTCTATAGCGTGCTGTTTTCGTGGCTGCCGGCGGAGTGGGCGTGGCGCGGCTGCTTTTTTATCGGCATCGTGCCGGCGCTGCTGGTTGTGTATCTTCGGCGCGATCTAAAGGAGCCCGAAGCGTTCTCGCGCGCGCTCGGAAGACAGCACTCGCCCGCCGCGTTGGAAGGACTACGCCGTGTCTGCGCGCGGCCGCTCGCCGGCAAGACGATCCTGTGCAGTCTGCTGTCGGGCGGCATGCTCGGCAGCTACTATGCGATCGCGACGTGGATGCCGACCTATCTGAAGCTCGAACGCGGCCTGTCGATCTTCGGCACGAGCACCTATCTCGCGATCATGATCCTCGGCTCGTTCGTGGGCTACGTGCTCGGTGCGTATTCGTCGGACCGCATCGGCCGACGCCTCACGTATATCGTGTTCGCGGCGGGCGCGTTTTCCATGGCGCTCGCCTATATGGCGATTCCCGCGTCGAACGGCGCGATGCTCGTGCTCGGCTTCCTGCTCGGCGTGCTGATGCAGGGAACGTTCTCGGGCATCGCCGCGACGATCTCGGAGAGCTACCCGAACGAAATCCGCGCGACCGGCTACGGCGTGGCCTACAACTTGGGGCGCGTCATCGGCTCGCTGTTCCCGCTTGGCGTGGGCTGGCTCAGCACCGGTCATATGGCGCTCGACTCCGCGATTCCGCTGGTCGCGGGCGTCGGTTATCTGTGCGTGATCGTCACCGCGTGGATTCTGCCCGAGACCAACGGCATCAGCCTCGATTCGCTCGGCGGCGAGCAGACCGATTCAAGCGCTTCGATCGAACCGATGGCTGTCGCCGCCCGCGTGGCCCAATCCGGCTCCGGGCGCGACGCTCGCTAACACTTCCCCTGTCTCGCACCAGGGCGGCGTCCGCGCAAGTATTTGAAAATTTCAACTACTTGCCTATAATGCCTGCACTGCGTATGACGCGGACAGCGGAGCAAATTCTTGTATTCGGACTTCCTGACTTTCAGGCTCGATCTGACCAGCACGTTGCTGATCAACCGCGCGAACCTGGTCTACCGCGAGCGCTGGGATCTCGACGTGCGTGCGCTGCGCGTGCTGCGCCTCGTCTGCGCGGAGCCCGACATCACCCCCAAGTCCGTTTCGCAACGCGCGCTGATCGAAAAGACGCTGCTTTCCAAGGTCCTCGCCGAGCTTGAAACGCGCGGACTGATCGCGCGCGGCATGCATGCGTCTGACCGCCGTAGCATCGCGTTGCGCGCCACGGCGCAAGGCCTCGAAGTTGCGCAGGCATCCGAAACGGTCGGCACCGAACTCGAAGTCGAGCTCGCGAAGGCGCTCAGCGAGAACGAGCGCAAGACGCTCGAGCGTCTGCTCCGCAAGCTTTCGCACAGCCTGCTCGAAAGCGAGTCCGCAAGCGCGCCGCCTGCGAGATCCTGACGGACGATCCGCATTGCGCCGCTTTCCCTTGCGCTCACGCTAACAAGGAGCCCTCCATGTCGAAGCTGATCGAAACGATGGCGACCGCGATCGACGCGTTGCTGCCTGAACTCGAAGTGATCTACAAAGATCTGCACGCGCACCCCGAGCTGTCGATGCAGGAGGTGCGCACAGCGGGCATCGTCGCCGACTACGTGGAAAAGCTGGGTTACGACGTGACGCGCAACGTCGGCGTGACAGGCGTCGTCGCGCTGCTGCGCAACGGCGACGGTCCCACCGTGATGCTGCGCGCCGACATGGACGCGCTGCCGATGGCCGAAGCGACCGGTCTGCCCTACGCAAGCACGGTCAGGACCAAAGACGAAGACGGCATCGAAGTCGGCGTCGCGCATTCATGCGGTCACGATATGCACGTCACGTGGCTGCTCGGCGTCGCGCGTTTGATGGCCGCGCATCGCGACGCATGGCACGGCACGCTGATGGCCGTGTTCCAGCCCGGCGAGGAAGTCGGCCGCGGCGCACGCAGCATGCTCGACGACGGCATGACCACGCGCTTCCCGAAGCCCGACGTGATTCTCGGCCAGCACGTCATGGTCGGCGCGGCGGGCACGGTCGGCTATCGCAGCGGCACGATCCTGTCGGCCGGTGACAGCATCAAGGTGAAGCTGTTCGGCCGCGGCGCGCACGGCTCGCAACCGCAGACGTCGATTGATCCGGTCATCATGGCGGCCTCGACGACCTTGCGTCTGCAAACCATCGTGTCGCGCGAAATCGCGCCGAGCGACAGCGCCGTGCTGACCATCGGCTCTCTGCAGGCCGGCACGAAAGAAAACATCATCCCCGACGATGCGACGCTGAAGCTCAACATGCGCACCTACGACGAAGACGTGCGCGAGTACATGCTCGGCGCGATCCGCCGCATCTGCTGCGCCGAGTGCGCGGCGTCGAACGCGCCGCGCGAACCCGAATTCACGACGCTATCGAGCTATCCGCTGACGATCAACGACGCCGCGACCACCGAGCGTGTGCGCAGCGCGTTCGAGGCGCAGTTCGGCGAGCGCGCGTACGAATCGCCGCCGGCCGCCGCGAGCGAAGACTTCAGCGTGTTCGGCCGCGAATGGAACGTGCCGTACTCGTTCTGGTTCGTCGGCGGCACGGACCCCGAGGTGTTCCGCAAAGCGCTCGCCGCGAAAAAACTCAACGAGATTCCGAGCAATCACTCCCCGAAGTTCGCACCGGTACTCGACCCGACCCTGCGCACGGGTCTCGAAGCCATGTTGTGCGCGGCCGGTGCGTGGCTCGACCAACACGAAACTACTCAGTGAATTCACACGCCGTCTATACCATTCTCGATCTGATCGGCACCTTCGTGTTCGCGATCAGCGGCGCGGTCGCCGCGCGTCAACGACGGCTCGACCTGTTCGGCATCGTCGTGATCGCCTTCATGGTCGCGTGCGGCGGCGGCATCGTGCGCGACGTGTGCATCGGCGCGATCCCACCGGCCGGGCTGTCGAACTGGCGCTATCTGGCCACCGCGCTCGCCGCGTCGGCGGTGACGATTCTCGCGTATCCGCAGGTGCGCCGGCTGCGTCAGCCGGTGCTGTTCTTCGACGCGATCGGGCTCGGTCTGTTCGCGGTGTCGGGCGCGCAGAAAGCGCTCACGTACGGCCACAATGCCGAACTCGCGATTCTGCTCGGCGTCGTCAGCGCGGTGGGCGGCGGAGTGATGCGCGACGTCGTGCTCTCGCGCGTACCCGCGATTCTCGAGCGCGAAATCTATGCGTCGGCCGCGCTGTTCGGCGCGGCGGTGCAGGTCGGTTTTTCGTACGCGGGCTGGACGGACTGGTGGACGCCGTGGTTCGCGACGTTGGCTTGCGTGTTGGTGCGGCTCGCGTCGCTGCGCTACGGCTGGCGGCTGCCGGTCTTCCAGGGCAGACGCACGGCCGAGACGCGCGACAATCCATAACAGGTCCTGCGCGCTTCAGCTCGCGGTTTGCGGACTCAGCACCGCCGCTGCGCCACGTTGTCTCGTGGGTTCCACCGGCTCTCTCCGTTCATTCCGCATGTCGATCCGCTCGCGACGAAGTGCGTGGTCATGTGCCACCCGCCATGCTCGGCAGCCGAACGGCAGCAGGCCGAGCACCCACGCGGACATCTTGTCTTCGGCGGCGAGCACGCGAACCTTGTCGAATAGCTTGAAGCGGTCGCGGATCAGCGCGGTGATGCCGTCGAGCACTTCGGCGAGATTGCCGCCCGTCTCGCGCTGGATCACGACGGCGATCACGAAGTAACGCAGATCGCGAATCGGCACGCGCGTCGCGAGATTCGTCAGCGCCTCGCTGATCGACACGCCGTAGCTGATCTCGTCGAACACGATGCGGAACTCGCCGCTCATCGGCTCGGCGACGCGATCCCGCCGTGGCTGCTCAACGCGGCGCTGTACCGCGTCTTCAGCGCCGAGCGCCACTGGCTCGCGCATGCGCCGCTGCCTTATGGCGTATCGCTGTTCGCGATCCTGCGCAAGCGCAAGGGAGCGTCGCGATGATGCTGGTCGAACGGGTCAGGCTGATGCGCTTTGGCGCGAGCGGCGTCATTGCGACCGGCCTGCATGTATGCATTGCGCTGACGCTGATCGCGGACGCCGGCATGTCGCCGCCGTGGGCCAACGCGATCGCGTTCACCTGGGCGACGGCGGCCTCTTATCTGTTGAACACGTTCTGGAGTTTTTCTGCGCTGCCTGCGTTGATGAACGCTGGGCGGTTCGTGGTCGTGTCGCTGGGCGGCCTGACGTCGACCGCGCTCGTATCGCACCTTACGCAGCGTGCGGGCGGGCCGCCCGCGCTCGGTATCGCGCTAGTCGTGTGCGTGGTGCCGCCGCTCACGTTCGTCGCGCATCGGTGCTGGACGTATCGCTGAATACGAAGCACGCACAAGGCGACTCACGTCGCGCGCAACGCCTTCTGACACGCCGCGAGTACCGCGCCGGCCGCCAGCAGCAGCGCCGAATACACGAGCCCGCGCGCGAGCCCGGCGCCATCCGACACCCAGCCGATCACGACCGGCCCGACGATCTGCCCGAACGCGAACACGATCGTGAAGGCGCTGATGCCCTTCGCCCAGTGGCTCGCGGGGAGATTGTGGCGCACGAACGCGGTCGTCGACGCGACCGCCGACAGGAACGTCGCGCCGAACAGCGCGCCCGAAACGAACGCGACCCACGGCTGCGTGAAGAGCGCGGGCAGCAGCGTCGCGATCGCCAGCAGCGCGTTGAGCAGGGCGAGCGCCTGGCCCCCGCGCATGCGATCGAGCAGCGTCGACCAGATCCGCGCCGACACCACGGTCGCCGCGCCGAGCAGTAGATAGAAACCGGTGACGACCGCCGCGCTCATGCCGGCGTTGCGCAGCAGCGCGACGATGAACGTCATATAGCCGATATAGCCGACGCCGAACAGTCCGTAGCCCGCGAGCGCGGCCGCGAAGTGCGGCCAGCCCGGGGCGGGGGTGGCGCCGACTGCATGCGCCGCAGCCGACGCGCTCGAGTACGCGCGCTCGATTCTGCGCGACGCGCCGATCGCGACCGCGGCGAACAGCGCGCAGGCCGCCGCGAGCGCGAACCACGCGAATTGCCAGCCGTGGGCGGCATCAAGGATCGTCACCGGCACCAGCACCGACGACGCGACGATCCCCCAGCCGGTACCGCCGTAATACAGACCGAGCACGAGTCCCGCGTCGCGCGGTCGCGCCGACGCGAGCCGCGCCGCAAGCACGCCGCCGCCGATGAAGATCGCCGCGCTGCTCGCACCGGTGATCACGCGCAGCGTCAGCAGCGCATCCGTGCTGGCGGTGAGGCCGCTGCCGGCCATCAGCAGCGCGGTCAGCACGCAACCGGCCGCGAACAGCGCGCCGGCCGACCAGCGGCGCGCGAGGCGCGGAAACACGAGCGCGCCGAGCAGATAGCCGAGCGCGTTGGCGGTGTTCATCGCGCCAGCCTGCGCGAAGCTCCAGCCGAGGTCGAGTTTCATCGACGGCAACAGCAGCGCGTACGCGAAGCGCGCGAAGCCGAGCGCTGTCGCGCTGCCGAGCGATAGCGCGGCGGCCAGCAGCAGGGTCGGCACACGTTCGGCGGTGGTCGTTGATGGGGCGTGCGATGCGGTGTCGGCGGAACGGGAGGACATGGGCGGACGGACGTAAACGGGAACGCTGCGAGCCGATTCTACCTGGAGCGACGACGAAAGTCGCGGAATGTGCGCGCCTTACCCGCCCGCCCCTTCCGGCTCATGCGGCGCGAGCCGCGCCTTTGCGTGGCGCATCTTTTCCAGCGTCTCGGGCCCGGCCTTCAGCGCGACGCCGATCGCGAGCGCGTCCATGATGCACAGATGCACGAGCCGCGACACGCCCGGCGTGTTCGGATCGATCGGGCTCGCCACGCGCAGCAGCAGCGGAATATCGACGAGCCATGCGAGTCGCGAGCCGACGTTGGTCAGCGCGATCGTCGTCGCGCCGCGCTCCTTCGCGATCTGGATGCTTTCATTCACTTCGACGCTGCGCCCCGAATGCGAGATCGCAAACGCGACGTCGCCCGGCTCCATCAGACCCGCGTATAGACGCTGCAAATGACCATCGGTAAACGCGGCCGCCGCGATGTCGATGCGCAAAAAACGCAGCGCCGCGTCCTGCGCGACGAGCCCCGAGCCTGAGCCCACGCCGAAGAAAAACACGCGCCGGGCGCTCGAAAGCGCCGCGATCGCGCTTTCGACCACGGCAGGATCGAGCGCGCCGCGCGCATGCGTGATGCCGTCGATCGCCGCTTCGCCGACCTTGTCCATCAAGGTCTGCACGTCGTCGTCGCGCGCGACCGCGGTCGATGCATACGGCAGGCCGCCCGCGACGCTCTGCGCGAGCTGCATCTTGAAGTCGCGCAGACCGTGCGCACCGATCGCGCGGCAAAAACGCGTGACGGAAGGCTCGGACACGTCGGCGCGCTGCGCGAGTTCGGTGATGCTCGCGCGCATCGCGAAGTCGACGTCGGCGAGCACCATGTCGGCGACCTTGCGCTCGGCGGGCCGCAGACTCGCGAGTGCGTTGCGGATGTGGGGAATCAAGTTCGGTGCGGACACCCGGTGTTCCTTAGGGGCTGTTTCATATGGATCCGCGTCGCTCGCAGCTTGTTCGGCTCCAATCGGCCTGATCAAAGTTCAAGCCGCACGCGGTTCAGACCAGCCTGCGTCCACTCTCCGTATCGAACAGATGGATGTGTTCGGCCGGCAGACGCAGCGCGACACGCTGACCGGGCTCGATCTTCGAGCGCTCGCGCGTGGTCACGCACCACGAAGCGCCGCCTATTTTCCCGTACAGGTGCGTTTCGGCGCCAGTTGGCTCGATCACTTCGACGTCGAGCGCGGCATCCGGTATCTGCGTCGTGATCTCGACGTGCTCGGGCCGCACGCCGAGCGTGGCCTTCGCACCGACCACGGCCGACGCAGGCGTGCGTTCGAGCGCGACCTCGCTGCCGTCCGCGAGCTTCAACGCGAGGCCCGCACCCTGCGTGCGATTGACGATCACGCCCTCGGCGAAATTCATCGACGGCGAGCCGAGGAAGCTCGCGACGAACAGATTCGCCGGCCGGTCATAGAGTTCGAGCGGACGGCCGATCTGCTCGATACGTCCCGCGTTCATCACGACGATGCGATCGGCCATCGTCATCGCTTCGATCTGATCGTGGGTGACGTAGATCACGGTGTTCTTCAAGCGCTGATGCAGGGCCTTGATTTCGGTGCGCATCTGCACGCGCAGCTTTGCGTCGAGATTCGACAGCGGTTCGTCGAACAGGAACAGCGACGGCTCGCGCACCACCGCGCGGCCCATCGCCACGCGTTGCCGCTGACCGCCCGACAGTGCGCGCGGCAAGCGGTCCAGATAGTCACTGAGGTTCAGCATCTTCGCGGCCGCATCGATGCGCGGCTTGTATTTCTCCGAGGATTCCTTGCGGATTCTCGGACCGAACGCGATGTTTTCATACACCGACAGATGCGGATACAGCGCGTAGCTCTGGAACACCATCGAGATGTTGCGCTGCTGCGGCGCGAGCGTATTCGCGCGCGTGCCGCCGATCATCAGATCCCCGCCGCTGATTTCCTCGAGCCCGGCCACCATCCGCATCAGCGTGCTCTTGCCGCAGCCCGACGGACCGACCAGCACGACGAACTCGCCGTCGTCGATGTCGAGATCGATGCCGTGCACGACCTGGGTGTCGCCATAGCGTTTGAAGATGCCGCTCAGTTGCACTGCTGCCATGCTGTCCTCATTGTCTTGCTGTGTGTTGTATTGCCGATGTTGTATTGCCGGTATCGTAGTGCACGCGCCGCGCGCGGCTCAGAACGACTCGAGCGTCAGCTCCTGCGCCATCAGGCGGTTGCCCGCCATCAAGCCGCCGTCGACCGGCAACGCGACGCCGGTGATCACGCGCGCTTGCGGCGATGCGAGGAACAGCACCGCATCGGCGATGTCGTCGGGCGTCGCGAAGTCGCGCAACGGGTACCACTTCTTCAGTTCCTCGAACACCTGCGGATTCTTGTCGACACGCGCCTGCCACGCCTGCGTCTTCACGGTGCCCGGACACACGATGTTCGCGCGAATGCCAAAGCGGCCCAGCTCGATCGCGAGCGCCTTCGTATAGCTGATCAGGCCGGCCTTCGCGGCGCTATATGCCGGATGACCGAGCGCGGCGAGACCGTTCACCGAGCCGATCAGCACGAGCGCGCCGCGCTGCCGTTCGATCATCGACGCGCGCACCGCCTCCACCGTGTGATACGTGCCGTTCAGATTCAGATGGATGTCGCGCTGCCAGCTTGCGGCGTCGGTGGTCGCGAGCGACGCGCCGAGCGCCGCGCCCGCGTTCGCGACCAGCACGTCAACCGGTCCACGCTGCGCGACCGCCGCGGCCACCACGTGCTGCACCGCAGCGGCGTCGCCGAGATCGACCGCGACCGGCACGACCTGGTCCGCGCCCTGTTGCGCGCCCCGTTGCGCGCCGAGTCGCGCGCTCAACGATTGGAGCGCGGTCGCGTCGATGTCGAGCGCGAGCACGGTGTCACCCGCCTCGACGAAGCGCTCGCATAACACGCTGCCGATACCGCCGCATGCGCCCGTTACCAATACGACACGATCCATGTGTTCCTCGCTCGTTGGCCTGGCCGTTTCGGCCGTCTTGCCGGCGCCGTCCGCCACCCGGCTCGCGCTACGCGCAACGCTGTAAATTTCCTACATATCCGGCTCGCGACGACTGCTGTCATCCCGAAGAGTGGGTTTCCAATCCCGTCGCGCAGTGCAGAATACCCCATGCTTTACAGTATCTTAGGCACAAAACAGCCCGAGAAAAAATATCGCAGACCCTACGTGACAAGCTATTTTGCGTCATGTAGGATTTTTTCAAACAATTTACCCAAGGCGGCCGGCGACGGCAGCAAACCACCCCCAGGAGAGAGAAAAATGTCGTTGCATGCCCGTGCTTCCCTCGCGCTAGGCAAAGTCGCCGTGGCGCTCGCGTTTGCAGGTATCGCCGTCTCGGCCCATGCCGAGACGGTCCGCGTGACGGTCGCTCACTACAGCGACGCGACCGCGCCGTACTTCGAGAAAATGGCCCGCAACTTCGAGAAGGCCAATCCCGGCACGACCATCAAGATCGAAGACGTGAACTGGGACACGCTGCAACAGAAGCTGCAAACGGACATCTCCGGCGGCGCCAACGCGGACCTCGCGATCGTCGGCACGCGCTGGCTGCTCGACTTCGTGAAGGACGACGTCGCCGAGCCGCTCGACGGTTATATGGACGCGAACTTCAAGGCCCGCTTCATCGGTCCGTTCCTCGCGCCTGGCCAGATCAACGGCAAGACCTACGGCCTGCCGATCGCCGCTTCCGCGCGCGCGCTGTACTACAACAAGGATCTGCTCGCGAAGGTCGGCTACCCCGACGGCCCGAAGACCTGGAATGACGTGATCGATGCATCGAAGAAGCTGAAGGCGCAAGGCATCGCCGGCTTCGGTCTGCAAGGCAAGGAAATCGAAACCGACGTCTACTTTTACTACGCGCTGTGGACGATGGGCGGCGACGTGGTCGGCAAGGACGGCAAGGCCGCGTTCAATTCGCCGGCGGGCGTGAAGGCCGCGACGATGTACAAGCAGATGATCGACCAGGGCCTCACGCAACCGGGCGTCACCGGCTATAGCCGCGAAGACGTGCAGAACCTGTTCAAGCAGGGCCGCGTCGCGATGGTGATCTCCGCGCCGTTCCTCGCCAAGCAGATCAAGAAGGAAGCGCCGAACCTGAAGTACGGCATCGATCCGCTGCCGATGGGCACGACGCACGCCACCTACGCGGTCACCGACTCGATCGTGATGTTCAAGAACTCGAAGGTGAAGAAGACCGCGTGGAAGTTCCTCGACTATCTGTTCACGAAGGAACCGCGTGTCGAGTTCACGACGACCGAAGGCTTCCTCCCGACCACGAAGGCCGAAGCGACCGACCCGGCTTTCAACGATCCGGACGTCAAGGCATTCATTGCGTTGCTGCCCACCGCTCACTTCGCGCCGACCGTGACCGGCTGGGAAGACACCGCGAAGGCCGTGACCGACGCGATGCAGGCGATCTACCTGAACAAGGCGCAACCGGCGGAAGCGTTGAATGCGGCCGCTGCGCAGGCGAACAAGTCGCTCGGTCACTGATACGCGGCTTTTGACAGTAACGAGACGAACAGGGGACGCGCGGCGCCGTAGCTCAAGCGCCGCGCGTTGCGCCGCGCCACTCCCACATTCGAGCCTATGCAGCACGATGCACCCTCCGGCCCATTCCGTCGTGCCCGCCGCCAGAGAGCGGGCGCCTCTTACGATCGAGCACGCATGAGCCGTTTCGTTTCTTCGCGCGCGCAGGCGCCCTGGTTGCTGATTGCGCCGAGCCTCGTGCTCGCGCTGTTCATCATCAGCTATCCGATTTTCAACATCGTGTGGCAATCGCTGCATGAGGTATCGCGCTTCGGCGCGATCCGCGACTTCACCGGCGCGCAGAACTTCATCAACGTGTTTGAGGACCCGGTGTTTCTCGCTTCGGTACGCCGCACGATCATCTGGACCGTGTGCGTGGTGGGCGGCACGGTGCTGATCTCGGTACCTGTCGCACTGATTCTGAACCAGGATTTTCACGGTCGCGGCGTGGCGCGCACGATCGTGATGCTGCCGTGGTCCGTCTCTTTGACGATGACCGCCGTCGTCTGGCGCTGGGCCTTCAACGACGACTACGGCATGGTCAATGTCACGCTGCAGCGGCTCGGCTTGATCGGCGGCCCGATTCACTGGCTCGCGACGCCCGAGCTCGCGTTCCCCGTCGAAATCGCGGTCGGCATTCTGGTGTCGATTCCGTTCACGGTGACGATTTTTCTTGGCGGCCTGTCTTCGGTCCCAGGCGATATCTACGAAGCCGCGCGCATCGACGGCGCGAGCGCCTGGCAGCAGTTCCGTCAATTGACGATGCCGCTGCTGCGCCCGTTCATCAACATGGCGATCCTGCTGAACGTGATCTACGTGTTCAACTCGTTTCCGATCATCTGGGTGATGACGCAAGGCGGCCCCGACAACAGCACGCACATCCTCGTCACCTACCTGTACGAACTCGGCTTCCGGCTCGGACGTCCCGGCGAAGCGGCCGCCGTTTCGCTGATCATGCTCGTGATGCTGTTCGTGTTCTCGATCGCTTATCTGCGTCTGCAACGCGCGAAAGAAGGAGTGCCATCATGAGTCTGAGCGCGAAAACGAAACGCTCGCTGTGGTGCTGGATCGCGCTGACGCCGCTCGTGATCGTCATCCTGTTTCCGTTCGCGGTGATGTTCTTCACCGCGGTCAAACCGGCCTCGGAGATCTTCGTCTATCCGGCGCGCTGGCTGCCGGTGCAGTGGCAGTGGCGCAATTTCATCGACATGTGGGACGCGGCCAACTTCGGCGTCGCGCTGCGCAACAGCACGATCATCAGTTTCCTGTCCACCGCGCTCGCACTCGCGGTGAGCCTGCCCGCCGCTTACGCGCTCGCGCGCTTCCCGTTTCGCGGACGCGGCCTGTACCGGCAGTTCCTGCTCGTCACGCAGATGCTGTCGCCGATCCTGCTGGTGGTCGGCCTGTTCCGGCTCGCGGCGATGATTCCGTGGGGCGACGGCAACCTGGTCGATTCGAGGATCGGCGTGATCGTGTCGTACGCGGCGTTCAATATCGCGTTCGCGGTGTGGATGCTGTCGTCGTACTTTCAGACCGTGCCGCAGGATCTCGAGGAATCCGCGTGGCTCGAAGGCTGCAGCCGCGCGCGCGCGGTGTTCAAGGTGTTTCTGCCGCTCGCGGTGCCGGCGATCGTCGTGACCGCCATCTTCACGTTCATCAATGCGTGGAACGAGTTCGCGATCGTCTATACGCTGATCCGCTCGCCGGAAAACAAGACGCTGACCGTGCAGGTGACCGATATGGTCGCGGGCAAGTACGTGGTCGAATGGCATCTGGTGATGGCCGCGACCTTGTGCGCGACGTTGCCGGTTTCGATCGTGTTTGCGTGGTTGCAGCGTTATATGGTGAAGGGGCTCGCGCTCGGCGCGGTGAAGTGAGTGACTGCGCGGCGCGTGCCGCGCAGTGTTCGCTTGCGGGTCGTGCGTCAGTCGGTGCCGCGCACGATGCGCAGATCGCGTTCGACGCCATCGCCCAATGCGGCCAGCGCCTTCTTGTACTCCTCGCTTTCGTAAGCGGCGACGGCCGCCTCGTACGTCGGGAACTCGATTACGACCGTGCGCTCCTTGAGGCCCTGCTCGCGCGCCTCGTCCGCCACGCCTCGCACGAGGAACTTGCCGCCCGCCGCCGCCACCGCGGCCGGGGCCAGTTGCGCGTACGCGGCCAGTTTCTGCGGATCGTTCGTCTTGCGGTACGACGACACCCAATAACCTTTGCTCATTCGAATCTCCTTGTGTGATGGACCAACGCGGGACTAAAGCGGACCTAAGCAGTCGCGGTCTTACATAGTAGCAAAGCGGGCTGGCTCGCGACGCCGAGCGGTACCGCGCCGCCGCGCGCCGCGACCTGGACAGCATCTGCCACCACCAGCACGTGATCGCGCATAACGGGAAGTGTCTCTTTCAGCATCGCCAAAACGATTTAGCCATTAAACGTTTTGTGCACTAGGCTTGCCTTTGCACACTTCAAGCGATGGACCAAAGGAGACAACGAATGAGCGAGCGATACGAGTCGTTTTGTGCATGCTGCGGCGGTCCCGACCACCGGGCGATGAGCCGACGGACTTTCATGAGCCTGCTTGCGGGTAGCGCCGCCGGACTCGCCATGCCGTCCGCGTTCGCCGCGGACACACCGGCCGTGCCCACGATTGCTTATGACTCGATTGCCAACCCCGTACGTTTGCCGAACGACAGGTACTTCGGCGAATGCTCGGGCATCGCGCTCAATTCGCATGGCCATATCTTCGTGCTGTCGCGCGGCAACACCACCGGCCCCGCATATCGCGCGGCCGCCGCGCAATTGCTCGAGTTCGCGCCCGATGGACGCTTCGTGCGCGAGATCGGCCACAACCTGTATGCGTGGTCGTTTGCGCACACGGTGAAGGTGGACCGGCACGACAACATCTGGGTCACCGACAAGGGCTCGGACATGGTGATCAAGTTCACGCCGGAAGGACGCGTCGCGATGGTGTTCGGCCGCAAGCAGGAAGCATCGGACGAGGAGACCGCGCCGCTCAAGCATCCGAATCCGCCGCTGCCCTCCGAACCCGGACGCTTTCGCCAGGTGACCGACGTCGCGTGGGACAAGGCGGGCAACACCTATATCAGCGACGGATACATCAACTCGCGCGTCGCGAAGGTCGATCGCGACGGCAACTGGCTGAAGTCATGGGGCGATCGCGGCACGGGACCGGGGCAGTTCCATACGCCGCATAGCATCGCGGTCGATGCGCACGACCACGTTTATGTGGCCGATCGCAGCAACCGGCGCATCCAGGTGTTCGATACCGAGGGCACGTTCCTGCGCCAGTTCACGATCGACGTACCGGTGCCGCCGGACGCGCGCCCCGCGATCGGCAACATGCCGAGCGAAGCGGACCTCGCCGCGGGCACGTTCGCGCCGGGCTCGCCCTGGGCGATCTGCATCTCGCCGGGACCGAATCAGGTGCTCTATAGCGCCGACGCGTTTCCGGGCCGCATCTACAAGATGACGCTCGACGGCAAAGTGCTCGGCGTACTAGGCAAAGCGGGCAAACAGCCGAAGCAGTTCGGCTGGATTCACGAGATGGCGTGTCCTTCGGAAAACGTATTATTCGTTGCCGAGTTGCTGAACTGGCGTATTCAGAAACTGGTTCTGCATGCGTGATGGACGAGGGCCGCCGCATTCGTCCGTGATGCGGACGCGGACCGGCCCTGTCGATGTCAAGCCGTCTCAGTCGTAACGACGATGCTTGTGATGGTGCTTGCCCGATTGGTGGCCGCGGGAGTAGTCGTTGGCATACGAGTTCGAGCGCGAGATGTTGCCGCCGAGCGCCGAACCCGCGCCGCCGCCGAGCGCGGCGCCGACCAGGCCGCCGGTGCGGCCGCCCATCGCGTTGCCGGCCGCGGTGCCCGCCCCGCCACCGAGCGCGCCGCCAATGATCGCGCCGGTACGTTCGCGACGATTCGACGTGACCGCGCCGCCCGCCCCGCCGCCCACCGCGCCGCCGATCACCGCGCCGGTGCTGCCGCCCACCGCGCCGCCGACTGCCGCGCCAGCGACGCCACCGAGCGCGCCGCCGAGCATGTTGTTCATATCACCGGCGAGTGCCGGCAACGACGCGGCGGCGCTCAATGCAGCCACGGCAACCATCTGGATGATTTTCTTCGACATATCGGGTCTTTGTTTTAGTGAGACGGCGCCGAGTATAGCGGGGCTTCGGAAAGGGCTTTGTAACCTCGACAGTACGTGGCGGTAAGACGTGTAACAAAATGAATGGGGCGTTGTTTTTGCGGTGACCGTGAAAAAACAAGGGCCGCTCGTGATGAGCGGCCCCTGAAAATTGAATGCCGATCAGTGAATCAAATCTATCCTTCTACCCGCGCCGCTTCTTCTTCAATTCGATCGTCTCGAACAGATCGTATTCCGGTGTCGGCGTCTGATCCGCGCCCGGCGCATGGTAGTAGTTCATCGTGATCGTGGTGTCGCCGCCGGGCTGCCCCGGATCGTAGTCGAACACCGCGATGCCGTAGCCGGTGCCGGTATCGCGTTGGGCGGACCAGATTGCGTCTTCGACCGCGTCGGCGCTCGCGCGCACGAACGTGCCCGCGGTCGTCGACGGCACCGGGCGATTCGGCTTCGTGAAGATGCGCGCCTGCGGCAGGCCTGTGCCAGCATCGACGCCATACACGTCGAGCGGCGCGCTCGTGCCGCCGCCGCCGAGAATCAGGTGGATCGTGCCGTGGCTCGTATCGAACGTCGATGCACCCGCCGATACCGCCGACATGATCGGCTTGGGCTGCAACGTATCGACCGGGTGCCCCGTCGCGATGTCGGTGCCCTTGTTGTGATTGCAACCGCGCACCGGATAGCTGCGCTCGTAGTCGTGATCGTGACCGCACAGCACGAGGTCCACGCCATAGCGATCGAACAGCGGCAGCCACGCTTCGCGAATGCCCTTGTCGGAACCGTTGCCAGTCTTCGACGAGCTGAGTGCGTCCTGATGCATCTGCACGATGATCCAGTCCACGTCGTTATCGTGCGACGCATGCTGCAGCACTTTTTCGAGCCAGCGTGTCTGCTCGCCATTGCTATAGCCGCGCACGTACAGCGACGTGCCCGCCGGAATCGGCGGATTGCCGGTACTCGCGACCGGCGTCAGCGGCGCGGGCCCGGCGACGAAAGCGGCGGCATCCTGATAGACGACGTCGTCCGCATCGAGCGAAATGAACAGCACCGAGCCGACGCGGAAGCTGTACCAGCGGCCCGGAAAACGCGTGTGATTATCGGGCAGCACGTAGCGCGACAGATACGACGCAAGGCCCTGCTCGCCGTTGTTGAATTCGAGCTCGTGATTGCCGGGACACGGCATCCACGGCCGGTTCGACGCCGACGTCTGCGCGTTGTTGCCGAAGTCGCGCCACACCTCGGGCTGCTGCGTCGGATTCAGATTCGCATAGCAGAGGTCACCGTTGAGCAGATGGAAGAGCGGCTGAAAGCGCTCGACGGCCGCCACCGCGAAGCGGCTTTGCGGCGACGACAGCACCCATTTCGTATTCGGCGTCGCGAGATCGCCGTAGCTCGTCCAGCGAAACGGCGCGCGGCCGCGCGGCGCGGTACGAAAACTCGCGGTGAAGGGTTGCGCTGCATTGCCGTCGTTATCGGCCGTCACTTCGTACTGATAGCTCGTGTCGGCCTTCAGCTCGCGCACGCGCGCGTGATAGTTGAATACGACCTCGCCGTTGATGCCGTCGGTGTAAGTGCTTTGCACCGCGTGCACCGTATGTTTCGCGTGGTCCCCGTTATTGGCGCCGCTTATGCGCACCTGCGGATTGACCGCGGGCGCGAGCGACGACCACGACACGGTAATTTCGCTCGTCGGGTCGCTGCCCCAGGTCAGATGGATCTGTTCGGGCGTGCCATCGGGTGTGCCGCTATTGGCGCCGCGCGCGGTCGATGCGAGCGCGCCCGCCGCCGTCGCGAGACTCGATGCGCCGGCGAACTTCAGAAAGCCGCGACGCGAGACGATCGATGCGCCGTGCTCATCGGCAGGCGTTGTCTTGACGATTTTTCTGTTCGACATGTCCGGTATGGTTGTTCAGGTGGAAGAATGCCAGCGCAAAACAACGCCCCGCGGGGCGAGCGCGGACGGAAAGTGACGGACGATCGTAGCCGGACGGCGATGACAGCCCGATGAAACATCGGGCGAATAGCGGAAGGAGGGTTCGATATCGAAAGGTTTATAAAAACAGATTGCCGGTGCAGCGCGTGATTCGATCGCGCGCATGCAACCGGCAATCCGCTTGACGTCCGTTCAGGTCTGGGAGCTTGTATCGTCCGCGGCTTGAGCGTTGTCGGCGTCGTCCTGCTTCTCTTCTTCTTTCTTTTCCACCAGCGCTTCCAGCTTTCCAGCGCCTTCGAAACCGGCGATAGCGGCCACGCCTTTGGTCAGCAGACCCGCTTCGGGATCGACTTTCTCCGCGGCTTCAACGGCGGCAACCGCACCGGCAATCTTGCCCACTTCGTCCAGAAGTCCCATATCGCACTCCCACAAAAATAAGTGAAGCTGCATCGTCTCACGAACTTTATGGCATGTCGTCAAATGTTACATCGCTTAACGATGAAGCTTTCGGAGTGAAATTTAAACGGCTGCCTCACACGCGCGCGGGCGGCTGCGGATTGTTTCCGGGATTCGTGTCGTACCGTGACACGCGAAGAATACCGTTCGCGTCGATCAGCTTCGACAAGCCGGCCTCGAGGGCATCGGCGACGTCCTTGTCATACACTTCGTCGCCATTCACATGGAGCGTGAACGACTGCAGGTACTTCGCTTTCTTCTCCGGGTTCTCGATGGTTTGCCGTGTCCATTGATAAAGCGGGTAGTTCTCGATGCCCATTCTCTCCGCTTCGATCACGTAGTCGGCGAATGCATCGAACTGGCATTTGAGCGTTGCGTGATGCGTTTGCAAAATGGCACGTAGCGCTGGATGCGCGGCGCACGAAGGGTCCGCGCGCAGCGAGTTGGCGAGTTCCATCGACGCGGTGATTCGCAGTTGAAATTGCAAGGGAGACGACATCACGACCTCGATCGCATCGGTAACGGATATCAAAAGTCCGCAGGCGCGGCCTTGTCGGCGACACGCGCGTCGAGCAGCGCTTCGCACTGCTCGATTTCTTCGTTGCACATCGGCTTGCCGAGCAGATAACCCTGCGCATGCGTGCAACCGCATACGCGCACGAAATTGAGCTGCTCCTGGGTTTCGATGCCCTCGGCCGTGGTCGGCATGCCGATCTCGCGCGCCAGCGCGACGATGCCGCGCACCACGGCCGCCGATTCGCGCCGATGCACGGACTCG
Source organism: Paraburkholderia sp. CI3 (assembly GCF_050436505.1). Classification (NCBI taxonomy): domain Bacteria; kingdom Pseudomonadati; phylum Pseudomonadota; class Betaproteobacteria; order Burkholderiales; family Burkholderiaceae; genus Paraburkholderia; species Paraburkholderia sp. CI3. Next base: position 1,662,192 of record NZ_JBNDMI010000003.1, read on the forward strand.
CGGACGAACGAACTGTCGATCTTCAGCTTGTCGAACGAGAAGCGCACGAGCGTGGACATCGTCGAAAAGCCGGTGCCGAAGTCGTCGAGCGCCAGCCCGATACCCAATGCGCGCAATCTGGTGATATTGCGGCGAGTCACTTCGTCGTCGTTCAGCAGTGCCGTTTCCGTGACCTCGAGATTGAGCCGCGTCGGCGGCAGCCTCGTTTTCCGAAGTATTGCCGTCACCGTCGATGCGAACGATTCCTCGCGCAATTGCACCGGCGATACATTGACCGCGACGATCACCTTGTCGCGCCACGCCGACGCCGCCATGCACGATTGCAGCAGCACCCATTCACCCAATGCGAGGATCAGGCCGGTGCGCTCGGCGGTCGGAATGAACGCGGACGGCGACAACTCGCCGCGCGTCGGATGGGCCCAGCGAATCAGCGCCTCGCGGCCCGCTACCGCGCCGGTATGCAGATCGATGATCGGCTGATACTCCATGCGCAAACCATTGAACGACTTCAGCGCGCCTTCGAGGTCGCTGCGCAGCAGGCTCAGGCTTTCGTCCGATACGTGCTTCTCGGCATCGAAAATCGCGAACGCGCTTTTGCCACTGCGCTTGACGCCGTACAACGCGCGGTCCGCGCAGATCAGCAATTGCGGACCCGTTTTCGCATGTTCGGGATAGAGCGCGATGCCGACGCTCGCCCCGATATGCACGAGCGCTTCGCTCAACACGAACGGCCGCGCCAGCGTTCTGACGATGCGATCGGCCAGCACGCGCACGTCGCGAAGCTGCCCGGCGTCGTCCGAAATCGCGACGAACTCGTCGCCCGCCAGGCGGCCAACGTGGTCGCCGCTCGGCAGCAGATCGCGCAAACGGGAGGCCGCTTCCTGCAGAATCTGGTCGCCGGCGGCATGACCGAGACTGTCGTTGATCGCCTTGAAGCCGTCGAGGTCGATCAGCAGCACCGCGAACGCCTCGCCCTGCCGCGTCGAACTCTCGCCGGTGCGTTCGATCAGCAACTCGTTGATACGCGCGCGATTCGGCAAACCGGTCAGGCTATCCTGGCGCGCGAGGCGATGACTGTTTTCCCGCGCGAGCAGCAACGCAACGGTGTCGCGATTACTGCGCAGCGCGACCGTGAAGAAGCCGGCCGCGCAAAACGGAGCCTGAAATAGCAGCACGAGCTTGCCATTGCCCGGCGACATCGCCGCGCCGACACTCAGAAAGCCGAGAATAAAAACGATCTGCAATAACGCAAGCCGCGGCGTGCCCGCATTGCGTCCGGACAATCCGCCGATCACACCGACCGCACAGACGTTTCCAAGCAGAAAAAGCGTGGGACTTCCGCTGATATTGCACAGGAATGTGCCAAACCCGAACAACGCGCTCCACAACAGACTCGCGAAAATAAACGCGGAAGTCGGCGTGGGCAGCCCAAGGGCGGCCCGCGTGCGGCATAACCAGATCAGCGTGAGCCGCGCGATCAGCAATGCGACGACCGCGATACCCCACGCGGCATATAGAGGAATCGGATAAAGATAATACGCGGTTGCGCAAACGCTGATTTCGCAAATCGACGCGAAAACGATCGATGCGGTTCGCGTGAACAGGTTGGCAAGCAGGATCTGCCGGTTGTCCGGACTCAGGTTCTGGGCCGAGGACACGACCCACTTGAAAAATGGAGACCTTGGTTCGGTAAAAGCCATGACCTGCGCATTCGACGGTGGGTGGGTCCGAATCGGCATGCGAATGGACGGCTCGTGCAGCGATTACATAAACATAAAGTATCAGATTAATGCATGCAACGGCGCGAAATGACCGGCAGCCGTGGATCAAAAACCCTGCATGAGCGCGAATCCCGACTTGCTCGATGGAGTACGAGCGTTTGGATTACATGTTGTTGCCGCGCAACGGACCGCTCGATATAGCGCGATTCCGAAGTTGCGGAACGGCAATAAAAAAAGAGGAAGATCGTGGCTCTCCCTCTTTGATGATTGTCGCAGCCTCGGCTTCCCGAGTCGCGATCGCCGGCCTCGCTTAGTCGTACAGCACGGCTGCGATCTTCGGATCGTTAATGTTGGTCTTGTCGTACCAGTAGAAACCGGTGTCGATCTTCTTCGGCAGCTTCTCGCCGTGCAGCGCCTTGACCGCCGAGTCGACCGTGCATTTGCCGATACCGACCGGATTCTGCGTAATCGCGCCGGCCATCAAGCCCGACATGATGTTCTCCTTCTGCTCCTTGCCGGAGTCGAAGCCGATCAGCACGAGTTTCTTGCCCGACTCCTTGACGCCGATCGCCGCGCCTTCCGCCGAACCTTCGTTTGCACCGAAGATACCCTTCAGGTTCGGATTCGCCTGGATCATGGTCTTGGCGATTTCCGCGGACTTCAGGTGATCGCCGGCGCCGTATTGCACGGACACGATCTTGATGTTCGGATGCTTCGACTTGATCTGATTGACGAAACCGTCGCGGCGATCGACACCGGTGCGGCTCGTCTGGTCGTGCACGATCACGCCGACTTCGCCGGAATTGCCGATCAGCGCGGCCATCTTGTCGGCGGCGAGCGCGGCGGCGGCGACGTTGTCCGTCGAGCAGGTCGTCAACGGAATATCGCTGTCGACGCCAGAGTCGAATGCAATCACCGGAATCTTGTCGTTCTGGGCGCGCTTGAGCAAGGGGATGGCCGCCTTACTGTCGAGCGCCGCGATGCCGAGCGCCTGCGGCTTCTTCGCGAGCGCGGCCGACAGCATGTCGATCTGCTTATCGACCATCGCTTCCGTTTCCGGTCCCTCGAACGTGATCCTGACGTTGTTCGCTTTCGCGGACTGCTCGGCGCCCGATTTGACGGCTTGCCAGAACTGATGCTGGAAGCCTTTCGAAATAAGCGGAATATACGGCTCGTCCGCATACGCGAGACTACTTCCGCCGACGAGCGCACCGACACCGACCACGATACCGATCAGTCTTCTCTTCAACATGGGGCCTCCTCCAATGGTTGGGCTATCAAGCCGCTATCGAGCTTTCGAGGGAGCCTTCACGTGCCCTCTCTCTCGTGCTCCTGCGTTCCCTGCTTATTTGCTGCTTCCTTGCTCCTGCGTCAACTTCTCCGGCTGCGCCGCAGGATGTCCGCATACACCGCCAGAATGATGATCAAACCGGTCACGACGATCTGCCACTCCTGCGCGACCGACATGATGCGCAGTCCGTTGGTCAGCACGCTCATGATGAAAGCGCCGATGATAGTGCCGAGTATCGTTCCCGAACCGCCGCTCAACGACGTGCCGCCGATCACGACCGCCGCGATCGCATCGAGCTCGTAGCCTTGACCGAGCGCCGGCTGCGCCGAATTGAGCCGCGACGCGATCAGCAGACCCGCGATGCCGCAGATAGCGCCGCCCACGCCGTAAATCGCGATCTTCCAGCGATCGACATTGACGCCCGAGAGCCGCACCGCTTCTTCATTGCTGCCGAGTGCGAACGTATAGCGGCCGAGCGCGGTGCGATTGAGCGTAATGGAACTGACGATCGCGAGAACGAACAGGATCAGTACCGCATTCGGAATCGGCACGCTCGGCAGGAAATAGCCGATCAGCGAATCCTGGGAAATACGGTAGAAGTTCTCGGTATCGGTGAAATAGATCGGCTTGTCCGCCGACACGACGAGTGAAAGACCTTTGAGCAGCATCATCATGCCGAGCGTCGCGATGAATGGCGGGATCTTCATTTTGGCGGTCAGCGTGCCCGATACCGTGCCGCATACCGCGCCCGTCGCGAGTGCTGCGAGCACGCCCATCCACATCGGCAGATGCCAGTACGTGAGAAACACTCCGCAAATCACGGCGGTAAATGTCATCAACGTACCGACCGATAGATCGATGCCGCCCGTAATGATCACGAACGTGGCGGCGATCGCCAGCACGCCGTTCACAGCTGTCGCCTGAAAAATGCCGAGGATGTTGTCCATCTGCATGAAGGCCGGCGACGCGAAACTGAAGAACACCAGCAGCAGGATGAGGCTCGCGAACGCGAGCATCTTTTGCACGGCGGTCGGCGCGAAAATTCGCGCTTTCAGCCCGGAAGTGCGCCTTTCGTTGTCCAGCGCCGCGGTATCCGTTCGCAATGTCATGTCGTAGACCTCTTCAGGCTTGTACCGTTTTCAGGGGTTCGCGCAGCGTCGCGAGATGCATGATGCGCTCCTGCGTCGCTTCGCTGGCGGACAGCTCGCCGGTAATGCGGCCTTCGCACATCACGACGATGCGGTCGCTCATGCGCAGAACTTCCGGCAGCTCGGAGGAGATCATCACGATCGCCTTGCCTTGCGCCGCCAGCGAGCGCAGCAGCTTGTAGATTTCGCTTTTCGCGCCGACGTCGATGCCGCGCGTCGGTTCATCGAAGAACAGTACGTCGCAATCGCGCTCGAGCCATTTCGCGATCACGATCTTCTGTTGATTGCCGCCCGACAGGAGCCGCACCTGCTGCGTCGCCGAAGGCGTGCGAATCGCAAGCAGCTTGATGAAGTGCTGCGCTCTTTTGCGAATCTGCCCGCGGCGCAGAAACATATTGATTGACAGGAACTTGCCGAGATCGGCCATCACGATGTTCGATTCGACATCCATTCCCGTAGCGAGACCGAAGCGCTTGCGATCTTCGGACAGGTAGCCGATGCCGCGCTTGACCGCATCACTGGGCCTCTTGATCGACGCCTTCACGCCTTTCACGAGTATCTCGCCCGATTCGACCGGATCGGCGCCGAACACCGCGCGCGCGACCTCCGTGCGGCCAGCGCCCATCAAGCCTGCGAAACCGAGTATTTCGCCCTTGCGCAATTCGAAACTGACGTCGCGCACGAGCGGACCTGCGACGAGATTTCTCACTTCGAGCGCGAGTTCGCCTTTCACCGGCGCGCTCTCGACCGGCGTCACGTCGCCCAGCGTGCGTCCGACCATCATGCCGATAATCGTCTCGACGCCGGTGCCCTCGGTCGGCACGGTGGCCACATACTCGCCGTCACGCATCACGGTCACGCGATCGGTGATCTGCTTCAACTCGTCCATCTTGTGCGAGATATAGACGACGCCGACGCCGCGCTCTCTTAATTGCCGGATGATCCGGAACAGCTCGGCGATCTCGGCATCGTTGAGCGCGGACGTGGGTTCGTCCATGATCAGCACGCGCGAATCGAAAGACAGTGCTTTCGCGATCTCGACCATCTGCTGACTCGCGACGGTCAGCGTGCCGACCATCGTGCGCGGATCGAGTTTCACGTGCATGCGGGCGAGGATCTCGTTTGCCTGTGCATTCAGTTTGTCTTCATCGAGGAACAGACCCAGACCCTTGCGCGGCTCACGGCCGATAAAGATGTTCTGCGCGATGCTCAGATGATTCATCAGTTGCAGTTCCTGATGAATGATGCCGATGCCGACAGCTTGCGCGTCGCGTGGACCTTGAAAATCGACCGGCTTGCCGTCGAAGAGAATTTCGCCGGAATCGCGCGTATAGACGCCAGCGAGAATTTTCATCAGCGTCGACTTGCCCGCGCCGTTCTCGCCCATCAGCGCATGGACCTCGCCGGCCATGAGTTCGAACCGGACGTCATGAAGCGCTCTTACGCCCGGAAAGCTCTTGCAAAGATTGTTGACGGAAATGAGTGGGTTCATGTGCTGGTCTGTCGACGGCTGCCTATATCACCAACGTTTTTACGGTGGAGCTTTTTACGGCTTGAACAACGGCTTTCATTCCAGCTTTCATTCAAGGCGCGAACAGGTCGGGCCGCTCTTTTGCGGACCGGTGCAATTCGGCGACGACCTGGTCGAGATGATCGTGCATCGCTTTCGCGGCCGCATCGCCGTCGCCGGCGCAAAGGGCCTTGAAGATCCTTTCGTGCTCTTCCAGCGTATACGTGAGCCGTTCTGGACTCGCGAGCAATTGTCTCGCGCGGTCCAGCGCATTGCGCGACACCGCGACGATCTCCTTCACGCGCGGCAGCTTCACCGCGTCGAGCAGGATTTCATGGAAAGCCAGATCGAGCGCGTGAAACGCCAGACGTTCGCCACTTCCAGCCAGACTGCGCTGCTGATCGAGATTGCGTGCCAATGCGTCGAGCGTCGCCGTGTCGTGCATCAGCGCGACCCCACGCACCGTCTCGACTTCCAGTGCGCTGCGGATGAACAGATGCTGGCGGATGTCGTCGAGCGCGATCGGTTTGACGCGCGTGCCGCGTTGCGGCAAAACCTCGACGAGACCCGCATGCGCAAGCCTCGCCAACGCGGATGACACCGGAAAGCGCGACACGCCCATGCGTTCGCACACGGCCATCTTGTCGATCATCATGCCGGGTTCCAACGCCAACGTAACGATCGCTTCCCGCAACGCCGCCTCGACCGCGTCGGTCAAGCTGCCGCGCTCGCCGCCGCCGACTTTTTGCAGTGCGACATACGGGTCCCCGGCGGCATTCTCAAGTTCGGTCGAGGAATTCACGAAGGCCTTGATTTCGAGAAGACATGCTAGCATGCTAGAAAGTGAATGCCGTGTTGTCAACGCGTACAAATGCCTGGAAATACCTAGGGATGCCTGGTATCTGGCAACTGCGGGCTTACCCGTACGCGCAGCAGGACCGGCGCACACAGAGAACGTGCGCACGAAACCGATCCGTCTGCGTCCGCAGACGACAAGTCGATAGCCACAGCCCCGGAGGGTGCGCACATGACAACGATCACAAGGCTGTCCGTTCGGGACATCCGGTTCCCCACCTCACGTTCGCTGGACGGCTCCGACGCGATGAATGCCGCGCCAGACTACTCCGCCACTTACGTCACGCTCGAAACCGACACGCCGAATCTCACCGGCCACGGCCTCACGTTCACGATTGGCCGCGGCAATGAAATTTGCGTGACTGCCGTGAATGCACTCACGCCGTTGATCGTCGGCAAGAAGCTCGAAGATATCGCCGCGAATATGGGCGCTTTCTGGCGCGCATTTACTTCGGATAGCCAACTGCGCTGGATCGGCCCGGACAAAGGTGCGATTCATCTTGCCACCGCGGCGGTCGTCAACGCGGTGTGGGACCTGTGGGCGAAATCCGTCGGCAAGCCGGTCTGGAAGCTGCTGGTCGACATGAGCCCGGAAGAACTCGTGCGCTGCCTCGACTTTCGCTACGTGACTGATGCAATCACGCCGCACGAAGCGCTCGCGATGCTGCATCGTCATGCGAAGACCAAGGGCGAGCGTGAAAAGGAAATGCTCGCGCACGGCTATCCGGCCTATACGACATCGGCGGGCTGGCTCGGTTACGACGACGACAAGATTCGCCGTCTCGCGCGCGAAGGCGTCGCGCAGGGATGGACGCATTTCAAGCAGAAGGTCGGCGGCGATCTGGAGGAAGACGTACGGCGCGCGCGCATTCTGCGCGAAGAGATCGGCGCGAACCGGAAGCTGATGATGGACGCGAACCAGGTGTGGGACGTCGATGAGGCGATCGCGAACATGCGCCGTCTCGCCGAGTTCGACCCGTGGTGGATCGAGGAGCCCACGAGTCCCGACGACATCCTCGGTCATGCGGCGATTCGCCGGCGGCTCGGTTCGATTGGCGTCGCAACCGGCGAGCATTGCCACAATCGCGTGATGTTCAAGCAACTGCTGCAGGCGCAAGCCATCGACTTCTGCCAGATCGACAGTTGCCGGCTCGGCGGACTCAACGAAGTGATCGCCGTACTGCTGATGGCCGCGAAGTTCGGTGTGCCGGTGTGCCCGCATGCGGGTGGTGTCGGCTTGTGCGAGTACGTGCAGCATATTTCGCTGTTCGACTATATCTGCGTGTCGGCGTCGCTCGAGAATCGCGTGCTCGAATACGTCGATCATTTGCACGAGCATTTCGTGGATCCCGTGGTGATCCGCAACGGGCACTATATGCCGCCGCAAAGGGCCGGGTATAGCATCGAGATGCTGGAAGGGACGCTGGACAGGTACTGGTATCCGGAAGGAGAAGCGTGGCAGGAATGATGCTGGAGGGTAAGGGTTGGTGTCGTCGCGCAGATCGTCGCGGCGACGGGCGACCGGCTCGAGCGCGTGGCACGCATCGTGCGCCTGAACGTGTTCATCGCGAGCACGCCGGCATTCAGTGCTCAAAGCACGGTTGCCAATGGCGCGTCGGACGTGATCGTGCAGATCTTCGGTGACGCCGGCCGTCACGCGCGCAGCGCGGTGGGTGTTGCGTCGCTGCCGGCAGGGGTCGCCGTCGAAGTCGAAGCGGTTGTCGCCTTGAAGAACGTCTGAATTCAACTCATACACTCGGAGCCGCCAATGTCTTCTCCGCTGTCGCCCGCTGTCATCGACGCTATACGTGCCCGCACACCCGGTGTGCGCAGTACCACGCACTTCAATCATGCGGGCGCGTCGCTGCCGTCGGCCGCCACGCTCGAAGCGATTCACGCGCATCTGTTGCGCGAAGCCTCGATGGGACCCATGGAAGCGGGCGCGGCTGCCCGCGAACAGACCGAACGGGCGCGCACGCTCGCCGCGCGACTGCTGAACGCTCGGCCCGCCGAGATCGCGTTGACGACTGGCAACTCGCCGGGCTGGGGCGCTGCTTTCGCGGCATTGGGTCCGTGGCGCGAGGGGCAACGCATCCTCGTTGCGCGGCACGAATGGGGCGGCAATCTCGCGACGATGCGTCTTCTGGCGCAGCGCGCGGGCGCATCGATAGAGACGATTCCTTCCGATGAGAGCGGCAGGGTCGATCCTCGCGCGCTCGAAGCGATGCTCGACGACCGGGTCCGACTGATTGCGCTGACGTGGCTGCCGGCCAATGGCGGACTGATCAATCCGGCCGCCGCGATTGGGCGGGTAGCACGCCGTCACGGCATTCCGTATTTCATCGATGCGGCGCAGGCCGTCGGACAGCTTCCGATCGACGTCGTCGAAGTCGGCTGCGATGTGCTGGCCGGCGCGGGCCGCAAGGCACTGCGTGGACCGCGGGGCACCGGGCTGCTATACGTCCGGCGGGATTTTCTGCCCCGCTTGACGCCGGCCTTCGTCGACACGTACTCCGCGCCGCTCGACGCCAATGGCGACCCTGTACTGCGCGACGATGCCGTGCGTTTCGAATCGTCGGAAGCGTCGCTTGCACTGCATTGCGGATTGGCGAATGCATTGGACGAAGCGCTGGAAATCGGCATCGACAACATCCGCGCGCAGATCGATCGGACCGCGCAAACATTGCGCGAGCGGTTGGCCGCGATGAAGGGCGTGCGGGTGCTCGACCAGGGTGTCGAACGATCCGGTCTGGTGTCGTTCAACGTCGCCGGACTCGATGCCATGTCGGTGCGACGCGCGTTGGCGGCACAGGGCATCACGATCGGCTCGAATGGCGTCGCGTACACGCCGTTCGATATGACAAGCAGAGGGCTGACGCAGATCGCGCGCGCATCGGTCAGCTATCTGACCACCGACGCCGAAGTTGATAAATTACTGGCCGGGATACGGACGTTGACGCATTGAGCACTCGAGTCAAAGAGAACTTTGCGTCAGTCAAATGAATGGAAACGGCTCTTTCAACTCAATCGCCCGCACACGACCATGAACTCCGCCTCATCGCACCGCCTCGATTTATCAAAGTTTCCGCGCCGTGCGCTTCTCGAAGGCCCGACGCCAATTCAGCACCTTGCGCGTCTGAGCGCTCGCCTCGGCGGGGCGGACATCTACGTCAAAAGAGAAGATCTGACGGGACTAGGTGGCGGCGGCAACAAGCTGCGCAAGCTCGAATTCCTGATTGGCGAAGCGCTCGCGCGCGGCGCGGACACCATCGTTACCGTCGGCGCGCGGCAATCGAATCATGCGCGCCTCACGGCGGCCGCGGCGGCTCGCGTCGGACTTCGATGCGAGCTGGTGCTGACGAGAACCGTGCCACGTTTCGACCACGACTACATGGAGAACGGCAACGTGCTGCTCGATGCGCTATTCGATGCGCGCGTGCATGATCTTCCCGGCACGGCCAACGCATTGCAATTCGCGGAGGAACGCGCGAACGAGTTGCGAGCGCGGGGCCGTAACGTCTATGTGTGTCCGTTGGGCGGTTCGAGCCCGGTCGGTTGTCTCGGCTACGCGGACTGCGCAGCTGAAATCGTCGCGCAATCGCAAGCGCAAAACGTGGCCTTCGATCGCGTCGTGGTGCCGAATGGAAGCGGCGGCATGCATGCGGGGCTGGTCGCGGGTTTTGTTGCACTGGGCCTGGATCCGTCGCGTGTTGCCGCATTCACGGTGTATGGGAATGCTGGCCACGCGCGCACGGTTACTTTGGATAAGGCGAATCAGACGGTCCGGCTGATCGATCCAGGCCTAAGCGTGAGTGATGACGCCATCTCGATCGACGAAGCGCAGCTCGGACCCGGCTATGGCATTCCAACCGATAACATGCGCGCGGCTGTTCGGCTGATGGCATCGACGGAAGGTCTGTTGCTCGATCCCGTGTATAGCGGCAAAGCATTTGCGGGTCTTGTGGAAAACGTGAGCAACGGGAAGTACAGTGCCGGACAGAAGATTCTATTCGTGATGAGCGGCGGTCTTCCGGGGCTATTTGCCTATCGGAACGAGTTCTGAGCGCAGAAGCGGAGACAACGCGATGGTCTGATACGGCCGCCGTTGTCTGAAGAAAGCGCGAAGCGCTTGAAGATTCGAATCGACGATTCGAAATGGTGCCCAGGGCGGGATTTGAACCCACACGCCTTTCGGCGCTACCCCCTCAAGATAGTGCGTCTACCAATTTCGCCACCTGGGCAGAGGGGCGCCATTGTATCAGCCTGATTATTTTTTTGAAGCCCCTCGCGTGATTTTGTTCTGCAGTTGCAATACCGGTCGAAAAACCGACGAGGCGTTCTCCCCGTATCGCTGCCCGGCGACCGCTTCGAGCGCGGCCCGGCGCCTCGCAAGAGCTCGTAAGGTCTGACGCTTGTCGCCCGCTACTCGGGTGAATGCGACAAATGATGGGCCGCTATGCTCGTACGCTGATGCGCTGAAAGAGCGCCCTTCACGCCGAACATATCATGTCACCACGACGCACATCTTCTTCGCGACTTCGGTATCGTCTTTTTCTCGCGTCGCTGCTGACGTCGATAACGCTGCTGCAGGGTTGCGCAACGACGGCGGAGAACCTTGCCGTAGGATTTGGTCTCGGCGCGGTCGGCACCGTGTCGGCGTTAGGCTGCCTGCTCGCCTGCGAGATGGCCAATCCGCACTGGTGAAAGGCTGCATGGCGCGCGACGAGCAGCTAGTATTCGAAGCTCGTCATCGATGACTAACGAAAACGGACCCCTGTGGCACACCCGCCCTTCCACCTCTGCACCGACGCCCAATTCGCTAGCCCCTACGCGATGTCCGTCTTCGTGACGCTTCGCGAGAAGCGCTTGCCGTTCGACCTTTCGACCGTCGATCTCGCGAACAAGGCGAATCACGCCACCGACTATGCGGCCCGCTCATTGACGCGGCGCGTGCCGACCCTGATACACGAAGACTTTGCGTTATCCGAGTCGTCGGCGATCACCGAGTACCTCGAAGAGACTTTCCCGGACACCCCGGTCTATCCTCAAGATCGGCGTCTGCGCGCGCGAGCGCGCCAGCTGCAGGCCTGGCTGCGCAGCGATCTGCTGCCGGTTCGCCAGGAGCGCTCCACCGAAGTCATTTTCTGCGGATCGCGCGGCGGCCCGCTTTCGGCCAGCGCACAAGAAGCGGCACAAAAACTCTTCGCCGCCGCCGATGCATTGCTCCCGGCCAATTCGCCAAATCTGTTCGGCGAGTGGTGCATCGCCGATACGGACCTCGCATTGATGCTCAATCGCCTCGTGCTGAATGGCGATCCCGTTCCGCACAAGCTCAAGGAGTACGCCACGCAACAATGGCAGCGCGCCAGCGTGCAGCAGTGGGTCCAACTGGAGCGTACCGCTATAAAGTCGACCGGCGTGGCTGCCGCCACGCCGAAAAGCCATCGATAGAAGTAACAAAGACCAGCAAAATAGCTGAATACGGAAGTATTAAAAGATGCAGTAAACGCGAATATTACATTCGCGTTTTATCAGAGCTTCGCTGCTCCGCCATGGCGCGATTCCGCGCCCGCTCCCTTTGCTGCCTCGCGCGTATGATGCTGACAACGATCAGCACGATCACAAGCAATGTCAATTCGATCATTGCGGGAATTCGGATGGGATCATGAAACATGGCGGGCCTCCGTCACATGATTTCATCATAGTACGCCGGGCAGGTCAGCCTGAAGTATTGCGCCGCACCATTGCAATCTTACCGCCGCCATTACACCGGCTTTTATTCCGCCGGCAAACGCCTCGAGTGACAAATTGAAAACATTCTGTCACGCAAAAACTTACAGGATTCAGATAGCCGTCCCTAAACAGTTTATTTGCGCTAGAGTACACGAGCGATCAGTTGGATCGTGAGCCGTCCCGACAATTCGAAGGCGTTATCTGTCACGCGTTTGCTTGCGTGTATTAAAGAAGCACCTGGACTCGTTGAAGACATCGCCCATGCCATATTTTCCTGTCGCCTACTGTGGTCCCGCGGCTGTCCCTGAAAGCTTGTGGCTGCGCTGGAACACGGATCCGCCATTGCTCGTCGCGCTCGCGGCGCTCGCATGGTTCGTGGCCAGCAACCGCTCGGCGAACGCACGGGCGGGATGGGGCGCCGTCGCACTGATGGCCCTCGTGTTCGTGTCGCCGCTCTGCGCGTTATCCTCGGCATTGTTCTCCGCACGCGTCACTCATCACGTCATTTTGATCGCTGCAGTAGCTCCATTGCTCGCCCTCGCGTTTCCGCTGCCGCGCCTCGCGCATCCGCCCCTCGTGCCGGTGGTCGCCGCTCATGCGGTGATCATCTGGCTGTGGCATGCGCCTGGGCCTTATGCGTGGGGACTCGCGACGGTACCCGGCTACTGGCTGATGCAGATTACTTTGCTTGGCAGTGCATGGCTCATGTGGCGCAGCATCTTCTCGCCGTCGCTGCCGACCGGCCCCGCGCTGATGGCGCTCGTCGCGACGATCGGCCACATGGGATTGCTCGGCGCGTTGATCGTGTTCGCGCCGGTGCCGCTCTACGTCGCGCACTTCGCGACCACCGCCGCGTGGGGGCTCACCCCGCTCGCCGACCAGCAACTCGCCGGACTGTTGATGTGGGTACTGGCGATGATCCCTTATCTCGCGGCAGGACTTTCGCTCGTCTGGTCAAGCCTGCGCGTCAGAGAGCCCGCGCTGTGACGACCCTGCTGAAGTTCATTCATCTGGCCGCGATCGCCGTCTGGTCGGGCGGTTTGATCGTGCTGCCGTATCTGTTCTGGCAGCGCCGCGGGCTCGCGGCGGGCACCGAACTCGACCGGCTGCACCGCATCACGCGTCTCGTGTTCGTGGAGTTGACCTCGCCCGCCGCTTTCGTCGCGATTGCGAGCGGCACCGCGCTGATTTTTCTGCAGGCCACCTTCGTCGAATGGTTCACCGCGAAGATGGTGTTCGTCGGCATCATGGCGATGCTGCATGTGCTGGCCGGTCTCGTACTGCACGATCTGTATCTGCCCGACGGCGGGTTCAGCCGTGCCTCGGCGATCGCGCTGACCATCGCTTATCTGATCGTGATCGTCGCGATCATCTGGATCGTGCTGGCCAAGCCTCACATCGACTCGAACCTGCTGGCCCCGCATCTGTTCGAGCCCGGCGGACTTGGCCGCTGGCTGCATCACTCCTTCGGCGAAACGAGAATTCCGACGCCATGATCGAACACGAGCTTGCCCCCATGCCAGCCGGCGAAGCCCGTCATCACCGAGCTGAGCACCGACAGCACGAGCCCATGCGGCAGGATCTCATCGGGGTAATAAAGGCGCACGCCCCAGTTCGCACCCGCGAGCGCGACGAGCGTCATCGCGGCGACCGCATGCGACCAGCTCGCTTCCTTCAGGCGGATACCGCGCACCAGCAGCAGCTCGGCGGTACCGACCACGCTCGCAGCCACGCCGCTCCAGAACGCGAAGCCGGCGGCCCACAAGCCGGCGCGAATCCAGAACGGGTCGCCCGTCCACCAGTAGATTACGTCGACGCCCAACGTCGCGACGACGAACGCGATCGGGAAATGCACCATCATCACGTGAATCGGATGACCGACGAGCGCCACCACCGACCCCTTGTCGAGCCGCAACAGCTCGAGCATCACTTCGCTTCGCGTCTCGTTTCCAGTATTGCCTTTGTTTGCCATGATGGTGTGTCCTCGCATCGGATGCCTGGTGGTGCAAACCATCATAGCTGCTTGCGCCTGGCCGTCCAAGCCGGATCGCTCGCCGCGTTGTCCGGCTGCACCGGGCCGCTCTCGACGCTCGAGCCATCGGGTCCGGCCGCCGCATCGATCGCCGGGCTGTGGTGGGTGATGCTGGCGGGCGCGGCGATCCTGTTCGCGATGGTGCTCGTGCTGTTTCTGATGACGGTCTTCCGGCCCGGCTGGGGCTCGCACGTGTCGCCCGCGCGCTGGATCGTGCTCGGCGGTCTCGTGCTGCCAGCAGTGATCCTGATCCCGTTGATCTGCTACGCGCTGTACGCGGGCGAATTGCTGCTGCCGCTGCGCGCGCATGCGCCCGCGCGCATCGAGGCGATCGCGCAGCAATGGCGCTGGACCTTCCGCTATCCGGAACTCGGCAACGTCGAAACCGGGAACGTGCTGCACCTGCCCGCGGGCACGCCGGTCGACATCGTCGTGACCAGCATGGACGTCTTGCACGCATTCTGGATTCCGCGCTTCGCGGGCAAGATCGACGCGGTCCCTGGCCACCACAACCTGCTGCGTATCCAGGCCGATCAGCCCGGCCAGTACGCCGGACAATGCAACCAGTTTTGCGGCATCGGTCACGCGGGGATGCACTTCACCGTGATCGTCGATCGTCCGGAAGATTTTCCGGCTGCTGTCAAAAACGCCGCCGCCAACGGGGAGGTGAAGAAATGAGTGTGCCCGTCGAGCCGCCATCACAGGGCATCAACGCGCTGCGGCTGCATCGCCAGCTTGCCGCGATCTGGGCCACCGGGCCAGGCGTGCAGAGGCTC
This sequence comes from Paraburkholderia sp. CI3, assembly GCF_050436505.1. NCBI lineage: Bacteria > Pseudomonadati > Pseudomonadota > Betaproteobacteria > Burkholderiales > Burkholderiaceae > Paraburkholderia > Paraburkholderia sp. CI3. Next base: position 1,677,258 of record NZ_JBNDMI010000003.1, read on the forward strand.
GCCGCGGTCAACCATACGGTGCTCGGCTTGCGCATGATGATCACGTCGTTCGTGTTCTTCGCGATCGCCGGGATTCTCGGCATGCTCACGCGCGTGCAGCTCGCGACGCCGCATGCGGCCTTCATGGATGTGGAGACCTATAACCAGGTCTTCACGATGCATGGATCGATGATGCTGTTCCTGTTCGCGATCCCGATGGTGGAGAGCTTCGCGGTCTATCTGACGCCGAAGTTTCTCGGCGCGCGCGACTTCGCGTTTCCGCGCCTGACCGCTTACGGCTACTGGTGCTATCTGTTCGGCGGCACGATCCTGACGGTGTCGCTGATTCTGCACAGCGCGCCCGACGGCGGCTGGTTCATGTACACGCCGCTCAGCTCCAACGTGTACACGCCCGGACTGAACGCCGACGTGTGGCTGCTCGGCGTCACGTTCGTCGAGATTTCGGCGCTGTCGCTCGCGATGGAAATCGTCGTGTCGATCCTGAAGATGCGCGCGCCGGGCATGTCGCTGGATCGCATGCCGATCTTCGCGTGGTACATCCTCGTCACCGCGATGATGATGATCGTCGCGTTTCCGCCGCTGATTCTCGCCTCGATGCTGCTCGAGGTGGAGCGCGCGTTCAACCTGCCGTTCTTCGATCCGACGCGCGGCGGCGATCCGCTGCTGTGGCAGCATCTGTTCTGGCTGTTCGGCCACCCGGACGTGTACATCATCTTCCTGCCGATGGCCGGCGTGCTGTCGACGATGATCCCCGTGTTCGCGCGCCGCAAGCTCGTCGGCTATCGCACGATCGTCGTCGCGATCATCGCGCTCGCGTTCCTGAGCTTCGGCATCTGGGTGCATCACATGTTTACGGTGGGCATCCCACATCTGGCGCTCGCGTTCTTCTCGGCGGGCTCGGCGATCGTCGCGGTGCCCACCGCGATCCAGTTCTTCGCGTGGCTCGCCACGCTGTCGCACGGCCGCCCGCGCTGGGACGTGCCGATGCTGTACATCTTCGGCTTCTTCTTCGTGTTCACGTGCGGCGGGCTGACCGGCGTGATGCTCGCGATCGTGCCGTTCGACTGGCAGGCGCACGACACCTACTTCGTCGTCGCGCACATGCACTACGTGGTGGCCGGCGCGCTCGCGTTTCCGATGCTCGCGGCGTTCTATTACTGGTTGCCGCTGCTGACCGGGCGCACCGCCGTGCATAACCTTTCGGTGCCGGCGTTCTGGCTCGTGTTCATCGGCTTCAACATGACGTTCTTCCTGATGCACCTGACCGGCCTGCTAGGTATGCCGCGGCGCGTCTTCACCTATAGCGGCGACGAAGGCTGGAACTGGCTCAATCTGCTATCGTCGGTGGGTAGCTTCGTGATGACGATCGGCTTCGCGCTCGTCGTGATCGACATCATCGCGCAGCTGCGTTTCGGCCAGCGCGTGCGACGCAATCCGTGGGACTCGACCACGCTCGAATGGGCGATGCCGATTCCGCCCGTGCCGTACGCGTTCGCGTCGATCCCGCACATGGACGCCGAAACCGAAAAGGTGCCCCCAGGCCAGCTAGCGACCTCTCTGGCGCGCGGCGAGGGTTACCTCGGTTTCACGCGCAACGGCTGGCAGGAGACGCTAGGCGTGCATATGACATCGGGCGAGCCCGAACAGCTGATCGTGCTGCCGAACTCGACGTATCTGCCGCTCGTCACCGCGCTCGTGACCGCCGCGGCGGTGCTCGCGATGCTGTTCAGGTTCTATCTGCTGTCGGTCGCATTCGCATTCGTGACGTTTGGCCTCTTCATCTACGCGGGCCAGAGCGCCGGGCACGCACGCGATTACGGCGCGCTGCCGGTCGGCCGAGGCGTCAGCGTGCCGCCGCATACCGAGGTCGCCGGTGCGCCGTCATGGCTTTCGATGATCTGCGCGCTGGTCGCGAACGGCACACTGTTCACCTCGCTGATCTTCGGCACGTTCTATTTGTGGATTGCCGCGCCGAACTGGCCGGCAGCCGTGACGCCGCATCCAAACCGCGTGCTCGCGCTTGTCGCGGCCGTCGCGCTCGCGGTGGCCGCAGCCGCCACGCGTGGCTCGTTGCGCGCGGCCGCCGCCGAGCGTAAACCGCACGGCACGATCGGGCTGAGCGCGATCGCGCTGATCGTCGCACTCATCGCCTGCATGATGCTGATCAACGGCGTGACACCGAATCCGCGCGAGCATGCGCTCGGCGCGACGGCCGCGGCGCTGCTCACGTACATCGCAGTTCACGCGGGCGTCGGGTTGTTGTTCCTCATCAGCAACGTGCTGCGCGTCGGCGCGGGCTTCGTTTCCGCGCGACGCCTGACCGATCTGCGTCTCACCCGCCTGTGGGTCGATTACACGCTGGCGACGGGCATCATCGCGCTTGGACTCGTGCTCGCGCTGCCGAGCCTCGTCGCCGTGCTGGGAGCCAGACCATGAATGCGCGTCCGCTTTCGCCGCGGCGGCTGTGGTGGCTCGCCGTCGGCTTCACGATCTGGTGTCTCGCGTTCGTGATCCTGTATGCGCTGCACGCGATCGGCTGCGCGTTCGCGTGGCGCACCGGCCCGCTGCGCGCGAGTCTCGCGATCATTCTGCTGCTGCATCTGATCGCGATCGGCTGGCTATGGCGCTATCGCGCCGCGACCCGCGACCCTGGTCCCGAACGCATCAGCTCGTTCATGCATACCGTCGTCGTCTGGACCCTGATCGCGGCGCTGGTCGCGACCGTCATCACGTTCGGGCCCGCGCTGCTGCTCACCACCTGCGTCTGAACGCGGACTGAGCGCGAGCGGGACCACCGCACCCGGCATGGAGAAGCACCGATGCAGTCTCGAGATCTCGTGCACAAGGCCGTCTGGTCGATCATCTATCTACTGTTCATTCTCGCGCCGCTGTTTGCGCTGCTGACCGGCACGCTCCCGCCCGCGCGCAACTTCGGCACCGAATTCTCGGTGGCGCTCGGCTATTCCGGACTCGCGATGATGGGCCTGCAATTCGGCCTCACCGCGCGCTTTCGTCACGTGACCGAGCCGTGGGGCGAGGACGTTATCTATCATTTCCATCGACGCGTGTCGCTGCTCGCGGTCAGCCTGGTCGTCGTGCATCCGCTGATCCTGTTCGCGATCCGCTCGGACAAGGTCGCGATGCCCGACTCGCTGCTCGAGGTACCGTGGGGTGCGTGGTTCGCGTTCCTGTCGATCGGCTCGGTGATCGTGCTGGTGATCACCGCGTTATGGCGCAAGCAATTGAAGATTCGTTACGAGCTGTGGCATCTGTCGCATATCGGGCTCGCGCTCGTCGCGATCTTCGGCGGCGTGCTACATATGATCGGCTGGGGCTTCTATCTGACCGATCCGTTCAAGCGCACGCTGTGGATCTGCATGACAGCATTCTGGGTAGCGCTGCTGCTGTACGTGCGTCTGTTCAAGCCGCTCTTCATGATCAGGCGTCCGTACCGGATCGCGGAAGTGCGCGCCGAACGCGGCGACACGACGACGCTCGTGATGCAGCCCGACGGCCACGCTGGCTTTCGCTTCAAGCCCGGCCAGTTCGGCTGGCTCAACGTGTGGGGCAGCCCGTTCAGGATCACCGGACATCCTTTTTCGTTCTCGTCGAGCGCCGAGGCCGCGAACGGCCGCGTCGAGATGACGATCCGCAATCTCGGCGATTTCACGAGCCAGGTGAAGACGATCGAAACAGGTCGGCGTGTGTATCTGGACGGACCGTATGGCGCGTTCACGATCGGGCATCCGACCGACATGCACGTGCTGATCGCGGGCGGTATCGGCATCACGCCGATGATGAGCATGATCCGCACGCTCGCCGATCGCGGCGACCAACGTCCGCTCGTGCTACTGTACAGCGGCAAGACTTGGGACTCGCTGACTTTCCGCGAGGAGCTCGATGCGCTGAAAGCGCGGCTCGATCTGCGCATCGTCTATGTGCTGTCGGACCCGCCCGAAGGCTGGAGCGGGGAAGTCGGGCGCATCGACGCCGCGATGTTCCGGCGACATCTACCGCCCGAGTTCGCCGATCACGAGTATTTCATCTGCGGCCCGGACTCCATGATGGATGCGATCGAAACGGCGCTCGGCGAAATGAAAGTGCCGCGCATCCGCTACCATTCCGAACGCTACAGTTTCGTCTAGGAGACTTGCGATGCGCCGACTGTTGGCCAACCGTCTCGTCGTTGCCACCGGCGTGATCGTCGTGGCGTTGTCGCTTCTATTCGCGTATCTGCGGGTCGGTTCGCTGCATTAGGGCCCGGTTACGCCAAAGACGGGCTCGCGGCGCGCTTTTCCTCATGCTCGAAGGTTGAATCGATATGCCCTACTTTTTTGGAATTGGTCTTCACGTTTTCATCGCGATCTTTTTCGCCGTCCACGCGATGCGCAATAACCAGGGCATCTACTGGCTATTCATTCTGTTTGCTTTTCCGCTGCTCGGCAGTGTCGTGTACTTCTTCGCGATCTATCTGCCGGATCTGCGCCACTCGCGCGGCGCGCGGGTGGCCACGCAGGCGATCACGCAATTCGTCGATCCGAATCGCGCGCTGCGTGAAGCGCGCGCCGATTTCGACCGCGCGCCGACCGTGCAGCATCGGATGCGGCTCGGCGAGGCCTTGCTCGCGGCCGGCAATCCGCGCGAAGCGCTCGAACATTTCCAGACCGCGGCGAACGGCCCATTTGCAAACGATCCTGCGCTGCTGCTCGGTCTCGCGCGCTCGCAGTTCGCGCTCGGCGACTACACGGCCGCGGATGCGACGTTGGCGGATCTGTTCTCGGTCAATCCGCGGGCACGCAACCAGGGCGAGCCGGCGCTGCTGTACGCGCGCACGCTGGCCGCGCGGCATGCGCCGGGCGCACGCGCGGCATTCGAACAGGCGCTGACCTGCGCGACCGACGTCGCGCCGCGCTGCCTGTTCGCCGACTGGCTCGCCGCGCAACCGGAAGATGCGGACCGCCGCCGCGCCGGCGCGCTCTATGCGGAAATCGTGCAGGACGCCAAACATTGGCCGCGCCACGCGCGCGAGCACAATCGCGAGTGGCTGCAACGGGCGCAGGCCGCGTTGGCGGCCGGCGCGGCTCGAACGTGAGCAAGCCGAGGAGAACTTCGATGCGACGCACGACCCGGTCTTTTGCTTCGGCGCCGTACGCGGCGATTGCGGCGATGGCTTTCGGTGCCGCCGGCGCTTCGACTTCCGCGCAGGCCGCTGGCATGGAGAAACCGTTCGAATGGCCCGCGTCGTTCGTCGTGCTCGGCGATGGCTATCCGCACTCGGGCGATGCATGCCGGCGGCTCGGCGAGTCGGCCGCGACCGTGAACTATCTCGACCATATGGCGATACTGGTCGGCTGTCCGGGCTCGCGCGACGGCGCCGCCGTGCGCGCGATCGTCGGGCATCAGCGGCACGCGCGCGTGGTCGGCGAAGCGGAAGGCGTGACGCTGATTTCGATTTCGACTGAAAGCGCTCAGGCCGGCTCGCAGAACGGCCACGGGCCCGTGAAGGAATCGCCTATCAGCGCGAGCGGCACGTTGCCGTGCGAGCGCGGCAACGGACAGACCAAAACGATGTGCAAGTTCGGCGTCGTGCATCACGGCGATCGATCGACTACGGTCGTGGTCTACTGGCCCGACGGCACGACGCGGGCGATTTTCTTTGGCGTCGACGGTCGCGTGATGGGCACGGCCGCGTCCGCGAGCGATCGGCCGATGCCCGGCGACACGCTGACGCGCAAGCATGCCGGCATCAATCTGATTTCAGTTGGCAATGAGCGCTACGAAGTCGAGGACACGGTTCTGTCCGGCGGTTGAATTGCGTTGAAGCACATCGGCGCAAGCCATCCGCGGTCGAACGCCTGATTCGACGCGCGCCACGTTCATTTCTATCCCTTCGCTTCACACCCTCGCGCAGACCGGCATGCAGCATGCCGCGCTGCACAAAATATTAGTAATAATTCAATAAAGACTCTAGCCTATGCGGAATACGTATGCCGCATGCAGTCCGGATTCTTTCATTTTCATCCAGCTCGTATGGGGGATTACCCCATGCCGTCAAATCAATATTATTGACTAATATTATTACCTGCCGGACGTTCGGCGCCGGCCTACGGGCTGTCTCGATTCTTTATCTAGATCAACTAAGTGTTTTCAACCGATCAGCGGTTCAACAGGAGGGGTCATGATGTCCAGAAGAATGGGATTAGTGGCGGTCTGGCTGGCGATGGCCGTCGGACTCGCCGCATGCAATGGCGACAATAGCGGCGCGTCGACATCGCCGGTGGCGAACGCGGCCACCTCGAACCCGGCGCCGATCAGCAATGCATCGCAATCGAATTCGAATGCATCGGCGGACAACAACGCGACGACGGCTATTCCACTGCCCTGCGACGCCGCCGCCACGGCCAACACGCCCTGCTCCGCCGCGCACAGCGTGACCCGACTGCTGACGAAGAACTACACGGGCCCGCTGTTCCAGATTCAACGCGCGTCCGACAACACGACCCTCGACGTCTATCCGTACACCAACAGCACGCTGAAGGGCGGCGACCGCTCGCTGGTCGGCTCGGCGAATGTGCAGAGCACGCAATCCTTCTGTAACAACACCACCTGCTCGGTCACCTACATCTACGATCAGATCGATCTGGTCGCGCCGCTGAAAAACGGCGCGTTCGGCAATGTCCCCGCGACGCTGACGCTGAACCAGGACGGCACGGAATCGCTCACCGTACAGAACGGCAGCAAAACGACCACCGTACCGGTCCTCAACGGCTTCGCGACCATCACGCTGCCTGGCACCTCCGGCGCCTTGACCGTTCAGTTGGCGCAACCGCCGACCGCCTTGACCGCGCAGGCGCCGACGCAGCAACTGACGATCGGCAACGACTTGCCCGCGCTTACCGGTACGCCGGCCAAACTCGCTCTCGTTACGACGAACGGCGTGCAGATTCCTGCTCTCGGCACCTTGGCCGGCCAGGCCTATCGCAAACGTTTCGGCACGGTGAACCAGTCGATCGGCGATAGCGAAATCGCCGAGTACATGGTGGCCGGCGCGCACTACAGCCAGTCGTCGACCTGCTGCGGCACCTACGGCAACATGGAGAACAGCGCGAATCCGAGCACCTATTCTCACGGCGAAGTGGAAGGCGAAATGTTCGCGCTCGCGTTCTCGAACGGCAACGCGGCCGTGTTCGGCTATTGCGACGGCGACTCGATCCAGCCGTCCAACGTGAAGGACCCGGTGTGCAATGCGCTCGATACCAACTGGCCGGGCGTCGATGCCGAAGCCGGCGTCTATCTGTATGGTCCGCAGCAGCCGGCGAAGGAGAAGTTCGTGACGGTGCTGTCGAAGTACTCGCCGGTCACCGCGTCGAATCTGTTCGCGGTCAAAGGCGGCTCCGCCTCGCAAAGCGTGTTGACGTCGCTGTACGATCAGGCGCCACCTGAAGCGCTGATCTTCGGCAACGACGCCGGTCACGCATTCAATGGCCAATGGCAAGGCGGTCTGTCGCTCGGCGAAGGCGGCGACGGCAGCGCCGCGCCGATTCAGTTTTTCGAAGGCGCGATCATCACGAAGGCGACGTCCGATACGACCGACAACGCGATCCAGGCGAGCATCGCGAGCTTCTACGGGCCGCCGACCAACGCGACCGCGTCGGCATGCTATGCGAACAACCTGATCAATTCGCCGCTCAGCCTCGCGACGCCGGATGCGTGGTTCCAGTCGAGCGGCGGCACCGCTGTGCCCGCCACCGACATCTCCGGCGTCGATCGCGGCGCCGCGACGGTCACGAGCACGAACGGTTCGGCCGTGTCGAACATTCACGAAGTGATCCGCGTGCAGGGCGGCCAGTCGTACACGTTCACCGACTACGTGCTCGCCACCACCAACGCGACGGTGTTCCCCGGCGGCTCGATCCAGACCGACGACCCGAGCGGCACCGAGTTCGGCTGGGTGCTGAACACCAACACCGGCGCGATCGTGCGCGGCACGTGGGGCGCGGGGCAAGCGACGGCGCTAAGCGCGGTGAAATCCGGCAACTGGTGGAAAGTGACGATGACGCTGACGGCACCGGCGGGATCGAACAACGCGCAGGTATTCATCGATCCGCCGACGTCGAGCAGCGCAGGCGTGCGCTCGCAGCAGGCCGCGTATCTGAGCGCGACGCACTACTGCCCGAGCCTCGCGATCCTGAGCGGCGCGAAGTCGTAAGCACGGTCAGCGCGACGCAGTTATCGATGATTCGTTGACGCGTCGCGCGATCGAAGGCACACTCGCTCACTATGCAAGCCCTCAAGTACCGCCCGACTGCAAAGCATCATCATGCGCATGCCCGCGTGGGAGTGCCTGTGGGGACTCGCATACGCATACGCCGCTAGACATCATTCGCAGCGACATGCGCCAGAAAGCCCCGCCGGCAACGACGGGGCTTTTTGTTTTCCACGACCTTATCCGCTCATCGAACGAAGGATTGCCGCCATGACACAGGAAGCACAGACGCCTGCCGTATCGAAGCCCTTTGCGACGCCCATCGATCTATACCGCGTGCTTGCACGCGTATGGGCCGGCGATACGTCGAGCCCCACGCACGCGTGGTCGTCGACGAATCCCGCGCAGAATCATTGCAGCGTGACGTCTCTGATCATGCAAGACTATTTCGGTGGCGAGATTCTGACGACACGTACGTCGGGGGGCACGCACTTCTACAACCTGATCGACGGCAGCAGATGGGATCTGACGGTCAGCCAGTTTGCCGAGCCGATTCCATTCGACGATACGCGTTCGAGTCGTGAGGCGGCATTCGCGGATACGTCGCGGGAGAAATACGAACTGCTGAAGTCGAGGCTCGCGCAAAGCCAGCTGAAATAGACGCTCAATCAAACGCGCGTGGCCGAACTGCATCGATACGCGGTTGGCCACGCCATGTCACTTCAACCGATCACTTCCTGCTTCCCCGGAATGCCTTGCCCGCGCAACGAACACCCGCGCGTTTCAGGCACGTAGATCAACGCAATCGCCCCCACGACGCACGCGGCCATCATGTAATAAGCGGGCACCAGCGCATTGCCCGTATGCGCGACCAGCCATTCGTTCGCCATCGGCGCCGTGCCGCCGAAAATCGACGTCGACACGTTATACGCAATCGCCATCCCCGCGTAACGGACCTGGGTCGGAAACATCGCGGGGAACATCGCCGAGATGCTGGCCAGTTGCGGCACGTACAACAGCCCGAGCACCGCAAAGCCGATGAACGCGCCCACCACGCCGAGCTTCATCAGCAGGAACATCGGAATCGCCGCGACGAACAGGCCAATCAGCGAAAACCACCAGACGTTCTTGCGTCCCACGCGATCCGAGAACGTGCCCGCGAACGGCAGAAACACCATCATCGCGAGCATGCCGATCAGCGGCACGAGCAGGGACATGTTGTCGCTCATGCCGAGCTGCTTCTGCATGAAAGTCGGCATATAGGCGAGCAGCACGTAGTTGACGACATTCAAAGCAACCACGAGTCCACCGAGTTGGATCAGCGGTTTCCAATAGTCGCGCAGCAATGCCTTCAGCGTGACGCAGCTATGCTGCTCCTTGTGCATCGTTTGTTCGAGCTCGCGAAAGACCGGCGTGTCTTCGAGCCTGGAGCGCAGATAGAAACCGATCAGGCCGAGCGGCGCTGCAATCAGAAACGGCAGACGCCATCCCCACGCATGCATTGCCGTGTTGCCGAGCACGACGGAGCAACCGAGCATCAGAAACGCACCGAGCGAGAAGCCCGACAGCGTCGCGAATTCGAGGAAGCTGCCACAAAAGCCGCGCTTATTGTCCGGCGCGTATTCGGCCATGAAAGTCGCCGCGCCGCCATATTCGCCGCCCGTCGAAAAGCCCTGGATCATCCGCAGAACGACGAGGATAACCGGTGCCCACCAGCCGATGCTCGCGTAAGTCGGCACGAGTCCGACCAGCAGCGTTGCGACCGACATCAGGATGATCGTCAACGCGAGTACGTGCTTGCGGCCGAGGCGATCGCCGAGCGGCCCCCAGAACAATCCTCCTAGCGGACGCACGAGAAACGAAATGGCGAACGTCGCGAGCGCGAACAACGTGGCCTGCGCGGTGCTGCCGGGAAACAACGCGGCCGAAATATAGCTCAGGCCGTAGGCGTAAATACCGTAGTCGAACCACTCGGTCGCGTTTCCGAGTGCCGACGCCGCGATTGCGCGTCGCAGCAAGCTGCGCGCCTGCGGTTGCGCGCTCTGCGCGTTCCATGAATGTACGTAGTGCATGTCTTCTCCTGGGGTGTCTCTATGCGACACAGGCAATGTCGCCCGAATCCACGATACCGGCGACCCGCGCCTGCAACGATGTTCTAGGACGATGCAGGCATCGGGGTTTTCCATAAAGCCTGCAACGGATGCGGTAATCCGTACGCGTGCGTCGGCGACGCGTCGCGCGCGTTCGGGAAAAACAACATGATTGGCGTCGCGCAGCGCTCTCAGCGCGTCAGCAACGGCAGCGTCATCAAATGACCCTGCTGTGGCCTCGCCTCGTTCTCGCCGCAAAGGTCGAGCGCGCGCCTCTCGGCCGATTCACGGCTCTCGCCCTTCGTCAGCATCGGCGCGAGCGTCACGTTGTCGAGCACGCTCTTGTGCGGAAACAGATTGAAGTGCTGAAACACCATGCCGATCTTCTCGCGCATCTTCTGCAGATGCCGTTCGTTCGCGGGCACCATCTGGCCGCCGCGCGGCATATGGAACAACTGTTCGCCGTCCACTTCGATATGGCCGCCATCGATCGTCTCCAGCGTCATCAGGATGCGCAGGATCGTCGTCTTGCCTGATCCCGACGGACCGATTAGCGCGAGTTTCTCGCCGGGCATCACGTCGAGCGACAGTTCGTCGAGCACGGTCAGCGCGCCATATCGTTTCGTGATCCGGTCGAGCCGGATCAATGGCTTGCTCGCCGGGCTTTCGTCTCGGCGCGCCGGTGTGCTTGCGGGGGCGACCGCGCGCTCCTCGGAGGAAAGACTTGCCGGGGCGATGCCTGAAGCGTTCAACAGATCGGTGACTCGCGCGGTGTTCATATCGATTCGATCCCGTTCGTCGTACGTGTGGTGCGAACCAGAATACGCAGCCATATTTGCGATCCAGATTGCTCTAGAACAATTCTTTTTACGCGCGGACAAGGGCGGCGCAGCGTGCACTGCAACAAACATCCACCGTCCGTCGATAACGTCACGAACATTGAACTAGCACATTCAGCGGTGTTTTTTCGCGGCATTAGACTGCGGCGAGAGATACCCGTGGACGCCCCGTTCACTTGCACCGGGCGCCACTTTCCGCGACGACGTCACGCTCAGAGAGAGGGGAAGATGTCAGATACGACGCAACACGAATCGCGAATCGCGGCGCCCGTCGTGCGCCTGCCGTTCGAACGCGACGAGTACGCCGCGCGTCTTGCCAAGACGCGCAAGGCCATGCAAGCGGCCGGCATCGAACTATTGATCGTGTCGGACCCGACCAATATGGCCTGGCTCACCGGCTATGACGGCTGGTCGTTTTACGTGCATCAGTGCGTGCTGCTTGCGCTGGATGGCGAGCCGGTCTGGTTCGGCCGCGGTCAGGACGCGAATGGTGCCAAGCGCACCGTCTTCATGCAGCACGATCAGATCGTCGGCTATCCGGATCATTTCGTGCAATCCACTGCGCGTCATCCGATGGACTACCTCGCGCGCGACGTGATCGCGGCGCGCGGCTGGGCCAACGCGAAGATCGGCGTCGAAATGGACAACTACTATTTCAGCGCCGCCGCTTATCGCTCGCTCGTCGCGCATTTGGCCGATGCGAAGTGGCAGGACGCAACCGGCCTCGTCAACTGGCAACGCGCGGTCAAATCGCCGCGCGAGATCGAGTACATGCGCGTGGCCGCGCGCATCGTCGAGAAGATGCACGCGCACATCGTCGAGCGAATCGAGCCGGGCATGCGCAAGAATGACCTCGTCGCGGAGATCTACTCGGCAGGCATTACCGGCATCGACGGTTATGGCGGCGACTATCCGGCGATCGTGCCGCTGCTGCCGACCGGCGCCGACGCGGCCGCCCCGCATTTGACCTGGGACGACACGCCGTTCGCGAAGGACGCCGGCACGTTCTTCGAAATTGCCGGCTGCTTCAAGCGTTATCACTGCCCGCAGTCGCGCACCGTCTACCTCGGCAAGCCGCCGAAGCATTTCATCGAAGGCGAACGCGCGGTGGTCGAAGGGATCGAAGCCGGGCTCGCCGCCGCGAAACCGGGCAATACCTGCGAGGACATCGCCAATGCATTTTTCGCGGTGCTGCATAAATACGGCATCGAGAAGAACAGCCGCTGCGGCTATCCGATCGGCGCGAGCTATCCGCCGGACTGGGGCGAGCGCACGATGAGCCTGCGCCCTGGGGACAAGACCGTCCTCGAACCCGGCATGACGTTTCACTTCATGCCGGGCCTGTGGCTCGACGACTGGGGCCTCGAAATCACCGAGAGCATTCTGATTACGCGGACCGGCGTCGAGCCCTTTTGCAGGACGCCACGCAAGCTGTTCGTCAAACCTTGATCGCGCGGGCGTCGTGCCCGCGTGAACTCGCGAAGCACGACGCCCGTTTCAACGAAAGGGGAAACATGCTTCCGAAAACGATGAAGGCCGTCGTGCTGACCGCGCACGGCGGCCTCGACAAACTCGTCTATCGCGACGACGTGCCGGTGCCCTCGTGCGCGGCTGGCGAGGTACTGATCGACGTCACCGCATGCGGTCTCAACAATACCGACGTGTGGGTACGCCAGGGCGCCTACGGCACCGACGACGATCCGCAAGCGGTGTCGACGTGGCGACGCGGCCGCTCGACGCTGACGTTTCCGCACATTCAGGGCGCGGATATCGTCGGACGCGTGGTCGCGGTGAGTCGCGGCGTCAGCGACGCGCGTATCGGCGAGCGCGTGATCGTCGACGCGTCGATCTACAACCGCGACGACGACAGCCTCGCCGATATCGACTACATCGGCCACGGCCGCGACGGCGGCTACGCCGAATACACGGCCGTGCCCGCGGAAAACGCGCATCGGGTCGACTGCACCTATTCCGACGCCGAACTCGCCACGTTCTGGTGCGCTTATCACACCGGCGAGCAGATGATCGAGCGCGCGGCCGTCAAGCGCGGCGAAACGGTGCTGATTACCGGCGCGTCCGGCGGTGTCGGCTCGGCCATCATCCAGCTATGCCGCGCGCGCGGCGCGATTCCGTATGCGGTGGTCAGCAAGGGCAAGGAAGAAGCCGTGCTAGCGCTCGGTGCGCAAGGGGTGATGCTGCGCGACAGCGGCGATTTCGTCGGGGACGTCGAACGGATGACCGAGGGGCGGGCCGTCGATGTAGTCGCCGATCTTGTCGGCGGGGCACTGTTCGGCAAGCTGTTGAACGTGTTGCGGCCTGAGGGACGATATACGACCGCGGGCGCGATCGCGGGGCCGGTCGTGCAGCTCGATCTGCGCACGATGTATCTGAAGCAGTTGCAGTTGAATGGATCGTCGCAGGGCACGCGCGGTGCGTTCAAACGCGTGCTCGACTATATTCAGAACGGGACGATCCGCCCGGTTCTCGCGGCGACTTATCCGCTGTCGAAGTTTCATGACGCGCAGACGCGGTTTATGGAGAAGCGCTTTGTGGGGAATATCGTTGTGATTCCGGATCGGCATTATGGCGGCGAAGCCGCGCATTAGCTTTCGGTAACTCTCGGCGCAATAGGAATATGCGAGCCCGCCCAGCAAGGCGGGCTTTTTTTCGGCCGTGGCAATCAGAATTTTCCAAGTCGGGTGCGGATCGTGGTTTCGTTCAAATCGACGATCATCCGTCGATAATCGCCTCCTGTGACGGACTCGCCGCCTATCGGCGAATCGTCGATACGAACCCTGTGGGCCTCAGGTTCATTTGCCGTTGGACAATGCTTATCGTCAACTCCGCCAATGCCATCCGCAATGGCACTGAACGTCGAAACCGGCGAATGGTTTCCGCAGGATAGGCTTCGGTCGTATTCGACCGGTTACGCAATGGCCAAAGCCCTAGGTTACGCATGGGCGTGCGATTGTCGCGGGCGCGCGCAACAAGCGGACGACGCTAGCATGGCACGCTCGCAATATGGCAGCAGCCCGCGCGTGCCGCAGAATCTGGGCAATGCCCAGCCGTTCGAGTATTCTGACACTTCGACAGGCGGAGATGTGACGATCCTTGGTGCACGCGGTGTGAGCGAACGACAAGAGATCGAGTGCGAGATGGAATATGAGCGCAATATGATCGCGTGCAAGATGCTGTCAAAAACATACGGGGGCGATTTGAGAACTCGCTTTGCGTGCGAGCAACGTGCTTTTGAAACATACAACCAGTGCAGAGGCTATTGATGGTCCGAGACCTTGCTATCGTCTTTATCTACGACGACGACACGAATACGCTCAAAATGAGCAACGTGTCGCGTCGTGCTATTCAATCAACCTTGGATCGGGCGATGTTCCTCGATATTCCTGAAGCACCGGAAACTCCATTGGATGACGAATCGGCCCGCAAGCTTGGAGCGCTGGCACTTCGATGTCTAGGCGAAGCGCATCCGGATCTGGCCGCGCGACTGAATCTTTCAGCGCCAAAGTAGCTGTTCTTGCGATCTCAGGTCGCGCTATTTTTCGGCCTTTTCGTTCTGTCGATCCATTATGTCCACCCATACACCTGTCCGTGGACGGAAAGCGAGGCGCTCGCATGGTGGCGTGCTTCGGATTCTATATTTCGTAGTGTGGGTGACTATTGAATTGATCGTGGCAGCGCTTGCCTATGTGGCCATCATGAAGCTATGGCGGCACTACCGCACGAAGTAAATGAAAGCCCCGACCATGAACCGCATCGCAGCGGCCGGGGCTCTCGTTCACCTCATTTCATCAAAGCGAAGCAGCCGGCGCAAACACCTGCGACGCCACCTCATCCACCGCCTCGCGCGTCAGCTTCACGATCTCGTCCACGTCGCCGCGCGACGTCACCAGCGGCGGCGCAAAGCCGAGAATGTCGCCGTGCGGCATCGCCCGCGCGATCAGTCCACGCTGCATCGCGGCAGCCGACACACGCGGCCCGACCTTCAGCGCCGCATCGAACGGCGTGCGGACATCCTTGTAGGCCATGAACTCCAGCGCGGCCAGCATGCCCACGCCGCGCACTTCGCCGACGAGCGGATGCGAGTCGAACGCCGCATGCAATTGCTCCAGCAGATAAGCGCCGGTTTGCGCCGCATTCTGCGTGAGGTTCTCGCGTTCGAGAATATCGAGGTTCGCGAGCGCCGCCGCCGCGCAGATCGGATGACCCGAATAGGTCCAGCCATGCCCCAACGCACCCGATTCCTGCGATGCCTTATCGATCACGTCCCATACGCCTTCGCTGACGATCACGCCGGACAGCGGCGCGTAAGCACTCGTCAAACCCTTCGCGACAGTGATCAGATCGGGTTGAATGCCGTAGTGCTGCGCACCCATCTTCGAGCCGAGCCGGCCGAAACCGCACACCACTTCGTCGCAGATCAACAGGATGTCGTGCTTCTTCAGCACCTGCTGGATCGCGGGCCAGTAACCGGCCGGCGGCGGTACGATGCCGCCCGTGCCCATCACCGGTTCGCCGATGAAGGCCGCGATCGTGTCGGCGCCTTCGCGCGCGATCAGTTTTTCGAGTTCGTCGACGCAGTACGCGACGAACTGCGTTTCATTCATACCGGCCGGCGCGCGACGATACCAGTGCGGACACACGGTATGCTTGACGCGCTCGATCGGCAGATCGAAGAACTGGTGGAAGCTCGGCAATCCCGTGAGACTGCCGGTGACGATGCCCGAGCCGTGATAGCCGCGCTCGCGCGAAATGATCTTCTTCTTGTTCGGGCGGCCCTTCACATTGTTGTAGTACCAGACGAGCTTGATCTGCGTTTCGTTCGCGTCCGAACCGGACATGCCGTAGTACACCTTCTTCATGCCCTGCGGCGACCAGTCGATGATGCGCGACGACAGCTCGATGATCGTATCGGTCGAGTGGCCGACATACGTGTGGTAATACGCGAGCTTCTTCGCCTGCTCGTAAATCGCCTCGGCCACTTCGGTTCGGCCATAGCCGATGTTCACGCAGTAAAGACCGGCAAATGCATCGATAAAAGACTTGCCTTGATGGTCTTCGATACGGATGCCTTTCGCGCCGGTCACGATCCGGCCCGGCAGCGCGCCGCTCGCGTGATCGTGCGCGTGCGTCGACGGATGCATGAAATGCGCGCGATCGGCGCTCAGCAGTTGATCGAATTGAGTCATGGGTCGCTCCTTCGTGTGATGTCTGGATGAATGAATCGGTAGGTTCAGGCCGTTGCGTCCGTCGCCATCGCATGTGCAGGGGCACGAGCGGGGGCGCTGTCGCTGACCGGCAAGCCAAGCTGGCCAAGGCAGAAATAACGTGTCTCGACGAACGGCTCGAAGCCTTCGACGCCGCCTTCGCGTCCAAGCCCCGACGACTTGATGCCGCCGAACGGAATCGGTGCGCCGGTGAACTTCGCGCCGTTGATGGACACCATCGCGAAGTCGAGTCGGCGGATCAGTTGAAACACGGTGTTCAGATCTCTCGCGCACACGTAGGCGGCGAGTCCATACTCAGTGTCGTTCGCGCGTTCGACCACTTCGTCGAGCGAATCGAACGGCGTGACCGCCGAGATCGGCGCGAAATTTTCTTCGTCGTAAATGCGCATGCCGGGCGCCGCATCGGCGACCACGGTCGGCTCGAAGAACCAGCCGCCGCGCTCGTGCGCCGCGCCGCCTACCGTGACGCGCGCACCCTTCTCACGCGCGTCGGCGACGCGCTGCACGGTCGTGTCGAACGCGGCCTGGTGCATCAGCGGGCCGACGTCCACGTTCGGGTCGAATGCGCCGCCCACTTTCAACGCCTTCACGGCATCGCTATATCGCGCGACGAACGCTTCATACAACGAACGCGCGACGAAGATCCGGTTCGCCGCGCAGCAGTCCTGGCCCGAGGTCTGGAACTTCGCCGCGACCGAGACGCTCACGGCGTGTTCGAGGTCCGCATCTTCGGTCACGATGAAAGGCGCGTTGCCGCCCAGTTCGAGCGCGGTCTTCTTGATGCCTGCCCGTGCGGCCGTTTGCATCACTAGCGCGCCGACACGCGTCGAGCCGGTGAAGCTGACCGAGCGCACGCGGCTATCTGAAACCAGCGTTTCCATCGCCATTTGCGGCTCGCCGAGCACGACGTTGAACACGCCGGCCGGAAAGCCCGCTTCTTCGGCGAGTTGCGCGAGCGCGAGCGCGGAGAACGGCGTCTCGTGTGCGGGCTTCGCGACCACCGTGCAACCGGCGGCGAGCGCGGCGGCGGCCTTGCGGGTGAGCATCGCGCACGGAAAATTCCACGGCGTGATCAGCGCGGCCACGCCGACCGGCTCGATGATCGTGCCCAGATGAGCGCCATCGATATGCGTCGGAATCGTGCGCCCATTCAGGCGCCGCACCTCATGCGCGAACCATTCGACGAAGCTCGCGCCATACGCAATTTCGCCGCGCGCTTCAGCAAGCGGCTTGCCCTGTTCGAGCGACAGAATCGCGGCGAGATCCTGCTGATGACGCAGAATCAGTTCATGCCAGCGCAGCAGCAGCGCCGAACGTTTGGCGACCGGCACCCAGCGCCACGTGTCGAACGCGCGCTGCGCGGCATCGACCGCGGCGGTGATCTGCGCCGCGTCGAGCATCGGCACATGGCCGAGCACTTCCTGATTCGCGGGATTCTGCACCGCGACGCTCGCGGCGCTCGCGCTATGAACCCAGCGTCCATCCACGTAGCACAGCGATTTGAATAAGACCGGATGACCCAGCAACATGACGACCTCCTGTGTGCGATGTCTGCTATCACTGTAGGTCCGGCGGCACTGCGGTTTTTTTTGTTGTCGCTTCTCGAAGGCTACGTTCTTTCTGCAATTCGCCACATGGTTATCGTTTTTTCGGGTGGGGCTTTTCGTCGTACGTCGACCGCAAGTAGCGCGCCACTCAGCCGTTCTCGCCAATCGATTGTTCCGCCCATTCGGGCAAGCCTTCGGCCCCGCTTTTCACCACCTTCGTGACGATATAGGTGAAGTACTTTTCGATGCCCAATTCGTCGGTCAGCAACGTATCGATGAAGCGCTGATAGTGGTCGATATCGCGCGACAGCACGTGCATCACATAGTCGACACCGCCACCCGTCGCGAGGCATTGCACGACTTCGGGCGCGGCCGCGATGCGCTCCTCGAAGCGCCGCATGTCCGGCGCGGTATGACGCGCGAGCGTGACCTCGACCACCACGCGGCTGCCCTTGAACGCGCGCACCCAATCGATATCCGCGCGATACCCGCGAATCACGCCCTCTTCTTCGAGGCGCTTCACGCGCTCCCATGCCGGCGAAATCGACAGATTGATTTCTTCGGCGAGGCGCGACTTCGTGATGCGTCCATCGCGTGCGAGAATGCGCAAAATCGCGAGATCGTAGCGGTCGAATCTCATCGCGCGTTCAGACCGTTACCGGTATGCCTCGTTCGAGCACGTCGGCGACCACCGCAACCGTGTCGCCGATCCGCACGAGCCCCGGAAAATGCCGCGCGGCCAGCATGCCGCCGCGTCGCGCGCGATATTCGATCGGCGCGGCGCCGGTGCGCTTCGCGTCGTAAATCCGCGCGATCACCTCGCCGCCGTCGACCATGTCGCCGAGGTCCTTGCACAGTTCGAGCAGGCCGTCGTGCTCGCTCGTCGTGTAGCAGGTGCCGTCGGGCATATCGAGCAGCGTCGTCGTGCGCGGCGCGCTCGCCCTCGAGTGACCCATTGCTTCGTCTTGCCTGATGATTCCAGCATGCTGTAGAAAGCCGCGCACACCACGCTCCGTAATCGCGACGCTCTGCACGGTCGCCGTGCCACCGCCCCCGAGTTCGGTCGACACGAACACCTTGCCCGCTTCCTCGACGGCCGTGTCGTAAAGGCCGACGCTGTCGAGTTCGAGCATCCGCATCGAGTACGGCGCGCCGAATGCGCGCATCGCTGCCTCGCAGCGCGCCTGCTGTGTCGCGTCGGGCAGCACGTGAATCGCGGCGAACGGCACGAAGTCGAGCGTGCGGCCACCCGCGTGCAGATCGAGCACATAGTCGGCGAGCGGCAGCAGATAGCGCTGAAAATAATCGGCGATCTTCTCGGTCACGGTGCCGTCCGGCTTGCCCGGAAAGCTGCGATTCAGATTGCCGTGATCGATCGGCGACGTGCGCGTGCCCGCGCGAAACGCCGGAAAATTCATGAACGGCACGATGATCACTCGCCCGCGTACATCACTCGCCTTCAATGTGGCGGCGAGCTTCGACAGCGCAATCGGCCCTTCGTATTCATCACCGTGATTGCCGCCCGTTAGCAGCGCGGTCGGTCCCTCGCCGTTGCTGATCACGGTGATGGGGATCATCTCCGCGCCCCATGCGGAGACGTCGTGCGAATGAGGCAGCTTCAGGAAACCATGCTGTTCGCCGTCGGCGTTGAAATCGACCGTCGGTTGAATCGGGGATGCCCGCATCTGTGCTACTCCTTCTTGAGCCGCTTGCGCGGCCTATTGCCGTTCATCGCGCGTCATCTAGGCGGCGCGTCGTTGCCAAATGTCGTTCCCGCCTTCGCGGCACGCGCGCGCTGCAATGCGAGCGCGGCGATAGCGGTGTCCTGCGCGCCGGTTCCGGTCAGATCGCAGATCGTCACGTCGGCGTCGCTCGTGCGGCCCGCGGCCTGTTTCGCGATCACCTGGCCCAATTCGACGATCGCCGCATCGTCACGCATCGTGCCCGCGGCGAGCGCGTGATGCAGTTCGCCGAGCACGCGCGTTTGCTGCGCGCGGTCGCATACGTAGCGCGCCGCCGCCAGCGCGGCCGGCGCGATTTCGTTCTTGTGCTCGGCGTCCGAACCCATCGCAGTGATGTGCAGGCCCGGATGCAGATCGGCGGCTTCGATCAGCGGCGTGCGGCTCGGCGTGGTGGTAATCGCGACGTCCGCTTCGGCGAGCGCGTCATGAACGCTGGTCGCGACATCGCATCGCACGCCGGGCGTGTCGTTCACTTCCGCGGAGAAACGCAGCGCGCTCGCCGCGTCGCGCGCCCAGACGCGTACGTGTTCGACGCGGCGCACCAGCATCAAGGCCCGCAGTTGCAGACGCGCCTGCTCGCCCGCGCCGATCACCGCGACCTGCGGCGTGTGCGCTTTCGCGAGCCAGCGCGCCGCGACCGCGCCGGCGGCCGCCGTGCGTATCGCGGTCAGATAGCCGTTGTCGAGCAGCACCGCTTCGGTCAGCCCGGTCTTCGCCGACAACACCAGCATCAGACCATTCAGGCTCGGCAGACCGAGCGACGGGTTGTCGAAGAAGCCTGGACTGACCTTGATCGCGAAGCTGTCGAGGCGTGGCAGCCACGCGGTCTTCACGTCGACTTCGCCGTTATGCGCGGGCAGATCGAGCCGCAGGATCGGCGGCATCGCGACCGCCTCGGTCGCGAGCGCGACAAAGGCGGCTTCGATCTGATCGATGGCCGCGAGATCGAGCGGCACGAGATTGCGAAGCTCGGCTTCGCCAAGGAGCGTGATCGAGGTCATGATGGGGCGTGTGAGTTCGGTGACGGCGCGGCTTGCGAGGTTTCGTTGCCGATGTGTATGATCCGCCGATGCAGATTCATATCGATGTTCGCGCCCGTCACGACGAGCACGAGCGGCCCGCGCGCGATGCGTTCAGCGGGCAGCGCGTGATCGAGCACCGCGGCAATCCCCACCGCCGCCGCGCCTTCGACGACGAGCCGTTCCTGCCGATACGCATGCGCGATGCCGCGCGCGATCGACGCCTCGTCGAGCAGCACGGTCTCGTCGATCAGATCGCGCGTCAGCGCATACGTATAGCGGTTTTCGAGTCCGATGCCACCGCCGAGCGAATCGGCGAGCGTGTCGACTTCCTCGATCAGCACCGGCCGTCCGACCGCGAGACTCGCATGCATCGCGGCGCCGCGCGCCATCGTGACGCCTGTCAAGCCAATCGTGGGATTGGTGCTTTTCGCCGCGAGCGCGATGCCGGCAAACAGCCCGCCGCCCGACAACGGCACCACGATGTTCGCGACATCGGGCAAGGCCTCGACGATTTCGAGCCCGATCGTCCCCTGTCCGGCGATCACGCGCGGATCGTCGAATGGCGGCACGTACGCATAGCCTTCTTCGCGCGCGAGCCGCAATGCTTCGTGCTCGGCCTCGTCCTGACTTTGGCCGGTAATGCGCACGTGCGCGCCGAGCGCCCGTACCGCGTCGACCTTGTTGGCGGGCACGAGGCGCGACAGACACACGGTCGCGTCCATACCGAGCGCGCGCGCCGCATGCGCGAGCGCGCGGCCATGATTACCGGTCGATGCGGTCACCACGCGAGTGCAGCCCTGCTCGGCCAACTGCGCGAGCGCGTTGGTCGCGCCGCGCAGCTTGAAGCTGCCGGTCGGCTGCATGGTTTCGAGCTTCAGATAAACCGGCGTGCCCGCGTGCGCCGACAGGCTCGGCGATTCGACGAGCGGCGTACGGCATACGCGAGCGTCGATACGGCTGCGCGCGCGGTAAATGTCGGCTAACGAAAGACTGGCTGACAATGGAACGGCTAACGATGGAACGGACATGCACCAGGCCCTGCATCAAAGAGGTCGATTCGCTATTCGATGCGGGCACGGCTATCGCAGATAACCGCAGTGACTCGCGACCGCATCGCTTTCCATGCAGCCCAGTCTAGTGTTCTAAAAAAGAATTTTTATTGTCCTAGTTCATTTCGGTCAGCGCGTTACGCAATTCGCGCACCGGCGCGATCAGGTGAAATCGTGCACCTGCGGGTACTGCTCGAACACGTCGCGCATCGTTTCGAGCGCGGCTTTATAGGCGTCTTCGCTGACCTCGGCGCCGACGCAAACCCGCACCGCGTTGGGCCGGTCGGCGTCGCGCACGAGAAACGGATCGGGCGACGTGACTGCGATGTCGCGGTTGCGCAGTTCGCGCACCAGCCGATCGGTGCGCCAGTGATCGGGCACCCGCAGCCACGCCGATAGCGCCTGCGGATGCGCGCCCAGGACATATTTACCGAGCGTCTGCTGCAATTGCGACTGACGCCGCCCGAGCCGCTCGCGCTGAATTTCGACGAGCCGCGCGGCCGTGCCGTCGACGATCCAGCGCGTGGCGATCTCGGCCATCGGCGGCGTCGCCATCCAACTGCTCACGCGCAGCACGCTCTCGGCGCGCAGCGCGAGCCGGCGCGGCGTCGTCATATAACCGATGCGCAAGCCGGCCATCACCGACTTCGTAAAACTCGTGCAGTAGAACGAAAGATCCGGAATCAGGCTCGAAATGGGCGTGGAATGTTTGGCCGGCAACGGCCCGTACACGTCGTCCTCGATCACGTATACGCCATAGCGTTCGGCGATTTTCGCAATCGCGCGACGCCGCGAATCGGGCATCAACGCAACGGTCGGATTGTTCAGCGTCGGTGTGCAGACGAGCGCCGAGATGCGCTCGCTGTCGCACATCTCCTCGAAATGCTCGGGGTGAATGCCGTACTCATCGATCTCGAGGCCCTTCAGCGTGAAGCCGAGCACGTTGGCCGAACCTATCACGCCGTGATCCGTCAGGCTTTCGCACAGCACGGTGTCGCCCGGCCCCACCAGCGAAGCGAGCGCGAGAAAAATGCCGTGGGCGGCCCCGTTCGTGACGAGCAGCGTATCGGCCGAAGCCGGCATGCCGAGCGACGCGAGCCATGCAATACCCGCCTGGCGATGATGCTCGAAGCCCGCGATCGGCCGGAACGCGCGAATCCACGGCTGATCGTCGAGCGTCGACAGCGTCGCGCAGACCTTGCGCCACATTGCGTCATGCTCGGACGTGTGAATGATGCGCGCGATCGAAAAGTCGACCACCGAACGCTCGGCCGTATCGAGCATGTAGCTCGACATCGTTTCGGTGACGCGAGCCGCGACGAAGCTGCCGCGCCCGACCTCGCAGCGGATCAGGCCTTGCCGCTCCAGTTCCTTGTACGCGTTGGTCACGGTCTGTACGCTGATCGCGAGTTCGGCGGCGACGTCGCGTTGCGGCGGCAGGCGCGCGCCCGGCGGCAGCGACGTGTTCTCGATGTCGCCGGCAATCGCCTTGACCAGCCGCTTGTATTTCGATTCCACGCCGTGCACCGCGCGCACGGCCTCGCGCCATTGCTCGATCACCGCTGCTCCTCCGTTGTGGCGGGTGCTGGCTCCATATGGAGTCGCGTCGTCTTGCTCGATCTCCATAGTGAGGCCAAAACGGGGCGGAAAAATATTGTCCTAGAGCAATTTGCGGAAAATTCCGCTGATAGGAGTGCTTCGAAGTCATTCCCCGCATCCCGCGTTGAGCGGACTCGATCCCGCCTGACATGCTTACCGTCGAGACAGCGTTCGCAACACGCCTACTTACATTTCCTGAGCATTCGCCATTCGCGAATATTCGCCAAGCTCCATCTTCGAAGCCAATATGAAAGAAAGCCTCACTATCGTTTAGGTATGGGCAAGACGCGAGGTTGCGATGAGAAGGCCAGCGAGTCGTGTCGCACTCGGAATGAAAAGCTGCACTCTTTTTCTTGTCGAGTGCCCGCAACGGCATTTTGTTCCGATCGGCGTCGCGCATGGGTCCGTTGCAATGCCTGGCGTTTCGATACATCAGGACGGCACTGCAAGGGTGGTGACATGACCGCGTGGACGCGCCGGGAGATGTTGCACGCAACCGCTCTAGCCGTGGCGGCGGCGGTATCGGCGAAACTTCATGCTCAGCATGGAAACATGGGGCCGGTCAGACCGCCGGTTCGCCTCACCGATGTTCCGGTAGTCGACCAGACTGGCACGACCCGAACGCTCGAAGCGTTGTTGCGTGAAGGCATCACTGCGGTGCAGACGATTTACACGGGTTGCAGTTCGGTTTGCCCCCTACAGGGAGCGCTATTCAGCGCCGTTCAAGACCGGATGCTGCAAGCCCGTACACGCTATCCCATCCGCTTGCTCTCGATTGGAATCGACCCATTTGGCGATGTACCGTCCGCGTTGCACGAATGGCTCCTGCGTTTCAATGCCGGTCCGCGATGGAATGCGGTCACGCTGGCGCCAGATGACGTCGACCGAACACGAACTGAGTTGGCGGGGCGCGCATCGCTGCCACGCAATGTCGCCGATCATTCGACCCAGGTCTATTGCTTCGATCACGACGCGTTGTTGCGCTGGCGCAGCGCTGATCTTCCACGAGTCGAAGAAGTTTGTGATGTTCTCGGTGTACTGGGAGTTTGAATACGTTCGAAGTGATTTGCCTGACCAAAGTTGCCGATCACACCAGCAATACATGTAACCCGGAAAAGGGGGCGTCGCGATGAAAGGAAATCTGTTTCCAGCAAGTTATCCAAAGTCGTCAGTAACGGACAAAAAAACGTTGGCCCTGATAGTCCTCGGGTCGATGTTGATTGCGACGTGCGAGGATGTAGCAGCGCAGACCGCGCCGCCGTCGCAGTGGACTGCCCCGATTTCTTTGCCACTAGTGCCGGTGGCAGCGGCTAATCTGCCGAATGGAAAGGTGCTGGTCTGGTCGGCTGATAGTCCGCTGGATTTTACGGGCGGCGAAGTGAATTTGAACAAGCACGAGAACAACGGGGGCACCTATACCGCGATCTTCGATCCGGTGGCGGAAACGAGCACGCAGGTGTTAGTCAGCAATATCGGCCACGACATGTTTTGTCCTGGAATCGCCAATCTTCCCGACGGTGATATCCTGGTGACGGGTGGATCGAGTAGCGCCAAGGTCAGTGCTTTTAACCCCGACTCAGGACACTGGACATCCCAGAAACCGATGAACATTCCCCGAGCCTATCAAGGCAGCGTGACATTGAGCAATGGTGATGTGTTTGCATTGGGGGGCTCATGGAACGGTGGGCTAGGAGGCAAGAGCGGCGAAACGTGGAGTAAATCGGGCTGGCGAAAGAATACCGCGGTAACTGCCAACTGGGGCGACCCTGACGTAACAGACGATGCGGCAGGAATATATCGTGCGGACAATCATATGTGGTTGTTCGCGGATTCCAACGGCATGGTTTTCCACGCTGGACCGAGTCGAGCCATGCAGTGGATTAGCACCGCGGGCACCGGCAGCATATCGGCGTCGGGAAATCGAGGAGCTGACAATGACGCGATGACCGGCAACGCGGTCATGTATGACGTCCGTAAAATCCTCGCGGTCGGTGGTGCGCCTGACTACGAAAACGACTACGCGACGTCGAACGCGACATTGATAGATATCAGCAGCAGAGCGGCGAACACGCGCACGATAGCTCCAATGAACTATCAGCGCGCGTTTGCCAACAGCGTTGCATTACCGGACGGCGAAGTCGTCGTGGTTGGCGGTCAAACCTATGCCCAGCCTTTTTCTGACGACAACGCGGTTCTGACGCCAGAGATCTGGAGCCCCGCGACTGAAAGTTTCACGCCGCTTGCGGCCCAGAAGATCCCGCGCACTTATCACAGTATCGCGCTGCTTCTGCCGGACGGGCGCGTTTTAAGCGGTGGTGGGGGGCTGTGCGGCGGATGTTCGACCAACCACCCGGACGTCGAGATACTGACGCCACCGTATCTTCTCAATGCGGACGGTAAACCAGCTTCACGCCCCACGATTCTGTCGGCGCCCGCGAACGCAAGTCTCGGCTCATCGATCTCTGTGAGCACCGACAGGGCGATTAGCGCCTTCGCGCTGATGCGTCTATCGTCGGCAACCCATTCGCTCAACAACGAGCAGCGACGCGTTCCGTTAAGCTTTAGCGCGAACAGCGCAGACCATTCGAAGAGCGCAGACCAGTATGTGTTGCAAATTCCGGGTGATTCTGGAGTCGCGGTGCCCGGCTATTACATGTTATTCGCTATCGACGCGAACGGGGTACCGAGCGTCTCAACCACTATTCGAATCCACTGATGACACGCGCCTTGAATCGGGCCGCCTTCACACTATGCGTGACGGCGGCCGTATTTTTGGTTGCTGTCACACCCGCGGCAAATGGCGCGGATTCATCGCAATCCATGGAGTTGGGACGTGATATTTTTAGCGGGCAGCACGCGCTGGCGGCGCACTTACGCGATGACGACCGCATGCTGCCTGACAATGCTATCCGGTGTATCAATTGCCATGGTCACGCGGACAACGCAGCGTCTTTTGGTCCCCCGTTGACAAGCGAGTATCTGCTCAGCGATACACGCCGACGCGGCGGCCCGCCGAGCCGTTACGATCTGAGCTCGTTCTGCCGGGCCTTGAATGTCGGCGTTGATCCGACCGGAATCGTCCTGAAAAAGGCGATGCCGCAATACACGTTTAGCGATACAGAATGCGCTGCGCTTTGGAGCTTCGTCACGGCCCCATAGGGCTTCTCCGCTTGACATGTGATCCCGATGAATTGATGAGAGAGAGAGCCTGTACTCACGTCGCTCGGTCACAGCCCCCTGAGGTGTCCGAGATACCGCTTGCGAAGTCAAATTGGCCCACCAGCCACGAATCTGACAGACATCGTGGGCATTTTGCGGTCCGAAGAGCTTATTGAACTGGATGACGCATACCTCAAATAAACGCGACAGATCTTCAGCGCTTCAGGTCAATGCTCTGAATGACTTCGCGACAAGGACTATATTCCAACTCTGTCTTCCGTCTGATCGCCCGCAATGTGCGTTGACGGATCGTCCCGTCGACTACTTGCATCAGGATAGGTCCAGAGGTGTGTGATGAAATGTCCCATTCGTGCGTGGCTGTTTCAGGCTGTCTGACCGGCATCATTGGGACTATCGCTGGGACCGGTGCGATGGGCTATTCCGGTGACGGCGGTCTCGCCGTTCAGGCCATGCTGTCGAATCCAACGGGGCTCGTGTTCGGGCGTGACGGAGCCCTGTATGTCGCCGATGGTTTCAGGATCCGCAAGATCACCGGGCTCCCCGGTCATCACCGCTGGGATTGGCGGGACAAACGTCGTTACGGTCTTCACGACAACGATAGTGACGAAGATTGAGGTTGGGCGTAACTACGTCGGCTCCCGGGCAATGGTCACGCAGCAGAAGACCCAACGACCGGTCCAGTTGGAGATCACCGAGCCGATTCGTCAGAGCAAACTGACGATTAGAATGACGGGCATCGTTTTGCCCTGTGAAACTCAAACTTCCAGGAGCTTGTCCATGTCCGCACCGAGAATCAGCGTTCTGCTGCCGATCTACAAGGTCGAGGACTATATCGAGCACTGTCTCGACTCCCTGCTCTCACAATCCTTCACCGATTTCGAAATCATCGCCGTCGACGACAGCAGCCCCGATCGCTCAGGTGAAATCGCCGCCCGCCTTCTCGCACAGCAGGATCGCATTCCGTGGAAGTTGATCAGAAACACCGACAATAAAGGGCTCGCTGAAACGCGAAAAATCGCCGCATCGGAAGCGCGGGGCGGGTGGGCGCGTATGCGAAGCTCAGTTGGTACGAGTACCTGCTCGTGCCTGCCAGCCTCGGCACGATCGTCGCCTACGGCGTGGTAGTCGGCGTTGCGGTAGGCGTCGTCGCGGCGTGTGTGACGTTCAAGCTGCTCTACGGCCGGGTCAGTTGCATACGGATGGAATTCGATTTGCGCACACGGACGTCCAATGTGGAGCGCAGCATCGACGAGAGCCAGTCTTTGCGCGAACTCGGTGCGCAGATCTGCGGCATGTGCCTGCAGGGGTTCCTGTTCTTTGGCACGGCCAATTCGATTCTGCACAGCCTGCGTGGGCGACTCGCCGAGAGCCATCCGGTGCCGGTCCGTTTCGTCGTGCTCGATTTCGCATCGACTCAGGGCATGGATGCGTCGGTTTCGATCAGCTTCGTCAAGCTAAGGCAGCTATGCGCGGCGAAGAACGCGGACCTGGTGCCGACCGCGCTGCCGCCGCGCTCGCGCGACCTGCTCACGAAGACCGGGACCCTCAATCTCCGGATTCATGAGTTCGACTCGCTCGACGCGGGTCTGGAATGGGTCGAAGACCAGTTGCTCACGGTGAACTCGCGTGCGACAGGACACGGCTACGACTTTCACGCGATGCTCGCGCCGCACTTCACGGCCAGCGCGTTGAGCACGCTGCTGGCATGCCTGGAAGTGCATGACCTGCTCGCGGGACAGGTGCTCTTTCTTCGCGGTGAGCAGGCTGACGGGTTGTATTTCATCGAGCGCGTACGTGTCGAGGTCTCGTTTCCGCTCGACGATGGACGCTCGGTCCGGCTGCGCTCGTTCGGCCCGGGGACGGTTGTCGGTGAAATGGCGGTCTACACGCTGCAACAGCGCATTGCGGACGTGATCGCCGAGACGCCGACGCGGGTTCGCCGCTTGTCGACGACCGCTCTCATAGGACTCGAACAACAGGATCCGGCGGCCGCGCAACAGTTTCATCGGTTTCTCGTCAAGATCATCGCGGCTCGACTTGCCGTCGTCGACGAGGCACTGCGTGCGGCGTTGTAAGCGGTTTGCGCGTCGTGGCCGCTTCCGTACCTTACTCACTCTGCGTACCGACGACGTACCGCCACGATAAGACCGCCCGCCCCGCGCCCTATAACAACCCCGCAAAATGCACCAGCAAAAACACAATCGCCCCGCCCGCGATCAGCACCAACGCATTGATACGCGTCCCCATCACGAGCACGGTCGCAACCGCCGCGGTAAGCCACGCGACCCAGCCACCTTCGAGCTCCTTGATCAGCACATAGACGGCCGCGAGAATCAACCCGGCAGCCACCGGCCGCAACCCGGCCTGCAACGCATTCAGCCAGCGCGCGCCTTCGTGCCGGTTCCATACGTGCACGACGCCATACATCAGAAACGCAGTCGGCCCAAATAGCGCGACGGTCGCGACGAGCGCGCCACCGAGTCCGCCGACCTGATAGCCAATCAGCGTCGCGAGCAGCGAGCCAGGACCGGGCGCGAGCCGCGCGATCGCGAAGTCGCTGAGAAATTGCGCATGGGTCATCCAGTGATGCACGTCGACGACCTGGCGCTGCACTTCGGGGATGATCCCCTGCCCGCCACCGACGGTGACGATCGACAGCGGCGCGAACACCGAAAACAGGGCGATA
Source organism: Paraburkholderia sp. CI3 (assembly GCF_050436505.1). NCBI lineage: Bacteria > Pseudomonadati > Pseudomonadota > Betaproteobacteria > Burkholderiales > Burkholderiaceae > Paraburkholderia > Paraburkholderia sp. CI3. The sequence goes on from NZ_JBNDMI010000003.1 coordinate 1,706,461, forward strand.
AGAGTTCTGAACACGGCAGAAGCTTTTGTGAAGTTTGACTAGCGGCGATAAAAGCCGATCAGGGCTGGCGCGCCTCGCGCACGTATTCATAGCCGACGCTCAACGCGCCGGCGATCAGCACGGTCCACACCAGCGATACGCGAAACACCGCCGCAGCCGCGAACGTCGCGAGCAGCACCAGATACGGAAACACGCGACGCGGCAGCCGGCGTGCGGCGGTGATCGCCATCGACAGCGACAGCCCGATCGCGCCGGCCGCGGCGCCAGCGAGCGCGATATGCGTGAGCGGAAACGATGCGATCGCCGAGAAGAACGCGCCGAGCAGAATGATCACGACGGCCGCCGGAAAAATGATGCCGCAGAATCCCGCAACAGCGCCGCGCCAGCCGAGCAGCCGGTAGCCGATCCAGATCGCCAGATTCTTCACGTTGACACCGGGCAGCGCCTGCGACAACGCGAGGCCGTTGAGAAATTCGTCTTCGCTCATCCAGTGGCGGTCGTGCACGAACTCGCGCATGAACCAGCCGCTCAGTCCGCCGCCGAAACTCGTCAGACCGATGCGGGCGAAGATCAGAAAGAGGCCGAGCGAGGTCACTTCGCGCGGCGGCGGTGCGTGGTGTGGCGCGTTGTCTTCGGGTGTCGATACCGGGTCGCTGACGTCTTGCCCGTGGATGCCTTTGGCCAATGCTCGTCCTTAGTCGTTTTGATCGTGCCGCACTTGCCGCGCGCCCGGCATGATAGCCGCAGACGTCGCCGATGACGTAGCCGATGAAGCAGACGCAGCCGAAGGCGAGGAAGCCGAAGAAGGTGCCGTGGATGAAGCCGCCGCCGGATGCCGCGGATCATGCAGCTCATCGGTCGACCACCCGCCGCCCAGATCGCCAAACAACGACGCCGCGTGCAGCAAGCGCGATTCCTGCACGTTCAGCGCGGTCTGCCGCGTCGTCAATTGCGTCGCTTGCGCAATCGCGACCGTCGTGTAATCGACGGTGCCCGCCTGGTATTCGTTGAACGCGATCTCCGCGCCACGGTCCGCGTCGCGCACCGCGGTTTCGAGCACGAGCGCCTGCTCGGCGAGAATGCGCAGGCCGGACAGATCGTCCTCGACGTTCTGGAACGCGCCCAGCACCGTGCCGCGATAGTTGGCAACGGCCGCGTCGTAGGCCGCCTTCGCCGCGTCGACATCCGCGCTGCGCAGGCCGCCGTCGAACAGCGTCTCGGTCGCGCTGCCACCGAGCGACCACACGTAGTTCGCGGCCTTCAGCAGACCGGACAGCGGCGACTGCGTGAATCCGGCCACGGCCGACAGCGAGATGTCCGGGTAATACGCGGCCACCTCGACGCCGATCGCCGCATTCTGCGCGGCCATCTTGCGCTCGGCGGCGGCGATGTCGGGGCGGCGTTCGAGCAGCGTCGACGGCACGCCGACCGGCGCCGACGGCAGCGCCGGCATCGCGGTGCTATGCGTGATCGACAGCTCTTCCGGGTTCTTGCCGACCAGCACCGCGATCGCATGCGCGTTCTGCGCGCGCGCGACGCCGAGCGCGATCAGATCGGACTTCGCGGTATTCAACTGGCTGCGCGCGGTGATCACGTCGCTCGGCGGAATCGTGCCCGCGCGATCCTGCTCGGTGACGACGTCGAGATAGTGCTGATACGCGACGACCGTTTGCTGCAACAGGTCGATGTTCGCGTCGCTGGTGCGCAGCTCGATGATCGCGGTCGCGAGCGCGACCTGCTCGGAGAGCGTCGCATTCGCGAGCGTCGCTTCGCTCGACTGCGCGCTCGCGGCGTTTTCCTCGACGGTGCGGCGCACCTGGCCCCACAGGTCCGGCGCCCAGCTCACGTTGCCTTCCAGCGAGCCCGAATTGACGATGCGCGCCGTCGCACCATTGACGAAGCTTCCCGATGCACTGACCGAACCACTGCTCGCGCGTTCGCGCGTCGCCGAACCGGTAGCGCCGATGGTCGGAAACAGGGCCGCGTGCGCGGCGCGCACTTCGGCGAGCGCTTGCTGGTAGTTCGCGTAGTCCACGCGCACGGTCTGGTTCGACACCGCGACGAGCGGTTCGAGTTCGTCGATCAACGGATCGTTGAACGCGCTCCACCATGTGCCCTTCGGGCCGGTCGCGTTCGGCTCGGCCTGGGTCCAGCCCGGCAGTTCCGAGTACGTGGCGGGCACGCTGACCTGCGGCCGGTGATAGTCCGGGCCGACCATGCAGCCGGCGTTGAATAGCGCCAGCAGCGCGACGGCGAGCGTCGCGATGCTCGGCAGCCCGGCGCGAGATCCTGTCATTCGTTCAGTCGCAATCTTCATCGTCATGCCTTCGTATCCGCTTGTCCCGGCTTCGCGTCGCGGTTCCAGCGCAGCCCCGCGGACCATCTGACGAGCCGTGCACGCAGACGGTCGAGATACAGATAAATCACCGGCGTCGTATAGAGCGTAAACATCTGGCTCAGGATCAGCCCGCCCATCACCGTGATACCGAGCGGCTGGCGCAGCGAGCCGCCCTGGCCCATGCCGACCGCGAGCGGCACCGCGCCGAGCACGGCCGCGAACGTCGTCATCATGATCGGCCGCAGACGGATCAGCGCGGCCGCGTGGATTGCGTCGCGCGCGGGCATCTGTTGCTGGCGCTGCAACTGGATCGCGACGTCGACCATCATGATGCCGTTCTTCTTGACGATACCGATCAGCAGGATGATGCCGATCATCGCGATCACCGAAAACGGCGTGCCGAAGATCAGCAGCGCGAGCGTCGCGCCGATGCCCGCGGATGGCAGCGTCGACAGAATCGTCAGGGGGTGGATCGAGCTCTCGTACAGCACGCCGAGCACGATGTAGACGACGCCGAGCGCCGCGAGAATCAGCAGCGGCACCACGCCCATCGACTGCGAATAGGCCGCCGCCGCGCCTGCGAACGAGCCGTGGATGCTCGCGGGCATGCCGATCTCGCGGATCGTTTCGTTGATCGCCTCGCCCGCCTGGCTCAGCGACCCGCCGGCCGGCAGGTTGAACGAGATCGTCGCGGCGACGAGCCCGCTCTGGTGGTTCACCTGCGTCGACGTATGGCTGTTCCTATACGAGGTCAGCACCGACAGCGGCACCATCGTTTCGGCAGCCGTGCTGTCCGCGCTACCGGTCGAACTGCCGCCCTTGCTGTTGGCGATGCTGTTGTTGGTCGCGTTCGACTGCGCGTCCGAGTTGCGCGAGTTCGTGTTCGACGACGGGCCGGTCGTGGTCGCGGTAGTCGTCGTCGCCGACACCGTGCCGCGCGGCATCCGTGTCGCGGCCGTGCCGGTCGGATTGCCGGCGGACGTGCTCAGATAGATCCGGTTCAGCGTCTCTGGATACTGCCAGTACTCAGGCGCGACCTCCATCACGACGAAGTACTGGTTCAGCGGGTTGTAGATCGTCGACACGGTGCGCTGGCCGAACGCGTCGTACAGCACGTTGTCGATCTGATTCGGCGCAAAACCGTAGCGCGCGGCGGTCGCGCGATTGATCGTCAGGTAGGTCTGCAGGCCGTTCTGCTGCAAGTCGGAGTTCACGTCGAGCAGCCGCCCGCGCTCCTTCGACAACGCGGCGACAAGCTTCGGCGTCCACGCAAACAGCGCGGCGGAATCGTCGCTCGTCAGCGTGTACTGGTACTCGGCCGCCGATTGCCGCCCGCCGATGCGCAAATCCTGCTGCGCCTGCAGAAAGAGCCGCGCGCCCGACACTTCGTCGAGCTTCGGCCGCAGCCGGTTGACGACCTGGGTGGCCGTTGCGTGCCGCTGCGACAGCGGCTTCAGCTCGATGAACACGTTGGCGGTGTTGAGCGCGCGCCCGCCGGTAAAGCCCGCGACGGACTGCACCGCCGGATCCCTTTGCACGATCGACTGCAACTGCGCGAGCTTCTTCTGCATCGCCGTGAACGAAATGCTCTGGTCGGCGATGATCTGCCCAATCACGATGCCGGTGTCCTGCTCGGGGAAGAAGGTGGCCGGCACCAGCTTCAGCATGAACACGTTGCCGACCAGCAGCGCGAACAGCAGCAGGATCACCAGCAGCGAATGATCGAGCACGGCCGTCAGCGTGCGTGCGTAGACGCCCTTGAAGCGATCGAACTGCCGCTCGATCCACTGTGCCCAACGCGCTTTCGAATGACCTGCGTTGTCGCGGCTCAGCACGTACGCGCACATCGCGGGCGTGACCGTCAACGAGATCACCAGCGAAATCAGGATCGCGATCGACAGCGTGATCGCGAACTCATGGAACATCAGTCCGACGATGCCCGGAAACAGGATGATCGGCAGAAACACCGCGATCAGCGACAGGCTCATCGAGATCACCGTAAAGCCGACTTCGCCCGCGCCCTTCAGCGCGGCCTCTTTCGGACCCAACCCCTGCTCCATGTACCGCACGACGTTTTCGAGCACGACGACCGCGTCGTCGACGACGAAGCCGGTGCCGATGGTCAGCGCCATCAGCGACAGATTGTCGATGCTATAGCCGAGCAGATACATCGGCCCGAAGGTGCCGACGATCGACAGCGGCAACGCGACCGCCGGTATGAGCGTCGCGCGCGGCGACTGCAGAAAGATGAACACGACGCCGACCACCAGCAGCATCGCGATGAACAGCGTGCGCTCTGTATCGCTGACCGACGAGGTGACCGACTGCGAGCGATCGATCGCGACATCGACATGCACACTGCTCGGCAACGTCGCTTCGATCGCCGGCAGCACGTTGCGTATCTGCTGCACCGTGCTGACCACATTGCTGCCCGGCATCGGATAGACGATCACGAGAATCGCCGACTTGCCGTTGAAGAGCCCCGCGTTGCGGATGTTTTCGTTCGAGTCGCGCACCTGGGCGACCTCGCGCAACAGCACCGGCGCACCGTCGCGATACGCGACCACCAGATCGCGATACGGCGCCGCGTGCGTGATCTGATCGTTCGACGTGACCACGTAGCGCTGATCGCCGACGTCGATATGCCCCTTCGCGCTGTCGGCATTGGCCGCGCTGATCGCCGCGCGCACGTCTTCCATGCCGATCCCGTAGCTATTGAGCTTGCCCGGCTGCAACTCGACGCGCACGCTCGGCAACGCGCCGCCGCCGAGCGTGATCTGGCCGACGCCCTGCACCTGCGACAGTTGCTGCTGGATCACCGAATCGGCGGAGTCGTAGAGCTGCGCTTTGGTCAGCGTGTCCGAGGTCAGCGACAGCACCATGATCGGCGCGTCGGCCGGGTTGTACTGGCGGTAGCTCGGATTGCTGCGCAAGGTGGTGGGCAGATCGGCGCGCGCGGCCTGGATCGCCGCCTCGACGTCGCGCGCGGCGCCGTTGATGTCGCGCTTCAGGCCGAACTCGACGATGATCAACGACGAGCCGACATAGCTGATCGAGGTCAGCTCCGCGACGTCGGCGATCGTCGCGAGCCGCCGCTCGAGCGGCTCGGCCACCGTCGACGCCATGATGTTCGGGCTCGCGCCGGCCATGTTGGCCTGCACGACGATCACCGGAAACGCGATGTTCGGCAGCGGCGCGACCGGCATGCGGAAATACGCGAGCGTGCCGGAGATCAGGATCGCGATCGCGAGCAGCGTCGTCGCGACCGGCCGCCGGATGAAGATCGCCGGGATGTTCACCGCGTGCCCTCCGCGCCGCCTTCCGGCGGACGCCCGCCCGGCTCGTCGCCGCCGTTGCGCCTGGCGCGCTCGGCGCGCCAGCGGTTCACGCGCGTGGCCATACGGTCGAAGAACAGATAGATCACCGGCGTCGTGAACAGCGTCAGCACCTGGCTCAGCGTCAGACCGCCGATGATCGCGAGACCGAGCGGCCGGCGCAGTTCCGAACCGGTGCCGGTGCCGAGCAGCATCGGCAGTGCGCCGAGCATCGCGGCGAACGTCGTCATCAGGATCGGCCGGAAACGCAGCAGCGACGCTTCGAAGATCGCATCGCGCGGCGCCTTGCCATGATTGCGTTCGGCATCGAGCGCGAAGTCGACCATCATGATCGCGTTCTTCTTGACGATGCCGATCAGGAGCACGATGCCGATGATGCCGATCACGTCGAGATCCATACCCGCGAGCATCAGCGAGAGCAGCGCGCCGATACCGGCCGACGGCAGCGTCGACAGGATCGTGACCGGATGGATGAAGCTCTCGTACAGCACGCCGAGCACGATATACACGGCAACGAGCGCCGCGATCAGCAGATAGACCTCGCTGGAGAGCGAATCCTCGAACGCCGCGGTCGCGCCTTGCAGCGACGACGTGATCGACGGCGGCAGGTCGATCGACTGCTCGGCCTGGTGAATCTCCTTGACCGCGGTGCTCAACGATGCGCCCTTCGCGAGATTGAACGACACCGTCACCGACGGAAACTGCGCGAGATGGCTGATCACGAGCGGCGCCTTCGCGATCTGGATCTTCGCAATGCCGGAAAGCGGCACCTGACCCGTGCTGCTGGTCTGGCTCGGCAGATACAGATTGCCGATCGACTGCACGGTCGGCATCGTTTCCGGCTTCGCGACCAGAATTACGCGGTACTGGGCCGACTGCTCGAAGATAGTCGACACGATGCGCTGGCCGAGCGCATCGTACAACGCGTTGTCGATCGTCGCGGGCGTGATGCCGAAGCGCGCGGCCAGTTGCCGGTTCACTTCGACGTTCACGCTCAGGCCGTCGCTATTGAGATCGCTCTGCACGTCCGACAGCGACGGAATCTGCTTCAGGCGCGCGACGAGTTCCGGCACGTACTTCTGGAACGCCTGCTGGCTCGGTCCGCGCAACACGAAGCTGTACTGGTTCGGCGACACGGTCGTGTCGAGCGTCAGGTCCTGCTCGGGCTGCATGAACAGCTTCACGCCGGGCACGTGCGCGACTTCCTGCGCGAGCCGGCGCGCGATTTCCTGGGCGGTGTCCGAACGCTTGTCGCGCTCGCGCAGATTGATCAGGAAGCGGCCGTTGTTCAGCGTCGCATTGGTGCCGTCGATGCCCACGTACGACGTCAGCGAGACCACGTCCGGGTCCTTCAGGACCGCCTCGGCGAGCGCGCTCTGGCGCTGCACCATCGCCGCGTACGACACCGAGTTGTCGGCGACGCTGATGCCCTGGATCACGCCGACGTCCTGCACCGGAAACAGTCCCTTCGGAATCACCACATACAGGATGCCGGTCAGCACCACGGTGGCGATCGCGACCATCAGCGTCAGCGTCTGATGATCGAGCACCCAGCGCAGGCCGCGCTCGTAGGCGGCGAGCGTCTTGTCGAACAGGCCCTCGCTGATGCGCTCGAAGCGGCTCGGATGGCGCTCGGCCTGCGCGCGCAGCATCCGCGCGCACAGCATCGGCACCACCGTCAGCGACACGACCGCCGAAATCACGATCGTGACCGCGAGCGTCACCGCGAACTCGCTGAACAGCCGCCCGATCACGCCGCCCATGAACAACAGCGGAATCAGCACCGCGATCAGCGAAATAGTCAGCGACAGAATCGTGAAGCCGATCTGCCCCGCGCCTTCGAGGGCGGCTTCGAGCGGCGACATGCCCTCTTCCAGATAGCGCACGATGTTCTCGATCATCACGATCGAGTCGTCGACCACGAAGCCGGTCGCGATGATCAACGCCATCAGCGACAGGTTGTCGATCGAGTAGTTGAGCTGGTACATCACCGCGAGCGTGCCGATCAGCGAGACCGGCACCGAGATGCTCGGAATCAGCGTGGCGGGCACGTTGCGCAGGAACACGAAGATCACCGCGACCACCAGCACGATCGCGAGAATCAGTTCGAACGCGGCGTCCGCGACCGACGCGCGGATCACGCCGGTGCTGTCCGACACCACGGTCACTTTCATGCCGGCCGGCAGCGTCGATTCGAGCTGCGGCAGCTCCTTCATGATCTGGTTGACCGTCTGGATCACGTTCGCGCCCGGCTGGCGCTGCACGTTCAGCACGATCGCGGGCGAGCCGTTGTACCAGGCGCCGCGCTCGACGTCCTGGGCGGCCTGGCTCACGCGCGCGACGTCGCGCATGAATACGGGCGAGCCGTTCTGGTAGGCGATTACGGTGTCGAGGTAGTCTTTCGGATCGGTGATCTGATCATTGCCGTTGATCGTGTAGTCGAGATCGGGGCCGTCGAAATTGCCCTTCGGCTGGCTCACGTTCACATAGCTCAGCAGCGTGCGCAGATCGTCGATGTTCAGACCGTAGGCGGCGAGCTTGTGCGGGTCGGCTTCGACGCGGATCGCGGGCACGTTGCCGCCGCTCGTCGTCACGACGCCGACGCCCGCCACTTCCGAGATCTTCGTGCCGAGGCGGTTGTTCGCGACGTCCTCCAGTTGCGTCAGCGACATCGACTTCGAGGTGACCGCGAGCGTCAGAATGGGCTGGTCGGCGGGATTGACCTTTGCGTAGGTCGGCGGCGCCGGCAAGCCAGACGGCAGATAGCTGTTCGCTGCGTTGATCGCCTGCTGCACGTTCTGCTCGGCGATGTCGAGGTTCAGCGACAGATCGAACTGCAGCGTGATCACCGACGCCCCGTCCGAACTGTACGAGGTCATCTGCTGCAGGCCCGGAATCTCGCCGAGCTGCACCTCGAGCGGCGCGGTCACGGTGGTCGCCATCACCGTCGGGCTCGCGCCCGGATAAAAGGTCTGCACCTGAATCGTCGGATAGTCGACGTTCGGCAGCGACGACACCGGCAGCACGCGCATCGCGATCAGACCGACGAGCACGAGCGCGATCATCAGCAGCAGCGTCGCGACCGGGCGAAGAATGAACAGGCGGGAAATGTTCATCGGCGCGGGGGTCCGTTACGACGAGGCGGCTTCGGACGCGGCCGGCGCAGGCGATGCCGCCGCGCTCGACGCCGGCGCGGCTTCGGACGCGGCGGCGGGCGCTTTCGGGCCGGTTGCGGACGTGCCGGTTGCGGACGTGCCGGTTGCGGACGTGCCGGTTGCGGACGTGCCGGTCGCGGACGTGCCGGTCGCGGACGCGCCGCTCGCCGCGGCGGCGGACTTCGGATGCGCCGGCTGGATCTTCGCGCCGTCGTTCAGACGATCCATGCCGTCCGTCACGACCTGGTTGCCGGCCGCGAGTCCCGACACGATCACCGTGTTCTTGCCGTCGCCCGGTCCGAGCTTGACCTTGTGCACGGACACCGTGCTGTCCGGATTGACCAGATAGACGAAGTCGCCCGGCGCGCCGGACTGTACCGCGGCGGTCGGCACGAGCACCGCGTTCTGCATCGTGTCGACGAGCAGCTTCACGTTGACGAACTCGTTCGGGAACAGCGTTTCGTCCTCGTTCGCGAAGCTCGCGCGCAAGGTGACGGTGCCGGTCGCGGTGGCCATCTGGTTGCTGACCGCGTACAGCGTGCCGGTCGCGATCTCGCGCGAGTTATCGCTCGAATACGCGGTGACCGGCAGCTTCGCGCCGGTGGCCAGACGCTGCACGATCGACGCGAGCGAATCCTGCGGCACCGTGAACTGCACCGTGGTCGGCTTCTCGGTCGTGATGACGACGATGCCCGTCGACGACGACGCGGTCACGTAGTTGCCCGGATCGACGAGCCGCAAGCCGACCTTGCCCGCGATCGGCGCGGTGATGCGGCAATAGACGAGGTCGAGATCGAATTGGGCGATGTTGGCGAGGTCGACCTTCACCGCCGCTTCGTCCTGCTGCACGAGGAATTGCTGATCCGCGAAGGTTTGCTGCGCGATCGACTTGCGTTCGTTCAACTGCGTATAGCGCTCGAGATCGGCGCGCGCCTGCGCGAGCGACGCGCGGTCTTTCGCGAGCGTCGCTTCCGCCTGCTGCTTGCTGATCTGATACTGGCGCGGATCGATCTGCGCGAGGAACTGGCCTTTTTGCACCTCCTGGCCTTCGTGATAGCCGACTTCGGTCAGATAGCCGCTCAGCTGCGGCAGCACGGTCACGGTTGCGATCGGCGTGACGGTGCCGAGCTCGCTCAGTGTGACCGGCATCGAACCGAGCGTCGCCTGCGCGACGGTGACGACGATCGCCGCGTTCTCGCGCACCGGCTTCTTGCGCGTTATCAGATGAACCACGACGAGCGCGACCAGCATGAGCACGACAACCGCGAAGATGATGAGCCCGCGTCGGGAGCGCTTTGGCGGCGGGGACACGGTTTCGCTCATGTTGATCTCCGGGAACGGATATTGGTGTTGATACTCGGTTGGAAGCTCGTCCGCTGACGGGACTGCGCAAAAGTGCCATGGTTCACGCGCGTTGTCATCAGTCGAACGCCTCCGGACGTGTTGTTATGAAAACGTAAGGAAGTGGGGCGAGGGCTTGAATACGGGCATGCGTGAATGTAACCGGCTTGCGCCGGCCTTGAGTTACAGGGGTGCAACATGTTGGCCGGTGGAAGAGTCCGGGGCATCGATCGGGCGGCACGTGGGGGCGGACACCCGCATGGGCAGAGTTATGGGCCCGGCGGGACATCGCAATATGCGGTAACAGACGACAGCCAACTGACAACCGGGCCGTGCGTCCAGAGTCGTCACAATCGTCCGCTACGATCGCGAGCCAGCGTCGCGCGCGCCGCGACTGTCACGACACCCCACAACCTCGCCCCGATGTCCATCACCGTCAATTTCCCAGCCGAAGTCCGCGACTGGATCGCCGCCAACCTTTCACGCGGCGTCGCGCCCCAAGCGATCGTCAACGAACTGGTGAGCCGCGACAACGCGGCCGAGCTCGCGTCGGCGATGGTCGATGCGGTCGCATCGGCGTTCCTGTACGGTATGGCGCTGCCCGGCGACAAGCTCGAAGTCGGCAGCGCGCCGCTCAGCTACCAGCCCGAGCCGCTGCGCGTGCCCGACGCTCCGCTGATCCAACTCGGCGAGCGCAAGGTGCGCGTGCTGTCGCGGCTGCAACGACCGGCCGCCGTGCACATCGCCAATTTCCTGAGTGCCGATGAATGCGAGCAGCTGATCGCGCTCGCACAGCCGCGGCTCGACCGGTCGGCCGTCGTCGATCCAGTGACCGGCCGCGATGTGATCGCCGGTCATCGCAGCAGTCACGGGATGTTTTTCCGTTTGGGCGAGACGCCGTTGATCTCGCGCATCGAGGCGCGCATCGCGGAACTCACGGCAACCCCGGTCGAGAACGGCGAAGGCATGCAAATGCTGCACTATGAGGAAGGCGCGGAGTCAACACCACACGTCGACTATCTGATGACGAGCAACGAAACGAATCGCGAGTCGATCGCGCGCAGCGGCCAGCGCATGGGCACGCTGCTGATGTATCTGAAAGATGTCGAAGGAGGCGGTGAGACGGTGTTTCCGCAGATTGGCTGGTCGGTCGCGCCGCAGCGCGGGCACGCGCTCTACTTCGAATACGGCAACCGCTACGGGCTGTGCGATCCGAGCTCGCTGCACGCGAGCACGCCGCTGCGCACGGGCGACAAGTGGGTGGCTACCAAGTGGATTCGGACGCGGCGCTTCGCGCCGCGCGTTCAGGCTTGAGAAGTCAGGCCTGACAGGCAACGCTTGTCGAGGTGAAAAGAGCGTGCTGTCTGTCCGCGCGCGTGGAAAAACATTCGAACGACTCGCGCGAGCCGTTGTCAGCTTCGCGCTGCTAGCCGAGGCGGGTTGCAGCGCGAAGCCAGTGCGAATAGTGGCGCGTCAGACGCCGCGCCCTCGAAGCAAGGCACTCAGAACTGCTCGATCCACGTGGCGAGGCGATCGGCGGCGAACTCGCTACCGCGCTGCGCCGGCCGGAACGCGACCGCATCGCCTTCTCGTGCCGGCTGCAGTGCAACGTCATTGCCGTCGAGCCACAGAAGGCTCGCCAGCCATACCGCGTGCCCGCTCGACACCGAGTTGTTGCCCGGCTCCGCGAGAAACTCCGCGAGTGTGGCCGGCTGGTCGCACACGAGACCATCGCCTTCGCGGCGCACATTGATGCCTGCCTCGGAAAATACCCCGGCCAGCGCCGTCAGCGCGTCGCTCGCAGTCACGCTCGCGCTGCCGTGACGGTTACGCAGCGTGGCGAGGTGCGCGGCCACCGTATGACCGAACGCGCCGCTGCGGGCACTCTCGGCCGCGATCAGATCGGAGTAGTCCTGCAGCAGCCAGTCCGGCTCGGAGTTCGGCACGTCGGCGAGTACCGCTGCGGCGAGATACGTCTCGACCGGCTGAAAGCGCTCGGGCCCGATCAGCGTGGCCGACAGCGAACGCACCAGACCGATGCGAGTGGCGACCACCTGCTTTTGCAGCACGCCCAGCTTCTCGCGCACCAGCGTGTCGCGCTCCTTGCGCAGCTCGGCCAGCTCGAGCGCCTGCTTCAGCTCCATGCGCAGCGCCGTGATGTCCCAAGGCTTCTTGATGTAGCGATGGATATGACCGAGGTTGACGGCCGCGACGGTCTGATCGATTTCCGAATACGCGGTGGTCAGAATCCGCACGACATGCGGAAAGCGCTCGCTCGCATAGCGCAGCAGCTCGTTGCCGAACTCGCCCGGCATACGCTGGTCGGAGACCAGCACCCCCACCCTGTCGCCGTGCTCGTCGAGCAGCGCCTTGCCCTCTTCCACCGAGCCGCCAGTCAGGACCGGCGCCAGGCTTCCGATGGCACGCTGGAAGTACTTTACGGCGGTAGCTTCGTCATCGACGAAGATGATCGCCGGCGCCAACTCCTCTGTGGCTTTTGCTTCGTTCATCAACAACTCCTGTGCGTTTGACCTTTGATATGGGGGAAATCCAGCACTACGGTGGTGCCTCCCTCCGACGTGGACTCGATCCTGAGTCCGCCGCCACAGGACTGCATGACACGGTTGCATAGAATCAGGCCCAAGCCGTTCCCCCCGGATTTCGCGTGCGTTGTAATTGGGTCCGTCAACAGGCGGTCTTTGATTTCGGGCGGAATTCCCGGCCCGTTGTCGCAGATGCCGATGCTCGGGTGGGGTTCCGTTGTCACGGTAAAGCGCACCGACGGCGACGGCACATCCGCGAGCGCGCGCAACGCGTTGGACAACAGCGACGACAGCACGAGCGCCACGCAATTCGGTTGCGTGAGCACGGCAAAGTCGCTGTCGACGTCGACCTGCACCCACGAGCGCTGCGCGGTCGTAAACGGATACGTATCGAGCAACGCCGAGATCAGCCCATGCGCGGTACTCTCGATGCGCGCCTCGTCGCCCTCCAGTTGCCGGCGCCGCCCGTTGTGGACCGAGCGCCAGAAGGACGACACCACCGCCATGCAGTACTGCGCGCTCTCGCGCATCGATTGCGCGGCGCCGAGAATTTCCCCTTCCGCATCGCGCTCCGCGTCGATGCGGTCTTCGATGCTGTGCGCGTTCAACGCGATCGCCGCGAGCGGCGTGTTCAGTTCGTGCGCGATGAACGCCAGGGTTTCGTCGATGGCGATCAGGCGCTGATTCTGCATCGCGCGTTCGTGGTAACGATCAAACGCCAGTTGCAGCGTATCGCGCACTGCCGCCGGCTTCAGCGGCTTTTCGAGGATGCGGAACACCTCGCCCGTGTTGACCGTCTGCAATAACATCTCGACGTCTGCATAAGCCGTGACCAGAATCCGCACGATGTGCGGATATTCCAGCGCCACCTGGCGCAGCAGGTCGCCACCGTCACGCCCCGGCATGCGGAAGTCCGTGACCAGCACCGCGATGCGGGCGTTGTCCTGCTCGAGGATAGCGATCGCCTCGTCGCTGCTCGTCGCGAGCAGGACCTCGTAATCGGCACCTACGGTGCGCGCGAAGTATTTGCAGGCCAACTCTTCGTCATCGACGTAGAGAAGAGTGGGCTGTGTCTGTCGGATGTCATTCATGGTGTTTCTCAGGGTGCGGGCGACAGATCGAAACTGAACGACGCCCAACTTCCCTGCTCGCTCTCAGCAAACAGCAGGCCGCCATGACGCTCGATCACCGCATAGCTGATCGACAGCCCGAGGCCCAGGCCCTGTCCCACTTCGCGGGTGGTAAAAAATGGCTCGAACACGCGCGCGATATGCTCCGGCGCGATGCCCGGCCCATTGTCTTTTACCGTCACATGCAGGCGGTCTTCGGTCCATCTGACGTTGACATGAATCGCCGGCGCGGGCGTGCCCGCCTTGCGCATCGCCAGCACCGCATTCGACAGCAGGTTGATCAGCACGCCGATGATGGCCGCCTCGTCGCCCTGCACCAGCGTATCCGCGGGCAGCTCGCGCGTGACGGTGACGCCGCGCAATTCATGGCCGACGAGCCGGATCGCCGAATCGAGCGCCTTTTCGAACAGGAACGGCGTGCCCAGCTCCGCCTCGGCGCCGGGCTTGCGATACGCGAACGTCTTCAGGTCCGACACGATGTGCTGGATCCGCTGCATGCCCTGCCGCGCATCGACCAGACATTCCTGCAGCGTCGGCTCCTTCTTCGCGATCGGCTCTTCCAGCGCAACCTCGATTGCCATCAGACAGAAGTTCACCGGATTGTTCACTTCATGCAGCAGGCCGGCCGCGAGCGTACCGATCGCCGCCATTTTTTCCTGCTGCAGTAGTTGGCCCTTGATGTCGAGCAACTGCCGATTGATCACTTCGAGTTCGGCGTTCTTCGCGGAGACCTCCGCGTTTTTCTCGGACACCTCGGCCTTCAGTCGAAACAGCATGAAGCGCACGCGTTCGTTGAAAAACGTGTAGACGGCACTTGCGGCAGCGGCGAACAGAAGGAGCAGAACATTGACGGTCATCGTGCCGAGCGGCACGCCGTGATGCGGAGGCAACAGGCAGGCCAGCAGATACAGAAAGCAGGACAGCACGCCGAACACGAGGTTTTGCCACAGACCGAATGGCAACGCAATGCCGGACGCAAAGATGGCCAGATTCAGGCCCATGTAGTAGGGCGACAGAACACCATCGGTGCGCCAGATCATCCATGAAATCATCGCCTGCGGCAGCAGCAGCCAGGACAGCGTCAGCCATGGAGTAAGCCGCCGCCCCATGCTGGTATCGAGCAAGGCGATGATACCGCCGATCATCAACGACACGAGCAGGCGCGCGAGCGCGAACGACGTCTGATACTGCGGATACTGCGCGTAATCCAGCCCCACGCCGAGCAGCACGAGCGCAATCGCTGTGCACGCGCCGCCCCGGCTGAACGTGACGCGAAAGTCGGCCAGCTCGGTTTGATAGCCGCTCTGCAGGGGACTGGTAGTCATGAACAGGGATGTCGACACGGTTTCAGAGGATCGTGGCTTCCGCGAACACATTCACCCCGGTCTTGTCGACGTAGAGCTTCTGGTCATTGGAGTTGGCGGGAAGCAGCGAGCTCATGCCGCTTTCGTTCCGATAAATCAGATACCACTCGAGCAGATGCTCCATCCCGTACTTCTCCGGATTCGCCGAATGGACGTTGGTGACCAGCAACTGGCCGCCAGCTCGCGTGCGAGCGGCGAAGTAACTGAGGAGACGCGCGCAGACCTTGTCCGACAGATAGTCGAACAGACCCGCGCAGTACACCGCGTCGAATTCGCGCGCGGAGGGGTCCGTTGAAATTTTACGCTTGAGCAGATCGTGCACCGACTGATGCACCATGTGCACCGAGGCTTTATGGCCCGCGGCATTCGCCGAGCTTTCGATCGCGTCCTTCGTAAACGCCAGCGTTTCCTCGCTGAAGTCGACCAGCTCGAACGACAGCAGCTCCGGATGCGGATATTCGCGCACGAAGCGCTGGATCTCGAAAGCGGGCCCGCAACCGACGTTGAGGATGCGGAACGGCCTGCCGGCAGCGCGCGCCGCTTCGGCCTGACGCGTCAGAAAGTCGATCAGCAGCGTGATGCGGTTGCGGTGCGCAGTCGCGACCGCCGCGTGCAGGAACGCGGTATTGACGATCTGGAAGTATGTGGTCGGTCCCTGCTGCGGATCGCTGAGGATCTGGTTGACCATCTCGTAGTCGCCGGCATAGCCGAGCGGCTTGGTGAACGTGCGGTAGACGAATGGCGCGCGCAGCAGCAACGGATGCAGTGCCGCTTGCGCATACGTGCGATGCACGGGTGCGGTCTCGGCGTCGACGCGCTCGGCCTCTTCCTCCAGGCGGTCGAGGAAGAACTTGATCTTGAGCATGATCGGCGTGGCGAGCTCGTAGAACAGGTCCTCGCGCAGCCTGCCTTCTTCGGTCTTCGGCAAGCTCTCGGTCAGGTCGACCTGCTCGACCCAGCGCGACACTTCCGACAGGAATGCGCGCATCTCGTTCACGACGATCTGATAGTCGCGCCGGATATTGAAGCGGGCGTCCCAGTCGCTGATAAAGAGTTCTGCTTCCCGGCCGACCGACTTCGCTTCATTGGGCAGAACGCTAAGCTCGCGCCATTCGTCGATGAGTGCCAGCGAAACCACCGCGGTCAGACCGGTGTTCACCAGACTCACCACCACCGCCTTGCCGAGATAGGCATTCTTGGTGCCCATGCGCACGCTCAGCTCGCTTAACACCTCGCTGACCTGCACGATGGAATAGGGGTTATAGACCTCCATGACCAAAGACTTTCTCTGGAGGTTAATGATCGTCCCACGCACGTGCTCGCGCTGCGAGTTGCGGAAGCTGATCACCGGGTCGATTTGCGTTTGAGAGTACACGGTATTAGTACCTGAGGAATCCGGGAACGCAGCAGGGTGTTGGAGAAGTCCAGTGAATGGCTGCCGCACGCACGACACCGGCGACAAGTCGTGGACGCGTTTCAAACCACTTTGAGCTGGAAACACCAAAGCCCTTTGCCAGAATGGCTCCAGCGGCTTGCAGTGTAACATCAACACGTTCAATTCTGACTGAGGTCAAATTCAGGAGGAAACGTATATGCAAGGATTTCTTGCGAGCATGTCCGTGCTGTAGAAAGCCGTTTTTGCAAAGAACCATTTGAAACGAGTTGGCGAGCGCGCGGGTGCAATCGCCGACAATTCGTTTCTCGACAACGACTTGCAATCGCATTGCCACGATGGCGGCACGATCCGCTATTGAGGGGGTGCGTTACTTGTGCCTTTCTGATCTATGCCCTTTGGATATGCCCCGTGCATTCGCCGAATAAGCCTTTTTTGTTTTAACGCAATTCGCGTCCGGCGCGGCAAACGTTTTTCTTTTAGAGTTCGGCGCGAGTACCGTCGACAATCGAGCGGCTCGCGCACTCGTTGACTCATTCGTGCAAGGCCAAACCTTTCACGGCCTTATCGACGGCTTTCTTCGGTCCGTGCAGTGCGAGACCGACGAGATCGAGATTCGCCGCGTCCTCGGCGCGAAAGACTGCGCGATTCGCCGCGTCATGCCCCGTCGAAAACACCGCGTGCACATACGGCACGATTCCGAGCTCGCGCGACAGCGCCTGCCGATGCGCGCCCTGCAGACCGAACCGGTCGGCGGCGAACACCATCATCGGCTGGCCGAGCATCCGGCCGTAGCGGTGCCCGGCGGCATCCTCGTAGGGCTCGCCCAGCGCATCGGGCGCCGCGGCCGCGACACCGGTCGCGAGAAACGCGACCACATTGAGCTTCTGCCAGACCGCGAGATCGCTGCGCACGATCAGCGCCACTTTGGTATCGAACATGATGACTCCTCGTTGAGCCGCTCATGATCGACGATGCCGCGCGATCAGTCTGGAACGTTTGTGCACATCTGCCGGTACGCCGCCGGCGTCATGCGGTACGCCCGACGAAACCAGCGGCCGAGATGGCTCTGATCCGCGAAGCCGACTTCGGCGGCGACCTGCGCGGGCGTGCGGCCGGTCGCGAGCAGGCGCCGCGCGGCGCGCAGGCGCAAGCGCACCAGATACGCGTGCGGCGAGGTGCCGAACGCGCGCTGAAACAGACGCGTCAACCTGAACCGGTCGATGCCGGCAACTTCGGCGAGTTCGTCGAGCCCCAGATTGCCGTCCATGTGTTCGTGCAACAGATCGCGCACCCGCGTGATCGCAGGTGACGCGGCGGGGTCGCCGGTCAGCGGCGCATCGCGCAGCTGGGCGCCGAGTTGCAGCAGCAGACGATCGAGCGTCTGGTCGCGCGCGAGCCGGCCCTCGTTGCCGTAGATCGCGGCGAAGGCCCGGCCGATCGCATCGATGAGCGCACGGTCGTCGACCAGCGTATGGCCGAACGCCGCCTCGACGCCGGCCAGTCCCGGCAGATCGAGCCGCCGCGCCGCGCGCTCGACCCAGGCTTGCGGCAGATACAGCATCGCGTAAGTGAAGCCGGCCGCCTCTGGCGCGTGACCGTCGTGCAGCGCGCCGGGCTCGATCAGGATCGCGCGGCCCGGCACGCTCGTGTGCAACGACCGATGACACTGGAAGCGTTGCACGCCCTGCTCCGTATAGCCGATCAACATGTCGTCGTGATCGTGCGGATCGTAGGCGTGGCCGCCGAAATGCGCGCGCAGGCTCTCGATGCCGGTTTCGGCATCGCGGCGGGCGATTAGCCAGTTGGCGGGACTGAGTGAAGTGGGCATGGGTTGGAGCTGGCGGGCAGCGGGCGATGCGGCCAGCGGACAGTGTACGGCAGCGGGGGAACCGGGTCGGGCCAACGCCCCCGTCGGCGAGACGTCCTCACGATGTCAGTGCAACTCACCCCGCTCGTCGCCGACCAGAACGACGTTGCCAACGACCGTTCCTGTCGACGAAGGCAACCGGCGTCACGGCTTTTTCGAACGCGGCGGCCGTGCGTTGACGAACGGGTTATAGCCGCGCGAACCCGCCGGCCGATCCTGTTCGGTCGCGCGGCGGCGCTTGCTGGATCGTCCGTCGCCCGACAATTGCGCAAGCAGTTCTTGCGATTCGGACTCCGACTCCGCGTCCGTTTCATCCACCGGCGGCGCGGTTTTTTTGCGTCGCGCGGTTTTTGGCTGCGCTGCTTTCTCGTCCGTATCCGGCGCGACGCCCGCGATGTGTTCGATCACAGTCATGAACGATGCCGATGCCGACCGGACAGGTTGTCCCGGCAGCATCGTCAGCGCGACGATTTCGTGCAGTGAACGACCGTCGACGGAGCGGCCCTCCACCGTGTCATGCCAGTCGACATCCGCTTGCGCGAAGGCGCCGATCACACGTTCGAGCACGGCCGGCGACAGGACGCCGCCGTCGTACAACCGGATGACGACGCTTTCGAACATCTGGAGCGGGGCGATGCCCGTTGTTTTCGACGCCACGTTTTGTCATCCGGTTGGTTTCTCTTCCAGTATCAGCCAGCAAATCATATGCCGATGTGGCGAGTAACTCATCGTGATCGCCGAATACGGCATGCACGAGGCGTGAATCATGCTCGCATGCAGGAAGTCGGCCCACTTGCACAAGCAGGGCGTCGTCGGTCGAGCCATATCGACCGCGCCGTCGTAGCAAATTAGAGAGAACCGTCGATCGAGCCGCGGGACGTCATCACTGCCTTGTCATATGGCGTTGGGAAGATCGCGGCGCCATCCAGGCCCGCGACGTCGAGCGGTCTTGAGTCTTGCGGCACAGAAAAAAACGACGACCGACAACCCCCACGACCCAACGACCATGAAAAGAAGCGCCTCGACACTCGCCGGTTTGGGAGTCATGCTTTCGCTCGCCGCTTGCGGCCCCGACAATGTCAGCTCGCCCGCCACCGGCTCGAGTGCCAGCGCGAATACCAGCACCAGCGTCACCGCGACGGGCATCGCCGCCGCCGGCGCGCCCATCGTCGGCGTCACCGTCACGGTGACGGACAGCGACGGGAAGAGCACGCAGTCGAGCCTCACCGACGCGACCGGCAAGTTCACCGTGTCGATGACGGGCAAGGCGCCGTTCGTTCTGACCGCGCCATTCAACGATGCGGACGGCACGCCGGCCACCCTGTCCGCGGTCATCGATCCCGCGCCCGCGTCGTCGGGTGCGGCCGTGTCCGTGGTCGCCAATCTGAATCCGCTGACGTCGCTGCTCACGCAGCGCGTGCTGGGGATCGTGCCCAATGGCGCGCCGACCAGCGCGCAGATCGCGTCGGCGAAGATCTCCGCGAGCAGCATCGCCCAGGCCGACGCGGCCGTCGCGGGCGCGTTGCAGCCACTGTTCAGCGCGTTCAACGTGCCGGTCAATACCGTCGCGGACCCGATCGGCACGCCTTATCAGGCGAATGCGAGTAACCCGCTCGATAACCTGTTCGATATCGCGCGCTTCACGGTGCACGCCGGCACGGTCGCCGCCGGTGTCGACGCCAGCCGCGCGCAGGTTTCGATCCCGCCCACCGGCGCGGTCTCCGGCGCGATGCCGGTCGCCGCCGTGAGCTCGGCGCTCGCGTTGAGCAACAGCGCGACCACGACGCCGATTCAGCACGTCATCGTCGTGGTCGGCGAGAACCAGACTTTCGACGGCCTGTTCGGCGGCTACGTCGCGCCGGACGGCCAGACGGTCAAGAACCTGCTGTCGGAAGGCATCATCAACGCGGACGGCACGCCGGGTCCGAACTTCGCGCAGGCCGCCCAGAACCAGGGCACGACGCAAACGGCCTACACGATCAACCCGACGCGCGGCGCGGCGTACGCGACTCTGCCGCAGCCGGAACAGATCGGCATCGAAAACCTCCAGACCTTCACGACCGGCGGCGGCACGGCCGACACGCGCTTCCCGGCCACGCTGCCTAACGGCCCGTTCCAGATCACCAGGTACGTACCGTACGCGCAGCAGGTCACGGCCGTCGCGCCCTTGCTGACGCTCTACGCGATGACCGGCGACCCGGTCCATCGCTTCTTCCAGATGTGGCAGCAAACCGGCGGCGACAACAGCAAGCACGACATGTTCACGTGGGTGGCCACCACGGTCGGCCAGGGTGGCGATACGACCGGCATCACGCCGCAGAATCCGTCGCAGGGCGGCGAACTGATGGGCTTCATGAACATGTCGATCGGCGATGCGCCGTATTTCCAGTCACTCGCGCAAACCTACGCGGTCAGCGACAACTATCACCAGTCGATCATGGGCGGCACCGGCGCGAACTTCTTCTCGATCGCGACGGCCGACGAGCCGTACTTCAACACGGCCGGCACCGTCGCAACGCCGCCGGCCAACCAGATCGAAAATCCTGACCCGATGGCGCACACGGCGAACTTCTACACGCAGGACGGCTACGAAGGCGGCTCCTACGTGAACTGTTCCGATGCGAGCCAGGCCGGCGTGTCAGCCATTCTCAATTTCCTCGCCGCGAAGAAGGTCGCAAGCAATTGCGACGCGGGCAAGTACTATCTCGTCAACAACTACAACCCCGGTTATGACCTGAACGGCAACGTCCAGCCGATCGGTCCGAACAACTACAACTACCCGCCGCAGACCGTGCCCACCATCGCCGAGGCGCTGGCTGCCAAGGGCGTGTCGTGGAAGTGGTATACGGGCGGGCGCACCACCAGCGACCTTGCAGCTGAAACCCAGCTGCTGGAACTCGCGGACGGGTTGCCGGCGGCGCAGGCGGCGGCGCTTGCACAGTCGGCGCAGTACAACGTCATCGGCGACCCGCTGGTCGCGTCGAGCAAGGTGATGGGCACGCCCGCGCTGAAGGCGAACCTGACCGATCTGACGACGTTCGCCAACGACATCAAGAACAGCACGCTGCCCGCGGTGTCGTTCGTCGTGCCGAAGAACCTCGACAGCGGTCACCCCGGCTATTCGGCACCGGCCACCTATGAGGCGTTCCTGAAGACCGTGATCGCCAACGTTCAGGCCAATCCGACGCTGTGGGCGCATACGGCAATCCTGATCACCACCGACGAAGGCGGCGGCCACTTCGACACCGGCGCGATCCAGAACCTCGATTTCTTCGGCGACGGTCCGCGCATTCCGATGCTCGTGGTGTCGCCGTATGCCCGCAAGGGGATGGTCGACCACACGTACTACGATCATGCGTCGGTGCTCAAATTCATCGAACGCAACTGGCGCCTGCAGCCGCTGTCGACGCGTAGCCGCGACCGTCTGCCGAATCCGGTCACCTCGACGCAAAGCCCGTATCTGCCGATCAACACGACTTCGATCGGCGACCTGATGGCGATGTTCAATTTCTGATCGACGAGAGCATCGAAAAAACGGTGGGGCCTTCGCTCCACCGTCTTCCGTTGAAACGACGCACGCATGCAGATGATTCGAGATTGCTTCAAAGTGGCGAGTGGATTGGGCGCTGCAACGATTGCCGCCTTCGCCGCCTTCACGCTGGGTGCGAGCTTTTCAGCCACGGCACAAGCGCCGTCGAGCAATGGACTGACGGCCGCCGCGGGCGGCTTTGCCGCGGCATCGGAAGCGGTGCCCAAGGCGGCCGCCAAAGTCTCGGTGCAAAGATGGGTTCGCTACCCCGCGAGCCCTGCCGCGTTGAGCCAGCGGGCCGAACTTGGCAAACAGATATTCTTCGACGCGTCGCTATCGGCCTCGGGAAAGATGTCATGCGCGAGCTGCCATAGTCCCGAGCGCGCCTACGGTCCACCGAACGGCCTTGCCGTGCAACTGGGCGGCGCCGACATGCGCCAGCCGGGTACGCGCTCGGTGCCGTCGCTGCGCTATCTGAGCTTCACGCCGTTGTTCAGCCGGCACTTCTATACGCCCGCCTCGGAAGATACCGAGGACGAAGGACCGACGGGCGGCTTCATGCGCGACGGCGCCGCCGCATCGTTGCACGATCAGGCGTCGATGCCGCTACTCAATCCGAACGAGATGGCCAACCGCAGCGCGGCCGAAGTCGTCGCGAAGCTGCAGCGCAGCGCTTATGCCGACACCTTCAGAAAGGTCCTCGGCGCCCAGGTCTTCTCGCAGACGGACAAGGCATTCGCGCACATCGGCGAAGCACTCGAAGCGTTTCAGACCGAAGACGTGAGCTTCCATCCGTACACGAGCAAGTTCGATGCGGCGATGTCGGGCAATGCGGACTTCACGGCGCAGGAACTGCGCGGCTACGCGCTGTTCAACAACCCCGACAAGGGCAATTGCGCAAAATGCCATCTGGACGCGCCTGGGCCCGGCGGACGGCCGGCGCAATTCGCCGACTTTTCGTTCATCGCGCTCGGGGTGCCGCGTAACCCGGACATTCCGGCCAATCGCGATCCGACGTATTTCGACCTTGGGCTGTGCGGCCCCTATCGCTCTGATCTGGCGAAGGAAACCGGCTTCTGCGGCATGTTCAAGTCACCGACGCTGCGCAACGTTGCGACGCGCTCGGTGTTTTTCCACAACGGCCGCTTTCATAAGCTTGAGGACGTGATGCGCTTCTATGTCGAGCGCGATACCAATCCGGCGAAGTGGTATCCGAAGGGGGCCAACGGCAAGGTCGACAAATTCGACGATCTGCCGCGCCGCTATCGCAACAACGTCGACTTCGCGGATGCGCCGATGGATCGGAAGCTCGGCGGCAAGCCCGCGCTGAACGAGGCCGAGATTCGCGACGTCATCGCATTCCTGCAGACGTTGAACGACGGTTATTCGGTCACGCCGGGCGGCCCGAAAGCGCTGGTGCGATAGCGGGGTTTGTTCGTAGCGAAACCAACGGAACGCCGGGGAAAGACGTAGTCGAGCTGGCGATATTGGTCTACGCGAGCAGCAGTAACGCATCCGCCAGTGACAGCACCGTTGTGCGTGAATCGAATGCGGTAGAAAACAGACGCTCGTGGACCACCTGGTCCGGGTCGTAACAGCAATCCTTCACCGTATACAGGCGGAAGTCCGCGTCGCTGGCGTACGCGACCGAGGACAGCACGACTCCGGTCGACGCGATGCCGACCATGATCAGCGAATCGATACCTTGCTCCGAAAGCTTCGCCTCCAGATCGGTGCCGAAGAACACGCTCGCACGATGCGCGATGACGAGCGGTTCGTTGGCCTGCTGGCCCAACTCTGGCGCGGTCCGGTCTGCGAGGAAGAGGCCAAGACTTTTGATTCCCTGCCCATTCCTGTTCAACGGGCTGACTTCCGGATAGCCCGGACTGAACCTGAGGTTGGCGAAATAGACGCTGACGCCTTTGGCCCGGGCCGCGTCGCATAAGCTGCGCGTATTGGCGAGCAAGGCGGGCGCCACCGACGGAAAGAGTCCGAGAATGTCGGTCTGGTAGTGCATGACGACAAGCGCGGTTCGCGATGGTGCGATGGCCGGAATCCGTGCACTCGTGCGCGTGATGCCGAGCCCGTCGTTCGCGATGCCGTCAGAACCTGCGTTGGTTGTCATTACGCCACCTCTATCCGGGTTCCACGTCCTGTTGTCGGAGCAGCCGCTTCGATGCCGTGGAAATCATACTTCATCGCTTCGCGCGGGCGATCATCGATTCCGCCCGGCCGCATACCCCACTTCAACGGCCCTGCCCGCTTGCTACACTATGTACAAAGGTCGCCGGCGCTCCCGCAAGGGTCATGAACCGCCTGCGACGCAACTTCGCAAAAAAACAGAGGATGAGCATCCAAATGACGCTTTCGACGAGAAAATTTGGTCGTACCGGCTGGAATGTGTCGGAAATCGGTTTTGGGGCATGGGCGATCGGCGGCTCGTGGGGCAGTGTTGCGGAAGATGACGCCAAGGCCGCGCTAAATGCCGCGCTCGATAACGGTGTCACGTTCATCGACACGGCCGATGTCTACGGTGATGGTCGCTCCGAACGGATCATCCGCGACGTGCTGCGGCAACGAGGCGGCGAACGTCCGATTGTCGCCACCAAGCTCGGGCGCCGACTCGACCCGCATGTGACCAGCGGCTATCTGAACAAGCACGAGCTCGAAGCTTTCATCGACCGGAGTCGCTCGAGTCTCGGCGTCGACACGCTCGACCTGGTCCAGCTGCATTGCCCGCCGACGGAGGTTTACTACCGTCCCGAGGTGTTCGACGCAATGGACGACTTCGTCGCCGCCGGCAAGATCCGCTACTACGGCGTGTCGGTCGAAAAGGTGGAAGAAGCGCTGAAGGCGATCGAATATCCGAACGTGGCTTCGGTGCAGATCATCTACAACATGTTCCGTCAGCGTCCATCCGATCTGTTCTTCAGGCAAGCGCAAAAGAAAGACGTTGCGGTCATCGCGCGAGTGCCTCTGGCCAGCGGCATGCTCACGGGCAAGATGTCCGCGGATTCGACTTTTGCATCAGACGACCATCGTGCATTCAATCGGCATGGCGAGGCGTTCGACGTCGGCGAAACGTTCTCCGGCGTGCCCTACGACGTCGCGTTGCAAGCGGTCGACGAACTGCGCGGCCTGGTACCCGTGAACGCCTCCATGGCGCAGCTGGCTCTGCGCTGGATCCTGATGGAGGATGCCGTCTCCGTCATCATCCCGGGCAGCAAAAACGCGGCCCAGGCGGCGTCGAACGTCTCGGCCGCGAACCTCGCGCCGCTGTCCGACGAGATAATGCAACGGGTCCGGGATGTGTATCAGCGCCATATCGCGCCGCACGTCCACCAGCGCTGGTAAAGGCAACGCGGTGGCGGCTTCGAGGTGGGCGCATTCGACATGCAGGGAGCACTCGGAATAAATTGTGTTTGCACCTGGACTCTGGAGAACCTCATGACAGACATCGCACTTGCACGCAAAGATGCTTGCCTCGCAGTGGTTCATGCGGTACTGACGGACTTGAGCGACGACAGCAATCTGATCGGCGCGGCTCTACGTGTTGCGGACTACCTCGTAGATGATCTCGAAGGCAAGATCACCGAGACCGACGCCATACTGCTTGCTGTCACCGCGCTAACCAAGGTCAATCGCGCGATTCGCGAGTGGAACGACGTGGACGGCAACTCGATGGACGCGATGAGAGTCGCGGATTTCATCATCGATGAACAAATGAACGGGTACGACAGCGCGCCACATCAACCGACTTCGTCGGCGGCAAGAATCGAGGCGCGAGCGGCCGCGGTGATCCGGCCGACGGGGTCCCCGGTGCGGCCTGTTCACCACTGAGTTTCGTTTCTCACTCCGGGCGCGCCACCGCCGGCCGTTGCAGCGGCTGGATGGTGGCCATCGCAAGCCCCGCTCCGGCGAACGCACACGCGGCGCAGACGAGCGCGACGGCCCGCAGCGCGTCGGTCATCGCATCGGCTTGCGCGCGCGCCACGGATGTCTCGCGCGGCGTATGCAAGTCGCCCGCCGCCCCTCCCGCTTGCTCGACCGGCGCCAGCAATTGCCCAATCTGGCGCGTATCTTGCGGCACATGCAGTTCGTCGAGGCGCGCCGATAGCGCCGCGTGGTGCGACCACACGAATACGATGCCGAGCACCGCAATCGCCAGCAGGCCCGCCACGCGCGCAACGGCGTTATTGATGCCGGACGCCACGCCTGTGCGCTCGCTCGGCACCGCGCCCATCACGGTCGTGGTAAGCGGCGCGACGGTGATCGTCATGCCGAGCCCGAGCACGACGAGCGCAGGGAAGAATTCAGCCCAATAGCTGCCGCGCACGAACGGCAGCGCCAGCAACGTGAACCCGACTCCGGCGACGCCCGGGCCAACGGTCAGCAGCGCGCGCGAACCGAAGCGGCTAGTCAGACCGCCAGTGAAGCGCGATAGCAAACCGATGATGAAAGGCACCGGCAACAGCGCCGCCCCCGCTTCGGTCGCGGTGTAGCCATGCGCGCGGATCAACGTGAACGGCAGGAAGAAGAACGTGCCGCCAAGGCCGAAGTAAAGCAGCAGTGTGACGAGGTTGGCGCCGGCGAAGTCGCGCGAGCGAAACAGGTCGAGCGGCATCATCGGGTTGGGGCTGCGCGCCTCAATGGTCACGAATGCGGCGAGCATCAGCACGCCGGCGCCAATCGCACAGAATACGAGCGGATGCGCGAAGCCACGCGCCGATGCTTCGGTCAGGCCGAACGTCAGCGCGGCGAGCCCCGTGGCTGCGCTCAGTGCGCCGGGCCAGTCGAGCTGTCCAGGTGCATCGGCCCCGTGGCTGTTAGGCACGGCCGATATGGCGAGCGCGATCGTCAGCGCCGCGAGCGGGACGTTCAGGAAGAAGATCGCGCGCCACGACCACGCGTCGACGAGCCAGCCGCCCGCCACCGGCCCCACGGCCGACGTGATCGCGCCGACGCCCGCCCAGGTGCCGATTGCCCGTCCGCGCGCTGCGTCGTCGAACACCGCGCCGATGATCGCAAGACTGCTGGGTACCAGCAGTGACGCGCCGATGCCTTGAACCGCGCGCGCGGCGACCAGCGCAAACGCATTCGGTGCCAACCCGCAAGCGGCCGACGCCAGCGTGAAAAGCGCGACGCCCGCGATGAACACCGTGCGCCGGCCGAGCTTGTCGCCCATCGATCCGCCGACCAGCACGAGGGAGCCGAGAAACAGCAGATACGCGTTGACGACCCACTGCATCGCCGCGACGCTCGCGCCGAGTTCGCTCTGAATGGCCGGCAGCGCGACGTTGACGACGGAGCCATCGATGAACGCCATGCTCGAACCACCGATCGTCGCGGCCAGCGCGAGGCGCTTGCGCTGGCACGGGCGGCCGGTCGTGATGGGCTGCGTGCGGATGACGAGCTCGTCGCACGGGCTCGCCTGCGCGGCGATGATGTGCGCCGTCTTCGGTTTGCTAGCAGGATGATCAGGGTCGGC
Organism: Paraburkholderia sp. CI3; assembly: GCF_050436505.1. NCBI lineage: Bacteria > Pseudomonadati > Pseudomonadota > Betaproteobacteria > Burkholderiales > Burkholderiaceae > Paraburkholderia > Paraburkholderia sp. CI3. Next base: position 1,733,947 of record NZ_JBNDMI010000003.1, read on the forward strand.
CACGTTCGCTCCCGTGCTGGTCGATGAAGACTTAGAGCCTGTTCGTGCCACCGAGGCTAGCCAACCCCGCAGCGCAACATCGCGGAGCGGGTTTTGCCCATACGGGGTGTCCCGCGCCGCCGGACGGGACGCCAAGGACTTCGCCGGCGAGCGGTTACAGGCGATAATCGGTTGGAAGCAATCGATCTATAAAAGCGGAGAAGGAATGGACAAGCAAGGTTTCACCACTGGCATCGTTCACGGCGACAGAATTGCGGGCACCGAGCACGGTGCCTTGCGTCAGCCAGTTCATACGTCCGTGCAATATGGTTTCGAGCGCGTCGAGGACCTGATCGGCGTGTTCCAGGGCACGAAGAAAGGCGGCTTCAATTACGCACGGCAGGGCACGCCCACCACCGCCGCGCTCGAGCGCAAGATCACCAGCCTCGAAGAAGGCGTCGGCACCATCTGCTTCAGCACAGGCATGGCCGGCATCACCGCGACGTTCCTCACGCTGCTACGCGCGGGCGATCATCTCGTATCGAGCCGCTACGTGTTCGGCAACACCAACAGTCTGTTCGGCACGTTGCGGGCGCTCGGCATCGAAGTCACGACCGTCGACGCGTGCAACGTCGACGACGTGAAAAACGCAATCCGGCCGAATACGCGCATGGTGTTCGTCGAAACCATCGCGAATCCGGGCACGCAGATTCCCGACCTGCAAGGTATCGGTGACGTGTGCCGTGAGCGCGGCATCGTGTACTTCGTCGATAACACGATTACCTCGCCCGCATTGTTCAAGCCAAAGGCGGTCGGCGCGAGCCTCGTCATCAACTCGCTGACGAAGACTATCGCGGGTCATGGCGCGGCCCTCGGCGGCGCGGTGACGGATACGGGTCTGTTCGACTGGAGCGCGTATCCGAACATCGCCGACGACTATCGGCGTTCGGCGGCGAAGGATCAGGGGCTGCTGCAGATCCGCAAGAAAGGCCTGCGAGACATGGGCGCGGCATTGTCGTCCGAGCAGGCGCACTCGATCGCGATGGGCGCGGAAACGCTCGCCTTGCGCGTGAAGCAAAGCAGCGACAATGCGCTCGCGCTCGCGCAGTTTCTCGAAGGGCACGAAGCGATCGGCAACGTGTTCTATCCTGGCCTGAAGAGCCATCCGCAATACGAGATCGCACAGACGCTGTTCAAGGGCGCATCCTGGCTGTTGTCGTTCGAATTACTCAACGTGGATCGCATGGTCGAAGTCGTCAACGCGCTCAAGCTGCCGGTCAAGGCGACCGGTCTCGGCGACACGCGCACGCTGATCATTCCCGTCGCGCCGACGATCTTTTTCGAAGCCGGGCCGGAAACGCGCAAGGCGATGGGCATTTCCGACGGCATGCTGCGGCTGTCCGCGGGCATCGAGGATATCGACGACCTGATTGCGGATTTCGCACAGGCGCTCAAGTTCGCGGCGTAGTTTTTCGGGCTTTCGAAATTCTGAGCGAGGCTGGTGCGCCGGCCTCGCTTGTTTAGTTCCTGGCAGTGCAATCGGACGCCGGGGTATCAGTTGAAGGTCTGGGCTACTTCCTGCGCCGCTGATACATGAGCTTCACGATATCGGTCGTCGGCCCGCTGGTCATGAGGCGACGGATCTCGTCCATGTGAACCCAGCGACACCTGGCTATTTCGTTACTCGGGCGAGCTTTGGCCCGATTCGGGATTTCGCAGGAAAACACGTGATGGTGCTTCTGCTTGCCACGGAAGTCGAAGAGATGCTTGGCCGACTTGCCGGATAGTTGAGTTTCTTCCTTGAGTTCCCGAAGTGCGGCGTCCGTGCGATGTTCTCCACGCTTGAGGATCCCGCCCGGTAAAGCCCACTTTGCTTGACTACGTGCGACCAGAAGGATTCGCTTACCTCTGCGACAGATCACGGTGGCGCGTTTTTTCAAACCGAACTCCCACTTATGCCCCAGATACTCTCAAGACGCGCACCACACGGCGGCGTATCGGGCGTTGCCAGACATAGTTGAGCATCCTAATACAGAACAGCAGAAGCCGGTAATGTTTCGAAGCGAGGACAGCGGACGCGCGGCAGCTTAAAGCATGTCATCACCGCGTCACAATCTCGGCGCTAGAGGGTCGCTATGGTAAGGTCTCGGCAAATGGATTTTCTATTCGACTCGAGGCTGCAATGAATATGGATGGTGACTGGTCCTTGCCACGGCCAAACACTCTCTTCAAAGTCAACCGCCGGACGGCCGGTTCATCACTTTCAAAAACGAGTTCCGTCGCCAGTACCTTCTCGTCGCTGGCGGCGCCAGTGGTGGCCGAAGCCGTGCAAAGGGCAAGAGAGCTATCCACGCAGAGCGATGCAGAAGGGTTTCATCAGCTTCGCGTGGCTTTCAGAAAGCTTCGGGCTTTGTACTGGGCGTACTCTCCATACCTCGGAGAGGAATCGACCGCGCAAGCCACCGAAGAATTCAAGCGTCTTGCGGCCGTGGCAGGCGGAACCCGTGACTGGGACATAGCAGGCGATCTGCTGAGAGCCGCCCAGGAGTCCGGCGCCTCGATCGAACCGCTGGTGGCCGCGGCGCGCGAGATGCGCGCGCAGGCGGTGGTGCATAGCCAGACGATGATCAAAAGCGACGATGTCGAGGCGTTTCTGAACGATGTCCTGCTTCGCGCGCAAACCACACTGCTGTCGCGTTGCGACAATCTACCCATTCAGGCGTTCGCCGAGAAGCGTGTCCGTCTAGCACGGCGTGCACTTCAAAAGCGAAGCAGACGCGCTGCACGCAGCGAGGACACCCACGAGGAGGATCTTCACGACGTTCGAAAGGCAGGCAAAAAACTGAGGTACCTGCTGGAGTTTTTTCAACCCGTTATCAAAGGCGGACACGGTCGCACCATCAAGGAATTGACATCCGTGCAGACCAAGCTGGGGCAGTTCAACGACATTGCCGCAAGCGAGGCGCTGATTCGCAGCGCGTCATTCAATGAGGTTCCGCCCGAGGTCGTGCGGGAATCGCTGCAATGGTTGGGAAAGCAGAAGTCCCAACGGATGCGGGCGGCATCGCGGCGGGTCCGAGGCATCTCTAACTGAGGCGGGCGCTGACTGAATGGATGCCGAAGTATCACCGGGTTGTTGCGCGGTTGGTAAACGGCTGCGCTCGGCCAGGAGCGGGCGTTCACCAGTGCGCTCAGGCGGACACTCCAACGTCAGGTCCAATCAGATAGCGGACCTTTGTCCCTCAACAATCCAGGTGGCGTTCATGCTACCAGGGATAGAAGCCCGAACCTACTGGCCGAGGAACGCCATCGAACATGTCGCCGTAAGGTGGGCCGATCGCCAAGCGCACGCCCGGTTTGTTGACCGCCTGGTCGCAGGTTTGACTACAGCACATATTCAGGAATGCGGCATAACCGCCGTGCCGCTTCGGCATAGAATCCTCTGAGGAGGTTCCAGTTATGGCAGCTAACAAGCGCATCGATCCGGGCCATCCCGCCTATCAGGCCGCGCCGCACAGGACAACCCGCTACCCTGCGGAGCACGTTACGTTGACGGCCGGCTCCAGGAAGAGGCTGCGCCCCTGTGTGCCTCATTTCAAGGTCGGGCGCGGCAAGGTCGGCGTCGGTGGTGTCAGGTTGTAGGCCGCCTGCGTCAGGAGGAACCACTGCTCGACCCGCTCGCGGCCACGATACATCGCCTGACGAATCCGGCCTACCGTCTTGCTCCAGCCGAAGACCTGCTCGATGCATTTGCGCTTGCGCTGGCTGATGGCGTAGCCGGCCCAGCGTGTCGTGCGACCGTCAATCGCTGAGCCACCTCCGCGGCCGTCGTTTTGCGCCACATGCGGCGTCACACGATTGGCGCGGCAACTCGCCACGAAGCCCGCCGTGTCATAGTTCTTGTCGGCCCCAACAGGATCCCAATCCTCGAAACTTGGCGCCTGCTGCATTGTAAACACAGCAGGGGGCCAGGCGGGTAGGATGCGGGTTGTTGTACTGCTTGCCAGTTCACGATCCATCTCCGATTTTCTGAAGACGGACGACCTTCACGGTTTTGTGACTTCCAGACAGGGCTACAGAGCAGACCATGGACACGATCTACTCGATTTCTGACAGTTTCCGATTCTCTCTCGTCCTCATCAAGCCGACCCATTACGACGACGACGGCTACCCGATCCAGTGGCTCCGCTCGGTCATGCCTTCCAATACACTCGCCTGTATGTATGCGCTCGCTGATGACGCGCGAAAGCGAAAGCTGCTGGGCCCTGGCGTCCATTTTGAGATCGAAACATGGGACGAAACCAACCAGCGGGTGCGGCCAGAGCGCATCATTCGTGACCTGAATGCAAAAGGCGGGAGATCGATGATTGGTCTGGTCGGTGTGCAGTCGAACCAGTACCCGCGCGCACTCGACCTCGCCCGCCAGTTCCGTGCCGCAGGCTTGCCGGTTGCGATCGGTGGCTTCCACGTTTCTGGCTGCATCTCCATGCTGCCCGAGATGCCCGCTGAACTTAAGGAAGCACAAGCAATGGGTGTGGCGCTCTTCGCTGGGGAGGCCGAGGAACGGCGTCTTGATGAAGTCCTTCTCGACGCGTGGAATGGTGCAATGAAGCCCTTGTATAATTTCATGGACACGTTACCCTCGCTCGAAGGTGCTCCCCAGCCCTTCTTGCCGCGCAAGCATATCGAACGCACGGCAGGTACCTATACCTCGGTTGACCTCGGTCGTGGTTGCCCGTATCAGTGCTCGTTTTGTACCATCATCAACGTGCAGGGGCACAAGAGTCGCTTTCGCACCCCCGACGATCTCGAGAAGATCATCCGCGAGAACGCAACGCAGGGCATCGACCGGTTCTTCGTCACGGATGATAATTTCGCTCGCAACCACGACTGGGAGATCCTTCTCGACCGCGTCATCGAACTTCGGGAAAAGGAAGGCATTCACTGCGGCTTCACGATCCAGGTCGACACGCTCTGTCACAAGATTCCAGACTTCATCGAGAAGGCAACGCGCGCGGGTGTGCGTCGCGTGTTCATCGGGCTTGAGAATATCAATCCGGAGAATCTGATCGCGGCCAAGAAGCGGCAGAACAAGATCACCGAATACCGCGCCATGCTGCAGAAGTGGCGCGCCCACGGCGCGATTACCTACGCTGGCTATATCATCGGATTCCCGGCGGACACGAAAGAATCGATCCTGCGCGACATCGAGATCATCAAGCGTGAATTGCCAATCGACATTCTCGAATTCTTCATGCTCACCCCACTTCCGGGCTCCGAGGATCATCAGACGATGATAAGGAACGGTGAATGGATGGACCCGGACATCAACAAATACGACACCAACCACCGGGTCACGCACCACCCGAAAATGTCGGACGCTGAATGGGAAGAAGCGTATCGGTGCGCCTGGAGCGCGTTCTACTCGTACGAGCACATTCGCACGATCGTCAAGCGGGCAGCGCAGATCCCGAACGGCCGACCGAAGACGATCATGCGCACAATCGCCTGGTTCAGACTGATGATCGAACACGAGGGTGTGCATCCGCTCGAAGGGGGAGCCCTGCGGATGAAACACCGCCGTGACCGCCGTGGGCGGCTACCGCTCGAATCGCCGCTTCGCTTCTATCCGCGCTACTGGAGTGAGACCGCTGTCAAGGCGACAAAATATCTGCGCTTCTACCTCAGGACAGAGGCTATCCTCAGGGAAGTCGTGAAGGCACCGGAACGTTACGCCTACACGGATATCGCCATCACGCCGCTGCAGGAAGAGGAGTTCGAGCAGCTTGGACTCTTTCACTCCACGAGCGGCGGCGAGGCAGCGCTGGCTGTCCACCACCGGCGTATTGCCATCCGGTCATCGGGCCCGTCTGCAGCGTGATATCGTTGACAATGTCATCCAGTTTTCCTAGTACACATGCGACACGAAACAGAAGATCAGTCTTGTCGCGGTAACAGCACGAACGACTGGTTGAATCGGCGGATTCAACCGGTCGATAATCGACACGTTAGCGGCGGGTGAGCGCTTGCAGGCCAGCCCGCGCTTACGGTCTGGCTCCCTCTGGTCAGGCCAAGCTTTGCCGCAGCGCTGCGCACGCTCAGTTGAGTGGAATCAGCAAGCGGCCCGTGACGCTTGTGTAGCGATACGACGAGCCGCCGACCGCGAAGCCGGACGCGCGGTTGTTGGTCGTTTCGACGGCGACTTGCCACTGCACGGTCCGGCTGCGGTGGTTCTGCAGGCCGCCACGTACACTCCAGATGTTGCTTGCTGCGTCCGGGAGATTCTGGCGCCCGGCGTCAGCGTTCACGAAAAAGACGACCTTGTCGCCGATCGCGGTCCGCCACGAGATACCGCCCGAAGCCTCATTCAGCCAGCGCGGAGAGAAGTAGTTGCCCTGGTCGGGATTGCTGTTGTAATAGGTCCGAGTCTTGATGTATGCGTTAAGCCCGCTGTTCGCCGCAACCTCATAGTTCCATCGTGTGCGTAAGATGGGACGCGTATTGTCATCTGAGAACCGCAGCGCACCAGCCGCGACTCCGACGTTAAACCGCGACGTGAACTGATGATCGAACACGAGCAGCAGGCTGTTGTAGGTCAGGCCTTTCTCGATTCCAGGTATCGAGTCGACGACGTCCCGCCCCGCGCTCACGCCCAGCCCTGTGTCGGCAGTGATGTGCCGCATGTAGTCCAATGTACCCGTCACTGTCGTGTGACCATCTGTGTCCATCACGCCAAGCCGCCCATCCACTGTCTGCTTTGCATCATGCTGGTAGTACAGACCATATGCACCGCTCCCCGTGGCTGACCAACCGGGCGCGCTGTAATGCGTGATGCTCGCGCCCAGCCCCCATCCGTTGGCGAACAGATAGCCGAGGTTTCCGCGCTCTTCCTCGAAGTGGTCGCTGTCGTTGCTGTAGAAGACATCCCCAATCGGTGCGCCATACTTACCTGGCCCGTCATGAGATTGGGCGTGCGCGGGCACGGGCGCGCTGAGCGCGAGTGAGCCGGCGATAGCGAGAACGTGCCGGAGCGCGAGGCCGTCCGCGCAGCGAGGTACATGCATCAAGAAATTCCTCTTTTTTTCGTGTTCAGGTTATTTCGTGCCCCAGCGCTTGGTGCGCATCACGAACTCCTGCACATACCCGACCACGCAGGCGGGCTGCAGAACCAGCCCGTAGAACAGGCTATAGCAGATGAAGCCGAGCCAGTTTCGGCGCACTTTCAGGTCCTGCTCGGCGAACATGCCGGACTGGATGCGGTACATGATTCCGTTGATGATGAGCGCCATTGGGAGAACGAGCAGTGTCATCGGCCCCGCGATCCAGTAGATGCCAAACAGCGCCAGCACCATGCCTGGTACAAAAGCGAGCGTGTAGACCACATCCATGTACGGGAACAACAGATTCCACCAGATGAACACCGTCGTCATGCGCAGCTCGAACAGCATCTGCCAATGTTCCTTGAACGCCTCGATCAGTCCGCGTGACCACCGCTGACGCTGACGGATGAACTGCCGCATCGTGGTTGGCGCATTGGTGAACAAGCAGGCGTTTTCGGCAAAGCCAACGCGATACCCCGCTTTCAGGATCGCCCATGTAAGCACGATGTCCTCGCCGACCGAGTGAGGCCAGCCACCGACGTGACGTAGCACTTCAGTGTCGTAAACGGAGAAAGCCCCCTGCGCGACCAGCGTCCCCTGATAGAGACTCTGCACCCGCTTGATGGCAGCGATGCCATGGAAGTAGTCCCACTCCTGGATCTGCGTGACCAGATTGGTCCGCGAATTGCGCACCAGCACGGCGCCCGCAACGGCCTTCGTATTCGGCGGATCGCTCAAGTAGCGGCGCGTGAGGTTCTCCAGCGCATGGCGATACAGGTAGGAGTCGCCGTCCACCGTTATCGTCAGCTTGTGACGCACCTGCTTCAAGCCCTCGTTGAGCGCGCCCGCCTTGCCGATATTGCTGGGAAGGTGGATAACTTCGAGCCACGGATAGGGCAAGCGATCGAGCTCGGCAGCCGTGCCGTCAGAGGAGCCGTCATTGACCACAATCACCTGCAGCTCGCCAGGATATGCCTGCTGCGCGATACTTTCGATCGTTTGCGCGATACTGGCCTCCTCGTTGTACGCTGCGACGAGCATGCTGATGCCGGGTAGCGGTTCATTCGCTTCGCGCAACACCGGCCGGCGATCCATCAGCAGACTCGAGAGCAGGAAGGCATTCATGAAACCGGGCAAAATCGCAATGCCGAAAAGAATCAGGTATGCCCAAGCTGTGCCAAAGAGGTGACTCATGTCTGCCAGCCAGCGCTGACCCAAATAGAAAGAGAGCACACTCCACATCGTCGCGAGAATGAGCGACAGCGCGAATTTGATTCGTACCGGCAAATACCACCTTGATTGCTCTTTGGCGGACGTGGAGTGTGCGGGAGTTTTCACGGTTGGCCCCGCCGTTAGTTCCACTGGCTGTACTGGACTGGCGCACGCATGCTCAGCAGAAGCGGGAAATCGGACAGGTGACTTTTCAATCGCATGGCCCGGAACTCCGAATTCTTTCCTCATAGGATAGGTCACGCGGCATCGATTGCGAAAGGCGTGCGACCGACTTCAATCCTTCTCCTGTAAGTCCGGACGTCCTACTATGTACGATGGGATTCGCGCCGAAGGGTGAGAATCATGAAGCGTTCACTTAGCACGGCAATTCACTGGTCGGTCGACCATGTCACGGACAAGTCATGGCTTCGGCGGGCGTTACCTGTCCTGGCACTGCTGGTGGCGTTCGATATCGTGATGAACGCGTGGCAGTCATGGCATGACTTTCGTGCAAGCGACGCACTGGCGGCACAGCGGCTGGATGTGCAGACTGACCTGATCGCCGGACGTATTGCGGACCAGTTTCGTGACGTGAATGCGATGACGACCGCAATGGGGAATCTACTCGAGACGGGCACGCTTACGGACGCCGCACTGGTTAGCCTGACCGACGTTTTCGGGAATCCCCTGAGGCGCGTGCTAGTCGGCGTGTTCGATGCGTCAGATGGGCACCTGCTCGCCGGTTCCAGTCCCGGAATCATCAACGCTGTGCCACGAGTGGGCCCGTTTTTAGCGCGGGTTCGTGCTAACCCGTCAGCGGCGTTTCTCGTCCCCGTCGGCTGGGGAGAGCGTGGCGCGCTGGTGGTCGCGAAGGGACACCAGAATCGAAACGCCGAACTCGATGCGATCATCATCATGGTCGTCACCTTCCAACAACTTCTGCTCGATGGCGTGAACCTGGCGCCCGGCACCGCTGTGCTTTTACGGGATCACGAAAATCGCGTTGTCGTGAGGGCTCGACAGTCCCCAATGGTTTCGGTTGGGCAGTTTGTGGCAGATGAAGGTACGGCGCGAGCCGGACCGACGGCCACAACGGAATATGTGCATTCGCGGGTCGGCATCGACCGCCTGGTATCGACCCGCAAGATCGCGACAGGACTGACACCCGATTACTGGACGCTGGTTGTCGGCTATAGGATGACCGATTACCGCGCGAGCCTCTGGACGAGCCTTTACATCAACGTGGGGCGCGACTGCCGTCATGCTCATAATGCTGGCGGGTGGCATGTGGCTTATCAACCGCGAGCGCCAACTGCATGAGCGGGTCCAGAGGTTTGCGGGCACAGTGTCGACCATCGTCCAGCACATGCCGACGCCGGTCGCCGTAGTGGACCTTGACACACAAAAGATCCTTCTTGCGAATGAAGCGCTGCTTGCTGAATTCGGCGCAGTAGCCGGTGCAGGACAACCGTTTCCCAGACTCCTTGTCGATGCAGCGAACTGGCCGGAGATGTGCACGACCCCTATGGATGAGGGCGTTCCCATGCTTGCGCGTGACGGAACGCGGCACATGCTCCTGCGTTGCACCCAGCTTGAGAGTGTTGCGAGAGAAACCGCATCCGGGACGCTGTTGGTCACCCTCGTCGATGTCACCCATCAGCACCAATTGCTCAAGCAATTGCGAACTGAGGCCGACTTCGACGTGCTGACCGGACTCGCGAACCGCCGGTTTTTCGAGAAGGCTGCGCAAAAAGCTGTCGCGCATGCCCGGCAACAAAGCTGTCATCTGACGGTTCTCGCACTCGATCTGGACTTTTTCAAGCGGGTGAACGACAGCTACGGCCATGCCGCTGGAGATCGGGTTCTGCAGGTGGTAGCGCGGCTATTCGAAGGGGTATTGCGCGAGACTGATCTTGCCGCGCGGCTTGGCGGAGAAGAGTTCGCCGCGATCTTACTGGATTCCCCATTGGAACAGGCTCAGGCAGTCGCCGAGCGCATCCGTATCACTGTCCAGAACACACCGATCCTGCTCGAAGCCGGTCAGACAATCTCACAGACCGTAAGTATCGGTATCGCGGCCTACAGGGAGGGCGAAGCCGATCTGGTGCTGACGCAGAAGCGCGCCGATGCCGCCTTATACAGTGCCAAGGCCGAAGGTCGAAACCGCGTTCAAATCTATGTGTCTGAGGCCCCGGCATGATAGTCAGAGACCACGGATTCGCTCTTAAACTGACGTTGTCTCCGTACGTTGTAACCTGCGACGGCTCAACCCTTGATACCTGCCGTTGAACCTCGTACGGCTCGACCGGCAGCAGTGGGTCTCCGCAGATCGACTCGACGATCGTCGCCGGTGTCGGTGGGACCGGGCGCGACGGCATTGACGCGAACGCGCGCCGATGCGGCCTCGAGCGCAGCGGATTTCGTGATGATCCTCGGCGGATGCCTGCGCGCCCGATGCGGCGGGTGTGTCGCTCGCGGCCTGCCCAGGCTTCTTTAGTGCAGCGTGTAGAGAGTCTGCGGCCCCTCGGCATAGAGGGTCATGGCGACCTTCAGGATCTCATTGCGATTCCGGTCGAAGGAGGCCAGCACCTCGGCTTCGTCAGTACCGAGGGCGGAGTCGAAATGCTTCAGTACGCGGTCTTCCACAAAGAAGGTAATCTCGCGTGCTTTGTCGTATCCCCAGAACCACACGCCATGCCTGATCCCATCATAGCTGCGGCTGGGGTTGGAAAAACTGAGTGCCATGTGTCGTCCTTCGTTCTACGCCTCAGATGGACCGGGTTGCACGCTCACTACCTGCGCGGCGCGCTCCCGCTAGTGCGGATCGCCTTTCATGCTTTCGGCTTCCATCGCGGCATGCAATTCCTCATACGCCTCGATTGGTTCCATGTCCTGATCGACGAACGCGGCTGCGCGCTCAGCGGCGCTCGACGCGTCGCCCGGGATATCGCTCTCGCTGTCGTCTTCGGTACTTGGTGGCAGCAGCATGTCCTCAAGCATCCCGCGCAGCTCGGGAGTATTCCATGGCTTGCCCAGCTTGGCCTTCCTGTTCAGGTAGTGACGAATTTCCGAGTCTTGCTCGGCCGTGAGCGGAAGCCCACGAAAAGTGGGGTCCGAGTGGTGATGGATCATGATGCGCCTCCCGAAGCGGTTTGCGCCTTCAATGTGGAGATATCAATTTACTGCGGTGAACGTTACAAGTTGCATGGGATCGCTGTGCCGCGTGTCCGCGGCCAACCGATTTACGTCTTCTTCTTGGCGACACCTTCGTTCGCAACCCGCGAACGAACCGTGCTGAACGGCTTCGCCGGCACTGACGGCTTCGCGGGTTGCTTGGGCTTTTTCGCTTCGCGAGTGCTGCGCAATTGACTCTTGGCCATGGTGTTGCTCCTGGTACGTTGCGTGACAAGGTGGTATTCCCAGCATACGCGCTTAGTCTGGTTGCGGCGTCAAAATGAACTGATGTGGAGTGTCGCTACGCGGAAAACTGACAGGGTTGGCCCATTTTAGCGAAGTGCAGCCGACACCGCCTCGTCAATCTGCAGCGCAAAGCGCGCTTCAACATCGGGCACCGTGTAGCCAATTGACAGTTCCAGATACGCGTCGCCTAGCACCAACTGAACGAATGTCGCTGCCCGCAATACAGCAGTCGATTCGTCAAATCGCTTTCGCAGAATTTTTGCCGCGAAGGCACGCACGACCTTTGCGCCATTTTCGTAAAACACTTGGCCGAGTTCCGGAAGACGCTCGGCCTCAGCGACGATGGCCCGGTAAAGCCGCAGGTAATCCGGCACGATAAGGCTTCGTGCCACCAACCACCCCAACTCGTGCAACTCGACTTCGGGTGATCCATCGGATTGCTCGTCCTGAGCCCCGGCAAGAAGTCCACCCACCTGAGCGCACATCGAGCTCACCAGACCAACGAAGAGCGCCTCCTTCGACTTGAAGTGGCGGTAGACCGTCTGTTTGCCGACGCCAGCGGCCGCGGCGACATCGTCCATTGTTGCCAGGCCGAAACCTTGGCTTAAAAAAACGGTTCTCGCGCCTTCGAGGATGGCGGACCGCTTACGGCGTTGCAGCGGGCTCAGGTCGGGGAGAGAGGGTGTGTTCATCCCAGATAAATAACAGATCGCCGAGTAGTTGACAAGACTGGTCAGTCTCGTTTAGATTTGTCAAAACGAGACCGGCAAGTCTCGTTCGTGTGACTTATCAACTTCGCAGGCAATCATCGAGGAGAGCGCTATGGAACTGTTCATGACAGGTGGTACTGGCTACATCGGGCAAGCGGTCGCGCGCAAGGCGATCAGCCGCGGCCATCAGGTGACGGCGCTGGTGCGCCAGGACAGGTCGGCTGCTGCCAACGCGCTGGCAGATCTCGGCGTGAGACTGCATTCCGGCGACCTGCGTGAGCCACAGACTTTCGCTGCGACCGCCGGGGCCGCCGAGGGCGTGGTGCACATGGCGTCGACCAATGATGCTTCCGCCGGTGCCGTTGATGAGGCTGCGGCTGTAGCGATGCTTTCGCATTTGCAGCCGGGCGCGGCGTTTGTCTATACGTCGGGCACCTGGGTCTACGGCAATACGGAGGGGGAGCCCGCGACTGAAGCTTCGGCGCTGAACCCGACACCACTCATCGCCTGGCGGCCCGCAGTGGAGCAACATGTGCGGGCGCTAGCGGCGAGCCGCTCGATTGCCGCAGTGATTCTGAGGCCGGGGATGGTGCACGGCTACGGCGGTGGCGTCTTCGGCATGCTTGCCGGGATGGTCCGTCAGACCGGCAGTGTGAGGGTCGTCGGCGATGGTCGCGATCACTGGCCTGCCGTTCATGTCGACGATCTCGCCACGGCTTACCTGAGCGCGGTGGAGCAGGCGGCAAGCGGGGACGGTCGGGTCACGGGACAGATCTTCAACGTGGTCGCGGAAGATGCCGTTGCCGTTGCCGAAATGGGTGAAGCGATTCGCGCCTCGGTCGGCGCCGATCGCGTCGAACTCTGGTCGCTCGACGATGCTCGCAAATCGCTTGGACTGTTCGCTGACGCACTGGCGCTCGACCAGACAGTAAGCGGCCAGCATGCCCGCCGAGTTTTCGCGTGGGAGCCCCATGGCCCCGGCCTGATTGCGGACCTCTCTGCACAAAAACACTTTCAGCAAATCAAAGGAGCATGACGATGGCGTGGAACAGTGCGTCTTTAGAATCGATCCTCGCGACGATCGTAGCGGTTCTGTTCGCGGTTGCTGGGGTGGTCAATCTCGCAAGACCCGGCGCGGTGAAGCGCGACTTCGCGCGCTGGGGTTATCCGGCATGGTTTCAGTGGCTCTGTGGCGCTCTCGAGTTGTTGAGTGCGGCACTTCTTGCTGGACGACAAACCAGAGTCTTAGGCCTAACGCTGGCCGGTGCGATCATGATCGGTGCGCTCTTCACGTTGCTACGAAATCGGGAACCGTTCCGGCATCTCGCCCCGGCGTTGATCTTCTCGGCTCTCATTGTGGTAACTGTGGCGGTCCGCGGTTGAGGCTTCCTTGCCACCAGGCGAGTGAGCCTGGGACGCTAACAGGCCGTGCGGGCAATCCGTGCTGCAGGTACTTGAAATACGCATACGGATAGCTGCATTGGAGCAACTCCAGTTTGATCACGTGCGTCATGCGTCCGCTTTTTGTAGCGATGGCTGGGCGCTCCGGGTCGCCTGCCGCAGATCGCCGCTTTACGTGCCACGGGAAACGGTCCCTCATGCATGGGGCAGCGCGCGGCCACTACCGGCCATTCGTGGCGCATATCCCCGGCGTGGAAGATGGGATCGGAGACTCGCCCGACGTGCCAGAGCTGGGAGACGATCAGACCGCCGGCTGCGTGAACCGCAGAGGTCACCTCCTTCCAGCCCGCGACCTGCTTTTCCGTCCAGATGCCCGCGCGCGACGAGCGGGCGCTCCGGCGCCTTCAGTGCGGCGCCGGAGCGTCGAGATAGACGCCTGCCGACAACCCGGCCTTCACCTGCCGCGTGAACTCGTCGGTGGACACTTCCTCCGCCCCTGCCTCGATCGCGTCGTATGCCTGACGCACGACGTCGGCCGGCGTCGCCTTCGGCACTTCCAGCCCGCGCGTCAGATCCGTATCGATAAAACCGGCATGCAGCCCGACCACCTGCGTGTGCTGCTCGCGCAGCGAGTGACGCAGGCCGTTGGTCACCGCCCACGCGGCCGACTTCGACACGCCATAAGCCGCGAGAATCGGCCGGTTTATCCAGCTCGCAACAGACAGAACGTTCAGGATCGCGCCGCCGCCGTTGCCGGCAAGGTGGCCCGCGAACGCCTGCGACATCGACAGCATCCCGAACACGTTGGTGTCGAAGTGATCGCGTAACGCGTCGAGTGCGCCGTCGTCCGTCAGACTGCCGAGCCGCGCGATGCCCGCGTTGTTGATCAGAAGCGTGACGTCGCCCGCCGCGTCGGCGGCAGCGGCCACGGCCGCCGGATCGGTCACGTCAAGCTTCACGGGCACGACGCCCGGCAGCGTTACGCTGGCCGGCTCGCGCGCGCCCGCATAGACCTTGCGCGCTCCTCTTTCGAGCGCCTGCTTCGCGAACTCGAGGCCAAGCCCGCGGTTCGCACCCGTCACGAAAACAACAGCACCTTCGATCTTCATATCTCATCCTTTCGCATGATGAATCGCATGGGCGCCGGTTCGCAGCGCGCGTGAAATCCGGAGAAAACAAACCCGCCCTTGCGTACCGAACCGTTGCGCCGCCGAACGGCGCCAACGTCCACCGCCCGCCGGCATCAAAGAACCGCGATGAACTTGGACTGCCATCCGTGCCACGCCGGCGTTGCTTCGCGTTGTGCGCGAAAGTCGGCTACACTCGTGACAATGTCGATCACCATCGTCTTACGGCGCATTGTGTCGACGTAATTACGGCATGTCAATGATGATCGACATTGTGTTTTTTAATCGACGCGATCGCTTGTATAAGGGAGAAATCGATGGGGGTGTCACGACAGCAGGCCGCCGAGAACCGCAGCGCGATTGTCGCGGCCGCCGAGCGGCTGTTCCGGGTACGCGGAGTCGATGCCGTGGGGCTGACGGAGTTGATGAAGGAAGCCGGTTTTAGCCAGGGCGGCTTCTACAACCACTTCAAGTCGAAGGATGCGCTGGTCAGCGCGGTCATGGAAAAGGCGATGCAAGACTACGCGGATTCGCCAAACGGCGGCAGCCTGGGGAAGCAGGCGGCACGCTACCTGTCCGCCTCGCACCGCGACAACGTCGAAGCAGGGTGCCCGCTGTCCGGCTTCGCTGGCGACGCTCCGCGGATGACCGACGCGGCGCGTGCGTCCTACGCGCGCGGCCTCGCCGCATATCTCGACCGGCTTGCAGCCATGATCGCCACGGAAGGCGCGACGACGGAACAAACCCGTCGCGATGCGATTGCAGCGTTCAGTCAGATGGTCGGGGCGCTCGTGCTGTCGCGTGCGATCGCAGGCGCCGATCCGGCCTTCGCGGACGAACTCCTCGACGCGGGGCGGCGCACGCTCGTCGACGCGCTCGACGACCCGGTCACGCCGGACAGCGGGCGCCGCAGCAGGTCGGATGGCTGATACGCCGCCTGCGGCCCCGGGGGCCCTGCGTGGGAATGCGTAGGTCGGCGGGGGCAGCACGACTTGCGCGCAGTCTGTCCACAGGCGCAGCGCAGGCCATTCCGCCATCGTGCTGTCCGGACTTAACGAGGAGTTGCTATGACATTTAGCGCATCCGCCCCGGATGGTCGACAAGACATCGCATCGCCGAACCTTCCAGATTGAATGGCACATGAACCGGATTCTGGACGGCGTCCACTCTTCGTCAGCCTATGACACGACGACTGTAAATTCGACCCCTGATTCAAAGTCCAGCGTCGTGGTCGAAAAGCGCGGATCGCCGTCGAGGTAGTGCTTGTATGGCCGAACGGCGTCCTCGGCGGTGTACATGTTGTCGGCGAGAACGATAGATCCCGGGCGTAGCAGGCGCTCAATCTGCTTGAACAGATTCAGATAGGTGTTGGCCCAGACGTCGATAAACACCATGTCGAAAGTGCCGTCCAGTTCGGAAACGGTCTGGAAGACGTCGCCCTCCCGCAGGTCAACATAAGCGTCTACGCCCGCCGTTCTGACGTGGGCCCGAAGTTGTGCGCACTTAACAGCATCGAGTTCAGTCGCTACAACCGTCCCACTGCCTAACGTGCGAAGGGCCTCGGCGAAATACAGCGTGGACACGCCGCAGGAACTGCCGAGCTCGAGGATTCGAGCTGGTCTGTGCGAAAGCACCATGTTGCGTAAGAACCGTCCCGTTTCCGCTGACACGGCTAACGATAGAGGAGTGCCTTGCGAGGATTCGAAATCTTCGCTCGATAGCCCGAGCGTTTCGAGAAACCGTCCACGGAGTCGAGGTACGAGCGTTTCGTATTCCTCCGCGAGAGTCAGAAACTCCTCGCTCGATCCCTGAAATTGCGCCTGTGCGCGGGCTATCACTTCTGTCTGGCTCTGTTCGTGAAGCTGTCGCAGAAGATCCGTGGTTGATGAAGCCATGTGCGCTCCTTGAGGAGATCGATAATACTGACCACTGCGCCAGGCGGCCTGCGCTGTTCTTAAAACGCGTAACGCTATGCCGTTCTGGCGAGCTTGATCGCGCGTTCAGGGCACGCCGTCACACAAAGACCGCACGACCGGCAGGCGTACGCGTTCGGTGTGTAGGCGACTTTCATTCCATGCACGCGTAGCTTGAGGCGGTGCATCAAATCGAGGCTGAGATAATCGACGTCATCGATGCGCCGGATCTCAAACACATTCTCAGGGCAGACCTCCAGGCAATCGCCCTTGCCTTCGCAACGTTTCAGGTCGACGACTGGCGCAATCACGCCCGGCTTCTGTTTGCAGTCGTACGTTGATTTCTCGCGCATGTTCAATCTCCCGCGCGCCGGTCGCGGCCCGATCGCCATGCCGTCTGGAAATGCTCCCGTTCTTCGGGCGTCATCGCTTCCCATTTGCGCCAGTGACGCCGTTCGCGCCAGCCGCCGTGTCCGCGGAATCCGCCAAACAGGATGCGGCTCAAAACCAGCAAGCCCAACGCATGCGCGAAGTCGATCGCACGGGCGCCAACGAATAGCGCCGGAATCACCCAATTCCATAGCGTCATGACCACCCATCCGAGCACGGCTATGGCGACCACCACCAGCAGCGCTTTGCCCACACATCTGATTCGAAACTTCATCCCTCGACTCCTCTATATATCCAGTTCGTCATAAATGGCCTGCAGTCGGGCGCGCAAATGCAAGACCGCGTAGCGTTTGCGCGCGAGCAGCGTATTGAGCGCGACGCCGCTTTCCGCCGCCATGTCTTTGAAGGGCCGCCCCTCCAGCTCGTGCGCGATAAATACCTCACGTTGATTCGGCGGCAACTCGTCGAGCGCATCCTGCAAGGCCTTGAGCAATACAGCGCGAGCGTAAAGCGCTTCGGGGCCTGCATCGTGCGCCGGTAACGTGAGGTCGAGGCGATACTCACCGCTGGCGTCGTCCTCGGCCTCCGACAGATCGGTCAGCGGTTGCTCCTTCTTCTTGCGAAAACGATCGATGATGCGATTGCGCGCCGCACGAAATAGCCACGCGCTCGCCTGTTCGATCGGAGCGGGAAGCCGGTAAGCCTGCACGAATTCGTGGAACACATCCTGCAGGATGTCCTCGGCATCATCCGGGTCGCGTATTCGACGCCGGATAAAATTGACGAGCCTCGTGCGCTCACGCACCACGGTCGCGGTGATGTCGCTGTCTCGGTCGGTCATCGGGTGCGAGGTGGGTGGCGGTTCCATGCGCCTGAAGACGTTTCAGGAGCGCGAATATTGTGGTGAGCGCGAAAAATCTTTCCTTGAGCAACTGCCGGTTCGCTTGAGGCAGTGCGTGACAGGGTTGTGACCATTGATTGACCGGAAGACGTGGGTGCGTTTCCGTAGCGATGCCGCGCAATCCAACCAACGTCCATAAGACCGACACCCGATCCAGGCATAACCGCGTTCGTTTCAGAGAGAGCCGCCGCAACGACAACCGCGCATGTAAGTAGAATCGTCAACATTCGGCCCGGCATTTGATGGCCGTTCCCAATTGGCGAGACACAGCGATGAAGGTAACGATTGCGTACATCGAAGAACCCCCGTTCGGTTGGACGGAAGCAGATGGTACCGCCACGGGCGCTGACATCGATCTGGCCGACGCGGTTCTTCGGGCGGTCGGCGTAGCCCGGATCGAGCATCATCTGACGTCGTTTAGTGAACTCCTGCCTGGCGTTGAAGCAGGCAGGTGGGATATGAACGTTCCGCTGTTCGTCACACGCGAACGCACCAATATGGTCGCGTTCAGCGTCCCGGTATGGGGGATCGCAGACGGTTTTCTGGTTCGGACTGGAAACCCGAAAGCGCTCGACAGCTACGTGTCGCTTGCCAAACGCGCTGATGCGCGCCTTGGCATCATAGCCGGACAGGTGCAGCACGACTCAGCGAAAGCGTCTGGCGTAAGCGAGGACCAAATAGTCGTCTTCGAGCATCAGGCCGACGCTGTCGAAGCGGTTCTCTCTGGCGCCGTCGATGCGTATGCGAGCACGGCCTTGGGGAATCGGATCATTGCGAACCGGATCGGAGGCTCAATGCTCGAGGCTATCGAGCACGAACCGGGAACGAAGGGCAAGCAGCAGAAGCCTCCGCTCGGGGCATTCTCGTTCAATAGAAGTAACAGCGATCTGATCCAGGCGGTAAACACAGCCCTTCGTTCATATCTGGGCTCGCCAGATCATCGTGCTCGCATGGCGGAATTCGGCCTGACAAACAACGAGATCGGTCCCGCTCTCGCGGGTCGAGTATAAGACGGGCGTGGGCCACGTGCTGCACCGAACCGCAAAATGCTACGATTGCCCGCTGCAGAATGTGCAATGCGTGCGAGGGGCATTTGCAGTTCAGCAGATATTGCGGGCATGCCGGCGTCAGAATCAGATGTGAGTCAGGGCAGTCAGGACCTGACATCGCTGGTACTCAACCACGCGTGGATGTGATGATCATCACACGCACTGCTCAAGCACACATCGCCCCGCATAAGCAATACCGCCGTTCTCGCATCGAGAGCGGCGCTTCTCAATTGCGCGCTTAGCGCTACATTCCAATGCTCATCCCGCCGCCCGCGCTTGTGCCGGTGTTCGTACCCGTGTTCGTACCTGAGCTCGACGTCGTATTCAGATCGATTCTTCCGTAGACGCCATTGGCTTCGTCATTCGGCCCCGCCGCGAAGAAGAGCGTGCTGGAAGGCTGATTGCTGAGATCGTTGCCGAACGCGATGCCCCACACGCCCTGCTCGACGATCGGACTGCCGTTCGGTCCACTGATCTGTCCCATCGACTGACCGCTCGACGCGTTGAACGCACTGATCATGCCATCGCCGAAATTGCCGATCAGAATTGCGCCGCTTATCGAGCCGAAGTTACCGGGCGCTTGCGCAATGCCCCACGGCGCGTTCAACGGACCGCCTGTCGCGAAGCGTTGCTTCAGGTTGCCCGCGGTGTCGTACACATCGACCATGCCGAGCCCCGCGCCCGGGACATCGTCGTGTTTGGCTGCGTCTTGCATCGCGTAGGTGACGAACAGATTCGAGCCGATCGCCTGAATGCCGAACGGCGCGAAGCCGGCTGGAATCGCCGGGTCCGTGAAGGCGCCGGGCATCGCGACCTTCGTGAACGAGGTATCGAAGACGTCGATCTTGTTGTTATGGAAGTCCGTCGCGTAAAGGAAGTTGCCGTTGTTCATCGCGGCGAGCGCGAGACCCTTGTAGACGGCGCCGCCCGTACCGTCGTCGTACATGACGAACGCATTGGTCGGCCCTACGGCGGGCGCCCACGCGGTGATGGTGCCGCCTTCGCCCGTGAAGATGAACGCAGCGACTCCAGACTTGCCGTTTTCCGTAACGGGGAAGCTTTGTGTTCCATTGAAAACGATGCCCGTGGGCGATGCGGAGCCGTTCTTGCCGTCGGGTATCGTGACGACCAGCGATTGCGGCATGCCATTGCCGTCATAGAGCGTCGCGACGTTGGTGCCGTTGTCCGCGACCCAGACGAAACCTTTGGGATTGAAGGCGACGCCCCAAGGGTTTTTCAGATTAGCGTCGGTGTGTGCTGCGGGCACCGCGCCATCGGATACGAGGGCCGTCGCTGCGAATGACGACTGGACGGATGGGCTCGCGCTGCTCGAACTCGCGCCACCGCCGCCACCGCCACCGCCACCGCCACCGCCGCCGCATGACATCAGAGTCGCGACGGCCGCGCTGCATGCAACGACGCCGAATAGAGCGAGTAGAGACTTCATGACCGCACTCCTTGTTCTGCCCAAAGGACTTAACGGTCAATGAACGAGAACGGCGCGGGGTTTATTCCGGCGGAGAGGGGCTTATTTCGCGGCAGATCTCGTGCGATCCAATGGCTGGAGTCGCCCCACGACCGCCACTTCGTGCGCCGCCGATCGCTTCGCTGCCTACAAAAGCACGCGGCACGCTGTTTGCGACATTGCTGTAGCGCGGGCGGGAACCGTCTGCGTCTATCTTCCAGTCCAATTAAGGAAGGGCGGATCATGAGCAAGGCAACCATCACACTAGTCGCGGCCGTCGCCGCACTCTCGCTGTCGGGCGGCGCTTATGCGCAGGCGGCCGGAGGTCAGAGTGGCAGCGGTTCGACCGGTACAGCCGGCAGCACGGCTAGTCCGTCGAACCAGATGAACGGCGCAACGACGGGCGGCTACGGCATGCCAGGCACCACCAACTCGGACAGCGGCATGGGCGCCAAGGCACCGAACTCGGGCCTGCCGAGCAGCAATAGCAGCTCGACGTCTGACACCACCGCCGCTCCCAAGAGCAACAATACGCTGGCGACCCCGAGCGTGGTGTCGCCAGCCGCTACCGGCCATTGACAGCTGGTAGAAATGACCGTCAGCCGTGAATCAGCGCAAGCACAAAGGGCTGCGATCGCAGCGACATAGGTGCAATTGCCACCGGCGCGCAGTTTCCCGGATATCAGGCGCTAGCTAATACGACCGATCTACGCGGTTCCATGCTGTCGCTATTCGACATTTCTCCATCGGGAATTACGCGCCGGGTTTCCAGGCAACGCATGGCCGTCACACGCGAACCCATTTTTCACAATATCGATGCCAGTTTGGGCAATCGAAGCAAAAGTCCAGCAAGCAGATAGCACAACGCGCAAGCGACGCTACCCTGACCGCGAACCTCAGCAGAGGAGCTGCGGGTACGTTTCTCCACGCCAACGCGACGGCAACCAGAACGGGCGGAGGGATAACGTAGATCGTGTAGGCACGTCGCGACAGCGGCTGCCACGCGCTAACGAGTCTGTCGAAGCGTCGCTGGAAATTGCTTGTGAGAAATAAAATCGTTCCCCGCGCGACAAACGGCTCCCAGAACGCGTAGGCGATTGCCAGCGGACGACCGCGCAATTCAGGAAGGTATGCGCCAAGAAAGTAGACGAGCGGCAATATAGGTAACGTGATCAGAGTGACGCGCCACTCGGTCAATGGGTTGCATGTGACGCGTAGTGGCTGGAGAGAGGCGCCTGGCATGAGCATGCGGCCCACCGCCTCCCTATTGAAGCCTCATGGAGAGGCTCAAAGCCACGTGCCGCCTTGTCGCGCGCTCGGCTCTTGCGCAAGCGCATCGAAATCGTGAATCCAGTCGAGGTGATGCAGCATACTGTCGCGCGCCCCTAGCCGCGCGTTGCGTTCCTGCGCGGCGGGGCCGTCCGGCAGATGCAACACGTCCGCGGTGCTGATCGACGCGTACTGCACCTTGCGCGTGCGGCCCCGGCGCAGACGCTCGTAGGCTTCCTGCGCTTCCCGCCACTTACCCGGGCCCGCCTTGGCGAGTTGCGCGGCCAGCACCACGGCATCCTCGATCGACTGGTTGGCGCCCTGGCCGTGATGCGGCACGAGCGCATGCGCGGCATCGCCGATCAGCGTCACGCGGCCCTTGCTCCAGCGGCCAAGCGGCGGACGGTGAAACAGGCCCCAGCGCTGACTGATCTGCACGGCCGTGATCATCTGCACGACGGCCGGATGCCAGTCCTTGAACAGGCGCAGCTGCTCGCCTTCGGTCGACGGCATGACCCAGTCGCGCGACGGCCACGGCGACGGATGACGCTCGACCAGCAGGAAGTTCTGATCGCCCTTGTCGCCGATCGGATAATGCAGCAGATGGCCGCTGGGCCCGACCCAGAACTGGATCGTCTCCGGATCGGGCAACAGGTCCATGCGCTCGGCCGGCACGATGCCACGAAAGCCCGAGCAACCGGAATACAGCACGTCGTCGTAGCCGAGCATCCAGCGTCGCGTAATCGAGCGTGCGCCGTCGGCGCCGATCACGAGATCGGCATCGATGCGCCGACCGTTGTCGAACGCGAGACTCACGCGATCGGGATGCTGCACGAGATCGACCAGGCGATGGCTGAGCTCGATGTGCTCGAGACCAACCGCCTTCGACAGCACCGCCTGCAGATCGGCGCGATGAACGCCCCAGTAGGAGCCACCGAACTGCTCGCGATAGCTGGGCATGCCGCGATGATGTCCAATGACGCTGCCGCTGCGGCCATCACGATAAATGAGCCCGGGTACTTCGGCGCACACGTTTTCGAACGCGGAGCGTAGCCCCATGCGCTCGTAAAAGCGCGTCGCGTTGGCCGACAGTGCGACGGCCGCGCCCACTTCGCGCAACTCATCGGTCTGCTCGTAGAGTTGCGCATCGATGCCATGTTCGCGTAGTGCGAGCGCCAGCGTAAGGCCGCCGATGCCGGCGCCGACGATCGCGATGCTCAGATCCATCCGGTTCATGATTGTGTCTCCGATATGCGGGTTTATCGATTCGGGCCACTCTGGAACGCGCGCCCGGCGCGTCGCATGCGGATACCGTGTTGGTATTTTCAGCACTAGACGATCATTGCTCAATAAGATGAAATGAATCTACTTCATCACTGAAATGAATGACCTTAGGTCATGCGAGACCATGGAACTGAGCGATCTCGATCTCAACCTGCTGCTGCTGTTCCAGCGGCTGATGCAGGAGCGGCGCGTGGCGAGCGTCGCCGAGCAAATGAACATGAGCCAGCCGGGCGTCAGCAATGCGCTCGCGAAGCTGCGCCGCCTGCTCGGTGATCCGCTGTTCGTGCGGGCGCCGGGTGGCGTGGTGCCTACCCCGTTCGCGCTGCGTCTCGCGGAACCGGTCTCGCAGGCGCTCGCCACCTTGCACGCCGCGCTCAATCCGGTGACGGGCTTCGATCCGCTGCGCGAGATCCGTACGATGACGATCGGTATGACCGACATCGGCGAAGTCGTGTTTTTGCCCGCATTGCTGGAACGATTGTCGCGCGTCGCGCCAGGCATCGCGATGAATACGGTGCGCAATACGAGCGTCAATCTGAGCCACGAAATGGCCGACGGCCGGGTCGACCTGGCGATCGGTCTGTTGCCGCAGTTGAAGGGTGGTTTCTATCAGCGGCGTCTGTTCGATCAGCGCTACGTCTGTCTGTTCAGGCGCGCTCACCCACTCGAAGACGCGCCGCTCACGCTTTCCGCGTGGCGCGAAGCCGAGCATCTGGTGGTGGTGTCGGCCGGCACCGGCCACGGTCAAGTGGACGAGTGGCTGAAACGGCGCGGCGTGCGGCGTCAGGTGCGACTGACGGTACCGCACTTCATGAGCGTCGGCTACATCCTGCAACGTACCGACCTGATCGCCACGGTGCCCGAGCGCCTCGCTCTGGAGTTGGCCACGCCGTTCTCGCTCAGCCTGCGCGCGCTGCCGATGACGCTGCCCGCCGCGCCGATCCATTTGTTGTGGCACGAGCGCGTCCATCAGGATGAAGGCAATCGCTGGCTGCGCGAGGTCGTGATCGACCTGTTCGCCGATACCGTGGCGCGTGGCAGGCGAGCGCGGGACGTGAGGAAGAAATAGGCCTTCGTTTGTAAGCGTCGATCGGAAGCTTCGCGCTTACTCGAACGTTCCGGTTCGGACTTCGCCGTTGCGGGTGTAGCGCGTGATCAGCACGCCGCCGGGGGTGCTCGTCGCGTGTGCCAGCGTGAAGGCGGACGTTTGCGCGTCGTTGCCGAACAGGCGTTTGCCGTGCCCGAGGATGACGGGATAAATCAGGAGTTGGAGTTCATCCACGAGGCCCGCCGCCAGCAGTTGGCGCACCATGTCGCCGCTGCCGAACGTCAATAGATCGGCACCGTCCTGAAGTTTCAGCGCGCGTATCGCGTCGGCAAGGTCGCCCTTCAGCGCATGACTGTTGTGCCAACCGAGCGTATCGGATCGATGCGTGGCCACGTGCTTGCGGACCTGATTGAACTGGTCGGCCATGTCGCGGTTGCGTGAATCGGCCGGTACATATGGCCAATAAGACGCGAATATGTCGTACGTGCAACGCCCTGGCAGCAACTCGAACGGCTGCGCGAGCAGATGATGCACACTTGCGCCGACCGCTTCGTCGGCGTAAGGGACGATCCACCCACCCAAACGAAAATCACCACTGGCATCCTCCTCGGGCGCGCCGGGGGATTGAGCGACGCCATCCAGACTGAGGAACATGGAAACGATGTGCTTGCGCATGATGTGCTTCTGGGCGATGAACCTGATCGGTTCCATCTGTACGACGAACGAGTCGCGTGCGGATCGACAATCGGCGTCCGCACCGGGTGAAGCCGCGCGAGCGAGCATCGCGCGGTCGGCGCACAATGACTGGACCCACGGGTGCCTGCGCCGCAGGTGTGAAGGTGCGCACCACTCGCCAGCGCATGGTCGGAAGATCGCCCGACACAGTGATGCGGACATAGCAGCCGGCGTAACGTCCGGTCGCCCGTGGCATTTCGTTCGATGGCCGATGGGTCTCAGCGGCCGTATTTGGTGTGCCCGTGCGACGCGTGGCAAGACGCGAAGCAGCCGCATCCGCCTGCGTTTCATTAACCCCGTTGCGCTTCACCCTTGAAACCGCCCGGAAAGCACATTTCGCACAGCATGGACGTCATGGTCATGACGGGTTATCAACTCGGGTTTGGCGGCGCCGCTCTTCTTGCGGCGGGCTATGCGACCGGTGGTTCGTTGCACGCGTTCACGCTGGGATCGATGGCATTGCTGGCCTATCTCGCTTTGCTGTCCGCAGTGGCCTTCACCTTGTGGAGTCTTCTGCTGAAATATAACGACGTTGGCAAAGTTACCGTTTTCAATTTCCTGGTGCTCGTATGCGGGGGATCTGGCTGGTCACGCGGCCGGCGCAACGGAGCGCTGGCTATTCGAAGGCTGGCGCGGCTTTGGGGCAAGGTCGAGGCTGTCGCCAAGGCCAAGGCTGAGCTTGTGGGGGTTCCGAAGCGCCGATTCCCCCTCAAACACTATCCGACGCAACCGGCAACCCCTCCGTCCTCCACCGCAGCATCCCACCGGCAAGATTCGCCACCTTGCCGAACCCCGCCTTCGTCAGCAGCACGCTTGCCTGCGCCGAGCGCACGCCGGACCGGCACACCGCGACCACCGGCCGCTCGCGCTCCAGTTCATCGAGCCGCCCTGTCAATTGCGACAGCGGCACCAGCTTCGCGCCCGGCAGATGACCCAAACGATCGATGAACTCGGGCGCCTCGCGCACATCGACGATCTGAAACGCGGCGCCATGCTCGAGCAGCGCCATCGGCTCGATTTCCCACACGCCGCTAAAGCGCAGCGTCAACGGTGCCCAATCCGGCGTTTCGGTCGCAACTTCGGCGCCGCCTTCCGGCTGCCCGCAACGCATGTTTGCGGGCACCGCGACCGCCATCTGCTTCGGATGCGGCAAATTCAGGTTGTTCATGTACCCGGCGAAATCGCCGACGTCGACGTCGCCGCCCAGACGCGGATTGAAGCGCCGCTCCTCGGTCACGCTCGTCACCGTGATGCCGCGATAATCGTGCGCGGGATAGAGGAGGCAGTCGTCCGGCAGTGACAGGATCTGCTCGCGCACGGACGCGAACAACTGCTGCGGACTGCCCTGCTGGAAATCGGTGCGGCCACAGCCGCGAATCAGCAGGCTGTCGCCGGTAAAGGCCATGCTCAGATCGTCGAGCACGTAGGTCAGGCAGCCGTTCGTATGGCCAGGCGTCGCGCGCACGGTCAGATGACGCGTGCCGAAGTCGATCCGATCGCCATGCGCGAGCGCTCGCGTGACGCCTTTCGCCTCGACGACCCCGGCAAGCCCGATCTCGCTGCCGCAACGCAAACGCATGCGCCATGCGCCGGTTACGTGATCAGCGTGCACGTGGGTATCGAGCGTCGTGAGCAGCCATAGGCCCAGCTCGCGCAGCAGCGCCTGATCGCGCGGCACCTGCTCGTAGACGGGGTCGATGAGCACTGCCTCGCCGCTGTCGCCGAGTAAGTACGTGTAGGTCGACGAAGCAGGATCGAACAGCTGACGAAAAATCATCTGTATCCCTCAGGAAGGTCGGCGAGGCGGCCGCACGCGGCCGCCGTGCCACATCTGTCAACCCGGTTGCCTGGTGGTGCGCAGATACGGTTTGATGGTCTTGAAACCAGGGAAAATCTGCTGCGCCTCTTCGTTGCTGACCGCGGACGTGATGATCACGTCTTCGCCCTGCTTCCAGTTGACCGGCGTCGCGACCTTGTGTTTGGCGGTCAGTTGGATCGAATCGAGCACGCGCAGGATTTCGTCGAAGTTGCGGCCGGTGCTCATCGGGTAGGTCAGCGTCAGCTTGATCTTCTTGTCGGGACCGATGATGAAAACCGAGCGCACGGTCGCGTTGGTCGCGGCGGTGCGGCCCTCGCTGGTATCGCCCGCGTCGGCCGGCAGCATGTTGTACAGCTTGGCGATCGCGAGGTCGGTGTCGCCGATCATCGGGTATTTGACGGCGGCGCCCTGCGTTTCCTCGATGTCCGCGGCCCATTTTTCGTGGTCTTCGACCGGATCGACCGACAACCCGATCACCTTCGCGTTGCGCCTGGTGAACTCCGGCTCGATCTTCGCCATGTAGCCCAGTTCAGTCGTGCAAACCGGCGTGAAGTCTTTCGGATGAGAGAACAGGACCGCCCATTGGTCGCCGATCCAGTCGTGGAAATCGATGGTGCCCTGCGTGGTCCGCGCGCTGAAGTTGGGCGCGGTGTCATTGATACGAAGTGACATATTGCCGTCCTGTGAAGTCGTGGTTAAGCGGAAGACCCGAGCCAGGCCTGTCTGCAACGGTCCAACACGAGCCCGGTTAATCTCGGGGATTGAAAATCACCAACGCTCACAACGATAGACGAAGCTTTCGCGGCGCATACACGCGCGGCAAGTAGGGCGTCGCCGTGCAGAAGAAGCTCGAGATCGTCGCCTGTCGGGCGAATACGAGCATTGCCGCATCGCGCAGTGAGGTTTCAAATATAGCGCGTTACGCACAAGCCATGCTGACACCCATCGAAGTCAGTCCGGCTGGCCACTTCGAAACGGCTTAGGGGAATGACGTTTACCGGTAAATCATGGGCATTCGACTCGCCGGCGTGTGTTCGATAGCGCACAGATTTACCGACCCTGATTTGATCAGACCGTTCGGTCGTCCAATGCCGGGCGCTAATGCGTGGTGCCCGGCATGGCCGTCTCGTCGTCCACGCCATGCGAGCAAGCGCGAGGCGCGTCGGAGCGTGCGGTACTGAAGCGCTTGCAACAAACGCAGCCTCCGTCCGCTCGAAACACATCTGCTGAATGCTCGCCATGATGGCCCGGTTTGACGGCGCAGTGCGGATATTCGCGATTGCGGCGGGTCAGTCCGCAGCGCCTGGCGAGTCAGGCGAACCCGGTTCGTCAAAGAGACTGCCAAATCGCCTTTATCGATAAACGGTCGGAACATGGCTCGCGGACGCCGCGCATTTTTCGGGAACGGGATAAGCGGCTTTTAAGGTTGCAGGGCGTACCGTCATATCCACGCACTGAATACCGGGCACCCCGTCGAACGCTATCTGTTTGCGGTCCACCTCAGCGTGAAGAACGACTCGCTTTCCATGCAGTTAGCGTGGTCCATTCGATCCATCGAAATTTGCCTATTCACCAAGGAGCCAACTTATGAAAGCACTTATCGCTCATGCGATCCTTGCAACCACAATCGCCATTCCAGCGCTCTCGTCGGCGCAGCCCCTCACTCGCTCCGAGGTGGAAGCGAACGTCATACAGGCCGAACAGAACGGCACGCTCCATCAGTCGAAAGTGCACTATCCGGACGAGAGCAGCCCGCGGCAGGCACACGCGAATAACGACTACGGTTCAGGGCCGGTAGTGAATTCGCAATCCGGACATCGCCTTTCCTTCGCAACGCCCTCAGATAACGCGCTTTTCTCGCATCACTGAAGTGCTGGTGAGCGTTCGACATTCCATACGAGCGCGTTTCGGTACTTCCACACGCCTAACTTCCGGTTCTCATGCGGACGTCGCGCGTCCGATCCAACGTCGATATGAAAAAGCTAGTGCGCTCGATTGACTTCATTCTGTTGACCGCCGCGTCGGTGGGCCTCGTCATGTTTGTCGTCTGGCGAGTGGCGACGGTAAAGGGGTGGTTTTAGGCTCACGCGAAACGGTTGTCCGTTAAAGGATCGCCCTGTGGTTGCCGTTCCGAATCGACATTGCACCAATACCTCGCGGAATGAAACCTTTCGCATGCTTCGCGAATGTGGATGAGCCGCAATCAAATACTAAGGAGTTCTGCGTTCACACGTCTGCGACGCATGTGCAGCTTCCACCACCAGGTCTTCCGGGATACCTGCGAATCGCGCCACGATATCCGATACCGCGTAATCAGTCGCAACAATGCCGTAATAATTCACCCGCACAATCCGACGCCACCAACAACCACAAGAAAGTCTCGTGATGCCACATTTTCGCGTCCCTCTCCCGCTGCGCCTCACGGTGCTCGCAAGCGTGGCGGTACTAGCCGCGTGCGGTGGTAGCAATGATTCTTCTACGCCGAGCGCCTCGAACACTTCGTCGACGACGGCGACGGCCTCGATCCCGGCGCCCCCAGCCGACCCCGGTTTTGTCGACAACGCCGCAATCCCCGACGTACCCGCGTTCGTCGACACGATTGCGACTAACCAGCGCGGCGATGCGCGATATGCGACGCTCGCCACGAATGCGGGCGTGCGTGTCGTCTCGCGATTCCTCGACATCTGGCAACCGTTGACCGAGATCGTCGATGCGGGTGTCTCCGCGCCCGCCAATGGTTCCTTTCCGGCTGTCGTGCAGTCCACGTGGACAGGACTACCCAATGACGGTACGCCGGGTGGGGCTGTCGTGAACAGTGCCGTCCATGCCGCAAACATTCAATTCGTGGTCGCCGAGACGACCAACCGAACTCCGGCACAGGCCGACGCAGCCTACTACGACGACCGGCGCGGCAAAGGTTATAGCGTGACCGATGGCATGGGACCGCTCACCAATGCGTGGCGCGCGGCGGCGCAGCAGGTAACGACCATCACGTCGATTCCGGCGGATGCGACGACCGTTCTGTACAACGACAACGGCAACAACATCGGCGTCGGCAGCAGTGGCGGCAACACCAGTTTCGGCCAGGTTGTCGACCTGCTCAACATCATGGGCAACAACGCGTCCACCGAGCCGGCCAAGCGCTTCTACAAATACGCGCGGCCATACCGCTGGAGCACGAGTGTCGTGGTAGATCCGACTCTGGTGCCTGCCGAGAGCACCACGCCTTCGACCGATGGCGGATTTATCAGCGGTCACGAGGCGGAGGCCATGCGCGACGCGATGACGATGGCCTACGTGCTGCCGGAGCGGTTCCAGGAGATGGCGAGCCGCGGCCTCGAACTTGGCGAAAACCGCATTTTCGCCGGTATGCACTCGCCGCTCGACGTCATTGCTGGTCGAATGTTTGCACTTGCGGCGACTGCTGCGAATCTTTCCGATCCGAGCAACGCCACGTTGAAGAGCGCCGCATTTAGCCAGGCGCACGCGGCCCTGATGCAGTCGACGAATACCACTTCGACGAGCTTCGCCGCTTTCGCCCACTCCGGCACGGCAGCGACGGACCGCTTCGCCGACTACGCGACGAACAAAGCGGACTTCACTCGCCGTATGACGTTCGGCTTTGCTCCGATCGAATCGACCAATGCGCCTCCCGTTGTGCCGAAGGGTGCGGAGGTGTTACTGGAGACGCGCTTTCCGTATCTGAGCGCTGAGCAGCGCCGCGTGGTGCTCAAAACGACCGAGCTTCCTTCCGGCTATCCGGTCATGGACGATGCGGAAGGATGGGGCCGCCTCAACATGTTTGCAGCCGGGGACGGATATGGTGCGTTCCATGGCAGCGTCATCGTTTCGATGGATGCGTCCCAGGGCGGATTCAACGCGTCGGATTTGTGGCGCAACGACATTGCCGGCGCAGGGAAGTTGACGCTGCAGGGTAGCGGAACATTGAAGCTCGGCGGCAACAACACCTGGTCGGGCGGCTCCCAGGTAAGCGGCGGCGTGCTCGAGGCCGATTCTCCGAATGCGTTCGGCACGGGCGACGTGTATGTGGGTGCGGGTGGCATCACCATCGCAGCGGCGTCGCCCGTGTCCATCGTCGGCAAGTACACGCAGCTCGCCGGCACGACACTCGAACTCGACATTGACGGTAAAGGCGCCGGCCAACTGCACGTTGGTAATCAGCTGACCATCGCCGGCGGCACGCTACACGTGAAGTTCGTGAGCGGCTATGCGCCCAAGGTCGGCGACACCATCGATCTGATCGATGGCAACGGGGCGACGAAGCAGTTCACGACGATCACGGTCGACGGCCACAAGGCGACGCCGGTCTACTCGTCGACCGGCGTGTCGGTGCACATCGATTCGTAGTCCGGCCATATTTGGCTATGCGTCGCCCGGATAACCCGCTGTCTGTAATGCGGATGATTGATGCCCGGCCGGATCGCGATGCGCGTCATCCATGAGGTGCGCACCGCGCTCGACAGCGCGCTCCCCATCCCTGCGGGTTTCGAAATGCGCTGCGAAGAGATCCGTGCACACTTGCGGCTGCAAGTACTTTCGCGAGCGGCGACACGCGCTCCGGGATGCCTGGCGATGTGTGCAGCGCGATGGAGTTCCAGGCATCGTCCTGTGCGTGACACTTGATAGAGGAAGCATTCCAGAGCGTCTGGCTATGACCGTCTGTGTCGTTGATCGTCTAAAGCGGCGATTCCTTCGTCAAAAACCGCCTGATGGCAATGGAGACGATTTCTGGAAACTCTTCGTGAATCGCGAGCTTGCCCTTCATGACCCATTCAACCTGAACATTTGGCAATTGTCCTAACGCCTCCATTTCGACACGCGATTTCGGCGGCGTCTGATCGCCGTAGATCACGAGGATCGGAATGTTGGCTCGGCGCGCAAGATCAAGGAACGCCGCACGGTTGGCGACCCGGTCTAGCGCACCGGTCACAAAGCGTACCGAACTGTGCCGGGCTCCGGGTGCACGGGTGACGGCGAGTTTGGCCGCGAGACGATCGCCGCCAAGCCAGTCAGGATCGCTGTAAACGTGTTCTCTCGCCATCATGGTGATGACATGGCGGCTGACGTTGAGCCGGTAGAGAAGCGGGCCAGCGAGGGGGTGATCAATGGCAGAGCGCACACGGGAGAACCAGGCCCGCTGGCCACCCATCATCGTCGGCAACGGGCCGCGCCACGTCGGTGCGATGAGGACCAGGCGATCAACCGTATCTGAGCGCGAGACGGCCTGGTAAAGCGCATAGGTGGCTGCATGTCCGGCCGCCACAATGGCGTGCGGTGGTGCCACGATGTCGCTTAGAAACCAGTTAAGAAACTCCGAGAGAAGCTCCGGCGACCATTCTTCCTTTGGCCGCGCCTGATCGCCGAACCCCGGCCAATCAACCGTCGTCACGTGAAACTGAGGCGCGAGCAAGTCGAGCAGCGGGCGCATCTCCAGGCGCGTGGAAATCGTACTCAGGGCCGGCAGGAGGACGACCGAAGCGCCGCTACCGGCCTCATCCACGTCCAGCGCGATCTCTCCACTGTCCCATTGGCAGCGAATCGTCTTCGTCATTGCCTTTCCAATTTGACCTTCATACGAATCACGCAGTAGATATTGATGACCAGTTCAATTAGAGGCCGGTCTCCGGCCATGTATGGATGCGTTTTTCGTGCTGTGGAGTTGACCCGCTTTCGTGGACACCTATCCTTTGGAACAGGAGGTGTCCATCATGGGAAACTTACCGCAGTGGCAGAAACGGGTCCGGGCGCGGCCGATCGCGTCGGACGGGTGTCGGCTAGTTTGAGACGTCTAACGGCATTACCCGAGCGACCGCTGACTCCGCGAACGCGGCCATTCAAGTGACAGACGTTGTCATCGAGATTGCGGCACTCACGGCCATACCGTAACTGTCATCGCCAACCAGATTTAGCAGGTACGTCACTGCGTCACCTGCGCTGCCCGTTCTAACACTACGGCTGCCTTGTGCCTCCGGTGATCGCGCCTGAACACCAGGGAAAGGAAGTCGAAGCGTCGGGCTGCCAGCCGCGAGGGCGTTGCTCTGTAGCTCCACACGCCCGACGTTTGCATCGCGGGACTGCCTGGAAATCAAATGCGCCACGCCTGTCTTTGACGTTTAGCCTTCGGAGACGCGTCGTAGCAGATACACGACAATCACTGCGGAACCGCTGACAAAGATTGCCAGCCCGATCGCTTTACGCGCGAGCGTGCGAACGCGCGCGCGGGGCGTGTAACGCACAAACCAGGAACTGGTTCTGCGCAACATCATTCACTCCATGGGCGCCTTGACGGGCGCGTCGCGTCGGGGAGAGACAGCCCCCTATGTTGCCGGAGCGCAGGCCGTATCCCGACGTGTATTTGCCCTGATCTTTGCTTGACAGTCTTTACCACTTCGAACTCTTTGAACTGAGGATAGCTGGATAGAGCGGATAGATGCCGGTATCCGGGCATTCTGAAACCGGCAACTGCAATTATCGCACCTCAGGTTCAAAGGCACAGAGCAGATGCTTTACGGTCTGCTGACAGGGTCTTTGCACCAGCCGGTCCGGATCAAATCCAGGCGCACATGAACCGGCCCGTTTGGGCATTGGCGCAATGCAGGGATGTTCTCAGGAGGAACTGCGGCGAGCCTTTGCCGGTTGCCGCCACTGTTCAAGGAAAAACTGCAAGCCGCCCAGTTGCTGTGCGATGTAGCCGCCCGTGGCCATCGATTCCGGTGCGCGCCGGTCGCCTGTAGGCGGGTACTCGGCGGAGAAGTCCGCTGTACCAAACACGATGTCCCAGATCGGGAAGACGGCGCCGTAGTTACACGAATTGCGGCCGGCCGCGCGCAGGCCATGATGCAACCGGTGAAAGCGTGGCGAGACGATCAACCGGTCCCCGAGCCAACCGAACGAAAGCTTGATATTGGCGTGGCTCAGGCTTTCGATGAAGCGCATGAACAGAAACAGCAGCGGAAACTGCAGCGGCGGAATACCGATCGCGAGGCCGACGATGCCGAACCAGATTGCGGCGACCAGGTCGTCAAGCAGATGGTTGCGGTCGTCCGACCAGAAACTCATCTGTCGCTGCGCATGATGCAACGCATGCAGTGCGTACCAGCTACGGTATGAGTGCGACAGGCGGTGACGCCAGTAATCGGCACAGTCCAGAATCAGCGCGTACGCGATGAAGGTAATGACCGGATGTCCGAGAAGCGGCGGTATCAACGTCTCAAGCGTTGGCGGTATGTAGCCGTGATCGACCACGAAGCCGTTCACCCACACCTGCACCTGGTAGAACAGCAGGAAACTGACGACAGGCAACACCCCGACGCGGTTGAGGATCGTATAGAACGCGTCGGTTACGACGGCTTTGCGGTCATCCCAGCGTTCGATCGGAAAGAGTGCTTCGAGCGGCCAGCAGACCGCATACGTGACGATAACCGCGAAGAGGCCATAGACGCAGATCAGCGCCCAGTCGAAGGAAAGCTCTTCCCATTGCATCCAGCCGAAGTGATACAGCAACGGCAGAACGAGATACTGGTCGATTTCACCGGCCAGCATATTGAAGAATCTGTCGAGAAATATCAGCATGATGGGCGTTAGAGCGTTTCGGCGGTAACGAGACCTGGGCGGCTCATTTCGGTGGTGAGGAAGATGCCGTGCGGCGAGCGTCCGACATCAATGGTCTCGTAGTTACCGCTGGCTGGATCGAGTACGGCGACCTGCTCCCGGAAACGCAGCGTCACCCATAGCTTGCCGTCGGGGCCAACAGCAATATCATCTGGCCCCGCAGCGTGGAACGGATAGGTACGGCGAAGCTCGAGGGTGGTTGGATCGAGCGCCACCAGCGAGCCGCCGATCCGGTTGCTCACGTAGAGCGTCGCGCCGTCGGGCGTAAGAAAGACATTGTGCGGGCCGACGCCGGTTTTCACCCGCCGCAGCACCTTACCCGTCACTGGATCGACTTCCGCCACATGGTCGCTGCCCATCACGCAGACCAGTACCTTGCCGTTGTGCCAGAGCACGCCGGCGGGGGTCGATCCGACGTTCGACTTCCAGCGGATCGTCAGGTTCGTCAGGTCGAATGAAACGAGCGTGCCGGACTCCTGCATCGAATTGAAGCTCCAGCGCGAGTCCGGCGAGAAGTCGAGGTGGCTCGGCATGCCGCCGGGCGAGAAGCGCTTGACGAGCGTCAGGTCGTCGGGGCGGTAGATGTCGACATAGTTGAGCCGCAGTGCATTGACGACGAGGTAGCGGAAATCCGGCGTGAAGCCAAGCTGGTACGGATCGGCGATCACCTTATGGCCAAGCGCCAAACCGGTGTGCGGGTCGACAATGAACAGTGCATTGCCGCTGGCGTCGGCAATATAGAGCTTGCTTCTGTCGCGCGAAAGCGCCCAGTGACTGGGTTCGCGCAACGTCGGCAAGGTCCGGACGATCTTGTGCGACGCCATGTCGATGACCGAAACGCTGGCTTCGCCGGAATTCATTACGATAGCGAGATTGGGGGGCGCCGCGCTGGCGATACCTGAACGAAGGGCGAGGAAAGGCGACAGGCCGAGACTCAGGGGAATGGCCAGACTACGGCCAAGTACTTCGCGACGTGAAAGCTTCATGGAGGGCATGCATGAGAGAATTAACCACTCATTCTGCTGGATGGATTCACCGTCACGCAAGGACGAATTGCGAATGGCGCTGATATGAAGCGATACTCAACCGCTTCCTGTCAGTAGCCTAACAAATTTCGGGCGAAGCTGACGATGCGCATGCGATTTCGCCGTATTTGACCGAGCTTCCCGCGGCCCCGGGCGCGCTTTGCGCAGCACCCGCCCCGATCATCCGCGGAGCTTGGCCGTTGTATATTGCCATCACGCGCTAAAGAACCTGGAGTAATAGCAGTGCCACGTTCGTCCAGAGAAGTCGGGAAGTGTCCATGAACAGCACCGCCGGCAAAAATACGCTCACAGATCGCACGACTGTTGCGATTCGCGATGTGCTGGCCGGCAAACGACGCGGCTTGCGCTCTGCGCTGCTGTTCGCCGGACCCGCAGTGATTGCCTCGATCGCCTACATGGACCCTGGCAATTTCGCGACCAACATCCAGGCCGGTTCCCAGTTTGGGTACACGCTGCTGTGGGTGGTACTGATGGCCAACCTGATCGCCATGCTGTTCCAAGCGCTCTCTGCCAAACTCGGCATCGTGACGGGCCGTAATCTGGCGGAAATGTGTCGCGAGCAACTGCCGCGCAAGGCCGTCTTCGTCATGTGGTGTGTCAGCGAAGTGGCTGCGATGGCAACCGACCTGGCCGAATTCCTCGGTGGCGCAATCGGCCTCGCGTTGCTGCTCAAAATGCCGTTGATGGCCGGCATGGCGGTGACCGCCGTGGTGACATACGGCATCCTGGTGTTTGAAAAAAGCGGCTACCGGCCAATGGAGATCATCATCGGCGCGCTCGTTGCTGTGATCGGTCTGTGTTACCTGGTGGAATTGTTCATTGCGCCCGTCGCATGGGGACAGGCCGGATTGCACTCGATCTTGCCCTCAATGCCGAACCGGGAAGCGCTGACCGTTTCGGTCGGTATCGTGGGCGCCACCGTGATGCCACATGCGATCTATCTCCATTCCGGGCTGACTCAGGACCGGACTCCGGCGAGCAACGCGAGCGAGCACCGCGCACTGCTGCGTTTTTCGAACCGGGAAGTCATCGTTGCGCTTTTCTTCGCAGGTCTCGTCAACATGGCCATGGTAATCATGGCCAGCGCGGCATTCCATGCCGGCCACCGCGACGTCGCGGAAATCGAAACTGCTTACCATACGCTCACGCCGTTGCTCGGTGCGGGCGCGGCGGCGGTTTTCCTGATTTCGCTCATCAGCTCGGGTATCTCCAGCTCCGTTGTCGGCACCATGGCTGGCCAGATGATCATGCAGGGCTTCGTCGGTTTCCGGATTCCCGTCTGGGTGCGACGTCTGGTGACCATGGTGCCGGCGTTCGTGGTGGTCGGCCTCGGCGTGAATGCCACCCAGGCGCTGGTGATCAGTCAGGTCGTTCTTTCATTTGCGTTGCCGATCCCAATGGTGGCGCTGGTGCTCTTCACCCGCCGCAAAGACATCATGGGCGAGTTCGTCAATAGACGGCTAACGGACATTGCGGCGATTGCCGCGACGGTTGTCATCCTCGCGCTGAATGCGGTGCTATTGCTTCAGTCGTTCGGCGTCAGCATTCCGGGCATGCCTGCAAGCTGATGCAGCCCACCCGGACTCTTTCGGGATGGGCCGCGCTCCCGGTGCGATGGACGGCGAAGTTTGTTCGCTAGCCATCGACTGACCGCTGGGGGACCAGAGCTCCGGCTCCCAAAACGGCTTGTCGATTCGTTCGCTTTCGTCTGCGATGCCGGTGCATGCCTAGGGTCTGTTTACATATGGAACGCACGTGCGAATGCCCGCTATCGGCCGTCCCCCAAGGGGACTTCCTTCGGGGCGCAGGGCAAGGAGTAAGGAGCGCTGCGTGGCCGCGCCACGTGAGCGACGCACTACGCCGCCATGCGGCCGATAGCGGGCATTCCCCTGGAATGAAATTCAGAACTGGGGTGCGTTCCATATGTAAACAGACCCTAGGGACGATCGCTGCTTCCATGTTCGCCTTGAGTTGTGAAACATACGGTAAGAACGGCGTTGACCCATGGGCACCTGGCTGGCTATGCGGATGAGGTCCGAAGCGGCATCTCCTGGTGCAAGCGTACGTCGACCTGGCGGGCTTCTCCGTTGTCTGGGCTGATCGTCCCAAAGAAAGCCTCGCCGGTGCGAGGCCCGGGGGTGGCTATTTGTACGGTCAGGCAAGCGCCGGGTAATCCGTGTACCCTTCTGCCCCTGGGTGATAGAACATCTCGGGCCGCGGCTCATTGAGCGATGCGTCCAATCTAAGTCGGCGCGGCAGGTCCGGGTTGGCGATGAACATCTGCCCGAAAGCAACCGCGTCGGCGTCGCCGACCGCAAGCAAACGTTCGGCGGTGTGCTTGGTCATCTTTTCGTTGGCGATATAGATGCCACCGAATGCTGCCTTCAGTGCGGGTCCGAGCCGGTCATCTCCCAGCGCTTCACGCGCGCAGATGAAGGCAATGCGGCGTTTGCCGAGCTCGCCTGCGACATAGCCGAAGGTGGCCGCAGGGTCCGAATCGCCCATCGACTTCACGTCACCGCCGTGAATTTCTTCTACAACGCCCTCGACCACATCTGCGATGACGGTCGCACCAAATAAATCAGTGTTTCCCTAACCGGCGTCGATCACTTACGGAAAAAAAGCGGCTCAATGCCGCTTTTTTTGTTGGACGGTGACACTGGAAAAATGCACCTGAAAATGAGATAGGCATAGCAATTGTGAATATCTGTCAAAACAGTTTTATCTCAATATAAAGTCGTTGACCGTGTCGCGTTTTAGATGGGCGGCCTCAATTGTGAAGTGCAACACCTTGGACCTGCTAAGGTGCGCACATGAATTCGCGAACATATCAGCAGTTGCAGCCTGAAGAACGTCTCACTATTGCCAGCATGAAACAGCAGGGGTTGAGCGTTCGGGCCATGGCCCGAACGCTCCGCCGCTCGGCGTCGAGTGTAAGCCGCGAGCTGGCACGCAATACCTGTGCTGTGCGTGGCTACGCTTCGGTTCACGCGCAGGCCATCAGTTCGAGCCGTCGGGCGGCGGCTCGCCCGTCGCACAAACTGGACCCGCAAGGCGCGCTGTGGCGCATTGTGCTCAGCCTGCTGGATTGGAAGTGGTCGCCACAGCAGATCTCCGGTACCCTGAAACGCATGTGGCCTGATGACCCGAGCATGCATGTCTCGCACGAGACGATCTACAACGCGATCTACGCGCGGCCGC
The DNA here is from genome assembly GCF_050436505.1 of Paraburkholderia sp. CI3. Lineage (NCBI taxonomy): Bacteria > Pseudomonadati > Pseudomonadota > Betaproteobacteria > Burkholderiales > Burkholderiaceae > Paraburkholderia > Paraburkholderia sp. CI3. Next base: position 1,772,648 of record NZ_JBNDMI010000003.1, read on the forward strand.
GCGGCGAGCTGCGTCGCCAGCTCATCGCGTGTCTGCGCCAGACCCACAATACGCGTATGCCGCGCAGTCGCGGCAACGACAGGCGCGGCCAGCTGGCCGGCATGCTGAGCATCCATGTGCGTCCTCCTGAAGTCGACGATCGCGTCATGCCCGGACATTGGGAGGGCGACTTCATCAAGGGCGCGGGCAACCGCTCCGCCGTGGGCGTGCTGGTCGAGCGTTCCAGCCGGCTTGTGCTGCTGGCGAAGATGAACGACGCCACTGCCGCCTCCGCGCTGGCTGGCTTCAGCGCCAAACTGAACTCCATCGCCGCTCCGATGCGCCAGAGCCTGACCTACGATCAGGGCAAGGAAATGGCGCGACATACCGAACTCACTGCCGCCACCGGCGTGCGCGTGTACTTCTGCGACCCGCACAGTCCGTGGCAACGCGGCACCTGCGAGAACACCAACGGGTTGCTGCGTCAGTACCTGCCCAAAGGTACGGATCTGTCCGTGTGCAGCCAGGATGAACTTGACGCCATCGCTGACAGCATGAATAGCAGGCCACGTGCTACGCACGCATTTCACTCGCCTCTGGAGGTCTTCGCACGCATGCTCGAAGCCGCTTCACTGCCTCCGCCTGCGTTTCATTAACCCCGTTGCGCTTCACCCTTGAAACCGCCATGGTTAATTCGTCGGATGTGTCTGGAAAACAGCGGAGGTCAGATGGAACAACAGAAACTGGATGAAACCGGGGACAAGGAAGAGTGCGGGCTTTGCCGTATCACTTATTCAGTCTACTCGAACTTCCCGCCAATGCCGTCGGCAATGGCGCTGAATGCCGAAACCGGCGAATGGTTTCCGTTCGACACGCTGAAGTCGTATGCAACCGGTTACGAGATGGCCGAAGCCCTGGGTTACGCGTGGGCGTGCGATTGTCGCGGACGCTCCCCTAATACCGTGCAGAAAAAAGGCCCGTTATCGCGCTACGGCGCAACGCCCTGGCCGGTGCTTCCGCAGTCGTCCATCTGTCTCGAATGCATGATTCATGCTGCCGGGCAAGGCGCGATGACCCTGGAGCGCTGATGATTCCCGCCTCTGTCAATGAACAGCTTCGACAGTAGTTGGGGAACGGCACTACAGCGGCCGCGTGCTGGCGCTAGTGGACGGAATCCAGTACGAGCAGCATACCGGCCAGCAACTCACGCCCGAAGACCACATGACGGTTTCGCTGTTCGCGGGCACGAACGACATGGCACTCGCACACGCGGGGCCGTGGCTGGTTGATCCGAAGACGGCGCGCGACCATCTTGCGGACCTGGGCGAACTCGAACAGGCCCGCCCTGGCGTGATCTGGCTGATTACCTCGGAAAGCCTGGAGAGGCAGGCCGCAAAGCTGCGCCCGTACCTGAATACCGGCATACCGAAAGGACGAGCCGCCCTGCTGCGCTTCTGGGACCCCAGGGTGTTGCATGCGCTCACTGCGGTATGCCACGGCAAGAGCGAGCGCGAGCTTTTCAGGGCTGCCGACGCGTGGCACTACCTCAACGAACGACAACGGCTCACCATCAACGACAACGGAATTTACTGAAGGGCAATGGGCGCTTCTGAAAGCCTATGAAGACCGTAACTATGTGGACTTTATCCGTGGTCATATCGTGCGCGATTATCCCGCGCTGGCCAATGATCCGACTTTGCGCGACCGGCTTAATGCGGCCTTCGCGCGAACAAAGTTGCTCCGCTTCACGCATGACGTGCCGATAGTCGATTTCCTGTATGTGGAAGCAACGACGCCGGAGTTTTACAGCATTCCGGCGGTCATAGCATGGCTGTACAAATCAGGCGTTCCGGCTGAACAGCGATTCGAAATGTTGATGCAGGCAACGGGTAAAAGGCAACAGGAAATGAAGGAGAAACGGTGATGGGTATTCCATTCCCGGCGACGCTCGCACGCGCAGCAAACGCAATGGCGCATGCAATGCCTATGCCTGTTCCGGTCCCCACCGCCGCACCGTCTGCTGGTCCCGCAGGCAGCAGCGGCACTGGTGCGGGTGCAGACGGCGGATGGGACGAACTGCCGCGTGACCGGAGCCGCGAACGCGAAAGACCGTGCAAGTGCCCCCCGGAGAAAGGCGCACTGGTGCGAAAGAACCACAGCATGAACCCTGAGCCGCGACGATACCAGGCGCGCATTACCGGCTTCGAGTATGCGATAGCAACGGACGGAAAAGGCCGTGAGACCGCCGAAGGCTGGAATATGGAATGGGACTGGCTTGACATAGACTTTGATGGGTTTCAGCATTCCCAATGTCTCTTGCAGGAAGCCAAGGGAAATTACGATCAATTTTTCAAAGAAAATATGGAATTGAAATTTCCGTTTAAAGGATTCACAAAAATGCAGGAGCAAATAGCAATTCAAGGAGAAGCTGTTCGCGCAATCCGCCGAGCAGATTAATGTGGTACTTTGAGACACCGCAAACGCGAGCTTACATGATGAACACACTTCGCCAGTTTGGCGTGCCTTCGGTCCATCAACCGTGAGTGATTATCGTGAATTTACTTGAACAACATCGGGATCAAGCTGCCGCACCAAAAGGCGCATTCGAATTTCATCTTCAACGCATTAAAGCCATTGTCGACTTTATTGCAACCAAGGACGAAACCTTGGGTGGGAACTGGTATCTCGCAGGAGACACGCAACAAGATGCACTTCAATATGAGGTCTTCGCCAATGGAGCAGCGTCGAAGGCTGCTATAGATGTTTTGAAGGCAGAGTATGGACATGGGAAAAAAATTGATCGACCGAAAGTCATAGGCATATGGAACGGAAGACAAACTGACGGCGCGACCGCCATCATGTCCTTAATGATCGACACGGGAGTTATTTCCAATAACATCGAATTGTCTCTGGATGAGAAAGCGAATGGTCTTTCGCGGCTAGGCAATTACAAATCCGTGGCCGAAGTTGTAGCCAAAGTGGCTGAGCTTTATCGCTCGCTGTATGTGACGTTCGGGCCGCGCGCTTATCAGGATCAACAGGTCTTTGATGACCGCTTAGGCGTAAGCTGGATGCTCTACCTACCGCACGCTCTCGCGCCGGCCCAGGTGCCGGAAGCGCGCGACTTAATCCCTGTCATGCGCGATGGCAGGCAGCAAGGCACGATCATCGTCAGCGTGACGGATGAAGTCTTTGATGTGAACAACCGGGAGCACGTCAAGGCGGCTAACGATATCGAAATCCGCCTCGCCGATCAGGACCTGTTGCCGCGTTTCGTTGATCTCTGAGTTCGGCTCGCTATCCCCGCTTCGGCGGGGCCTTTTCCTGCGAAGAGGCCCGCTACTGCGCGGGCCTTTTGCCGTTACGCCTGATTCCAGCGATTGAGCCTCAGGGGCGATCCACCACGATGCCACTTGCGCCGTTCTGTTGCGATTTTCTCCAGCAACTGCAACACCTCTTCGCGGTTGCCGGCTTTATCCGCCTGTTCCATAGCGGCCCGGTATTCATCAGGCGTCGGCTCGACACCATCACAGCACCGGTTCACCAGCACCGTAAGCGCATCCATCGGCGGGCCGACATACCGGGCACGCAACGATGACATCGCATCATGCGTGAGTTGGGTCAGATCGTCGGTCTGCAACACGGCGGCGCTGATTCTCAGCACGGGTTCCATCCACGCAAGCAATTCTGACGAATGCTGCTTTCGCACTTCGAGCGAACGAAGATTGTCGTAGCAGCGCTTCCTGTTGTTATGGTCGAACGTGGCGGGCGCGAAACGATACGTGAACTCGGTTCGCGTCCATCCGAGGTACTCAGACACACTGGAGACATTTGCACCCAGCCTCATTTCCCTACCTCCAAAAGGCAGAAAAAAACCCGCACACGAAGGTGCGGGCACTACCACACACGTCGCAGTCCGGGGATGGGACCTCGACGCTTTACAACGCGATGCTATCCATCCAGGGTGGCTGCGGACGTGCGCGGGCGCTGCGCACCAGTCAGCACATTTCCCCCTTCCGTTTTGCACCGGTTTGTGCAGGAACGAAGCGGTCTTATGCTTGTGCTGGCAACTCGAAAGCGACGCATTCCGTGTCCAGGGTCGTTTCGTGCGATGTCGTCGGGAAAGGGTATGTCGCGGCGTGTTCTACGATTGCATCGCAACAGAAAGTACGTCGTAGTGAGACGACAGGTCCTGGCCGGACAATCCTGGTGGACAGACCGCGCCCTCGCGCTTGCCGGTCAGTAGCTCTGTTCGGTAATAACCCGGGCCACTGTTTCCAGCGACCGGCGCAGCGTGGCCAGATCGACGGACCCAATCGCGAGGCGGATGGCGTGAGGTACATGCGTCGATGTCGCGAACGGCAGGGCCGTCGACACTGAAATGCGCTCACGCATCAGCGCCATCGCAATCGCGTCGGCGCGGACTTCCTGCGTCAGGGGCATCCAGATGAAGTACGACGCTGGATGGCTCATCGTCTTAAGCTTGCCGAGCGCTTCGGCGGCAAGGATTTGGCGCGTCTTCGCATCCCGCCGCTTCTCGTCTTCGAGCCGGGCCACCGTGCCGTCGTTTATCCAGTTGCAGGCGATTGCCGTCATGGTTGCGGGAGTGTTCCACGTCGTGGCCCGGATTACCCGTTCAAGCCTGGGAATCCATTCGCGTGGTGCGCAGACGAAACCGACGCGCAGACCTGTCGCGACACTCTTCGACAAGCTCGAGACATAGATCGTCGTCTCCGGAGCAATCGATGCCAACGGCGGCGGAGCATCTTCTGCGAGGTATGCGTAGGCCCCGTCCTCGATGAGGATCAGTCCATGCTGTCGAGCGATACTGACAAGCTCGCGGCGCCGCCGCACGCTCATTACCCAGCCAAGAGGGTTGTGCAGCGTCGGCATTGCATAGACGGCGCGTACGCGTCGTCGCTTGCATAGGGCCGTCAACGCGTCCAGATCGGGGCCGCGCCCCGCGGCTGGGATCGGCACGAGTTCCAGTCGAACGGCCTCGGCGGCCAGCTTGAATCCCGGGTAAGTCAGCGCGTCCACGGCAACTACGTCGCCGGGTTCGAGCAGCGCCATAGCGGCCGTCGTCAGTCCGTGTTGCGCGCCGCTCACGAGCAACGTCGTTCCGGCTGTTGCTGCCAGACCTCGGTTCGCCAGGTGGCGTGCCGCAGTAGCGCGCTCGTGCTCGCGGCCACCGTGCGGCTGGTATCGAAGCAGCGACTCGAGGTCGCCGGCCGCCGCGAGCTGGCGCAGCGCTGCCCGAAGAAGGTCTGTCTGACCCGGTGCAGAGGGATAGTTGAAGCTCAGGTCGATCGTGATGGCGCTCCAGGCGTGCAAGTCAACGCCTTGGCCGCGAGGGAGTGGTTCCTTGACGAATGTGCCACGGCCAGCTTCGCCGCTCACCAGACCCATCGTATGAAGCTCGGCATAGACACGCGTCGCGGTGACCAGCGCCAGGCCCTCGCGAGCAGCCAGTTCGCGGTGCGTGGGCAGACGCGCCCCGGGGGAAAGGCGGCCGTCGCGGATGTCAGCCGCAAAGCGGTCAACCAATTGCTTGTAACGCGCCCCAAGCATGGCTCAATGTATCCATGACAATGATTTGATTGTATTGATTATCGGCCCTACCATGATCTTGCACAACCTCTCCATCTGCCCGAGGACGTCATGCACATCACCATTCTGACCTTTGAAGGCTTCAACGAACTCGACTCGCTAATCGCGCTGAATATCCTTAACCGGGTCAGAAAGCCGGGCTGGCAGGTATCAATTGCCAGCCCAGCGGCGAAGATCCGTTCGATGAACGGAGTGGTCCTGGAGGCGCAAGCGTCGCTGAAGGACGCTTGCGAGGCCGACGCGGTGCTGGTCGGCAGTGGAATACAGACACGTGGAGTGGCCGCCGATGCCGCGCTGATGTCGCAGTTGCGGCTCGATCTGACGCGCCAACTGCTGGGCGCGCAATGCTCGGGCACGCTGATACTCGCGAAACTGGGCCTGCTGGATGGCGTTCCGGCCTGCACGGATCTGACTACCAAACCGTGGGTCGAAGAGGCGGGCGTGCCGGTGCTCAATCAGCCGTTCGTGGCGAAGGGGAATGTCGCGACGGCAGGCGGGTGCCTGGCGTCGCAGTATCTGGCCGTGTGGGTGATCGCGCGTCTGGAGGGCGTCGAGGCTGCGCGCGCCGCGATGCAGCATGTCGCCCCAGTAGGCGAGAGGGAGATCTACGTGACGCGGGCGATGGCGAACATCGCGCCATTCATCTGACGCAAAACAGAGGCGCTTCGCACGTCCTTCAAAGCCGACATTGCTGGAGTCCAGTCTGTGGTCATCGTTCTTGTTTTCAAGCTCCTCGTTACGCCGCTGTTGCTATTGACTGCAAGCCTTGCCGGTCGTCGCTGGGGTGATGCGATCGGCGGTTTGCTGGTGGGAATGCCGCTCACGTCGGGGCCGATCTCAGTGTTTCCCGCACTGGAGCATGGACCCGCCTTTGCCGCGCAGGCTACGGGCGGCTCGCTTGTCGCCACGGCTGCGCAGGCGGCCTTTTGCATTGCCTATTGCAGGCTGGCGATCTTGGGATGGCCGACGGCTCTCGCGGGGGCCTCGCGATATTTTCTGTCGTAGCGGCCGTTCTGCAATGGAGTGCGCTGCCGCATACCGGCCTGTTTCTTTGTTGCTCGTCGCAGGGCTCGTGGTCGGTGTGACGCTTTTTGCGGCTTATGTCGGGGCCAAAACGAACGGAGTGTTAGCGTCGTTCCCCTTCATGGCGATCGTCACCGAGCGACAGAAACGGGTCGACGAACGAAACCGCTCGCGCGGTAAGGGGCTCCGGCCAATACCGGCCGGTCGACGCTGGTGTATAGATCGTTTTCAATTGCAGTGCACGGTCGTCAATTGTCACGTGGAACTGTGAGCATCTGCTCTTGCGACTATGCTAACGAGCGCGGACTTGCCGTCATTTCGCTTGAAAGAATACGGTCACGAAAACGCAGAAATTCCCCGACGCAAGGCCGCGGTCAAACAGGGGCTCGCTGGCGTTCTTATACGGTTCCCACGTAACTATCAAATGCGGTCACGAGATGCTGGATCGCCTGTTCGAGGTCATCTGCCGGCGTTTCAAAAGACTGATTCAGTTGCATCGCTTCCCTCGACGTCAGGGCTTCCAGCAGTGTGGCGGTCATCTCATCGTAGCGATTGGCCCTTTCCCGGTCATGTGCGTCCGGTTCCCCGCTCCGAAGGACTTCGATCACTGCGGCGGCGCCGCAAACCACCCGCACCGCGACGGTCAGGTTCCGCAGTTGTTCGAGCCGCGCAGATCGCCGCTGGCCCTCCAGGAGCATACGTTCTCTCGCAACTTCAAGCCGTGAGCTGGCCAGACCGGCTTCGCGTTGGAGGCGATCGAGGGTGGCGGTCGATCCTCCAGCCATCCGAAGCGCGGCGGACGCGAATGCCATGTTGGCCGAAATCGCGGCTGAGATCACGGCATTCAGCGCGTTACTCTCCTTCTGCGGCCAGAGAAGAAAGCTCGCAGCCACGCCTACGCAGGCACCGACGAATTCATTGGTAAGACGAGCGACAATCAGTCCCTCCGCCGGATGGATGAAATCCGACATCAGCATGAACATCGGCGTCAGGAAGACAACGAACAGACCGTAGTTCACCAACCTCAATGCGACGGTCACCGCGGCAAGCGGCAAGATTGCCAATGTCACCGCAACCGGACCGGACAGACTCGTCAGAAGAACAGCGGCGATCGTTCCGCCGATGAAGCTGCCGCATGCACGCTCCAGCACGCGCAACCATGTATTGGCAGAAACCGGTTGGGTCACGACGATTGCAGCGATCACGCCCCAGTATGCAAACGTGACACTCAGCGATGTGCCGATCATGAAAGCGAGCACCGATGCGACAGCCACCCTCAGCGCATGGTCCCAGACCAGCCTTTCAACCTTGACCGCGCGAGCGGCGGCAGGCGCGGGCGTCTCGGGGTCCATTGCGAGCGCGTGTCGCCCGTCCGCGAGCCGAGCGATGGCCCTTGCCGCAAAGGCAACGGCGCTTGCCGTTTGGTTCGTCCGTTCAGCCGTCTGCCGCAACAATGCGTGTGCTTGCGCTATCAGCGTATCGGGAATGTGCAGTTCTTGCTGTGCCTGCGCGGCCACGCTTTGCAGCAACTGTCGCAGGCCCTGGAGCAACTGCCGCGATCCATCGTCGTCGCCAATCGCTGCGTTGCGCCGGGCATGACCGATTGCGATCAGCGTGGAAAACACCCTGCCCGCGGCATCGACACCCGGCCCGAGATCAGGGCCGTTGCGAACATCATGCGCCGCCAATGCCCTGCCGCGCTCGATCGACATGCGCACCCCGCGGCGATAAACGGTATCGAACTCGGTCCAGCCCTGCACATCCATTCCAGGCCGCGAATCCAGCGACTCCAAAAAACCAGCCATGTCCTCGAGCCTGCCGAAGATCGTCGCGAGCGTGAAGCCCGCGGACTGTGGGAACGGGACGGGCCAGAGGAAGATGCAAAACAGCATGGTCCAGGCTGACCCGAGCAGAAAATAGCCACCGTGAGCGAGTGCAGCGGCAAGCGGCTCGGGCGACGCAATTCCGATCACGACCGCGAGCGAGGCAATCAACCCCGCCTGCGCCGGCATAGGCCCGAGCGAGGGCTTGTAGGACCGTGTCAGTCCACAAAGGAAGACCAGGACAAACAGGGTGACAATGCTGACGGCATAGCCCCAATGCGCGGCATAGGACGCCAACGGCATGACGACAACGCCCATGGCCGTGAAGATGGCCATCGCCTTCAGGCGCTGTGACCTGGACCCTTGCGGATCGCAGAGACAGTTCCAGAACGCCGCGACGGCTCCGAAAGCGATATCCGAACGACCGAAAATCGCCGCGGCACAGAGCATCGGCGCCATCGCAAGCGCAGCGTGTATCCCTTCCGCAATCCCGATGCGCTCGGGCGTTATGGCGAAGACATGACCTTCAGCCCGCAAGGTCCGACGGCTTACCAGGGATACGAGCTTTCCTATTATTGTCATGCCGACTCGCTGAGCGCTTTTCCCGTTAATGGCGTTCCTTCAATGGCGCATTTCACAGATTATTTCCGGTTCATAATGTTTACCAAAACGGATGAAATCTGGGCGGACACAGATATTTTTTCTCCTAAGACGATTTGACTTGAACATTGCGGGCGACTTGATCGGCCGGGAAAAGCGGGGCGCAGGTTATCCGGCTAAATTGACGACACGTCGCTCTCACACCGGTTTGAATAGATATCTGTTGGCATATTCGTCTAATCATGGCAAAACGGTTTTCACTAAAAAAGATTCCTATTTGACATACGTGCCTGATCCACTACCAAAGTGGTGGAATGCGCCAATGCCTCACCAATTTGTGCCGGCTCCTATAATATTGATACAGCGAAGCATATACAAATCTTTTTAGGCTACCTCGTTTCCTGGCCGCATGCGGGTGGACTTTGTCCTGTGATTGCCCCGCGACGGCATAGGCCCGTTTTACAATTGTCTGCTTATTTCAGTTCCTGGCGATCCTGGTAGACCCAGACGGCCGGCACTTCAGGTCGGCCCGGTTTGCTCCCACAACATCATTCGTGATTAGTTAATTTCTTCGCGAAACAAGGGTTTTGCAATATAGAACGTTAGTTCAGCCTCGTTTGCCTCTAGGAGCATTGTCTATGTCCGCACCGAGAATCAGCGTTCTGCTGCCTGTCTACAAGGTAGAGGACTATATCGAGGACTGTCTCGACTCGCTGCTGTCACAATCCTGCACCGATTTCGAAATCATCGCCGTCGACGACAGCAGCCCCGATCGCTCCGGCGAAATCGCCGCCCGGGTTCTCGCGCAACAGGATCGCATTCCCTGGAAGCTCGTCAGAAACATCGACAACAAAGGGCTCGCTGAAACGCGAAAAATTGCCGCATCGGAAGCGCGCGGCGACTACGTGCTCTGCGTTGACAGTGACGACCATGTCCATCGCGATCTCGTTCGCACCGTGCTGCGCGAAGCCGACCAGCACGACGCCGATGTCGTCATTTTCGCCGCCGAGCGCATCAGTCCCGATGGCACCGCATTCGCTCCAATCGATTCCGGCGACGGCATCATCACTGGCGTGGAAGCCGTCCAGAAAATTCTCGAACTCAAGCTGCCAGCCTTTTGCTGGAACAAGCTTGTGCGCCGCTCCATCTTCGTCGCAGCCGAGCATCCGTGCGGTCTCATCTTCGAAGACGTTTGCGTGTCGGTGCAAACCCTCGCCAACTCGAAAGTGGTGCGCCTCATTCCGGACAAGCTCTATTCATACATGGTCCGTGAATCAGGAATTTCGAGACGCTTCAACCCGCAGGTCGTCGACCTTTTTGCCATCATAGACCGCGTGGAAAAAAGTACCGCATCCCTCCCGATTACCGACTACAAGCGGCTCTTCTTCCGGCTCAAATACAGCTGGGCATTCCGCGCGATCGCGTTTCAGACCGCGATCACCGCGCCGACCTACCACCTCGCGAGCCCCATTCTGCAAAGTGTATCGGAGAAGCTGCGCGTGAAGCACCTGCTCGGTATGTTTGCAGATCGGCATCTGAAGCTTTCCATCGTCATGACCATGCTCAAGATCCATCCGTGGATCTTTTATTGCGTCGTAAGACGCTTCAACCGCCGCTGACACGGCAGAATGCGCCATCCGGCCCATCATTTAGCGCCGAGCGCGTTGGAGGTGCACGAGATCGCGTGATCGAACCGAACGTACTCTTGTTTCCCCCAATAGGCACGCCGAGAGTACTGGGAACTTGCAGTTAACTGTGTCGCCTAAAATTTTGCATATTCATCGCTGTTGAGTGGGCGCAATAAGTCCTGCGTAGTGGTCAACTAATTTCGGACAGGCAGATAGTTTCTTTCGCTGTCGGTCTCGCCTCGTAGGCGGCGGGCGACAGATAGCCCAGCGTGGAGTGCAAGCGCACCGGATTGTAGAAAGCGACGATGTACTCGTTGATATCGCGCCGAGCCTCATCAAGGTTGGCGTACTGACGCTGCCAAACACGCTCCATTTTGAGGCTCAGGAAGAATCTTTCCAGCACCGAATCGTCCCGACAATTTCCCTTGCGACTCATGCTGCAAATCACGTGATGCTGCTTCAATCGCTTGCGCCCTGGCTGCCCCTGTCCGAATGCAGAACCAGTCCCGTCGCTGGCCGACGCTGCTGCAGCGCCATCGTCAATGCCGACATGACCAGTCCAGCCGGCATGGTGGGTGCCATTGATTAGCCCACCACCTTGCGCGAGCGCAAGTCCAGCACGACTGCCAGATAGAGCCAGCCCTGCGCCGTGCGGGTATATGTGATGTCCGAAACCCATGCACGATTGGGCTCGACCACGTCAAACTGTCTGTCGAGCATGTTCTCTGGCAAAGGTAGCGTATGTCTGCTGTCGGTCGTCGAGATGAACTTGCGCTTCCAGCTCGTGCGCAGGCCCGCTTCGCGCATCAGCGTACGCACCCGGTAACGACCGATTCGTAGCCCTTGCTCCCGCAGTGCATGCATCACGCGGCGGCTACCATAGCTCGCGCCGCTCGCGGCGAATGCTACCTTGACATGCGTCTGTTCCTGCAACCTCTTTGTGCTCGGCGCGGTGCTCCGATGCGCATAGTAGCCAGAGCGGCTCACCTGCAAAAGCCGGCAGGCGTGACTGACCGAAACGGCCTCCTGTTGCAAGTGAGTTACCACGCGGTAAATCACTTCAGTTCCCGGGCAAAGACGGCCGTTGCTTTCCTGAGAAACTCCTCTGAGTCAGGTCGCTTTGGCCTGAAGGACATAGCCCAGGGACTCGGCCCGTCGCGTCAGGTTGTTCAGGACCCGCTGCCGGTAACGTTCCTCATAGTAGGCTGCGCCTGGACCGACATATTCCATGCCGTAGCGCAGCGTGTTGTAGAACAGCGCCGCGATCTTGCGTGCGGTGGCGGTGACGGCCTTCGCGTTGCCGATACGGGCTGACAGGCGTCGATAGAATCCGCCCAGAGCTGTGTCGGTCTTGCCGACCGTGACGGCGGCGAGTCTCAGCGCGGCAGCGGCCTTGCTGGAGGAGCGGCGCGTTTTCGAAGACAGGATCTTGCCGCCCGAGATCTTGTTGCCAGGTGCGAGGCACAGCCATGACGTGAAGTGCTTCACGCTCGACCAGCGGGACATGTCGTTGCCGCATTCGGCAATGAGCTTGAGTGCCACGTAGGGTCCCAGGCCGTGAATCTGCGTCAGGTCGACACCGAGCATCCCGTACAGTGCAGCACGCACGTCAAATGAGAAGTCGTTTGACTGCTTGCCTCGATGTCGCGCTGCCGGCACTGGCGCGGCGACGGGTTCGATGCCAGCCTGCAACTGCTTGAGCGCGACTTCTATCCGCTGATCGCATTGCGTCACCTGGGTCTGGTAGAAGTCGTACAGCGCCACGGCCTGGGTGAGCTCGAACACGTGTTCAGGCTGGTAATGACCGTCCAGTGCTTCCCGGATTGTCTCGATGGAGGCCTTGCAGCGCATGTCGCGATGCCGTGCGAGGACATCGGTATCGCGCTCACCAGCGACGATTGCCCGGATGATCTTCATGCCGGTGACGCCTGTGATGTCCTCAACGACGTGATGCAACTGTACATTCAACAGAACACGACTCGATACCCGCCCCCGAAATTTACTTGACATCTAAACTATCAAAACCTAAATTAATCTCACCGCAGAGTTCATTTTGGGGAACCAGCATGCGCATAGTCTGTATCGGCGGCGGTCCGGCCGGTTTGTACTTCGGTCTGTTGATGAAACAACGCAATCCCGGCCATGAAGTCATGGTAATCGAGCGCAACCGCCCCTACGACACCTTCGGCTGGGGCGTCGTGTTCTCCGACCAGACGCTCGGCAATCTGCGCGCCGCCGACGCCCCGAGCGCCGAGGCGATTCTCGACGCGTTCAATCACTGGGACGACATCGAGATTCACTTTCGCGGCCGCAGCGTGCGCTCATCGGGCCACGGTTTTTGCGGCATCGGTCGCAAACGTCTGCTGAATATCCTGCAAGCGCGCTGCGAAGAACTCGGCGTGAAGCTCGTGTTCGAAACCCAGGTCGTGGACGACAGCGCGTACGACGCGGACCTCATCATCGCGAGCGACGGCCTGAACAGCCTCGTGCGCCAGAAATACGCGGACACCTACCAGCCGGACATCGACGTGCGCGACTGCCGCTTCGTGTGGCTCGGTACGAAGAAGCTGTTCGACGCGTTCACGTTCGCGTTCGAGCAAACCGAATTCGGCTGGTTCCAGGCACACGCCTACCGCTTCGACGATCAAACCTCGACGTTCATCGTCGAAACACCGGAACGCGTGTGGCGCGCCGCCGGTCTCGACGAAATGAGCAAGGAAGACAGCATCGCGTTCTGCGAGAAGCTGTTCGCGAAGTACCTCGACGGCAACGCGCTGATGTCGAACGCGGCGCATCTGCGCGGCTCGTCGCAATGGATCCGTTTTCCGCGCGTCGTCAACAAGGAATGGGTGCATTGGCGCAGTAACGCAAACGGCACACGAACGCCGATCGTGCTGATGGGCGACGCCGCGCACACCGCGCACTTCTCGATCGGCTCGGGCACCAAGCTCGCGCTCGAAGACGCGATCGAACTCGCGAACAGCATCAGCGCGCACCCGGGTTCGCACCTGGACGATCTGGCCGCCGCATTAAGGCACTACACCGAAGTACGCAGCGTCGACGTGCTGCGCATCCAGAACGCCGCGCGCAATTCGACCGAATGGTTCGAGCACGTCGATCGTTATACGTCGTTCGAGCCAGAACAGTTCGCGTATTCGTTGCTCACGCGCTCGCAGCGCATCTCGCACGAGAACCTGCGCGAGCGCGATGCGCAGTATCTGTCCGATTTCGAGGACTGGCTCGCGAAGCGCGCGGGTGTCGAGCGCGCCGCTGACAGGCATTCGATTCCGCCGATGTTCACCCCCTTGAAGGTGCGCGGCGTCAAGCTGAAAAATCGCGTGATGGTGTCGCCGATGGCGCAGTACTCGGCGGTAAACGGCGTGGCCGGCGACTATCACCTGATGCATCTCGGCGCGCGCGCGATGGGCGGCGCCGCGCTCGTGATGACCGAGATGACCTGCGTGTCGCCCGAAGCGCGTATCACGCCCGGATGCCCGGGCATGTACGCGCCCGAGCATCTGGTCGCGTGGAAACGCATCGTCGATCTGGTCCATCTGCAATCGGATGCGAAGATCGGCATCCAGCTCGGCCACTCGGGCGCGAAAGGTTCGACGCGCGTCGCGTGGGAAGGCATCGATCAGCCGCTCGACGATGGCAACTGGCCACTCGTTTCGGGCGTCGCCGCAGCAGTATCTGCGCGGCATCAGCCAGCATTCGCGCCAAGCCACGCATGACGAGCTGCGCGCCATCGAACAGCAGTTCGTCGAGGCGACGCGCATGTCGATCGAAGCGGGTTTCGACTGGCTCGAACTGCACTGCGCGCATGGCTATTTCCTGTCGAGCTTCCTGTCGCCGCTCACGAATCACCGTACCGACACATATGGCGGTCCGCTCGAAAACCGTCTGCGTTATCCGCTGCAGGTATTCAGCGCGATCCGCGCGGTGTGGCCGCAAGACAAGCCGATCTCGGTGCGGATTTCGGCGCACGACTGGGTCGATGGCGGCAACACGCCCGACGACGCCGTGAAGATCGCGCAAGCGTTCAAGGCGGCCGGCGCGGATATGATCGACGTGTCGTCGGGCCAGGTCAGCAAGGAAGAAAAGCCCGTGTTTGGCCGCATGTTCCAGACGCCGTTCGCCGATCGCGTGCGCAACGAAGCCGGCATCGCGACGATCGCGGTCGGCGCGATTTCGGAAGCCGACCACGTGAACAGCATCATCGCGGCGGGTCGCGCCGATCTGTGCGCGATCGCGCGTCCGCATCTCGCGAATCCGTCGTGGACGTTGAACGAAGCGGCAAAGATCGGCTATCTCGACGTCGCGTGGCCGAAACCCTATACCGCCGCGAAAATGCAGCTCGAACGCAACCTCGAACGCGAGCGTGCGCAGGCCATCGCCAACGCCGGGCTCACGGCGCAACAACGCGCGCAACGCGCCGAAGGAATCGTGTGAACACCTCAGACACTCCTCTCGCCGGACAACACGCGGTCGTCACCGGCGGCGGCAGCGGCATCGGCGCGGCCATCGCGCAGGCGCTGCTGCGCGCCGGCGCGCGCGTCACGCTGATGGGCCGCAACGCGCAACGCCTCGACACGCAGCGAGAGCAATGCGCGGCGCTCGGCGACGTCGCGTGTATCAGCGTGGACGTCACGCAAGAAGATTCGGTGGCGCGCGCATTCGAGCAGGCGGGCGCCGTCGATATCCTCGTGAACAACGCGGGCCAGGCGCAGGCCGCGCCGTTCACGCTCACCGATATCGCGCTGTGGCAACGCATGCTCGACGTGAATCTGACTGGCGTGTTTCTCGGCACGCGCGCCGTCCTGCCCGGCATGCTCGAGCGTGGCTATGGCCGCATCGTCAACGTCGCGAGCACCGCGGGGCAGATCGGCTATGCGTACGTCGCCGCGTATTGCGCCGCGAAGCACGGCGTGATCGGTCTCACGCGCTCGCTCGCGCTCGAAACCGCGACGCGCGGCATCACGGTCAATGCAGTGTGCCCCGGCTACACCGAAACCGAGCTGCTGCATGCCTCGCTCGAACAGATCACGAGCAAGACCTCGCGCACCGAAGCACAGGCGCGCGAAACGCTGCTGCGCTCGAATCCGCAGCGCCGCTTCGTGAATCCGGAGCAGGTCGCGAACGCGGTGTTGTGGCTGTGCCGCCCCGGCTCGGATGCGATCACGGGGCAATCCATTTCCATTTCGGGTGGAGAAGTGATGTGAGCAAATCAACCCAAGCAAAAAAGTCGGCGGCGGCATCGGATGCGAAGCTGTCGCGCAAAGGCGTGGCTCAACCCGCGGAGAACGTCGTGGACCTCGAAATGAGCACCGGAGCGGACAGCCACATGGGCCTGCGTTTGTGGCTGCGCATGCTGACCACCACCAACCTCGTCCAGGCCGAATTGCGCAAACGTCTGCGCACCGAATTCGACACCACGCTGCCGCGATTCGATCTGATGGCGCAGCTCGAACGACATCCCGATGGCCTGAAGATGACCGAGCTATCGCGCCGTTTGATGGTGACGGGCGGCAACGTCACTGGCATCACCGATCAGCTCGAAAAAGAAGGGCTCGTCACGCGCGACACCGATCCAAACGACCGCCGCTCGATCAGCGTGTGCCTGACGCCCGCTGGCCGCAAGGCGTTCGACAAAATGGCCGTCGCGCACGAGCAATGGGTCGTCGAACTGTTCGGCGGCCTGAGCCTCGACGAAAAGATGAAGACGCATCAGGACCTCGGCAAGCTCAAGCAACATCTGCTCGACAGCCTGAGAGGCTGACTTCGCACTGGAGGAACACATGACACGATCCAACGCCGATGCACTGTTGTCCGGCAACCGCCTGACCCTGGCAGGCCACGAGGCGAAGCATTTCGGCTGGTCGGTGAGCGACAAGGTCGCGACGATCACGCTGAACCGTCCCGAGCGCAAGAACCCGCTGACCTTCGAATCGTATGCGGAGCTGCGCGACCTGTTCCGCGATCTCGCGTACGCGACCGACGTGAAAGCCGTCGTGCTGCACGGCGCGGGCGAAAACTTCTGCTCGGGCGGCGACGTGCACGACATCATCGCGCCGCTGATCGATCTGCCGATGCCCGAGTTGTTGCTGTTCACGCGCATGACCGGCGACCTCGTCAAGGCAATGCGCCATTGCCCGCAGCCGATCATCGCAGCCGTCGACGGCGTCTGCGCGGGCGCCGGCGCGATCCTCGCGATGGCTTCCGATCTGCGCCTCGGCACCGCGCGCAGCAAGCTCGCGTTCCTGTTTACGCGCGTCGGCCTCGCTGGCTGCGACATGGGCGCGTGCGCGATGCTGCCGCGCATCATCGGCCAGGGACGCGCCGCCGAACTGCTGTTCACCGGCCGCTCGGCAAGCGGCGACGAAGCTCACGCCTGGGGCTTCTACAACCGCCTGTGCGACCCGGCCGCGCTCATCGAAGAAACACAGAAGCTCGCCGCCGATCTCGCGGCCGGCCCGAGCTTCGCGCACGGCATGACGAAGAAGATGCTGCACCAGGAATGGAGTATGAGCATCGACGAAGCGATCGAATCCGAAGCGCAGGCGCAGGCGATCTGCATGGGCACGCGCGATTTCGAGCGCGCATACAACGCGTTCGCGGCGAAGACGCGTCCGGTGTTCGAAGGAGACTGAGTTGAGCGCCGACCATCAGAACAGCCCGATCGATTTGCACAGCCCGCTCGCGTGGCCGTTTTTCGAACCGCGTCATCGCGAACTCGCGGCAGGCATCGACGCATGGTGCCGCGCGCATCTCACGCATGACGAGCATGGCGACACCGATGCGACCTGCCGTCTGCTGGTGCGCGAACTCGGTCACGCCGGCTGGCTGAACTACGGCGTCGGCGGCATCGCCTATGGCGGCCACGGCGACTCGATCGACACGCGCGCCGTATGCCTGCTGCGCGAAACGCTCGCGCGCTATTCGGGCCTCGCCGATTTCGCCCTGGCGATGCAAGGCCTCGGCTCGGGCGCGATCTCGCTCGCGGGCACGCATGAGCAGAAATCGCGTTATCTGCCGCGCGTCGCGAGCGGCACGGCGATCGCCGCGTTCGCGCTGTCGGAGCCACAAGCGGGCTCGGACGTCGCCGCGATGGCGCTCGCGGCTCGCGAAGAGGGTGAGCACTACGTGCTCGACGGCGAAAAGACGTGGATTTCGAACGGCGGCATCGCGGACTTCTACGTGGTGTTCGCGCGCACTGGCGAAGCGCCGGGCGCGCGCGGCATCAGCGCGTTCATCGTGGATGCGCAGACGCCGGGCCTCGATATCGCCGAGCGCATCGACGTCATCGCGCCGCATCCGCTCGCGCGCCTGCGCTTCACGAACGCGCGCGTGCCGAAGAGCCAGATGCTAGGTGCGCCAGGTGAAGGTTTCAAGATCGCCATGCGCACGCTCGATATTTTCCGCACCTCGGTGGCGGCCGCATCGCTTGGCTTTGCCCGTCATGCGATGGCCGAGGGCCTCGCGCGCGCGGCGTCGCGCAAGATGTTCGGCCAGACGCTCGGCGACTTCCAGTTGACCCAGGCGAAACTCGCGCAGATGGCGTTGACAATCGACAGCAGCGCGCTGCTCGTCTATCGCGCCGCGTGGCTGCGCGACCAGGGCGAAAGCGTCACGCGCGAAGCCGCGATGGCGAAGTGGCACGCGAGCGAAGGCGCGCAGCAGGTGATCGACGCGGCAGTGCAGCTTTACGGCGGCATGGGTGTGCAAAGCGGCAGCGCGGTCGAGATGCTGTACCGCGAGATCCGCGCGCTGCGCATCTACGAAGGCGCGACCGAGGTGCAGCAGCTGATCGTCGGCCGCGATCTGTTGAAGGCGCATGCCGCCGCGAACGGGAATGCGCAATGAGCACTTCGTTCGAGCGGCCCATACGCATCCGCTTTTCGCACTGCGATCCCGCGGGCATCGTGTTCTTTCCGCAGTACCTCGTGATGACCAACGTGCTCGTCGAAGACTGGTTCATCGAGGGCTTGCGCATCGACTACGCGCACATGATCGTGCGGCGCCGCATCGGCCTGCCGATCGTCAAGCTCGACTGCGAGTTCTCGCGGCCGAGCCAGATGGGCGAAACGATCCTGCTCACGCTCAAGGTCCGAACCATCGGCCGCAGTTCGATCGGCATCGAGATTCACGGCCATTGCAACGGCGAGACGCGTTTCCGCTCTACACAGGTGCTCGTGTTCATATCGTTCGACAGCGGCAAATCCATCGATATTCCCGGCGACGTCGCGAGCGCGCTCGCGGCGTACGCTCCATCGGCCCCCTCCATCGAGGCGCATCGCTCATGAAACAGGCTCTCCTTCCCGCCGGCTGGGTCAAGCCGCGCGGCTATGCGAACGGCGTCGCCGCGAGCGGCACGCAGGTGTTCATCGCCGGCCAGATCGGCTGGGACGAACAGGCGCAGTTCCAGTCCGATGACTTCGCGCAGCAGTCCGAGCAGGCGCTGAAGAATCTGCTCGCCGTGCTGCGCGAAGCGGGCGGCAAGCCCGAACACCTCGTGCGCCTCACGTGGTACGTGACCGACAAGCGCGAGTATCTCGCATCGCTGAAGGACATCGGCCGCGCGTTTCGCGAGCTGATCGGCGACTACGACATCGCGATGAGCGCGGTGCAGGTCGTCGCGCTGATGGAAGACCGCGCGAAGGTCGAGATCGAAGCCACCGCGGTGATTGCGCACTGAACGTCGTACAGGTACCGAACGCACAGGCAAGCCCTTCACACCGAACGAAGCGCATTTTCCGGCTCAACGCCTCGGGAGACCATGATGGAACCGTCAGCACACGTCGATACTTTCGCGCGCGACAATCTTCCGCCGCAGGATCAATGGCCCGTCTTACTGCTCGACAATCCGGACGTCGCCTATCCGCCGAGGCTGAACTGCGCGACCGAACTGCTGGAGCGGACCATCGAGGCGGGGCATCGCGACCGGCCGGCGATCTGGTCCGACGTGGACGGCAAGCCGCAAGCCACCACGTACGGCGAACTGCTCGCGCGGGTCAACCGCAGCGCGCATGTGCTCGTCGATGAAATGGGCTTGCGCCCCGGCAACCGCGTGCTGCTGCGCGGGCCGAACACATTGCAGATGGCCGTCGCCACACTCGCGGCGCTGAAGGCCGGGCTCGTCGTCGTGCCGACCATGCCGCTGCTGCGCGCGAAGGAGCTCAAGCAGATCATCGAGAAGGCGCAGGTCAGCGCCGCGCTTTGCGACGCGCGCCTGAGCGCGGAACTCGAGCGCTGCACGAATCCGCGGGACGAGTTCTACTGCGCGGTGCTGAAACAGACCCGCCGCTTTCACGACGACTCAGCCGATTCGCTCGACACGCTCGCCGTCAACAAGCCCGAATACTTCACCGCCAGCGACACCGCCGCGGACGACATCTGCCTGATCGCGTTCACGAGCGGCACGACCGGTGCGCCGAAAGGCTGCATGCATTTCCATCGCGACATGATCGCGATGTGCGACCTGTTCCCGCGTCATGTGCTGAAGCCTTGCGCGAACGACATCTTCTGCGGCACACCGCCGCTCGCGTTCACGTTCGGGCTCGGCGGGCTGCTGTGCTTTCCGCTGCGCGTCGGTGCCTCGACGGTGTTGGTCGAAAAGTTGACGCCGCAGACCTTGCTCGAGGTGGTCGAACGATTTCATGCGACCGTGATCTTCACCGCGCCGACGTTCTATCGGCAGATGGTGCCGCTCGTCGCGCAACATGACCTTTCGTCGCTGCAGAAGACCGTGTCGGCCGGCGAGGCGCTGCCCGATTCGACGCGGCGCCTGTGGCGCGAGGCGACCGGCATCGACATGATCGACGGTATCGGCGGCACCGAGCTGATCCACATCTTCGTTTCGTCGCAAGGCGCGGAGATCCGGCCGAACGCGATCGGCCGCGCGGTGCCGGGCTACGTCGTGCAAGCCGTCGACGACGACATGCGACCCGTGCCGCCCGGCACGATCGGCAAACTCGCGGTGCGCGGCCCCACCGGCTGCCGCTATCTGGCCGACGAACGGCAGTCGCGCTTCGTGCGCGACGGCTGGAACCTGCCGGGCGATTCGGTCTATCTCGACGCGGACGGCTACGTGTTCTACCAGGCGCGCGCCGACGACATGATCGTGTCGGCCGGCTACAACATCTCCGGTCCTGAGGTGGAAAGCGTGCTGATGCAGCACGAGGCGGTGGCCGAATGCGGCGTGATCGGCGTGCCCGACGAAACGCGTGGGCAAATCGTGCGAGCCTTCGTCGTGGTGAACCCGGGCTACACCGCCGACGATAAACTGGTCGCGCAGCTGCAGGATTTCGTTAAGAATAACGTCGCGCCGTATAAATATCCCCGCGTCATCACGTTCGTCGGCGCGCTGCCGCGCACCGAAACCGGCAAGCTCAAACGTTTCGAGTTGCGCATGATGACGTAACCCCTATCTTTCGTGAGACTGGAGGCAGACTGCATGGCCGGCTCTTTCATCGAAGTCGTCGCCCACGATGGCGGCCGTTTCAACGCATACGTCGCGCGGCCCGCGCAAGGCTCGGGCCCAGGGCTCGTGCTGCTGCAGGAAATCTTCGGCGTCAACGACACGATGAAAGCGACCGCCGATCGCTACGCCGAAGAAGGCTACGTCGTGCTCGTGCCCGATCTGTTCTGGCGCATCAAGCCGAGCATTGCGCTTGGCTACGGCGACGCCGACATGAAAGAGGCGCTCGGCTATCTGGGTCAGTTCGACGCAGAAGTCGCGGTCAAGGACATCGCCGCCACCGTCGCCGCGTTGCGCGAACTGCCCGAGCAGGCCGGCAAGGTGGGCGTGGTCGGCTACTGCCTCGGCGGCAAGCTCGCGTTTCTGAGCGCGACGCGCACCGACGTCGATTGCGCGGTCAGCTATTACGGCGTGGGCCTCGAAGCGCATCTCGACGAAGTATCGGCAATCAACTGCCCGATGGTGTTCCACTTCCCTGAAAACGACGCGCACTGCCCACCCGAAACGCGCGAGCGCATCAGCGCCGCGCTGCGCACGCGACCGCAAATCGAGCAATACGTGTACCCCGGCTGCGATCACGCGTTCGCCGCGCCGCAGCGCAAACAGTACGACAAGGCCGCCGCGATGATGGCGTACTCGCGCACGCTCGCGCTGCTGCG
This sequence comes from Paraburkholderia sp. CI3, assembly GCF_050436505.1. Taxonomy (NCBI): domain Bacteria; kingdom Pseudomonadati; phylum Pseudomonadota; class Betaproteobacteria; order Burkholderiales; family Burkholderiaceae; genus Paraburkholderia; species Paraburkholderia sp. CI3. Next base: position 1,794,447 of record NZ_JBNDMI010000003.1, read on the forward strand.
CAAGGTACTCGGTCCGGTCTACGATCTGAACGCGCTGTGGGAAGCGCACTGCTATCACGAGTTCGCGACGCACGACGTCGACGCGGTGATGCCGACGATGGTCGCCGAGCCCTACGTCAATCACGTGCCGACGATGACGGGCGGCGTCGGGCATGACAATCTGAAGCGCTTTTACACGCATCATTTCGTCAACTCGAATCCGCCCGACACGAAGCTGATTCCGATTTCGCGCACGATCGGCTCGGATCGCGTCGTCGATGAATTCATTTTCAGCTGCACGCATAGCTGCGAAATCGACTGGCTGCTGCCGGGCGTCGCGCCGACCGGCAAGTACTTCGAGGTGCCGATGCTCGCCGTCGTGTGCTTCCGCGGTGACAAGCTTTATAACGAGCATATCTATTGGGATCAGGCTTCGGTGCTCGTGCAGGTTGGGCTGCTCGATCCGGAGGGCTTGCCGGTGGCGGGGATTGAAAGTGCGAGGAAGTTGCTCGATGAGACGTTGCCGTCGAATGGGTTGATGGGGGGGTAAGTCAAAGGTTTAAGGAAGTGGTGCTGCCGTCGCTGTGCATCATCCGAATGACTCGCGCCGGCAGCGCGTATTAATCGCGGCGTGCAAGACCCAAAAACTCATCATCCAATCGACGAAAATCTGACGATCATGCGGTCATAGAATGACGGCGGCAGCTTTATAAACGATGCGTCGTCGCCGCCGCGGGAAAATGAAACGCCTTCGTCGTCCACCCAAATCAATTCAGGAACCGGTGTGCTGAAGGTTCTGCGCACTAGCAGTTTGCCTGACGCGGCGTCGTAGACCTGACCGAGATAAGCCGAGTCGTTGCCGCCTCTCCATTGGAGCAGGCATCGCTCTGCAGTGTAGCGGCCGTTTTTTGACGTGCTTTTGATGCATTCGCTCGCATTCCTGTGATCGGTGTGCGTCGCGACGAGAAGCACGGCAAACGCGACTGTGAGGACTACAGCGCCCCATCCGATCGATCGCCCCGGTTTCATAAATACACCTTGATCGGTGGGTCGATTCGAACAGGCTTTCGATCCGAATAGATCACGAAGTCACCTCCTCGCTGGTGTTTTATTGCCCACTCTCTAAAGTCCTTATTGTGAACCGGGTAGTACACGTTGCCCCTGACCTTCGGGTTCCCCAGTGCAACGGGATAGGAAAAATACAATCGCGGTTCGTTCAGATATGACATCGCGCCGTTGTACGCCAGAACGATCACCCCGTTTTTGCTCCAATGGCCAAGATATTGCGACGCCTCGCCAGGCTTGTCGGTGAAGTCGTAACTATCCTTAATATAAACGTAGATACCTGAGATTTCTGCAACCCTGGTATTGCCTTCCTTCCCGCTCGAAGCCGCCACCGCGCGCGGCTTCGCGCAACGCCGCCGCCCAGGATTTCGTAGTTGGACGCTAAATGCGCGAGTGCTAGACTCGAAAACCCATCGTCGGTGATCGACCGAATCCGCGTAAAGGGGCGTCCGCATGACCCATTCCCTCCACGGCAAGCAACGCTGGCTCGCGCTAATCGTGCTCTGCCTCGGCGTACTGATGATCGTGCTCGACACGACCATCGTGAACGTCGCGCTGCCGTCCATCGCAGCCGATCTCGGCTTTAGCGAAACTTCGCTCGTGTGGGTCGTCAACGCCTACATGCTGACGTTCGGCGGCTGCCTGCTGCTCGGCGGACGGCTTGGCGATCTGTACGGACACCGCAAGCTGTTTCTCAGCGGCATTACGCTCTTCACGCTCGCTTCGCTCGCCTGCGGCCTCGCGAATTCGCAGGTGCTGCTGGTCGCCGCGCGCGCCGTGCAGGGCCTGGGCGGTGCGATCGTCTCGGCGGTATCGTTGTCGCTGATCATGAATCTGTTCACCGAAGCCGGCGAACGCGCGAAGGCGATGGGCGTGTATGGCTTTGTCTGCGCGGGCGGCGGCAGCATCGGCGTGCTGCTCGGCGGACTGCTCACCAACCTGCTGAGCTGGCACTGGATCTTCCTGGTCAATCTGCCGATCGGCATTGCGGTGTACGCGCTGTGCCTCGCGCTACTGCCCGCCGCGCGCGGCCACGCGCACGGCGAACGGCTCGACGTGGCCGGGGCGCTCAGCGTGACCGCATCGCTGATGCTGGCGGTCTATGCGATCGTCAACGGCAACGAAGCGGGCTGGACTTCGGCGCAAACGCTCGGCCTGCTGTTCGTCGCGCTCGCGCTGCTTGCCGTGTTCCTCGCAATCGAGGCGAGAATCGAACACCCGTTGATGCCGCTCGCTCTGCTGCGTTTGCGCAATGTCGCGACCGCGAACCTGGTCGGCGTGTTGTGGGCGGCGGCGATGTTCGCGTGGTTCTTTATTTCGGCGCTGTATCTGCAGCGCGTGCTCGGCTATCGGCCATTGCAGGTGGGGCTCGCGTTTCTGCCCGCGAACCTGATCATGGGACTCTTTTCGCTGGGATTGTCGGCGCGCGTGGTGATGCGCTTCGGGCTGCGTCGTCCGCTCGCGGCCGGCCTGCTGATCGCGGCATGCGGGCTTGCGCTGTTCGCGCGTGCGCCCGTCGACGGCAGCTTCGTACCCGACGTGTTGCCCGGCATGTTGCTGCTCGGCTTTGGCGCGGGCATCGCGTTCAATCCGCTGCTGCTCGCCGCGATGAGCGACGTCGATCCCGCCGATTCGGGCCTCGCGTCGGGCATCGTCAATACATCATTCATGATGGGCGGGGCGCTCGGGCTTGCGGTGCTCGCGAGTCTTGCCGCCGCGCGTAGCGAGGCGATGCAGGCGTCGTCGAGTGCGGCGGCTGCGCTGAACAGCGGGTATCACGTCGCGTTTCTGTTTGGGGCGGTTTTTGCGGCGGCGGCCGGCGTGCTGGGTGGGCTGTTGCTGAGGCCGGGGCAGGCGGGTGGCGCCGCGGGCGTGCATGGTGACGCGGCGGAATCGTCTCGGCCCTCCGCCGCGACCGCAAAACCGCAAGCGCGATCAAATGCGTGAGTTCGCCGCTGACTATGCTGGCTTCATGCTGACATGAGAGCCGAGATGAACCCGGTTGGAAAAGCGCTCTGGTATATCGAAAGCCACTTCGCCGGCGAGTTGACGCTCGACGACATCGCCCGCGGTGGCTGCGTATCGCGCTTTCACCTCGCGCGCGCGTTCGAAGCGGCCACCGGGATGCCGGTGATGCGCTACGTTCGCGCACGGCGTTTGAGCGAGGCCGCACGACGTCTGGCCGATGGTGCGCCCGACATCCTCGCGGTCGCTCTCGACGCCGGCTACGGCTCTCACGAAGCATTCACGCGCGCGTTTCGCGAACAGTTCGGGCTCACGCCCGACGCGCTGCGCGCGCGGGGCCATCTCGACAACCTGACCATCGTGGAGCCGATCAAAATGGACGAAACCCTTCTCACCCATCTGGACCCACCGCGCTTCGAAGACGCGCGAGCGTTTCTCGTCGCTGGACTGAGCGAGCGCTATACGTGCGACAGCAGCAAGGCGATCCCATCCCAATGGCAGCGCTTTGGCGCCTGGTACGGCAGGGTGCCGGGACAGGTCGGCAAGGTGGCTTATGGCGTTGGCTATAACGCCGATGAACTGGGTAACTTCGACTACATGTGCGGCGTCGAAGTCAGCGATTTTTCCGCATTGCCGCCAGAGTTGAGTCGTGTGCGCATCGCCGCGCAACGGTATGCGGTGTTCGCTCATCGCGAACACATCTCAGGCATTCGTCGCACGATGAATACGATCTGGAATCAGTGGTTGCCCGCGTCAGGGCACGTGCCTGCCGATGCACCGCATTTCGAACGGTATGGCGAGCAGTTCGACCCGGTGACGGGGATGGGTGGAGTCGAAGTCTGGTTGCCGCTGAAAAGTTGATGGTCGATTCGGCGGATGGCCGTAGCGGATGGCCGTTGTGGCCGGCCATCCGCCCGATCGTTCACGGAGTGGCATGTCTGCTGTCATGCAATGCATGCACGTCGTCGTATTCCCGCGAAATGTCCTTATTCGTGTAATCGCTCAATCGCATGGCGGCGGCCACGCTAATCACCGCGCACGCGAAGACATACCACGCCACCGCAAATCCCGAATGGAAGTAAGCATAAAGCGCCGTCGCAATCAACGGTGCCGGACCGCCAGCGATGACGGAAGCCAACTGATAGCCCATCGACGCACCGCTGTAGCGCAAGCGCCCCGTGAACGATTCGGCGATCAACGCGGCTTGGGGACCATACATCATCGCATGCGGCACCAGCGAAAGTACGATGGCCGCGAAGATCCATATCGGGTTATGGGTTCCAACCATGAAAAAGTACAGGAAGCCGAATAGCCCGACAGCAGCGGCACCGATCACATACATGCGTCGACGTCCGATCAGATCAGACACATGGCCAAACAGCGGAATCGTGAAGAATTCCAGCACCGAAGCGGCCAGCACTGCCGTGAGCAGCAGATCGCGTGTGACGCCCAGACTCATCACACCATAGGTGAATATAAAGGCCGTAAAAATATAGAACGGCGCCTGTTCCGCCAAACGCGCAAGAGCCGACAGAAGAATGTCTTTCGGCTGCCGGCGCAATACTTCACGCATCGGCGCCTTTTCGATCCTGCGCTCAGCGAGCAGCTTCGCGAAGATAGGCGTCTCGAGGATACTCAAGCGGATATAAAGGCCGATCGCGACCAGCACGATACTGAGGAAAAACGGCACCCGCCAGCCCCAGGTGAGAAATGCGCTGCCGGAGATCTGGCTGACGGCAAGCACCACCAGATTCGCGACGAACAATCCCGCCGGCACGCCAAACTGCGGCCAGGACGCGATGAAACCGCGATGCTTGTTGGTACGTGCCCACTCCATCGACATCAACACCGAACCGCCCCACTCGCCTCCAACGCCCACACCTTGAATGAAGCGCAGCGCCGTGAGCAGGATTGCCCCCCAGATACCGATCGTCGCATAGGTTGGAACAAAGCCCACGGCAAACGTCGCGAGTCCCATCAGCAACAGCGTCACGATTAACGTGGCTTTACGTCCGATGCGATCTCCATAGTGGCCGAAAATCGCCGCGCCCACCGGCCGCGCGATAAAGCCGACAGCGTAAATCAGAAAAGCTTGCAGTGTGCCGACGAGCGGGTCCGATTCAGGAAAGAACAGTTTCGCGAATACAAGACCCGTAACAATGCTGTACAGGAAGAAGTCATACCATTCGATTGTGGTACCAATCGTGCTGGCGATGACAGCGCGGCGCAACTGGCGCCGAGCCTCCTCATCCGAGAGGGGCAACGCCCCTGATTGCGTGGCAGCCATTTGATATCTCCCCAAAATGGACGGGTGACATCTTTTTTGGACATTTGAGGTATTGCGTGGTTCCAGTGAGGACGCGAGGTACGTGCAGCGAAAACCGGCTTTGCGGCTACTGTGATGGCTGGGCGGCCGGGTCGATAAAAACCGGCTCCGAACCACTATTCGCAGAGACCGGGGGCTTTATTCAGAGAGACATTTCGAAATTGCATTTTTTGCCGAATTAGGAATCGGCAATGCTCGCTCAATGCAATTGATACCGATGGAGCAACTTGCTCCGCACTAGCAGGCATCTCACATGCTCATCACACCCATCCCAATCACACCAACGGAATGTAGATATCCGTCTGCCACTGATCCAGCGGCGTCTCAGGATAGACGCTCAGGTAGTGGAAAAACAGCGGATGGTCCCGCAACTCTTCCCCACTCGAAGGCAACCAGTCGCGATAGACCGGGTAGATCGTCTCGCCGATGTGGTCGGTCGATCCCGTGTGCCGAACCACCGCGCACCGTCCACCCTGCATCACGAGCTCGCGCACGCCATAGAGATTCGGCGCGACCGGCTCGTCGATCTCTCCGCAGATATCGAAACGGAATTCATCCGCTGGCACCGTGTCTGGATTGCCGTGCGGGACGCCGAAGGTCCGGCTAGACGCCACCGGTGATTGTCCGCTTTGAATACGCAAATCGATGAACTTGCGCGCACTCTCGTTGACGAGTCCGGGCGAACCACAATGTTCGAGCGCGGCAACGCGGGTTTCCGCAAAATCGACGATTTTCACTTGCATGGTCAGTTTCCTCGAAACATAGGGAACAACAAAACTCGCACTCCAGAATTGCCATGTTGGATGTCGTCGAAACGCGCTCGGCGCCATGCCGAACGCACGCTTGAACGCACGGCTGAAGGCTTCGGGACTGTCGAAGCCGGCGTCGAGCGCGGCATCGAGAACCGGGCACGCCGCCTGCGACGCGAGGCGGCGGCCCGCGCGACGCAAGCGCATCAGCTGCACGTAGCGTGCGACGGGCACGTAGGCACCGGCGGCGTCTGTGTGAGCTAACATGGTCTGGATCGTACGAGTTTCGATATGGTCGCCGAGGTTGGACACATCTTACCTAGCCGGACTTGCTCGATCTTCAATTGGCTCGCTGCCGAGCCTGGAGAATTTACGTAAACTTATCTTCGTTCATCCGCGCTTCCTGAGATTGTCCGCCGATGCCCTCTTCGATCAGCAATTCGCTCCTGTGGATCTTCGACGCGTTCGAACGCGATCCGACGTATATGCGTCGGCGGATGTTTGGTAGCGACGCTGCGTATATCGATGGGCTGTTGTGCCTGGTTGCCGCCGATCGCGATAAGCCGTGGAATGGGCTGCTCGTCTGTACGTCGCGGGAACGCCATGCTGCTCTGATTACCGATATGCCTGCGTTGCAGCCTCACCCGGTGCTTGGGAAATGGCTTTACGTGCCGCAGGAGGATCCTGCGTTTGAAGACACTGTCGAGCAGTTGACGGCACTCGTGCTGGAGCGGGACCCCCGAGTGGGTGTCGAGCCTAAGCCGAAAAAGCGGCGCGGTAAGTCGGTGTTGCCGGAGGGTTGAAGCGCGGCAGTGCCGTTTCGGTCTCTCTTCCGGTCCGAGCGCGCGCTCATTGGTGACTACGCGAATTGCGGTCGGGCTTAAAGACCGGAAATGAGATTCTCTCCTCGTCGAATCGCGCCTTATTAATTCGATTCACAACCATAGCGCGAACTCGTTTCATGCAAATAGCATGAATTCCTCGAAATAACTTCGCAATGTAGAAAGCAGCGATGAAGCACTGTGCCTGACATGACGTGCTCTGTGCGATTTCGCACATTCCGCCAATGCGCCCTGATCGGACGTTCACTATATTTTCGATTGCCCCACCCCACCGCTATAAATTGTTTACTTGGTCTTCTAACTATCCGTATTCCTGCTTCGCAAAACGCAAACGCAGCTTTTCCAAATAATTCCGGAGGAGACGACATGAGAACTGACACGTTGTGTTCAGCGTGGGCGCTGCTATTTGGTTTAACAACGAGCAGCATTGCCTATGCGACCGATTGGACGACTTCGGGTAACGGCTTGATGAACTCCCGAAATCAGGCGAATGAATCGGTGATTAGTCCGAAGACAGCAGGTTCCCTTCACAAACTCTGGGCAGCCGACACAAGCGGAAACGTGACGGCGACCCCTGCCCTCGATGACCGCTATGCCTATTTCCCGGATTCCGCGGGCTATCTGTACAAGGTCGACAGGAAGACCGGCAAGCTGATCTGGAAGAACCTTGTATCGTCCTATACGAACATCCCCAACGACTACGCGCGCGCAACGCCCGCCATCTCCGGAAACGTCCTGATACTCGGCAATCAAAGCGGCAAACTGTCGAGTCCGCAACCGGCCCAGGTCTTTGCCGTCGACAAGAACACTGGCCTGCGGCTTTGGCACACGCAAGTCGATTCAACCACTTATTCAATGGTCACGCAGTCTGCCGTCATCGCGAACGGCACGGCTTTCGTAGGAACCACATCGAACGAAGAACTGATGGCCGCCTATGTCCCTCCGCCTGCCTGGCAGTGGAGTTTCCGCGGCAGCGTCGTCGCACTTGATGTCGCGACCGGCGCAATCAAATGGCAGACATACACGATACCGAAGGGTTATTTCGGCGGCTCCGTCTGGGGTAGCACGGGCGCCGTCGACGTCGATCGCAATACGGTGTTCATGGGTTCCGGCAACAACTGGGAAGTGCCTCAGGCCGTACTCGACTGCATGAACAGTGGCGGCACGCCGACCTCGTGCATCGATCCGAACGATCACTTCGATTCGATCCTTGCGCTGGACATGACCACGGGCGCAGTCAAATGGTCCGCGCGTGGTCTGCCGTACGACACGTGGAATGTCGGCTGCGGCCTCAACGTCCCAGGCGTCTTCACCCTTCCGCCGAACGCCAACTGTCCCAATCCGAAAGGTCCGGACTGGGACTTCGCGCAAGGACCGATGCTCTTCGGTGGCAACGGCAATGCTGGCAGACTGGTCGGCGCGGGGCAGAAGAGCGGGATGTTCTGGGCCTTCGATGAAGACACAGGCGCTCTGCGTTGGTCCACGCAGGTCGCCCCTGGTGGACTCACAGGCGGTCTTCAGTGGGGATCGGCCAACGATGGCCAGTTCATTTATGTTGCGGTATCGAATAGCGGAATGACCGGAGCGGGAACGACACCAGGCGTATGGCAATTGGCGAACGGCGGTGGCACCACCACGTCTGGCGGTTGGGCGTCGCTCAATGCGAATTCCGGCGCAGTGACGTGGACCACGCCGGACCCGCTCGCAAGCCGCGCGGAGGCAGCCGTCAGTGTCGCCAATGGCGTGGTCTTCGGATGCAATCTCGACTACACGAATGGCACGATGTACGCGCTCGATTCTTCCAACGGAAAAGTCCTGTGGTCATTCAATAGCGGGGGTGCATGCAATGCCGGGCCGGCCATTGCGGACGGCGTGGTGTTCTGGGGCTCTGGCTCGACGAGTGGACCGGGGCCGCTGAAATTGTTCGCCTTCGGTCTGTAGGAATCGCCCGAGGCCCGGTCCGTTCGCGGCGGGGCCTTTGGCTCTTTGCTACGATGTGAGTCTGTTCCGAAGCCGGCGCATTTGGCGCGTACCGCCCGCCGGCCGGCAGTCATCACCGAACTCACCGAGCACTAGACCTTGACGATCCACATCCGCCCCGCCACCGCTTCCGACGCCCCCCTGATCCTGCGCTTCATCACCGAACTCGCGATCTACGAAAAAGCCGAGCACGAAGTCGTCGCCGGCGTCGAAGACATCGAGAAGAGCCTGTTTGCCGAGGGCGCGCCCGCGAAAGCGCTGATCTGCGAAATGAACGGCGAGCCAGTCGGTTTTTGCGTGTACTTCTTTTCGTATTCGACGTGGCTCGGCAAACAGGGGCTTTATCTGGAAGACCTGTACGTATCGCCCGCATCGCGTGGCAGCGGCGCTGGCAAACAGATGCTGCGCCATCTCGCGCAAATCGCCTGCGAAACGGGCTGCGGTCGATTCGAATGGAGCGTGCTCGACTGGAACGAGCCGGCCATCGGCTTCTACAAGTCGATCGGCGCGAATCCGCAAAGCGAATGGGTACGTTATCGTCTCGCCGGCGACGCGCTCAAAGCATTCGCCGAAGGCGAAACCGAACGGAGCACCTAAGCCCGGTCACTGCGCGGAGGCCGCGACGGGCGCCACCTCGAATGCATCGCCCGTCGCGAAGAAGGTACCGCCGGCCACGTAATGGCATGTGCGCAGGTCGGGATCGTCGCCGAAATGCCAGCGGTTGCGCGAATACACGCGGCTATCCGCATACGCGGCGACCACCTCGCCGATGATCAGATCGTGCCGTTGGCTGTCGTCCGGAATCACCTTGCATTCCATCCAGGTGATGCAGCCGGCCAGCATCGGCACGTCGATTTTTTGCGCGCGGAAGGTCTCGAGATCGAACGCGGAGAACTTGTCGAGTTCGACGCCCGCGTGCGTGCCGACCGCGAGCGTTTGCGCGGCGAAACCGCGGCTCGGCAACTGCAGCCCGAACACGCCGCTCGCTTCGATCAGGCGACGCGTCAGTGTGCGGCTATCCACGACCACCACCACCTTCGGCGGATTGAAGTCGAGCGGCATCGCCCATGACGCGGCCATCACGTTCGATCGACCATCGTGTGCGCTCGTGATCAGCGTGACGGGTCCGTGATTGAGCAGTTGAGTCGCGCGCGACAATTCCACGGTTTCTCGGGTGGCGTTCATGGCATCGTGATGGCGTCGAAAGGATGACGCTGATTGTAGCGGGGCGGGAGAAATGCGGTGCGGCGTAGGGCCGAGCGATACGAGAGCGATTCGAACCACGCGCGGATGGCGGCCGAATCGAACTGCCGGGCGGCGGCCCACAAGCCGTCGCCCGACCGAACTTCAAGCGAATTTCAAGGGACCCTCAATGTGGCACCTTGCCGTTCGGCACCGCATTGAGCGGCTTGTGCTGCTCGTCGCCGAGTCCCGGGAAGAACGCGTTCCAGGCGGCGCGCACGCCTTGCGCCGCGGTGGCTTCGGCGCCGACCGACTCGGCCGCGCCGTCCGCGGCTTTCGAGGGATCGGCGGACAGGCCGCGCCAGTGCGTGAATACGAGCAACGGCTTTTCGGTCCACACGCCGTCGCCAAATTTCGCAAACGCCGTGTCCCCGCTCGCCAACTGCACTTCGTACCAGCCTTCGCGTACGGGCGTATGGATGGCAAGGTCAAACCACGGGGTCGGTTCGATTTCCTTCATGTCTTCTCCGGTCGGATAGATCGTCATCGATAACCACACTGAACGCATTGTTCGTGCCCATCGCTGGCGCCACACCCGCCGCGCGACGGGACGGGCAACCGCGGCACATGCGGGCAAACCAGCACATCGGAACTGCGAAGTCGCCGCGCATACGACACGATAGCGCGACATGGGCCAGGCGGACAAACGTAAAACTTACATGCCCGGAGTGGCGGGCGTACGGCGTGGCGGGGCGGTTTTTTTGCGGGGCCGGACGACGGTTTTTCCGCCCCGTTTTGCCGCGCGCTTCGCAGCCGGTCGCGCCTCGCCCTGCATCTCCCGCACCATCTCCGCCAGCGCTTTCACCGCGGGCCCCAAGCGCTCCGCCTCCGTATTGCCATACCCGATCACGAGCCCGTTCGTCTGCTCCGACGCCCCGATCGAAAACCCCGACAGCGCGCGCGGACTCAACCCCAACGCCTGCGCCCGCGCAGTGAGCGCGCGATCGTCGAGCGATGCCGGCAGCCGCAGCGTCAGATGCATGCCGCAATCGCCGCCAAGAATCTTCGCCGCCGGAAAATGCCCGGCCAGCGCGTCGCGCAGCGCCTGCTGCCGCTCGCGGTACAGCCGCCGCATCCGCCCGAGATGCCGCCCGAATTCGCCGCTTTCGATGAAATGCGCGAGCGCCAGCTGCTCCAGCCGATGCCCGCCGCGCAGCATCTCTTGCAGCGCAACAGCGGCGTGCGCGGCGATCGCGCGAGGCAGCACGACGAAGCCGATGCGCAGCGCCGGAAACATCGTCTTGCTGAACGAGCCGACGTACAGCACGGGCGCCTCGTCGACGAGGCCCTGCATGCTCGCGATCGGCTCGCCGGTGTGACGCACCTCGCCGTCGTAATCGTCCTCGATCAGCCACGCGCCGCAGCGCCGCGCCTCGGCAATCAGCGCAAGCCGCCGCGCCACCGACAGCACCGCGCCGGTCGGATACTGATGCGCGGGAGACGTGTAGATCAGTTTCGGCGGATGCGTGTGCCACGCGTCGGCCGGCACGGCCATGCCTTCGGCGTCGACGGGAATCGGCAGCGTGCGCAAGTCGCCCGCGTTGAAAGCGGCCTTCGCGCCGCGATAGCCGGGGTCCTCGATCCATGCGATATCGCCGGGATTGGTCAGCAGTCGCACGCACAGGTTCAGCGCCTCCTGCGCGCCCTCGGTGATCACGACCTGCGAGCCATCGCAGCGCACGCCGCGCGCCATCCGCAGATGCGCGGCGATCGCGTCGCGCAGCGCGGGCTCGCCGGCCGGCATGCCGTAGCCGAGCGCGCGTGGTAATGCGCGCTCCATCGCACGTTCGAGCGCGCGCCGCCACGCGGCAAGCGGGAAACGGTCCAGCGCGGGCGTGCCGGGGGTCAGCGCGTACGCGTTGTCGGCGTGATTGTGCGACGCCGCGAACTGCTCGACGCGCGCCGCGTATACGACCTCCGGCGCCGCCGACGCCGCCGCCCGCTCGCCGCGCGCGGCGGGGCTCGACAGCGGGCTCACGCGCGTGCCCTGGCGATCGGCGATCACGTAGCCGACCGCGGCGAGATGCTCGTAAGCGATCACGACCGTGTTGCGCGACACGCCCATCTCGGCGGCGAGCAGCCGCGACGACGGCAGCAGCGACCCGGCCGGCAGACGACCGGCGAGAATCGCCTGCTGCAGACGTTCGATCAGCTGCTTTTGCAGCGGCGCGGGCCGCTTGGCCCCGCTGGCGCCGCTCGCGGCGAACGCGTCGTCCGCATGGACGAGCGGTCCGATGATTTCGATCATGGTGGCTGGACCTATCGAATAAGCACCTCGTGGATCTTTTGAACATACCACGTTTGCCGTATCGTTCCTGCATCGACACGCATCGGCATCCTCCGGCATCGCCCATTCATCGACAGGAGAACAGACATGGAACCCACACGTAACGCCTACGGCCAGCCAATCGGCGCGCCCCTGCCCGGCTGGCACGGCGCGCAGCCGCCGGGCCGCGAGCCGCTGGGCGGCCGCTATTGCCGGCTCGAAGCGGTCGACGTCGAGCGCCACGCGGCCGACCTCTTCGATGCGTACGGCTCGGCCACCGACGGCCGCGACTGGACCTATCTGGCGGTCGGCCCGTTCGACAGTCTCGCGGCCTATCGTGAGCGTCTGACGCAGATGGCGGCATCGAAAGATCCGCTGCACTACGCGGTCATCGACCTGGCGACGGGCAAGCCGGTCGGCACGCTCTCGCTGATGCGGATCGATCCGGCCAACGGCGTGATCGAAGTCGGCCACGTCACGTATTCGCCGCGGCTCAAGCGCACGCGCATCGCGACCGATGCGATGTACCTGCTGCTAGGCGAAGTGTTCGACAAGCTCGGTTATCGGCGCTTCGAATGGAAATGCGATTCGCTCAACGAGCCGTCGCGCAAGGCCGCGTTGCGCTATGGATTTACGTTCGAGGGGATCTTCCGGCAGGCGATCGTCTATCGCGAGCGCAATCGCGACACGGCGTGGTTTTCGATCATCGACAGCGAGTGGCCGGCATTGCGCTCTTGCTATGAGCGGTGGCTCGACGCGGGCAATTTCGATGCGCAAGGGCAGCAGGTCGAGCGGCTCGCCGATCTGATCGCGCAGCGCCGAGCGGCGGACGAGGCCCGGTAAAACCAGACGATCGATAACCAGGCAACAGCTCGACCAGTTCGCCAAGCGCGATGCCGAGCCAACCGCGTGCCCGAATCCGTGAAATTGTCGTGAATGCCGCTCCGGGCGTGGCAGACAGCGGTAGCACCGCCTGCCATCACCGCCCTCCTACGTGATCTCGTATCCACCCTCGTCGGCCAGCGAATGCGAGGCCAAGCGCGGTTCGCGCCGTGCATGGTAAATTCCAGCGTCGGCAAGACAACTCCAGGAACGTTCGGGTGACCTGAACATCTTCGTCCGGTCCACCCGCCACTGGCGATACAAGGTAGATCGATGATCGACGTGAGTCAGCGTATTGTCTGGCGGCGCCTCTACGTTGCGCTGTGCAGCTGCGTCGCGCTGGCCGGCTGCATGGTCGGCCCCGACTACCACGCGCCGCCCGCGCCGGCCACCGACACCTTCACCACCACGCCGCTGCCCGACCAGACCGCCTCCGCGCCCGGCCCCGCAGGCCTGCCGCAGCGTTTCGCGCCGGCCCAGGACATTCCCGCCGCGTGGTGGACGCTGTTTCATTGCGAGCCGCTCGACGCACTGATCCGCGAGGCGATCGCCAACAGTCCGAACATGGCCGCCGCGCAGGCGGCGTTGCGACAGGCTCGCGAGAATTACATCGCGCAAGCCGGCGGCACCTTGCTGCCGAGCGTCGACGCGCAACTGAGTGCCACGCGCGAAAAGATCAACGGCATCGCGTTCGGCGAGCCCGGCCTCGTCGAGGAATTCAATCTCTACAACGCGTCGGTCAACGTCTCGTACAAGCTGGACGTGTTCGGCGGCGCGCGGCGCGAACTCGAAGCGCTGCATGCGCAGATCGACTATCAGCGCTTCCAGCTGCAGGCCGCCTATCTCACGATATCGGCCAACATCGTGACCGCAGCGGTCAAGGAAGCGTCGGTGCGCGCGCAGATCGACGCGACCGAGCGGATCGCTACCGAGGAAGAGCAGCAGCTGAACGTGCTCGACCAGCAATTCTCACTCGGCGGCGTGAGCCGCACGGCCGTGCTCGCGCAGGAAACGCTGCTCGCGCAGACCCGCGCGACGCTGCCGCCGCTGCAACAGCAGCTCGATCAGGCGCGCCATCAGCTTGCGGTACTCGCCGGCAAGCTGCCGAGCGATACCTCGGTGCCCGGCTTCACGCTCGACATGTTCTCGCTGCCCGACACGCTGCCCGTGAGCCTGCCGTCGTCGCTGGTGCACCAGCGCCCCGACATCCTTGCCGCCGACGCCACGCTGCATCAGGCGAGCGCGCAGGTCGGCGTCGCGACCGCGGCGATGTATCCGCAGATCACGCTGTCGGCGAGCTACGGCGCCGAAGCGTTGACGCCCGCGCAGGTGCTCAGGGCCGGCAGCACGCTCTGGAGCATCGGCGCGGGCTTGCTGCAACCGGTCTTTCACGGCGGCCAGCTGAGCGCGCAGAAGCGCGCGGCCGAGGCCGCCTACGAGCAGGCCGGCGCGCAATACCGCGAGACGGTGCTGCTCGCGTTCCAGAACGTTGCGGACACGCTGCGCGCGCTCGAACACGACGCAACCGGCCTCAAGGCGCAGACCGACGCGTCGCGCGCCGCGAGCGATTCGCTCGAACTGACGCGCGGACAGTATCACGTCGGCGGTGTCAGCTACCTCGCGCTGCTCGACGCGCAACGCCAGTATCAGCAAACGGTCGTGAGTCTCGCGCAGGCGCAGGCCGCGCGTTACGCCGACACGGCGGCGCTGTTCCAGGCGCTCGGCGGCGGCTGGTGGAATGCCGGCGCGCCCGAGTCCGCGGCCGCGCCGGCCGCCGCGTCGGCGAGCGCGTCGAACACGTCGTCGCCATCGGCAACGACGGCAACCGCCACAACGCCACATTGACCGTGCCCTGACGCAACCCCAGCCCTCGCCCCAAGCCGAGCAAGGACATCACGATGGCCGAAAGAAAACCGATGACAAAGCGGATGGTGATCATGTTGATCAGCGTCGGCCTGCTGCTCGCCGCGCTGGTCGGCTTCAACCTGCTCCGCGCGCACATGTTCGCGAAGTTCATGGCGGCCAACACCGCGCCGCCCGCCACGGTCTCGGCGGTGGTGGTCCACTATCAGTCGTGGCAGCCGCAGCTCGCGGCGGTCGGCAGCCTGCGCGCGGTGCGCGGCGTAGACGTGACGACCGAAGTCGCCGGCCTCGTGCGCGAGGTCGCGTTCGTGTCGGGGCAGGAAGCGAAAGCCGGACAGATCCTCGTGCGACTCAACGCCGACAGCGACGTCGCGCTGCTGCAATCGTTGCAGGCCGCGGCCCAACTCGCGCAGACGGTCTACGAGCGCGACCGCGCGCAGTACGACATCAAGGCGATCGCGAAGGCGCAGCTCGACGCCGATGCGGCCGACCTCAAGGGCAAGAAGGCGCAGGTCGCGCAACAGCAGGCGCTCGTCGACAAGAAGACGATTCGTGCGCCGTTCGCGGGGCGCCTCGGCATCACGACGATCAATCCGGGGCAATACCTGAATCCCGGCGACGCGATCGTCACGCTGCAAGCCATCGATCCGATCTACGCCGACTTCTCGGTACCGCAACAACAGCTCGGCCAGCTCGCGATCGGCGCGACCGTCAGCGTCGACACCAACGCGTACAGCGGGAAAACCTTCACCGGCAAGATCCAGTCGGTGAGCCCGAAAGTCGATAGCGCGACGCGCAACGTGCAGATCGAGGCGAGCGTCGACAATCGCGAGCGCAAGCTGCTGCCCGGCATGTACGCGAACGTGAAGATCGACTCGGGCGCCGAACAGCGCTACCTGACCCTGCCGCAAACGGCGATCACCTACAACCCGTACGGCGCGACCGTGTTCGTCGTGAAGCCCGGCACGCAGCCCAACGCGCAGGGCAAGACGCTGCCCGTCGCGCAGCAGGTGTTCGTAACGCCGGGGCCGACGCGCGGCGACCAGGTGGCGATTCTCAAGGGCATCGACGACGGCACGCAGGTCGTGACGAGCGGCCAGATCAAGCTGAAGAACGGCACGCCGCTGATCATCGACAACCGCGTGCAGCCGTCGGACAGTCCGAATCCGACGCCGCAGGAACAATAAGCGAGGCCGCCCGATCATGTTCACTGACATCTTCATTCGCCGGCCGGTACTCGCTTCGGTCGTGAGCCTGCTGATCCTCGTGCTCGGGTTGCGCGCGCTCGCGGTGCTGAAGGTCAGCCAGTACCCGCAGACCGAGAACGCGGTCGTCACGATCACGACGGCCTACTATGGCGCGAACTCGGACACCATCGCCGGCTTCATCACGCAGCCGCTCGAAGCGGCGATCGCGCAGGCACAGGGCATCGACTACATGTCGTCGACGAGCATCACGGGCGTGTCGACGATCATCGCGACGCTGCGTCTGAACTACGATGCGAACCGCGCGCTGACCGAGATCAACACGCAGATCGGCTCGGTGCGCAACCAGTTGCCGCCGCAGGCGCAGCAGCCGGTGCTGACGGTGCAGACCGGGCAGACCACCGACGCGATGTACATGGGCTTCTACAGCAGCGTGCTGCCAAGCAACAACGTCACCGATTACCTGCTGCGCGTGGTCAAGCCCAAGCTCGATTCGATCCAGGGCGTGCAGACCGCCGAAGTGCTCGGCGGCCGGCAGTTCGCGATGCGCGCGTGGCTCGACTCGGCGCGGCTCGCCGCGCACGGCGTGAGCGCGAGTGACGTGTACACCGCGCTCGGCAACAACAACTATCTCGCCACGCTCGGCACGACGAAGGGGCAAATGGTCAGCGTCGACCTGGAAGCGGGCACGGACCTGCATACCGTCGACGACTTCAAGCAGCTCGTCGTCAAGCAGAAGAACGGCTCGATCGTGCGCCTCGAGGATGTCGCGAACGTCGTGCTCGGCGCCGACAGCTACGACTTCAACGTCGCGTTCAGCGGCAAGCGGTCGGTGTTCATCGGCATCAAGGTCGCACCGGACGCGAACATTCTCGATGTGGCCAAGCGCGTGAAAACCGTGTTTCCAGATCTGCAGAAGCAGTTTCCGACCGGCATGACGGGCGACATCGTTTATGACGCGACCGACTTCGTCAACACCGCGATCAGGGAAGTGATCAAAACGCTCGTCGAAGCGCTCGTGATCGTGACCGTCGTGATCTTCCTGTTTCTCGGCAGCTTGCGCGCGGTGATCGTGCCGTTGATCGCGATGCCGCTGTCGCTGATCGGCACGTTCTTCGTGATGCAGGTGCTCGGCTATTCGATCAATCTGCTCACGTTGCTCGCACTCGTGCTCGCGATCGGGCTCGTCGTGGACGACGCGATCATCGTCGTCGAGAACGTCGATCGGCACATGAAGCACGAAGGCAGGACACCGTTCGACGCCGCGCTGATCGCCGCTCGCGAACTGGGCGGCCCGATCGTCGCGATGACCGTCGTGCTGATCGCCGTGTACGCGCCGATCGGCTTCCAGGGTGGGCTGACGGGTGCGCTCTTCACCGAATTCGCGTTCACGCTCGCGGGCGCGGTGACGGTATCGGGCGTAATCGCGCTCACGTTGTCGCCGATGATGTGCTCGCGCTTCTTCCGTGCCGCGCAGGAGTCGGGCCGCTTCGCGCGTTTCGTCGACCGCCAGTTCGAGCGTGTGCATCTCGGCTACGGCCGCCTGTTGCATGCGACGATCGACACCTGGCCCGTGTTCGTGATCATGGGCGCGCTACTGCTGTGCGGCACGGTGTATCTGTTCATGACCTCGAAGTCGGAACTCGCGCCGCAGGAAGACCAGGGCATCGTGCTCTCGCAGATCATCGGGCCGCCCAACGCGACGATCCAGCAGATGCAGACCTACGCGGACCAGGTGTTCGATGCTTCGAAGGCACTGCCCGAATATTCGCAGATGTTCCAGCTCACGGGCTCCCCGACTGTCAACCGGGGCATCGGCGGCGTGCTGTTCAAGACCTGGGATCAGCGCGGCAAGAATGCGACCGTGCTGCAGCAGGAGTTGCAGCAGAAGTGGAATCAGATCGCGGGCGCGCGCGTCGCGGCGTTCCAGTTTCCGCCGCTGCCGGGCGCGCAGGGCTTGCCGGTGCAGTTCGTGATCAGCACGACCGAGCCGTTCGAAAACCTCAACGAGGTGTCGCAAGCAGTGCTGGAAAAAGCGCGCGCGAGCGGCATGTTCTTCTTCGTCGATAACGACCTGAAAATCGACAAGCCGGAAGTGACGCTCGTCGTCGATCGCGACAAGGTGGCCTCGCTCGGGCTGTCGCAAAGCGACGTCGGACAGGCGCTCGGGTCGGCGCTGGGCGGCGGCTACGTCAACTACTTCTCGATTGCGGGACGCTCGTACAAGGTGATTCCGCAGGTGTTGCAGATCGACCGGCTCAATCCGTCGCAGGTGCTCGACTACTATCTGCGCACGCCGGACGGCAGCGTGATTCCGGCGTCGACGATCACGCATCTGCGGCACAGCGTCGTGCCCGAATCGATCAACCACTTCCAGCAGTTGAACTCGGCGACGATCTCCGGCGTGATCGTGCCGGGCGTGTCGCAAGGCCAGGTGCTCGACTTTCTGCGCAAGGCGACCGCGCAGGTCGCGCCGGCCGGCTACTCGGCCGATTACTCGGGAGAGTCGCGCCAGTTCGTGCAGGAGTCGGGCGGCTTCGTCATCACACTGCTGCTCGCGACGATCATCGTGTTCCTCGCGCTCGCGGCGCAATTCGAGAGTTTCCGTGATCCGATCGTCATCCTGATCTCGGTGCCGATGGCGCTGTTCGGCGCGCTGATCTTCATCAACATCGGCCTGACGACGCTGAACATCTACACGCAGGTCGGCCTCGTCACGCTGATGGGGCTCGTCAGCAAGCACGGCATTCTGATCGTGCAGTTCGCCAACGAACTGCAGCGCGCGGGCCGCGCGAAGCGCGAAGCGATCGAGGAAGCGGCGGGCGTGCGGCTGCGCCCGATCCTGATGACGACCGCGGCGATGGTGCTCGGTGTGGTGCCGCTCGTGATCGCGTCGGGCGCGGGCGCGGCGGGCCGCAACGCAATGGGGCTCGTAATCTTCACCGGGATGTCGATCGGCACGCTGTTCACGTTGTTCGTCGTGCCGGCGATGTACATGTTTCTGGCCGCCGAACACCAGCGGCATGCTCAGGCGCCGAAGGCCGACGAGGCGGGTCAGGCGGGTTAGAGCCTGGGTGATCGCGTACCCGGCGCGCGGGTTGTTGTCCGAAATCTGAAAGCCGTCGTCCTGATGCCTTTACTCGCATCACTTAGACTACGGTGCATTCGCTGCGCAACGCGGCGCAAGACCAACCGGAGCCACGCACGATGAAAGCGATTCAGTTCAAATCTTTTGGCAACCCCGAAGTGCTCGAATACGTCGATCTGCCGACGCCGCAGGCCGACGCGGAGCATGCGGTCGTGCGGGTCATGGCGGCCTCGGTCAATCCGAGCGACGTGAAGAACGTGTCCGGCCATTTCGAACATACGGTGCTGCCGCGCACGCCGGGGCGCGACTTCAGCGGCGTGGTGGTGGACGGCCCGGCCGCGTGGCTCGACGCCGAGGTGTGGGGAACCGGCGGCGACATCGGCTTCACGCGCGACGGCACGCACGCCGAGTACCTCGGCATTCCGGTCGCGGCGCTGTCGCGCAAGCCCGTGGCGTTGAGCCACGTCGAGGCGGCGGCGATCGGCGTGAACTTCGTGGTCGCGTGGCTCGGCAGCGTCGAATACGCAAAGTTGCAGGCCGGCGAGACCATTGCCGTGCTTGGCGCGAGCGGCGGTGTCGGTGGCGCGGTCGTGCAGATCGCGAAAGCACGCGGCGCGCGCGTGATCGCCGTCGACCGCCGGCCGCTCGATCCCGCCACGCCCGCGGGCCGCCTGATCGACGCCTACGTGGCGTTCGACGAACACGCGGCCGCACGCGTGCGCGAGCTGACCGGCGGCGCGGGCGCGGAAGTCGTGTACGACGCGGTAGGCGGTGTCGCGTTCGAGACCGCGCTGAGTCTCGCGAAGCGGCGCGGCCGCGTGCTCGAAATCAGCGGGACCGGCAAGCGCCGCGTCGAGTTCGACCTGATCGACTTCTATCACAACGAGACGCAATTGCTCGGCGTCGACAGCGCGAAGCTCGGCGTCGCGGAATCGGCGCCGCTGATGACGGCGCTCGTCGAGGGCTTCGACAACGGCAAGCTGAGCGGCCCGGCGATCGCGCAGGAATTCCCGCTCGCCCGCGCGCGCGAAGCCTACGAGGCGGTCGCCGCCGGCACGCGCGGGCGCGTCGTGATTCGCATGCAATAACCGTCCCTCTGACACAGTGCATTGAAGCTGCGGCCTCCGGGCCTCCGCGACACGCTAAGATTGAGGCCGCCGGGCGCCCGCCCCGTCCGGCGAGAACGACAAAAGCATTGCCTCGGAGAATCTGATGTCTGAAGAATATGAAGTGCACGGTCCGCACGACCATGCCGTCGAACACGCCGGCCACGCCGCGCATCACGACGCCGATCCGTTCGCGAGCCGCATGGCCGTGATGACCGCGATCCTCGCGACGATCGGCGCGCTGTGCGCGTACCAGAGCGGCAACGCCGAAAACCTCGCGCTGTTCTTCAAGAACGAAGCCGCGATCAAGAAGACCGAAGCGTCGAACCAGTGGAGCTACTACCAGGCGAAGGGCGAAAAGGAAAACCTCGCGGAACTCGGCGCGGCGCTGTCGGCGCCCAATAGCGACGCGCACGCGAAGTTCGTCGCCGACGTCGAGAAATACAAGCAGCAGAAGGAGCCGATCCGCGCGAACGCAGAAGCGATCGAAAAACAGGTCGTCGCCGCCGATACGCGCAGCGAAACGCTGTTGCACGGCCATCATCGCTGGGCTCAGGCGACGCTGCTGATTCAGGTCGCGATTGCGCTGTGCGCGATCACGCTGCTCACGCGCAAGAACTGGCTGCGCAATCTGTCGTACCTCGTCGCGGGAGTGGGCGTCTTGACCGCGGGCGCGGCGTTTTTCGGGCTATGAGCGGGATGCTCGCGTTACTTTTCACCCAGAGCTTTGCAATCGGGAGCGTGTCGTGATCGATGGGTCCGCCGTGGTCGGCGTGTTTTCCGTGTATGTCGCGGGCGTGGTGAGTCCAGGCCCGAACTTCGTCGCGGTCGCGCACAAGGCGGCTTCGGCGACGCGCATCGAAGCGCTCGCGATGGTCGCCGGCATCGTGCTCGTCAATCTGTTCTGGGCCAGCTGCGCGATTCTTGGCGTCGGCATCGTGTTCGCCGCGTTCCCGTGGCTCGCGCTCGTGGTCAGGATCGTGGGCGCGTGTTACCTGCTGTGGTTCGGCGGGCGGCTGATCTTCAATGCCTCGGCGGCGCGCCAAGCGGTGCTCGTCAAGGCACCGGCGGGCGGCTTCAGGCAGGCGTTCGCGCAGGGCTTCGCGACCAACATCGCGAATCCGAAGTCGATGGCGTTTTTTGCCGCGGTGTTTTCGTCGGCGGCGCCAGCGCATGTGAGTACCGGCACGTTCGCCGCGATGCTCGGCATGGTGTTCGTCGTCGCGAGCAGCTGGTATGGGTTCGTCGCGCTGGCGCTGTCGCATCAGCGCATCGCGTCGGCTTATCGGCGCGGCAAGATGTGGGTGGATCGTGTGTGCGGCGGCTTGATCGTTGCGTTCGGGGTGCGGCAGCTGATTCGTTGAGGCGGCACGGACGTGTGCGTGAGCACCAATGTGCCAGCCTCAATCCGCGAGCCCGCGCGCACGCTCCAGCAACAACTCGCGCTCGCGCGTATTGCGCGTCATCGCCGCGGCGCGCTCGAACTCCACGCGGGCTTCATCGACGCGTCCAAGCTTGACCAGCAGATCGCCGCGCACGCTCGGCAGCCAGTGATAATTCGCGAGCGCCGAACCGGCGGCGAGCGCATCGACGATCTCGAGTCCGGCCGCCGGCCCGAACGCCATCCCCACCGCGACCGCGCGATTCAACTCCACTACCGGCGACGGCGCGACCTGCGTCAACGCATCGTAGAGCGCGACGATCTGCGCCCAGTCGGTGTCCTCGGCGCGGCGCGCTCGCGCATGGCACGCGGCGAGCGCCGCCTGCAACGCATACGGCCCGCTCTCGCCGCCGAGCGCATGCGCGTTGTCCAGCGCCGCGAGGCCGCGGCGAATCAGCAGCGGGTCCCAGCGGCTGCGATCCTGATCGAGCAGCAGTACCGGACGCCCCTGGGCGTCGGTGCGCGCGTGCGTACGCGACGCCTGAATCTCCATCAGCGCGACGAGACCGTAGACTTCGCTCTCGTCGGCTGCGAGTCCGCTCAACACGCGCCCAAGCCGCAACGCCTCCTCGCATAGCGTCGGGCGCATCCAGTCGTCGCCGGCCGTGGCCGAATAACCTTCGTTGAAAATCAGGTAGATCACCTGCAGCACCGACGCGAGCCGCGCCGCGCGCGCGTCCGCCTGCGGCACCTCGAACGGCACGCGCGCCGCCGACAGCGTGCGTTTCGCACGCACGATCCGCTGCGCGATGGTCGGCTCCGGCACGAGAAACGCGCGCGCGATTTCGTCGGTGGTGAGGCCGCCGAGCAGGCGCAGCGTTAGCGCGACGCGCGCATCGGTCGACAGCAGCGGATGGCACGCGGTGAAGATGAGCCGCAGCAGATCGTCGCCGATGTCGTCGGCGCGCGCGGCGTCTAGCGCGTCGACGAAATCGGGCACCACGTGCGCTTCGATCGCGTCGAGATCGTGGCCGAGCTCCTCGCGCTTGCGCGCATGCAGCGCTTCCTGGCGCAGGCGATCGAGCGCGCGGTTCTTCGCGGCCGTCATCAGCCACGCTCCGGGGTTGTCGGGCACGCCCGCGTCCGGCCAATGCTCGAGCGCGGCCACCAGCGCGTCCTGCGCGAGTTCCTCGGCGAGTCCCACGTCGCGCACGATCCGCGCGACGTGAGCGATGACCTTCGCGGATTCGATCCGCCAGACAGCGTCGATCGCACGATGGGTGGCCTGTATCGTCACGGCGTCAGCCTTCACCTGCTGTCGGCGGTTGCGCGTTCAGGACCATGTACGCGGGCTCCCAGACGTAGTCCATCAAATCAGCGGCGAGCTTCTTCGAGCTTGTGCAAGCGCTCGACTTCCGGCCCCGGCTCGAAGTCGTCGAGTTCGAACAGCTGCCGCACTTCGATTTCGCCATCGGCGTGCTCACCGAACGGCGCCGGAAAACGCCGCGCCCATTCCATCGCCTCGTCGCGCGAGCGCACCTGGATCAACGTGTAGCCCGCGATCAGCTCCTTGGTCTCCACGAACGGCCCGTCCACGATGCTCCGTTTGCCGCCGCTATAGCGCACGCGCCAGCCTTTCGAGCTCGGCTGCAGGCCCGTCGCGTCGAGCAGCACGCCGGCCTTCGCGAGTTCTTCGTGGTAGGCGCCCATGGCGGCGATCAGCGACGGTTCGGGCATCTCGCCGGCTTCGCTCGCGGCCGTGGCTTTGACGATGATCATGAATCGCATGTCGTTGCTCCTTGTTGTTAGTGGTTGGTCGTGAGTGGATTCTTGTGAATCGCCTGGCGGGGCCACGCCGGCTCGCCCCTTACTCACACGACGCGCGATGCACGGTCCGATCGACACGCGCGGCGGTCCCGACATCCCAGGGAAAACACCGAAGCTGGTGAAGTAGGAGTCACGCGTGCCTAGATGAAGCACGGTCCGAGCTTGCGCACCTCGACCGTGCACCACGACGCCGCCGGGCAGGTTTGCGCGATCGCCACGGCCTCTTCACGGCTGTCGCAGTTCAACAGAAAGAAGCCGCCGATCATCTCCTTCGCCTCGGCGAACGGCCCGTCGACGAGCTTCGATTCGCCATGGCGGACCTGCACGCGCACGGCGTCCTTCTGCGAAGTCAGTGACTCGACCGCGAGCAGCTTGCCGCGCGCTTTCAGGTTCTCGGAGAAACGCACCATCTGGTCGTAGAGGTCGCGGCCCGCGGCTTCGGCGCGCTCCTCGCGTTGGTCCGTGGGTTCGACGATCAGCAGCATGTAGGACATGATGTCTCCGATAGGGCTCGGTTGTATGCGCGAGTCGGCATCGCAACGACGCCAGCGACGCCTGGCCTCGGCGGTATGCAGGAGGTACGCAAGCAGGTAGGCGGCAAGCAGGCGCAGCCAGTCTAGCAAGCGGGAATCGCAGCGGCAAACGCGCCCGGCGGGACTTCTACGGACACTCGTAACAAGCCCGCGCCACGCGCATCAGCCGGCCTCGCGCGACACGTCGAAGCCGCTTTCAATGTGTCCGTAATCCATTTACGTCCGCGCTGAAACGGTCGTATCAGCCGTTCGACGAACGCAGCGCAGCGGGCAGCCACTCGCTCGGGCTCGCCGATAGCGCATTGAACTCATCGCCGGTGAGCCGCGACGCTTTCGAAATGCGCGCCGCCAGATGCGTGCCGCTCAAACCGCCGCTTCCGCCAGCGCCCGCAGTCGCGCGGAACGCATCAAACCTTCGATCATTTTCGCTTCCGCGCTCGCCAGCTCGCTCAGCGACGCCGCCGACAACTGTCCGTCGAAAATCGCTAGCGCCGCGCACAGACTTGCGTAGTCGTCGTCTTCGAGCGACCAGCGGCCAGTCTGGCGCTCGCGCACATCGAGCCGCACCATCGCCGCATGCGCGCTTTCGATGTCGGCGCGCGCGTCGGCGCCCCGTCCGGCATGCACAAGTTCCTGCGACACCAGCAAATGCCGGCTCAGCGTCGTGTACAGAATGCGCGCGCCGTGGCCGCGGCGGAATGCATCGAGCGCGGCGTAGGCCTGCAGCAGCATGGTCTGCGTGACCGGCGCGTGCGCGGTGCGGCTCTGGGTCAGAGAACGCAACAACGGGGACATGGCCGTGCGGCCGGGCTTGTGAACTCGCGACTTGCTGGACATCGATTCAACCTCCTTCTTTCGGCAGCGCGCCCGGACTTCGGCACGCGACGGCGGCAAACGCCGCGCTCAAACGTCCGACGTATTTCGCGCCCAACAGTTCACCCCATGCGCACGCCATGCGACGCGCCCGTTCTTCGAACGTATCGAAGAACGCAATGTGCGCATATCGGTTCGAAGCCGCCAGAAACAAGAAGCCCGCTTCGTTGCGACGAAAAAAAGCCCTGTTCCGCGAGGAACAGGGCTGACAGGATGGAACGGCCGAGCAGGCGCGTGGATGCCTGCCAACCTATAACCACCTAACCTGCAAAGCTATTGCTTACGTGTACTGCACCGGCAATTTCTACCGCTCGACAGGAAGCTTCAAACTGCCGATTCAAACTACCACTTCAATTGCGACTGCATGTGGGCCGGTCCTCGCTATCTGCTACTTCTGGCCGCTACCCCTATTGCTTCGCGCTCGTGCTCGAGGCATTGCGCGCTTGTATTGCGTCAACTGCGGACTGCAAACTGCCAGATACGCACTGCAAACTGCGAACTGCAGACTACTCTCAACGGTACGGTTCAAATCCGACACGAGGGGAAGATCGCATCGATGGAGGTCGGTGATTCCTCGCTCCATGGAAAAGAGTGTATGCGCGCACGCGGGAAAGCAATTCAGCGAACCGAAGCGCTTTGGTGGGTTAATTTGGCGAATCGATGTAACAGCGGCCCCACGGAGCGCTCGATGTGAAATCAGCGATTGCACCGAAACGGTGCTGCGAAAGCCTGAGAGAAAAACGCGAAATGCGAAGCCGGCCGCATTCAGGCCGAGCGGAGCCGGTGCTGTCGCGCCGGCGTCATCGCGTGTGCAGCTTCGAGCGATGACCCGCGCCACGCCACGCAAGTCAACCGCGTGTGGAGAAATCGTCGATCGTCAGCAAGACCTTCTCACCGGGACGCGCGAGCATTTTTCGTTCGGCGATCGCCGTAATACGTTTGCGCCCATCCGCGAACGTCTTCAGAACGCGCGCCTCACCCGCGCCGCGTTGCAGCCAGAAGTGCTGCTCGAGCGCCTCGCGCGTGACCGCGCATTCAAGGTCTCGTCCCTGCGACGAAAGCTGGAAAATCACCGCGCGTCCATCTGCCGAGACGCTGGGTACCACCTCGATCATCGTCATAGCCCACCTCGCAACGTTGATTACGACGTTCGCCGCATAACGCGAATGTCCCCGGATAAGCGCGGCCGCGATGGGTCGACGACCGTGCCCGCGAAAAACGAATCAACCTTGAGCAAAGCGCATGCCACACAACGCAGCAGGCGGCGCCTCGCCGCATCGAGCGTTCGCCCTGCATCGCAAAGTGAGAAGACTGCAACCTAGCCGCGTGGTAAAAAGGCGCAGCCGGCGCGACAATCGACGACAATTCTTACTCGCGCTTCGCACGATCATCGCGCGCCACCACCTTCCCGACATGTCCGCCCAACTGCCCGACCGACGATCCGGGTTGACCTTGCGCCCCGCGCAACCCGACGACGAAGCCTTCCTGCTCGAACTGCGCAAGACGACGATGACCGAACACCTGGCGCGCGCCGGCGAGCCGACCGACGACGACGCCCATCGCGCGCGCCTGCTGCATCTCTACGACGCGGCGCAGGTGGTCTGCATCGACGGCGCGCCCGCGGGCTTGTTGAAGGCGCATCGCAACGACGTCGAATGGTTCGTCGTGCAGTTGCAGATCGCGCCGGCGCTACAGGGTCGCGGCATCGGCGAGCAAGCGCTGCGCACGATCCTGCGCGCCGCCGCGGCCGAAGCGTTGCCGGTCAGCTTGCAGGTGCTCAAGGGCAATCCCGCCAAACGGCTGTACGATCGTCTTGGCTTCGAGATCGTCGGCGAGGATCAGACACAGTTTCACATGCGCCTTGCAGCGCGCGCGCCGGCGGAAAGTGAAGCAGAACGAATGTCGGATAAAGACTGATACGGAACGAGCCTGGCAATGAACTCTGATATGACTTTTCGCGATGCTTCAGCGATACAAAGCTGGCACGCGCACATCTACTTCGACCCGGCGAGCCGCGATGCCGCCTGGGCGTTTCGCGAGCAGATCGACGCGCATTGGGGCGACAAACTGCAGATCGGGCGCTTCCACGAACGGCCGGTCGGGCCGCATCCGATGTGGTCGTATCAGCTCGCCTTCGCGCACACGCAGTTCGCCGACGTGGTCGGCTGGCTCACGCTCAATCACGGCGCCCTCGATGTCTTTCTGCATCCGAACACCGGCGACGCGCTGCGCGATCATCGCGACGCTGCCGTGTGGATCGGGCACTCGCACGAACTCGTGCTGAAGGCGCTGCTATAGCACCGCGGCGAACGCTACGGCGGCGCGCTCACATATTCGTATACGCGCTGCACCAGCCGCGCGACGCGACCTGTTTAGTGCCGAACAGCGTGCAGCCGCCGTATGCGTCCGATGCCTTGCCCTGGAACAGCGAGCAGTTCGCGCACGATTGCCCGGCCGCGAAGTTCGGAAATCTGGCCTTGTCGACCTTCGACGCATCTTCGGTATAGCCGACCGCCTGCGCCTGCGGATCGCTCTCGCTGAGCGCATTGGGAACGGTCGCGGCGAACGCGAGCCGAGACAGCGCGAGCGACGAGCCGACGCCCGCGCTGACCAACAGGAAATGGCGCCGCGATGTTTTCATTTTCGTTTGCCTCTGGCTGGGGACTGAGGGATGCGTTCAATCGAGAAAGCGCACGAAGCGCTCGACCGGTTCGCGCTCGGGGCGCAGCGCATTGACCGGCGCGTTGGGGTCGCCGAAACCGAGCGACATGCCGCACACAAATTGCTCGTTTTCGGGCAGGCCGAGATGTCCGGCAATCAGTCGATGAAACTGCATGAACGCGGCCTGCGGACAGGTGTCGAGGCCGCGCCCGCGCGCGGCCGTCATGATCGCCTGCAGGAACATGCCGTAGTCGAGCCAGCTGCCGCGCTCGAGGCTGCGATCGATCGTGAACAGCAGGCCGACCGGTGCGTCGAAGAAACGGAAGTTGCGCGAGTGCTGTTCGTGCATGCGCGCCTTGTCGCCCTTCTCGATGCCGAGCAGGCTATACATGTCCCAGCCGATCTTGCGACGCCGGTCGATGAACGGCGACTGCCACTGGCGCGGATAGTACGCGTACTCCTCCTGGTACAGCTCGTCACGCTGCGGATCGTCGTAGGCCGCGAGCAGATCGCGCGACAGACGCGCGAGCGATTCGCCCGTCAGCACGTACACCTTCCACGGCTGCGTGTTGGTGCCCGACGGTGCGTGGCTGGCGGCTTCGAGAATCGCTTCGATGTCGGCGCGCTGCACCGGTGTCGGCAGAAAGGCGCGCACCGAGCGCCGCGTGGTCAGCGCGGTGTCGACGGGGTTCGCGGAAGAGGTCATCGGCGGATGGCGGCAGAGCCTGCGGAGTAGGTCTGCGACGATTCTAGCGCGGAGCGCTCAAAGCCTGCCCGCCAGCGCGCAGGCGTCGCCCGAAGCGTTGCGCTGCGCCCTTACATCGTCCCCAACACCACCGCCGCCGCAATCGATCCGACCACGAGCGCGAGCCCCACCGTCTTGCGCTTGTTCAACTCGGTCCACAACAGCACGCCCGTCAACGACAGCAGGATCAGGCTGCCCGCGAGCGTATCGATCAGCAGCACCCAACCGACGCTCAAGCCCACGCCCTTGTGCAGGTTCGTCAGCATCGCGAGAAAGGT
This sequence comes from Paraburkholderia sp. CI3, assembly GCF_050436505.1. Classification (NCBI taxonomy): domain Bacteria; kingdom Pseudomonadati; phylum Pseudomonadota; class Betaproteobacteria; order Burkholderiales; family Burkholderiaceae; genus Paraburkholderia; species Paraburkholderia sp. CI3. The sequence goes on from NZ_JBNDMI010000003.1 coordinate 1,823,303, forward strand.
GTTTGCGCTGCGCTTGATCGTCACGGTGTGGTTGCCAACCCAGTATTCGGCCGACGTGTTTTCCTTCGGCGACGCGAAACTCAGTTGCCAGTGCTCGGGCTGCACGACGCTGCGATCGCCCCACGCCACCGGATGCTCGGTTTCCTTCTGCACGCGCCCCGGATTGCCGGCGATCTTCAGCTCCTGCTTGAGCCACTTCGCGAGCTCGCGCGGCGTTTGCGGCGCCGGTTGCGGCAGCGGCACCTGCATCACCGAGACCTGCGGCTCGCCGGTCGAGACGCGCAGCGGGCCGCCGCGATGATTCAGAAGGAAGCCCGTCGTGCCGAACAGCAGACCGAGCGCGGCGCCCCACAGTCCAACCCACCCATGCACCTTGCGCAGCCACTTGATGAAGGTCGCGCGACGCGAGCGCTGCTGGCGCGATTTCAGTTCATGGTCATCGAGCCGACGCGGCTCCTGCGCGCCATGTTCGCCGGCCGCGGGCGGTTGAATGTCGAGGGTGTCCGAGACGCTCACGTTTCACTCCAGGTGCGCAGCAGATTGTGATAACAACCGACGAGGCTGCGTCGCGCAGCTTCGTCGGCATGGGTGGCATTGAGCCGTTGAATCGCGGTGTCCATGTCGAACAGCAGCGCGCGATGCGTGTCGCTGCGCACGAGGCTCTGCACCCAGAAGAAGCTCGCCACCCGCGCGCCGCGCGTGACTGGCGTCACCTGGTGCAGACTCGTCGCCGGATAGACGATCATGTCGCCGGCCGGCAGTTTCACCTGCTGCACGCCGTAGGTGTCCTCGATCACGAGTTCGCCGCCGTCGTATTCGTCGGGCGCGCTGAGAAACAACGTCACCGACACGTCGGTGCGCAGCTTCACGCCGTTCGGCAGCACGCGCACCGCGCCATCGACGTGGCTGCCGAACTGCATGCCGCCCTCGTAGCGGTTGAAGAGCGGCGGATAGACCTGGTTGGGCAGCACCGCGCTGATGAACAGCGGATTGCGTTCGATCGCCGCGAGAATCACATCGCCGAGTTCGCGCGCGAGCGTCGAGTGCTCGGCGATCTGCTGATTGCGCTTGACCGGCGCGCCCTGATAGCCCGCGGTCGCGCGGCCATCGACCCACGCGTCGCCGGCTCGATCGAGCCGCTCGCGCATGAAGCGCAACTGCCCGGCGTCCAGTACCTTCGGAATGTGCAGCAACATAGTGTGTCCTTCGCGTGGGCTTGCCGTTTGCAGAAGCGGCAAGCCGTGCGCATGCGCTCAGTGCGTATCAAAAGCGCGTATCAAAAGCGGTAGTTGAACGTCGCGAGCAGCGTGCGGCCGATGCCCGGCACCGAACGTCCGCCGTCCGACGGAATCAACGCGTCGTAGTAGTACTTGTTGGTGAGGTTCAGCAGGTTCAGGCGCACGTCGTACTTCTTCGCGTGATAGGCCGCGGTCGCGTCCCAACGCGTGTAGCCCGGCACCTTCACGTAGTTCGTATTCGACGCATAACGTGGCGACATGTAGATCGGACCGCCGCCGATTTCCCAGTGCGGGGTGATCGCGTACGTGGTCCAGAACGTCAGCGTGTTGCGCGGCGTGTTGGCCGGCGTGTGGCCCTGCGTGCCGTCGGCCGCTTTCAGGATCGTCGCGTCCATGTACGTGTAGCCGCCGAAAATCTGCCACTTGTCGGTGATGTGTCCCGTCACGCCCGCCTGGAAGCCGTCGACGCGAATGTTGCCGGCCAGCTGGTACTCGGTCGGTGACACCTGCGTGCGCGCGTTGTCCTTTTCCTCGCGGAACAACGCCGAGGTCACCGACATGTTGCCGCCGAACAGATCCCACTTGCCGCCGATTTCATACGACTTCGTCGATTCCGGCGCGAGGTTCTGAGTGAGGTTCGTGACCGTCAGGTTTTCGAGCGACGGGTTGAACGACGTGCCGTACGACACGTAGTACGACTGCCAGTCGGTCGGCTGATAGATGACGCCGGCGCGCACGCTCGTGAAGTAGTTGGTCTGGCTCGCATAAGCCGGCGCGCTGATCGTATTGTGGATTCCCGCCGAGAAACGATCCCAGCGCACACCGCCGATCAGCTTCCAGTGCGGCGTCAGCGTAATCGTGTCGTTCAGGTAAGCGGCAATTTCGTTTGCGCTCGAATCGGCGTAGTTGCCGACCGTCGTCGTCACGTTCGACGGCGTGCCCATGATCGGCGGATTGAGCATCGGCACGATCGGCAGGTTGTTGCGCGTGTACGCCTGGTTCGTGTAGCTGTCGTGGCCCACTTCGACACCGGCGATCAGGTCGTGCCTGATCGGTCCGGTGTCGAATTTGTATTCGAGCATCGTGTCGTTGTAGATCGCATGATTCTGGATCACGCGGTCATGACTCTGCAGCTTGATGAACAGTTGCGACGGCGACAGCGTCGTGAAGTTGCCGTTGGTCAACGCTGTGCTGGACGACAGCGGTCCGGTCAGCACCGCTTGCGGCGCGGTTTCGCGCGCGTCGGTCGTGGAGTGCGAGATCTGCGTCTGGTTCGTCAGCGTCAGGTCCTCGGAGAACTTGTGCTTGATCGCCGCAGTAAAGATCTGCACGTCCTGGATCGTGCGGTCGCTGGTCAAACCGTAGAACGTGTTCTTCGGTACCGGCGACGGGCGGCCGTTCAGCGCCTGGATGCCGTAGTCGGGCATGTCGTGGTTGCGTTGGATCAGCGCCGACAGCGTGATCTCGGTCGGCGTGCCGATGCCGAAGCGCAGTTCCGGCGCGACGCCGAAGTCCTTGTTCTTCATCACGTCGCGCGTCGAACCGAGGCTCTGGCCGAATGCATTGAGGCGGATCGCCGAGGTGTCGGTGAGCTTGTGGTTCACGTCGACGGTGGAGCGGTAGCGGTCGTCGGTGCCGATCATGCCGGAGACTTCCGCCGAGTCCGTCAGGTTCGCCTTCTTGCTGACCTGGTTGATCACGCCGCCGGTCGAGCCGCGGCCGAACAGCATCGACGACGGACCGTACAGCACCTCGAGCGATTCAAGATTGAACGTGTCGCGGTAGTACTGATTGCGGTCCCGAAAGCCGTCCAGATAGATGTCGTTCTGCGCGGTGAAGCCGCGCAGATTGATGTTGTTGCCGATCTGGCCGCCTTCGGCCGCGCCGATCGTCACGCCGGGCGCGTTGCGCAGCGCGTCCGCAAACGACGTCGCGCCCTGTGAGGCGAGCAGGTCGCGATTGATCACGGTGACGGTCTGCGGAATGTCACGCAGCGCGGTCGGCGTCTTCGCGCCGACGGTCGCACGGTCGGCCTGGAAGTCCTGCTGAACGGCCTGAGCCTGCACGCCGATGGTCGGCAGCGTCTGCGCGGCGGCGGGTGTGTCGTTCCGGGCGTTGGTTTGTGCGTTCTGCGGCGCGCTTTGCGCGAGCGCCGGGGTCGCCAAAGGAATGGCCAAAGCGAGCGCTAGCGCTGTCGCGAGCGGCGTGTGATTGAGCATGGAAATCCCGTCAGAAATGCGTTTGTCAAATTCGCATCACTGACGTCGAATTCATGACAAAGCCGCAAATGGCTGGCTGCCGCTCTCCGTTGTGAGAGATGGAGATGACGGGATGGCTGGCTATGTTTAAATGAGAATCGCTATCATTTCATATCTGCTGGAAGTCAGCAATCCCGGCGTGCGTCAGGCACATCGAATCGCGACTCGGTTTATCCTTTTTACAACAATGATGTAGTTTCATCGCTTCGGCAGCGCTTTCCTTCCCTCTGGAGTCGACTTTATGCAATATCGCCAATTCGGCCGCACCGGCCTGACCGTTTCTCGCCTGTGTCTCGGCACCATGACCTTCGGGCTGCAAACCGAAGAAGCCGCATCGCACCGCATCCTCGACACGGCCGCGGACGCCGGTGTCAATTTCATCGATACCGCGAACGTCTATCCGCTCGGCGGCGACGAAAATCTGGCCGGACGCACCGAGGAAATCGTCGGACGCTGGCTGAAGGGCAAACGCGAGCGCTTCATCGTCGCGACCAAGGCGGTCGGCAAGATGGGGCCCGCCGCGTGGGACCAGGGCGCGTCGCGCAAGCACCTGCTCGATGCGATCGACGCGTCATTGCAGCGCCTCGGCACCGACTACGTCGACCTGTACCAGCTCCATTCCGACGACGCGAAGACCCCGCTCGACGAGACGCTCGAAGCGCTCGATGCGATCGTGCGCTCGGGCAAGGCGCGCTATATCGGCGTATCGAACTTTCTCGCCTACCGGCTCGCGCGCGCACTGGGGCGCGCGGACGTGCTCCGCGTCGCGCGCTTCGTGTCGGTCCAGCCGCGCTACAACCTGCTGTTTCGCCAGATCGAGCGCGAGCTGCTGCCGCTGGCCGCCGAGGAGCAGCTGGCCGTGATGCCGTATAACCCGCTCGCGGGCGGACTGCTGAGTGGCAAGCACCGGCTCGACGCGACGCCCGCCGAAGGGCGCTTCACAGAAAGCGTCGGCAAGGCTGGCGCGATGTATCAGGAGCGCTACTGGCATGAGCGCGAGTTCGACACGATCGAAAGGCCGAAGGCGATCGTCGCGCCGACCGGCGAATCGCTGACGAAGGTGTCGCTTGCGTGGGTGCTCGCGAATCCGCTGATTACGTCGGCGATCATTGGTGCGAGCCGCGCGGAGCAGTTGAGCGATACGCTCGCGGCGGCCGGGTTCACGCTCGACGCCGCGATCAAAACCCAGCTCGATGAAGCGAGCGTGCAGTATCGCTGGGGGGACGCGGCGCGCTAGGCGCCCGCCGGCAGATCAGGCGCGGCCCGGCGTTCGGCCGCGCGTCTTCATCGTCCATAGCGCAGCACGGTGCTCGTCGCGGCGAGCACGTGATCCTTGATCGCGGCGTGGAACGCGTCGCGCGTCAAGCCGGCCGGCAATGCGTCGGGCGGCAGATCGAGCGCATAGACCTGCGCCACGTAGTGATGCGGTACCTCGCCGACGGGCGGACACGGGCCGTAATAGCCGGGGCCGCCGGTGCGATTCGTGCCGGCGACGCTGCCCGCCGGCGCGGCTTCGCCTTCGGCGAGTCCGGTCGTGGTAGGCGCGATGCCATAGACGATCCAGTGCACGATGCCGAGGCCTTTCGCGCCGTCGGGGTCGAAGATAGTCACCGCGAAACTTTTCGTGCCGGCCGGCGCGTTATGCCATTGCAGCGCCGGCGACACGTTGCCGCCGCCGCAATTGTTCGCGCTCGCCGCGTGGCTTGCGTTGAGCGTGCCGCCATCGGCCAGTCCCGGCGACGACACCGCGAAGGCCTGTGCCGCATACGCATGCGCGCTCGCGTAAGCGAGCAGCGCGCACGCGCCGACGGAGAGCAGGCGCCGCGCGAGGTTCAGGTGGATGCGAGTCATTGGGAGTCTCGGGGGTTGGACGTGCCGTTGAGAGCTTTGCAGTTCAGAGAGCAACTATAACGAGAATGTTGTTTTGAGATGGAAGAGGCGGCATATTGCGCATGGGGCTACGCGAATCAAACAATATGGCCAGAGGATTCTGGCAACAACACCACTAGTATTGAAACGATGCGTCTTTCGTCCTGGCTTATTGCCACATTAATGTTCGGCGCAGTATCCGGTTTGGCCCTTGCGGAATCGGTCCTCAGGTTTGAGGATTGTCACGCCACTGTCGAGTCCAGGCACGCTGCGATGCCACGCATGATATTCACGGACGCGACGGCACGTCATTACCGCAGCATTCTTCGTGAAGCCGCAAAGGAGCCGATTAACTTCGCGGGCCACTACGTTCTCGCTACGTGGGGATGCGGTGCTGGATGCGTGATGGCGGCGGCAATCGATACGAACTCGGGCCGCGTCACTTCGCTGCCGTTCACGGTTTCCGATTGGCCGCTGGACATCACGGAGCCGCTTGCCTATCACGCAGACAGTTGCTTACTGATCGCTCATGGAAGCCGCAATGAAAGCGCCGAGCACGGAACCTACTACTACGCGTTCGACGGCAAAACATTTACCTTGCGCGCGAGTACGACAAACGTCGGGCGTTAGACAAACCGCGGAAGCAGTGAACGAGACCGTCACCCCGTGCACTGCCTCCGAGTTTGCGGCAGCCACAGATATGCGACGACAATAGATTTCGGCACAAGACTCGGTTCACTCGCTTGCGTGTGAACCACTTGAACGTTGACGGATGGGCATCTACGGCGAGAGGTGTATCAAACTTTACTTGATCAGAATGGACAACTGGATTGCGCGAATACTACTGTTACGACCACTACTATTTCAACGAACCTGAGGCGAAGTATCGCACTGACCGCGCGAACTTCTGGAGTTTGCCGTGAAGAAGGTCGGGGTTGGCATCCTAACTGGTTTTGCACTCATCTTCGGCATGTCTGTTTGCTATGCAAAAGGCGATCAACGTGCGACTCCACAAGCTGGAGCACGTACTTATGCACAGAATTACAAAGACATGGTTCTGGCTACTTGTATAGCGAACGCCTACAGGAACGACAAAGATGCTGCTATTGATGCGGGAAGCAGCGTCAGTGCATTGCGAGACTGGACTTACTTTGACTTGGAGAAGGCTCCAGACGCGATCAAAACCTTGGTGGACAATTATTTGGCGCGAAATTATCAAAACCCGCTGGTTGAATCGGAAACTGAAGGTGTCCGTTTCGATTTCCTGAAGTGTCTGGACCTGTATCACAGTAAGGAATTGGACGCACAGGTCAAGCGTTTGGTCATTAACCCCAGGCGCACTTACAGGCAAGATAATCCGTTGCCAGCAAAGCCGAAGTAGTTATGAGCACGTCCAGCGTCGAAGCGCTGACCAGTGCTCGGACACGGATCGCCTTGGCAATCGTTGATGGGTTGATATGAACCCTTGGACGTGGAGCCGCGGCGCTGGATACGTGATGGCAGCGGCAATCCACCGTCTCACTTCGGCTTGAACCGCCCCGTCTTCTGCGTCGCCTCCGGATACTGTCGCGTCTCGCGCACCGAAAGCGGATGCCACAATTTCGCGCCGCCCTCGATCCCCGCGTCGTTCGATACGGTCGCCACGTTCGCCGGCAGCGAAAACTTGATGCGCGCCGCGTTGCCGCCGCCGATCCACAGCTTGTCGTAATTGACCAGTGACTCGAGAATGCCGATCACCTTCTCGACACGCCGGCTCCAACGCTTGTTGCCGATCTGCTCGCGCGCGGCCTCGCCGATGTATTCGTCGTACGCCACGCCCTTCTTGCTGACCGGATGATGCGCGAGCTCCAGATGCGGCATCAGTTCGCCATCGCGAAACATCGCGGTGCCGGCGCCCGTGCCGAGCGTCAGCACGAACTCGAGGCCGTGGCCTTCGATCGCCGCGAAACCTTGCATTTCGGCGTCGTTGATCATCCGCACCGGCAGTCCGCCCAGGCGCTGCGCGAGCGAATCCGCGAGCGCAATGTCGTGCCATCCTTCGATGCCGAAGTGCGGCGCGGTCAGAATGCGGTTGTTGCGCACGACACCCGGAAACCCGATCGAGATACGGACGGGCCGCACCTGCTCGATGAGCGGAGCCACGAGTTGCGCGAGCGCGTCCACCAGTTGATCCGGCGTGCACGGATGCGGCGTCGCAACGCGCACGCGCTCGGTTTTCATCTGCCCGTCGGCGTCGATGATCGCGGCCTTCAGGCCGGTGCCGCCGACGTCGATCGCGAGGATGTGCTCGCTGCCGCTTGTTGGCGCATTCCGTTTCACTGCGTTCTTGTTGCGTGTTGCCACGATGTCTCCCGATTGTATTGAGGCGGTTGTGATGCGGGTCTGCGGGTTGGTTCAAAGGTGCCGCTACGACTTGCCACCGGGCGCTTTCTGCTGCAACGGGCGCCACGCGTGGCCGTCGCGCGCGAGCAGCGCGTCGGCTTCGGCCGGCCCGTCGCTGCCGGCCGCATAGCCGCGCACGGCAACCGCGCCGCCACTCCTCGGATGCAGCACGTCGTCGACCGCGCACCAGCTCGTCTCGATGCTGTCGGCGCGCTGAAACAACGTCGCGTCGCCAAACATGCAGTCGTACAGCAGCGTCTCGTAGCCGACGTTCGCGCTTTCCGCAAAGAAGTCGCCATAGTTGAACGACGACTGTACCGGACCGACCTGCATCACCGGCCCCGGCACCTTCACGTTGAAATCGAAGCTCGAGCCGTGCTCGGGATCGATGCGAATGGTCAACACGTTCGGCGTCAATGCGTTGACCGGCGTATCGCGGAACAGGCGGAACGGCACCGGCTTCAGCTGCACCGAAACCTCGGTGCGGCGCACCGCGAGCCGCTTGCCGGTACGCAGATAGAACGGCACGCCGGCCCAGCGCCAGTTCTCGACGAACACGCGCGCCGCCGCGTAGGTTTCCGTCGTGCTGCCGGGCGCGACGTCGGGCTCCTCGCGATAGCCCACGCCGGCTGGCCCTTTTTCGTACTGGCCGAAGACGACGTCGGCGGACGTCAGCGGCTGGATTGCGTCGAACAGTTCGGCCTTCCTGTTTCGCACGGCTTCGGCGTCGAACGAATTCGGCGGCTCCATCGCGACGATGCCGAGCAGCTGGAACAGGTGGTTCGGCACCATGTCGCGAAACGCGCCGGTCTGCTCGTAGAACCTGCCGCGCCCCTCGACGCCGATCGTTTCCGCCGCCGTGATCTGCACGCAATCGATGTACTCGCGCCGCCAGATCGGCTCGAACATCGCATTCGCGAAGCGCACTGCGAGCATGCTCTGCACGGTGTCCTTGCCGAGAAAATGATCGATGCGGTACACCTGCGACTCCCGCGCATACGACAGGATGTGCGCGTTCAGATCGCGCGCCGATGCGAGATCGGTGCCGAACGGCTTCTCGATCACGAGACGCCGAAAGCCGCCGTTCGCGCCGTCGCCTTCCTTCAGCAGGCCGGCTTTGCCGAGCCGGTCGGTGATCGGTTTGAAAAAACGCGCGCCGACCGCGAGGTAGAAGATCGCGTTACCGCCTTTCGACTGATCGAGCTTCTGCTTCAGCTTCGCGAACGTATCGTCGGATTCGAACTCGCCCGCCATGTATTCGAGGCGCTGCGCGACCCAGTTCCACGCGTTGTCGTCGAGCTTGCCGGCGTGAAAGGTGCTGGCCTTGTCGGCGGCGAACTTCTGCAGCGAGGTATGCAGTTCGTCGCACCATTCGCGCGTTTCGCGCTCGCCGTGATTGACGCCGATGATCTTCATGCTGTCGTCGAGCAGGCCATCGACCGCGAGGTTGTAGAGCGCCGGCATCAACAGACGTTTGGTCAGATCGCCGCCCGCGCCGAAGATCACGAGCGTGCACGGCGGCGCGGGCTTCTTGCCGGCCGGCGACGACAGGGCGTCGTACCGGTCCGCGCTGAGCTTGCAGCTCAGCGCGGGCGTTGCGTTGGGTTGATCGGGAGAAGCGGAAGGGTTCGGTGTGGTCGACATGGGATTCACTTGGACCTCGGTAAGCCGGTAGAACGAACGCGGCGATACATGAAAGACCACGGGCGCTGCCGCACAGTTCAATCGCGTTCGCGCGTGAGCGCGCGGCGTGCTTACTTCGTTGTCGTGGCCGCGAGCGACGGTACCGGTTCTTTCGCCACCGCCGGCGTTACCGCGGATGCAGAAGCCGCCGGCACCGGAATCGGCGCGGGCGCCGGCGCCGGTTCCCCCGCCAGCGGCACGTTGCCCGATGCCGCCATCGCGCGCGGCTGCAACAGCAACGCGACGAGCCCGGTCCAGCCGGTCTGATGCGAAGCCCCGACGCCACGACCGTTATCGCCATGAAAATACTCATGGAACAGGATCAGATCCTGCGAACGCGGGTCCGCCTGCAGCAGCGGATACGCACCCATCACCGGCCGCTCGCCGTTTTTGTCCTTCAGGAATAGCGTGGTCGCGCGGCGCGCGAGTTCGTCGGCGATTTCGCTCAACGAGAACTTCTGGCCCGACCCGGTCGGATACTCGACGCGGAAATCATCGCCGTAATAGCGATGAAACTCGTACAGCGATTCGATCAGCAGATAGTTGACCGGCATCCACACCGGCCCGCGCCAGTTCGAATTGCCGCCGAACACGCGGGTATCGGATTCGGCCGGCAGATACTTCACGCAGAAGCTGTTGCCGTTGTGCTGGTACACGAACGGATGATCGCGATGGCAACGCGACAACGCCCGCACGCCGTGATCGGAAAGAAATTCACTTTCGTCGAGCGCACGCCGTAACAACGCCTTCATCCGATGCCCGCGCAGCAGCGACAGCAAAAGCGCGTTGCCCTTGCCGGGCTCGTTCCAGCGCGACACCAGCTTCGCGAGATCGGGCCGATGCTCGAGAAACCACACGAGGCGCTCGCGCAAGCCCGGCAAGCCGCCGTGCAGACGCTCCTCGAGCACGTGCACGGCGAACAGCGGTATTAGTCCGACGATCGAGCGAACGCGCATCGGCAAGTTGCTGCCGTCGGGCAGGCGCAGCTTGTCGTAGAAGAATTCGTCCTCGCTGTCCCACAGGCCCGTGTCGCAGCCGTCGTCGCAACTGACCGCCTCCGCGATATACAGGAAGTGCTCAAAGAACTTCACACCAATATCGACGAACACATGGTTCGCGTAGGCGAGTTCGAGCGCGATACGCATCAGGTCGAGCGCATACGCGGCCATCCACGCGGTGCCGTCGGCCTGATCGATGTGGCCGCCGGTGGGCAGCGGCGACGAGCGGTCGAAGATGCCGACGTTGTCGAGCCCGAGAAAACCGCCCTGAAAAATATTGTGGCCGTCGGCGTCCTTGCGATTCACCCACCACGAGAAATTCAGCAGCAGCTTGTGAAACACGAGCTCCAGAAAATCGCGGTCCGCCTTGCCGGTCAGCGCGCGGTCAATCTCGTACACGCGCCACGCGGCCCATGCATGGACCGGCGGGTTCGCGTCGCTCAATGCCCATTCGTAAGCGGGCAACTGGCCGTTCGGGTGCTGATAGCGGTCCTTCACGAGCAGCAGCAACTGCTTCTTGGCGAACGCCGGATCGATCAGCGCGAACGCGGCCGCGTGAAACGCGAGGTCCCACGACGCGTACCACGGGTACTCCCACTTGTCCGGCATCGACACGATGTCCGCGTTGCACAGATGCCGCCAGTCGGTGTTGCGGCCGTGCTTGCGCGCGGCGGGCGGGCTCGGTTGCAGCGGATCGCCGTCGAGCCAGCGCTGCACGTCGTACTGGTAGTACTGCTTCGACCACAGCATGCCGGCGAGCGCCTGACGTTGCACGAGACGCGCATCGGGGTCGGTGATCTCGTGTTGCAATGCGCCATAGAATTCGTCGGCTTCGGCGCGGCGGCGCGCGATCAACACGTCGGCATCGAATGGCGCTTCATCGGTCGCCGATTGCGGGTGCCAGCGCAGATACACGACCGCGCGTCCGTGCGGCCCGAACTCGAGCGCCGCATGCGCGGCGGCCCGGGTGCCCGCGTCGTGACGGATCGCGTTCGCGTCGCCGTGCACGAGGTAGTCGTTGAAGCCGTCCTTGAACGGGCCCGCGCCGTCCATGCCGAACAGCCGCTTCACGTTGGTGTCGTTCTCGCAGAACAGCCACGCGAGTTGCGGCGCGTCCTTCGACCACGCGGTCACGACGATCGGTTCGTGCACATGGTGATGGCCAAGCAGACGCACCGAGCCGTCATGACCGGTACCGGCGACGAGCTTCGGCTTGTCCTTGTTCTCTTTCCACGACCACGAGTTGCGCGCCCAGATTTGCGGCAGCACATCGAGCGACGCCGCTTCGTCCGCGCGATTTTCGATCGTCACGCGCATCACGATGTCGTCGGGCGTGTGCTTCGCGTATTCGATCTGGACGTCGAAATAGCGCTGATCGTCGAACACGCCGGTATCGAGTACTTCGTACTCTGGCATATCGCCGCCGCGGCGCGCGTTTTCGTCGATCAGGTCCTGGTAGGGGTAGGCCGCATGCGGGTACTTGTACAGCATGCGCATGTAGGAATGCGTGGGCGTGCCGTCCAGATAGAAGTACAGCTCCTTGACGTCCTCGCCGTGATTGCCCTGCGAGTTCGTCAGGCCGAACAGGCGCTCCTTGATGATCGGGTCCTTGCGGTTCCACAGCGCGAGCGACACGCACCAGCTGAGCCGGTCGTCGCCGAAACCGGCGATGCCGTCTTCGCCCCAGCGGTAGGCGCGGCTGCGCGCATGGTCGTGCGGAAATGAGTCCCAGGCGGTGCCGTTCGCGCTGTAGTCCTCGCGCACCGTGCCCCACTGGCGCTCGCTCAGATACGGCCCCCAGCGCTGCCAGTGGCCGCATTCGGGCGAATGCAGTCGGGAACCTTCGATCGTGGCGAGCAGATTGGCAGCGCGCAGCGGTGGCATGAAAACGTCCTTGCAACAGGCCTGGCGGTGGGACCCACATCGTAGCGCGGTTTACGCGCCGTTGTCCTCGAACCGGGCAAGCAGACTTTCGACGCGCAGCAATTCGCCTAGCGACCAGGCCTGGAACGGCGTGCCGGCGGGCGCGTGCGGCGCGTCGCCGGCGGCGATCTCGGACAGGTGATCGAGGCCCGCGTGATCGAGATGCGCGTACAGCGGGGCGAGAAAACGCGCCCTCGCCCGCGCGAGATTATCGGCACTCGCGCCATTCACTCGCAGCCACGCTTCGACGAACGGGCCGATCAGCCACAACCACGCGGTGCCCTGATGATAGGCGCCGTCGCGTTCGCGCGGCGCGCCGCCGTAGCGGCCGCGATAGGCGGGAGCGGACGGCGCGAGCGTGCGCAGGCCGAGCGGCGTCAGCAATTGCGCTTCGACCTGACCCACCACCGCGCGCGCCGCCGCGCCTTCGAGCAGCGGAAACGGCAGGCCACCGACCGCGAAGATCTGATTCGGCCGGATCGAGCGGTCGACCGTGCCCGGCACATGATCGACGTCGACGTTATCGAACAGCGCCTGGGTGGCCGGATCGACGAAGCGCCGGCGAAACGCGAGCGTCGCGAGCTCGGCAGCTTGCCGCCACTGCGGGTTCCATGCTGACGCGATTCGCAGCGCGTTGATCCACAGCGCCTGCACTTCGACCGGCTTGCCGATGCGCGGTGTGACGACCCAGTCGCCGACTTTCGCGTCCATCCACGTCAGTTGCACGCCGGGGATGCCGGCGCGCAGCAGGCCGTCGTCCGCGCACACGCCGATGTTGAAGCGCGTGCCGTTCGTGTAGCCGGTCAGGATCGTTTCGGCGGCCTGCTGCAGATGCGCGCGCGTTTGCGCGCCCGCATGCGGCGTCGCCAGATAGTCGTGAACCGCGACGATGAACCATAGCGACGCGTCGACCGAGTTGTATTCGGGCGCGTCGCCGTAGTCGGGGAAGCGGTTCGGCAGCATGCCTTCGGACAGCGTGCCCGACCATTCGAGCAGGATCGCTTCGGCATCGTCGAGACGGTTCGACTCGATCAGCAGGCCGCGCATCGCGATGAACGTGTCGCGGCCCCAGTCGGTGAACCACGGAAAGCCCGCGAGGATCGTGCGGCCTTCGTTGCGCGTGACGACGTAGGCGTCGGCCGAACGTTGCAGGCGTGAGCCGAGTGCGGCGCGGCGTTGTTGTTCGGTGTGGGCGAGTTGGGCGGCGTGGGCGGTGGTTTGGGGTTTGTCGTTCGCGCATTCGGTGGCGGACGTGCTCGACGCGCTCAGAATCATCACCGCGTCGCCCTGCGCGAGATCGAAGCTGAACACGCCGGGCGTCGCGAGATCTTCGCTGCAATCGAGACCGCGTTCCTGCTCGCGCACGTAGCAGAAGTTGCGATACCAGTCGGGCGCATGCGTATAGGCGCCGTTCGTCGCCGCTCGCACGACCGGCAGTCCGCCATACGGTTGCCAGCTCGCGCAAGATTGATCGGCGCTGACTTGCGCGCCGAAGTTGAAGGCCGGATTCTCGTGATGCAGCGCATGATAGTCACGGCCCGACAGCAGCGGTCTGATCTTCAGCACGGGCGCATCGAGTTCGCCGCCTTCGAGCCGCCAGCGCAATACCGTTTCGCACGTCGCTTTGCTGACGAACACGTCGGCGATCATCGCCGCGTGCGCACCGAGTTGAATGCGCCACGTCGGCCACGGCGCGGTGTCGAAGCCGGCAAGGCGGCCGCGCAAATCCGGATAGATCACGTCAGGCCCATAGCGTTGCATGGTCAACGCGAAGCGCTCGCCGCCCGCCTCGACCCACGCCTCGATGCCGTTGACGAGCACCAGGCGCCCGCCCGGCGCGCGCGTCGCGGCTAGCAGCAGCGCATGGTAGCGGCGCGTGCGCAACATGCCCAGCGTGCCCGAAGCAAAGCCGCCGAAGCCGTCGGCTTCGAGCCATTCGTCTTCGAGTTGCGAGATGTCGATGGGTGAATCGATGCGAGTCATTGAATCGTGCCCATGCGCGAACGATAAAGCAGCAAACATAGCGCAGATGGCAGCGCCATGAACATTGACCTTCCCGATACTTTCCATTTTCTTTCGATCAACCGACGATTTATCGAAAGTTATGCCGGGCGCAAACGTTTCACAATTATTTCTTGAAAGGAATGGAGACTGCACCCGCTTTCATCGAACCGGATGCAGACATGAGAAAAATCAGTTGCATCGCGAGCGCCGCATTGCTGGCGCTTGCCACGATAGCGTTGAACGGTTGCGGCGCGGACGACTCGTCTTCCACGAGCAACGCGACGACCACGAGCCTTGCGCCGAACGACGCGGCGCAACGCCCCGCAATGGCGGCAGTGGCAGTGGCGACTCCCAACGCCTCAGCGCCATTCGTGGACAACACGGCGAACAACACGGCGAGCAACGCGGCGGCAAGTGGCGCAGCCACCACCGACGCGATCACGCAAAACATGCAGGCCAGTCTCGCGGCCGACAGCCAAGAGGTCGCGCCGGTCATGCGCTACGCGCCCGGCGACAGCGCGAACAACTAGTTCGCAACTGATCAGCAAGAGCAACGCGTAACCGACCACGAAACACCCCAAGGCACGCTCACGCGCGCCATTCTTCCCCTACGCAGAAGGTGATATTCGATGACATCAACTAGCCGTCGCCGTTTCCTGCAAACCGTGGCTTCATCCGCGGGCGCCGCCGCCGCGATGACCGCATTGCCCGAGTCGATCCGCAACGCGCTCGCCGTGCCCGCGTTTTCGCGCACGGGCACGATTCGCGATGTCGAGCACATCGTCGTGTTCATGCAGGAGAACCGCTCGTTCGACCACTACTTCGGCCATCTGCGCGGCGTGCGCGGCTATAACGACCGCTTCCCGATTCCGCTGCCGAGCGGCCTGCCGGTGTGGAATCAGCCGTCGAAGGAAGACCCGACCAAGCCGGTGCTGCCGTTCCATCTGGACACCGCGACGACGAGCGCGCAATGCGTCGGCGATCTCGATCACTCGTGGTACAAGACCCAATATGCGATCGACGGCGGCCGCTACGACCAGTGGCCCGCCAACAAGACCGACATGACGATGGGCTACCACCTGCGTAGCGACATCCCGTTCCACTACGCGCTCGCCGACGCGTTCACGATCTGCGATGCGTACTTCTGCTCGTTGCCGGGACCGACGCACCCGAACCGCGCGTATCTGATGACCGGTATGGTCGACCCGACCGGCACGATGGGCGGCCCGCTGCTCGACAACAACGACTGGGTCGACGGCGACGGTCCGCCGAACTATCAGTTGCTGTCGTGGACCACGTACCCGGAGCGTCTGCAGGCCGCGGGCATTTCGTGGCAGATCTATCAGCAGGGCACGTCGGGCGCCGATCCGCTGAACGGCAACTACGGCACCAACATCCTGCAGAACTTCACGAACTTCATCAACGCGCAGCCGGGTTCGCCGCTCTACGAGCGCGCGCAAACCGTGCGCACGATCGACGACCTGAAAGCCGACGTGCTCGCGAACCAGCTGCCGCAGGTGTCGTGGCTGTGCCCGCCGGCCGCGTACTCGGAGCATCCGAGCTACACGCCCGCGTACGGCGCCGAATACACGTCGCAGATTCTCGACGCGCTGACGTCGAACCCCGAGGTGTGGAGCAAGACCGTGCTCTTCATCATGTACGACGAGAACGACGGCTTCTTCGATCACCTCGTGCCGCCGCAACCGCCGACGACCTCCACCCAGGGCAAGTCGACGGTGACGACCGACGGCGAGATCCACAATGTCGTCAATCCGCTGCGCGGCGGCAGCTACACCGCCGACGGCTATCCGTATGGCCTCGGCCCGCGCGTGCCGATGACGATCGTGTCGCCGTGGACCAAGGGTGGCTTCGTGTGCTCGCAGGTGTTCGATCACACGTCCGTGATCCGCTTCATCGAAACGCGCTTCGGCGTGCATGAGCCGAACATCACGGCATGGCGTCGCACGGTGTGCGGCGACCTGACCACCGCGTTCGACTTCCGCACGCCGGATGCGAAGATGCCGTCGCTGCCGGACACCAGCAACTACATCAGCATGGCCGACAACCAGTGCAAGACGCAACCGAAGCCGACCGTGCCGACGACGCCGACTCCGGTCGATGCGCAGGAAGCGGGCATCCGTTTCGCGCGCGCGTTGCCGTACGAACTGCATGTGAACGGCGCGGCGAACGCGGGCAACGACACGTTCGAAATCACGATCGGCAACACCGGCGACCAGGGCGCGCACTTCTACGTGTACGCGACGAATCGCACCGACGGTCCGTGGCGCTACACGGTCGAAGCGGGCAAGTCGCTCAGCGACACGTTCGACCTGAGCACGACGAACGGCGTGTATGCATTCGACGTGTTCGGCCCGAACGGCTTCGTGCGCAAGTTCGCGGGCAACACCCAGGCGAGCACGCAAAGCACGCAGAATGGCCATGGCAACGGTCATGGCAACAACCAGCCGGCGCGGCCTGAAGTGACCGCGCAATACGACGTCGCGAATGGCAACGTGTTCCTGAAGTTCACCAACAGCGGCGACGGCATCGCGCATCTGACGGTGATCGACAACGCGTACGGCGCGCGCCCGCGTACCGTGGTCGTGCCGGCCAATGCGCGTATCGAAGAAGACTGGGTGCTTGCGTCGAGCCATCACTGGTACGACCTGACGGTGACGAGCAGTGACGACGCGAGCTTCTCGCGCCGCTTTGCCGGTCACGTCGAGAACGGCCGGCCGAGTATCAGCGATCCGGCTGCGGTTGCGCCGGTGCTGAGCGCGAGTTGAGGCGACAACCGCCCCGCCCTGCTTACTCGCAGTAAGATTCGGCATCCTGTCCCGCCTACGTGGCGGACAGGGTGCCGATGTTTTTTAAGGCTCGTGCGAAACGCGGTGTTTAGAGACCGACGTCCGGCAGCGCCGGACGCGTGGCGAGCGCCTTGGCGACGATGTCTTTGACTTCAGCCAGCGTATCGCCTTGCAGCGCGAGGCGCGGCGGACGCGTGACAGCGCTGCCGCGGCCGAGCAGTTCCTCGCACAGCTTGATGCATTGCACGAGGTCGGGGCGCGCGTCGAGGTGCAACAGCGGCATGAACCAGCGGTACAGCGACAGCGCTTCATCGAAACGCTTCTGCGTGGCGAGGCGGAACAGCGTCTCGCCCTCCTTCGGGAACGCGTTCGACATGCCCGACACCCACCCTTGCGCACCGACCGCGATGCTTTCGACGACGACGTCGTCGAGGCCGGCGAACAGCACGAAGCGGTCGCCCACCGCGTTGCGCAGATCGATGAAGCGTCGCGTATCGCCCGACGAATCCTTGAAGCAGACGATGTTCTCGCAGTCCTGCAGTGCGATCAGCACGTCCGGCGTGACGTCGTTCTTGTAGATCGGCGGGTTGTTGTAGATCATCACCGGCAGATCGGTGCTGGTCGCGACCGAGCGGAAATGCGCGGCGGTTTCGTGCGGCTTCGCGGAATAGACGAGCGCCGGCATGACCATCACGCCGTCGACGCCGACACGCGCGGCTTCACGCACCGTCTGCCGCGCGAACTCGGTCGTGAACTCGGCGACACCCGCGACGACCGGCACCTTGCCGCCAGCCGCGTCGCGCGCGGCCTCGATCACCTGCAGTTTTTCCGACGTACTCAACGAGGTGTTTTCGCCAACCGTGCCGCAGACCACCAGACCCGACACCCCGTCCTTGACGAGATTGCTGACCACTCGGTGCGTCGCGTCGACGTCGAGCGAAAAATCCGGTTTGAACTGGGTGCTGACGGCGGGAAACACCCCGCTCCATTGGATAGCCTTGCTCACTTTGTCCGTCTCCTTCAAAAAGCCGGCCGCGCCGACACACGTTGAGTATGACGACGAGTATCGGCCTTTATCCGGAGGCGGGCTTGGGCTTTTTCGTGGCTGAAAGAGATTAAATCCGCATAACAGGCGAGGCGCCGGATCGCCGGCCGGGCGGCGCCGGCTACCTCGCAGCAAGGCGGCTGAGGCGCACGTCAGCACCGTCGCGTGAGGCGTCGAGGCTGCCCCTGGATGCCGAGTCCGGCATAGCCGTTACGCGATCAGGCGCCCAGCAACACGCCCGTTCGGATCGGCCGCGTGCCGGTCACGCGACCGAGCGGCGCACCGGCCGTCGCGAAACGGATCGCGCGCCGCATGTACAGCACCCCTTCGGTCTGGCTCGCGATCGTGGTCGTCTCGTCGGTCAGCGGATCGACGATATCGAACAGCGGCTGGCCGACGCGGATCTTGTCGCCGATCTTCGCGCGGTGCACGAGAATCCCGCTCACCGGCGCATAGAACTGCTCGCTGCCCGCGAGCGGCGTCGCCGGCGACAGCAGCGGCGGCAACGGCTTGGCCTCGCCCCGAATCGCGCCGCGCCACACCAGATAGTCGACGAGCGCGTCGGCATCCTGCTGCGCGACTTCATACGATACGTCGCGCTGGCCGCGGCATTCGACCGTCACCGCGATCGAGCCGGTCGGCACCGGCTTGCTCGCCGGCATCTGCTGCTGCAACGTCCACCACAGCAGGCTGTGGGTTTCGTCGAACGCGCCGCCGCCCGAATCGGTCGCGAGCAACGACGCCTCTGCACCGAGATAGCGCGACAGCGGCTCGAACTCGGCCCAAGCGGATTCGCTCGTGTACACATGCATCGCCGCTTCGAGCGAGCAATGCAGATCGATCACGACGTCCGCGTCGCACGACAACTTCAGGAGCGCCAGTTGCAGCGACTCGAATTCGGTCAGTGGCTTCTGTTGCGCGAGTTCGGCCGCGAGCAGCTCGCGCACGATGCGGCGGTTCTCGTTCGCGTCGGCGCCGAGCGCCTCTTTCGCATTCGCGACGAGCTTTGCGAACTGCACGAAATGCCGGTTGAAGTTCTTGCCACTGCCGAGATCGAAGCGGCCGATGAACTGCCCGAGCACGTATTGACTGAGCCCGAGCGGATTCGACACCGGCACGAGCACGATTTGAGCGCTCAGCGCGCCGGCTTCCTCGAGCTCCCGCAGACGCCGCTTCAGCAGCACCGTGGTCAGCATCGCGGGCGTTTCGTCGGCATGCAGCGACGCCTGGATGTAGATCTTCTGCCCGCTATTGGCCGGGCCGAAATGAAACGACACCAGTTCGCGGTGCGTGCCGATGGCTGGCGACACAAGCGGAATCGATTGCCTGTTCATGAATGGAAAGCCGTGAAGATAATGTTGGAAATCTGGATCAATTGCCGTACGGATCGAAGTCGAAGTACTTCTTCGCGATCTGCGCATAGGTGCCGTCTTTGCGCATCGACGCGATCGCCGCGTTGATCGATGCCTGCACCTCGGTTTCGTCCTTGCGCAAGCCGATGCCGACGCCGCGATCTCCCATCGAAAGCGGCTCGCCGACAAACGCGAAGCCCTTGCCCGCGGGCGTGCGCAGGAAGCCGTAATCGGCCTCGACGGTGCCGAGCAACGCGCCGTCGAGCCGGCCGTTCTGCAGATCGGCGAACACCTCGTCCTGGCTCTTGTAGGCGACCACGTTCGCGCCGAGCGGCGTCCAGTTCTTCAGCGCGTAGCCCTCGAACTGGGTGCCCGACTGCACGCCGATCTGCTTGCCGGCAAGTCCGCTCGCCGTAGGCGCGAGCGACGAGCCTTGCCGCGCGATCAGCCGCGACTTGAACTGGAACAGCTTCGACGAAAACAGAATCTGCTGCTCGCGCTTCTCGGTGATCGCCATCGACGACAGCACCGCGTCGATCTTGCGCGCCTGCAGCGCCGGAATCATGCCCGAAAACTCGAGTTCGACCCACTGACAATGCGCGTGGATGCGCCGGCAAATCTCGTTGCCGAGATCGACGTCGAAGCCCTTCAGGCTGCCATCGGGCGCCTTCGAGTCCATCGGCGGATAGGTCGGATCGATGCCGAGGCGCAACGTGTTGGCGTCAGCGGCGAACGCGCCGCTGCTGAAAGCCAGCGCGGCGCAGAGAGTCATCAGTGGAGTTTTCATGGAAGGCGACGATGAGCGGATCAGGACAGCGTGATCGTAAGCCGCTGTGGCGCCTCAAAGAAGTCCCGTTCGGACTATCATGATCACTTTTACCGATCACCAAACCCTGACGCCATGGCATTGACGATTTCCCAGCTGCGCGCGTTCACGGCAGTCGCCGAGCATGGCAGCATCCGCGCGGCGTCGCGCGCGCTCGGCATCGCGCAAAGCGGCATCACGCAGCAGTTGCAGAACCTCGAATCGATGCTCGGCGCGACGCTGTTCACGCGCACGAATCGCGGCATTGCGCTGACCGCGCTGGGCCAGCGGCTGCTGCAGCGGGCCGGCGCGATCCTCGGCGAATGCGAGCGTGCCGAGGAGGACGTGCGGCAACTGCGCGGCGACTACGTGGGCGAGGTCACGTTCGGCATGACGACAGAGCCGCTCGTCGACGCGTTCGCGCCCGTGCTGATGGAATTTCGTGCGCGCTTCGAGCGCGTCGCCGTGCATCTGCGCACGGGCACGTCGCGCATGATGATTTCGTGGATCCGCGAAGGCACGCTCGATTTCGCTGTCGCGCTCGTATCGAAGCAGACCGACACCGCCGATCTGTCGGTCACGCCGCTCTATCCGTCCGACCCGGTAATCGTGTGCCGGCGCGGTCATCCGAAGGCGCGCGCGAAGTCGCTCGCCGAACTCGTCGATTGCACGTGGGTGACGACGCGCTCGCCGAATCTGACCGAGGAGCCGCACGTCAACCGGTTGAGCCATCTGTTCGACAGCTACGGCTTGCCGCCGCCGAAGATCGTCGCGACCGTCGAGGGCTTGTACGAGACGCTGCACCTGGTAGCCGCGACCGATTGCCTGTCGCTCGAATCATCGGTCATCGCGAAGCGCGGGCCGTTCGCGGACGTGCTGACGACGATCCCCGTGCGCGAGCGCGCGTTGCAGCAGAACGTCTGTCTGCTGCAACGCGCCGCGATTCCGCTGACCCCAGCCGCGCAGGAGTTCGCGACGATGATGGCGTCGTACGCGCGCACGGTGCGGGCGCATTGAGCGTTGAGTGTTGAACTCCAACGCGCCGCTCAAGCCGCCGTTGCTTCGAGCGCTATCAATTCTTCGATGCGCTGCCTGCGCCGGATCAGCCGCGCGTTGCCGCGCTCGATCAGCACCTCGGGCGCGAGCGGCCGGCTGTTGTAGTTCGATGACATCGACGCGCCATACGCGCCTGTGTCATGGAACACGAGCAGGTCGCCCACTCGAGGCGCGGGCATCGACCGGCTCGTGACGACACCGCCTTGCGCCTGCGTGAACACATCGCCGGCTTCGCACAGTGGCCCCGCCACGCTGAACGAGCCGGCCGGCGCATCGCTCGGCGTGCCGTTGCGCCGAAGCACGCTGATCTCGTGATAACTGCCGTAGTACGACGGCCGCACCAGGTCGTTGAAGCCCGCATCGAGCAACGCGAATTGCCGCGACGGCCGCCGGTTCAGCGCGTGCACTTCGGCGACGAGTACACCTGCCTGCGCGACCAGAAAGCGCCCCGGTTCGATTTCGAGTCGCACGCGATGCCCGACGCGTGCTTCGATGCGGCGCCGCGCGTCGTCCCACAGCCGGAAATAATGCGCGGTATCGACACTCAGCTCGCCATCGCGATACGGCACCGACAAACCACCACCCGCGGAAATCGCCTCGATATCCTGATCGAGTTGCGACACCGCATCGACCATCGCATCGCACACTTTCGCGAGATGCGCGTAATCGACACCCGAGCCAATATGCATATGCAGCCCGACGAGCTTCAGCCGATAGCGCCGCACCAGTTCGAGCGCGCGTGGCAGGTCATCGCGCCAGATGCCGTGCTTGCTGTGCTCGCCGCCTGTGTTGGTCTTGCTGCTGTGGCCGTGACCGAAGCCGGGATTGATCCGCAGCCACACGCGATGGTCTTCGCTCGCGTGTCTCCCGAGCCGTTCGAGCATGTCGGGCGAGCCGGCGTTGACCGTGATTCGCTCGTCGAGCACGGTGGCCAGCGTCGCGTGGTCGAGCACGTCGGCGGTGAAGACGACGCCTTCGGGCCCACCGTTCGATGCGGGTTGAGCCGCATAGCCCGCGGCAAAACTGCGCGCGAGTTCACCCAAAGAGACCGCATCGACCATCACGCCTTCGTCGCGCATCAGCTTCAGGATGTGCACGTTCGAACAGGCCTTCTGCGCGTAGCGGATCGTGTCGAAACTGCGCAACTGCGCGATGCGCTGGCGGATCGTGTCGGCGTCATAGACCCATAGCGGCGTGCCGTGCTGGCGCGCGAGGTCGGCGAGTTGACGGGAGTCGAATGGCGTCGTGGTCGGTTGCATGTCGAAGCTTTGCGAAAGCGATAGCCGACATGATGATCCGCGGCGATCATTCAGTAAAATACCAATCTATTGCTCGCCTATTCACTTTTGATATAGCACGGACCCACCATGGCGCTCACGCACCGGCACATCGAAATCTTCCGCGCGCTGATGACGGCCGGCAGCGTGACCAAGGCAGCCGAGATGCTGTTCACGTCGCAGCCCACCGTGAGCCGCGAACTCGCGCGCATGGAACAGAGCATCGGCTTCGCGTTGTTCGAGCGAGTGCAGGGCCGGCTGCGTCCCACGCAATCCGCGCTGACGCTGTTCGACGAGATCAAGCGCGCGTATGTCGGGCTCGAACGCGTCGCGTCGACGGCGGCCGCGCTGCGGGAATTCAAGGGTGGCCAGCTGTCCGTGATCGCGCTGCCGGTGTTTTCGCATTCGATCCTGCCGGGCGCCGTCAAACGCTTTCACGATGTGCAGCCGGGCTTCAGCGTATCGATCGCGACGCAGGAGTCGCCGTTTCTCGAAGAATGGCTGAGCGCGCAGCGCTATGACCTCGGCCTCACTGAGCACGACGCGCCGCCGCCCGGCACGCGGCTCACGCCGCTCATCGCCGTCGATGAAGTGTGTGTGCTGCCCGACGCTCACCCGCTGCTCGCGAAACGCGTGATCGCATTGAAAGATTTCGCCGATCAGGCGTTCATCAGCCTGTCCGCGAACGATCCATACCGGCTGCAAATCGACGAAGCGTTCGCGCGAGCCGGCATCGCGCGCCGCCTGCTGATCGAAACGCCGACCGCGGTGTCCGTGTGCAGCTTCGTGCGGCAAGGGCTCGGCATTGCGATCGTCAATCCGCTGACCGCGCTCGATTTCGCGGGCCACAATCTGCATATCCGGCCGCTCGCGTCGTCGCTGCCGTTTCGCGTCAGCGTGATCCGTCCCGAGCACCGGCCCGCGCATCCGCTCGCGGACGCCTTCGTCGGCGCGCTGCAAAGCGAAGCCGCCGCGCTGCGGCTACAATTGAAGCGGCACACCAGCCCCAAGCGGTCATCGCATTCATAGCAGTCACGGCGGCGTCCCCGCTTCATCGCCCGGCGAATCCGCGCAGCGCCTCGCGCGTTCGCGCGGGGCCACCGCCCGAACCGTCCGCCGCGCGAACCGGGCACGCTTCGAGCTGACATCACCCGCATACCGATTACCGACGCGCCGCGCGTCTGCGCCGCATCGGGGCGCCGTTTTTAGCGCCGTTTCCCCGTCTTCACGTCATAGACCCTCAACAGGAGTGTTCCAAATGATGAATCGAGACAATCCCGTCTGGCTGATCACAGGCTGTTCCACCGGCTTCGGCCGCGAACTCGCGAAGCTTGTGCTGGAACGCGGCTGGCGCGCGGTCGTCACCGCGCGCGATGCATCGAAAGTGAAGGACATCGCAGAGGGGCACGGCGAGCGCGCGCTGGTGCTGCCGCTCGACGTGACCAATCGCGCGCAGATTGAAACCGTGGTCGCACAGGCGAAGCGCCATTTCGGCCGCATCGACGCGCTCGTCAACAACGCGGGCTACGGTTATCTGGCCGCGATCGAGGAAGGCGAGGACAGCGAAGTCCGCGCGATGTTCGAGACCAACGTGTTCGGCCTCGTCGACATCACGAAGGCCGTGCTGCCGATCATGCGTGAGCAGCGCAGCGGTTTGATCGTCAACGTGTCGTCGATTGGCGGGATTGCGAGTTTCGCGGCGACCGGCTACTACCATGCGACGAAGTACGCAGTGGAAGGGCTGTCGGAATCGCTCGCGCTGGAAGTGAAACCACTCGGCATCGGCGTGCTGATCGTCGAGCCGGGGCCGTTTCGCACCAACTGGGCGGGTCCGTCGATCAAGCAGTCGGCAACCTTGATCGACGACTATGCGTCGACCGCCGGCGAGCGCCGCAAGCAGACCGAAGCGCGCAGCGGCAACCAGGCCGGCGACCCGGTGCGCGCCGCGCAGGCGATCATCGATGCGGCGTTGTCGGACGCGCCGCCGCTGCGTCTGCTGCTCGGCAAGACCGCGCTCGATCTCGCGTACAGGAAGCTCGACTTTCTGCGCGGCGATTTCGACACCTGGCGAGCGACGAGCGAGGGGGCGGATTATCCGGAAGGGACGGCGTAGAGCGGCTTTATCAGGCGAGCCTCGGCCCGCCGCTTAAAACTCCACCAGCGCAAAATCTTCCTTGCCCACATCGCACAGCGGGCAGCGCCAGTCGGCAGGCACATCGGCCCAGCGCGTGCCCGGCGCGATGCTCTCTTCCGGCACGCCGGCGGCTTCGTCGTAGACCCAGCCGCAGATCACGCAGACCCATTGCTTGAAGTCGTCGGCTGTGGCGACGTTCGCGGCCGACGGCGCATCGGGCGTACCGGTCGCAGCGGCATCCGCCGCGCACGTGCGCGCCGTCGCATCGAGGCTCACGACGAGCGGCGCGACCGTGCCGCTACCGGTTCCCGCGAGCCGCGCCTTCAGGCTGTCGAGCAGGCGCTGCGCTTCGTCGTGGGTCAGATCGATCCAGTACGGATCGCCGGCGCCGTCGTTGAGCCGCTCGGGGGAAAACTGGATTTCTACGGCTACGCCCTTCTTGTACATGGCAATCAAAAATCTCGAGAAAGCCGGCGACGCGCGCCGGCACAAGGCTGCCCGCGCGACGCGGGCGCTGCTTCAGTGCGCGTGGACCAGCAGATTCAGCGCGATCGAGGCGATCAGGCCAGCGGCGCCGATCAGGCCAAGCAACTGCAGCAGAGTGAGGGATTTACGCGAGTTGGTGGGGGTTTGTTGCGTGGTCACGAGCGAGTCTTGAAGTTCGGAAAAAGCGCAATGGTACACGGGTGCGGACGCGACGAATGTCGATTGGCGCAAACTCGCGCGCAATAAAAGTACCGGGCGATATTATCGCCGCTCGCGCGCCGCGCATTGTCTACCGTGGGGAGATGGATTAATTCCCGGCGAGGGGGAAAGCCGTGGCGCGACGGGGCGCGCGGCGCCGGTGAACACACCCGCGCCGCGCCGCGCTCAGGTCTTGGCGAGCGGATCGCCGTGACGCGAATCCCAGAAACGGATCACCGCCGTATCGCCGGTGCCCGCGCCGACCACCTGGTCCGGCGCGCCGCACTCGCGCAGCAGCGCGCGCAAGTCGTTGATGACCGGGAACACCTCGTGATTCCAGTCCGCTCCCTGCGAATCGTGGGCGCGCTGCTCCGCCTCCACGATCTCGCGATCCTCCTTGAAAATGCGTTCGGTGAACCACACCAGCAGCGGCCATGCGAGATTCATCACACCCGGAATGCCGGGCTTGCGGATCGACAGCAGCCCGAACGTTCGGTTGGTGCGCTGCTCGCGGTCGAGCGGCACATAGACGATCCACAGGTCCATCACCAGCGTCTGCTCGTCGTTGCGGATTTGCAGCGTCTGGAACGGGTATTCGGTGCGGATCGTCATGACGTCTTTGTCGCCGGAGCCACCGGTCTTGCGCCTCTCGCCGAACACCATCGCCTCGCCTAGCGGCTGCTGCCCCTCCATGCGCGCAAACGTGTAGTCGACCTCGACCCAGCCCTCACCGCGCCGCCGCCCGAGCGAACGCGCGCGCATGCGCCCCATCTGGCGGCGATGCAGGAACTGATGATTCATGTCCATCAGGTTCTCGTGCATGAACGAATAATGACACTTGACCGGACGGCCGAAACGGCGCGTCTTGTACTTCGGGTCGGACACCGAGCGAAAGCCCGGCAACGGCCGCTCCTCCGCGAGCGCGGCGTCGCCGGGAAACACGAAGATCAGCCCCTCCACTTCCTGACACGGATACGAGCGCACACCGTTCGGTAGACGCTCGCGGCCGAGGTACGGCACGTCGATGCACTTGCCCGAGCAGTCGTAGGTCCAGCCGTGATAGCCGCAGCGAATCGATTCGCCGTCGACTACGCCCTGATGCAGCGGCACCTGCCGATGCGCGCAGCGATCTTCCAGCGCGAACACTTTGCCACTCTCGGTGCGCGCGAGCACGATCGGATCGCCGGCGAAGGTCACGCCGAGCGTCTTGCCGCGCTTCACTTCATGCGACCACGCAAGTGGGTACCAGTAATCCGGATGAATGGCGACGCGGCGCAGATCGCGCACCGGCGCCTCGTGAGTGGCTTGAGCAGGCGCGGCAGCGAGCGTTGCGCCTGCGGATTCCTGTTCCTGTTCGAGCGGGGGAACTGCATGCATAGGTCAAGCCTCCGTGCACCAGCGGATGGAAGGTTGCCGCGCTGCATGGCAGTGCGGCATCTTCACCAGTCTACTTGATGCAGCCGCCGCATGGCACTGTCGCCGGCATGCGCGATGCGTCGCAGCACACATTGCGCAGCAGCGCGCATCAGGGTGAACGAGCCTACCTTTACCACACCCGCCCTACGGAAACATTGACCTGCTCGTCGAGCTGCTCAATCCTCGTCGACCGCGACGAGCCCGGAGCGCCGTTGCACGCCCCACGCGCGGCCGCCGCGCAGAAAATGCAGCCAGCCGAGCACGGCGCCCAGATGACGCGCGAGCTGGAACGAGAACGGCTCCGCAACGGCCGCGAGCATCCCCATGCCGAGACTGTTGCCACTGCGCTCGCCGGTCCAGCGCCGGTAGAGATGGATGCTCCACAGGTAAAACGCCAGATCGATCGCCGTTTTCAGGCCGATCACGCTGAAGATCGACACGACGATCGCCCCGTGTCCGCCGAACAGAAAACCGAGTAGCAATGCGAATGCCGTGAGGCCGTAGATCGGCTGCATCGTGTCGACCGCCTTGACCGGCAGCATCAGCATGCCGAGCGTGCCGTAGCGCCGATTGCCGGTCATGTCGCGGTTCCAGTACTGGGTCTGCAGGAAGCCCGCGAACCAGCGGCGGCGCTGGCGCAGAAAGCTTGCGAGGGTGTCGGGCGCATCGGTGCGCGCATGCGCTTCGCCGACCACGCGCACGTCCCAGCCGAGCTCGTGATCCACCGAATAGCGGCGCAGCCGGTGAATCAGTTCGTAATCCTCGACCAGACACTGCGGATCGAAGCCGCCGACCGCGACGAGCGCATCGCGCCGGAACGACGCGAATGCGCCCGAGATCAGCAGCAGGCTGTCCGCGCGCATCCACGCGAAACGCGCGATGAAGTTGCGCATGTACTCGTAGGTCTGGAACCACTGGAACACGCGGCCCGACAGCGACTTGCCGCAGACCGGCACGAGAATGCCCGCTGCCGCGACGAGCGACGGCTCGCTCGCGAACGCGGCGCGCATCGCGTAGGTGGCGTCGTCGTCGAGCAGCGTGTCGGCGTCGACGGTCATCACGGTGTCGGTCGTCATCACGGTGATCGCGGCGTTCAGCGCGCGGGCCTTGCCGCCGTGCGGCACGCGCAGCCAGAACAGGTTCGGATGCAGCGAGCTCGGCGCGCTCAGCACGCCATCGGCGGCGGGCGTGAGGCCGAAGCGTTGCGTGAGCAGCTCGGCGGTGGCGTCGGTGGAGCCGTCGTCGGCGATCACGATCTGCGCGGGGCCGTGCGTTTGCCGCAGCAGCGCGGCGAGCGTGACCGGCAACACGGCCGCCTCGTTACGCGACGCGACGATGACACCCATGCCCGGCAACTCGCGCCGTTCGTGGTCGGCTTCGAGCGGCGCCGCGCGGCGCGTGAGCGGCAACGACTTCCACGTGACGAACGCGAGCAGCAACGTGTCATACACGACATACGCAATACCGGTCGACCACGCGAGCGCGCCACGCAGAAAGAATGCTCGCGCGAACAGCAGTGCCCACAGCACGACGACGCTGGAATGGATTAGCGTGCTCGATAGCGTCGCGCGACGCGGCAGAATGCGCGGCGACGCGACAGCGAATGCCTGTTCTAGGGTCTTCTTCAAGGTGAGTGTTTCAGGTTCAGCTGGGTTGCGGTTAGTTGGCGAAGCTGTGTTCGCGCGCCATCAAAAACACGCCGCGACTTCACGGCGTCATGCGCTTCAATACCGATTTGCGATCGAGCCACTCATGCTTGAGCGCGCCGCCGATATGCATCGCCAGCAACGCATAGAGCGCATAACCGAGCCACGCATGCAGCGCGCCGAAGCGATCGTGCAACGTCTCTTTCAGTGTCGGGTCGAGATGCATCACATAGCCGAAGCGCGGCCATTGGAACAGGCCGAACCACTGCATCGGATGCGTGGCCGCGTCTTTCCACGCGGAATCGTGCAGCCAGCCGGACAGCGGCAACGCAATCATCAGCAAATACAGCGCGAAGTGCGCGAGGTGCGCGGCAAACTTTTCCCACGACGGAAACTCGCGCGGCAACGGCGGCGGCTTGTGCGACACGCGCCACAGGATGCGCAGCAGCGCGAGCCCGAGCACCGTGATGCCGATCGATTTGTGCGTGTCGATCACCGGACGCACCCAGTCGTCGGGCAGCGAATCGGCGGACAGAGCGAGCACGACATTGACGCACATCAGCAACGCGATCAGCCAGTGCAGCGTCATCGCGGTGCGCGTATAGCGCGGCGGGCGAGATGCATCGGTCGAATCGGTCAGGGAATTCGCTTGGGTGTTCATGGGGGTTCCGTTCACGAGGGCGATGAATGCCGTGAAAGCTGTTTGAAAATCGACGCTACCGGTATCAGGCAAACGCCCAAGTGTGTCGTTTTATTCCGCAAAGCGCTCAACCTGCGTGTTTCAGTTTGTTTCGGGCTTTGGAGGCACGACACGCGCGCAAATCGCACTCGCGTGGCTGCCTTTTAGCTGGTGTTTTGGCCCATGTTCTGGCTGGCGTCCCGCAGATCAGCGCGGGACTCGCGGCAGCATCGAGTTCACCTTGCGCTTGCGCGCGTTCGAGCCGTCGCTCGAACGCGGTTTCGAACGTGACGAAGCCAGGCGCGATGTAGCGATCAAGCGTGTCCGATTTCTATCCGATCAATTCGCCAGCGCCCTTTTGAGCGCCTTCTGGTCACGTTCGAGCTGCATTCTCATGTGCCGCATGAACTGCCTCGCGGTTTCCGTGAGTGGGGTACCAGGGCGAAACACCAGCACTCCTGTGAACATTACCTCGATGTCGATCGGCTTCACGACGAGTCCCCGCTCTGCGAAGTCCAACGTCACGAGCGGATGAGCGATTCCTATACCGACTCCCGCGAGCGCCAGTTCGCAGATCGTGTGCGAATACGGCGTCTCGACGACCGGTTTGAGACGGATTTCGCGTGCCGTGAGTTGCGTGTCCAGGCGCAGCCTGGTGCTGTCTTCGGGATTCAGCGCGATGAAAGGAAATTCAGGCAGGTCCGCAACAGCAATGACAGGACGCGTGGCCAAAGGATGACGTGAGTTCATCACTGCGACAGCCCGCATACGCGCGAACACCGAGTGTTCGAGGCCGGCCATCGACATCTCGTCGGACATCAGGCCGAAATCCACCTGTCCAGCCGAGACCTTCTCATGCACTTCGCGCGAACTCATCACCTGTAGCGAAATTTGCACGTTTCTGGACGGGGCATCGAACGCCGCAATGACACGTGGCAGAAAGCCTGTGCCCAGTGCCGGCAGAGAGGCGATCGCCATCCGGCCCAATCCGTAGGACCGCAAACTACGGATTCGATGCTCGATGACCTCAAATCCGCGAAAGTACTGGTCAACCTCACGCATCAGGGCGACGGCTTCCTGGGTGGGAACGAGCCGGCTGCGTATCCGCTCGAACAGGCAGAAGTCCGCCATGGTTTCCAGACGCCTGATGGCCTGACTGACAGCCGGTTGCGAAATGCCGAGCAGGGCCGCCGCCTTGCTCGTGCTTCCTGCGTTCATGACCGCCCTGAACACTTCAATATCCCTGATCCGCATAACCTAGACTTATTGAGCTAATTATTTCCGATGTTGATGCAATCTCGGGTGAAAGTAAACTTCGATCACCAATCCACCACGAGGCATCGCCGGGAGCAAGATGACAAGCAATCCCCAGAAAGCGCCGCAGCCGTTCCGCAGCCTGTCCCCATCCGTCATGCGGGCATCGACGGTTGTATTCGATTCTCTGGCCGAGTTTTCGCGCCGCAAGGAGCGGCAACCGGACGGTTACAGCTATGGCATCACCGGAACGCCAACGGCTCGTGAACTGGAGCACCGCATCGCCGAGCTCGAAGGTGGCGCGCATTGCGTGGTGACGCCTTCCGGTCAATCCGCGCTGATGACGACCGTGATGGGCTTCGTGCGCGGCGGCGATCACCTGCTGGTGTCCGCTGCCTGCTACGGCGCGCTCAAGACATTCGCGCATAAGTGGCTGGCGCACTTCGACGTCGAGGTCGAACTGTATCCGCCGGCAATCGGGGCTGCGATTCAAAAGTACATCAAGCCCAACACCCGCATGATCTGCATGGAGTCGCCGGGGACGGTGACGATGGAGATGCCCGACATTCCGGCGATCGTCGAAGTCGCGAAACGTCACGGCGTATTGACGATGATGGACAACACCTGGGCAAGCCCGCTCGCTTTCAAACCGCTCGAACATGGTGTGAATTTCAGCGTCGAAGCCGCGACGAAATTTTTTGGTGGTCATTCGGATCTACTGGCGGGCTGCATCAGCATGAACGACGCGGATTACTACGCGACCTTGCGCGAGACGCAGAGCGTTCTCGGCCAGCAGACCAGCCCTGATGACTGCTTCCTCGTCATGCGCGGCCTGCAAACCCTGAAGGTTCGCTTCGCTGCCCAGAGCGCCTCAACGCTGCAGATTGCGAGGGAACTCGAACGTCACCCGGAAGTGAGCAAGGTGCTGTTCCCGGCACTGCCGTCCGATGCCGGTCATGCCATCTGGAAGCGGGATTTTGCGAGCAGCGGGTGTCTCTTCTCCCTGATCCTCCAGCCCGCGGCGGAGGACGCGTTCAACGCATTCTTCGATACGCTCCAGTATTTCCCCATCGGGGCGAGCTGGGGAGGCGTGCATAGCCTCGCTGCCTACTACCCGGCCCCGTTGCAGGCCGAGCGTGCGTTCCCGCTTACCGACCAGCCTATCGTGCGCCTTTCGATCGGCTTGGAGGACCCGGCGATGCTGCTTGCGGATCTGAATGCCGGTCTTGACGCATTCGGACGCGCCCGGGCAACCGCTGCGTAGATTTTTTAATTCAATTTACCTGGATGAGTGAGTACGAGATGAAATCAATCAAGGGATGGAGACGCTTTGTCACGGTAGCGAGTTTCGTGACGCTTTCCGCGGCATTCAGTTCACCCGCTACTGTGCAGGCAGCGGATCTTCTCGCGCAGGTGAAGGCGAATGGCACATTGCGCGTGGCCAACACCCAGAGTAGTCCCCCATGGAGCATGCTTGACGAAAACAATCAACCTGTCGGCTATGACGTTGCAATTGCAAAGGAAGTCGGCAAGCGCATTGGCGTGCCGAACGTAGTATTCGTCGCCGATTCGTTCAAGAACTTCGTGGAAGGGTTGAAGACGGGCAAGTACGACCTTGTGATGAACGATCTCACACCTACACCTGAAAGGGAACAACAGGTTGATTTCGGCGTTCCATACGGCGTGGAGGATTTCCGCATTTTCGTACCCGCCGGCAACACAGACATTAAGGGCAAGGAAACCCTTAAAGGCAAGCGAGTGGGAGTGGTCACTGGCTCGAGCAATGAAACATGGGCACGAGCACACCTGCATGACTCCGACATTCGTTCGTACGATAACGGGGGACTCGTCTTCAGCGATCTGGGCAATGGACGTATCGACGCAGTCATCATCTCGCACTTCGGCGGCATGAAGTACGCCAACGTCAACCATTTACCGGTCAAGGAAGTGGGCGAACCCTTGATCTACCAGCTATCAGCGCCGGCTTTGCAGAAAGGCCAACCGGCCCTGCTCGCAGCGGTCGATAAGGCGATTGCAGACATGATGGCTGACGGGACGATCGAGGCCATTGCCAGGAAGTGGGTCGGGCAAGATTACGATATGGCCGGCACGATCACCAAAGCGAAGGCACACAAGGAGTAGTCATGATCGAGCTTTTCATGCGCTCGCTTCCGCTGTTAAAGAGTGCGGTGCTGATGACACTCTTTCTCGGTTTGTTGTCGTTTGTGCTCGGTTCGACGCTAGGGTTGCTGGTCGCCTTGGCTCGTATCTCCAGCATAGGTGCACTACGCGCGTTCGCATTCGCATATGTATCCATCTTCCGTGGCACGCCGCTGCTCGTGCAGATACTGCTGATCTATTTCGGTTTGCCCCGGTACGGTCTGACACTTGACCCGGTTCCCGCCGCGCTCCTCGCGCTCACGCTGTTTTCGGCCGCGTATCTGAGCGAGAACTTCCGTTCCGGCATCAACGCGGTGGACAAGGGCCAGTGGGAAGCTGCGATGTCGCTGGGCATGGGTTACTGGAAAGCCATGTCGCGGGTTATTCTTCCCCAAGGACTACGCATCGCCATTCCGCCTGTCGGCAGCCGCATGATTGCACTCATCAAAGATACATCCCTCGCTTCGACAATTACGGTGGTAGAACTGACCCGCGTCGCCGACCAGGTCGGCGCCTCCACCTTCCGCTACATGGAAATGTTCCTGATGGTCGGCCTGATCTACTGGGGCATCAACCAGATTCTCACGATAGTCCAGACCGTCCTCGAGAATCGCATTTCGAGGCGTTTTGTATGAATACTGATATCAGGACGATTGAAGTCCGTGGACTTTCGAAGGCATTTGGCGACAACCAGGTCTTGCGCGGCGTCGATTTCAGCGTATCGAAAGGCGAGGTTGTCGTTGTAATGGGCCCCTCCGGGTCGGGCAAGACCACGCTGCTGCGCTCGCTGAACTTCCTCGAGGTACCGGATGCCGGCAGCGTGACAGTATGCGGCATTGATGTCGAATGCAACGGTTTGTCAAAACCGTCACGCCAGAATCAGAAGAAGATCCGCGCGATCCGCCAGCGCACCGCGATGGTGTTCCAGTCGTTCAACCTCTTTCCGCACAGGACAGCACTGGAAAACGTGATGGAAGGTCCGGTCAGCGTCAAGGGTGTCCCTCGTGCGCAAGCGTCGGAGCGCGCAATTCACCTGCTGACACGGGTTGGCCTGGCCGCAAAAGCCAACGAATATCCGGCACGGCTGTCCGGCGGTCAGAAGCAGCGCGTAGCGATCGCGCGGGCGCTCGCGATGGATCCAGAGGTCATCTTCTTCGACGAGCCCACGTCTGCTCTCGATCCAGCGCTGCGGGAGGATGTCCTGACCGTCATGCGCGACGTTGCCAAAGCGGGCATGACGATGCTGATCGTCACGCACGAAGTGCGGTTTGCGCGAGATGTAGCGGATCGGGTTGTTTTTATGGACGGCGGCGTAGTTGCCGAAGACACGACACCGCAAGCCTTCTTTGGTGAAGGCAGCAGTCCACGGGTAAGGCAGTTTCTGCATCTGATCGAGACCTGAGTATTGAGTACGCCGCGACACCGCCTCGAATCACGCGTAGGGCTTCCGTTGCAAAAGCGTTGGCGGGGAAGAGTTCGTGCTTTATCGCGAGGAGCAGGAGAGGCGGAAAGCGTCGGCGACGTAACACAGCCCGCTAGCTCAATCGCAAACTCCGCAATACGTCGAGCACATACTGAGTCGGACGCTCCACGGGACCCGCGCGAAAGGCCAGGCCCAGCTGTCGCCATAACGCAGGGCGCAGCGCACGTGTGACGATGCGCGCGTCGGCCGACGAGCGGCTCGGTTCCTGCGGCAGCAGCGCGGCGCCGTATCCCGCTGCGACGAGACTCTTGATCGCATCCGAGTAGTTGAGCTGGATGCGCGGCGTGGGGTGCTGCCCCGCCGCGCTGAACCATTCCGTCGTCAAACCAGAAGTTGCGAGCCGCGGGAGGCTTCGCATCGGCTAGACGCAATATCGGACGACGCCAGGTCGTTACTGCTCGGGCTCGTCTTTACAGGCGTCGTGCTGGCTCTCGCCGTGATGGCGATGATCTGGACGGCGTCTCGCCCCCCGCTCAAAGGCGAGGACTGCTCCGGCCGCATCGCAAACGACGAGCATGCGAGCTTCGTCGCGTTCTTCCAGGACCCGGCAGACCAGGGCGCGTTGCTGCGGTCGATCGAGGACTG
Source organism: Paraburkholderia sp. CI3 (assembly GCF_050436505.1). NCBI lineage: Bacteria > Pseudomonadati > Pseudomonadota > Betaproteobacteria > Burkholderiales > Burkholderiaceae > Paraburkholderia > Paraburkholderia sp. CI3. The sequence continues at coordinate 1,858,041 of NZ_JBNDMI010000003.1, forward strand.
CGCGAACTGAGCCTCGTTGCGGCGGGATAGCGCACTCGTCGGCCGCGCCATCCCACACCCCCGCCAGGGACTATCCCATTTCCTGCCATACCATGGGCACAATACCCGGCGATAATGCCGGGGGCATTCGCGCCTTTTCCGTTCGATATCCGAACGCATCGATGCCCGCGCCGCCAGTGTTCCCTTTCGATGCACCCATGAGCCACGCCACCGCCGACCACCCCGCTTCCGCCGACTCCGCCCCGAACTCGCCGCGCTTCCTGCTATTCCTGATCTGCCTGTTCGCGTCCGCCGGACAGCTCGCCATCGACATCTACGTGCCCGCGCTGCCCGCGATGGCGCGCTACTTCGGCACCTCGCCGCAAGCGATCCAGACCAGCGTCACCGGCTACATGGCCGCCTACGCGTTCGGTCAGCTGATCTTCGGTCCGATCGCCGACGCGTATGGCCGCAAGCGCGTGCTCGCGTTCGGTCTGACGGTCTACACGGTCGGCTGCCTGCTGTCGCTCGCGGCGCCCAATCTCGAGACGTTCATCCTCGCCCGCGCACTGCAGGGCTTCGGCATCGCGAGCACGAACCTGCTGGCGAAGGCGATCATCACCGATTCGTTCGCGGGTCAGGCCTTGCTGCATGCGTTCACGTACATGTCGATCGCGTGGGGGCTCGCGCCGATCGTCGCGCCGGTGATCGGCGCGCATCTGCAGACCGCGTTCGGCTGGCGCGCGTGCCTCGTGTTTCTGCTGATCTATTCGCTGGTGATGTGGGCGCTGCTGTGGCGTTATCGCGAGACCTTGCCGAAGCCCGTCCATCTCGAACCGCGCACGCTGACCGCGAACGCGCGCAAAGTGCTCGCGAGCCCCGTGTTCCAGAGCTGCTTCCTCGCGCAGGGCCTGTGCTACAGCATCCTGCTGGTGTTCAACATCGTCGGGCCGTTCATGGTGCAGACCACGCTGCACAAGCCGCCGACCTTCTTCGGCTACCTCGCGCTCGGCATCGGCATGATGTACTTTCTTGGCGGTCTGTCGAATCGCCTGCACGGTCCGGGCCTGCCGAGCGCCGAGCAGCGGCTGCGCATCGGCGCACGGCTGATGGCGGCCGCGTCGCTTGCGATGCTGCTGCTCGCGCTGACGGTCGGTCTGCGCGTGTGGACGCTCGCGACGCCTGTGCTCGTGATGGGCTTCTGCGCCGGCGCGATGTATCCGACGCTGATGGCGAAGGGCAACTCGCTGTTCCCGCACATCGCGGGTCTGACGAGCGCGATTCTCGGCTGCGCGCTGCTGCTGGTTTCATCGGCGATGATGGGGTTGGCCGGCTTCGTGTCGGTACAGGTGCTCACACCGCTCGCGCTGTTCTTCGTGGTCCTCGCGTTCGTCGTCGTCGTGATGGTGACGAAGCTGCTGCGCCATCTCGAGCAGGTACAGCCTGCGGCCGTGGCGAGCGCGAGCGCGAGCGGCAAGGCGGCGTGAGCCGGCACATGAGCTCGACCGAACGCCAGACCTTCATCTGTACACGCGCGGACCGATGAACGGCATGCGCGAGCACGCCTGCGCATCCGCTTCCACGCGGATCGATCCGACCGTGTGGAAAGTCGCGGCGGTCGTGTCGATCGGCTCGTTCATGTCGCAGATGGACTCGACGCTGGTCAACGTGTCGCTGTCGGCGATCGGCCATGCGCTCGATGCGTCGATCGCTACCGCGCAGTGGATCGTCAGCGGCTACCTGCTCGCGATGGCGTTGATGTTGCCGCTCAACGGCTGGCTGGTCGACCGCATCGGCGCGAAGCGGCTGTACCTGTTCTGCTTTTCGACGTTCACGATAGCGTCGATGCTGTGCGGCGCGGCGCAGACGATCGGCGAGCTGATCGGCGCGCGCATCTTCCAGGGCCTCGTTGCCGGTGTGCTCGCGCCGATGGCACAAATGATGATCGGACGCGTGGCCGGCAAGAACCTCGAGCGGGTGATGGGCTACACCGCGCTACCCATTCTGCTCGGTCCGATTCTCGGCCCGGTGCTGGCCGGCCTCGTGCTCGCGCACGCGAGCTGGCCCTGGCTGTTCTTCATCAATGTTCCGGTGGGCGCTTTCGGCGTCGCGATGGCGGTGTTGCTGCTGCCGCGCGATGCCGCCGAGTCGCAGAAGCGACCGTTCGATTTCACCGGCTTTGCGTTGATCTCCCCTGGGCTCGTCGCGCTTGTCTATGGACTTCAGGACGCGTCGCGAGCGGTGGGCTTGGCGTGTCTGCTCGCGGGCGTCGCGTTTCTCGCCGGCTTCGTGCTGTACGCGGCGCGCAAAGGCCATACCGCGCTGATCGACGTGCGCATGTTTGCGACACGTACGTTCTCGGTCGCCGCACTCGCCCAGTTCTTCGCGAACGGGATCATGTATGGACGGCAGCTCGCAGTGCCGCTTTTTCTGATCGTGGGCTGCGGTTTGTCGGCCGCGCACGCGGGCGGCCTGCTCGCGGCAACCGGCATCGGCATGATGTGCTCTTTTCCGCTGCTCGGATGGTTGACCGAGCGGCTCGGCTGCCGCGCGCTCGCGGCGGGCGGCGCATTGCTGGCGTTTCTGAGCACGCTCGTGTTTCTGTGGCTGAGCGTTGATTCGTTCTCCGCCGGATGGGCCGCGGTCGGTCTGTTCTTTGCGGGCGTCGGTCAGGGGACGATCAGCGTGCCGTCGATCTCGGCCGCGTATTCGTCGATCGGGAGAGAAAGGCTCGCGGTTGCGAATACTGCGTTGAACATCGCGCAGAGAGTGGGCGGTCCGTTCGCGACGACGCTGCTTTCGATGGTGATGGCGTCGACGTTGCACGGTGTTTCGGGTGCACAGCCCGGCCGCTTTCTGCCGACGTTCGTGCTGCTGGCCGGGCTGCATTTGTTGTGCTTCGCGGCGGCGATGTTTCTGCCGGTTCGCGTTCAGCGGGCGAAGAACGCCTGACCACGCATTCCCGCGCCCGTACTTCACAGTAGCCGCAAGCCGCCGTCACACTCGATCACCGCCCCCGTCATAAACGTGTTCTCCAGCAGAAACTGCAGCGCGTGCGCGACATCGTCGGCCTGCCCGACGCGCCGCACCGGTAACGTTTCGCTTTGCTGCCGAAACAGCTCACTCTTCACGCTCGCGGGAAATCTGTCCCACCAGGGCGTATCGATCACACCCGGCGACACCGCGTTCACGCGCAGCGGCGCAAGCTCGCGCGCCAGCGTGCCGATCATGCTTTCGAGCGCGCCGTTGATCGCACCCAGACCCGCCGTGCCCGGATTCGCGATGCGCGCCGAAATCGCGGTCAGAAACGTCAGGCTGCCGTCGCGGCGCAGCGTGGGTAGCGCGGTCTGCGCGGCTTCGAGCTGCGGCCAGAACTTGGCCTCGAAGCCACGCCGCAGCGCGGCCAGATCCAGTTCGGCAAACGGCCCCGCGCCTTCTCCGCCCGACAGCGTCATCACCAGATGATCGATCCGGCCGAGGCCGCCGAAAAAGTGTCCGAGTGCCGCGCGATCGGCGCAATCGAGCGCCTCGCTCGTCACCTGTCCGCCGATGCCAAGCAGCGCATCGTCCAGTTTGGCGCGGTCGCGCCCCACCGCGACGACGCTCGCGCCAGCCGTCACGAGCCGCTTCACCAGCGCGAGCCCAATGCCCGACGAGCCACCTAGCACCACGACCTTCTGATTTTGCCAGTCCATGTCATTGCTCCTGAGTGTGAACGGAAGACCCCGTGGCAGTAGAATGCGCGGTGCGAGCCCATCACTCAAATCGTTTAATGTCATGGCCAACATCATTGAAAATGATTTTCGGCGCTTCGACCTGAACCTGCTGCTGACCTTCCGCGCGCTGCTGGAAGAGCGCAGCGTCACGCGGGCCGCGCAGCGGCTGTTTCTTGGGCAACCGGCCGTCAGCGGCGCGCTCAAGCGCTTGCGCGAGACGTTCGGCGACGAGTTGTTCGTGCGCACGCCGCAAGGCATGACGCCGACGCCGCGCGCGCTCGAACTCGCACGGCAGATCGAGCCGTTCCTGCAATCGCTGCATCAGGCGCTCACGCAGCCGTCCGTCTTCGATCCGGCCCGCGCGCAGCGCGTGTTCCGCATCGGCCTCAGCGATTCGCTCGAACTGCTGCTGATGCCCGAGATCATTGCGCGCCTCGCCGACACCGCACGCGGCGTGAAGCTGATCGCGCGCTCCACAGATTCGACGCGCGCCGCCGCGATGCTCGACGATGGCGCGATCGAACTCGCGGTCGGCGTATTCCGCGAATGCGTGCCGTGGCAGCGACTCACGCCGCTGTTTTCATGGCGCTTCGTGAGCGTCTACAACCCCCAGCTCGTCAGGACGCGCCGCAAGCATTTGTCGATGGACGAGTTTCTGCGCCACCGCCATGTGCTGACTTCGTTCAGCGCCGAGCTGCGCGGCTTCATCGATGAACGACTCGAGATGCAGGGACTGAAGCGCGACGTCGTGTTTTCGAGCTCGAACTTCGCGACCAGTCCGTTCATCGTGCAACGCACGGCGGCGATCGCGACGGTGCCGGAGTTCATCGGCCGCGTCTGGCGCGATACGCTCGGTCTCGCGCTGAGTCCGCTGCCATTCGAGGTGCCGGGCTACGAGGTTTCGCTGATGTGGGCCGCGGCGCACGACCAGGACCCGGCGCTCGCGTGGTTGAAGCGCGAGTTCGCGGACGCGTTCGGCACGAGCGACGGCACTGCGCGTGCAGCGCCCTGACAGCGACGTGTGCTACGGTTCGGAAGCGTCACGTTTCGTTTCGCCGCTTCGCCGTCGCCCGTTCAAGCCCGGAGGAAATCCCGATGACTCACCACGTCGCAAAAGGCACCTTCATCGTCTCCCTTCAACCGATGCCGTTCGAAAACGCGGCGGCCGAATCGAAGCTCGGCCGCATGTCGATCGACAAGCAGATCTCCGGCGATCTCGCCGCGACCACCCAAGGGCAAATGCTGAGCGCGATGACGAACGTCAAAGGCTCGGCCGGCTATGTCGCGCTCGAACAGGTCACTGGCACGCTGGCGGGCAAACAGGGCACGTTCGTGCTGCAGCATATCGGCGTGATGAATCGCGGCGCAGCGGCGCTGGCGGTGACGGTCGTGCCGGATTCAGGCACGGGCGAGCTGAGCGGCATTGAAGGCGAGTTCAGGATCGACATCGTCGACGGCGCGCATTCGTACGAGTTCGCTTATCGTCTGCCCGGCCACTGACATGCCGAACGCGTGCCGGCGGGATACGGCGCTCGACCCCGTACCCCGCTACCAGGCTTTCCAGTTCAAAACCTCAGCGCTCAATGCCCCGCGATCGTCACCGACGCCGTCAACGCATTCGGATCGCGCGAAGAAGCCCCCGCGATCATCTGATAGACGCCGCCGTTGAGCTTCCACACGTGGTTGGTCGCGTCCCACGTCGACAGCAGCTTCGGCGCAATCGATACGCTGACCTGCTGCGACTGCCCCGCCTGCAGCGCGACCTTTTGCCAGCCGACCAGACGCTTCGGCGGTTCGCCCAGACCGCTCGGCAACGCGGCATAAACTTCGGCGATTTCCGCGCCCGCGCGCGATCCCGTATTCTTGACGGTGAAGGTCACGCTCACGTTGCCGCTCGCGTCCACTTGCGCGTTGAGGCCCGAGTAGCTGTAGCTCGTGTAGGACAGCCCATAACCGAACGGGAACAGCGGCGCGATCTGCTTGCCGTCATACCAGCGATAACCTATGAAGAGCCCTTCGCTGTAAGTGACGGTGGTATCGGTGGCCGAGATCGTCGGTTGCGGAAGATCCGCGTCCTGCATCGGGAACGTGATCGGCAATTTGCCGGACGGGTTCACGGCGCCGAACAGCAGATCGGCAATCGCCTGGCCGCCCTGAACGCCCGGATACCATGCTTCGAGCACGCCGTGCACGTTGCCGAGCCACGGCATCAGGACCGGGCTGCCGTTCTCGAGTACGACGATCACACGCTTGGCTTGCGCCGCGACCGCGCTGATCAGCGCGTTCTGATCGTAGCTCTGGTTATAGGTGTCGGTCGCATTGCTCGGCAGGCTCAGGCTCGGCAGATCCGCGCCCTCGCTTTCCCATTGCGTCGCGAACACGATCGCCACATCCGCCTTCGCGGCGGCGGTCGCCGCTGCCACCGCGTTCGTGCCGTCGACGAAGGTCACGCTCGCGTTCGGCGCCTTCGCCTGGATCGCGGCCAGCGGTGCCGACTTGTACCACGTCGCGCAGGTGCTCAACAGCGGCGACGGTGACACGCAACCGGACACCGCGTTGCCCGCGGCCGCCGGCACCGCGCCCGAGCCGCCGCCCGACAGCACGCCCGCATCCGCGTGAGCGCCGATCACCACGATCGACGACAGCCCCGCCGCGTTCAGCGGCAGCACCGGTTGCGAATCGCCGCTCGCCACCGCGTTCTTCAGCAAGACCGACGATTGCTGCGCGACCTGCAACGCGAGCGCATTGCCCGCGGTTTGATCGACGCTTCCTCCGGTGGTTGGCGGCGAATCGAAGACACCATAGCGAATCATCGTGCGAAGCTTGCGCTGAACCATGTCGTTGAGTCGCGACATCGGCACGCTGCCGGCGTTGACCGCGCTCGTCAGCGCGGTGTTGAAATACGACGTCAGCGTAAAGCCCGGAATCGACGCTCCGCCGCCGAGATCGCCAGGCTCTTCTTCATCGAGGCCAGCCAATGCCGAGGCGACCGTACTGTGCGTGGCTGTCCAGTCCGACTGCACCACGCCCTTGAAGCCCCACTCGTTCTTCAGCACGGTGGTCAGCAGATACGGGTTTTCGCACGCATACACGCCGTTCACCAGGTTGTACGAACACATCACGTTGCCGGGCGTTCCCTGCGTGACGCCGAGTTCGAACGCCAGCAGTTCGGTTTCGCGCATCGTGCGTTCGTCGACGACCGAGTTGCTGGTCATGCGGTTCGTTTCCTGATCGTTCATCGCGTAGTGCTTGATCGTCGCGATGACGTTCTGCGCCTGCGTGCCGATCGTGCGCGCGGCGCTCAGCGTGCCGGTCAGTACCGGATCTTCACCCATGTACTCGAAGGTGCGGCCATTGCGTGGTTCGCGCGCGAGATTGACGCCGCCGCCGAGACCTTCGCCATAACCGAGCACGCGCAGCTCGGTCGCGATACGCGCGCCGTATTGATTCGCCAGCGTGGGGTCCCAGCTTGCCGCGAGCGCCACCGGCGCGGGCAGCGCCGTCGCGTTCGAGTTGACGACATTGACGCCGCCGGCCGAATCGGCCATTGCAAGGCCCGGAATGCCGAGCCGCGCGATGCCGGGAATGTAGCCGGCTCCGTTGACGCCGGCCGGATACGGACCGCCGAGTCCCGCGTTGGGGATACCCACGCCGTGCACGAGCTGAATCTTTTCGGCGGTCGTCATCTTCTGGACGAGCGCGGCGGCACGCGCATCGGCGCGCGCATCGGGATCGGACGGCAACGGCGGGTCACTGATGTTGCTGCCATTGCCGCAGGCGGCGAGTACCAGCGCGACACCGCAGGCGATGGCGCTTGCGGCAAAGGGTATCGTCAGCTTCCTTCTCATCATCTCGCTCCGTGTTGTCGTTGTCGGTCATGTGATTTGCATTGCGTAACGTTGCATCGACGCGCTACCGGCACGTGACGTGTCCTGTTACGCTAAGCGCTCGTGGTAATGCGCCGAAAGAAATTCTAGGGATGCGCCCGAAACGCGCTTGACCGATAGGTGCAGCACTTGACCGATGAAGAGTCAGGAAAACCCGCAGACAGGTTTCGACCGGAGGAGGCAAAGTGGATTTGCGTCAGAAGTCCGTTTCAGCGCGCATCTATCGAGGATTGCTCGACGCGGCGGAGCGTGAGGGCCTCGATCGCACCAAAGTGGCCCACGATATCGGCATCGACGAGGCCGACATCGCCGCGGCCGATGCGCGAGTGCCGGGCGACAAGCACGTCGCCATGCTCCAGCTTGCGGAAAGCCGCCTGATGCGCGGCGCGCCCGAGGGCGACGTGCTCGATGGTCTGCTGTATTTCCCCGAGCTTGCGGGCGTGCTCTGCAATAGACCGACGCTGCGCGATGCATTGCGCAATTACGTCACGTATCGTGACCTGATCGGTAATGTCGACTGGCTCGTCATGCAGGAGCACGGCGACGAAGTCGCATTCGAATACGTGACGGAAGGCGAAGGGCGCAACGCATCGAGCGCGCTCGGCAACTTCGCGCTGATAGCGGGTGTGGCAAAGCTCTACGACGTGCGACTGCGCGTGCGCGACGCGGGTATCACCGATGCGCGGCTCGGGGCGATCGCGGCGCTGAGCGGGACGTTGGGCGTGCGCATTCAACTCGATCAGGCTCGCAATCGGATGGTGTTGCAGTCGTCCGCGCTGGATCGCGCGTTCGAGGTCTACAACGCGCCGCTCGCGAAGATTCACATGCATGCCGCGCATGGAATCTTGCAGCGGATTCGCGAGCAGGGCCGCTTTTCTCCGACGGTCGAGCGATGTCTGCGTGACGTGCTGCGCGAGCACGCGGATGCGATCGAGCCGAAGAGCCTGCAGACGATCGTCTGCGAGCGGCTGTCGCTGACGCGCTGGACGTTGCAACGCAAGCTCGCGGCGGAGTGCAAAACCTTCAGCGAGGTGCTGATGCAAACGCGCATCGACGAAGCACGCATGCTGCTCGCGCATACACCGATGTCGATCAGCGAGATTAGCGAACGGGTCGGCTTTGCCTCGACGACGGCGTTTACGCGGTTTTTTACGCGTGCATGTGGGGCGCCGCCGGCGCGGTATCGGGGGCGATGCCGGGTGTGATCGTCCTATGATAAGTATCGATCAGAACATGACTCGGCTGTTCGGTGTCATGGGATCGATCGTATCCTTGGTCGCGTTTCTGCCTTATGGACTTGCGATCTGGCGCGGCACCGTACGCCCTCATCTTTTTACCTGGTTGATCTGGTCGCTCGTCACGGCGATTGCGGCTGTGGGACAGTTCGTCGCCGGTGCGGGTCCTTCAGCGTGGTGTACGGCGGCGATCGCGGCCACCTGCTTCTTTGTTCTTGTGGCAAGCGTTTTTCGGGGCGAACGTCAGCGGACCGCTTTTGATTGGCTTTGCCTCGCCGCGGCGTTGTCCGCTATTCCGCTCTGGATACTCACTAACGATCCGACGTTGTCCATCTGTCTTGTGACGCTGATCGAACTCGTCGGCCTCGCGCCGACGGTTCGCAAGACTATTCTTGATCCGTGGAGTGAGAGTCTTTTGTACTTTGCGCTCTGTGTTTTTAAATACGCGCTCGCGATTCTTGCGCTGCCGAAATGGAGTGTGGCCGTGGCGTTTTATCCGTCGGTGAATATCGTGGCGGCAAGTGGGGTTTGTTTGTTAATGGTGGTGCGGCGTCGACGGGTGCGAGCGTATTCCGAGGACAAGGTTCGGTGAGGGGCTCCCGAAAGACAGCGCGACGACTCGCAGCGCGCGATCTGAATGTGCCTTCCTTTTGTCCGATATTCATCAGGTCGCCGCAAGTAGCATCGATTACACTGGTTTTCGCTATGCGACTTTCAGGCGTGGCTGACCCACGAAGTCACCATTGCGCGGACTTTCGTGCATCCCTTCCGCACGTATCCGCCGACACCGGGCGAAATACGACTGCTTGGTGAAAGCGTTTCGCCATTCACCACTTTGGCCCGCCCCTGGTCCCTCACACGACGGCGACCAGGTATCGCTGCGGCCATTTCAAATCGACTATTTTCGCTTGATTGAATCAGGCGCCTGATCCGGCAGCCGATAGGCCCCTTGCACGGCGCGATTTCACGCGCCTGATTCGCTGACAAGGAAACGAAGATGAAGACCCGGCAATTAAGCATTTGGTCGGCTGTAGCCGTTGCACTTCTGTCGCTGAGTGGCACCGCGCAGGCCGGTGGTGATGACGGCGACCGGGGCCGTGGCGGTGGCGGCGGTCTTTGCTCGAACGCAACGCTAAAAGGACCCTATGGGTTCATCGGTCACGGCGTGATCCTTGGGTTGCTGGATTCGAGCAACGTGCTGCATCCGTTCGCCACCCAGTCGATCCTCGATGACGTCGCCCTCGTGACATTCGACGGCAACGGCAAATTTACCCGCACCGATTTCGGGAGCATCAACGGCGTGCCGAAAGGTGGGCAGATAACCTTCAATCCGGCGCAGAAAGGCACTTACTCGGTGAACTCCGATTGCACCGGCACCATGTCGGTTGTCTATACCGCCGGAGGACCCGTGCCAGCCGGCGTCGTGACCGACCTGAACATCGTGGTCACTTCGGACGGCACGCAGGTCGAATCCGTCGTCTATCGGGCGAGCATCCCGTCGGCCGCGTCGGCCCCCGACGGCTACAGCTGCCCGATGGATTGCGTGCAAGGTGTGCAGGAGGCGTTCGAAGGGAAGAAGGTTCTGGTCTACGGCTTCCGGTAGTGGGGTACTGACGTATCGGATGAATTCGCGGTTGCCGCCGGCTTTTCAACCGGCGACGCGCTCGCTTCATCGGTGCTTCGCTCAATGCCCCGGCCGTTCGCCCACTGCGACCGGCGCATGCTTCGTCTGCCGGCTCAACATCAGCGTCACGACCGCCGACACCGCCAACGTCGCCCCGACCACATAAAGCCCCGCCGCATAGCCGCCCGTCACGTGCTTGAGCCAGCCGATCGCAAACGGCCCGACGAAGCCGCCGAGGTTGCCGATTGAGTTGATCATGGCAATGCCCGCCGCCGCCCCGGCGCCCGACAGGAACATGCTCGGCATCGCCCACAGCGGCGCCTTCGCGGCGCTGATTCCGACGTTCACGACGACGAGCGCAAGCACGATCATCAACGCGGTGGTCGCATTACCGGCGAACACGAAGCCGACGCACGCAAGCGCACACGGAATCACGACGTGCCACGTGCGTTCGTCGGTGCGATCCGAGTGCTTCGCCCATAGCACCATCGCGATCACCGCGAGCACGCTCGGCACGCCGGCGAGCAACCCGGTTTCGAACGTGCCGAAACCGTATTGGCGGATGATCAGCGGCGCCCACAAGCCGAGCGTATAAAGTCCCGCCGAGGTGCCGAAGTAGATCAGCGCGAGCGCGAGCACGCGCGGATCGCGCAACGCGCTGAGCGCGCCGGCCGTGTGGCCCGCATGCGCGTGCCGCGCGTCGGCTTCGAGCTTCAGCCTCGCGATCAGCCAGTCGCGCTCTTCGGGCTGCAGCCACCCGGCTTGCGCGGGCTTGTCGGTCAGATACCTGAGCACGCAGAAGCCGAGGATGATCGCGGGCAATGCTTCGAGTATGTAGAGCATTTGCCAGTCGACGAGTCCGGCAATCGGCGGCAGTTTCATGATCGCGCCGGAAATCGGCGAGCCGATCGCAGTCGAGATCGGCGCGGCGGCCATGAACCATGCCGCCGCGACCGCACGCTGCCGCGCCGGAAACCACAGGCTCAGATACAGGATGATGCCGGGAAAGAAGCCCGCTTCCGCGACGCCGAGAATGAAGCGCAGCGCATAGAAACTGTTCGGCCCGACGACGAACGCCGACGCGAGCGACACGAGCCCCCACGACACCATCACGCGAGCAATCCAGCGCCGCGCGCCGACCTTGTGCAGGATCAGGTTCGACGGCACTTCGAACAGAAAATAGCCGATAAAGAAGAGCCCGCCGCCGAGGCCGAACGCGGTCGGCGAAAGACCGATCGCCTTGTTCATCGACAACGCGGCGAAGCCCACATTTACGCGATCGAGAAAGCTCACGAAGTACAACAGCATGACGAACGGGATGATCCGCCGCATCAGCTTGCGGGACACCCGGCTTTCGAGTTCCGAAGTCATTGTCTCCTCCTGCGGCGCGCGGCTATTGACCGCGCGCGAGCCTCGCGCCGGCCGACGTTGGGCCGAGCTAGTCGAGTCAAGGTTGTGTGCCGGCCACGTCGTGGCCGGGGCGTAGACCGCGCGCCTGATTTGCGCGCGATTCCGCTCAGTCCGGTTCAGTTCGCGCGAAGCCGGCGCTCAAGCCGCGTTCGCCGCGGGCGTCGCCGCCTGCTCGATGAACGCGCACACGGCCGCCGTCACCTGCGCGGTCGTGGCCGTGCCGCCGAGGTCGCGCGTGTGCAGCGCTTTGTTCGCGGTCACCGCTTCGACGGCCTGCATCACGCGCCTGGCCGCGTCGAATTCGCCGAGGTGTTCGAGCAGCATCACGACCGACCAGAACGTGCCGACCGGATTCGCGAGCCCCTTGCCCATGATGTCGAACGCGGAGCCGTGGATCGGCTCGAACATCGACGGATAGCGGCGCTCCGGATCGATGTTGCCGGTCGGCGCGATGCCGAGGCTGCCGGCGAGCGCGGCCGCGAGGTCGCTGAGAATATCGGCGTGCAGATTGGTGGCGACGATCGTGTCGAGCGTCGCGGGACGATTGACCATGCGCGCGGTCGCCGCGTCGACGAGTTCCTTGTCCCACGCGACGTCCGGAAACTCCTTCGAGATTTCGAGCGCGATCTCGTCCCACATCACCATCGCATGACGCTGCGCGTTGCTCTTCGTGATCACGGTCAACAGCTTGCGCGGGCGCGACTGCGCGAGGCGGAACGCGAAGCGCATGATGCGCTCGACGCCGGCGCGCGTCATGATCGACACGTCGGTCGCGGCTTCGATCGGATGGCCCTGATGCACGCGGCCGCCGACGCCCGAATATTCACCCTCCGAATTTTCGCGGACGATCACCCAGTTCAGATCCTCGGGCTTGCAGTACTTCAGCGGTGCGTCGATGCCGGGCAGGATGCGCGTCGGGCGCACATTCGCGTATTGGTCGAAGCCCTGGCAGATTTTCAGTCGCAGACCCCACAGCGTGATGTGATCGGGAATGTCCTTGTCGCCCGCCGAGCCGAACAGGATCGCATCCTTGTTGCGGATCGCGTCGAGCCCGTTGGCCGGCATCATCAGGCCGTGCTGGCGGTAGTAGTCGCCGCCCCAGTCGAAGTTCTCGAACTCGAACGTGAAGGCGCGCGTGGTCTTCGCGAGCGCCTCGAGCACCTGCGCGCCGGCCGGCACGACCTCCTTGCCGATGCCGTCGCCGGGGATGGTTGCGATGCGATAGGTTTTCATGTCTGCGTCCTGTGCTTGGGGAATGGCGTGAGTGGACTCTAGCTCGATCCCACGGGTAAAAACCGGTGCTAAACTCAAAGCATCTTTAACTTGCATTCACAAATGCGAAGGCGCGGAAAAGACGATGCGCGACACCGTCCAGCCAGCCGATCTGGGCTTTTTCTCGACGCTCGCCGCGAGCGGCAGCCTCAGCGCGGCCGCACGCGAACTGGGGCTGACCGCGGCGGCCGTCAGCAAGCGCCTGACCCAGATGGAGCAGCGCGCGGGCGTCGCACTCGTGAACCGCACGACGCGCCGCATGATGCTGACGCCCGAAGGCGAGCTATACCTCGAGCGCGCGCGGCGGATTCTCGACGAGATCGACGAACTGGCCGAACTGCTCGGCTCGGCGAAGAAGACACCGAAGGGCTTGCTGCGCGTGAACGCGACGCTCGGCTTCGGGCGCAGCCATGTCGGGCCGGCGATCTCGCGCTTCGTCGCGCGGTATCCGCAGGTGTCGGTTCAACTGCAGTTGTCGGTCACGCCCCCGGCGCTTACCGACGACAGCTTCGACGTCTGCATCCGCTTCGGCGAGCCGCCCGATACCCGCGTGGTCGCGCGCCGGCTTGCGCCGAACCGGCGTCTGCTGTGCGCGGCGCCGTCGTATCTCGCGGCGCACGGCATGCCGCTCACGGCGCACGATCTGACGCGCCACAACTGCATCGGCATTCGTCAGGGCGACGAAGCGTACGGCGTGTGGCGGCTGACCTCGGGACGCGGCGCCGCGCGCAAGACCGAGGCGGTGCGGATCAAGGGCACGCTGACCACCAACGACGGCGAGATCGCCGTCAAATGGGCGCTCGAAGGACACGGCATCCTGATGCGCGCGGAATGGGACATCCGGCAGTATCTGACGGAAGGATCGCTCGTCCAGTTGCTGCCCGATCACGACACACCGAATGCGGATATCTTCGCGGTGTATTCGCCGCGGCATCAGATGTCGAATCGTATTCGCGCGTTCGTGGAGTTTATTGCGCGGGAGTTGGGGGGTGAGGTGGGGGTGGGGGCGTAGTGCAGCACAGCGGTTGACTCGAGGTGGAGCTACCCGACACATTGCGACACATCGAGCAGAAGGCTGTTTCTCGCTCGCGAGAAGCTGAATGGCAATCTGGACGGACTAATCAGCGGATCGTCAATATCTGAAAACTCGAGTACTGCTTGTTTGGATGGGCTGGGCTCGCTAGTGTGTGCGTTGAGTCGTGTCCCTTTTACTGGCAAAGGAAAAGCAGAAAAGATGCGCTATGTCGCTGATACGGAAAAGGCAGATGATCTGATCAACCAAGGGCATCTGGTCGGGAATGGCCAGTGCGTTACACTAGTTCATGCTGTTGTGAAAATTCCGCCGTCTTCCTTGTGGAAAAAGGGAGACCGGGTCCAGGGCAATGTCCTCATCCACAAAGGAACCGTAATAGCTACATTCGACAGCAATGGACGCTATGGAAATCACACGAACGGAACCAGCCACGCGGCAATTTATCTCGGGCAAACACTGGCTGGAATCACTGTGATTGACCAGTGGAACGGACATACCAAACAACCTCCGCATCGGCGTACTATCCATTTCCGTCGCGGCAAGGGCTCGCCTGTTAATGATGGCAGCCGATATTATGTTGTCGAATAAGGTGCTTTTCCTGGCAGTTTGCCTCCTGGCAACAAGCGCCGCGTGCGCGTCGCCAACACAGGTCCAATTCAAATGCCCAAACGCGCTTTTTGCAGGAGGGCAACATCATGTTCTGGATAACGCATCCCTGTTCGATGGCCCTCCAGAGCACGAGGCAGACCTTATTCCTGCGTCAGGAAAAACATCTGACCAGTGGGATTTAACGGGCGTTGACCCCTATCTGGTATGCCGCTACCACGGCACTAACAGCACTGTTGTGATTCATGCCGTTGGGGCTCGGACCTGCGAAGCCACGAGCAGACCCTTTGCTGTTCACTGCACCTCTCGTTAAATGGATTTGGATAACGAAAGATGGCAACCCGGCTTATAGCTGCCGCGGTTCGTGCAGACCATTGCAGCGCGCGGAGTGAGTGAAGGGCATGAAGCGAAATGCATTGCGAAGTACGAGCAGGATATGATGCGTACGACATGATCGGCGCTACATTCAGAGATTCCCGAACGTACCTACTGTGCAAGCGAAAAGCGTTCTTCAACTACCAGACTTGCAGAGCTTTCTAGTGAGTAACGAATCCGCCTTCATTTCCTATTACGACGAGCAAACGCAGCAAATCAAATTTTGCGTCGTTCAGCGTGCGCACGTGCAATCTGCGATCGATCGCGCGCTTACAATTCCGGTCCCCCCGGATGCGCCCGAAAACTCCGACACCCCAATTACGGATGAAGACGCACGGAAGCTCGGAAGCATGGCGATGCTCTGCCACACCAAGGCGCACCCCAAGCTTCGGGCACGCCTGCAAGTGACGACTGAAGCACCACTAGTCTGGACGCAAGTGAAACCGTCTGCCGAATAGTGCAATCAACGCGGACGCAAGTCAGAACGATCCGAGGCGCAACGCGTGACGGTCCAGATGATGATCGGGCAGCCGGGGGCAAGCAGGAATACATAGTCCCGAATGCCCAAGACGGCAGCAACGGCGTAGTTACCGAAACCTTCGACATCAGGGCCAACCGACCTGTGCCCCGATGACAGTGTCAGCCAGACCTTTTCAATGCACATCACTGACTATCCAATAAAACCCCCTGATATCGTAAAGTTGAGGAAATAGAGACCGCCTCCATCCCATTAGTCACCAAGGCCGGACCTGACCAAACCGGGTAACGATGCCGAGACCAGACCCCGCGCTGTACCGCAGCCCGACAACCCCGATGACGCGGCGGCGCCGGCGTCTTCTGATCGTCGGCGCGATCGTGCTCGTCGCCGCATTCGGCTGGATGCTCGCGCTCGTGCTCGAGCCCGCGTTCCAGCGCACGATCGTCATCACCACCGGCGCGGACGGCGGCATCTATCGCGGCTTCGCCGATCGCTACGCGCCGCTGCTCAAGCGCGAAGGCATCAAGCTCGACATCCGTAGCTCGTCGGGCTCGGTCGAAAACTACCAGCGGCTCGCGGACCCGAACAGCGCCTATCAGGTCGGCTTCATCCAGTCGGGCACGACCAGTCCGAATGACACCGACAATCTGCAAACCATCGCCGCCGTGTCGTACGAGCCGATCTGGGTGTTCTATCGCGGCGATGCGACGATCGACCGGCTGTCGCAACTGCGCGGCAAGCGCATTTCGATGGGCGTGCCAGGCAGCGGGTTGCTCAACGTCTCGCAGGTGCTGCTCGGCTATAGCGGCGTCACGAGTCAGAACTCGACGCTGCTGCAGATGGACGCGAACGCCGCATACCAGGGGCTCGAAAGCGGTCAGGTCGACGCGGCATTCTTCATTGGCCGGCCCGACGCCGACATGCAGCACACGCTGCTCACCAGCGACCTGAAGCTGATGAGCTTCGCGCAGGCCGACGCACTGGCGCAAAAATTCCCATCGCTGTCGAAGATCATCTTGCCGCGTGCCTCGACGAGCGTCGCCGACGATCTGCCGCGCAGCGACGTCACGCTGCTCGCGGCGACGGCGCTGCTCGTGTCGAAGGACACGCTGCATCCGGCGCTCGTCTATCTGCTGCTCGACGCGGCGCGCACGGTGCACGGCGGCGAGGACTACTTCACGCCGCTCGGCACGTTCCCCAACCTGAACACCGAAGAATTCCCGATCTCCGACGAAAGCGTGCGCTACTTCAAATCGGGCCGGCCGTTTCTGTATCGCTACCTGCCGTTCTGGCTCGCGAGTCTGATCGAACGGCGGCTGCTGATTCTGGTGCCGTTCCTCGCGCTGCTGATCGGCCTCGCGCAGGCGCTGCCGGGCATGCTCGAAGCGCGGATGAAGAAACGCCTGTTCGTGTGGTACCGCGCGATCAAGGCGCTCGAGGACGAAGTGTGGAAGAACGCCGAGCCGTCTCGCGCGCAGATCGCGCAATGGAGCGAGGAGATTGAAAGCATCGACGCGAACGCTAGCCAGATCCGAATTCCGTACCGCTACTTTCAGGACGTTTACGCGCTGAAGCAGGCGATCGGCGTCGTGCGCGACCGGATCGCGCATGTAGCGCAGAAAGCGCAGAGGTAGAGACGACGGTCGCTTAGCCCTGTGCGTTTCCCGGGTATTCACCACCGCGCAGCCAGTTGATTTTCCGCACGGCCTCACCGCGTGGGCGCTTGCCGCAGCGCAAGAAAAAAATCTTTGTGAAATCAGTCGAACGATAGGTCGATTCAATTGGCGCGCTCGCGATTCGCATCCTGTAATGGACTCCTACCGTCCATCCAGCCTGCCGTCCTACCCGGAGAGAGACCATGTCCCAGCCTGAGCCGAATGTAGACGAAGTGGTCCGAAGCATCGCCGAGGAAACCGACACGCCGGCAGAAACGGTGTCGCGCATGTACGCCGATACGCTCGCCGAATTCCGGAACGAGGCGCGCGTGTTCGACTACGTGCCGCTGTTCGCCGCGAAGAAGGTCCGCAACGAGCTGCGTCACAAGCAACATCGCGAGCACTGACTCGCGGCATGCGGTGATGCGTCGGCTCATCGCGCTGTCGCACGGGTCGTGGCTCCAGATGTTGCGAGCATGGTGGAGCTAACAATCGCGTCGCAAATTTTTTATGCTGGCGGTTCCACAGCTTTCCAAAGGAACCGTCCACATGTCCGCCCCGCTGCAGATTCGCGCCGTCACCCGTGACGATTTCGATGCATGGTTGCCGCTATGGGACGCCTACAACGCGTTTTATGGCCGCTCGGGCGAGACCGCGTTGCCGCGCGAGATCACGCAAATCACGTGGAATCGCTTTTTCGATGGCTACGAGCCGATGCATGCATTCGTCGCGGAACGCGCCGGGCAATTGCAGGGCATCGTGCATTTTCTCTATCACCGTCATACGACGATGGCGGGGCCGATCTGCTATCTGCAGGACCTGTACACGCTCGATAGCGAGCGCGGCAAGGGTGTCGGCCGTGCGCTGATCGAGGCCGTCTATGCGCGGGCAAAAGCCGACGGCGCGCAACGCGTCTACTGGCAGACGCACGAGACGAATCACACCGCGATGCAGCTCTATGACAAGGTCGCGGATAAGTCCGGCTTCGTGGTTTATCGCAAAGCGCTTTAGCGCTCAGCGCTTCATCAAGGCTCATCAAAGACGAAAGGCGCACCACCCGGTGCGCCTTTCGTTTTACTGCTCAAACGGTCATCACGCAGTCCCGGTCAGACCTCGAGCTGCTCCAGCACCTTGCCCTTGGTTTCGATACCAAGGATGTGCACCGCGACCGCCGCGAGGAACGGCACAGCAGCGAGGATATAGCACGCCACTTCCAGGTTGCCGCCGATCATCGTCTTCGACACGATCGCCGGCGCGAAGATCGTCGTTCTGATGATTTTGACGACGTGACACGGCGAGTCCGGCTGTGCAATGCAGCAGGACTCGCCGACAGATATGAAATAAGTATTTGAAGTAGTTGCGCCGTGAAGTCAGCGCGCACTCAATGCGCGGCAATCGATCTGCGGCGCGCCTGCATCGCGGTCGGATCGTCCTGCCTCGGGCGATAGCTCAGGCGCTCGGACAGCTCCAGCGCCGCCTGGCATACGGCGATGATCAGCGGCTCGCGCTCGGCGGTCTCGCCGATATCCGAACGCGGGATCGTCACCGTCAACGCGGCGGCGATCTTACCGCTCTGGTCACGCACCGGCGCGCTCACCACCGAAATCCCCCGCTCGAACGACGCCTCGCTGACCGCATAGCCAAGCGCCGCGCTCTCGCGCGCACCGTTCATACACTGCCGCACGCGGTTTGGCCTGCCTGCGTCCCACTCCTGTCTGCTCTTCTTTTGCCATCTTGGCTGCCGTCTCTATGCGGTTCATCGGGTTCAATTCAGGTTGATAGCGCGAAGCATGCGGCGAATCGGCCATGAGGGGTGCTATGCTTTGATCCGGTCCGGCGGCGCGGTGTATTCCAGCCGCTCGCTCGCGCCGCCCAAGCGTAGGAGGCCACGTCATGTCCAACGCGGTCCAGATTCAGGTTGCCGACTCGCATCTTTATCCGGGCTGCGCGGTGCGCATCGCGAATCTTCCCGAGCCGGCCTGCGCGTCAAACGTCGCCGAGGCGCGCGTCGAATTCGCGGACGGTTCCGGTGCGCACGCCACCTGCCATCGGCGCGCACATGACGAACTCGAATTGACCGTCGACCGTTATGCGACGCAAAAACGTCATCCGATCGACGCACGGCACTGGCTACTATTGGCCGTCGATGCCACGCATCACAGTTGGCGCGTCAAGCGTCGGCTGCCGTAAAGCTGCGAGGCCTGCCGCCCTCGGCGGACCCGTAACCGGTGTCGCGCGCGCCGCTTCGAGCGGCGCCGATGCGACCGTCACGTCTCCTTCGGAACTCACCGATGACCGACCACGATCCTCACCTGCCGCCGAAACTGGACAACCCCGATTCAATCGATAACACCAACGACGCCCCCGACGATCCCGAACGCCGGCGCGTACTGACCGGTCTCGCGGCGGTCGGCCTCGGCCTTGCGCTGACCGGCTGCAAAACAGGCGAGGGACTCGCAGGCAACGGGCCGCCGCGCAGCGCCGCCGACTTGCGGCTCGACGCCGCGCTGCACGATCAGGTGAAGAACATCGTGGTGATCTACGCGGAGAATCGCAGCTTCGCGAACCTGTACAGCAACTACCCGGGCGTCCAGCATCCGCTCGACGCGGTCACCGCCGAGCAATACGTCCAGCTCGACCGCGATGGCAAGACGCCGCTGCCGCGGCTGCCGGCGATCTGGGGCGGGCTCGTGCCGCAGGCGCAGGAAGTGGACGGCAAGCGCTACATGATCGGCGAAAAGGATCTCGATCATCTGCGCAACCGGCCGTTCCGCATCGTCGATGCGCACGGCGCGCCGCTGCCGACCGGCGTGATCACGCGCGACCTCATCCATCGCTTCTATCAGAACCAGATGCAGATCAACGCGGGGCGCAACAACCAGTTCGCCGCGTGGGGTGATTCCGGCGGCCTTGTGATGGGGCACTACCGCAATTCCGCCGACACGCTGCGTCTGTGGAATCTCGCGCAGCAGTACACGCTGTGCGACAACTTTTTCATGGCCGCCTTTGGCGGCTCCTGGCTGAACCATATCTTCCTGATCTCGGCGCAGGCGCCCTACTATCCGGACATCCACAACAGTCCGGCGAAGAAGATGGTGTCGGTCGTGGAAGGCGACGATCCGACCGGCACCCGTTTGAAGCTCGCGCCCAATTCGCCTGCGTCGGCGCTCGACGGTCCGCCGAAGTTCGTCAATGACGGCGCTTTCACCGCCGACGGCTACGCAGTCAACACGATGGCGCCGCCCTATCAGCCGAGCAGCGTGCGTCCGGCCGAAGGCGGCGACCCGGCTTTCGCGGATCCGTCGAACCCGCGGGTGATGCCGCCGCAGAATTACGCGACGATCGGCGACCGGCTGACCGGCAAGGGCATCGACTGGGCGTGGTACAGCGGCGCGTGGCAATTCGCGCTCGATCATCGCGATACGGGGTCGATGCCCGACTTCCAGTACCACCATCAGCCGTTTAACTACTTCGCCAATTACGCGCCGGGCACCGCCGCGCGCCGCCGCTATCTGCGCGACGGCGGCATGGGTAACGACGCGTCGACCAATCGCCTGATTGCCGACATCGACGCGGGACGTTTGCCGACCGTGACGTTCTATAAACCGCAGGGCGACCTGAACATGCACGCGGGCTATGCGGACGTCGCCTCGGGCGACCGTCACATCGCGACGCTGATCGAGCACATCCAGCGCGGCCCGCAATGGCAGAACACGGTCGTGATCGTCACCGTCGACGAGAACGGCGGCTGGTGGGACCACGTCGCGCCGCCGATCGGCGATCGCTGGGGTCCGGGTTCGCGCGTTCCCGCGCTCGTGATCTCGCCGCTGGCGAAGAAGGCTTATGTCGATCACACGGTGTACGACACGAACTCGATTCTGCGTTTCATTAACCGTGTGCATGGACTCGCGCCACTCGATGGCGTGGTCGCGCGCGACAAGGCATTCGCAAGCAACGGACTCGCGCCGCTCGGCGATCTGACCGCCTCGCTCGATCTCGCTTGAGCGCCTCTCGGCTGCGTTGATTTGCCGCGGCTCGCGGTCTGCCTGTGGTCGTTACTGCATGCATATCGCGTACGCCGCGGCGCAGTAAGGATTCACCGTACCTCGCCACACCTTTTGGCGACTTGATTTTCCATTCGCACGTCATGCCTTTGTCTTGCATAAAGCGCCGCGCCGCCTAGACTGATAAAGCGCTTCGCAATTTATGAACGGAACTGATATGCGGCTGACCATCCTGATTAACGGTTCCGATCCCACCGTAAGCCATGATTACGCTGTGCTCTGGCTCGATACCGATGAACATCGGTGGTCGAGAGAAGCGCATCAAGGGATCGACCTGCCCCCATGGGGCGAACTGCGCGACGAAAACGGCGTGACCACGCTGTGCGCACCGAGCGCCGACGCGCCGCTTTGTACGTTGCGCGGTCTGCACGTCGATCGCAAGGAGCGAGTGAGCGCCGCGCAAGGCGCCGCTGCATGGACCGCGCTGCCAACACGCAAGGCGACTAGCGGCTTCTGGCGTTTGCAGGCGGTGGATCGTCAAAAAGTGCACGCTGAAAACAGCGTGTTCGGTAATTAAGTTCTGGCGCGATTCATCGCATTTCTCTTTTCCGGTCGAAACTTCCGGCTCATTGCACGAGCCTGTTCGTACGCGTAAATCTGTTCGTGCGCAATCGAACATAACGTGCCGCGATATCGCAAAGCCTTAAGACATTCTTAAGATTGCGTGCGTAGATTCGGAAGTCCACGCATTCGGGTCGCTGCAAAGCGGCCCACTTTTTTGTCCGGCGCACGCCGCCTCTGCCGTTTCCAATTCCCTTCCTTCGATTCGAATTGTGCAGTCGCTCGATGCGGGCCACGACGCTATACTTGCGTCCCCGTTCATCGAACCACCGACACATGAAGAAGTGGCTTGCCTGTCTGTTACTCGCCGTCGCCGCTCATGCGAGCGCGGCGCCTTCCTGCACCGGATTCACACCGAATGCGCAATGGCCCGTCCTCACCAATCAGAAGATGGCGCCGAAAACGCGCCTGCTTTGTTATAGCGATTTCGCGGTGCTGCATTCGGGTATCACGCACGGTCCGCTGTGGTCTGCCGAGCATCTGACGCGTGAGCACATCGAAGAAGCGAAGGACATGGTGCGCACCAACAAGTTCTTCGAAGACGCGCGTCTGCCCGAAGGCGAAGGCGCGACACTCGCCGACTACAAACGCAGCGGCTTCGATCGCGGTCATATGAGTCCGGCGGGTAATCGGTGGAACGACGAGGCGATGGCGCAATCGTTCTCGCTCGCGAACATCGTGCCGCAAAATCGTCAGAATAACCAACGATTGTGGGCACGCATCGAAACCGCCGTGCGCAAGATCGCACTCGCCTACGACGACACGTACGTCGTCACCGGACCGCTGTTCACCGGCCAGCAATTGCAGACGATCGGACCGACGCGCGTGTTCGTGCCCACCCAGTTGTACAAGGTCGTCTACGTGCCGTCGCGTCAACTGGCCTTCGCAGTCGTGGTTGATAATGTAGCGACCAACCGCTACGACATCCACACGATTCACGAAATCGAAGCGATGTCGGGCATCCGCTTTCCGGGCATTCCGGACAACCTCAAGGACCAGCGGCCAGGAGGACTGAAAGGTGTTTAAGCCCTATTCGAACGATGACGACGTGCTCAACATTCAAGGCGATGCGCTCACGCTCAGCAATGGCACGACGCGTGTCGTGCTGAACGGCACGCTCGAATTGACGCGCGATCAACGCGGACTGAAGGCGGCGCTCGCGTTGAAGGAAGCGCTCGATGCGATCGTCGCGAGCCTGCAGGCGCAGAAGGATTTACCGGCAAAGGTGCAGGACGAGCCGGATGCTAAACCGGGTATCGTGCAGAACCCGTTTCAATAACGGATTCGGCGGCGTTGCATTTGCGCAACCTCGCAGATCGCAATTTTTACTGATGTCGGTCACGCAAACCTTTGCGTGACCGCTAGTTTTCTAATCTCGCGCCAATAGAGCGGATCGCCTCCCCTCTGTCACATAATGTACATAGAGAAACCTTAGCGTGCGAGGTTTCTTCACACATCGACTGGCGTCTCCATGCATGCTGCGTTCTCGAGATTTCGCCGTTCTTCCGCACAGGGTAATCCGCGCACTGCCGGAGACTTGTGCCAGGGAGTTCCATCCGTAGACGTTGAAGATCCCAACTCCGTGGTCATGGAGATCTTCTCGGCGCGCCGCGACATGCAGAGTCTCGCTGTCATCGACGACCACCGTCCCATCGGCCTGATCAACCGCGATATCTTCATGTCGCAAATGAGCAAGCCGTTCCATCGAGAGCTTTACGACAAGAAGAGTTGCATCGCGTTCATGGACAAGGAACCGCTCATCGTCGACGCCGACGTGAGCATCGAAGCGCTGACGTTCAGGACCGTCGAGGCCGGAGAAAAAGCGCTGGTCGATGGTTTCATCGTGACACGTGACGGACTCTTCTCGGGTCTCGGCAGTGGTCTGCAGCTTATCAGTGCGGTCGCGGAAATGCAGGCGGAGAAGAACCGCCAGATCATGCAGAGTATCGAGTACGCCAGCGTGATACAGCGCGCCATGTTGCGTGCTTCCAGCGAGACCCTGTCGATGAAGCTGCGCGACGCGGCGATGGTCTGGGAACCTCGCGACGTCGTCGGCGGCGACTTCTATCATTTCGCGGCCTTTGCGAACGGCTGGTTTGGCGCTGTTGCCGATTGCACCGGACATGGCGTACCGGGCGCCTTCATGACCTTGCTTGCTTCGGCGTCACTGTCGAAGGCGCTCGAACAGATCGGTCCGCGCGACCCCGCCGCGTTACTGGCGGCCGTCAATCAAAACGTCAAGGGCTTGCTTGGGCAAGTGAACAGTGCCGACGAAGGAACCCAATCCAACGACGGTCTGGATACCGCACTCTTCTGGTTCGACGCCACGGAGAGCGTGCTGCATTTTGCCGGCGCGAGGATCGCTCTGCACATCCTGTCGCCCGATGCCGCGGAGTTTGAAACGATCGACGCCGACCGCATGGGTGTCGGTTATGTGGACAGTCGCGCCGACTATGCGTGGAGCTTGCGTTCGATTCCGGTCACGGCGGGCAGCCTCCTGTTCATCTATACCGACGGCCTCGCCGATCAGATCGGCGGCCCGCGCAACATTTCTTTCGGCCGGCGCCGTGCGCTCGACCTGATACTCGAAAACCGCGCCGAAACTCCAGCGACGATTTGCGAGCGCGTCCGGCTCGCGCTCGCGGAGTGGCAAGGCAAGCAATCGCGCCGTGACGACGTCACGCTTTTCTGTGCCCGCATTTAGTGAATTCCCAGAATGTCCCAACTACTAGAACAAGACAGCGCCTTTTTCGAACTCGCGCAGCGGCGCAACGTGCTCTTCTATCACAAGGGCTACTTCTCCCATAACATCGTCGCGTCGATGGGCGAAGTCGTGAAACTGCAGCTCGAAGTCGCCGGCGTCAGCGGTCCTACTCGCCGCAAACTCTTCTCGTCCTTTATCGAGCTGGCACAGAACATCGTTCATTACTCGTCGAACGCGCTGGAGCCCGGTGGCGAACGGGCAGGTGAGATACGCGAGGGCGCGGTGTGCATCTCCAGGCACGGCGAACATCACGTAATGTTGTGCGTCAATCCCATCGCGACCGCCGAAGTCGAGGACCTGCGAAGCAGGTTGGAGCCTCTGCGCAACATGTCACTCGAAGAAATCAAGCAAGCGTACAAGGTTTCATTGCGCACCGATGCTCCGAAAGACAGCAAGGGCGCCGGGCTCGGCTTCCTGACGATGGCGCGCGATGCGAGCGCGCCGCTTGAATTCGCTTTTCATCCGCGTGCCGGCGAACCGGGCACCACGCTGTTTTGCCTCATGGCCATCATCTGAGCAGGAAGGCACACGAACAATGGAAAACCTACACATCCCCGCGACGACGACGTCGCCCGAAGTCGATTTTCGCTTCGACCAACACGCGTTGTCGATCAGGGGAGAGTCTTACCCCGAAAACGCAGCCGCCTTTTACGCGCCGATCATCGAGCAGATGCGCAAATACCTCGCCGCGAACGCCGGGGCCGAGATCACTATCGACGTCGCGCTGACGTACTTCAATAGCTCGAGTACCAAAATGCTGTTCAGCATCTTCGACGCGCTCGATCAGGCGGCGGAATCGGGAAGCCGCGTGTCGATGAACTGGTATCGCGACGAGGAAGACGAGACCATTGCCGAATTCGGTGAAGAACTGAAAGCCGATTTCCGCGCGATCGAGTTCACCGATCGTCCCATTGCGCAGCAGGGAAAGTAAAGTGCGTTCGACCTCTTCCCTTGACGTGTCCTCGGGTGGCGCACCCGATCTGTTCCAGAACGAAAGCACCGCGCTGGCAAAGGCTCGGGCCATGCATTCGATCATCGATGCGGACCCCGCGGAGTATCGCCAGTCGTTGGGCGAACTGATCGAGCACTTCCAGCGCCTGATGCGCGAGACACGGCGCCTGATCGACCGCAGCGACCGGGCCGAACGCGAGATGCAGGCGCTCGCCCAGCAGTTGGCGTATCGCGCATCGCACGACGCGTTGACGGGCGTACTGAACCGCAGTGCCGTGATCGAACGGACCACCAAGGTCTTGCGCATCAGCAGCGCGGTGATGATCATCCTCGACATCGACGAATTCAAGCAGATCAACGACGACTACGGCCACCCCACCGGAGACGCGGTCATTTCGGGGGTCGTCGATTGTCTGCGCAGAATCGTCGGAGAACAAGGCTTCATCGGGCGAGTGGGCGGTGAGGAGTTCACCGTCCTGCTGCCCGGTCATGAACCGGCCAGCGGTGCCATTCTTGCCGAGCGCATGCGAGAAGCCATCAGTGACTCGCTGGTCGTTCCACCCGTCGAGCGCCGCATCACGGCCAGCTTTGGCGTCAGCATCAACGAGGTCGGAACCTGTTTCGACACCGCATATGGCCTCGCCGATGCGGCTCTGTACCGCGCCAAGCGAAGCGGGCGCAACCGCGTGGAATTTGCCGATCGATAAGCGGATAAGCAGACCCATAGCGCGCCGTTACAGGCAGATCCGGAGCGCCCTAAGGCAAGTCATGCAGCCACCTAAACATTCACTATCCGGGCGGGTCGGTGTTCGTCCGCGCCGGGTTGACGGAAAGGGACGCGCCTTGGGACAGGAAGCAACGCGCAAAGCCGGTACTGTCATAGCCGTACTTGCCATTCTCGCTGTCATTGCGACGAGTACCTTCCTCGCAATCCGCCAGAGCAGCGAGCAGGACAGTTCGCTTCGGACGATCCAGGCTTCCGGGCGGCTGCGCCATGATCTCGACCGGGTTCAGCAAGTCATGCTCGATGAGCATGCGACGCTCTACACCTCGATCGCAACGGTGCCGCTTTACAACCGCGCCGCTTATAGCTTTCCGATGCTGGAACTGCTCGCGTTGACGCGCGACGCGCGCGAGAGCTGCAGCGAGAATCAGGAATGCATATCGAGGCTGTCGGATCTGGACGACATGATCGGCAGACTTAGCGAGCTGAGCTTTGGTCTTGCGCGCAAGATCGCGGAACATCCCGGCAGTGTGGCAGTGGGCGACCCCAGACTCGAACAAATCGACGCCTATTTCTATAGCGTTCTCGACCGGGTCGTCGACGTACGACTCGCGGCCGACGCCAAGGTCGCTTTAGTCGTCAGCAAATCCTCGTTGGATGGGAAGTGGTTTACGCGCATGCTGTTGAGCTGCGGCGTCGCTTCGGCCTTGTTGCTGCTTTCGCTGATTCACTGGAACGGGCGCATTGGAGCGCATCTTCGTCGTTCGCTCACAAGACTCGAGCATCAAGCCAGATACGACGCACTGACCGATCTGCCGAACCGGGTGCTGCTCGGCGAACATCTTTCAGAGTCGCTCGTCCGCGCGGCAGCGACAGGTCAGAACGTTTCCGTCCTGTTCCTCGATCTCGATCGTTTCAAGGACGTCAACGATTCGCTCGGACACCGCATTGGCGATTTGCTGCTACAAGCCGTGGCGCGAAGGCTTCAGCGTCTGCTGCGCGCGACGGATTTCGTCGCACGTTACGGGGGCGATGAATTCGTCATCGTCGCGGAACGGGCCGACGCGAAGCAACTCACCGAAATGCTGGACACGCTGATTCACGAGATGAGCGAGCCGTATCGCATCGGCGAGCACGAGCTTTATCTCGAAGCAAGCATCGGCGTCAGTACTTTTCCACAAGACGGCGCCCAGCCGGAACTGCTCACGCGAAATGCCGATGCCGCGTTGTACGTGGCGAAATCGCGCGGGAGAAACGGCTATCAATTCTACGAACCGGAGCTGAGCCGGGCGGCCGCCGAGAAGTTGCGGCTCACGACGCGACTGCGGCGCGCGGCGAAAGCCAATGAGTTGTATCTGGCGTATCAGCCGCAATTCGACATGAAAACCGGATGTATCGTCGGTGCCGAGGCACTTTTGCGGTGGCACGACGACGAACTCGGTGAAGTCTCGCCGGCCGTCTTCATCCCGCTTGCCGAAGAAACCGGTCTGATCCAGAGCATCGGCACGTGGGTATTGCGGCAGGCGTGTCTGCAGGCGAGCGCATGGGTACGCTCGGGGCTTCCGCCCGTGCGCATATCGGTCAATGTTTCGCCACTTCAACTCGAACGGGCGGACCTTCCAGGTGTAGTGCGCTCGGCACTCGACGATGCCCATTGGCCCGCCGAACTGCTGGAGCTCGAAGTCACCGAGGGCACATTGATGCGCAACGCTGAAGAAGCGCAACGGGCTTTTCGCGAACTGCGCGAACTCGGTGTGTCCATCGCTATCGACGACTTCGGCACCGGTTATTCGAGCCTCAGCTATCTGAAACGCTTTAGCGTCGACCGCATCAAGATCGATCGCGCCTTCGTTTGCGAAATCGGCAGAGACAAGGAACTTGAAGCTCTGTCGCTTGCCATCATCGCGATTGCTGAAACGCTGAGCTTCGATGTCGTCGCTGAAGGGGTCGAGCTCGATGTCCAGCGCGAGTTTCTGGTCCGTCACGGATGCACGGTGGCCCAGGGTTTCCTGTTTAGCCCAGCGGTCTCGCCGGAGGCTTTAGCGCAATTGCTCGGCAAGACCGCGGTCGCGTCTTCATTGAGCGTGGCGTCTTTCCGGGGATTCGCTTTGTGAGTCGCAACATGTATCCGCCCTGACGCACTACTTACGTTTTGTCACCAGCGCGGCGTCAACTCCTGTATTCCGCCCTACGTTAAACCGGCAGCGCTGAAATGATTCAGCCGCGACAAACGAATCCACCGATTCAACCTGGAGTCACATCATGAAGACGCTGTTCGCCGCTGTTGCTTCCGCACTGCTCGTGTCGACCGCCTTTGCTCAAACGGCCGCACCGTCTGCCGCACAACCCGCGCAAACCACGCAGTTGCCAGCCACCGGCCAGGCGAATCTGAAGGCAAGCACCGCGGTACAAGCCGGCGCGACCGCAACGAAAGCGCCTGCCGAAGCCGCTACGCAAAAGCACGTGAAAAAGACTTCCGCCCATACGAAGAAGGCCCACAAGTCCACGGCCAAAAATGCCGTCGAAACGAGCGCAGCGAAGACTAAAACGGAGAGTGCGAAAGAGGCCAGCACTGCCCCGGCGAAAGCCGACGGCGCACAAGCCGACACGACCAAAACGCAATAACACGTGATCGGTTTCGGCGCTGACCGGCCATGCAGGTGCTGTTCAAATAGAAGTTGATCGAAGCCGGACTGTGCCGTTCAGGGAGGGCGAGTCTTATGACTCGCCTTTTTTTATGCCGCGTGTCATTCCCCGTCGTATCTTTTTGCCGACAAACGCGCGAATTTTTGCACCGTCTTTACTCGCGGACGACTACTCTCGAATCGTTCCAATTCACCATCGCGTCGCACGAACGCCGCATCACATGGCTCTTACCCAATCGCTCGACAAGCTCTCGCCGCAACCTGCCAGCAAGCAGGTTCAACACAGCAACGTCATTCCGTTTCCGTCGGCGCGCGCGGCTCTACTCGTGACGCTGCCGCACGCTCACTTGCGCGCACTGCTTCATTCGCCGCTCGGCGTCTATGTAATCAACACGGAAACCGTGCGCGAAGAAGACCGCGTGCAACTCGACATCGCGCGCGAAGATCTCCACTTCACGTTGCACATGCTGCTCACCACGTTGCCCGCCGCGACGATCGGTCCATTGAAACGTCGCGTCAGCCACCCGAGCGCGCGTTAAATGCGCTCGACGAGAGACTGTTCACGCAGCTTGTCGGCATCGACGATTTCGATCTCCGCATAGCGCAGCTTCAACGCGCCCTGCGTCTCGAAGTGCTTGAGCACCTGATTGATCGTCTGCCGCGACAACGCGAGCATCATCGCCAGGTCTTCCTGCGGGACCTTCAGCACGTTGCGCAATGCGCCGGGTTCGCCATAGCCGCCCGCCATCAGCAACAGGCGCCGCGCGACACGCGGTGCGGCCGGCAATAGCGCGGCTTCCTCGATCGCCTCGAACGCCAGACGCAACTTGTGCGCGAGCAGCAGACCGAACGCATGCCAGTAAGCCGGCGTGCGCTCGAGCAACGCGGCGAGCGCCGCGCGCGGCACATGAAACAGCGCGGTATCGCGTTCGGCATAGGCGTCGTGGGTGCGCGATCGATCGTCGAACAGCGCGATCTCGCCAAACCAGTTCACCGGCTCGATCACCGCGAGCAACGCTTCCTTGCCGGTCGAACTCGCCGCGCCGATTCTGACGAGGCCGTCGAGCACGCAGTACAGGCCGTCGTCGGCAGCGCCGCGCGTGAAAAGCCGCTGACCTGCCGCGAGAGATTCGACGCGCCCCGCGTCGAGCAATTGCACCCGCAGCTCGGCTGGCGCGGCGCGAAACCACGCGCTGCGTTCAAGCAGCCTGGCAAGCTCCTTCGATGAAGAACGCTCTGTCATGGACGGTATCCGTGGACGGTCGTTGCTGATTGTCGGCTACCCGATGGTTTGAAAATCCGCTGCGCGCGATTATGCTGACTTTGACACAGGAGCGGCACTGATGAGAACGCTGACGCAGCAACTGACGCAATACGCGGCCTACCATCGCGACCGGCGCAATATCGCCACGCACTTCGTCGGCATTCCGATGATCGTGCTCGCGCTCGCGGTGTTGCTGAGCCGCCCGTCGTTTGGCGCCGGGATATTCCCGGTCACGTTGTCGCCCGCGTGGCTGCTGTTCGTGGCGGCGACCGTCTACTACCTCGCGCTCGACGTGCCGCTCGGCGTGCTGATGGCCTGCGTCTCGGCGCTCTGCATCGCGTTCGGCGAGTGGATCGCCGCGCAAACGACGCTCGCGTGGCTCGCGACCGGCATTGGGCTGTTCGTGGTCGGCTGGGTGTTCCAGTTCGTCGGCCACGTGGCCTACGAACATCGCAAGCCGGCATTCGTCGACGACGTGATCGGCCTGTTGATCGGCCCGCTATTCGTGCTCGCCGAAGCGCTGTTCGGTGTCGGCTGGCGTCCCGAGCTGCGCGATGCGATCGAGGCTGAGGTAGGCCCGACGCGCATCGCTGAGCGAGCGCCGTAGTTCAGTTCGACGCGAACCGAACGAAGCGCACGCTGTGCAGCGCGGTTAGCGCGACGGCAATCCAGATCGGCACATAGGTCGCGAGTTGCGCGACGCTCAGCGTTTCGCGCAGCAGCGTGATCGACACGAACACGAGTAGCACCGGCTCGACGTAGCCGAGGATGCCGAACAACGCGACCGGCAACAGTCGGCTCGCCTTCAGATACGAAGCGAGCGCGAGCGTGCTCAACGCACCGAGTCCCGGCAATAGCAGACACCACATTTCGGCGCGACCGGCGATCGCTTGCAGCGAGCCGCCGCTGAGAATGCACACGGCGGCCACCGGCAGCAGTAACGCCATTTCGACGGTGAACATCGCGAGCGAATCCTGATTGATCTGACGACGCACCACGAAATAAGGCGGATAACCGAGCGCGACGACGAGCGTCGGCCACGAGAACGCACCCGTCACCCACAGTTCGTGAGCGACGCCAACCGCCGCGCACGCGACCGCGAGCCACTGCAACGTGTCGAGCCGCTCGCGATAGTGGAAGCGCCCGACCAGCACCATCACGAGCGGCAGCAGGAAATAGCCGAGCGACACTTCGAGCATGCGCCCATGCAGCGGCGCCCACAGAAACAGCCACAGCTGTACGCCGAGCAGGCCCGCAGCCACGGCCATCGCGGCACCGAGCTTCGGCTGCGTCATCATTTGGACAACGAGCGCGCGCAGAATCGGCAGGCGCTTGCGCACCGCGACGAGCAGCAGCGCGCCAGGCACGGTCCACACGATGCGCCACGCGAAGATGTCGAGGCCTGACAGCGGTTTGAGCAGCGTCGCGTAAGCGGACAATAATGCGAACATCGCCGACGCGCCGACCGACAATGCGATCCCGCGCCTGAAGTCGTTGTGATTCATTGCGCGGTCGGGGATCGGTGTGACGCGTGGGCTTGCGGCGCGCGACGCAGGCTCGCGGCGTTCGTTGTCGTCATGAATATGATGTCTCGTGAGCAGGCGGCCACGCGGGCAAAGCGGCAGACGCTGCGTTGTTGTTCTGAAGCGGCGGTGCAAAATCGTAGGAAAACGGGCATTCTAGACGGGTTATTCGCCAACGGGCTTGCGCTTTTTCGTCAGTCGGCCGCAATTAGTCGTGCGCGTCGCGTGTCGATGCACTAGAACATAACTCTGTGCGCCGCGGCCGGCGAAGCCATTTCCGGTTCGTCCCCGCCTCGCGCGAATCTTGCTACCCAAGTTTTGCACGCTGTGGCCGCACCATTCGCGACAACGACGTCCACAGCGGCACGCAACGAGCAGCACCCACGAGCCGGGTCGGCGAATGCAGCCTCGAGCGCAGTCTGTCAGGCCGCCACGAATCACCGTCCGCGCATCTCGCCCACGGCATGCCTCAACTGCGTTTCATCGCGCATGCCACCGCCCGGCAGCAATCCCGCTCATCGAATGTGACTACTGGAGCCAGCATGACCCAGCCAGCCCTATCGCTCAGCAACTCGCCTTCCGAACTGCGTCGCGCCTTCGCCGCCGACGTGTACGCCGGCCTCACCCATACGCCGCAAAAAGAGCTGCCGTCGAAGTATCTGTACGACGAGGTCGGTTCCGCACTTTTTGAAGTGATTACCGTATTACCGGAATATGGCGTCACGCGCGCCGAAGAACGTCTGCTCGCGAAGCACGCGGCCGACATCGTCGAGCATTTGCCGCATGACGTCACGGTCGCCGAACTCGGCAGCGGCAGCGGCCGCAAAACGCGGCGCATTCTCGAGGCGCTGTGTAAAAAACGCCCTACTTCCTACTGCCCGATTGAAATTTCGCGCAGTGCTTTGCAGTTGTGCCGGCGCGAACTCGGTGACATCGAGCGGATTTCGATCGTCGGTTATGAGCGCGACTATCTGGCCGGTCTCGCCGAAGTGAGCCGGCAGCGCGCGCCCGGCGACCGCTTGCTCGTGCTGTTCCTCGGCAGCACGATCGGCAACTTCGGCAGGCTCGCGGCGACGCGTTTTCTGCGCGAGATCCGCAACATGCTCGCGCCCGGCGACGCGCTGCTGCTCGGCACCGATCTGATCAAACCGACGCCGGTGCTGGTCGCAGCCTACGACGACGCGATCGGCGTGACCGCGTCGTTCAATCTGAACCTGCTCGCGCGCGTCAACCGCGAACTCGACGGCGACTTTCCGCTCGATGAGTTCGAGCACGTCGCGCGCTTCAATCCGGACGCGCGCAGCATCGAGATGCATCTGCGCGCGAAGCGCGATATCACCGCTCACGTGCGCGCCGCAAAGCTGACGGTGTCGCTGAAGGAAGGCGAGACGATCTGGACCGAAAGCAGCCACAAGTATCGCGCGGAAGAATTGCCCGCGATCGCCGATGGCGCCGGCTTCGTGTGCAGCCATCAATGGATCGAGGATGAGTGGGGATTCGCGGAGAGTTTGCTGGTGGCCCGGTAAGCGCTAACCACGCGTCAAATAACGGCCGATAAAGGCATAAACGAAAAAGCGGCGCGCCCTCCTCTGGACGGCGCGCCGCTTTTTTAACTCGCGCAGCTCGAGCTCAATGCTGTTCGAAGCGCTCGTAACGCCTGTCCGTCGCGCGCTCCTCGCCGCTCACTTCGGTCACGCGCGCCGCCGGCGGTCCGTGACGCAGCCACGACAACATCCGGTCGATCTGATTGGCCGGTCCCTGCAACATCGCCTCGACCGAACCGTCGTCGAGATTTGCGACCCATCCCTTGATGCCGAGTGCGTGCGCCTGGCGCACCGTCGCAAGGCGAAAGCCAACGCCCTGCACGGTGCCGCGCACCCGCGCGTAATACGTTTCGATCCGCTCATCCAGATCCGGGGCCATGCCGCTACCTCCTTTTAATGCCTGACAGTCTTTCAAGCCGGCATTCTAGTCGCGTCGCGGCGAGCGCGCTCGGCAACGCCCATCCTTTGCGCGCGCCACGTACAATCCGTCGACCGTCACGCAGGAAATGGAAACAGAATGACCGAACAGCATCGCGATCTCGTGCTCGTGACCGGCGCGTCCGGCTTCGTCGGCTCGTCGGTGGCGCGCATCGCGCAGAGCAAGGGCTTTCGCGTACGCGTGCTGGTGCGCGCGACGAGTCCGCGCAAGAACGTCGAATCGCTCGACGCGGAAATCGTCGTCGGCGACATGCGCGACGAAGCATCCATGCGGAACGCGCTGCGCGGCGTGCGCTATCTGCTGCACGTGGCCGCCGATTATCGGCTGTGGGCGCCGGACCCCGGCGAGATCGAGCGCGCGAATCTCGAAGGCACCGAGGCGACGATGCGCGCGGCGTTGAAGGAAGGCGTGGAACGCATCGTGTATACGAGCAGCGTCGCCACGCTGAAGGTGACGAGCTCCGGCCAGTCCGCCGACGAAACCTCGCCGCTTCGCGCCGACCAGGCGATCGGCGTCTACAAGCGCAGCAAGGTGCTCGCCGAGCGCGCGGTCGAGCGCATGGTCGCCGAGGACGGTCTGCCCGCGGTGATCGTCAATCCATCGACGCCGATCGGCCCGCGCGACGTGAAACCGACGCCCACCGGGCGCATCATTCTGGAGGCGGCGCTCGGCAAGATTCCCGCATTCGTCGATACGGGGCTGAATCTCGTGCACGTCGACGACGTCGCCGCCGGTCATTTCCTTGCGCTCGAACGCGGCAAGATCGGCGAGCGCTATATTCTGGGCGGCGAAAATCTGCCGTTGCAGCAGATGCTCGCCGATATCGCGGCGTTGACCGACCGCAAGGCACCGACACTGAGCCTGCCGCGCTGGCCGTTGTATCCGCTCGCGATGGGCGCGGAAGCGGTCGCCAAGTTCACGAAGCGCGAACCTTTCGTCACCGTCGACGGACTGAAGATGTCGAAGAACAAGATGTATTTCACGTCGGCGAAGGCGGAACGCGAGCTGGGGTATCGGGCGCGGCCTTATCGCGAGGGGCTCGCCGATGCGCTCGAATGGTTCCGGCAGGCGGGGTATCTGAAGCGGTGATCAAGGGACAAGTGAACGGTTAAGTGAAGGGCTGAACAGCGGCCGTAAGCATTTTGTTACAAGTCCCGCGCCGGCGACGGGTCCAAGCCCGCGCGCAGCAGGTAAAATCGCGGGTCCTACCTGAGAAACCTCGCATGAATCTTCACGAACAGCTCGGCGCGCTGGAAATGGGCGTCGATCAGCTCATTCAGGCTGTCGTGGCCACGCAGGCCGAGAACACTCCCGAGACAAGCGCTGACGCTGCGGCATCGCCCGCGGCGGTGGAGCATGCCGCGCACGAAGCAGCGGCGCAAGCGGCAGCGGAACAGCCCGCGAGCACCGAAGCAAACGCAGAAACGCACGCCGAAGCGATCGATAAGCCGGCCGCCCCGCAGTTCCAGCCGACGCTCGAAATCAACCGCCCCGCGCGCGACGAAATCACGATGACGATCGGCGACCAGACCGTCGCGCTACGCCCGGACCAGATCAGCCGGCTGATCGAGGAACTGTCGAACGCACGGGCGTCGATGACGCCGGAGCAGCCGCAAGGCATCCCGCCGGGATGGCAATTCGTCTCGACGAAGAATCCGATGATGGCCGTGCAGAAGCAGTCGAACGGCGACCGCTTGCTGGTGATGCGCCACACCGGCCACGGCTGGGTGCCGTTCACGTTCTCGCCGGACATCGTGATCCAGATGTACATGATGCTGACGAACGCGTGATGAAACGCGCGTACATAACAAAAGCGGCCTGGAGCCGCTTTTTTTTACGCCTGCCTTCTGCAATCGACGAGCGCATCGGCCATCGACAGACTTCAGCGCTCCTGCACCGGCGCCTGCACGCGCGCCTTCCACTGCCCACCCTTGCCACGCCAGTAGCGCACCGCCGATGCGAACGTTGCGCCGACATAGAACAGCGCCACGAGCGGCAGAAACGGCGCCCACAGCGGTGAGCGCCGGTAGTAGACGAGCATCGGCGCATAGGCGCAGCACATTGCCGCCCACGCGATCCAGGCCGGCCAGACGAGCGGCCCGAGGATCAACGCCGCGACCGGCGGCAACAGATAGATGATCGCCATGCCGACGAGCGTGCCCGCGAGCAGCAGCGGCGAGTAGCGCAGCTGCGTGAACGCGGTGCGCGCGATCATGTTCCAGATGTCGCGCCAGCTATCGTAGGGACGCAGCGACACGCTCTTCGCCGCCACATCGAGCCGGATCGGATGACGGCCGGTGCCACGATGCTTGATGCGCGCGGCAAGACTGCAATCGTCGATCAGCTCGGCGCGGATCGACTCGATGCCGCCCGCTTCCTCGAGCGCCGCGCGGCGCACCAGCATGCAGCCGCCCGCCGCGGCCGCGGTGCGGTTGCGTGGATTGTTGACCCACGCGAACGGATACAGCTTCGCGAAGAAGAACACGAAGGCCGGAATCAGCGCCTTTTCCCAGAACGAATCGCAGCGCAGCCGGACCATCAGCGAGACGAGGTCGCGCTTTTCGGCATCCGCGCGCGCGACGAGCTGCGTCAACGCCTCGGCGGGATGGCCGATGTCGGCATCGGTCAGCAACAGGAATTCGGCCGGCAGATCGAGCGTGCGCACCGCTTCGATGCCCTGCGACTGCGCCCACACCTTGCCAGACCAGCCTGGGGGCAACGGCTTCGCGCTCAGCACGGTGAGGCGCTCCGGACATTGCAGCCGCAGCGCTGCGGCACGCGCGGCGTCGGCGGTGCCGTCGGTGCTGTGATCGTCGACGACGATCACGTGGAACGCGCCTGCATAGTCCTGCTCGAGCAGCGACGTGACCGCCTCGGCGATTACGTCGACTTCATTGCGCGCCGGTACGACGGCCGCGACGGCCGGCCATGCGTCGCGCGCCGTGATGGCCAGCGGCGCGGCGGGGCGCGCGCGCCAGAAGCCGCCACGCGCGAACAGCAGCACGCACCAGATCAGCAGGGAAACACACGAAAGAACGAACAGGACCGCCGCCATTAAGCATTACCCTCGATTGAGCGCGCCGCCATGCCGACGCGTCTGGATAGTCGCATTTTCAGGGTGCGCCCCGCCACCACGCACCAGTCGAACAGATTGAGGACCGGGCGCGCGCGGAACACATCGTAATCCGCGCGCTCGATGCGCTCGAGAAACCGAAAGCCTGCATGCACCGCGCCGCACAGCTCGATGCCGAGCCGCCCCGGCATGCGCAGCGCGAGCGGTGCGCCGCGGACCAGCGTGGCGCGCACGAACGCGATTTCATACGCCATCAGCGCGCGCCACGCATCGTCGACGACACCATCGGCAATCTGCGCCTCGGTCACGCCGAAGCGGCGCAAATCGGCTTGCGGCAGGTACACGTGCTGTCGTTGCCAGTCGGCGGTGACGTCGAGCCAGAAGCTGATCAGCTGCGACGCCGTGCAGATCGCGTCGGCGTCGGCAAGATTGTGCGGCGTCGCCGCCCCAACCAGATGCAGCAGCAGATGCCCGACCGGATGCGCCGAGCGGCGGCAATAGTCGACGAGCGCGGCGCGATCCGCATAGCGATTCGTATCGATGTCCTGCGCGCACCCGTCGAGCAGATCGTAGAACGGTTCGAGCGGCAGCTCGTATTGCGCGATCACGCCAGCGAGCTTGCCGAACAACAGCGCATGCACGGGCGCGGCGCGCCGTTGCGCGATCGCGTCGAGGCCGGCGCGGAAATCGGCCAGCCGGGCATGCCGCTCGGCGGCGCTCCACTGGCCTTCGGCGGAGATATCGGCCGCAGTGCGCACGACCTGATAGATAATACCGACAGGCGCGCGTAGGGCCTTAGGCAGCAACACGCTCGCGATCGGAAAGTTTTCGTGCTGATCGACGTCCATCCAGCGAGCCTCGAAACCATTCTGTAATACAGCGCGATGTCCGCGCGGCAAGGATCGGTAGTTTAAGGGTTCCGCCGTGACGGTGCAGTGTGCGGTCATGGTCGGGCGCGTTACGAGGCAATCCCGCGCTGACTCCTTACATCGTTGTAACGCTCGCCGCCCCGGTCCTCCGCACGGCCCGGCGGCTGCGGCAAGCGGCCAACACACGGGCCGCAGCAAAAAGCAAAGTGGCCCCGATAGCGTTAGAATGCGCGTTTGGTTTTGCTGTACCGGCCGGTCGCCGGGGCTCAAGACGTCAACTAATCAAGATGAGCGCGGCGATAAAGTCAGTTTCACGACTTCTTCGAAACCCGCGTTAGTCGGAGTTCGCCAACTTATGCGAGTCATCCTTGCTCAGCCCCGCGGCTTTTGTGCGGGCGTTGTCCGCGCAATCGAAATCGTCGATCGTGCGTTACAGCAACACGGCGCGCCCGTGTATGTCCGCCACGAGATTGTCCATAATCGTCACGTGGTCGACAATCTGCGCCAGAAGGGCGCGCGTTTCGTCGAGGAACTCGATGAAGTGCCGCAAGGTGCCGTCGCGATATTCAGCGCGCATGGTGTTGCGCAGACCGTCGAACGTGATGCCGAAGCGCGCGGCCTCGACGTGCTCGACGCAACCTGCCCGCTCGTGACCAAGGTGCACGTACAGGGTCGTCAGTACGTGGCCGCCGGCCGCACGCTGATCCTGATCGGCCACGCCGGCCATCCCGAAGTGGAAGGCACGATCGGCCAGATCCCCGGCACGGTGCTGCTCGTGCAGAGCGAGGCAGAAGTCGCGAAACTCGAGTTGCCGGTCGATGCGCCGCTCGCCTACGTGACGCAAACCACGTTGTCGGTCGACGACACGCGCGGCATCATCGATGCGCTGCTGCGCCGCTTTACCGACATGGTCGGTCCCGACACGCGCGACATCTGCTATGCAACGCAGAACCGCCAGGCGGCGGTGCGCGAATTGAGCAAAGAGGTCGATGTACTGCTGGTGGTCGGCGCGACCAACAGCTCGAACTCGAACCGGCTGCGCGAAATCGGCAGCGAGAGCGGCGTGGCGAGCTACCTCGTCGCCGACGGCTCCGAAGTGAAGCCGGAATGGTTCGCCAACGTGCACACGGTCGGCATCACGGCCGGCGCGTCGGCGCCCGAAGAAATGGTCGAAAACGTAATCGATGCGCTACGCGCATTGGGGCCCGTCGATGTCACGACGATGGCGGGCCGTGAAGAAAAAGTCGAATTCAAGTTGCCATCGAAACTGATGCAACCACTCGCTGCACGCGAAGTTTAAGGAGGACGCCTTGTCTATTCCGCTGCTACAGAAAGTCCGCGTCGGCGCATACATCATGCGCCAGCATCTCTCCGGCAACAAACGCTATCCGCTCGCCCTGATGCTGGAGCCGCTGTTTCGCTGCAATCTCGCCTGCAATGGCTGCGGCAAGATCGACTATCCGGATCCGATTCTGAACCAGCGTCTGTCGCTGGAAGAATGCCTGCAGGCCGTCGACGAATGCGGTGCGCCGGTCGTGTCGATCGCGGGTGGCGAGCCGTTGCTGCACAAGGAAATGCCGCAGATCGTCAAGGGCATCATGGCGCGCAAGAAGTTCGTGTACCTGTGCACGAACGCGCTGCTGATGGAAAAGAAGATGGACGACTACGAGCCGAATCCGTACTTCGTGTGGTCGGTTCACCTTGACGGCGACAAGGAAGCGCACGATCACTCGGTGTCGCAGGAAGGCGTGTACGAGAAGGCCGTGGCCGCGATCCGCGAAGCGAAGCGCCGCGGCTTCCGCGTCAACATCAACTGCACGCTGTTCAACGACGCGCAGCCGGAACGCGTGGCGAAGTTCTTCGACACGTTGGGCCCGATGGGCGTCGACGGCATCACGGTATCGCCGGGTTATGCGTATGAGCGCGCGCCGGATCAGCAGCACTTCCTGAACCGCGACAAGACCAAGCAGCTGTTCCGCGAAATCTTCAAGCGCGGCAACAACGGCAAGAACTGGTCGTTCAGCCAGTCGGCGATGTTCCTCGACTTCCTCGCGGGCAACCAGACCTACGAATGCACGCCGTGGGGCAACCCGGCGCGTACCGTGTTCGGCTGGCAAAAACCGTGCTATCTGGTCGGCGAAGGCTACGTGAAGACCTTCAAGGAACTGATGGAAACCACGGACTGGGACAAGTACGGCACCGGCAACTACGAGAAGTGCGCGGACTGCATGGTCCACTGCGGTTTCGAAGCGACGGCCGTGATGGACACGGTTGCGCATCCG
The DNA here is from genome assembly GCF_050436505.1 of Paraburkholderia sp. CI3. Classification (NCBI taxonomy): domain Bacteria; kingdom Pseudomonadati; phylum Pseudomonadota; class Betaproteobacteria; order Burkholderiales; family Burkholderiaceae; genus Paraburkholderia; species Paraburkholderia sp. CI3. The sequence continues at coordinate 1,898,014 of NZ_JBNDMI010000003.1, forward strand.
CTGAAGGCGCTGAAGGTCAGCATGCGCGGCCCGAAAACCACGGGCGCGTTCGCGCAGGACATTCCGCTCGACAAGCAGCGTCCCGCCGAGTACGTGTTCTCGCGTCACGTCGAGATCAAGCTCGAAGAAATCACGCGCGCCGGCAAGGGCAAGAAGGTGGAGACCGCGACGGCCGCGCACTGAGGCGTTCGACAGGAGAGCGGCCGCGCGCCGCCCCTCTATTGCGCCTGATCGTTAGCGCAAGCAGCTCGAAAAAAAGCGCGGTGGCCAATCAAGGCCACCGCGCTTTTCTTTTACCGATTGAAACTTCTGTCGACCGACCCGCTTACGCGCCGCGCGCATTATGCGCGGTCAGGAATTTGATCAGCCCGTCGATGCCGCCTTTGGCGATCTGGTCGGCGAACTGCGTCTGATACACCTGGATCAGCCACGCGCCCATCATGTTGATGTCGTAGATCTTCCAGCCCGACGGCCCCTTGGTGAGCCGGTAGTCGATCGAGTCATCGCCGCCGTTGCTGATCACGTGCGATTGCACGACGATGTCGGTCGCGCCGCCTTGCACGCTGACCGGCGCAAACTGGAACTTCACGTCCTGGTCGCGCAGTTGCGACAGCGATGCGGCATAGGTACGCGTGAGCAGCAGCGTAAACTGCTCGTACAGTTGCTTCTGCTGCTCCGGCGTCGCGGTCGCCCACGGCTTGCCTACCGCGATACGTGTGGTGCGCTGAAAGTCGGTGGCGGGCAGGAAGTGCGTCTGGACGACCTCGGTGATCTTCGCCATGTCGCCGCCGCGCGCCTGCGGGTCAGCCTTCATTGCAGTCACCGTGCCCTGGACTGCACTTTTTACCACCGCGTCGGGTGCGCTCTGCGCAAACGCCGCCGTGGATACCACGGCCGCAGCCACAAAAGCAGTCAGATATCGTTTCATACGCTTGTCATGACTCGAAAGAAGTAGCGCCGACGGGCCGCAGCCCCGCGGCTAAAGAGAGGTACACCAGTATAGCGGGGATTACGTTCCCATCCGGACGAAGCCGTCAGGAGCCGTACTTGCTACCGAAGTCGGGCTTGCTTGCCCGGGCTCTGTATACTTATGCACCTTCGTCAAAAACAACACCCGTGATAAGGCCACGTCCGCCTACATGCTGAAGTCATCTATCGTCCGTCTCGTCGCGTATTCGGTGCGTCATCCGCTCAGGATCATCGCGCTGTCGATCGTGCTCGCTGTCCTGAGCGGCATATACGTCGCGCATAACTTCAAGATCAACACGGACATCAGCCGTCTCATCGAGACCGACAAGCAATGGGCGGCAGTCCAGAACGCGCTCGACGCCGCCTTCCCCGACCGTGGCGACACCGTGCTGGTGGTGGTTGAGGCGCGCGCGCCCGAATTCGCCGACGCCGCCGCCAACGCGCTGACCGCCGCGCTCAGAGCCGATCCGAAGGAGTTCACGTCGGTCTCGCAGCCCGCCGGCGGCCCCTTCTTCGAACACAACGGCCTGCTGTTTCTGTCCACCGACGAGGTGATGTCCACCACCTCGCAACTCGTGCAGTCGCGCCCGCTCGTCAATCAACTTGCGCATGATCCGAGCCTGACCGGTCTCGCCGGCACGCTGACTACGACCCTGCTGCTGCCGCTGCAACTCGGCCAGGTCAAACTCCCTGACATGAGCCGGCTGCTTGCGCAAAGCGCGAACACGCTCGATCGCGTGCTGGCCGGCCAGCCCGCCGCGTTCTCGTGGCGCGCTCTCGTCGATAAAAGCGCCGCCACCGATCCGGCGCGTTCGTTTGTCGTCGTGCATCCGGTCGTCAACTACGACGCGCTGGAGCCGGGCGCGAGCGCGTCGAGGGCGATTCGCGCAACCGCGGTCTCGCTGCATCTCCAGGAGCGCTACGGTGCGACGATCCGCCTGACCGGCGAGCAGCCACTCGCCGACGAGGAGTTCGCGTCAGTGCAGGACGGTGCGGTGCTGAACGGCATCGGCACTTTCATCGTCGTCCTGATCATTCTGTGGCTCGCGCTGCGCTCGGGCCGCATGATCGCGGCCGTGTTCATCACGCTGTTCGTCGGCCTCGCGATTACGGCCGCGCTCGGCCTGTTGATGGTCGGCGCGCTCAACATGATTTCGGTCGCGTTCATGGTGCTGTTCGTCGGGCTCGGCGTCGATTTCGGCGTGCAGTTCGGCGTCAAGTATCGCGAGGAGCGCAACCGCGACGACCGGCTGTCGGCCGCGCTGATGCACACTGCGCACAGCATCGGCGTGCCGCTCACGCTCGCGGCCGTGGCAGTCGCGCTGAGCTTCTTCTCGTTCCTGCCGACCGCTTATCGCGGCGTGTCGGAGCTTGGCCAGATCGCGGGCGTCGGCATGTTCGTCGCGTACTTCACCAACATGACCTTGCTGCCAGCGCTGCTGAAGCTCTTCAATCCGCCGGGCGAAGTCGCCTCGCCCGGTTTCAAGCAGCTCGAGCCCGTCGACGACTTCCTCGACCACCATCGCAAGCCGGTGTTGATCGGCACGCTGCTCGTCGTGATCGGCGCGACACCGCTGCTCACGCACCTGCGTTTCGACTTCAATCCGCTGCATCTGAAGGACCCGCACACCGAGTCGATGGCAACGTTGCTGTCGCTGAAGGATTCGCCCGAAGCCGCGGTGAACAACGTGCAGGCGCTGGCGCCGTCGCTTGCCGACGCCAACGCGATGGCCGAGCGACTGCGCAAGCTGCCGGAAGTGGGCCGCGTCAACACGTTGAGCACCTTCGTGCCGGCCGACCAGCAGCAGAAGATGATGCTGATCGCGAGCGCCGCGCAACAGCTGCTGCCGGCGCTGCAACAGCAGCCCGCGCCGCAAGCCACCGACGAGTTGCGCGTCGCCGCATTGAAGCGCGCGGCGAATCAGTTGTCGCTCGCGGCCGAGGACCATCCGGGCCCGGGCGCGGCGGACGCGCAGCACCTGTCCGCGACCTTGCAAAAGCTCGCCGCCGCCGACGCCGCCACGCGCGACCGCGCCGAAGTCGCGATGTCCGACACGCTGCGCATCGCGTTGAAGCAGCTTGAGAACCTTCTGCAGCCGACCGAAATAACCCAGCAGACCCTGCCGCCGGGCATCACCGCGATGTGGATCGGCAAGGGCGGTCATGCGCTCGTCGATATCGCGCCGAAGGTGCCGCCCGGCGTCGATCCAAACGACGACCAGATGCTCGCGCGCTTCGCGCACGCGGTGAAGAGGGCGGAGCCGGGCGCGATCGGCGGACCGATCTCGATCCTGCATTCGGCCAACACGATCATCAAGGCGTTCCTGCAGGCGGCCGTCTATGCGCTGCTGTCGATCGCCGTGCTGCTGTGGGTCGCGCTGCGCCGTGTCGGCGACGTGCTGCGCACGCTGGTGCCGCTGCTGGTGTCCGCGATCGTCACGCTCGAACTGTGCGTGGTATTCGGCATGCCGCTGAACTTCGCGAACATCATCGCGCTGCCGCTGATGCTCGGCGTCGGCGTCGCGTTCAAGATCTACTTCGTGATGGCGTGGCGCCACGGCCAGACCGGCCTGTTGCAGTCGAGCCTCACGCATGCGGTGCTGTTCAGCGCCGCCACAACGGCCACCGCGTTTGGTAGCCTGTGGCTGTCGCACCATCCGGGCACGTCCAGCATGGGGAGGCTGCTCGTGCTTTCGCTGTTCTGCACGCTGATCGGCGCAGTGGTTTTCCAGCCGGTGCTGATGGGCAAGCCGCGTCAACGTCGCGGGAAGCAAAAAGGAATATAAGCATGAAGCTGCGTAACACCGCGCTGGCGCTCACCGCCGCGGGTCTCATTTCCGGCTGCGCGACCGCTCCGGATCGCAAGCCGGGCGATCCGTTCGAGCCGGTGAACCGGGTGATCTTCAATTTCAATGACGGAGTCGATCGCTATATCGCGGTGCCGGTCGCGAAGGGCTACCAGAAAGTGACGCCGCAGCCGCTGCGCACCGCCGTCAGCAATTTCTTCTCGAACCTCGGCGACCTCACCAACGCCGCAAACGCGCTGCTGCAACTGAAGATCACCGATGCGACCGAAGACATCATGCGCTTCGCGTTCAACTCGGTGTTTGGTATTGGCGGCCTGCTCGACTGGGCGACGCCGGCCGGCCTGCCCAAGCATCATCAGGACTTCGGTCTGACGCTCGGGCATTGGGGCATTCCGTCGGGTCCGTATCTGGTGCTGCCGCTGTTCGGGCCGAGCACGGTGCGCGACAGCATGGGGCTCGTCGTCGATGTGAAGTTCAATCCGCTGAACTATATCGAACCCGCGACCCGCAATCCGCTGTACGTGCTGCAGTTCGTGAGCACACGTTCGGATCTGCTCGGCGCGACCACCCTTCTGGAGCAGGCTGCGCTCGACAAGTACTCGTTCGTTCGTGATGCCTTTTTGCAGCAGCGCCTCGCGCGGCTGCGCGGCACGAGCAATAACCCTCCGCCGCTGCCGAACTACGACGATCACGGCGATACGGGCCCGGCTGCCGCCCCAGCGGCAGGCGCGCCGGCGGGCGGCCTGCCGAATTACTCCGATCCGGGCGATGTGCGCGAGACGCCCAATGGCGCTTCGGGAGCGGGCGGCGCGGCCAAGGGCGCGCCCGGTGCGCTGCCGAATTACAACGATCCGGGTGAGTCCTCGCCGGCGCCCAATGGGGCTTCCGGTGGAGCGACCAACGCGCCCAGCGGGGATCTGCCGAACTACACCGATCCGGGTGACAGTGGCGCGGGCGCTACGCCAGCCGTGCCTGCTGAGCCGGCGTCGGCCCCGCAATAGCGCTCCAGGGGATCTGGGCACGTCGATCCAGCGCTCCAAGGCACAGCGGGCGCCCTCGATGGGTGCCCCGCGGGAAGTACAGCCAAACGTCGCCCGACCAAGCCCGCGGGCAGCGCTGCAACCCGCTCAGTGCAGGCTCTCGACCTCGCTGCGCGCCGCGCCCCGATCTTCCTCGACCGCCGCGACTGGTGCCGTTTGCGGCACTGGCTTGGAGTTCGCGCGATAGTGAGCGAACTGCTCGTCCGCATAACGGATACGCGTGCGGCCATGTGGCACCGGATCGCCGTTTTCGTCGAGATTGACGAATACCATTTTCTCGACCGTCAGAATGCTCTTGCGTGTGATCTTGTTGCGCACTTCGCAGCGCAGCGTGATCGACGTGCGGCCGAAATGCGTGGCGGTCATGCCCAGTTCGATGATGTCGCCCTGGCGTGCCGAACTGACGAAGTTAATCTCTGACATGAACTTGGTCACGACGCGCTGATTGTCCAGCTGAGAGATCGCGTAGATCGCGGCTTCTTCGTCGATCCAGCGTAGCAGGCTGCCGCCGAACAATGTCCCGTTGGGATTCAGGTCTTCGGGCTTGACCCATTTTCTCGTGTGGAAATTCATTTGGTACTCCGTGTCTGAGGCTCCCGGGAGGGCGCGTCATGCGCCGGAACCTAAGGGTTAACACTAGCATTGTACCAAAAGTAGGGGTTTTCCCTAGTATTTCAAAATTGCATAATTAATCGTGCTGATAGTCTTGGGGGCTCACGATGGACCACCGCTAGTGGTCAACCGCTTCGGGCGATGGCTAGGAGGCACGTCCATCATTGTCCCGGCAGTTTTTAAGAAGTCGCTGATTGGTTCGGGCTCGGTCGGTATCTAACGTTGGCATCCCCAACTACGACGGAGGCAGACAATCTATGAATTCGGTCACTTGTGGCAACTTCAGGAGTGCATTTGCAGCAAATACGAACGCGTTGGGCCTTCCTTCGCCGAGCAGCCTGTTCGGCACTCTCGAGACGGCGACGTCCAATATCACGGCCATGCTCAACGCGCTGAAGACACTTGGACCTAGCGCAACGGTTGCCGAGTTGATCGGCGCAACAACGACACTGGAGGCGCTATCCGTCGCTGGCGCGCTAAGTGCGGCGTTCTACGTCGGTGCATGCATCGGTTCGCTGATCGTCGCGACCAAGGCAGCGATAATGTGCGGCACCAGCAGCGCGGCGGTCACTGCGCGAATTGCAACGGCCCGCCTCGGATTGGTCGTTCCAGAGTCGATGCTGGCATTCATCCATCGCCATCCGGAAGTGCTGACAAACAGGCCAGCGCGCCGGCACTACGCCTGTCTGGCGCTACATCGAGCTGAATTGGTATGAATTGGATCGTCGATAAAGTGGCGCTTCTGCTCGCCGCTATCGCCTGTGCGGCGATCGCATGGGCGCTGATTCGCTACAGCGGCCAGTGGTTTCCGCTGCTACTGTTCATACTGGCATTTGCGGGGCTTTACGCAGATAACCAGCGGCTGCGCAACCGCCTAAGGGACCTGGGCGAAGACTCGAGTCGCCGCTCCAGGGGTAGGTCACGCCCGCGCTAGCGACTTGCTGCCGGCCCCAGACGCAGTCGGGATGGCTAACCGCCATCCCCGTCGCTCAACTGCTGACGCCCGCGATCCGTAGCGCGCCGCCCTTTCCCAAGGCCTCCCGCGCCTCGACCAGCGTAGTCCGCGCGGCGCGCGCATCACCGGCGAGTCGCAGCAGCGCGCCGAGTTGCGACGGCTGCCGCAGCAATTCGCGCAGAATTGGCCCGAGGGCGGTGCTGCCGTCGTCGCGCAAACCAGCGGTCGCGGCCGGCGGCAGCGTGCGCCAGGCCGGATCGACGATCGCGCGACACACGGCGAACGGCAGACCGTGAGCGGCAGCGGTCGCGCCAGCGATGTGCGATTCCATATCCACTGCGAGCGCGCCGGTCGATTCGTGCAGCGCGCGTTTGTCTTCGGCGGTGATCAGCGGCGCGGCGACTGCCGCCATCGCGCCACGGCGCAGACGTCCCGCGAGCCCTTCGGCCGTCCTGACGTTGGTCACGGCGGCGGCAATCCGCTCCGCCCATTGCCGATCCGTGTCGATACGCCCGAACGGCCCATGCACGGCATCCGCGACGATCAGCGCCCCCGGCTGCAGATCCGGCGCGAGCCCACCCGCCGTGCCGAAACTGACGATCCCCGCCGCGCCGCGAGCGACCGCCGCGTTCAGCGCGCGCTCGAGCAGATCGGCTCGCGCCGCGTACACGACTTCGACGCGCACGCTGCCGTCGCCGCGTGCGATGCGCGCCTCGAACGCCATGCCCGTCACGACGATCACCGGCAAGCTGCTATCGCCCGTCCCCACGGACGGCGTCATCGACACGGACATCCGTCACATCCCGACCGTGACGCGCGTGAGCCCATTGCGCTTCAGATGACGGAAGCGCGCGAGCGCCCACAGCGGGAAGAACTTGCGATAGCCGTGGTAGCGCAGATAAAACACGCGCGGAAAGCCGGTCGCGGTAAACCGGGTTTCGTCCCACAGCCCATGCTCGCGCTGCTCACGCTGCAGATAGGCGATACCGCGCGCCACCGCCTCGTGATCGACCTCCCCCGCCGCCATCAGTCCGAGCAGCGCCCAAGCTGTCTGCGACGCGGTGCTCGGCGCACGCTCGTAGCCGCGATAGTCGAGCTTGTAGCTCTCGCCGCCCTCGCCCCAACCGCCGTCGTCGTTCTGGATCGACACGAGCCATTGCACCGCGCGCCGCATGCGCGGGTCGTCGTGTGGCATGCCGGCCGCGTTCAGCGAGCACAGCGCGGTCCATGTGCCGTAGATGTAGTTCAGGCCCCAGCGGCCGTACCAGCTGCCGTCCGACTCCTGCTCCTGCAGCATGTAGTCGAACGCGCGCCGCGCCGGCTCGCTGCTTTGCGGCAGCTCGCCGATCTGCGCGAACATCGACAGACAGCGGCCCGACACGTCCGCGGTCGGCGGATCGAGCAGCGCGCCGTGGTCCGAGAACGGAATGTTGTTCAGGTAGTACTGCGTGTTTTCCGGTTCGAACGCGCCCCAGCCGCCGTCGCTGCTTTGCATGCCGACCACCCATTCGCGCGCGCGGGCAATTGCTTCGCGATCGACATCGGATTGCGTGAGCGCCGCCGAGCGGTGCATCGCCATTGCGACCACCGCGGTATCGTCGACATCCGGGAAATGCGCGTTGTTGTACTGGAACGCCCAGCCGCCCGGCCGCACCTTGGGGCGGCGCGAAATCCAGTCGCCGCGCACGTCGAGAATCTGCAGCGGACGCAGCCACGCGAGCCCGCGTTCGGCCGCCTGTTCGGCGCGCGCTTCGCCGGTTTCGAGCAATGCGTGCGCGGCGAGCGACGTATCCCACACCGGCGACAGACACGGCTGGCAATAGGCTTCGTCGTCCTTGATGACGAGCAGCTTGTCGAGAGACTTGCGAGCGATCGCGCGATGCGGATGATCGGCCGCATAGCCGAGACCGTCGTACATCATCACCGAGTTGGCCATCGCCGGGAAAATCGCGCCGAGGCCGTCCTCGCCGTTCAGCCGTTCGTCGACGAACGCGACCGCCGCACGGATCGCGCGCTCGCGGGTCGCCTTCGGCAACAGGCCATCGACCGCGCGCAGCACCGAATCGACACAACGGAACAGGCCGAACCAGCCCGCGTGCTGATGCGGTGCGCGCTCGTTCATGCCGGTGTTCACCGGCGCGCCGCGGAACAGCTCGTCGATGCGCACCTTGCGCGGATTACGCGCGAGCGGCCGCTTCGCGTTGAGCACCAGCAGCGGCACGATCACCGTGCGCGCCCAGTACGACACCTTCGACAGATGGAACGGGAACCACACCGGCAGCAGCATGATCTCGACCGGCATCATCGGCACCGCGCGCCACGACACCACGCCAAAGAGGGCGAGCAAGATTCGCGTGAACACGTTCACGTGTTCCGCGCCGCCGTGCGCGAGGATCGCGTCGCGCGCGCGCACCATGTGCTCGGCATCGACCGGGTCGCCGATCATCTTCAGCGCGAAGTACGCCTTCACGCTCGCGCTGATGTCGAGCGCGCCGTCGGTGAAGAGCGGCCAGCCGCCGTTCGGCAACTGGATGCGGCGCAGATAACGGGCGATCTTCTGTTCGAGTTCGAGGTTCGGCGTTTCGCCGAGATAGTGGACCAGCAACACGTATTCGGCCGGAATCGTCGCGTCGGCTTCGAGTTCGTAGACCCAATGGCCGTCCGGCTGCTGCGCGGCCAGGATCGCATCGGTCGCGCGCGTGATCGATGCGTCGAGCGGGCTCGCGCCCTGCACGGGCGCCGGCGTTGCGGTTGCCAATGCGTCCGCCACGGCGGGCGCGTTGGCAACCACGGCAGCTTCGGCCAGGTCCGGCGCCGCATCGGCGGCTTCGGGCAGCGCCGCGTCGAGCGGCTGGGTGTGAGATAAGTCGTTCATCTGCGTTCCATCGGTTGATTCAGCAGCGTATCCGCGGCCTTCTGGCCGGAGCGGATCGCGCCTTCGAGCATCGCGGGCAGGCCGGTGGCCGTCCAGTCGCCCGCGAGCAGCAAATTGTTCCAGCGAGTGCGCGTGCCCGCCCGCAATGTCTCCTGCGCGGGCAGCGCGGCAAACGTCGCGCGCGATTCCATCACCACCTGCCAGCGCGGCAGCGGCGCGGCCGGCAGATTGACCGCCTGCGCGACCTCGGCCCAGACGGTCGCCGCCAGCACGTCATGCGGCGTGTCGACGAGCCGCTCGGCGCCGTTGAGCGTCACCGACAGGCGGTCGTCGAACGCAAACAACCATTCGGCCGTTCCGTTCAGCAGCGCGGTGATCTGCGGCAGGCCGAACGGCGGCTCGACCGCGAAATGCACGTTGAGCACGGCCGCGAAACGCGTCGGCGCGCGCAGGCCCGGCACGAGAGCCACCGCGGCTTCGGGCGGCAGCGCGAGAATCACCGCCTCGTTCGCGCCGAGCGCGATGCTCTCATCGTCGAAATGCAGCGCCTGCACACGGGCCGGGTCGGCCGCGAACGTGATGTCGCGCAGACGCGAACCGAGCCGGATCGTCGCGCCGCCATGTTGCAGCAGACGCAGCGCCGGATCGACGAACGCGCTGCCAAGACCATTACGCGCGACCAGCGGCCGGCACGCGAGCCCGCCCGCGAGCAGCGTTTCGCGCACGAGCTCGCCGGTCAGTTCGGCCGAGGCGTCGCGCGGCTCCAGATTCAGCAGCACATGCAGCAGCGGCCGCAGCAGCCGTTCCCACAGCGGACCGTGACAGCGCATCGTCTGCGCGACGCTGCGGCCCGGTTTCGCAAACAGCAGCGGCACGAGCGACAGGTAATCGGTCGGGCCCGTGTTCGGCACGCGCGCGTGCACATCGAAAATCCACCACGGCAAACTCCCCGGCGACAGACGCACGCTCCAGCGCGAACGCGTGGCCAGATCGACGAACGGATACTCGGGCTGCGCGGGACCGACCAGTTCGTCGGCGGCGCCGATCGCGCGCACGTAGTTGAGCGTCGCGGCATTGGCCGACAGCACGATGTGATTGCCGCTGTCGAGCGTCGCACCAAGCTTCGCGTCGTAGTACGAACGGCAGCGGCCGCCCGCGTGATCCTGCGCTTCGTGCAGCACGACCCGCGCGCCGCGCCGCTGCAGTTGCACGGCGGCGGCGAGCCCGGCCACGCCCGCGCCGACCACGTGGACGAGCTTCGGCATCAGCTCAGAAAAGCGCGTAACGCGCGACGATCCACAGCAGGCGCAGCTTCGGCTTGCGGACCTTCGTGCGCGGAACGTCGAAGCCGCGCTCCAGCGCGCGCTCGAGCAGCACGCGATAGACGCCCGACATGATGCGCGGCGCGCGCACCTGAGCGCGCGGCTCGCGATCCATGATCGCGTCGGACTCGGCGAAGTGCTGCTTCGCGCGCTCGGCGAGCGTCGCGCAGACGCGCGGCAGCGTCGGATCGTCAGCGATCTGCCGCGGGTCCGTGGCCGCGATGCCTTCGCGCGCGAGCAGCTCGCGCGGTAGATAGCAGCGGTTGATGACGGCGTCTTCGTCGATATCGCGCAGGATGTTGGTGAGCTGCAGCGCGCGGCCGAGATGGTGCGCGAGCAGCCGGCCCGGCTCGTCACGCATCCCGAATATCCTCACCGACAGACGGCCGGCCGCGCTCGCGACGCGGTCGCAATAGAGGTCGAGCGTGGCGTCGTCGGGCGCGCAGATGTCGGCGGCGGCATCCATCGCCATGCCGTCGATCATTGCGTGAAAATCCTCGCGTTGCAGATGAAACGTGTGAATGTGCCGCGTCAGCGCGCGCAGCGACGCGCGTGGCTGGCCGGCGTAGCAAGCGTCGATGTCGGCGCGCCATTGCTCGAGCCCGGCCGCGCGCTCGGCGCGCGGCAGGTCGCTGTCGGCGATGTCGTCGACGGCGCGGCAGAAGGCGTAGACCTGGTACATCGCATCGCGCTGCGCCGCCGGCAAGATGCGCATCGCAAGATAAAACGAGCTGCCGGACGTGGCGGCAGCGGCGTCGATTTCAGTATCGTCCACGACAAGATTGGAAACAGCCAAGACGATCTCCGCTGGAGGCGCCCGCTGAAAGGCGTTCAAAGAGGTTTTTATGCCGACCCGCAGGGCAGTGGGCCCGCGCGCGCGGACACGCGCGAAACATCCGGCTGGGCGGCCGGAAACGGCGAAAAGTATAGCAATCTTTGCCGGTGACCGCAGTTTCGCCGGTCAATAGGGGGACGGGAAGGAAGGGCGCCGGGCGCGGCGCGGCGGCCTCGACCGCGCCGCCCTCGCTAGCGAATCAGGCTCCCGCGAGCCGGAACGCGACCGCGCAGTTGCGGCCCTGACGCTTTGCGCTATAGAGCGCCGCGTCGGCCTCGTTGATCAGGACGTCGTAGGCGGGCACCCCGGCGCGCGCCGTCGCGCCGCCGAGGCTCGCCGTGACCGGCACGCTGGTGCCGATCAGCTCCACCGGCGTTTCCTCGATCACGCGACGGATCTTCTCCGCCACCAGCATCGCGTCGTCGAGCGGCGTGCACGGCAGCAGCAGCGCGAACTCTTCGCCGCCGAAGCGCCCGAAGGTGTCCTGTGCGCGCACCACGCCGGCGACGCGCTGCGCCATCACACGCAGCACCGTATCGCCGACGCCATGGCCGAACTGGTCGTTGATCTTCTTGAAGTGATCGAGGTCGAACAGCAACATCGACATCTCGCCGCCGTAGCGCTGCCAGCGCGTGAACTCGTCGCGCAGCCGCGTTTCGAAAAAGCGCCGGTTCGCGATGCCGGTCAGTCCGTCGCGATTCGCGTACTCCTGCAGCTTCGCAACCGCCTCCTCGCGTTCGCGCTGCACGATGCTCACATGCGTCACGTCGGAGATCGTCACGCACACGGCCACCACTTCACGACCGCGCATCAGCGGCATGAACGTGCAGTCCTGCTGCATGAAGTCGACCCCACCGGTGATCGGCCGGTCGTGATCGAACTTGAACAGATACGGGCGCTGCTCCCACGAGCTGAACGCAAAGCTGCCGAGCTGAAACACGCTCTCGATCTTGCGCGACAGCCACACGCGCGGCAGCTCCGGAAAGTTCTGGTAGATCGAGTGGCCGACCACCTGCTCCGCCGACAGGCCGCTATGGTCCTGCATGAAGCGATTCCACATCAGCACCTTCAGTTCACGGTCGAGCACGAAGATGCCAAAACCGACCCGCTCGACCACGAGGTCGCTCAACGATTCCACGGAGACGTTCATATACTGGACAGCAGCGCATCGAGCGCTTCATTCATGTGACGGATTGATTCTTCGGCCATCAGCATCACCAGATGCGCGCGAAAACTCTGATGTTCGAGCGCGAAATTCACTTCGACGAGCAGCGCCACCTGCCATTGCAGCACGCCGGGCTGGAACACTTCGTCGAGCGTCAGCGTGTCGCCGAGCATGCCCGGCGCGGAAAACACCGGCGTGCGGCCGAGCTGGTCGAGTATCGACGACACGCACGCGCCGGACAGCAGGTTCGCGACGTCGAGCATCAGTTCGCGCTCGCCGACCTCCTCGTAGCTCGAACGCGCGTACGGGTCGCGGACGAGCGAACACAGCTGCGCGATGCTGTCGCTGCGACAGATCACCAGCACCTCGCCCTTGATGTCCGAGCGAAAGCCCTGACGCACCGCGCTGACCGTGTCGTCGATATGGGTCATCTCGCGCAGCGTGCGCGCCGCGTCGCTCACCGCGACCATCCGCACGCGCGGCACCGACAGTTCGATGAACGAATCGAGCAGGCCCGCGAGCCGCGTCGCGGCCCGGCCCATCGCGAGATTGGCGATTTCCTGTAGCGCGTCGCGCTGGTCTTCGGTGAAGGCGGGCTCAGACATACAAGCCGTACTCCTTGAGGATGGGCAGGACCGCCTCCGGCGTCACCGGCTTGGCGATGAACGCGATCGCGCCGAGCTCGCGCACGCGCTGCTGGGCGAGTGGCTGCACGTCGGCGGAAACGACGATCACGAAGGTGTTGAGGTCCTCGTGCTGTAACGCTTCGAGAACCTGGTAGCCGGTCATGTCCGGCATCGTCAGGTCGAGGAACATCACCGATGCCTTGCCCTCGCGATACAGCGTGAGCGCCTCGTGCCCGTTCGTCGCGTAGGACACGTCGACTGCCCAGTCGGGCGGCAGTGCCTTCGTGAGCAACTTGCGGGCGAGCAGCGAATCGTCGGCGATCACAATGGGGAGCATGGCAACGGCGGGTCGGGCGGTTTGGGCGGGTCGGATAAAGGAATCGGCTGGTTCATCTGCGCGCTTTCCGCGCCTGGTTGTGTGCGTATTTCGTTCGTCACGACAGCGGAGGGTGGCACACCTTCGCGTGATGCCGACCGATGCGCGACCAGGTACAGTGGCGCCTGTCGAATTGCAATTGCCTTTGGCGAGAGGGGGTGCGAATGCAGCAGGACGCGTTTGGCGAACCTTGACGATCCGGCGCACAGAGGGGGCAACGGCCCTTTTATCGTGGCGAGGATTGTCGAAGTAAAGTCGCGCAAAAGCAACTCGCCAGAATCGCTGACGGTAACGATCTGTTTCTCTGCTAGGCGAATTTCAGAAATGGATCTATCGTCGAGGCGGACATTTTTTTATCTTTATCCTTTTGTGTACGTTTGCGCTTCCCGATTCGTCGCTGTTTTAAAGCCGCTCTTAAAGAACGGCCGGCACGGCGGACGCCCATCCCCCACGCTTTGCGGCAAATTTTTCCGTGCTGCGTCTATGCTTGTTCTGAAGGCGGCATGGTGCCGGCAACGGCCCGATACGGGGCTGCCACATCCGAACGACTTTTCGCGTCAACGACAATGACATCAGACCGGGTCGACTCCGCGCGCGCGGGCCGTCTTTCGCGTCGTCCTGCCCGCGAGCAGGACGACGCGTCGTTTCCGGCCGTGCCGGAACAGAATTTCCAGGTGCGTCGCATCACGCTGATCGCGCTGCTGGTCGCGGCGATCGTGCTGCCGTTCGTCTACGTCGCGGCGATGGCATTCGCCGATCTGCGCTCGCGCGAGGCCGACGCCACCGATCTGGCGCTGCGCACGGTGCGGGTCGCCGAAGAACACGCGTTGAAGGTGTTCGACATGAACGAGACGCTGAACGCGCGCATCGTCGATCTGACCGACGGCCTCGACGACGACGGCATTCGCGCGCGCGAACACACGATTCACGACAAGTTGCGCACGATGGGCGGCGGCTATCCGCAGGTAGCCTCGGTGTCGATCTTCGGCCAGCATGGCACGCTGCTCGTGAGCAGCCGCCTGTATCCGTCGCCGGAAAATTCGATCGGCCAGCGCGACGATTTCGTCGGCATCCGCGACGGCAACGCGCTGGAACGCGTGTCGAAAGTGATGCCGGGGCATGTGAGCGGCGAGCAGGTGTTCAACATGGGCGTCGAGCGCCAGGCGCCCAATGGCTCGTTCGCGGGCGTCGTGTCGATCGCGCTGCGGCCCAGCTATTTCGACGCGTTCTATCGCGAGTTGCTCGGCAGCAGCGACGCTACGCCGATCATCATGAGCCTCGTGCGCACCGACGGCGCGGTGCTCGCGCATTACCCGCGCGGCCCACGCGAGCCGACCGCCCTCGCGTCCGATTCGCCGTTCGCCGAAGCGGTCAGGCAGGGGCAGCGCTCCGGCGTCGTGCGGATGCGCTCGAGCTTCGCCGGCGGCAACCTGATCGTCGCCTTCCGGCACGTCGGCTCGTATCCGGTCTACGTGCTGTGCGGCTATCGCACGTCGGCGATCTGGGCCGCCTGGTACAAGCACCTGAGCGTGCTGGTCCTGTCGATGTTCACGCCGTCGATCGCGCTGTGGTGCGTGATCTGGCTGTCGCTGCGCCGCCTCGGCGCCGAAGAGGAAGCGTGGCAGCGTTGGCAGGCCGAGGCATCGATGCGCCGCTCGATCGAATCCGCGTACCGCCAGTCGCGCAAGATGGAAGCGCTCGGCACGCTGGTCGGCAGCGTCGCGCACGACTTCAACAACCTGCTGATGATCCTGTCGGCCAACGTGCAGATCGTGCGACGGCGCGGCGTCGGCGGACTGGAGCGCGAACTGTCGGCGATGGAGCGCGCGCTGAAGAGCGGCCAGTCGCTGACGCGGCAACTGCTCGGCGTCGCGCGCAAGCAGCCGCTGCGCACCGAGACGCTGTCGCTCGAACGCTGGCTGCCGTCGTGCCGCGAACTGCTGCGCGCGTCGCTCGGCGCGAAGGTGTCGCTCGTGATCAATAGCGGCGTTGATACCTGGCCGGTGCGCGTCGACGTCGCCGAGCTCGAGCTCGCGCTGATCAACATCGCCGTCAATGCGCGCGATGCGATGGCCAACGGCGGGCGCTTCACGGTGCGCGCGAGCAATGTCGTGTTCCGTCACGAGGACGGCTTTCCGCTGACCGGCGAGTTCGTGCAGCTGTCGCTCGAGGACACCGGCGCCGGTATGGCGCCCGACGTGCTCGCGCGCGCGTTCGAGCCGCTTTTCACGACCAAGCCCAAAGGCATGGGCACCGGACTCGGGTTGCCGCAGGTCTTCGCGTTCTGCGGGGGCTCGGGCGGGCTCGCGGCAATCGACAGCGCGATCGGCGCGGGCACCTCGGTGCGGCTCTATCTGCCGCGCGCGTCGACCGAGCCGCACACGGCCGGACCTGCAGAAGCGCTAGCGACCGAAAGCGGCGTGCCGCAGGGTCTGCGTGTGCTGCTCGTCGAGGACAACGAAGAAGTCGCCGCCGGCACCGAGGCGTTGCTGCAGATGATGGGTCATCAGGTCACCTGCGTGTTCAACGCCGACACGGGGCTGCGTGTACTCGACGACGCCCGCGTGAAGCGCGCGAGCACCGGCGAGCCGCTGCCGTTCGATCTGGTGCTGTCGGACATCCACATGCCCGGCAAGATGAACGGCATCGATCTGGCCGAAGCGGTGCTCAGGTTCGACCCCCAGCTGCCGGTCATCCTCGTCACCGGCTACGCGGAAGAGCTCGACCGCGCGCGGCACGCGAACGTGCGCGTGCTGTCCAAGCCGTTCGATATCGGACTGCTGGAGCAACTGCTCGAAACGATCCAGCACGACGCCGTGCAAACGAGCAACGATGCCGCCACGCATCCGGCCGATACCTGATGTCCGCGCCGTGCCGGCGTCATTTACCGGGCCTTGTAAAAAGCGCGGCGCTTACACGCCGCGCTTTTTTCATCGTGAGCCCGCGTCATGCGTAGCACGCCGGGCAGCGCGGCTGGGCATGGGACGCGGCGGCGCCGCGCGGCGGTGCGGGGCATGAAGGTTGCTTGCCTTCAGACGGCAAGGGGACGACGCCGCGAGCGTCGCCCGTTCCAGCAGAACATGTCGGGAGACAACCATGCAACATACCGTGATTGGTTTATTCGACACTTACATGCAGGCCGAAACCGCCCGCGATACGCTCGTGCAAACCGGCTTTGCGCGCGAGAAGATCGAGTTGCAGGCGAACGCCGAACCTTCGGTTGGCTCGGCCACCAGCGAAGTCGCCAACGCGGGCGTGCTCGCGAATATCGAGCGCTTTCTCGCCAGCCTGTTCTCGACCGGGCCGCGCTCATCGGACACCGCGCGTTATGCCGAGGCGATGCGGCGCGGCGCGGTGCTCGTGTGCGTCCACGCGGCAAGCGAGTCGCATGCGGAGCTGGCGCGCAATACGCTCGTGCGGCTCGGCGCGACGGATATCGGCGACCGCCCGCCCGAGGCGGACACGCCGGCCGCCACCGACCGCGATCACTCGATACTCGATGAGCTGGGCATCGGCGCGGTGATGCCGGGAACGCCGCGCACGTCGAGCGTAACGACCGAGGCGGGTGCGACGCCCGGGATGCGCGACACCACTGCGACACCGGGGGCGGCGGGCGTAAATTCGAGCAGCGGCGCAGCGGGTGCGGCGGCCATGACCGAATCGACCGGAATCGCCGGCGCGACGGGCGCCACTTCGGCGACCGGTACGACCGCACCCGACACCATGCCCCCTCCCGCCACCCCGCGCCCTGATCCGCTGACCGCCATGCCGCCGGCGGACATCGGCGCCGCCGCCAAGCCGTTCGCGCCGCCGCCGATCAGCGAACGGCCGATGAGCGATCCGGTCAACGAACCCGTCGTCGATCCGCTCGCCGGCGATGCGGGACGCAGCGCGATCGCCGCCGGCTCGGTACCAGGTTCGGGCGCGGTGATGCAGCCGTCCGACATCGTCCCCGAAGGCGGGCAGCCGGGCACCGGTCCCGGCGCGCAGATGCCGAACGAGTATCTGGAGTACGAAGAAGATTTCCGCGCGCACTACGACGAGCAGTACGCCGCCGCGAACGCGCGCTATGAAGACTATGTGCCGGCCTATCGCTACGGCGCGGAGATCGCTCGCGACGCGCGATTCCGCAATCGTCCGTGGGATGAGATCGAGCCCGAAGCACGCCGCCATTGGGAAACCACGTCGCCGGACAGCACGTGGGAGCGCTTCAAGCTCGCGGTGCGGCACGGCTGGGAGCGGGTGACCGGCCATCACCACGTGTAGGCGATGCGCCGAGCGACACGAGCGCGGCCGCCTTACGCGGCGCGCGCTGTGTTCGCGTTGCTTCGGCGGATGGTCAGGACGCGGTCAGCGGCGCTGAGGCTCGGCTACACCGCCCCGTGCCGCTTGATCCACGTGACGTAGCGGTCCATGAACGTCTGCAGGAACTTGCGCGTGCCGTCGTTGACGATCTCGCCTTTTTCGTTGATCACCGCTGGATCGTGCTTGATGAACACCTCGGGCTGCCCCATCGCCGCGACGTCGAGATAGGCGAGCACGTTGCGCAGATGCTGCTGAGCGAGCGCGCTACCGGTCGCACCGACCGAGGTGCCGATCACCGCGCCGGGCTTGTTGGCCCACGAGTTGGTGCCCCACGGCCGCGAGCCCCAGTCGAGCGCGTTTTTCAGCACGCCCGGTATCGAGCGGTTGTATTCGGGCGTCACGAACAGCAGACCGTCCGCGGCTTGCACGCGCTCCTTGAGTTTCTTGCCGGCTTCGGGATAGTCGGCGTCGTAGTCCTGGGAGTACAGCGGCAAGGAGCCGATATCGATGTATTCGAAGGTGAAATCGGCTGGAGCGAGGGAAATCACCGCCTGAGCCAGCTGACGATTGAACGAATCTCGCCGCAGGCTGCCGACGACCACTGCAATGTGATAGGCCATGTTCGCTTCCTCAGGTAAGGCGCTCGACGCGCAGAGAGTACGAACTGTCCATCATAGGCAAAAGCCGCGCGAAACGCCCGGGCCCTGGCGGATTTGGCCAGGTCATAGCGGATCGGGAAGGATTCTTGCGGCACCTGTCGGTGGATAACCTCGCGGCTCGAAAAGTTATCCACAGATTCGCTGAATAACCTTGTGGATAAGTGGAACTTTTGCCTTGCCAATCAAGCATGCCTTCGGGCCAGGGCGATCTGAGGCAAATGGACACCATCGACATTCTGGAGGACTGGATCATGAGTCTCGACTACGCAGGAAAATCCCACGACGAAGCGGTCGCCGCGCGCAAGAAAGCGCGGCAGCGCGCGCAGGAGCCGGCGGGCGGCGAGATGGCCGTCGACGGCGTCGAAGCCGATGCCACGCATAGCTGCGGCGAGTTGTCGGAACGAGGCAAACAGGTGTGGCGCACGGGCGCCGGACTCGATGGCGGAGGGAAGGCGCCGAGCCGCTAGGACTCGCGGGTTGTCCGTCGGCCGTGGCTAGAAGGGGCCGCTTGACGCCGCCGTATCCCCATGCAGGCCGAATGCTGAATACTGGAATACGAAAGGGCGCCGTTGCCGGCGCCCTTTTCTCATGCTTCCTTGCTGCGTATTTCGACGTGCCGATCAGTTGCCAAAAAATACGTTGCAGTACGACGCCGGGCCGTTGCAGGTCGAAGCCGGAGCGTCGGCGTGAGCGACACCCGAAGCCGCTGCGAACAGCGCGGCCGAAGCGATCAGGGCGGAGAAAATGCGTTTCATGGTGTGCGTCCTCGTTTGTGTGTGGGTTGCGCGATCTGATGCGATCGATGGCGTGAAGAATAGCGAGCGGGCCCGCATCCACAAACAGCGAAGATGAGAAGAGATTATTTTATAAATTGAAATAATCGCTATTGTGCGATTGCGTTGAATTGGCGGTCGACCGCGACGCGTTGATCGGCCAGTGTGGCGATCCAACAACCCTGTTGCGCGCAGACTCGAAATATCATTTCTTGCAACAATTAATTTCCGGTGTCATAAGCGGCCGCGCCGCGCGACGAAGCTCCTCGGGCATCGATTGCCAAGGGGCATATGTTCAATACCGATTCGCTAGGGCAGGAACGTGAGGGAGAATGGCGCACGCATCCGCAAACCGTGCGAGGACGACCATCTGCTCATGAATCACGACGTTTCAGGACGACACGCGCAGCGCAGCGCGCGGCCGACAGCGCAGCGACGGAGCAAGCCGTGACGCAGCCAGGCGCTCCCTCGCTGGACGATCCCATTTATCTCGCGCAATTGCGGCGTGACCTCGTTCGCTTCGCCCGTCTGCAATTGCGCGACGCCGCGGCCGCCGAGGACGCCGTGCAGGAAGCACTGACCGCCGCGTGGACTCAGGCCACGCGTTTCGCCGCGCAGTCGGAGCACAAGACCTGGGTGTTCGGCATCCTGCGCCATAAGCTCGTCGACACGCTGCGCGCGCGCCAGCGCACGGTCAATCTGTCGGCGCTCGAAGCCGAACTCGACGGCGAGGCGCTGCTTGATCGCGAGCTCTTCAAGGACAACGGCCACTGGTCGCGCGAGACCAAACCGCGTCCGTGGCCGACACCCGAAACTGCATTGCGCCGGCAGCAATTCTGGACGCTGTTCGAGATGTGCCTCGAGCATTTGCCGGAGCACATTGGACGCGTGTTCATGATGCGGGAGTTTCTCGACCTCGACATCGCGGCGATCTGCGCGGAACTGCAGATCAACGCGAATCATTGCAGCGTGCTGATCTATCGCGCGCGGCTGCGGCTGCGCACGTGCCTGAGCGAAAAAGGCCTATCCAGCGAGGATGCGAATGGGGAAATGTAAGGACATCACGCGGCTGCTATCCGATGCGCTCGACCGCTCCCTGTCGACTGGCGAATGGCTCGCGATCCGCCTGCATCTGCCGACCTGCAGCGGGTGCCGGAACTATCGCAAACAGATCCGCCTGCTGCGGGTCGCCGCGCATGTGGCGAGCGGAGTGGCGAACGTGGATGGAGAGGTGAGCGGCGACGAGTGATTTGCCGCTTTGCCACACCGCAGTTCAGCGCTCGCCGATCGGCACGTCGCGATAGCGTTCGAAAAAGCGAGCATGCGATGCTTCATCGATGCCGACAGGATGCGTATCGGCACGCGCCGGATGTTTGGCGAGTTGCGCGCGGGTGCGAATCGGCCGATGCGCGAAATTGCCGCCGCAATTCGGACACACGTTGCGCAGCCTCGTCAGCGTGCAGACCTCGCAGAACGTGCATTCGTAGGTGCAGATCATTGCGTCGGGCGCGTCCGGCGGAAGTGACTTGCCGCAGCCTTCGCAGGTTGGTCGCAATTCGAGCATGACGGTGGCTCCTGTTGTTGATGACGCGAGGCGCGGCTTGCTGCCTGGCGTCGCGTGAGGTTCTGCGCGCGTGTTCCGCTGTGCGCGCGTCAATACGCTGCCCAAATGGGTGAGGCTGTCGCGCGCGCCGTGCTCACGTCAACGCGCTCCACAGCACGAGCGTCAACGCGAGACCGACGACCGATACGATCGTCTGCAAGACCGACCACACCAGCACAGTCTGCTTAAGCTGGAGTCCGAAATATTCGCGGACCATCCAGAAGCCGGCGTCGTTCACATGGCAGAAGAACACCGAGCCGGCGCCGATCGCGAGCGCCATCAGCGAATTGTGCGTCGCGCTGAGGCCCGCGACGACCGGCGCGACGATGCCGGCCGTCGTCGTCGTGGCGACCGTCGCCGAGCCGGTGGCCTGACGCAGCGCGACGGCGATCAACCAGGCGAGCAAGATCAGCGGCATATGCGCCCCGACCGCGATCTTGCCGATCGTCGTGCTGATGCCAGCGACGACGAGCGCCTGTTTCAGGCCGCCGCCCGCGCCGATCGTCAGCAACAGCGCGGCGATCGGCGGCAGGCTTTTGCGCAGAATGCCCCCGACGCGCTCGCGCGCCATGCCGCGCGACCAGCCGAGCGCGACCACCGCGAACAGCACGGTGAGGCCCAGCGCGATCAGCGGCTCGCCAAGAAAATTCAGCGTATCGAAGAGCAACGTTTCGGGCTCGAGCAGCAGCTTCGCGACCGTGCGGCCGAGCATCAGAATGACGGGCAGCAGGATCGTGATCAGAGAGATCGCGAAGCCCGGCGGCTCGAAGCCGTTCTGCTCGGCGGTGAACAGCTTGCCCATTTCTTCAGGCTCGACGACGTGCATGCGTTTCGACAGCCAGATGCCATACAGCGGACCGGCGAGGACCACCGCGGGAAGCGCCACGATCAGGCCGAGGCCCAACGTCAAACCGAGATCGGCGTGCAACGCGCTCACCGCGATCAGCGGACCCGGATGCGGCGGCAGCAGCGCATGCAGCGTCGTCATACCGGCGAGCGCGGGAATCGCGATGCGCAGAATCGGCTGCTGCGCGCGACGCGCCATGACGAAGATGATCGGCACCATCATCACGAGGCCGACTTCGAAGAACAGCGGCAGGCCGATGAGCAGCGCGACGACGGCCATCATCCACGGCAGCGTGCGCGGGGTCGAGTGCGCGAGGATCGTCGACACGAGCCGGTCGGCGGCGCCCGATTCGGCCATCAACGCACCGAGCATCGCGCCCAGCGCAATGATGATGCCGACGTCGCCGAGCAACGCGCCGGCGCCTTTGCTGAACGCGCTCGCGACTGCTTCGAGCGGCAGGCCGGCCGTGAAGCCCGCCGCGAAGGTGCCGACCAGGATCGACAGGAACGGCGCGAGCTTCAGCACGCTGATGAAGATGATGATCAGTGCTAGTCCAAGCGCGCACGACAGGATCAGTTGGGTGTCGTGGGCGGCCCACGGTGTCAGTGTTGTCGTTACAGGCACGGCGGCTTTTTTCCTCTGTTCGTTTGCAGTCGATCGATGCAGCCGCGAGCTGGTGGTCGCGGGCGCTTGTTTTGCCGGTCGATTGTAGCGGGAGGGGGTAGGTTGGGCTTTGGGCAATGCTTCGCTACTGCCGCATGATTTGCTTATGCGAATTTATCGGTTCGTCCAGGCCCGCAGACGAATTATCGTCGGAGCCAATCGGACCATCTTTTGGCGTCCGTTAAATTCTTTTTCGACGAGTATTCTCATGTCCCGTGATCCGCTGCTGACGCGCCGTACGTTACTGGCCGGCGTAGGCGCAACGCTGGCCGCCGCCGCGTTGCCGGTCTTCTCCGCCGCCGCATTTGCCGCCGATGAACATGCAAAAGAACTTCGCATCGGATATCAGAAAGCCGCAAGCACCCTGGTATTGCTGAAGGCGCACGGCACGCTCGAAAAGCGGCTTGCGCCACTTGGCATCACCGTCAAATGGACCGAGTTTCCGGCCGGGCCGCAATTGCTGGAAGGGCTGAACGTCGGCGCGATCGATTTCGGCTATGTGGGCGAAGCGCCGCCCGTGTTCGCGCAGGCCGCGGGTGCCAATTTCGTCTACACGGCGTATGAAATTCCAACGCCGCACGCCGAAGGCATCCTCGTGCATCCGGACGCGCCAATCAAAACCTTGGCCGATTTGAAGGGAAAGAAGATTGCGCTGAACAAGGGCTCGGATGTGCACTGGTTTCTCGTCGCCGCGTTGCAGAAGAACGGCGTGAAGTTCAGCGAGATCCAACCCGTGTATCTGCCGCCCGCCGATGCACGTGCGGCCTTCGAGCGCGGTGCGGTCGATGCGTGGGCGATCTGGGATCCGTTCCTCGAAGCCGCCAGGCGGCAAACGAACGCGCGGCTGCTCGCCGATGCCGAGGGTATCGTGAGTCACCACCAGTTCTTTCTCAGCGCGCGGCCCTTCGCGCAACAGAACGGCGACGTCCTTGCGATCGTGATCGATGAAGTCGGCAAGGAAGGGGAGTGGGTGCGCGGCCATTACAGCGAGGCCGCCGCCCAACTCGCGCCGATTCAAGGGCTCGACGCGAGCGTGATCGAATCAGGCTTGCGGCATTACGCGCATATCTACAAGCCCGTCGACGCGAACGTGCTTGCGGAACAACAGCGCATCGCGGATACGTTCACCGAACTGCATCTGATTCCGACGAAGATCGTGACCAAGGATGCCGCGCTGTCCGGCAAAGCGTAGCGCAGCAGTTCGAGTCCGCATTGCCCACATCGTTTTACTTCGACGGTCGCGCGATCAGGCGAACAGCGCGGCGACATTTTCCGGCGGGCGGCCGATGACAGCCCGTCCGTTTCTGACGACGATCGGTCGTTGCAACAGAATCGGATGCTTCGCCAATGCGTCATAGAGCTGGGCGTCCGTCAGCGACGTGTCGGCAAGATTGAGCTCTTTATATTCGGCCTCGGTGTCGCGGATCATTTCGCGGACGGGACAGCCGAGTTGAGCATTGAGCTTCTCAAGCTCTGCGACGGTGAGTGGCTTCTTCAGATATTCGACGATTTCCGTCGCTTCGTTTGCGGAGTTGTAGGTGTTCGCGACGAGTTCGCAGGTGGTGCGAGATTTGGAGCAGCGCGGGTTGTGGTAGATGGTGATCATGGCTGGATTCGGGGCTTACGCCGTTGAAGGCTGTGACGGTTAGAAGGGTTCGGGAATTTTAACGGGTGACTTGATGACGTGGCGCGGGACGACTGCGCGGCATCCGCGTTGTTTGAACCATCGGCGAGGTGGGTCGGTTTATGCGCATAAACCGACGCTGCCTTCGAGGCGAGTGGGAATAGTTTAATGCTGGCACCCTGAGTTCTAGTCGCACCTGAGATTTGCTCGCGCGGGCGCGATTCAAACGACAACCTATATCCCCCGCTGATGAGGCGCCGGATGCACATTTGCCGCTTGCCGCCATGTCTGGGGAGAATCGGCGTCGGACGAATTCATGACGAATGGTCCCTCCGGGCCAATTGGCACGCGAACTTTATGCGCATAAAGTCTGGCACCTCTCACCTCTTTGGTCGCTCAGATGCGTGCGCTCCTTTTCTCTGCACGTCAGCCCGAGAATCGCGAACAGTCACCAACGACTGTGCACGCAGTGCGCGAGCACTCGTTACTTTCCCTTTGCCGCCGCCGGACAGCGATCAGCAACGCTAAAGCCCCAGTCCACGCTTGCTCTGATATCCCGCAAGACCCCGGGCACGCGTCCGATGCCTCTTTATGCGCATAAACCCTTTGCCGAATGGCCAATTTCCGAACTGCGCTTACGCAAATCATTTGAAATCGCAATTCAACCAGGTAAAATCCATTTGCGTCTAAAAAGAGGAGGTGAAATTTGGCGGCAGAAATCATCGCGGTAACACAGCAGAAAGGCGGGGTCGGGAAGAGCACCATCGCGATGCATCTCGGCGCTGCATTTCACGAGAAAGGCAAACGCGTTCTCGTCGTCGACGCAGATGGCCAAAACACTTTGATTCACTGGGCCAGTGCTGCCTCCGACGGCGACATCGGTATTCCATTCGCCGTCGTCAACCTGTCCGAAGCAGGCAGCCAGATCCATCGCGAGATCAAGAAGTTCGTGGCTGATTACGACATCATCGTCGTCGACTGCCCGCCCTCCATCACCGAAAAAGTCTCGGGCGTCGTTCTGCTCGCGGCGAGCGTCGCGGTAATCCCAACTTCCTCGTCCCCTGCCGATTACTGGTCGAGCATCGGCCTCGTCAAGCTGGTCCAGCAAGCGCAGGTCATGAACGAAGATCTGCGAGCCGTGTTCCTGCTCAACAAGACTGAAGAGAAACGGATGCTGACGCGCGAACTGAAGCGCGCGCTCGAAGAACTCGGCTTCCCTCTCCTCAAAACCCAGATTCCCACGCGCGAAGCCTACAAGCAGGCAATGGCGTTAGGGCAAACGGTGCTTCAGATGAACGACCGCGGCGCGAAGCTCGCCGCGCTCGAAGTACGGGCGTGCGCCAACGAGATCGCCGCCTTGCTCCCGTGAATTTATGCGCATAAAGGACCCTGAATGAAACCGTCCCAGTTCGCCAAAGGCTTTCAAGCACGTCCTGACACGACCAGCAGCGAAAAGCGCACCGCGCTCGACCGTCTGAATGCGATCGACGGCCTGGTCAGAAACGAGGCGAAAACTCCCGTGATCGCCGGGCGTCCGATTCCGGCCGTCTTGCCGTCGCGTCTGCAGGACGCGGAGATTCCTGATCCGGACAACGAATCGGCGGCCTACCGCGCCTGGAGGCTCGAACACGGCTATCGTCCCGGCCAGATCATCGAACTGGCGCTCAAGACGATCAAGCCGAGCCCGTTCAATCCACGGTACTTCTATGTGAAGTCGTCGATTGCGGAGCTTGCCGTCAATCTGGCGAAGCAGGGGCAGCAGCAGGCGATTCACGTCATTCCCGACTATGACAACCCTGGCACCTACTTCGTCAGTGACGGCGGCAGACGGGTGCGTGCGCTGAAAGAAGCGAACAAGGAGTCGGTGAAAGCGATCGTCATCGATCTGCCGATCGGCATCCAGAGCTACAAGCTCGGTTACGACCTCAACGTGCAGCGCGACTCGCAGACGGTGTTCGACAACGCGGTCGTGTGGCGACGCTTTCTCGACGAGCGGCATTTCCAGAGCCAGAAAGAACTGGCCGAACATCTCGGCCTCGACGAATCGACGGTCGCAGTCGCGCTGTCCATCGCCAAACTCCCGGAAACCGTGATGCAGGAGATGGTCGCGCGCCCTGACCGCTTCGGCTCGAACATGGCGTATCAGGTGGGCCGCTACCACACGGCTCGCGGCGCGGAGGCGACACTGCGACTGATCAACCGGATACTTTCCGACGATCTGAGCACACGCCAGGTCGCCGACATCGTCAAAGGCCGAGCGACCTCGCAGGAAAGCGTCAAACCGGCGGGCCGGCAGCGCTACGCGCAACGTCTGGAAATCAAGCTTGGTGGTGTGTCGGTCGGCGATCTGAAGTCGTATGGGGACGACCGGCTCGAGTTGCGCCTGAAAGGCCTCACGCGTGAAAAGCGCGACGACATCCTGCGGCAGATCGAGAAGATGCTGAAGTAAGACGTGAGGGCGGTGCGCATGCACCGCCGCCTGGATTTCAAAGGCAGTTATCGACCCATCAGGCCGCTCGCGACTGGCTCAGCGTAAAGGCGAGCAGGTCGCCGTCGGTCGGTTCGCCCCAGGTCCTGCGCGCGAGCCAATCGAAGAACGCCGTTTCGACGATCTTCGAGTCGAGCCCGCGACGCCGCCAGTCGTCGCGCATGTGCGTGCCGAGCCCCGGCAATTCATCTTCCTCGAACGACTGTCGCGCGATATCGCGCTCCGACTCGCCCTGTTCGTTGTACAACTCGTAGGCCTGCTTGCGACGGTAAGCCGAGTATTCACCGAGCAGACGCGCCTTCAGATCGTCGGCCGGCGACGCCGCGGCCTTGCTGGTGCCGCCACCCGCAGGCAGCGCCTCGACCGGCGGCGCATAGCCTTTCTTCAACGCATCCTTGAACAGCGCCGGCGCACTGCGCACCGGCGGCAGTGACGTGCTGCGCATACGCTGCTCGGTCATCTGCAGCGCCGCGCGGATCCGGTTCTCCTCGCTGTCCGCATAAAGCGTCTGCGCCTCCTTGAGCGGAATGCCGATCTTCACCATCCGGTCGACCAGCGTGCTGTCGAACACGTTCGGATGTTCGTCGAGCGCGAGCATCGGCTGCTTGCGCTCGGTCACGCGGAACTGGATTTCAGCGACGCGCCGACCCTCGCGATGCTCGATCAGCTCGACAAAAATGTTCGTGACCGCGTTGACCTCCGCGATGGCCGGGCGCAGGTAGTCGCGCTTGAAATACTTGTACTCGCGCTTCGCCTCGTCGCCGGCTTCAGTGTCCGGCGTGCCCGACAGAATCGGCCGCCACCATTCCCAGGTCTCGCGCATCGTCAGGTGGCTGGGGTTGGTCAGGTAGCGCACGCAGATCTCGTAGAGTGCGAGGCCCGCGCTGCTGCGCAGCTGGCTCTGGAACTGCAGACTCAGCCGCGCATACTGAACCGGATCGAGCAGTTTCTTCTTGATCTTCGGCGCAAACGAAAACTCGACCCAGACGCGACGCGTGGTCGGATCTTCGAGAATTTCCGCGTCCGCGATCAGCGTCGAAATACCCCATTTGCGGCCAGGCTTCTGACTCGACGTGCCGGTGCTCCACTCGACCTGCACCGACACCATGCGGCGCAGATGCTCCTTGACGAGCGCGGTGTCATTGGAATCGAACGCGGAATTGGCGACGATGTCGGACAGCAGCGCCCGATAGGTGTCGCCCGATTCATCCGCTTGCTGGGCCACCGCGAGTAACACGTTAAATAGCTTGCGCGTGAGCAGCGTGATCTTGCCGCTCTTGGGCTGGATCGCGATCGCCTCGACGGCTTTGCGCAGCTCAGCCGAGCTCGGGCTGACAACATCGGTCTTTTTCGCGCGCTTCGTGGCCATGCGTCGAGGTGAGGAGGGGATTTCGCGAGAGCATACCGGCTGTGGTGATACGCGTCTATAGCGCCCATCTCACCATTGCCGGTGAAGCGAGTTTACGAAGCGCAACTCACCTCGACCAACTCCCGAAAACCCTCACCTCGTGTGCGTGCCGCCAGGATCGGGCTCTCCTTGCCGGTCGCGGCGTTTGCGAATCGGGCTCGTTTCGCCGCGTGCGGCAACGGGGAGCATTTGATCCCGAATCTTCTCACCTCAAAAATTTTCGCGGATTTTTTCGAGACCCTCCTGTAAACGGATGGTGTCCGGGGCGGGTGATGACTTCGTCGTGCGGCCTCGCGATCGTTTCGTCGATCGTCGCGTGCTGCCGGCCGACGCACAGTTTCGGATCGATAGATGGAATGCCCGCACGGTATTGGGACCGCAACGCGGCGCGGGCCAGCGACGGACGCCCCGTCAGCCCTGTTGTCGGTGCATCAAGCTTCCTATCGTCGGACGCGCCATTCGACCTGCTTGGTGACTCCGCTGACGAGTCAGCCCTCACTACCGAGAACCTACCGGCGTTAACCACCTGTTTCCACCTGTTTCGACTTCGAGCTTTGTCCGAAGCTGCCGAAAAAGGGGAGATCCAAGCACAGGCAAATCCTCACCGCTCCTATGCTCCCGAAAAACCTCACCGTAGCACCGCGGAACGGCACAACACGATACGCGCTCATGCCGCGCTGGTACCGCATTTCCCCAATGCAACCTCCTGAAAAGCCTCACCTTTGACGTTTACGGAGGCCCCGGCGCCCCCTTCCAAAGAACTCCTGAAAACTCTCACCTTTGCTGGAGGACAGGAAAAAAATCAATGATTTCCGTGACTTGCGATAATCCCATCTAGCGCTCGAACCATCGGTGGTCCCGTAAAATCTCACCTTAAGCCAGTTTTTCGCACCGCAGCACTTTTCATTGCGTCCCCATGAATCTCCCGAAAAGACTCACCTTTGCAATCAGAGACTAGGTATATCTACGCTCGCAAATTGCCAGCCGCCGGGCATCTCCAGCCGATAGCCCGGGTTTCAGTCCCGAATCTCCTCACCTTAACGCGCAGAACCCTATCCAGACCTTCCCGAAAAGCCTCACCTTTGACGGAATCGCCGGCCAAATCAGCTCGCGGAACTAGCTGATCAGCCAGTTCCCCGAATCCCCTCACCTTTCCAATCGCCAGCGGTTCCCGCCGACCAGTCTTTCGGGCAATCGATGCGTCGAATTCCATCCTGGCTCCCGTAAAACCTCACCTCAGCAGTATGGATGCTCAAAAAGAAAGCAAAACTGGACCCCGCGCCCCGAAAAATCTCACCTTCGTTTTCCGTTTTCTCCCGCCACGGCTCACCAAAGCGGTTAACCACCCCAAAAAACCGGCAAAAAACCACGCTCGCGAGCCTCCCGAAAGCCCTCACCTTGCTGCAGACCAAACCGAACAGACACTTCGAGGGGTGTCGGGCGCTTCGCGGCTGCGAAGTCCCGCAAAACCTCACCTTTGCCCAAACCCCACGCATACGGCGCTTCCTGAACCCGCTCACGTTCCGTCCCGCAGCCGCTCACCGAGCTTCCCGAACCCCATCACTCGAGTTTCCCGCAGACCCTCACCAAGTCTCCCGCAAAGCTTCACCTTGCTGGCCTGAAAGCCCCGCCAGATAAGGGTTTGCCGAGTCGTTAACGTCTTTAACAAGGGTTCAAAGGTGTTTATTTTTATTACTCTCAAGCCTTACACCCCGCGAGCCCCGTGAAACAGACGACCACCCCCCGCCACCATTGCCGATCAATCGTGAAACAGTGCGCGATCATGCGAAAATCAAACAAAATGCTTCTAATACAATGGCTTATTAGCTATTCTTCGTTTTGTTTCACGGAGAAAAACGGTAGGCGCGGGTTTACTATCGCCATTTGCACGCAAAAGCCCGTCGGTATACGCCAATCCGTTCGCCATCGATAAATCGGTAGCAAACACTACGTAAATTGTTATGATCCATCCAATTCGAGCCACATCGAGGTAGACATGAATCTGGATCAGGAGCGGCAAGCCATTCGCGACGAGCTTGAATCAATGCGTGCGCAGGGCGTGCGCCGCCAGGATCTGTCGCTGCATGCATGCAAACGGCTCTTTTTCGATCTCGGCATCCGGCCATCGATGGCGGCCGTGCGCGATCTCACGCAAACCGGCAGCGCGAGCGACATCCCGAAGGACATCGATCATTTCTGGGAGCGCATCCGCAGTGTGTCGCGGGTCAAGGTCGGAGCGGGCGCGATACCAAAGGCACTCGAAGATCGCGCCGGTGAACTGCTGGGCGCGCTATTCGAAGAGGCGGTCGTGCAGGCCAAAGCGTCGCTCGATGGCGAACGTGAAGAGATCCGCGCGCAGATCAGCGCCGCCGATCTACGAGCACGCGAGGCGGAAATTCGTCGGGATGCGGCCGACGACTCCATCAGGCGCAGCGAAGCGCGCGCCGAAGCCGCGTGGGAGCGGGTTCGCGCACTTGAAACCCAGTTATCGAGCGCGACTACGCACGGCAGCGTTCACCTCGAAGGCATGCAGGCAACCACGCGCCGGCTCGACCAGGAGAACGAGGCGCTGCGGCAACGGCTCGAAAACGAACAGACTGCCAATGCTGCGTTGCGCGACCGGATCGACGCGTTGCACGTCGAATTGCGGCAAAGCACGGAGCACTATGCACAGCAGATCAAGGATGCGGTGGCCGAAGCCGAGCGGCGCGTCAAGCCGATGCTGGTCGAACTCGACTCGCTGCGTAGCATGGCCGCGACGTATCAGTCCGGCGTGCGTGATGCGAGCCGCAAGGAATTCGAGTTCATTCAGCAGATTGCCGCCGCCAAGGCGCGCGCCGATCGGCTCGACGCGCAGCTGCGCGAGCAGTCGGACGAAGTCGACGCGCTGACGAAAGAAGTCGCCACCCTGCGTGGCCAGCAGGGCATCGATCCAGCCATCGCCGTACTGCTGTGCTCGCTGGTTACTGAGGGGCGGCTCACGAGCAAAGAGTTGAGCATGATCGGCACCGCGGCTGACGGCCACGTGACGCTGCCCGCGAGATGCCCGAAATGCGAGGAAGGTGAGCCGGAGCTGTCGCAGGTCGATCACCGTTTCGAACTGTTGTGCCCGGAATGCGAGCACTCTTCCGGCCTCGGCGAATCGAGGCTCGCGGCGGTGAACCAGTTTCTGTCGAACGATGGCGCCACCGCGCCGTCGTCCCGCTCCGTCCACGCGATGCGTTAACCAGAGGCGGCCAATCCAACGGAAAAACGTCAAAGGTGAGGAAATTCGGGACCGCAACGGTGAGGTTCTTCAGGGTTCGCCGGCTCCCGTTTTCCTCGTCAAACGCCCGTCACGGCGGGGCTCGGCCAACGGCGCCGCAGCTGGATCCGGCTCCTCTGTCGCGGGCGAATCCTGCTGATCAATCCAGGTTTGCCACGCGCGATATAGCCGGTTCGCGGACACCGCCTGCACGAAGCCGAGCCATTGACCGACCTGTTCGGCCTCTACCCCGCTTTCGAAAAGGTCCGCCGCAAACGTGTTGCGCAAGGTCTGCGGACTCGCGCGCGATTGGCGCGACGTGGCAATCCCCGCTGCATCGACGAGCGCATCCACCGCGCGCAGCATCGTGGCCTTATGCATCGGCCTGCCCGACGGCGATGCGGGAAACACAAGCTTGCCGGCCAGCTGCGTCAGCCGGCGTTCGGCTAGCCAGGCGTCGAGAATCGCCGTTGCGAATGGCGCGAGTCGCGTGCGCCGCGTCAGCACTGGATTCGCGGACTCGATCGTGACCCACGGCGAGCCCTCTCTCACGCAACTAACCGTAAGCACTCCCGCTTCGCCCGTCTTCAGTCCTGCGCCCAGAAACACCGCGATCAACGCGCGATCGCGTCGCTCTCTCCAGCGCTGCGCGGTCGACAACGCCGGCAACGGCGCGAACAGCCGCGCGATCAACGCAGTGCGTTCCGCATGCGTGAGAAACCCGGTCGGCTCGTTGTCGCGCGCATTGCGCCACGCGGCTTCCCCGTCCTGAGCGATGAAACGAGCCGGGTTGGTCGACGCCGATTCGATCTCGCGCACGTGATCGAGCACGCGCTCGATAAGCCGCAAATAGCGGATCCGCTGCGTTCTGCGAATCTCGAGGCTGGCGACGAATTCGGCGATCGCGGGTGTGTCGACCGTCGCGAGGCTTTGTTGCCGCGCGCCGAGCCAATCGAGAAACTGACCCCACTGCGCCTGATAGACCAACGCCGAAGAGCGACGGAAGTGCTGCTTCGCGAGCCAGGCATCGAACGCGACCTGCGGGTCGCGACGCCAGTCTTCGCGTTGCTGATCGAACAGATCGGTAGAGGGCGCGGGACGGGGAACGGGGTCGGACAGATGAGGAGGTGACATGGGCAATCCTTCCGTTAGTTGCACCGTTTGGTCCGCGTATTGTAGGCGCTGACCGCTGCAAGGCCGACCGCGAGCAATGGAAGAGGATCCGAGCCATCCCGACGTGGTGCCGCCATTAGCCGCCCCACGCCCGGGCGCGCTTTAAGGGCGCATCGGCCGGCCGTGGCAGCGCCGCCCGGCGCGCCGCTTGCCGCGCCGCTTCCTCGTACGCATTGACGGCAAACGCAAAAACGGCCGGCAATGCGTTGGAGGTGCCGAAATCCACGCCGTCATCGGTTTCTGGATAAGGCAGATCGGACGGGCGCTGGAACAGCCCGAGCATCAGCGCGTCGTGCCGGCTGGCAAAACCGAGATCGGCCAGCGCCTCGGCTTCGATGGCATGGAGCAGACGCCACGTGAGCGGCACCTGCCTGACGATGTAGCGCGCGGCGATGCTGCGCACGATATGTTCGAGATCGCGCGCGGCGGTCTGGAAGCGCAGCGCGGCGAGAGTTTGATCGGTAGGGTCGGTTTTCAGGTTGTTCATTCTCGGCTCCAATCGACACCTGATACTGTACAAACATACAGTACCAGGCGCAACCTGGCCGAACGGCCTAACCGTGAATTACGACGAGCAGCGCTTTCGCCTCGCTCTTGCCGACGTTGCGGATCGCATGCGGAACATCCGCGACGTAGCGCGCGGTGTCCGCGACCTTGAGCCGCTTCGTCGCGCCGGCCGCCTCGATTTCGATCGAGCCGTGCAGCACGGTCAGATGCTCGCGCGTGCCTGGCTCGTGCGCGTTCGACACGAGAGCCCCGCCTGGCTGCAGCGTCAACTCGTACCACTCGAACTTGCCGGCCAGCTCGATCGGTCCCCACACACGCAACTGGTATTTCGCTTCGTGACCGCTTAGCGTAGGAATATCGCGCGGTCCGGAAACGGCGATTGGCTCAGGCGACTTCGGCGGCGCAAACAGCGAATCGAGACTTACGCCGAGTGCATTGGTCAGCCGCCATGCAACCGCGATCGTCGGATTGGCCTTGTCGCGC
This sequence comes from Paraburkholderia sp. CI3, assembly GCF_050436505.1. NCBI lineage: Bacteria > Pseudomonadati > Pseudomonadota > Betaproteobacteria > Burkholderiales > Burkholderiaceae > Paraburkholderia > Paraburkholderia sp. CI3. Next base: position 1,931,373 of record NZ_JBNDMI010000003.1, read on the forward strand.
TCGATTTCCGAGAGCATCGATTTCGACACGCCGGCCGCGCGCGACAGATCATCGAGCGTCATGCGCCGCTCGGCGCGCAGCCGTTGAATCTGTTCGCCGACGCGCGGCGGCGCCGCAATCGCCGCACTCGGCGGTAATGCCGCGCTGGCGGAGGTGGGCGCCGCATTGGACGCGGTGCGGCGTGTACCCGAACTTGCCATTTCCTGACCCATCGTTTAGAGTTGTTCGATATACCGGATTTTAGTTCGGAAAAACGAAAATATCCGATAAAGCTGACAACCGACTATAACAGGCCGCCCTTCCCGCGCGCATGCGAATGCGGGCGCCATCACTCTCAGGAGTCCCGTTCATGCGTGACCAATACCTTGCCCATCTGCGCGGCACCCTCGACCAGATCCGCGCCGACGGCTTCTACAAGAGCGAGCGCGTGATCGCGAGTCCGCAGTCGGCCGACGTGCGTCTTGCCGACGGCAGCGACGTGCTGAACTTCTGCGCAAACAACTATCTCGGTCTCGCCGACGACGCGCGGCTGATCGAAGCCGCCAAGCAAGGCCTCGACAGCGACGGCTTCGGGATGGCGTCGGTGCGCTTCATCTGCGGCACGCAAACCGTGCACAAGCAACTCGAAGCGGCGCTCGCCGCGTTCCTGCAAACCGACGACTGCATTCTCTACTCGAGCTGCTTCGACGCGAACGGCGGCCTGTTCGAAACGCTGCTCGACGAAAACGACGCGATCATCAGCGACGAGCTGAATCACGCGAGCATCATCGACGGTGTGCGGCTGTCCAAGGCGAAGCGCTTTCGCTACAGGAACAACGACCTCGGCGATCTCGAAGCGCGCCTGCAGGAAGCCGATGCGGCGGGCGCGCGCTTCAAACTGATCGCGACCGACGGCGTGTTCTCGATGGACGGCATCATCGCGAACCTGGCCGGCATCTGCGATCTGGCCGACCGATACGGCGCATTGGTGATGGTCGACGACTCGCACGCGGTCGGCTTCATCGGTGAACACGGTCGCGGCACGCCCGAGCATTGCGGAGTGATGGCGCGCGTCGACATCATTACCGGCACGCTCGGCAAGGCGCTCGGCGGCGCATCGGGCGGCTACGTCGCGGCGCGCAAGGAAGTCGTCGAGCTGTTGCGGCAGCGCTCCCGCCCGTATCTGTTCTCGAACACGCTGACGCCGAGCATCGCGGCGGCGTCGCTGAAGGTACTCGAATTGCTCGCCAGCGATGAAGGGGCGCTGCTGCGCGCACGTGTGCGCGAAAACGGCGCGCATTTCCGCCGCGCGATGAGCGCGCTCGGCTTCACGCTCGTGCCGGGCGAACATCCGATCATTCCGGTGATGCTCGGCGACGCGCAACTCGCGGGAAAGATGGCCGATGCGCTGCTGAAGCAAGGCGTCTACGTGATCGGTTTTTCGTTCCCGGTGGTGCCGCGTGGCCGCGCGCGCATCCGCACGCAGATGAGCGCCGCGCACACGCCGGAGCAGATCGACCGCGCCGTCGAGGCGTTCGCGCGCGTCGGCCGCGAGCTCGGCGTCATCACCACGTGATCGCCGCGTGATTCGAATGGAGAAGCAGATGAAAGCATTGGCAAAACTCGAACGCGGACCGGGCCTCACGCTGACCGACGTGAAGAAGCCCGAAGTCGGTCATAACGACGTGATGATCCGCATCACGCGCACCGCGATTTGCGGCACCGACATTCATATCTGGAAGTGGGACGACTGGGCGCAGAAGACGATTCCGGTGCCGATGCACGTCGGCCATGAATACGTCGGCGAAATCGTCGAGATGGGGCAGGAAGTGCGCGGCTTTGCGATCGGCGATCGGGTGTCGGGCGAAGGACACATCACCTGCGGCTTCTGCCGCAACTGTCGCGCGGGCCGCCGGCATCTGTGCCGCAACACGATCGGCGTCGGCGTGAATCGCGAGGGCGCGTTCGCCGAATACCTGGTGATTCCGGCCTTCAACGCGTTCAAGATCCCGCCTGAAATCTCCGACGATCTCGCCGCGATCTTCGATCCGTTCGGCAACGCGACGCATACGGCGCTGTCGTTCAACCTCGTCGGCGAAGACGTGCTGATTACCGGCGCTGGGCCGATCGGCATCATGGCGGTCGCGATCGCCAGGCACGTCGGCGCGCGCAACGTCGTGATCACCGACGTCAACGACTATCGCCTCGAACTCGCGCGCAAGATGGGCGCGACGCGCGCGGTGAACGTGTCGCGCGAATCGTTGCGCGACGTGATGCACGATCTGCACATGACCGAGGGCTTCGATGTCGGACTCGAAATGTCGGGCGTGCCGAGCGCTTTTACGGGCATGCTCGAAGCGATGAACCACGGCGGCAAGATCGCGCTGCTCGGCATTCCACCCGCGCAAACCGCGATCGACTGGACCCAGGTGATCTTCAAAGGCCTTGAAATCAAGGGCATTTATGGGCGCGAGATGTTCGAGACCTGGTACAAGATGGTCGCGATGCTGCAAAGCGGCCTCGATCTGTCGCCGATCCTCACCCACCATTTCAAGGTCGACGACTATCAGGAAGCCTTCGCGACGATGCTCTCCGGCGAAAGCGGCAAGGTGATTCTCGACTGGACGACTGCCTGAGTCGGCACCTCACCGTCTGAACGCTAACGCCCGCAGCGCGCTTACGCGCCTGCGGGTGTTTTCACGAACTCGGCCTGGATGCGCACGTGAATATCGTCGCCGACGGCCGGATACCAGGTAGATAGACCGAACTTCGCGCGGCTGAAATGACCGTCCGCGGAAAAGCCAAGCGTGTCCTTTTTCGTCAGCGGATCGGGCGCGAAGCCGTTGAACGTGACGTCGAGCGTGACCGGCTGCGTGACGCCGCGGATCGTCAGATCGCCGCTCAGCGTGCCGCGCGCTTCGCCGGTGCGCTCGAAACGCGTGCTCGCGAAGCGGATCTGCGGATAGCGCGCGACGTCGAGCATGCTGTCGCTTTTCACCATCTTGTCGAGCAGCGGCACGTTCGTGTCGATGCTCGCGGCGTCGATCGCGACCGACGCCGTGCTGCGGTCGAGGCCGCCGTCGTTCCAGTCGAGCTCCCCCTGCTTGCGATCGAAACGCATCGTAAAGCGCGTGTATTTGAAGTGATCGATATCGAACGTGATGCTCGTATGGTCCTGATCGATGTCGTAGCGTCCGGGCGGCACGCGCGCCTCGTTTTGACTGACCGAATGCGTGAGCACCTGGATCGGCGTGCAGGCCACCGCGCCCAGCAGCGTTGCGCCGAGCAGCGCGCGTACCCACGCGGTGCGAACGGAGGATGGTTTCATCGAAGCGATTCTGGTTGAGCGGTGATCAAGCGACTCCATCACGATAGCAGCAAGCGCACCCACAACGCCGAAGCTCGAAGAAAAACTTGACGAGGGAGAATGATCGTTCTACCTTTTCGTCCATGACACACGAAACGATTCCGACCGATCCAAACGACGCGGCCCAGCCCGGCACGGCGCGCGAGCGGCTGCTCGATGCCGCCGAGGCGCTCATCTACGCCGGCGGCATCCATGCAACCGGCGTCGATGCGATCGTGCGGCAGTCCGGCACCGCGCGCAAAAGCTTTTACACGCATTTCGAGTCGAAAGATGCGTTAATCGCGGCCGCGCTCGAACGGCGCGACGAGCGCTGGATGAACTGGTTTATCGCCGGCACGCAACGGCGCGGCAAGGGCGCGCGCAGACGCCTGCTCGGCATGTTCGACGTGCTGCGCGAGTGGTTCGCATCGGCGGATTTTCACGGCTGCGCGTTTCTGAACGCGGCCGGCGAGATCGAATCCGCCGACGATCCGATCCGCGTCGTCGCGCGCAGACACAAGACACGGCTGCTCGGTTTCGTGCGTGCCGAATGCGTCGCGTTCGTAGCGGAAGCGCAAATCGATGCGCGTCGCGCGGCGCCGCTCGCGCGGCAATGGCTCGTGCTGCTCGACGGCGCGATCGCGGTGGCGCTCGTGAGCGGCGAAGCCGATGCGGCGCTCGACGCGCAGGCGGTTGGCAAGACCTTGCTCGATGCGGCAGCGAAACCCGCCGCAACCAAACGGCCGCCGTCGCGGCGCACCATAACCTGACTGAGGAACCATCATGGCCGATACGATCGAAGCCCGCCCGCCGCTGCCGCCATTCACTCGCGATACCGCGATCCAGAAAGTGCGCGCCGCGGAAGATGCGTGGAACACGCGCGAACCCGAGCGCGTATCGCTCGCGTACACGACGGATAGCGTGTGGCGCAACCGCGCCGAATTCGTGCATGGCCGCGCGGAGATCGTCGGCTTTCTGCGCCGCAAGTGGGCGAAGGAGCTCGACTATCGGCTGATCAAGGAGCTGTGGGCGTTCACCGACAACCGCATCGCGGTGCGCTTCGCGTACGAATGGCACGACGATTCGAACAACTGGTTCCGCTCGTATGGCAACGAGAACTGGGAGTTCAACGAGCATGGTCTGATGGCGCATCGTCACGCAAGCATCAATGACCTGCCGATCCGCGAAGCCGACCGCCTGTATCGCTGGCCGCTCGGCCGGCGGCCCGACGATCACCCCAGCCTGTCCGATCTCGGTCTGTAGACGTTCCCACCACATTCATCGCCGGCGGCGCACCCGATGCTCGCCGCGAACTTCTTCACCGCTTGTTCATCACGGCGCCATCGGTTCTCCGTTATCGTGGCGGTTCCGGCTGCAGGGGCACGTCGCGTGCCCGGCCGGCCGAGCGAGTCCTCAACATCGACCGCGCGGCTTCAGGTACAGTGCGCGACGGGCGGCACGCGGATCGCCAGAACACCATGACACCGGCGCTCGACCGGTGACGGAGAAGAAATGCACTTCAGGCAGATGAACAAGAATATCCGGTGCGCCGCGGTGGCGCTCTTCGCCAGCTTCGCGGCGGTCTCCGTGGCGCACGCGGGCAACTGGTGTGACGGCGGTGTATGGGTCGACGCGATGCTCGGCTCGTATCACATCAACCCCGATCCCGACACGCACTTCGAGCAGTTCAATCCCGGGCTTGGCGTCGAGTGCTGGCTGAACAACCAGTGGGCGCTGACGGCCGGCGGCTTTCGCAACTCGCTGCGTCGGCCGTCCTACTACGGCGGCGGCGTATGGGCGCCGGAGTTCGCGCATTGGGGCATCGTGCGGATCGCGGCGATCGGCGGGATCATCTCCGGCTATAACTATGGCAACTGGGGGCTTGGCAGCAATCACACGATCGGCCCGGTGGTCGCGCCAATCGTGATGCTCGAATACAAGCGCGTCGGCGCGAACTTCATCGTCATTCCGCCGATCCCATCGGACAATCTGCCCTTTACGATTGGTTTTCAGCTGAAGGTAAAGTTCTGACGGAGCTCTCAATTGGCAAAAAAGTCGCGACCTACAGAAAAACACTGATTTTTGGCAAAACAGTCGCGACTTGCCCTGGTGAGCGGGAATGCGGCTATAAAACTTTAGCGCTTCGCGCGTGCCAGATTACTTCGTTCGCCGAATGACAGTTGAGACTTCCTTTCGCCATTCGAGGTCTTTGCCGCAACACTTGCTTCAGCAGCTCAACCTCAAGGCTCTAAACATTAAACCCGCCGTTGCGCTTCGACCTTGAAACCGCCCTGGGTTTAAGGGCGGGGTGCCCGTTGACTTGACTGACAGCCTTTGCAACAAGCGCTTGATGTGTTCCACGAGGAGCGCGGTTGTTTTCTGACCGTGACCTCCTAAAACTACTGCTCAGTGTACCCGTGAGATGGGCGGCCCCAGTTTAGATTCAGCGCACCGTTTGCAGCTGATGAGGACCTCCTGGAATTGCTCACCGCACACGTGAGGGAAGATCCGGTTAGGGTTGCCGTTAGCGAGACCGGTTTGAATATATCTGTATGCGCGTCAGATGCTGCCAGCGTGTTTCCACTCCCGAGAGACGACAGAGCTACCGGTGTCGACTTCCCGCACGTCTCGAATAATTACAGTCTGCGGGGTCGCCGACGTAATGGCCGCTGCACGCAACCGCTTGAGAATGTCGAACAGCAGGTCGCTCTTCGTATCGGCCGTTATCCTGGGGCTGCGGACGTAGCACGCTGTCACAATGCTCGCAAACGACGAGCGTAGGGAAGGTTTGCATGAGCATCTGGCAATCAGGACGGCCTGCCACTGCCGCCGGCCACCGTCCGCTGCTGTTGGACGTGGCCCATCTGAGCCGCGCGCGCGTCGAAGTACGACGTCGCATAGTCGATGAACGCCCGGACCTTCGCCGTCATCAGGCCCCTGTCGCGATATGCGAGCCTGAGTTCGGCGTCCCCGCTCATGAGCTCGAAGTCGGGCAGCAGCTGTACCAGCCGGCCATCGTCCAGCTCCTTGCCGACCATCGTAAGAGGCAACGCGCCGAGACCCGCACCGCTCATCACCAGTTCCTTGTTCAACGCGGCGTTGTTGCTCGACACGTCGTGTTCGAGTGGCACGGCGATCTGTTCGCCACCGCGCCGGAACCGCAGTTGTGGTTCGCTGATCGACGCAAGTATTGTGACGAAGCGGAATGCGGCGAGGTCGATAGGCCGTTGCGGTAGCTGGCGCCCCTGCAGATAGCTGGGCGAGCCCACCACGGCGAGGGGCAGGCGACACAACGCACGGGTGATCGTGAGCTCGCTCGTGAGCATGAACGGCAGCACGATGCCGAGATCAAAGGCTTCCTTGATCAGATCGACTGGCCGTTCCGCCAGCGTCAATTCGAGCTGCACGGCTGGGTAGCGGGCACGGAACCCGGCGATCAGTGGTGGCAACTCTATCAGCGCCGCGGTGGTGTGGGCGACGAGCCGCAGTACCCCCGCAGGCGCCCGTGCGCGCTCCCCGGTACCGGCCTCGAGCACGTCCAGTTCAGCCACCACGCGCGAGCAGCCGCCGTAAAACTCCTCCCCGGATTCAGTGAGTGCGAGGTGTCGGGTCGTGCGCTGAAAAAGACGCACACCGAGCCTGGTTTCGAGCCCCGTTATCGCGCGCGAGACGACTGCCTTTGAGATGCCCAACGCATTCGCGGCGTGCGTGAAGCTTTGCATTTCGACGACGGTACAAAAGGTTCGCAGCGTTTCGAGATGGTCCATAAGTGTTCGCAATCCAAAGTGAATCTAAATGCAAAACCATACGGTTCAGTATAGTGAAACACACTGTTGCCGTCAACGTAAATAAACCAGGCGGTTTTGTTATGATAAGATTGTCAGTATTGATCGGAAACACCGGTCAGGTGCGTTGCCGCCGCCAGCGGTGTCGTTTGATCGGTCTCATAGACCGAAGGAGAACCGGAAATGAGGGTGAAAACGGAAGCAAAGCGGCAGGCGATTGTTAACGCCGCGTTTGAGGTATTCAGTGAGGTGGGGTTCGAGCAGGCGTCGATGTCCGAGATTGCGGCACGGGCAGGTGGATCAAAAGCCACGCTGTACAGCTATTTCCAGTCGAAGGAAGAGATGTTCGCTGAGTTCATGAGCGTCGCCGCGCGACAGGAAATCAGGGCGGCGTTTGAGCTGCTCCAGACCTCGGTGCCGGTTCGCGACGCACTGGCGAGCTTCGGCAAGCACTATCTGGTTGCAGTGCTGAAACCGCAACTGGTCGCGGTGCGCCGTCTCGCGCATCACGAAGGCGGCCGGTCGAATGTCGGCGCCCTGTTTTATGAGCGCGGCCCGAAGCTCGGCTGGCAAACGGTGGCTGTCTTCCTGCAGCAATTGATTGACGCCGGGCAGTTGCGCAGCTGTAATGCGGCTATCGCGACCTCGCATCTGCGCACCCTGTATGAAGCTGAGTTGATGGAGCTGTGCCTGTTTGGCGTGCCGGCCGATACCAGCCCCCGCAACATCGCGAAGGTCGTCCAGAGAGCTATCGACGTGTTCATGGCCGCATACGGGCCGACGGACGCCGCACAAACCACGCACTGATTATCCGGCTGCCGCCCGCATTGTCCAGGCGGCAGATCGACATCCATCCAGGGCAAACCGGCGGTCAGTCCTTATACAGCGCGCTGGCCACATAGCGGCGCCGCAGGTCGCCCAGCACCGCTGCAAGGATCGCACTCACCGGCAGCGCGAGCAGCACGCCAAAAAAGCCGAAAAGCTGGCCAAACGCAAGCAGAGCGAAGATCACCGCGAGCGGGTGCAGCCCGATGCGGTCGCCCACGAGTTTGGGAACAAGAAAAGAACTTTCGAGAACCTGTCCAACTCCGTACACGGCTGCGACTACGCCGATGCCGTACCAGACGCCAAACTGCAGAAGCGCGGCAAGAAGCGCAAGGGCGAGTCCCAGGGCGAAACCCACGTAGGGGATGAACACCGCGAAGCCGGTGAAGAGCCCGATGGGCAGCGCGACGTCGAGGCCGGCCAGCGTCAACGCTATCGGGTAGAACACGGCGAGCACGCCCATCACGAGCAACTGGCCGCGTAAGTATTGCGACAGCATGTGGTCCATCTCGGTCACGAGTGTCCGGACCTTGCCAACCCAGCGCCGCGGCACAAAGCTTTCCATCCGCGCGAATATCTGGTGCCGGTCGTAAAGCTGATAGAAAAGAACAAGCGGCACCAGTATGACGTTGCTTGCAACAGGAAGCACGACGTTGCTGCCTGTACGCACGTACCGCCAGGCGGCGAGTATGACGGTCTGGCCGTCACCGATCGTGTTGCTGGTCAGCAGGTGGCGCACTCCGGGCAGGTCGAGTGAGTAGCTGACACCCAGCAGTGCCAGCTTCGGTTGCAGCCACGCGTTCAGGCCGGCGATGAAGACGGGAAGGTTCTTCGCGAGTTCGGGCCCTTCCTTGTGGATCACGGCGAACGCAAGTAGCGGCAGTAGCGTCAGGAGCAGCGCGAACAGCAGCATCATCAGCAGGACCGCCACCGCGCGTGGCACACGCTGGCGCACCAGCCACTCGACGCCCGGCTGCAACATGTACGCGATGAGCGCACCGAGCAGGAATGGCGTGAGAACCGGGCGCAAGATCCATAGAAGGATACCGAGGCCAGCGGCGATGGCGCTCCAGACGAGGGTCTGGCGCTGATAGGAAGTCAGGATCATGGTCGGGAGTCGTTTTCAGGTGACCCGCACGTGACAGGCAAAAAAGCGGCGGGGTATCGAGGAGGGCATCCGTCGTCGTCATTCAGCATCGGCGAAAGCGGGGCGCGCGCGCCCCGCGTTGGCCTTCAATGTGCCTGTGACGTATCGGCGACACGGGTCGGTCTGGGCGCGAGCCAGATCGCCAGTGCCCCCGCGATGAAGCAGCATGCGATGTTGAAGAAAAGCTGGTTGGTGGCGAGCATCACCGCCTGCGACTCGACCATGTTGCTGATCTGCGCCTGCGCCTGATCCGCACTCCAGCCGGAACCGGTCAGCGAGGACATGAAGTGGCCGGCCTGATCGACCAGGCCCGACAACTCCGCGCGGTTGTACTTGGTCTTGTTCTCCCACAACGTATTGACGACCGACGTGGCAATCGCCCCGCTGAAGGTCCGGCAGAAGCTCATCAGTCCCGCCGCCGACGCCGTTTCGGGCTCGTCGACACTGCTCAGGCCGATGCTCGTTGTCGGCACGAAGAAGAACGGCAGGCCGATGCCTTGCAGCAGCAGCGGCAGTGCCACCTGCCAGAAGTCCATGTCCGAATTCGCATGGGTGCGGAACAGCGTCACCGAGCCGAGCAACATCACGCCGGCAAACACCAGCCAGCGTCCATCGAACTTCGTCGACAGCCTGGCTGCAAACGGCGCGGCGACCACCGCGAAGATGCCCGTCGTCGCCTGGGCATACCCGGCCCACGTGGCCGTGTACCCCATATTGTTCTGCAGCCACAGTGGCGTGAGCACGGTGGCGCCGAAGTACGCGCCGAACGCCAGTGACATGGTGACCACACTCGCGGCAAAGCCGCGATGACGGAACACCCGCAGATCGACGATGGGATTACCCTCGGTCAGCTCCCAGATGAGGAAGGCGAGGAAACCAATCACCGCAACGATCGCGAGGACGCGAATTTCCATCGAGCTGAACCAGTCCTTGTCCTTGCCATCATCGACCATGATCTGCAGCGCCGAGACCCAGATGATCAGCAGCACGAGCCCGACCGTGTCGATCCGCATCCGGATCTTCTCCGATTCGAAGCGCTTGAGCATCATCCATCCGGCGTATCCGCAGATCAGCGACACCGGCACGTTGATGAAGAAGATGTAGGACCAGTGGTAGTCGTCGCAGATGATACCGCCCAGCACAGGACCCATCACCGGCGCAATCAGTGTCGTCATGCTCCACAGGCCAAGCGCCGCGGCGGCCTTCTCCTTCGGAAAGATGCGTAGCAGCAGGGTTTGCGAGAGCGGCATGAGCGGGCCGCCCGCGAGCCCCTGAAACACACGGTACAGGATCAGCGTGCCGAGCGAGGTCGCCATCCCGCACAGTGCCGAAAAGAGCCCGAACATGACCAGCGCCGTGATGAACACGCGCACCGTGCCGAAGCGGCTCGCGAGCCAGCCGGTCAGCGGCACGGTGATCGCTTCGGCCACCGCGTAGGACGTGATGACGTACGTGCCCTGGCTGGTCGAGGAGCCGAGTGCACCGGAAATGGTCGACAGCGACACGTTCGCGATGGTGCTGTCCAGCACCGCGACGAAGTTGGCGGCGGCGATCATCACCGCCGCGACAATCAGCATCGGGCCGGACAGCGGCGGCAATGCGATGTCATTGACCTGACTGGAAGACATGATGGCGCATCCTTAGTGTGCGGGCGCGTCGTTGCCGCCGCGCGTGTCGACCGTCGCTTCCATCGACAGGTTGATACCCAGCGGGTGCGCGCGAAGCTCGGCCGGATCGATCCTGACGCGCACCGGCAGGCGCTGCACGACCTTGATCCAGTTGCCGGTCGCGTTCTGCGCGGGGATCATCGCGAACGCGGAACCTGAACCGCCCGAGAAACCCTCGACCTTGCCGTGATAGACGACCTTGCTGCCGTACAGGTCCGACTTCAGTTCCACCGGCTGACCGATGCGCACCTTGCCGAGCTGGGTTTCCTTGTAATTCGCATCGACGTAGACGGATTCGATCGGCACGACTTTCATCAGGGTGGTGCCGGTCTGAACGCGCTGACCCACCTGAACCTGGCGGCTCGCGACGACACCGTCGACCGGCGCGCGCAGCACGGTGCGCTCGAGATCGACGCGGGCCTGATCGCGCTTCGCGCGTGCGAGCAGGACTTCCGGATTGGTATCGACCGTCGTGTCCGCAATCAGCACCCTGTTCGCCTCGAGCGAGCCGACTGCGGCATCGCGGCTTGCCTTCGCCTGCGAGACCGCAGCGCGGGCTGCGTCGAGCGCCGCCCTGCCGGCGGCAAACGCCGCGCGCGCGTGGCTCAGCTCTTCGCCCGATACGCTGCCGGTGCGGGCGAGCACTTCCCGACGCTGCAGGTCGATCGCCGCGCGGTCAAAGTCGGACTGGGCCGATGCGATTTGCGCGGCCATGCGGGATTCGTCCGCTGCGCGCGCACTGACCTGCGCGGCCAGTTGCGCATCGGTGGCGACATAGCCGCGCACCTTGCGTTCGGCGCGGCCCAGATCGGCTTCGGCCTGCGCCAGCGCAATCTTCGCGTCGGTGTCGTCGACGACGGCCAGTACGTCGCCCTTGTGGACCTGCTCCGTATTCACGACCGGCACGCTTTTGACGATGCCGCTGACCGCCGGCGTGATCGATGCGACTTCGGCCGCGGTGTAGGCGTTGTCGGTCGACACGTAATGCGACGCGACGAAGTGCCAGTAGCTCGCGTACCCGAGACCGGCGACGAGAATGGCGCCGCCGAGCAGCGCGAACAGCTTCTTGCGGTTCGAAGGGGGAGCGCCGGCCGCAGCGTCGGTATCGACGGGAGCAGCGGGAGCAGCGGAAGCAGCGGAAGCAGCGGAAGCGGGCGAGTCCGGCATCAGCGACTCGCTGGTTTTGACGAATTGGGTTTCAGACATGATCGGAGTCCTTGAAATCAGCTTTGCTTGTTGGGATGGGTTGCGTCGGTCGCGGCCGGCGTGCTGGCCTGAAAGCCGCCGCCGAGCGCGCGCACGAGCGCGACATCGAGCGAGAAGGTGCGCGACTGGATATCGGCGAGCTGGCGCTGCGCGGAAGTCATCGTGTCGGCGGCGTTCAGCACTTCGAGGTAACCGGCAAGGCCGGCGCGATAGCGATCGAGCGCGACCTGGTGCGCCTGGGCGGCGGCGTCGTAGGCGGCCTGTGTCGCTTGCAGCCGGTCCGCCAGCGCGCGTTTGCTTGCGGCAACGTCAGCCACGTCGTGCAGCGCCTTCGTCAGCGTTTCGTCGTAGTTCGCGACCGCCTCGTCGTAGGTCGCCCGCTTGCCGCGCAGTTCGCCGCGCAAACGTCCGCCATTGAAGATGGGCAGCGTGATCGCCGGCCCGAAGTTGCCGGCCAGCGAAGCCGCGTTCGTCAGCATGTTCAGGCCAAGCGATTGGTAGCCGATCGACGCGCCGAGCGTGATGTCCGGATAGAACCCGGCGCGCGCGACGTCGATCCGCTTGGCCGCCGCCTCTACGCGCAGGCGTGCAACGACCACGTCCGGGCGACGGCCAAGCAGGCCGAGTCCAAGGTTGGCGGGCATGCCGGCAGGCTGGGTCAGATCGACGGCCGGACGCTCGATACGCAAGCCGCGGTCGGGACCGGCACCCATCAGCGCGGCGATCTTGTTGCGCTCCAGTGCAATCGATTCATCCAGCTCGAGCAGGTCGGCCTGCGCGCTTTGCTGCTTCGACTCAGCCTGCTTGACGCCGGACTGCGTTTCCAGCCCGTTTGCGAAACGCTCCCTGAACAGCTGTGCGGATTGCGTGCGCACCTGCAGTGCAGCCTGCGCACTGTCGCGCTCGGCGAACAGACGCGCGAGGTCGGCATACGCTGCGGCGATCGACGCGGACAGCACCATGCGGGCCTGTGCCGCATCGGCGCGCGCCGCGTCGAGCTCCGACGTAGCAGCGGCGAGCGCCGCGCGATTCTTGCCCCAGAAGTCGATCTCGTAGCTGAAGTCGAGCTCGGCGGTGCCGTAGGGGCGCCATCCGTGAGGGACTAAAGCGGAGGGCGTGCCGTTGTTGTAGCTCTGCTTCTTCTTTTCGACCGAGCCCTGCGCGCTGACTTCGGGCAACAGCGCCGCGCCTGCCACCTGCGCCGACGCCTCGGCGTTATGCAACTGCGCCTCGGCGGCCGCCAGCGTCGGCTCATCCTTGAGCGCTTCCGCGATCAGCGCGTTCAATTGCGGATCGTGATAGCCGAGCCACCACTGATCGGTGGGCCACGCGGACGCGGTGCCGGCCTGCTTGCCGGAGCCCGCACCGAGACTTTCTGCCGTCTCGTACCTGCTGATGTCTTTCGTTACCGGCTTTTGCGGCATATCAGGCAGTTGCGCGCAGGCGCTCGCCACGATGGCGAATGCGAATGCGGCGGCCAGTCTCACCGGTTTCACCTGGCTCAAAATGTCCGTGCTCTCTTGCATGATCTCCTGCTCCCTCGCTCCGTTTTACAATACTGCACAGTCTAGTTATCGAAATCATCCATGTCAACAGAAATAAACTGTACGGTTCAGGTATGGTAAGATCACAACATTGAAAGTCGAAGGCCGGTCACGGGCGTCGCCGCCGGCCATGTCGTCGATCGGTCGCGCAGACCGGAGGAGCATTGAAGATGAGAGTGAAAACAGAAGCAAAGCGGCAGGTGATCGTTGACGCCGCGTTTGAGGTGTTCAGTGAATTGGGGTTCGAGCTTGCGTCGATGTCCGAGATTGCGGCGCGGGCAGGCGTGTCGAAGGCCACGCTCTACAACTACTTCAAGTCGAAGGACGAGATGTTCGCCGAGTTCATGGGCGTCGCCGCGCAACAGGGAGTAGAAGCTGCACTCGAGCGACTCAAGACCACTGTGCCGGTTCGCGACGCACTGGTGAGCTTCGGCAAGCACTGTCTGGTTGCGATCCTGACACCGCAACTGCTCGCGGTGCGCCGTCTCGCGCATTTTGAAGGTGGCCGGTCGAACGTCGGCGCCCTGTTCTATGAGCGCGGGCCGAAGCCCGGGTGGCAAGTGGTGACTGACTTCCTGCAGCAATCGATTGACGCCGGGAAGCTGCGCAGCTGTAACGCAGCCGTCGCGACAGCGCATTTGCGTGGGCTGTATGAAGCGGAATTGCTGGAACTCTGCCTGCTGGGCGTGCCGGCGGATATCAGTGCGCGCAACATCGCCAAAGTCGTTCAAAGAGCGGCCGACGTGTTTCTGGCCGCATATGGGCCGACGGACGGGACTGACGCCGCATAGGCCAGGTGCCTGGACGGTCGCGAACCTTGGGAGACGGCAAGCGAACCGCCATCGTGTCGCCAGGTGGACGGTTCACCCTGCACAGCATCGGCGAAATCCGCCGTTTGCAACGCCTGACATGGGTATCAGCCTGTTCCGGAGCCAATCGTCACGATGAATGGGCCGTGGACGGCTAGTCCGGGATCATGCCCGGATGGCGGGGCACGCCGATGGCGGTCGATGCTCTCGCCGAAACCCGCAGGCAGCCGGCGAAGACGCCGCGCCTTATCGAATTGCTGAGGAATTGCTGAGGAAGGGTTGAGAGCAGTCCATTGCTGAACCAACCACGGTCTCGCGGCCAGCGATTTGCCGACGTCATGAACGAATCGCCGGCAAACGCCGTCGTGCATAGCATGCGCCTACGGCGATGAACAGAATCCCAGTAGCCGCGACATTCGCCGGTCTCCAGGGTATGGCTGCGCGGGGTGCGCAGTCATATGGGGTTATTTCGGAAGGTGGGTCGGGACTTGCGCCGACGCTTGTGTCGGAAGCTGCGGAGGTTGCGGAAGCTGCGGCCCACCTTGTGAAACTGCTTCGTGGAAGGTTGCCCGGCGGACGCTGGCTGCTGCGACAGCGATTGCTGCGGCAGATTGCTTTGCGCAAGCACGGATGTGCTGGTAAGGAAGGCGAACAGTACAAGGAAGCTTTTTTTTATTTCAATTCTCTACAGTTGGTCGTCTTGATTTTGATGCGATTAGCAGCCGCGGGCCGTATCAACGCGCGGCCAAGGTTGCCTTGTAACGCCAGGACGCTGTTGCGGTACTGAAGTCGACGGGGCTACCCGACGCTACGTTGTCCGACGGGAGGGGAGCGGACGAACTGGTCACCCCGCCGCAGTTGTTGAACGCTTGCCGCTGGGCTTCCACGCGGGCTAACACCGCCTGAAAGTCCATTGCGTGTTGTGTATTGGCGCCCGTGTGGTCATGGTAGCCGACCGTTTGACGCTGAACTGGTTGCACAGCCGCTTGCTCATAGGTTTGGGGACCGCTGCTGCTAGCGAATGCGGCGGTCGAGAAGGACAGGATCGACGCGACAACAGGGACGGGGATGAAGGTCTTCGACTTTGGCATGATCAGACTCCATATCGAGCGTCGGATTCAGGAGACGCGGTGTTTGGGGAACAACGGTCTGGCGAGACATGAGTGCTGTTTGCCAGTTGGTTGCCAGTCTAGTCACTTACCGTCGGCTTACAAGCATCTGCGGGGCAACGGATAGTTGCCGTCGCTGCAAGGTTTTAGCCGATTGCCCTGGAGCGGTGCGCAGTTCTTTAGTGTGTCCGGAGGCGGGGGCCGTGCGGACCATCTGAATGACACGCAGCACATTTGCTTTGACGCTGTCCACCCGGGCGTTACGCAAGCGGGATCAGCCGTCGAGCGTGCACGCTTCAATCGAAGTTCGTTGTCAAGACCGCTACGTGAATATGGGAATACCTTCCGCTTGTTGTTCTGATGCCAGCGATTCGCGGTTCGCACAAACCCAACTCACGTTCCAGATCGGTTCATCGAACACGGAAGTCATTCATGAGGTCGTTCAGCACGCGTTGCGCAGCGCTGCTACGGCCTCCACCACGAATGGGGCTATCGATGTGCTGGGCCAGGCGCTACCCGAGGTCGAGCGCCTCGCCGCGCACACGACCGTCCTGACGCACTGAGCCCTCTGCGCGCAACGACGAAGGCCACTCGATCACTCGCCCAATGGGGCATTTATGACGGTTCTGTTGGCTGGTAGAGTTACCGCCATTCCCCCTTGACACGGATCAAGCGCCGAACGCGGCCCATGCTGGGGTTCAACACTTTCGCTGTGCCCGGACCCTTGACCGACATCAGATTGGCAACTTTTTTGCACGATCCATTGCCGGTTTCGCCCTCGTGACCATTTGCCCACGCGTCTATAACGGCGCGATTCGGAGATCGTGACAATCACTTTCGCATGGGGGCGGATTTGACCAGCCGATCTCGACAGGCTAGCTAGATACGTAGCGCGCCGGCCAGCACAAGCTCCGTTCGACACCCTCAACCTACAAACAAAACACGTCGAGTCGCGCAAGATTTGCAAACGTCCCTCGCACACCTGTTAAGCGACATTCGCGCGCATCGGCGACGTCCTGTATGTGGCTCGAGGATACAAGTTGACTGATCGGTCGCGGGCAGCAACTGCGCTGTCGCACAGTGTTGATCCGGGAAGGATCAACAGCGAAACACGCCCGCGAAAATCAACAGGATGGATCGGTAAAGGCGAGCTCGACTAATGGTGCGAGCATCATGGCAGCCGCGTTTGCGGGAGGCGGCTCAACCTTTGTGGGGCGGTAGATTACATCGCCTGCGGCGATGCCTTGTCCGCTCAAAGCGCATATACCCGATCGTTTCGCTGTTTCAAGGCGCCAAAGCTGCTCGCCGTACTTGCAACCTCGAGGGTCGCTCCACGATACGGTGGCTGTTCGTGGACTGGGTCGATCGAGCAGCGCGATCGCAACGTCGCCATTCTTGATCGGCAGACGGCTCGATCCACGCGAATCGACTATATGCCTGACCCGAGCCGCCAATTGTTGCGCGCATCCCCAATCGAGTTGGCCCACTGCGCGCTGCCATGCAGTGTCGGCCGTCACGCATTGATCCATGGCAGTACTCCCGTCAAAAGTGAGGTGGCGTTCAGCTCAGCCGTATCTTCGGCTGCACGAAGCCGTTAATCCGCTCGGCAGTCCACAGCATCATGGCCTTGCCGAAACCGTGCAAAGCCTGCTGATGTTGTCGATAGAGCATGGCGTGACTGAGCTGCGCGAATCGGCCCTTGATAAACCCGCCGCGGAAGAATCCGAACTGCCCGAGCGTCCCAAACGCGTTGTAGTCGCTCAGCGACACGAGCGCGCCGAAGTCGTGAAATGCAAAGTCGGGCAATGAACCACCGCCGAGCCAGTCCGGCAAGTGCTTTGCGAGGTGTTGTGCCTGTTGCGTGGCGACTTGCGCCGTGGGTGCGAGAGGACGTTCACTGCCGGCGAGCGTCAACGTCGAGCAGTCGCCGAGGGCGAATAGTGCGTCGTCGTCCTGCGCCTGCAGGGTTGGCCTGACGATGATCTGGTTGGAACGATTGCTCCCGATGCCATCCAGTTTGCCTAGAAAATCAGAGGCCTTGACGCCCGCCGCCCATACCATCAGATCCGCCGGTTGCTTGCTGCCGTCGCCTAACCGGAATCCATCGGATTCGGCGGCGGTCACTCGCGTGCCCGTTCGTACCGTGAAACCGATATGCCGTAACTGTGCCTCGCTGGACTCCGACACCGCCGGCGGAAATGCCGCCAGTACGCGCGGTGCGCTTTCATAAAGGGTGAGCTTCAGACGTGAGCGGATGCCGGGGTCGCCGTAACTCGACGCCACTTCGAGTAAGCGGCTCAATTCCGCTGCCAGTTCGACGCCGGTCGCTCCAGCGCCGACGATAGACACGCGCAACGGGCTATTCGTCACAACGCTCTGGAATATACGGATTCGCAATGCTTCGTTGAAGACTTCAGCCTGTGCCTGGCTGTCAATGAAATGGCAATGATCAAGTACGCCTGGTGTGCCGAAGTCGTTGGCGCGACTGCCTAACGCAAGAATCAGCACATCGTATTCGACCGTGCGCGGCCCGATCACGACCTCCCCCGACGGCGAACGCAGCGCAGCCAGCTTGACGATACGCGCATTGCGGTCCAGGCCTTCCATTTCGCCCGGCTGATAGTTGAAGCCGTGGTCGCGGGCGTGGGCGAGATAGATGACCTGCTGTTGCTGGACATCGCGAGTGCCTGCTGCGATGGTGTGCAGCATGGGCTTCCAGATATGGGTTGCACTTTTGTCGATCAACGTGACCTGACCGCGACCGCTGCGGCCAAGCGTGTTGCCCAGCCTGGTCGCGAGCAGAAGTCCAGTGATGCCGCCGCCGACGATGACGATCCGGGTGGTCTGGCGCGTTGTCAAATATCTCTCTTGCATGATTCCCTGCTCCCTTGCCCGCTTTTTCAATACTGAACAGTGTAGTTATAGAAGTCGTCCGCGTCAACGAAAATAAACTGTATGGTTCAGGTATCATAAGATCACAACGTTGAAAGTCGAAGGCCGGCCACGGGCGTGCCGCCGGCCATAGCCCAAAGCCCGCAACCTCGGCGTTTTTCTTTGATGCCTGGAAGTCGAGTTGCGCTGACGGTTCACCCCGGCGACGGGGAAGGAATCGACACTGCCAGCGAGAGGAGCCGTAAGCAACGTGGGCGATCGCCCCCAAGGTGAGGTTTTTCGGGAGCCAAAGGCTTCCGTTCTACCCGGATTGAGCAATTGCCGCGAGCGCGAGGTCTCGAATGCGGGGCCGACCTCCTGGAACTCCTCACCATGGCGCACAAAGCGTCGTTCTCTCGACTCCTGGAAATCCTCACCATCCTGGAAGACCTCACCTCAACAGCTCGCTTCAACTTTTAGCCCTGCATTCCAGCGTGCTCTTCGCGCACTGGACACCGGCGCGCTCCGCGCTCGCTGGTCCGAAACGCAATCGTTCACCGCAACGCGGAAGCCAGCGAAGCACGCGCTGCGCGCTTCGACGCACCTCATCCCAATCGCCGTTCCGACGCGACCACCGCTCCCGTAAACCCTCACCGTAGCGCCACCTCCTGGAACTCCTCACCATTCGCGCGTCGCTCGATCCGGGCGTCGCCCATGCACGCCATTCATATCGATCATTTTTGGCCCGAATTTGACCGCGTTTATCGCCGCTCATATCGTGCAGCCATGTCGTCCGGATGTGATTCGCCCCGCTGCGTAGAGCCATCGTCATGCGGGAACCTCAATCTTCGTTCTCCCTGAGCCATGAACTCTGACGCCATGAATTCCGATCTGAGCGCCCCGCTCGCATCACGCCGATCCGCCGCCGCGACGAGCGGCGTACGACGTGCGGTCACGACCGCCGTGCTGGGTCAAATCCTCGAATGGTATGACTTCTTCCTGTATGGAACGGCCGCGGCGCTGGTATTCGGCAAGCTGTTCTTCCCCGTCGGCAGCGATCCGCTCACCGGCACCGTCGCCGCGTTCGGCGGCTTCACGGTCGGCTTCATCGCGCGGCCGATCGGCGGTGTGCTGTGCGGACATCTCGGTGACCGCTACGGGCGCAAGCTCGTGACGATGCTGACGCTGTTCGCGATGGGCACGGCGACTATGTTGATGGGCGTGCTGCCCACCTACCAGCAGATCGGCCTCGCCGCGCCGGCGCTGCTCGTGTGTCTGCGCATCGTGCAGGGGCTCGCCGCGGGCGGCGAATGGAGCGGCAGCATCCTGCTGATCCATGAGAACGCGCCGCAATCGAAGCGCGGCGCGCTCGCCGCATGGAGTCCGTGCGGCGCGGCGCTCGGCTTCGTGCTGTCGACCGGTGCGTTCCTGCTGGTGCAGAACCTGTCGTCTGCCGATTTCCTGAGCTGGGGCTGGCGCATTCCGTTCCTCTGCAGCGCCGCACTCGTCGCACTGGGCTTGTGGATGCGCCGTTCGGTCGGCGAAAGCGCCGCGTTCGCTCGAGCGAAGGCAACGCGTCGCGACACCCGCAGGCCGGTGATCGAAGTGTTGCGGCAATGTCCTCGCGAAGTGCTGACGATCTTCGGTTTGCGCTTCGGCGAAGGCGGTGCGTCGTACATCTTCTTCGCGTTCTCGATCGCGTATGGCCAGTTCCTCGGCATCAAGTCGAGCTGGATGCTCGGCGGCCTGACTCTTTCGATGCTGCTGATGATTCCGTTCTCGCTGTTCTTCGGCTACCTGACCGACAAGGTCGGACGCAAGCCCGTGTATCTCGCCGGCGCGATCGCGATGGTGCTCGTCGCATGGCCGTACTTTGCGCTGCTCGGCTCCGGAGAATACTGGAAAGTGATCACGGCCCTCGTGCTGGCGAACAGCCTCACGCTCGGCATCCTCGAAGGCGCGCAGCCCGCGTTCATCAGCGAACTGTTGCCGGTACATCTGCGCTTCTCGGGGCTTGGCATCGGGCGCGAAATCTCCTCGGTGCTCGGCGGCGGCCTGTCGCCGATGATCGCCACGGCGCTGCTCGCGCACTATCGCAGCGCGACGCCGGTCGCTCTGTATCTCGGCGTGCTCGGCCTGATCACCGTGATCGCGACGCTGCTCGCCCGGGAGACCTATCCGAAAGCGATGCGCATCGAAGCGCATCAGGAAACCGAATGACATCGTTCAAATCACCGAATCAAGAGGTAACGCGCATGCACGCCGTTCATACCGCCAGCGCCCGCGCTTGCACCGCCGACGCACCCATCATCGACACGCAGGAGGACTACCCTGAATACCCGGGCCCGCTGTCGCTCGATGACCTGATCACCGAAGTCGAGCGTCGCCGCGACGAGTTCGATGCGGTTTCACACGTCCCGCGCGACATGATCCTGAAGATGAAGCGCGCGGGCATCTTCCGCGCGAGCACGCCGCAACGCTTCGGCGGCGACGCGCTGCCGCCGCCACAGTTTCTGGCGATGCTCGAACGCATCGCGATCGCCGATGGTTCGACCGCATGGGTCGCGGCCTTTGGCTCCGCGAACACGTATCTTGCGTCGCTGCCGGTCGAGACTCAGGCCCGCATCTACGCGTCCGGTCCGGACCAGGTTTTCGCGGGCGGCCTGTATCCCCTGCAACCGGCCGGGCGTGCGCCCGGCGGCTACGTCGTGTCGGGTCAATGGCGTTTCGCGAGCGGCTGCAAGGGCGCGGACTGGATCGGCGTCGGCATCGGTGGCGCGCCGGGCAAGCTCGGCGACGCGAACGCGGGCAAGCCGTTCACGGCCGTGTTTCCGGCGAGCGAAGTCGAGATCGTCGACAACTGGAACGTGGTCGGCATGCAAGGCACCGGGAGCCACGATCTGCGCCTGAAAAACAAGTTCGTCGACGAGCAATGGACCTTCGTGCGCGGCGGTGCGCCGCTGATCGACGAGCCGCTCTACCGCTACCCCGCCGTCGCATATCAGGCACAGGTGCATGCGGCGGTGAACCTCGGGCTCGCGCGCGCGGCGCTCGACCTGCTGGCCGGTATGTCCGGCGTAACCAGAACGACGACCGGCGCGCCGCGTCTTGCCGACCGCGCGTACTATCGCTCGGGTCTCGCGCAGGCGGAAGCGAATCTGCGCAGCGCGCGCGCGTTCTTCTTCGAGTCGGCGCAAACTTCGTGGCGCACGGTCATGGCGGGCGACCCCGTCTCGCCCAGCGAGGCCAATCTGCTGCGGCTCTCCGCGACGCATGCCGCGCATACGTGCGCCGAGGTGGTCATGCAGGCGTACAAGATGGCTGGCATCGGCGCGATCTATCGCGAGAGCCGCATGCAGCGGATGGTGCGCGATTCGATCGTCGTCACGCAGCACGCGTTTCTCGGCGAAGGCACCTACGACGCGTCGGGTGCGCTGTTCGTCGGCATACCGCCGGTCACGCCCTATCCCTGAGCGACGTAGGAGCGACTGTCATGACGCACGACGAAACGCGCACGCACTTCCGCAACGCGATGGCTTGCCTCGGCGCGGCCGTCAACATCATCACGACCGATGGTCCGCGCGGGCGCTGCGGCATCACCGCGAGCGCGGTCTGTTCGGTGACCGATACGCCACCGACCATGCTGGTGTGCATCAATCAATCGAGCTATGTGCATGACGTGATGCACGAAAACGCGAACCTGTGCATCAACATTCTTGGCGCGCACTGCCAGGACCTGGCGCGCGTGTTCGCGGGCATGACGGGTTGCTCGATGGACGCGCGTTTCGATCAATGCGCGTGGCAGCCGGGAGCGCTCGGCGCTCCGGTGCTTGGCGAGGCGCTCGCGAGCCTCGAAGGACAGATCGTCGACAGCAAGACGGTGGGCTCGCACTCGGTGATGTTCGTGCGGATCGAGCGGATCGCCACGCGCGATGACGGCGATGGCCTCGTCTACTTCGGCAGGCAGTTCCACCGGCTTGCGCGTGCCGGTGTCGCGGCTTGCGAGGCGGCATGACGATGCAGGTCTGTCTCTTTCTGATCGGCACGAGCGACGCGCGGCAATCGCTCACGGACCCGCTCGCGCTGCTGCGGGCCGCCACGCAAGTCGCGGGGCTGCGCAAGCTGATCGTGCACGAGCCGATCGCGGGACGGGTCGATGCGCGTATCGCGCCGGCGGCGGATGCGCCGTCGTGTGTGCTGCAGTGGTACTTCGACGAACTCGAGCCGCTCGAAGCCGCGCTCGAACCTGACGGCGCGATCGCGCACGCGTTGCATTCGGCCATGCGCGCCGAAGTCAGCCCGCAAAGCTTCTCGCAGCAGGTGATGGCCGTGCGCATCTTCGCGCCACCGCAGGCTGCGTCGGTCGAAGACAACGCGCAACGCTGCACCTATCTGGTCGCATACGAAGGCGTCGCGCAAGACTTCAACGCGTGGCTTACGCACTATCTAGCGCATCATCCGCCGTTGATGCTGCAATTGCCGGCGCTGCGCGAAATGGAGACCTACACGCGCATCGACAGCCGCAGCGGTTTGCCGTTTGCGCGCGCGAGCGCGATGCAACGCAACAAGGTCGTGTTCGACGATGCGAGCGCGCTCACCGATGCGCTCGCGTCGCCGGTGCGCGATGCGATGCGCCGCGATTTCCACGCGCTGCCGCCGTACAGCGGGGCGACGCCGCATTTTGCAATGCGCAGCATCTACGGTAACCTCGCCGCATATTGACCGGCGCGTCGCGCGGCCAGCGACATGCCTTAGTTTGCGAGAGCTGCGCATGAACAAGCTGAATCCCGGCATCGCCGATCTGAATCTTCTGCGCGTGTTCCTCGCGATCTGGGACCTGCGCAGTCTGACGGCGGCCGGCGATCGGCTCGGTCTCACGCAACCGGCGGTCAGTCATGCGCTGCGCCGTCTGCGCACTCTGTTCGAAGACCCGCTGTTTTCGCGCACGCCCAACGGCATGGTCCCCACCGATGCCGCTTACCGCCTCTATCCGCCGCTCGCGCAAGCGTTCGCGATCATCAACGAAGCCGTGCAGCAGCTGGCGAAGTTCGAGCCGTCGACCGCGCGACGGGTGTTTCGCGTGTCGATGTCGGACATGTCGGAGTTCTACTTCTTGCCCCCGCTCGCCGCGCTGCTCGATCGCGAAGCGCGCGGCATCCGCATCGAGGTTGCCAATGTGCCGGTCGAGTCGGTCAGCGCGGCGATGCGCGCCGGCGAAGTCGATCTCGCGCTCGGCTATGTGCCGGGTCTCGACGCGGGCTGCGTGAGCCGGACGCTGTTCGTCGACGAGCACGTGTGCGTGGTGCGCGCCGGTCATCCGCTGCGCAAGACGAGGCCGAGCCGCGAAGATCTGAGCGCGCTACGCTACGTGTACGCGAGCACCAATGCGACCGGGCATCGGATGGTCGAGCAATGGCTCGACGAGCTGAACCTGAAGCGCGAGGTCGTGCTGCGGCTGCCGCATTTCGTCGTCGCGCCCGAGATCGTGATGAATACCGATCTTGCCGTGATCTTTCCGAAAAGCATCGCGAAGCGCTTCAACCGCGGCAAGGCGTTCCGGATTCTGCCGCTGCCGTTTCCGCTGCCGCCGATCGAAATCCAGGTGCACTGCCACTCGCAGTTCGCGGCGGACCCCGGCATCGCGTGGCTGCGCGAGACCATCCATACGATGTTTCATCAGCCGGCACGCTGAGCGCCCGTGAGCTTGCCGGCGGGTGCCCGGGCACGCCGGGCATATTAGCTGCACTGATACCCGCCCTGCTTTTCGGCTAATTTGACGCCACTATCTGTCGCCTCGACACTGCGTATCGTGCGAAGCCTTTTCTGAAAGGCCGCCATCCCCCCACTTCAGATGCGAGCAGACATGTCCTCCGTTCAATCCCCGATCGCGGCCGGGCGCGCCACGGCAGAGTCGGATCGCGCACTCAGGAAAATCATCATTGCGTCGGTGGCCGGCAACGCGATGGAGTGGTACGACTTTTTCGTGTACGGCACCGCGGCTGCGCTCGTGCTCGGGCAACTGTTCTTTCCCGCCCACACGGACCCGTTGATCGGCACCATCGGGGCGTTTGCCGCGTTTGCGATCGGCTTCGTCGCGCGTCCGCTGGGCGGCATCGTGTTCGGGCATATCGGCGACCGCTATGGACGCCGCGCGTCGCTCGTCTGGACGCTGCTGATCATGGGCTTTGCGACCTTCGGCATCGGGCTGTTGCCGACCTATGAGCACGTCGGTCTGGCCGCCCCCGCGGCGCTCGCGGGCTTGCGCTTGCTGCAAGGCATCGCATCAGGTGGCGAATGGGGCGGCGGCGTGCTGATGATCAGCGAGAACGCTCCGCCCGAAAAACGCGGCTATTTCGCGGCGTGGAGTCAGCTCGGCGTGGGCGGCGGCTTCGTGCTGTCGGCGGGCGCGTTCCTCGCGGCGCAAGCGCTGCCGCACGATCAGTTCATGTCATGGGGATGGCGTCTGCCGTTTCTCGCGAGCATCGTGATTTTCGCGCTCGGCGTGTACATCCGTCACAACCTGCCGGAGAGCCGCGACTTCGAGAACGCGGAGAAAGCCGGCAAGACCGCGCATATGCCGGTGCTCGAAGCGATCAAGCGTCACCCGAAAGAGATCCTGATGGCGATGGGTCTGCGGGTCGCGGAAAACGGCGGCGCCTATATCTTTCTCGCGTTCTCGCTCGTGTACGGCAAGTTCGTCGGCATTTCGAATTCGGTGATGCTGACCGGCGTGATGCTCGCGATGGTGGTCGAAATGGGCGCGATGCTCGCGTGGGGCAAGCTGTCGGACCGCATCGGGCGCAAGCCGGTGTATATGATCGGCGCGGTGTCGCTCGTGGTGATGGCGTTTCCGTTCTTCTGGCTGCTCAACACGCAGTCCACGCCGCTGATCTGGCTCGCGCTTTTGCTCGGCACGGCCGTCTGCCACGGCGCGATGATCGGCACGCTGCCAGCGCTCGTCGGCGAACTGTTCAGCACCGAAGTCCGCTATTCCGGCGTGGCGCTCGGTCACGAAGTCGCGTCGATCTTCGCGGGCGGCCTGTCGCCGCTGATCGCGACCGCGCTGCTCGCGCACTACCAGGCCTACTGGCCGGTTGCCGTGTTCCTGATCTTGCTCGGTCTCGTTACCGTCGTCACGCTGAAGTTCACGCACGAAACGCGTCAGCCGTAATGCTTCGCCTGCCTGGCGTGCAAGCCTTCGCGCGGTGACGTGTATCGCGCGAAGGCTTCGCTTTGGCCCGCGCAGTCTGAGGTAAAGGAGTGCGGTAACATGGCACTCCCCCAAAGACCCGGTCCTCATGTCAGCGCATGAAAGTCGACACCACCACCGTTCGTCTCGTCGTCGCGATGGTCGAAGAGGGCAGCATCTCGCGGGCGGCCAACCGGCTGGGGCTCGCGGTGGCGGCGTCGTCGCGGCGCGTGTCGGATCTCGAGGAGCAACTCGGCACGAAGCTCTTCAGGCGCGTACCGCATGGCGTAGAAATGACCGAGTCGGGTGGCAAGCTGCTCGGCTATCTGCAGCAGGTCGACACGCTGGTGGACCGGCTCGCGAGCGAGGCGCAGGCACTCGTGAGCGGGTTCGACGGACGCATCGTGATCGGCGCGCCGAAAGCCGTGATCATCGAGTTTCTCGCCGCGGATATCGCCGCGATCCGGAATGCCTATCCGGGCATCTCGCTGACGATCGTCGAAGAGAACAGCCGCATCGTGCAGCAGATGTTGCGCGACAAGATGATCGACATCGGCATCTACGAAAAGAAGAGCGGCTTTCTCGATCTGCCGCAAATGCGCTATCGCGAGGACCGGCTGGTGCTCGTTTATAGCCGCGCACACTTCCATCTTGATCCGCAGCCGATCACGCTCGACGCCTTGCTCGAGCTTCCGCTCGTCAGCCTCGGCAAGGGCTCGGCAATCCTTGCCGCCGTGCAGCGCGCGTTTCACAGCCGCGGCCGCCGCTTCGATTGCGACTATCTGGTCAATGGTTTCGACACGATGCTCGCCGTCGTGCGGCACGGGCTCGGCATGGGTCTGATGCCGCCCGACGTGCTGCGCAGCTTCCATCCCGAGGACGGCCTCGGCGTCGTCGAGCTCGCCGGTGACTGGCATCAACGTAGCTACGTACTGTCTTGTGTGGAAGGACATGCGCAGGCGCAGACGCTGCGCAACGTCGAAGCCGCGCTCACGGCCGGACGGCGCGTGGCCGGCCGCTGAAGCGCGGGCGCAGCAGTTCCTGCGCTCGACACCCTCGACTGCAAAGCACCCCCTTCGTCTTTTGCGAAACCAGGTATGACCGTCGCATTCTTGCGGCGGCACCCTCGCGTGCGCGACAGTTGACGCACGCCAACACGGTGCTGCAACGGCCGGCCGCGCGACAGCGGCCCGGCAGGAAAAACAGGAGACGACATGACGCAAAGCCACGCACAAACACCATCCAGCGACGACGCGGATACGGACAACCGGCCGTTGCCGCTGCAGGGCATCCGTGTGCTCGACGTCAGCCAGGTGATGGCCGGCCCGTTCGCCTGCATGATGCTCGCCGATCTCGGCGCGGACGTCATCAAGGTCGAACCCCTCGAAGGCGACCAGACGCGCGGCGCCATGGGCTTCAAGATGAAAGGCCCGGACAGCATGGGCTTTCTGAACATGAACCGCAACAAGCGCTCGGTCGCGCTGGACCTGAAGACCGACGAAGGGCGCGAGTTTTTCTACAAGCTGGCCAGGACCGCCGACGTGATCGTCGAGAACTATCGACCCGGCGTGGTTCAGCGGCTGCGGATCGATTACGAGACGATCCGTGAAATCAACCCGAAGATCGTCTACGCGAGCATCTCGGGCTTCGGTCAGAGTGGCCCGTGGTCGCAGCGCCCCGGCTTCGACCTGATGGCGCAGGCCATGTCCGGCGTCATGAGCGTGACGGGCTACAAAGGCGGCAAGCCCGTGAAGGCCGGCGTGCCGGTGGCGGACATCGGCTGTGCGCTGTTCGCCGTGTACGGCGTGCTTTCCGCTTATATCGGCGCGCAGAAGACCGGGCAGGGGCAACACATCGACGCGTCTCTGTTCGATTCGGCGATGGCCTTCTCGATCTGGGACATGTCGGATTACTGGGGAACGGGTGTCGAGCCGACGCCGCTTGGCACAAGCAACAAGATGAGCGCGCCGTATCAGGCCGTGAAGGCGCGCGACGGTTACTTCGTGATGGGCGCAACCAACCAGAAGCTGTGGTCGCGTCTTTGCGAACTGCTGGAGCGGACCGATCTGCTGACGAATCCCGAGTTCGAGACCGTTTCCTTGCGCCTGAAGAACCGCGAAGCGCTGATCGAATCGCTCGAGGAGTCGTTCGGCCAGCGCGACTGCGAGGCATGGATCGAGACGATGCTGGCCGCGGGCATTCCCGCCGGACCGATCCTGTCGTATCCGCAAGCCTTCAGCAGCGAACATGCGCAGTATCGCCGCATGTGCATGGAGATCGACCATCCGGTTGAAGGCAAGGTCAAGAACATCGGCTTTCCGGTCAAGATGCTCGGTACGCCGCAGCGCGTGCGACGCCATCCGCCGCGGCTGGGCGAGCACAACGACGAGCTTTACGCAGAGATCAACGGGGCCGCGAAATGAGCGAAGCGACGAGTGAGAAAGTCAGGCTCGAACGTCTGACGGAGTCGGTCGCGCAGATCGTGATCGACCGCCCCGAGCGGCACAACGCGATGTCGATTCCGATGTACGAGACCTTGCTGGCATTGATCGACCAATGCCGCGCGGACGAAACCGTAGGTTGCATCGTTCTACGCGGCGCGGGCGGCAAGTCCTTTATCTCGGGCACCGACATCGACTACTTCCGCGACTTTACGGCAGGCTCGCAGGGCGTCGAATACGAAGCGCTCGTCGAACTGGTGATCGACGCGGTCGAACGCATTGCGGTGCCCACCGTCGCCGCGATCGACGGTTGGGCCGTGGGTGGCGGACTCGCCATCGCTACCGCGTGTGACTTCCGCATCTGTGCGGAGGGCTCGCGCTTCGGCGCGCCGATCGCAAAGACGTTATCGAACACGCTGTCGTCACGCAATCTCGCGAGGCTCGTGGCGGCATTCGGCGTGCCGCGCGTGAAGAAGATGCTGCTGCTCTCCGATTTCCTCAGCGCCGCCGAAGCGCACGCGTGCGGCTATGTGTATGACGTCACGGCGAAGGAACAGGTCGGCAACGCGGCGTGCGCGCTCGCCGAGCGGCTCGTTGCGCTATCGCCCGTGACGCAGCATGCGGTCAAGGAGAGCTTGCGGCGCATCGTGATCGATCAAAGCCTCGCAGACGAGGATCTCGTCGAGCAGGTGTACGGCAGCCAGCGGTTCCGCGACGCCGTCGCGGCCTTCGGCTCGGGAACGTTGAAAGGCTGAGCGTCCCGGATCGCACGCGCAATCGCGTGGCTTCACCACAAAAAATAAACCGCATCTGGAGGACGACACATGAAACGCCTGTCGCTGAAGGCCACTGTCGATCGGCGTGATGCTCTTCGGCATCGTGCTGAGCTTCTTCACGAAGCCGAACATACCGTTTTCGAACGACGCGACGCAGCCGCGCAGCGAATCGCAACGCAAGGAGGACGCGCTGTCGGGCGCCTGACACTTCAGTATAAAATAAATCGCATTGATGCAAGCGCGGGTTTTTAATCTATTTTGCTTATTCGATGCGGGGCGCTAATCTTGGCATATCGTCCCCCCAGGAATACATCGGAAGGTAATCATGCAAGCGCAAACCCTGAAGGTTCGGGTCGACGCCTTGTGCGAAGAAGCGCACGGGGTCCGCTCGTTCAGCATTTCGCGGCTCGATGGGCTGCCGTTCGAGCGCTACGAACCCGGCGCACATATCGACGTCACGAGTCCTTCGGGCGTCACGCGGCAATACTCGTTGTGCGGCGACCCGGAGTGCATCGAGTCGCAGATTTTCGCGGTGAAGAAGGAGGAGCAATCGCGCGGCGGCTCGCGCTCGCTCCATGAAGAGGTGAGCGTCGGCACCGAGCTGTCGGTCGGCGCGCCGCGCAACCTTTTTCGTCTCGAAGAAAGCGCGGACGAGCACATCCTGATCGGCGCGGGCATCGGCATTACGCCGTTGCTGTCGATGGCTTATCGGCTCGCCGCGCGGCACGCGCGCTTCACGCTGCACTATTTCGCCCGCAGCGAGGCGCACGCGGCCTTCATGACGCTGCTCACGCGCGAGCCGTTCGCGCGGCACGCGAAGCTGCATTTCGGCGTGCAGCCCGAGGAGCTGAAACCCGCGCTCGATGCGTGCCTGCTCGATGCAGGCGCGAACGCGCATGTCTACACGTGCGGTCCCTCGCCGTTCATGGATTTTGTCGTAGCGAGCGCTCAGCAACGCTTGCCCGCGGAAGCGATTCATCTCGAACGCTTCAAGGCGGAGCCGGCTCCCGTGGCCGAAGCATCGCTCGACAGCTTCTTCGTGCAATTGGCGAGCAGCGGTCAGACGGTGCGAGTCGATGCGAACACGTCGATCGTCGACGCGCTCGCGTCGATCGGTATCGAAGTGGACACGTCATGCGGCGAAGGCGTGTGCGGCACCTGCATGGTCGATGTGGTCAGCGGCGAGCCCGAGCATCGCGATCACTGCCTGAGCAAGGCCGAGCGCGCGAGCAATAGCGTGATCTGCTGCTGCGTGTCGCGCTCGCGAACCCCCGTGCTCGTGCTCGACCTCTGATTCACCTGCGCGCAGTCACATTTTCTCGAAGCCCGCGAGGATCTCGGTGATGAGGCCGCGCATCCACGCGATGCCTTCGTCTTCGTGGAAGTGCTCGTGCCAGTGCATCGTCACGGCGGCCTTCGGCAGCGGCACGGGCAGTGCATAGATCCGGAACGCGTCGCCGCGATTGAGGATATGCGCGAGCCGTTCGGGCAGCGTCGCGAACAGATCCGTCGCGGCCAGCACGCCAGGCACCGCGACGAAGTGCGGCAACGCGAACGCGATATTGCGGCCGACGCCTTGCGCGCGCAGCGCGTCGTCGAGCGCATGGTGACTGTGTTCGAGCGAGCGCACCTGGATGTGCGACGCGGCCACAAACCGTTCGAGCTTCAGCGTGTCACCGCTCGGCAGGTCGCGGCGCTTGCGCGTCATGCACACATACGATTCCTCGAACAGCAGGCTATGGCGCGTGCGCGGCAACAGCGACGGCAGATTGCCGATCGCGAAGTCCAACCGGCTCGAGCGCAGCGCCTCCTCGATCTCCTCCACCGGCAACGGCTCGACGACCAGCTTCGCGCGCGGCGCGGACTTCTGCAGCGCCGCGCACAGCGCGGGCAGATAGGCCATTTCGCCCGCATCCGATAGCGACAGACGAAACGTGCGCGTGCTCGTCGCCGGATCGAAACGTTCCGCGTAACGCAGCGCCTGACGCACGGTGTCGAGCGCGTGGCCGACGATTTCCGCGAGCTCGAGCGCGACGGGGGTCGGCTGCATACCCGCGCGCGTGCGGATAAAGAGCGGATCGTCGAACATCGTGCGCAGACGGCCGAGCGAGTAGCTGACCGCGGGTTGCGACAGCGCGAGGCGTTCGCCCGCTTTCGTCAGGCTGCGCTCCTCGACGATCGCCTGAAACACCCTCAGCAGATTGAGATCGACGTGGTCGATGGAGGTCATGGGGTCTCTTGTGATATCAGCCGAACTTATTCGACAACCTGTTTTTAATCGATTTGACGCATGATCGTCGCAAAGCGAGACTGATGTCAACGAGAGGATGCGCTGATGTGTGGCACGCGACTCGTCGCGTCGATGTGCGTCTTCATTCCAACCACGCAACTGTCCCCCGCATACGATGAGTACGCCGACCTATCAAACCATCGACACCAGCGCTTTAGCCCGGCGCGCCGAGGCCGATCGCATCGCGCCTTCCCTCTACTACGATCCCGAGCTGTTCGAAGTCGAACTCGAGCGCATTTTCTACAAGACGTGGATCTGGGTCGCGCATGACAGCGAGCTCCCGAAGCCCGGCGATTTCATCACGACGACGATCGGCCGGCAGCCGGTGATCGTCGTGCGCGACAAGAGCGGCGCGGTCAACGTACTGCAAAACCGCTGCCGGCATCGCGGCGCGACCGTGTGCGAAGAGCACAAGGGCAATGCGAAGGGCTTCACGTGCCCATATCACAGCTGGTCTTATGCGCTCGACGGCA
This sequence comes from Paraburkholderia sp. CI3, assembly GCF_050436505.1. Classification (NCBI taxonomy): domain Bacteria; kingdom Pseudomonadati; phylum Pseudomonadota; class Betaproteobacteria; order Burkholderiales; family Burkholderiaceae; genus Paraburkholderia; species Paraburkholderia sp. CI3. Next base: position 1,962,830 of record NZ_JBNDMI010000003.1, read on the forward strand.
CGCTGCGCGCTCTGCCATACGGCGACGCTTACGAAGGCGTATGCGAAAAGGGCGATCTGCCGCTCAAGAAGCTGCACGTGGGCGTCTATCAGGGCCTCATTTTCGCGAGCTTCAACGAAACGATCGAACCGCTCGAAGACTTCCTCGGCGGCGCGAAGCCGTGGATCGACCTGTTCATGAAGCAGGGCGCGGGCTATCCGATCAAGGCCAACGGCGAGCACAAGTTCAAGTTCAAGGGCAACTGGAAGATCCAGCTCGAAAACACGACGGATCTGTACCACTTCCCGGTCGTGCACAAGTCGTGGATGAAGTCCATCGACGACGAAACCGCTGCCGCGATCACCAGCTTCATGACGAGCGACCAGGCGTTCTGCCGCTCGCTCGGCAACGGTCACAGCCTCGCGGTGCTGATGCCCGAGATCGTCGATCTGGACCGCGACGATGGTGCGCCGCTGCCCGAGCGCTTCAGCGAACTCGCCGCGCAACTCGCGCAAAAGCACCCGCCGGAAGAAGTGCGCCGCATCGTGCGCTCGCTGATGGGCGTCGGCTTCAACCTGAACCTGTTCCCGAATCTCGCGCTGTCGATGGCGTTCTTCCGAGTGCTGCGGCCGATTTCCGCCGAGGAAACGGAGATTCGCCACGTCGCGCTCGCGATGGACGGCGGTCCTGAAGAAGCGAACCGCGTGCGCCTGCGCATTCACGAGCACTTCCAGGGCCCGTTCGGCTTCGGCAGTCCCGACGACGCCGAAGCGTGGGAGCGCGTGCAGCGCGGCTCGCATGCGGGACCGGACGTACCGATCCTCGTCAATCGCGGTCTGAATCGCGAAACGACCGCCGCGAACGGCGAGAAAACCGCCCACGCAACCGATGAGACCGGCATGCGCGAAGCCTACAAGCAATGGCGCGCAATGATGGAGCAGGCATGATGGACGACAGAAACGCACTCTTTTCCCACCAGACCTTTGCGCGCGCGATCGAGTTCATCTGGCGCGAAGCCGAATTGCTCGATCGACGCGACTATCGCGAGTGGCTCGAGTTGTGGGACCCGGCGGGCCACTACGTGGTGCCGATCGATCCGAACGCGACCGATTACGCGGCAACGCTGAACTACGCGTACGACGATCAGCACATGCGCGAGCTGCGCGTGCAGCGCATGACGTCCGGCTATTCGGCATCCGCGTCGGATGCCGCGCGCACGGTGCGCACGGTGTCGCGCTTCACGCTCGCGAGCGATAGCGCGGACGTGGTCGAAGTGAAGTCGTCGCAGATCATCATTGCGTACAAGCGCGGCACGTCGACGATCTTCGCGGCCGATCTGACGCACAAGATCAACATGGCGAGCGGCGAGCCGCGTCTCGTCGAGAAAGTGATCCGCCTGATCGATTCCACCGATGCGCTGAGCGCGATCGGCTTCCTGCTCTGACCGGTCATCATGCCGACACTCGAAGTCTATTTGCCGCAAGGCCATCCAGACGAACGCAAGGCGAAACTGATTCAAGGGTTGACCGATGCGACCGTCGAGGCAATCGCCGCGCCCGCGGAGTCCGTGCGCATTCTGCTATCGGAGCTGGCGGCAACGAACGCCGGTCTTGCCGGCAAGCTCACGCCTGCCGCGTTGCCGGTCATCATCGCAATCCTGATAGCGGGTCGCACCGATGCGCAGAAAGTCGCGTTGATTGCCCAGCTATCCGAAACGATCGCCGCGATCCTCGACCTGCCGCTGCCTTCCACGCGCGTGATGATCAAAGACATTCCCAACACGGACTTCGGCATCGGCGGCAAGACCGCGCGGGCGCTGGGCCGCTAGCTTCGCGATGCGCTCAGGCTTGGGACTGCAGGCGCAAGTGCTGGCGGTCGTCAATCTGGGCCTCGCGCGCGCGGCGCTCACGCAGATCGCGCGGGAAGGCGCCGACGTCGTGAACCGCGCGTATCGGCTGGGCGGCACGATGGCGATCTATCGCAACCATCCGCTGCAACGTCTCGCGCGCGATGCGATGGTCGTCACGCAACACGCCTTCCTCGGCGAAGGCAATTACGACGGAGCCGGCGCCGTGTTCGTCGGCGTGCAGCCGATTCCCGGCTACCTGTGAGCTCTCTTCAATCAATCGAACCAAGGAACGTTCCCATGAGCGACAACCGAAACCTGCCTTTGCGTGTGCTGTTCTGCTGCGGCGTCTCGCAGAACTTCTTCGACTTGCCGCGCGAACAGATCGGCGAAGTGTGGCAAGCGTACGGCAAGATGCTGAACGCGATCGAAGCGATGGAAAACGTGCGCGTGCTGGGCGTGATGGACGACGATCGGCTCGTGGTCGGCAACGCCGATGGCGCGCCGTGGACGTTCTACATCATGGCCGACGTCGCCGACTTCGATACCGCGGTGGCCGTGTGCAATCTGTATCGGACGACGCCGGTCGGCGACTACAACCTGTGGCGCTACGGCAAGATCGAGGCGCGCGTCGGCCGTGCGCTGACGGTGCCGCCAGCGGTCGCCAACCATGCGTGACGCGATGACCGATCCGGCTATCGACGCGCTGCTCGCGCGCGTCAAAGCGCTAGAAGCACAGAACGCGGTGCGTAAGACGATCGCGCGCTACATGGCGCTGTGCGATGTGCCCATGCGCGCGCTCGAAGGCGAGGCGCTCGCCGCGCTGTTCGCCGAAGACGCGATCTGGGAAGGCATCGGCCCGCAGTACGCGAACAAGTTCGGGCGTCTCGAAGGGCCGGCGCAGATCGTCGCGATGCTGCAGCGTTACCTGCCGCCCACGCCGCACTTCGCGACCAATGTGCACTTTCTGACTGCGGAGCATATCGAGGTGAACGGCGACACGGCGAAGGGTCGCTGGATCATGTTGCAGGCTTCGGGTTATGTCGAGGCGAAAGCGGAACTGATCGCGGCGCGCCTCGAAATCGACTTCGTGCCCGCCACTCACGATGCGGGCGCGACATGGCTGATCCGCCATTTCCGTACCGAGCGTCTTTTCGATGCACCGTGGCAAGTCAACCCGGCCCAGGGAGTTTCGGCATGAGCGCATTTCTGCAGACATTCGATCTGAGCGCGACGGACAGCGCCGACGCGCCGACGATCGCGATCAAGGACAGCATCGACGTCGCCGGCTACGCGACGACAGCGGCAAGCCGCGCGCTTGCCGACGCACCGCTTGCATCGGAGCACGCCGAAGTCGTGCGGCGTTTGCTCGACGCCGGCTGGCGCGTCACTGGCAAGACCAACATGCACGAACTCGCGTTCGGCATGACCGGCATCAACGACTTTTCCGGCACGCCGGTCAATCCGCAGGACGCGGCACGCATTCCGGGCGGATCGTCGAGCGGGTCCGCGTCGGCGGTCGGGCAGAAGTTCGTGGACGCCGCGCTCGGTACCGACACCGGTGGCTCGGTCCGCGGCCCGGCCGCATGCTGCGGCGTTATCGGCCTGAAGCCGACGTTCGGCCGCGTGTCGCGGCACGGCGTGGCGCCGCGCGTCACGACACTCGACTGCGTTGGACCGTTTACGCGCGAGACGGACACGCTGATTCGCGTGATGACGGCGATCGATCCTTCGTTTCGCGCTGACGATGCGCGTCGAGACGTTTCGCAGTTGCGCATTGGCATGGTCGCAGTCGACGCGGATGACGACATCGCCAAAGCAATCGCCGACGCGGTCGGAAAGACCGAACTCGCCACGCAAGCGATCGAACTCGCGTCGCTGAAGAACGCATTCACGGCCGGCCTCGCGGTGATCAACGCGGAGACATCGCGCGCCTTCGGCCATCTGGTGGCAAGCGGCAAGCTCGGCGCCGATATCGAAGCGCGCCTGCGCGCGGCCGCGGCCACGAGCGCCGCCGATCTCGACGCGGCGGAACGCGTGCGCCGCACCTTCACCGACGAAGTGGACCGCGCGCTCGACCGGGTCGACGTACTCGTGCTGCCGACGCTGCCCTCATTGCCGATCACGCTCGAAGCGGCACGCGCCGGCACGTCGGTGATCGGCATGTCGTCGTTGATCCGGCCGTTCAACCTGAGCGGGCATCCGGCGCTGAGCCTGCCCGTTCCGATCGAACGCTCGACGCTGAAGGCGGGCCTGCAAATCATCGGTCGCAAGAACGACGACGAAACGGTGTGCGCGGTCGCCGCGCACCTCGAAGCGCGCCTCGCGCAATCCGCCTGAACGCAATCAAGGAGTCAGCAACATGTCGAACAGAATCGCGCTCGTGACGGGCGCCGCGCGCGGACTTGGCGCCGTTGTCGCGCGTCGTTTTCACGAAGCAGGCTACAGGGTCGCGCTGGCCGATATCGCGATCGAACCCGCGCAAGCGCTCGCGCATGAACTCAGCAGCGACGGTTCGAGCGCCTGCGCAATCCGGCTCGACGTCACGCGCAAGGCGGACTTCGAGGCAGCGCGCGACGCGTTGCTCGAACGTTGGGGCGGCGTGGACGCGCTCGTCAACAATGCGGGCGCCTCGAAGGTCGTGCCCGTGATGGACATTACCGCCGAGCAGTTCGATCAGGTCGTCAACGTGAATCTGCGCAGCGTGCTGTTCGGCTGCCAGGTATTCGGGCAGTACTTCGCGCGGCGCGGCGTGGGCCGCATCGTCAATATCGCGTCGCTGGCGGGGCAGAATGGCGGCTCGGCAACGGGCGCGCACTATGCAGCCGCGAAGGGCGGCGTACTGACGCTGACCAAGGTCTTCGCGCGCGATCTCGCCGCGCGCGGTGTGACAGTCAACGCGATCTCGCCGGGGCCGCTCGATTTGCCGATCGTTCACGAGAGCGTGGCGGCGGACAAGCTGGCAAAAGTGATCGAAGCGATACCGGTCGGCAAGCTCGGAGCCGCGTCGTATGTTGCCGATGTCGCGGTGATGCTCGCTTCCGGTGACGCTTATTTCGCCAATGGCGCGTGCTGGGACGTCAACGGAGGCCTGTACATGCGCTGATGCGTCTGCCAAGGGCCGAGGCGGCCGGGTCATTTCGGCCGCTCGTCCGGCGGGCTCCATACTTCGAGCACGCCGTGCACGCCAGCTTGCAGGGGAAGATCGTGGAAGCGAAGGAAGTCGGCTCGCACTCGGTCATGTTCGTGGAGACCACGCAGATTCGCGTGCGCGCCGACGGCGACAGCCTGATTTATTTCGACCGGAATTTTCACCGGGTGCCGCGCGCGTGGAAGGGCAATGAGTCATTTGAAGCGCTGCCGGCCAGCTCGGGCTCCGGCAGCGCTTACGTTGTCGCTCCCGACATGGCTCCCGTAAAACCTCACCATTGCCCGGACCTCCTGGAACTCCTCACCATTCGCACTACTTCAGCAACGCCATCTGCACGACCTTGACGATCACGAGCGCGATCGCGAGCAGCAGATAGCCGCGCAGCACGCCCATCCATACGCGTTTGGCGAGCGTCAGACGCGGCGGCGGCAGTTCGTCGAGCGGCGGCATGCGCCACGTGTTGCGCGCGTCCTTCGCATAGACCGGAGCCGGCTCGGCCGCGGACTCGCCGCGCAGCTTGCGCATCCCGAAGCTCGCCACATACCCGACGACCGCGAGCAACGTGCCGCCCGCCAGGACTTCGATGATCGTTTCCGCCGCGAAGTCCGGATAGATCACCGACGCGGTCAGGATGATCGACAGCATCACGAGCACCCAGATCACCGCGCCGGTAAACAGATTGAGCTTCTTCGAATTGGCCCACGGACCGAGCACCGCGCGATCGTTGCACAGCAGCAGCAGGAACACGGTCGCGCTCGGCAGCAGTACGCCGGCGAGCGTCTGCACCGCTTCTGTCAACAGACCGAGCGGGCTGCCTGGAATCAGCACCAATGCCGCGGCGGCCGCGACGATCGCGAAGTACACGACGTAGAAGCCCTTCGCATCCGACACGCTACGGTGCAGCGAATGGCGGATCTTGAACACGTCGCCGATCGCATAGGCGGTCGATAGCGACACAGCCGCCGCGCCGATCACGCACGCGTCGAACAGTGCGATCGCGAACAGCACGGCCGACGTACGTCCCGCGTATCTCTCGAGACCGGCGATCACACCGCCCGCGTCCGTGAAGTTGCCGAACCCGGGCCGTCCGTCGAACAGCGCCGCGCTGAACGAGATCATCGCGACCGCGCCGATCAGTACGAACACGATGCCGATCCAAAGGTCGGCTTTTTCGTAGTTCATGAAGCGCGGCGTGATGCGCTTGTCGACCACATAGCTCTGCTGGAAGAACAGCTGCCACGGAGCAACCGTCGTGCCGACGATGCCGATTACGAGCAGCATCACGTCGGACAGCTTCGAGTGCGCGGGCCAGTTCGGAATGAAGAAGTCGCGCGCGATCTGGCCGACCGGCGGATGAATCGACACGAGCACCGGCACGAGCAGCAGGCTCAACACGCACAGCGCGACCGCGAAACGCTCGAAGCGACGGAAGTCGCCGGTGCTGACGGCGGCCATCGTCAGCGCCGCGGCGATACACACGCCCGCGATCTTCGAGACGCCGAAGAAGTCGAGCACGAACGTGATGCCGATGAATTCCGTCACGATGGTTAGCGCGTTCAGCAGGAACAGATCGACGACGCTGAACGCGCCCCAGAACTTGCCGAAGCGCTCGAAAATAAGCCGCGCGTGGCCCACGCCCGTGACCGCACCGAGCCGCAACACCATCTCCTGATTGACGAACAGCACCGGCACCAGCAACAGCATGGTCCACAGCAACGTAGTGCCGTAGTTCTGGCCGGCCTGCGTGTAGATGCCGAATGCGCCCGCGTCGTTGTCGCCGACCATCACGATCAGACCGGGGCCGAGGATCGCGAGCAGCGTGCGCAGGCGCGCCCACCAGCTCGTGCGTGGCGCGATGTCATGGTGAGCGATCGTGCCGAGCGCGCCCTTGATATCGCCGACGTGTGCCGAATCGAGCACGGCGCTGCGCGCGGAGGAAATGTTCGTCGGAGTAGACATGTCGTTCTCTCCTGGTTGTATTTGTCGAAGGATCGCGAAACGCTATGCCACGCGCGACATCACGCGACGGCAGAAGGCGATGAACGGATGCGGTGCGTGCAGCACGAGCATGCCGTCGTAATGGGCGCGCGATTCCTGCACACGCGGGAACTGCGAAAGAAGGAGGCCGAATTGCATGAGGGATCTCCGTGCGCCGGTTTCGACGCGCTGGTGGAAAGCCAGCAGACACGGAGGCCGCGTATGTCCGGGCGCGGCGGTGGAGGTCTACTCGCTTTCCTCGGTTGATAGAACGGGGAAGCGGCATAAGGGATAACTGTCACTGTCGGGCATGGCGGCTCCTTGTCGGTGTGTAGCGGGGACTGCGTTCGAGCGTCTGAAGCGTTCGCTACGCACGTTCGCTACGCACGTGTTTATCCACGCGTTCGCGCGCATTGCGTTGAACTGTTTGCGTTGACTGACAACGCGCGCGCAAACGCGACCGCAAGCGCAAGGCTCGCGATGGGACGCCGTATCGGCGCGGGAACGCGCGTGATCGCGGCGTTCCTGTCATGCGGATACGACGTTACTTTAGGTGCACGGGAAGAAACTGCGGCGCGCACCGTCTGCCAACTGGCAAGACGGCGGCTGATGAAGAGAGCGCGGACGTCCTGCCGGTCAGGCAGCGAATCTGTTCGAAAGTCGGCTACTGCAGGTGTCCAAGGCATGAGCCCCATTGGTGATGATTTTTGAATTCTAGGGTTCGCCTTCCGCCGAGGTCAACCTGTTTCTTAAGCAGAGCAGAAAAAATGTGCGGCGCGCGACGGTGGGCACTTTGAATGACATGCGGGTCGAGGCCGATATAGGGGGGAGGTCGAACAGGCGGCACCGATCCGTCCGGCCGATGCCACCACGCCGTGCTCACTGATTGGCGCGCCGTCGCTCGGTCAGCCGGTTATGCACGCTTCTGACGCCGCGAACCGATCGCGCGGCGTTGCCGGCTCGCGCGATTTGCGATTGCCGCGGCACGGTGCCGGTCAGCGTAACGATGCCGTGACGCGCTTCGACACGGATGTTCGCCGAATTGAGGTTCGTGGTGCGCGTGAAAGCGCGGCGGACGTCGCGGACGATTGCGCTGTCGGACCGGTTGTTGTTCCGGTTCGAAGCCGCTGGGACCGACTGGCTTTGCATCGACGCATCGTTCGGCATCTCGCGCGTCTGTGCGTTTGCATAGGTCGCGCAAGTCGCGATGGCCACCGCGAACAGTGCACCGAGGATTCTGCTCGCGCCGTTTGTTTTCATTCTTCCTCCTTTGCCGGTTTGTGAGGAACTGCCGTTCGGGCCGCGTGCTGCCAGCGGGGAAGAGGCGGCGCAACGCACTACCGCCTCGCGACGAGTCATCGACCGTCGGCTCCGATTATATTCTGCGGCGCACGCGCCGATACTGATAGGTGAGAAGATTCGGGAGCCGCCGAGGTGAGAATATGCGCACCTGTACGCGCACTTCAAAATTGAAGGTGAGGGAATTCGGGAGTCGCCCGGACGGCGCTACAAATTGCGAATGCTTTCCTGAGAAACTAATATCGCATTCCCAACCTTGCTTCCTTTTCGTCAGGTTCGCCCACGTCGATGCAACGTTTCCGTCAGAGGCGTCATGCGGTCAGACCGTCTAGCCGGAAGCCGGCGAAGGCGGCGCGCACAAGAGACAAAGGCGCTGCTCGAACCCGAGACGGTCGACGAAGACCGTCGCAATCATCTGATCGCGTTAAGCGATGCCGCACAGGCGCTCGTCCCCGAACTCGCGCAATTGGACGATCAGAACGACGACGAATTTTGCGGCCATCTGCCCGCGCAGCTTAGAACGGCGCTCGTCGACGCGATGAAGAACGTCGTCGCGGTGCATGGGCTGAAGAACGTGCCGATCGAATGAACGTGGCGCGTGCATCGCGTCAAAGGTGAGGACTTTCGGGAGTCGCGCGCGGGCGGTTCTTTTGCAACTAACCGGCCGGCCCAGGAACGGCACAAACCGCGCGGCAAGAGGCTCGCGGGAATGCGCGCATTTATGCCGGTCAGCCATAGGTGAGGATATTCGGGAGCCGTCGATGCTGTATCGGGCGACGGCCCATCGTGCCGACGTACAAAACGCGCTTCATGCAGTCGCCAATCATTGCATCCGTCGCGGTGACCGTGCGCCGGTTGTGTAACGTAAGTCGTTGAATGTCCAGGCGATCTGCCGCGTACGCGGCCGGCATCGGCGAAGCGATCCGGCTGCGTTCGATCAAAGGTGAGGGATTTCGGGAGCGGTGTGTGAGCGCCGCAATGCGCTCGCTGAAATGCCTCCTCGAGTGCTCTTTTCACCTCAAAGGTGAGATTTTTCGGGAGAAACGACGACGGTAGCAGGCGCCGATCCGCCACTGCTCCGTGCTTGAGGTGAGGCTTTTCGGGAGCGCAAATACCCTGCAGCAATAGCCCGTTCAGGCCGATTTCGCGATCTCGCGAATGTCCGCGACCGGCGTCTGCCCGAACGCATCGCTGAGCGCATAGTCGATCAGCTGCGCCGCGCATTGCTCGGGCGTCGACAGTTGGCCGTTGCGCTTCAGGTCGTCGAAGCGCTGGCGCATCGGGAACTGCTCTTCGCCGCTACCGCGAATTTGCGCCTGCATGTCCGTATCGATCACACCCGGCGCGAGGCTGCAGATGCGCAGCGCGCGATTCGCGTCGAGCGCGACGGCGCGCGCGTGATGATCGAGCGCGGCCTTGGTCGCGCAGTAGATGCTCCAGCCCGGATACGCGTTGCGCGCCGCGCCGCTCGAAATGTGCACGATGCGGCGGTCGGTTGCGTCGACGGCCGTGGCGGCGAGCGCGCTCGCGAGCATCAGCGGCGTCGCGACGTTCAGGCTCACCGCGTCCGCGACGCTCGCGGCGTCCTGTCCTTCGATGGGCCCGATCGGCTGCATCATGCCCGCGTTGTTGATCAGCAGCACCGTCTGCGCGCCGCGCACGAAGTTGCTCAGTGCGTCGGTGGCGATCCATTGCGCGACGCGTGCGGGCTCGGCCAGCGGCAGCTCGATCTCTTCGAGCCGCGCGGCAAAGCGCGACTTCAGCGCGGCATGCCGCGAGCGCGACAGACCCAGCACCGTGACGTTGCGCGCGAGCAGTTGTTCGGCGAGCGCCGCGCCCAGGCCGCGCGTATGGCCGGTGACGATCGCGCGAATCGGAGAAGAGGAGGTCATGTCGTTCCTGGTGATCGTTGACGTGCAGAGTCGACGATTTTCTCACGCCGTATTCACACCGGGCGAAAGCGCTCGCGATACCGCATCGGCGTCACGCCAAGCCGCTTCGTAAACACGATGCGCATGCGGTCGGCGGTGCCGAAGCCGCAATCGTAGGCGATCGTCTTCAGCGCCGCGGGATTCTTCGACAGGCAGACCACCTTGCTGGTGGTCGCGTCGATCCCGGCATTCTGGGCGCTGCCGCCAAAGCTGCTGACGGGCGCGGGCGCCGCGGGCGGTATCGCGTTGATCAACACGCTCGGGCAACTCGGCGGGATCGTGAGCCCGGTGATGGTCGGACGTGTGAAGGATCTGACCGGCAGCACGACGCCGGCGCTGTATGTGATCGGCGCGATGAGCGTGGTGTGCGCGCTGATCGTGCTGTATGGGTTGCCGGAGTCGTTGCGCAGTCGTGAAACGACGCAGTGAAATCGAGGGTGGAGGGCGCGGCCGTTGGCTTGCATCGCGTGAGGTGCCGCGCCGCTGCCCGCTCCCGCATCCGCGCACGATAGGCCTGCCGTATCAAACACTTGGCAGGCCTGTGCGCAGGTTGTCCACAAGCTTGTTCCCAAATTATGTGGACAACTGGACTTCGAGGCCGGCGCGAGTGAAACGGCATCCTTGCGAAGCCCACTCGCCAGTATCACGGACTCCGTAGCGACGCTCACTGCCTACGCGTGCACCGCGCGCAGATAGTTCTCATGCTTCAAGCACTTAAGCTCGCTGTGCGAAGGTTGTCCACAGGCTTGCCAACAATTTAGGTGGACAAGTTTTGTTGCCGACGGAGTGGCGAGGAGCGGGATTCGGCATCAGTTGTCCGCATCACGCCTTCAACCCGGAGGCCGAAGCGACCACCTCCTCCTGCACCTGCACCTGCAAAACCGCATCCCGCTTATCGAGCAGATGCTGCCGCAAAATCGCGCTGAGCTTCTTGCCGTCGCGAGCTTCGAGCGCCTTCAGCATTTCATCGTGATCGTGAATCGCGCGGTCCCACTTCGGCGTCTGATAGTTCGAGCGAAAGCGCAGCGCCTGCAGCCGCCGGTTGACCGACACATACGTCTGCCGCAGCGCCGAATTTCTCGCCGCTTCGTTGATCTTGTCGTGGATCGCCTGGTTGCGACTGTAGTAGCCCGGCAGATCGTTCTGCGCGCGGCACGCCAGCATCGCGTAATGCAGCGCCTTGATCTCTGCGAGTTCGGCCGCCGTTATGCGCTCGGCCGCGAGTTCGCCGGAAAACGCTTCGAGGCCGCTCATTAGCTCGAAGGTCTCACGCACCTCCGCTTCCGACATCTTCGATACCGACGCGCCCCGGTTCGGCGAAATCTCGATCAGACCTTCGGCAGCCAGCACCTTCAGCGCCTCGCGCAGCGGCGTGCGCGAAATGCCGAGCGTTTCGCACAACTCCCGCTCGTTCAGTTTCTTGCCGGGCTCCAGCGCTCCCTCGACGATAAAGCGGCGGATGTGCTCCACCACCGTGTCGTGCAGGCGCTGACGCTCGACCTTCGGCATCAGCGGGGCAGCGGTCAGACCCGCGTCGAGATCCGAATTTTGCATACAAAAATCCTCAGCTTCACATTAATTGGATTTTATCGGAACCATATCGATTAGTTAATCCATGCGCACACGCGGGTAAACACTGGCCTTAGAGGCCAATTTTCGTCTTGGGAGCATCACGGTTCCTCTGATATAGTTTTTTGCATGCAAAATTCAATTGGAGGAGTTCGATGCTGAAGCTAGATTTTCATCCCGCTGGCCGTCACTTCCTGCAGATTCCGGGGCCGAGTCCGGTGCCGGATCGCATCCTTCGCGCGATGAGCTATCCGACCATCGACCATCGCGGACCCGAATTCGGCGAGCTGGGTCTCAAGGTGCTCGACGGCATCAAGAAGATTTTCAAGACGCAGCAGCCGGTCGTCATCTATCCGGCGTCCGGCACGGGCGCATGGGAAGCCGCATTGTCGAATACGCTGAGCCCCGGCGATCACGTACTGATGTTCGAGACCGGCCACTTCGCGACGTTGTGGAAAAAAATGGCCGTGCAGCTTGGCCTGAGGCCCGAATTCCTGGGGCTGCCAGGCATCGAAGGCTGGCGGCGCGGCGTGCAGCCGCAGATGATCGAAGAGCGTCTGCGCGCCGACACGCAGCATGCGATCAAGGCGGTCTGCGTCGTGCACAACGAAACCTCGACCGGCGTCACGTCCGACATCGCCGCCGTGCGTCGCGCGATCGACGCCGCGGGCCATCCGGCGCTGCTGCTCGTCGACACGATCTCCGGTCTCGCGTGCGCTGATTATCGTCATGACGAGTGGGGTGTCGACGTGACCGTGTCGGGCTCGCAAAAGGGCTTGATGCTGCCGCCGGGCATCAGCTTCAACGCGATCTCGCCGAAGGCGATGACCGCCAGCCAGCACGCGAAGCTGCCGCGCAGCTTCTGGGACTGGACGGAAATCGTCGAGATGAACAAATCCGGCTACTGGCCGTACACGCCGAACACGAACCTGCTGTACGGGCTGCATGAAGCGATCGAAATGATTCTCGGCGAAGGGCTCGACAACGTGTTCGCGCGCCACGAGCGGCTTGCCGAAGCGACGCGCCGCGCGGTGCGCGCGTGGGGGCTCGACATCCAGTGTGCCGATCCCGCCGTCTATAGCCCGGTGCTGACGGGCGTGATGATGCCCGACGGTGTCGATGCCGACGCGGTGCGCAAGCTGATCTACGAACGCTTCGACATGTCGCTCGGCACGGGCCTCGGCAAAATGAAAGGCCGCATGTTCCGCATCGGCCATCTTGGCGATTGCAACGATCTGATGCTGCTCGCGACACTGGCTGGCTGCGAAATGGGTCTGCGGCTTGCTGGCGTGCCGCTCAAGGAAAGCGGCATGCCGGCCGCGATGGAGTCGCTGAGCCAGGCACCGAAGACGCCGGGATTGAAGGCCGCGGCCTGATTGTCGGGCGCAGGGAGCGCTTCCCTCATCGAGCCGCGCGCAGAACGCGGCCAGAACAACGTGCAATGCGTCCATAGCGGCTCTCGCGGCCGACGGGCGACGACGCAGCGCGCCACTTCAGGCGCGCCGTCGACAGATGCCATGGAGAGAGACGATGAAGCGGTTTCGTTTGACCAGTGCGACCAGTATCGTTCTAGTGATGCTCTGCATCATGTACTTCATCACGTACCTCGATCGCGTAAACGTCAGCACCGCGGCGGCGGGTTTCGGCAAGGAATTCAATCTCACGCATACGCAGGTCGGGCTCGTGTTCTCGGCCTTCGCGTATCCGTATCTGCTGTTTCAGGTGATCGGCGGCTGGGTAAGCGATCGCTTCGGCGCGCGACGCACGCTGCTGTTCTGTGGCGCCATCTGGGGTCTCGCGACAGTGTTCACGGGCTTCGCGGGCGGGCTCGCTTCGTTGCTCGCCGCGCGGCTCGTGCTCGGTTTCGGTGAAGGCGCGACGTTCCCGGCTGCAACGTCGGCGATGTCGCGCTGGGTCGCGAAAGAAAAGCGCGGCTTCGCGCAGGGCATCACGCACGCGGCGTCGCGAGTCGGCAACGCGGTCGCGCCGGCGCTCATCGTGATCGTGATGACCAACTGGGGCTGGCGCGAATCGTTCTTTATCTGCGGCGCGCTGAGTCTGGTGTGGGTGGTCATGTGGGCGCTCACGTTCACCGAGCATCCGAAAGATCATCCGCGCATCACGCCCGAGGAACTCGCGGTGCTGCCCACGCCGAAGCCGAAAGTCTCCGGCTTGCCGTGGGGCAAGCTGTTTCGCCGCATGACGCCGGTCACGATCGTCTACTTCTGCTACGGCTGGACGCTGTGGCTGTTCCTGAGCTGGATTCCGCTGTACTTCCTGCATAACCACCATCTGCAATTGCAGAAGTCGGCGATCTTCGCGTCGGTCGTGTTCTTCGCCGGCGTGATCGGCGACACGCTCGGCGGCATCGTCACCGATGCGATCTTCAAGCGCACCGGCAGCCTCAAACGCGCGCGCAGCTGGATGGTGTCGGTGTGCATGCTGTTCTGCCTGCTGTCGCTGATTCCTCTGATGTTCACGCATGACCTGACGCTGTCGATTGCCTGTCTCGCGTCGGGCTTCTTCTTCGCCGAGATGACGATCGGCCCGATGTGGGCGATCCCGATGGATATCGCGCCGGACTTCTCCGGCACCGCGAGCGGCATGATGAACACGGGTTCGGCGCTCGCCGCGATCATCTCGCCGGTGATGGGCGGCTTTCTGATCGACCGCTTTGGCAACTGGGATCTGCCGTTCGTGGGCAGCATGTTGCTGATGGGCATCGGCGTCGTGCTCGCGTTCCGCATGCAGCCCGAGAGCCGCTTCGAAGTTGGCGCGTCGGAGAAGGCGCACGTTTCCACCCGGATGGGCGTGTAAAACATGACTTCATCATTGAGTCAGCTGCTTGCCGATGCGCGTCGCAATCGCACGGTGCTCGATACGTTGCCTCCGGAGCTGCTTCCTTCCGATGCCGACGCGGCCTACGCAATCCAGCACGAAATCTTGAGCGCATGCGGCGCGCGAATCGGCGGCTGGAAGATCGGCGCGAAATCGGCGAGCGGACCGATTCAAGGCGCGCCATTGCCCGACACCGATCTGCACGCCGACGGCGCGCGTCTGTCGCGCGAAGGCTTCGCGCCGCTCGGGCTCGAACTCGAAGTCGCGTTCCGTTTCGGCCGGCGTTTCGAGTCGTCCACGAAACCGTACCGCGAGGACGAAGTGCTCGCGGGCATCGGCTCGATCGGCGCGACCATCGAGATCGTCGCAAGCCGCCATGCCGCGTGGCCCGCCATCGACAAACTCGCGCAGCTTGCGGACCTGCAAAATCACGGCGCGCTGATCGTCGGTGAATTCACACGGTATCGCGAGGATTTTCCGTTCGTCGCGCCGTCGCTGCGTTTCGCGTTCAACGGAGGCAATGTCGTCGAAACGACGCCCGCGAATCCGGCCGGCGATCCGCGGCGGCTGTTGACGTGGCTCGTCAATCACGCGAGTTCGCGCGGCATTGCGGTGACGCCGGAGATGGTGATCACCGCCGGTTCGTACACCGGCATGTTCTTTCCGCGCGAGGCGGGCGACGTGAGCGCGCATATCGAAGGACTCGCGCCGGTGCATCTGACGCTGTACTAGGTAATTCGAGCTGCGCGGTTCAGGCGCGCTCCTCACAGGCCGACGAAATGACGAATCCCACTGCGGGCTTGCTCGTCAAGCCGATCCATCTGGTCCCGTCCGCCGCGCGCGCAACGAGTCCGCTCGCGCAGCATCTGCGCAAAGCGCTGCGCGGCGACGTGCTGTTCGATCTCGCCAGCCGCGGCCGCTACGCGACCGATGCGTCGATCTATCAGATCACGCCGGTCGGCGTCGTGGTGCCGCGCGATCAGGACGATCTGCGCATTGCGCTCGAAATCGCGCGCAGCGAGAAAGTACCGCTGCTCGCGCGCGGCGCGGGCACGAGCCAGTGTGGGCAGACGGTCGGCGAAGCGCTGGTGGTCGATACGAGCAAGTGGCTCAACAACATCGTCGCGTTCGATGCCGACGCGCGCACCGTGACGGTCGAGCCCGGCGTCGTGCTCGATCATCTGAACGCGTGGCTGAAGCCGCATGGACTGTGGTTCCCGGTCGATGTATCGACGGCTGCCCAGTGCACGATCGGCGGCATGGCCGGCAACAACTCGTGCGGCTCGCGCTCGATCGAGTACGGCAACATGGTGCACAACGTCGACGCGATCGACGCGATTCTCGCCGACGGCAGCGAAGCGCGCTTTGCGTCGCTGCGCGAGCCGCCGCAAGGCGAGCGCTTGCAGCAGATCGTTGCGGGCGTCACGCGGATCGCGCAGCGCGAGCGTGACGAAATCATCGCGCGCGTGCCGAAGGTGCTGCGCCGCGTCGCGGGCTACAACATCGATCTGTTCGATTGCCAGAATCCGCGCGCCTATACCGATGACGGCAGCGCGAACCTCGCGCATCTGCTGGTCGGCTCGGAAGGCACGCTCGCATTCAGCCGGCAGATCACGTTGAAGCTCGCGCCGCTGCCCGCGCACAAGGCGCTTGGCGTGGTCAACTTTCCGACCTTCCGGCAGTCGATGGCGCTCACGCAGCACATCGTCAAGCTGAAGCCGGTCGCTGTCGAACTCGTCGATCGCACGATGATCGATCTCGCGTTGAGCAATCCCGCGTTTCGTCCGGTGATCGGGAAGGCGCTGGTCGGCGAGCCGCAGGCGATTCTGCTCGTCGAATTCGCGGGCGAGGATCGCGACGCGCAGCTCGCGTCGCTGAAGCAGCTCACGGAGTTGATGGGCGAGTTGGGCCTGCCCGATGCGGTCGTCGAGATGCCGGACGCAAATGCGCAAAAAGCGCTGTGGGAAGTGCGCAAGGCTGGTCTCAACATCATGATGAGCATGAAGGGCGACGGCAAGCCGGTGTCTTTCATCGAAGATTGCGCGGTGCCGCTCGAACATCTGGCCGACTACACGAGCCGGCTGACCGACGTGTTTCATCGCCACGGCACCGAAGGCACGTGGTACGCGCATGCGAGCGTCGGTACGCTGCACGTGCGGCCGATTCTCGACATGCGCCGCGACGGGGCGACAAAAATGCGCGCGATCGCCGAGGAAGCGGCCGCGCTCGTGCGCGAGTACAAGGGCGCGTATTCCGGCGAGCATGGCGATGGGCTATGCCGTGGCGAATGGGTCGCATGGCAATACGGGCCGCGGCTCAACGAGGCGTTCAGCGAGATCAAGGCGTTGTTCGATCCGGACAACCGCTTCAATCCCGACAGGATCGTGCGTCCGCCGAAGATGGACGACGCGCGAAATTTCCGCTTTGCGCCGGGCTATCGCGAACAGCGCATCGAAACGGCGCTCGACTGGTCGACGTGGAACGTGAAGCGCGACCCGCTGACAGGAGAAGAAAGCGCGCCCGGCAGCGGCGACGATCTGAGCGGCGGCCTCGCGAAAGCGGTCGAGATGTGCAACAACAACGGCCACTGTCGCAAGTTCGACGCGAGCACGATGTGCCCCAGCTATCGCGTGACGAAGGACGAGCAACATTTGACGCGCGGGCGGGCCAACACGTTGCGGCTCGCGATTTCGGGGCAGCTCGGCGAAAGCGGGCTCGCGAGCGACGACGTGAAGGAAACACTCGACCTGTGCGTATCGTGCAAGGGCTGCAAGCGCGATTGCCCGACCGGCGTCGATATGGCGAAGTTCAAGATCGAGGCGCGGGCGGCGCGTGTCAAGACGCATGGGGTGCGGCTGCGCGACAGGCTCGTCGCGTTCATGCCGCGCTATGCGGGCGCGGCGAGCCGCATGCCGAGGCTGCTGGCGCTCGCGGACAACGTGCCGGTGCTGTCGGCGTGGTTCAAGCGCTCGGTCGGATTCGCGACCGAGCGGAGTTTGCCGCGGTTCAAGAAGGCGTTTCTGGCCGATGCGGTGTCCGCGAAGCCTGCACGCAACGCTGCGCAGGCGTGCGCGCTGAAAGAAGTCCTGCTGTTCGTCGATACCTTCAACAATCACCTCGAGCCCGACAACGCGCGCGCCGCGCAACAGGTGCTCGAAGCGGCGGGCTACACGGTCCACTTCAATGCACGCCCGGGAGAGCGTCCCGTGTGTTGCGGCCGCACGTTTCTCGCGGCGGGTCTCGTCGACGAAGCGAAAGAGGAAGCGCGGCGCATGCTCGAGCTGTTCAGGCCGTTCGTCGAACGTGGCGTGCCGGTGGTGGGGTTGGAGCCATCGTGTCTGCTGTCGTTGCGCGATGAATTCCTGCAGTACGGTTTCGGCGAAGAGGCGCAGCGCCTCGCGCAGCACGCGTTTCTATTCGAGGAATTCCTCGTGCGCGAAGAAAAGGCCGGACGATTGCAGCTCGAATTGAAGTCGCTGCCGATGCAGCAGGCACTCGTGCACGGCCACTGCCATCAGAAGGCGTTCGACGCATTCACGCCGGTGCAGACCGTGCTGAAGTGGATTCCCGAGTTGAAGGTATCGACGATCGAATCGTCGTGCTGCGGCATGGCCGGCAGCTTCGGCTATGAAGCGGAGCACTACGCGAGCTCGCAGGCGATGGCCGAGCTGTCGCTGCTACCCGCGGTGCGCAAGCTGGACGCGGCCACGCTGATGGTCGCCGACGGCACTAGCTGCCGGCATCAGATTCACGACGGCGCGGGCGTCGACGCGATCCACGTCGCGCGCGTGCTGGCGATGGCGCTGCGATGACGCGGGGCTAACTGCAAAGCGAAACTCAAACGCGAATCTCAAACACCGATAGCCTGCCGGAACCCACTCGGCGTCACCCCGACAGCCTCGCGAAACCGGTGACTAAAGTGACTCGCGTTCGCATAGCCACACTGCCCGGCGATCTGCGCGAGCGGCAACGTCGTCGTGCGCAGCAGCGTGCGCGCGCGATCGAGCCGCTGCTGCGCGATCCAGGCGGCGGGCGGCAACCCGAACGACTCGCGAAACATCCGCGCAAGATGAAACTCCGACAGCGCCGCGACACCCGACAACTCCCCGAGCGTCAACGGCTGCGCAAGATGAATGTCGATATAGTCGCGCAGGCGGCGCCGCGTCGCGGCCGACAGCCCGCCTTTCAGCGCCACGTTCGCGCGCCGTACGCCTTGGCCGCGCAATAGCAGGCTCAACACTTCGTGCGCGGTCTCGTTGGTGCGCAGCAGACCGTCGGGACTTTCCCACTCCTCGTTGACGAGCGACTGACACAGACTCGCAATGCGCGGGTCCTCGAAATAGGTGCGATCGGCGAGCGTCAGTTCGCGCGGTTCGCGGTCGAGCTCCTGCACCGCGCGTCGCGTGAAGTGCTCGGGCAGGAAGTACAGATGCATGAAGTGCATGTGGCCGCGCACCCACCAGCGCGATTCGTGATCGCCGGGCAGTGCGCACAGCCGCGACGGCGCGCCGTAGTGGCCCGGCATTTTCTGGCGCTCGGTGCGATACCCGCCGTCCAGATAGCACGACAGCGTGTGATGGCCGGGCCGTTCGTAGACGGTCTCGTCCTCCTTCGTGTCGCGAGTCCATAGCGCGATCGCGAGTCCGTCGCCGAGCCACGCGAAGCGGTCCAGATGCGCGTTCGCACTGGCGAGCGTGTGACAGACCGACTGCAGGCCAAAAGGCATGCCGGCGGTGGATATCACGGGGACGGACGGGGTGGGGTTCACGGCGGCGCGCGGAGGTTTTCCGGTGTACGGTGGTGGTTGAGCGGCCAGTATACGGCGCGTCCCGTCAGCCTGCGCATCGGCGCGAAAAAGTGCGCAATTTTGGACAATTGCGGGCGGCGGCGCGGTTCCATAGTCGGGCTTTCTTCCATGCTGCGCGTCATCGCAGTCCGTCATTGCAGTCTGAGGCCCGACCATGAATCTCCTCCTTTATGCCATCACCGTGCTGATCTGGGGCACCACGTGGATCGCAATCAAATGGCAACTCGGCGCGGTGCCGCCACCGGTATCGATTGCGTGGCGTTTCTGGATCGCCGCGCTGCTGATGTTCGCACTGGCGCGCATCATGCGCCGCCCGATCTGGCCGCCGCGCGACGCCTGGCGCTACCTCGCCGCGCAGGGTCTCGCGCTGTTCTGCCTGAATTTCCTGTGCTTCTACTACGCCGAACAGCTCGTGCCGAGCGGGCTCGTCGCGGTGGTGTTCTCGACCGCGCCGCTGCTGAACTCGATCAACGGGCGGCTGTTCATGGGCCGGCCTCTGCAGCCGAGCGCGATTGCGGGTGCGTTGCTCGGGCTCGTCGGCATCGTCTGTCTGTTCGTGCAGCAGATGGCCGGGCATCTCGGCGATCACACCGCATGGCTCGGGCTCGGCGTCGCGTTTCTCGGCACGCTGTGCTTCTCGGCCGGCAACCTGCTGTCGAGCCGCATGCAGTCGATGGGCCTGCATCCGTTCGCGACCAACAGCTGGGCGATGCTGATCGGTGCTGCCGTCCTGACGCTCGGTAGTCTGTTCGCCGGCTATTCGTTCGCGGTGGAACCGTCGGCGCGCTATCTCGGTGCGCTCGCGTATCTCGTGGTGTTCGGCTCGGTGATCGGCTTTACGGCGTACCTGATGCTCGTCGGCCGTATGGGCCCGGAGCGGGCCGCCTATTGCACGGTGCTGTTTCCGATCGTCGCGCTCGCGGCGTCGACGCTGTTCGAGGGCTATCGGTGGTCAGCGCTCGCGGTGGTCGGTCTAATGCTCGTGGTGGCCGGCAATCTGGTGGCGTTCGATCTGACGCGGCGGATTTTCGAGCGTCGCCGGGCGGCGCGGACATGATGAGCATCTCGCTCAAGGTGAGGATTTACAGGAGCAGAAAAAGCGACTGAATCTCTGACCGGTGAGTCTTTACGGGAACCGGTTTTTACCGGTTTCGTGAAGGAAAGATTGTGTCGGAAACCTGATTAGATGCAAATGGAATGAATTGGATGAATCGGCATTCAATAATCATTTTTTCATCAATAAATTTACTATTTTTATATGAGAGGATAAAACGCCAAATCCGATGTGCGCGTCTCGCGCCTCGCAAGGACCGACTGCCGTGAAGCCTTTCTCCCGCCTTGGCTTGGCCGTGGTGTTAATCCACAGCCTGATCTCACCGAATGTTTCCTCGCAATCCCAATTGAATTACACGACCTCATGGATCGGTAATAGTTTCGGATTCGGCGACGGCAAATGGATGCAGCAGGATATTCAGGCCATTAGCGTCGGCGCCAATGGCACCGTTTATACGAATGCGCCGTGGGACGAAAGCGGCAGTGAAATCGCCGCCTATCGCGCGGGCGACAAGCTCGCGGTGGCCGGTTCGACGCATGGCTGGGGCGCGGCCGGCGGCGACGCGGTGGCCGTCAACCAGACGTACCTCTATGCGGCGATGTCGATCGGCAATGAGAACAATGCGCTGGTCGGCGCCGACTATCCGCCGGCCAATCAGACCTGGTACGGCATCACGCGACGCACGCTTGCGAATCTCGCGACCGGCGCACCGTTTTCCGGCGGCATCGGCAATAGCGCGAATGCGACGAAGAACAGTTTCGTCGCGGTCGATACGGTGAAGACTGGCACCGACGCGAGCATTCGCGGCCTCGCCGCAACCGACAGCGAACTCTACGTGGCCGACACGTACGGCAACCGGATCGCCGTGTACGACGCGCAGTCCATGCAGCCGCTGCGTTCGTGGAGCGTCGCGTCGCCGGCCCGCATCGCGATCGACACCGACTCGACGCTGTGGATCATCAGCGGCTTCGGCACAGCCAATCTGAGCATCCTGCACTACCGCGCCGACGGCACCGCGCTCGCCGGTCCATTGACGCTGCCCGCCGGCACCGTGCCGAGCGACCTCACAGTGACGCCATCCGGCCAACTGCTGGTCGCCGACAACGGCGTTTCGCAGCAGATCCTCGTGTTCAACAAGGGCGCGGGCGGCCAGATGCAGGCGGGCACGTCGATCGGCACGCGCAACGGCATTTTCCACCCGGTGCGCGGCGTGCCCGGCGATACGCGTTTCAACGGCATCACCGGCATCGGCGTCGACGCGGCCGGCAATCTGTACGTCGCGCAAAACGGCGAGGGACCGCGCGCGCTCGGCTCGGCATCCGTAGGGCAGGGCGCAGTGCTGGAGAGCTACGTGTACGGCACGCGCGTGCTCAACTGGCGGCTCTACGGTCTGAGCTTCGTCGATAGCGGCGCGTTCGACCCGGCAACACCCGCTTCCATCTACACGGGCTCGAAGCGCTTCACGCTCGATTACAGGCAGCCGGTCGGCCACGAATGGTCGTATGCGGCGTTCACGCTCGATCGCTTCGACTACCCCGACGATCCCGCCTTTCACGAGCCGCGCGGCGTGCGTGGCGAACCGATGGTGCGCAGATTCGATGGCCAGCGCTTTCTCTATACGCTCGATCCGGGCGCGCACTATCTGAACGTCTATCGCTTCGATGCCGCGCATGGCGAGATCGCGATACCGTCGGGGATGCTCGCGCAGAATCCGCTGCCCGGCGCATGGCCCGCCGCGCAACCGACGTACGGCGAATGGCTGTGGCGCGACAGCAATGGCAATGGCGCCGTCGACGCGAGCGAGATCAGCGGCAATCCGTCGACCGGCAGCACGGTCGGCGACGGCTTCTGGTGGGTCGACGAACCCGGCAACGTGTGGCTTGCCACGCCATTGAGCGGCGTGCGCGAGATGCCGCTGCAAGGTCTCGACTCCGCCGGCAATCCGATCTACACGTACGCGAGTGCGAAGATGTTCGCGATGCCCGCGCCATTCACGCGGCTCGCGCGACTCGTCTACGTCGCAGCGACCGACACGATGTATCTGTCCGGTTTCACGAGTGCGATTCCGTGGGACCCGACGCACTGGAAGGAAGCGGGTCCGGTGCTGGCCCGCTACGACAACTGGAGCAGCGGCAACCCGACGCTGACATACACGGTCTCGCTGCCGTGGAACACGCAAAGCGATCCGCAGACCACCACGGTCGGCGTCGCGGTGGCGGGCAACTATATCTTCGTTGCGGAGCTGTACACCGATCGCATCGACGTCTACGACGCGCGCAACGGCACGGCGGTCGGTTACATGACGCCGGGCGCGAGCGTCGGGGGCACGAGCGGCTGGGTCGACGTGTATCTCGGCATCAGCGCGGTGCAGCGCGATAACGGCGAGTACGTGGTGCTGGTCGAAGACGACGCGCGCGCGAAGCTGCTGATGTATCGCTGGACGCCTTGACGTGGATCGCTGTCGCGCCGAACACGAATAGACGGCGGCGCACGATCGGTATATAACAACTTTACCGATGCACTCAATGGAGCGATGTTCGATCATGACGCAAGACGTTTCTCCCAAGCCGCCCCCCGACGATCGTCCCGAGATCGAGCAGCTCGACGCGGCGCTCAGTCACGTCGATCAGCAGGTGTCGTCTGGCGGCATTGCATCGGGCGCCGCGAAAGGCATTGTGTACAGCCTGATCGAAACGCTCGGCGCACTGGTCGGCGATCCCGATCTGCCGGAGCACGCACGTTCGGGTTACGAAGGACTGCTGGAGGCCGCGCGCGAATTGCGCGCGAAGTTGGACCGCTGAGTGGACCGCTGAACACGCGGGTCCGCTCCGGCGCAGCCGTCGTGCCGTCTGTTATACAAAAGCGCACTGTGTAACTCACCGTGCGCTTTTTTCATGCTCTCTGAAGCTCACGCCCCGAGCGCCACCTCTTCACCGCTCGTCTGCGCCAGCAACTGGTGAATCTGCGCGACCACGGCCGCGCCTTCGCCGACCGCCGCGGCCACGCGTTTCGTCGAGCCGGCACGCGCATCGCCGATCGCATAGACGCCTTCGACCGTGGTCCCGAGATCGCACGCGGTGGCCGAGCCATCCGCGCTGATGCCGGTCAGCACGAAGCCTTTCGCGTCGAGCTGCACGCCGCAGGTACGCAGCCATTCGGTGTTCGGGTCCGCGCCGGTGAACAGAAACAGATGCCGGGTGTCGAAGTGATCGACGCCGCCGGGCAGCGGCCGCTTCAGCGCGACCGACACGAGCCCGTCCTCATCGCCTTCGAGCCGGCCGACTTCCGAATTCGGATGCACGAACACGTTCGGCAGCGAGCGGATGCGGTCGATCAGATAGCGCGACATGGTCGCCTCGAAACCGCTGCGGCGGATCAGTACGTGAACCTTGGCCGCGTGCGTCGCCAGATAGACGATCGCCTGGCCGGCCGAATTGCCGCCGCCAACCAGCACGACCTCCTGGCGCTTGCACAGCTTCGCCTCGACCGGCGACGCCCAGTAGTAGACGCCGCGTCCGTCGAAGCGCTCGAGCCCGTCGAGCGCCGGGCGCCGGTACACGGCGCCGCTCGCGATCACGATCGCCTGCGCGCTGATGTGGCCGCCGCATTTCAGCTCGAGCCGATACGGCGACTGCCCGCAATGCAGCGCTTTCACGTTGACTGGGATCGCCACGTGCGCGCCGAACTTCTGCGCCTGCACGAACGCGCGGCCGGCGAGCGCCTGGCCCGAGATGCCGGTCGGAAAGCCGAGGTAGTTTTCGATGCGCGAGCTCGCGCCCGCCTGGCCGCCCGGCGCGCGGCTGTCGAGCACGATCACCGAAAGTCCTTCGGAGGCCGCGTACACCGCGGCGGCAAGTCCCGCCGGCCCCGCGCCGACGATCGCGACGTCGTACACGTACGTGTCGTCGAGATCGGGCAGCATACCTAAGCGAGTGGCAAGCTCCGGCATGCTCGGATGACGCAGCACCGAGCCGTCCGGGCAGATCACGAGCGGCAGGTCCTCGCGCTGCGCGGCGAACTGCTCGATCAGACGCAACGCGTCTTCGTCGCGTTCGTCGATCACGGAATGCGGATGGCCGTTGCGCGACAGGAAGCCTTGCAGCGTCACGAGCCGTGCGTCGCTGCTATTGCCGATCAGGATTGGCCCGCCCGCGCCCTTTTCGATCAGCGACACGCGCCGCAGAATCAGCGCGCGCATGATGCGCTCGCCGAGTTCCGCTTCGGCGACGATCAGCGCGCGCAGGCGCTCGGGCGGAATCAGCAGCGCTTCGACGGGGCCGATCGCGAGGCCGTTCACGAGCGCGGGCTTGCCCGACAGTTGCCCGACCTCGGCCAGAAAATGTCCGGCGCCGTGCTCGCCGATCAAGACTTCGCGGCCGATGCCGTCACGCTGATAGACCTTCACGCGTCCTTCGAGCAGCACGAACATGCCGGGCCCGGTGCGCCCGGTCTCGAACAGCAGTTCGTCGGACTTCCAGTGACCGATCTCGCCGAAGCGGCGCAGCCGGTCGATCTCCGCGCAACTGAGCGCGGGAAACATCTGGTGCATGCGCGTCGATAGCGACGAAAACGGCGCGTCGGCGACGACCCCCTGCTGTCCTTCCACCTCTTGAGTCGAAACGTCCTGAGTCGAAAGCATTGAACCGCTCCTTCGATATTCATTGCACGATTGAACGCGAGGCAACGCGATGCGCGCTCGCACGCCGGGACGAGCCGTGCCGCGCGCGTCAGGCGGACGATGCCGCCGCTGATTACGGCTAAACGGCTTTGGGCGCGATGTCGTCGACCGCGACTTCCGGCGGCGGCATCGCGGGCAGCGAGTCGACCGGCTTGCCCGAATCGCGCCAGGCTTCCATGCCGCCGCGCAGCGGCAGCACGTCGGAGAAGCCGGCTTCGTTGAGCTGCTTGGCCATCCATGCCGCGGAAATCTCGTTCGGGCAGGAGCAGTAGATCACGAGCTTCTGATCGTGCGCGTAGGTGGCGACGATGTCGTCGAGTTGCCGTTCATCGGCGAATTGCGCGCCGGGGATCACGAACGGATCGAGCTTGCGCTTCTCCTCCGAACGGATGTCGAACACGACCGGCGCCCGGTCAGCCGCGAACAGCTTCGCGAGTTCGTCGACCTCGATGCGCGCGGACGCGAGCTTCGCGATCAACTGACGGCGCCGGATCCACCGGTACACCGCGTACAGCACCAGCAAGGCGACGACGACGAGCGCCGCCGTGCGCCCGAGCCGCCCGGCAATCGCGAACAGCATGTCGATCTGCCGCGCGAACAGCGCGCCGATGATCAGCCCGGTGCCGGACCACAGCGCGGCACCAACGCCGTCATAGCTGAGGAAGGTGCGGTAGCGCGTGCCCATCGCGCCGGCCATCGGGATCGACACGATCGACAGCCCCGGCACGAACTTCGCGACCGCGAGCACCCGCACGCCCCAGCGGCCGAAGAAGCGCTCGGTCTTTTTCACGCAGGTGTCACGCGACAGCGACAGCCGGCAGATCGTCTTCAGCGTATTGCCGCCGTAGATGCGGCCCGCGACGTACCACGCGCTGTCGCCGATCAGCGTCGCGAAGATCGACAGCACGAGGACCGGCAGCAGTTGCGTGCCGACCGAGCCGGGGTGCATCGCGGCCATCGCGCCGAACAGCACGAGCGACGGCATGGCCGGCACCGGCAGCCCGAGCGCGGCGGCCAGCACATTGAGGAAGACGAGCGCCGGTCCATATTGCGCGACGAGGTCATGTAGCATCGGTTTAACATCCGCGGCCCTTGCGGGCGCAGCGCGGTAAGGAATGCAAAGGGGAATGCAAGGATTATGGACGTATTTTCGAGACGTGCAACCGGCCCGGAAATTGGCCCGTCTTCTGGCTGCGATCAGGTCGCCCTATGTCGCCGCATGCCTCGATACACAAGCGTGGCAACCGCTTGTGACAAGTTGCTGAAGGCCGGATAAGCGCGCTCGACGAGACGCGAAGGCGCTTGCAAAAACCCGTAGGAAAGCGGGGATTGGCGGCGTGAACGGAACAAACGGAAACACGGCGACGCGCGCAGGCGCGCCCAATGTGGATAATCCCGCGCTGACGCGTCGCAGCGCGACGCAACCGGCGCGAGAGGCTGCCGAGTCACGCGACGGTCACACCCGCCGCGCGCCTGCTTCACTGACGATGATTGTGCTGCTCGCCCGGCAACTCGGCGCCATGCGCGCGGATCGCGGCGATCAGCTCCGCGGGCGTGATTTCGTAGCGCACTTCGCGATGTATGCCCGGCTTGCGCTCATCGACCTCGATCAGCAGGATGCCTTTGCCGTCTTCGGTCGATTCGATGCGCAGCGAGCGAAGTTCGCGCGCCGTTGCGTCGTCGTATTCGGTGAGCAGGGCCATTGACCCGGAGGACCCGGTGATGCGCATCGAAGTTGTCCTTGTTGCGTTGTGATGGAACCATTGTACGGGGCGGACGGCGTGCCGTCTGCCGCGTCGTCGTGCCGTGCTGCGTCTGCCTCCGTCTCGCCGGGGTTTTAGTCGAGTGTGACGCTGCCGCTAGCGGATTCGCGGTTGCGGAGCGAGCAACCAGTTTAACGCGACTCCTCGCCGCGACGGACGCATTTTTCATGCCCCGCGGTGGCGCGTCGTGCGTTCGGGTTTTGTCATGCGGGTGACGCGGGGGCGGGCTAGGCCGTTGGGCGCGCGCAAAAAAATAGCCCGTCCGGACAGGGACGGGCCGTTAAACGCCGTTGTTACTCGGGTCAGCCTGCCCTTGCAACATTGGGCGCTGACGACTCCATCCTCGTGCTTCGTTGGCCGGCTGTCGAGGTGGGAGTAATGCGGATCTATCAGATCAAAGTACTGTTTTCCGGTTCGGCGTTCACACGAGGCCGGTCGTGTAATACACCGCGATCACGAAGAACACCGCGAGCGTCTTGATCACGGTGACCGCAAAGATGTCGCGATACGACTGCCGGTGCGTGAGACCCGTCACGGCGAGCAGCGTAATCACCGCGCCGTTGTGCGGTAGCGTATCCATGCCGCCGCTCGCCATGGCGACCACGCGATGCAGTACTTCGAGCGGAATATGGGCGGCTTCCGCACCCTTGATGAACGTATCCGACATCGCGGCGAGCGCAATGCTCATACCGCCCGATGCCGAACCCGTGATGCCCGCCAGCGTGCTGACCGACACCGCGGCGTTGACGAGCGGATTCGGAATGCTTTTCAGCGCGTTGCTGACGACGAGAAAGCCCGGCAGCGCCGCGATCACACCGCCGAAGCCATATTCCGACGCGGTGTTGAGCGACGCCAGCAGCGCGCCCGCCACTGCCGCCTTGGTGCCCACCGCGAAGCGCTGGCTGACCCGACTGAACGCCGTCACGACGACCATCACGATGCCGAGCAGCAGCGCGCCCAGCACGGCCCAAATCCCCACGAGAGCCTTGACGCTCGTTTCGACCGGCGCATGCAGCCCCGGCAGGATGTCCGGGGTGACCGTGAAGGACGGACCGTACCAGGTCGGAATCCAGCGCGTCAGCAGGAAGTTCGCGACGCCGACCATGACGAGCGGCGCGAGCGCCAGCAGCGGATGCGGCAGCTGCTTCGACTCGACGCGCTCCGGCTCGTTGACGAGGTCGGTGCCGTAACCCTCGCCGGTCGCCATCGCGGCGCGGCGGCGCCATTCCAGATACGACAGACCGACCACGATGATGAACAGCGAGCCGAGCACGCCGAGCGTCGGCGCGGCCCACGAGGTGGTCTTGAAGAACGTCGTCGGGATGATGTTCTGGATCTGCGGCGTGCCGGGCAGCGAGTCCATCGTGAACGAGAACGCGCCGAGCGCGATCGCGCCGGGCATCAGCCGCTTCGGAATGTTGCTCTGGCGATACAGCTCGGCCGCGAACGGATAGACCGCGAACACGACGACGAACAGCGACACCCCGCCGTAGGTGAGCAGCGCGCACACCGTGACGATCACCGCGTTAGCGCGCGAGCGGCCGATATAGCGGATCGCGGCCGCGACGATGGACTCCGAGAAGCCCGACAGCTCGATCACCTTGCCGAATACGGCGCCGAGCAGAAACACCGGGAAGTACAGCTTCACGAAGCCGACCATCTTGTCCATGAAGATGCTCGTGAAGACCGGCGCGACGGCGGCGGGCTCGGTGAGCAGGACGGCGGCGAGCGCCGCGATCGGCGCGAACAGGATCACGCTGTAGCCGCGATACGCAGCGAACATCAGAAACGCCAGCGCGGCGATAACGATGAGAAAGGTCATTGAGTCTCCATAGCCCGGTTGTTCTACATGTTTGCCGTTCCGATCGAGCGACGGCGCGGCGCGGTCGGAACGCAGGTTCCATGCCATGCCTGCCGTTTTGCTGCCGGCCCGCCGTGGCGCATGGCGCGGCCGCGCAGCGGCGGGCCGAGGCATCGTGGGCGGATTGTACCCAAGTGTCTCCGAAACGGGACTTCCATCGGGTGAAGAACACCTGAAACCAGGGTAAGTCATGATGCATAAGGCCTATCGTGTGTCTCAATTTGGAGATAAATTCGTCCACTGATTGAGATTGCTGCAATCAAAACGATAAGCGGAGACAGCGACAGCATGTTGACCGACTGGACGGGCCTGCCCGCCACCTATGACGACGTGCTTCGTCGGGCGATGGATTCGCTGTTTCGCACGTTCGAAAACTTCAGCGAAGGCACCTTCATCGTCGATGGGCAGGCGCGCGTCGTCTGGATCAACAAGCGGTATGCGGCGCGCTTCGGCTTTGCTGACCCGCAGCAGGCGATCGGCCGGGATTGCGAAGCGGTGATTCCAAACAGTCTGATGCGCGAGGTCGTCAACACCGGCAAGCCGATCCTGCTCGACATCATGGAGACCGATCGCGAGCCGCTCGTCGTCACGCGCCTGCCACTCAAGGACGATGCCGGCGTGACGATCGGCGCGGTCGGCTTCGCGCTGTTCGACGAGCTGAAAGCGCTGTCGCCCCTCTTTTCGCAGTACTCGCGGTTGCAGCAGGAGCTGATCGCGACGCGTCAGTCGCTTGCGCAGGCGCGCCGCGCGCGCTATACGTTCGGCAGCTTCGTCGGCACGAGCGCGGCGTCGCTCGAAGTGAAGCGCCAGGCGCGGCGCGCGGCGCAACTCGAAGCGCCGGTGCTGCTGCTGGGTGAAACCGGCACCGGCAAGGAGCTGCTCGCCCATGCGATTCACGGCGGCTCGGCGCGCGCGCACAAGCCGCTCGTCAGCGTCAACGTCGCGGCGATTCCCGACACGCTGCTCGAAGTCGAGTTCTTCGGCGCCGCACCCGGCGCGTACACCGGCGCGGATCGCAGGGGGCGGGTCGGCAAGTTCGAGCTCGCCAACGGCGGCACGCTGTTTCTCGACGAGATCGGCGACATGCCGCTGCCGTTGCAGGGCAAGCTGCTGCGCGTGCTGCAGGACAAGGAATTCGAGCCGCTCGGCTCGAATCGGATCGTGCGCGCGGATGTGCGGATCATCGCGGCGACATCGGCCGATCTGCCGGCGCTCGTCGCTGCCGGGCGTTTTCGCGCGGACCTGTTCTACCGGCTCAACGTGCTGACGATCCATGCGCCGGCGCTGCGCGAGCGTCCGTCCGACATCGAGGCGCTTGCCTACGCGATGCTCGAGGAGCTGGCCGCGCAGGCAGGCGGCGGCAGCCACTTCGAATTGCACGACGACGCGTTGCGCCTGCTGTGCGCGTACGACTGGCCCGGCAACGTGCGCGAACTGCGCAACACATTGGAGCGCGCCGTGATGCTGTCCGACAGCGAGCGCATCGATGCGCGTATGCTCGCGCCGTTCATCGGCTCGGGGCAGGGCGGTGCGGTGGCACCGGCGCGGACCCCGTCTGTCGCGGCCGCCAGCGTGGACGTGGCCGCCACCGCCGAACCCACCTCGTGGAGCGACGCGATGGCCGGGTTCGAAAAGCGCTTTCTCTGCGACGCGTTGCGCGCGAACGGCGGCCGCGTCATTGACACTGCGAAACAGATCGGCATGGGCCGCGCGACGCTGTACAAGAAGATCGCCGCGCACGGCATAGACGTTTGACTCGCCGCGCCCGGCCAGCCGCACCACGCCAACTGACGCAGCACGAGAGCAGCGTGGCACAATCGCGAGATCGAAAAACAAGACGTGACCGGGGTCTCCATGAAATGCCATTCCTTCTTCGCGCGCCGCTCGCGCGGCATACTGGCCGTCGCCGCGATCGTCGCGCTTGGCGGTTGCAGCAGCAGCGCGCCGCTGTTCCTGCCGGACGGCCGTGCGACCACGCTGGTGCAATGCCCGGTCGGTTCCGACTTGTGCTCGCAACAGGCGGCCGCCAGTTGCAATGGCGCGTTCGACGTCGTGCGCCAGTCGAGCGAGGGCGGTACGTTGAGCCTGATCTACGCCTGCCGCGCAACCGCGAAGTAAGCTCCTGACGCCGTGCCGGTGCAATGCCGGCGCGCGCGGCTGGCCGATCCGTTGGCGGCCTTCGGTTTTTTTCACCTGTTCGCAGTTATTCCCTGCCAATTCCCGATACGCTCGCTGACCACGCTCGTGTCATTCCGGTTACCACATGGCCGTCATAAATTCATGCGCCTAATGTGTGTCCGATAAGCGGTTTGCATGCGAATTGGATAAGTAAGCCGCATGCGGCATTTTTACAACGTTGAGTCACCGCGCACCGATTATCCTTTGCGCCCGGACCATGATTTATCTTTACCCTCGGGACGTCGAACGCTGTCAGTGCGGCAGGCAACGGAACGTGAAATTAGACGGCAGTATTCTTTTTTAAACCGTTGGGATTTAACCCGGCGAGCAGAAATTGCCGGTTTTTTCCGACGCAGATGAAGTTCAGGAAGGTTTTTCCGCTGCTGGCGGGCATTACCTTGGGCCGCGCGGGCCAACGCGGCTTCATGCTTTCGATTTTTTTGCTTCAACACTAATTCAATAGAATCCGGGGAAAGCAATGAATCATCAGCAACTCGAAAAAGACATCGAGCATCTCGAGCAGATAATTTCCCATATTTCCGCAGAAGACCGTATTCCTTTGTCTTACTGGCGTAACCGCCTTCAGCATGTTTCCGGCGCGGTTCTCGTGCCGGCGCAGGCAACCCGCGTCAAACGCCTCGATGCCGCGCTTTGCGCATTGGAAAAGCGGCAGAAAGCCTGAATGTCGTCATTGTGTCCGCCAATCGGGATCGGCAATTAGGAAAGCCGTCGTGTGCGCTTTCGCCGGACAGGGTTTATCTTTCGGTTTGATCGCCCAAAGCGACCTGAGCGCGCGCACGTTTTCTTTTACCGACACAGAATGAACATGCAGATAGCAGGACTTGCCGCGACCCGGCTCGCGACGCTGACCAACGCGATGCAGGGCTACGTGGAGCGGGGCGAAGTGGCGGGGGTGGTGTCGCTCATATGGCGGCGCGGCGAAATCGGCTACTTCGAACCGGCAGGCCTACGCGACGAAGCCGCGCAATTGCCGATGGAGCGCGACACGCTGTTTCGCATCGCGTCGATGACGAAGCCGGTGACGAGCGCCGCGATCATGATGCTGATCGAGGAAGACCGCCTCGCGCTCGATGCGCCCATCTCGCGGTGGCTGCCCGAGCTTGCCGCGCCGCGCGTGCTGCGTGACCCGACCGGCCCGCTCGACCAGACCGATCCGTTACGCGCGCCGATTACAGTGCTCGACCTGCTCACGCATCGCGCGGGTTTCGCGTATCACTTCACGGCGACGGGTCCGCTTGGCGAAGCCTACGCAGCCGCGTTCAACGGCTTCGAGGCGAGCGGCGGCAACAGCGCGTGGCTCGCGCGCATCGCCGCGTTGCCGCTGATGTTCCAGCCCGGCTCGCGCTGGCACTACGGCGTGGCGACCGACGTGCTCGGCGTGCTGATAGAACGCGTGAGCGGCATGACTCTTGGGGAGTTTTTCCGCACGCGCATTTTCGCGCCTCTCGGCATGCGCGACACCGCGTTCTGGGTGCCCGACGCACAGCTTGCGCGCCTCGCCACCGCGTACAACATCGATCCCGGCACGCGGCGACGTGTGGTCGAGGATCATGCGGCGGCGAGCCGCTGGGCCAATCCGCGACGCTTTCAGAGCGGCGGCGGCGGGTTGGTCTCGACCGCCGAGGATTATCTGCGATTCGCGCAACTGCTGCTCGGGCGCGGCCGCGTCGGCGACAGGCGGCTGCTGTCGCATCGCTCGGTCGACCTGATGCGCAGCAATTTCCTGAGCCGCGACCAGCGCCGCCTGCCTGCCTTCGGTCACGTGATCTGGGCGGGGCAAGGCTTCGGCCTCGGCCTGTCGATCGTCGATGATCCGGCGCAGCAATTGCCGCTCGGCTACCGCTCGCTCGGCTCGTTCGGTTGGCCCGGCGCGTACGGCACGAGCTGGTTCGCCGATCCGGTCGAGAACATGATCGGCCTGATGCTGATCCAGCGCCGCTCGATCGACCCCTTCCCGATGGCCATCGACTTCGAACGCCGCATCTACGATGCGATCGACGATTGAGTGCAGCCGCCGCGCATGCGCTCGGCCGCGCGATTCACTATCCTGTGATTTATTCGTCTGATAGTGTCCGCCAACCATTCATCGCGATTCATCGCAGTGCGTCCAACCGAGGGGGAACAACGGCATGGCATCTTACAAACAGCTGACTGCGCAACTCGAAAAACTCCACAAGGAAGTCGCAGCCGCGCGCGAAAAAGAAGTCTCGCAAGCTATCGCCGATATCAAGCAGAAGATTGCCGAATACGACCTGACCGCCGAAGAACTCGGCTTGACGAGCGCCTCGCCGAAGCCGCGCCGCAAGTCGTCGACGACGTCGGTTGCCAAGTACCGCAATCCGAAAACCGGCGAAACCTGGAGCGGCCGTGGGCGCTCGCCGGCCTGGCTCGTCGGCAAAAATCGCGAGCGGTTTCTGATCGAAGGTTGAGCTTCGTCGTGCGCGCCGATGCGTCCGTGTTCTCTGAAGTGATGTGTGGTCTGATCCGTTTCGCACCGTTGCAAAGGTCCCGAAAACGCTCACCTTTGCGTGACGCCCGAACGTACACGGCGATATTTACCGATGCATTCGAACCTCGCGGGATGCTTCGGTGAGCCAGGCTTTGTCGGGCGACGCACCTCCGCGGGTGCGAATCGCCATCGTGCCGCACCGCCCCGCGCCGCTCGCCGCAAACCCGCGACAGCCTTTGCTGGCGGGCGTTTCCAGGTGTCGAGCCGGAACCTGTTCATAGCGGTGCGAAGCTTTATCGCCGTTTTCCCGCGCATCGGGTTGGTGGCGCCCGCGACCTGGCAGGTGCGTGCATGCGTTTCGCGATCCTCACCTTTGACCGCAAGTCGATATTCGCCGCCGCAAGTCCCGAAAACGCTCACCTTTGCCACAAGCATGCGCGGCGCGCCGACGCTCGCGCCGTCGCCCCGTCCGGCGCCGGGGCCCTTTCCCCCGGCCGTCGCGCCAGACGTGTATCATTCGCACCTTGCGCCGTTTTGCGCCAGCGATTCCCGCATTGTCGAACGCTGGGTCGTAACCCGTTCGCCACCCGTTTTCGGACGCGGCGCGAGCGCCGGCCGATCCGGGCCCGCGCCCGATTCTCGCAGCTCGACGCCGCCGCGCCACGCGCGGCATACCGGCCGCCCACGGCCGCCGGGAATCGCCTGAACCCCTTTCCGTGACCGCCAGACCCGATGTCAGTCTCCGAACTCAAACGCCGCCGCACGTTCGCGGTCATTTCCCACCCGGACGCGGGTAAAACCACGCTCACCGAAAAACTGCTGCTGTTCTCGGGCGCGATCCAGATCGCCGGTACCGTGAAGGGCCGCAAGAGCAACCGCTTCGCGACGTCCGACTGGATGGAAATCGAAAAGCAACGCGGCATTTCGGTCGCGAGCTCGGTGATGCAGTTCGAGTACGGCGATTGCGTGATCAACCTGCTCGACACGCCGGGCCACGAAGACTTCTCCGAGGACACCTATCGTGTGCTGACCGCGGTCGACGCCGCCGTGATGGTGATCGACGGCGCGAACGGCGTCGAAGCGCAGACGCTGAAGCTGCTGGAAGTCTGCCGCAGCCGCAAGACGCCGATCGTCACGTTCATCAACAAGCTCGACCGCGAAGTGCGCGAGCCGCTCGAACTGCTCGACGAGATCGAGCAGCACCTCGGCGTGGCGGCGGTGCCTTTCACATGGCCGATCGGCATGGGCAAGGATTTCCAGGGCGTCTACGACGTCCAGCGCGATCAGGTGCGCGTGTTCCGCGCCGGTCAGGACACGGCCGGCGGCGCGGTCGAAAGGCTGCAGGCGCTGAGCAACGAGGAAGGCGAGCGCCGTTTCGGCCACGCGTGGGTCCGTGCGAAGGAAGAAATCGATCTGATCACCGGCGCGACGCCCGAGTTCGACCGTGAGCAGTTCCTCGCCGGCCAGCAGTCGCCGGTGCTGTTCGGTTCGGCGATCAACAACTTCGGCGTGAAGGAGATTCTCGACGCGCTGGTCGACCTCGCGCCGCCGCCGTCGATGCGCATGACCGTGCAGCGTCCGGTGCAGCCGGAAGAGTCGAAGTTCACCGGCGTCGTGTTCAAGGTGCAGGCGAACATGGACCTCGCGCACCGCGACCGCGTCGCGTTCATCCGCGTGTGCTCGGGACGTTTCGAGCGCGGCATGGCGGTGAAGGTCACGCGCTCGAACAAGACGTTCCGCGCAAACAACGTGGTCACGTTCCTGTCGCAGCGTCGCGAGACGGTGAGCGAGGCGTATCCGGGCGACATCATCGGTATTCCGAACCATGGCACGCTGAGTCTCGGCGATACGCTGACCGAAGGCGAGCAGCTGCAGTTCGTCGGCCTGCCGTTCTTCGCGCCGGAAATTTTCCAGACCGTCGAAGTGGTCGATCCGATGCGCGCGAAGCAGCTCGGCGAAGCGCTGAAGCAGCTCGGCGAGGAAGGCGCGATCCAGGTGTTCCGTCCCGAAGCCGGCGGTCTGATGATTCTCGGCGCGGTCGGGCAGCTGCAGTTCGAAGTGGTGTCGCACCGTCTGTCGACGGAATACAAGGTCGACGTGCGCATGGCGCCGGCGCGTTACCGGCTGTCGCGCTGGGTGACCTGCGACGATGCGGCCGAGCTGCGCCGCTTCACCGACTCGTACTCGGCGCGCATCGCGCTCGATGCGTCCGATGCGCCGACCTATCTGGCCTCGCACGTATCGGAGATCGAAGTCGCGCAGAAGGCGTGGCCGAAGATCGTGTTCAACGAGTTGCGCGAGCACTCGGGGGCGCCGTTCAGAAA
Organism: Paraburkholderia sp. CI3; assembly: GCF_050436505.1. Lineage (NCBI taxonomy): Bacteria > Pseudomonadati > Pseudomonadota > Betaproteobacteria > Burkholderiales > Burkholderiaceae > Paraburkholderia > Paraburkholderia sp. CI3. The sequence goes on from NZ_JBNDMI010000003.1 coordinate 1,998,555, forward strand.
GGCGATGTAAAACCGCGAGTCCGCTGGTTTCGAAGCAAAAAAGCCGCGTCGTTCGACGCGGCTTTTTACTTTTCCGCCGCAACAACGTCCCGCGCCAGCGCGCGACTTCGCCTATGCTGACGGAACCACCCGCCTCGCCGCGAAGCCGGCTCCAATTCCTGTCCAACCGCATGGAGCGCCCGTGACCGTTCGCAACCTCGACGCCTTGTTTCGCCCGAAATCCGTCGCCGTGATCGGCGCGTCCGAGCGGCCGGGCAGCACCGGCGCGATGGTCTGGGCGCGTGTGCTGGAAGGCGGCTTCGACGGCCCGCTGTGGCCGGTCAATCCGAAGCACGCGACGCTCGGCGTCCACCCGGTGATTCCCGACGTCGGCGATCTGCCGCAGGCGCCCACCGTCGCGGTGATCTGCACGCCGCCCGCGACGTGGCCCTCGCTGATCCATAAGCTCGGTGGCATGGGCACGCGCGCCGTAATCATCGTCGGCGAGGTGCGCAGCGATGAAGACCGGCTCGAGCTGCGGCACGCGCTGTCGGCGGCGCGGCCGCATCTGTTGCGCATCGTCGGACCCGGCAGTCTCGGCGTGGTGTCGCCGGCGCTCGGCGCGCATCTGGGCGCGCCGTCGTGCACGGTCAAGGCGGGCGGCGTCGCGTGGGTGTCGCAGTCGAATGCGCTGACCAACGCAGTGCTCGGCTGGGCACGAGCGCGCGGGCTCGGTTTTTCGCACGCGGTGGCGCTCGGAGCGGAGGCCGACGTCGATGCCGGCGACGTGCTCGATTACCTCGCGAGCGACCCCGGCACCCGCGCGATCCTGCTCGAACTCGACAGCGTGCGGGCGGCGCGCAAGTTCATGTCGGCCGCGCGCGCGGCGGCGCGCAACAAGCCGGTGCTCGCGCTGCGCTCCGGCCGCGACGATCCCGCCGACGGTCTCTACACAGCGGCGTTCCGGCGCGCGGGCCTCGTGCGCGTCGACGCGCTCGACGATCTGCTCGACGAAATCGAAACGCTCGGCGTCGGCCGCGTGGCGGCGGGCGCCACCGCCACGTTGATCACTAGCGACCGCGGTCTCGCGACGCTCGCGCGCGACGCGTTCACCGCCGCCGGCGGCCTGCTGGCGCCGTGGCCGGCCGCGGCGTCGGACGCGCTGCGCGAGGCGCTGCCGCTCGCGGTCGGCGGCAATCCGCTGCTGCTCGGCGACGGCGCGCGTCCTGAGCACTTCGGCACCGCGCTGAAGCTGCTCGGCGAGTATCGCGAGACCGGCACCGCCGTCGTGGTGCACGCATCGACGCATGGCGCGCCCGTCGACGACGTCGCGCAGGCGCTGATCGAGCATCAGCGCTTTGCGTATCGCGGGCTGCTCGCGTGCTTTTTCGGCGGTGTCGATGCGACGAGGCGCGACGCGCTGCATGCGCAGGGCATCCCGGTGCACACGACGCCGCAGCGGCTCGCGCGCGCCTTCGCCCGTCTGGTCGATTACCGGCTGGGCCGCGAACTGCTGATGCAAACGCCGGAAGGCCTGCCCGCGCAGATTCCCGAGTCGATCGACGCCGCCCAGGCGCAGGCTCGCGAAGCGTTGGCGGCGGGCGCGAGCGAGCTTGCCGGGGCGGCGGCGGCGCGGTTTCTGTCGCGGTTCGGGTTGCGGGTGGAGGGTGCGCAAGGAGGGGGCGCCCACGCGTCGGGCGCCGATGCCGACGGCGCCGCAAAACCCATCGTCGACGTCGCCGTCGAACTGCACGACGACGACAACTTCGGCCCCGTGTTCCGCTTCGCCGCACCGCCGATCGACGGCGTTTCCAGCGGGTTGCACGTGTACGGCCTGCCGCCGCTCAATCCGATGCTCGCGCGCGATATCGTCACGCGTTCGCACTACGCGAGGCTGGTCGCGCCGGAGCCGACGCTCGCGGCGTTGACGGCGGTGTCGCAAGCGGTTTGCGACGTGCGCGAGATCGTCGGCCTGTCGTTGAAGCTCAGGGTCTACCGGGACCGCGTGACGGTGGTCGATCCCGTGTTGCGGCTCGGCGCGCAGCGCAGCCGTCTCGCGATCGTGCCGTATCCGCGCCGCTTCGAGGAAACGATCGACTGGCAGGGGAGGCGTGTAACGGTGCGGCCGATTCGCCCCGAAGACGAAAACGCGCATCGCGAGTTCGTGCAGGCGATGACGCCGGAAGATTTGCGGCTGCGTTTTTTCGCTTCAGTCGGCGCGTTCGACCACTCTCAACTCGCGCGCATGACGCAGATCGACTATGACCGGGAAATGGCGCTGATCGCGACGGTCGACAACGAAGACGGCGTCGCGCAGACGCTCGGCGTGGTGCGTGCGGTGGCCGATCCCGACAACGAGACGGCCGAATTCGCGGTGACCGTGCGCTCGGATCAGAAAGGGCGGCGCCTCGGCCAGTTGCTGATGCAGCGGATCATCGCGTACGCGCGGGCGCGCGGCACGCACTGGCTGATCGGTGAAGCGTTGCGCGAGAACACCGCGATGATCGCGCTCGCGAAGGCCAGCGGCTTCACGATCACGCGGACCGATGACCCCGGTGTGGTCGGCTTCCGGATGGCGCTCGACGAAACGGCGGGGGCGGACCCGAAGTCCGCCGCGCAGAACCAGCCGGCGCGTTGAGCGGCTGACGTCGCGAGCCGCTCAACGCATGGCTTCACCGCCTCACGCCGCCAGCTTCTGAGCCGCCTCATCGACCTGCGCGCGCGTGACCGACAGCTCGTCGAGCCATGCCTGCGCATACACGGCGCCGGTTTCGCGTTCGAGCCGCGCGATCGTCGCGGCGCAGCGGTTCGCGTCCTTCAGCGTCGAAATGAACGCTTTCACCGACTCACCGCCCTTGAACGCGTCGAACAGCGGCACGCGAATTTCGTCGGGCAGCGCACGGGTGGTCCATTGGTACGGCTTGCCGTTGAACGTCAGCGACGGCGGCAGCACGCGCTCCTTGCGCGCGGCCGGAATCAGGCCGTAGGTGCGCGCCGCTTCGCCGATCTGCTCGGGCGAAAACAGCTCGTCGGGCGTGATGTGGAACTGCTGGATGAAGGTCTCGATGCTTTGCATCGCGGCGGCGCGGTCGTCGCGGCGCTTCTGCGCGTGGGCGACGATGTCGCGCAGTTCGTCGGCTTCTTCGGCGGTGATCGTGAAGCTCGACTGCTTCTGCTGGAGTTCGGAAAAACGCTGGAATTCGGAATCGGTCAGAAGTTTGGCCATTGCTCAATCGATGCGCGCATGAGCCCGTCATGCGGCGTTGTTTTGGAAGGGCCGCCATTCTAAACCATGTGCGCGTGCGCGCCGCCGCGCAACTTACCGATCATGCCGCCTGCTCGCGGAACATCGACAGCGCCTGCACCGTGTGGCGCAGCAGCGTGGTGGCCGCTTCGAGCGTCGGCGCGACGTATTCGTCGATCCGCCGCAGATACGGGCAGGTCAGCACGGCGATTGCCTGTCCCGACGGCGCGAGTATCGGGAACGTCACGTCGGTGACGCCGAAGGTCTGCTGGCTGTCCTTCTGCCAGAAGCCCGCCGCGCGGATGCGCTCGCAGGCCTCCTCCAGCGCGTCGCGATCGAGCGTCACTTCGCCCTTCACCTTCGTGTGCTCCGCCAGCATCTGCTGGCGCTGATCGACGCTCTGGAACGCGAGCATCACGCGCCCCGAACCGGTGTCGATCAGGCCGACCCGCGAACCGAGCCGCACTGACATGCCCCATGTGCCCGGTCCGTCGACTTGCGCGATCACCAGCAGGTTGCCGCGGTCGTAGACGACGAGGTGGCAAGACTGCTCGGCCGCATCGGCGAAACGCTGCATCAGCGGCAGCGCTTCCGCGATCAGCCGGTTCATTGGCGGATGACGGTGCGCGAGCGCGAACAGCTTCAGGCTCAGCGAGTAGCGGTCGCCAGCCGCCGAGCGCACCACGTATTGGCGCGCGACGAGGCGTTCGAGCATCCGGTACATCTCGCTCGCGTTGCGGCCCAGCTGCCGCGTGATTTCGGCGCGCGTGAGTCCTTCCTTCTGCTCGGACAGTAGCTCGAGAATGTCGAGGCCTTTATCCAGCGCGGGGGCGCGATAGCGGTCGTCGTCCTTGTCTTCGGCGTCCATCGTGAGGGTCCGAGAAGTCCGTGTGGAGTTTTTATTATCTGGTGTGCGCGGGCGAGTGCGTAGCATTTCGCGAACTGGATGGCCTATGTCCAGGGAAAACCCAGGCATCCGCGCCGCGTAGTTTTCTTGACTTGGAAAAATTCGAATATGAATAATACGTTCATTGGTGAATGAATGCACTTCCCAAGCGGTGCGCGGAGTGTGACCGCCGCACCCTCGCCGCCGCATGGTAAAAAGCCCACAAATCTGGAGACACGCTCATGTCGGCATCGATCGTATCGAAAATCGGGCAGCGGCGCCGTATCGGCCGCGGCTCGTTGCAGGTGAGCGGACTGGGGCTCGGCACGGCGCCGCTCGGCGGCCTGTACCGCGATCTGTCCGACGAGGAGGCCCAAGCGACGATCGCCGCCGCCTGGGACGCGGGTGTGCGCTACTTCGACACCGCGCCGCACTATGGCAACACCAAGGCCGAGCATCGGCTCGGCGCCGCGCTGCGCCACTATCCGCGCGGCGAGTATGTGCTGTCGACCAAGGTCGGCCGCCGCTTCGTGCCGCGCACGTCGCCATTCGACGACCGCGAAGGCTGGCAGAATCCGCTGCCGTTCGAAGCAATCTACGACTACACGCACGACGGCATTCTGCGTTCGTTCGAGGACAGCCAGCAGCGCCTCGGCATCATCGATATCGACGTCTTGCTCGTGCATGACATCGGTCGCGTCACGCACGGCGACCAGCATCCGCACTACTGGCGGCAACTGACCGAAGGGGGCGGCTTCCGTGCGCTCGAGCGCCTGCGCTCGACGGGCGCAATCAAGGCGCTCGGCCTCGGCGTCAACGAGGGCGCGGTGATCCTCGACGCGATGGCCGAGTGCGATATCGATTGCGCGTTGCTCGCGGGCCGCTATACGCTGCTCGAGCAGACCACCCTCGACGACCTGCTGCCCGCCTGCGAGGCGCGCGGCGTCAGCATCCTGCTCGGCGGCGCGTTCAATTCGGGCATTCTGGCGCGGGGCGTCGAAGGCGATCTGAAGTTCAATTACGGCGCCGCGCCGCCCGAGGTGATCGAGCGCGTCGCGCGTCTGGAGGCGGTATGCCGCGCGCATGACGTGCCGCTCGCCGCCGCCGCGTTGCAGTTTCCGTATGCGCACCCGGCGGTCGCCACCGTGCTGACCGGCGCGCGTAGCGTCGACGAATTGCGCGAGAACGTCGCGTCGTTCGAGCTGCCGATCCCCGCGGCCTTGTGGTCCGCATTGCGCGACGCGGGCCTGCTCGACCCCCGTGCGCCCGCGCCCGAGGACTGATCCGACCATGCCGATCGACGCTCACCAGCACTACTGGGACCCCGCGCGGGGTGACTACGAGTGGCTGACGCCGGAGCTGAAAATCCTCTACCGGCCGTTCGGGCCTGATGATCTGAAGCCGTTGCGCGAACAGGCCGGCATCGAGCGGACCGTGGTCGTGCAGGCCGCGCCGACGCTCGACGAAACCCGCTACCTGCTCGACATCGCGCGTCACGAGCCGTCGATCGCGGGCGTGGTCGGCTGGGTGCCGCTGTTGTTGCCGAACGCGCCTGATCTGATCGAGTTGCTCGCGCGCGAGCCGAAGTTCAAGGGCGTGCGGCCGATGCTTCAGGATCTGCCCGACGACGGCTGGATCGCGAACCCCGATCTTGCGCCGGCGATCGAGGCGCTGATCGCGCACGATCTCGCGTTCGATGCGCTGATCTACGCGCGTCACATGCAATACGTCGAGGTCTTTGTGCAGCGTTTTCCGGCGCTGCGCATGGTGGTCGATCATGGCGCGAAGCCGCCGATCCGCTACGGCCAGGCGGGCTACCCGGTATGGCGCGACGCGATCACGCGGCTCGCCGCGCTGCCGCAGGTGCACTGCAAGCTGTCGGGTCTCGCGACCGAGGCCTCGCCCGGCTGGACCGAGGACACGCTGCGGCCCTACGTCGAGCATCTGCTGAACACCTTCGGTCCCGCGCGGCTGATGTGGGGCAGCGACTGGCCGGTGCTCGAACTGAACGGCGACTATCTGCTGTGGCATTCGGTGGCGACCACGCTCGTCGCGTCGTTGAGCGACGCCGAGCGCGACGCCGTGTTCGGCGAGAACGCCGCCGCGTTTTATCGGCTTTGATTTCGTTAGCAGCCCATTCAACTGGAGTCGTAGATGACACAAAGACTGGCCGGCAAATCGGCCCTGATCACCGCGGCGGGACAAGGTATCGGTCTCGCCACCGCCGAACTGTTCGCGCGCGAAGGCGCGCGCGTGATCGCCACCGATATCCGCATCGACGGACTCGCCGGCAAGCCGGTCGAGGCGCGCAAGCTCGACGTGCTCGATGGCGCGGCAATCAAGGCGCTCGCCGCGGAAGTCGGCACGATCGACGTGCTGTTCAACTGCGCGGGCTTCGTACACTCGGGCAATATCCTCGAATGCAGCGAGGAGGACTGGGATTTCGCGTTCGACCTCAACGCGAAGGCCATGTACCGTATGATTCGCGCGTTCTTGCCGGCCATGCTGGAGAAGGGCGGCGGCTCGATCATCAACATGTCGTCGGCGGCGTCGAGCGTGAAGGGCGTGCCGAATCGCTTCGCGTACGGCGCGTCGAAGGCCGCGGTGGTCGGGCTGACGAAGTCCGTCGCTGCGGATTTCGTCACGCGTGGTGTACGCTGTAACGCGATTTGCCCGGGCACGGTGTCCTCGCCGTCGCTCGAACAGCGAATCGCCGCGCAGGCTCAGGCGCAGGGCGCGTCGCTCGATGCGGTGCAGGCCGCCTTCGTCGCGCGTCAGCCGATGGGCCGCATCGGCAAGCCGGAGGAGATCGCCGCGCTCGCGCTGTATCTCGCGTCCGACGAGTCGTCGTTCACGACGGGCCAACTCCATGTAATCGACGGCGGATGGTCGAACTGATTCTGATTGACTGACGAACCGGACACTACTGAACGTAAAGGGAAATGCAACGATGAAACTGCTTCGTTATGGGCCGAAAGGCCAGGAAAAGCCGGGCCTGCTCGACGCGCAAGGCAAGATTCGCGATTTGTCGAAGGTGGTGGGCGATATCGACGGCGCTGGGCTCGGCGATGAAAGTCTCGCGAAACTGCGCGCGCTCGATCCGGCAACGCTCCCGGTCGTCGAAGGTAATCCGCGCGTTGGACCGTGCGTCGGCAAGATCGGCAAGTTCGTCTGCATCGGCCTGAACTATGCGGATCACGCGGCGGAATCGAATCTGCCGGTACCGGCCGAACCGGTCATCTTCAACAAGTGGACGAGCGCGATCAGCGGCCCGAACGACGACATCGAAATCCCGCGCGGTTCGAAGAAGACCGACTGGGAAGTGGAACTCGGCGTCGTGATCGGCAAGGCGGCGAAGTATGTCGACGAAGCAAACGCGCTCGAGCATGTGGCCGGCTACTGCGTCATCAACGACGTGTCGGAGCGCGAATGGCAGATCGAGCGCGGCGGCACGTGGGACAAGGGCAAGGGCTTCGACACGTTCGGCCCGATCGGCCCGTGGGTCGTCACGCGCGACGAAGTCGCCGATCCCCAGAACCTGGGCTTGTGGCTCGAAGTGGACGGCCATCGCTACCAGAACGGCAGCACGAAGACGATGATCTTCAGTGTCGCGAAGCTGGTGTCGTATGTGTCGCAGTGCATGAGCCTGCAGCCGGGCGACGTTATCTCGACCGGCACGCCGCCGGGCGTCGGCATGGGTGTGAAGCCGAACCCGGTGTTTCTGAAGCCGGGGCAGACCGTGCGTCTGGGTATCGAAGGGCTGGGCGAGCAGACGCAGAAGACTTACGCGGCGGAGTAACGCGCTTTCTCTTTCCGTCATATCGCCGTGAATGAAAGGCCGTTCCTGTTTCGCGCAGGAGCGGCTTTTTTCATGGCGTCCCGGCTTTAAGCCCCCGCCTCTTGCTCCCCGTCCTCTCCAATCCGATTCACGGTCCCCTGCGCAACCGCCACCAGCTTCTCGCGATTCCCCTCCATCACGAACACGCTGCACTGGCAGGTCGCTTGATGCCTGCCCGCATAGACCACGCTGGCGCGCGCGATCAGCGTGCCCTTCACTGCCGGGCGCAGATAATTGATCTTGTACTCACCGGTCACGACTCTCGGACCCAGCGACAGCGCGCCAGCGAACGTCAACGCATTGTCGGCGAGATAGCTGATGACGCCGCCATGTACGAAGCCATGCTGCTGCCGCAGTTCATCTCGAATCGGCAGACATAGGGTGAGCTCGTCGCTGCCGGCGTGCATCAACTCCGCGCCTAGCAGCATGCTGAACGGCTGGGCGTGCAGTGCGCCGCGCGCCCGGTCGAGTAGGTCGGTCATCGTGGTTCCTTCGTGCAGGGGTCTGGGTAGTGCATCGGTGCAACAAACATCCGCGCGGCGTGCGTCACGCGGTCCCTACCCACTCTAGGAAGTGCCGCTGCGCTGCGCAAGGTGATTCCGCGTGACCAGCGGCGCATTGTTGCGCAAAACAACCGCAATCTCGACGATCGACGATGAAGCCTGCACGTAGAGCCCTTTTTGCGGGAATAGGCCTCAAGCCGCCAATCGGCCTGCCGTTAACCCTGGTGTATCTCCGTTATCCTTTGTTCCCAGGTGTCCACGATGTTCAGCAAGATCAAGGTCGCATCCGGCCTGCTATGTGTTCTGGCCGCGTTCTGCGTCTTCCAGCTCGTCACGGTAGGGTTGGGCTTCTGGTCACTGACGCGCACGCACGACGACGTCGGCGATCTGTCGAACATCGCGTTGAAGCAGGTCGACGCGGTCAACCAGACGACGCAGCGCCTGATGGACGCGCGCATCAATCTGTCGCGTGCCGGCACGCGCATGGTGCGCGGGGGCACCGAGCCCACGGACATCGTGCAGCACGCTCGCGAACAGCTCGCCGCCGCCGATCAGTCTTTCGCGGCCTTCATGAGCGCGCAGAAGACCAGCGACGAAAACAGCGCGCGCGCCGCCGCGCTCGCCGAACGCTACAAGACGCTGCATGGCGCGCTCGCGGAGCTCGCGCAGTATCTCGACTCGAACAACATCCAGGCCTTCCTCGATCAGCCGACGCAGTCGTTTCAGGACGCTTATCTGGCGGAAGTGCACAACTTTGGGCAATTCGGCGACGCCGCGAGCCGCGCGTCGCTCGATTCGATCGATGCGCGCGTGGCGGCGTTTCGCATCGTCAGCGTGGTGATTTTGCTCGTACTCGTCGCCGGCACGCTCGCCGTCTATACGGCGCTGCGCCGCGGCGTCGTGGCACCGCTCGAGGAAGCGGGCCGCCACTTCGAGCGCATCGCCCAAGGCCGTCTCGATCAACCGATCGCCGCACGCGGCAGCAACGAAATCGGCCGTCTGTTCTCGGGCCTCGCGACGATGCAGGCAAGCGTCGCACGCACCGTCAAGAGCGTGCGCGAATCGGCCGACTCGATCCATCTTGGCGCCAACGAGATCGCGACCGGCAACGCCGATCTGTCGGCGCGCACCGAAAATCAGGCGGCATCGCTCGAGGAAACGGCATCGAGCATGGAGGAACTCACAGCGACCGTGCGCCAGAACGCCGATCATGCGCGCGAAGCCAATGCGCTCGCGGAGACCGCGCTTGACGCGACGTCGCGCGGCAGCGAAGTCGTCAATGAGGTGGTCGACAAGATGCGCGGCATCGCGCAGAGCTCGGACAAGATCGCCGAGATCATTTCGGTGATCGACGGCATCGCGTTCCAAACCAACATCCTTGCGCTGAATGCCGCCGTCGAGGCGGCGCGCGCGGGCGAGCAGGGCCGCGGCTTCGCGGTCGTGGCCGGCGAAGTGCGCGGCCTCGCGCAACGCAGCGCGCAGTCGGCGAAGGAAATCAAGACGCTGATCAGCGAATCGGTCGCGGAGATTCAGGGCGGCTCGATGCTCGTCGAGCGCGCCGGCGAAGCGATGAGTCATGTGTCGGCGTCGATCTCGCGCGTCACGCAGATGATGGCCGAAATCAGCGCGTCGTCGCTCGAGCAGAGCACCGGCATCGAGCAGGTGAATCAGGCGGTCGTGCAGATGGACGAGATGACGCAGCAGAACGCGGCGCTCGTCGAGCAGGCCGCCGCGGCGGCGGCTTCGCTGCATCAGCAAACCGAGCAACTGAAGCAGGCCGTTTCCGTGTTCGAAATTTCTGAAAGTGTGTTGCGTACGCAACAGCGCGGAGCAATGTCTGTCGCAAACGCAGAATTCGCATTAACCGGAATGCATGCGCTTTAAAGCGGCGAACGCTTAAAAACGACGCAGAAATAGAAAATGGCCCGCGTAAAGCGAGCCATTTTGCATTAGACGCAAGCGCCTGTAGAGGCGCCTATCGTAACGTCCAAGTCTGTCTCAAAGTACCCGAAGGAACTTAGACCGGCTGGATGTTTGCAGCCTGCTTGCCCTTCGGGCCTTGCTTGACTTCGAACGACACTTTCTGGTTTTCCTGCAAGGACTTGAAGCCCGAAGACTGGATTTCCGAGAAGTGTGCAAACAGGTCTTCGCCGCCGTCGTCCGGGGTGATGAAGCCAAAGCCCTTTGCATCGTTAAACCACTTAACAGTACCTGTTGCCATTTTTGATCCAAATAAATGTTGTGTATTGCATCGCGACCGCAATTGCTCGAATGCAAGAGCGAGCGCGAGGGAAGAGTTGTATCACGTCTTTATGACAGACGCCAATCAACCTGCATCCGGGTATTCCCCGGTTTTGATGTTTTTTCGCGCTTTGAGAACGTCTGAGGAGAACTTTTTTGCGCCAGGGTTTACCAGCGACATAAAATTTCTCCCGCGACCCGGCGGCGGACATTCGTCCGTGCATGCCGCACTTTATTGAGACGATCAGGCATCGAACTTCATCTATCACTGGCCAAATTCGGCTAAGTTCCCGCTCGAAATTCGGCGTCCACAGGCAGCGCCGCGTAGGCGGTGGCGAGATGATAAGGCGTCGTTGACGGCATGTCCGTACGTGCAATTTCGCCGCTCGATGTCTTGCATTCGAACCAGCCGTGTTCATGCAAAAAGCATCGCTGAAAACGTGCGATCTGTTGCGGCAGCGCCGCGCGCACGGCCGGATCGTCGTGACTGGCGAGCGCGCGCAGATATTCCGTCTGCGCCCAGATCCGCTGGGTCGCGTCGCTGACCTTGCCAGCCTCGTCGAGCGATGCGCACACGCCGCCGTTGTCCGGGTTCACGCCATGCTGCTGCGCGAAGGTGAAGGCGCGCGCCAGCGCGTCGGTTAGCCCCGTGCCGTCGAACAGCGCGCCCGCCTGCCTGACCAGCCAGTACCACTCGAACTGATGTCCCGGCTCCAGACGGTTGCCGCTCGCGCCGATCGGCAATTCGGCGATACAGCCGCTCGGCGCATGTACGAAGTGTCGCGCGACCGCGCCAGCGAGGCGGCGCAACGCGGCGCCGAAGACGTTGTCGCGCGTCGCCTCGCAGGCGGCGAGCCACGCTTCGGTCAGGTGCATCAGCGGATTCTGCAACGGCGTGGCGGTGACCTTCGAAAAGTCGACGTTGAGCGCGGCGTTGAACAGATCGCCGTCGGCCGCGAAGTTCGACTGGATCAGCGCGGTCGTGCTGTGCACGAGCTTCAGCGCGTCGAGGTTGTCGGAGCGCCGCGCGTATTCCGCGCACGCGAACACGACGAACGCGTGCGTGTAGAGGTCCTTGGTCGTGTCGAGCGGCAGGCCGAGCGCGTCGACGCTGTAGAACCATCCGCCGTGATCGGCGTCCCGAAAGCTGCGAGTCAGCGAATCGAACAGCACGCGCGCGTGTTCCATGTCACCCGCTTGTGCAAACGTGAACAGCTGCCGCGCGCATGCCATCGCCCGATAGCGTTGCGCGGGCAGCGGTTCGCCGCCGGTGGCGTCGAGCGCTTCGTAGGGCAGCTGCAACGGGTGATTGAAGCCGGGCCCGCGCCACATCGGCAGCACCACGTTCGCGAAGTGCTCGCGCAGCGCGGTCGCGGCGATGGTCGTCGAAGCAGGGGGAGGGAGCGTGCTTGGCATCGTCGGTTGGTTCGGGTGCGCAACGCGCGCAGTGTGTCGAGGCAGTGTTCAGGGCGGAGGTTCGGGATTCCGCTCGCCGAGACTGCTGCGGTGTGCGGCCTAGCATAAAGCAAACGCCTCGCGCTGACAGCTTGGGTCAAGCATCCGAAATGCTCGACGCTGCGCTCGCCTTCGGCAATTGCACGGCGTGCGGGAATTCCAGGGCGACGACGCGAGGTCGTGAAAGGCGCGAGGCGCGCGAAAGGGCGCAAATCGACGGGGAATGGCTTCGGCACGGGCGGAGCGCCATGCGACAATGCTGGCTCTAAATATTCCAATGGCAATGACAAGCGGCATCCGGCGCCCCGTTCCTGGCGACGACCGCTTTTTCCTCTATGGCAGATTCCGCAGCATCCCCGCAGTCCATGCCCCCGCGCGTCGCTTCGAAGAAGCAGCGCCAGGGCGCCGTCTCCACCGAAACCGAAAACAAGCTGGCGCGCGCGGCGCGCTCGGCGCAACGCCTCGCGCAACTGAGCGGCGTCGCGCGCGACGACAGCACGCTCGACCTGTTCCCCGACGATCCGACCCGCGCGACGCTCGAGGCGATGAACATCGACGTCCGCCAAGGCACGCTGCACGGCTTCGAACTGCCGGACGTGGTGCTGCAGGCGGTCGGCGTATTCGATGAACACGGGTCGCTCGACAGAACTGCGCGCCGCGCACCGCGTGTGGCGAAGCTGGATGCGCCGATGCCGGTGAACGGGCAGTTGAGCGGGTTTGACGCCGAGCCGATGATGGCGGTTGCGGATGCGTCTGCAAACAAGCCCGCAAACGAGCCCGCGAACGGTGCCCCCGACGGCTCAGCGCCGAACGCCGCAGCAAACACCGACGACAAGCCCGCGGCAACGTCGCGTGAGCCATCCGCGCCGCTCAGCTCGGCGATGGCCGCCGCGACCGTCGCGCGCAGCGTGACCGCGTTGCGCCAGGCGGCCGAAGCGGAGTCGGCTGCGACGGCGGGCGCGGGCAAGCCGCGGCAGCGTTTCGCCGCGACGTTCGCGAAAGCCGCGACGGCATCGCGCGATGCCGCAGCGGCTACCGCCCCGGCTTCGCTTGCAACGTCCGCTGCGACCGACGGCAGTAGCATGAGCCAGTCCGCCGACGAGCCCGCGACGCGTACGCAATCCGCCTCGCCAGAGGCCGTGACCACGAAACAGGACGACAAGCTCTCCGCCACCGCGCTGCTGACGACACCCCGGTCCTCGTCCGCGGACAACCACGCCGGATTCGCCACTTCCTCGCGTGACGCGCGCCGCACCGACGCGGCCGCCGCCGCGCTACGTTCGGAGCCGGAACTCGACCGCGCGCGTGCCACCGCGTTCGCCGATACGGTCGATGCGCTTTATGGCGTGATCGCCGATCAACGCCGCGCCGCGACCGATCATTCGCGGCGCGTGAAATGGATGCTGTCGATCGTGGTCGGTGCGCTGCTGGTGACAGTGGCGATCGGCATCGCGCAGACGCTGCTGCTGATGCGCCTCACGCGCGAGACGACGGCCCAGCAACACCGCATCGAACAGATGATGCAGAACCAGCAAGCGGCGATGGTGAGCCTGCTCGACGCGCATGCGGCGACAGCGAACGCCGCGTCGGCGCCCGCCGCCACGACCCCCCACCGCAGCGCCCCCCGCCGCGCCCCTACAGCCCAGCGCGACGCCGACGCGCGCGAGGCACGCTCGCGCTTCGCACCGGCGGCCGCCGAGTCACTAAATCGGGGACGTTGTCGCGATGCAACGCCTCCCGGCCCAATGACATCGCGGCACCCGCAGCAGCGAAAATTTGCTGCATTGCACTAGCTTTTCCCTAGGGAAAACCCCTATAATCACGACTAAGGGAAAACGCTAGCAATGCAGTCACTAACCGGGAGTCGCCATGAGCTACATCTTTGCACTGTTCCAAAAGGTCAGCGACCTCTTTGCGTCGCCCCATCTGCCGCTGGATTCGGACTACTCGTACGCAGCGCGTGCCCGTGAAGCAGAGCGTCTGCGCCGCGCGCAGGCCACGCTGTTCGGCATCAAGCTGAGGGACTAAAAACCAGCCGCACCTCCCGAGCGCGCGACAACGCGCCGGGGCGCGCACCTCGAGTGCGCTTCTCATTGAGCCACTATTCGCGAAATGCGGATCGTGGCTTTTTGTTTTTCGGGGCTCTCTTGTCGCGATGCACCATTGCGCGACGAGACAGACGTATCAGCGCCAAGCCTCCAGTGTCTGTCCGACTCCTTGCGAATTATTTCGGGGCCGAAATGAATGTAACCAGCTTTCACGCTGATTCAGCGAGTCGAATGAAAGCATTGCCCGTAAACCTTTGTTGAATGAAGCGCGAAAGCGACACCGCGCTTCCATCAACAGGCCCCATCTATGAAATGCTCGCTTACAAGTGCTAACGTCTTCACGCGATCCGGGCCACTAAAGTGAGTCTCAAGCGTACGGCGTCTGGTTCGGCTCACAAGCGAAGCGAACGAAGCGAATCGCACGATCCGAGCAAACACGGACGCTGGCCTGGAATAAAACTTTGACGGGAGGTCATGATGAAAAACTTTGGCAAGGCATCGCGCTCGCTGATCGCAACGCTGCTCGCGGGCGGCGCACTCGTCGCGGCTGGTAGCGCATTCGCGCAAGACCGCGTGATCGTCGAACACGGTCCGGCACCAGTCGTGTACGGCCAACCGCATATGATGCCGGTGGGCGTGTCGATCAACATCGGCTGGCACGGCGATCGTTACTGGGACGGCCACCGCTACTGGGAGCACGACGAGTGGATGCGCCATCATCCGCGCGACTACGATCCGCACCACCGCGGCGACGATCACCGCACCCCGCCCCCCCGCTACTAAAGCGCGCCTGATGGCGTCGCAACAGGCGGCGTGAGTCCACGAAGCCGGTCTTCCCTCGAGGGGAAGGCCGGCTTCGTCGCATTTGGGCGTGCGAGTCCGACCGTGGTATTGCGCGTGCTGCGCTATGCTTCGGGGCTTTCATCGACGGCAGCGGGAGCGCGTGTGGACAAGACGACACAGGATGTAGCGATAGGGGTGGTGGGCACGGGACTGATGGGCGTCGGCATTGCGACGCAGGCCGCGTTGCATGGATACCGGACGATCGTTCACGACGTTGATCCGGCGCGACTCGCGAGCGTCGCGCCGAAAGCGCAAGCCGTGCTCGACGAACTGATCGACGCGGGCCGTATCGACGATGCTGCCAAACAGGCGGCGCTCGCGCGCATCGAAACCAATGCGCAACTCGATGCGATCGGGCAAGCGCGCTTCGTGATCGAGGCGATTCCCGAAGTGCTCGAACTCAAACACCGCCTCTACGCGACGCTGACCAGCCTGCTCGCCGATGATGCGATCCTCGCGAGCAACACCAGCGGCTTCCCGCCCGACCAGCTTGCCACCCCGCTGCGCGCGAAAGAACGCTTCGTGATCGCGCATTTCTGGAACCCGCCGCACATGATTCCGCTCGTCGAGGTCGTGCCGGGCACCGAGACCGCGCCCGAAGTCGTGCGGCAAACCGCCGGACTGATGAGCGCGATCGGCATGGAGCCGGTCGTGCTCGCGAAGGCGATTCCGGGCTTCGTCGGTAATCGGCTGCAGTTCGCGGTGCTGCGCGAGGCGTTGCACATCGTGCGTTCGGGGGCCGCGACGCCCGAGGTCGTCGATCGTGTGATGAAAGCTTCGCTGGGACGTCGCTGGGGCATCGTCGGACCATTCGAGGGCGCGGACATGGGCGGACTCGACACGTTCGTCGACATCGCGTCGCATCTGATGCCGCAACTCGCGAAAGACGAGGACGTGATCGATCTGCTGCGCGCGCAGGTCGACGCGGGGCGTGTCGGCGTGCGCAGCGGCGCGGGGTTTCATGACTGGGATGAAGCGCGCATCGCGTGGGTAAAGGAAGGGCGCAAGCGCGTGATCGGGCGCGGCTAGTGCGGTATAAATAGCCGTTCCGTGCCTGGTACTCCGCCGCTTTTCGCGCTAACTGCCACACGCGTCGCAAGTGAACCTCAATCAACTCCAAGCCAACCCCAAGCCACTTCATGCCTCACTACTTCTACGACCCCGCCGCCGGTCACGGCCTCCCGCACGATCCTTTCAAGGCGATCGTCGCGCCGCGGCTGATCGGCTGGATTTCGTCGCGCGATGCCGAAGGCACGCTCAATCTCGCGCCATACAGCTTTTTCGGCGCGTTCGCGACCTTTCCGCCGATCATCGGTTTTAGCAGCGAGGGCCGCAAGGACAGCCTCGCCAACATCGAGGCGACCGGCGAATTCGTTTGGAATCTCGCCACCCGGCCGCTCGCGGAGCAGATGAACCGCTCGTCGGCGCCGGTCGCGCCGCATGTCGACGAGTTCGCATTGGCCGGGCTCACGCCGGCGCCGGGCCGCAACGTGGCGGTGCCGCACGTGGCCGAATCGCCGGCGGCGCTCGAATGCAAGCTGCTGCAGATCGTGCGTCTGCATGATGTCGACGGCAAGCCGATGGACAACTATCTGTCGCTCGGCCAGGTGGTCGGCGTGCATATCGACGACGCGTATCTGAAGGACGGCCTGTTCGACACGCACGCCGCGCAGCCGATCATGCGCGCGGGTTATCGCGCCGACTATGCGCAGATCGGCGAGATGTTCCAGATGATCCGGCCAACGGCCTGAACTCGCCCTCAGCAGCTTCCGCTGATTAGCGGATCGCTCAGGGTGTCACCGGCGGCGGCTTGCGTGGGGACTGCGCGGACGTTTCTGCCGCGGAGTCACTGTTGCCGCTCCCGCGCCCGCCCACGGGCGCATCCACTTCGACCTCGACGACCGCAGCCGCGACCGGCGCGGCCGCCGTGACTTCCGCCGCAATCGCCGCGGGCACCGGCTGGATCGGGCGCGCACGCGAGCTGACGAGCACCGCGCGCGGTTCATTGTCGTAAATCACGGCCCGCACGCGCGGATAAATGTCCCGCTCCCAGCGACGTCCGCTGAACACGCCGTAGTGGCCGACGCCCGTTTGCACGTGATGCGTCTTCAGATACGGCCGCAGACGATCGCACATGTCCTGCGCGGCGAGCGTCTGACCGACTGCGCAGATATCGTCCTTTTCACCTTCCACGGTCAGCAATGCGGTGCGGCGAATCTTCGACGGCTCCACCAGCCGCCCCTCGACTTCGAGCGCGCGTAACGGCAGCGCATGCTGCTGGAACACCGTGTCGACGGTCTCCAGATAGAAGTCGGCGGTCAGATCCATCGTCGCGAAGTACTCTTCGTAGAACGTGCGAATCGTGTCGGCTTTCCGCGGATCGCCCTTGCCGCGCTCGTAGTACATCGTTTCGAACGAGTCGGCGTGGCGGCCCGGATTCATCGCCATGAACGCGGCCAGCTGCACGAAACCCGGATACACGCGACGCTGCGCGCCGGCAAACCCGAACGGCACCGCGCTGATCAGATTGCGCTCGAACCACTCGATCGGCCGGCTCCTGGCCAGTTCGTTGACGCGCGTCGGATTGATGCGCGTGTCGATCGGGCCGGCCATCAGCGTCATGCTGGCCGGCTGCGCGGGATGGTCGTCGGCGGCCATCAGCGCGACGGCGGCGAGCGCTGCGACGGTCGGTTGACAGACCGCGAGCAGATGCGTGCCGGACCCGATCGTCGCGGTGAAGTCGATCACGTGGCGGACGAATTCGTCGAAGCCGAAGCGGCCTTCGCCAAGCGGCACGTCGCGCGGGTTGTGCCAGTCGGTGATATAGACGTCGTGCTCGGTCAGCATCGTGCGCACGGTTGCGCGCAGCAGCGTCGCGAAGTGGCCCGACATTGGCGCAATCATCAGCACGCGCGGCTGCGGCGTTGAAAGCACGGCGGCCTTGCGAAAATGCAGCAGCGAGCAGAACGGCGTGCGCGCGACGACTTCCTCGACCACCGCGACCGGCTCGCCTTCGGCGACGACGCTGTCGATGCCGAACGGCGGCCGCTTTGGCGTGAGTCCGCCGAGCACCAGAAGTTCGCACGTCGCGCGCAGCGAGCGTCCGCGCGGCGTAGCCGCGAATGCGGACCACGCATCGAGCGAACGGTTCGCCAGCGCCGCGCCGTGCCGCAGCGGTAGCAGCAGGTCGGCGCAGGCCTGATAGGCAGGATAGGCGAACAGATTCATACTTTCACGCGAATGCGCCAGAAAGACAGGAACTCGAATAAAAGCAAGTGGTGCGCCAGGCGCTGGCGCGCGTTGCCCCTGTGTCGCGTCATATCTGCGTGGGTCGGCATATCACTTGCGTGCATAGGCGAAATGGGCCGGCCTTGCCGCGCTTTGGTGCGCGCGCGCACCGCGGCGTGCATGGGTGCAGGCACGCGCGGCGCGATGCCCGATCTGGAGGACACACGTATGGGAAATACTACGCTCACGATAAGCAGCAGGAATTATTCGTCGTGGTCGCTGCGCGGCTGGCTGCTGACGAAGTTCAGCGGCTTGCCATTCGAAGAAATCGTGGTGCCGATCGACGACCCCGCGACGCGCGCCGAACTACTGCTGCTGTCGCCGTCGATTCTGGTGCCATGCCTCGTGCACGACGGCGTCAAGGTCTGGGACACGCTGTCGATCGCCGAATATCTGCACGAGCTGAAGCCGCAAGCCGCGCTGTTGCCGCACGAGATCCGCGCCCGCGCGCATTGCCGCTCTATCTGCGGCGAGATGCATTCGGGGTTTGCGTCGTTGCGCTCGGCGCTGCCGATGAACCTGAAGGCGCATTTCCCGGGCTTCAAGGTATGGGCGCGCGCGCAATCGGATATCGAGCGGATCGTGACGATCTGGCGTGAATGTCTGAAGGAGTACGGCGGCCCGTTCCTGTTCGGCGAGCGGACCGCCGCGGACGCGATGTACGCACCGGTGGTTACGCGTTTCGTGACCTATGACGTGCAACTCGATCCGGATATGGTCGAATACGGGCAGCGCATCATGGCGCTGCCCGAAATGCGCGAGTGGATCGCGCTCGCGCGTCAGGAGGTCGAGGAGATCGATGAACTGGACGTCGAGTTCTGAGCGCGGCGGCCGCCGTCCGCGGCCGTCCACATCAAGCAGATCCGTCAGCCGCGCTCGCCTTCGAGCTTGAACACGCTGACCAGCTGCGCGAGCCGCGCAGCCTGCTCGCGCAACTCGGCCGCCGCGGCTTCCGCATCGACGACGATCGTCGCATTCTGCTGCGTCGCCTCGCCGATCTGCGTGACCGCCAGGTTGACCTGCTCGATGCCGCCCGACTGCTCGCGCGACGCGACATTGATTTCGCTCATGATCGCGCGGACCTGACCGACCTGAGTGACGATTCCCTGCATCGTCGCGCTCGCTTCTTCGGCGATGCGAAAACCGCTGTCGACGTTCGCGCTCGACGCCGCGATCACGCCCTCGATCTCCTTCACCGCCGCCGCGCTGCGCTGCGCGAGCGCGCGCACTTCCGACGCCACGACCGCGAAGCCCTTGCCGTGCTCGCCCGCGCGCGCCGCTTCGACGGCCGCATTCAACGCGAGGATGTTGGTCTGGAAGGCAATGCCTTCGATCACCGTCGTGATCTCGGCGATCTTCTGCGACGAGCGGCCGATCTCGCCCATCGTCGACACCACGCGCTCGACCGCGCGGCCGCCTTCGAGCGCGGCGTCGGCGGCGTGGGTGACGAGGGTGTTCGCTTCGGTCGCGTGATCGGCATTCTGCTGCACGGTCGACGTGATCTGCTCCATGCTCGCCGCGGTCTCTTCGAGGCTGCTCGCCTGGGTCGCGATGCGCATCGCGATGTTGCCGCTGCCGGTGGCGATCTTCTCGGTGCCCGCCGACATGTCGGCCGACGCGTTGCGCACTTGCGCGACGATGCGCGCGAGGCCTTCGCCGATGCCGTCGATCGCCAGCATCAGGCGGCCGATCTCGTCGGCGCGCGCGCGGCCGTGCTGCGCGACGCGCACGCTCAGATCGCCCGCGGCGAGACGCTCCGACGCACGCGCGGCTTCGTCGAGCGGACGGCTGACGAGCCGCCGTACCGCGACGAGGAACACGATCGCGAACAGGCCGACCAGCGCGAGGCCGAGCAGCAGGAAGGCGTTGCGGGTGCGCACGACCTCAGCCATCACTTCGTCGCGCGGCGCGACGCCGCCGACGAGCCACTGCCACTCCGGCACCGTGACGAACGACACGAACTTGTCGCGCGCGTCGCTCTCGCCGAGCGTCGCGTCGGCCGAGCGGTAGTCGAGCTCGCCCTGCTTCATGTCGAGCATGCGCTGATACGGCGCGTTGGCGTCGTCGGCTTTCTGGCCCGCGGCGGCCGGATGCACGAGCAGCTTGCCGCGCTCCGCGCCGCTCGACGCGTCGAGCACGAAGTAATAGCCGCTCGCGCCGATCTTCAGCGCGTGGATGCCGTCCTGGACCGACTGGATCTCCTTGTCCACGTCGACACCGACGAACAGCGCGCCGATCACGCGGCCGCTCGCGTCGGCGATCGGCCGGTACTGCGTGATCATGCGCTTGCCGAACAGCACGGCGAGGCCGGTGTACGAACGGTTCGCGAGCAGCGGCGCATACGCCGGCCCCTTGCGGTCGAGCAGCGTGCCGACCGCTCGGGTGCCGTCCTGCTTCTTCAGCGAGGTGGTCACGCGCACGAAGTCGTCGCCGCTGCGCGCAAACACGGTCGCGACCGCGCCGCTGCGTTCGAGGAACTGGTCGGGAATCGTGAAGTCGAGATTCAGCACCTTGTCGCCGGCCTTGAAAGTCGGCGTCGCGGTGTTCCCGATGTCGACTTTCTGCGTGTCGTCGAGCGAGAAGTCGGTGGGCAGGAAGCTCGCGAACAGCGCCATCGACCGATCGACTTCGGCCGACAGCGCCTTGTCGAACAGCTCGATCATCGCGGCGATCGAGCGGTCTTTTTCGGCGATGCGGGCGAGCACCTGGTCGCGCATCTGGTCGCCGGCGGCGCGTGCGAGCGCCCACGCGAAGGTGCTGAAAATCAACGCGACCAGCACGCACGAGAGCACGGCAAGCCGCGCGCCGACGCTGGCGCGGCGCAAGAAGAGAGAGTTCATGGGCAGGCGCGAAAAGGGGACAGGCGACGCGCGCGTCGGGCATGGCCGCGAACGGCATCGATTTACTGGTTTACGGCTCGGGAGACGCCGGCTTTAGGGCGACTGAAAGCCGCCCGTAATAGGCTGAAAGGGGCCATAAAAATCCGGCCCCGAAAAAGGGACGAGGCGGAATGCGGAAGGTGTTGCTGCGTTGCTCAGCGCACCGGATCGACGGTTCGGCCGGGCGCGCTTCGCCACGTCCGCAACAACAACGCATTGGTGACGACGCTGACGCTCGAAAACGCCATCGCCGCGCCCGCGAGCATCGGATTCAGCAAGCCGAACGCGGCCAGCGGAATGCCGATCAGGTTGTAGACGAATGCCCAGAACAGGTTCTGCTGGATCTTGCGCCACGTTCTGCGCGAGATGTCGATCGCGTCGGCGACGAGCGCCGGGTCGCCGCGCATCAGCGTGATGCCGGCGGCGTGCATGGCGACGTCGGTGCCGCTCGCCATCGCGATGCCGATGTCGGCGGCGGCGAGCGCGGGCGCGTCGTTGATGCCGTCGCCCGCCATCGCGACGATGCCGGCGTGGCGCATCTTCAGGTCGCGGATCACGCGGGCCTTGTCGTCGGGCAGCACCTCGGCGTGGAATTCGTCGATGCCGAGCGCCCGCGCGACGCTCGCCGCACTGCCGCGATTGTCGCCAGTCACGAGCACGCTGCGGATGCCCATCTGCGCGAGCCGCGCGACGGCCGCGCGCGCGGTCGGCTTCACCGTGTCGCCGAACGCGATCAGCGCGAGCGCTTCGGGGGCGTGAGGCGCGCGCGTCATCAGCCACGACACCGTGTTGCCCGCCGCTTCGAGTTCCTGCGCGCGCGCGGCAAGCGCGGTCGGCAGCGCGATGTCGAGCTCGCGCAGCCAGCGCGTGCTGCCGAGGGCGAGCGTGCGGCCGTCGACGTCGGCTTCGACGCCCCGGCCGGCGACGGCGCGAGCGGCGGTGGCGCCTGGCCCGCCCTCGTGTTCGCCGGCCATTTGCCCGAGCTGAGCCTCGTGCGCGCGCATCACCGCCCGCGCGAGCGGATGATCGCTATGCCGCTGCACCGCCGCCGCGAGCGCGAGCGCTTGGTCGCGGCTCAAGCCGCCGATCGGCTCGAACGCCGTTACCGATGGTTGGCCGAGCGTCAGCGTGCCGGTTTTGTCGAACGCGACGATCGACACGCGATGCGCGATTTCCAGCGCTTCAGCGTCCTTGATCAGCACGCCGTGGCGCGCGGCGACGCCGGTGCCGGCCATGATCGCGGCGGGCGTCGCGAGGCCGAGCGCGCACGGGCAGGCGATCACCAACACCGCGACCGCGTTCAGGATCGCGGTTTCCGCGCCCGCGCCGGCGAGCAGCCAGCCGATCAGCGTCAGCGCGGCGAGCGCGAGAATCGCCGGCACGAAGACTTCGCTGACGCGGTCGACGAGCCGCTGGATCGGCGCCTTCTCGGCCTGCGCGCTTTCGACGAGCCGGATGATGCGCGCCAGTGTCGTCTCCGCGCCGATCGCGGTGGTCGTCACCACGAGCGCGCCTTCGCCGTTGATCGAGCCGGCCGTGACGGCGTCGCCGGTCTGCTTCGGCACCGGCAGGCTTTCGCCGGTGATCAGCGCTTCGTCGATATGCGTGCGGCCTTCGAGCACCGCGCCGTCGACCGCTACGCGCTCGCCCGGCAGCACGATCACGACGGTGCCGACCCGCACCTGCGCGAGCGGCACCACGCGTTCGCCGGCGCCGTCGCGGATGCGCGCGCGCTCGGGGCGCAGCGCGTTGAGCGCGCGGATCGCGTCGGTGGTCTGGCGCTTGGCGCGCGCCTCGAGCCACTTGCCGAAGCGCACCAGCGTGATCACGACCGCCGATGCCTCGAAGTACAGATGCATCGTGTCGCCCGGATGCATCGCGAGTTCGTAGACGCTGATGCCGTACGCCGCCGATGTGCCGAGCGCGACCAGCAGGTCCATGTTGCCCGCGCCGGCGCGCACCGCGCGCCAGGCTGCGCGATAGAAGCGCGCGCCGAATACGAACTGCACGATCGACGCGAGCGCGAATTGCAGCCAGGCTGGCAGCATCGCGTGGAGGCCGAACCATTCGCCGAACATCGGTGCGACGAGCGGCAGCGTCAGCAGCGCGGACGCAACGACGCTCGCGAGGTCGCGGCGGGTTTGAATCCGCTTGCGGTCGACGACGGGGGCGTGGGTCGTGTCGAGGATGTCGCTTTCGTCGCCGGACGCGGCGATAGCGGCCGTTGTCTCGGCTGGAGCGGCAGCAGCGGGCGGCGCGCTCAACGTCGCTTCGTAGCCAGCTTTCCTGACGGCGGCGATCAGCGCGCCGCTATCGGCGGATGCGGTGCCTTGCGGATGAGCGGTGGCGGTTTCGGTCGCCAGATTGACCGACGCGCGCGCGACCCCAGGCACCTTCGCGAGCGCTTTTTCGACGCGCAACGCGCAGGCTGCGCAGCTCATGCCGCCAATCTCCAGTTCAATGGTTCCCGGCGTCGCGGCGGGTGTCGCGGTTGGCGTCGCGCTTGGCGCGGCAAGCTCGGCGTTCGCGACCGGCGTCGCTTCGTATCCGGCCTTGCGCACGGCATCGGCCAGTTGCTGAGGCCCGAGCGTCGCGTCGCTTTCCACGCGGGCGCGCTCGGTCGCGAGATTCACCGACGCGCGCGCCACTCCCGGCAGCTTGGTCAGTGCTTTCTCGACGCGGCTCGCGCACGACGCGCAAGTCATCCCGCCGATATCGAGTTCGACGACGCGCGTGGGCGAAGAAGAAGCGGCCGCGTCGGCGGGGCGCTGCGGGTTGGCAAGTGCGATCATGGCAGGCTAGGCTCGTGGCGGCATTGGGCCGCATCGTCAATCCAGTATCGACCTTCCCATGACGGGAAGGTCAAGGCCGGATTATGCGGCCGCCGTCAGAACGCCGGCGGAGCATCGAGCATCGCCTGTCCCACCGCCTTCTGTTGCTCGCCGTCGCGCGCGAGCAGCGTTTGCGCGGCGCCGCGCCGGTCTTCGGCCGCCTTGTTCTGCCCGAGCTTCCATTTGCCGACGAGCCGCGTTACCTCGATCTCGATACCGACGATCGCGCCGAGCATCTGCGCGATGTAGTCGGCGGGCGCGTCGCCCATCTTCCATGGCACCGGCTCGCCGGCTTCATTCTCGCGCGTGAGTCGCGCGACGAGACCGCGCACGAACGATTCATCGTCATGCACCACGATCCTGCCATGTGCATGCACGACCATATAGTTGTAGGTCGGCACCTGCTTGTGCGTTTCGTGTTTGCTCGGATACCAACTCGGGGAAATATAGGCGGTCGGCCCCTGGAAGATCACGAGCGCTTCGGGATGGGTCGCGGCTTCCTGCCAGACGGGGTTCGCCCGCGCGACGTGCGCGCGCAGCACCAGACGTGACGAATCCGCCGCATCCGCCTGGGCCTCGAACGGCAGATGATTCGCATCGAGCCCGTTGGGGCCGTGCGTAATCAGCGCGCCGAACGGGTGCTCGACGATCAGGCGATGAAGAACCCCTGGACGGTTCTCTTCGAAATGGGCGGGCATGTACATTGAAGTGTTCCGAATGCAGGACGACGAAAGAGTGGAGGCGAACGGCCAAGCTGGGGGATCGACGAATGCGCGAATCCAAAAAAGCATGGCGCGCTCGCGCGAGCCGTTGGCGCGGGAACATAATGTGACAGCGACGCCGATTGTCACATCGGTGACGCGCCTGCGCGCTGTCAGCCACAATTCCCTGCTTTGTGCTTGCCTGGCTAGCAAGGATACGATACAACGCGATGTTGTCGGAATCGCAATCCGCGGACTCGCTGCGCAGTGTTTCAGGAGAACCGCGCATGCGCCAGGCGCTGCACACCGGCATCCCCCATAGGACTGCACGTTCCGCACTCTGAACGAATGATAAAAAATCTCCGAGAACTGTTTTTGCTTCAACGAACCTGCGCGTCGCTCGCGGGTCTGGCACTGCTGGCCAGCTGTGCGTCGACCCCCACCGCGACGCAACAACGCACCGGCTGGATCAAGGACGAAGTCGCCGACTCCTACGTATTCGGCTATCCGCTCGTGCTGATGAGCGCCGCGCGCGATGCGGCGGTCGGCACCGAGCCGGGTCAGGCGCCTTTCAACACGCTGCGTCACGCGCAGGCGCTGCCGCCGATCGGTGCGACCAATCCGCCGCAGCCGAGCCTCGACACGCTCGACTCGACCGGCTGGCTCGACCTTGCCGCCGAGCCGGTGATCCTGGCGCTACCTGACTCGCATGGCCGTTACGTCGATGCGCGCGTGCTCGACATGTGGACCAACGTCGCGTGGTCGACCGGGCCACAGTTCGCCGCGGGCACGGGCACCGCGAAGGGCTTGCGCGCGCAGACGATCGCGTTCGTCGCACCGGGCTGGAAGGGCGAGCTGCCGAAGGGCGCAAAGCGCGTCGAAGTGCCGACGCGCAATGCATGGATCAGCGTGCGCATCCAGTCGAACGGCGCGCGCGATCTGAACGCGGTGCGCAAGCTGCAGCACGCGATCCGTCTGGAGCCGCTGAGCGTGTTCGTCGGCGACGCGGAGCCGGCGGTGCCGCCGCGCGGTTACGCAAGCGGCGTCGCGGGCCCGAGCGGCACGCCGGCGCAGCAGGTCGCCGCGCTCGACGCGAGCGGCTTCTTCGGCCGTCTCGCCGACGCGTTGCCTGACAATCCGCCGACACCGGCCGATCCGCACGCGCTCAAATTTCTCGCCGATCTCGGCGTGACGCCGGGCGATCCTGTGAAGCTGCCGAAGTCATCCGATGCGCTCGCGGCCGGTCTCGCCGACGGTCGCGATCGCGTCGCGACGCCGCCGTCGAATCTGCTGAGCGCGAACGGCTGGAGCTGGTTCGGCGATGCCGTCGGCAACTACGGTCCCGACTATGGGTTGCGCGCGTATGCGGCAAGCACACAGTTGGGCCTCGGTACGAAGGACGACGAAGTACGCGCGTTCGTCACGCAGGACAGCGACGGCAACACGCTGAACGGCGCGAATCGCTATGTGATCCACTTCGCGGCGAACCAGCTGCCGCCGGTGCGCGGTTTCTGGACGATCACCGCGTATACGAAGGATGGCGCGCTGAGCGAGAACGCGCCGGCGCGGCTCGCGGTTGGCGATCGCAATGGCGCGCGCCGCAATCGCGATGGTTCGCTCGACGTGGTCGTGTCGTCGACGCGCAGCCGGACCGGTAACTGGCTGCCCGCACCGCGCGCGGACATGCAACTGGTGCTACGCCTGTATGCGCCGAAGCCGCAAGCCACCGACGGCAGCTGGCAGCCGCCGCCGGTCGTGCGGCAATGATGTGAACGGCGCGCGGGCAAACCGCGCGCCGTCCGGTTTCGTTGTCTAACGCTCGCGAAAATCTCGTTCGCGGGAAGGCCAGTCAGTCAGCAGCACGAATCGTCAAGGCGGGCCTGACATTCCTGTCTAACCATTGATTCACGCCTTATACTGCCGCTTGCGGGATCTCTGTTTTTCGCGGCGGGCTTGCCGCCGCATTCCTCCACATCGAGCATGGCAAGCCTCAATAAAGCATCGTTAGCCTCCTCCATACAGACCGTGCGCGCAGTCGCGCAGTCGCGCCGTACGCGACGGATTCTCGTCGGTCTGCTGATCTTCGTCGTCCTGTTCGGCCTGCTCGGCTTTTTCGCGGCGCCGCCGCTGATTCGCCACATCGCGAGCCAGCAACTGAGCAAGCAGCTCGACCGGCCGGCGTCGATCGGCCGTATCGCGCTCAATCCGTACACACTGCGTTTCGAGGCCGACAACGTGCATATCGGCGAGCGCGGCGGCGCGGGCGACTTCGTCGATATTTCGCGGCTCATCGTGAAGCCATCGTGGAGTTCGCTGTTTCGCGGCGCGCCCATCGTCGACGAAGTGCAGGTCGATTCGCCGCGCTTTCATATCGTTCGCCTCGATGCGCAGCACTTCAATTTCAGCGACCTGATCGAGAAATTCGCGAATCAGCCGGCAAAACCGAATAGCAAGCCGACGCAGTTCTCCGTCTCCAACATTCGCGTCGAAAACGGCCAGATCAGGTTCGACGACCGGCTGCTCGGTACGAGCCACGTGATCGATCAATGGAAGCTCGGCATTCCGTTCATCGCGACGCTGCCATCGAAGACCGATATCTTCGTCGAGCCGCTGCTGCGCGCGCGCATCGACGGCGACAGCCAGCTCGCGATCGACGGCAGGACCAAGCCGTTCGCGGCGTCGCGCGAGTCGGAAGTATCGCTGCGCTTCGACGAGCTCGACGTGCCGAAGCTGGTGTCTTACGCGCCGTCGAAGCTGCCGGTGATCGTGCAGTCGGGCAAGCTGTCCACCGACCTGAAGCTGAACTTCGAGATGTCGAACGACACGCCGTCGCTGCGCGTCGCCGGCACCGTCGATCTGAACGACGTCAACGTGCAGGATCAGGGCAAGGCGCCGTTTTTCGCGGCGCGCGCCGTGCATGTGGCGGCGGCATCGCTCGAACCGTTGAAGAGCATCTATCACTTCGACGATATCCGCATCGACGCGCCGAGCGCGAGCCTCGCGCGCGACAAGGACGGCGTATTGAGCGTCGAGCATATGTTCGCGCCCGCGCCGGAAAAAACCACGCTAAAGGAAACCGCGGACGCGAATGCCAACACCAAAACCGCCGCCGCGGAAAAGGCGGCCCCGCCGTTCGACGTGGCGATCAAACGTTTCACACTCAACGACGGCACCGTGAACGTACACGACGAAGCCGTGTCGCATCCGGTAGAAACCGGGCTGCAAAACCTCGCGGTTACGCTGACCGATTTCTCGACGCTCGCGTCGGCGCCAGCGCACTACACGCTAAACACGAACCTGAAGAACAGCGGCGGTTCGCTCGCCGCCGATGGCACGGTCGGCCTCGCGGCGAAGACGGCGAGCGCGAAGCTCGATCTGAAGTCGCTGAAGCTGCCGCCGTTGCAGCCGTATCTGGATACCGCGACGTCCGCGCAGGTGCTGGACGGTGCGTTGTCCGCGACGACGAATATCGACGCGAACTGGTCGAAGTCGCCGATGGCGCTGACGGTCGCGGACACGCAGCTGGACATGCAGGCGGTGAAGCTCGCGGCGCGCGGCGGCAAGACGCCGGTGATCTCGCTCGCGCAGGGCAACGTGGTAGTCAAACAGGTCGACGTCGCGGCGCGCACGGCCGACGTGACGAGCGTAGACGTAACCGGTCTCGCGGTCGACGCGCAGCGCCTGAAGGACGGCACCATCAATCTGAATGCGCTCGCGAGGGCGCATCAACAGGCGACGGAGCGCACGGCGATCCACGCGGCGAAACAAGCGCAGGCCGAAGGCCCCGCATGGCGCTACAAGATCGCCGAATTGACGCTCAAAGACGCGACCGCCGATTTCACCGACAACACGACGCCGCAGCCGGTCAAGCTGAGCTTTACGCCAGTGCAACTGAAGGTGCGGCAGATCAGCGACGACTTGGGCCGTCCGCTGCCGGTCGACCTGCAGGCGACGTTGAACAAGAAGGGCACGCTCGCTGTGAAGGGCGACGTGACCGCGACGCCGCTAAAGCTGGCCGTCAAGATCAACGCGAACCAGCTCGACGCGGCCGCGTTCGAGCCGTACTTCGGCAGCAACCTGAACGCGACGCTCGCAAGCGCGCTGCTGAACGCGAACGGCGATCTCGCGGTCACCCAGGCGAAGTCGCTGAAAGCGAACTTTCGCGGCGACATGGCGCTCGTCGCCGTGCGCATGCTCGACAAGGTGACGTCGGACCCGTTCGCGGGCTGGGGCTCGCTCGCGCTGTCGAACCTGAAGGCCGACTACGACGAGCACGGCACCGTCGTCGACGCGGGCCGCGTGACGTTCTCGAAGTTCTATGGGCGTGTACTGCTCGACGCGCAAGGCAAGCTGAATCTGAAGGATGTGGTCGCGCACGAGGGCGGTACGACGCAGTCGCTGACGCGCGACAAGAGCGGCTCGCACCCGATTCCGCTGACGCCCGAGGCGGTGTCTGAGGCAGTCGCGGCGTCGGCGCCGGTCGCGGCATCTGCTGCAACGCCCGGCAAACCTGCCGCCACGGCCGTCGCCAGCGCCACGGCCGCGAGGCCGCCAGCAAACCCGGTCAAGATGCACTTCGGGCAACTGGTGTTGCAGCAGGGCCGCGTGACCTATACCGACAACTTCGTCAAGCCGAACTACACGGCGAACCTCGTCGCCATTCAGGGCACGATCGGCGCGTTCGGTACGGAATCGACGACGCCCGCGCCGGTCGACGTGGCCGCGAAGCTCGCGGCCAACGGTCCGCTGACGATCCGCGGCACCATCAATCCGCTGATCGCGAAACCGGCGCTCGATCTGACCGCGAGCGCGCACGACATCGAGCTGACCAACCTGACGCCGTATTCGGCGAAATACGCGGGCTATCCGATCACGAAGGGCAAGCTCAACGTCGATTTGCATTACGAGCTCGAGAACGAC
Organism: Paraburkholderia sp. CI3; assembly: GCF_050436505.1. Lineage (NCBI taxonomy): Bacteria > Pseudomonadati > Pseudomonadota > Betaproteobacteria > Burkholderiales > Burkholderiaceae > Paraburkholderia > Paraburkholderia sp. CI3. The sequence goes on from NZ_JBNDMI010000003.1 coordinate 2,028,211, forward strand.
CAGCTGAACGCGAACAACCACCTGTTCATCGATCAACTGACATTCGGCGATCACATCGACAACGACACCGCGACCAAACTGCCGGTGCGTTTCGCGATCTCGCTGCTGAAGAACTCGCGCGGCGAGATCGACGTGAACCTGCCAGTGTCGGGCTCGTTGTCGAACCCCGAGTTCAGCATCGGCGGGCTGATCTGGCATGCGGTGCTCAATCTGCTCGAAAAGGCGGTGACCGCGCCGTTCTCGCTGATCGCGCACGCGTTCGGCGGCAATGGTGAGGACCTCGGTTACGTCGAATTCGAGGCCGGCTCGGCGACGCTCACCGATGCCGACAAGCAGAAACTCGACACGATCGTGAAGGCACTCACCGACAAGCCGTCGATCCGCATGGACCTGATCGGACGCGTCGATCCGAAGGTCGACGAGCCGGCGCTGCGCACGCAGTATGTCGATCAGATGGTCAAGCGGCAGAAGATCAAGGAGACGGTGGGTAATGGTGAGAGCGTCGATCCATCGACGGTCACGGTCGATCAGAAAGACTACGACAAATATCTGACCAAGGCCTACAAGTCCTCCGACTTCAAGAAGCCGCACAACTTCATCGGCATGACGAAGACGCTGCCCGACGACGACATGAAGAGCGCGCTCGCGGCCAACGCGCCGATCGAAGACGCGAGCTTGCGGCAACTCGCGCAGCGGCGCGCGCAGAGTGTGCAGCAGTACCTGCAAGGCAAGATCGACAGCAGCCGCGTGTTTATCGTCGCGCCGAAGATGAATGCCGACGACATCAAGGACAAGGGTGCGACGACGCGGGTCGATTTCGGCTTGAAGTGATGTAGGAGTCGCGGCGCGTGAGCCGTGGCGTTCGGCGAGCCGATAAAAAAAAGCCCGACCTGAGGTCGGGCTTCAAAGTCGGCTGCGCCCTCCACAGGACGCAGCCCCTGCAAAACAGCGAGGCTGTATGCGTTGCCGCGAGGCTTAAGCAGCCAGCAGCGAGCGCAGCACGAACGGCAGAATCCCGCCGTGCTTGTAGTAGTCGACTTCGATCGGCGTGTCGATACGCAGCAGCACCGGAACGCGCTTGTCGCCGTCCTTGCCGTGGATCACGAGTGTGACTTCCTGTTGCGGCTTGAAGTCGTCGCCGAGGCCTTCGATGTCGTACGTTTCTTCGCCGGTGATGCCGAGCGACTGCACGCTATCCGAGCCCTTGAACTGCAGTGGCAGAACGCCCATGCCGACCAGGTTCGAACGGTGGATCCGCTCGAAGCTGCGTGCGACCACAGCCTTCACGCCCAGCAGTTGCGTGCCCTTGGCCGCCCAGTCTCGCGACGAGCCCGTGCCGTACTCTTCGCCCGCGAATACGACGGTCGGCGTATCGGCGCCGATGTACTTCATCGCTGCGTCATAGATGGACAGCAGTTCGCCGCTCGGCTGGTGAATCGTCAGGCCGCCTTCGACGCGCGAGCCATCCGCCTTCGCCGGGATCATCAGGTTCTTGATACGGACGTTCGCGAACGTGCCGCGCATCATCACGTCGTGGTTACCGCGCCGCGAGCCGTAGCTGTTGAAGTCGGCCTTTTGCACGCCGTTTTCCTTCAACCAGCGGCCTGCCGGCGAGTCTTCCTTGATCGAGCCTGCCGGGCTGATGTGGTCGGTCGTGACCGAGTCACCGAAGATGCCCAACGCGCGTGCGCCCTTGACCGGCGCGATGCTGGAAGCCGGCGTCATCGAGAAGTCCTTGCCGAAAAACGGCGGCTCGGCGATGTAGGTCGACTTCGGCCAGTCGTAGACCTGACCTTCTTCGCCCTCGATCTTGCTCCACAGGTCGCCCTTCTTCGTGAGCTGCGAGTAGTTCTTGCGGAACGCGTCGGCATCCATCGCGTACTTCAGCAGCGCGTTGACTTCTTCGCTGGTCGGCCAGATGTCGCCGAGGTAGATGTCCTTGCCGCCCTTGCCCTTGCCGACCGGCTCGGTCATCAGGTCGCGCGTGATGTTGCCGGCGATCGCGTACGCGACTACGAGCGGCGGCGACGCGAGGAAGTTCGCGCGGATGTTCGGGTGGATACGCGCTTCGAAGTTACGGTTGCCCGACAGCACCGCTGCCGCGACGATGTCGTTCTTCGTGATCGCGTCGTTCAGTTCCGGCGTCAGGTCGCCCGCGTTGCCGATACAGGTCGTGCAGCCGTAAGCGGCCAGCGTGAAGCCGAGCTTGTCGAGGTACTTCAGCAGGTCGGTCTTCGTCAGGTACTCGGTGACGATGCGCGACCCCGGAGCGAGCGACGTCTTGATGTGCGGAGCGACCGTCAGGCCAGCTTCGACAGCCTTCTTCGCAAGCAGACCGGCGGCCAGCAGCACGCTCGGGTTCGACGTGTTCGTGCACGACGTGATCGCGGCGATCAGCACGTCGCCGTTCTTCACGTCGACGCCGTTGCTCGTCGTGTATTGCGCGTCGAGATCGGCGGCCTTCTTCGCAAAGCCGTTTTCGGCGACCGGCTTCGAGAACAGGTCGGTGAAGGTCGACTTCACGTGGCCGATCTCGATGCGGTCCTGCGGACGCTTCGGGCCTGCCAGCGACGGCGCGACCGTCGCGAGATCCAGCGTGACGACCTTCGTGTAATCGATATCGCCTTCACCCGGAATGCCGAACAGCTCCTGCGCCTTGAAGTAGTTTTCGAACGCGGAGATCTCCGCGTCCGTGCGGCCCGTGCCGTGGAAGAAGTCGATGGTCTTTTCGTCGACCGGGAAGAAGCCCATCGTTGCGCCGTATTCCGGCGCCATGTTGCCGATCGTCGCACGGTCCGGCACCGACAGCGAGCGCGTGCCTTCGCCGAAGAACTCGACGAACTTGCCGACGACCTTCTCCTTACGCAGCAGTTCGGTGATCGTCAGTACTAGGTCGGTCGCGGTCACGCCTTCGATCAGCTTGCCCTTCAGGTGCACACCGACGACGTCCGGCGTCAGGAAGTACACCGGCTGGCCGAGCATGCCTGCTTCGGCTTCGATACCGCCCACGCCCCAGCCGACCACGCCGATGCCGTTGATCATCGTCGTGTGGCTGTCCGTGCCGACCAGCGAATCCGGGTAGTACACGGTGTCCGCGCCGTCGGCCTTCTTGTGCACGCCGCGCGCGAGGTACTCGAGGTTCACCTGGTGAACGATGCCGACGCCCGGCGGCACGACCTTGAACGTGTCGAACGCCTGCATGCCCCACTTCATGAACTGATAGCGCTCGTTGTTGCGCTGGAATTCCAGCTTCATGTTCAGGTCGAGCGCGTTCTTCTCGCGGAAGTGGTCGATCTGCACCGAGTGGTCGACGACCAGATCGACCGGCACCAGCGGCTCGATCGACTTCGGGTTCTTGCCGACGGCCTTCGCGACGCCGCGCATCGCGGCGATGTCGGCGAGCAGCGGCACACCGGTGAAGTCCTGCAGCACGACGCGCGACACGACGAACGGAATTTCGTCGACGCGCGCCGCGGTCGGCTTCCAGTTCGCGAGTTGCGTGACATGTTCTTCGGCGATTTTCTTGCCGTCGTAGTTGCGCAGCACCGATTCCAGCACGATACGGATCGAGACCGGCAGGCGGTCGATCTTGAGGTTCAGAGCCTTGCCGAGTTGCGGCAGGGAGTAGAACTTGCCTTTGCCGGAACCGCTGTCGAATTCCTTGAGCGTTTTGTGGAGGTTGTGGGCCATGGTGTTTTCCTTGGTTTGGATCGCGGAACTACAGTACTCAACCTAGATGACGTACAGATCGACGTATTCGTTGACCGGCGTCGCTTCGAGCTTGGCCTGGTCGAGCGATACGTCGAGAATCGCCAGTTGTTGCTTGACCGGAAAGCGCCGTGCGAGGTTGGTCTTGAACTTCTCGACCAGCAACGGAATACCGTCTTCACGACGGCGCTTATGACCGATCGGGTATTCGACTACGACTTCACCGAACTTCGACCCGTCGTTGAATTCGAGCGTCAGTGCGTTGGCGATCGAACGCTTCTCCGGGTCGTGATAGTCCTTCGTGAACTGTGGGTCTTCGACGCATTCCATCTTCGCGCGCAATGCATCGATACGCGAGTCCTGCGCGACTGAATCTTCGTAATCGGCAGCCGTCAGACGGCCGAAAATCAGCGGCATCGCGATCATGTACTGGATGCAATGATCACGGTCAGCCGGATTGTTCAACGGACCCTTTTTATCGATGATGCGAATCGCCGCTTCGTGGGTGCGGATCGTGATGCGGCGAATGTCTTCGACGCGCCGGCCCTGCGCGGCGAGCTGCACATGCAGCGCGAGCGCGGCTTCCACGGCGGTTTGCGCGTGGAACTCGGCCGGGAATGAGATTTTGAACAGCACGTTTTCCATCACGTACGAGCCGTACGGACGCTGGAACTGGAACGCGTTGCCGTTGAACAGCACGTCGTAGAAGCCCCACGTTTTCGCGCTGAGCACCGACGGATAGCCCATCTCGCCGGTCTTCGAGATCAGCGCGAGGCGCACGGCGCGCGAGGTCGCGTCGCCGGCGGCCCACGATTTGCGCGAACCGGTGTTCGGCGCATGACGGTAGGTGCGCAGCGCCTGCCCATCGACGAGCGCCTGCGATACCGCGTTGATCAGCTCGTCGCGCGTAAGGCCGATCAGCTGGCCGACCACGGCGGTCGACGCAAGCTTGACGAGCAGCACATGATCGAGCCCGACTTTGTTGAACGAGTTCTCGAGCGCGATGCAGCCTTGAATTTCGTGCGCCTTGATCATGGCGATCAGGACGTCTTTCATCGTCAGCGGCGCTTTGCCGGCTGCGATGGCGGTGCGCGAGAGCCAGTCGGCCGTCGCGAGAATGCCACCGAGGTTATCGGACGGATGGCCCCATTCGGCGGCGAGCCAGGTGTCGTTGAAATCGAGCCAGCGGATCATCGCGCCGATGTTGAAGGCGGCCTGAACCGGGTCCAGCTGGAACGACGTGCCCGGCACCTTCGCGCCGTTGGGGACGATCGTGCCTGCCACGATCGGTCCCATCAGCTTGGTGCAGGCTGGGTAGGTAAGCGCCTCGAGTCCGCAACCGAGCGTGTCGATCAGGCAATGACGCGCGGTTTCCAGCGCGAGCGCGCTGTCGATCCGGTAATCCAGCACGTAGTCGACGATATCGACCAGGACGGCGTCCGGGGCGGGTCGTACGTTGGAGATCGGGGCGGGCATCGGGGGCTTCCCTGGCGGCGAAAATCAGTTGCCGGTCTTGTTGATCGCGTTCGATTGCGTTGCAGCCGGCGCGCCCTGTTCCATGGCGACCGTCTTGCACTCGTCGGCGAGACGCGAGCTGTCCTTGTCCTGGAACAGCATGGCCTTCGTCGGGATCACGACGAGGTCCATACCGGATGCTGCGTCGTGGAAGCGGTCAGCGCCCGTCGTGGTCGCTTCGCGCGGCAGGTTGTAGTTCTTGTTCGCCCAGTGAACCGTGACGATCTGGTCACGCTTCATGTCACCTTTCATTTCGAAAGCAAGGCCATCCTTGCACGACCACTTTTCCGCGCCGTCGGGAATCGGATCGACCTTCGCTTCCTTCGCCGGATTCGCCTTGCGCTTGATCAGGCGGCGCGGCTCCGGGCGCTTCGCGACGGCCTTGGTGGCCGGCTTCTTCGTGGTGGTGGCCGTGTCCGCAGCGGTGGCGTCAGTCGCGACGGTCAGCATCGTCGTGGACAGGGCGCCAATCATGGCGGCGATCATCAGCTTTTTCATGGAGAAAACCTTTCTATCAAAATCAGTTAAACAGTGCGCGGACGACCGGTCCGGCGGCCGCGCGGGTTGAACTGCACGCGCTGTGGAGCGCGCAGCGATCGCTATTTTCTCCTATTTAGCGGCACGTACCTTAAATTCTCGGGTCCGGTGTAATTCGCGCTTGGGCGGATGATCTTGTTGTCGACGCGCTGCTCGATGATGTGCGCGCTCCATCCTGCCGTACGCGAGATCACGAACAGCGGCGTGAACATCGCGGTCGGCACGCCCATCATGTGATACGACACCGCGCTGAACCAGTCGAGGTTCGGGAACATCTTCTTCGCGTCCCACATCACCGATTCGAGCCGTTCGGCGATCGAGAACAGTTTCGTGTTGCCCGCTTCCTTCGACAGCTTCTTCGCGACTTCCTTGATGATCTTGCTGCGCGGGTCCGAGATCGTGTACACCGGATGGCCAAAGCCGATCACGACTTCCTTGTTCTCGACGCGGCGGCGGATGTCGGCTTCGGCTTCGTCAGGCGTCTGGTAGCGCGACTGGATTTCGAACGCGGCTTCATTGGCGCCGCCGTGTTTCGGGCCGCGCAGCGCGCCGATCGCGCCGGTGACCGCCGAGTACATGTCCGAGCCCGTGCCCGCGATCACGCGGCCGGTGAACGTCGACGCGTTGAACTCGTGCTCCGCGTACAGGTTCAGCGACACGTGCATCGCATCGACCCACGCCTTCGACGGCTCGACGCCATGCAGCAGATGCAGGAAATGCCCGCCGATCGAATCGTCGTCGGTTTCGACCTCGATGCGCTTGCCGTTGTGCGAGTAGTGATACCAGTACAGCAGCATCGAGCCGAGCGAGGCCATCAGTTTGTCGGCGATATCGCGCGCGCCGGGCAGGTTGTGATCGTCTTTCTCGGGCAGCACGGTGCCGAGCACCGACACGCCGGTGCGCATCACGTCCATCGGATGCGCGGCGGCCGGAATCCATTCGAGCGCGGCCTTCACGTTGGCGGGCAGGCCGCGCATCGACTTCAGCTTCGTCTTGTACGCGGTCAGTTCGGCCTGGGTCGGCAGCTTGCCGTGGACCAGCAGATAAGCGATCTCCTCGAATTCGCACGCCTCGGCGATGTCGAGAATGTCATAGCCGCGATAGTGCAGATCGTTGCCGGTCTTGCCGACCGTGCACAGCGCGGTATTACCCGCGGTCACGCCCGACAGTGCGACGGATTTTTTCGGTTTGAAGCCACTTTGCGTTTCGTTGCCGCCTGTTGCGCCAGCGGCTTGCGTCGTCTCGCTCATGTTCCGCCTTCTCCTGTGTGCCGGCTCATCGCTGCCGTTTGAAAAACGCGTCGCTTATGCCACAGACTGTCCGTTGGCGCCCACTTGCGCAAAAAGCGGCGCCGCTTCTTGTGGAACAGCGCGGCCGGTGGTTTGCGCGCGGCGCAGCACCGACCAGTAAAAGCGGTAGCTCGCGCGGTCGTGCAGCGTATCGCCATGACGCGTCGGGCCCCAATGCGCGGACTGCGCGGCCAGCAGGATTTCGGTGGCCGTCGCGATTTCTTCGTCGCGCGGCGCGAACGCGGCGACGATCGCCTCGATCTGCGCGGGGTGGATGCTCCACATGCGCGTGTAGCCGAACTCGTTGCGGGCGCGCTGTGCGTCGTTCGCGACCACGCTCATGTCGCGCACTTCGGTGCTGACGTTGTGCGACGGCACCTTGCCGAACGCATGGCAGGCCGCCGAAATCTCGAGCTTCGCGCGCCGCACGAGCGGATGATCGAATTGGCCCGGCGAGCGCATCGCGGTATCGGGGATCGCGCCGTCGTGCGCGGAGACGAAGTCCATCAGGCCGAAGCTCAGCGCCTCGACGCCCGGCAGCGCGGCGAGTTCGAACACACGCGTAAGCGCGCCGTGGGTTTCGACCAGCAACTGCACCGGCACCGGCTGCGCGAGGCCGAGCTCGCGCCGCGTCGCCTCGATGAACGCGATCATTTCGGCGGCATCGTGAACACTGCGGATTTTCGGCAGCGTGATGTAAGCGGGTGCTCGCTTTGCGGCGCGCAGAATGAGGCGTACGTCGTCGCGCCAGTGCGCGTGAGCGAAGTCGTGGATGCGCACGCCGACGCGGCCGAAGCGGTCATGCTCGGTGCCCAGTAGCGACGCGACCAGTTCCGCGTGCTCGGCCTCGCGGCCGACCTGCGCGCCGTCTTCGCAATCGAGCGTGATATCGAACACCGGGCCGAGTTGCTGCTGTAACGCGAGCGACTTCAGCATCAGCTTTTCGCTGCCCGCATAGTGATCGCAGGCAGGCAGCACAGCGGGCGGCGCTTCGCCCTCAAACAGCACTTCGGCGGGTGTGAGAACGCGCATCTTCGGCGTGTGGGGCGTGGTGAAAATTAAGGATGTCGGATTCGGGCGTGCTCTGCGCGAGTGCCGTCGGGCAACGGCAAAGCACGTTCGAATCAGAGGCGAATGGCGATGATCGCACGGCCATTCACACGAAAAAAACCGGAACCCGCCGCGCTGACGCTTCGGAGTTCCGGTTCATCGGCATCAGGTGCTTAGCCGAGCAGGTGCTGAACGCCGTCGCGCTCTTCCAGCAGTTCCTGCAGCGTGCCGTCCATCTTTTCGCGCGAGAACGCGTCGATTGCCAGACCTTCGACGCGCTTGTACTCGCCGTTTTCGCAGGTCACGGGCACGCCGTAGATGATATCTTCAGGGATGCCGTACGAGCCGTCCGACGGGATGCCCATCGTGACCCACTTGCCGTTCGTGCCGAGCACCCAGTCACGCACGTGGTCGATCGCAGCGTTAGCCGCCGATGCCGCCGACGACAGGCCGCGCGCTTCGATGATCGCCGCGCCGCGCTTGCCGACGGTCGGAATGAACGTGTTGCGGTTCCATTCTTCGTCGTTGATCAGCTTGGTCAGGTCCTGACCTTCAGCCGTTGCAACGCGGAAGTCGGGGTACATGGTCGGCGAGTGGTTGCCCCACACTGCGAGCTTTTCGATCGACGCGACCGGCTTGCCCGACTTGGCGGCCAGTTGCGACAGCGCGCGGTTGTGGTCCAGACGGAGCATTGCGGTGAAGTTCTTCTTCGGCAGATCCGGCGCCGACTTCATGGCGATGTATGCGTTCGTGTTGGCCGGGTTGCCGACCACCAGAACCTTCACGTCGCGGCTGGCGACGTCGTTCAGCGCCTTGCCCTGAACCGTGAAGATTTCGGCGTTGGCCGACAGCAGATCCTTGCGCTCCATACCCTTCGAACGCGGACGCGCGCCGACCAGCAGGGCAATGTCGGCGTCCTTGAACGCGACCTTCGGGTCGTCCGTGATCACGACGCCCGACAGCAGGGGGAATGCGCAATCATCCAGTTCCATCACGACGCCTTTGACGGCGGCTTGCGCTTGCGGCAGATCGAGCAGTTGCAGGATCACCGGCTGGTCCTTGCCGAGCAGGTCGCCATTGGCGATGCGGAATAGCAGGGAGTAAGCGATTTGACCTGCGGCGCCGGTGACGGCAACGCGCTTTGCGGGCTTAGCCATTGAGAAATCTCCAGGACGATGCGTTAGACGCTAGGGAAAACGCCATTCTATATGCGCGTTCAGCGAAGCGTGATGAAACACGGCGGAATTCACTGTTCGCGTGCGGGCTCGGAATTGGCGAGACCGGGCGGCGCGTTACGGCAAGACCGCCGTGCCGGAAAGCTGTACTGCGGAGCGGGACGGGATGGCCCAAGGCTTACGCCGGGCCGGGGCCGCAACTGCACTGTGCGGGCTCCTGCAAACAGCGCGTTTCGGCAAGCGTCGGGCCAGCGGGTGCAACACGGAGACAGCGCGCGAATGCAACGGATGGCGGCGAATCGAAACCTGGACTGCGTAGGGGACGGCATGGTGCAGAGTGGCTGCCGGAGCGTCGCGGCGCTGCATCAAACAGCCGCCGCAAAATCCCGCAAACCCTTGCTCGACAAGGAGTGTAGGAGTCGAAACAGACAAAGTCAACAGTATCTTATGTCTTATATAAGACACATCTATCGCGGGGAAAACCCTAGACGTGTCCCAGCCCTTTATGATGAAATGCGCGCATGAATTCGAACCCGGCGAATCCTGTGAACCCGAATGGCCAAGGGGCCGCCGGCGAAGGCGTATCCGCTGTTTCCGCTGCCGCGTCGCCTACCTTCAGCCCCTTATATCAGCAGATCAAGGGCTTGATTACGCAGAGCCTCGAAAGCGGCGAATGGAAGCCGGGCGAGATCATTCCTAGTGAAGTCGAACTGGCCGCGCGTTTCAAGGTGAGTCAGGGTACGGTGCGCAAGGCGATCGACGAACTCGCCGCCGACAACCTGCTGGTGCGCCGCCAGGGCAAGGGCACATTCGTTGCAACGCACAACGAAGAGCGCGCGCAGTTCCGTTTTCTGAGATTGCTCGCCGACGACGGCGCCGAGCATCCGCACGTGAGCCGTCTGCTCGAATGCCGGCGGCTGCGCGCATCGGCGGAAATCGCGCGGCAGCTCGATCTGAAGCCGGCCGATCCGGTCGTGCTGATCAAGCGTTTGCTGCAGTTCGACGGCGAAGTCACCGTGCTCGACGAAATCTGGCTGCCCGGCGTCGTGTTCCGCGGGCTCACGCTCGAGCGGCTGTCGGAGTACAAGGGTCCCCTCTACGCGATGTTCGAGACGGAATTCGGTACCCGCATGATTCGCGCGACGGAAAAAATCCGCGCGGTCGCGGCGGAGCCTTCCGTGGCGGACCTGCTGCATGTGCCGGCGGGTTTTCCGTTGCTGTCGGTCGAGCGCGTGTCCTATACCTATGGGGACCGGCCGGTCGAAGTCCGGCGAGGTTGGTATGTCACAACCGGGTATTACTATCAGAACGATCTGAGCTGAATCGGGCTGAAACGAGGCGCGGCGTCCCACACGCGCGCCAATCGGAAGGCGCTTTTAATGCGCGCGCCGCAAAGGACCCAGCGTGGTTTTCGCTGCAGCGCGATATAAAAAGGCGCTAAGATTGCGGATTAGTGTGACTACATAGTAGGGGTCTAGCATGGCAGAAGCCGTAAAAAAACCGAGGCCGGAATTCCGGAACATCGGTATTGGGCAAATACTGACGGCATACCGTCTCCCGCTGGCGGGGCGCGTGTCGATTCTGCATCGCGTGAGCGGTGCCTTGTTGTTTCTCTTCCTTCCGTTCCTGCTGTTCCTCTTCGATCAGAGCCTGACTTCCGAACTGAGCTTCGAAGTATTCAAAGGCTTCCTCTCCAACATCATCGTCAAGCTGATCACGCTGGTTCTCGCGTGGGCCTTCCTGTTCCACTTCTGCGCCGGCATCCGTCACCTCGTAATGGATACGAATCATGATGCCGTGTCGAAAGAGAAGGGCAAATCGACCTCCATCGTGGTGATCGTCGTGTCGTCGCTGCTTACCATCGCATTCGCGGCAAAACTGTTCGGAGCATTCTAAAAAATGTCAGCCAATAACCGAATCGGTTCGAAGCGTCTCGTCGTCGGCGCGCATTACGGTCTGCGCGACTGGCTCGCGCAACGCGTCACCGCCTGCGTGATGGCGGTGTACACGGTGATTCTGCTCGCGTGGTTCTTCCTCGCGCGCGACTTTTCGTACGACGGCTGGGCGTCGATCTTCGCGACGCAGTGGATGAAGCTCGCCACGTTCGTCACGCTTCTCTCGCTGTTCTACCACGCGTGGGTTGGTATCCGTGACATCTGGATGGATTACGTGAAGCCCGTTGGCACGCGTCTCGTCCTCCAGGTGCTGACGATCCTCTGGCTGCTCGCATGTGCGGGCTACGCTGCGCAGATTCTCTGGAGAGTATAAAAGCATGGTTGCAATCAAGAATTCTCTGCCGCGTCGCCGCTTCGACGTCGTCATCGTCGGCGCGGGCGGCTCGGGGATGCGCGCGTCGCTGCAACTCGCGCGTGCCGGTCTGTCGGTCTGCGTGCTGTCAAAGGTGTTTCCGACGCGTTCGCACACGGTCGCGGCCCAGGGCGGCATCGGCGCTTCGCTCGGCAACATGAGCGAAGACAACTGGCACTACCACTTCTACGACACGATCAAGGGCTCCGACTGGCTCGGCGACCAGGACGCGATCGAGTTCATGTGCCGTGAAGCACCGAACGCCGTCTACGAACTCGAACACTTCGGCATGCCGTTCGACCGTAACGCGGACGGCACGATCTATCAGCGCCCGTTCGGCGGCCACACCGCGAATTACGGCGAAAAGCCGGTGCAACGCGCCTGCGCGGCGGCTGACCGTACCGGTCACGCGCTGCTGCACACGCTGTACCAGCAGAACGTTGCTGCCAAGACGCAATTCTTCGTCGAATGGATGGCGCTGGACCTGATCCGCGACGCCGACGGCGACGTGCTCGGCGTGAGCGCGCTGGAAATGGAAACCGGCGACGTCTACATCCTCGAAGGCAAGACCACGCTGTTCGCCACGGGCGGCGCAGGCCGGATCTTCGCGGCATCGACCAACGCGTTCATCAACACCGGTGACGGCCTCGGCATGGCGGCCCGTTCGGGCATCGCGCTGCAGGACATGGAATTCTGGCAATTCCACCCGACCGGCGTGGCCGGCGCGGGCGTGCTGATCACCGAAGGCGTGCGCGGCGAAGGCGGTATTCTGCGTAACTCGAACGGCGAACGCTTCATGGAGCGCTACGCGCCGACGCTGAAGGATCTGGCGCCGCGCGACTTCGTTTCGCGTTCGATGGACCAGGAAATCAAGGAAGGCCGCGGCGTGGGTCCGAACAAGGATCACGTGCTGCTCGACCTGTCGCACATCGGCGCCGAGACGATCATGAAGCGTCTGCCGTCGATCCGCGAAATCGCGCTGAAGTTCGCGAACGTCGACTGCATCAAGGAGCCGATTCCGGTCGTGCCGACCATCCACTACCAGATGGGCGGTATTCCGACGAACATCAACGGCCAGGTCGTCGGGACGCCGCGCGGTCCCGAAGAAGTCGTCAACGGTTTCTACGCAGTGGGCGAATGCTCGTGCGTGTCGGTGCATGGCGCAAACCGCCTCGGCACGAACTCGCTGCTCGACCTCGTGGTGTTCGGCCGCGCTGCCGGCAACCACATCGTCAAGCACGTGAAGGAACTGAAGGAACACAAGCCGCTGCCGGCCGATGCAGCCGACTTCGCGCTGTCGCGTCTGGCGAAGCTGGACAACTCGTCGTCGGGCGAGTACGCACAGTCGGTCGCGAACGACATCCGCGGCACGATGCAGAAGCACGCTGGTGTGTTCCGTACCTCGGCTCTGCTGTCTGAAGGCGTCGAGGCCATCCGTGAAGTGGCGGCACGCGTCGACAACATCCATCTGAAGGACAAGTCGAAGGTGTTCAACACGGCTCGCATCGAAGCGCTCGAAGTGGCGAACCTGATCGAAGTGGCACGCGCCACGATGGTCTCCGCCGAAGCGCGCAAGGAAAGCCGTGGCGCGCACGCGCAGAACGACTTCGAACATCGCGACGACGAAAACTGGCTGCGCCATACGTTGTGGTTCAGCGAAGGCGATCGCCTCGACTACAAGCCGGTTCACATGAAGCCGCTGACCGTCGAATCGGTTCCGCCGAAAGCGCGTACCTTCTAAGGCACAAGTCAAAGGAATTCAGAGAAATGGCCAAGCGTACATTTGAAATTTACCGCTACGATCCGGACAAGGACGCCGCTCCGCGCATGCAGACGTACGAGATCGAAATCGACTCGCACGAACGCATGCTGCTCGACGCGCTCATCAAGCTGAAGGCGCTCGACGAAACCCTGTCGTTCCGTCGCTCGTGCCGCGAAGGCGTGTGCGGTTCGGACGCAATGAACATCAACGGCAAGAACGGCCTCGCGTGCCTGACGAACCTGAACGACCTGCCGCAGAAGATCGTGCTGCGTCCGCTGCCGGGCCTGCCCGTCGTGCGCGACCTGATCTGCGACTTCACGCAGTTCTTCAACCAGTATCACTCGATCAAGCCGTACCTGATCAACGATACGCCGCCGCCGGAGAAGGAACGTCTGCAGTCGCCGGAAGAACGCGACGAGCTCGACGGCCTGTACGAATGTATTCTGTGCGCGAGCTGCTCGACGTCGTGCCCGAGCTTCTGGTGGAATCCGGACAAGTTCGTCGGCCCGGCTGGTCTGCTGCAAGCCTACCGCTTCATCGCGGATAGCCGCGACGAGGCAACCGGCGAGCGCCTCGACAACCTGGAAGATCCGTACCGTCTGTTCCGTTGCCACACGATCATGAACTGTGTCGACGTTTGCCCGAAGGGCCTTAACCCGACCAAGGCAATCGGCAAGATCAAGGAATTGATGGTTCGCCGCGCTGTCTAGTATCAATGAGCTCCGCGCTCCCTGGCGCGCGCTGCCCCCGAGAGGGCGGTCAGTGCGCCGGGGCGCGGCGCGGGGTGTACCGACATGACCGAAACATCGCATCAGTCCGACCCTCTCCGCCGCGCGCGTCTTCGCTGGCGCGCACGGCGGGGCCTGCTGGAAAACGACCTGATTTTCGAGCGTTTTTTCAGCCGATATGAGCATGACCTCAGCGATGCCGACGTGGGCGCACTCACGCGCCTGCTCGAGCTGAGCGATAACGACCTGATGGACTTGCTACTCGCGCGCAAGGAACCAGAAGGCGATCTGGCCGACCCGGACGTGGTCCGGGTTCTGGAGTTGCTGCGCAACGCTTGAGCGCCGCCAGTCCGTTGTTCCAGGCGTGCAATTATCGAAACCCTGTATCCATACTTCGATTGAGGATGTGCTATGACCCCGTCAGATGTTAAAGCCACGCTATCGTTCAGCGACAATTCGCCGAGCGTCGAAATGCCGATTTACAAGGGCACGATTGGCCCGGATGTGATCGACATTCGCAAACTGTACGGCCAGACCGGCAAATTCACGTACGACCCGGGCTTCATGTCGACGGCGGCGTGCAATTCGGCGATTACCTACATCGACGGCGACAAGGGCGAACTGCTCTACCGCGGCTACCCGATCGACAACCTCGCGCAAAACGCCGACTTCCTCGAAACCTGCTACCTGCTGCTGAACGGCGAGCTGCCGAACCAGAAGCAGAAGGTCGAATTCGTCGGCACCGTCACGAAGCACACGATGGTGCACGAGCAGATGCAGTTCTTCTTCCGCGGCTTCCGCCGCGACGCGCATCCGATGGCAATTCTGGTCGCCGCGGTCGGCGCGCTGTCCGCGTTCTATCACGACTCGCTCGACATCAATAACCCGCGTCACCGCGAAGTGTCGGCGATCCGTATGATCGCGAAGCTGCCCACGCTGGTCGCGATGGCGTACAAGTACAGCATCGGCCAGCCGTTCGTGTATCCGAAGAACGACCTGTCGTACAGCGCGAACTTCATGCGCATGATGTTCTCGAACCCGTGCGAAGAGTACGAGGTCAACGACGTGCTGGTGCGCGCGCTCGACCGTATCCTGATCCTGCACGCTGACCACGAGCAGAACGCGTCGACGTCGACCGTGCGGCTCGCCGGTTCGTCGGGCGCGAATCCGTTCGCGTGTATCGCGGCGGGTATCGCGTGTCTGTGGGGCCCGGCGCACGGCGGTGCGAACGAAGCCGCGCTGACCATGCTGGAAGAAATCGGCTCGGTCGACAACATTCCTGAGTTCATCAAGCAGGTGAAGGACAAGAACTCGGGCGTGAAGCTGATGGGCTTCGGCCACCGCGTGTACAAGAACTACGATCCGCGCGCGAAGCTGATGCGCGAGACCTGCTACGAAGTGCTCGAAGAGCTGGGCCTGCACGACGATCCGCTGTTCAAGCTCGCGATGGAACTCGAAAAGATCGCGCTCGAAGACGAATACTTCGTGTCGCGCAAGCTGTACCCGAACGTCGACTTCTACTCGGGTATCGTGCAGCGCGCGCTGGGCATTCCGACGTCGATGTTCACGTGTATCTTCGCGATGGCGCGTACGGTCGGCTGGATCGCGCAGTGGAACGAAATGATCGCCGATCCCGAGCAGAAGATTGGCCGTCCGCGTCAGTTGTTCATCGGCGAGACGCTGCGTGAAGCGAAGCCGATCGCACAGCGCTGATCGCTGATCGACCTCGATACGCGCGCTTCGCAGCGGCATTCGTGCCGTGCAAAAAGCGCGAAATCCGAGTGAATAAAACGCCTCGACGGGTTGACCGTTGGGGCGTTTCTGTTTCTGCGGCCGCCGCGGGTCGGGGCATGCGGCGCATTGGCGTCGCCGGTAGCCGATGCTTGCCGGGTAACACCGATACAGGTATCGACACTACCAGCCAACCCCATGTTTTTTATCGGTTTTTTCGCCGTCTATGCAGCCCATCGCGGTGCGCAGCGTGGCATAATCGATCGACACAGTCAGCCCGCAGTCATTACTACCCCGCATACCATGGCACAGACTCTCTACGACAAATTGTGGAACACGCACGTGGTCCACACGGAAGACGACGGCACCACGATTCTCTACATCGACCGTCACCTGCTGCATGAAGTGACCAGCCCGCAGGCGTTCGAAGGCCTGAAGATGGCCGAGCGTCCGGTGTGGCGCATCAGCGCGAACCTGGCCGTGTCCGACCACAACGTGCCGACCACGGACCGCAGCCACGGCATCGCCGATCCGGTGTCGAAGCTGCAGGTCGACACGCTCGACGCCAACTGCGACGCCTTCGGCATCACACAGTTCAAGATGAACGACCTGCGTCAGGGCATCGTTCACATCATCGGGCCTGAACAGGGCGCCACGCTGCCGGGTATGACGATCGTCTGCGGCGACTCGCACACGTCCACGCACGGCGCGTTCGGCGCGCTCGCGCACGGCATCGGCACGTCGGAAGTCGAGCACGTGCTGGCCACGCAAACGCTGCTGCAGAAGAAGAGCAGGAACATGCTCGTGAAGGTCGAGGGCCAATTGCCGCGCGGCTGTACCGCGAAGGACATCGTGCTCGCGATCATCGGCAAGATCGGCACCGCGGGCGGCACCGGCTACGCGATCGAATTCGGCGGCTCGACGATCCGTTCGCTGACAATGGAAGGCCGCATGACGGTCTGCAACATGGCGATCGAAGCGGGCGCGCGCGCCGGCATGGTCGCCGTCGACGACACCACGGTCGAATACCTGAAAGGCCGTCCGTTCTCGCCGCAGGGCGTCGAGTGGGATCACGCGGTCGAGTCCTGGAAGCAGTTCAAGTCGGACGACGGAGCGCATTTCGATCGCGTGGTCGAGTTGAACGCCGCCGAAATCGTGCCGCAGGTCACCTGGGGCACGTCGCCGGAAATGGTCACGCCGATCGACGGCCGCGTGCCGGATCCGGAGCGCGAAAAGGACCCGGTCAAGCGCGACGCGATGGAGCGCGCGCTCAAGTACATGGCGCTCGAGCCGAACGCGCCGATCGAGTCGATCAAGCCGGATAAAATCTTCATCGGGTCGTGCACCAACGCGCGCATCGAAGACATTCGCGCCGCGGCTTACGTCGTGAAGAAGCTCGGCCGTCGCGTCGCGCCGAACATCCGTCTGGCGATGGTCGTGCCGGGTTCGGGTCTCGTGAAGGCGCAGGCGGAGCGTGAAGGCCTCGACAAGGTCTTTACCGAGGCCGGTTTCGAATGGCGCGAGCCGGGCTGCTCGATGTGTCTGGCAATGAACGCCGACCGGCTCGAGCCGGGCGAGCGTTGCGCATCCACGTCGAACCGCAATTTCGAAGGTCGTCAGGGCGCTGGTGGCCGCACGCACCTGGTGAGCCCCGCAATGGCCGCGGCTGCGGCCATCGAAGGGCATTTCGTCGACATTCGCAAGCTCGGATAAATCGCATGATGAAGAACATGAATCGCATCACTCTATTGCGCCGCTTCGCACTCGGCACGTTCGCCGGGCTCCTGCTCGGTCTAGCCGGCTGCAACACGGTGCACGGATTCGGCCAGGACATGTCGCACCTCGGCAATTCGATCAGCAATCACGCTGAGAAATAAGCGGTTTTTGATTTTTGCCGGCGATACGGCGCGGGGGTTCCAGCCGCCAGTCGCATCGCCCGGTCCTGAACAGGCGCAAGCGTCATGGATAAATTCATCGTACACACCGGCGTCGTGGCGCCGCTCGATCGCGAGAACGTCGACACGGACGCGATCATTCCGAAGCAGTTCCTGAAGTCGATCAAGCGCACGGGTTTCGGTCCGAATGCGTTCGACGAATGGCGCTACCTCGACCACGGCGAACCGGGTCAAGACAACTCGAAGCGTCCGCTGAACCCGGATTTCGTGCTGAACCAGCCGCGCTACCAGGGCGCCTCGGTGCTGCTCGCGCGCAAGAATTTTGGCTGCGGCAGCTCGCGCGAACACGCGCCCTGGGCGTTGCAGCAATACGGCTTTCGCGCGCTGATCGCGCCGAGCTTCGCGGACATCTTCTACAACAACTGCTTCAAGAACGGCGTGCTGCCGATCGTGCTGACCGAACAGCAGGTCGATCATCTGTTCAACGAGACGTATGCGTTCAACGGCTTCGAGCTGACGATCGACCTCGAAGCGCAAGTCGTGCGCACGGCCGACGGCGGCACCGAATATCCGTTCGAAGTCGCCGCGTTCCGCAAGTATTGTCTGCTGAACGGTTTCGACGACATCGGCCTCACGCTGCGTCACGCGGACAAGATCCGCCAATTCGAAGCGGAGCGTCTCGCGAAGCAACCGTGGCTGAACAATCGCCTCGTCCGCTAAGCGAAACCGTGAGGGCGTCAGGGGCGTGAAGTCCGCGCGCCAATGTCGGTTTGCGCCAGAAGATCCGAACAAAATCATCAAGGAATTCGCATGAAGATCGCAGTGTTGCCGGGCGACGGCATCGGTCCCGAAATCGTCAAGGAGGCCGTCAAGGTCCTGAACGTGCTCGGCGAGAAGTTCGAACTCGAAGAAGCGCCGGTCGGCGGCGCGGGCTACGAAGCGAAGGGCCACCCGCTGCCGGACTCGACGCTCGCGCTCGCGAAGGAAGCCGACGCGATCCTGTTCGGCGCGGTCGGCGACTGGAAGTACGACAAGCTCGAACGCGCGCTGCGCCCTGAGCAGGCGATTCTCGGTCTGCGCAAGCACCTGGAACTTTTCGCGAACTTCCGTCCGGCGATCTGCTACCCGCAACTGACGGGCGCGTCGTCGCTGAAGGAAGAGATCGTTTCGGGTCTCGACATCCTGATCGTGCGCGAACTGAACGGCGACATCTACTTCGGCGCGCCGCGCGGCGTGCGTACGTCGCCGGACGGCCTGTTCGCCGGCGCAAAGGAAGGCTTCGACACGATGCGCTATTCGGAACCCGAAGTGCGCCGCATCGCGCACGTCGCATTCCAGGCGGCGCAAAAGCGCGGCAAGAAGCTCACCTCGGTCGATAAAGCCAACGTGCTCGAAACGTCGCAGTTCTGGAAGGACGTGATGATCGACGTGTCGAAGGAATACGCGGACGTCGAACTGTCGCACATGTACGTCGACAACGCCGCGATGCAACTTGTGAAGGCGCCGAAGTCGTTCGACGTGATCGTGACCGGCAACATGTTCGGCGACATCCTGTCCGACGAGGCGGCCATGCTGACCGGCTCGATCGGCATGCTGCCGTCGGCATCGCTCGACAAGAACAACAAGGGCTTGTACGAGCCGTCGCATGGCTCCGCGCCGGATATCGCCGGCAAGGGCGTTGCCAATCCGCTCGCCACGATCCTGTCGGCCGCGATGATGCTGCGCTATTCGCTGAACAAGGCGGGGCAGGCCGATCGCATCGAAACCGCGGTGAAGAAGGTGCTCGAACAGGGCTATCGCACCGGCGACATTCTCACGCCGGGTTGCAAGCAGGTCGGCACCGCCGCGATGGGCGATGCCGTCGTGGCCGCGCTGTAAAACGCGTGCACCGCATGCGCTCGCAGAGCGAGGGCATGCGGTGGTCAGTCAACAATACTGGCCTTTTAAAAGCGCGAATCGGGCCTTTAAATAGGCCGATTTGCACGTCATACGGCGAAGAACGCCGCCAGTTTTCCGTTTTCGTGTATATTGTTGCGATGGCTCAGATCTCCCAAATCTCCTCGATTTCCAAAATGCACGGCACAACGGCCCGTGCGATCGAGCTCGCCATTACCATCAAAACCATTACCCCGAAAACGATCACGAAGCGCTGATCGTCCGTCGTGCCCGCCCATCTTCCCCGCGCGGTCACTGCGGGCAAAGACGCGGGGAAGTTTCCATTCGAAGGGTATGAAGTCATGAACGTAGGTCTCGTAGGTTGGCGCGGCATGGTCGGCAGCGTCCTGATGCAACGTATGCAGCAGGAAGGCGATTTCGACTTGATCGAACCGGTGTTTTTCAGCACCAGCAACGCGGGCGGCAACGCGCCGTCGTTCGCCAAAAACGAGACCAAGCTCAAAGATGCGACAAGCATCGACGACCTGAAGAAGTGCGACGCGATCATTTCCTGCCAGGGCGGTGACTACACGAACGAAGTGTTCCCGAAGCTGCGCGCGGCGGGCTGGAACGGCTACTGGATCGACGCGGCATCGTCGCTGCGCATGAAGGACGACGCGGTCATCATTCTCGATCCGGTCAACCTCGACGTGATCAAGAACGCGCTCGTCAAAGGCCAGAAGAATTTCATCGGCGGTAACTGCACGGTCAGCCTGATGCTGATGGCATTGGGCGGCCTGTTCCGCGAAAACCTCGTCGACTGGATGACGGCCATGACTTATCAGGCCGCATCCGGCGCGGGCGCGCAGAACATGCGCGAATTGCTGTCGCAAATGGGCACGCTGCACGGCGCGGTGAAGAACGAACTGGCAGACCCGGCTTCGGCGATTCTCGACATCGACCGCCGCGTGCTCGAAGCGATGAACAGCGACAGCATGCCGACCGACCACTTCGGCGTACCGCTCGCGGGCTCGCTGATTCCGTGGATCGACAAGGATCTCGGCAACGGCATGTCGAAGGAAGAGTGGAAGGGCGGCGCGGAAACCAACAAGATCCTCGGCAAGCCGGCCATGGGCACGCCGGGTTCGATTCCCGTCGATGGTCTGTGCGTGCGGATCGGCGCAATGCGCTGCCATTCGCAAGCGCTCACGATCAAGCTGACCAAGGACGTGCCGCTCGACGAAGTGAACAGCATCCTCGCGTCGGGCAACGACTGGGTCAAGGTTGTGCCGAACGAACGCGAAGCGTCGATGCGCGACCTGTCCCCGGCGGTTGTCACCGGTACGCTGACGGTGCCGGTCGGCCGCGTGCGCAAGCTCGCGATGGGCGGCGAGTATCTGTCGGCCTTCACGGTCGGCGATCAGCTGCTGTGGGGCGCGGCTGAACCGCTGCGTCGTATGCTTCGCATTGTGCTCGACAAGTAAAGTAAACTACGCGCTCACGACGCGTAGACAACTCAAGAAGCGTCGCGCTTGCGCGGCGCTTTTTTCATTGTGTGCTCCGATCATCTTGTCTCTTTCCACTCGCAAAAAAGGCTGCGCGCTGACGCGCCCAGGAGTCCCGATGAACTTTCGACGCTCCGCTCTTCGGGCTATGTCCATTCGTCACGAGAAGGTGCGATTCAGCAGCCGTCCGGCGGCGATGGCCGCTTGTGCCACTTTCGCCCTTGCGCTGCTCGGCGGTGGCGCGGGCAATGCGCTTGCCGCGCCGGCTAGTGCCACGAGCGCGCCGGATGCCGCTTCCGCTGTCAGTTCCACTACCGCTGTCGTTGCTGTCGCTGCGGGCTCTCAGTACACCGTACACGCAGGGCAGTCGCTGAACGATGTCGCGATCGCTATTACGCAGTCGCATGACCGGGCGGTACTCGCGCGCGCTACGCACGCATTGTTCGACACGAATCCGGCCGCGTTCATGAATCACGATCCGAGCCGGATGCGTGTAGGAGCGGTGTTGATCGTGCCGGCGCTCGATGCGTCGGGGGCCTTGGCGGTTTCGTCGACTGGGGCCGCGGCAGGGGCGTCGGAGTCCACGGCGGCTGCGCCCGCTTCCGCGCCGACTGCCGCGCCGGCCGCGGCGGCTGCCGCCAGCACGGCGAGTGCAGTCGCGCAGGTCAACGCCGCCGCCGCGAGTGCGGCCAGCGCGGCGGCTCAAGCGACGACGCCAGCCGCATCCACGGTTTCCGGCGCGGCCAGTGCGGCGGTATCGACCGGCGCGGCGGCGGGTGGTGCGGTTTCGTCCGCGCCAGTGGCCGGTTCGGCGCCGGTGGCGACGAGTGGCACGCGGGAATGGGCCGGATCGATTCAACCGGCGGCGAGCGCGCCCGCCGGACAAGCGCCGTCGGCCGCGCAGGCGGCTTCGCAGCCGCATCCGCAGGTGTCGAGTCTGCAGCAATTGCTGGCGCTGAAAAACCGCGTGCTGATGGAGTTGCAGAAGCACGGTATCGGCGGGGCGCCCGTCGCTTCAGGCCCAACGCCGACGAGCGCTGCGCAGCCGGCACCGGCAGGTTCCGCGGCGACCGTGGCCGTGGCGCCGGAGCATGCGAATGTGACGACGTCGCCGTCGAATGAGGGCGGCATCTCTCAGCGCGATTTGAGCATTGCGGCGGCCGTGGGCGCGGCACTGATCGTTCTGCTCGCTGCTCTGCGCATGGGTCGCCGCAAGCGCGATAAAGAGGCCGCGGCGTGGGCCGCCCAGGCAACTGATGCAGAAATGGCGAGATCCGCGCGTGAGGCCGATTCGCGCAATGGCAGCGCGGCGGCGGGGCAGGCCGCGGTCACGGAAGGATCGGACGCGCAAGATCAAGAGGTTGCACGGCAGGCCGCAGCAGCAGAGCATGCGGCTGCGGAACGTGCGGCAGCTGAACAGGCAGCGGCAGAAAGCGCGGCTGCGGAGCGGGTAGCAGCGGAGCGCGCGGTGGCCGAGGAGGCGGCGGCCAAGCGCGCCGCAGCGGAACGTGCGGCTGCGGAACGTGCAGCAGCCGAGCAAGCCGCAGCAGAAAGCGCGGCAGCCGAACGTGCAGCAGTCGAGCAAGCCGCAGCGGAAAGTGCAGCAGCCGAACAGACGGCAGCGGAGCGAGCCGCAGCAGAGCGAGCAGCGGCCGGAGAACACGCCGCGGCGGAACGCGCAGCAGCGGAACAAGCAGCAGCCGAACAAGCAGCAGCACGCGTCGCCGCCGAACATGCGGAAGCGGAACGCATAGCAGCAGAACGCAGCACATCCGAGCGCGCCGCAGAAGAACAGGCGGCACAGCAAGCAGGCACGCCCGAACCTACTGCACCAACGGCGCCACTCGCCAGCATCCCGCTACCCAGCCAAAGCGAACTGTCCAGCGAACCACCGGCGGTCGCACCCGCCCATGACGAGACGCTGCGCTCCGCCGCGACGGCCGCCAATCTCGCCGCCGCGGCAGAACTCGGCGCCGACGCGTTGCCGCTGGGACCGCTCGAACCGGTTGGCGCCGCGGCGCAGGACGAGAACGCGCATCGCCTGCAAT
Source organism: Paraburkholderia sp. CI3 (assembly GCF_050436505.1). Lineage (NCBI taxonomy): Bacteria > Pseudomonadati > Pseudomonadota > Betaproteobacteria > Burkholderiales > Burkholderiaceae > Paraburkholderia > Paraburkholderia sp. CI3. Next base: position 2,051,336 of record NZ_JBNDMI010000003.1, read on the forward strand.
GGGACGAGGAACCCACAGAAAGTCCGACCGCAGAGAACACGACAGGCACGACGACAACCCCGAGCCCAAGCGCCGCGGAACCGCCCTCGACAGCGTCGCACACCGCGACGGCCGAACCGCAGTCCCCCTTGAACGTTCCACCCCCAGTGATCGATTTCACGCAACATCAGATCGAACCGCGCGCCACTACGTCGTTCGGTCAGCCGTTCAGCGATATCCCCGTGCCGACGGAACCCGCGCCGTCCGCACCGACCGACTTTCCGCGCGACGCCGTCGACGCGTTCGGCAGCCTCAACATGCCGCTGCCGCCGCGCATCGAAGTGCCCACCGTCGGCGAAGCGGAGCCTTCCACGTCGCTTTCGACGCAACCGGTCGCATCGCCCGACACGACCGCGCAGCAGGCCTTCGGCGTCCATGGCGCGGACGACGACGCCCCTCACATCGCCGACCAGATCGCCGCCGGCACAGCCGGCCACGTCGCCGTCGCGGGCCTCGGCGCGGCCGGCTTCGGCGCGCTGAAGCTCGACTTCGACCTCGAGTTGCCGCCGAGCCCGGCTCAGCCATTGCCGGCCTTCACACCGGCCGATCTCGGCCGCATCGCGCGCAACAAGCTGGAGTTGGCCTCCGAGTACATCGAGCTCGGCGATCTGGCGGGCGCCCGCGCGCTCATCAACGAAGTGATCGAAGCAAACGATCCAGCCACGCGCACCGAAGCCCGCGCGTTGCTTTCGACTCTCGCACCGCTGTCGTGAAGCGCATCGCATTAGGCGTGCAATACGACGGCGCCGCGTTCACTGGATGGCAGTCGCAGCCGCATGGCAACACGGTACAGGACGAGCTCGAACGGGCGCTGCGCGAATTCATGCGCACGCCCGTGCAGACGGTGGTCGCCGGCCGCACCGACCGCGGGGTGCATGGCTTGGGTCAGGTCGTGCATTTCGACACCGACCTCGATCGCCTCGATATCTCCTGGGTGCGCGGCCCGAACGCGTTTCTGCCGAAGACGATCGGCGTGCAATGGGCCAAGCCGATGCCCGACGATTTTCACGCGCGGTTTTCGGCATTCGAGCGGACCTATTACTACGTGCTGTACGTAAGTCCGGTTCGCTCGCCGATGCTCACGACGCGCGCCGGCTGGATGCACACGCCACTCGACGTCGACGCGATGCGCTCGGCCGCCGAGCACCTGATCGGCGAGCATGACTTTTCGGCGTTTCGTTCGTCGCAATGCCAGTCGAAGACGCCGTTCAAGCACCTGTACCAGATCGACGTCAAACGACAGGGTAACTTCGTGCATTTCCGCTTCCGCGCGAACGCGTTCCTGCATCACATGGTGCGCAACGTGATGGGCTGTCTGATCGAAATCGGCAGCGGCCGCCGCCCGGCCGCGTGGATGGCCGACGTGCTCGCGAGCCGTAGCCGCGATTGCGCGGCGCCGACCTTCATGCCCGACGGCTTGTACCTCGCGCAAGTGGGCTATCCTGAGCAATTCGGCGTGCCCGACCCGGCGACGGGCAGCGTGCCGTGGAGCAGCGTATGGACCGAGCAACCGGAAACATGAAAGCAGCAGAGAACCCCGCCATTCAGACCGACGCCACCGCCTTGCAAGGCGTGCCACATCGCACGCGCATCAAGCTGTGCGGACTGTCGAAACCCGTCGACATTGCACACGCGATCGACCTCGGCGCCGACGCGATCGGCCTCGTGTTCTATCCGCCGAGCCCGCGCTCGGTGAGCGTCACGCAAGCGGTCGAACTCGTGCACGAGGTGCCGCCGTTCGTGTCGGTCGTCGGTCTGTTCGTCAACGCTACGCCGGAATGGGTTCACGAAGTCGCGAGCAACGTGAACCTGACGCTGTTGCAGTTCCACGGCGACGAGACGCCTGAGCAGTGCGAGGCGCTCGCCGGCGTTGCGGGTTTGCCTTGGTTGCGCGCGTTGCGTGTTGCGGCGGATACTCGAGCGGCCGATTTGGTAAAATCGGCATTCAACTATTCAGCAGCTAGTGGTCTTCTGTTCGACACCCATGTCGAAGGCTACGGCGGCGGTGGGAAGGTTTTCGATTGGTCACTTATTCCAGCAGAACTCGCGCATCGGGCCGTTTTGAGTGGTGGGTTGAACGCGCAAAACGTCAGTGATGCGATCCATCGCGTGCGCCCGTACGCGGTCGATGTCTCGAGCGGCATCGAAGTAGCGGGCGCCCGGGGCGTGAAGGATCACGCCCGGATGGCGGCGTTCGTACGCGCGGTGCGCGCTGCGGACGCTGAATGATTCAGGCTCGCGGGCGCTTTCCGATGAAAGCCGCGAGCCATCCTGAGAAGAGTGATCACCATGTACAACTTGCCTGACGAAAGAGGCCACTTCGGCCAATTTGGTGGTGTGTTCGTCGCCGAAACGCTGTTTTCCGCACTCAACGAGTTGCGTGAAGCGTACGAGAAATATCAGAAAGACCCGGAGTTCGTCGCCGAGTACGAGCGCGAATTGAAGTATTTCGTGGGTCGCCCGTCCCCGATTTATCACGCCCAGCGCTGGAGCGAATTGCTCGGCGGCGCGCAGGTTTATCTGAAGCGTGAAGACCTGAATCACACGGGGGCGCACAAGATCAACAACGTGATCGGCCAGGCGCTGCTGGCCAAGCGCATGGGCAAGCCGCGCGTGATCGCGGAAACCGGCGCCGGTCAGCACGGCGTGGCCACGGCGACAATCTGCGCGCGCTTCGGTATGGAGTGCGTGGTCTACATGGGCGCCGAGGACGTGCGCCGCCAGGCCGCGAACGTTTATCGCATGAAACTGCTCGGCGCGACGGTCGTGCCGGTCGAATCGGGGTCGCGCACGCTGAAGGACGCGCTGAACGAAGCGATGCGCGACTGGGTCACCAACGTCGAAAACACGTTCTACATCATCGGCACGGTTGCGGGTCCGCATCCGTACCCGATGATGGTGCGCGACTTCCAGCGTGTGATCGGCGACGAATGCCGCGTGCAGATGCCAGAACTCGCTGGCCGTCAGCCGGACGCCGTCATCGCGTGTGTTGGCGGCGGTTCCAATGCGATGGGGATCTTTTACCCGTATATCGACGATAGTTCCGTGCAGTTAATCGGCGTCGAAGCTGCCGGCGACGGCCTCGAAACGGGTCGTCACGCGGCATCGCTGATCGGCGGTAGTCCCGGCGTGTTGCACGGTAACCGCACCTATCTGCTGCAAGACGAAGACGGCCAGATCATCGAGACGCATTCGGTGTCGGCAGGCCTCGACTACCCGGGCGTCGGCCCCGAGCACGCGTGGCTAAAAGAGAGTAATCGCGCTCAATACGTAGGCATCACCGACGAAGAAGCGCTGAAGGCGTTCCACGATTGCTGCCGCATCGAGGGCATTATTCCTGCGCTGGAGTCGAGCCACGCGCTCGCTTACGCTACGAAACTCGCGCCGACCTTGTCGAAAGACAAGATTCTGCTGGTCAACCTGTCGGGCCGCGGCGACAAGGACATGCACACGGTCGCCGAGCGATCGGGTATCCAGTTCTGAGCCGCGACGATGCGCGACGAGTTCGACGAGCCGCAGCCGGCGATTGAATCCACGAATCCGGCCGCCGAAGTCCCGGCGGCCGCGGCATCCGCACCGCTGCTGGCGCAGGTACCGGCCGGCATTCAGCTGTTGAACCGCGATTTTCTAACCGATGTAGCGAACATTCCCGATGAGTCGATCGACCTGATCGTCTGTGATCCGCCTTATGGGTTGGGCAAGGACTATGGCAACGACTCGGACATGCGCACGGGCGAGGAATTTCTCGTCTGGACGCGCGGCTGGCTCGAGCTCGCTGTACCGAAGCTCAAGCCAACAGGGTCGCTCTATATTTTCTGCACCTGGCAATACGCGCCGGAAATCTTCAGTTTCCTGAAGACGAAACTCACGATGGTCAACGAAATCATCTGGGACCGGCGCGTGCCGAGTATGGGCGGCACCACGCGCCGCTTCACGTCAGTGCATGACAACATCGGTTTTTTCGCGGTGTCGAAGGACTACTTCTTCGATCTCGATCCCGTCCGCATCCCGTACGATGCAGTCACGAAGAAGGCGCGTTCGCGAAAGTTGTTCGAAGGAAGCAAGTGGTTGGAGCTTGGCTATAATCCGAAGGATGTCTGGTCGGTATCGCGTCTGCATCGGCAGCATGCCGAGCGCGTTGCGCATCCAACCCAGAAACCTCTGGAAATCGTCGAGCGGATGGTACTGTCCAGTTGCCCGAAGGGCGGCCGCGTGCTCGACCCATTCATGGGCAGCGGCACCACCGCAGTTGCTTGCGTCCGTCATCAGCGCGAATTCGTCGGCTATGAGATCAACGAGAGCTATTGTGCGATAGCGCGCGAGCGCGTCAGCGCCGCCGCTACGCCTGCTGCGCCCCGTCGGACCCGAGCCAGGCCAAAAGTGCAGCCGTCGACCGAAGTGCAGTGAAAAGCGCGAGATGCGCCGCTAAGTTCGCTGAAAAGCGCGCGGCAATGGGCGCGCAATAGCCCTAATTCGAGAGTACTTCCATGTCCCGTATCAAGAACACGTTTGCCGCGCTGTCCGCCCAGGGTAAGAAAGGCTTGATCCCGTTCATGACCGCTGGCGACCCGGACCCGGCTCGCACGGTCGAGTTCATGCACGCCCTCGCCGCCGGCGGCGCCGATGTGATCGAACTAGGCGTGCCGTTTTCCGACCCAATGGCAGACGGTCCTGTCATTCAGCAGTCGTCTGAACGCGCGCTCGCGAAGGGCGTGTCGCTACGCCATGTGCTGGCCGACGTCAAACGCTTCCGCGAAGCCGACGACAAAACCCCGGTCGTGCTGATGGGCTATGCGAATCCGATCGAGCGAATGGGCGCCGAGGCCTTCGCGAAAGCCGCGAAGGAAGCCGGTGTCGATGGCGTGCTGGTGGTCGACTATCCGCCTGAAGAGTGCGCAAACTTCGCGGAACAGATGCAATGTGCCGGGATCGATCCGATCTTTTTGCTCGCGCCGACTTCAACCGACGAACGTATTGCCGAAGTCGGCCGCATCGCCAGCGGCTACGTCTACTATGTGTCGCTGAAAGGGGTCACCGGTGCCGCAAATCTGGACGTTTCCAGCATCGCGAGTAAAATCCCGGCCATCAAGTCGCGCGTCCCCCTGCCGGTGGGCGTCGGTTTCGGCATTCGCGACGCGCAAACGGCGCGTGCGGTGGGCGAGGTGGCCGATGCCGTCGTGATCGGCAGCCGTATCGTTCAATTGCTCGAACAGGCAGCGCCCGACGCCGCTACCGAGACGCTCACGCGTTTCGTTGCCGAGGTGCGCGAGGCGCTCGATAGCGTCGCGACTGCCCGATAACAGTTATTTTTTGTCGCGGTAACGTGAGCGGCGGGCTCGTCCCGCCGTTCGCGCGACTGCTGACCCAGAAGGATTCCCTATGAGCTGGCTCGATAAGCTGCTGCCGCCGAAAATCAAACAAACCGACCCGAAAAACCGCAAGGGAATTCCGGAGGGCCTGTGGATCAAGTGCCCGTCGTGCGAAGCCGTGCTGTATCGCAACGACGTCGAGGCCAATCTGCATGTTTGCCCCAAGTGCGACCATCACATGCGCATCGGCGCACGTGAGCGGCTCGACAGCCTGCTCGATCCGGAAGGCCGCTACGAAATCGGCCAGGAAATCGTTCCGGTCGACGCGCTGAAGTTCAAAGATAGCCGCAAGTACCCTGAGCGCATTAAAGAGGCGATGGACGAAACCGACGAGACCGACGCAATGGTCGTGATGGGCGGCGCGATTCACACGCTGCCGGTCGTCGTGGCGAACTTCGAGTTCTCGTTTATGGGCGGCTCGATGGGTTCGGTGGTCGGCGAGCGTTTCGCGCGCGGCGCGCAGAACGCGCTCGAACAGAAAGTGCCGTTCATCTGCTTCACCGCTTCGGGCGGCGCGCGGATGCAGGAAAGCTTGCTGTCGTTGATGCAGATGGCAAAGACCACCGCGATGCTCACGAAGCTGGCGGAAGCCAGGCTGCCGTTCATCTCGGTGCTGACCGACCCGACGATGGGCGGCGTGTCCGCGAGTTTCGCATTCCTCGGCGACGTCGTGATCGCCGAACCGAAGGCGCTGATCGGCTTTGCTGGCCCGCGCGTGATCGAACAGACCGTGCGCGAGAAACTGCCGGAAGGCTTCCAACGCGCCGAGTTTCTGCTGCAAAAGGGCGCGATCGACATGATCGTCGATCGTCGCAAGCTGCGCGAAGAGATCGCGCAATTGCTGGCGCTGTTGAGCCATCAGCCGGCGGACGCGGTCGCGTAAAAGCCGGGCAGCACCGCATTTGCCGCTCTTTCGCCGCGCTGTCGAAGACGCGGCGGAGCCAGAGAAGCAATCAAAAAATAGCGCGCCGCGTGAGCAATCAAGCGGCGCGCTGTCATTTCCAGGATAATTACCGTCGCCTGCGATGCAGCAGCGGTCGAAGCCGAAGCTGGCGCGGCTCAAGGCGCGGGTTTGTGCGCATAAACCGCGCAACGGCCTACGCCCATGACCGGCGACCCGCGACCCTCGACCGCAACCGCCTGACCAGCACCCTTCGCAGCACTGCAGAACCGAACTACCGCGACTCACTCAAGATTCACCCGATGACGACATTCCCCACTCTCGACGCGTGGCTCACGCACCTTGAATCCGCGCATCCGGTCGGCATCGACATGGGTTTGGGCCGAGTCTCCCAGGTGCGTGATGCGATGCAGCTGTCGTTTGCGTGCCCGATCATCACGGTCGGCGGCACGAACGGCAAAGGCTCGACCTGCGCGATTCTCGAAGCGATCCTGCTGCGCGCGGGCTATACGGTCGGCTGCCACACGTCGCCGCATCTGCTGTCGTTCAACGAGCGCGCGCGCATCAACGGGGCAATGGCAAGCGACGCAGATCTGCTGCCGCACTTCGAAGCCGTCGAGGCCGCGCGCCAGAGCCTCGCCAAACCGGTCACGCTGACCTACTTCGAATTCACGACGCTAGCGATCATGAGCCTGTTCGCGTCGCGCGGCCTCGACGCGGTGATTTTCGAAGTTGGCCTCGGTGGCCGTCTCGACGCGGTCAATATCCTCGATACCGACTGCGCGATCATCACGAGCATCGATATTGACCACACCGACTATCTCGGCGACACGCGCGAAAAAATCGCGTTCGAAAAAGCCGGTATCTTCCGTCCCGGCAAGCCCGCGATTTGCGCGGACCCGGTGCCGCCGCAATCGTTGATCGATCACGCGGAAAAGATCGGGGCGCAATTGTGGTTGTTCGGCCGCGATTTCCGTTACGAAGGCCAGGCCGGCAGCGAGCGACAGCAGTGGAGCTATGTCGGCCCGACGCTGCGGCGCTCGGCGCTCGCGTATCCATCGCTGCGCGGCGCGAATCAGCTGATCAACACGTCGGCGGCGCTGGCCGGGCTCGAAGCTTTGCGCGACCGTCTGCCGGTGTCCGCGCAGGACATCCGGCTCGGCATCGCCAACGTGGATCTTCCGGGCCGTTTCCAGGTGCTGCCGGGCAAGCCGTCCATCGTGCTCGACGTCGGCCACAATCCGCATGCCGCCGCGGTGCTCGGGCAAAACCTCGGCAACATGGGCTTTTTCCCGTACACGTACGCGGTGTTCGGCGCGATGCGCGACAAGGACATCGCCGGCGTGCTAGGTCATCTGAAAGGCGAGATCGATCACTGGTGCGTGACCGATCTGCCGACCCCGCGCGCCGCGTCCGCGCAAGAGCTGGAAACCGTGTTGCGCGAGCTGGGCGTGGAAGACGGCGCCGACAGCAGCGTCATGCGTTATGCGACGCCGGCGCAGGCTTTCCAGGACGCGCTAAAACGTGCGTCAGAGAATGATAGAATCGTGGTTTTCGGCAGTTTCTATACGGTAGCGGGTGTGATGGCCTACCGGAAATCGCAGCAACACTGAGCGGGCACCAGGCTCGAACCAAGCGATTCATGGGAATTTTCTCGTTCGGCAAGAAAGACGACGCGCCCAGCCGGCGCGGCGCAAACACTAGTTCCAATCGGGCCACCCGGGGTGAACGCGTCGAGCGGCGCACCCGCCGCACCGAGCGCACCGTCGATGCAGATGCAATGCTGCTCGACCCCACGCTGCCGGAAAAGCAGCGCGCGCGCCGCCGGCTCGTCGGCGCAATCGCACTGGTTGTCGCGGCGGTGATCATCCTGCCGATGGTGTTGGACTCGCACCCCAAGCCCGTCACCGACGACATCTCGATCGACATTCCGAACCGGCCCGCGCCGAAGCTCTCCAGATCCACTGCCAACGAAGACGTGCAGGCCGGCGTCGCGCTGGACAATCCGCCGGCCGCCGACACGGGCGTGGCTGCGTCCGGCCTCGCGCCGGCAACGAGCGCGGCGACCACGGCGGCAGCCTCGGCCTCCGCCGCCAAATCGACGCAATCGACCGCAGCGAAACAAGGCGCGACCCCCTCCGCCGCAACTGGCGCTGTTACCGCCGCGACGCCGAAGCCCGCCGCGAAGCCGCAAACGCAATCGCTCGCAGCCAACACCGCGCCTGCTGTCCCCGCCAAACAGACGAAGGCACCCGCCACCACACCGTCGGCGTCGACCGACGACGAAGCGAACACGGCCACCGCCGGCGCCGACGCGAACTCCGGCACGCCGGCCTCGCCGCCGGGCAACCGTTTCGCGGTGCAGCTCGGCGCCTTCTCGAACGAAACGAACGCACGCAATTGGGCCGCGAAGTTGAAAGCGGCAGGCGTGCCCACATATACGGAACATAGGAAGCAAGCCGACGGCTCGACGCTGACATTGCTGCGTGCAGGCCCGTTCGCCGACCGCGCCGCGGCCACCGCCGCTGTCGCGAAGGTCCGCGAGGCGGGCCTCGTGTCGGGCTCGAACGGCGGCAGAGCACAGTAAGCGAGCGATGTTCACTGCCTTCGACTACGCTGTAATGGCGGTGATCGGTTTGTCGGCGCTGCGAGGCGCCTGGCGCGGTTTGCTGTCGGAAGTGTTTGGTTTGATCGGCTGGGTCGCGGCGTTTTTCATCGCTTGCGAGTTCGTGGGCTACGTGGTCCCGTATATCCCGTCTACCTGGCCGGGCGGCGCGTTGACGCAGTGGCTGCTGGCTTTTTCGCTCGTGGTGATCGGCGTAGTGCTGGTCACGAGCGTGGTGAGCGCGCTGCTCAGCCGCCTCGTGCAGGTCACGGGACTGGGTGGTGCGGATCGCTCGCTCGGTTTGATGTTCGGCCTCGTGCGTGGGGTCGTTCTGGTGCTGATTCTGGTCGCCCTCGCAGGCTTGACCGAACTGCCCAAAGAGGAATTCTGGCGCAACGCGCTGCTTCGTCCGTATGCGGTTGCGGGCGTACGCGCAATGAAACCGCTGCTCCCCGAGGCGCTCGCCGCTTACGTCCATGTCGACGATTCGGGCGCCCCGAGCAATGCGCAACAGGACTCCGGCGCATACCGGCTGCCTTGACGTCGTAGCGCGTGCCATCGCATGAAAGCGCGGGCGCGGTCGCAGGCACCGGTCGCCATCACGAATTTCGTACCTTTGAAGGACATGCCATGTGCGGCATCGTAGGCGTAGTTTCCCATTCCCCGGTCAACCAGCTGATCTATGACAGCCTGCTGCTTCTGCAGCATCGCGGTCAGGACGCCGCCGGCATCGCGACGGCGAACGGCAGCAATTTCCACATGCACAAGGCCAACGGCATGGTGCGCGACGTGTTCCGCACGCGCAACATGCGCAGCCTGCCGGGCACGACGGGCATCGGCCAGGTCCGTTACCCGACCGCCGGTTCGGCGTCGAGCGAAGAAGAAGCGCAGCCGTTCTACGTGAACGCGCCGTTCGGCATCATCCTCGCGCATAACGGCAACCTCACCAACTGGCAGCAGCTGAAAGATGAGATGTTCCGCATCGATCGCCGCCACGTGAACACCAATTCCGATACCGAAGTGCTGCTCAACGTGCTCGCGCACGAGCTGCAACTGTCGAGCTCGGGTCTGCAGCTCGATCCGGCCGCGCTGTTCAAGGCGGTGTCGGGCGTGCATCGGCGGGTGCGCGGCTCGTATGCGATCGTCGCGTTGATCGCTGGCTACGGCCTGCTTGGTCTCCGCGACCCGTTCGGCATCCGTCCGCTGTGCCTCGGCAAACGGGAAACGGCTGACGGCGTCGAGTGGATGCTGGCGTCGGAATCGGTGGCAATCGAAGGCGTCGGTTTCGAATTCGTGCGCGACGTGCAGCCGGGCGAGGCGATTTTCATCGACGCCGAAGGCCAGCTGCATTCGCAGCAATGCGCGACGACCACGAGCCTGAACCCCTGCATCTTCGAACTCGTGTATCTGGCGCGTCCGGATTCGGTGCTCGACGGCGTGCCGGTCTACAACGTGCGTCTGCGCATGGGCGACTACCTCGCCGAGAAGATCAGGCGCGAGCTGCCCGACGTCGCAATCGACGTGGTGATGCCGATTCCCGATTCGTCGCGCCCGGCCGCGATGCAGGTCGCGAAGAAGCTCGGCGTCGAGTATCGCGAGGGCTTCTTCAAGAACCGCTATGTAGGCCGTACCTTCATCATGCCGGGGCAGGCGGTGCGCAAGAAGTCGGTGCGCCAGAAGCTGAACGCGATGAACATCGAGTTCAAGGGCAAGAACGTGCTGATCGTCGACGACTCGATCGTGCGCGGCACGACGTCGCATGAAATCGTGCAGATGGCGCGCGATGCGGGCGCGAACAAGGTGATTTTCGCGTCGGCGGCGCCGCCGGTGAAATTCCCGAACGTCTACGGCATCGATATGCCGACGCGCGGCGAACTGGTCGCGCACGGCCGCTCGGACGAGGAAGTTGCGCGCATGATCGGCGCGGACCACCTCGTGTATCAGGACGTCGATGCGCTGAAGCAGGCGGTGCGCGATATCAATCCGGCGCTGAAGGAGTTCGAGGCTTCGTGCTTCGACGGCAACTACGTGACCGGCGACATCACGACCGAATACCTCGACCGCATCGAAAGCGCGCGTCTCGCGCCGTCGTCGCAATCGGATCGCGATGCCGCGAGCGAAGCGATCGACGGTGGCGGCCCGGCGCGTTCGCAGCTGCATCTGCAACTGTCGGTGGGTTGAGCGTACATACCGCGCCCCGAGCGCATCAACATGTTGGCTTGCGTCGATTTGATCTCAGCTTGCGGACGCGGGGCAACCCGAAACAGCTAAAGCGAAGGGCGGAACGCGACAGTCGTCCGCCCTGGCTCCAGCCTCCCCGTACATGAAGCCCGCTTATGCCGACGCAAAAGCGGGCTTTTTTGTTGCTGCCTTATTTAGCCACGGAAGCAGCCACGGAAACCTGGAGACCAGAACCAAACTCGAAGGCGGCGAGGCCTGCATCGCGACGGCTTCAGGCATGGCCGCGATCATGTCGGTCGTGATGTCGACGTTGCAGGCGGGCGATCACCTCGTCAGCTCGCGGGCGCTGTTCGGCTCGACGCTCGGCATGTTCTCGCAGATCTTCAGCAAGTTCGGCATTACGCGAATGCGATGTTCGTCGTCGATAACTGCTTCTGCAGCCCGGCGTTGCAGCAGCCGCTGAAACCGGGCGCGGAAGTCGTCATGTATTCGGCGACCAGGTTCCTCGACGGCCAGGGCCGTGTGCTCGGCGGCGCGCTGGTCGGTTCGAAGAAAATCATCATGGAAAAGGTGTTTCCGTTCGTACGCAGCGCCGGGCCGACGCTGTCCGCGTTCAACGCGTGGGTACTGTTGAAAGGCATGGAAACGTTGTCGCTGCGCGTCGAGAAGCAGTCGGCGAATGCGCTCGAAATCGCGCGCTGGCTCGACTCGCATCCGGCCGTCAATCGCGTGTTCTATCCGGGGCTCGAATTTGCGGTGGGGCTTGAAAACGCGGGCGATATCCGTGCGGATCTGCAATGTGGGCTCGAAAGCTGACAGGCAGGGCAAAACCTGTGCGCGGCATACAGGCTTCAAATGGCCTCAAGGGTCTCAAAGCCCTCCGCGCCACCTCCGCCGCGCTCAGTGCCGCAACGCGCGCCACTGCCCGGGCGCCAGCCCGAAACGCCGCGTGAACGCGTGCGTGTAAGCGCTCTGATCGCCGAAGCCGATCTCGAGCGCGATATCGGTCAACGAAAGACGCGCGTCCGCAAGCAGCGTGATCGACGTGTCGAGCCGCAGCCGCTGCAAATAGCGATGCGGCGTCTCGCCGAACGCATCGATAAACAGTTGATGAAAACGCCGCATGCCGAAACCGCAGTGCGCGGCGAGGTCCGCGATCTTCAGCGGCTCGGACAGATGCGCGCGCAGCCAGCGGTCGATGCGCGCGAAATCGAGACGAACGCCTTCGCTCTGCACACCGGCAAGCGCCCCGGAATCGGCGACAAGCGCGGCGCCCAGGCGTGCCGCAGCATCCCAATGAAAGCGACGGTGACCGAAGGCATTGCCTTGCGCTTCGCCCACGCCGCCCGCAGCATGCGCGGCAATCGCGTGCACGAGCTGTGCGAGCGATGGATCAACGGCCACGGCGCGCGCGCGCTCGAACAACCGCTCGGGCACCGCCAGCGACGCCGCAGGCAAATCGAGCACGAGCTGCCGGTTCGTGCCGACACCCGCATAATCGTGCCGCGCGCCGGCCGGGATCAGCCATGCGGAGCCGGCGTCGATCTGCTCGGCGACGCCGTCAACCGCCATCACCATTGCGCCGTCGAGCCCCAGCACGACCTGGTGGAAGTCGTGCACGTCCGACGCTTCGATCGCGCCATAGCAGCGCAGCGAAACGTTGGGGGCGGTGACGGCGGCGTGGCTCATGACAATACTCAGGCGTGACTCAGACTTCGAGCAGCTCGACTTCGAACACTAGCGTCGCGTTCGGCGGAATCACCCCGCCCGCGCCGCGCACGCCGTAGCCGAGTTGCGGCGGAATGGTCAGCTTGCGCTTGCCGCCGACCTTCATGCCTTGCACGCCTTCGTCCCAGCCCTTGATGACCATGCCGCCGTCCAGCACGAACGCGAACGGGTCATTGCGGTCCTTGCTCGAATCGAACTTCTGGCCGTCGGTCAGCCAGCCCGTGTAATGCACGGTCACGGTCTTGCCGGCGACGGCTTCGGCGCCGGTGCCTTCCACGAGATCTTCGTACTTGAGGCCGGATTCGGTCGTCACAGTCGACATGCGTTGCTCCTCAGATCAAAACGTAAAACCGACATTGTAGGCGCGTTGACGTCGATCGCGGAGTCTGGTCCGGTTCCGCGCATGGCATGCGGATTGCATTCCGCGTCGCGATTCGGCCTCGACTGGTCGGTCCGAACGGGATGCCTATAATGGGGCTTCCCCCCATCATCCAGCATTGCCTGAGAGGACTCGATCGTGACTACGTCACCCAACGGGACTGCTGGCGCCCAGCCGGCGTCGGCCGGCTTCGTCATCACCGAACGCAGCGCGCTGCTGCGCGCGGAAACCGCGTTGTTCATGCGCGATCACGTGCTGTCGCTGGTGTCGCACGACCTGCGCGGTCCGTTGAATGCGATTCATAGCTGGGCGTACGTGCTCGAGCGCAAGCTCGACGCGAACGATCCCAATTCACAGCGCGCGATCACCGGCATTCGCAGCGGCGTCGATCAGCAGGTGAAGCTGCTCGAGACGATCGTCGATGCGACGCGCGCCGAAACGAAATCGCTCGCGCTCACGTATGAACCCTTTCCGCTGCATCCGCTGCTCGACGAAACCGTCGAGGAAGTCCGCGCCGGCCTCGCCCGCGCGCGCGGCGTCGAAGTGCGGCTCGACTCGAAGATCGCCACCGAGCAACTGAACGGCGACCGCGCCCGGCTCGCCGCCGCGGTGTGGCTGATGCTGACGTTCGCCGTCGAAGCGAGCGCGCGGGGCACCGAGGTCGCACTGGCCGCGCGCGCGGACAACGGCACATGGCATGCGAGCGTCACGTACGGGCCGAACGAGGCCGCGTTGAACGACGCCGCGCTTCCGCATGTGCTCGAAGCGTTCGCGCGCAAGCAGGCGGGCGAACCGCGCGAGGCGAAGCGCATCGCGTGGGTGTTCGCGTTGTGCAAACGCGTCGCGGAGGCGCACGGCGGAAGCTTCGAGCAAAGCGATACGACGCAAGCGGACGGCGTCACCGCGACCCCCGCCACGCTCGTGCTGCGCGTGCCGTTCAGCGCGGCGCGGCGCCGAAATGAGCGTCGCGCGCGAATGCGTTGGCGCACAATCAAGATTTCATCGATCTTTCAGCCCCTATACTGACAACTTTTGTTGCCGGAGCCCGCCGCTTTGATCCAGGTTGTCGCTCTTATCGGTGCAATGTTTCTGGTTGCACTCAACGGCTTTTTCGTCGCCGCCGAATTCGGTCTGGTCAAACTGCGGCAGACCCGCGTGCAAAGCCTTGCCACCCAGCATGGCATGCGCGGACGTCTGCTCGCGAAGGTGCACGGACAGCTCGACGCGTATCTGTCGGCGTGTCAGCTCGGCATCACGCTCGCGTCGCTCGGCCTCGGCTGGATCGGCGAACCGGCGTTCGCGCAACTGCTGATGCCGCTTTTCACCGTGATCGGCGTCGAGTCCGAGAAGCTGATGCATGGCATTTCACTGTTCTTCGCGTTTTCGTGTATTTCGTTCCTGCATATCGTGGTCGGCGAACTCGCGCCGAAGTCGCTCGCGATTCGCGAGGCGGAGAAAATTTCGCTGTGGACCGCGACGCCGCTGTACGGTTTCTACTGGGCCATGTACCCGGCCATCTGGCTGCTCAACACGAGCGCGAACGCGGTGCTGAAGGCCGCGGGGCTCGATACCGACCAGGGTCACGACTCGCGTTACTCGACCGAGGAACTCAAGCTGATCCTGCGCGGCCGCCGCGCGAACGTCGCGAGCGAACTCGGTGCGTCGACCGGCGCGTACAGCCAGGACGAATGGAACACGATCGCGCACTCGCTCGACTTCTCGCGAATGACCGTATCGGACCTGATGCGGCCGTCGCATGAAATGGTGTGCCTGCGGCGCGATCTGCCGCTGCGCGACAACATGCAGGTGGTCGCGCGGCACCGCTTCAGCCGCTATCCGCTATTCGAGGATGCATCAGGCGAACGCGTGGCCGGCATGATCCATCTGAAGGACCTGCTGCTCGCGCGCCAGGCGGGCAGCACGCTCGACGACCTGTCGCGCTACGTCCGCCCCGTGCAGTACGTGAAGCCGGACATGCCTGCGCTCGAACTGTTCCGGCGCTTTCGCAAGGGCGCGCCGCACTTCGCGCTGGTCGGCCACAAGAACGCGAAACCGATCGGCTTCCTGACGCTCGACAACCTGCTCGGCGCGCTGGTCGGGCAGATCCACGATGAATTCCGCCAGGGAGACGCCGACTGGACCCGCATGGACGACGGCACGCTGATGGGCAAGGGCAGCTTGCCGGTGGTGTCGCTCGAACGTGCTCTGGGTATCGACATCGAGGAAGGCAAGGCCGAATCGGTGGGCGGGCTCGTGATCCAGGCGCTCAACGATCTGCCGAGCGAAGGGCAGCGCGTCGAGTTCGAAGACTTCGACGTCGTGGTCAAGAAGATGAAGGGACCGCGCATCGTGCTCGTGCGCGTGTATCCGAAGCTGTTCGACGACGAGGGCGGTTGAGGGCCGAGCCAACCCGAAGCCTCAACCCTTTTTAGCCGCCTCAGCTTCGAGGCACCCCATCTTCCACCAACACCGCGACCGGCATCGCGGCGAGCGCGTCGCGCAGATACAGCAGCCCGTGATCGTCGACTTTCGGCGCGGCGGGGCTCAGCCAATCGAACAGCGCACGCGCCGACAGATCGGGCGGCATTTCGATGGCCGTATCCGCCCATTGCGCCGGCTCGACGAGCGGCAGACCAGCATCATCGCCAAGCAGTCGCGCGGCCAACCGGCTGGCAATCACCACGGCCCACGCATTGCCATGCCGCCGCGCGAACGCGATCACACTCGACGCATGCGCGCCGCGCACCGTGAGCGGCAGATACGCGCCCTGACTCAGTAGCTCCGGCAGATGCGCGCGCAACGCCAGCACGCGCTGGATCACCGCGAGCTTTACGCGCCCGTCGCGCCAGTCCGCCAGAAATTCCGACGGCGGCGTTTGCGTCTGCGGCAGCCACGCCTCGCGTTTCGCGAAATCGACGGGCCGCCGATTGTCCGGATCGACGAGGCTGAAGTCCCACAGCTCGGTGCCTTGATAAAGATCTGGGATCCCGGGCGACGCGACACGCAGCACCGTCTGCTGCAGGCTGTTGAGCGCGCCCGCGCGACCAATGCGCTCGACGAACGCCGACAGCTCCTTCAGAAAGGCGTCGCGCCGCTGCGGCGCAAGGATGCCGAACAGGAATTCGCGGCAGCCGGCTTCGTAGGCTTCGTCGGGCGCAAGCCAGCTGGTCTGCAGCTTCGCCTCGCGCAGCGCCTTCAACTGCCATTGCGCGACGCGCTCGGCCAGCTCCTTGACGCCGGCTTCGTCGTCGGCGCGCAGCGGCGGCGGCCAGCAGCCCACCAGCGTTTGATACAGCATCGCCTCGGCGGCGGGGCCGGGAGCCCATGCGTCGCTCTTGTCCTGGCTCACGCTGTTGATCGGCGTGCCGTCGAGCGCTCGACGCTGCGGCGCGTTCAACGTCGACCATGCACGCAACGTCGCGCCCCATTCGTCGGCGATCTCGCTGAGCACCGCGAGCCGCGCGCGCACATCTTCACCGCGCTTGTGATCGTGCGTGGCGGTCGCGAGCATCGCATGAGGAAAACGTTGCGCGCGCTCGAGATTGCCCGCATGAAACTGCTCCACCGACAGCGCGAACTCGCCCGGGTCCGAGCCGACTTCGTTGCGCGACAGCAGACGGCCGTAGCGATAGCACGCGGTGTCCTCGATCGCCTTGGCGGCGAGCGGCGCGGTCAGCTGCGAAAACAGCGTTTGCGCGCTGCGCCGGGACGAGCCCGCATGCGGCGGCGCTCCGCCGCCTTGCGCCTGCTGCTGCGACTGCGCGCCGGGCCGCGCGGGCGGGGCCTCTTCGGCGCTGCCGCCGAGCCACGCATTCACGCGCTCGAGCGCCGCATGGTCCGAGCGCGGCAGCGAAGCGCGCGCGCCCGCGAGCGCCTCCTCGAAATAGACGTTGTCGGCGGCGCTGCGCAGTCCGCCCGGCGGATACATGCGGTACACGGGGAAATGCACGACCAGTTCGGTCAGCACGCGGCGCAGCGCCGGGTACGTGAAGTCGCGCGTGCTCAGCGAATCGCGTGCGATCCGATGCAGCGCGCGCGCCGCGCGGTCCAGTTCCGCGGAGAAGTTTTCCGCGAGAATCTTGCGCCGCGCCGCGTGCGCTTCATCGGCGAAGCGCGCGCTGCGGCCGGTGAGCTCGGCCCACGTACCGGCGAGCGGGTCCGCGCCGGCCGGATCGTGCAGCAGCGCGCCGACGTCGTTCATGAAGTCGTAGCCCGTCGTGCCGTCGACGGGCCAGTCGTCGCGCAACGGCTCGCCACGGCCGAGAATCTTCTCCACCACCACATACGGCGCAGTGTCGCGCAACTCGCTGAGCCGTTGGCGCAAACGCTGGCAGTATTCGCGCGGCTCGGCGAGCCCGTCGATGTGATCGATCCGCAAGCCGTCGACGAGCCCTTCGCGATAGAGGCGAAAGATCAGCGCGTGCACCGCCTCGAACACCTCGGGCCGCTCGACGCGCACGCCGGCGAGCGTCGAGATGTCGAAGAAGCGCCGCCAGTTCACTTCGTCGGAGGCGGTGCGCCACCACGCGAGCCGGAAATGCTGCCGCTCGATCAGCCGATGCAGCCGGTCGCGCGTGACCGGATCCTCAGGCGCGTAAGTCTCCAGCACGAACTCGATCGCCGACTCGCCTTCGCGCGCGACGAACTCGCGCAGCGCGTCACGCGCCTCAGCGGCGCGCGGCTGATCGGCGGGCTGCGTGGTGAGCCCCTGAAAGCGATTCGCGAGCGCGCTCAGATCGGCGCGGTCGGCGCCTTGCAGGATGGCCGCGTAATCGACCGGGCAGATCGGGAACACGTGCGGACCGTAGCCGATATGAAAGCGTCCGCTGTCGGCCGCGAAATGCAGCCCGATGCGGCCCGCCGCCAGTTCTTCGCCGTACGACGCGCCGAGCGTCGGCAGCAGCACCTTGCCGCGCAGCGCGGGATCGGGCGAATGCCAGTCGACGTCGAAATGACGCGCATACGCGCTGTGGCGGCCCCATTCGAGGATGTCGAGCCACCACGCGTTGCTCGACCCGCCGACGCCCATATGATTCGGCACCATGTCGACGATGAGCCCCATGTCGTGCGCGCGCAGCGTGTCGACGAGGTGCTTCAGGCCCGACTCGCCGCCGTATTCGGCACTGACCTCGGTGTAGTCGACGGTGTCGTAGCCGTGCATCGAGCCGGGCTCGGCCGTCGTGATCGGCGACGCGTACAGGTGGCTGATGCCGAGCGCGGCGAAGTAGTCGATGTGCCGCGCGGCGTCGTCGAACGTGAAGCCTCGATGGAACTGGAGGCGCAGTGTGGAGCGTGGAACGGTCATGGCGTGTCAGGCTCCGCGGAAGTGTTGGAGGAACGCGCGGCGGCGCGGCGCGCGCCGTCGACGGCCAGCAGGCGGTCGGTGAACACGGGGTCGTCGAACATCGCGTCGACGGGCAGCGTCATGCGGCGGCGCCAGTTCGGATGTTCGTCGATCGAGCCCGGCAGGTTCGGCTGCTCGTCGAGCGCGAGCAGGTCTTCGAGCGGAAACGTGACGAGCGGCCCGGGTGTCGCGGCGACGAATGCGAGCGCTTCGTCGACCGGCGCGTTGTCGGCGTCCGGCGGCGCGACATCGGGCGCGGCCACGCCCGCTTGCTGGAACGCGCGCCACAAGTCGGCGCGCTGCTGCGCGCGCTCTTCGAGCGCCGCTTCCTCGGGATCGCGCCCGTCGGCGCGCGCCATCGTCTGGCCGATGCGGTTGCGCCACATGATGTCGCTGCCGCGCCACCAGCCGGCGACGGTCGGCAGATCGTGCGTGGTCGTCGTGCCGACCGCGTAGCGGTCCCAATCGGCCGGCGCCTTGAAGCCGTTGCCGTCGGGGGCGCCTTCGAACCACAGCACGCGAATCCCCTCGATGCCGTGCTCGTCGAGCCGCTCCCGAAACCCGGGCGGCACGGTGCCGAGGTCCTCGCCGATCACGATCGCGCGATGCCGCCACGATTCGAGCGCGATCAGCCGCAGCAGGTCTTCGAGCGGATAGCGCAGATACGCGCCATTGCGCGCGCTTTCGCCTTCGGGCACGAGCCACAGACGCCGCAAGCCGAGGATGTGATCGATGCGGATGCCGCCGGCATGCGCGAACGCCGCGCGCAGCATGTCGATGAACGCGGCGAAGCCTTGTGTGCGCATCGCGCGCGGCGAAAAGGTCGTGAGTCCCCACGACTGGCCGGCCTGGTTGAAGAGATCGGGCGGCGCGCCGACCGACACGCCCTGCAGCATGTCGTCGGGATAGGACCATGCATGACTGCCGGCGCTGTCGCAACCAACCGCGAGATCGGCGATCAGGCCGACCGCCATGCCGGCTTCGCGCGCGGTGTGCTGAGCGTGCAACAGCCCGCGCGATGCCAGCCACTGCAGGAACAGATGAAAGTCGACCTCGTCGCGATGCGCGGCGGCGAACGCCTCGACTTCGGGGCTGCGTGGGTCGCGCAACGCATCGGGCCAATTGCGCCAATGGCCGTCGCCGCCTTGCGCGAGCTGCGCGGCCTGCAGCGCTTCGAAGCGCGCATGATCTTCGAGCGCGCGCCCCGCGCGTTCGCAGAAGCCGTGAAATTCGAGCGCGCGCGGCGAGTGCTGCGGGCGCTCGTTGGCGCTGAACTGCTCGTACAGCGCGCGAAAAACCGTGAGCTTCAGCCGGGTCGCGTGCGGCCAATCGATCAGCGGCAGGTCTTCGTATTTGGACCACGCGTTGCCGGCCTGCGCCGATGCGGACGCGGACGCATCGGCGCCGAACACCGCGGCCGGATCGATATGCGTGACGTTGAGCCATAAACGCGACGACGGCGCGTACGGGCTGAAGCGCTCGGGCTGCGCGCTGAACATCGCGTGGGTCGGACTGACGGCGAGCGCGTGCGCGCCGCGCTGCGCGCCGTGCCGCGCAAGCTGCGCGAGCGCCGTGTAATCGCCGATGCCGCCGTCGCCGGTGCGGCGCAAGCCATATAGTTGCGCGGCGATGCCCCACAGTGGCGGCGCGGGCGGCGCGGCTTCGCGTTCGCCTTCTCCGCCGCCGCCGTGCAGCGTGCACCACGCGTCGGCGACGGTATAGCAGCGCGGCGGCGCGACCGCGAGCGTCATGCGCTGGTCGTTGATCACGAGCGTGTGATAGCCGGTTTCGTCGATCGGCGCGAGCAGCGCTTCCTCGCCTTTCGGCGCGGTGAAGCGGCCGTCGATGATCGAGCCGCTCTCCAGCTCGATCCGGTAATGGCTGCCCGACCTGACCGCGGCCGCGGGCAGCGCGATGCCACGCCCGATCACCGCGGTCATCAGCGGCGGTAGCCGGCGGCCCGATAGTTCGGCCTCCAGAGCAGCGGCGCTGTGGCGGATATCCGTGGCGTTGCCGCACGGCAGACCCATGCGTGCGAGCAGCGTGCCAAGTGTCTTTTCGGGCACGTGTTGCGTATTGTGGTGCGCGTCCTGCCACTCCACCTCGAAGCCTGCGCGGGTGGCGAGCGCGGCGAGCCTGTCGTTGGGGCGTCGGGTCGTCACGCGCGCTGCTCCTCGTGCGATGCGATGCGCGCATCGTGGCGGCTCGCGAATTCGTTGATGTCGCCGGTCAGCCACGCAATGCACGCATGCGCGGGCAACACCCGCGCGTCGGCCTGTTCGCGCGCGCGCGGCGGTGTTTCGAAAATGATTTTGCCGTCGGGGATGGCGTCGAACGCGACGTTCTGCTGCGACAGATTCAGCGCGATCGACAGCGTTTCGCCGTCGCCGAGTTTCCAGCGCGCGATCAGCGCGTTCGCGTCGCCGCCACCGGCATCGCGCAGCACGGTCGCGCCGCACGCCTTCGTATGTTTCAGGCGCGGCGTGATCAGCTTCGCGCGCACCGCGAGCGCGGACTTGTAGTAATGCATCCAGTCGAGCCGATCCGGCGTCGGCTGTACATCGGGCGCGGGTGGCGACGAGGCGGCGAAGGTCTGGGCGTCGTTCGGATCGGGAATCTGCGCGCGGCGTTTCTCATCGCTGAACGCGGCAAAGCGGGCGAATTCGCGGCGGCGCCCTTCGCGCACGGCGTCGGCGAGATCGCCGGTGTAATCGGTGAAAAACAGGAACGGTTGCGTCGAACCATGCTCCTCGTCCATGAACAGCAGCGGAATTTGCGGCGACAGCAACAGCAACGCGGTCGCGGCGCGCAGCGCGTCATCCGAGGTCAGCTTGCGCAGACGTTCGCCGAACGCACGGTTGCCAATCTGATCGTGGTTCTGCAAAAACATCACGAACGACGTCGGCGGCAGATGCGCGCTCGCTTCGCCACGCGGCGCACCATCGTGCAGCGGTGACGGCTCGCCCTGATACGCGAAGCCTTCGGCCAGCACTCGCGCGAGCCGGCGAATCGGTTCGTTGGCATACGCGTGGTAATAGCCTTCGGTTTCGCCGGTCAGCAGCACGTGCAGCGTGTTGTGCGCGTCGTCGTTCCATTGCGCGTCGAAATGCGCGTCGAGCAGGCTCGCGCTGTTGTGCTCGTTTTCGATCACCAGATGCACGTGACGGCCCTGCTGCACGCGCGCGCGGATATGGTCCGACAGCTCGCGCAGCCACCCGGGATTCTCGATCGCATGCACCGCATCGAAGCGCAGTCCGTCGAAGCGGTACTCGTTGATCCAGTAGACGGCGTTGTCGGTGAAGAAGTCGCTGACTTCGCTGCGCTCGAAGTCGATCGCCGGGCCCCACGGCGTGTTCACGCCTGCGCGGAAAAACGGCTCCGCGTACGTATGCAGATAGTTGCCGTCCGGTCCGAAGTGGTTGTAGACGACGTCGAGAAACACCATCAGGCCCACACCATGCGCGGCGTCGATCAGCGCCTTCAGTTCTTCGGGGCGGCCGTATGCGGAGTCGGGCGCGTACGGCAACACGCCGTCGTAACCCCAGTTGCGACGACCGGGAAAGTCGTTCAACGGCATCAGTTCGATGGCGGTGACGCCGAGCGCGGCGAGCTCGGGCAGGCGCTTTTGCACGCCCGCATACCCGCCCATCGCACCGACGTGCAATTCGTACAGCACCGTTTCTTCCCAGGGCCGGCCGTGCCATTCGGTGTGTTCCCAATGGTAGGCGCGCGGATCGATGACCTCGCTCGGGCCGTGCACGTCCCGCGGCTGGAACCGCGAGGCCGGATCGGGCACCGCCTGCCCGTCGTCGAGCTGGAACCGATACAGCGTGCCCGCGCCGCTCTCGACGGTGGTCTCGAACCAGCCGTTGCCGGTCGGAGCCATGTCGTGCGCGCCTTGCGCGGGGCCGTTTTCGACGACCACCTGCACGCTGCTGCACGACGGTGCCCAAAAACGGAACCGCGTGCGCGGTCGCGGGCCGCTCGCGCCGATCAACTGCGCGCTGAACGGCAGGCAGTGCGCGTGATGATGCGTGTGAGGATCAATCGGACTTTCAGACATGTCTTCACCATTCGAATCTGCTAACGAGCCTGGACGGCAATGCGACGCAACGCAAGCAGGCATTGCGTTGCAACATTCTTGCCACCCCGGCTGCGGCGCGATTTATCCACGCTCGAACCAGGTCGCCGCAGTGCATCGTTCATTGCGAACCATCGTCGTTTGCGGTCTGCGCGCCCGGATCGGGCGGCAGCGCGGTCAACAGCCGCGGCCCGTGCTGCGCGCCAGCCACCCAGCCGGCTTGCCAATCCGCTTCACCGGTCGGTTGCGCGGCGAGTATCGCGAGGCCGTGCGCGGCGACCTCGAGTTCGGCCGTCGCGAGCCGCTGCGGCGCGCGTTCCGGATCGGCCGTGTCTAACAGCACATGCCATTCCAGGTGCGGCGCGGGAGGCGCGAACTGCAGCGGTGCCTCGTGAGCGTTGAGCATCAGTAACAATACTTCGGTTTCGCCATTCAGGCCCGGACCCGCGCGACGCAACGTGAACGCGCGTCCCTCGGGGTCCTGCCACGCTTCGATCGTCAGCGGATCGCCGTGTTCGTCGAACCAGCCGACGTCGAACAGGCCGGGCAGAACTTCGCGGTCGCCGAACAGAAAGCGCGTTTCACGCAGCAGCGGATGGCGCTTGCGCAACCCGATCACGCGCGCGACGAACTCGGTCATGCGCTGACCTTCCGGCGAATCCGCGAGGTCCCAGTCGATCCAGGATAGGTCGTTATCCTGACAGTACGCATTGTTGTTGCCGCGCTGCGTGCGCAGCGCTTCGTCGCCGGCGAGCAGCATCGGCGTGCCGAGCGCGAGCATCAGTGTCGCGATCAGCGAGCGCGACACCCGACGGCGGGTCGCGAGGATCGCGGGGTCGTCGGTCGCGCCTTCGAGACCCCAATTGCGGCTGCAATTCTCGTTGTGGCCGTCGTTGTTGTCTTCCAGGTTGGCTTCGTTGTGCTTCTGCTCGTACGCGGTGACATCGGCCAAGGTGAAGCCGTCATGCGACGTGACGAAGTTGATCGACGCCCACGGCTTGCGATGCCGCCGGTTGAACAGATCGGCCGAACCGGTCATGCGCGCGGCGAGGTCGGGCCGCAGGCCGGCATCGCCACGCCAGAAACGTCGCACCGTGTCACGGAAACGGTCGTTCCATTCGCTGAATCCCGGCGGATGATTGCCGAGCTGATAGCCGCCAGGGCCGAGATCCCATGGCTCGGAAATCAGCTTGCGTTGTGATAGCACCGGGTCCTGGCGCAACGCGTCGAACAGGCCCGAGCCCGGATCGAAGCCGTGGCTTTCGCGCCCGAGCGTCACGCCGAGATCGAAACGGAAGCCGTCGATATTGAACGCGGTCGACCAGTAGCGCAGTGAATCCATCACCATCTGCAGCACGCGCGGATGCGGCAGATTGACCGTGTTGCCGCAGCCCGTGTCGTTGATATGGTGACGCTCGTCGCCGGGAATCAGCCGGTAATAGCTGGCATTGTCGAGGCCGCGCCATGAAATGGTCGGGCCCATCTCATTGCTTTCGCAAGTGTGGTTGTAGACCACGTCGAGAATCACCTCGATGCCGGCCGCGTGCAGCTGGCGCACGGCGATGCGCATTTCGTCGAGCCGGTGCGTGCTCAGATAGGTCGGCTCCGGCGCGAAGAACGCTGCCGTGTTGTAGCCCCAGTAATTGCGCAGGCCGCGCTCCACGAGGAAGCGGTCGTTCAGAAACGCGTGCACGGGCAGCAGCTCGACCGCGGTCACGCCGAGCTTCAGCAGATGCTCGACGAACTCCGGCGACGCGAGCGCCGCGAACGTGCCGCGTTCATGCTGGCGCAGATCAGAGCGCAGCATCGACGCGCCGCGCAAGTGCGTTTCGTAGATCACGGTCTCGCCCCACGGCACGTCGGGCCGCCTGTCGTGCGACGAGTCGAACGCCTCGTCGATCACGACGCACTTGGGCATCGCGGGCGCGGAATCGCGCCGGTCGATCGAAAGGTCCGCGCGATTCGAATGCACGCGATAGCCGAACAGCGCGTCGGACCAGCGAAACTGCCCGACGAGCTTGCGCGCATACGGGTCGAGCAGCAGCTTGTGCGGATTGAAACGATGCCCGAAATGCGGCTGATACGGCCCATGCGCGCGAAAGCCGTACGCGGTGCCCGGATGCGCGTTCGGCAGATAGCCGTGCCAGATCTCGTCGGTGCATTCGGGCATGGTGAAGCGGCGAATCTCCTTGCGGCCGGTTGAGTCGAACAGGCATAGCTCGATTTTCTGCGCATTGGCCGAGAACACCGCGAAGTTGACGCCCAGCCCATCCCAGTTCGCGCCGAGCGGATACGGCGAGCCGGGCAGCAACCGGTCGGGCAACGCATGCGACATGATTTCCCTTTCCTGTTCTGATTGTCGAGCTGGAGCTCGGGTCTGCCTGGGTCTTCATGCAACGGGCGCGCGGCGGCTGCCTGTGCGCCGCGCGCCCGGGTTACGGCACGTTTCCTCAGTCCGCGCGCAATACGATCGTCGCGAGCGGGGGCAAGGTCAGCGCGGCGGAATGTGGCCTGCCGTGGCTCGATACATGGTCGGAATGAATCAGCCCGTCGTTGCCCATGTTCGAGCCGCCGTACACGCCTGCATCGGTATTGAGCACTTCCACCCAGCGTCCGCCGCGCGGCATGCCGAGCCGATAGCCGAGCCGCGGCACCGGCGTCATGTTGCACACCACGACGAACTCCTGGCCCGCGCCGTCGGTGCGCCGATAGGCGAACACGCTGTTGCCGCTGTCGTCGCCGATCAACCATTCGAAGCCGCCCGGTTCGCTGTCGAGCAGATGCAGCGCGGGCTCGTTGCGATACAGATGGTTCAGGTCGCGCACCAGTAATTGCACGCCGTGGTGGTTCGAATCGTCGAGAAGATGCCAATGCGGCGAGCCGTCATGGTCGAACTCCGCCATCTGGCCGAATTCGCCGCCCATGAACAGCAGCTTCTTGCCTGGGTGCGTCCACATGAAACCGAAGTACGCGCGCAGATTAGCGAAACGCTGCCAGCGGTCGCCGGGCATCTTGCCGAGCAGCGAGCCCTTGCCGTGCACCACCTCGTCGTGCGAAAGCGGCAGCACGAAGTGCTCGGAATATGCGTACACCATGCCGAACGTCATGTTGTGGTGGTGATACTGGCGATACATCGGGTCTTCGTGCATGTAGTGCAGGGTGTCGTGCATCCAGCCCATGTTCCATTTGAAGTCGAAGCCGAGGCCGCCGTCCGCGAGGCGCGCGGTCACGCCCGGCCATGCGGTCGATTCCTCGGCGACCGTGATCGCGCCGGGGGCGCCCGGCACATAGCGGACCTCGTGATTCAACCGCTTCAGGAACGCGATCGATTCGAGATTCTCGCGGCCGCCATAGATGTTCGGCACCCACTCGCCGGCCGCGCGGGAGTAGTCGCGATACAGCATCGACGCGACCGCATCGACGCGCAGGCCGTCGACGTGATAGCGCTTCAACCACGCGAGCCCCGACGCGATCAGGAACGCGCTGACCTCGTTGCGGCCGAGGTTGTAGATCATCGTGTTCCAGTCCTGGTGATAGCCTTCGCGCGGATCGGCATGCTCGTAGAGCGGCGTGCCGTCGAAATCGATCAGGCCATGCGCGTCGTTCGGGAAATGCGCGGGCACCCAGTCGAGAATCACGCCGAGCCCTGCTTCGTGCGCGCGATCGACGAAACGCGCGAACTGCTCGGGCTTGCCGAAGCGCGCGGACGGCGCGAACTGCCCGAGCGGCTGATAGCCCCACGAACCGCCGAACGGATGCTCGGCGATCGGCAGAAATTCGATGTGCGTGAAGCCCATGCTCTTCGCGTAGGGAATCAGCCGCTCGGCGAGCTCTTCCCAGACGAGACCACGCTGGCCTTCCTCGGCGACGCGCAGCCACGACTCCGCGTGCACTTCGTAGATCGTGATCGGCGTGCGCGCGGTCTGCTTGTCGGCGCGCGACTGGATCCACTCGTGATCGCTCCACGGAAACTGCTCGATCTCGTCGACGTGTGCGACGATCGATGCGGTGCCCGGCGGCTTTTCCGTCTGCATCGCGCACGGGTCGGCCTTCAGCGGCAGCGGATGGCCGTCGCGCGACAGCAGCTCGTATTTGTAGCGCGTGCCAGCGCCGACGCGCGGCACGAACAGCTCCCACACGCCCGCCTGGTGACGCAGCCGCATCGGATGGCGGCGGCCGTCCCACGCATTGAAGTCGCCGACCACCGACACGCGCCGCGCATTCGGCGCCCACACCGCAAAGCGCACGCCCGGCACACCGTCGACGTCGACCGGCCGCGCGCCCAGACATTCAAGCACCGCGTACGGATCGCCGCGCGCGAGACGTTCGAGCGGTTCGTCGCCGAGCACCGGAGCAAACGAATAGGTATCCTCCACTTCCTGCACCACACCATGCCAGTCGATGCGCAAGCGATACGGCATCGCCGACGTGATACGTCCCGCGAACAGGCCAGGGCGCAGTTGTTCGAGTTCGCCGAGCGTCGCGCCATCAGCGCGCGAAATTACGGTGACGTGCGCGGCGTTCGGCAGCAGCGCGCGCACGATCGGCCCCGCGTCCGTCTGATGCAGCCCGAGCTGCGAAAACGGATCGGGGTGACGCGCTTCGACGAGCGCGTCGATATCGACGGGTTGAAGGCCTGCGGCCGCATCATGCTCACTCATAGTCGCCCTCGGCCGGGTTAGGTGGCGTGGCCGCGCCAGGCGCCTGGGTTGACGGAACGCTGTGCGGCGGCGCACCGGTGTCGCCGAGCAGACGGCTCACGAGCGCCGCGAGGCCGCGCACCGGCAAGCCGAGCCACGTCGGCCGATTGGCCGCTTCGTAGCGGATTTCGTAGGCGGCCTTCTCGATCAGGAACAGATCGAGCAGCGCCTCTTCGGATTCGGGCGCGACGAGCGGCGTCGGCGACTGCGCGGCGGCCGCGCGATATTCCGCGAGGAACGCGCTGGTCGCGTGCGCGCGGAAGCGCTCGAACAGCGCGCGCTTGCGATCGGCGGTCTGTTGCGGCGCGCTTTCGGTGGTCGATTGCGCGGCCGCGCTCGCATACGAGAGCGAGCGCATCAGACCGGCCACGTCACGCAACGGGCTCGATTTCTGGCGACGCTCGTCGAGCGAACGCGCGGGCTCGCCCTCGAAGTCGATCAGATACGCGTCGCCGTGCGCGACCAGTACCTGGCCGAGATGGAAGTCGCCATGGATGCGGATGCGCAACGCGCCCGCGTCGCCCGGCACCAGCTTGGCGACGGCCTCGACGAGCGCGGCGCGGCGATCGATCAGACTTTGCGCGAGCCCCTTCGTGTCCGCGTCGCTCATGCCCGCGATGCGCGTCGCGAGCAGATCGAGCGCGGCCGCGAGCATCGTCTGCGTCGCGTCGACCCACGCCTTCACCTGGTCGGCGTTGGCCGGTTCCGGCGCGAACGCGGGGTCGTCGCTCGGCGTGGCGAGCGCGACGTGCAACTCGCCGAGCCGGCGGCCGATGATGCCCGCGAGTTCGCCGTAACCGTCCAGCAGAATCGACTCGTTCGTGCGATCGGGTACGCTCTGCGTTTCGGTGTCGATCGCGATCGCGAGTTCGTCGACCGAGCGGCGCAGATAATCCAGCGACCAGTTCCACGCATCGCCCTGATTGTCGATAAAGCCCTGCAGGATCGCGAGCGTATGCGGCACGCCCTCGGGATCGACGCGCACCACTTCGCCATACAGCGGCGCGGTGTTTGCATAGCCGAGCTGCGTCAGATAGCGGCTGATTTCCGCTTCCGGATGGATGCCGCTGACGAGTCGCCGCACCAGCTTCAGCACCGCGGCATCGGCGACGATCAGCGAGCTGTTGCTCTGTTCGGCCGCGAGCCAGCGAATCTCGGGCCGCTCGCCGAGAGCGTCGAGTTCGGCGAAGCGCTCGGTCGGCAGGAACTTGATCTCGCTCTTTTGCACGGTCGGCACGACCGCGCGCTCGCGCAGCTTGCGCAGCACGTTGTGCGCGAAGATCGGCAGCGAGAACGCGTCGGTCAGATGGCCGACGGTGCGGCCGCGCCGCACGCGCGCAAGCGCCAATTGCAGGAACAGCGGCGTGGTGGTTTCGCCGCCCCATGTGAGCGCGATCGGTACCACGTAGCGTTCGGTGTGGTTGCCGACGTCCACTTCGATTTCGGTGAACGCGAAGCCGCCGTTCGGGATCGTGGTCAGCGCGGCGAGCCGCACCGCGTGCATCTTCTGATCTTTCGACGCGAACCAGCGGCGCCGGCTCAGCCACGACGGCAGCACTTCGGATTCGAGCAGCCGCACGTTTTCGGGAGTCGGCCCGGTCTGCCCCTCGCGGATCACGATCGTGACGAACTCGGGCAGCGGCACGGAATGCGCCTGCGCCCATGTCGGACGCCCGCCGCCTTCGCACAGCATGAACCACAGAAAGCCGTAGGGCGGGAACGTCAGCAGATAGGTCAGCTGACCGATCGCGGGGAACACCGAATCGGCGGTCATCTCGATCGGCACGAAGCCGTTGAATTCTGACAGCTCGAGCTCGACCGCCTGCGGCGCGCGCGACAGATTCGCGACGCACAGGATCGGCGCCTCGCCGGGCATCTCGCGCAGATACGCGAGAATTTTGCGGTTTTCCGGCTTCAAAAAGCGGATCGTGCCGCGTCCGAAGGTCTGCTTCGCGCGCCGCGTCGCAAGCATGCGGCGGGTCCAGTTCAGCAGCGAATGCGGGTCGCGGCTCTGCGCTTCGACGTTGACCGCGTCGAAGCCGTACAGCGTACCCATCACGGGCGGCAGCACCAGTTGCTCAGGGTCGGCGCGCGAGAAGCCGCCGTTGCGATCCGACGACCACTGCATCGGCGTGCGCACGCCGTCGCGGTCGCCGAGGTGGATGTTGTCGCCCATGCCGAGTTCGTCGCCGTAATAGATGACCGGCGTGCCGGGCATCGACAGCAGCAGCGAGTTGATAAGCTCGATGCGGCGGCGGTCGCGCTCCATCAGCGGCGCGAGACGGCGGCGAATGCCGAGATTCAAACGTGCGCGGCGATCGCTCGCATAGGTGTTCCACAAATAGTCACGCTCGGAATCGGTGACCATTTCGAGCGTCAGCTCGTCGTGATTGCGCAGGAAGATCGCCCACTGGTTCGATTCGGGGAGTTCCGGTGTCTGCTTCATGATGTCGGTGATCGGGAAGCGGTCTTCGCTCGCGATCGACATGTAGATGCGCGGCATCAGCGGGAAGTGGAACGCCATATGGCATTCGTCTTCGTTGCCGAAATACTCCTTCACGTCCTCGGGCCACTGGTTCGCCTCGGCGAGCAGCATCCGGTTCGGGTACTCGGCGTCGATGGTCGCGCGAATCCTCTTCAGGATCTCGTGCGTCTCAGGCAGGTTCTCGTTGTTGGTGCCTTCACGTTCGACGAGGTATGGCACCGCATCGAGCCGCAGCCCGTCGATGCCCATGTCGAGCCAGAAACGCATCACCTGCAGCACCTCTTTCAACACCGCCGGATTGTCGAAGTTCAGATCGGGCTGGTGCGAGTAGAAGCGGTGCCAGTAGTACGCGCCCGCAACCGGATCGTGCGTCCAGTTCGACGGCTCCGAGTCGATGAAGATGATGCGAGTCTCCGGGTACTTCTGGTCGGTATCGGACCACACGTAGTAGTTGCGATAGTTCGAGCCGGGCTTCGCGCGCCGCGCGCGCTGGAACCACGGGTGCTGATCCGACGTGTGGTTGATGACGAGCTCGGTGATCACGCGGATGCCGCGCGCGTGCGCTTCCTGGATGAAGCGCCGCACGTCCGCGAGCTGACCGTAGTCGGGATGCACGTTGCGGTAGTCGGCGATGTCGTAGCCGTCGTCACGGCGTGGCGACGGATAGAACGGCAGCAGCCAGATCGCGTTGACGCCGAGCTCGGCGATGTAGTCGAGCTTGGCCATCAGACCGGGGAAATCGCCGACGCCGTCGTTGTTCCCATCGAAGAACGACTTGATGTGCACCTGATAGATGATCGCGTCCTTGTACCACAGCGGATCGTCGCTGAGGGCCGCGGGTTTGCCGCGGCGGCGCGTGCGTACCTTCGCCGCGGTGCCTACGGCCACGGCCGTTTGCGCCTCGTGCGCGGTTTGGGCTGGATCGTCGCGCTTCATGTTCCACCTTCCATCCAGGTTGGGTTGACAGCGTCTGCGTGAGGAGCGCTGTCGGGATCGTGGTCGCTGTCCTCGGGGCGATCGGCGGGCAGGCCGCCTAGCGGCGCGATGCGCCAGATCGAGAACGGTTGGCCCGAGCCGAGCCGCACGTGTTGCCAGCGTCCGTGCCATTCGAAGCGTGCGCCGGTCATCTGGTCGATCACTTCGAGCGTGGCGTGATCGTGTAGATGCCAGCGCTGGAACGTGTCCCACGACAACTCGATGTCCGCGCCCTGTTCGTTGAACGGATCGAGATTGATCGCGACGACGATCACGTTGTCGCGCGATTCGGTCGCTTTCTCGAAGCACAGGATGTGGTCGTTGTGCGCGGCGAGGAACGTGAGACCGAGATGCGTTTGCAGCGCCGGATTCGCGCGACGGATGCGGTTCAGTGCGGTGATCTCGCCGACGATATTGCCGGGCCGGTGCCAGTCCCACGCCCGCAACTGATACTTTTCGGAGTCCAGATACTCTTCGCTGTTCGGCAGCGCGGTGGCCTCGCACAGTTCGAAGCCGCTATACACGCCCCACAGGCCGGCCAGTGTCGCGGCCAGCGCCGCGCGGATCAGAAAGCCCGTGCGTCCCTGCGATTGCAGATGGCGCGGGTTGATGTCCGGCGTATTGACGAAGAAGTTCGGCCGATAGAAATCGCGCGCGCCGGTCTGCGTGAGTTCGCCCATGTACTCGGTGAAATCGCGCTTCGACTCGCGCCACGTGAAGTACGTGTACGACTGCGAGAAGCCGATCTTGCCGAGTCGGTTCATCATGCGCGGCCGCGTGAAGGCTTCGGCGAGAAAGATCGTGTCGGGGTGGCGCGCACGCACGTCGGCGATCATCCATTCCCAGAACGGCAGCGGCTTGGTGTGCGGATTGTCGACGCGGAAGATGCGCACGCCCGCGTCGACCCAGAACAGGATCACGTCGCGCAATGCGAGCCACAGGCCGGGCTTGGCGTCGTGCGCGTAGAAGTCCGGGTTGACGATGTCCTGATACTTCTTCGGCGGATTTTCGGCGTAGCGCAGCGTGCCGTCGGGGCGCCACGCGAACCACGTCGGATGCTCCTTCAGCCACGGGTGATCGGGCGAGCACTGGATCGCGAAGTCGAGCGCGATCTCGAGGCCATGCGCATGCGCGGCGGCGAGCATCGCCTTGAAATCGTCGAGCGTGCCGAGTTGCGGATGCACGGCGGTGTGACCGCCCTCGGCGGCGCCGATCGCATAGGGACTGCCCACATCGCCCGGCTGGGTGGTCAGCGTGTTGTTGCGGCCCTTGCGGTTCGCGAGGCCGATCGGGTGGATCGGCGGGAAGTACAGCACGTCGAAGCCCATGTCGCGGATGCGCGGCAGCTTCGCGCTCACGTCCGCGAACGTGCCGTGGCGCGACTCGTCGTCGCTCATCGAGCGCGGGAAGATCTCGTACCAGCTCGCGAAACAGGCGGCCGTGCGTTCCGCGTCGATCTTGTAGATCACGGGGTCGCGGCTCAGAAACGGGCGATGGCGCGCGGCGGTCATTGCCTTCGCTGTGGCGGGCGCGAGAATCACTGCGAGCTTCTGTTCGGCGTCGGCCTTCTGGAAGTCGCGCACGATGTGTTCGAGCGGCTCCTTGTCGGCGCCTTCGGTCGTCTCGACTTCGGCGAGCACGAGCGCGAACAGATGCGCGGCTTCGTCGAGTTCTATCTCGACGGTCTGGTTCGCCTTCAGCTTCTTCTGGATGTGCTCGACGAGCGACGCGAAGTCGTCGCGCCACGCGATCACGGTGAACTCGTAGCGGCCGATCCGCTCGAGCGGAATGCGCGCGCTCCACAAGTCGAGCCCGGCCGGCGGCGCGGGCGACATCAGTTCTTCGTGCCACGCGGTTTCGTCGGCCGCGCGCCACAGCACGGCAGCCGCAATCTTGTCGTGACCTTCGGCGAAGATCGCCGCGCGAATTTCCGCGCGCTCGCCGACGCTGCGCTTGGCCGCGAAGCGACCGTTTTCCACGGACGGCGACACGCTCTCGATCGCGACGCGCGGCGCTTCGATCGCGTCGAGCACTGTCTTGCGGCCGCTGCGCTTGCTGTTCGCCTTGTCGATCGGCGGCGCGAGGCAGATCGGCTGCTCCGCGAACGCGCGCAGCAGCCGCACCGCACCGGGCGCGAGCGCGAACGGCGCGAGTGCCGCGGGTTCGGTTCGGCCGCGCGCGTCGAGCGGCGCGAAGCGCGTAAAGCTGCCCGGCACGCCCGCGAGGAAGCGCGCGGGATCGACGCGCACTGGCGCGCCGAGTTCGGGATTCACGACGATCAGGACTGCTTCGCTGGCGTCGCGCAGATCGGCTGCGTCGCCGCGCAGCAGAACCGCGGCCGATGCGCCGGGGCCGCTCAATGGGCGCAATTCACCGTTCGCGTGCAGCGTCGGCGTGTTGCGCGCGAAGTCGTTGGCCTGGGTGACGGCGGCGCTCAGATCGAAGCGGCGCGACTGCGCGGCGCGGGCGAACTGCGCGGCGTCGCCGCGCGTTTGCGACATCGGTTCGGCGATGCCGTATTCGAAGCCCATCGGCATCATCCAGCCGCTGCCCAATGCAACCGACGTGAACAACGCGCGTCGATACGCCCGCTCAACGATCGCCGCATCATGGACGTCGCTCAGCTCGGCGGCGAGGCGGGTACCGTACGGCGCTTCGGGAAAGGCGATCGGCGCACCAACGCGCGCGAGCGCCGCATGCTCCTCGGCCATCCAGCTCGAACGGAAATCCCACCAGCGCACCGACGAAAACGCGCTGTCGAAGCCGGCTGCTTCGAGACCGGGCAGATCGCCGCGCGACAGGCCCGGCGTTGCCGCGAGAAAGCGCACGCGCGGATGCTTCGCGCGCACTTCATCGCCGAGGTGCCGCCATACGGCAGCCGGCACGCGATGCGGCGAATCGAAACGGAAGCCGCCGACACCCGCCTCGGCGAGCGCGAGCAGTTGCTGGGTCCACCAGACGCTCAGCGAGGCACTCGTCGCGGGGTCGTCGAAATTCGCGTAGGCAACGTTGTCTTCGCAATGCACGTGGCGCGGATCGAGCCGTGCGAGCTCGGACTCACGCGCGTGAAACCAGTCCGAATGCTCGCTGTACAGCACGCCGTCGGCGGCCATGCGGTCGATCACGAGATCGACCAGCAGCGTCAGGTTGTTGCGGCGCGCGGCATCGGCGAGCATGCGCACGGCGTCGTGCACCGAATCCTGCGCCTCGAACACGGGATTCAGCCGAGCGTGATTGCCGACCACCTGGCCATGGCCGGCCTGGCCGGGCTCGAACAGCCCGCCGATCAACGCATGATCGAAGCCGAGCCCGGCCGCATGAGCGAACTGCGCGGGCCAGGCATCGAGGGGCCCGACGAGAAGAGAATGAAAAAAGTAAATCCGCGGCGCGTACCCGTTTGGAGATTCCATCGGTCGTTTCCAGAGTTGTCCTGCTGCGGTGTGGATGCACTTGGCATGCGATCACAGCGCTCATTGGGCTTCCCGAGCCGGCTACCGCGCGATGCGTCAGCGGGGGCACGTACTGGTCAATGTAGTGCAAAGATCGTCGCGCCGCTGGCCAGTCGCGGGTGCTTTGACGCCAGACGCCGGTCTCGCGGGACTGGTCGTCACTCGTCGCGGAAAGGAGCAAACCGTGTGCCAACGCGCGGGCAGCCGGGCACCGCGCTAGCGCGGAAACGGGGAGGTTACGGTGAGATGGCGGGTGCCGAAGGTGCGCGCGCGCACGGAGCGCGCGCAAAAATGCGGGCATTGTTACGCACGCCGCGGGTGGCCGGCATGTAAAACGGGGCGGTGTGGGGCCGGTTTTACACGGGCGGCCCGCGTTGCACGGAATGCGGTTCAAGCGGACGCGTGAAGCCTGGGTGCCGCTCACGTGGCAGCCATGTGGCACGCGCGTGGCACTCGCATGAAATTCATCCGAACGCCGCGCAGGGGCCTTGTCACGAACCCAGCAGCCCCGCCGCGATGTTCACGCACAGGCCGAGCACCGCGACGTTGAAGTAGAACGACAGGACCGATTGGGCGAGCGTCGCGCGGCGAATTTCGCGTGAGCGCAACACGACATCGGAAGTCTGCGACGCGACCGCGATCGTGAACGAGTAGTACAGGAAGTCCCAGTAGTTCGGCAGCAAATGGTGATCGGGAAACTTCAACGCGGTCTCTTGCGCGTCCGTGTCGTAGTAGAGGCGCGCGTAGTGCAGCGTGAAGATCGTCGGAATCAGAAACCATGCGCCGATCAGCGTCAGACCGGTCAGCAGGTAGTGCCAGACGGTCGTTGCGCCGCCCGCGCCCTTGGCCGACGCGAGTTCGAGCACGATCGCGGCGATGCTCGCGATCGTCGCGACGCAGATGACGACCAGTACGACGCCCGCGTTTTCGTCGTCGCGCATCGCGTATTCGCGCACGCGGTGCTCGTCGGCAAGAGCCATATGCACCCAGATCATCAGCAGGTAGCTCCAGATGGCCGCGTCCCAGCCGATCAGTGTGCGGGCGATCGGACTCGTATGACCGGGCACGAGGAACGCGACGACGATCCCGATCACGAGGCCGATCACCGTGCGGGGCCGATTGCGAAGAAGCTGGGGATAGTAGTTGATGGACATGGATTCGATGAACGACGAAGTGTAGGGCAGTCGGTGTCGCGGATTCTACGCGTGCAACGCGGACCGATTGTCGAATGGTGGGTCACAGGCTATAGTCTTTCGCGGCGGCCTTGCGCGCCGCTTTCAGTTGAAAGGCGATTGGTAGATAACGGCAGCAATCGTTGCGATCATGCATGCAACACCGCACATGCGGCGCGCGTGAATCACGCGCACGGATACGAGACCGCTGAAGCGGCGTAAGACCAGGTTTGGGGAAGAGCAAACGAAGCGGCAGGCGAACGGCATCATGCCCTCGCCGCGCTGCTCGTCGAGAACGACTCATCATCTGGAGCCCCCATGACAGATGTTCCTGAGGATAACGATGCGCATCCCCACGTGACGCATCGGCAAGGAGCGAAGTCTTATCGCAATGCAACACGGTTCACCGGCTTGCCGCCGTCGTTTTCCGCTTCGCGCAGGGCCTGGGTGCTCGGCTCGTGCGCGACGGCCGCGGCGCTCGCGTTCGCCGGCGCGAGCCGTTCGCTGTCGTGGATCGCGCCCGCCTTCGCCGATACGCGGCCAGCCGGGGGCGGACTCGATGCCTTCCTCGCGCTTTCGCAACACCTCACCGGTCGTAGCAGTTTCGATACCGTGCTTGGCCAACGTGTCTACGATGCGCTGTCGCGTGCCGATAACCAGTTCGCGCAGAACGTCGCGGCGCTCAACACGTGGCTGCAAGGCCACGGCGGCGTGCCGTCCGATACGGTCACGCAGGCGCTGCAGACCGACCAGCCCGCGCTCGCCAAAACTGTCGGCGCGATCATGCGCGCGTGGTACCTGGGCCTCGTCGGCGACATGCCGCACGTCCAGGTGATCGCGTATGAAAAGGCGCTGATGTTCGAGCCCGTGCAAGACGTGCTCACGATTCCCTCCTATTGCCGCGACGTGCCGTTCTACTGGACGCAGAAGCCGACGCCCGCGTGAGCCGCGCGAGCCCGCGAGCGGGCCACGCCAGCAGCGCAACCAGCACGCCGGACCCGCAAGCGTCGCACGAACAAAGCCCGCAACAGGCAGGGCATCGAAGAGAGAAACGATGGCAAACACACAATCCGCCGATATCGTCGTGGTCGGCTCCGGCGTCGCCGGCAGTCTGGTTGCGCATCAGCTGGCGCTGGCGGGCGCGTCGGTGATCCTGCTCGAAGCGGGGCCGCGCATTCCGCGCTGGCAGATCGTCGAGAACTTCCGCAACTCGCCGGCCAGGTCCGACTTCGCGACGCCGTATCCGTCGACGCCTTACGCGCCGCATCCCGAGTACGCGCCCGCGAACAACTACCTGATCCAGAAGGGCGATTATCCGTACAACTCACAATACGTGCGGCTCGTCGGCGGCACGACCTGGCACTGGGCGGCCGCCGCGTGGCGGCTGCTGCCGTCGGACTTCCAGTTGCGCAAGCTGTATGGCGTCGGGCGCGACTGGTCGTATCCGTACGAAACGCTCGAGCCGTGGTACTTGGCCGCCGAAGTGCAGCTCGGCGTGTCCGGTCCCGATAGTTCGATCGATCTCGGTTCGCCGCGCTCGAAGCCCTATCCGATGCAGCAACTGCCACTGTCGTACATGGATCAGCGGTTCAGCGACGTGCTCAACGCGCAGGGCTTCAAGGTCGTGCCCGAACCGGTCGCGCGCAACAGCCGGCCGTACGATGCGCGGCCCACCTGCTGCGGCAACAACAACTGCATGCCGATCTGCCCGATCGCCGCGATGTACAACGGCGTGATTCACGCGGAGAAGGCCGAGCAGGCCGGCGCGAAGCTGATTCCCGAAGCGGTCGTGTATCGCATCGAAGCGGACGACAAAGGGCTCATCACCGCGGTCCACTACAAGGACCCGAACGGCAATAGCACACGCGTCACCGGCAAGCTGTTCGTGCTCGCGGCGAACGGCATCGAAACGCCGAAGCTGATGTTGATGTCGACCTCCGACAAATTCCCGCACGGCCTCGGCAACAGCTCCGATCAGGTGGGCCGCAACCTGATGGACCATCCCGGCACCGGCGTCACGTTTCTCGCCAACGAACCGCTGTGGCCCGGCCGTGGCCCGATGGAGATGACCTCGATCGTCAACTTCCGCGACGGCGCGTTCCGCTCCGATTACGCGGCGAAGAAGCTGCATTTGTCGAACGGCGTGCCGACGATGGCCGTCACCGCCGACCTGCTGAAAAAAGGCCTGACCGGCGCCGAGCTCGACCGGCAGATTCGCGACCGCGCGGCGCGCACGCTGAACATCAACAGCTTTCACGAACATCTGCCGGAGCCGCAGAACCGCATCGTGCCGTCGACAGATCACAAGGACGCGCTCGGGATTCCTCAGCCCGAGATCTACTACTCGATCAACGACTACGTGAAGAAGAGCGCCGCCAATACGCACGAACTGTATGCGCAGATCGCGACGCTAGTCGGCGGCACCGAGGTCTCGTTCGACGACAGCTTCGCGCCCAACAATCACATCATGGGCACGACGATCATGGGCAGCGATGCGGCGAGTTCGGTCGTCGACGCGGACTGCCGCACGCACGATCATTCGAACCTGTTCATCGCGAGTAGCGGCGTGATGCCCACCGCCGCGTCGGTGAACTGCACGCTGACGATCGCTGCACTGTCGCTGAAACTGGGCGACAAGCTGAAGCGCGAAATCTGAGCGCCGACCGGAGAGCCACAATGACGAAGAAAACCTGTCGCGCGCAGCCGGACTCTGTGCTGATGCACGTCAACCAGCGCCGCCGCTTCGGCGGCGCGGCGCTCGCGGCGGCGTTTTCGCTGTTTGCGCTGTCGATGGCGTGGCACGAGTCGCACGGCCCGGACGCAGACTCGACCGACGAAATGCCGATCACCCAGGCGCGCGCCGACGACGCGGCGCAGGCTTCGGTCGGCGGCCTGGCCATGCTCGCCGGCAAGGCCGCGAATGGCGAACTCGTGAAGCGGGGCCAATACCTGACCCGTGCTGCCGATTGCGCGGCCTGCCATACGGCGGACAAGTCGCGCCCATTCGCGGGCGGCCTGCCGATCAGCACACCGTTCGGCACGATCGTGACGCCGAACATCACGCCCGATCCCGACACCGGCATCGGCCAATGGAGCGACGCCGATTTCATGCGCGCGATGCACGAAGGCATCGGCAAAGGCGGCGAGCGGCTCTATCCGGCGTTCCCATACACCGCCTACACACGCGTGACCGAACAGGACGTGCTCGCGATTCGCGCGTATCTGAACACGCTCGCGCCGATTCACTACACGCCGCCCTCGAACAGCCTCAAGTTCCCGTTCAATCAGCGCTGGCTAATGGTGTTCTGGAACCTGTTCAACTTCACCGAGGGGCGCTTCGTGCCGGACCCGAAACAGAGCCCCGAATGGAACCGAGGCGCGTATCTGGTCGAAGGGCTCGCGCATTGCGAGGAATGCCATACACCGCGCAATTTCATGCAGGGGCTGAAGTCGAGCGCGCGTTTCTCCGGTGCGGTGCAGGCCGGCTGGCATGCGTTCAATATCACGCCGGACAAGCTGAGCGGCGTCGGCGACTGGCGCGACGACGAACTCAAGTCGTATCTGTCGACTGGCGCGGCGCCGAGCCGCGCAAACGCGGCCGGCCCGATGGGCGAAGTGGTCGCGAACAGCACGCAGTACCTGACGCCGGTGGATCTGCGCTCGATCGTCGTGTTCTTGCGCTCGGTGCCGGCGGTGAGCGGCGGCGAGGCGCGTCCCCGTCATCAATGGGGCAAGCCGGCCAGCGACGTCACCGCCATGCGCGGCACCGCGATCACCGGCGTGAACGGCGCGCAGCTGTTCGTCGCCAATTGCGCGACCTGTCATGGCTGGACCGGGCAGGGCGTGGGCGCGAGCGCGCCGGGCGCGTATCCGTCGCTGATCCACAACTCGACGGTCGGCGCGAACGACGCGAACAATCTCGCGTTGGTCATCCTGCACGGCGTGAATCGCACGACCGCGCACGCGGACGTGCTGATGCCCGGGTTCGGCGGCCATCTCGACGACGAGCAGATCGCGGCGATCACCAACTACGTGACGAAACAGTTCGGCAATCCGCAGGCGACGATCGCGGCCGACCAGGTGGCGAAGCTGCGCACGCTGCAATAGCGCGCGGGACGACTCGGGCGCGCGCCAGGAGTGACTCGCGCAAACGTGCATTTCCGGTAACGCATACCGCAAATGTGGCGTTTCAGCGTCATTTTTGCGTCGTTCGATGTCTTTCTTGATCGATGAAGCGTGCGAATACGATAGGCACCCCGCATACGCGTGCGCGTCGGCCGCATTATCATGGTGGGATGAATTCCATCCCCGCCAACTTCGTTCAGCATCACGACGCCAACGAGGCCGGCCGCGATTTCGTGGTCGGCGATCTGCACGGCTGCGTCGACGCTTTGCGCTACCTGCTGCGTCAGATCGCGTTCGATCCGACGTGCGACCGGCTGTTTTCGGTCGGCGATCTGGTCGATCGGGGCGAGCACTCGGAGCAGGCGCTCGCGCTGCTCGCGAAGCCGTGGTTCCATGCGGTGCTCGGCAATCACGAGGACGCGCTGTGCGCGGTCGCCGACGGCCGCTTGCGGCGGCAGTGGTGGTACGGCATCGGCGGCGCGTGGGCGGTCGACGTGCCCGACGAGCGCCTGCGCTATTACGCCGAGCATCTGCGCACGCTGCCGCTCGTGCGCGTGATCGGCAGCGGCAAGGCGCGCTTCAACGTTCTGCACGCTGAATTTTTCGGCTCCGACGCCGAGCTCGACGCGGGCAATTATTCGGCCGAAACGCGCCAGCAATTGCTGTGGGGTCGCGAGCTCGCGCTGGGCAACGGCGATCCGCTGCGGCAGCGCGGGCTGTCGCTGACTTATTGCGGCCATACGCCGGTGCGCGACATCACGCAGATCGGCTCGCAAGTGTTCATCGATACGGGCGCGTTCGGGCCGGACGGCACGTTGACGATCGTGCAGCCGCAGGCGTTGCGTCGTTGGTCGATCTCGGTCGAGGCCGCGCGCGCGGAAGGGGCGGCGGAATTGGCCTTGCCTTGAACGGCTGAAGTCCCCGCGCTGCTTCACCGCTCTTCTGTCACCCGACCTGATTCAACTCGAACACCATATCGACGCTCCTGCCGTTCCAGTTGTATTCGAGGTATGCCGCGTGATGGCAGTCGCGCAGCAGCATCGTGCGGAATGCCGCGAGGCATTCGCCAGCGCTGTCGCGCACCGACGGATACACGATGCCCGGCGCGCCCGACGCGCGTACCGCGCGCCCGAGCGCCTGTCCGGGAAGGTAGTCGTCGGGCGACAGCACGGCGGGATCGAACTCGGGGTCGCGACGCAAGTCGACCACGCTGCCTTGTGCGACTACCGTGTAGAGACGCATCTGTTGACGCATCGGCGGCTCGGCGGTCGCCTGGAGAAACTGACCCGTGTGATAGCGTGTTTCCGCGATCGCCGTCGCGCGTGAACGCGCGCAATAGAACACGCCGTAGGTGCCGTCGGAAAAGCGGCTGCCGAGCGGATTCAGATGCGTGAGCGCGGCCATGATCGGCCCGTAGCCGGGCCCGAAACGGCGCTCCTCGCGCGGCACCAGATCGAGTTCGCCGATTTCGGTGCGCAGCCGGTCGTTGGTCATCGCTTCGAGCGCGTACAGCGCGTCGAAATCCTCCGGCGATGCGACCCGATCGAACAGGTTGATGGCCGGAAAGCGCGTCGGAATCACGCGATACGCGGGCGACCAGTCGAGCGCGGCGCTGGTCCAGCGGTCCTGCCATTGCGGTTGTGTCACGCCCAGCCGCCTCGCATTGCGTCGAGATACTGGCGCACGGCTACGAGATCGCTGATGTTGCCCGCCAGCATGCGGTCCAGCGCGCGTTTGCCGCCGAACGGCGGCGCGCTGTTGGGACGTTTGACCCAGGTGTCGGCGGCGCTCGGCTGCGGCAGCAGAATCTGCAGCGCCTTGTAGATGCCGAGCAGCAGCGACAGTCGCTCCAGCGTGTCGTGGCTGAGGCGCGCGGTCTCGGGCGTCGCCCTCCACTTGAAGAACGTCGAGCGGCCCGGCTTGCCGAGCAGCACGATCTGCTCGTCGGCGCTCAGGTCCCAGTCGCGCGCGATGTTGAAGAACGCACGCAGACCGGCCGCGGACATCTGCGTCAGCGTGGGTTCCGAAAGCGATCGTCGCGGCGATGCCTCGGGCGAGGAAATTCGGGCAGCGTGAGCCATTGCGGGTAAGTCCCTATGTGTACTTTTTAAGAATATTAGTCCAAAAGTGGATTTTTGCAAGAGAATATGGTCCCGACTCGTTTTGGCAGTCGTCGATCAGGAGAAGCAGCAGATGCGGGTTCGAGCAGTAGCAGCGGCGCTGGCCGCGTGGTGTGTGTCGGAGGTGGCGTTGGCTGCCGGTTATGCGGAAGTGTGGAATCCGCCGGAGGCGAGCGGGCATATCGCGAGCGGACACGTGACCCGGCAGGCGCACGCGCGGAAGAAACCCGAGGCGGTGAAAGTGAAGGCGGGCGCCAAGGGCGGAATCAAGACCAAAGCTGGTGCGCATGCGCGGCAGACGGCGAGCGCCCGGCACGCGGCAACCCATGTCGCGTCGGCCGGCGCGGCCCACGGCGGCAAACTCGCGGCGTATGGGAACGGCGAGAAACATCTCGTGGCGGGCGGGAACGTGAAAGGCGGTACGAAAGTCGCGGCGTCGGGCCCGAACCGGTCGCACGCCACCGTGACCGCGCAGACCGCGAAGCACGCGCAGCCACATGTGCAACTGGCGCACGCGAAGCCGGCTCAGGGCAAGGTCGTGCACGCCGATTTCGCGGCGGCTCACACCGCGCGTCCGCATGTGGACAAGGTCGCGGCGAAGCCAGCGATTTCCCGCGCGAATCTGATCAAACCGCCCGTGCGGACTTCGCCGGACGCGTCCGCAAACGTTAGCGACATCGCGCCGATGGGCTCCGTGCCCAATCCGGCGACCGCCAGCAGCGGTTCGCTGCCGCCGATCATCCACTAAGGCTGCTTCGAGCGGCGCGGCGCGGTGTGGCATCGGTCTTGGCGTCACGCCGCGGCGAGGCCGTTTGCAAGCAGCCGCAGCGTTTCCGCCGAGCGGGCCTCGCGCACGCGCGAATGCAGCGTCACACGCGATTCCGGCAGCGCCGGCAGGCTGAGCCGCGCGCCGACGTCGATCAGACCGCGCGGCGCAACCCGACGCGCGAGCGGCGACACGGCGAGACCAGCGGCCACAGCCGCGCCCACCGCCGCGACGCCACCACCCACAAACACCTCCTGCCAGGCGATCCCCGCCGCCGTCAGCGTGCGCAACGCGACGTCACGCACGTTGCACGGCGGGCTCAATAGCGCGAGCGCTAGCGGCTCACCGACTCGCGGCAGCCATGTCGGCGTCGCGAGCCAACCGAGCGGTTCACTGAATAGCGTCTGCGCGTCATCGCGCGGCGGTTCGTCGGCGCCGTAGCGGACGATCGCCGCATCGAGCCGGCGTTCGTCGAACTGCGGGAGCAACGCCGCCGATGTGCCCATATGCAACTCGACCACGAGGCCCGGATCATGTGCGTTGAGCCGGCCGAGCAGGTGCGGGAGATCGGAGCCCGCAACGTGCTCGCTGAGCCCGAGCACGAGCCGCCGCCGCTCCACCGACAGCGCGCCGAGCGCGCGCTCGTGCGCGTTCAGCAACTCGCGCGCGGCGCCGAGAAACGCGTGGCCGTCGGCGGACAGACGCACGATGCGCGGCGTGCGCTCCAGCAACTGCTTGCCCAGGTGCGCCTCCAGTCGCTTCAGCTTCAGGCTGACGGCCGATTGCGTGGTGTCGAGCGCGTCCGCGGCGCGCGTGAAGCTGCGCAGATCGGCGACCAGCACGAAGGCGCGCACCGCATCGAGATCGAGGACTTTCATTTCGGATGGAAATGGATGAAATAGACAGGGATATCTGTTTATTATGACCGAGCGC
This sequence comes from Paraburkholderia sp. CI3, assembly GCF_050436505.1. Lineage (NCBI taxonomy): Bacteria > Pseudomonadati > Pseudomonadota > Betaproteobacteria > Burkholderiales > Burkholderiaceae > Paraburkholderia > Paraburkholderia sp. CI3. The sequence goes on from NZ_JBNDMI010000003.1 coordinate 2,094,688, forward strand.
GCCTAAGCTGTGTTCAACCCAACACCGCAAACAAGGAGCCCATCATGCCGCTCACCCGGATCTCACTGCGCGCCGGCAAGCCGGCCGAGTACCGCCAGGCGCTGAGCGCCGGCATCCAGCGCTCGCTGGTGGACACGTTCAACGTGCCGAAGGACGACATGTTCATGCTGATCACCGAGCACACGGCCGACAACATGATCTATGACCGGCAGTACCAGAATATCGACCGCGGCGACGATCTCGTCGTGATCCAGCTGACCGTCAGCAACACGCGCTCGGTCGAGCAGAAGAAGGCGCTGTACCGGCGCATCGTCAATGAACTCGGGAAGTCGCCGGGCGTGCGGCCCGAGGATGTGTTCATCAATCTCGTCGAGGTCGAGAAGGAGAACTGGTCGTTTGGGAATGGGATTGCGCAGTACGCAAGCCGTCCCGACTAGCGCCATGCGTCATCGAAGAGCGAACCACCGACCAAATTGCGACATTTCAACAAATATTGAAATATAACGGTGAAGTGGATATAGTGTCTTTATGGACACGATCAATGCCGTACGCGCGCTCGGCGCGCTCGCTCACGAATCCCGTCTCGCGATCTTTCGCCAGCTCGTCGTTGCCGGCCCCGAAGGCATGGCGGCTGGCGAAATAGCGCAGCAGTTAGGCATTTCGCCTTCCGGCCTTTCATTCCACCTGAAAGACCTGACACACGCCGGACTGGCGAGTCCGCGACAGGAAGGGCGCTTCGTCATCTACACCGCAAACTTCGACGCGATGACGTCGCTGATCGGCTTCCTCACAGAGAACTGCTGCTCCGGTGCATCGTGCGCTGCGAGCGACCTTTCCAACTGCTGCCGAGACGAAACATGAAACGCATGCACATTCACGTGGCTGTGGACAATCTTGCCGACAGCATCCGCTTCTACAGCGCGATGTTTGGCAACGTCGAGCCGACGGTCATCAAGAGCGATTACTGCAAGTGGGAGTTGAGCGACCCCGTCGTGAACTTCGCGATCTCGCAACGCGGGGCGAAACCTGGCGTCGATCACATTGGCATCCAGGTCGAAACCGATGAGGAACTGGCAGAGATGAACGCGCGCTTCGCCGCCGCTGAAGTTCCCGTGCGGCACCAGAGCGGCACGACATGCTGTTACGCGAAGTCGGACAAGGCGTGGACCGTCGATCCGCAAGGCGTGGCTTGGGAAACCTTTCTGACCCTCGAATCGGCTCCCATCTATGGGCAATCTCATACCCAGGAGGCATTGGCAGCAAACGAATCCGCGGCAGCCTGCTGCACTCCGTCCCAGGCAAGCATTTCATTTCGGAGCCGCACGTGAGCGGCAAACCGTATTCCGTACTGATTCTCTGCACCGGCAACAGCGCACGCAGCATTATGGCCGAGGCGCTGTTCAACGTGCTCGGCAAAGGACAGTTTCGCGCGTACAGCGCGGGCAGCCATCCATCCGGCGCAGTCAATCCGTTCGCGATCGAGAAATGCGCGGCACTGGGCTACGACACCGCGAAGATGCGCAGTAAGAGCTGGGACGAGTTCGCAACGCCCGACGCGCCGCAGATGGACTTCGTCATTACCGTATGCGATCAGGCCGCGGGCGAGGTCTGCCCGATCTGGCCCGGCAAGCCGATCAGCGCGCACTGGGGCTTTGAAGATCCCGCAGCCTGGCAGGGAACCGACGACGAGAAGCGCAAAGTTTTCGACAAGGTCTATCGACAGATCGTGAATCGCGTGAGCCAGTTCGTGAACCTGCCGCTGCACGCGCTCAACCACGACGCAATCCAGCGCGAAATGCGTGCCATTGGCGAGCGTCCGGCAGAGGAAACCAATGAGTCGCGCTGAGGCTCGTGCAGCAACGCGCCCGGCTATCGGCTTCTTCGAGCGCTATCTGACGGTGTGGGTCGCGCTGTGCATCGTGGCAGGCGTGATACTCGGCCAGTTGTTGCCGGGCGCATTTCAGGCGCTCGGGCGCATGGAAGTCGCGCACGTCAACCTGCCCGTCGGCGTGCTGATCTGGGTGATGATCATCCCGATGCTCATCAAGATCGACTTCTCGGCGATGAAGCAGGTCGGCAGCCAATGGCGCGGCATCGGCGTGACGCTCGCGGTCAACTGGCTCGTCAAACCGTTCTCGATGGCCGTGTTGGGCTGGGTGTTCATTCGTCACGTGTTCAGGCCGTGGCTGCCCGTCGAGCAACTCGACAGCTACCTCGCAGGTCTCATCCTGCTCGCCGCCGCGCCGTGCACGGCAATGGTCTTCGTGTGGTCGCAGCTGTGCAAGGGCGACCCGTATTTCACTCTGTCGCAGGTCGCGCTGAACGACTCGATCATGGTCGTGGCGTTCGCGCCACTCGTCGCGTTACTGCTCGGGCTGTCCGCGATTACAGTGCCTTGGGACACACTGATCGCTTCGGTTGGCCTTTACATAGTGATCCCGGTCATCCTCGCGCAACTGCTGCGCCAACGCTTTCTTCGAAAGGGCGAAGAGCATTTCCGTAGCGTCGTTGCCCGTCTCGGTCCCTGGTCCATCTGCGCCTTGCTCGTGACGCTGGTCCTGCTGTTTGCGTTTCAGGGTCAGCAGATCGTTGAGCAGCCGCTGGTGATCGCGATGCTCGCGGTGCCAATCCTCATTCAGGTGTTTCTGAACTCGGGACTGGCCTACCTGCTCAACCGCCAGCTGGGCGTCGCACATTGCGTCGCTGGCCCGTCGAGTCTGATTGGCGCAAGCAACTTCTTCGAACTCGCCGTGGCCACGGCCATCAGCCTGTTCGGTTTTCATTCGGGTGCCGCACTGGCGACGGTGGTTGGGGTTCTGATCGAGGTCCCCGTGATGCTGCTCGTCGTGGGGGTCGTGAACCGTTCGCAAGCATGGTACGAATCAGGGCAGCGGAACGCCGCGCCCAACTTGGGGAGAAACGGATCGTGATGAGTGATCTGCCGAACGTCAGCCCTATTCACCTCGATATACCGGACGTGGACAAGCTGGCACCCGTGACCACTTCAACGCATCCGCCACGCATCCTGCTGCTTTATGGGTCGCTGCGAGCAACGTCGTATAGCCGGCTGCTGACGCTCGAAGCCGAGCGCATCCTCCGTCATTTCGGAGCGCAAACGCGGGTATTCGACCCGCACGGCCTGCCGCTCGCCGATAGCGTCCCGGCAGATCATCCGAAGGTCGTCGAACTGCGCAAGCTGTCCGAGTGGTCGGAGGGGCAGGTTTGGTGCAGCCCGGAACGCCACGGCAATCTCACGGCCGTATTCAAGAATCAGATCGACTGGCTGCCGCTCGAAAGCGCGGGAATACGGCCGACCCAAGGGCGCACGCTGGCTGTGATGCAGGTGTGCGGAGGCTCGCAATCGTTCAATGCGGTAAACGCGCTGCGCGTGCTTGGCCGCTGGATGCGGATGGTGACCATCCCCAATCAGTCGTCGGTCGCGAAGGCATACCAGGAATTCGATTCCGATGGCCGTATGAAGTCCTCGTCCTACTATGATCGCGTGGTCGACGTGATGGAAGAACTGATCAAGTTCACGCTGCTCGTGCGGGACCGTTCGGACTATCTGACCGATCGGTACAGCGAGCGCAAGGAGGCCGCGCCCCTGCAAGCAAGCGTACTTGCAGGCTCGGCGATGCGACACGAAATCAACTCCAATGCCGACACCGACGACAGCGAAACCGAATGAACCCGACCACCTGCAAACCCGGCTAGAGACGTGGGTGCTGGCGTGGCTGAGCGGACTTGCTAGTCCTTACCCCACCGCCAGCGCGGCGGCTCGCCCTTCAGCCAGCACACGACCACGAGAGCCACGGTTAATAGCGCGACCAGCAAGGCGAACGTGAGCGGATGACCCGCGGGTTGAAACCGGAAAACGACCACCCCGAGCAACACGAAATACGCGAGCAGCGTCAGCCATCCTTGCCAGCGCAGGGGAAGGCCCCAACCCCAGCCATAGCGTTTGGCTGGGAACCAGTATTCACGAGAGGGTGACATCGCGCGGTCTCCTGGTTCGGGCGCTTGCTCATTGTCGACGATTCACGGTCGGTAAGTGCAAGCATTGCATCTTCCGCGCTGTATCACGCGAGACTATATTTCCTGGACCGGCTTTAACCAGAGTCCATCGACAGGAAACGCTCCATGCAACCCGCAAACCAGCAAAAAACCGTGCTTCTGATCGGCGCCTCGCGCGGCCTCGGCTTCGCGATGGTCGAGGAGTATCTGAAGCGCGGCTGGCGAGTCATCGCGACCGGCAGGCAAAATTCCACGACCAGGCTCCTACAGCTTGCGACGGCGTCACATAACGCACTCGAAGTCGAAACGGTCGACATCACGATGCCCGAACAGGTCGCCGCGTTGCGGGGCCGCCTCGAAGGACGTCCGATCGACCTGCTGTTCGTCAACGCCGGCGTCAAGAACGACGATAGTGAAACGATCGCGGATGTATCGACCGACGAATTCGTGCGCGTGATGGTGACGAACGCGTTGAGTCCGATGCGGGTCGTCGAGGCCTTGCAGGATCTCGTTCGGCCGACTGGCACGATCGGCGTGATGTCGTCGGGGCAGGGCAGCGTCGCCAACAACGAGAATGGCAACTACGAGGTCTATCGCGGCAGCAAGGCCGCGCTCAACATGTTCATGCGAAGCTTTGCCGCGCGTCATCGAAGCGATACCAGAACCCTGCTGCTGATGGCGCCCGGCTGGGTGCGAACCGATATGGGCGGGCCGGACGCGCGTCTGAGCATCGACGAAAGCATCCCGAACCTGGTCAGCACGATCGACGCTTACGAGGGCCGTGCCGGTTTGCATTACCTCGACTACCTCGGCAGAGTCGTGCCATGGTGAGCGGCAAGCGTAGGGGCCAGCGGCGGAAGAGCGCGTCGCTATAATGATTCGCCGCCCTACCACGTACCCTCAACCACTCTCTGCCATGACCATCGACCGCCCCGATCCTCCCCGCGATGCCCTCGAAGTCGGCGGCTCCGTCTGGTTTCAGGCGGGCACGCAGACGCTCGGCGGCGCGGCCCGCATCGCGCTGCTTGCGGCGATTGGCGAGACCGGCTCGATCACGAGCGCGGCGAAGGCGGTCGGCATCAGCTACAAAGGCGCGTGGGATGCCATCGACACGATGAACAACCTCGCCGGCGAGCCGCTCGTCGTGCGTCTGACCGGCGGCAAGGGCGGCGGCGGCACGACGCTGACGCCGCGCGCGGTGAAGCTGATCGAGACGTTTCGCGCGGTCGAGCGCGAGCATCGACGCTTTCTCGAACGCGCGGGCGCGGCGATTGGCGAGGGCTTCGCGACGGACTGGGACCTGATCGGCCGCATCGGCGTGAAGACGAGCGCGCGCAATCAGTTCTACGGCACGGTGTCGGCGATCGAACGCGGCACCGTCAACGACGAAGTGTCGCTCGCGCTGCCCGGCGGCCACACGATCGTCGCCGTGCTCACGCACGAGAGCACCGAAGCCCTCGGGCTCGCGGTCGGCGTGGCGGCGTTTGCGCTGATCAAGGCGTCGTGGGTCGTTTTGCTCGTACCGGGTGATGGCGATCGCGATGCGCCGTTGAACCTGTCGGCGCGTAATCAGTTGTCTGGCACCGTGCACAGCGTGAAGCGCGGCGCGGTGAACACGGAAGTGTCGCTCGGGCTCGAAGGCGGCGCGGTGGTCACGGCGGTCGTCACCAATGGCAGCGTCGACATGCTCGGTTTGCAGGAAGGCGCGAGCGCGGTCGCGGTGTTCAAGGCGTCGAGCGTGATACTTGGCGTGAAGGATTGAGGTTGCCGGGGCGTAACCAAGGCGCAATGCCACCCGCTCAACGAGGTGACGCCTCGCTGCGCGCATATCCTGCGAACGGATGATCCTCGCGCACGCGGCCGTCGCTGACCCGCACGACCTGATCGCCGAATGCGGCGACGTCGTCCGGATCGTGCGTGATCAGCACCATCGGAATATCGAGCCGCGTTTGCAGGTCCGATAGCTCGCGTCGCATGCGCTGGCGCAACTCACTATCCAGTGCGGAAAACGGCTCGTCGAGCAACAGCAGGCGCGGCTGCGAAACCAGCGCGCGCGCGAGCGCCACACGCTGCTTCTGCCCGCCGGACAGCTGCGCCGGGTGATTGCCCGCCAAGCCCCTCAATTCGAGCGCATCGAGCCAGTAATCGACCTGCGCATGCGCGCCGCGCGCACGCGGATTGAGCCAGCCCCGGTGCAGCCCGAAGCCGATGTTCTGCCGCACATTCAGATGCGGAAACAGCGCGTAGTCCTGAAACAGATACGCGATCTTGCGCGCCTGCGGCTTCTGATCGATGCCGACCGCGCTATCGAACAAGGTGGTGCCGTGCAGCGTGATGGTCCCTTCATCGGGACGCAGCAAGCCGGCGATCGCCTGCAAGGTCAGGCTCTTGCCCGCGCCCGACGGCCCGAACAGCACGAGCCGCTGCGAGCTCGCGCTGAACGCGACGTCGAGCGTGAAGCGCCGCTCGGCGGTCTCGAAGGTCTTGCGGATGGCGACGTTGAGCGGCATGTCAGCGGGCTCTCAGAAGCGTGTGCTGCGGCACGAGACGCCCCGCGAGCAGCAGGATCGTCACGCACGCGACCGATGTCACGAGCACGAGGAAGTTGGCGGTGCTGTCGTCGCCGGCCTGCACCGCCGAATAGACCGCGACCGACAGTGTCTGCGTGCGGCCTGGCAGATTGCCCGCGATCATCAGCGTCGCGCCGAATTCGCCGAGCGCGCGCGCGAACGCGAGCAGGCCGCCCGCGAGGATCCCGCGCGCGGCGAGCGGCAGCGTCACGCGGAAAAACACCGCGGCTTCGCTGACGCCGAGCGTGCGCGCCGCGCGCTCCAACTGCGGATCGACGCCTTCAAAGGCGGCGCGCGCGGACTTCAGCACGAGCGGAAACGCGACCACCGTCGACGCGATCACCGCGCCCTGCCACGTGAAGACGAGCTGGATGTCGAAGCGGTCGAGCCACGCGCCGATCACGCCGCGTCGGCCGAGCAGCACGAGCAGGTAATAGCCGAGCACGGTGGGCGGCAGCACGAGCGGCAGCATCAGCAGCGAATCGATCACGTCGCGCGCGCCGGAGCGCCAGCGCGACAGGCCGAGCGCGGCCGCGACGCCGAGCACGAGAGTGAGCGCGGTGGCCCAGCCTGCGACCTTCAGCGATAGCAGCAGCGGAACCCAGGCCTGTTGCATGAGCGTGTGCTCTCCCCGTGAATCAATGCGCCGGCTTGAAGCCGTACTTCGCGAGCACCGCCTGGCCGGCCGGCGACAGCACGAAGTCGATGAAGGCTTGCGCGTCGGCCGCGTAATGGCTGCCTTCGACCTGCGCGATTGGATAGCCGATCGGCGTTTGCGTCGGCAGGTTCAGCGCGACCTTGACCTTGTCGGGCATGATCGCGGCATCGGTGCCGAACACGAAGCCGGCGTCGACTTCGCCGCGCGCGACGTAATCAAGGCTCTGACGCACGTTCGACGCGAGCACCGCCTTCGCGCTGACCGCGTCCCACACGCCGGCGGCCTGAAGCGCGCCCTGCGTGTAGCGGCCAACCGGCACCGAGGCCGGATCGCCGAACGCGACTCGCTTGACGTTCGCGGTCGTCAGCGCATTGAGGTTGGCGGGCGCGAAATGACTGTCGGCTGGCACGATCAGCACCAGCGAGTTGGCGGCGAAGTCGCGCCGCGTCGACGGCACGATCACCTTTTCGGCGGCGGCCTTGTCCATTGCCTTCTGATCCGCGGACGCGAATACGTCGGCGGGCGCGCCTTTGACGATTTGTTGCATCAGCACGTCGGACGCGCCGAAGTTCAACAGAACCTTGGTGCCCGGATGCTGTTGCTCGAACGCGTCGCCGACCGCCTTGAACGCATTGGTCAGGCTGGCGGCGGCCGAGACCACCAGTTCATCGGCGTGGGCATTGACGCTGACCACGACGGCGACGGCGGCTGCGACGCACAACGCGTACTGCTTCAGAGGGCAAGAGAGTGTCATGAAGGACCTGGAGTCGGACGTGAACGGGAAGCAGTAGCTTAAAAACGCTATCGTAATATATGCGCGGTTATAGCGGTGGGCGAAACGGTCGATTCGGCGCAGCGCTTCACGTATGGCGTGAAGCGAGGGAAGTGCTACGAAACTGTAAAAGGAAGCTTGAAAACGCGGCGGAAGGGCCGGCGCAGCGTGCTCAGATGTCCGACGCGCGCATCGGCTGGAGCGTATTGCGTGTTTGCGACAGCGGCGCGGCCGACGGTCGAATGTCGCGTGGGGACAGCCATTTCGCGCGAATGAACGGCCGGTCGTGGCCGGACACCTTCAATGCGATATGCGTGACCCAGCGCTGCGTGGGCACGTGCACGCCGTGCATCAGGATTGCCAGCACCATCAGGCTGACGGTGACCGGGAGCGCCGACAGCCGGCCCGGCTCCGCATTCCACGCGATGCGCACGAACACGAGCGCGGTGAGCGCGCCGACGAGGCAGCCAGTCACGGCTTCGGACGGCGAATGCGCGCTCAGCGCGACGCGCGACAAGCCCACCGCCAGGCCGGCGGCAAGCCCCCCGAGCACGCCGAGCAGCCGGACGGCGCGGCGCGCGGGCAATAGCATCAAAAACAGCGCGACCGGATAGACGGCCGTGGACAGCATGGAGTGACCGCTGACGCCGGTGAAATCGAGCTCGCGCACGCCGACGCCCCAGCCGAGGAAGGCGAGCTTGGTCAAGGTCACGACGCCGATCGCCGTACCGAGCAGCGCGAGCCAGCAGGCCGCGAGCCGCCACGAGTAGCCGACCGCCAACCACAGCGCGATGGCGAGCGCGAGCGGCAGCGTCAAGCCGGCGCCGCCGAGGCTGGTGATCGAATACCACAGGTGGATCGGTAAATCGGGCATGGCGGGAGCGCGACGCGGGTCGCGTGAAATCGGGTTGGTGGAAATCGGCGCGCGGCCGGCACGAAACGCCGATGCGGCCCGGATCGACACGTCGGGAGATCAACCGCCAGTATAGTCGGGTGTCGCGCGACAGTCTTGCGGCGCACAGCGCTTTTGCACGCCGAATGTGGGCTGCCGAACGGCTATCGATGTGGTTTGACGACAGGGCTCCGGCAAGGTTCGCGACGATCGAAATGGGGCACGAAGAGCGGCGCTGTGTTCAGCACCGCAGGAAAAATGATGTTATTGTGCATTGCACAACTTCATCTGATCCGCAGTTTTGGGGTCCGCCTTTGTCCCTTTTGCGAGGTTATCGCCGATGGCAAAAAGCCTGTCGAAAATCTGGCTGCGTGGTTTCAAGCGCCTGCTCGCGATCCAAACCGAACACGCGCAAAAAACCGCCAAGCGAGCGCAGGCGCGACCGGTTCGCGCCGCCACCACCAAACCGTCGAGCAAGGCTCATCCACTGAAGCCGGCTGCCGCGCTACGCACGCCGATGAAACGCGAAGCGCCGCGCGAGTCGCGCGTGCGTCCACGCGCGGCCGCGTGGGCGAGCGGCGCGTGGACGCGCTCGTTCCACTCCGCGCCGGCCGCGCCGGGCCGGCTGGTCAATCACCTGCAGTACGGGCTCTATATCCCGTCCGGGCACGCGCATGAGGCGATGCCGCTGGTCGTGATGCTGCATGGCTGCACGCAGTCGATCGACGAATTCGCCGAGGGTACGCGCATGAACCTGCTCGCCGACCGCTACGGCTTCGCGGTCGTGTATCCGGAGCAATCGAAGCACGCGCACTCGCACCGCTGCTGGCATTGGTACGATGCCGGCGACAACGCGGGCGGCGCGGAAGCGCGCGCGGTCGTGTCGCTGGTGGATTCGCTGGTCGAGCACCACGGCTTTGACCGCGCGCGTGTCTACGTGGCGGGGATTTCGGCGGGCGCGGGGCTGACCGCGCTATTGGCCGTCAAGTACCCCGGGCATTTCGCCGCGGTCGCGCTGCATTCCGGCCCCGCTTTCGGCGAGGCGCGCTCCGGCATTACCGCGATGGACGTGATGCGGCGCGGCGCGCGTCGCGAGCCGGCGGAACTCGTCGACGAAACCACGAACGTCGCGCAATACCCGGGCATGCCGGCATTGATCGTCCACGGCGATGCCGACCATGTGGTGGCGCCGGTCAACGCGGACCAGTTGGCGACACAGTTCCTGCGTCTGAACCGCCTCATTGACGCAAACGGCGCGCGCAAAGCCGGCGAGACACGCGAGGACCGCAAAAATGGCGTCGTGATGCGCGATTATCTGCGCGGCGGGCGGCGCGTGGTGCGGGTTTGTCGTGTGCAGGGGCTGGGTCACGCATGGGCCGGCGGCGACGATGCGCTGCCCTTCCATTCGTCCAAGGGCCCGGACGCGAGCGCCATGCTGTGGGAGTTTTTCCGGCATCAGCGTCGTACGGACGCGGGCCGCATCGAGGAAGGATTGGCGGCATCGTCGGTCGGGCGGTGACGTCCGAGCAACACCTCGAAAATGAGCAGTGGCATGTAATCAGGGTTTTCCCCTATAATGCGGGTTATCCCTTAGGCGTAAACGCCTAGCTATCACTGCCGAGGTGAACCATGTATCTGATCAGCCGCCTGTTCCTGTTTCTGACCAAGTCGCCGGACCAGCTCGCGAAGGAGCGCGCTGACGCCTATCTCGCTGAAGCGACCGATCTCTACGATCTCGAATTCCGCATGCGCAAGCTCGATCAAGAGACGAACGCGCGTCCGTCGTGGATGAGCCAGCACTACGGCTAAGCCGACTGCCTGTAACCGGCATCAGGCCGTCAGCAATCGGAACATCGGCGCGTGGTGAGGCGCTGGTGTTTGGGGTTCGCCATCAAGGCCATTGCCCGTATCGCGCACTCCCCTTTACTCATCGTGCGGCCTTCGCGCCCGCTTGACAGACTCCACTCAAGCAGCCGGATTCAGCTGCCACAACGCGTAGTTCAAAAGCGCGGCGTACGCGACCCACACGACATACGGCACGAGCAGAATGCCCGCGAGGCGATCGCGCCGCCAGAACACATACGTCAGCATCACGATCAGTAGCAGCAGAATCAGGATGTCGATCAGCGCCGTCTCCGGCCGATGCAGGCCGAAAAACAGCCACATCCACGCGGCGTTGAACACCAGCTGCACGACCCACAGTACGACCGCCGCGGTCAGGCCGTCGCGCTTCCACACGCGCCACGCGGAAAACGCCATCAGCACGTAAAGTACGGTCCAGACCGGTGGGAAAACCCAGTTCGGCGGATTGAACACAGGCTTTTGCAGGCCCGTGTACCACGCGTCCGGCAGAGACAGACTCGCGGCCCAGCCGGCCGCCAGCGTCAGGATCAAAAACACGAGCAGCGACGGCAGACGGCGCATCTTCGCCCCCTTCAGACCTTCTTATTCAATAATGTGAGCAGGCACTCACTTTCCGTATCAGGCCAGTGTGCGCTCGCGGGCCTGTGCCTGGTCGACGATCCGTTCGGGATAATTCCCGCCCAGTACCATGCACCGAATTCCGCGAGCCGCTCCGCGCCGGCCAGCCACCGCGCGTGAATCCATTTTGCCGGCAAGTTCCGAGCTTCGGTAGATATCGTTTGATAAAGCGCCGTCGGGGTCGAATTTTTCGGATCGCCCGACCGGATTGAAAATACGGGCGTAAGGTTGCGCGCCATAGCCGGTCGAGGCGGCCCACTGCCAGCCGCCGTTGTTCGCCGAGCAATCGAAGTCGTTCAGCAAATCGGCGAAGTATCGCTCGCCGAGCCGCCAGTCGATGCCGAGATCTTTCGCGAGGAAGCTTGCCGTGACCATCCGCAGACGGTTGTGCATATAGCCGGTCTGGTTCAACTGCAGCATCGCGGCATCGACGAGCGGATAGCCGGTGCGGCCGTCGCACCAGGCGGCGAACGCTGCGTCGGCCGAGCGGCCTTTTTCCTGGTGCAACTGCTCGTATTCCGGCTTGAACGGCGCGCTTTTCGCGAGGCGCGGGTGGTGCGCGAGGACCATGAAGTAAAAATCCCACCAGATCAGTCCCGACAGCCATGTCGCGGCGCCTTTGCCGTCGGGTTGCAGCGACATCTCGTACGCGAGCCGCGCCAATGTGCGGATCGACACCGTGCCGAAGCGCAGATGCACCGACAGATAGCACGGCTTTTCGCAGCGGGGAAATCGCGCCGTTCCGCGTAGCTGTCGATGCGCGTGAGGAAATCGTCGAGCAGCTGTTGGGCGCCGCTCATGCCGGCGGCCAGTTGCAAGTCCGTCAGGTTGCCAGGCGCGAAGCCGAGCTGGTCGAGTGTGGCGATCCTGCACCGGCTCGCCTGGGTGGCGCGTCTGCCAGGCATCGACAATCGGCTGCAGGATCGTCGTGTCGAATACGAACACGCACCAGATACGCTCGCAATGCTTGGGCTCGTAGTACAGCGCGGCATGATCGGTGCTGCACAGATCGCGGCGGAACCAGACGAGGCCGGAGTCGAAGCTGTCGTGCAGGCGGCGGGCGCGTGTCATCGGGAGAGGCGGTCGGGCTGAAGGTGGTCGAGGACCGGCTACGCAGGATGCGTGCCGCGCGCGCGAAAACAATCAGCGCCCGGCCCTATTGTGCAGGGTGCGGGCGCTGCTCGCGACGGCACCGGGTAATGCGCCGTGAGCGGTTCTTCTTGAGCATTGCCGATCGGCGCAACGGCCGACCTGACCTCAAGCGACGTGCAGACGAACCGCGACGTTGTTACGCGTAGCGTTCGAGTACGGGCAGACCTGGTGCGCTGCATCCACCAGTTCCCTGGCAGCGTCCGCAGCCAGACCCGGCAGAGTGATACGCAGGTCGATGTCGAGCGCGAAGCCGCCCTTGTCGTTCGGACCGATGCCGACGTCGGCGGAAACCTGCGCGTCGGCCGGCAGGGCCTGTTTGCGCTGGCCGGCGACAAACTTCATGGCGCTCAGGAAACAGGCCGAGTAGCCGGCTGCAAACAGCTGTTCGGGATTCGTGCCTGCTGCGCCATTTCCGCCGAGTTCACGCGGTGCCGCCAGCTTCACGTTCAATGCATCGTCCGACGATACGGCGCGGCCGTCGCGGCCGCCGGTGCTCGTTGCGCTTGCCTTGTAGAGGATGTTCATGGTGCAGTTCCTAGTCTGGGGTCAGGGTTGGCTTGTTTGCCGCTGGCTGCCGGTTCGCCGGTCTGGCGAAGCGCTAGCGAAGCGGCAGGTGACCAAGATAGTACACAAATCATTTGTGTGCAAATTAATTTTGCGATGGAACCGGAACTAGTCCTTTTCAGTTATCGCACTACTGGTCCATGAAGTCGTTGAGCGTCGTGCGCAGGCGTGTGAGGTCGTCGCGCAGACGCAGCAGGAAGTCCGCCGTCTGCTGCGTCGCGCAGAAGATTTCGCCGGGCACGTCGCGCGCCTGACGCTTGAGCGCCTTGCCCGCGCTCGTCAGGCGAATGTAGACGAGGCGCTCATCGTCGGTGCCGCGCGCGCGCTCGACGAGTCCCTGCGCTTCGAGGCGCTTGAGCAGCGGCGTGACCGTCGCCGGATCGAGATTCAGGCGCGCGGCCATGTCCTTGACGGTGACGTCGTCGGTTTCCCACAGCACGAGCATCGCCAGATACTGTGGATACGTGAGTCCGAGCTTTTCGAGTAGCGGCTTGTACGCTTTCGTCATCGCGAGCGAGGTCGAGTAGAGCGCGAAGCACAGTTGCTCGTCGAGCGTGAAGGGGAGAGCGGGGCGCTGGGTCATGATTCATCTCGGCAAAAAGAGCGTGCAAATGGATTGCACGCAAACCATTGTGCCGCAAGTCGATTCAGGATGCCGGGCGTCGGGAACAGGTGTGTCGACAGAGACGTCGGGAAGGTGCGCGCGGAACACGCGGCGCGCGCGGGCGCCAGAACGGCTCCCGCGCGGGAACGACGGATCAGGCCGCCGGCGTGGTCGGCAGATCCGGCGTTTGCGGCGTCTGCACGCCGAAGCAGCCGCGATAGGTCGCGTAGAACGAGCAGTACAGCATGGTCGTGACGATCATCGTCGCGGGCATCAGGATCGCGAACGCGAAGTCGGCCGCGCCGAGCGCCTGCATCAGCGCGGACAGCCCGATCGACACGACCGTTGCGACTGCGAACCACAGCGCCGCGAATACGACGAAAGCGCCGCGATTGCGCCAGCAACTGACGACGCTGAAGAACATCGCCTTGACGGGCGGCACGTCGTGCCAGGCGGCGAGGATGGGCGAGAACCAGAACAGCATCGCGACCGGTATGTAGAACGCGAGCGCGGTGATCACCGCGAGCGGGATATTGCTGTTGGCGATCGTGTTCTCGTCCATCGACGCGTTGCCGAGCATCACCTTCAGCAGCATGCCGCCGTCGGCGAGCGCCGAGCCGGCCAGCACGAGCGCCATGGCGATGACATACAGCACGCCGAGCACGAGCAGCCGCCGCGCGACCACCGGGCCATACGAATGAAAGCCGTCGACAAGGATGGTCGGAAACACCGGTTTGCCCGCGATCGTGTTGCGGCATGCGGCCATGAAGCCGACCGCGACACCGGGAATGAACAATAGCGGCAACACGCCGCCGACCAACGGAATCTGTGACACGAGCGTCATCACCAGCAAATAGGTGAAGAACAGCGTCAGAAAGGCGAGCGGATTCTTGCGGAACAGCCAGATACCCTGGCGGAACCACACATAGCCGGTTTTCGCGGGGACTTCGATCAGTTGCATGAGGTATGGATGCCTGGATTCGCGATGCCCTGCAGGCGCTCGCGCAGAATGCGTTCGAAATGACCGGGGTCGTGCGGCTTCAGCAGTTCGGCCGCGCGCGGCAAATGAAAATCATACAGGCGCGAGACCCAGAAACGGTATGCGCCCGCACGCAGCATGTCGCCCCAGTGATGGTTTTCCTCGACGGTGAACGGCCGCACCGTCTGATACGCGCGCAACAGCGCCTCGGTGCGCTCGGCGTCGAGCTTGCCGGTCGCGAGGTCGACGCACCAGTCGTTGACCGTCACCGCGACGTCGAACAGCCACTTGTCGCAGCCGGCGAAATAGAAATCGAAGAAACCACCGAGCCGCACTTCGTGGCCGGTGTCGGGCGCCGCGTGAGCGAACATCGCGTTGTCGCGGAACAGGTCGGCGTGGCACGGGCCCGCGGGCATTGCCGCGTAATCGGCGGAGGCGAAGAACGCTTCCTGATGCGCAAGCTCGGACGCCAGCAGATCGCGCTGCTCGCCTTCCAGATACGGCAGGATCGTCGGCACGGATTCGCGCCACCACGGCAGGCTGCGCAGGTTCGGCTGATAGCGCGGATAGTCGCGGCCCGCGAGGTGCAGGCGCGCGAGCATCTGGCCGACCTCGACGCAATGCTCGACGCCCGGCGAGAGTTCGGGTGTGCCTTCGAGCTTCGTCACGATGGTCGCGGGTTTGCCGAGCAGCATGCCGAACAGTGCGCCGTCGAGACGCGGCATCGGATCCGGTACCGGCACGCGATGCGCGGCAAGATGCCGCATCAGGTTCAGATAGAACGGCAGTTGTTCAGCTGTCAGCTTTTCGAAAATCGTCAGCACGTATTCGCCGCGCGTCGTCGTCAGAAAGAAGTTGCTGTTTTCAATGCCGGACGAAATGCCGCGAAACTCGACGACATCGCCGAGATCGTAGTGACTCATCCATTCTGCGAGTTGGGATTCGTTGACAGCGGTGAAGACGGCCATGCGGAAACGTCGGATCAGGTTGGTCGGGCTGGCGCGGTGCGGCCAGTGCGAGGTGAGACAAACGAATGTGGCGGAGCGGGCGACGAATGCGGAACGGCGAAGTGCAAGCGTCGCCGCATTCAGCGCGGGTTCATCGCGCAGCGGCCGCGATCGGATTAAGCGGGGGCGCGCTCGCGCCGCGGCCGCCGTTGCCGGCGTGCCGCTTTCGTAACGATCAATAGTGGAGATTCACCGATGGCAAGCGCGTACTGGGCTTGCCGCTGTCGTGGACGGTGGGCGACGTGTCGGGCGACGCGCTCATCTGGTAGCGGGTGCCGAAATTCGAATGCACGTCGATTTCGACCGGCTTGCCCTTGTCGCGGAATTCGGTGATTTCGGTGCCGTTCGGGCTGACTTCGTGAAAGCTCGGCGTGCGCGGAACGTTGATGTCGACCTTCGAGCTGACCTCTGCGCCCGGACGATTGATCTTGTCCAGGTCCGGCAGACCGGCCCGTTCATTGGCGGACTGGGGCACGCCGGCGGCCGGCGGTTCGTCGACGGGCTGGGCAGCCATCGCGGCGTTGCCGAAGGCCAGAGCCAGCGCAACAGCGATGGGAAGGAGCAGCTTCATGGTGATTCTCCGATTGGGTGCCCGGATTCTAGCAAATCCGGCCTGACGCACGGGCGCCAAGCCTTATTTTGCGCCGGTTTCGCGCAACCTGCGCGCGTTCTCGCGGGCGCTGTTGCAAGCGTCGCCGCCGACATTTGGCAACAGCGGGTTCCGTGGTAATGTCGTCTCATCAAAAAGGGTGAACGATGATGATCAACAACGATATCAATCAGCGCACGGTGCAGACTCCCGCCAACAGCTTCCCAACCGAAGGCTTCGACGACGCGGCCGAGGCCGTCACCCGCCTCGCCGCGATCTACGAGGCGAACACGTCGTTCCTGCGCGATGCGTTCGCGCGCTATCGCCGCAACGAGCAGTTCGACCATCGCGTGCGCGCCTGTTATCCGTTCGTGCGCGTGCGTACCGAGGTCAACACGCACGTCGATTCACGCCGCTCGTACGGTTTCGTCGCGGGGCCGGGCGTGTTCGAGACGACCGTCACGCGGCCAGACCTGTTCGGCAACTACTATCGCGAGCAACTGCGGCTGCTGGCGAAGAATCATCACGTGCAGATCGAAGTCGGCGTGTCGGACCAGCCGATTCCGATTCATTTCGCGTTCGCCGAGGGCATCCACCTCGAAGGCGATCTGGACCGCGAGCGCCTGTTCCTGATGCGCGACATCTTCGATATACCGGACCTCGCGCTGCTCGACGACCGCATCGTCAACGGCACGTACGAGCCGCTGCCGGGCGAGCCGCATCCGCTCGCGTTGTTCACGGCGGCGCGCGTCGATTTTTCACTGCATCGGCTGAAGCACTACACGGCGACCTCGCCGACGCATGTGCAGAACTACGTGCTGTACACCAACTACCAGTTCTATATCGACGAATTCGTCAAGCTCGGCCGGGGCATGATGGCCCGTACCGACGACGAGGAATTGCGCGCCTATCGCAGCGAATACACGTCGTTCGTCGAGCCCGGCGACGTCATCACCTACAACGAGAATCTCGGCGAGCAGGCGCAGGAGGGCACGCTGCCGCCACGTCTGCCGCAGATGCCGGCCTATCACCTGAAACGCGCGGACGGCAGCGGCATCACGATGATCAACATTGGGGTCGGGCCGTCGAATGCGAAGACCATCACCGATCACATCGCGGTGCTGCGTCCGCATGCGTGGATCATGCTCGGCCACTGCGCGGGACTGCGCAACACGCAGCGTCTCGGCGACTACGTGCTCGCGCACGGCTATGTGCGCGAAGATCATGTGCTCGATGCCGATCTGCCGCTGTGGGTGCCGATTCCGGCGCTCGCCGAAGTGCAGGTCGCGCTCGAGCGCGCGGTCGCGCAGGTCACGCAGCTCGACGGCGTCGAGCTGAAGCGCGTGATGCGCACGGGCACGGTGGCGAGCGTCGACAATCGCAACTGGGAGCTGCGCGATCATCGCGAGCCGGTGCAGCGGCTGTCGCAAAGCCGTGCAATCGCGCTCGATATGGAAAGCGCGACGATCGCCGCGAACGGCTTCCGCTTCCGCGTGCCTTACGGCACGTTGCTGTGCGTGTCGGACAAGCCGCTGCACGGCGAGCTGAAGCTGCCGGGCATGGCCGATCAGTTCTATCGCGCGCAGGTCGATCAGCATCTGCAGATCGGCGTGAAGGCGATGGAACTGCTGCGGATGAATGGGCTGCATCGATTGCATAGCCGCAAGCTGCGGAGTTTCGCGGAAGTCGCGTTTCAGTAACTCAGGCCGAGGCACTGATAAACAGCCCGCTTACGCTGGATGTGCCGCTTTGAAGATGGCTCGCGAGCGACGTCGGAACCAATCGGCTTCGTTGGTTGTCGAGGTGACGCTCGCCGGCTCAACCCTGCCCGAAACCGGGTCAACCCGATCAAGCTCCCCGCCGCCAGCAGCCACAGCGGATGAATCCGCGTCTTCGTCGCCATCACGGCCGTGAACGCAGTAATCGCCCACGCTATCGCGGTCGGATTCGACGCGCGTGCGATCAGCGCCGCGCTCGCCGCGACGAGGCCGGTCGTCACCGGCACGAGTCCCAGCTGCGCAAAGCGGCGCCACGGACGGTCCTTGAAGCGGTCCCACGCATGCAGCGCGAGGATCGTCAGGAGCGACGACGGCCCGAACTTCGCAATCGACGTGACGAGCATGCCGGCCCAGCCGGCCACATGCCAGCCGATCAGCGTGACGATCATCTGGTTCGGGCCGGGCGCGGCTTGAGCGAGCGCGAACAGCGCGCTGAACTCGCTGGCCGGCATCCAGTGATGCACGTCGACCACCTGCCGCTGCATCTCCGGAAGGATCGTATTGCCGCCGCCGAACGCGAGCGGCGACAGCTGACTAAAAATCGCCGCAAGGGAATCGAGCATGTCGTTCATCGCGCGCTCCTTGCAGCAAGATAAATGCTGAGCGGCGTGAGCACGAGCATCGTCGGCAGCAGCGGCAGTCGCAGCATCGACGAGTGCGCGGCGCGCGAGCGGCAACGCGCCGCCGAATGAAATGAGACCGAGGCCGAGAAAGCCGCCGAAGATCTCACGCAACGTCGGCGCGAGTGCGAGCGCGGCTTCGGGTGAGGTGAGTTCGTTCAGATTGCGAGCTTCGAGTACCAGCTGAGCACGTTAGCGCCGGACGGCAAGCGTGCAAACGATTTGTTCGCCAATCCGGTTGACAGTCAGCGCGCCGCAAACTGGCCTGCTAAACGAAAGCGGGCAGCCCGAAGGCTGCCCGCCATGTGCGCGACGATAGGCATCGTGCTACGCGCAATGCGAGGCGCGCAGCCTCTTGCCATCACAGGTAGAACATCCGGTCTTCTTCCGACTTGACCGGATGAACTTCGCCTTCCTCGCGGTCTTCGTAGAACTTGAGCACCGCTTCGAGCACTTGGTCCGGATTGTCGATCACCTGCATCAGATCGATGTCGGTCGGATTGATCAAACCCATCGGAATCAGAGCGCTCTTGAACCACGCGAGCAGACCTTCCCAGAACTCGGCGCCGACCAGAATGATCGGCACATGGCGCGACTTCTTGGTCTGGATCAGCGTGAGCACTTCGGCCAGTTCGTCGAGCGTGCCGAAGCCGCCGGGCATCACGATCACCGCGTCCGAGTTCTTTACGAACGTGACCTTGCGCGTGAAGAAATGGCGGAAGCGCAGCGAGATGTCCTGCCACTGGTTGCCCGACTGCTCGTGCGGCAACTCGATGTTCAGACCGACCGAGGGCGCCTTGCCCGCATGCGCGCCCTTGTTGGCCGCTTCCATGATGCCGGGGCCGCCGCCGGAGATCACCGCGAAGCCAGCATCCGACAATTTGCGCGCGATCTGCGTGGCGAGTTTGTAGTACGGCGAGTTCGGTTTCAGGCGCGCCGAACCGTAGATGCTGACCGCCGGGCGAATCTCCGACAGGTACTCGGTCGCCTCGATAAACTCTGCCATAATCGTGAACATCTGCCACGATGCGCGGGCTTTCTTGGCCGTTGCGCGCTCTTGATCTGCGAGCGATCGCAGACTCGGAATCACTTTTCTCTTAGTCATAATGCCTGAAGAACGAAGCCTTGAAGGTAAGACCCTGCTGTTGGTCGACGGTTCGAGTTATCTGTACCGGGCCTACCATGCGATGCCTGATCTGCGCGGTCCCGAGGGTGGCCCGACGGGTGCGCTCTACGGGATGATCAACATGCTGCGGCGCATGCGCAAGGAAGTCACAGCAGAGTATAGCGCGTGCGTGTTCGACGCCAAGGGCAAAACGTTTCGCGACGACTGGTATCCGGAATACAAGGCGAACCGTCCGTCGATGCCGGAAGATCTTGCCCGTCAGATCGAGCCGATTCACGTCGCGGTGCGTGCGCTCGGCTGGCCGCTGCTGATGATCGATCGCGTCGAAGCGGATGACGTGATCGGCACGCTGTGCACCGAAGCGGAAAAGCTCGGCATGAACGTGGTCGTGTCGACCGGCGACAAGGACCTCGCGCAGCTCGTGTCGAACCGCGTGACGCTCGTCAATACGATGACCAACGAAACGCTCGACCGCGACGGCGTGGTCGCGAAGTTCGGTGTGCCGCCGGAGCGCATCATCGATTATCTGTCGCTGATCGGCGATACCGTCGACAACGTGCCGGGCGTCGAGAAGTGCGGTCCGAAAACCGCGGTCAAATGGCTGACGCAATATGAGTCGCTAGATGGCATCGTCGGGCATGCGAGCGAGATCAAGGGCGCGGTCGGCGAGAATCTGCGCCGCGCGCTGGACTTTTTGCCGATGGCGCGCAAGCTCGTCACAGTCGAGCGTCATTGCGATCTGACCGGGCACATCGTGTCGATCGAGGAAAGTTTGCCGAGCCTTCCCGAATCGCGCGAAGAGTTGCGCGAGGTGTTCACGCGCCACGGCTTCAAGACGTGGCTGCGCGAAGTCGAAATCGCCGATGCGGTCGAAGGTCCGGAAACCGACGTGCCCCCCGCGTTGTCAGTCGATCACGAGCGCCACTACGAGACCGTGCAAACATGGGAGCAGCTCGACGCGTGGCTCGACAGGATCAATGCGGCCGAGCTGACCTCGTTCGATACCGAGACCACGTCGCTCGATCCGATGATCGCGCAGATCGTCGGCTTGTCGCTGTCGGTCGAAGCGGGCCGCGCCGCGTATGTGCCGCTCGCGCATCGCGGCCCCGACGCGCCGGTGCAGCTGCCGCGCGACGAAGTGCTCGCGAAGCTCAAGCCGTGGCTCGAAAGCGCCGGCCACAAGAAGGTCGGCCAGCATCTGAAGTACGACGAACAGGTGCTCGCGAATTACGGCATCGAAATGCGCGGCGTCGAGCATGACACGCTGCTCGAGTCGTACGTGCTCGAATCGCATCGCACGCACGACATGGACAGCCTCGCGCTGCGTCATCTCGGCGTGAAGACGATCAAGTACGAAGAGGTCGCGGGCAAGGGCGCGCAGCAGATCGGCTTCGACGAAGTCGCGCTCGACAAAGCCGCCGAATATGCGGCCGAAGACGCAGACATCACGCTGCGTTTGCATCAGGCCTTGTATCCGCAGATCGCCGCAGAGAAGTCGCTCGACGACGTGTATCGCGAGATCGAAGTGCCGACTTCGCGCGTACTGCGCAAGATGGAGCGGACCGGCGTGCTGATCGACGCGGAGAAGCTGCGTCAGCAGAGCAGTGAGATCGCCACGCGTCTGATCGAACTCGAAGGCAAGGCGTACGAACTGGCCGGCGGCGAATTCAACCTCGGCTCGCCAAAGCAGATTGGTCAGATTTTCTTCGAGAAGCTCGAACTGCCGGTCATCAAGAAGACGCCGAGCGGTGCGCCTTCCACCGACGAAGAGGTGTTGCAGAAGCTCGCCGAAGACTATCCGCTGCCGAAGATTCTGCTCGAACATCGCGGCCTGTCGAAACTGAAGTCGACCTATACCGACAAGCTGCCGCGCATGGTCAATCCGCACACCGGCCGCGTGCATACGAACTACGCGCAGGCCGTCGCGGTGACGGGGCGGCTCGCGTCGAACGATCCGAACCTGCAGAACATTCCGGTGCGTACCGGCGAAGGTCGGCGCATCCGCGAGGCGTTCATCGCGCCGCTCGGGCACAAGCTCGTCTCCGCCGATTATTCGCAGATCGAATTGCGCATCATGGCCCACATCTCGGGCGACGAATCGTTGTTGCGCGCGTTTTCGCAGGGCGAGGACATTCACCGCGCGACCGCGTCGGAAATCTTCAGCGTGACGCCGCTCGAAGTGTCGAGCGATCAGCGGCGCGTCGCGAAGGTCATCAACTTTGGGCTCATCTACGGCATGAGCGCGTTCGGACTCGCGTCGAACCTCGGCATCACGCGCGATGCGGCGAAGATTTATATCGACCGCTACTTCACGCGCTATCCCGGCGTCGCGCGCTATATGGACGAGACACGTTTGAGCGCGAAGGCGAAGGGCTACGTCGAAACGGTGTTCGGCCGTCGTCTGTGGCTGCCCGAGATCAACGGCGGCAACGGTCCGCGCCGCCAGGCCGCCGAGCGTGCCGCGATCAACGCGCCGATGCAGGGCACCGCGGCTGACCTGATCAAGCTTTCGATGATCGCCGTACAGAACTGGATCGAAGACTCGAAGATCGGCACGCGGATGATCATGCAGGTGCATGACGAACTGATTCTCGAAGTGCCCGACGCTGAGTTGTCCGAAGTCCGCAAGCGCCTGCCAGAACTGATGTGCGGCGTCGCCGCGCTGAAGGTGCCGCTCGTCGCCGAGGTCGGTGCGGGCCTGAACTGGGAGGAAGCGCATTGACATGCCCGTGACATGCGCGCGATAACGTCGTGCGCATGTGACACATGGGTTTTGGCGACTTGTGACTTCTTAGGCGGGTCGAGGACAATCGGTTCAGGACGGCGCATTCATGCGCAGCGTCGCGACAGATAATTCATCGGCTATACGGAGAAGTGCAATGCATCGATTTATCGTCGTTGGCGGAGGTGCGGGAGGATTGGAACTGGCGACGCGTCTTGGCGATCGCTATGGGGCCGACAAGAAGGGGCGCAGCGCGCAGGCCCAGGTGACGCTGGTCGACCGCTATCCGACGCATATCTGGAAGCCGCTGCTGCACGAGGTGGCGGCGGGCAGCATGGACCCGTTCACGCAGGAGCTCCCGTACGCGGCGCAGGCGCGCTGGCATGGCTTCGCATTCCAGCAAGGCGACCTGACCGCACTCGACCGCACGAACCGACGCATTACGCTCGGCACCGTGCTGGACGACGACGGCGCTGAACTGCTGCCCGAACGCGAGCTCGAGTACGACACGCTGATCATCGCGATCGGCAGTACCACGGCCTTCTTCGGCGTCAAGGGAGCGGCCGAATTCTCCATTGCACTGGATACGGTTAGCGAGGCAGAGCGTTTCCGCAAGCGCCTGATCGCGGCGTGCATGCGCGCCGAGCATCAGGCACACGAGCCCGTCGAGTCGAGACCGGGACCCGGCACGTGGTCGTCCAGCGAGCCGCGCATTCAGGTGGCGATCGTCGGCGGCGGCGCGACGGGGGTCGAGTTGTCGGCGGAGTTGCGCAATACCGCGCAGGTGTTGTCCGCGTATGGCTTGCACAAGCTCGATCCGCGGCATGACGTCGGCATCGTGCTGATCGAGGCGGGGCCGCGCATTCTGCCCGCGTTGCAGGAGCGCGTTTCCACGGCCACCGCCGAATTGCTGACCAAGCTCGGCGTGAAGCTGATGATCGGCGAGACGGTGGCCGAGGTCGCGCCGGGCTACATCCGCACCGCGAGCGGTCACACCGTGCGGGCCGATCTGACCGTGTGGGCGGCGGGCATCAAGGCGCCGGCGGTGCTCGGTCAGCTCGACGGCTTGCCGGTCAACCGGCTCGGCCAGCTGGTCGTGCGCCGTACGCTGCAAACCGGGATCGACGACAACATCTTCGCGCTCGGCGACTGCGCGGCCTGCGAGTGGCCGGGCAACGAGCGCAACGTGCCGCCGCGCGCGCAGGCCGCGCATCAGCAGGCGAGCTTTCTGCTGAAGGCACTGGCCGCGCGCCTCGACAACAAGCCGCTGCCGGAATTCACCTATCGCGACTTTGGTTCACTGGTCTCGCTCGGCCACTTCAGCGCGGTCGGCAATCTGATGGGCGGGGTGATCGGCGGCAATATGCTGATCGAAGGGCTGTTCGCGCGCTTCATGTACATGTCGCTGTACCGGCTGCATATCGCGGCGCTGCACGGCTATCCGCGCATGGTGCTCGACACCTTTGCGCACTGGTTGCACCGTACCACGCTGCCGCGCGTCAAGCTGCACTGACAGGCGCGGACATTCTCCTCAGTTGAATGTGCAACGGGATGCGCGCAAGGCGTATCCTGTTGCCTCTAACAATACTTCGAGGAGCGTCCCGTGCTGAAGCCTGAAGTCGACTGTCTGATCCCGCACGTTCCTTTCGATCGGCGCACCTTCATCAAGGCGGCGCTGGGCACCGGTTTCGCGGCGGCGGTGCTGCCAGTCTCGGCGCAAACCATTCATACCGACAGCGACGGCCTCGAAGTAGGGGAAGTGGCGTTTCATTCGCTCGGTACGCTGATACCGGCCTACCGCGCGCAGCCGAAGGGCAAGACGCATCTGCCGGTGATCCTCGTCGTGCATGAGGCTTTCGGCGTGCACGAGCATATCGCGGACGTCTGCCGGCGCTTCGCGAAGCTGGGCTATCTGGCAATCGCGCCGAACCTGTTCGAGCGCGAGGGCGATCCGACCGTCTACACGAGCATCCAGCAACTGAGCGAGCAACTGCTCAGCAAGGTACCCGACGAGCAGGTGCTGGCCGACCTCGACGCAGCCGTCGCGTGGGCCGGCGAAAACGGCGGCGACCTGAACCGGCTCGGCGTGAACGGCTTCTGCTGGGGTGGGCGCATCTCGTGGCTCTATGCCGAACACAATCCGCGCGTGAAGGCGGGGGTCGCCTGGTACGGTCGCGTGACCGGCGCGAAGAATGCGATGACGCCGGCCAATCCGATCGATCTCGTCGCTGACCTTCATGCGCCGGTGCTCGGCCTGTACGGGCGCCAGGATCAAAGCAATCCGCAGGACACGCTCGAGCAGATGAAGCAGGCGATCGCGCAAGGGCCGCAAGCAGGACGCGGCTCGCAGTTCGTCGTTTATGACGACGCGGGTCACGCGTTTTTCGCCGATTACCGTCCGAGCTACAGGAAGGCCGATGCCGAGGATGGCTGGCGTCGCGCGCTCGTGTGGTTCAAGCAGCACGGTGTGGCTTGAAGCGCTGCTCGAATTCCTCGCGTCTGGTTACGACTTGCGGCGGCTCGCGCTCAAGGTTTCGCCCCCGTCGCCACCGGCCGTTTCGGGTCGGAGCTCCATTCGCTCCAGGAGCCCGCGTACAACGCTGAACCATGCAGGCCGGCAACCTCCATCGCAAGCGAATTGATGCAGGCGGTCACGCCCGAGCCGCATTGCAGCACCACGTGTTCGGGCGGCGTGTCGCCGAGCAGCGCGTGGAATTCCTCACGCAGTGTGTGCGCCGGCTTGAAGCGGCCGTCGGGGGTCAGGTTGTCCTTGAAGAAGCGGTTCAGCGCGCGCGGGATATGGCCGCCGACGCGGTCGAGCGTCTCGTTTTCGCCGCGATAGCGATCGGCCGCGCGCGCATCGACGACGATTCGCTCCTTCGAACCGAGGTTGCGCTCGACCGCCTGAGTATCGATAGTCACGGCGAGCGGTGCGGCCGCCTTGAAGTCGCCGGTGTTCTGCGCGGGCACGTCCTGCGTCAGCGGTTGGCCGGCCGCTTCCCATGCCTGCAGCCCGCCGTCGAGCAGCGCGACCGCGTCGTGACCGAGCCAGCGCAACAGCCACCAGACGCGCGCTGCGTACATGCCGCCTTGTGCGTCATATGCGACGACCTGTTGACCTTGCTTCAGTCCCCGCGACTCCAGCGTTTCGACGAGCCGCGCGCGATCGGGCAGCGGATGCCGGCCGTTCGAGCCGTTCTTCGGCCCGGACAGATCGCGATCGAGATGCAGATAGTGCGCGCCCGGCAGATGGCCGGCCAGCCAGGCTTTCTCGCCCGCGTCGGTATCGGCGAGGTCGAACCGGCAGTCGATCACGAACACGCTGCCCGGCGCGGCCGTGAGCAGCTCGGCAAGATTGGTCGCGGAGATCAGGGTGGTGTAATGAGTGTGGGGCATGAGCGTCTCCTCGATACGGGCGATGGCGGCTGCGGGCCGCGTCGTTCACGCGGCTGGCGCATGGCCGGTCTATATCGGTAGTCTAAACAAAAAAAGACGGGTCGAAGCCCGTCTTTCCTTGAGTCGATCGATGCGCCACGCGGCGCGGATCAGATCGTGCCGAGTTCGCGCCGCAGAAACTCGTGGAAGTGCTGCATACCGTCTTCCATCGGGCTCTGATACGGTCCGACCTGTGATTCGCCGCGCTCCATCAACGCGAGGCGGCCGGCGTCCATGCGCTCGGCGATCTCGTCGTCTTCGCGGGCTGTCTCCATATAGGCGGCGCGCTCGGCTTCGACGAAGTCG
This sequence comes from Paraburkholderia sp. CI3, assembly GCF_050436505.1. NCBI lineage: Bacteria > Pseudomonadati > Pseudomonadota > Betaproteobacteria > Burkholderiales > Burkholderiaceae > Paraburkholderia > Paraburkholderia sp. CI3. Next base: position 2,120,957 of record NZ_JBNDMI010000003.1, read on the forward strand.
CGCTCGAACAGCGCGATTTCCTCGGGGTAATAGAACTCCACCACGTTGGTGGTCTTCTGCGGACCGCGCGGAATCAGCCACGACACGACCAGCACGTGCGGATACCACTCGATCATGATGCCCGGGTAGTACACCATCCAGATCGCGCCGAACTCGGGCGGATTGCCGTCGCGAAAGCGCAGCACTTCGTCGTGCCACTTGCGATACGTCGGGCTGCCCGGTTGCTCGAGCGCCTTGTGCACGCCGACCGTCTGCACGCTGTACCAGTCGCCGAACTCCCACGTCAGATCGTCGCAATTGACGAAGCTGCCGAGGCCCGGATGGAACGGTGCGACGTGATAGTCCTCCAGATAGACCTCGATGAAGGTCTTCCAGTTGTAGTTGCACTCATGGACTTCGACGTGATCGAACATGAAGCCCGAGAAATCGAAATGGCGCTTGGTGCCGAGGCGTGCGAGATCTTTCGCGATGTTCCGACCTTGGGCCTCGAACAGCAGACCCTGCCAGTTCTGCAGTGGCGTGGCGCCGAGATTCAGGCACGGGTTGTCGGCGAAATGGGGCGCGCCGAGCAGGTCGCCCTTCAGGTCGTACGTCCAGCGATGCAGCGGACAGACGATGTTCTGCGTCTGGCCGCGGCCGTTGAGCATGATGGCTTGCCGGTGGCGGCACACGTTCGACAGCAACTCGACTTGCGACTGCTGGTTACGGACGAGTACCCGCCCCTCGCGTTCGCTGGGCAAGGCAAAATAATCCCCCGCTTCGGGCACCATGAGATCGTGGCCGATGTAGCGAGGACCTTTCTTGAAAAGGGTGTCGATTTCGCGCGTAAGAAGCGCTTCGTCAAAGTAAGCCGTGACTGGCAGCTGGCTATGAATAGACCGCAACTGCAATGCATTGCTCAGATTGGACATTCCCACTCCCGATGAAGACGTGAAAGCAGTGAACAACCCAACCATCGAAGATTCGATTTAGGGAGCCCGCAATTATACCCGTTTCCCTGTGACAGGGGCACTTAAGTCCCTGATTTGGGTTAAAAATGTCAAGAAAGTTCGGCATTTTCGCCGCAGACCTCGACCTTTTTTTCTGCGAGACTTCAGGGTCGAAGCGGGGCAAGGGTGTGCATCGGACAGGCTCGAAGCGAGACAGCACGGCGGGGCGCAGGCCGCCGAGCGGATCGAAAATGTCGCTTTTGCCGTAGAATGTCCGACTTGTTTTAATTTTGCGACTATTCATGGCGAAGACCGCATCGAACGATTCCGCCGCCGCACCAGCCGAAAGCGGCGATAGCGCGCCGCTGCCGGAGAACTACGAGGCCGCGCAGACCGAACTGGAAGAGCTCGTCGCGCGCATGGAAGGCGGCAGTCTGAGCCTCGAGGAATCGCTGGCCGCTTACCGTCGCGGGGCGACACTTGTCGCATTCTGTCAACAGCAGCTCGAAAAGGTCGAGCAGCAGGTGCGGGTCCTCGATGGCGAGACCCTCAAGCCGCTGCCCATGAATACTGCAGGAACAGCCGCGACTGAGAGCGGGGACGACCTATGACATTCGAACAATGGACGCGCTCGGTGCTCGAACGCGTCGAAACGGCTCTGGAACACTATCTGCCGGCCGAGACGACCGAACCCGCCAGGTTGCACGAGGCGATGCGCTATGCGGTGCTCGGCGGCGGCAAGCGGGTGCGGCCGCTCCTGTGCCACGCGGCCGGCGAGCTGACCGGCGCGCGTGCCGAATGCCTCGATGCGGCGGCGGCGGCGCTGGAAATGATTCACGTGTACTCGCTCGTGCACGACGACATGCCCTGCATGGACGACGACGAACTGCGCCGCGGCAAGCCGACGGTCCACGTCAAGTATGACGAAGCGACCGCGCTGCTGGTCGGCGACGCGCTGCAGTCGCAAGCATTCATCGTGCTCACGTCCGACGTACTCGACCGGCCGCAGCAGGCCTCGCTCGTACGCGAACTCGCGCTCGCAAGCGGCTCGATCGGCATGTGCGGCGGCCAGGCCATCGATCTGGCGAGTGTCGGCCACACGCTGACCCGCCCGCAGCTCGAGACCATGCATCGCATGAAGACCGGCGCGCTGCTGCGCGCGGCCGTGCGCATGGGCGCATTGGCCGGCGAGACGCCGGACGCGCAGGGTCTGGCGTCGCTCGACGCCTACGCCGCCGCGGTCGGTCTTGCGTTTCAGGTCGTCGACGACATTCTCGACGTCACGACCGACTCCGCAACGCTCGGCAAGACCGCCGGCAAGGACGCGAAGGACGGCAAGCCGACCTACGTGTCGATTATTGGGCTCGACGCGTCGCGCGCGCTCGCGGCGCAACTGCGCGGCGACGCGCACGCCGCGCTCGCGCCGTTCGGCGCGCGCGCGCAGCGTCTTGCCGAACTGGCCGACCTGGTGGTGAACCGGGTCAGCTGAACGCGAAAGCCCGCCGCCGCGCACCCTCCATCCCCGGGGTGCATGTATGAAGTGCGGGCGCGTAAGTTTTCCTACAATGGAACGACGATGTACGACTTGCTGAAAACCATCGACGACCCGGCAGCCCTGCGCCGCCTCGATCGCCGCCAATTGCAACCGCTTGCCGACGAGTTGCGTGCCTTCGTGCTCGACAGCGTATCGCAGACGGGCGGCCATCTCTCGTCCAACCTCGGCACGGTCGAGTTGACCATCGCGCTGCACTACGTCTTCGATACGCCGCACGACCGGATCGTCTGGGACGTCGGCCATCAGACCTATCCGCACAAAATCCTGACCGGTCGTCGCGACCAGATGCACACGCTGCGTCAGTTGGGCGGCATCTCGGGCTTCCCGAAGCGCGACGAATCGGAATACGACACCTTCGGCACCGCGCACTCGAGCACGTCGATTTCGGCCGCGCTCGGCATGGCGATCGCGAGCAAGCTGCAAGGCGACAATCGCATGGGCATCGCCGTGATCGGCGACGGCGCGATGACGGCCGGCATGGCCTTCGAGGCAATGAACAACGCGGGCGTCGAAGACGACGTGCCGCTGCTCGTGATCCTCAACGACAACGACATGTCGATCTCGCCGCCGGTCGGCGCGCTGAATCGCCATCTCGCGCGTCTGATGTCTGGGCGCTTCTATGCGGCCGCGCGCGCGGGCGTCGAGCGCGTGCTGCGCGTCGCGCCGCCGGTGCTCGATCTCGCGCGCAAGCTCGAGGAGCACGCCAAGGGCATGATCGTGCCGGCGACGCTGTTCGAAGAGTTCGGCTTCAACTACATAGGGCCGATCGACGGTCACGATCTCGATTCGCTGATTCCGACGCTGCAAAACATCAAGGAACTGCGCGGGCCGCAATTTCTGCACGTGGTCACGAAGAAAGGCCAGGGCTACAAGCTGGCCGAGGCTGATCCGGTGCTGTACCACGGCCCCGGCAAGTTCAATCCGGCCGAGGGTGTCAAACCGGCCGCGACGCCGTCGAAAAAGACCTACACGCAGGTGTTCGGCGAGTGGCTGTGCGACGCAGCCGAGCTCGACTCGCGCGTGATCGGCATTACGCCGGCAATGCGTGAAGGCTCGGGCATGGTCGAGTTCGAAAAGCGCTTCCCGGATCGTTACTTCGACGTCGGCATCGCGGAGCAGCACGCGGTGACGTTCGCGGGCGGCCTTGCCGCGGACGGCATGAAGCCTGTCGTCGCGATCTATTCGACCTTTCTGCAACGCGCGTATGACCAGCTGATTCACGACGTCGCGCTGCAAAACCTGCCGGTGGTGTTCGCAATCGATCGTGCGGGTCTCGTTGGTGCGGACGGCGCGACGCATGCGGGCGCGTATGACCTCGCGTTCATGCGTTGTATTCCGAACATGACCGTGATGGCGCCGTCTGACGAAAACGAGTGCCGCCAGATGCTGTACACCGCGTTGCAGCAGTCGCATCCGACCGCTGTGCGCTACCCGCGCGGCGCGGGTACCGGGGTCGCAACGGTCAAGCAGATGGCCGCGTTGCCGGTCGGCAAGGGCGAAGTGCGTCGCGAGACGTCGGCGCCGGCCGGCAAACGCATCGCGATTCTCGCGTTCGGCACGATGGTCGCGCCGTCGCTCGCGGCCGCCGAGCAACTCGACGCCACCGTCGCGAACATGCGCTTCGTGAAGCCGCTCGACACCGAACTCGTGCGCAAGCTGGCCGAGACGCACGACGCGATCGTCACCGTCGAGGAAGGCTGCATCATGGGTGGCGCGGGTTCGGCGTGCGTCGAAGCCCTGCTCGCAAGTGGGGTTATGCGTCCCGTACTACAATTGGGCCTCCCCGATCGGTTCATCGATCACGGGGACCCGGCCAAGCTGCTCGCCGCGTGCGGTCTCGACGCCGCGGGTATCACCCGGTCGATCCGCGAACGCTTCCTTGCGAGCGGCGCGGTCGGCGGTCAGTCGTCCGTGAAGCGCGTCGCGTAAAGCGCTGTCGGCTGTCGGCTGTCGTGCCGTCGTAGGTGCGACTCATGCCGCCGTCATGCGACGACGGCTTCGGCAATCTCCAGTTTGAACCGACGGGTGTTGCGGCCCGTCACCCAACGCCGGCGCGAGCCGGCGTTCGCCGTTGCGCGCACTGATCCGCATGGCCGATGGGTGCCTCGCACTCGCTGCGCGATAGTCGCCGATGCAGCGAGACCTTGGCGCAGCCCGGCGCTTTCCAGAAAGGACAAAAGAATGAATCAGATGAATCCCGCTTTCGTGATGCCCGACGTGCAAAGCACCCCCGACACGCGCCAGATTCCGATCCAGCGGGTCGGCGTGAGGGGCGTGCGTCATCCGTTGACGATTCGCACGCAAGGTGGCGAAGTGCAGCCGTCGGTCGGCACGTGGAATCTCGACGTGCATCTGCCGGCCGAGCAGAAGGGCACCCACATGTCGCGCTTCGTCGCGTTGCTCGAAGAGAACAAGGCGCCGCTCGAACCGGCCACGTTCCGCACGATGCTCGCGGCTATGCTCGAAAAACTCGAGGCCGAGGCGGGCCGCATCGAAGTGTCGTTCCCGTACTTCGTGAACAAGACCGCGCCGGTGTCGGGCGTGCAGAGCTTGCTCGATTATGAAGTCACGCTGACCGGCGAGACCCGCCATGGCGCGACGCGGGTGTTCCTGAAGGTGCTGGTGCCGGTCACGAGCCTGTGCCCGTGCTCGAAGAAGATCTCGCAGTACGGCGCGCACAATCAGCGTTCGCACGTGACGATCGATGCCGAGCTGAGCGGCGACGTCGCTGTCGAAGAGTTGATCCGTATCGCCGAGGAAGAAGCGTCGTGTGAACTGTGGGGCCTGCTCAAGCGCCCGGACGAGAAGTTCGTCACCGAGCGCGCGTATGAAAATCCGAAGTTCGTCGAAGACCTCGTGCGCGACGTTGCCCAGCGTCTGAATGCCGACGAGCGCATCGTCGCGTATGTGCTCGAAGCGGAGAACTTCGAGTCGATTCACAATCACAGCGCGTATGCGGTGATCGAGCGGGACAAGCGCCTCGCCTGATACGTTCCTGATCGCCCCACGCCGTTTCGTTGCGAAAGCATTGAAGCGAAAAAGCCGCTTTTAAAGCGGCTTTTTGTCCTTTTGGGGCGGCGGTTCAGTGCGCGAGCGACGTCAGATCCCAACGCGGCTTCACGGTGAACGCGTAGTCGTGGCCGGCCTGTTCGGGCCAGCGTTGCAAACGGAGCGCGCCGGCCAGCGCGATCATCGCCCCGTTGTCCGTGCACAGAGACAGGTCCGGGTAGTGGACGTAGAAATTGCGCTTCTGCGCGGCGGCCGACAGCGCTTCGCGCAATTGCCGGTTCGCGCCGACGCCGCCCGCCACCACCAGCCGGTTCAGCTTCGTGCGCTTGAGCGCCGCTAGAGATTTCGCGGCCAGCACGTCGACGGCGGCATCGACGAAACCGCGCGCGAGGTCGGCCTTGGCCTGCTCGCAGATGTTCGCACCGCCCAGCCGGTTCGCGTGCGTGAGCACGGCGGTCTTCAGGCCGCTGAAGCTGAAATCGAGGTCGCCGGAATGCAGCATCGGGCGCGGCAGCACGACTGCGCCGGGTGTACCGAACTCGGCCATGCGCGAGACTTCGGGGCCGCCCGGATAGCCGAGGCCCAGCAGTTTGGCGGTTTTGTCGAAGGCTTCGCCGGCCGCGTCGTCGAGCGTCTCGCCGAGCGTCTCGTAGAAGCCGACGTCCGTCACGCGCATCAACTGCGTGTGGCCGCCCGAGACCAGCAGCGCGACGAACGGGAACGGCGGCGGCTCGTCGACGAGCAGCGGCGACAGCAGATGCCCTTCGAGATGGTGAATGCCCACGGTCGGCTTGTTCCACGCCATCGCCAGCGAATTCGCGACGCTCGCGCCGACCAGCAGCGCGCCCGCGAGCCCGGGCCCTTGCGTGTAAGCGATCGCGTCGATGTCGCCGCGCGCGACGCCGGCGCGCTCCATCACCTCTTCGAGCAGCGGCAGCGCGCGGCGGATATGGTCGCGCGATGCAAGCTCCGGCACGACGCCGCCGTACTCCCGATGCATCGCAATCTGCGAATGCAGCGCGTGCGCGAGCAGGCCGCGCTCCGTGTCGTAGAGCGCGAGACCGGTTTCGTCGCAGGAGCTTTCGATGCCGAGAACGAGCATGATGAATCGCTTGAGACGGGCGCGCGCGACGCGCGTCCGGAAGTGAAAGGTAAGCCCGAAAGTATACCAGCGCGGACAGGCGGCCGCAGGCGGCCGGCTGAGCACGGGCATGGACGCGAGGGCCCGGCAGGTACAATGCGGCCCCATGGAATCCTTCGATATCGCGGTGATCGGCGCGGGCGCGGCCGGCATGATGTGCGCGGCCGTGGCCGGTCAACTCGGCCGGCGTGTGGCGCTGATCGACCACTCGCAGCGTCTCGCGGAAAAAATCCGCATTTCCGGCGGTGGTCGGTGCAACTTCACGAATCTGTATGCGGAGCCGGCCAATTATCTGTCGGCGAATCCGCATTTTTGCCGCTCGGCGCTCGCGCGCTATACGCCGCGCGATTTCATGGCGCTGCTGAAGCAGCATCGCGTGACATGGCACGAGAAGCACAAGGGCCAGCTGTTCTGCGATCAGTCGAGCGACGCGGTCATCGACGTGCTGAAGAACGAGTGCGACGCCGGCGGGGTTGCATGGCGCACGCCGCTGTCGGTCGAAGAGGTGCGCCAGGACGCCGAAGGACAGTTCCTGCTCGGCACGACGGCGGGCACGATCGCCGCCCGTGCGCTCGTGATCGCGACGGGCGGTCTGTCGATCCCGAAGATCGGCGCAACCGATTTCGCGTACCGGATCGCCAGGCAGTTCGGCCACAAGTTGATCGACACGCGTCCCGCGCTGGTTCCGCTGACCTTCGCTCCGGCCGACTGGGAGCCGTTCGCGGCGCTATCGGGCGTGTCGCTTGAAGTACAGCTGTCGACTGGCAATACGAAGACCGGCGCCGAATTCACCGAAGATCTGCTGCTCACGCACCGCGGCCTGTCGGGCCCAGGCGTGCTGCAGATCTCGAGCTACTGGCAGCCCGGCGAGCCGATTCACATCAATCTGCTGCCGGAGCGCGACGCCGCGACTGCGCTCATCGACGCGAAAAACGGCACGAAGCGGCAGATCGCCAATCTGCTATCGGAATGGGTGCCGCAGCGGCTCGCGCATGTGTGGCTCGACACTCACCAGGTGGCCGCCGAGGCCCGCGTCGCCGATCTGCCGGACAAGGCGCTGCGCGGCATCGGTGAGGCGCTATCGCGCTGGACCCTCACGCCGAACGGCACCGAGGGTTATCGCAAGGCCGAAGTGACGCGCGGCGGGGTCGATACGCGCGGTTTGTCATCGACCACGATGATGAGCGCGCGGGTGCCGGGCCTCTACTTCATCGGCGAGGCGGTCGACGTGACCGGTTGGCTCGGCGGCTACAACTTCCAGTGGGCGTGGGCGTCGGGTGTCGCGGCGGGCGAGGCGGCGGCCGAATATGCCCGGGGGCTTGACGGCGCAATGGCTTTGTGAGAAAGCTCTGCTATACTCCTGAACCTTTACAAAGTTCCGTTATTGAAAAATGACGACCATCCGCGTAAAAGACAATGAGCCGTTCGAAGTCGCCATGCGCCGTTTCAAGCGCACCATGGAGAAAAACGGCTTACTGACGGAACTTCGCGCTCGCGAGTTTTACGAGAAACCCACAGCCGAACGCAAGCGCAAGAAAGCGGCGGCAGTGAAGCGTCATTTCAAGCGTCTGCGTGGCCAGATGCTGCCAAGGAAGCTCTACTGATTCTGGCGTTGCCCGCTGTACACGGCGCGGCAGCATCCAAGCCGATGGCGGCACGACAGGTGTCATCATGACAAACCCGGCCCATCGGGCCAACCGGCAGGGTCGCATCCACTACGCAAAATTGCGCCAACCCGCTTGAGGAAGAAGTCCCAAGCGGGTTTTTGTGCTGATGCGGCGGTATCGCCGCCGTCGACCGGCCGGTTTTTCAACTTTTCAACGCAATTCAGGTGAGTGATGAGTCTCAAGGACCGGATCAACGACGATATGAAAGCTGCCATGCGGGCGCGCGAGACCGAACGTCTCGGGACGATCCGCCTGCTGCTCGCCGCGATCAAGCAGCGTGAAGTCGATGAGCGGGTCACGCTCGACGATGCCGCCATAACCTCCGTCGTCGACAAGATGATCAAGCAGCGCAAGGATTCGATCAGCCAGTTCGAGGCCGCAGGACGTACGGATCTTGCGGACAAGGAAAAGGCCGAGTTGGCCATTCTTTCCGCGTACATGCCTGAGCAGATGTCCGAAGCGGAAATCGTTGCCGAGGTGCAGGCGGCGGTCGCGCAAACCGGCGCTGCCGGCCCGCAGGACATGGGCAAGGTGATGGGCGTGCTGAAGCCGAAGCTGGCCGGCCGCGCCGACATGACCGCCGTCTCCGCACAGGTCAAGGCCGCGCTCGCTAAGTAACTCTGTCGATTTGTCCGGGTCGCGCGCCTCCTGAAGGCGAGGCGCGGGGCCCGGGCGCGGTGTCGAGCCCGGGCTCCGGGCTTGGATTTTGAAGCTTTCCAGGCAGCGTCATTTACTGTGATCCCACCGTCATTCCTGCAGGACCTGCTCAACCGCGTCGATATCGTCGACGTGGTCGGCCGGTATGTGCAGCTGAAAAAGGGCGGCGCGAACTTCATGGGGCTGTGCCCGTTTCACAACGAGAAGAGCCCCTCGTTTACGGTTAGTCCGACTAAACAGTTTTATCACTGCTTCGGTTGCGGTGCGCATGGTACGGCCATCGGTTTCCTGATGGAACACGTGGGCGCGTCGTTTCCCGAAGCGGTCAACGAGCTCGCGCAATCGGTGGGTCTCACCGTACCGCACGAGCCTTCTCCCGGATATGGCGGCGGCGGTGGTGGCGGAGCTGGCGGCGGCTACGCGCCGGCGGCATCGAAGGCCGTGACAACCGCGCTGTCCGATCTCATGCAGACCGCCTGCGACTACTACCGTAAGCAACTGCGCGGTGCGCCGGGCGCGATCCAATATTTGAAGAAGCGCGGCCTGACCGGCGAAGTCGCCGCGCGCTTCGGTCTCGGCTATGCGCCGGACGGGTGGCAAAACCTCGAGGCGGCGTTCCCGAACTATCGCGACGACGCCCTGGTCGAAGCGGGTCTCGTGATCGTCAGCGAAAAGTCGGACGCGCAGGGTCAGAACCGCCGCTACGACCGCTTTCGCGAGCGGATCATGTTCCCGATCCGCAATGTCAAAGGGCAGGTGATCGGCTTCGGCGGCCGCGTGCTCGACGGCGGCGAGCCAAAGTATTTGAATTCACCGGAAACGCCGCTATTTAACAAGGGCAGCGAGCTGTACGGGCTGTTCGAGGCGCGTCTTGCGATTCGAGAGCAACATTACGTGCTGGTCGTCGAAGGTTATATGGACGTGGTCGCGCTAGCCCAATTGGGCTTCCAGAACGCCGTCGCGACCCTCGGCACCGCTTGCACGCCGATTCATGTGCAGAAACTGATGCGCCAGACCGATACGGTCATCTTCAGTTTCGACGGCGACGCGGCCGGCCGGCGCGCCGCGCGTCGCGCGCTCGATGCGTGCCTGCCGCACGCCGCCGACAACCGGACGATCCGTTTCCTGTTCCTGCCCAGCGAACATGATCCCGACAGCTACGTGCGCGAGTTCGGCACCGAGGCTTTCGCCGAGCAGGTCGAACGGGCGATGCCGTTGTCGCAGTTCATGCTCAACGAGGTGTTGACCGGCAAGGAACTCGATCAGCCCGAAGGCAAGGCCCGCGCGCTGTTCGACGCGAAACCGCTGCTGCAGGCGTTGCCGGCCAATGCGCTGCGCGCGCAGATCATGCATATGTTCGCGGACCGGCTCGATGTGCCATTCAGCGAAGTCGCGGCGCTTTGCGAAGTCGACGCGCGGATCGCGGCCGCGTCGCGCAAGGCGCCGGCCCGCAAGGACCGGCGCAGCGTGACCGGCATCGAGGAAAAGACGCTGCGCAATCTGGTGATGTATCCGCGCACGGTCGCGATGCTCGACGAAGCGGCCGAAGAGGCGCTGCTCACCGTGACCCGGCACGGCGAACTGTTCGCGGAAGTGACGACGCACGCGCGAGCCCTAGGCGATTCGGCAGCGTTCCAGTTGTTGTCCGATCTCTTGCGAAATGGCGCGAACGCCCCAACTTTCGAGGAAATCTTTCGCAAAATTCTAGACTATGATGAAAACGTTCGGGATTTGCTGCTGAAAGACCCGCAGGACGCGGCCGTCATCGAGGAACGGCGCGAGCAGGAACGAATTGTCGGCGAGGAGCTGAAAGCCGCGATTTTGAAGATGCGATACGACGCTTATTGCGATCGTCTCGAACAGCTTTCGCGACAGTCGCGGCATACGCCGGAAGAGTTTGCCGAGTTTTCGGAGCTCAACCGGAAGCGGGCCGACATGAAGCGTCAACTCGGGCTGTAGCGGAGAGGCCGAAACCTCGGGTGGTATAATCAAAAGTTTCTAGCGGTTTGTTTTTCAAGGGTTTTCCTAGCAAAGGCGAAAGGCGATGCGATGGCAAAGACGACAGGCGGAAATCATGCAACGAGCTCACGCGCTAAAGAGCGCACCGGAAAAGTTACCGAAGCCAAGCTGACTGCATCCGCCAGAAGAACGTCTGCTGTCAGCGTTGCACCGGCTGCCGGGAAGAAGTCGTCGACCACTGCGGCCGCGCAGGCCGCACCGGTTCGGGCGGCGAAAGCTGTAGCACCGCCGGCTGCCAAGCGGGCGGGTGTCAGAAGCGCAAGGGAAGCGGCTGCCGTTCAGGACGATGCGGTAGCGCGCGTGACTTCAGTATCCACGGTTCAACCGGCTGTTGTCCAACAGCCGGGGGTCGAGACTACAGCCGGTACGGCGAACTCCATGACGAAAAAGCTGAATGAAGTACCCGTCGATGACGATGCAACCCAGACCGAAGAAACCGCTGCCGCCGCACCGGGCAAGCCGGAGAAGGTCAAGGCTCGCGACCGTCGTGCAAAGGAAAAAGCGCTGCTGAAGGATGCGTTCGCGTCGTCGCAGCCTGGCACGGTGGAGGAACTCGAGGAGCGTCGCTCCAAGCTGCGCGCCCTGATCAAGCTCGGCAAGGAGCGCGGCTTCCTCACGTACGCTGAAATCAACGATCACCTGCCGGACAACTTCACCGAGACCGAGGCGATCGAAGGCATCATCAGCACGTTCAACGACATGGGCGTCGCGGTCTACGAACAGGCCCCGGACGCTGAAACGCTGCTGCTCAACGACAACGCGCCCGCGGCTTCGTCGGACGACGAAGTCGAAGAGGAAGCTGAAGTCGCGCTGTCCACCGTCGACTCCGAATTTGGCCGCACCACCGATCCCGTGCGTATGTACATGCGCGAAATGGGCACGGTCGAGCTGCTTACGCGTGAAGGCGAAATCGAAATCGCGAAGCGCATCGAAGACGGCCTGAAGCACATGGTGATGGCGATCTCCGCGTGCCCGACCACGATCGCCGACATTCTCGCGATGGCCGAGCGCGTCGCCAACGACGAAGCGCGCATCGACGAACTCGTCGACGGTCTGATCGACGCCGACGCGGCAGACGCCGACGGCTTCTCCGCGCAGGAGGCGGAAGCGATCGAGAATGAAGACGAGGAAGCCGAGGAAGAGGACGAAGAGGACGAGGAAGAAGACGATGGCGCGGCGCAAGCCACCGCCAACGCCGCGCAGCTCGAAGCGCTGCGGCGCGCGTCGCTCGAAAAATTCGCGTCGATCAGCGAATGGTTCGACAAGATGCGTCGCGCGTTCGAGAAGGAAGGCTACAAGTCCAAGTCGTATCTGAAGGCGCAGGAAACCATCCAGAACGAGCTGATGACGATCCGCTTCACCGCGCGTACCGTCGAGCGTCTGTGCGACACGCTGCGCGCGCAGGTGGATGAAGTGCGTCAGGTCGAGCGTCAGATCCTGCATACGGTTGTCGACAAGTGCGGCATGCCGCGTGCGGAATTCATCGCGCGTTTCCCGGGCAGCGAGACGGACCTCGAATGGGCCGACAAGATCGTCGCCGAAGGTCACGGGTATAGCGCGATCCTCACGCGCAACATTCCGGCGATCCGCGAACAGCAGCAACGTCTGCTCGATCTGCAGGCGCGCGTGGTGCTGCCGCTGAAGGACCTGAAGGAAACCAACCGTCAGATGGCGGCCGGCGAGCTTAAGGCGCGCCAGGCGAAGCGCGAGATGACCGAGGCCAACCTGCGTCTCGTGATCTCGATCGCGAAGAAGTACACGAACCGCGGTCTGCAGTTCCTCGACCTGATTCAGGAAGGCAACATCGGCCTGATGAAGGCGGTGGACAAGTTCGAATACCGTCGTGGCTACAAGTTCTCCACGTATGCGACGTGGTGGATCCGCCAGGCCATTACGCGTTCGATCGCCGACCAGGCGCGCACGATCCGGATTCCGGTTCACATGATCGAAACGATCAACAAGATGAACCGCATCTCGCGTCAGATCCTGCAGGAAACCGGTCTGGAGCCGGATCCGGCGACGCTGGCCGAGAAGATGGAAATGCCGGAAGACAAGATCCGCAAGATCATGAAGATCGCGAAGGAGCCGATCTCGATGGAAACGCCGATCGGTGACGACGACGATTCTCATCTGGGCGACTTCATCGAAGATACGAACACGGTCGCCCCGGCGGATGCGGCGTTGCACGCGAGTATGCGCGACGTCGTGAAGGACGTGCTCGATTCGCTGACGCCGCGCGAAGCGAAGGTGTTGCGCATGCGTTTCGGTATCGAGATGAGCACGGATCACACGCTCGAAGAAGTCGGTAAGCAGTTCGACGTGACGCGTGAGCGAATTCGTCAGATCGAGGCGAAGGCGCTGCGCAAGCTGCGTCATCCGAGCCGTTCGGACAAGCTGAAGTCATTCCTCGAAGGGAATTGACGGCGACGGCCGCGGTTGGCCGCAAATGATGCGATCAAAGGGGCCTCCCGGTCGTTTCGCCGAAGCGAAGCGGTTGTGGAGGCTCCTTTTTCGTGTAGTATGTCGGCCAATCGACGAAACGGGCCCGGCCTTCACGACCGGGTCTTTTTTCTTGGGCTGGACGCCGTGTTGGTTGCAGGCAGTGGACTCATAATCCACCTCCGAAAGGACATCGTGGGTTCGAACCCCACCCGGCCCACCAAAGTATCGAAAAAAGGGTTCCGAATTCCGGAACCCTTTTTTTGTTTTTGGGCGGCCTTCGGCTGCCTCAGCTGGGCGACCCAGTGCCCAGCCTCAACCCCGGTGAGCGGCGTCCGTTGCCCCCACACCGCCCGACACCGACCCGCTCGCCCGGGGCCTCGCCCGCGGACGAGGAGGCGCTTAAGCGCGCTCCGCGCCAGCCATAAGCGGTGATCACGCGTAATCAGGGAAACTCCCTGTAAAACCGGCGCAACCCCGCCGTTAATTGAATGCGGAAGGCTTGTTGATGCACGCCGTCCGCTTTCAGCGCGGGTCTTGTCACGCGGCGGCCGGCGTCGCAATTCACCTCCGGGCAACGCCCGTGCTGAAGGTTTTTTCGAATCGCACGCGCATCTTATAGAGACGTGACAGAGGGTGCTCGCTAAAGCGAGAAATCAGAAGACCGCCGCACTGGCAGTGTCTCAATAGTGAATGCTGATTCGACGCGGTGGGCTTGCACCGTTGCGCTGCCCGGGGGCGGCAGCGATTGCTTGCCTTGGTCAATAAAGATTAGGTGAATAAGCCGTCTCGGTGATTCGACGAGTTAATCGCCCCGCCGGAAACCATTAATTGGCGGGTGCGCGAGCAAGACTGCATTTAACTCTATTAAGTTCCGACGGTCCAAAAATAAATCTCACACGACCCGGAAAACCGTCACTTCAACCATTTGATTACAAAAAATATCGGCCGGTCTTTTCGTCAATTTGCTCCGACCCGATTACGTCACGCGTATTAAAGCACTGTTGCAAACGCGCAACTTAGAATATTGACGCGTTGCAAATTCGTTTTGGGTGGAGCTGGCGATCCGGCACCTAGATCTTGCAATAAACGGTGGAAAAACAAGAAGTTATCCCCATCGGGTCCAACATTGTTGCGAATTTCGAAAGATCCTGTTGCGTGAATTGCCTGCGTCGGTACCAGGGTGTCCCCCTACACTCACGCTTCGCTTCAAGGGTGCCCGGTCGATCCCCACGGTTCGGCCAAGCGGGCGGCGGCAAATGCGATGCATCGGCTGCTGAGGCAGGTCCTGCTCCCCGTATAAATTTTTCGAATTGGAGTTCCCATGAAAAAGAGTCTCATCGTCGTTTCGGCTGCCGCATCGTTCGCTTCGGTCGCTCACGCACAAAGCAGCGTGACCCTGTACGGTCTGCTCGACGCAGGTCTGACGTACACCAGCAACGTTGCCCACAACTCCAAGTGGGCAGCAGGTAGTGGCGGCATCAACCAGAGCATGTTCGGCCTGCGTGGTTCGGAAGATCTGGGCGGCGGTCTGAAGGCAATCTTCACGTTGGAAAGCGGCTTCAACATCAACAACGGCAAGTACGCTAACAACAACGGCATGTTCAACCGCCAGGCCTTCGTCGGTCTGTCGAGCTCGCAATTCGGTACGGTCACGCTGGGTCGCCAGTACGACGCAGCGCAGGACTACCTCGCACCGCTGACCGCAACGGGCAGCTGGGGCGGCACGTACTTCGCGCACCCGTTCAACAACGACAACCTGAACACCAACGGTGGTCTGTCGGTCAACAACTCGGTCAAGTACTCGAGCGCTAACTACGCTGGCTTCACGTTCGGCGGCACGTACGGCTTCTCGAACCAGGCTGGTGGCTTCGCAAACAACCGTCAGTACAGCTTGGGCGCCGCATACCAGTGGCAAGGCCTGCACCTCGGTGCTGCCTACGCTCAGCAAAACAACCCGGCTGCTAACGCAAGCGGCGCATCGGACGGCGTTCTGGCGAACACCGCGGGCGTGCTGCAAGGCGACTTCCGTCAGCGTCAGTTCGGCGCAGGCGCTTCGTACGGCTTCGGCCCGGCGCTGGTTGGCGTGGCATGGACGCAATCGCGCGTCGACAACCTGGTTGGTGAAGCTCCTGGTCAGCGTCAAGGCCACACCAACAACTACGAAATCAACGGCAAGTACAACGTGACCCCGGCTATGGCTCTCGGCGTCGCGTACACGTTCACCGACGCGCGCGGCTACGGCATCAACGCCGACGGTAACGACATGAAGACCCGTTACCACCAGATCGGCCTGCAGGCTGACTACTCGCTGTCGCGTCGCACCGACGTCTACGCTCAGGCTGTGTACCAGCACGCAATGGGTGACGGCGGCGTGGCTTCGATCTACAGCGGCGACAACACGGTTCCGACTTCGTCGTCGAAGAACCAGACGGCTGCTACGGTCGGTCTGCGTCACCGCTTCTAAGCTTCAGCAGAAGCTGCCTGTAGTACAGAAAGGTGCCGTTCGCGGCACCTTTTTTTATGCGCGCGGCAGACCGGTGAGCCGGTTTCCGTATGCGAGGCGAAAAAAACGGCCGTCCCTGGGGACGCCCGTTTTGCCATGACGACGTGAAACGATTCAGAAAATTGTCCGCAAACCGAGCGCAACGCCGGTCTGGTTGTCGCGGCCCGGCAGTTCGACCGACGCCGCGCCCGACACCTTGTCGAAATCGACGGTGCCGTACACCTCGGTGCGCTTCGACAGCGCGTACTCGGCCAGTGCGACGAACGTGTAGCGATAGCCACTGCCGAGTTGACCAGCGCCGATCGCCGCGTTCGACATGTGGTCGTAGTACGCGGCGCTCGTCAGCGTCAGCGCGGGCATGGCCTGCCACGTGACGCCGGCGAACGGTCCGTTGTCGATGCGGCCCGAGCCCTTGACGATATCGACGCCCGGCACGAGCGTCTGCTGCGCGAGCGCGCTGTCGACGAAGCCGGTGTCGTCCTTCGAAAGCAGATAGCCGACGTACAGCTTCGTCGAGCTGAACGTATAGACCGCGTTCGCGTTGAAGATGGTCTGCTTGTGATTGCTGTTGTCGCTGTTCTGCTGCACGCCGGCCGCGACCGATAGCAGACCCGCCACGTACGACAGCGTGAAGCCGTACATGTGCCCGCGCCGAGATGGCCTGGCACCTGGCCCGAGAAGCCGCCGTCGCCGGTCGATTCCGAGTTCGTGCCGAATGAGTACATCGCGGCCACCGTCAGGCCTTTGAAAAAAATGCGCCGGACGCGGCGCGCGCCGAGTGGGGCGGCGCCGGGCGCGCCGATGATAGATCGCCGTCCGCGCCGCGCCATCGCCGCCATCGCCGCTCTCGCGCAATAACCTATTGCCATTTTTGACAATTGCGCCCTTCCTGGTGACAAAAGTTGACTTTCTCCCAGGCAAGCTTCGAGTAGTCTCGAGCGAATTGACGTATCGACACGACTTTCGGAGCGACGCCAGCACGCGTTTTACGCGTGCGCTTTCACGCATGAATAGTCCATCTTCCGAATCCATCGCGACCTCGCCAGTCGTTCAGGAACTGACCGACGAGCAATGGCAGCGGGTCGAGCCGCTATTACCTGAAACCTTGCATGATGACGGCCCGCGCCGTGGTCGTCCGCCGATCGAAATTCGCCACGTGCTCAACAGCGTGATGTGGGTGCTGCACACGCGCGCGCCGTGGAGCGCAATGCCCGAGCACTACGTCCCGTACCAGACCGCGCATCGCTACTATCTGCGCTGGAAAAAAACGGGCGTGTTGAGCGCGATCATGCTCGCGCTGTTCAAGACCGACGACGCTCTCGAAACGCGCGCGACGCGCAAGGGCGGCGTGCGCGCCGGGTAGCGAGCGCCAGTCGCGTCGCTAGATCTGTTCCCGCCCGTACGCGGCCAGCCGCTCGAGATCGAGCACCTCGATCCGGTTATACGACAGTCGCAAAAACCGCAGCTTCTCGAGGTTCTGCAGCGCCTGATTGATGCGCTGCCGCGACACTCCCGCGAGCAGACCGACTTCTTCCTGTGAAATCGCCAGTGTGCGACCCGTGTCCGGATACAGATCCGGATTGAACAGCTGCGCGAGCGATTGCGCGACGCGTGCGTCCACGTCGAGCAGCCGGGTGTTCTGGATCGACGCGATGAATTCCCCCATCCGGTTGTTCAATTGCCGGATCACGAAGCCCGTGAACGGCAGACTCGATTCGAGCAACGCATGGAAGGTCGCGGACGGCACGAACATCACGAGCGACGGCTGGATCGCGGCCACGTCGTATTTGCGCAATTCGCGCTTGATCACGCTGCCTACGCCGAACCAGCCGCCCGGCGGCACGCCCGACAGCGTGCAGCTGCGGCCCGACGCGTTGTAGATAGCGAGCTTGACGAGCCCCGAGTGCACGCCGATCCAATAGTCGGACGGTTGCTGGCGGCGGGCGATCCACGCACCGCCTTCAAAGTGCTCGGCGTGTGCGCTGGCGAGCACCATCGCCTGATGATCGGCGGCGAGCGCGCGAAACCACGCGCACGCGACGAACAGTCGCGCGAGGTCGGCGGGCGCGACACGTTGGGGCGGCCGGGTGTCGGCGCGGTCAGTCAGCGGAGCGTCGGTCATCGGCGATAAGCGGTTTGGGAGCGGTGCCGGCTGAGCCAGGTCAAGCCGGGGCGTCAGTGGCGCCACTCTGTCATTTGAATGACAGACAGTTCATGACGACAATTGCTAGGCTAGGCCCTGGTTCTTTCATAGAACACGGTCACAACAATCGGCGGCGCGGCCCGCGCCTCAGGAGACGAAGCAATGACACAGCACATGTTCGACGAAGGCCTCGGGCGGCGCGAGGCCAATTATGTCCCGTTGACGCCGATCGATTTCCTTGTGCGCGCAGCGCAAGTGTATGGCGAGCGGCTCGCGATCGTCCATGGGGAGATCCGCCGCAACTGGCGCGAGACCTATGAGCGTGCGCGGCGGCTCGCGAGCGCGCTGCACGAGGCCGGCATCGGCCGCGGCGACACGGTCGCCGCGCTGCTGCCGAACATCCCGCCGATGGTCGAGGCGCACTTCGGCGTGCCGATGGCCGGTGCCGTGCTGAATACACTGAACACGCGGCTCGACGTCGCGACGCTGCTGTTCATGCTGCGCCACGGTGAGGCGAAGGCGCTGATCGTCGACACCGAATACGGCGAGTTCGCGCATCGCGCGGCGCTAGAATTCCCGGAGCTCCGCGTGATCAGCGTGGCCGACGCGCAGCCCGCCGACGCCGCGCAGTTCATGCGCGCGACCGACTACGAGCAGTTCCTGCAAACCGGCGACCCTTCCTTCGAGTGGACTCCGCCCGCCGACGAATGGGACGCGATCGCGCTGAACTACACATCGGGCACGACCGGTGACCCGAAGGGCGTCGTCTACCATCACCGTGGCGCGTATCTGAACGCGCTGAGCAACATCCTCGAATGGGACATGCCGAAGCACGCGGTCTATCTGTGGACGCTGCCGCTGTTCCACTGCAACGGCTGGTGCTTTCCGTGGACGGTGGCGGCCCGCGCGGGCGTCAACGTCTGTCTGCGCAAGTTCGACGCGAAGATCGTGTTCGAGTTGATTCGCCGCGAACACATCACGCATTACTGCGGAGCGCCGATCGTACAGAGTTCGCTCGTGAATGCGCCGGCCGAATGGCGCGGGGGCATCACGCATCGCGTGTCGACGATGGTCGCGGGCGCCGCGCCACCGCCCGCGGTGATCGCGAAGATGAAGCAGATCGGCTTCGATCTGACGCACGTGTACGGGCTCACCGAAACCTACGGGCCGGCGGCTGTCTGCGCAAAGCAGGACGAATGGGACGCGCTCGACGATCAAATCCGCGCCGACCTGACCGCGCGCCAGGGCGTGCGTTATCACCTGCAGGCGGCGGTCGCGGTGCTCGATGCGGACACGCTCGCGCCGGTGCCGGACGACGGCGAAACGATCGGCGAGATCATGTTTCGCGGCAACATCTGCATGAAGGGCTATCTGAAGAACGAGCGCGCGACCGAAGCGGTTTTCAAAGGCGGCTGGTTCCATACCGGCGATCTCGGCGTGCGCACGGCCGACGGCTATATCCGCATCCGCGACCGCAGCAAGGACATCATCATTTCGGGCGGTGAGAACATTTCGAGCATCGAGGTCGAGGACACGCTGTACCGGCATCCCGCGGTGTCGGTGGCGGCGGTGGTCGCGATGGCCGATCCGAAGTGGGGCGAGGTGCCGTGCGCGTTCATCGAGTTGAAGGAAGGCGCGCAGGTGACCGAGGAGGAAATCATCGCGCACTGCCGGCTGTTTCTGGCCGGCTACAAGTTGCCGAAGGCGGTGCGCTTCGGCGAGTTGCCCAAGACGTCGACGGGGAAGATCCAGAAGTTCGAGTTGCGCGCGCGGATCAAGGCGGAGGGGAAAGGGTAACGCGCCGCGATTACCGCTGATTCAGGGCGGCGCGAGTGGCGCGCATCGAGTCGCGACGGTGCGCGCCGCTTCGTGTTGCCGTCAAATTCCCACCTTGTGCGCGTTAAAAATCAGCCGCAGGCCCAGCGCGGTCACCGCGCTCGCAGCGATGCGATCGATCCACGCCTTCCAGCGCAGATAGATTTCGCGCGGCCGTTGGCTCGAAAAGCACAGTGCGACGATCGTGTACCAGCGCCTCGATCGCGAAGATCGCCGGCGGCAGCGCGAAATAGCACCACACCGGCGGATGCTGCGGCAGCAGCGCAGCGAAGATACTGCCGTAATAGACAGCCGTTTTCGGATTGCTGAGCTGCGTGCTCAAGCCGATCCAGAACGACTTGCGCGGATTGCCGCCGCTGCCGGTTCGCGTTTCGCTGAACGCGAGCGGCTTCGCGGCGCCGCGCCAGATTTTCGACGCCAGATAGACCAGGTAGACGCCGCCGGCCACTTTCAGCCCGACGTAGAGCCATTCGACCGTCGCGAGCAGCGTATAGAGCCCGAACAGCGCGATGCCGCTAAAAAACACACCGCCGATGCCCATGCCGAGCGCTGTCGCGAGACCGTCGCCGCGCGACAGACCGATCGCATTGCGTGCGACGATGACGAAGCTGGGCCCCGGACTCATCGCGCCCAATAGCAGCGCGGCGAGGATCGTGAGGATGGCGGTCGAGGCGGGCATGGTCGTGTCTCCTGATGTCGGGCCGATGCCAGATGTTCTGGCGAATACAGAGTCTCGCATTGTCCGCCAATCGCGCGGCGGAAGCCACGATTACCGAAAACTCGGAAGTCGCGCAATCAGTGAAATTAGAAAAAGTTCTTTGCTGCGGCCAAAATACATCGAATGCTAGAATGACTTTCCATACGCGGAAGCTCCCCCGTCACAACGAGGCAACGCACGACGCGAAATAGGGGCGCAATTCGAGCCACGCCGATTTTTCGAGTAGCCGATTCGCCTGATCCCAGCGCTTCAACTCAGGCGCTTTACTTCAGGCGCTTTAATTCAGGATCTGACAGGCATCACTTGCAAATGCGGGTTTTCACGCATTTGCATGGATCGCGTGAATTCGTCGAATTGCTTCCATTCAAATTGAATTACGTACGAGCCTCGCGTTGTTATGCGAGTTGCCCGTTTGTCTAATGCCAGCAAGAGCTGCGACACCAATACGTTATGAAACAACGAGAAGGACAACAACGACTGTTCGAACGCGACGAGAACCTGCGCGAGCGCATGATCGCGTGGATCCGCCGACGCATGGACGACCACGGCATCACATTCGAAGCGCTGGCCGAATCGCTCGAAGCCGATGCGAACGCCGTGGCCGCGGTGCTGTATCGCGACGCATTCGGTAACACGTGGGACGGTCGCGGCGATAAACCGACGTGGCTCGCGCGCGCGATTCACGCCGGACAAAGCATCGATCATTTCCGCTGCTGAGCGCGCGCAGGCGCACCGCGAAACGCCCGCGCGAAAAAAAGCCCGCGCAAGGCGGGCTCGATCTTTACTGCTCGGAGTCTCGCGACGAATCGCGCATCACAGGTCGAAAAACACGGTTTCCTGCTCGCCCTGCATGTGGATGTCGAAGCGATACACGTTGGCCGTACCGGCAACGCGGCGCGCGATCAGCGTATTACGGCGCTCGGCCGGCACCGACGCCAGCACGGTGTCCTGCTCGTTCGCCTGCGCTTCGTCCTCGAAATAGATGCGCGTGAACGTGTGCAGCAGCATGCCGCGCATCGTCAGGATTACGTCGATGTGCGGCGCTTCGTCGGGATTCGCGCGGCCCGGCTTCACCGTCTCGACGATGAAACGCTTGTGCGGATCCGTGCCCGTACCGACGCGCGCAAAGCCGTGAAAGCCGGTCTTCAAAATTTCTTCGCGCGATTCCGGATAGTGGCCGTTCGAGTCGACTTGCGACATCTCGATCATCGCGTCGCCGATCACCTTGCCGTCGCCGTCGAACACCTGACCGACGATCGTGATGTGCTTGCCGGCCGCTTCCATGTCGGCCAGAACGTTCGTGAACAGGCTCTTGAAGTCGAAATCGTATTGCTGCGGACAAAGACCGTAGGCGAAGTACGGACCAACGGTTTGCGAAGGCGTTTGCTTGAGAGTCGTCATGGCTTAGCGCTCCATCGGGGTTTCGTTCGGGCCGCGCAGCACGATGTCGAAATCGTAGCCGAGCGCGTAGGCCTCTTGCGTGGTGTCGAGCGAGAACTTCGAGATCATGCGCTCGCGGGCGTGCTCGGGCGTGCCCTGGTAGATCGGGTCGAATGCGAGCAGCGGATCGCCGGGAAAGTACATCTGCGTGACGAGACGCGAGCCGAAGTGGTCGCCGAACAGCGAGAAATGGATGTGCTGCGGACGCCAGGCGTTCGGATGGTTGCCCCACGGATACGCGCCCGGCTTGATGGTCATGAAGCGGTAACGGCCTTCGTTGTCGGTGATGCAGCGGCCCGCGCCGAGGAAGTTCGGGTCGAGCGGCGCGTCGTGCTGGTCGGCCTTGTGCACATAGCGGCCGGCGGCGTT
Source organism: Paraburkholderia sp. CI3 (assembly GCF_050436505.1). Classification (NCBI taxonomy): domain Bacteria; kingdom Pseudomonadati; phylum Pseudomonadota; class Betaproteobacteria; order Burkholderiales; family Burkholderiaceae; genus Paraburkholderia; species Paraburkholderia sp. CI3. The sequence goes on from NZ_JBNDMI010000003.1 coordinate 2,143,385, forward strand.
CGCTTGCCAGACTTCCACCAGCGTGTTGCGCACCGGGCGGCCGCCTTCGTCGAGCACACGGCCCGTCACGATGATGCGCTCGCCGAGCGGTTCGCCATTGCGCACCGCGTTGCGGGTCAGGTCGCTGTCGAGCGGGTCGAGGTCGTCGGTGCCGTAGACCGGTACGCGCTGGTCGCGCAGCCGCTCCTTCAGCGGAATCAGCGGACGCGACGGACCGCGTTTGACCGACGAACCGTACGGCGGATAGATGTACTCGGGATGGGACGCGAAATCTCGCGGCGAAAGAATTGAATCTTCCATGAGGTGTCTCCGTTGGAGGAATCGGGGGATGCGACGTTATGACTCGCACTTTATACAAAGCGTGCGGTTATGAAAAATGACGTTTTTGCCCGTTTCGTATAACCTTCCGTTATGCAACGCAGTCTCGCGGATAGCCGCGTCAAATTCCGTCATCTCCAGTGCTTTCTGGCCGTCGCGCAGTTCGGCAGCGTCCAGCGGGCGGCGGACAGTTTGTCCATCACGCAGCCGGCGGTATCGAAGACGGTCGCCGAGCTGGAGACCATTCTCGGCGTGAAGCTGTTCGAGCGCGGCCGTCACGGCGCAGTGCCGACGCGCGAGGGGCAGCTTTTCATGCCGCACGCGAGCGCCTGCGTGAGCGCGCTGCGCCAGGGCGTCGATCTGCTTGCGCGGGCCGAGGGCGCGGCCGCCGCGACGCTCGAAGTCGGTGTGCTGCCCACTGTCGCCGCGGTGCTGGTACCGCCCGTGCTGAGACAGTTCGCGACGCAGTGGCCGCGCGTGATCGTGCGCCTCGCGACCGGCGCAAATCCGGAATTGCTCGAACGCCTGAAAGCGGGGTCGATCGAATTCGCGATCGGCCGCCTCGCGGACCCGGAGCGGATGGTCGGCCTGAGTTTCGAGCAACTGTTTACCGAGCCGCTGATCGCGGTCGTGCGCGCCGGGCATCCGCTGGCGCAAGGGAAGGCCTTGCCCGCCACGTCGCTGGAGGAATTTCCGATCGTGCTGCCGCCGTTCGGCACGCTGATCCGCCAATCGGCCGAGAGCCTGCTCGGCGCGTGGGGCGTGCCGCCGTTGTCGGCGTTCGTCGAGGTGTTGTCGGTATCCACGGGGCGCGCGCTGACGCTCGAAAACGGTGCGGTGTGGTTCGTGCCGCAAAGCGCGGTCGAATACGAACTCGCGCACGGCATGCTGGTGCGCTTGCCGCTGCCGTTTGCGGGCACCGGCGAGCCGGTGGGGCTGATTCGTCGCTCGGATACGCAGCCGTCGACGGTGGGACGCGCGTTCATCGAGGCGGTGCGCGAGGTCGCGCGGGGCAGAATGGCGGCGATGCCGGGCAAGGATGCGGGCAAAGGCGTCGGTAAAACCGTCGGCAAAACAGCGCGCAAAGGCAGCCCAGAGGACGCGCCGCTCGACTGATACGCCCGCCTGCCGCACGCATGCCCGCGAGCACCAGTGGCGTGCCGTTCGACATATGAACCAACCAGTACAAAAGGAAGGTTGCGAACGCCCCGCGACCCGGTGTAAAAACACGGTGCGAAAGCCGCCGCAGCCCGTTGTTCCTGCGGCACGCCGCGTGCGCGCCACGAGCGAGCACGCACCACGCAGCCCCTCGCGAACGACCGGAACACTTCGCGCCGAACCCGGAAAGACCGGCCCCGCGTCGAAAGACCGTACAAGGAGATTGCCATGCCCAGCGACTTGCCCACTCCAGAGGCCGCGCAGCGCGCCGTATTGGCGCCGCAGCACAATCCGCTCGGCACGGCCGGCCTCGAGTTCGTCGAGTTCGCCGCGCGCGATCCGCAGGCGCTCGGCGAGACCTTCACGCGGCTCGGCTTCAAGGCGATCGCGCGTCATATCAGCAAGGATGTGACGCTGTATCGCCAGGGCGAGATGAATTTCCTGATCAACGCGGAGCCCGATTCGTTCGCAGCGCGCTACGCGGAAGAATACGGGGTCGGCATCTGCGCGATCGGGATTCGCGTCGCCGACGCACAGCGCGCGTTCGAACGCGCGGTGGAACTCGGCGCGTGGGCGTTCGAAGGCGAACGCCTCGGTGCCGGCGAACTGCTGATTCCGGCCATTCAAGGCATCGGCGATTCCCACATCTATTTCGTCGATCGTTGGCGCGGGCGAGGCGGTCAGCGCGGCGGCCTCGGCGATATCTCGATCTTCGACATCGACTTCCGGCCCATCGAAATCGACACGGCCGCAGCCGATCTGAATCACGCGGGCAGCGGCCTGATCGCGGTCGACCATCTGACGCAAACCGTTGGCGAAGGCCGCATGCAGGAGTGGATCGACTTCTATCGCGACCTGCTGAATTTCCGCGAGATCCACGAGCTGCACGCCAACTGGCATGTGTCGGCGGAATCGCGCGTGATGGTGTCGCCGTGCGGCGCGATCCGCGTGCCGCTGTACGAGGAAGGCACGGGCCGGACCAACCTGATGCACGAGTATTTGCCCGATCATCCGGGCGAAGGCGTGCAGCACATCGCGCTCGCCACCGACGACATCTTCGCGTGCGTCGAGCGTCTGCTCGCGAACGGCGTCGAATTCGTCGAGCCGCCGCCGCGCTATTACGATCAGCTCGATGCACGTTTGCCGGGCCACGGGCTCGATGTCGAGCGACTGCGGCGCACGCATGTGCTCGTAGATGGCGAGATCGGCGTGGACGGCGTGCCGCTGCTGTTTTTCCAGACCTTCGTGCGCCGCCGCGCCGGCGAGATTTTCTTCGAGATCGTGCAACGCCAGGGACATCATGGCTTCGGCGAAGGCAATCTCGCCGCATTGGCCCAGGCGCGCACCGGCAGCTGAACACTGCGCGTAGTCGCATGCGTGATTGGATCACTCACGCATGCGGCTTTCGTCACCTCACGCCCCCTCGGGCCGCTCCACCAACTCCGGATAAATCGCGCCGTATGCGGCGGCCTCACGCAGCAGCCACTCGCGGAAACTCGCGAGCGGCTTGCCGTGACTCAACTCGGTCGGATAGACAAGGTAGTACGCGGCCTCGGCGAGCGCGGGTGTGTCGAACGGAATCACGAGACCGAACTGCTGCAACTGCGTGTCGACGAAAAAGCGCGGCACCAGCGCGATGCCGAGTCCGGCCGCGGCCGCGCTGATCAGCATCGTGTGCAGTTCGTAGCGCACGCCCTGCATCGTGCGGTTGTCGTCGACGCCGAGATTCGAGAACCAGCTCGCCCAGCCGTCGGGTCGCGTCGTCGAATGCAGCAGCGGATAGGTGAGTAGTTCGGCGACGTTGCGGACCGGCCGCTTCAGCAGACTCGCTGCGCAGACCGGCACCACTTCCTCGCGGAACAGAAAATCGGCCGACGTACCCGGCCACGTCGGCTTGCCGTAGTGAATTGCCGCTTCGAAATGCGTCTCGGCGAACGGGAACGTCGCGGTACGCACGCCCATGTTCACGCGCACGTCCGGGTATTGTTCATTGAATGTGGCCATGCGCGGAATCAGCCATTGCGATGCGAACGTCGGCAATACCGCGAGTTCCAGATAGCCGCCGCCGCTGCCGTGCGCGATGATCGACAGCGTGTCGCGATCGAGGTGTTCGAGCGAGCGTCTCACCTGCGCGCTGTAGACCTTGCCCGCGCGCGTCAGCACCACGCGTTGCTTGACGCGCACGAACAGCCGCACGCCGAGATTGCTTTCGAGCGTATTGATCTGTCGCGACACCGCGCTTTCGGTGAGGAACAGTTCGCGCGCCGCATGCGTGAAGCTCTGGTGCCGCGCGGCGGCTTCGAACGCGAGCAGCGCGCCCATGTTGGGAATCTTGAACTTTCGCATGTTAATTCCAAAAACGCATCAAGTGGCGAGTTTATCTCGCTTTACGGGGCGCAGCGCATTTCGAATAATCTCGCCCGTTATGAGGCGCTCGTGCAGCGCTCAATGTATAGCGTGGAGAAGCCGGATGCGAAACCTGAAGAATGCGAACGTCGAACAACTACTGGTGAAGCTGCTGGGCGCGGAGAAAGCCGCGCGCCTGTTTGCGACGCTGAATCATCCGCGTGTGTTGAACGAGTGGGAAAGCGGCAGCGTCACGCGCGCCGAACTCGCACAGGCGATGAACATGGCGCTGTTCGACGATCTGCTCGCACGCTCGGAAAACGGCCGCCGCTATACGGAGGAAACCGTCGCCGCCGGCGGCAGCGTGTACTTCGATCATGGCGCGCTGCGCACCGTGCGCTGGCCGCACAGCGGCGCGCTGCCGCCCGGCGAGGCCGCGTTCGCGCGCATCCTGCGGCCGCTCGGCTTTCGGATCAACGGCCGTTACCCGCTCGATCGTCTCGGCATGACCGGCCGCGCGTGGGCGCATGAGGACGCCGCCGACGAGATCGCGCAGTTCTTCGTCAGCGAACTGCACCCGGAGCGTTTTTCCGCGGCGTTCCAGCAGGCGGTGACGAACGTGATCGGTGCCTCGCGCGATCCGTTGACGCCGCGCGCCCATGGCCTCTTGTGGGAACTCGAACGCGATGGCGTACTGCCGCTCGATGCGGCGCAGGAGTTGCTACCGGTGATCGTCGGTGCGTTCGCGCGTCAGCACGACATGCCACGCGAAGCCGATTACGAAGTATTGTTGAAGGAATCGGCGGAGATGGCGTGGATCGCGACCGAAGGTAACGCGTTCAATCACGCGACCGATCGCGTCGCGGACGTCTTCAAGCTGTCGGACGAACAGAAGGCGAAGGGTCGGCCGATGAAGCCCGAAGTCGAGCATTCGCGTTCCGGGCGCGTGTTCCAGACCGCGTATCGCGCGGATGTCGTGCAGCGTGAATTTCGCGCGGCCGACGGCAGCGTCGTCACGCGCGACGTGCCGGGCTCGTTCTACGAATTCATTACGCGCAAGCGCAGTTTCGATCAGGACGCGCGCCGCTGGGAAACGGACCTGCGTTTCGACGCGGGCAACGCACAGGGCATCTTCCGGATGACCGCGAGCCAGGCGGCCTGAGCGCTTACGGCGGCGCGAGCGCCGGCATCGCAGACGAGGTGCGCAGTGGGGACGTCATTGTCATTGGATGAAGAGCGGCGGGTTGGCGCGCAGCGGGGCGCTTTGCATGAACCGCGTGTCGCCACGCCTTTCTCGGCCAGCGCGGAGCTATTGCAGGCGCTCGAAAGCGACCTGCGCCAGCACGTGCGCGGCGAGGTGCGATTCGATCAGGGTTCCAAAGCATTGTACGCATCGGACGCGTCGAACTATCGGCAAGTCCCGCTCGGTGTCGTGGTGCCGGCCGATATCGACGATCTGCTCGCAACGCTCGCCGCATGCCGTCGCAACGACGTGCCGTTTCTCGCGCGCGGTGGCGGCACGTCGCAGAACGGCCAATGCGTGAACGTCGCGGTCGTGGCCGACGCGAGCAAGTATCTGAACCGCGTCGTCTCGATCGATCCGCTCGCGGGCGTCGCGGTCGTCGAGCCGGGCGTGGTGTGCGACTCCTTGCGCGATGCCGCCGAACAGCACGGCCTCACGTTCGCACCCGATCCCGCCACGCATAGCCGCTGCACGCTCGGCGGCATGATCGCGAACAACTCGTGCGGCGCGCATTCGGTGATGGCCGGTAAGACCGTCGAGAACATCGAAGCGCTCGAAATCGCGACCTTCGACGGCGCGCGTTTCTGGGTCGGCCCGACCTCCGGGGAAGAACTCGAACGCATCATCGCGGCGGGTGGCCGACAAGGCGAAATCTACGCGGCGCTCAAGCAACTGTGCGACACCTACGCCGAACGGATTCGCGCGAAATTCCCGCAGATCAAGCGGCGCGTGTCGGGCTTCAATCTCGATCAACTGCTGCCGGAAAACGGCTTCAACGTCGCGCGTGCGCTCGTCGGTAGCGAAGGCACGTGCGCGGTCACGTTGCAGGCGAAAGTGAGGCTCGTGAAGAGTCCGGCCAGGCGCGTGATCGTCGTGGTCGGCTTTACCGACATCTATTCGGCGGCGGACGCGGTGCCGCATTTCATGCGCTGCGGGCCGATCGCAGTCGAGGGACTCGACCGCGCGATCATTCGCGGCTTGCAGGCGCGCGGCCTGAAGAAGGACGAGATCGCACTGCTGCCCGAAGGCGATGCGTGGGTCGTGCTCGAATTCGGCGCGGACACACAGGACGAGGTGCTGCAAAAGGCACGCGACGCGGCCGCGTATTTCCAATCGGGCGCGGCCGGGCCGCAAATCTCGACGATGCTCGTCGAAGATCGCGCCTTGCAGGCGAAAGTGTGGTCGATTCGCGAGACGGGGGCGTCGGCGGTCGCGTTGTCAGTGGATCGCGACAAGCCCGATCCGGTCGTCGGCTGGGAAGACGCGGCGGTCGATCCGCTGCGGCTCGGCGATTATCTGCGCGCGTTTCAGGCGCTCGTCGATCGCCATGGCTACGAGACGAGCCTGTACGGCCATTTCGGCGACGGCTGCGTGCACGCGCGCATCACATTCGATCTGCGCAGCGCGGAAGGTATCGCGACGTGGCGCGGGTTCTTGCGCGAAGCGGCGGAACTGGTGGTCGAATTCGGCGGCTCGCTGTCGGGCGAACACGGCGATGGCCAGGCGAAGGCCGAGTTTCTGCCGATCATGTACGGCCCCGAGCTGATGCAGGCGATGGAGCAGTTCAAGGCGATCTGGGACCCGGCGAATCGTCTGAATCCGGGCAAAGTCGTGCATGCATACCGCGCCGACGAAAACCTGCGCATGGGTCCTGCGTACAAGCCGGTGACGCTGCATACGAAGCTCGCGTTCGCGAGCCAGGAAGGCGACGGCTTTCAGCGTGCGATCGAACACTGCATCGGCATGGGCAAATGCCGCTCGCTCGAAGGCGGCACGATGTGTCCGAGCTATCGCGGCACGCGCGAGGAAAAGTACTCGACGCGCGGGCGTGCGCATCTGTTCTGGGAAATGCTGCAAGGCGACGTGATCGCCGACGGCTGGAACAGCCGCGACGTGAAAGAAGCGCTCGATACCTGCCTCGCATGCAAGGGCTGCAAGTCCGATTGCCCGACGCATACGGACATGGCGTCGTACAAGGCGGAGTTCCTTTCCCACTACTATGAGAACAATCGTCGGCCGCGTCAGGCGCTGTTCATGGGACGAATCGGCGAATGGGCACCGTGGGCCGCACGTTTTCCGCACGTGACGAACTTTCTGACGACGGCGCCCGGTTTGTCCGCGCTCGGCAAATGGATCGCGGGTGTGGCGCAGACGTGTGCGTTGCCGCGGTTCGCCGCTGCAACTTATAGACGGAGTGCGTCGTCGCAAGCATCCGCGATTCATGCGCTCGGCGGCGACGCAAAGAAGGTGATCCTGTGGGTCGATACATTCAACGACCACTTCACGCCCGAGATCGCGCAGGCCGCCGCTGAGGTGCTCACGCAACTCGGCTGGCACGTCGTATTGCCGAAGAAACGTTTGTGTTGCGGGCGTCCGCTGTACGACTTCGGCCTGCTCGAACGCGCGCGCGAGCTGCTCACGCATATCGTCGACGACCTCGCGGACGACATCGCCGCCGGCGTGCCGCTGGTCGGTCTGGAGCCTGGCTGTCTATCGGTGTTCAAGGACGAGTTGCTGAAGCAACTCCCCCATCATGCGTTGGCGAAGAAGCTGTCCGCGCAAACATATCTGTTTGCCGATTTCGTCGCGCGTCAGCCGTTCGAGTGGCCGACGCTCGCGGCCGATGTGATCGTGCATGGCCATTGTCATCAGAAGGCGCTATTCGGCATGCAGGGCGACACGGCGTTGCTGAACAAGCTCGGCGTCAGATGGAGGCTGCTCGATACCGGCTGCTGCGGGATGGCGGGATCGTTCGGCTTCAACACCGAGCATCACGCGTTGTCGGAAAAGATCGGCGAGGACATGTTTGAGGCCGTGCGCGACGCTTTGGCGGCGAATGCGGAAACGATCGTGCTGACCAACGGCTTCAGTTGTCGCGAGCAGATCGAGCACGGCACAGGGCGACACGCACTGCATATCGCGCAACTCGCGCAACGGGCGCTGGCGGCGCGCTGAGTGTGCGCTGAGTGCAGGGCGCGCTATTTTATTTCTTCGCTGACTCGTTCGCGGCAGGCGGTGTATGCGGAAGGTCCGCATTGGTCGCCATCCACAACACTTCGGCGTCTTCCTCGCTGGTCGACACCGCCGCGTGACCCGTGCGGCTGTCGAAGTAGAGGCTGTCGCCCGTGTTCAGATGTGTCGGCGCGTACAGCTCCGAATAGAGGCACACGCTGCCGCTGATCACGTAGAGAAACTCCTCGCCTTCGTGGCGGCCCCAGTCGTCGAATGCATCGAGCGTGTGCGCCGAGATGCGGATGCGAAACGGCAGCATCGCCTTGTGCGCCAGGTCGGTGGCGAGCAACTCCATCTGATAGCCGCGATAAGCGTGGCGCTGGCCTTCGTTCTTGCGCGTCAGCGCGCGCCGGCCGCTCGCGCTGACTTTCGGCGTCGAGCCGAACAGTTCGCCAATTTCGATCTTCAGGCCCAGCACGATTTTTTGCAGCACGTCGAACGTGGGGGACATCAGGCCGTTTTCGACCTTCGACAGCGTCGAGCGCGAGACACCGCACAGGCGGCTCGCGGTTTCGAGCGTCAGATCCTGCGCTTGACGGGCGGCGCGCACGCGGCGGCCGAGATCGGTGGAGGACGTGTCGGCGGATTTGGTGAGGTGGGTGTCCATGAGGCTTGCTGCTGGTCGGGTATGCGCTTGATCGGGCGAATAATGTTTCCGATCATAACATTTGGCGTGGCCGGGGCCTTTGTGCGCCGATTCAGGCGTTCGTGCGCTTTTCTCATCGGAAACGTCGCGGCTTTTCCGATGAGTTCGACGCAGCGTGGCGATCTCAAGTTGATGAGGCGTCCTTTGCGCGGCGTTTTTCACGCGCTGCGATTGAAAAGCTCATTGAGCTGCGTGCCCGCCGTCGCGCCGGTGAAGTCGAAGCGGCCATCGGCCAGCGCCTGAGCGGCGTGCATGAAGCCACCCCACGCCGCGCGCGCGAGCCCGCCGCCGACGCTGATCCGCCGCACGCCGAGCGCGGCCACGTCCTGCAACGTCAGGGTCGATGTCGAGCCGATCAGCAGATTGACGGGCTTCGGCGCGACGGCCGCGACGACCGCTTCGATCTGCTCGCGCGTCTGGATGCCGGGCGCATACAGGCAGTCGGCGCCCGCCGCCGCATAGGCCTTCAGACGCGCAATGGCATCGTCGAGATCGGGCTTGCCGGCGAAGAAATTCTCCGCGCGGCCGACGAGCAGCGTGTCGCCGCCGTTCTGATCAATTGCACGGCGGGCCGCGCTGAGCCGCTGCACGGCGACGTCGACCGCAAACAGCGGCGCGGCGGGGTTGCCGGTCGAGTCTTCGATCGACAGACCTGCGACGCCCGTTTCCACCGCGAGCGTCACGCTCTCGGCGACTTCTTCCGGGTCGCGGCCGAAGCCGTTCTCGAAGTCGGCGTTGACCGGCAGATCGGTCGCGTCGACGATTGCGCGCAGGTGCGCGAGGATCGTTTCGCGCGGCAATGTGTTGTCCGCATGTCCGGTCGACCACGCAAAACCGGAACTCGTCGTCGCGAGCGCCTTGAAGCCGAGCGTATGCAGATAACGGGCGCTGCCCGCGTCCCACGGATTGGGCAGCACGAAACAGCCAGACGAGTGCAGCGCGCGGAAAGCGGCGCGTTTTTCAGCGGCGGTGCGGGGCATCGCATGTCTCCTTGGTGTGAGGGAGCGGCTCCCTCGTTGAGGGGAAAACGCCGCGCCAACTGTTGCGCAGGCGAATCGGCATTCACCAGGGGAAAGTCTATGTCCGTATCGAAACCGTGGTTGATGAAATGGGTGGCGACTTTCACAGACGTTTCCAATAATTCAAAATGACGACAGGCGAAGAAGCCGGTTCAGAGATGCGAAGGGCCGCGTGGGAAGACGGCATTCGCGACGAGGTCATTTCCCCAAAGGAGGCACAACATGAACATCGCGACCCAGATGCGGTCGATCCCTGCCGTGTTGGTGCTCACGCTCGTCGGCTGCGCCGGCGGCGGCGGGAATGGCGGCGCGCAAACGCATCTGAGTGCAACGCAATGCCGCGATCTGACCGACCTCAGGAACAAGGCACCGGCCACGCACCAGCGGAGCATGAGCGAACTGACAGCGCTGCGGCAAGCGGGCTACCACCCTGAACGACGCTTTGATCCTGACTATCCGGCGAGTCTCGAGCGCGCGCAGAGGCAGGTGGACACCTGGTATCAGGCGGAATGCCCGCAGGCACGGGCTGGGTGAATCTGCCGCCGCGTCAGAATTGGCGGTACGTTGTTAGTGCCGCATAAACGTAAAGAGCGGGCGCATGCCTTGAAAACATGCGCCCGCTTCATATCGGTTCGAAACGGCGAAAACCGCAAAGAGGGGAAAGGGCCGTTAACTCGAGAATCTTTCCTCGCTACGGACATTCGCTATACGTTCGCGACTCGTCACTGACCGTCCGGATTGATCCACATCGGATGATGGCCCGCTTGCGATGATCCGCCCATCGACGACCCATAGCCGGACGTGTCGCCTTGGCCCTTCGCCTTCATCGCGGAGACGCGTGCCTCGGCCGCCTGGATGTCCGCGGGATACTGGGCATCGAGCACGATGGCCGGGTTATAGCCAGTCTGTTCGAGTTGCTGCACCTCTGCCTTGACTTCGGCCCGCGTGATCGGCTGTTCCGATTGCGCGAACGACGCGACCGGCGCAGCGATCATGGCCGTAAGCGCAAATGCCTGGATAAGCGATTTCATGATGTTTCCCTCCGTAGTTGGCTATCCGGCACCGCAGCGATACCGGTGCCATAACCGCAGTCTAGAGGGGGGTGAACTTGGGGAAAACCACTAGCCGACTAATTCAGTATTGCAAAGAACGGGTAGTCGGCGAGCTGTAATCTCGCCGTCGCGGGTTCTCGTAAAACAGCGCAAAAGCGGCCGTCAATCTGGTCACACACCTTTGCGCACATCGACGCGATAACTCGTGATTTGCCGATAAGTATCTCCGGGTCGCACGATCACTTCGTTCTGCCCGGTCATATTGACCTCGTTCGGGAAACCGCCCGCCTCGAGGCACAAGCCGGCGTGCCGTTGATAGCGGACACCGCCGCGTCCCGGGTTGCCGTTCAACGCGTTGCCCGTGTAAAACTGCAAGCCCCGCTGATCGGTCGCGACGGTCAGTTCGCGTCCGCTGCCCGGATCGTATGCACAGGCGACTTCGCGCAGCGGCGGCGCGTGGCCGTCGTTGCCCTGCATCGCGTTTGCCGGCGCCTCGCGCAGCACATAGCAATGATCGAAGCCGCCGGCGCGCGCGAGTTGCGCGTGCGGCCAGTCGAGCCGGCCGCCGATCGGCGCGCTCTGCCGGAAGTCGAATGCGTTGCCCGCGACGTCGGCGAGCCTGCACGGAATCATCGTCGCGTCGACTTCGAAAAAGCGCTCGGCGTCGATCGACAGCACGTGGCCGCGAATGTCGGTGCCCGCGCGCCCGGTCAGGTTGAAGTACGGATGGCTCGTCAGATTGAGCGGCGTCGGCGCGTCGGTGATCGCTTCGTAGCCGATCGTCAGCGTGCCGTCGTCGTCGAGCGAATAGCGTACTTGCACCGTCACGTTGCCCGGAAAACCGGCATCGCCTTCGGGCGACTCGAGCCGCATCAGCAACGCGCCGTCGTCCTCGGCGACCTCCCACAACGCCCGATGAAAACCGACCGTGCCGCCGTGCAGCAGATTCGGACCTTCGTTGCGATCGAGCGTGTACTCGATGCCGTCGAGCGAAAAGCGCGCGCCCGCAATGCGATTCGCCCAGCGGCCGATCAGTCCGCCCATGTAGGTCGAGGCCGCCACGTATTCGGCGGGCGTGTCGTGACCGAGCAGAATATCGCCGAGACGTCCGGCGCGATCCGGTGCGTGCCACGAAACCAGCGTCGCGCCGAGGTCGCTGATGGCGACTTTCATGCCGTGCGCGTTGCGCAACGTGTAAAGCCGTACGCGATCGCCGCCCTGCAGCGTGCCCCACGGCTCGGAAGAGAGTTGTGCGATGCTGATCATGTGGTCAGTGCGAAGAAAAAATAGAAAGCATGCTCAGCCAGCGGTTTTGGTCTTCGGGCCCACGCGCTCCTGGTATTCGCGCGGCGTGCAGCCGAGTTCGCGGCGAAATACCGCGTACATGTATTGCAGCGACGTGAAGCCGCAACGGATCGCGACTTCCGCGCTCGACGCATCGCGTTTCGCGAGCAGCGACTTCGCGACGTCGAGCTTGTGGCGCAGGATCTCCTGATGCACGGTGCACTGACGCTCGCGCCGGAAATACTCTTCGAGCGACGAACGCGACACGCCCACATAGTCGGCCACCTGCTCGGTGCGGATGCCCTGGCACGCGTACTGGCGAATGAAATGGCGGGCGCGCATCACGTAAGGACTCGCGAGCGGCTGATGCCGCGTCGATTCGAGCACGTTGATGCCGACCGGCGGCACCAGAATGCGGCGCCCCGGAAAGCGCGCGCCGTGCAGCATCTGATGCAGGATGTGCGCGGCGGTACGGCCCATTTCCTCGGTGCCCTGGATCACCGACGACAGCGGAATGCGCGTCAGCGTCCGCGTGAGCGGATCGTTGTCGATGCCGATGATCGCGACTTCCTCGGGCACCGGAATGCCCGCGATCAGACATGCCTGCAGCAAATGCCGCGCACGCGCGTCGGTCACCGCGATGATGCCGACCGGCTTCGGCAGTTGCCGCAGCCACGCGGTCAGCTGTTCGATGGCCTGGTTCCAGGACGGCGCGCTCGTCGACAGACCGCGATAGATCTCGCTATCGATCTGCGCCGCGCTGCGTCCGTTGGCGCTGCGCAGATGCGCGAAGGCGAGTTCGCGCTGTTGCGCCCAACGGTTTTCCTGCGCCTGCGGCAGGCTGTACAGCGCGAAGTTTTCGAGACCCGCGCCGATCAGGTGCGTGTACGCGAGCGACACGAGCTTGCTGTTGTCGGTCGCGATATAGGGTAAATCCGGGGGGTACTGCGTCGGATCCTCGTACGACGAACCGACCGCGACCACCGGCAGTGGACAGTCGCGCAGGGCTTCGTCGACGGCGGGATCGTCGAAGTCGGCGATGATGCCGTCGCCGTCGAAGCGCTGGATACCCGCGAGCCGGCAGCGGAAGTCTTCTTCGAGGAACAGATCCCATGCGACGCGCGTCGACTGCAGGTAGTTGCCGATGCCGGTGATGATCTCGCGATCGTAGACCTTGTTCGCGTTGAACAGCAGCGCGATGCGATGGGTTGTCTGAGGTGCTTGTGGACGGGTCATGGCAGTGAGCGGCGGGTGGATCGATCGACCACGCGCCTTTGTCTCCATTGTGTCGGGTGCCTGGGAGCAACCCCGTTTTTAAGCGTCTGGTTATTCTAGGCGCCGAATCGCGCGACGGCAGTAAACAAACGCGCGGGCGGTAAGAAACATCAAGCGCGCTGCGCAATTTCGCAATTGCCGGCACATCGTGCAAGCGGCAGCATGGCGTCACTTTGTCGGCCTGCGCGGCTTCTCGCGTGGGTTGCAACGCAGCATACATTGGAGACGCCGATGTCCTACTTCGAACACATTCCGGAAATTCGTTACGAAGGTCCGCAATCGGACAACCCGCTCGCGTACCGTCACTACGACAAAACGAGGAAGGTACTCGGCAAGACGCTCGAGGAACATCTGCGTATCGCCGTCTGCTACTGGCATACCTTCGTATGGCCCGGCATCGATATCTTCGGTCAGGGCGCGTTCCGGCGGCCGTGGCAGCAACCCGGCGACGCAATGGAGCGGGCGCTGCAAAAGGCCGACGCCGCGTTCGAATTCTTCTCGAAGCTCGGCACGCCGTACTACACGTTCCACGATACCGACGTCGCGCCCGAAGGCGCGAGCGTGAAGGAATACAGCGAGAACTTCCTGCGCGTGTCCGACTACCTCGCGCGCAAGCAGCAGGATACCGGTGTCAAATTGCTGTGGGGCACCGCGAATCTGTTTTCGCATCCGCGTTACGCGGCCGGCGCCGCGACCAATCCGAATCCGGAGGTTTTCGCCTTTGCGGCGACCCAGGTGCGTCATGCGCTCGACGCGACGCTGCGCCTCGGCGGTGAAAACTACGTATTGTGGGGTGGCCGCGAAGGCTACGACACGCTGCTGAACACCGACCTCGTGCGCGAGCGCGAGCAGTTCGCGCGCTTCCTGCAAATGGTGGTCGAACACAAGCACCAGATCGGTTTCAAGGGCGCGCTGCTGATCGAGCCGAAGCCGCAGGAGCCGACCAAGCATCAATACGACTACGACGTCGCGACCGTGCACGGCTTCCTGCTGCAGCACGGCCTCGACAAGGAGATTCGCGTCAACATCGAGGCGAATCACGCGACGCTCGCGGGGCACTCGTTCCATCACGAGATTGCGACCGCATTTGCGCTCGGCATCTTCGGTAGCGTCGATGCGAATCGCGGCGATCCGCAAAATGGCTGGGACACCGACCAATTTCCCAACAGCGTCGAGGAACTCACGCTGGCCTTCTACGAAATCCTGCGCCACGGGGGCTTCACGAGCGGCGGCATGAACTTCGATGCGAAGGTGCGGCGCCAGAGTGTCGATGCGGAAGACCTGTTTTATGGCCACGTCGGCGCGATCGACAACCTCGCGCTCGGCCTCGAACGCGCCGCGGTGCTGGTCGAAAACGAGCGCCTCGAGCAGTTCAAGCGGCAACGCTACGCGGGCTGGGATGGCGAGTTCGGCCGCAAGATCCTGTCCGGCGACTACTCGCTGTCGACGCTTGCGGCGGACACGCTGGCGCGCGATCTGAATCCGCGGCATGTGAGCGGGCAACAGGAACACATGGAAAACATCGTAAATCAGGCGATTTATAGCGGACGTTGAATAAAGATCGCGCGGCCACGTCGACCGCGCGCACCAGCAAGCTGTGGGTTGTCGCTTGTCCGAGTCTGCGGCTCGCAGCGCAGACCGATACGTCCGGTATTCCGGCTATCACTACACAAAGGAGACATCAATGAAATTCGCAATGCGTCGTAACGTCCTGAGTTCGCTGTTGTGCGGCGCGGTACTCGCCAGCCTGTCGCTCGCCGCGCCGCTCGCGCACGCCAGCAAGGCTCATCCGGAAATCGGCTTCTGTATTGACGATCTGCGCGTCGAGCGCTGGTCGCGCGATCGCGACTATTTCGTTGCCGCGGCGGAAAAGCTCGGCGCGAAGGTGTCGGTGCAATCGGCCGATGCGAGCGAAGAGCGTCAGATCTCGCAGATCGAAAACCTGATCTCGCGCGGCGTCGACGTGATTGTGATCGTGCCGTTCAACTCGAAGACGCTCGGCAACGTCGTGGCCGAAGCACGCAAAGCGGGCATCAAGGTCGTGTCGTATGACCGCCTGATTCTCGACGCCGATATCGACGCCTATATCTCGTTCGACAACGAGAAGGTCGGCGAGATGCAGGCGCAGGGCGTCTATGACGTGCGGCCGAAGGGCAACTACTTCCTGCTCGGCGGCGCGCCGACCGACAACAACGCGAAGATGCTGCGCCAAGGCCAACTGAAGGTGCTGCAACCGGCGATCGACAAGGGTGACATCAAGGTGGTCGGCCAGCAGTGGGTGCCGGAGTGGAGCGCATCGACCGCGCTGCGCATCATGGAAGACGCGCTGACCGCGAACAACAACAAGATCGACGCAGTCGTCGCGTCGAACGACGGCACCGCGGGCGGCGCGATCCAGGCGCTCGCCGCGCAAGGCCTCGCCGGCAAGGTACCGATCTCGGGTCAGGATGCCGACCTCGCTGCCGTGAAGCGCGTGGCGGCCGGCACGCAGACGATGACGGTCTACAAGCCGCTGAAGCTGATCGCGAGCGAAGCGGCGAAGCTGTCGGTCGCGCTTGCCAAGGGTGACAAGCCGGCGTTCAACGCGCAATACGACAACGGCAAGAAGAAGGTCGATACGGTGCTGCTGCAGCCGACCAAGCTGACCAAGGCGAACCTCGACACCGTCGTGAAGGACGGCTTCTACACGCAAGAGCAACTCGCGAGCAAATAACACGGAGACGGGCTATGTGAACGCCACGCTCCCGGGTCATGGCGCCCGGAAGCGTGATCGAACATCGGCCCAACTTGCAGCGAGGCAATAGCGAATGACGCAACCTGTTCTGACGATGCGCGGCATCGTCAAAGCTTTTTCCGGCGTGAAGGCGCTCGACGGCATCGATCTGACCGTATCGCCGGGCGAATGCGTGGGCCTGTGCGGCGAAAACGGCGCGGGCAAATCGACGCTGATGAAGGTGCTGTCCGGTGTCTATCCGCACGGTACGTGGGATGGCGAAATAACCTGGGAAGGCCAGCCGCTGAAGGCCGCGAGCGTACGCGACACCGAACGCGCGGGCATCATCATCATCCACCAGGAACTGATGCTCGTGCCGGAGTTGTCGGTCGCGGAAAACATCTTTCTCGGCAACGAAATCACGCTGCCCGGCGGCCGCATGAACTACGCGGCGATGTATCAGCGCGCCGACGAACTGTTGCGCGAACTCGGCATCAGCGGCATCAACGCCGCGCAGCCCGTGATGAACTACGGGGGCGGCCATCAGCAGCTGATCGAAATCGCGAAGGCGCTGAACAAGCGCGCGAAGCTGCTGATCCTCGACGAACCGTCGTCGTCGCTGACCGCCTCCGAAATCGCGATTCTGCTCGATATCGTGCGCGATCTGAAACGGCGCGGCATTGCCTGCGTGTACATTTCGCACAAGCTCGACGAAGTCGCGGCCGTCTGCGACACGATCAGCGTGATTCGCGACGGCCGCCATGTCGCGACCGAGCCGATGCACGCCCTGACGACCGAGCGGATCATCTCGCTGATGGTCGGCCGAGAGATCAAGAACCTGTTTCCGCGCGAGCCGCATCCGATCGGCGACGTGATCTTCGAAGCGCGCAACGTGACCTGTTTCGACGTGACGAATCCGCGCCGCAAGCGCGTGGACGACGTGTCGTTCTCGCTGCGGCGCGGCGAAATTCTCGGTGTCGCCGGGCTCGTCGGCGCGGGCCGCACCGAACTGATGCAGGCGATTTTCGGCGCGTATGCAGGCATCAGCGAGGCGCACGTCGTGCTCGACGGCAAGCCGCTGAAAATTCGCGCGCCGATCGACGCGATTCGCGCCGGCATCGCGATGGTGCCCGAGGATCGCAAACGCCATGGCATCGTGCCGGGCATGAGCGTCGGCCATAACATCACGCTTGCGGTGTTGCAGCGTTTCGCGTCGGGCGGACGTATCGATTCCGCGGCCGAACTCGACACGATTCAGACGGAAATGAAACGGCTTTCCGTGCGCGCCGCGAATCCGATGTTATCGATTGCAAGTCTGTCGGGCGGCAATCAGCAGAAGGCCGTGCTCACGCGCATGCTGCTGACCAACCCGACCGTGCTGATTCTCGACGAACCGACACGCGGCGTCGACGTCGGCGCCAAATACGAGATCTACAAGCTGATCTTCCAGCTGGCGCAGCGCGGCATGTCGATCGTGATGGTGTCGTCCGAATTGCCGGAAGTGCTCGGCATCAGCGACCGAGTGCTCGTGATCGGCGAAGGCGAGTTGCGCGGCGACTTCATCAACGACGGTCTCACGCAGGAAGACATTCTCGGCGCCGCGATCCGCCCCGTGCACCTATCTTCGAACCCAACCGCAGCGAGTGCCGCATGACTCCCGAAGTAACTTCCCAACGCACCGACAACGCCGCGCCGCGAGGCGCATTCGGCGGCACGCAACGGATCCAGCAACTGTTCGCGCGCTACAAGATTCTCGCGCTGCTGATCGCCGTCGCCGTGATCTGGATTTTCTTTTCGGCGCTCACGCACGGCGCGTTCGTCACGCCGCGCAATCTGTCGAATCTGCTGCGCCAGATGTCGATTACCGGCATGCTCGCGTGCGGCATGGTGTTCGTGATCATCGCCGGTGAAATCGATCTGTCGGTCGGTTCGCTGCTCGGTTTGCTCGGCGGCGTTGCGGCGATTCTCGACGTGAACCGGCACTGGCCGATCGGCGTGACGATTCCGGTCGTGTTGCTGCTCGGCATCGCGGTCGGCGTGTTCAACGGCTGGTGGTCGACGTATCGGCGCGTGCCGTCGTTTATCGTCGGGCTCGGCGGCATGCTCGCGTATCGCGGCATTCTGCTCGGCATTACCGGAGGGTCGACGATCGCGCCGGTGTCGGACAGCTTCGTGTTCGTCGGCCAGGGTTATCTGCCGCGGCTCGCCGGCGACACGCTCGCCGTCGTGCTGTTCCTGCTGCTGGCATTCCTGACGATCCGCCAGCGCGCGAATCGGCAGCGTTATCAGTTGCGCGTCGTGCCGTTCTGGCAGGACGTCGCGAAGGTGATCGGCGCAGGCGCGATTCTCGCCGGCTTCATCGCGATGCTCGACAGTTACGGCGGCATTCCGGTGCCAGTGTTGCTGCTGCTCGCGCTGCTCGGCGTCTTCACATGGATCGCGACGCAGACCGTGTTCGGACGCCGCATCTACGCGGTCGGCTCGAACCTCGAAGCGACGCGGCTGTCGGGTGTCAACACCGACCGCGTGAAGCTCGCGATCTTCGCGCTGATGGGGCTGATGTGCGCGTTTGCCGGCATCGTCAACACGGCGCGGCTCGCGGCCGGTTCGCCGTCGGCGGGCTCGATGGGCGAACTCGACGCGATCGCCGCGTGCTTTATCGGCGGCACCTCGATGCGCGGCGGCTCCGGCACCGTGTATGGCGCGCTGATCGGCGCGCTCGTCATGGCGAGCCTCGACAACGGCATGTCCATGCTCGACGTCGACGCGTACTGGCAGATGATCGTGAAGGGCGGCATCCTCGTGCTGGCCGTGTGGATCGACGTGGTGTCGGGTTCGAACCGCCGTTGATCCGGTCGCATGATCGCCTGATTGAATCAAGCGCAAGGTTTGCGGTGTGCCGGCGGTGACTTACGCCGGCACACCGCCGCCTCTGCGCGGTCGCAGTTAATGAAACACCCCACGACTTTCCCCCGCCGCTTTCAGTCCCCGCCTTCCCACGCCGCACGGCCGCTCGAGGTTCACGCGCGCATTTAAGTCTCACGCTCGCCGATTCGTCTTATTACTATTCGCAGACAAAGAAGGGTGCATCGGCGCTGTCGCCGCTTTCCTACCATCGAGCCAGCCGAGCGAGCCATGCCATGTTGACGCGCAGAACCTTTCTGCTTGGCGGCGCCAGTGTGCTGGGCGGGCTGCTGGTCGGCTGGGCCGTGGTGCCGCCGCGCCAGCGCCTGATGACGTCGACGCCGCTGCCGACGCAAGGCACTCAGGTTGGGCTAAACGGCTGGGTCAAGATCGACGCCGACAACCGCGTGACGATCATGGTGCCGAAGGCCGAAATGGGGCAGGGCATCCATACGGGGCTTGCGATGCTGCTCGCCGAGGAGCTCGACGCCGACTGGCCGCAGGTGAAAGTCGAAGAGGCGCCGATCGACCGGATCTACAACGCGGTGCAGAGCATCGTCGACGATCTGCCGTTTCGCCCCGACGACGACAGCTACATCCGGCGCGGCACCGTGTGGATCACGAGCAAGGCAGTGCGTGAGATCGGCACGATGATGACGGGCGGCTCCTCGAGCATGAACGATCTCTGGACGCCGATGCGCGAGGCCGGCGCGTCGGCGCGTGTGATGCTGATCGAGGCGGCGGCCGAGCGCTGGGACGTGCCGGTCCGCGAATGCCGCGCGGAAAAGGGCTACGTGCTGCACCCGCGGGGGCACAAGGCGACGTTCGGTGAGTTGTCGTCGATGGCCGCGCGCCAGCCGCTGCCGCGCAGCGTCGTCCTGAAGCAGCCGGCCGACTTCAGGCTGATCGGCCAGCCCGTGCGGCGCATCGAAGCCGCGTCGAAAATCGACGGTGTGGCGCGCTTCGGCATCGACGTGTTGCCCGACGGTTTGGTCTATGCAAGCGTCGTGATGTGTCCGACGCTCGGCGGCACGGTCGCGCATTTCGACGCGACGCCCGCGCAAAAGATACGGGGCTTCATCAAGGCGTTCGCCGTGCCGCCGTACGCGGGCGGCACCGGCGGCGTGGCCGTGATCGCGGACAACGCGTTTCGCGCGATGAGCGCGGTCGAGGCGATCAACGTGACCTGGCATGACGGCGCAGCCGCGAAGGTGTCGAGCGCGGCGGTGGACTGCCGCCTCGTCGAGGCGCTCGACCATACGGACGGCCACGTGTATTACCACGTCGGCAACGTCGACAACGCGATGAGTCGCGCGGCGCGCACGATCGAAGCGGTCTATCACGCACCGTATCTCGCGCATGGCGCGGTCGAGCCGCTGAACTGCACGGTGCAGGTCGCGGACGGCGCAGCGACCGTCTGGGTGTCGACGCAGATGCCGCGGCTCGCGCGGCATCATGCGGCGAAAGTGCTCGGCCTCGACGTCGATCTCGTCGATGTACAGACGCAGTTGTTGGGCGGCGCGTTCGGCCGGCGCCTCGAACTCGATTTCGTCGCGCAGGCCGTGGCGATCGCGCGCGAGGCCGATGGCCGTCCGGTGCAAACCATCTGGTCGCGCGCGCAGGACTTCACGCACGACTTCTACCGGCCCGCATGCGCGGCATGGCTTCAGGCCGGCTTCGACGAGCACGGCACGCTGGTCGCCTGGCACGCGAAGTCGGCGGGTCAGGCGATCGTGCCGGATGCGCTCGCGCGTTACTACGGCGTGCCGCACATCCCGATCGACAAGACCACCTGCGAAGGCGCGTTCGATCAGGCGTACGAGTGGCCGGCCGCGCGCGTGTCGCACAAGATAGTCGAATTGCCGGTGCCGATCGGCTTCTGGCGCTCGGTCGGCCACTCGCATCAGGCCTTCTTCACCGAGAGCTTCACCGACGAAGCCGCCGCCGCGGCCGGTCAGGACCCGATCGCGTTTCGCGCGATGCTGCTCGCGCAGCATCCGCGTCATCTGGCGGTCCTGAAGCGTGTCGAGAAGTTGTCCGACTGGGGGCGTCCGCTAAAACCCGCCGCCGATGGCGCGCGTTGCGCTCATGGCGTCGCGTTGCACGAGGCGTTCGGCAGCGTGGTCGCGCAGGTCGCGGAGGTGTCGATCGGCGCGAACCGGCAGATTCGCGTGCATCGGGTGGTGTGCGTGATCGATTGCGGCTTGCCGGTGAATCCGAATCTGATCCGTCAGCAGATGGAAGGCGGCATCGTGTTCGGGCTGTCGAGCGCGTTGCAGAACGAGATCACGATCGTCAACGGCCAGGTGCAGCAGAAGAACTTCGTGGACTTTCCGGTCGTGCGGATGAACGGGTGCCCTGCGATCGAAGTCGACATCATGCCGAGCCAGCTGCACCCGCAAGGTGTCGGCGAGCCGGGCGTGCCGCCGATCGCGCCAGCGGTGGGCAATGCGGTGTTCGCACTGACGGGGCAGCGTTTGCGGACGCTGCCGTTGCGGCTTGCATGACGGACGGTGGATGAGCAAAAGCTTGCGGTGTAGCGCGGCGACTCAGGAGGCAAGCATGGCGGTACTGAATATCAACGGACGCAAGGTGAAGGTCGATGCCGATCCGGACATGCCGCTGCTATGGGTGCTGCGCTGCGATCTCGGCATGACCGGCACCAAGTTCGGCTGCGGCGTGGGCATCTGCGGCGCGTGCACGATCAATCTCGACGATGCCGCGTGCTTCGCGTGCCAGACGTTGATGTCGAGCCTGCATACGCAGAAGATCACGACGATCGAGGGTTTGCAGGGACGCGAGGCGCAGGCGCTGAAGGCCGCGTGGATCCAACTCGACGTGGTGCAGTGCGGCTATTGCCAGAGCGCGCAATTGATGGCGGCTTGCGCGTTGCTGAAGCACAAGCCCGATCCGACCGATGCCGACATCGACGAGGCGATGACGCCGGTGGTGTGCCGTTGCGGCACGTATACGCGGGTACGGGCGGCGATACATCAGGCGGCGGCGAAAGTGCGGAACAGCTAGCCGCTCTTTCGGTCCGCCGCCCGCCCAACTCAATTCGCCAACATTTCGACCACCGCAACCACCGCGGTGAAGATACCGATGCATCCGCCCAACGTGACTACACCCTGCATGAATGGCGACATACGAGACTCCGTAGCGTGAAGTGGTGTCACGTATTTAACCGAAAGTGAAAGCAAAAAGAAAGATTTTCAAAAATAAATCGTAAGACGGCCGATCAAGGCGCTTTCGCAGTTGCGGCCGTCGACGCTCCCGACTTCGCGGACGGCTTGGCCGCGACAGGTGTTGCCTTCAGTTGCGGCCGCGTTTCACCCGGCGTGCTTTGCCCGCCAACTTCCCACCCGCCGCCCAGCGACAGGAACAGATTGACCTGATCGATCGCCACCTGGCCCTCCGCCGCCGCGAGCTGCGACTTCGTGGCCGTCAGCGTGCGCGTCGCGTCGAGATCGGAGATGTACGACTCGCGCCCGGCGCGATATAGCCGATGCGTTTCATCCGCCGATTGCGCCGCCGACTTCAGCGCCGCGCGCAGCGATTCGGCGCGCGCGTAATCGGACGCGTAGGTCGCGAGGTTGGTCTCGGTTTCGCGCAGCGCGGTGAGCACCACGCCGTCGAACTTCGCGAGCGCGACCTGGCTCGACGCTTCGGCTTCGTGGACCCGTTGGCGCGCGCCATTGGCCGGGAAGGTCCAGCTGATCAGCGGACCGAAGGCCCAACGCGCCGTCGGCGAGGTGGGAATGTCTTCCAGAATGCCGGTGAAGCCCGCCGACGCGCCAATGCTGATGCTCGGATAGAGCGCCCCGGTCGCGACGCCGATGCGCGCCGTCGACGCCGCAAGCTGACGCTCGGCTTCGTGCACGTCCGGGCGTCGCCGCAGCAGCCCGGCGCCGTCGCCGATCGGAATCGGCTGGTGGATTTGCGGCAGCCGGTCGCAGGCGAGCACGGCCGGCGGCAATTGCGACGGCGCCTCGGCGAGCAGCATCGCGAGCCGGTATTGTGCGATCTTGCGGCGCGCGGTGTAGCGCGGAATGTCGGCCGTCAGAGTCTCGACCTGAGTCTGGCCGCTCGTGACGGCGGTCTGGTTTCCGCGTCCCGCGTCGCGCAGACGGCGCGACACGTCCACGCGCTCCTTCTGTAGCGCGAGCGATTGCTGCGCGACGCGCAGCTCCTCGGCCGCCGAGCATTGTTCGACGTACGAGCGCACCACGTCCGCGACGACAGTGATGCGCGCAAGGTCGCCCGCGGCTTCCACGGCCTCGGTGTCCGCCGCCGCCGCTTCGACGCCGCGGCGCAGCTTGCCGAACAGGTCGATTTCGTACGAGACGTTGATGCCCATGTCACCCAGGTTGGCGACCGGCAGTTTCTCGAAGAGCAGGTATTGCTCGGCCGATTCCTGCGCGCGCTGGATCGCCACCGACGCGTTGCCCGAAAAACCGCCCTGCGCTTGCGCTATGCCCAGCGCCTCGCGCGAGCGCGCGAGATTCGCGGTCGCGACGCGCAGGTCGGTATTCGATTTCAACGCCTGGTCGACCAGACCGTTCAGCACCGGATCGTCGTACAGCTTCCACCAGACGGTCGGCAGATTGAGGGTTGACGTCAGGTTGGGATCGGCGCCCTCGATCGCGCCGTTCGCGAGCGGGGCATTGACGAGCGCCTGTTTCGGCAGCGTGTAGTTCGGCCCGACGTTGATGCAGCCGTTCAGCGCGACGGTGAGCGGCAATAACGGCAGCAGTGGCAGCAGTGGCAGCAGCGGCAAGCGCGGCGCCAGCGAGGACAAGGTACGCACGAACTTCATTGCGACGCGCCCGACGGTGCGGTGCCCGACCCAGCGGACCCGGACGCCACCGACGAACCCGGCGCCACCGGCGCAGCCGAAGCGGCGACCGTGCCAGATGCGCCACCCGTGCCCGACACGGCTCGTCTCCTGAGCGGCGACAGGTCACGCACCGACACCGTCGCGGTACGCCCCGCGATCAGGCGGAAATCAGCGGGCACTTCATCGAGCGCGACCCGCACCGGAATGCGCTGCGCGAGCCGCACCCAGCTGAACGCCGGGTTCACGTTCGGCAGCAGATTGGCGCTTTGCGTGCGGTCGCGGTCTTCGATACCGGCGACGATGCTCTGCACGTGCCCGCGCAGCGGCTTCGGCTCGCCCATCACGATGATGTCGACCGGCTGGCCGATGTCGATGCCGCGCAGCTTGGTTTCCTCGAAGTAGCCGTCGACGCGGAACGAATGCATGTCGACCACCGCGACCACCGCGCGACCGGCCGCGACGAATTCGCCGACGCGCGGCGCGCGGTCGTTCAGATAGCCGTCTACCGGGCTTTTGATCGTCGAGCGCTCGAGGTTCAGCTTCGCGGTGTCGATCGCGACGTTCGCGTCGGCGAGCGCGGCTTCGCCCGCCTCGACGCGCGAGCGGCTTTCTTCGAGTACTTCGGCGGCGACGAGGTTGCCGAGCTGACGATTGCGCGCGTATTCGCGGCGCGCCTGATCGAGCGTCGCGCGGCGCTGCTGCGCCGTTGCCTCGGCCTGACGCAATGCGAGCGTGTAGCGCGCCTGATCGATCCTGAACAGCACCTGGCCTTGCTTGACCTGCTGGTTGTCCGTGACCTCGACCGACGAAATCAGTCCCGACACGTCGGGCGCGACCTGGATCACGTCGGCGCGTACGCGCCCGTCGCGGGTCCACGGCGCGAACATGTAGTAGTTGACGAGTTTCCATAGCACGAATGCTGCGACCACTACGACGATCAGGGTCAGCAGGATCTGACCGACGGAGAACCAGGTTTTTTTCACGTTATTAGTCTGTGCGAAACGACGACGACAAGGCCCAGCACCAGCACATAGACGCCGAGATCGAAGATGGAGCGATGCCAGACGAAGCGGTAAAAGCCGGTGTAATCGAGCGCGGTGCGAATGCCGAGGTTGATCAGATACGCGATCAACATCAGCACCAGCACGGACGGTACGAACACGCCGAAGATATCGATTTCACCGATCATCGCGGGAACTGGGAAAAGGGAGGGCGGGATGGGCAGGCGGGCGCAAGCAGGGGCGCAAGAATGGGTGCATCACGCAGCGGCCTCCGGTTCGGTCGGCGTTGGTTTCGTGAGGGTCGCCGGAAACAGCGAAAGACGCAAGCCGACCAGCGCGTGCAGCGCATCGCGCAACTGACGCGCCGAGGTCTGCGAGGTCTCGGTCGGCGCCGCGGCATTGGCGAGCCCCTGCGCGGTGACGCGCGCGACGGCCACGTCGATCAACGACATCAGGCTGTCCGGCACCGGCTCGCGGTGGCGTCGATCGATGCAGCTCTCGTAGTATGTACGCACTCCATCGAGAACATGGTCGATCGCGCCGGCCGCTTCGCCGCCGAGCTTGCGGGTGAGGCGGCGCAGGTCCAGCGCATTGAACCCGATGCGCAGATCGCGGAAGCTCTCGATCGACGGATGGCGGTAATCGTCGGTAGCCGCGAGGCGCGGGATCAATTGCATCAGCCGGTCGAGCATGCGCGCGGCGAGATTGCGCGGATCTTCGATCGGCCGCGTCGACGCGCTCAGCGCGACGTCGGCCCAGCTGGAGCGCAACAGGCGCGCCGCGGCCAGCTCGGCGCCGAATGGGCGCGTTGCGCGGGTCCACAGGTATGCATAGAGCAGGCCGGAGAGGCCCGCGAGGTTGGCGTTCAGGAACGTCAGGAAGTTCGCGTCGTACGCGTCCTGAATGCTGATGAAGGTGGCCGTGTTCACCGCGACCAGCACCGTCACCATGTTGAACTGCGGGCGAGGAATCAGCGTGCCGACCAGAATGAACGGCGCGGCGAACAGGATCACCAGCATCGCGAAGTCGTGCACCTGCGGCAGCACGACGAACAGATAGAGACCCGCGGCCACGACGGCGACGCCAGTCGCGAGGAAGAAGCGGAACACGAACGGCGCGGGTTCGTCGAGCGCGGCGAAGAAGCAGCAGGCGACCGCCGCGAGCGTGACCGCGCTCGCGCCGTCGTTCCAGCCCGAGCCGATCCACAGCGCGCACGCGAGCACCACAGCCGCGGCCGCCGACACGGTCGCGAACAGCATCATGCCGCGATCGTAGAAGCGCTCGGTGCCGCCGAGTCGCCAGTGACGGAAATGCGGCCGCCACGAACCTTCCTCGCGCGTGATGATGATGCGCAGCGAGCGGCAGTCTTGCCACACGTCGATCACTTGCGCGAGGCGCCATAGTGCATTCGACAGCAGCGCGGCGTCCCAATGCGCGAGCGCGGCGGCGGGCGGGTGCATCGCGGCGATGCGCGCGCGCAGCGCGTTGGCGGTCTCGTCCGCGTGATGGCCCTCGCTCGGCGCGGGCAGCGGTTGGTTGAACCACTTGATGACGTCGTCGATCAGCGTCTGAAGTCCTTCGGGCCAGTGTTGCGGGCCGTTGTTGTAGAGCGCGAGCAGCGGATCGGCGAGCGACGACATGATCGGCAGCAGCAGTTGCATGCGGCCACGTAGTTCATGCGCGCGCGCGAGGACGTCGGGCCGCGTGTGATCGTAGGCGAGCTGGCTCAGCAGCAGTTCGAGACCGTTGATCGTGCTCGCGAGTCGTTGCCGAGCGCCGGAAATCGCCGAGCTTGCGATGCGGCCCGACAGCGTTTCGGTCGCGTAGAACGCGGCGTCGCGAAACCATGCGTCGGTGCGCTCGATGATGGTCGGCGCGAGGCGGCTCGGAAACACTGCGCTACCGACGATGCTCGCGCAGACGATGCCGAGAATGATCTCCTCGGTCCGGCTCACGGCGAGATCGAAGACGCCGGTCGGATTCGTCACCGACGGCAGCGCGATGATCGGCATCGTATAGGCGGCCAGCATGAACACGTAGCTGCGCGCGGTGCGGTCCGACACCGCGAGGTAGAGCATCGTGCCGGTCCACGTCGCGACGATCACGCTGAACAGGTACGGCGATTCGACGAACGGCGGCACCAGCAGCACCGCGCCCGACGCGCCGAGCGCAGTGCCCAGCGCACGATAGATCGCCTTCGAGCGGGTCGCGCCGACGAACGGGTTCGACACGATGTAGACGGTCGCCATCGCCCAGTACGGCCGCGGCAGTTGGAACGCGAGGCCGATGTAAAGCGCGAGCATGGCCGCGGCGAACGTTTTGACGGAAAACAGCCAGTCGCGGAGAGTGGGATAGACCATAAACCGTTACGCGGAATCGGCGTTGTGCGGCGCGGTGGCTCGCGCGCCGCTCTTGGTGGACTTGCGCGCCTTGGCGGTGCTGCGTGATTTGCCGGCCGTTTTGGCAGCGCTTTTGCCGCTCGTCCGTTTGACCTTGCTGGCAAGCGCCTCGCCTTTGGCGGGCTCGCGCTTCGCCGACGAGGTGCGCTTCGTCGCCTCGTGCCTGACCGGTTCCGGGCGCACGGGCTGCGCGCGTTCGTGACGCGTGTCGCGCTCGACGCTTCCCGGTTCGGCGCGTCCGGCGGCATCGGCCGTGAATGCGCCGAGCACGCGCAGGGCGGCTTCGAGATCGCCGCGCGATACGCCTTTGAGCGCCTGCGCGCGCAACGTGACCAGTTCCTCTTCCATCTTCGCGGTGACGGCGCGGCCTTCGTCGGTCAGTACGACGGTCTTCGCGCGCCGGTCTTCGGGATCTTCGTCGCGGCGCATCAGGCCGGCCGCGCACAACTGGTCGAGCAGCCGCACGAGGGACGGCCCCTCGATGCCGATGTGATCAGCGAGCGTGACCTGACGCACCGCCGAGCCGAGCCGGCTCGCGGTCAGAAGCGGCGTCGCGCACGCTTCGGATACGTTGAAGGCCGCGAGCACACCATGACTCGTGCGCCGCCACTTTCTGGCGGCGACGACCAGCGTGCTGCTGACGGTGCGGCGCAGGGCATCGAGATTCGACATGGCCGGTATTGTATTTCCAAAATATTCGTTAGCAAACTATTGAATTGGAAATCGTGGCCGAACCGGAGGAGTCTGCGGCGCGAATGCGACAGCGGCATTAAATCGGTGGCCAGGAGGTGGGCTTACAGAATCGTTGGGTGTGCGGTGCGCCGCGTTTTAATGGGCATTTTGATGCAAGTGGTCTACTTGATTCACTTGAGCTTGATTCACGCGAGCAGCCCGATCCGCACCGTGCGCGCCAGATCGTCGAGCTGAAACGGCTTGCGCAGGATCGTGCAATGCTTGACTGCGAGATCGGCAATGTCGACGTCCGCATAGCCGGTCGCCAGGACCACCGGTAGATCGGCACGAAGCTTGCGCGCCGCGGCGATCACGTCGATGCCGTTCATGCCCGGCATCGCGAAGTCGACCATCAGCAGATCGGGATGATCGTCGACGAGGCGGTCAAGGCCGGCCTGGCCGTCGGCGGCCTCCGTCACCGTGTAGCCGAGCATGCGCAACGATTCAACGAGCATCGCGCGCACTTCGCTGTCGTCCTCGATCACGAGCACGCGCTTGTCGCCGACCGCGTTCGCTTCCGCATCGGACTCCGCTTCGCTGTGCGCGGCCACTCGCTCGCGCATCGGCAGCCAGATCTGCACCGTGGTGCCGGTACCTTCTTCGCTGAAGATGCGCGCGGCGCCGCCCGCCT
This sequence comes from Paraburkholderia sp. CI3, assembly GCF_050436505.1. NCBI lineage: Bacteria > Pseudomonadati > Pseudomonadota > Betaproteobacteria > Burkholderiales > Burkholderiaceae > Paraburkholderia > Paraburkholderia sp. CI3. The sequence goes on from NZ_JBNDMI010000003.1 coordinate 2,171,955, forward strand.
GCCTCGCGATGCCATACACCTGGCTCAGGCCTAGCCCCGTGCCCTTGCCGATCGGCTTGGTCGTGAAGAACGGATCGAACACGCGCGACACGACGTCTGGCGGAATGCCCTCACCCGTGTCGGCGACTTCGATCACGACGTAGCGGCCATGCTTCAGCGTCTGGTCGGGCGCGTCGCGCAGGGTCACGTGGATGTCGAGGCGCCCGCCGGCCGGCATCGCGTCGCGCGCGTTGATCGCGAGATTGAGCACCGCGAGCTCGAGCTGATTTGCGTCGGCCTGGGTCCACATTTCGGTGCGCTCGAAGTCGTTGTCATAGCGGATGCTCGAGCCGAGCGACACCGCGATGATGTCGCGCATGCCCTGCAGCAGCGCGACCACGTCGATCGCTTTCAGATTCGGGTTGCTGTTGCGCGAGAAAGTCAGCAACTGGCCAGTCAGTTTCGCGCCGCGCTCGGTCGCGCGCTTGACGGTGGCCGCCATGCCGCGCAGGCGTTCGTCGCCGCTCACGCGCGCGATCAGTTCCGCGTTGACCATGATCACGTTCAGCAGATTGTTGAAGTCGTGCGCGATGCCGCCGGTCAGCTGACCGAGCGCCTCCATCTTCTGCGATTGCACGAGCACGGCCTGAACCTTCGCGCGCTCGTGGATCTCGGCCATCAGCCGGTCGTTGGCTGACGCAAGTTCGTGCGTGCGCGCGGCGATGCGGCTTTCCAGCGAATCGTTCAGCTGCTCCAGCGCGTCCTGTGCCTCGATGCGCTCGGCAAGCAGCCTTCGGGATTCATACTGCCGTCCGCGGGCCCGCAACGACGACGCGACCGCGCGCCGCAACGTTTCCGAATTGAGCGGACGTTCGAGCACCACTACGTTGCCGAGCCGTTCGAGCACTTCGAGCCCGCGCGCGGATCGATGGCCGATGCTGCGGGCGGCGAGCAGGATGAACGGGAAGTCGGACCATGCGGGCTGCCGTTCGAGCCACGCATACAGGCTCGAGCCGTGGCCGTTCGCGAGCGCTTCCTCGGTGAGCAGCGCGGTGCCCGCGCCGACGTCGAGCTCGGTGGTGAGCGCGTCGGCGTCGTCGCAGGTCACGCAGGCGCGTGCGTCGTTGTGCAGAGCGGCGGTGATCACTTCGGCGTCGCGGCCGAACGGTGCGAGGATGAGGACACGCTGCTCCATCGCTCACTGTCCTGACGTATCGATCAGATGGTTCGTCGCGCCGAGCATCACGGTGCTGCCGCGATACGAGGGCAGGCCCGACAGCACGCCCTCGAAGTCGCGCAGCGCTTCGCCGACCTCGACGCCTTCGGTGCCGAGGCGGAACTGGCGGATCGTGCGTTCATGATCGTTCGCGCGGCTCTTGACGGCGGTTATTGCCGTCAGCACTTCGCCCTGGTGCTCGAAATAGCGGAACAGCACGACTACGTCGCTCAGATAACTGACGTCGACCTCGGTCTGCACTTCGCCGATGATGCCGTGCTGCCCGAGCACGAGCATCGTGACCACGCCCTGCTGATTCAGATAGCCGAGCAATTCGTGCATGTGCAGCAGCAGGTAGCGCTCGCCGGGCATCGCCTGCAGATAGGCGTTCAGGCTGTCGACCGCGACATAGCGCACGTGCTCGTTTTCGACCGCGTTGCGCACGTCGCTCGACAGCTCGCCCGGCGAGATTTCCGCGGGATCGATCTGGCGCAGCATCAGCAGACCGCTTTCGACGTGCGGGGCGAGATCCATGCCGAGCGTCGCGCAGCGTGTGACCAGCGTGCTGAGCGTTTCGTCGAATACGTAGTACGCGCAACGCTCGCCGCGTTCGAGTGCGGCAAGCAGGCACGACACGACGGTGGTGGTTTTGCCGACCCCCGACGGGCCGATGATCAGCGAATTGGTGCCGGGGACGAGGCCACCGCCGAGCAGCGCGTCGAGGCCGGGCGTGCCGGTGCTCATCGGGCTCGTGCCGAATTCGCTGTGATGCTCGGCGGCGACCAGACGCGGATAGACGCGCAGACCGCCGGTGTTCAGCGTGAAGTCGTGATAGCCCTCGCGGAACTTGATGCCGCGCATCTTCGCGATGCGCAGACGGCGGCGATTGCCGCCGTAATCATGAGCGACGTTTTCGAGGCTGATCACGCCGTGCACGATGCTGTGAAGCTGAATGCCGGAGGCGCTGGCCGACGTGTCGTCGAGCAGCAGCACCGTGCATTCGCGCGTCGAGAAATGGTGCTTGAGCGCGAGAATCTGCCGGCGGTAGCGCAATGGGTTCTCCGCCAGCAGACGCAGTTCGGACAGGCTGTCCAGGACGACGCGCGCCGGCTTCAGTTCGTCGACGTGCTCGATCACGTTGCGCACGCTTTCGCCGAGTTCGACTTCGGCCGGGTGCAGCACGGTCTGTTCGTATTGCGGTTCGAGCCCTTCTTCGGGCAGTTGCTCCAGTATCGTGAAACGGCTCAGATCCCAGCCGTGGCTCACGCCGATCGCGAGCAGTTCAGCACGGGTTTCGGACAGCGCGATATAAAGGCCCGTCTGCCCTTCGTGCAGGCCCTTGAGTAAGAATTGCAACGCGAGGGTGGTTTTACCCGTGCCTGGCACACCCTCCACGAGGTACATGCGGTTCGGCGTAAGACCACCGCCGAGGATGTCGTCGATGCCTTCGATGCCCGACGATATGCGGGCGGGGGTAGGGGCGGCGGTAGTGGTCGACATGATGGTTGAAATGACGTCGGCTGTGGCTTTGATCGAAACGGGCGCGATGTCGCGGCCGGTATGGCGCTACGCAATTTGTGTGCCGTCGTGCATTGCCTGCGTGCTCGGGCCTCGCGCGCACGGGCATGAAGCGTGCTGTTAAAGGTGGCTCGCTGCGAGTTTTTCTTCAGCAGCACTTGGGAAGCTTCACGCACACCATGAAAACCTGTCGACTTTCCGCTATCGCGCTTACCGCGGCATCGCTCGTTGCGCTGCTGCCGGTCAGTGCATCCGCCGACGATAGTCCCAGACCTTGCGGTGCGCTCAAACGGATCGTGGCCGCGGCGCCGGACGGCTTCGCCTCGCTGACACCCGACGACGGCAAAGGCGTTGCGCAACCTTATGGCGATGACGCGCAATGTTCGGCCGCGCATCGAAGTTTCCAGTGCACGTGGACGCCGCATCAGGCGGCGGGCTCGAACGCGGATGCATTGGAAGCGGTCGCGGCAGACGTCGCGTCCTGCTTGCCCGATGCAACGCACGATCAGAATTCGCCGGGACTTCAGCACTTTTATCTCGGCGCGAAGGATCGACGCACCGAAATTACGCTGACGCCCGAGGGGTCCAACCGGTTGCGGCTCGTGGTGACGGGCAGGTAAGCGGCGGTGCCGTTCAGGCGGTGGCGGCGGGCCACCACGACCAGCCGCATCGCGAGTGGCGTAATTCGACGACCGACAGCGGCGCGATCTCGATGCGACAGAACACGGTTGGCGATGCGCCGAGGGCGTGCACGATTGCCGCTCGCAGCAGAGCCGCGTGGGTGATGGCGACGATGGTTCGACTGTGCGCAAAGGCCGCGAAGCTTGCTTCGTTGACGGCATTGCATGAACGCACGTCTGCCTGCTGCGCGTCGAGCCACTCTCCAACCCGCTGCACGAGTTGACCGAACGATTCGCCGCCGGGCGGCGCGGCGTCGGGCTCGCGTGTCCAGGCGGCGAGTTCGCGGGGCGTTTCGTCGGCAATGTCCGCGAGGCGCTGGCCGCGCCATTTGCCATAGTCGATATCCGCCAATGCGTCGGCAGGCGTGGCGCTCAGACCGAGCGCGGCGGCCGTTTCGCGCGCGCTGGCGGCGGGGCTGGTGAACACGGCGGCGTCGGCGGGAAGCGAGAGACGCGCGCGCGCCGCTTCGGCTTCGGCGCGACCGCGCGCGTCGAGCGGATCGTCGGCAGGGAAGCGGCCCGCGCGCTGCGCGGCCGTTGCCGCGTGGCTCACCAGTAATAGTCGCGTATCCATTCTTTGCCTTGGCGCTCCATTCGCACTTGCCTGCGAGGTTTCATCGGTTCGCGGCGAGCGTTGCGAGGTAGCCCTCGCCGTCACGGAAGCCGCAGTTTAGCGCGTAGAATAGCGGCACTGCGAAGCACGGAAGCCGGTGAGAGCCCGGCGCGGTCGCGCCACTGTAATCGGCATTGCAATCCACAAGAGCCGAAAGCCAGACCTGAGCTTCGCACCATTCCTCTGCAATCGACTTTCGGGGCGCGTCACCCCAGGAGATGTCCATCATGACCGAAGCTGTTCTTGATCGCGCCGCGCAACCGGCGGCCCAGCCCACTCCCATTCCTTTGCGCGAACTGCTGCCGTGGGTCGTGTTCGGCGGCTTGCTGCTGTTGCTCGCGCTTTACTTCGTTGGTGCGGAACAGGGCGCGACGTCGCTCGTGCCCGGCATGTACGTGCATGAGTTCGTGCACGACGGCCGTCATCTGCTCGGCTTTCCCTGCCACTAACGGAGTTCGACATGGTAGGTAAATTGTTGGTGCGCGGGATGCTCGCGGGCATCGTCGCGGGCTTGCTCACGTTCGCGTTCGCGCGAATCGTCGGCGAACCACAGGTCGATCAGGCCATTTCATTCGAAGAAAAAGCGGCCGCCGCGCGCGGCGAGGCGCCCGAGCCCGAAATCGTGAGCCGTCAGACGCAGGCTGGCCTCGGCCTGCTGACTGGCGTGGTCACGTATGGCGCGGCATTTGGCGGCCTGTTCTCGCTGGTGTTTGCGTATGCGTATGGACGCGCGGGTACGTTGAGCGTGCGCGCGCTGTCCGCGTGGCTCGCGCTTGGCGCGTTCATCACGCTCGTGATCGTGCCGAATATCAAGTATCCGGCCAATCCGCCGTCGGTCGGTGATCCGGAGACGATCGGCACGCGCACGGGCCTGTTCTTTCTGATGATCGCGATTTCGCTCGCGACGATGGTGTTTTCGCTGAAGGTGCGGCGTCGCGCGGCGGCGAAGCTGGGTGCGTGGAACGGTTCGATCGTCGCGGGGCTCGTGTTCGTCGTGATCATCGCGGCCGTGCAACTGTCGATGCCGGTCATCAATGAAGTGCCGGCCGCGTTCCCGGCTGTGCTGCTGTGGAAGTTCCGCGTCGCGGCGATCGGCATGCAGGTGGTCATGTGGACGACGATCGGGCTGCTGTTTGGCGCGATGGTCGAGCGCAGCGCTTTTATGCGTACGAATGCGCGGGTGACGATGAAGTCCGCCTGATTGTGACGGTGACACGCGGCCGCGCAAGCGGCCATGCTTCGCGCGCAACGCGCGAGAATGGTTTTGGATCAAGCACTTGCCGCGGTTGTGGAGCGGTTATCCACAGCCTTGCAAACATTTTCTGTGGAAAAGCTGCTTAACGGCTTTTCGCAACTCCACTCATCTCTCCCTTTCGCCGCGGCGCTCCGGAGAATTCAATTGGAAGCCTAACTAATTCAGGTTGCACGCGGCGTTGCTCAATTTTTAAGCTCTTCAACTTTTTAAAATAAATTGTGAGAAGGGTATTGACGTGTTGTCGACCGCTCTCCATAATCTCGTTTCTCTGCTGCAGACGCAGCGACGCAAACGAAGCAGTGCCGGGTAGTGGTGGTTCAGGTGGTTCAGGCGCGGCGGGTTTGGCGGACCGATCTTTAAAAACTAACAGTCGATAAGTGTGGGCGCTTGATGCGGAATGCGGCGGCGGATTCTCCGGAGTCTGCTGTCAGGCAGAAGTATCAGAAGCTTCACACAGTATTAGAGGAAGGTTTGTCTGTCGAAAGACGGATCAATCATCGTCAGTACGTTGAGTGAGCGACCGGGTTCGAGAGAGCCCGAACACAGTAACAGGTTTGAACTGAAGAGTTTGATCCTGGCTCAGATTGAACGCTGGCGGCATGCCTTACACATGCAAGTCGAACGGCAGCACGGACTTCGGTCTGGTGGCGAGTGGCGAACGGGTGAGTAATACATCGGAACGTGTCCTGGAGTGGGGGATAGCCCGGCGAAAGCCGGATTAATACCGCATACGCTCGGGAGAGGAAAGCGGGGGATCTTTCGGGACCTCGCGCTCAAGGGGCGGCCGATGGCAGATTAGGTAGTTGGTGGGGTAAAGGCCTACCAAGCCGACGATCTGTAGCTGGTCTGAGAGGACGACCAGCCACACTGGGACTGAGACACGGCCCAGACTCCTACGGGAGGCAGCAGTGGGGAATTTTGGACAATGGGCGCAAGCCTGATCCAGCAATGCCGCGTGTGTGAAGAAGGCCTTCGGGTTGTAAAGCACTTTTGTCCGGAAAGAAAACCTCGTGGCTAATATCCGTGAGGGATGACGGTACCGGAAGAATAAGCACCGGCTAACTACGTGCCAGCAGCCGCGGTAATACGTAGGGTGCGAGCGTTAATCGGAATTACTGGGCGTAAAGCGTGCGCAGGCGGTGCTGTAAGACCGATGTGAAATCCCCGGGCTTAACCTGGGAACTGCATTGGTGACTGCAGCGCTGGAGTATGGCAGAGGGGGGTGGAATTCCACGTGTAGCAGTGAAATGCGTAGAGATGTGGAGGAACACCGATGGCGAAGGCAGCCCCCTGGGCCAATACTGACGCTCATGCACGAAAGCGTGGGGAGCAAACAGGATTAGATACCCTGGTAGTCCACGCCCTAAACGATGTCAACTGGTTGTCGGGCCTTCATTGGCTTGGTAACGTAGCTAACGCGTGAAGTTGACCGCCTGGGGAGTACGGTCGCAAGATTAAAACTCAAAGGAATTGACGGGGACCCGCACAAGCGGTGGATGATGTGGATTAATTCGATGCAACGCGAAAAACCTTACCTACCCTTGACATGTATGGAATCCTGCCGAGAGGCGGGAGTGCCCGAAAGGGAGCCATAACACAGGTGCTGCATGGCTGTCGTCAGCTCGTGTCGTGAGATGTTGGGTTAAGTCCCGCAACGAGCGCAACCCTTGTCCCTAGTTGCTACGCAAGAGCACTCCAGGGAGACTGCCGGTGACAAACCGGAGGAAGGTGGGGATGACGTCAAGTCCTCATGGCCCTTATGGGTAGGGCTTCACACGTCATACAATGGTCGGAACAGAGGGTTGCCAAGCCGCGAGGTGGAGCCAATCCCAGAAAACCGATCGTAGTCCGGATCGCACTCTGCAACTCGGGTGCGTGAAGCTGGAATCGCTAGTAATCGCGGATCAGCATGCCGCGGTGAATACGTTCCCGGGTCTTGTACACACCGCCCGTCACACCATGGGAGTGGGTTTTACCAGAAGTGGCTAGTCTAACCGCAAGGAGGACGGTCACCACGGTAGGATTCATGACTGGGGTGAAGTCGTAACAAGGTAGCCGTATCGGAAGGTGCGGCTGGATCACCTCCTTTCCAGAGCTGTGCATTCATTGCACTCAAGTGCTCACGCTTATCGGCTGTGGTTAGAAGCAACGCAGACAGACTTCAGGGGTCTGTAGCTCAGCCGGTTAGAGCACCGTCTTGATAAGGCGGGGGTCGATGGTTCGAATCCATCCAGACCCACCACGGTCTTGTCTGGTGAGCTGAAGGGCTGGGGCCGCTGGAATATCTGTGGGACTGGGGGATTAGCTCAGCTGGGAGAGCACCTGCTTTGCAAGCAGGGGGTCGTCGGTTCGATCCCGTCATCCTCCACCAATCCTCAATGCGCAGGGTTCTGCATGAAGGCAGAGCGTTGCGCATTGGCGATTGAGCCAGTCAGAGCGGTATGAGGCACAGGCTTCATACCGGCTGCCGTTCTTTAACAATCAGGAAGAAGTAGTAAAGAGATTCACGAAAGGCGCCTGGAGATGGGTGCCGAGTAGGTGAATCAGGGTTGTGATTGTATCGATGTATTTTAAAGGTGATCGAAAGATTGCCTTGGAATACGGCGCAACACGAATACTCAACCTGTAGCGAGTGCGTCTATCCCCTCCGGGGATGGGACCCACGTAAGCGCTAAAGCGCTAACGTGGGTCGACACAGAGACACACCCGTTATAGGGTCAAGCGAACAAGTGCATGTGGTGGATGCCTTGGCGATCACAGGCGATGAAGGACGCGGTAGCCTGCGAAAAGCTCCGGGGAGCTGGCAAACGAGCATTGATCCGGAGATGTCCGAATGGGGAAACCCACTCCTAATGGAGTATCCGTAGCTGAATCCATAGGCTACGTGAAGCGAACGCGGTGAACTGAAACATCTAAGTAACCGCAGGAAAAGAAATCAACCGAGATTCCCAGAGTAGTGGCGAGCGAAATGGGATCAGCCGGTACACGTTATCCGTATTGTTAGTCGAACGCTCTGGAAAGTGCGGCCATAGCAGGTGATAGCCCTGTAGACGAAAACAGCATGGAAGAACTGGGTGTACGAGAAGTAGGGCGGGACACGTGAAATCCTGTCTGAAGATGGGGGGACCATCCTCCAAGGCTAAATACTCGTGATCGACCGATAGTGAACCAGTACCGTGAGGGAAAGGCGAAAAGAACCCCGGGAGGGGAGTGAAACAGATCCTGAAACCGCATGCATACAAACAGTCGGAGCCCCGCTTTAAGCGCTTTCGGCGCATTCATGAAATGAATGCGTCAAAAGACATCAAGTCTGAAACATGACCACTGCGCGCTTGAAGTGGATTTAAGCGCGAGAGCGCTTAAAGCGGGGTGACGGCGTACCTTTTGTATAATGGGTCAGCGACTTACATTCAGTGGCGAGCTTAACCGATTAGGGCAGGCGTAGCGAAAGCGAGTCCGAACAGGGCGTCCAGTCGCTGGGTGTAGACCCGAAACCAGGTGATCTATCCATGGCCAGGTTGAAGGCACGGTAACACGTGCTGGAGGACCGAACCCACTAACGTTGAAAAGTTAGGGGATGAGCTGTGGATAGGGGTGAAAGGCTAAACAAACCTGGAAATAGCTGGTTCTCTCCGAAAACTATTTAGGTAGTGCCTCGTGTGTCACCTTCGGGGGTAGAGCACTGTCATGGTTGTGGGGTCCATTGCGGATTACTACGCCATAGCAAACTCCGAATACCGAAGAGTGCAATCACGGGAGACAGACATCGGGTGCTAACGTCCGGTGTCAAGAGGGAAACAACCCAGACCGCCAGCTAAGGTCCCCAAATATGGCTAAGTGGGAAACGAAGTGGGAAGGCTAAAACAGTCAGGAGGTTGGCTTAGAAGCAGCCACCCTTTAAAGAAAGCGTAATAGCTCACTGATCGAGTCGTCCTGCGCGGAAGATGTAACGGGGCTAAGCCATATACCGAAGCTGCGGATGCACAGTAATGTGCATGGTAGGAGAGCGTTCCGTAAGCCTGCGAAGGTGCACTGGAAAGTGTGCTGGAGGTATCGGAAGTGCGAATGCTGACATGAGTAGCGATAAAGGGGGTGAAAGGCCCCCTCGCCGTAAGCCCAAGGTTTCCTACGCAACGTTCATCGGCGTAGGGTGAGTCGGCCCCTAAGGCGAGGCAGAAATGCGTAGCTGATGGGAAGCAGATTAATATTTCTGCACCATTGTGAAATGCGATGGGGGGACGGATCGCGGAAGGTTGTCCGGGTGTTGGAAGTCCCGGTCCTTGCATTGGAGAAGGCGCTTTGGCAAATCCGGGCGCGCAATTCAAGGGTGCGAGGCGAGTCGCCTAGGCGACGAAGCAACTGGAAGGGGTTCCAGGAAAAGCCTCTAAGCTTCAGTTTCACAGTGACCGTACCGCAAACCGACACAGGTGGGCGAGATGAGTATTCTAAGGCGCTTGAGAGAACTCGGGAGAAGGAACTCGGCAAATTGGTACCGTAACTTCGGGATAAGGTACGCCCTCATAGCCTGACTGGCCTGCGCCAGAAGGGTGAAAGGGTTGCAATAAACTGGTGGCTGCGACTGTTTAATAAAAACACAGCACTCTGCAAACACGAAAGTGGACGTATAGGGTGTGACGCCTGCCCGGTGCCGGAAGATTAAATGATGGGGTGCAAGCTCCTGATTGAAGTCCCGGTAAACGGCGGCCGTAACTATAACGGTCCTAAGGTAGCGAAATTCCTTGTCGGGTAAGTTCCGACCTGCACGAATGGCGTAACGATGGCCACACTGTCTCCTCCCGAGACTCAGCGAAGTTGAAGTGTTTGTGATGATGCAATCTCCCCGCGGCTAGACGGAAAGACCCCATGAACCTTTACTGTAGCTTTGCATTGGACTTTGAACCGGTCTGTGTAGGATAGGTGGGAGGCTATGAAGTTGGGACGCCAGTCTCAATGGAGCCGTCCTTGAAATACCACCCTGATCTGTTTGAGGTTCTAACCTTGGCCCGTGATCCGGGTCGGGGACAGTGCATGGTAGGCAGTTTGACTGGGGCGGTCTCCTCCCAAAGTGTAACGGAGGAGTACGAAGGTACGCTAGGTACGGTCGGAAATCGTGCTGATAGTGCAATGGCATAAGCGTGCTTGACTGTGAGACTGACAAGTCGAACAGGTGCGAAAGCAGGTCATAGTGATCCGGTGGTTCTGTATGGAAGGGCCATCGCTCAACGGATAAAAGGTACTCTGGGGATAACAGGCTGATACCGCCCAAGAGTTCATATCGACGGCGGTGTTTGGCACCTCGATGTCGGCTCATCTCATCCTGGGGCTGTAGCCGGTCCCAAGGGTATGGCTGTTCGCCATTTAAAGAGGTACGTGAGCTGGGTTTAAAACGTCGTGAGACAGTTTGGTCCCTATCTGCCGTGGGCGCTGGATATTTGAAGGGGGCTGCTCCTAGTACGAGAGGACCGGAGTGGACGAACCTCTGGTGTACCGGTTGTCACGCCAGTGGCATCGCCGGGTAGCTATGTTCGGAAGAGATAACCGCTGAAAGCATCTAAGCGGGAAACTCGCCTTAAGATGAGATATCCCCGGGGCTTCGAGCCCCTTGAAGGGTCGTTCAAGACCAGGACGTTGATAGGTCAGGTGTGCACGTACAGTAATGTACTGAGCTAACTGATACTAATTGCCCGTAAGGCTTGATCCTATAACAGGTGTGTCTCGACCCGCGTTAGTGCTTGAGCACTTACGCCGGTCCGATCCCCGAAGGGGATTGGTGTGAACTCCCGCGGGAGCCAACAGAAACGCACGGTTGGGATTCAGTGTTGTGCCAGAAACAACACAACCCCCCCCCACTCGAATCCTTTACGCTTCTTCCCGATTGGCTGTGGCGCAAGCGGTTGACTCCAACCCTGCGACGCAGCAACCCGTCATGCCTGATGACCATAGCGAGTCGGTCCCACCCCTTCCCATCCCGAACAGGACCGTGAAACGACTCCACGCCGATGATAGTGCGGATTGCCCGTGTGAAAGTAGGTAATCGTCAGGCTCCTCCCCAGTCAGAAACCCCACCCGCCGCGGTGGGGTTTCTGCGTTTACGCGGCCGTCATCGGCAGAGATGACGTTTCGGAGACAATCCAGCCGCCACAATTCGACAATACGACGCCGGAAAGTGCGCGCGTCAACTCTCTTTCAATTGTTCGCGCTATGCTCACGTATTCCTTTCGGAAGCGCTGGCATCGAACGACCTATGAAATCAGATCTGGCAATGCAAACTTACGGCGCGGATTCGTCGGGTATGGTCTGCGGTTTCCGGTTTTCGCCGACGCTCGCCGGGCGGCCGATCGACGCGGACGAAGTCATCGACTGGTTCCGCGAGCGCGAGGACGATGCCGGCACTAGCGCGACGGACGCTGGCGAGTTTCTATGGCTTCACTTCAATCTCGCGCATAGCGCGAGCGAGCGCTGGATGCGCACGCAACTCGATCTGCCCGAAACCTTTTTCGACGCCTTGCGCGAAGGCTCGCATTCGACGCGGATCGAGCATGCGGACGGCGCACTGCGCGCGGTCGTCAACGACGTCATGTTCAACCTCGAATTCATCCCGTCAGAAATCGCGACGCTGTGGATCTACGCACATAAGCGGCTCATCGTGACGGCGCGGCTGAAGCCGCTGCGCTCGGTCGACCGTTTGCGCGCGTCGGTGCGCGAAGGTGAAATATTCAGGTCACCTGCCGAACTGCTAGTTCATCTGATGCGCGACCAGGCCGACCTGCTCGTGCAGATTGTCCGCCGAACCAGTGCCGACGTCGATCGAATCGAGGATCGCTTTCTGTCGCAACGGCCGACGCAAAACCGCCTGGACCTCGGCGCGATGCGTCGCACGCTGACACGCCTGCAACGCATGCTGGCACCCGAACCGGGCGCGATTTTCCGCTTGCTGGCGAGGCCGCCTCGCTGGCTTCATGCGGAAGACGTGCAAGATCTGCGTGAATCGACGGAGGAGTTCTCGGTCGTGCTTTCGGACGTAGCGGGATTGATCGAGCGGGTCAGATTGCTGCAGGAAGAAATCACCTCGCGCCTCGAGGAGCAGAACAACCGGACGCTATTTACGCTGACGCTAGTCACGGTGCTGGTGATGCCGATCAATATCGTCGCCGGTTTCTTCGGCATGAACGTCGGTGGCATTCCGCTCGCCGAGAACAAGCATGGCTTCTGGCTGATGGTGGTGCTGGTCGCCGGCTTTACCGGGCTGACAGGCTGGTGGGCGTTTCGCCGCAGAAGGGAGCGCTAGAAGGCGCAGCAGATTTGGCCCGCTTTTTACGAGGCCAAACCGCCGGCGTGATCGAAGCCCGAACATGCCCGTCTTCGAATACGCTTCGCAACGATTCAAAGAGGGCAAGTACTCGTCGATTACTCGAGTGCGTTATTCGAGTGCGGCAGCCGGCCCAAAGAACTCATAACGGCTCTGCGATTCCGGCACGCCGATCGCCTTCAGCCCTTTCTTGATCGCCTTCATGAACGCGACGGGCCCGAGGAAATACACGTCGACATCGCGCGTTTCCGGCAACCACTTCTTCAGATTCGCTTCGTCGACGTAACCGACCGCGTGCGCTTCGGCATCGCCATCACGGCGCTCCTCGTAGCAATAGAAGCGCTTCAGTTGCGGATGGCGTGCGGCCAATGCATCGATTGCGCCGCGGAATGCATGCACGCCACCATGACGGGCCGCGTGAATGAAATGCACCGTACGATTGGTCTTCAGCGCGGCCTGCAGCATCGCCATCGTCGGCGTAATGCCAACACCGCCGCTGATCAGCACCAACGGCTTGCCGCCAGGTTGCAGCGTAAATTCGCCGGACGGCGCGAACAGATCGAGCGAGTCGTTTTCCTTGATCTGCTCGTGCAGATACTTCGACACGGTGCCATTCGGTTCACGCTTCACGCTGATGCGATATTCGCGGCCATCGCTCATTGCGGACAGCGAATAGTTGCGACGCACTTCTTCGCCGCCGATCACCAGACGCACGCCAATGTACTGACCCGGCTGAAACGCGAGCAATTCGCCGCCGTCATCGGGACGCAGATAGAACGACGTGATCTCGTCGCTTTCACGCACTTTGCGCGCGACGCGGAACAACCGCGTGCCGCGCCAGCCGCCGGGCGCTGCTGCGCTTTCGGCGTAGATCTTCTCTTCGAGGCCGATCAGCAGATCGGCGAGTTGTTGATACGCGGCGGCCCACGCTTCGATCACGGCGTCGGTTGCGACGTCCGCGCCGAGTACTTCGCGAATCGCGCGCAGCAGACACTTGCCGACGATCGGATAGTGCTCAGGCTGCACATTCAGCGACACGTGCTTGTTGATGATCTGCGCCACTAGCCCGCCCAACTGCTCGAGCTGATCGATATGGCGCGCATACATCAGCACGCCGTTGGCCAACGCGCGCGGTTGCGCGCCGCTTGCCTGATTGGCTTGATTGAACATCGGGCGCACTTCCGGATGCTCGCTGAGCATCAGATTGTAGAAGTGCGTGGTGAGCGCCTCGCCGCCGCTTTCCAGGAGCGGCACGGTTGCTTTGATGATGGCGCGGTGTTCGGCGGATAGCATGTTTTTAAGTCCTGGTGAGAGTCTGGGTGAGCGTCTGCCTATCAGCGAATGTCACAGCCAGTTTCGGCAGACTGCCTCTGCTATCCACGATTCGTGCCAGGTATAAAATGCATTTAGATCAACGATCTGGCAATTAAGATGGTTCATTCGACCCTAGTCGAAAAGACTCAATCCGCAGTCGATCTGACTACAGGGGCGGTCCTCGATGTTCTTACCCCGCTGATTCTCGACCTGTCGCGCGAGCTGTCCGAGCGCGAGCGTTATCGGCGGCTGCTTAGCGCGCTGCGCTCGCTATTTCCGGGCGACGCGGCGGCTCTGCTACGCCTCGAAGGCGATACGCTGGTGCCGCTCGCCATCGACGGCTTGAGCAGCGATACGCTCGGGCGGCGTTTTCGCGTCGCCGAGCATCCGCGCTTTCAGGAGCTGCTGGCCCAGCCAGGGCCGACGCGCTTCGCCGCCGACTCCGATTTGCCCGATCCCTACGATGGCCTCGTGCAAGGCATGGCGCCCGGGCACCTCGAAGTGCACGACTGTCTGGGGTGCCCGCTGTTCATCCGCGGCGAGCCTTGGGGCTTGCTCACGCTCGACGCACTCGACCCGGCGCGCTTCGACACACTCGACATGGCCTCGCTGCAGGCGTTTCTCGGCCTCGCGGCCGCGACCGTGAGCGTCGTCGAACGCATCGACGCGTTGGCGCGCAATGGCGAGGAGGCGCAGCGCCGCGCGGAAGCGTATCGGCTGGCGAGCAGCGAGAGCCGGCGCGAGCTGATCGGCAGCAGCGACGCGCATCGCCGCATGATCAAGGAGATCGAGGTGGTGGCCGCCAGCGATCTGACCGTGCTCGTCACCGGCGAGACCGGCGTCGGCAAGGAACTTGTCGCCAATGCGATCCACGCGCTGTCGCCGCGCGCGAACAAGCCGCTGATCAGCCTGAACTGCGCGGCGTTGCCCGATACGCTCGTCGAGAGCGAACTGTTCGGGCACGTGCGCGGCGCGTTTTCGGGAGCCTCGGCGGATCGACGCGGCAAGTTCGAACTCGCGGACGGCGGCACCATTTTCCTCGACGAAGTCGGTGAGTTGCCCCTCGCGGTGCAGGCAAAGCTGTTGCGCGTGCTGCAGAACGGCCAGTTGCAGCGCGTCGGCTCGGACCACGAACACAGAGTCGACGTGCGGCTCATCGCCGCAACCAATCGCGACCTCGGAGAAGAAGTGCGCGCGGGCCGCTTTCGCGCCGACCTCTATCATCGCCTCAGCGTGTATCCGCTGCGCGTGCCGCCGTTGCGCGAGCGTGGCCGCGACGTGCTACTGCTGGCGGGCTTCTTCCTCGAAGACAATCGCTCCCGGCTCGGTTTGCTGAGCCTGCGTCTTGCGGTTGACGCACAGGCCGCATTGCTGCACTACTCATGGCCCGGCAATGTGCGCGAACTGGAGCATCTGATCGGACGCAGTGCGCTGAAGGCGTTGGCGGCCAATCGTGAGCGCCGCCGTATTCTGACGTTGACGGCCGCGGACTTCGCGTTGTCGGACGCACAAGATCATGAAGCCAATCAAATCGCCACGCAGAGCGAGGAAAGCGAGACGAAAGACTTTCGCAGCGCGGTCACCGAGTTCGAACGCAATCTCGTTCTCGAAGCGCTGATCCGCAACAGGCAGAACTGGGCCGCGGTCGCGCGCGAGCTTGGGCTGGACCGGGCGAATCTGAATCGGCTGGCTAAACGGCTCGGGCTCAAATGAGCGAACAGGCGCAGGGGTGCCGTCGCGGCCCGGCACTAAGGTCAAGCCACATCGAATCGCCGATCGCGCTGACAACAGATCGTCAGCGCCGCTCGCTGGGCTCAACGTCTTAACGAAAAACAAAGGCCCGCTTCGGAAAATCGAACTTCGCGCAACGCAGCGCGTCGGTCATAGTGGGCCCTAACGAGGACCATCACACTGAATCTGGAGACTCCGTCATGTCCGCTGCCCCAGAGAAACTCGACGATTGGCTCAACAAGCAGGCGGTGGCCGAAGACGACATCACCGCGTTTCCATTGAAGGCGCTTGCCGCCACGCTCGATCGCGAGGAAAGCGGTAACACCGTACCGCCGTTGTGGCACTGGCTGTACTTTCTGCCGGTCACGCCGCTATCCGAAGTCGGTCCCGACGGACATCCGAAGCGTGGCGGTTTTCTGCCGCCCGTGCCACTGCCGCGCCGCATGTGGGCTGGCGGCCGGCTCACGTTTCATGCGCCGCTGAAGATCGGCGAGCATGCGCGGCGCACGTCGACGATCGCCAATATCGAGGACAAGACCGGCCGCTCGGGCCGCCTCGTGTTCGTCACCGTGCAACATACGATCGAAGTCGATGGCGAGTTGAAGCTCGAAGAGGAGCACGACATCGTCTATCGCGACGCGCCGCAGGAGGGCACGCGGCCGCAACAGGCGGCGCCCGCGCCCGAAGACGAAACATGGCGCCGCACGATCGACGCCGATGCCGTGATGCTGTTGCGCTACTCGGCGCTGACTTTCAACGGCCATCGCATTCACTACGACCATCCTTATGTCACGCAGGTCGAAGGCTATCCGGGCCTCGTCGTGCATGGCCCGCTGATCGCGACGCTGCTGGTCGATCTCGTGCGCCGAGAACTGCCGCAAGCGACACTGCAAAGCTTCGCGTTTCGCGCGCTTCGCCCCACGTTCGCGGACCAGCCGTTCACGGTATGCGGCAAGCCCGCCGCCGACGGCAAGACCATCGACCTGTGGGCGAAAGATCACGAAGGTTATCTGACCATGCGCGCGACCGCCGCGCTCGCCTGAATTCCGCGAGACTCGACTATGCAAACCACGCAACACGATTCGTTCCAGGACATTCGCGAGGCCGTGCGCGATCTGTGTCAGCAGTTTTCCGGCGAGTACTTTCGCAAGATCGACGAGGCGCGCGGCTATCCGGAAGAGTTCGTCGACGCGCTGACGAAGGCCGGCTGGCTCGCCGCGCTGATTCCGCAGGACTTCGGCGGCTCGGGGCTCGGGCTCACGGAAGCGTCGGTGATCATGGAGGAGATCAATCGCGCGGGCGGCAACTCGGGCGCGTGCCACGGGCAGATGTACAACATGGGCACGCTGCTGCGGCACGGTTCCGAAGAACAGAAGCGCAGGTATCTGCCGAAGATCGCGAACGGCGACCTGCGTTTGCAATCGATGGGCGTGACCGAACCGACCGCCGGCACCGATACGACGAAGATCAAGACGACCGCAGAGCGGCGCGGTGACCGTTACGTGATCAACGGTCAGAAGGTGTGGATCTCGCGCGTGCAACACTCGGACCTGATGATTCTGCTCGCACGCACCACATCGCTCGCGGACGTAAAGAGGAAATCAGAGGGCATGTCGATCTTCATCGTCGATCTGCGCGAGGCGATCGGTCATGGCCTGACCGTGCAGCCGATTCTGAACATGGTCAATCACGAGACCAACGAGCTCTTTTTCGACAACCTCGAAATTCCGGCCGAGAATCTGATCGGCGAGGAAGGGCAAGGCTTCAAATACATTCTCGATGGCCTGAACGCGGAGCGCACGCTGATCGCCGCGGAATGCATCGGCGACGGTTACTGGTTTGTCGATAAAGTCACCGAATACGCGAAGGAGCGCGTCGTGTTCGGCCGGCCGATCGGACAGAACCAGGGCGTGCAGTTTCCGATCGCGCGCTCGTTCATCAACGTCGAGGCAGCGAGCCTGATGCGCTTCGAAGCGGCACGTCGTTTCGACGCACATCAACCGTGCGGTGCGCAGGCGAATATGGCGAAGCTGCTCGCGGCGGATGCGTCGTGGGAAGCGGCCAATGCGTGCCTGCAATTTCACGGCGGCTTCGGCTTCGCGTGCGAGTACGACGTCGAGCGCAAGTTTCGTGAAACGCGTCTGTATCAAGTCGCGCCGATATCGACCAATCTGATTCTCTCGTACGTGGCCGAGCATATCCTCGGGCTGCCGCGTTCGTTCTGACCCGCTGGCGGACATCATGAGACCACTCGACGGTATCAAGGTCATCACGCTCGAACACGCGATTGCCGCGCCGTTCTGCACGCGTCAACTGGCCGATCTCGGGGCGCGCGTGATCAAGATCGAACGGCCCGGCGTCGGCGATTTCGCGCGCGGCTATGACGAACGTGTGCATGGGCTGTCGTCGCACTTCGTGTGGACCAATCGCTCGAAGGAGAGTCTTTCGCTCGACCTGAAGCAGCCCGCGGCGGCCGAGATTCTCGATGCATTGGTTGCCGATGCCGACGTGCTCGTGCAGAACCTCGCGCCAGGCGCGGCCGAACGGCTTGGCCTTGGCTACGACACATTGAGCCACAAGTATCCGAAGTTGATCGTCTGCGATATTTCGGGCTACGGCGCGGACGGTCCGTATCGCGACAAGAAGGCGTACGACCTGCTGATTCAAAGCGAGTCCGGCTTCCTGTCGATCACCGGTTCGCCCGGCGCGCCAGCGAAAGCGGGCTGTTCGATCGCCGATATCGCGGCGGGCATGTACGCGTATTCGAACATCCTGAGCGCGCTGTTGCAGCGTGGACGCACAGGGCGCGGTTGCCGCATCGATGTATCGATGCTCGAGAGCATGGTCGAGTGGATGGGTTATCCGCTCTACTACGCGATCGACGGTCAGTCGCAGCCCGCGCTTGCGGGCGCCGCGCATGCAACGATCTATCCTTATGGCCCGTTTCCCGCTGGCGACGGCAAGACGGTCATGCTTGGCCTGCAGAACGAACGCGAATGGAAGCTGTTCTGCGAGCGCGTGCTCGAGCAGCCTGAACTGGCAACCGACGAACGCTTCGCATCGAACTCGAAACGCACTGCGGCGCGCGACGCCTTGCGCGAGGTGATCGTCGCGGCGTTCGCGAAGCAGAGCGCGGCGCACGTGATCGATCGACTCGATGAGGCAGGCATCGCGAACGCGCAGATGAATACGCTCGCCGACGTGTGGGCGCATCCGCAACTGAAGGCGCGCGAGCGCTGGCAGGAAGTCGGCACGGCAACGGGGACGATACCCGCATTGCGGCCGCCCGGTCTGCCTTCCGACCTCGAGCCGCGAATGGACCCTGTGCCCACGCTCGGTCAACATACGGAAGCAATTCTGCGTGAGCTTGGCTACGACAATGGGCGTATCGACGCGCTGCGCGCGGCGGGCACGATCTGATTCGGTAACGACCCCATGAACGACCATCCCAGTCTCACGCTTGCCACTTTCGCCGCGCAACTCGACTTCGACCGCATCCCGCACGAGGTCGTCGAGCGTACCGTCAACCTGTACGTCGATTGGCTCGGCTCGGCGCTGGCCGGCAAGGGTGCGCGCCCGGTCGAGACGATCGCGCGGTTCGCACGCGCGGCAGCCGGGGCGACGAACGAGGGCCTCTGCGAGGTGCTGATCGACCGCGGTCGAACCACGCCGTATTTCGCCGCGATGATCAACGGCGCGGCATCGCATTTCGCCGAACAGGACGATGTGCACAATGGCTCGGTGTTTCATCCGGCGACCGTGGTGTTTCCGGTTGCGCTCGCGTTGGCACAGGCAAAGCGAGCGTCGGGGCGCGACTTCATCGCGGCGGCGGTGGCGGGATACGAGGTCGGCATTCGCATCGGCGAATTTCTCGGGCGCTCGCACTACAAGGTGTTTCACACTACGGGCACGGTCGGCACGGTCGCGGCAGCGGCAACGGCAGGACGCTTGCTGGGTTTGTTGCCGTCCCAAATGCTCGATGCGTTCGGCTCGGCGGGCACGCAGGCGAGCGGCCTATGGGAATTTCTGCGCGACGCCGCCGACTCGAAGCAACTGCACACCGCGATGGCCGCCGCGAACGGCCTGATGGCCGCGCAACTCGCCGCCGACGGCTTCAAGGGCGCGACGCACATTCTCGAAGGCGCCCAGGGCATGGCCGCCGGGATGTCGAGCGACGCCGATCCGGCGCGCCTCGTCGATCGGCTTGGCAGCCGCTGGGCGACCGCGGAGACATCGTTCAAGTATCACGCGGCGTGCCGCCATACGCATCCGGCCGCCGATGCACTGCTCGCCGTCGTGCAGACGCATCGTTTCGCGCCGCGCGACATCGCGAAGGTCGTCGCGCACGTGCATCAAGGCGCGATCGATGTGCTCGGTCCCGTGGTCGCGCCGCGCACCGTACATCAGGCGAAGTTCAACATGGGCACAGTGCTCGGGCTGGTCGCGCATCACGGCTATGCCGGCGTGACCGAATTCGAGCAGGGTTTCGACGCGAGCGAGATCGCCGCGTTTCGCGACAAGGTCACAATGGCGCTCGACGCTGAAGTCGACGCCGCCTATCCCGCACGCTGGATCGGCAAGGTCACGGTGACGACGACCGACGGCCGCGTGTTCGATGGGCGTGTCGATGAGCCGAAGGGCGATCCAGGCAATACCTTGTCGCGCGACGAGATTGCGACGAAGCTGCATCGGCTGGCGGCGTTTTCGGGTGCGGCTAGCGAAGAGGAGGCGGCGCAACTGCTTCGCCGCGCATGGCATATTGCCGAAGAGAAGCAGATTGGCTCGGTATTCGATGCAACTTCGCGCACGATGGTGGCGGCATGAGCGCGTTGCCCCGGTCGTATCTGTTCGTGCCTGGGAATCGGCCTGAGCGGTTTGACAAGGCCTATGCGGCCGGCGCGGATGCGGTGATTCTCGATCTGGAAGACGCGGTGCAGCTGGATCAGAAGGTGCCGGCGCGTGCGGCGGTTGTGGCCGCGGTGTCGGCTAACGCGTCGCGGGCCGCCTGGGTGCGCATCAATGGCTCGGATACGCCATGGTTTCCAGATGACGTTGCGGCGCTCGTTGGGCAGACCGGCGTCGCCGGAATCGTGCTGCCGAAGGCTGAGACGCGCGAACAGATCAACGCGGTGCTGGCGAACGCGCATCCGGCGTTGAGCGTGCTGCCGATTGTCGAGACTGCGCGCGGGTTCGCGAATCTTGCGGAGTTATGCAGCGCGCCGCGCGTGCTGCGTATCGTGTTCGGTACGCTGGATTTTCAGATCGATCTCGGCATCGATGGGGATGGCGAGGAGTTGCATCTGTTTCGCTCGCAGATCGTGCTTGCGTCGAGGCTGGCTGGCATTGGTGCGCCGGTGGATGGCGTGTCGACGACCATTACCGATGCTGATGCGGTGCAAGCTGATGCGCGGCGCGGCCGGCGGTTCGGTTTCGGCGGCAAGCTTTGCATTCATCCGAAGCAGATCGAGCCGGTGCATCGCGCGTATGCATGGAGTGACGCCGAGGTGGAGTGGGCGCAACGGGTGCTTGCGGCTGTCGAGGCGAGCCATGGCGCCGCGGTTGCCGTGGAGGGGAGGATGGTCGATATGCCGGTGATTCTGCGGGCGCGGAGGGTTGTGGGCGATTCCGAAAGCTTCTGACAATGCGGTTTTCCGTCGCGCCTTCATAGCAGGATTCCCATCGTCGCACTTGAATAGTTAGCAGGTCACATGCTAGATTAAATTGGTATCGGTAACACATTTCGACGGAAAGTTTCCGTTCGCAACGTTGTCGATAAAGAAGATCTGTTCCTCTCAGCACGTCAAAAAATACCCTCCCGATGAGTACTATTCAGAATCCAGTTCTGCGCGGCTTCAACCCGGATCCTTGCGTATGCCGTGGCAAGGATGCGTGGTATATCGCGGTTTCAACGTTTGAATGGTATCCGGGCGTTCTCATTTACGAATCAAAAGATTTCGTCAACTGGGAACTCAAGGCCACGCCTCTCGACAGGCTATCGCAATTGAACCTGATCGGAGAGCAGCCGTCCGCAGGCATATGGGCGCCAGCCCTCTCCTATCAAGACGGTCTTTATTGGCTCGTCTATACCGACACCAAGGCATGGAAAGGCGAGCAGAAGATCTCCCCGCTTCGTGACATGCACAACTACCTCGTAACCGCCCCGGACATCACCGGACCCTGGTCGGAGCCCGTGCATCTCGTGTCCGGTGGATACGATCCATCCCTGTTCCACGACGAATCTGGCAAAAAGTGGCTCGCCCATATCCGGCGCGATTTCAGAGGTATCTACGAAGACCCGTTCGTCGGAATCGTTCTGCGGGAATACTCGGTGCAGGAGGAAAAGCTGATCGGCGAAGAGCACGTCATCTATAAAGGCGCCAACCTGAAGACCGATTACTTCATGAAATGTCAGATCTACGAGGCTCCGCATTTGCTGAAGAAGGGAGACTGGTACTACCTGATCACAGCGGAGGGGGGCACAGGCTATACACATGCAACGTGTGTATCCAGGTCCCGCGACATTTTCGGTCCATACGAGCTTCATCCTGATACGCCGATGCTCACGTCGCGCGACGCGAATGGACGGATTCAGCGGACCGGCCACGGCAATCTGGTCGAGGGTCCCAACGGCCAGTGGTACCTGACGTACCTCGGATCGAGACCAATCGATGCGCACACGAAGCGCTCGCCGCTAGGCCGTGAAACCTGTGTCGCACCTATCGAATGGCATGCCGACTGGCCCCGCCTCGCCAGTGGCGGAGTGGTTCCCGCTGAATCTTTTGCGATCGGCTCGGATATCGAGCAAAGGCTCGACAGCAGTTGGACGATCGATTTCGGACAACGTGCCGCGCTGCCCCTGGAACTGCAGAGTCTGCGTATCCCCATCGGCGACGACTGGTGCAATCTTCACGAACGTCCGGGCTATCTGCGGATAAGGGGGCAAGAGTCGCCGACTTCGCGGTTCCATCAAAGCTTGTTGGCCTGTCGCATCCGTGACTGGCAGTTCGAAGTCGAAACCGCGCTGGAATTTTCACCCAAGTCATATCTGCACATGGCTGGGCTCATGGCGCGTTACGACGAGAACACCTTCTACTATCTGTTCGTCACGCGCGACGACGACGGCACAAAAATCCTGTCCTACATGGAAATGGATGCCGGCAGCTTCGCCTACAGCAATCGACTGGCGACGCTGCCCGAGGCCACCGGGATCGACCTGCGGATTCGCGTCGTGGACGCGAAACTGCGCTTTTTCTTTCGCTTGACGCACGGTGACTGGAAGGACCTTGAACTGGAAAAGGATTTCACGAAACTCAGCGATGAATATGCAACCCCCATCGGCTTCACGGGGGCATTCGCAGGTATCACCGTCAACGACATGCTGGGCTTTCGCGAGCCTGCCGATTTCAAGTCGTTTTCGTACCACCAATTGATCGGCTAAAGCTCGGATTTCGTGTCATCGCTGTCATTTAATAATAAGGAAGATCTCATGCGCTTTCGTTGGAGACATCGCTACCTCGTGCTGCTTATTTTGTTCGCAATCTATCTGCTCTGTTACATGGACAGAATGATCATGGCAGCGGCTATTCCATTCATTGCGTCCGAGTTTCATCTGTCCGCGATGGAAATGGGTGGAATCCTGAGCGCGTTCTTCTTTAGCTACGCGCTATGTCAGATCCCGGCTGGCCTGCTTGCAGACAGATTCGGTCCGCGGCTGATGACGACGATCGGCATCACCTGGTGGACGATTTTCACCGCGCTTACCGGGCTGTGCAATTCGCTCGGCTTGATGCTGGTGGTGCGGGTCGCGTTCGGCATCGGCGAAGCGCTCTTTCCTCCCGCCGCGTTCAAGGCACTGTCGGCGTGGTTCCCAAAGCGCGAAGTGGGACGGGCAACCGGGCTGATGATGACCACTAATGCGCTGGGACCCGCATTGGCGCCGCTGTTCGTGGCGGCCGTGATGGCCGCGTGGGGATGGCGCGCGATTTTCACGAGTCTGTTCATACCCGGTGTCGCGATGGCCGTATTCGGCTGGATCTATATCAGAAACAGCCCGAAAGACAGCAAGCACGTTTCGAAGATCGAATTGGAGGAAATCGGTACCAGCGAAAAGTCTTTGTCTGCCTCTGCCGGCAAAGCGGATTTTGCTGGTTTGGTGAAAACGCCGCTGGTCTGGTGGTGCTTCGTCACCTTGTTCGTTTTCAGCATCGCCTCGTGGGGCATCATGAGCTGGTTCCCGACGTATCTGCTGAAAGCGCGCGGCCTTTCGACGGCCAGAATGGGCATGATGGCGTCGGTGCCATTTCTCGTCGGCACGATTGCCTATTGCATCACGGGCTTTCTTTCCGACAAGTTCTTCCGCAATCGTCGCGAATTGCTTGTCGTCCTCGGCTGCGTCGCGGCCGCCATCTTTGCCTATCTGACGGCCCATGCGGAGACCGCGGAAACGGCGGTGTTCTTTCAGACGATCGGCTACTTCTTCTCAACCATGGCCGGCTGTTCGCTTTACACCATCCCGAACGTCGCGCTGCCGAACAAGGTCGTCGGGTCGGCAATCGGCTTTGTCAATGCGGCGGGTCAGCTGGCAGGATTTCTTTCCCCGCTGATCGTCGGTTACATCCTGACCAGGACGAATGACGACTTCAATGTCGTATTCCACCTCTTCGTCGGCTGCTTCTTGTTGGCTTCGATTTCCGCCTGGTTCATCAATACGAGGACGGACCTCAGCGACTCTGTCACGCGGAGCGCCGGCGCAGAAGTGCCCGTGCAGAACCGGACAGCGGGATAAATGGCGCGACGGGGCTTGAGCCGGCGATAATTCCGGCTCAGTCACCGGCTTTGGGCAACGACTCGATCAGTTCATGGATGCGCATCCTGAACTCGAAATCGAGTTCATCGCGCGCGACCATTTCGACGATCTCGTTCTCGAGGGCTTTGACCTCGCGCTGCGGTTCGGCGAGCCGAGGACATCGACTCTCGTCGCACGCAAGCTGCTCGACCCGGCCGTGGTGACGGTCGCCGCGCCGTCGTACATCGCGCGACTGGGACGGCCGGCAAAGCCGGAAGATCTCGAAGGCCCGAGCCACCGACGCCTGGAATTCCGTAATTCGGAGACAGGAAAGAGGGGCGGTTGATCAATCTCTTTCCCGACTGGACTGACGAGCGCTATCCCCTCTACGCGTGCTATCGGTCACGGCATCACATGCCGGCGAAGACGCGTGCCTTTCTGGACTTCGTTGTCGAGTTGGCGAACGCTCACTAGCGAGCGGCCGTTACACAAACGGCTTGCATTAATCGACCTCGACGCGGTTCCGCCTTTCGGGTATGCAAATCGCTTCTTTACCATTCCCTTAATCAAACCGGAACACTCACCTCCAAAAAGCCCAATTCCCAGCCCACGTCACCTGTCGCACTCTTGAAGCCAACGGCCCTGCACGATCCGACAACGGCCGTTCAGCGCTCTGCCCCGAGCCGCCGCATCGAACGAAGGCGGCCTCGCAGAACTATTCCGCGCTCGCGCCTCTCGCCCGCGCGCAGCCTAAAAAGACAGGAGACACGATTTGCCAGCCCCCATCAACTCCGGCGCACGCCTCGACCGCCTGCCGATCACGCGCTTCCACTGGAACATCCTCGGCCTGATCGGCGCGGGTGCTTTCCTCGACGCCTTCGACATCTATCTCGCCAACGGCGCGCTCGCGGCGATGGTCAAAACCGGCTTCACCGATCTCCGCCTCGGCTCGTTCTTCATCTCCGCGACCTTCATGGGCATGATGATCGGCGCGGGGCTGGCAGGCTATCTCGGCGACCGCTTCGGTCGACGCTATTCGTATCAGGCCAATCTCGCGATCTTCGGCATCGCATCGCTCGCCGCCTGCTTCGCGCCGAACATCTACTGGCTGATCCTGCTGCGCTTCGTCATGGGCATTGGCCTCGGCGCCGAACTCGTGGTCGCGGCCGGCACGCTGTGTGAGTTCGTGCCACCCGCCACACGCGGCCGCTGGACCGCGCTGCTCGCGCTGATCATCAACTCCGGTCTGCTCGGCGCGACCGCAGTCGGCTATTGGGTAATTCCACATCTCGGCTGGCGCTACATGTTCGCGATCGCGGGGGTTGGCGCGATGGTCGTGTGGTTCCTGCGGCATCGGATGCCGGAGTCGCCGCGCTGGCTCGAAACGGTCGGCCGGCTCGAAGAGGCGGAGGCCACCGTCTCGGCAATCGAGCGACAGGTCGAGGCGCGTGTCGGCAAGCTGCCGCCGGTTTCGCGCGTGGTCAGTCACGAGGTGCCGGCCGCGCCGTTCTCGGCGCTGTTCGCGCGCGGCATGATCGGCCGCACGCTGGTCGCCGCGCTGACCTGCATGGCGATCAACATGTCGCTGTACGGTTTCGTCGCGTGGCTGCCGACGTTCTTCGTCAAGGAAGGCCTGACCATCGTGCAGTCGCTCGGCTTCGTGCTGCTGATGTCGTTCGGTGCGCCGGCCGGCGCTGTCGTCGGTTATCTCGTGACGGACCGCCTGGGGCGACGCAACGGCATCGTGCTGTTCTCGCTTGCAACGATCGTGCTCGGCTTCGTCTACGTGCAGATGCGCGCGCCAGTGCCGATCGCGGTCGTCGGTTTCGCGCTCGTCACGACGATCTACACGGTCTGCACGCTCGGCCTGTTCGGCTATATCCCCGAGCTGTTTCCGACCGCGCATCGCTTGCGCGGCACCGGCGTGGCCGGCACGTGCGGCCGCGCGGCGTCGATGTCGACACCGTACGTCGCGCTGCTGCTCTACACGGAGTTCGGCGTGACGGGTGTGCTGACGATGGTCGGTGGCGTGCTGTTGTTGCTGAGTATCGCGATTCTCGCGCTGCGCATCGAAACGAGTCAGCAGACGCTCGAAGAGATTTCGCCCGATGCCGAGCTGATACCGCAAGCGGAGATGATGCGAGAGTCGGCTTAAGCCGTGCGCGCATCAAGGTGATCTGTCGATTCGGATCTTTCCCCGGCTAAATCTTCACTTCACCCGGTTAAGATGAAAGTTTGCTTTGCGCATGCTTCGCTAGCAGCTTTCATCATGCACTTCGATTTCGTCGATTTACGCCTGCTCCTGCATATCGCCGACACGCGCAACCTCGCGCGTGCGGCGGAGCGTTCGCACCTGTCGGCGCCGGCCGCCAGCAACCGGGTCAAGAATCTCGAGGAGCAACTCGGCATCAAGCTGCTCTATCGAACCAGCCAGGGCGTGACGCCGACACCCGCGGGCGAAGCCTTCGTGCATCACGCGCGGCTCGTGCTCGAACGCGTCGAGCATCTGGCCGGCGACATGCAGGAGTATGGCGAGGGCATCAAGGGCCACGTGCGCATCTGGGCCAACACGACCGCGATCAGCGAGTTTCTGCCGGCCGTGCTGAGCCGTTTCCTGCGCGATCACCCGGACGTGAACATCGATCTGCGCGAAGTGCTGAGCGGCGAGATCGTCAAGGGCGTCGCCGACAGCGCGACCGATATCGGCATCGTCGCGGGCAATGTGCATGCCGAGCATCTGCAGATGCTGCCATATCGCGACGATCGGCTCGTGCTGGTTACGTCGTGCGAGCATCCGTTCGCGAGGCAAGCGTCGGTCGATTTCTCGCAGGTGCTGAACGCGAACTTCGTGAGCCTGCCGACGTCGAGCGCGATTCACGCGTTCATCACGAGTGCCGCCGATGCGCTCGGCGCGCGTCTCAAACTTCGCATCCAGGTCGGCAACTTCGAGGCCGCGTGCCGGATGATCGAGGCGGGTGTCGGAATCGGCATCGTGCCGGAGTCGGTCGCGCTGCGGCACAGAAAGACGATGCAGATCGCGATCGTCGGCCTGAACGATCCGTGGGCCGAGCGCAAGCTGAAGATCTGCGTGCGCAGTCTGAAGGACTTGCCGCCGTTCGCGCGTGTGCTGGTCGACCGGTTGATGGCGGTGCGGGAGGAGGATAGCGGGCCAGATGCTTGACGCGCGGGCGTGACACCCGCCCGAAGTCTGACGAAGTTTCCTTCTGGAAACAGCGCCCCCCCTTTTGTCAACCGGTATTTCACTCCCCAAGCATCTTCTTGCCGCCACAAAAACCCGCGTGTATAGTTTCCGAACTTACTCTTGTTTCGTATCGGAAATTAAAGGGGTTCACATGGACGCGTCCACTATCCTCGCGGATCTCGGCATTGCCCAAGCCGCGCAAGCCGGCGATATCGCCGTTCATTCGCCGATCACCGGCGAGCTCATCGGCCGTGTGGCCAGCCAGACGGCGGTCGAGGTCGACGCGGCGCTCGCCCGGGCCAAAGACGCGTTTGCCGTGTGGCGTAACGTGCCGGCGCCGCGCCGCGGCGAGCTGGTGCGGCTGCTCGGCAATCGGCTGCGCGAACAGAAGCAGGCGCTCGGCAGCCTCGTCTCGCTGGAGACGGGCAAGATCCTGCAGGAAGGCATGGGCGAAGTGCAGGAAATGATCGACATCTGCGATTTCGCGGTCGGTCTATCGCGTCAGCTGTACGGTTTGACGATCGCGTCCGAGCGCCCGGGTCATCGGATGGCGGAGTCGTGGCATCCGCTCGGCACCTGCGTCGTGATCTCGGCGTTCAATTTCCCGGTGGCGGTCTGGTCATGGAATGCGGCGCTCGCGCTGGTGTGCGGCAACGCGGTGATCTGGAAGCCGTCGGAAAAGACGCCGCTCTCGGCGCTGGCCGTGAACAGGATTCTCGAAGACGCGCTGAAGGAATTCGGCGACGCGCCAGCCGGCCTGGCCGCATTGATCAACGGCGGGCGCGACGTGGGCGAAAAGCTCGTGGCCGATCCGCGCGCGTCGATCGTCAGCGCGACGGGCAGCACGGAAATGGGTCGCAAGGTTGGCGTCGAAGTGGCGAAGCGCTTCGGCCGCTCGCTGCTCGAACTCGGTGGCAACAACGCCGGCATCGTCACGCAGACGGCCGACCATGAACTCGCGATGCGCGGCATCCTGTTCTCGGCGGTCGGCACGGCCGGTCAGCGCTGCACGTCGCTGCGGCGTCTGTTCGTGCACGACAGCGTGTACGAGAAGACCGTCGAGCGTCTGAAGCAGCTGTATAGCCGCGTGCCGATCGGCAATCCGCTCGAAAAGGGCACGCTGATGGGGCCGCTGATCGACCGTCAATCGTTCGACCGCATGCAGGAAGCGCTGCAGCAGGCGAAGGCCGAGGGCGGCAAGGTGTTCGGCGGCGAGCGAGTCGAAGTGAAGGGTTATGAGGGCGGCTACTACGTGCGTCCGGCCATCGTCGAGATGCCGTCGCAAACGTCGGTCGTGCTGAAGGAAACGTTCGCGCCAATTCTGTACGTGCTGCGCTATGCCGATTTCGCCGATGCGGTCAAGGCGAACAATGCAGCGCATCACGGCTTGTCGTCGTGCGTGTTCACGAGCGACCTGCGCGAAGCGGAACGCTTCCTGTCCGCGTCGGGCAGCGACTGCGGCATCGCGAACGTCAACATCGGACCGAGCGGCGCGGAGATCGGCGGTGCGTTTGGCGGCGAAAAGGAAACGGGCGGCGGGCGCGAGTCGGGTTCGGATGCATGGAAGGCTTATATGCGTCGCGCGACCAATACCGTGAACTACTCGTCGGCGTTGCCGCTTGCGCAGGGTATCGACTTCAATCTCGACTGAGCGCGCAAGTGTGACGTCGTAAACGATGGCGGCGCATCGCGTTGATGCCGGTGCGCCGCCGTCGCCGTCCGGCGCGCCACAGCCGCGCGTTCCAGATAGCAATCCGTTTGCGCCGCCCGGCGTTCCGGAGCGGCCACGTTACTCGTGGAGTAAGACGTGAGTTCGAAAGTCGTGATCGTCGGCGGTGGGGTGATCGGCAGTTCGATTGCGTATTTCTTGCGGCTGTCCGATCCGACAGTCGGCGTCACGGTAATCGAGCGCGATCCGACCTATGCGCGTTCGTCGTCGGCCTTGTCGGCGGCGTCGATCCGGCAGCAGTTTTCTACGCCGCTTTCCATTCAGATGTCGCTGTTCGGCATCGAGTTTCTTCGCTCGATCGGCGAGCGGCTCGAAGTCGACGGCACCCGGCCCTCGATCGATCTGCACGAAGGCGGCTACCTGTTTCTCGCGACACCTGCCGGTGAAGCGACGCTGCGCGAGAATCGCGCGCTGCAAAAAAGCCTCGGCGCAGATATCAGCCTGCTCGACAAGCATGGCTTGCAAACGCGCTTTCCTTGGCTCAATACCGACGACCTCGTTGCCGGCGCTTATGGCGAAAGCGGCGAGGGCTGGTTCGACGGCTACGGTTTAGTACAGGCGCTGCGCAAGAAAGCGCAGGCGCTCGGCGCGCGCTATGTCGCGGCAGACGTCACCGCGCTGCATCGCGAGGGCAATCGCGTCACGCAGGTACAAACCGCGGACGGTGAGACCTATGCTTGCGGCGTTGTCGTCAACGCGGCCGGCGCATGGTCGCGCAAGGTCGCACAGATGGTCGGCATCGATCTGCCCGTCTATCCGCGGCGGCGCAGTATCTTCAACGTCACGTCGCCAGCAAAGCTTGAACGCTGTCCGCTGCTGATCGATCCGAGCGGCGTGTACTTCCGGCCTGAAGGCAATTCGTATATCTGCGGCACGTCGCCGTCGGCCGATAACGATCCCGACGATCTACCGCTCGATGAAGTCGATCACGTGCTATTCGACGACGTGATCTGGCCGACGCTCGCCAATCGCGTGCCGCAATTCGAGGCGCTGCGCGTGCAGAACTGCTGGTCCGGCTATTACGAATACAACGTGCTCGATCAGAACGCGATCATTGGCCATCACCCGGATATCGATAACTGCATTTTCGCGAACGGCTTTAGCGGCCACGGTTTGCAGCAAGGGCCGGCAACCGGACGCGGCATCAGCGAATTGATTCTGCATGGCCGCTATGCGACGCTCGATCTCAGTTCACTAAGCTTTACGCGCGTGCTCGAAAACCGGCCGATCATCGAAAAGAACGTGGTGTAGCGCCTTATATGGCTCGACGCGCGGGTCATGCGAAAAACGCAATAAGTAGTGGGTAGATATCGTTTGCCGCAGATCCCGCCGATGGCCACAATCGACGCCGATTGTCTTCGACATCCCAATCGATATCACACGCAAGGCAGGCGGCCATCATCATGTTCTCATTCAATTCCGCATTCGAAGCCCCGAGCGGCTCGCCGATCCGCGAGCTGTTCAAATACCTCGCGCGGCCCGGCATGATCTCGTTTGCCGGCGGCTATCCGGCGAGCGACCTGTTCGATCGTGCAGGACTCGATGCCGCGGCCGCGCGTGCCTCGCAACAGCCGACGCTGTGTCTGCAATATGGCCCGACTGATGGCATCGCGATCCTCAAGGAACAGCTCGCGCAGCTGATGGCACGGCGCGGCACGCCATGCGCGCCAACAGACCTGCTGGTGACGACCGGTTCGCAACAAGGATTCGATCTGTTGCTGCGCGTGATGGTCGCGCCCGGCGACGTCGTGCTCGTCGAGCAGCCAGCGTATCCGGCCACTTTGCAGGCGCTGAAGCTGCAACAGGCCGACGTCGTCACGGTGCCCGTCGATCAACACGGCCTCGACGTGGCAAAGCTCGCCGCGGTGCTCGAGACGGGCACGCTGCATCGCGCTCCCAAGCTGCTGTACACGGTGCCGACGTTCGCGAATCCGACCGGCGCGACGCTATCGCTCGAACGTCGAATCGCATTGTTGAAACTGGCGGCGCGTTATCGGTTCGTGATCGTCGAAGACGATCCGTATGGCGATCTGCGTTTCAATGGCACGGCAGTGCCTTCGCTTTTCGCATTGAGCGAGCAGGTGCCCGGTTCACGCGACTGGGTCGTGCATTTATCGAGTCTGTCGAAGATCGTCGCGCCGGGTTTGCGTGTCGGCTGGATGATCGCGCACGCGGAGATCGTGCGGCGATGCGTGGTCGCCAAGCAGACCGTCGATCTATGCAGCGCGCCCTGGACCCAGGCGATTGCCGCCGAGTACCTCGCGAGCGGCGGGTTGGAGCGGCATCTGCCGCGCATTGTCGATGCGTATTCCGTCAAATGCCGCGCGCTATGCGATGCGCTCGACACGCATCTCGCGCGGCACATCGAATTTCATCGTCCGGCCGGCGGCATGTTCGTGTGGGCGCGTCTGAACGCGGCACGCGATGCGTCCGACTATCTGCGTGTGTGCATCGAACAGAACGTGATGTTCGTGCCGGGTGTCGCGTTTTACAAGGACGCGGCCGATAGAGCTGCGCTGCGCCTGTCGTTTGCCGCGCCGGGTGTGGAGGAGATTGAAACCGGCGTGCACCGAATGAACCGCGCGCTCGAGCAGTACTTCGACGAGCAATAAAATCCTGATTGCATCAACACAATCAGTGGAGTGCGGCAGATTA
The DNA here is from genome assembly GCF_050436505.1 of Paraburkholderia sp. CI3. Classification (NCBI taxonomy): domain Bacteria; kingdom Pseudomonadati; phylum Pseudomonadota; class Betaproteobacteria; order Burkholderiales; family Burkholderiaceae; genus Paraburkholderia; species Paraburkholderia sp. CI3. Next base: position 2,203,941 of record NZ_JBNDMI010000003.1, read on the forward strand.
CCCGGCGAGCATCTAATGTGCAGCCGCGTTTTTTTATCCAAATGCCAAAAATTGTGGCGCTTTAACAGAATCCACCGCATTCCTTATTAATCGCGAATCGCGAATCGCGTTGAGTTCGAATACGCAATCGTTTTCGTCCGCGTGTGCCTTCTATGAGACCGACCGTGGCAAGCCGCAGATGAGGCCGCCCGGGATTGCCACGTCGAACGGCGCGTACGCGCGAGCGGCCCCTCAAATGATTGCCCCCAATGAAATCGTTATTGCACGCCTTAATTTCAAGATTATGCAATTCGAATAAATTCGGGCGTTGCCAAATCTTGTAATGGAAGTGGTCGATTTATATGCGGAAATGCCATTTATAAAGATAAGAAACCGTGTAATTATCGTGCTTGCCGGCCGGCTTCCGTTTTGCGTGATTCCCGGAATGTCTGAAAGACAGGTTTTACACGGGTTCGTGCCATACGAGTCGGCTTTCGCACGGGACAGCATCGTCGCCCGTCGCGTTCGCCCATGCATGCCGCATATGAGTGCCGCACGAGAATGCGTGAGTGGGCCACAAAAAACGCTAAATGAGAAAAAGGGGGCAATGCAATGAATTCACTCGACGAGAAGCGGCCGCTGTTGATCTACGACGGCACGCTCGGCGACCTCTACGGCATCTTTTTCAGAAACCTTGTGCTGCAAATCGTGACGCTCGGTATTTACCGCTTCTGGGCGACCACGAACAACCGCCGATATGTCTGGTCGCGCATGCGGTTTCAGGACGAGCGCTTCGAGTACACGGGCACCGGGGGCGAGCTATTCAAGGGCTTTCTGTTCGCGATCGTGGTCGTGTTCAGCGCGGTGTTCGCGGCTGGCGCGCTAAGCGTGGTCTTGCGCATGCTGACGAAAAGCGCGGCACTCGGTTCGCTGCCTGTCATCGCGTTGTATCTGCTGATCGTCGTGCTCGCGGCGGGTGCGTTTTTCGGCGCGCAGCGCTATCGGCTGAGCCGGACGCAGTGGTGCGGTATTCGCGGCGGCATGACCGGCTCGGCGCTCGGCTTCGGCGTGCGCGCGTTGCTGTACGCGCTGTTGTGCGTTGTCACGCTTGGCCAGATGACGCCGTGGACATCAATGCGTCTAATGGAGTGCCGCATCAACGCGAGCAGCTTCGGTAGCCTGGCGTTTCGCTTCAAGGGGCGCGCGTGGGTCGTCTACGGTCTGTTCCTCGTTACGTTCGTCGGCGTGGTCGTGTTGTTCGCGGTGCTGTTCATGGTGTTTCTGAAGGGCGCTCTCGCATCGATGCATGTCGGCCAGGTGCCGGGGGCGAGTACGGCGCCGTCGCGGGCCGCGCTCGGATCGCTGTTTTTGTTTTATGCGCTGTTCTCCATCGGCACGATGCTGATCCGCGGCTTCTATGTCGCCGCGCTGACGCGCCACGTGATGGGCAATACGTCGCTCGGCTCGCAATTGCATTTCGGCAGTAACGTCAGCGTGGCGCGTCTGCTCAGTTTGCAGTGCGGCAACCTTGCGATCATCGTGTTCACGCTCGGCCTTGGGGCGCCAATCGTGCTGCATCGGCTGATGCGCTTTGCCGTCGACACGCTGCAGGTTTGCGGCTACCTCGATCCGCATATGCTGGGGCAAAGCACCGTGGCGGCGCCGCTGACTGGCGAGGGCATGCTGAATCTGCTCGATCATGGTGGCGCCTTCTGAGATTGGACTCGCGTTGAGAGCGCGGCAATGGGCGGGGGGCGCACGATGTGCGGCAAGTAATGGGACACGCGACTCATCTCAGGCGCGAGCGCGAAACGCAGTACGCTCAATGAGTTAGCGCAGTCATGCGCAGGTTGTCCACAAGCTTGTTCCCAAAATCTGTGGACAACAGGGCGGGAAGCGAAGCGGAGAATTCGCGCCTGAAGAATTGTGGAAAGGTACAGCACAAAAACAAACAGCGGGACTCACCGTCGACCGGTTCATCCCGCTGCTTGTGTACGACGATGTGGGCGGCTTGCCGTGCAGCGCGCACGGCAAGCGTGGCAAACGCTTATCGGTCGAGGAACGACTTCAGACGGTCCGCGCGGCTCGGATGCATGAGCTTGCGCATCGCCTTGCTCTCGATCTGGCGGATCCGCTCGCGGGTCACGTCGAACTGCTTGCCCACTTCTTCGAGCGTGTGATCCGACTTCGTGTTGATGCCGTAGCGCATGCGCAGCACCTTCGCTTCGCGCGGGGACAGAGAGTCGAGCGCGTCGTCGATCGCGGCACGCAGGTCGGCCTGCATCGCGGCATCCGCCGGCGACGATACGCCAGCGTCTTCGATCATGTCGCCCAGCGTCGCATCGCCGTCGTCGCCGACCGGCGTTTCGAGCGATACGGGTTGCTTCGCGATCTTCAGAATGCCGCGTACCTTCTCTTCCGACAGTTCCATGCGTTCCGCGAGCACCGCAGGATGCGCTTCCTGGCCGGTCTGCTGCAGGATCTCGCGCGAAATGCGGTTGAGCTTGTTGATCGTTTCGATCATGTGCACCGGCACGCGGATCGTGCGCGCCTGATCGGCGAGCGAACGAGTGACGGCCTGACGGACCCACCACGTCGCGTACGTCGAAAACTTCCAGCCACGACGGTATTCGAACTTGTCCACGGCCTTCATCAGACCGATGTTGCCTTCCTGGATCAGGTCGAGGAACAGCATGCCGCGGTTCACGTACTTCTTCGCGATCGAGATCACGAGACGCAGGTTCGCCTCGATCATCTCGCTCTTGGCCTTGCGCATCTTCGATTCGGCCGCGACCATCTGGCGGTTGATTTCTTTCAGATGCTTGAGCGGCAGCGATACCGTCGCTTCGATGTCGATCAGCTTCTGCTGTTCGGACTGGATGGCTGGCAGGTGACGCTCGAGCGCCGCACCATAGGTCGACGCGCCGGTGCGCGCGGCACGCTCGGTCCAGCCGAGGTCGGCCTCGCTACCCGCGAACGTTTCGATGAACTTCTCGCGCGGCATGCCGGCCTTCGAGACGACGATCTGCAAAATGTTGCGCTCGATCGCGCGCACTTTCGCGACCTGGCGCTGCACGTCGCCGCACAGACGGTCGATCGTGCGTGCGGTGAAGCGGATCTTCGCGAGGTGCTGCTGAATGTCTTCGCGTGCGCGCAGATAGGCCTTTGACGTGACGTCGCCGCGCGCGTGCGACGCGTTCATCTGGTCGTACAGAATGCCGACCTGGGCGAAGATTTCGAGGCAGTCGCTCGTGAGCTGCTTCAGGCGAGCTTCGTCCGCCGCCGACGAATCTTCCGGACCGACGTCGTCGTCTTCTTCGTCTTCGCTGTCTTCGTCGGCGTCGCTGTCTTCATCGGCATCCGTGTCGGCGCTCGCGACTTCTTCCGCGGCGGCCGTCTCTTCATTCAGGCCGTCGACGAGTTCGTCGATGCGCAGCTCGCCGTCGACAACCTGCTGCGCGCTCGCGAGGATCGCGGAGATCGCGAGCGGGCACGCGGCGATCGCCTGCACCATTTCGTGCAGGCCGTCTTCGATGCGCTTCGCAATCGCGATTTCGCCTGCGCGGGTGAGCAGCTCGGTCGCGCCCATTTCGCGCATGTACATACGCACGGGGTCGGTGGTGCGGCCGAACTCGGAGTCGACGGTCGACAGCGCGACTTCGGTTTCCTCGTCCGCCTGGTCGTCCGACACCACGGCGGGGGAATTCGAGTTGAGCAGCAGCGTTTCCGCGTCCGGGGCCTGCTCGTAGACCTGCACGCCCATGTCGCTGAACGCGCTGACGATGCTGTCGATCGCGGCGGTTGCGGTGAAGTTGTCGGGCAGGTGGTCGTTGATCTGCGCGTGGGTCAGGTAGCCTTGCTCTTTACCCAGCTGGATCAGTGCGCGCATCAGGCGCTGGCGTTCTTCGGCTTGTTGCGGCAGCAGCTCGGCTGCCACGGGAATCGCTTTGCCGGCGCCCTTGCCTTTGGCCGAACGGCCCGACGGAACTTTGGCAGTGAAGGCGGTGTCGTGTTGCGAATCTTCGCGATCAAAAGGGTTCACGTAATTTCCTCTAGAGGCTTCGCTATGAGACGCAAGACGCTACCGTCAGGCGTTTCGAGCAGGGCTCAGCATCACCTGATGTGACTCAACGCGGTTGTTGGGCTGTGCTCTGGGGAGCAAAAAAGATGAGCCCGCTCGAAGCGGGCCGATGGACATGCGAAATTTTGCGCGGCTCGCATTATATACGAGCTTGGGGGTTCGCGCTCGTGGGTGCACATCAAATCATCGTCGCTGTTGTCGCAGGCATTGCGTGAGGCTACGCAGGTGCATAGTCCGTGGCCATGCGCGCGACCTAACCTAGATAGGGGCGAGTTGCTCCTTGCGCAAGGGGGCTCCATGTCGTTTTCCTGTATATGGAGTCGTATCCTCGCATGCTGTCCCCAAAAGAAATTCGCAGAAGGGTATTGACGTGTTGTCGACCGTTCTCCATAATCTCGCTTCTCTGCTGCAGACGCAGCGACGCAAACGAAGCGGTGCCGGGTAGTGGTGGTTCAGGTGGTTCAGGCGCGGCGGGTTTGGCGGACCGATCTTTAAAAACTAACAGTCGATAAGTGTGGGCGCTTGATGCGGAATGCGGCGGCGGATTCTCCGGAGTCTGCTGTCAGGCAGAAGTATCAGAAGCCTCACACAGTATTAGAGGAAGGTTTGTCTGTCGAAAGACGGATCAATCATCGTCAGTACGTTGAGTGAGCGACCGGGTTCGAGAGAGCCCGAACACAGTAACAGGTTTGAACTGAAGAGTTTGATCCTGGCTCAGATTGAACGCTGGCGGCATGCCTTACACATGCAAGTCGAACGGCAGCACGGACTTCGGTCTGGTGGCGAGTGGCGAACGGGTGAGTAATACATCGGAACGTGTCCTGGAGTGGGGGATAGCCCGGCGAAAGCCGGATTAATACCGCATACGCTCGGGAGAGGAAAGCGGGGGATCTTTCGGGACCTCGCGCTCAAGGGGCGGCCGATGGCAGATTAGGTAGTTGGTGGGGTAAAGGCCTACCAAGCCGACGATCTGTAGCTGGTCTGAGAGGACGACCAGCCACACTGGGACTGAGACACGGCCCAGACTCCTACGGGAGGCAGCAGTGGGGAATTTTGGACAATGGGCGCAAGCCTGATCCAGCAATGCCGCGTGTGTGAAGAAGGCCTTCGGGTTGTAAAGCACTTTTGTCCGGAAAGAAAACCTCGTGGCTAATATCCGTGAGGGATGACGGTACCGGAAGAATAAGCACCGGCTAACTACGTGCCAGCAGCCGCGGTAATACGTAGGGTGCGAGCGTTAATCGGAATTACTGGGCGTAAAGCGTGCGCAGGCGGTGCTGTAAGACCGATGTGAAATCCCCGGGCTTAACCTGGGAACTGCATTGGTGACTGCAGCGCTGGAGTATGGCAGAGGGGGGTGGAATTCCACGTGTAGCAGTGAAATGCGTAGAGATGTGGAGGAACACCGATGGCGAAGGCAGCCCCCTGGGCCAATACTGACGCTCATGCACGAAAGCGTGGGGAGCAAACAGGATTAGATACCCTGGTAGTCCACGCCCTAAACGATGTCAACTGGTTGTCGGGCCTTCATTGGCTTGGTAACGTAGCTAACGCGTGAAGTTGACCGCCTGGGGAGTACGGTCGCAAGATTAAAACTCAAAGGAATTGACGGGGACCCGCACAAGCGGTGGATGATGTGGATTAATTCGATGCAACGCGAAAAACCTTACCTACCCTTGACATGTATGGAATCCTGCCGAGAGGCGGGAGTGCCCGAAAGGGAGCCATAACACAGGTGCTGCATGGCTGTCGTCAGCTCGTGTCGTGAGATGTTGGGTTAAGTCCCGCAACGAGCGCAACCCTTGTCCCTAGTTGCTACGCAAGAGCACTCCAGGGAGACTGCCGGTGACAAACCGGAGGAAGGTGGGGATGACGTCAAGTCCTCATGGCCCTTATGGGTAGGGCTTCACACGTCATACAATGGTCGGAACAGAGGGTTGCCAAGCCGCGAGGTGGAGCCAATCCCAGAAAACCGATCGTAGTCCGGATCGCACTCTGCAACTCGGGTGCGTGAAGCTGGAATCGCTAGTAATCGCGGATCAGCATGCCGCGGTGAATACGTTCCCGGGTCTTGTACACACCGCCCGTCACACCATGGGAGTGGGTTTTACCAGAAGTGGCTAGTCTAACCGCAAGGAGGACGGTCACCACGGTAGGATTCATGACTGGGGTGAAGTCGTAACAAGGTAGCCGTATCGGAAGGTGCGGCTGGATCACCTCCTTTCCAGAGCTGTGCATTCATTGCACTCAAGTGCTCACGCTTATCGGCTGTGGTTAGAAGCAACGCAGACAGACTTCAGGGGTCTGTAGCTCAGCCGGTTAGAGCACCGTCTTGATAAGGCGGGGGTCGATGGTTCGAATCCATCCAGACCCACCACGGTCTTGTCTGGTGAGCTGAAGGGCTGGGGCCGCTGGAATATCTGTGGGACTGGGGGATTAGCTCAGCTGGGAGAGCACCTGCTTTGCAAGCAGGGGGTCGTCGGTTCGATCCCGTCATCCTCCACCAATCCTCAATGCGCAGGGTTCTGCATGAAGGCAGAGCGTTGCGCATTGGCGATTGAGCCAGTCAGAGCGGTATGAGGCACAGGCTTCATACCGGCTGCCGTTCTTTAACAATCAGGAAGAAGTAGTAAAGAGATTCACGAAAGGCGCCTGGAGATGGGTGCCGAGTAGGTGAATCAGGGTTGTGATTGTATCGATGTATTTTAAAGGTGATCGAAAGATTGCCTTGGAATACGGCGCAACACGAATACTCAACCTGTAGCGAGTGCGTCTATCCCCTCCGGGGATGGGACCCACGTAAGCGCTAAAGCGCTAACGTGGGTCGACACAGAGACACACCCGTTATAGGGTCAAGCGAACAAGTGCATGTGGTGGATGCCTTGGCGATCACAGGCGATGAAGGACGCGGTAGCCTGCGAAAAGCTCCGGGGAGCTGGCAAACGAGCATTGATCCGGAGATGTCCGAATGGGGAAACCCACTCCTAATGGAGTATCCGTAGCTGAATCCATAGGCTACGTGAAGCGAACGCGGTGAACTGAAACATCTAAGTAACCGCAGGAAAAGAAATCAACCGAGATTCCCAGAGTAGTGGCGAGCGAAATGGGATCAGCCGGTACACGTTATCCGTATTGTTAGTCGAACGCTCTGGAAAGTGCGGCCATAGCAGGTGATAGCCCTGTAGACGAAAACAGCATGGAAGAACTGGGTGTACGAGAAGTAGGGCGGGACACGTGAAATCCTGTCTGAAGATGGGGGGACCATCCTCCAAGGCTAAATACTCGTGATCGACCGATAGTGAACCAGTACCGTGAGGGAAAGGCGAAAAGAACCCCGGGAGGGGAGTGAAACAGATCCTGAAACCGCATGCATACAAACAGTCGGAGCCCCGCTTTAAGCGCTTTCGGCGCATTCATGAAATGAATGCGTCAAAAGACATCAAGTCTGAAACATGACCACTGCGCGCTTGAAGTGGATTTAAGCGCGAGAGCGCTTAAAGCGGGGTGACGGCGTACCTTTTGTATAATGGGTCAGCGACTTACATTCAGTGGCGAGCTTAACCGATTAGGGCAGGCGTAGCGAAAGCGAGTCCGAACAGGGCGTCCAGTCGCTGGGTGTAGACCCGAAACCAGGTGATCTATCCATGGCCAGGTTGAAGGCACGGTAACACGTGCTGGAGGACCGAACCCACTAACGTTGAAAAGTTAGGGGATGAGCTGTGGATAGGGGTGAAAGGCTAAACAAACCTGGAAATAGCTGGTTCTCTCCGAAAACTATTTAGGTAGTGCCTCGTGTGTCACCTTCGGGGGTAGAGCACTGTCATGGTTGTGGGGTCCATTGCGGATTACTACGCCATAGCAAACTCCGAATACCGAAGAGTGCAATCACGGGAGACAGACATCGGGTGCTAACGTCCGGTGTCAAGAGGGAAACAACCCAGACCGCCAGCTAAGGTCCCCAAATATGGCTAAGTGGGAAACGAAGTGGGAAGGCTAAAACAGTCAGGAGGTTGGCTTAGAAGCAGCCACCCTTTAAAGAAAGCGTAATAGCTCACTGATCGAGTCGTCCTGCGCGGAAGATGTAACGGGGCTAAGCCATATACCGAAGCTGCGGATGCACAGTAATGTGCATGGTAGGAGAGCGTTCCGTAAGCCTGCGAAGGTGCACTGGAAAGTGTGCTGGAGGTATCGGAAGTGCGAATGCTGACATGAGTAGCGATAAAGGGGGTGAAAGGCCCCCTCGCCGTAAGCCCAAGGTTTCCTACGCAACGTTCATCGGCGTAGGGTGAGTCGGCCCCTAAGGCGAGGCAGAAATGCGTAGCTGATGGGAAGCAGATTAATATTTCTGCACCATTGTGAAATGCGATGGGGGGACGGATCGCGGAAGGTTGTCCGGGTGTTGGAAGTCCCGGTCCTTGCATTGGAGAAGGCGCTTTGGCAAATCCGGGCGCGCAATTCAAGGGTGCGAGGCGAGTCGCCTAGGCGACGAAGCAACTGGAAGGGGTTCCAGGAAAAGCCTCTAAGCTTCAGTTTCACAGTGACCGTACCGCAAACCGACACAGGTGGGCGAGATGAGTATTCTAAGGCGCTTGAGAGAACTCGGGAGAAGGAACTCGGCAAATTGGTACCGTAACTTCGGGATAAGGTACGCCCTCATAGCCTGACTGGCCTGCGCCAGAAGGGTGAAAGGGTTGCAATAAACTGGTGGCTGCGACTGTTTAATAAAAACACAGCACTCTGCAAACACGAAAGTGGACGTATAGGGTGTGACGCCTGCCCGGTGCCGGAAGATTAAATGATGGGGTGCAAGCTCCTGATTGAAGTCCCGGTAAACGGCGGCCGTAACTATAACGGTCCTAAGGTAGCGAAATTCCTTGTCGGGTAAGTTCCGACCTGCACGAATGGCGTAACGATGGCCACACTGTCTCCTCCCGAGACTCAGCGAAGTTGAAGTGTTTGTGATGATGCAATCTCCCCGCGGCTAGACGGAAAGACCCCATGAACCTTTACTGTAGCTTTGCATTGGACTTTGAACCGGTCTGTGTAGGATAGGTGGGAGGCTATGAAGTTGGGACGCCAGTCTCAATGGAGCCGTCCTTGAAATACCACCCTGATCTGTTTGAGGTTCTAACCTTGGCCCGTGATCCGGGTCGGGGACAGTGCATGGTAGGCAGTTTGACTGGGGCGGTCTCCTCCCAAAGTGTAACGGAGGAGTACGAAGGTACGCTAGGTACGGTCGGAAATCGTGCTGATAGTGCAATGGCATAAGCGTGCTTGACTGTGAGACTGACAAGTCGAACAGGTGCGAAAGCAGGTCATAGTGATCCGGTGGTTCTGTATGGAAGGGCCATCGCTCAACGGATAAAAGGTACTCTGGGGATAACAGGCTGATACCGCCCAAGAGTTCATATCGACGGCGGTGTTTGGCACCTCGATGTCGGCTCATCTCATCCTGGGGCTGTAGCCGGTCCCAAGGGTATGGCTGTTCGCCATTTAAAGAGGTACGTGAGCTGGGTTTAAAACGTCGTGAGACAGTTTGGTCCCTATCTGCCGTGGGCGCTGGATATTTGAAGGGGGCTGCTCCTAGTACGAGAGGACCGGAGTGGACGAACCTCTGGTGTACCGGTTGTCACGCCAGTGGCATCGCCGGGTAGCTATGTTCGGAAGAGATAACCGCTGAAAGCATCTAAGCGGGAAACTCGCCTTAAGATGAGATATCCCCGGGGCTTCGAGCCCCTTGAAGGGTCGTTCAAGACCAGGACGTTGATAGGTCAGGTGTGCACGTACAGTAATGTACTGAGCTAACTGATACTAATTGCCCGTAAGGCTTGATCCTATAACAGGTGTGTCTCGACCCGCGTTAGTGCTTGAGCACTTACGCCGGTCCGATCCCCGAAGGGGATTGGTGTGAACTCCCGCGGGAGCCAACAGAAACGCACGGTTGGGATTCAGTGTTGTGCCAGAAACAACACAACCCCCACACTCGAATCCTTTACGCTTCTTCCCGATTGGCTGTGGCGCAAGCGGTTGACTCCAGCCCTGCGACGCAGCAACCCGTCATGCCTGATGACCATAGCGAGTCGGTCCCACCCCTTCCCATCCCGAACAGGACCGTGAAACGACTCCACGCCGATGATAGTGCGGATTGCCCGTGTGAAAGTAGGTAATCGTCAGGCTCCCCCCCAGTCAGCAACCCCACCCGCCGCGGTGGGGTTTTTGCGTTTACGCGGCCGACTTTGCGCGCTGTCTCCGTCTGCGCAAGGTTACGCGTTCTGACATCCAGCGAGCCGTCGCACTGCCGCAGCGGGATCTCGCTCACCTCGTCCTGATCTCTCGCAGCGTTGTTGGTCTCGTACTAAATTCCAACTTCTGACGGGTTACGTTGATGGATACTGCGCGCTTCACTACTTTCCGATCCGCAACGCATCCGCGTAATCCGGCGACTTCCGACGCGGTCATCCAAAATCCGTGTCCTTCTGGCTCGGCCGGCCAGCACCTCCTCCAAACACGCTAAGCCCGCTTACGCGCCGGCGCTCGATCGGATCCCCCTGCGATAAAGCGGTCGAGTCTTTCGCTGGCCTCCGTAATCGCCCAAAGCGGAGCGCGATGCAGCTGCCGATCGTAGCTCGTTGCGATGGATGCAAAGAGCGCGAATCCCGCTTCGTCAAGTTTCCATTCGTTGCGTTCCCGACCTGCGTCGAACACCATCGCCGAGGCGCGGTCCGCGGCGTGGAGCTCTTCGTGGCTCATCGAGCCAAAGCCAGCATCAGCGAGGTAGCTGGTCAACAGCATGATCTGCGTGACCGTCTGCGCATCGCTCTTCGTACCGAGGCCGCGGCGCAGTGCGTCGAGCGACAGATGAACTCGCAACGCGAGATCGTCGGCGATCTGGCGCGCGATGGGCAACAGCATGGCTTTGGCATGCCGCGCGCGGGCGGCGCCAGTGTTGCGGAAAGGAATTGGTTGTGCCATGGAGATCCGAGGGGTTTGCCTGAGCACATGCAATAACGGCGCGCTTCGCAAAAGGTTGAGCCTTCATTGCGTTTTAGCCGCTTCCTTCGACGAAAACGTTTGCTGGCGGCCACTTGCGCGCAGATTGCCGGCACGTCGCGGCGTCCGTCGTCGAGCGAATTGGCACCTACATCGCCCGCGATGCGCCGTTCACTCCCCACGAATCCAGCGGCTTTGCTTCCTATGCTTGCCCACGGAAAGGCGTCGCGCCGCATTGCCACCTCGCGCGCGTCCGGCCATCTACCTCGGCGAAACCTCTCTATCATGACGATTGGAACAACCTCGGCCAGCAAGCCGGACCGGAGCAAGTCCCGCCGGCAAGCGCCATCAGCTGTCTTCGACCCGAGGATGCATCGATGCAGACTCATTCATCCAACGTTGTCTCGACGCCCGCCGATTTGCGGATCGACGGCGCGCGGCTGTGGGACTGTCTCATGCAGCTCGTGTGGATCGGCGCGACCGACAAACGCGGTGTCTGCCGTCCAGCACTGACCGAACTCGACCGTGAGGCACGCGATCAGTTCATCGCGTGGACGAAGGAGATCGGCCGCACGATGCCGGTCGACGCGATCGGCAATATTTTCGCGTGGAGGACGGGGCTGCGTGACGATCTGCCGCCCATAATGACGGGCAGCCATCTCGACACGCAGCCGACCGGCGGCAAATTCGACGGCAATTATGGTGTGCTGGCAGGGCTGGAGGTGCTGCGCCCGCTGGCCGAGGCCAACGTGCAGACCATCGCGCCGCTCGAGGTTGCCATGTGGACCAACGAGGAGGGCTCGCGACTCTTGCCGGTGATGATGGGCTCCGGCGTGTTCGCCGGCGCATTCGCGCTCGAGCACGCGCTAGCGCAACGCGATCGCGACGGCGTAGCGGTGCGCCACGCGCTAGCGGCGATCGGCTATGCCGGCGAGCATCGCAAGTCGCACGCTGTCGGCGCATATTTCGAGGTGCATATCGAACAGGGGTCCGTGCTCGAAGCGCACGACAAGGTCATCGGCGTCGTGCAGGGCGCGCTCGGGCAGCGCTGGTACGACCTGATCGTGCACGGCATGGAAGCGCACGCGGGGCCGATGGCGCTGCGCCGCGACGCGCTGCTCGTCGCCGCGGATCCGATCCATGCGGTGAACCGTATCGCACTCGATCACGCGCCGCATGGCCGTAGCACGGTCGGCTGGCTCGACGTGCATTCAAACTCGCGCAACGTCATTTCGGGCCGCGTGAAATTCAGCGTCGACCTGCGCGCAGCCGATGACGCATCGCTCACTGCGATGGACCTTGCATGGCGTGCAGCGTGCGCGCAGGCGGGCAGCAATGGGGGCAACGCCGCCACCAACGCCGCCGCCACCCGCGCGAGCAGCAGCTTGGACGCCCCCGTCACTATCAACATCGAGCAGGTCGTCTACTTCCCGCCGCAGCGATTCGCCGCGCAATGGATCGCCGAGGTCAGGCAGAGCGCGGAGCGGCTCGGTGTGTCGTCGATGGACGTGATCAGCGGCGCGGGCCACGACGCCGCCTATCTCGCGCGCGGCGCACCCAGCGCGATGAACTTCGTTCCCTGCAAGGACGGCATTAGCCACAACGAAATCGAGGACGCGCGCGCCGATCATCTGGAAGCCGGCTGCAATATGCTGCTGCAGGTGATGCCGAGCGCGGCGTCGAGAACGGGGAGCATGCGCGCATGAAGGTCCTGATCGCACGAATGAACCACGAGACCAACACGTTCTCGCCAGTAGAGACCCCGCTGGCCGCATTCGGCCGCAACGGTCCGAGCTACGGCCGCGCCGCGTTCGACGAAAACAAGGGCATGCAAATCGCGATGGCCGCGTTCATCGACGCCGCCGAGCGCGTGCATGCCGAAATCGTGACGCCGATCTCCGCCATGGCGAATCCGAGCGGGCCGGTCGACGCCGCCGCCTACGATACGATCTGCGACGCGATCGTGGCAGCCGCGACGGGCTGCGACGCGGTGATGCTCGATCTGCACGGCGCGATGGTCGCCGAGAACTCGACCGACGGTGAAGGCGATCTGCTCGGGCGCGTGCGTGCGTCGCTGCCGCACGCGCCGATCGCGGTCGCGCTCGATCTGCATGGCAACGTCACGCAAAAAATGATCGACAACGCCGACGTCATCGTCAGCTTCAAGACCTATCCGCACGTCGACATGTACGAGACTGGCGCACATGCAGCGCGCTTGCTGTTCGACATGATCGAGGGCCGCGCGAAGCCGGTGATCGCGTGGCGTCAGCCGCCGCTGCTCACGCACACGCTGCGCAGCGCGAGCGTTGACGGCGCGATGAAACGCGCGCTCGATGCCGCGCGCGCCGCCGAGGCCGACGGCATGCTCGCGGTGTCGGTGCTGGCGGGCTTCTCGCTCGCCGATATCGAAGCGCCATGTATTAGCGTCGTCGTCGTGGGCAATGGCGAGCGCGCGGATGCGGAGGCGGTCGCCGAGCGCATCGCGCGGCAGATCTGGGACGAGCGCGACGATTTCGTCTATCGCAGCGCGCCGCTTGCCGAATCGGTCGCGCGGGCGGCGTCGCTGGCACGCGCCGCCGATAAACCGGTGCTAATGCTCGATCACGGCGACAACTGCATGTCGGGCGGCACGTGCGACACGATGGATTTGCTCGAGGAAGCGTTGAGGCAGGGCCTCGAAGGCATCGTCAGCGGGCCGTTGTGCGATCCGCAGGCGGTCGCGGCCCTGGCGGCCTCGGGTGTCGGTAGCACGGTCACGCTCGCGATCGGCAACAAGCTCACAAACGATGCATTGCCCTCGCGTTCGCCGCTTGCCCTGACCGGCGTCGTGCGCGCGCTGACTGACGGCGAATACGTGATCAGCGGCCCGACCTACACCGGCCAGCGCGCGTACATGGGGCGCGCGGCAGTGCTCGACACCGGCACGGTGAAACTCGTCGTGACCGAACGAACGCATGAGCCGTGGGATCTCGGCGTGTTCGAGAGCGTCGGCATCGATCCGCGCCGCGCGCGTTTTCTGCTGCTCAAATCACGCATGTATTGCCGGCCGGTTTTTGTGCCGATCGCGGAGGCACTCGTCGAATGCGATAGCCGCGGCGTCACGAGTTCGGACTATGGTCTGTTCAGCTTCGAGCACGTGAAGCGGCCGGTTTATCCGTTGGACCCTCACACCGAATGGACCGCGACGAACTGATCAACATGCATGCGTTTCGATAAGTCGCGGCAAGGGCTTGTGCAGTGCGCATTGAGTCTCTATAATTCGCGCCTCTAAAGGCTCGTAGCTCAGTTGGTTAGAGCACCACCTTGACATGGTGGGGGTCGTTGGTTCGAATCCAATCGAGCCTACCAACGCATCTGTGACGTAGACGAAAGCGGTCCGCTTTCGTTTACGGTCCTGTCAAATCGATCCAGTCGTTCCCTCAGTTTCGCCGTTCGGCATCACGTCCCCTTCGTTGTTGTTGTCCGCTCGTGGCTCGAGGCTCGTGCACGTTCACGCGCGCGCTCTCGCCGTTGCGTCGTCGTTCGACAATGCGCGGTACAGTTAGACCTTCCGCTTTCGCCGCCGACCCGACTGCTGTTCCCATCGCATCTTCGATCATGCGATGCCGGCAGCATCCAACGGAGCTGACGCAATGAAGAAGCTCATCAACGATGTGTCCACCGTGGTCTCCGAGATGCTCGACGGGCTCATCGCGCTCAATCCCCAACTCTCGCTGTTGCAAGGCGGCACGATCGTCTTGCGCGCCGATGCCCAGGCCGTGGCCGCGCGCGGCGAGGTCGCGCTGATCTCGGGCGGCGGCTCGGGCCACGAGCCCGCGCACGGCGGCTATGTGGGCCACGGCATGCTGAGCGCGGCGGTAGCCGGCGAGGTCTTCACCTCGCCCTCCACCGACGCCGTGCTCGACGCGATACGCGCGGTGGCCGGCCCCGCGGGCGCGTTGCTGATCGTCAAGAACTACACGGGCGACCGCTTCAACTTCGGCCTCGCGGCCGAAATCGCGCGCGCCGAGGGCATCCTCGTTGAGATGATGATCGTCGCCGATGACGTCGCGCTGAGCGCGAGCGGCGATCACGCGGGCCGTCGCGGACTCGCGGGCACAGTGTTGGTTCACAAGATCGCGGGCGCGGCGGCCGCGCGCGGTTTGCCGTTGGCCGAGGTCGCGCGGCTCGCTCGGGAAGCGGCCGCGTCGCTCGGCACGATGGGCGTCGCGCTGACGCCGTGCACGGTGCCGGCCGCGGGCAAGCCGGGCTTCGCGCTGGGCGATGGCGAAATCGAATGGGGCCTCGGCATTCATGGCGAACCCGGCGTGGCGCGCGGCGCGCTGGAGCCGGCCGACGCGATCGTCGGCAAGCTGCTTGCAAAGATCGTCGACGATCTCGCGTTGCAGGCGGGCGAGCGCGTCGCGCTGCTCGTCAACAATCTGGGTGGCACGCCGCCGAGCGAACTCAACGTGGTGGCTGGTGCCGCGCTGCGCGAGCTTGCCGGGCGCGGCATCGAAGTCGCGCGCGCGTGGGCCGGCACGTTCCTGAGCGCGCTCGAAATGGCCGGCGTCTCGCTGACGCTGCTGCGTATCGATGACGAACGGCTGAGCCTGCTCGACGCCGCCTCACAGACGAGCGCATGGCCTGCGCTGAGCGGCCGCGTCGCGCAGGTCGCGGTGCGTGCGGCGCCACCCGCGCCGCAAAGCGCGAGCGGCGCGACGCTCGCGCGTGACGCGACGCTGCGGCGCGCGATCGAAGCGGTCTGCGAGTGCCTGCTTGCAGCCGAGCCGACATTGACCGAAATGGACCAGCGCGTCGGCGACGGCGACCTCGGCATCAGCCTCGCGCGCGGCGCACGCGCGGTGCAGCTCGAGCTCGATTCCTACGCGTGCGCAACCACCCCGGGCGCGGTATTGCGCGGCATGTCGGCGACGCTGCGGCGCGTGGTGGGCGGTACGTCGGGTCCGCTGTACGCGGTGATGCTGCTGCGCGCGGCGGCCGCGCTCGAACAGTCGGGCGGGACCACCGCACGGCAATGGGCGACGGCGTTCAGCGCCGGTGTCGATGGGTTGATGGAACTGGGGGGCGCGAGGCCGGGCGAGCGGACGATGGTCGATGCGCTGAGGCCCGCTGCCGACGCGCTGCACGACGCACTCGCTCAGGGAGCGTCGACGGATGCCGCATTGCAGGCCACCGTCGCTGCGGCAAGCGACGGCACGTCTCGTACCGCATCGATGCATCCGCGGCGCGGGCGTTCGAGCTATGTCGGCGAGCGCGCGCTCGGTCATATGGACCCGGGCGCGCATGCGGTCGCGTTGTGGCTCGCGGCGATTCGCGACGCGCTTCCCGGTTAGGCGCAGGCGGACGCGAACGATACGGCGAACGGAAGGGACGAGCGCACTTTCGCAGCAGGGAAAAACTACGCCGCCGTCACGGCCGCAGCAGATCGAACCCCGCGAACGCCACGACGCCGCTCAGTGCGATCAGC
This sequence comes from Paraburkholderia sp. CI3, assembly GCF_050436505.1. Classification (NCBI taxonomy): domain Bacteria; kingdom Pseudomonadati; phylum Pseudomonadota; class Betaproteobacteria; order Burkholderiales; family Burkholderiaceae; genus Paraburkholderia; species Paraburkholderia sp. CI3. The sequence continues at coordinate 2,220,461 of NZ_JBNDMI010000003.1, forward strand.
GCCACCGAGTGCTGTCCAAGGTACAGCAGCCCGGCAGCGGACCAACACGTGACAGCGAATGCGGCAATACGTTTCATGCTTCCTTCTTCTACGACTCGAACTCAAAAACCGACTCAGAAGCCCAGCGTAACGGCCAGCAATCCACTGACGACACCGCCCACCACCACTGCACAGGCCACCACCGTCAGCACGCGCCGCGGAAACGACCGCGCGAGCATCGCGAGCGACGGCACGCTGACGAGCGGCAGCGTCATCAGCAGCGCGCCGGCGGGGCCGGCGGCCATGCCGAACGACAGCATCGCCTGAATGATCGGCACTTCACCCGCGGTCGGAATCACGAACAGCGTGCCGGCGATCGACAGCGCGATGATCCACAGCAGGCTGTTGTCGACGTCCGGGCCGATGTGCGGAAACAGCCACGCGCGCGCCGCGCCGAGAATCAGCACGAGCGCGATGTATTCCGGCACGAGCCGCAGCGTCATGCGCCCCAGAATCGTGATCCAGCGCGAGAACGGGGTGCCTGGATCGTCGGCGCTGACCAGTTGCGCGACGGCCTCTCGCGACGCTTGCGCTTCCTGCGGCGTGACCATGCGGTTCACGACGTAGCCAAGGCCGAACACCATCACGATGCCGAGCGCGAGGCGCAGGCCCATCCACTGCCAGCCGAGCACGAAGCCCATGAAGATCAGCGTAGCGGGATTCAGCGCGGTATTACCGAGCCAAAAAGCAATCGCCGCGCCCGGCGCCGCTTCGCGCGCGCGCAGGCCCGCGACGACCGGCGCCGCGCAGCAGGTGCACATCATGCCCGGCAACGACATCAGGCCGCCTTTGACGACGCTGTTGAAGTCGGCACGGCCGAGCGCGCGCGCGACCCATTGCGGCGGAATCAGCGCCTGTACCGCGGAGCCGAGCAGCAGGCCGAGCACCATCGCCTGCCAGATTGCCTTGCCGTAAGCGAGCGCGAAGTCGATCGCGGCCTGCCATGAGGCCGCCGGCGCGCTCGCGGACGTGCCCATCAGGATCGACTTGCCGATCGAATGCTGGCTCGCGGCGACGAACGCGCGGTTGTAGTACGGAAACCACTTCACATAGAAGAGGCCGACGACGGCGATCAGCAGGAACACGATCCAGCCAAGCGTGACGCGGGGTTGCCGAAGGGTTGATTGCATGATGGTTGTTGAATGTCGTTGTGGATCAACCGACGACTAGCGTGCGGGTATCGAGCTGCGCGAGCAGCGTTTTCGCCTGCTCGACGATGTCGGCGTCGTTCGGGCGGAAATCGAGTTGCAGCGCGTTGGGCAACTGCTCGAAATGCTGGCCGCTGCTGCGCGCGTATGCGGGATCGTAGTGCCGTTCGATCAGTTCGCGCGCGAGCTCGGCGCGCCGGTTCTCGTCGACGAGCCGCAGCCAGCCCGTGACCCGCTCGCGGCTGTGCAGACCGATCAACCGTTCCAGCTGTCCCTTGAAGTAATCGGGATGCTGGAACAGATGCGCGTAATCCTGCAACAGAAACGCCGCGCGGTCCTCGCTGCTCGAGCGCACCTCGACGCACGCACCGCGATGAAACGTTTCGAGCAGCGCGAGCGGCAGCGTGACGGAGCCAATACGCCGGCTTTCCGCCTCGACGAACACCGGCCGATTCACGTCGAAGTCGCGCAGCGCGGTGACGAGCAGCGTGTCGAAACGCTTTTGCGACGGCTGCGCCACGCCCGTATACGCGCCGAGCAGCGAGCCGCGATGCGAGGCGAGCGCCTCGAGGTCGAGCGTCTGCGCGCCGGCCTCGTGCAGCGCCGACAGCAGCCGCGTCTTGCCACTGCCGGTCGGGCCGACGAGCGCGATATAGCTGAAACGGCGCGGCAGGGTTTCGAGCCTCTCCAGCGTGGCGCGCCGGTAGCTCTTGTAGCCGCCGTCGAGTTGCCGCGCCGACCAGCCGATCATGTTGAACAGCGTCGTGACCGAGCCCGAACGCTTGCCGCCGCGCCAGCAGTAGATCAGCGGGCGCCAGTTGCGCGGCCGGTCGGCGAACGTGGTTTCCAGATGATGCGCGATGTTGCGCGCGACCAACGCCGCGCCGAGCCGCGTGCCCTCGAACGGCGACACCTGCGTGTAGGTCGTGCCGACCAGCACGCGTTCCTCGTTGCTCAGCACTGGCGCGTTGGTCGCGCCCGGAATATGGTCTTCCTCGAACTCGAGCGGAGTGCGAACGTCGACGATTTCATCGAAATCGCCGGCTTTGTCGAGGCTGACTAGAAGACTTTTCAAGGGAGTAGGGACAAAACGGACCGCGGGAAGAGCGAAATTATCGCATGGGCGGCTCGTTCGGGCCGGTTATATGCGTCCTTCCCGGGGTTCTCCAGTGACGTCCTTCGGCTGCCTACCTCAGATGACTTCGACCCGCGCTTTCCCGCTCACCAGCTCGCCAATCACCCGTGCGTCGGCAAAGCCATCGGCGCGGAACAGCGCGAGCACTTCGTCTACCGCTTCGGGCGAGCACGACACCAGCAGCCCGCCCGACGTCTGCGGATCGGTCAACAACGCGCGGCCGGCGGACGGCAAGGTGGCGGGCAGCACCACGTCGTGGCCGTAGGCATCCCAGTTGCGGCCCGATGCGCCGGTGAAAATGCCTGCTTGCGCGAGGCTCGCGACGTTCGGCAGCCACGGCAGGTCCGCGTAGCGCACGCGCGCGGTCAGCTTCGAGCCGCGTGCGAGTTCCAGCGTGTGGCCGAGCAGGCCGAAGCCGGTGATGTCGGTCAGCGCATGCACGCCGTCGAGCCGCGCCAGCTCGGCGCCCGGCCGGTTCAGCTTGGTGGTCGCGCCGATCATTGCCGCGTAGCCGGCCGCGTCGAGCCGGTCCTTCTTCAATGCCGCGGACAGAATCCCGACGCCGAGCGGCTTGCCGAGGATCAGCACGTCGCCGGCCTGGCCGCCCGCGTTGCGCTTGACGCGCTTCGGATCGACGATGCCCAGCGCGACGAGGCCGTAAATCGGCTCGACCGAATCGATCGAATGGCCGCCCGCGAGCGGGATACCTGCTTCCGCGCAGACCGATTCGCCGCCTTTCAGCACGGCCGCGATCACGTCGTGCGGCAGCACGTTGATCGGCATGCCGACGATCGCGAGGGCCATGATCGGCTTGCCGCCCATCGCGTAGACGTCGGAGATCGCGTTGGTCGCGGCGATGCGGCCGAAGTCGAAGGGATCGTCGACGATCGGCATGAAGAAATCGGTGGTCGCGACGATCGCCTGGTCTTCGTTGAGCTTGTAGACGGCGGCGTCGTCGGCGGTGTCGTTGCCGACCAGCAGGTCGGGGAAGAATGGCAGCGGCGCGCTGCGCTTGAGCAGATCGGCGAGCAGGCCGGGCGCGATCTTGCAGCCGCAGCCGCCGCCGTGCGACAGGCTCGTCAGGCGGGGCGACTGGCTTGCTTGGACTTGGGTCATGGGGGCGAGAGTTGGGGTTCGTCGAATGACCGCATTATGAGGGTTGTTTTCACCCTGTGCAGCGTCGGCACGGGCGCAAACCGGCTCTATGCCGAACCCGTTTCGAACTCCGTTTTGCCGAGCGATAAACGGCTGCGTAAAAAATACTAATGCCGAAGGAAATGCAAGCGGCATGTACGCGCGATGAAACGAATTCTTTACGCTACAACGCAATTCCGCGGCGCCTGGGTAGTTAATAGGAGCGCAATAGTCCGCCGATGAGGTCAGTGGGAGTCACTATTCGCGGATGCAGCATGAACGGTGCCCAGCAGCGGGAATAAATCGTGCCAGCAGGGTGCCGCCCTTTCAAGTGACTTTCGCATGTCCCATCTACCGGGGTGGCGAATGCACTACGATGCAGGTCGCGAAACGGCATCTATAATCAATTTTGTCCCCAAAGAGCCGAGGCCATGCAATGACGCAAATGACTCGGCGACAATTCCTGAAGGTCTCTGCCACGACACTTGCCGGATCGAGCCTGGCCCTGATGGGCTTCTCGCCGACACCCGCGCTGGCCGAAGTCCGTCAGTACAAATTGTCGCGTGCGACTGAAACCCGCAACACCTGCCCGTACTGTTCGGTGGGCTGCGGCATCCTGATGTACGGTCTTGGCGACGAGGCCAAGAATGTGAAGACGAGCATCTTCCACATCGAGGGCGACCCCGACCATCCGGTCAATCGCGGCACGCTGTGCCCGAAGGGCGCGAGCCTGATCGACTTCATCCATAGCGCGAGCCGTCTGCGCTATCCCGAGTACCGCGCGGCCGGGGCGAGCGAGTGGAAGCGCATCTCGTGGGAAGACGCGCTAGACCGCATCGCGAAGCTGATGAAGGAAGACCGCGACGCGAACTTCGTCGAGACGAACGCGGACGGCAAGAAGGTCAACCGCTGGCTGACTACCGGCATGCTCGCGGCATCGGCCGGCAGCAACGAGGTGGGTTATCTGACGCACAAGACTGTTCGCAGTCTTGGCATGCTCGGATTCGACAATCAGGCGCGTGTCTGACATGGCCCGACGGTGGCAGGTCTTGCCCCGACGTTTGGCCGTGGAGCGATGACGAACCATTGGGTCGACATCAGAAACGCGGACGTGATTCTCGTGATGGGCGGCAATGCGGCCGAGGCCCACCCATGCGGTTTCAAATGGGTCACCGAAGCCAAGGCGCACCGCAAGGCGCGTCTGATCGTGGTCGACCCGCGCTTTACGCGCACGGCGTCGGTCGCGGACTACTTCGTGCAGATCCGCACCGGTACGGACATTGCGTTTCTCGGCGGGGTGATCAACTACCTGCTGACGAACGACAAGATCCAGCACGAGTACGTGAAGAACTACACGGACGTGCCGTTCATCGTGCGCGAGGATTTCGCGTTCAAGGACGGCCTGTTTTCCGGCTACCACGCCGACACGCGCAGCTACGACAAGGCCTCGTGGGACTACGAGCGCGGCGATGACGGCTTCGCCAAGGTCGATCCGACGCTGCAGGACCCGCGCTGCGTCTATCAGCTGATGAAGCAGCACTACTCGCGCTACACGCCCGAGCAGGTCGAGAGAATCTGCGGCGTGCCGAAGGAGAAGTTCCAGCACGTCTGTGAGATGCTCGCGTCGACGTCGGTGCCGAACCGCGCGGCCACGATCATGTACGCGCTCGGCTGGACGCATCACTCGGTCGGCTCGCAGATCATCCGCACCGGCGCGATGGTGCAGCTGCTGCTCGGCAACATCGGCATCGCGGGCGGCGGCATGAACGCGCTGCGCGGCCATTCGAACATCCAGGGCCTGACGGATCTCGGCCTGATGTCGAACCTGCTGCCGGGCTACATGACGCTGCCCATGGAAGCGGAGCAGGACTTCGACGCCTACATCGCGACGCGCGCCAAACAGCCGCTGCGGCCGAACCAGCTGAGCTACTGGCGAAACTATCGCGCGTTCCACGTGAGCTTCATGAAATCGTGGTGGGGCGACAAGGCGACCGCCGACAACAACTTCGCTTTCGACTATCTGCCGAAGCTCGACAAGTCCTACGACCTGCTGCAGGTCTTCGAGCTGATGAATCAGGGCAAAATGACCGGCTACATCGCGCAGGGCTTCAATCCGCTTGCCGCCGCGCCGTTCAAGGCGAAGAACGGCGCGGCGCTGGCCAAGCTGAAGTGGCTCGTGATCATGGATCCGCTCGCGACCGAAACGTCGGAGTTCTGGAAGAACCACGGCCCGTTCAACGACGTCGACAGCGGCTCGATCCAGACCGAGGTGTTTCGTCTGCCGACCACCTGCTTCGCCGAGGAACGCGGCTCGCTCGTTAGTTCGAGCCGGGTGCTGCAGTGGCATTGGCAGGGCGCGGACGGTCCCGGCGAAGCGAAGAGCGACCTCGATATCATGGCGGGGCTGTGGCTGCGTATTCGCGACGCTTATCGCAAGGATGGCGGCAAGTATCCCGATCCGATCCTGAACATGAGCTGGCCGTATGCGAACCCGGAAAGCCCGACGCCCGAAGAACTCGCGATGGAGTTCAACGGCAAGGCGCTCGCCGACGTTACCGATCCGAAGGACACGACCAAGGTGCTCGCGAAGAAGGGCGAGCAGCTCGCGAGTTTCGCGCTGCTGCGCGACGACGGCTCGACCTCGAGCGGCTGCTGGATCTTCTGCGGCGCGTGGACCCAGGCGGGCAACCAGATGGGCCGCCGCGACAACTCGGATCCGACCGGCATCGGCAACACGCTGAACTGGGCCTGGGCATGGCCGGTGAACCGGCGGGTTCTGTACAACCGCGCGTCGTGCGATCTCAGCGGCAAGCCGTTCGATCCGACGCGCAAGCTGATCGCGTGGAACGGCAGCACGTGGTCGGGCGCCGACATTCCGGACTTCAAGGTCGACGAGCCGCCCGAAAACGGCATGAATCCGTTCATCATGAATCCGGAAGGCGTGGCTTGCTTCTTCGCGCGCGAAGCTATGGTGGAAGGGCCATTCCCCGAGCACTACGAGCCATTCGAAACGCCGCTCGGCTACAACCCGCTGCATCCGGACAACAAGTTGGTCGTCAGCAATCCTGCGGCGCGCGTGTTCCCGGACGACAAGGCCACGTTCGGCACGCACGAGAACTTCCCGCATACGGCGACCACCTATCGTCTGACCGAGCATTTCCACTACTGGACCAAACACGCGCGTCTGAACGCGATCATCCAGCCCGAGCAGTTCGTCGAGATTGGCGAAGACCTCGCGAAGGAGATCGGCGTGGTAGCCGGCGACCGGGTCAAGGTGAGCTCGAACCGCGGGCACCTGGTTGCCGTCGCGGTCGTGACGAAGCGGATCAAACCGCTGATGATCGAAGGCAAGAAGGTGCAGACCGTCGGGCTGCCGCTCCATTGGGGCTTCAAAGGGCTCGCGAGGCCGGGCTATCTCATCAATACGCTGACGCCCCCGGTGGGCGACGGGAATTCGCAGACACCGGAATTCAAGTCGTTCCTCGTCAAGGTCGAAAAGGCATAAGGAAAAGAGATGGCACTGCAATCACTGGACATCAGACGCGTTTCGGCCACCACCACGCAGCCGCCGGTGATTCGCGAGCCGGCCACGGGCACGGTCGCGAAGCTCATCGACGTGTCGAAGTGCATCGGCTGCAAGGCGTGTCAGACGGCCTGCATGGAGTGGAACGATCTGCGCGACGAGATCGGCGTGAACGTGGGCGTCTACGACAACCCGCCCGATCTCACCGAGCATTCGTGGACCGTCATGCGGTTTGCCGAGTACGAGAATTCCGCCGGCGATATCGAATGGCTGATCCGCAAGGACGGCTGCATGCACTGCGAGGACCCGGGCTGTCTGAAGGCCTGTCCGGCGCCGGGCGCGATCGTGCAGTACACGAACGGCATCGTGGATTTCCACCAGGAGAACTGCATCGGCTGCGGCTTCTGCATCGCCGGCTGCCCGTTCGACATACCGCGTATGTCGAAGCAGGATCGCCGCGTATACAAGTGCACGCTGTGTTCGGATCGTGTGGCGGTCGGCCAGGAGCCGGCCTGCGTGAAGACCTGCCCGACCGGCGCGATCATGTTCGGCACCAAGGAGGACATGAAGCAGCAGGCCGAGGACCGCATCGTCGATCTGAAGGAGCGCGGTTTTCAGAGCGCTGGCCTGTATAACCCGGCCAAGGTCGGCGGCACGCATGTGATGTACGTGTTGCACCACGCCGACCGGCCGTCGCTGTATCACGGCCTGCCGGACGATCCGCGCATCAGTCCGCTGGTCTCGTTGTGGAAGGGCATCGCCAAGCCGATCGCGCTCGCCATTATGGGGATCGCCGCGCTCGCGGGCTTCTTCCACTACACGCGCGTCGGCCCGAACGAGGTGTCCGAGGCCGACGAAGCCGCAGCCGTCAAGGAAGCCGAAGAAGCACGCCGTTCGCGGGAGGGTACGCAATGAACCACTCTGAGCACACCGATTTCACGGACCTGAAGGGCAACCGACTGATCGTGCGCTATACGCCGAACGAGCGCACGAATCATTGGATCACCGCGATCTGTTTCATCCTGCTTGCGCTGTCCGGTCTCGCGTTGTTCCATCCGTCGATGGCGTTTCTGTACGTGGTACTCGGCGGCGGGCAGTGGACGCGGATTCTGCACCCGTTCATCGGCTGCGTGATGTTCATCTCGTTCCTGATTCTTGCGTTGCGCTTCTGGCATCACAACTATCTGGACCAGGCGGATATCCAGTGGATGAAGCAGATCGGCGACGTGCTGAACAATCGCGAGGAACGCCTGCCCGCAATCGGCAGGTACAACGCCGGGCAGAAGCTGCTGTTCTTCGTGATGGTGATCTGTATGCTGCTGCTGTTGCTGAGCGGCATCGTGATCTGGCGGCGCTACTTTTCGTTCTATTTCCCGATTGGTGTGATCCGGCTCTCGGCGCTCGTGCATGCCGTGACGGCATTCCTGCTGATCGTCGGCATCATCGTGCATATCTATGCGGCGCTGTGGGTCAAGGGCTCCATAGGTGCGATGACGCGCGGCACCGTTACCTATGGCTGGGCGCGCAAGCATCATCCAAACTGGTTCAGGGAAATCATCGGCAAGTAAAGTATGCTCAATCGGCGCTGCCCCCGCGCATGTTTCAATGCGCCGCACGCAGCGCCCCTCGCACCGGGCCGCCGCGCCTCGTCGATGACGGGCGGCGGCCCTTCAGTTTTCAGAGGTCGATATCTTGACTCAACGCATTCTCGAAGCCGCCGACATCGAGTCGCTCGATCCCTCGGCAATACCCCGCATCCGCATGCCCGAGCGGCTCGCGGTGTTCGCGCCGCGCGCCGCGCGCCTGCGTCAGCTCGCCTCGCGCGGCAATCCGATCGCCGGCTACCTGCGGCTGATGGCGGCGCTTGCCGATGCGCAGCAGGCGGTGCTCGCGCACTTCAAGGCCCAGCCACCGAGCCCCGAGCTGATCGCGAGCGCGCAGCAGTATTCGATGCCGCTGATTCCGGCGCTGTCCGGCGCGCGCGATCCGGCGTGGCGCGACGTGCTGCTACAACTGCTCGACAGGATCGAAGCGGCGGGTCCCCCGTTGACGCCGCCGCTCGTGGCGTTGTTCGCGCGCCTGCGCTCGCTCGACGTCGCCGCGCTCGAAGCGCAGGCCGACGCGATCTTCGCGCAGCGCTTCGCCGACGTCGATCCGGCGAGCGCGCCGTTCATCATGGCCGCGCTGCAGGTCGTATGGACCGACCTCGCCGCCGACATCGACAAGCGCGCCGTACCGTACCTCGACACACCGGGCCTGTGCCCGGTGTGCGGCTCGCATCCGGTGGCGAGCACGCTGCGCATCGGCGGCGCGTACGACAACTATCGCTATCTGCAATGCGGATTGTGCGCGACCGAATGGCATATGGTCCGTAGCAAATGCTCGAACTGCGATTCGACGAAGGGCATCGCGTACCAGGTAGCCGGCTCGCCCGACGCCGACGCAGCCGCGCGCGAGGCCGAATCGAAAAACGCCGCGCTGAAGGCGGAGTCGTGCGACGAATGCCATACTTACCGCAAGATCGGCATTCAGGCGAAGGACTACGAGTTCGATCCATTCGCGGACGACCTCGCGAGCCTCACGCTCGATCTGCTGATGGGCGCGGAAGGTTACCGGCGCGCGTCGCCGCATCCATGGCTGTGGCCGGAGCAGACGGCCGACGCGGCCGAAACGGAGGGCGACGAGTCGGCCTGACGGCGACCTGACCGGAGCCAAGTTCAAAACGACATAAGGATTGCTCGTGAGCGATGTGAGCAGCTCGGCATTGCGCGCGCTGATGGCGCGCGTGCCGTCGGTGGACAAGGTGTTGGCGTCGGAAGAATTCGTGCCGCTCATCGGCGCATACGGCCGCACCCAGGTACTCAACGCGCTGCGCGACGCGCTCGATGCGTGGCGCATCAGCGCGCAATCGGGCGATGCGGCGGCCAACCCGGCGGTGAGCGCGCTCGATACCGCGCAGCTGCATGCGACGGTCGCCGCGGCGCTGCTCGCGCGTAACGCGTCGCGGCTGCGCAGCGTGTTCAATCTGACCGGCACCGTGTTGCACACGAACCTCGGCCGCGCGCTGCTGCCCGATGAGTCGGTGCGCGCGGTGATGAGCGCGCTCACGCAACCGGCCAACCTCGAGTTCGATCTCGCCACCGGCACGCGCGGCGACCGCGACGATCTGATCGACGATCTGATCTGCGAGCTGACCGGCGCCGAAGCGGCGACCATCGTCAACAACAACGCCGCCGCGGTGCTGCTCACGCTGTCCGCGCTCGCGGCGAAGAAGGAAGTGGTGGTGTCGCGCGGCGAACTCGTCGAAATCGGCGGCGCGTTTCGCATTCCCGACATCATGAGCCGCGCGGGCGCGAAGCTGCGCGAAGTCGGCACGACGAACCGCACCCATCTGAAGGACTATGAACAGGCGATCAACGCGCATACCGCGCTGCTGATGAAAGTCCACGCGAGCAACTATGCGATCAGTGGCTTCACGAAGGAAGTCGGCATCGAAGAGATCGCGCCGCTCGCGCACGCGCGCGGGCTTGCGGTCGCCGTCGATCTCGGCAGCGGCACGCTCGTCGATCTCGCCGAATGGGGCTTGCCGCGCGAGCCGACGGTGCGCGAGACCGTCGCGGCCGGCGCCGATCTGGTCACGTTCAGCGGTGACAAGCTGCTCGGCGGCCCACAGGCCGGGTTGATCGTCGGGCGGCGCGATCTGATCGCGAAGATCAAGAAGCATCCGCTGAAGCGCGCACTGCGGGTCGGCAAGCTGACACTCGCGGCATTGGAGCCTGTGCTCCAGCTGTATCGCGCGCCGGAGAAGTTGACGGAGCGGCTGACCACGCTACGGCTCCTCACGCGGCCCGCCGAAGATATTCACGGCGCCGCGCAGCGCGTGTTACCGGCGTTACAGCAGGCGATCGACGCGCGCTACAGCGTGGCCGCGGAGCCGATGTTCAGCCAGATCGGCAGCGGCGCCTTGCCCGTCGACGTGCTGCCGAGCTATGGCCTCGTCATCAGGATGAGCGACGGCAAGCGCGGCGGCCGTCATCTGCTCGCGCTCGAAAAGCAGTTGCGCGAGATGGCGCGGCCGGTGCTCGGCCGGATCGCGGACGACGCGTTGCGGCTCGATCTGCGCTGCCTCGAAGCCGCCGACGAAGCACAATTGATCGCACAGCTGATCGCGCAACCGAAAAGCAGCTGAAGGACGGGCACGCATGATCGTCGGTACTGCTGGGCATATCGACCACGGCAAAACGAGCCTCGTGAAGGCACTCACCGGCGTCGACACGGACCGGCTCAAGGAAGAAAAAGCGCGCGGCATTTCGATCGAGCTCGGCTACGCGTACGTACCGCTCGACAACGGCGACGTGCTCGGTCTGATCGACGTGCCGGGCCACGAAAAGCTCGTGCATACGATGACCGCGGGCGCGAGCGGCATCGACTTCGCGCTGCTCGTCATCGCCGCCGATGACGGCGTGATGCCGCAAACGCGCGAACATCTTTCGATCGTCGAACTGCTCGGCATCCGGCGCGGCGCAATCGCGTTGACGAAAGTGGATCGCGTCGACGACGAGCGCCTGCGCGAAGTGCGCGATGAAGTGAGTGTGTTCGTCGCTGGCAGCGTGCTGCGCGACGCGCCGGTATTCGATACCTGCGCGACGCGCGCGGGCGATGCGGGCGTCGCCGCGCTGAACGCGCATCTGCGCGAGCAGGCCGCCGCATGGCGCATGAAGCGCGACGACGGCCTGTTCCGCCTCGCCGTCGATCGCGTGTTCACGCTCGCGGGGCAGGGCACGATCGTCACCGGGACCGTGGTGGCGGGCAGCGTGAGCGTCGGCGACACGATGCTGCTCGCGCCGAAAAACGAATCGGTGCGCGTGCGCAGCATCCACGCGCAGAATCGCCCCGCCGAAACCGGTCGCGCCGGCCAGCGTTGCGCGCTGAATCTGGCGGGCATCGAGAAGAGTGCGATCGAGCGCGGCGACTGGATCGTCGATCCGCGACTGTCGCAAGCGAGCGAGCGCATCGACGTCGCGTTGACGCTGCTCGCCGACGCACCGCACGCGCTTGAACATTGGGAGCCGCTGCACGTGCATCTCGGCACGCAGCATCAGGTTGCGCATGTCGCGCTGCTCGAAGGCGACACGCTCGCGCCCGGTCAGCGCGCGCGCGTGCAACTCGTGTTCGAGCTGCCGCTGTGCACGGTGCCGGGCGATCGCTTCGTCGTGCGTAACGCTCAGGCCAATCGCACGGTGGGCGGCGGGCACGTGCTCGATGCGTTCGCTCCGGCGCGCAAGCGGCGCTCGCCGGAGCGCTTCGGCTGGCTGGACGCGATGCAGACGCTGCTCGACACCGGCTCACTCGACGCGCTGTTCGCGCGCGCGCCGCACGGTTTGTCGCGGGCGTTGCTGGAGCGCCTCACGGGGATGCCGGCGGCGGCGCTCGCGTTGCCCGCCGCGACACGCACGATCGAACTGCCGGGCCATGACGCGCTGCTGGTCGCGGACGCGACATGGCACACGCTCGAGGGGCGCCTGACGAGTGCGCTCGCGCAATATCACGAGCACTCGCCCGACGAACTCGGCCCGGACGTGTCGCGCTTGCGGCGCATCGCGGCGCCACTGGTCGACGACGCCCTGTGGCGCGCGCTGGTCGACGATGCGGCGGCGCGTGGCGAGCTCGTCAGACTCGGACCGTGGCTGCATTTGCCCGGCCACGCCGTGACGCTCGACGCCGCCGATCAGACGCTTGCCGCGACGCTACTGCCCGAGATCGAGGCGGGGCGTTTCGATCCGCCGTGGGTGCGCGAGCTCGCGAACGCGCACGGTGTGCCGGAGGAGCGCGTGCGTCAGTTGCTGCGCAAGCTCGCGCGTCAGGGCGAGCTGTTCCAGGTCGTGCATGACCTGTTCTATCACCAGCAGGTGATTCGCGAACTTGCGTCGATCGCGGCGGCGGAGGCGCACAAGAACGGCGGCACCGTGGCGGCCGCGCCGTTTCGCGACGCGACCGGGCTCGGTCGAAAACGCGCGATCCAGCTTTTGGAGTTCTTCGACCGGGTTGGGTATACTCGCTTCCACCGTGGCCTGCACCTCGTGCGCACGGATAGCCGCTGGCTCGATCTGCCTTGATCTGGCTGGCGGTCTGTTTCTATCGGGCACGCGTCATTCAATCACCGTAGGAAGGCATTCGTATCCGGTGGTGCGGCTGGGCTTCAAACCCAGTTGAGGGCGTCAGACGCTCTCGGGTCGGTTCGACTCCGGCTGCCTTCCGCCCCATAGGCCTTCCCGGGCATTCCGATATCTGTGGAGGAACTCATAAACCTTCCGAATGGAAGTTAATTGAGTGGCATTGTCAGGTTGGCGAGGTCGTCGCGTAAGATGGTGCGATGAAGAAATCAAAATCGCTTTATCACGGTCATCGTTTTCCCGCTGGCGTTATCAGTTGCGCCGTGCGTTGGTATTTCCGCTTTCAGTTAAGTCTGCGCGACATCGAAGAGTTGCTGTTTGAGCGCGGCGTGGTCGTGAGCTACGAGACAATCCGTTGCTGGTGCGACAAGTTCGGCAAGGGCTTTGCGCACCGCGTGAAAGCCGCTCGACCCAAGCTTGGTAGCACATGGCACCTCGATGAGATGTTTGTCACGCTGCGTGGCGAACAGTACCTGTTGTGGCGTGCAGTCGACGAGCATGGCGCCGAACTCGACATCCTGGTGCAAAAGCGGCGCGACAAGGCTGCGGCAAAACGTTTCTTCAAGCGGGTGCTGCGTTCTAGCACGGTACCGCGCAAGATCGTCACTGATCAGTTGCGCAGCTACCCGGCGGCCAAAGCCGAGATCCCGGAGCTCGCGAGCGTGAAGCATGTGTTCGTCAAAGCTGCAGCCCGGCTGAACAACCGGGCCGAGAACAGCCATCAACCGACGCGCGAACGCGAACGTCGCATGCGCGGTTTTCGCCACCCGAAACGCACACAGAAATTTCTCTCGTGCTTCGGGCCGATCCGGCAACACTTTGCGCTCAAGCGGCACCTGCTGCACGCTTCACTTTATCGCAAAGAGATTGCTGCCCGGTTCGTTTCCTGGAGTGAAGTCGCCGAACTCGCCCAAAATCCCTCCTACGCTTTCTGAGATTGCTCTTCCTGCCGTTCTTATGACCCAGCCTCGACAAGTTGACAATGCCTCACGAGGCTGTTGATGCCGGCGCGGAAGTCGATCGGTTCGCGATGCAGGAAGACCGTCAGGTCCGCGTCGAAGCGGAACATCAACGCGCTCCCAATGCAGCAACCACGGCATTGACGATTGCCACGTCGTCTGCTGAACATCGAGCTCAAGCTTCACGCCGTTAGGCAGCTGAGCCGACAGCCGTGCCACTCGTGTTGAGCGTGGCGAAACGCAGGATGATTCTGCTCCGGTGGTGCGGTGCGACGCGGGCGCGGGCGCCAGCAGCGCTGTTGGCTCGTCGATTGCGACAACCGGCACAAACGCTGACGATGCGACCGGCAGGTCGTGCCTGACTGGGGGCCGGCACTGTTCACGCGTCTGGACCCATTTATGCAGCTGGTTGGCGTTCACACCAGCCTTAAGGGCGAGGCCCGATAGCGAAGCGCCTGGCCGCAGACAGGCTTCGACGAGTCGTCGTTTGTCCGTTGGATCGAAGCTTCGCTTGCCGCCGGCACCAACACGCGTCACGCGTAGGGGCAAAAAAGCTGAGGTCATCTTCTGTCATGGATTGCGTCCGCAAAGTGAGGTTGCGGACGCAATCGTGAGCCTTCTCAACAGCGCAAGCTAGGTGTGCGAAATCGCGCGCTTACTGATGGCAGGCACATCAAAGGCCGAATGTACAAACGCATTCGAGACCTTCAAAATGCGCACCGATCTTGCTCATAGGTGAGAGTCCATGTACGGCTATATGAATCTCAAAGCTCTTCAGAGTGGTTCGTGGTTTTTTTGAAAGGAGAACATTCCGGCGCCTCTTCGTGCTGGATCAGTCGCAGCAAAGGGCTAATGGCCTGGTTTAGCAGAGGCTGGCGGTGACGCACCCAAATCCGCATCGGCTCCGGCTGACAGCCAATGCGCGCTTTGGGTGCGAGCGCCGTTCTGCCGAAAGAGACGCGTCGGCAACGGAAATCAATTGCCTGCGTCAGTGACGCATGCAGAAGGCGCAGATAAAGCGGCACACCACTGGCGGCTGCTTCGCGATCGAAACCGATGTGCCAGACGACCGCCGTCTCCGCATCCTTGAGCGTGACAACGAAGCCATAAATATGGCTACCCTTAACTGCGACGTGGAAAGCGATACGCGCGCCGGCAGCTTGCGCTAACGCTGGCCAGTATTCCTGATCCAGCATAAACGGGCGCAAGCTGGCATTGGTGTGGGTCTGCAGGTAAAGATCTTGCAAAAATCCGGCAACCGACGCCACCTTCTCAAGGCGTTCGATCCGGAATCCGGCCGCATCGAACGGTTTGTAGATCTGGGACTTGACGGCATTGCGGTACTTGGAAGCAAGACTGGCAAGATAGTCATCGTGAGTACAGACGCCTTCGGGTAGCGTCAGCACCATGTTGGGCTCGGTTTCGACGGCAGAATAACTGAGTTTCCCGAGGCAGGCACTGGGTACCCTGTCGGCCTCCAGAATGTCCTTAACCAAAATTACGTTGGTCTGACCATCCAGCTTTTCGCATCGGCGGGTACGATAGAGTGCCTCCGCCACGGCGGGCCACAGTTCTGCAGGAGTGCTGCCGGGCGCGAAACAAACGCCGTGCTGCCCGTAACTGAGCAGGTTGCCGCAGACAAGAACACGCTCTTTGAGCGGCACTTTGAGTTTGCGCTTGCCTTGTTCACCAAAGTGTTCGAGGCTCACCTCGACGATTTGCATGCAGACTGTGGCTCGCGGTCCGTCGTCATCCGAGATCAAGGCGTAGCGCGGCTCGAAATTGGCCGGACCAGCCACTTCAATCATTTGCAGGTATTCAGGCGAAAAATAAAAGCTTTGCCCGGCCGTTACCGTGCGCCAATCCTCCACGTTAAGCTGTCGCAGACGATGAGCAATGGCGATTTGAAAGCCACTGGCGCGACGCAGTTTCTTGCGTAGTTGCAGGCGGGTGTTCAGTGGCGTTGGAAGTAGTTTCATCGCGAACGGGCCGAGGACGACCGGCAAACTCAATTGGATGCCACATCTTGCTTCGCTGCAATGTTATCTGAGGCGAAGCCTCCGCATCGGACACTCGAAGAATCTTACGACCGCTTTGGTCCTGCGGGTGCAGGTTTTGCGGTCTCGTCGACGCGTGCTGAGCGCAGTGATTGCCATTGCGTCGTCAGCCATACCGCGCTTGGCTGCGCCGGTGCGTCGCCACATTGAACCGTCTGGCGGGAGAGGTCCGGATAGGAAACTGGCCCGCCACCTGAGGTTATCTTGATGGCGAGCCAGTTGGTGTAGATGCGGGCGCGCAGTGTTTCTGCGCACGTCGATGGCAAGACAGGCGGACGGTCGGTCAACCGCCTGTCAGCCGGTTAATGACCGAAGTAGACCGAGCCCGGACCGGTGCGAGCAGCCTCGCTCGTGTAGGCAGGGCCGCCCGCTGCGGACGAGCCGCTTACGACGCCACCCACGCCGGACGTGTCGCCAGCGCTTTCGATCTCAATCACGTCTTCACTGACTGCCACGACGGTCACCGGGTGACTGCCGCTCACGCCGGGCGTGCCCGCGTGTTGCGCAGCAACCCTGGCTTCAGCAGCCTGGATGTCCGCCGGATATTCGCGCGGGTTCGCACGGGCCGGGTTGTAGCCCGCCGCTTCGATCTCGACCAGTTGCTCACGGACTTCCGCGCGGGTCAGTGGATGGTTTGCTCCGACGTTTGCTGCGGCAAAAACCGTAATCGGAGCAGCGAAGGCGATGGCAGCCACAAAGGCGGCGAGTCTAACGATGGGTCTCATGATTACTACCTCCTTGGTTTGTCGGTTGGGCGCTACAAGCTTGTGCTCGTTTTCAACCCTTAAGGCAAGTGTAAGGAAATAGTAATTAAGGGTAAACACCTATTTTGTAACTGTCTATTTCATAAAACGTAATAATCAGAATTTATCTGCGCAAAATTATTGATTGCCTATACACATTGAATGGCAATCCGGATTCAGGCACGGTTGAGCAGGGGCCGCCCTGCGATCCAGAGGTCGGCGCGCCCCCCCATTTTCAACGCCAAGCCACGCCTCAAGGCGCGGAGCCATTTCCGGGGAAATTGAGATTGACCCGCAAAAACGGACACCTATCCTTTTGATCAGGAGGTGTCGAAATGGGCAGGCATCGTACCCCATACCCTGTGGAATTCCGGGCCCACATGGTCGAGTTGGTGAAGGCCGGAAGAACGCCTGAGGAGCTGGCGCGCGAGTTCGAGCCGACCGAACAGACCATCAACAACTGGGTCGCGCAGTTCGATCGTGATGCGGGTGTGCGTCATGACGGGCTGACGACGGCCGAGCGGCAGGAACTCACGCGGCTACGTCGTGAGAACCGGCAACTGAAGATGGAGCGAGACATTCTCTCGCAGGCGGCGGCCTGGTTCGCGAGGGAGACGGGAGCCGTTCCACCGAAGGGCGGTACGGATTCGTGAGAGCGAACCGGGCCCGCTGGCCCATTGCGAGGATGACGCGGCTGCTCAGGGTCTCCACGAGCGGCTACTACGCATGGCTGGTGCGTGAGCCATCGAAACGCTCGTGTGGCGATGCGCAACTGCTCGCGCGCATCCGCCACGCTGCATGCGAGTTCGCGCGGTACGTATGGGGCACCACGTATCCATGCGCAGCTCGCGCGTGAAGGCGTACACGTCGGACGCAAGCGGGTCGCACGTCTGATGCGCATGGCCGGTTTGCGTGGTGCGAGCCGGCGGCGCTGGCCGCACACTA
The DNA here is from genome assembly GCF_050436505.1 of Paraburkholderia sp. CI3. Taxonomy (NCBI): domain Bacteria; kingdom Pseudomonadati; phylum Pseudomonadota; class Betaproteobacteria; order Burkholderiales; family Burkholderiaceae; genus Paraburkholderia; species Paraburkholderia sp. CI3. Next base: position 2,238,317 of record NZ_JBNDMI010000003.1, read on the forward strand.
CGCGGCAACGCGTGGGAGCACGCCGCGCTCCGGATCTGGTGCGTCGGCACTTCCGTGCCGAGGCGGCGAACGTGCTGTGGGTGGCGGACGCCACCTACATCCCGACCGGCGAGGGGTTTCTCTACCTGGCCGTTGTCCTCGACGTGTTCAGTCGCCGCATTGTGGGCTGGGCGATGTCAATTCATCTGTATGCCGAACTGATGCTGCGCGCACTGGATATGGCGTTGCTTCAGCGACGCCACGAGGGCGTCATTCTACATTCGGACCAAGGATGTCAATACACATCCATTGCATTCGGGCGGCGCTGCCGCGAAGCCGGCGTACAACCGTCGATGGGGACGGCCGGCGACGCGTACGACAACGCGATGTGCGAGTCGTTCTTCGGCACGCTCGAAGCGGAACTGCTTTCGCGCGAACCCTTTGCTACCCATGAACAGGCCCGGCAGCGCATCTTCTGGTTCCTGGAGGGCTGGTACAACGTACGCCGCCTGCACAGCAGCATTGGCTATCGTTCGCCGCTTGAATTCGAGAACATCAACGTTAAAGGGCAAACCGTGTCGCCTTGCGGGTTGCCCACCGGCGGGCAGCGTCATGGTCGTGAGAGGCGACCCGCCGCCCGCCCGTGGACAACCCGCGACTCAACGCTTAACGGAGGCTTCTATGTGGCATTGGAAGTCAAGCCCTTTCGCGATCCATTTTCCCGTCAGTTATCTCCCATTCGAGAGCGCGAGAGGTTATCCACCACCGGCCAACGGGTCGCTTGTCACGACCATGACGCTGGCCGGTGGTGGATAACCTCCTCGATAAGATGATTTGCAATCCTCCATATCAAGCGAGAACAGCAGTGAGGTCGGGGTGTCTGAAGTCCGGACAAGTTGACCGGACCAACTTCTATCCGTGCCGGCCACCAGACCGGTCACCACATACCGCATGCGCAAGGCGCTGGAACCACCCCATTACGGACGCGCCCCATCTAGAACCACGGTTATCCGCCGGACAACCCACCTCCGTTCCGGGCGCGCCAAACCTTCAAACGCTGCTGCCGCTCGACGTTGGCTGTTCAGGTCGCCGTCACCTTCTTCGCAGGCGGCTTGAGGGTTGCCCCGAGGGGAATCTCGCCGAATTCCAGATAGCGCCATAGCGCGACCGCCAGACGTCTGGCAAGTGCCACAATGCCGATGCGTCGCATACGCTTGCCACCGCCTGCAAAGCGCTCGTTGAACCAGTCGCTTAGCTGGCTGCTGCGCTGGAAGCGCAACCAGCTCCACGCCAGTTCCACCATCAGCCATCGGACTCGCTTGTTGCCGATCTTGCTGATGCCCTGCTCAACTTCACTCGTACCGCTGGCATAGGGCGTCGGGGCCAGGCCCAGGCAGCCGGCCACTTCACGGCGGTTGTGAAACTGTCGCCAGCCGAACAGTTCCCTGACCAGGACCCAGGCACTGCCCGTTCCGATACCCGCGAGGTGCGCGAGCCGCGCAATCGCGGGTTGCACACCGCTGCGCACCTCGCGCTGCTGCTGTGCCTCAAGCGTCCTGATCTGCCTGGCAGCCAGCGACAGCCGCTCACATTCGCGCTCGATCTCGGCGCGCAGGGCTGGCAACAGCTGAGTGGTGTGCTCGGCCCACCAGTGCGCCCACGCGCGGCCACCGATTCGCTCGGGCCGCAGGTTGTGAAGTACCAGCAGCGAGCGGATGCGGTTGCTATGGGCAGTGCGCTCCTGGCGCAGGCGATCGAGTTCACGGTGTACCCGCCGCTCATCTTCCTGTTCGGGAGTCGGGATGCGCGCGACCGCCCACACCCGGCGTTCACCAGCGTAGTAACGCATCAGCATCGACAGCAGCTTGTCGCTGTCAAGCCGGTCAGTCTTGGCGCGACGTCTGCGTCGGTTCACTTCGATACTGGCTGAATCCACCACCAGGTTCGTGATCTGATGTGCTTCCAGACAGCGGTGCAGCCAGAAGCCGTCACGCCCGGCTTCGTAACAGCTCCGCACCGGAGCATCGGCCGCCAGATGACAGCGCGCTTTGGCCTTTGCAATCGCCGTGAAAACTGCGGCCGTATCGCCGGCGGCCACGGTGCAGCGGCTCGGCGCGCGCACCCCATCGCCCAGCGAGAGCTTCCAGCTCCTGTCACCCAGTTCGAAGGCGACATACAGCGATCCGGTGATGGTTGTATCCTGCCCGCGAAGGGCCGTGCGAGGCGGATTCATTTGCGTACTCCTCTCGGAAAACGGGTGTCGGGATCCTCGTTTTACTCCAGGAGGCTTACTTCCGTGGCGCCCTTCCATAGTATCTAGATCACATCAAATCGCTGGCTGCAAATCCGTCCGTCGAACCGGGCCAATCTCACCTCAACGGCACCGATGGGTCGGGTCGTGCCGCTCGCAGACACGCTATGACCGGCCCGGCTCGGCGATTAACGTTTGCTCCCGACTCGGCAATCGCGACCGGCGCATTTCGTATCAAGCCATCTTAGCGACGGCCACTGCGGGCCCACACGTAGCGTACCCAACGTTGCCATCGACCCTGTTGCGCAGCGGCAGTATTACGCTTTACCTGCTCTTCGCGGTCGCGCTCGACGCTCTTCTGTACCTGTTCGTGGATCTGGCGCAACGTCAAGCCACCGGGTCCTTTCAGTTCGTCCGGATCGGAATTGTCTGTCATGGCAATGGCTCATTCCTGAGAAGATCGATTTGATCTTGATACATATGGGGAGTCGCGGCAAGCACGCGACCGCTGCCTTCGAATCTGTAGGACTGGCACAATCGAGATGAACTTCTACCCGCTCGGGAATCCTCATGCCAGACGCTGTCCCGCCTTCGCCGCCTTCGCCGCCTTCGCGGGCTATAGGCCCCCTGTTTGCCCTGTTTCCCTTCATGCGCCCGTATGCCGGGCGCTGGGCGCTCGCGTTCCTGGCGCTGGTGACGTCGGCGGGCGCCACACTGGCGTTGCCGGTGGCGTTCAAATACCTGATTGACCGTGGCTTTGCTGCGGGTGACCGTACGCATATCGATCGCTATTTCCTCGCGTTATTCGCCGTTTCGCTGGTACTGGCCGGCGCCACGGCACTGCGCTTCTACCTCGTGTCGTGGCTGGGCGAGCGGGTCACGGCCGATTTGCGAAGTGCGGTCTACGACCACGTGCTGGAGATGAGCCCGCAGTTCTTCGAAACCACGCAGACCGGAGAGGTGCTGTCGCGGCTCACCACCGACACCACCTTGATTCAGACGGTGGTGGGCACCAGCCTGTCGTTGGGGTTACGCAACTTCTTTCTGCTTACCGGTGGCGTGGCGATGCTGGCAGTGACCAGCCCTGTACTGTCAGGCTACGTCATCGCTACGCTGGTGGTGGTGGTCGCTCCCATCGTTGTCTTCGGTCGGCGCGTGCGCCGCCTCTCGCGCGCCAGCCAGGACAAGGTAGCGAACGCGAGCGCGCTGGCGGGCGAGGTCCTCAATGCCATGCCGACCGTCCAGTCGTACACGCAGGAGTCCTTTGAGGCGCGGCGGTTTGCCGGCGCGGTGGAGGTGGCCTTTGAGACCGCGCTCAAGCGCATTCGGGCGCGTGCCTGGTTGACCGCCGTCGTTATCGTGCTGGTATTCGCCGCCGTCGTGTTCGTCCTCTGGCTTGGGGCGCAGGCTGTGCTAGCCGGGCGGATGACGGCCGGCCAGTTGTCCCAGTTCATCCTCTACGCGGTGTTCACCGCCGGCGCTGTGGGAGCTGTCGCCGAAGTGTGGGGCGATCTGCAGCGGGCTGCCGGCGCCACCGAACGTTTGTTGCAACTGCTGGTGGCACGCTCGCCGGTGGTGCAGGCCGAGGCGACGGTCGCGCTGCCGGCGCGCGGGGACGGCATCCGCTTCGACAATGTTAGCTTTTCGTATCCGTCCCGCCCCGGCATCGCTGCACTCGCCGGGCTCTCCCTCGACGTCCGCGCGGGCGAACATGTCGCGCTGGTTGGACCGTCCGGCGCCGGCAAGACCACGCTGTTCCAACTGCTGCTGCGATTTTACGACCCGCAGGCCGGCAACATTCTGATCAACGGCGTCCCGACGCGACAGGTGCCGCTCCTCGAGTTGCGCAAGGGAATCGGGGCAGTGCTGCAGGAATCGGTGATCTTTTCGGGCAGCGTGCTCGACAACATCCGCTACGGCGCGCACGAGGCCACACTCCCGCAAGTGCAGCGGGCTGCCGAAATGGCCGCTGCGGCCGGCTTTATCGAAGAACTGCCGCAAGGCTACGACACGTTTCTAGGCGAGCGCGGAGTACGACTGTCTGGCGGACAGCGCCAACGCATTGCGATCGCCCGCGCGATCCTGAAGAATCCGCCCGTCCTGCTGCTGGACGAGGCCACCAGCGCGCTCGACGCTGCCAGCGAACGCCTCGTACAGAAGGCGCTGGACAATGCCGCGCAGAACCGCACCACGCTGGTCATCGCGCACCGCCTCGCGACCGTACAGCAAGCGGACCGCATTGTCGTGCTGGAGCAAGGCCGCATCGTCGCGCAGGGCCGTCACGCCGACTTGCTTCTGAGCTCGCCGCTCTATGCCCAGCTTGCCGCCCTGCAGTTTGGCGAGCAGGTTGCGCATACGGGACAGAGCGACACTGAGTGCGATCGCGTCGACTCGGCGTGAAGACACGATCCAGGTCGGCACGGGCAACCGCAGGGCTCCCAACGGATCGACATGACGCGGTAGCGTAAGGCAATAAGCGGCCAGGAGCGGTCATCGGCCCGCGCATTTGCGGGTCACCCGAATGACCGATCCGCTTGCAAGCGGCCGTACCGGTTGCGTGCGCCCGAACGGCAGGAACGCTCATGTCGCTTAGCGACGCCGTCCTAAGGTTTTCTTTTGCGGACGCCAAGCGCCCGCCGGTCACCGCCGCTATGCGGCGTTCATCGCGTGGCCTACCCGTGATGTACTCACTTCATTTTCGAATCGCTGGCTACCGGCTGTTCCGCAAGGTCAAGTGATTCGCCACCGACCTGACTCCGCGCACCGATCCTGCCGTGTTGCCGGCGAGCGCGATCTGCCTGTGCTCAGGCACCCATCCCGTGAGCGTCACGACGCCGAGGCGCGCCCTGACCCGAATCCCTGAAGCATCCAGGCTCGGTGTCCGCCTGAGGGCGCTGCGGACGTCACGACTCACCGCACTATCCGGCCTGTTCTGAAGCCGCGACGTCGAGTACGCCACCCGATGCGCTGTCGCGCCAGCACCCGTGTTCTCACCCGTGTGTGCGCGAGCCTGGATCGAGCCGCAACTCATGGGGACCATAACCAGGATCGCGCAGATTTTGACGCTTGCACCACTCACATTCATTCTCCCCTGCAGCAAAATACGGTAGACCCGCAAGTCCGCAGCTTTGCGGGCGGTCTTCGTTTAGACGGTGTTAGAAGGAACTTCCGGTCAGACCTGGTACCCCTGAGGCATGAGAGAGAAACGTAAAGCCTACCCGACAGACGTGTCAGACGAAGAATGGAGCTTCGTGGCAGCGTATCTGACGTTGATGGATGAGAGTGCACCACAGCGTAAATATGAGTTGCGCGAGATGTTCAATGCGTTGCGCTGGATGGCTCGCGCTGGGGCTGCGTGGCGAATGCTGCCGACCAACTTTCCGCCGTGGGAACTCGTGTACCAGCAGACGCAACGATGGCTGGCGGCCGGCTGTTTATGAGTGCATGGTGAGTGATCTTCGTTCGATCATCCGTGTCGCGCAGGGGCGGCAGGGGCAGCCCAGCGCGGTGATCCTTGATGGCCGTACGTTGCAATCGACATGTGAGAGCGGTCCACGCGCAGGTTATGACGGCTACAAGCGCAAGCGTGGCAGCAAGGTGCATATGGCGGTCGACACGCTGGGTCAGTTGCTCGCCGTACACGTGACACCGGCCAACGAGCAGGAACGGGCACAGGTTGCAGAACTGGCGCGCCAGGTGCAGCAGGCAACGGGAGAAACCGTGAAAGTGGCCTTTGCCGATCAGGGTTACACGGGCGAAGCTCCTGCGCAGGCCGCGCGCGCTCAGGGAATTGATCTCCAGGTGGTCGAGCTCGATGAAGCGAAAAAGGGTTTCGTGCTGTTGCCACGTCGATGGGTAGTCGAGCGCAGCTTCGGATGGCTCAACCGCTTTCGACGCCTCGCACGTGACTACGAACGCTTGCCCGAAACACTCGCAGGTCTGCATTTTGTCGTCTTCGCCATGCTTATGCTTGTCCATGCAATCCCAGTACTTCGAAGTTCCGTCTAGGTTCGTCGTTATCGGTGAATGACACAAGGGGTCGGCTATGCCTTCTGCATGGAGCGAGGCACGTGAGGCGATCCGACGTCGCAGGCCGTGGGACTCAGTACGGCCATCACCGGCCGCTCGCCAGCGCGCTCAGGCGGACGTTCAAACGTCGGCTTTACCTAAACAGCTGCGGACCTTCGCGCGCCGACCATTCCCAGAGCGCGGCCTGCCGAAGCGGGCATTCGGGTAACCGCCTCTTCGTTGGCAGTCTGTATCAGCGCGGAGGCCCGCTTCGAGCGCGCCATGACGGACGGGGCGTCGTCGGTCTGGCTGCCTCGCACGATGGTCGAACAGATGAGGCCTCGCGAACTGACCGCTCGAGGGCCCGACTCGAGAAAGCCGTGTGCCAAGGCCAGGACCTGACCCGTGCACACGGCCCCGATCAATGATCGAAGGCTGCGATGGTGCCCGAACGTTCATCGAGAAGCAGACGGCCTGCGCGCGGACCACCATCAAAATCGAAGAGTCCGTTCAGCGACCCCGCGACCGCATCTGCGGAGCCATTGCCAACGCGCGGCCCCCCCCAGTTGTCTTCGATAAAGCGAATAATGGAGGACTGATCGGTCACCTGGTGGTCGATGTAGTTTGTCTTCGCCCAGGGCGATATCACCAGCAGCGGCAGTCGAGGGCCGTAGCCGCAGCGCCCGTTTTGCGCGCCGCCTGCCGGGTCGTTCGACCGGGGTTGGCCACAGCTCCCCGGGGCCAGCAGTTGATCATCCACTGCGTTGGACTGGTAGACGACCGGTCCCATCACATGGTCGTACCATCCATCGGAATCGTCGTAGGCAATCACGATTGCGGTCTCACGCCACTCGGGTGAACGCATGACATCGTTGACCACGCCTACGATAAACGTCTGCTCGTCCAGCGGATCGGAATATCCGGCGTGTCCATCCTGGAACGCTCGCGCTTTCAGGAAACTCACCGCTGGGAGATTGTGATTCGCGAGCGCGGTGTGAAAGCGGCCCAAATCGTATTGATGGTTTGCCTGGTCAGTCTTGCCAATCGCTGCATCGGAACCCGGCGGCGTATGCAACGGGTTCTGCGTGCTCTTCCAGTACTGAAAGAATGCGTGGTGCGGGATGTAGTCGGCGCCCGCGCTACTCCCCGACACGTTGTTATGGGCCAGCTTGCAGTTGTCGAAGCCGCCCATGAATGCGCCCCAGGTGATACCCAAGTTGTTCAAATGGTCGCCGATGTTTTCACCCGACATAGTGATCTGGGTGCGCGTCGGATCGGAGCACATGTCGCCCGCCGGGTCCGGATCGCCGATAACGGCACCACTGGTTGCCCCGTTGGCAATGTTACCGGCCGCCGAACGGCCATTGGTGATTGTTCCTGCAAAGGTCGTGCCGGCGACAAGATTGAGCAGGCCGGGCGTCGACGGGCCAAAGCTCGTCCCGAATGAGTTGTCGCTCATCGCATAGTGCTGGGCGTAATTCCACAGCGCGGTCACGGTGTTGCCGTCGTAGTAGCCGAGCGTGCTGTTCGATCCGATGATGGCGTCCTTGCAACTGTGCGCGAGGAAGCGGTCCATGAGCCCGCCGTGAAACGCGTACTGTTCGTCGCCGTAACCATGATCCTGATCGCAAGTCACGGGCACGCTGCGATCAATGCGGAACGGATTCGCGCCGTTGGGATTGTTGGTCAGCAAACCTGCGCTCAGCAGCGTGTTCGCCTTCGGAGTATCGTTCGCCGGCTGACCGAAGAAGCGCGAGCCGTCCTTATTGGATTGTGCGTGCGGATAGGTGCCGAAGTAGTGATCGAAAGATACGTTTTCCTGAAAGATCACCACGATGTGCTTGATCGGGGTTCTGGTGGAAAATTCACTGTCCGAGCGGGCCGGTGTCGAGACCATCATTCCCGCGCTCACGACGATTGCCAATGTTCTGGCCGGTGTTAACCAATGAGGCTTCAGCGTTTCCATGTGCGGACTCCTTTAGATTCAATTGGCAATCACAGTGGGATGCTTCCCGCAAGCACCTGGTCGAGGCCGTGGGATGAGGCGGCCGGATCAGGGCTGGACTCAGCGTAGGTAGCGGGTATGACACTTGGGTGACAGTCGCTCCCGGGGTTGAGTGCATCTCCGCCATCACGTCTGCGAGCATCGGTTCGTTAGCCGTACGACGGTATTCATCAGAATCATCTAATCGCCACGGCCGGGACACATCCTCGCCCCGCTGTCGTCATGCTCAGCGGCTAGCCAAACGGCAGAGCACGCGTCTAGGTGCGGCTTCGGCGAGGTGTGAAGTTGACTGCGATCTGACGGCGTTTGAGGCTGCAGTCGTTTAAGACACTATGACTTTCGGTCAGGCAGAAGCTGGCGCTTGATAGGTCAGGCGATGTCCTGCCATGTGATCCGATGACTCAGGAGACGCACACGGACCAACACAAGCCCCTTCAACCCTCTTGCCAAACGGGCAAGTCCTTATAGATGGGTGTCTGGCGCGATCCAGTTCGCAGCCAACTGAAAGAAAACCTGGGCGCGATTCGAATCCGTAAGGAGCGTGCATCCGGGCAAACACGTCGTCCATGCGTTTGAGCGCATCGTTGAGCCACGTGCGAATAGGATGCAACGGATGGTCTTTCGGCACAAAATCATCCAGCTTCAACACCGTGAACATCGACTCCGTAAAACCATCGGCCCCGCGCACCCGTTTCATCTCGCTCACATTCATGATATTGGCTTCAACGTTTACCCCTTCGTCCCGGATGACGGAGAAACGAGGTATTTCAACAGCCTGTTAGATCACAGCGCAGAGTCGAATCGGCGGCCTCCGGATAAAATCCGTTGCCCCCATTACCTTCACGCCCGCCCGGCTTGAGCGTACCGCCATCATTCATCGGTGAGGCTTTCCTGAAGGTCGCCTGCTGCACAACGTGTGCGGCCCACAGTTTCAATATTGGTTGCGGCGGTGATTGCCGGCGGATGTAGGGCGTTGTCACGTGCGTATGGCACAATCGGCGTGGGCTGCCGTTCCTCGCTAGACTTTAGGTTCCGACGTGATGCGGACCAACCAACTATCAGGCTGTGTCGCTACCTTGGCTGTCGTCTTGTCGCCGGCTGTAATGCTGTCGATAAGAGGGGGCACCGGCTACTGCTTTTTCGTTATATTCGCGCTCGCTCTGGCCTATCTTGGCAAAGCCGAGCATCGGCGTCGTGCGGCGGCGCTGTTTCGCGACCACCGGCTCTTCGTGCTGGGTCTGATCGGCATGCCGGCGGTCGTGCTGTTCCAGATAGCGGTTTTTCGAAGCAGCACGTTCCCGGCATTGGATCCGCTCCTGCGGCTGGCTCTCGTCGTCCCGAGTTTTTTCTATCTGGGGTCGCTGGCGTACCGGCAACTCCGCCTCGTGCAGTGGGGATTTGTCGCGGGCGCACTGGGCGTCGGTACGTGGGCCATCTACGCGCACTTTCATCCGGCCGTCTGGGTCGCCCCCGGTCGCCTCGGCAATTCATTTACCAACCCGATCCCTTTCGGCGACACAGCATTGCTGCTCGGTTTCCTGTCGATTGTGTCGATTTCGCGAGGCAGGCGCGCACGCATCACTGAGGTGGCGATCAAGATTGCGGCGTTTCTGCTCGGCGGATATGCGTCATATCTGTCGGGCTCGCGCGGGGGCTGGATTGCGGTGGCGCTGCTCGTATGGACAACCGTCGGCGGCCGGCACTGGCTAGCCAGCGGGCGGGCACGCATTACATTGGGCTGTGCGATCGTGGCGTTTTTCGTGGCACTCGGATCCACCAGCATTGTTCGCCAGCGGGTCGACGCCACCGTGTCCGACATCAAGCAAATGCAGCAAGGCAACATCGATACGTCGCTTGGCCTGCGCCTTCAATTGTGGCGCGCATCCGCGCTTCTGTACTCGCGCCATCCGGCGTTTGGCGTGGGGCGCGGCCGTCTGGATGAGGCGCTGAACGAGCTTGCCCAACGCGGCGAGGCGCCGCGGGCGATCGTCAACGCGGGCGCACATAGCGAGTTCTTTTCGACGCTTTCCCAAATGGGAACGGTGGGCGTGGCCGCCCTGCTGTTTCTGTACGTCGGGACCTTCACACCGTTCTGGCGGAACCGGCTCAGCGCGGACGGCGAAATCGCTACCGCATCGTATCTGGGACTCGCCGTGGTTGGCAGTACGATCATCTTCGGGTTGACGATTGACGCGTTGACGCTCGTGATGAGCGCAGCCTTTTTCGCGCTGAATGTAGCAACACTGCTTGCGTGGATCGAGGCGCGCAAGCGGGAAATCGGCGAAGTGGACAACTCACGTGCGCTGAAGCTGGAACGGCCTCCGCGAACGATTCTCGTGGCCTGCCCACGTCGCATAGGCGATGTGTTGCTGGTGACACCGCTGGTCCGGTCGATGAAGACGCAATGGCCCGAGGCCATGATCGACATGATCGTGTTTCGGGGTACAGAGGGGGTACTTGAGCACAACCCGGACCTGCGCCGCGTCATTGCTGTCGCTCAGCGCGTCCCGGTCCTTGAGCGAATTGTCGACGCGGCGCGGATCTGGCGGCGTTACGATCTAGCCTGCGCAGCCACCGACTCCGATCGCGCACTGATTTATACGTGGCTTGCCGGCCGCAAGCGGATCGGGCTCGTCAATGCCGATCGTGTGAAGTGGTTCGCCCGCGTCATGCTTCACCGTATCGCGCTCGACCGGCAACTGCAGGCACACGTGGTGCCGAACACCCTCGAACTGGCGCGGCTGGTGGGTGTGACGCCGCGTGCGGAGGTGGTCGCACCGGGCATCGGTCCCGATCCCGAGCGCAGAGCCCGGTTCGAGGCGCGGCTCAATGCGCCGCCCGGCGCGATGCCGGGGCAGCCCATGGTCGTGCTGCACCTGTGCGCCATGTACGGGTATAAGCAATGGACCGTCGATGGCTGGGCCGCAACGATCCGCTGGCTGCGCGCGCAGGGCTTTGCTGTCGCGCTGAGCGGAGGACCAGCACAGGCCGAGCGCGCGTATGCCGCGCAGGTGGTCGCGGCGGCTGGCGAGCCGGTCCTGAATCTTGTCGGCGAGCTGACGTTCGGCGAAACGGCGGAAATGATCCGGTGCGCGAAGATCTTCATTGGTCCCGATACGGGTACCACGCACGTTGCGGCCGCATGCGGCACGTTGACGATCGCGCTGTTCGGCCCAGGCGACCCGGCTCGCTGGGGGCCGTGGCCATGCAACTGGCCGGTGGGTGAGGCGCCGTGGGCTCGACGCGGCTCAGGCCGGCGCGGCAACGTGTACCTGTTGCAGGGGGAGAACAAGTGCGTTCCGTGCCGGCAGGAAGGGTGCGGCCGGCATAAGGAAAGCACAAGCGATTGTCTGACCGGCCTGCGGGCAAGCCGCGTGATTGCTGTCGCTGCGCAACTGCTTGGTATTCAGGCGCCGACACAGGCCAAGATCGTCGGCATCAGCCGATAGAGGCGCCCTGTGGGCGTTGGCTGAACGGCCGGACTGACGATGAGATGCCAGATGAGATAAATACACTTCGACGGCATAGCAGTTCAAGCGAAGACTATTCAACTGCATGATTGTAGCCAGCGCGCTTTGCGACAACGCTATGCGCCTGTGTACTAATAATATGGGCTTTGAGTAATTCGTAGAAGCAACGGAAGTTGCGACAACGGACGTTGCTGCTCCGGTTCTGCGACGATTCGCGAGTGTTCGCTCAGGCCGTGAACTTGCCGGCCGACATGACCGTACGAATGACCGTTGTTACCTGGGGAACAGCCATTGATGGAGAGCCGACCTGTAGGGCCGAAGTGGGTCGTGAGTGTGAGTTCGCTGCTGCAGGAACTGCCGCCCGGCTGATCGATGGCGACACCGTCGGCGATCCGTCGCACTGCCGACGTAGAACCCCGTCCTCCCCAACGTCGGCATTGGCCGACGACTTGCCCCTCAGTTCACGCCTGATGCACAACACCTTTGACCGATAATGGTCCGCGAGCGAAAGCAGGGAATGAGCGCTCTGGTAGATGCAGTTGAGACTGCGTGCGCTCGATCGGAGCGAAGATATTGGCGCGACGGTGGTTAGAGTTAGGCCAACTGCCACCGAAGTCCTTGCCGTAGTGAATTGACGTTGCTTTGCCGCATAAAGGGACAGACCGTCGAGAATTTAAGTGTCTGCCTATCAACGCACCTGGCCGAACCGGTCCGATCGCGATCGGAGGAAGTTGGACGTCGGCCTCCGAAGTATTGTGACCGTTCCTTCTTTTCACGAGGTGGTTCATCGACCATCGCGGTGATTCGAAATCAGTCAAACTCGTCGGCCGCGAGTCGCTGACGCTGAGGAAAGCGAATGCTCTTTGCCGATCCATTGCCGACGGTCGGGTCGTCGCGGTTCCAACGGCAGGTTTCGGAGTGGAACGACCATACTGCGCCTTCGTCTATGGACTCGTCTTCGGCCTGAGCCGTCATTCGAGCATCGGTGCCGGTCAGGCGGGTATGGGGCGCTTTCCTGTCATTCACAGGTCCGTGGTCGCGAATGGCTCGTCCCGCGGAAAGTGAATGAGTACTTGCGACCCACTGCCGCCGTACGGCCCGGCTTCACCTCAAGGGCCGCTTCCAACGGCGGATTCAACCGGTCGATGCAACACAATGAACGTCGCATGAGCGACGAGGTCGTTGCGCTCCGCGTCGACGCGAGCCCGCTGTTCCGCAACGCTCGCTATGCGACGAAATGACCGTGCCGGCTTCTGCGAGCCCTTCTCCAGTCACGAACGCCTGTTGCAAGGCAATGACGTAGTGTTTGACAGTCATGTTTGATCCTCGGTTGATAAACGCGCCGCATGGTCGGAAAGGCGCGGTGGCATTGATATCCTCTCTCTGCCATGACTGGACCTGTTCGACGCGACAGGCTACCGAGCCGGCGAAATGCCGCTGGCTGGCGACAGTCTGCGCAGCAAGATCGACACCTATACCAACGTATCGCCGGCTGACCACATGGATTAAGCGACGATCCCAATGTAGGGATGGTTCAATCGTTCGCCTCGGTCTATCGTTCTTCCAAGCGGGAAAGTCTCATTGCGCTGAAGAGCGACCCGAATCAGACAGCACGAGGTGAACGGTTCCATGGACAAGTTCATGAGCATGCGCATCTTCTCCGGAGTAGTCGAGGCGGGAAGCTTCAGCGTCGTTGCGGAGCATATGAGTTGCAGCAAGGGGATCGTATCGCGTGCCGTCCTGTCACTCGAAGACCAGCTGCAGGCGCGGCTCCTGCAACGCACGACACGTCGGGTATCGCTGACGGAACCCGGCGAGCGCTACTACCAGAAGTGCAAGAGGATCCTGGCCGACCTCGACGATGCCGAAGCCGAAGCACGCGACGCCCACACCCGCGCGCGAGGAAAACTCCGCGTTCACTGCGTAACCGATCTCGGCCTCGGACAGTTGACGCACTCGATCATCGACTATCGCAGGCGTTTTCCTGCCGTTTCAGTGCATCTCAAGTTCCTGCCGCGTATGGCGAACCTGATCGCAGACGAGGTGGACGTCTCCATCGTGTCCGCGCCGACGCTGCCCGACTCGCGCAACGTATGCAAGCTGATCTGGCAATGCGAACGTGTGCTGGTGGCCGCGCCCGCTTTTCTTCAGACGCATCGGATCGAAAGAGCGAGCGACCTCGAAGATCATGCGCTGACGCCGATCCCCTTCAACGCCAAACCCGACGACCATCCCATCGGGTTGAGCCTCGTCAGGTCCGCGGAACCTGAAGCGGGCAGCCAGTTCGTCATCAACGACACCGAGGCGACCGGTCTCGCGACGCTGGCGGGCGCAGGCATCGCGGCATTGCCGGTCCATTGCGTGATTGACGACATCCGGAATGGAAAGCTCATTCAGTTATTCCCTGAGCGTCGTCTTCAACGCACGAGAGTGTTCGTCGTCTATTCATGTAGACATCATATCGACGCGAAGATCAAAACCTACGTCGACTTTATGACGTCGCACCTGAGGGAAACGCTCGATAGCAGTTTCGGGAGCGTGCCCGCCAGTGAAGCGCTCAATCGCGTTGCGCAGATTTGTTTGGCTTCGGGCCTTTCTGATGTACGCAATACAACCTGAACCGTCAGACATTTATCGTCGTTGGTCAATTAAAAACGCGCTGTGTGACTTTCTTTCGCGCGTGATGGAGAACGCAAGATGCACACGATCAGACTACCTCGCATTCGGGCAAGCTATGTCGTTGCCGCGTGTATTGTGGCAATTGCCGCAATGTGTGAGTCTCAAACGCCCGGTCTGATGCAGGCCATTCTCGTCGTCGGTGCGAATGCGCAATTGCCGCTCGAATGCCTGGCCGCAGAGAGTCCAGAGAACGCCGAGCCCTCGCCTGCTGTTCCCGTCGCCGACCGTTCCGAATGGAAGGGGCATGTCCCGACGCAAGGCCGCCCGCCAGGCAAATGCTAGAAGAATACAACTCTCCCGTGCGCATTCGACGCGAGCGCCGTAGCATGACTGGCTACGAGCGAAGCGTGACCAGTTTCAAGTACTGGACGTAAACTCACCGCGCACTTCATTCACCCGTTCTCATCGATACACAAGCGGTCGCGATCGGGCTGAATTTCTGAGGTGGAGACTCGCCCCGATGACGATCACGCACGAACAAGCCATGTCGATGAGCATCCCGTCCAAGCCGCTGGCCTACGACTCTCAATGCTGCGATCTTGCCATACCTAAACCGTACAGTTTATTTTCGTTGACGTGGGCGGTGACCTTGATAACTATACTGCCTAGTATTGCAAAACGCGAAAGGGAGTAGGAGATCATGCAAGAGAGATATTTGACAACGCGCCAGACCACCCGGATCGTCATCGTCGGCGGCGGCATCGCTGGACTTCTGCTCGCGACCAGGCTGGGCAACACGCTTGGCCGCAGCGGCCGCGGTCAGGTCACGTTGATCGACAAAAGTGCAACCCATATCTGGAAGCCCATGCTGCACACCATCGCGGCAGGCACTCGCGATGTCCAGCAACAGCAGGTCATCTATCTCGCCCACGCCCGCGACCACGGCTTCAACTATCAGCCGGGCGAAATGGAAGGCCTGGACCGCAATGCGCGTATCGTCAAGCTGGCTGCGCTGCGTTCGCCGTCGGGGGAGGTCGTGATCGGGCCGCGCACGGTCGAATACGATGTGCTGATTCTTGCGTTAGGCAGTCGCGCCAACGACTTCGGCACACCAGGCGTACTTGATCATTGCCATTTCATTGACAGCCAGGCACAGGCTGAGGTCTTCAACGAAGCATTGCGAATCCGTATATTCCGGAGCGTTGTGACGAATAGCCCGTTGCGCGTGTCTATCGTCGGCGCCGGAGCGACCGGCGTCGAACTGGCAGCGGAGTTGAGCCGCTTACTCGAAGTGGCGTCGAGTTACGGCGACCCCGGCATCCGCTCACGTCTGAAGCTCACCCTTTATGAAAGCGCACCGCGCGTACTGGCGGCTTTTCCGCCGGCGGTGTCGGAGTCCAGCGAGGCGCAGTTACGGCATATCGGTTTCACGGTACGAACGGGCACGCGAGTGACCGCCGCCGAATCCGATGGATTCCGGTTAGGCGACGGCAGCAAGCAACCGGCGGATTTGATGGTATGGGCGGCGGGCGTCAAGGCCTCTGATTTTCTAGGCAAACTGGATGGCATCGAGAGCAATCGTTCCAACCAGATCATCGTCAGGCCAACCCTGCAGGCGCAGGACGACGACGCACTATTCGCCCTCGGCGACTGCTCGACGTTGACGCTCGCCGGCAGTGAACGTCCTCTCGCACCCACGGCGCAAGTCGCCACGCAACAGGCACAACACCTCGCAAAGCACTTGCCGGACTGGCTCGGCGGTGGTTCATTGCCCGACTTTGCATTTCACGACTTCGGCGCGCTCGTGTCGCTGAGCGACTACAACGCTTTTGGGACGCTCGGGCAGTTCGGATTCTTCCGCGGCGGGTTTATCAAGGGCCGATTCGCGCAGCTCAGTCACGCCATGCTCTATCGACAACACCAGCAGGCTTTGCACGGTTTCGGCACGGCCATGATGCTGTGGACTGCCGAGCGGATTAACGGCTTCGTGCAGCCAAAGATACGGCTGAGCTGAACGCCACCTCACTTTTGACGGGAGTACTGCCATGGATCAATGCGTGACGGCCGACACTGCATGGCAGCGCGCAGTGGGCCAACTCGATTGGGGATGCGCGCAACAATTGGCGGCTCGGGTCAGGCATATAGTCGATTCGCGTGGATCGAGCAGTCTGCCGGTCAAGAATGGCGACGTTGCGATCGCGCTGCTCGATCGACCGAGTCCACGAACAGCCACGGTATCGTGGAGCGACCCTCGAGGTTGCAAGTACGGCGAGCAGCTTTGGCGCCTTGCTACAGCGAAACGATCGGGTATATGCGCTTTGAGCGGACAAGGCATCGCCGCAGGCGATGTAATCTACCGCCCCGCAAAGGTCGAACCGCCTCCCGCAAACGCGGCTGCCATGATGCTCGCACCATTAGTCGAGCTCGCCTTTAGCGATCCATCCTGTTGATTTTCGCGGGTGTGTTTCGCTGTTGATCCTTCCCGGATCAACACTGCGCGACAGCGCAGTTGCTGCCCGCGACCGATTCCAGCAAACTATTGCATCGACAGGTTGAATCCGCCGCCGCACCCGGCCGGATGGCGACCGTCTCAGTTCGCCCCACTCCGGGCCAAACTCCAGCCGCGAAATGAAACTACCTTCCGCAGCGAGACGACGCGCACATGCTCCCAGATACGAGCGTCCGCGGCCCTGCGCCTGCATCAAATGCGCTCGCCAACACGAGCAGGGCACCGCCGGGAACCCTGTCCGTTTACACGCCGGCACCCGTCTCATCGAAGAATGAGGTTTTGTCCGTCCCGTTCGCTTTGGCGCGATACATCGCGCTATCGGCCTGGCGCATCAGGGCGTGTACATCAAGACGTCCGTCCGCGCTATTGGCACCGAGCATGCGCACGCCAATGCTGGCCGATACGGCGACGGGATGACCGGCGATCTCTCGAAGCCCTTGAAGGATGTCGTGAATACCGTCGGCAATCGCGCGCGCGCCGGCGTCGCCATGCACGTGGCGGGCGAGCACCGCGAACTCGTCGCCTCCCAGGCGGGCAACCGTATCGCCGCGGCGAATGCGTGTCTGCAGACCGTTGGCGAAGCACTGCAACAGTTCATCACCCACCGCATGCCCATAAGCGTCATTGACGTACTTGAAGCCGTCGAGATCGATGAACAGCAAGACAGACTGTCCTTTATCGTCGTCTCGCGCCGCAGTCGCTTTAGCGATCGCCTGCTCGAGGCGAGTGCGGTTGCTGAGTCCTGTCAGAGGGTCCGTCGCAGCCTGCCGTTCGAGCCGATGCACGAGGGCCATCAAGTACACGGAAGTCGCCGCGATGCTGAGCATGATGCCCAATCCCACCGCGAGGTTTTCTCTCCACCACGGCTCGACGTGCATCAAAATCACGACGCCTGCAAGCGCAACTGCACATGAAAGTAGCAACGGCCGCTTGCCGTGGCGGCAACCGGCACCCACAAGGAACCAGAACACGACCCAGAGCAAGGGCAGCGCCACGCGCCCGCCGAGCGCCAGGGCAGTCATGACAAGCGCCTGGTCTGCAATGGTGGTGACCGTCAATCGAAGGCGCGGCCGAACCGTCGCGGCGGCCGCGGCTATGTATGTCACCACGCCGAATACAACGTATGCGAAAACCACGCCCAGAGTGTCATACGCGGCGGCCGTGCGTTGGAGCGCGGCGACGGCGATATAGCCGATCAACACGACCATGCCCAAGCATATCCGGAGGAGCGCCTGCTCCTTTTCAGGTTGTCCGCGAAAGACACCTAGAAACGTTTGCTCATGCCAACGCTGCGCGCCCGGCCGCTCCATGCCGTCTACCCCGTCAATATTGTCTTTTGCAGAGCGGGCATTCTATCGCTTTTGCCGGCGACCAATGCTTCTTGCCGCTCTCTCCGTCCGCCGGTAAAAGCCGCCGTTCGAACGTCCGTCTGAGCGAACGGGTGAACGTCCGAAAGTGGCCGGTCACTGCCTGACGGCGATCGGCAGCACGCGACCCGCTCTAGCCCTTCGGCGAATTTTTGAGAACCTCTTCATCCCATTCAAACGCGGCCGTTCCGGCTCGCTCAAAGGGGCGAGGCCCGGCTTGGGCCGAGTGTGGCGAGGATGACATTGGTGAGTTCGAGCATCGCCGAATGATATTCCGCGGGCAGGGGCACATCGTCCATCAGTGACATGGTTTCTTCAATGCCCTGCCGGAATGCTCTGGCAATCCCGGCGCGCTGTAACGCCGTCAGGTGGGGCAAGGCGGCATCACGAAACTTGCCCAGCACCATCGCCCGCGCGCCAAGCGCGCTCATTGCCTTCGTGTTGGCGGTCACGAGCTTGGCCATCTGTTCAAGTGCGTCGTTGGTTTGGTTCAATTTTCAGTTCCGCTCAGAATGACTGCCAGTCTGCAGCACCGGTGCCGGCCGCAACCACTGTAGGCCTGTCCGGGGTAACCAGGGGCGCCGTCTCTAGCCTTGTCAACGTGGCGGGACGGGACGTGCGGGCTTTCGGTGCAGGCCGCTGCGGTTCGCTCCCCGGGGCAATCACCCGTGACGGGGAAGTGCCCCGGTTGTCGACCTTGAAGACGGCCACCGCGTCACGCAATCCCTGGGCCTGCTGGGCCAGCGACTGTGCTGCCGCCGAGGCTTGCTCGACCAGCGCCGCATTCTGCTGGGTCACCTCGTCCATTTGGGTGACGGCCGTGTTGACCTGTCCGATGCCGATGCTCTGCTCTTGCGATGCTGCAGCGATCTCGCTCATGATGTCGGTCACGCGCTTCACCGACTGGACAATTTCGTTAATCGTGCTGCCGGCTTCCTCGACCAGCTTCGAGCCGGCGTCAACCCGGGTCACCGACTCGCCAATCAGGTCCTTGATCTCTTTGGCCGCCGTGGCGCTGCGCTGGGCGAGCGTGCGGACCTCGCCCGCCACGACCGCGAAGCCGCGACCCTGTTCACCAGCGCGGGCCGCCTCGACCGCGGCATTGAGCGCGAGGATGTTGGTCTGGAACGCGATGCCTTCAATCACGCTGATGATCTCGGCCACCCTGGCTGAGCTATCGGAGATTCCGTGCATCGTCTCGACCACGCGTCCGATCACTTCCCCGCCGCGTTGCGCGACGCCCGAAGCCGTACTGGCCAGCGTGGTCGCCTGCCTCGCGTTGTCGGCGTTCTGGCGCACAGTCGAGGTCAGTTCCTCCATGGACGAGGCGGTTTCCTCCAGCGACGCGGCCTGCTCTTCGGTCCGTTGCGACAGGTCCAGGTTGCCGGCCGAGATTTCCTGCGCGGCGGTGTCGATCGACCGGGAGCCGTCCCGCACGACACTGATGGTCTGCACCAGCTTGCCTTGCATCGCCTGCAGGCCGCTCATCAGCTGCCCCATCTCGTCGCGCGTGCGGACCTCGACCTGCGTCGTCAGGTCGCCGTCGGCAATCGCCCTGAAATGGCCCAGTGCCTGGGCAAGGGGCGTGCCGATTGCCCGCTGCAGCGACCGCCAGGCCAGTGCCGCCGCACCGAGCGCGATCAGCAAACCGGCGATGGCTACCCAGACGAACGCGTGGAAGCGGGCCCGCGCAGCCTCAAACGTCGCGCGGGCAGCCGTGACCTGGGTCTGGCCAAGTGCGTCCATGCCGTTGGTCACATCGGTGAACAGGGATGGTGGTTGGTGCAAGGTAAGGTCGGAGAGCTTCGCCACATCGTGAGCGGCAATCGCGCTGAACATCGGCTCGAAGCCATCCGCGAGGAGCTTTTCAAGCTTCGAATTCACGTCAGCCGCGCGGCTCGCCTCCTCGGGTCCGGAGAACGGCAGCGCGCGATACGCGTCCCACGCCTGCTTCGACGCGGCGAGCAGATCCCGCGCGGCCTGCGCTTGTTGCGGTACGACGGAACCGGTCGGATCCAGTGCGATGCAGAACGTCCAGATGCGCGCTCTCGCTAGTGAAACGTTCGCCCGACCGAGCGCCTCCGAAGAGGCCAGGTTGTTGGAATAAAGCTCTTGCACATCGTTGTTGGCCATCGACACGCCGACGATCCCCATGACGCCGCCGAGGATCAGCAGCACGGCGAGAAAAGCCATTACCAGTGCTAGGCGGGCACGGATACTTAGATTCTTGAACATGGATAAATTAAATGGGAAGCCGATGACGAGGCGTGCGCAAGGCGCAAGAAGAAGGAAGCGGGCAGCGCAAGCGCCCACACACGATTGATAAAGAAATCACACATGATGTTTGTATACGGCATTAAGCCGTCAAACTTGATGTCGAACTGCTAACCGCCATTCCGTTCAAGCGTTTTTGTGCGGATAGACGCGTAGCGACGTTGCAGACGCGGAAACGCTCTGTTGGGTGAAAGGTGATTGTAATGAGATAGTAAGCAGATAAACTGGCTTCAACGACTTAGCACAGGCTTCCGCCCCGGCGGTCGTTGTTTCGCTAACCAGCCTTTTCTTTCTGTTTCTGACGCTCACAATTGGAGATTTCATCATGGCTAAAGCACTCATCCCCGTTCTCGCGCTCGTGTCGGTCCTCGCTCTGCCCACGGTTGCGTCCGCTCACAACAACGGTCCCCTGACGCGCGAGCAGGTGCGCGCGGAACTCGTCCAGCTGCAGAAAGCGGGCTACGACCGCAACCACAGTGACGCGCACTACCCGGCAAACATCCAGGCAGCGCTGGGGAGCGTGGCGGCCCAGCAGCAGGCGTCCAGTGGCTACGGTGGCGTGAAATCGGGTTCGGCCGCTTCGGGGCGACCGACCCAGTGGGCCTCCGATCATTCGATCTACAAAGGAAGTTGATTGGCGATCAGCCGGGTGGCCGGGCGCTTTCAACCGCCCGGCCCGGTGACACACGGCGAGCGGCATCGTCGCGGCTTGCGGGTTCGCCGATGCGGCCCGTTACCGGCAGGAACAGCGCGAGCGGTTCATCGGTAAGCGGCACGAAGCCGTACTTTTTGTAGAAGCTGGCGGCTTCATCGTTGATGGCGTCGGCCAACGCACTGAACGCCGAGGGTTTCAGCGGTGCTAACGACTACATCGAACGCATGCGCCAGAAATTGGGCGAGCAGCACAGGGGACGAATTGCCCGAAGGCGTCATAGATCAGCATGGCAATCGAAGTCTAAGCCGCCTAACACGGCGCTTGAAAAATAAACTGCCTCGACTTGGGAATCGTTTTTCGAGGTCCCTTGGCCGAATGGCGGGTCGCGTCTCATCAAGAGACGTTCGTCATGCGTTTGCAGAGGACCGCTTGCGGCGAACCCAGAAATTCGGGTTCCGGCCGAGACTAACGGAGCGCGCCAGCGCCACGAAGTTGGGATTCCGCCGAATGCGAGCAGGCCTGCGGAGTGGCCGCTCGCCCCCGCTCCAACCAGAGGTTCGACACGTAGCCATTATTCGACTAGGCTTATCAGAAGCCCCATGCTGCACAAACGCGTTGAAAACCCGCCAGGAAAGATTCGATTCAAACACCTGATTGCAGGCTATCTCACGATAAGCTACCGACCCATGGACGACATTTCTCCGCAGGCCTTCGTCGATGCCGCGATCGCCTATCAGAAGACTGCCGCGGTGAAAGCCGCCGTCGAGCTCGATCTGTTCACCGCGATAGCGGACGAGCACGGCGATGTTAAGCGTATAGCCGAGCGGGTAAAGGCCGCCGAGCGCGGTGTGCGCATACTCTGCGACTTTCTGACCGTGCACGGGTTTCTGCAGAAGGAAACGGGACAGTACCGATTGACGCCGTCGACCACCGCATTCCTGACGACTTCCTCGCCGGTCTGGATGGGGAGCATCGTGGATTTCCTGGCGGCTCCTGAAATGACAGCACTGTGGCTGGACGACCCCGCCGCGTTCGTTCGCAACGGAGGAGCCGTGGGGCTGGGCAACATCGCGCCCGAGCATCCCGTCTGGGTGAAGTTCGCGCGTGCGATGGCACCGTTCGTGACACAAACCGCACAGAGCATCGCGCAACACGTGAGTGCGCGGCCTCAGGCACCGAAGCGCGTGCTGGACATTGCAGCCGGGCATGGGCTGTTCGGAATCGCGATCGCCGAAGCGATCCCCGGCGCGGAAATCGTGGCGACCGACTGGCAACAGGTTCTCGAGGTCGCGACGGAGAACGCCGCAGCGGCCGGTGTCAGTTCGCGTTACCGCACGGTCGCCGGCAGTGCGTTCGAAGTCGATTGGGGTACGAATTTCGATCTGGCGCTGGTCACGAACTTCCTGCACCACTTCGATCCGCCAACCTGCGTGGAATTACTCTCCAAAGTCCGCAGGAGCCTCAGTCCCGCAGGGCGAGCGCTCGCGGTGGAATTTGTTCCCGACGAGGATCGCGTGTCGCCGCCGTTCGCAGCCGCGTTTTCCTTTATGATGCTTGCGTCCACGCCGCAAGGCGACGCGTACACCGCGCGCGAACTCGAGCAAATGGGCCGCGAAGCCGGCTTTTCCAACGTAACGGTGACGCCGCTGCCACCTTCGCCGCAAGCCCTCGTTGCATTCGAGTAGCGCACACCCCGCGCGCTCCAGGCACCGCATTTCGTCATGGAGACGGCGTTCAGACGATGTCGATGTTGAAGGTTGCGCTGCCGGCCGACCTGACGGTCGAGGCCGAGCTGGAGCTCGGCACGGGCGTGGGCGGCTATCTTTCGCCGTCGCGGCCGCCCGACGACGTACGCGTCTTGCTGGCGTACAAAACCTGGTCGATCTTGCTCATCCTGCGGGTCGATGCCACTCGCAGCCTCGTCGATACCGGAGAACTCTCACTTGCAGTGATCGCCAGAGAGACCGGATTTGGCGATACCGAAAGAATGCGCAGAGCATTCGTCAGGACGCTCGGCCACCCCCTCATTGCTTCACGGGATTTTCAGGAAGGGTTCCGCACCTTGTCCACGGCTCGGTCCCTGCACATGGTTGCGGCGCGATTGGCAGCAAACGTGTACACGGCGATCCGTCAGCGGGCCGCGCATAATCGTTGCCTGCCTGAAGGCGGTACGTTTCAGCGGAGATCGAAGTATGGATGCCGAAAGCAGGCGCGTCCGGCGACGCCAAGCACATCACTTGCGGGCTGGATGGTCGCCACCGCGAGACCCGCTCCTGCGAATGCGCACGCGGCGGACACCAGCGCGACGGCGCGCAGCGCGTCGGTGATGGCGTCGGCTTCCGCCTGCGCCACGGGTGTCTGCGGCGCCGTATGAGCATCGCCGGCTGCCGCCCCGGTTTGCGCTTCCGGCTCCAGCAACCGCCCGGTCTGGCGTGCGCCCTGAGGAACGTGCAGTTCGTCGAGCCGCGCCGACAGTTGCGCGTGGTGTGACCACACGAACACGATGCCGAGCACCGCGATCGCCAGCAGGCTGGCTACGCGTGCAACCGCGTTGTTGATGCCGGATGCGACGCCTTCGCGGTCGGCCGGCACCGACTCCATCACTGTCGTCGTGAGTGGCGCGACCGTGATGGTCATGCCGAGTCCGGGCACGGCAAGCGCAGGGGGGAATCCGGCCCACTAGCTACCGCGCACGAGAGGCAGCGCGAGCATCACGAACCCGATTCCGGCGACGCCCGGGGCAGCGCTCAACAGCGCCCGTGAACCGAAGCGGCTCGTCAGGTTGCCGGTGAAGCGCGACAACAAGCCGATGATGACCGGCACTGGCAGCAGCGCCGCGCCCGCTTCGGTTGCGGTGTAGCCATGTGCGCGGATCAGCGTGAACGGCAGGAAGAACAGTACTCCGCCCAGACCGAAGTGGAGCAGCAACGTCACGAGGTTGGCGCTGGTGAAATCGCGCGAGCGGAACACGTCGAGCGGCATCATGGGGTGACGGCTGTTCGCTTCGATCATCACGAATGCGGCCAGCACAAAACACGCCGACGCCGATCGCGCACAGTACGAGCGGATGCCCGAAGCCATGCGCCAACGCCTGGGTCAGGCCATAGGTGAGAGCGGCGAGCCCCGCTGCCGGGCTCAGCGCGCCGGGCCAGTCCGACTGTTGAGGCGCATCGAGCTTGTGGCTGTTCGGCACCGACAAAATCGCGAGCGCAATCGTCACCGCTGCAAGCGGGACGTTGAGGAAGACGATCGCGCGCCACGACAGCGCGTCGTCGAGCGAGCCGCCCGCCACCGGTCCTACCGCCGACGTGATCGCGCCGACGCCCGCCCAGGTACCGATCGGTCCGCTGCGGGTCGCGCAAAGGGACGCTTGGCATACACGACCCATTTGCAGTCACGCAGCGGCGCAAGCCACCGGGCAAAGACAGCCGGGTCGGCGTCAGTCGGATTTGCGAAACGGGTAACCGGACGACTAGTCCTTCGAGGTCATTGGTCAATTGAATCTGGCATTTCAGTGTCCCACGGTTCTACGGTCGAGCGAACATGGTCGTGGAGTCCGCCTAGCTGACCGTGAAGCCGCCGTCCGCGGCGATGATCTGCCCGGTGACATAGCTTGCGGCAGGGCTTGCGAGAAAGAATACGCTCTGTGCAACCTCGATCGGGGCGGCCATTCGTCCCATCGGAATCCGTCCTGCGCCTACGATCGGCCCTCGAATCTTGAACGTCGCGCTGATGTTCTTGCCGCCCTCGCTGGCCATGCCGCCTGGAAGGATTGAATTGACGCGGATTCCGTCGGCCGCGAACTCGCTGGCCAGTGATCGCGTGATGCTGTCCACGCCGGCCTTGGCGGCGTCGTAATGGGCGTTGACGCCCCACAGCGTGGGTCGAAGCGCGCCAACGGAGGAGATGTTGACGATCGAGCCGCCGCCGTTCGCCTTCATGCGCGTGATAGCCTCTCGGCAACACAGGAACGTGCCCCGCAGCGTGACGTCTTGCATCTGGTCCCATTGTTCGACGGACATTTCAAAGAATTCGGCCTTCGAACGGTGCGCCGCGTTGTTGATCAGAATGTCGACACCGCCAAACTTCGTATCGACGGCTGCGAATAGTGCCTTGACGGATGCTTCGTCGGCCACGTCGACTTTGCATGGCATCGCAATGCCGCCGTCCGCATCGATATCCGACGCTGTTGCAGACGCCGCATCGGGGTTCAAGTCGGCAATCACGACCTTGGCGCCGGCCTCGGCGAGCAGTCGCGCAGTCTCGCGACCGAGACCTTGCGCAGAGCCGGTAACAACGGCGGTCTTGCCCGTGAGATTGAACCTCTGCGCGAGGTGCGCGCCGATCTGGGTTTCACTAAACATGGAATGCTCCGTTTTGAGTGTCGATGAAGGTCGCGCTGTTCGGTTCGCTTCAGTCTTGCCGCTCTGGCCCAATCGTTTGTAGTTCATCGGAATTCACCAGACAGTGAAGATGATTGGGTGCGGACGTCTTCAGCTAATCAGAAATCCGCCGTCGAGCGTAATCGATTGGCCCGTCATGTAGCGGCCTGACGGCCCCGCGAGGTACAGCACCGCGGCGGCAATATCGGCGGGATCGCCCCATCCAAGCGGCAGACGTCGCTCCACATCCGTACCGGGTCCCGTGAGCTTTCCTGTTTTCAGGCGAGCCTGCATATCCGGATGAAACTGAACCTTGCCGGGCACTGCACCGGGAAGCACGCAGTTGACGAGAATCTGGTCGCGGGCATAGTCCAGCGCTGCGGAGCGCACTAAACCCGCTACGCCCGCTCGCGCGGCACCGTAGGCGCCATTGCCATTCAGTACGGCATGCGTGGCTCCCATGGTAGTCACGTTCACGATGCGTCCACCCCGGCCTGCGGCGAGCATGTGCCTGATCGCTTCTCGCATGCAAAAGAACACAGACTTCAGGTCGATCGCCATCACTTCGTCCCAGGCGGCTTCGGAGAACTCCGTAAGCGGCCCGTTATTGGTCATGGCCGCGCAATTGACCACGATGTCCGGGCTACCCCAGGCTGCGCTGACCTGATTGAACAACGCAATCACGGAGGCTTCACGTTCCACGTCTGCCTCGATAGCGATTGCTTCGCCGCCCGCCGAAACGATCTTGTCGACGACCGATTGCATGTGCGCTGCGCTGTGATCGGCGACTACGACCCGTGCGCCAGCCTCGGCCAGCACAGGGGCGACATCGATGCTGGAATTGCATCCCTTGTCAGTCACGACAGCGATTTTTCCGCTGATGCCGAATAGCCGCTCAAGCAAGGATGTGGTCATCGAGTTATCTCCAGGGGGCTGCGTGTCGTTCTTTACGAATTCTAGCGACAACGTCCGACGCGCAATGGTTGCCGTGGGGAACAATTAGAGTGAGCTGGTTTCACCAATGGACTTGCCCCTGCATGACCGGACATGCGGTCACGCTTAGGTTGGTGAATTTGCTCGCTGGCGAAACTCGCGTGGTGAGCGGTATTTCAGGGCGCTGTGCGGATGCAACTCGTTGTAATGGTCAAACGCGATGGCCAGATTCTGCAACGCCGTTCTCGCGTCCGGCTTCGGCATCCACGAGACGTAGTCTCTCTTCATCGTTTTGACGAAGCTTTCGGCCATGCCGTTGCTCTGCGGACTTCTGACCGGCGTCGTGATGGCTTTCAGGCCCACGTGTTTTGAGAACGCCAGCGTCTCCACGGCAATGTAGCAGGAACCGTTGTCGCTGAGCCACTCGATTTCGCTGTCGGTTTTCAGCGCACCATCGAAACGGCTTTCTACAGCCTGAAGCATGACATCACGCACCATGTCTCCGGTATAGCCTCCAGTGGTCGCAGCCCAGCTCATAGCCTCCCGGTCGCAACAGTCCAGCGCAAAGATGACGCGCAGCGGCGAGCCGTCATCACAACGGAATTCGAAGCCGTCCGAGCACCAGCGCGCATTGCTCCGGTCCACCGCGACCCTGCCATCGTGCCGGCGCGTGGATTCGGGATGTCGAGCGCGGCGCTCGAGCAGCAGGCCGTGGGTATGCATGACCCGATAAACCCGTTTTGCATTAACGCGAGGCTGCCCCTGTGCGTCCCGGTTTCGCCGTAGGAGGGCCCAGGCGCGCCGGTAGCCGTAAGTGGGCAAATCAGCAATCAGCCCCTGGAGCTCCGCAACGAGCGGCATGTCGTCACGGGCGGGCGTCTTGCGCTTGTCGACCCATTCAGCGTCGCGCTTTGATTTCACCGCGAGATTAGAGCGCGACACACCCAGGACTTCACAGACCGTCTTCATCGGTCGTCCCCCGGCAGCAATGGTGAGCGCGCAATCAATTTTTTTGCCCGGCCGTACTCCACTGCTTCGCGGAGGATTTCCACTTCCATCGTCTTCTTGCCCAGCAGTCGCTGGAGTTCACGAATCTGCTTCATCGCTTCGGCCAGGTCGGATGCCGGCACCACCTGCTCGCCGGCACTGACTGCTGACAGGCTTCCGTCCTGATAGAGCTTGCGCCAGCCGAACACCTGGTTTGCATTCACCTGATGACGACGCGCAACTCCGGAAACGGTTGCTCCGGGCTCGAAGGTCTCGCGCACTATCACGAGCTTCTCTTCAACAGAGCGCCGGCGGCGCTGCTCAGGCTGGGTCAGAACCTCGACGGGTTCCACATTAGACATAGGCTTAAACATGGGCGGAAGACTACCTCATAATTTAAGCGTTGCCACATGTCCGGTTTTCGCGGGGGCCGGCCCAACCAATCCCGCGCTCTAACGAACGGCAGGAATGAAGCGACTCAGCGCGGTGCTAGCGGGCCTCGTCGAAACGGTGAACGAAAATACGCACATCGTTCCAAAAACGCAACGATAATACCAGCCGGGATTTCCCTCGTTGCGGGTCTTCAGACGTGCCGCACAACATGCGCGTGGAGAACGTCGGTCTGGCAATGATGATGTCGGCACGAACGCACATACAACCTCACAGGAAGGCGCCAAGATGAATGTTGCGAAAAGAAGCCCCGCCCAGATGGAATCGCACCGACCGCAGCCAGGTACCGGCACGCTTCCTTTGCAGGTTGAGGACATCACCTCTTCGTGGCTGACGTCGGCGCTCGCGCGCAGCCATGAAGGGGTAGCCGTCGAATCACTGGCCGTCGACGAGGTGATGTACGGCACGGCTACCAAAGTCAGGGTGCGTCTTGCTTACAACGCAACAGGGCGCGAGCTTCGCTTGCCGGAGTCTCTGATCGTCAAGGGCGGTTTCGTTCCCGAGTACCGGAACTTGAACGCCTACATATACGAATACGAGGCGAAGTTCTTCAAAGAAGTCCATCCCTGCTTGCGTGCAAATGTGCCTGCCTGCTTCTATGCAGAGACCGACAGTCGAAGCGGGCAATCGATCGTGATCCTCGAGGATCTACGCTCACGGGAAGTGGAATTCTGTCGCGTGCAGCGGACGCTGACGTTTGCGCAGGCGGCGGCAAACCTGGACGCGCAAGCGCGGTGGCACGCGCAGTTCTGGCAATCGCCTGCGCTCGAAAGCGATGGCGAACTGGCGTGGCTCGCGTCGCAAGACCCGCTGCCCGATGGCGAGTCCGGCACCTATCACTGGGGCCAGTTGAAACCCGAGGTGTTCGCCAGCTATACACAGTTGCCGCGCGGGGCCGCCGTGCCTAAGCGGTTTCACGATCGTGACTGGATGGAGCGGGCGCTCCTCGATCTGCGCGCTTTCGACCGCATCGGGCCGATGACGTTTCTCCATGGCGATGTTCACCTCGGAAACCTGTATTTCGACCGCGACGGCACGCCCGGCTTTCTCGACTGGCAGTCATATCGACGCGGACCGTGGGCTCATGACGTCACGTACTTCCTGATATCGGCTCTGGATATCGCGGATCGGCCGAGATGGGAGCGCGCGTTGCTCGAATACTATCTTGAGCGGCTCTCCTTTCACGGCGTCAACAACCCGCCGTCATTTGAAAGCGCGCTAGATGCCTACCGGCGCCACATCGTCTATGGGCTGTTCTTCTGGCTCGTGAATCCGGTGGAGTGGCAGGTCGAAGTCAACAATTGTGCAGTTGCGCCCCGGTTCGCGATGGCGGCACTCGATCACGAGATTCATGACCTCATGGGCGGATAACCCACCAGGCGCTGAGCGACATGCACTTGACGTCGCCACTTCCGTGGGAGTACATTTTTACGATCGATATTCAAAAATGTGAATGTCAGGAATAATGTAGGAGGCAAAGCATGTCGGAAATGGTCGCTCGACGCAGCACAACCTGGCCCAGCGTGTATGCGTCGGCAGGGTTCGGTGCGCTTTTCGCTTTTGCACAAATCCGCACCTACGCTGTTTCCATCTGCTTTCGTGGCGTCGACCTTCCTTCTGCTGAACGTCGACGAAGACGGATATACGGCCATCGAGCGAGGTGTCGATCGTGTCGGTTGCCATCCAGCGGTGCGCACGGCGCTTCGGGTGCTGGCTTTCATCGCGTTTTGCAACATATTGAATCTGGCCTACACGAGCGCGATGGGTGTGCATGCCGTGTATGCCGATCCGTGGCCGGCGGATATGCCGAGCTGGCTTGCTAACAACCGTTAGGCGCACAGTGCCCGCCATCGTCAAACGCCACAGCGGATAACCGATGACGCATTGCAAGCCGCATCGCTTCGCCGACGTCGAGTATCGTGTAGAAGACGAAATCGCTATCGTCACGATGAGCCATCCGCCAGTCAACGGATTAGGTCTGGGAATCCGTCGCGGACTCGTTGCTGCGTTTGAAGCAGCCCTGTGCGATGCGCGGGTTCGCGCGATCGTACTCAATGGCAGTGGACGCGGCTTTTCCGCGGGAGGTGATATTCGCGAGTTCGGCACTTCCGCTGCCACAGCTTGGCCAGCATTGTCGCTGCACGTTCATCCGGTGATCGAGGCGAGCGACAAGCCGGTTGTAGCCGCTATCCACGGGTTTGCCATTGGCGGTGGTCTGGAAACCGCGTTGGTGTGCCACTACCGTGTGGTCGCGGACAACGCGCAGATCGGTCTGCCTGAATGCAAGCTCGGCGTGATCCCTTTGTCCGGCACGCAGCGCTTGCCGCGCGTGCTGGGCTTCGCGAAGTCGATCGAATTCATTCTTGGTGCTCAAATCGTGCGCGCGGGAACCTTCCGGGGCACCGCGTTATTTGACCGGATCGTCGATGGCGATGGGCATGAAATGTCGCGCCTTGCGATCGAGCTTGCGCGTGAGAAGATAGGCGGTACATCGTTGCCATTGATTCGCCGGTTGCCATTGCCTGATGGCGATCCGGTTTCCATTGTCGCTAAAGCGCGCTCAAGCCTGAGCTGTAGCGATGCAATAGAAAGCCGGTGTCTGGATGCCATCGCCGCCGCAGCCGAGTCACCCGATTTCGATGCCGGCATGGCCGCAGCGCGTGCGATCTACGATCGGCTCGTTTCGTCCGATCAGGTGTCAATGCAACGAGATCGGTTTTTCAAGTCGCGCCGGGACGGCTCCGCTCGATAAGCACCGGCGGATTTGCTACTACGCGGAAAGTTGCTTGCGCAGATCGCCTTTTCGCACCTTTCCCGAAGGCGTGCGCGGCAGCTCTGCAACGATGCAAAGTTGCTCGGGCGTCTTTTGCTTCGCCACGCCCGCGCCGGCAAAGTGGGTCTGGACTGCGATCAGGTCGAGCGACGTGCGTTCGTGCAAGACGACGACCGCACAGACTCTTTCTCCATATCGTGCGTCTGGCTGCGCCACGACGGCGACATCGCGCACGGCCGGGTGAGTGGCAAGAACTCGCTCTACTTCGAGCGACGATATATTTTCTCCTCCGCGAATGACGATGTCCTTCTTTCGGTCCGTGATGGTCAGGCAGCCGTTTGCGTCGAGACGGCCGATATCGCCGGTCCGGAACCATCCGTCGTGAGTGAACGCGACCGCATTGAGCGCCGGGTCGGTGTAGCCGACAAACAGCTCCGGTCCCTTGATCAGAATCTCGCCGTCGCGTCCGGCAGGCAGGTCGCTGTCCAACTCGTCGACAATGCGCACCTGCGAGCCGGGTTGAATGCGACCGTCCGTGCAGGCCCGGATATCAAAAGGCGAATCGGCCCAGCCGACACTCACTGTCGAATGCTCGGTCAGCCCGTACGCGCGGGTTCCCGCGAAGCCGGCCCGATCGGCCATGGCGACGTGCTCGGGCGTGACACCCGTGCCGCCCAGACCGTAAGAAGCGAGGGACGCCAGGCTGCGCCCGTCGCGGCGGGCGGCTTCGATGAGCCCGTGGAGATGAAACGGTGTGCCGCCCGAGAGGCGCACGCGATACTCGTCGACCAGTCGCGCGGCAAGCGAGGCGTCCCATCGGTCCATGAACACCATCTCGGTGCCTGTAATGAATGGACGCAACAGGAAATTGAAGCCTGCAATATGGCCAGCAGGGAAGGGCGTGAGGTACGGCCCAGGCCCGTCGATGAACGGAATCTGCCACTCTGCGCCTACTGTGCGATGAGAGTGCTGCACGCCTTTGGGAGAAGCTGTCGTTCCTGACGTGTACAGCAGCAGGCAAATGTCTTCCGACGTTGGCGGGTCAGCAGGGCGTTGTTCATACGTTGTCGCGGCGAGTCGTTGCAGCGCGCCAAACGTGATGCCGTTCGAGGGCGCCCGATCGCCAACGACGATCACGCGCTCGAGGTCGGGCGTGTCGCCGAGCGCGGCGACACGCTCCAGGTAGTCGGTTCGGGACCAGAAATCGGGCACGCACAGAACGCGGGCGCGGGATTGCCGAAGGATGAAGCCGACTTCGGCGGGACCGTAGATGTGTACGATCGGCACGAGTACCACACCGATCTCCAGTGCAGCCAGATACAGAAGCGCAGTCTCGCGCTGTGTGGGAAGCTGTATCGCGATCACATCGCCTCGACGCAGACCGAGGGCTGTGAGTGCCTTGCCAATCTCTTTCGCGTCGTGCAGCAGGGACTCGGTGGTGCAAGTGTAGGTACCGCCCTGGGTATGAAAATGGAGTGGCGTCGCGCCGTGCTTTTCGACGGCGCGCGCGATCAGGGCCGCGAGAGGCAAACCACTCGACCACGGCGCAGTTTTCGATTCGCCCAGATTGGAATTCATGCTAGCAAGGCTCGCAAGAGACTCACCAGCGCGAGTGGCTGGTCAAGCATCATGTGATGGCCTGCGCGTGGCATCGTGATGGGACCCTTCGCGCCGGGAATCGCAGCTACGATGCGGCGCGCGCGATCGGCGCTGACCACGCTGCTGCATTCGGCGTGCACGTAGCTGACGGGAACCGCGATGCGGGTCAGCAGGTCTTCTTCGCCTTCGACCGGCTGGAGATTCCGCAACTTCGGGTCGAAGCGCCATACCCAGCCGTCGGCGGTTTGACGAAGTGATGTCCGCGCGAGATGCTCGAGCAGCCACGGCTCGCAATCTTGTTCCGGGATGAGTCGAAAGCGACTGAGTGCAGTATGCCAGTCCGGATAGGGACGGGGCGGCGGGCGTCGTTCCACTGCAGGCAAGGTTTCGCCGCGTAGCATGAAATACGAATCGAGCACGACTGCATGCGAGAGACGATCGGGAAAGGTCGCGCACGCCTGGAGCAGACGCGATCCGCCGAAACTGTGGCCCACCGCGACGCACGGTCCAGAGCCGATTGCATCCACGACAGCGACGAGGTCGCGCACGAAAACGTCGGCGCTGTATTCCTGCCTGTAGGCGCTGTCGCCCATGCCGCGGAAATCCAGAGCAAAGACGCGAAAGCGATCGGTGAAGAAGGGCGCAATGAAGTCCCACCAGTGCGTGTGCCCGAGAAAACCGTGTGCGAAGACAAGTGGCGGCTTACCGGTGTCTGCGGCGTTCCACGAGACATAATGGACAGTCACCCCGCCGCCTTCGGTGAAGTGAGATCGACGCGGTTGGGCCATGGCGTGGTCGAACCATGAGGGGACACGATCATTCATTGCGGATTTTCCATGACCTGAGGCTTGCACACCCGGTCCATCGACCAGCTATGCGAGTACGATGTGCTGTCGATTCGCATCGATCCAGTCCACCATCGGGGCGAGCTGGACACCACGTTTGGAAAGCGAATCGATATCGACGCGGTACCCGACCGCGTTGATCCATTCCTGTGCATTCACCCATCCGGGTGCGAGACCCTTTGCTCGGGCTTCATCCGGTGACACGTGCGAAACGTTGATCTGTGCGCCCAGAACGTTGCCGAGGCGATTCGCAACTTCAGACATCGTGAGTCTTTCCGACGCCAGCGGCACGGTCTCACCGTGCCAGCGTTGTGGATCGTTTAGCGCGCTGGCCGCGAGCGCGCCCACGTCGTCGGCGGCAATCCAGTCGAGTCGCGCGTCGGGTAGCAACGCGCTGAACAGCAAGCCTTCGCGCAGGTGCGGAAACATCGCGCCCGCTTTCGGCTCAGCGAGGTTGTCCATCATGAATGCCGGTTGCAAGACCGTCCACGATTCGAAGCCCGCGGCGCGAACGGCCTCTTCCACGTCCCATTTGTCCGTCCAGTATTTTCGGTTCCAACGTTGCTCGCTCCAGCCAGGAAACGTCTCATGATTGCCGGCCTGCGCCACGGAGGTGTGAACGAACTGCGGGACCTTCGCGTTGCGCGCTGCGTTGACGAGCGCAAAACCCTGGCGGCGTTCCCTGTCACTGCGATCAAAATCAGGCAGGAGAACGGAGAAGACGGAACCGACGCCCTCCATCGCTTTTGCGAGCAAGTCGCGGTCGTCCAGATCTCCCCGTAGCGCCTGCGCATCCATGTCGACGAGTGCCCGCGCAGCAGGCGAGTCTGGATTGCGTGTCAGGAAGCGTACCTTGCGTCCAGCCGCAAGAAGATGGCGAGCCGCGGCGCCTCCTTGTGCGCCAGTGGCGCCGATGACGAGTACCGCGGCGGATGAATCGATCATGACTTGTCCCGAGGTGGAACGTTAGACGTTGGCCAGGCGTATCACGCCTGGGCGGCTTGCGCGCGATGCCGCTAACCCTGTGACAGCCATTGCAGGCTCGCGGCCTGGTTGCTCACAAGCATTCGTTCCGATATTAGCACGATGTTCATAAATCAACGAGCAAAGGATGCCAGTGATCGATGCTTCAGAGCTGCCACGCCAGAGAGCAAGGCGAATGGCGCGAGGCGCAAAGACGAAGCTTCGTCTTTGCGCCTGACACGACGATCAATGCTGCGGGCGCAGCGTTTGAACGAGGCCGCCTTCATGTGCAACGATCACCTCGGATCCCGGCTGATAAACCCCGGCAATTTCGTCTCCGCGCAGGCGGTTGCCCTGGAGGCCGCGCAGATAACTCGTGTCGTCGAGTCGCAACACATGTTCACCATGCGCGTCGCGCACAACGATCTGGTCCGATGCGATCGACGTCAGCGTGCCCACATAGGGCAGCCGGGGCTCAAATGGGAAACTTCCGCCGTGCGGCAGGATGCGCGTGTCGAGTGACAGACGAAAGCGGTCCGAATGATTGCTGAGACCAGAGTGCGGCGTGCGTCGGCTCATCAACAGGACGTCGCCCAAGCGGTAGTTCGTGCGACGCCATGCGTCTTCTGGCACGCTCGCGAGATCGATGGGAACGATTTTGTCGCCGTCCTTCCTGTGCAGGCACGGAAGCTTATGCAATCCTTCCGCGACGGCCAGTCCGCCGACTCGCGCATCGATATCGCTGAGCGGAATCCAGCAAATGATGAAATCGAGGCGGTCGCTGTAGATAGCATCTTCATGAATGAAGTCGAACCGTGTGCGGCTTTTGTCGATGGCGGGCGGCGACGTGCGGTATTCGGTGAAAGGTACCCAATAAAGCGGTACGCCGAACAGCCGCTGAAAGAATGCACGAACTGCGGGGTCTTCCATCACGGTGCGTGCCGCACCCTGCTCGTTCATCGCCTTCACGGGGAAAAAGCTGAAATTTTCGCGGTCTTTGCCAGTCCATCGCACGTCTCGGTCGTTGCGGTCCACGAAGCCGTTGCTGTCGAGATGATCAACAAGCAGACCGCGCATGCGCTCCAGCGGCTCGTGGTCGAGAACGTCGCGAAAGAACAGGTAGCCGTCTTCGTTCCAGCGTTCTTGCAACTCGGCGTGATTGCCGAGCAGGTCATTGGAAACGTTGAATTCCCGCATCGTCGGCACGATATCCACGCTTGGTGTGCTCATAAATTGTCTCGTTTGGTCGCGGGGGCGCTCTGATGTCGGCTCACAGCAATCCGCGCTCTTCCGAAGTGCGGGTCGTGGTGTCGATGCCAAGTTCCCGCAGTGTCTCCAGAACGGCCGTGGTAGCGGAGGCGACGGCGGGGAACCCGGCGTACGGAAGCGCCTGAATCAGCACCCCTTCGAGTTCGCGTGCGCTCAGACCATTGCGCACGGCAATGCGGACGTGGTTCTTCAGTTCGAGCGTCTGCCGGCTGGCGATGAGAATGCCCAGCGTGACGAGGCTGCGCTGCTTGCGCTCGAGTTTGTCGTCGCCCCAGACATCCGCGAACGCGTAGTTGATGGCAAGGCGTGAAATGTCGGATCCGAAGCCGGTGGACTCGCTTGCGGCACGTAAGCCGGCTGCCTTGTCTTCACCCATGATTTCGCCGAATACCTTTAAGCCATAGGCGAGTTTTTCTTCGAGGCTCTTCACTTGTGTCTCCTGTTTAACCGCGGCGGCGCGGCTATTGATAGCGGATGCGACTCACCCGAGTCGCCTTGGTCATTGTTCGTATTGTAGAACGACATTCTAAAATGTATGTTGAACGGTGCTGGACGTCAAGATAGTGCGCACCCGATATGACCAGGGTTCGTCCGTAGTGCACCGCAACGGGACAAAGGCGATATGCTGGGGACACCCGATATCAAAGCCATATCACGTCATGGAATTGCGGCATCTGAGACACTTCGTTGCGGTTGCGGAGACCCAGCACTTTGGCCGTGCGGCTGCGCGCCTGGGCATGGCGCAGCCGCCGCTCAGCCAGTCGATCATGCGGCTGGAGGAGCAGCTCGGTATCAAGCTGCTCGAACGTACACCGCGAGGCGTTTCGCTCACAGCCGCCGGAGCCGCGTTGCTCGCGGAAGCGAAGCCACTGATCGCGCAAGCGGAGCTGGCCGAGCGGCGCGTGCGGCAAGCCGCCGACGAACTGGCGAGCCTGAGCGTAGCGTTCGTGCCGATGTGTGCGCTGCGAATCATGCCGCTAGCCATTCAGGGGCTTCGCAAGCAATGGCCGGGCGTTGACGTCCGGTTGATCGAGCGCGGCAGTGCTTTGACCGTCGCCAGCGTGAAAAACGGCAGCATCGACCTGGGCGTGGTAGTCACCAGCTCGGCGGACGTCTCCGGTTTGGAAAGCGTGGTCATCGAGCGTCTGCGTGTGGTGGCCGCGGTTCCGGCGAAGTGGCCCGTGGCGGCGCAGCCTTCAATTCGTATCGCGGATCTCGCGCGATACCCGCTCATCATGTTCCCTCAGCAGATGTCGCAGCCGCTGTTCGCTGCGTTCGAGACAGCGCGCCGCGAGGCGGGGCTGTCGCCGCGGGTGACCCAGCAAGCGCGCCATCCATACACGATGCTCAACCTCGTGTCTCATGAACTGGGCATCGGTCTGATGCTGGACTCGGCGCGATACCTGCCCGTGGAGGGTGTCGCCTTCGTCGACATCGAGGATGTTCCGGCTTCAGGCGAAACTGAGGTGTCGCTGGTGTGGGCCGATAGACCTCACAAGCCCTACCACCGTTCGATGCTCGACATCATGCGCGATATCGCGTCGCCGGCGGCGGGGTGATACGCGCGCTCGACAGCTTCGTCCATGCTGCTCCTTTCGTCATCCGCTTCTCATTCATCTTGACACTCCAAAGTGGTGTGTTTATCTTTGCGAATGACGTTCAGAAAATAACCCGCTCGCGCGGCGAGCCAAAGGAGGAGCAATGAGCACGAATGTGGCGAGTCTTTTCAATCTCGATCAGAAAGTGGCGGTGGTAACAGGGGCGGGCTCAGGCATCGGCCGCGAGACGGCTTTGCTGCTGGCGTCGGCCGGCGCGGCGGTGGTCGCGGCGGACCTGAATGAGGAAGCGGCGCAGCAGACGGCCAGGCAAATCGAAAGTGCGTCTGGCAAGGCTATCGCGATCAAGGTGGACATCGGCGATGAATCGTCGATTCTTGCGATGTACGAAACGGTGCAGGCGAAGCTTGGGCGCCTCGACATTCTCGTGAACAACGCGGGCATCTATCCGAAGACGCAATTCGTCGAAACGTCGGCAGAAAAGTGGGACAAGGTGCTCGGCATCAACTTGCGCGGCACCTTCCTCTGCATGCGCGAAGCGATCAAGCGAATGCAAGGTGCCAAAAACGGCGGTTCCATTATCAATATTTCGTCGGTGGCTTCGCTGCAGCCGGTGATTTTCGACAACGGTGACTACGGCGCGTCGAAGGCGGGTGTCAACAACCTCACCAAGGTGGCAGCGCTCGAATTCGCAGCAGACGGAATTCGCGTGAACGCAGTGCTGCCCGGCGGCGTGGCAACCGAGGGCGCGGCCGCATCGACGAAGGTTCATCAGGCTCACGGGCCGATCACCCAACCTGGTCGCATGCCGCTGGGCCGCATCGGCGTCGCCTCCGATATCGCCAGGGCAGTGTTGTTTTTCGCGTCGCCGGCATCGGACTATGTCACCGGTCAGCTTCTCGCTGTCGACGGCGGCTTCCAGGTCTCCTGATTACTCGTCTGCGTGTCATGTTCGAATCGCTAAGCTGCGTCGAGAACGCGGCTTGGCGCTGCAATTCCCTTTCCCCCATTGATTGCCGACCCGTTCGCACACACGTCCATGTGTGCAGCGGGCGCTCGCGCATGCGCGTCGGTCTGTGCCTTGTCGGGTAGTGAAAACACCGACATCATTAATTGAACGACTTGTTGCATAACCATATTCCATGGCCTAGGATGTCCATCAAGAGGCGCCATGCAAGCGCCCGAGAGGCATAAGCCTGATCGGAGACATGCGATGTACTTTCTCGACAGCGATTTACGTGGTCCTCTTGCGGACTATACGTACGACTATCGTCGCCAGCGCGCTGAAAAGGGCGCTCCGTCGTCGGACGAATCGGCTCGCGCAAAACAATCGAATTGGGCGGCGCGCGTGTTGGGCGCGGTGGCGCCTCGTGCTCTGGGCAAGCTGCGGACGGAGGGCCGGGCGCGATGAAAACGCTGACTCGCGAGAGCGCTCGGGAAGCGCGTAGAGTATGGCTCCCACTCATTCTCCTGTCGATTTCGGCGGCGGCGGTCTGGCTCCTGCAACGCGATGTGCGCATGGAAGAGCTAGGCCGGTCCGCACTCTTCGACGTCGTGATGATGTTTGCCGTGCTCGGGGCGACGGCATTGGCGGGCATCATCGGATGTGCGATTGCGAGCCGTGCGCGAGCGCAGGAAGCCGATTTGTCGACAGGCGAGGATTGTTGCTTCATTGGCGCCGTGATCGGTGCGGTCGTCTTTTTTGTCGCCATGACTATCTAACGGTAGAAGCCATGAATGAAGAACTGAGCGCACGCGTCGAAGCACTGTTGGATAAGCAGGACATACTCGAATGCGTGCACCGCTATTGCCGCGGGGTCGATCGCATGGACCGGAAGTTGACGCTGTCGGCGTACCATCCGGACGCGATCGACGACCACGGCGCATTCGTCGGAGATGCAGAGGAATTCGTCGACTGGGCCTTTGCGTACCATACCGAGCATCAGTTGTCGCACCACCATATGGTGTTCAATCACAGCGTCGAATTGCAGGGCGACGAGGCGCACGGGGAGACGTACTGGCTTTTCTTCGGAGAAAATCGCGTCAAGCCTGACACGCTAGCGGTGGGGCGCTATATCGACCGCTTCGAAAAGCGTGATGGCGTGTGGGCGATTGCCGCCCGCGTCTGCATCTCCGAAGCGATCAACGAACTGACCCCTGCGGAAGTGCCCACTGCGTGGCGCGAAATCCTGATGGGCAATGGCGTCAGTGCACGAAATCGTGAAGACGTCTCTTACGAACGGCCTTTAAAGACTCGCCAACCCAGCGAGGTTTAAGGCCAGACGCAAGCCGGCAACGACGCTTGCCACGGATCCCAGCATCGATTTGCCATGAAAGCCAACGTCGGCAGCAAGCCGACGTTGGCTTTCAGCTATTGGGTAATGGCGCAATCGTGCTGTGACCGACAATCGACAGAAACTCGCGGCGGGTGGAAGGATCGTCACGGAATGCGCCCAGCATTCGACTCGTCACCAGCGATGCGCCGGGCTTGTGCACGCCTCGCGTACTCATGCACTGATGCGCAGCTTCGAGAATGACAGCGACTCCCTTCGGCTGCAGCACGGTGTTCAGCGCATCGGCGATCTGAACGGTCATCTTCTCCTGAATCTGTAGGCGCTTGGCATAGACATCGACGAGGCGGGCGAGTTTGGAGATGCCGACCACGCGATGCTCGGGCAAGTAGGCAATGTGCGCACGTCCGATGATGGGCACCATATGGTGTTCGCAGTAGCTCTCGAAACGGATGTCCTTTAGCACCACCATCTCGTCGTAGCCATCCACTTCGGAAAACGTGGTGGCGAGAATCTGCATCGGATCGGAGTCATAGCCCGAGAAGAACTCGCGGTACGCGCGCGCGACCCGTGCGGGTGTTTGAATGAGACCTTCCCTTTCGGGATCGTCACCGGCCCATCGGATCAGCGTGCGCACGGCCTGTTCCGCCTCGTCCTGCGTGGGGCGAATCGACGCTTCCTCAGCGCCAATCTGATTGTCTCGTTTGTTCATCAACTCTCCTGATCATTCATGCCTCGTGCAATCGCATCGGCGTCCGCGAGTGCGGCACACGAGTGTCGGCGATGTGGAGGAAGTGTATATAATTGCACGGTGTTCGTAAATACAAACGACCGGCGCATCTTACACGCGACGTTCGACCATTGCGGGTCGAAAAATCAGGTTGCACTTACACAGGGATCAGCACATGAAAACGCGCATTACAGAGCTGCTTGGGATTCGATACCCCATTGTTCAAGGGGGCATGATGTGGGTGGGTCGCGCTGAACTTGCCGCCGCCGTCTCGAACGCCGGTGCGCTCGGCACCATCACCGCTCTGACGCAGCCCACGCCCGAGGCGCTGCGCAACGAGATCGCTCGGGTTCGCTCAATGACGGATCAGCCGTTCGCCGTCAACCTGACCATTCTGCCGACGATCAAGCCAGTGCCGTACGACGAGTACGTGCAAGCGGTCGTGGAGAACGGTGTGAAGATCGTCGAGACGGCGGGACGCAATCCCGAGCCATATATGCCCGCATTCAAGGCTGCGGGCATCAAGGTCATCCACAAGTGCACGTCGGTGCGTCACGCGCTGAAAGCGGAGGCGTTGGGCTGCGACGCCGTGAGCGTGGACGGATTCGAGTGCGCCGGACATCCGGGCGAGGACGACGTGCCCAATCTGATCCTGTTGCCGGCCGCGGCCGCGAAACTGCATATTCCTATGCTTGCGTCAGGCGGCATTGCCGATGCGCGCGGCATGGTCGCCGCGCTCGCGCTCGGCGCGGATGGGATCAATATGGGTACGCGCTTCATGGCAACGCGCGAGGCGCCGATTCACGAGAACGTCAAGCGCAGGCTGGTAGAGCATGACGAGCGCAATACGGCGTTGATCTTCCGCACGCTGAAGAACACGTCGCGTATCTTCAGGAATTCGGTAGCGGAGCAGGTGTTGGAACTCGAGCAAAAAGAAGGTGTGACGTTTGCGGATCTCAAGCCGCTGGTGAGCGGTGAGCGCGGTAAGCGAGTGTACGAGACGGGTGACACCGAAGACGGAACGTTTCCGGCTGGCCTCGCAATCGGGCTTATCGAGGACATTCCCACCTGCGCGGAACTCGTGAGTCGGATGGTCGCCGAGGCGCGCGCACTCATTCATGGCCGGCTGGCTGCGCTTGTAGAAGAGAGCTGAGTCCGCAGCAAGACGGCCGTCGAACCAGGCTGACCGCGCCCCCGGTTTTAGCGGGCGTGGCAGCCGATGCATGTATTACGATCGCAATCAGGCCTGCGAAGTCGGATGACCTTGTTCGTCGAGTCGTTCGAGATGCGCCAGCAGCGACCGGGATGCCGCTGGCCAGAGCCTTTCGGGAACATCGGTATAAGCAAGACGCAGCCAGTCGTCGATCGAACCGGTCGGCAGTGCCTTTACCGCGCCGGCGATCTTTGCTTCCCGGGCGAGACGGTGTGCCTTGAGGCGGGCGATCTGGTCATGCGGGCGGTCCAGCACGTACCCATGTGCGGGCAGAATAAAGTCGATGTCACGTTCGGTGCAAATCGCGTTCAACCGGTCGAGTGACGTGAGGTACGCCGTCATGTTGCCGTCGGGAGGATCGATGATGGTCGTGCTGCCATTCAGAATGTGATCGCCGCTGAATAGCAGTCCGTCTTCCAGAAGGACCAGGCACACGTGGTTGCTTGCGTGCCCCGGTGTCGAGACGACCAGCAATCGATGCGTCTCGCCGTCATGCGCAAGTGTCAGCACATCGCCATCGAGCAATTCGCGGTCCGGAACGAAGTGATGGCTTGCCCTGTCGGCAGGCCCGGCCGACCGACCGAGGACTGGTGGCTTGTGCGGACACATGGACTGCAGTGGCCTCGCCCCGGGCGCGTGATCCACGTGGGAGTGCGTGCAGACGATCATTCGAATAGCGCCGCCCGTAGCTGCGAAGATGCGTTGAAGATGCGCCTGGTCGTCCGGCCCCGGATCGATCACGATGAAGCCGGTCGCCATCGTGCCGACGATGTAGCTATTCGTGCCTGGGCCCGTCATCAAGCCGCTGTTGCTGGCGGTCAACCGCATCACGTTTCTCAGAAGCGGGGCGGTTTGCGTCGATCGCCAATCCAGAGAGTGGAGCACCTGACCGTCGGGGCACACGAGACGCAGTTCCCCATATGAGGGGTCACCTTCCATGCAGCGCACGACGCTGCCTGAGCTCAACCCACCGCGCGGACAACTGCTCCACAGCGACCTTTCAGACCTGCACGCCGTGAGCAGTGCATCAACCGAGTTGAACGAGCGAAGGCGTTCGAGCGTTCGCACGGTCGGGAAGATCATCGTGAAGTCGCCCGAAGCATGGCGTGCCAGTGCCTCGTCGGGACGGACCCACACCGGTTCGAACTGCTCGGCGCCGTCCGCGACAGCGGTTTGACCGACGGGCATGCGCGCCACGAAAAACTGCACGTCAAAGCGCCGCGGCAGGTCACGATCGGTGATCCAATGCGCAAACGGATAGACCCGATCCGCGGCGAGTGAGAGGCCGTGATGCGAACAATGGTCTTCGATCGCTGTCGCCCGGTCTAGCCTCGCAATATCGTGGTCGTCGACGAAACCGCCGTCGTGTCGCCATGCCAGCAGCACACCGAGCTCTTCGAATGTTTCCCGAATGGCGGCCACGGCCTGAATCGCTTGCGTATCGTCTTGCGTGGGGCGCCGTCGTACGCCGCCGGCGATTCGTCCATCGGACGGGTCGATTGCGCCACCAGGAAAGACGAACGCGCCCGGCGCGAAGCTCGCTTGCGCCGAACGTCGTGTCATCAGCACTTCAATGGCGCGCGAACCCTCGTATTGCGCGTCGCGTAGCAAGAGCATCGTCGCAGCGGGGCGTGGTGCCACCGGCTGCCGTTGCGGGTGGAGTCGTTGTTCGGGGCGTACCACGTATGTCCCTCTGGTTGAATGGATAACGCTGTGCGAAGCCCTAAATGCGCTCGAAGATGGCCGCGATGCCTTGACCTCCACCGATGCACATTGTCACGAGCGCATAGCGCCCACCGCAACGATGCAACTCGTGAATGGCCTTGACCGCAATGACGGCGCCGGTTGCGCCGATCGGATGGCCGAGCGCGATGCCCGATCCGTTCGGGTTGACCTTTGCGCTGTCGAATTCCAGCTCCTTCGCCACGGCGCAAGCTTGAGCGGCAAACGCCTCGTTCGCTTCGATCACATCGAGATTTGCGGCGGTCAAACCCGCGCGCTGCAGGGCCTTGCGTGTCGCAGGGACCGGGCCGATGCCCATGTATTGCGGATCGACGCCCGCGTGAGCCCAGCAAACGAGTCGCGCAAGCGGACGAAGGCCGCGTTGTTCGGCGCTGCGACGGGCCATCAGCAGGACTGCAGCCGCGCCGTCGTTGAGGCCCGACGCATTGC
This sequence comes from Paraburkholderia sp. CI3, assembly GCF_050436505.1. Lineage (NCBI taxonomy): Bacteria > Pseudomonadati > Pseudomonadota > Betaproteobacteria > Burkholderiales > Burkholderiaceae > Paraburkholderia > Paraburkholderia sp. CI3. Next base: position 2,281,617 of record NZ_JBNDMI010000003.1, read on the forward strand.
CGGCCGTGACCGTACCGTCTTTCTGGAACGCCGGGCGCAATTTGGCGAGATCGGCGATGGTCGTGCCCGACCGCACATGCTCATCGGTGTCAAAAACGGTTTCACCCTTTTTCGTGCGCAGTGCTACGGGCACGATCTGCTCGCGGAAGTTGCCGTCATGAATAGCTTGCGCTGCGCGCCGGTGCGATTCGACGGCGAGCAGGTCCTGGTCGTCGCGCGAAATGCCGTACTTCTTTGCGACGTTCTCTGCGGTTACGCCCATATGGCATGCGCTGAACGGATCGGTCAACGCGCCGACCATCATGTCGATCAGGCGGATGTCGCCCATGCGCGAACCCCAACGCGCGCCGCTCGCAACGTATGCTGCGCGCGACATGCTTTCTGCACCAGCGCCGATCGCAATCTCCGTGTCGCCGTGCGCGATGGCTTGCGCAGCGGAGATGATTGCCTGAAGGCCGGAGCCGCATAGCCTGTTGAGCGTCAGCGCCGGTGCGTCCGCGCTGACGCCGCCTTCCATCGCGGCGACGCGCGCGAGATACATGTCGCGAGGCTCGGTATGGATCACGTTGCCGAACACCACTTGACCCACCTCTTCACCCGGCAGATTCGATCGCTCGAGCAGCGCGCGAACGACCGTTGCGCCTAGCGCCGTGGGCGGAATGCTCGATAGCGCGCCACCGAAGTCTCCAATAGCGGTGCGAACGGCAGCGGTGACGACAACCTCTTCCGACATGATGGCTCCTTGGTTCCGGCAATCGATTACGATCCGGTGTCATGTTTAATAATGCGAATGGCGTTCAGAAATTAGCGCAATTTTTGTTTTCTGTCCACGTTGTTGTGCGATGCGCAAACCTGCGATCGTGCCGAACATTGCGCACGTCGTTCGCGCCAGATTGCGTGTGTGCTATCAGGCTTTCCTCGTGGGTGACAACGGATAGACGTGGCTGGGATTTCGCGTTATTCTGGTTCAGCAAGATGATCGACGTTCAATTATTGGTTGCTCTTGGCCCGCAACATTTCCAGGTATCGGAAGGCGATGCGAGCGCTCGCGGGACATGACTTGCCAGATAACAACAGGACGACTCAGATGGATGCAGGTATGGCTTCGCACGACGCCCTGATGGATGTGCCGTTTCGCCCGATTCGCGTCGGCAGCATGGATGCCATCGTCGAGCGAAGGCCAGACGGAAGCGTGGTGTATGAACTGAAGGAACCGCTCCAGGCGTATCCCGTCCGCTTGACGGAGCGGCTCGAACACTGGGCGAGCGTCACGCCCGAGCGCGCGTTGCTTGCGCGGCGGACGCCGGACGGCAAGTCATGGGAGTCTCTGACCTACCGCCAGGCGTTCGACGGTGCGCGTGCGCTGGGGCAGGCGCTGCTCGATCGAGGATTGTCGCCGTCTCGTCCGTTGATGATTCTTTCCGATCGAAGCTTTGAACACGCGCTCTTCGCGCTCGCCGCATTGCACGTCGGGATTCCCTATATCCCGGTGACGCCCGCGTATTCGCTGTTATCGCAGGACTTTTCGAAGCTCAGGCAACTCGCGGCCGTATGCACGCCCGGCCTCGTCTTCGCGGAGGACGGCGAGCAGTATGGCCGCGCATTGCGTGAGGTGTTCGGCGACGTGGAATGTGTCGTCGTCGGTCCGTTGCCGGAGGGTCGTGGCGGTTCGCGCGTCGCGCAGTGGCTGAAGACGCCGGTTACAGCCGACGTCGACAAGGCGTTCAAGGCAGTCGGCCCGGATACGGTGGGCAAGATCATGTTTACTTCGGGAACGACAGGCGCACCGAAAGGCGTGATCTATTCGCAGCGCATGTTGTGCAGCAATCGACAGCAAGTCGCCCAGGTGTTCGCGTTTCTTCAGGACGGACCATCGGATCTCGTCGACTGGCTGCCTTGGCATCACACTTTTGGCGGCACGCATAACTTCGGCATGGTGCTGTACGGCGGGGGGACTTACTACCTGGACCCAGGCAAGCCAACGCCGGAGGAAATTGGCCCGACGGTTCAGGCATTGCGTGAAATCGCGCCGGCGGTCTACCTCAATACGCCGCAAGGGTTGGCCTCGCTCATTCCGCATCTGCAGGCGGACAAGGCACTGCGCGAGAAATTCTTTAGCAAACTCGCGCTCATCTACTACGGCGGCGCAAGTCTGCCGAAATACATCTGGGCTCAACTCGACGAGCTCGCGGTGCGTACCATCGGCCAGCGTGTGCTCATCATGTCGGGCATCGGCAGCACGGAAGCAGGCCCAACGCCGCTATCGGCGGCCTGGGATCCGCGACGGGAAGCGATTGCTGGGTTGCCCGTGCCCGGCGTCAAAGTGAAGGTGGCGCCGGTCGGCGCGAAGCTGGAAATCCGTTTCCTCGGCGACTGTGTGACGCCCGGCTATTGGAAAGATCCCGAGCGCACCGCCGCCGCGTTCGACGAGGAAGGCTATTTCCGCTCCGGTGACGCAGCAACGTTCATCGACCCGCAGCGCCTCGAACTGGGACTGCGCTTCGACGGACGCATTGCGGAAAATTTCAAGCTGTCCTCGGGCACCTGGGTCAACGTCGCCGAGTTGCGACTGTACGCGCTGAACGTGTTGGGCCCGTATGCGCGGGATATCGTGATTGCCGGGCACGACCGCGACTACCTGAGCGCGCTCGTCTTCCCTGACATCGAAGCGTGCCGTGCGCTTTGCGACGACCTTCACGATCCGATGCCGGGCGCCGACCAGATCATCAACAGCCGCGGCGTGCGCGCGTTCTTCCAGACCGGACTCGACCAGCTCGCCGCGCGTCCTGGCGGCAGCTCTACGCGCATTGCGCGCATCGTGCTCGAAAGCGAGCAGCCGACGCTCGATAACGGCGAATTGAGTGCAAAGAGCGCAATCAGCCAACGCAATGTGCTCGAGCGACGGCGCGCTGTCGTGGACGAGCTTTATTGCGTGCCGCCCACGCCGCGTACATTGGTCGGCAACGCTGGCGCAGCAGCGGGCGCAGATCGAGGCGCGCGCCGCGGTTCAACGTACTGAAAACGCCGGAAGTTAAACCATGGATTTTCGCGTAGATCCCGCGGACATCGCGTTCCGCAAAGAAGTTCGTGCGTTCCTCAACGAGCATTTGCCGGCCGACCTGGCCTTTCGCGGGCAGCAGGGCTTTCTGGCAGGTGACGACGATTCACAGCGCTGGACTCGCATCTTGCACGAAACGCACGGCTGGTCAGTGCCGCATTGGCCGGCTGGTGACGGCGGCACGGGGTGGACCGCGATGCAGCGTTACATCTTCGAGGAAGAATGCTATCTGGCAGGCGCACCGATACAGAATCAGGCGGGCGTGTCGCTCGTCGGACCCGTGATTTGCGAGTTTGGCAACGAAGAGCAGAATCGGCGCTTTCTTCCTCCTATCCGGCGTGGTGAAGTGTTCTGGGTACAGGGTTTTTCAGAGCCGGGCTCGGGTTCCGATCTTGCATCGCTACGTACGACGGCGGTTCTCGATGGAGACCACTACATCGTCAATGGACAGAAGATCTGGACCAGCTTCGGCGCCTACGGTCAATGGAATTTCGTGCTGGTCCGCACGGATAGCGAAGCGAAGCCACAAAAGGGCATTTCCTTCCTGCTGCTCGACATGTCGTCGCCGGGCGTTACCGTGCGGCCGATCGCGTCGCTCGATGGCTGCCATCACCTGGCGGAAGTCTTCTACGACAACGTGCGTGTGCCTGCTGAAAACCTTATCGGCGAGGTCAACAAGGGGTGGGGATACACCAAGTTTCTGCTCTTTAACGAGCGGGCGTTTCTTGGCGCTGAAGCGCCTGCCCTCAAGCGCTATCTGCGCAAGATCCGGCACTACGCCTCGCGCGAACGGATGGCCGGCAAGCCATTGATCCAGGATCCGACGTTTGCGGCACGTTTGGCGCAGCACGAACTGGAGGTTCGCGCTATCGACATGGCGGTGCAGAAAATCCTGCATCAAGGGATAGACGAGCGCAGTGGCGGCATGGCGATCGGATCCATGCTCAAAGTGCGCGGATCTGAACTCCATCAGAAGCTCACGGAGATGCTGCTGGAGGTGATCGGCGATTATGGCGCCGTGTTCTATCCCGATCCGAATGAAGAGCGAGAGCTGCGCGAGGCCCAGTTCATCGGACCTGAATACGCGCCAGGCCTGGCGGCAGAGGTCTTCTATCGGCGGGCTTGCTCGATCTATGGCGGGACGGCCGAAATTCAGCGAAACATCATCGCCAAAGCACTGTTCGATCTTTGACGCCGTATCGAGTCACGAACGGTCTTCGATCCCCGAGACGTGGGATCGCATCAATTGCCGGCATAAAGAGGGTGCAGCATGGACTTCGAGTTGAGCGACGAACAGCGGATGTTGCAGGAAAGCGCGCAACGCTTCTTGCAAAAGAGTTATACGTTCGAACATCGTCGCAATCTTGCTTCGCAAGGAGGCGGATTTTCGCGCGAGACGTGGCGTACGTTCGGCGAAATGGGTTGGCTCGGTGTCGCGGTGCCGGATGAATTGGGCGGGCTCGGTTTCTCGTCAGTCGAAAGCGCCATCGTGGCCGAGCAGATCGGGCGCGCGCTGGTGCTGGAGCCATACGTGATGTGTGGTGTGTTTCCTGCATCACTTGTCACGCGCTGCGGGCGAGACGGGCAGCGCGAGGCGATACTTGGCGAGATCGTTTCGGGCGAGACTGTCTATGCAGTCGCGCAAAGTGAACGTGAAGCGCGGGGTCAGGTGCATTACGTGACGGCCACTGCGAAGAAGACTGAGGACGGGTCGTGGCGGCTGGACGGCTATAAGACGCTCGTGGTTGGAGCGCCCGTTGCAGACCGTCTGCTCGTCGTCGCTCGAGCGGCGGGTGCAGCCGATGCCACGGACGGCATCGGGGTTTTCGTCGTCGATCCGAAGCAGGCAGGCGTGACGCTGAAGACTTGCGCGTTGCTCGACGGCACGCCATCTGCCGACTTGCTGCTCGATGGTGTGATCGTCGCAGAATCGAATGTTCTGGGTGAGGCTGGGCAAGCGTTCGAAGGACTGCAGGCCGCCGTTGACGAAGCGGTCGTTGCGATCTGTGCCGAACTGGTGGGCGATATGGAAGACGCTATCGAGCTCGCGTCGGAGTACTTGAAAACGCGCAAGCAGTTCGGGGTGGCGATTGGCAGCTTCCAGGCGCTGCAACACCGGATGGCCGACATGGCGATCGAAGCGATGCAGGCGCGCGCAACACTGCACCGTGCGTTGCTCTCTATCAGCGAGGACAGGGAGAACCGGAGCGTCGAAATCTCGGGCTGCAAGGCACAGACCACTCGTAGCGCGAAGTTCGTCACGCAACAGGGTATCCAGTTGCACGGTGGCTACGGCATCACGGATGAATACAAGGTGGGCCATCACTATCGCCGTCATCTGGTGCTCGACGCATTGTTCGGCAACGCGGACTATCACCTGAATCGCTACGCACGCCAGATTCAGCACGAGGCAATGGTCGCGGCGGCGTGAACCCTTTCGAGGCATTGCCATGAACGCGAAAGCAACCGATCTGCTCGGCGTGCAGAGTGACGGAACGGTTCTCACGTTGACACTGAACCGGCCCGCGGCCCGCAACGCACTGAACCTCGCATTGACCGAAGCGCTGGTCGACGCCTTGCATCGTTTCGAAGCGGACCAAAGCCTGCGCGTCCTTATCGTGACGGGCGCCGATCCGGCCTTTTGTGCTGGGCTCGACCTGAATGATTTTTCCGCGCCCGATGCGCCGCGCACGCGGGTCGCGGACATGATCGATATGTGGCCGCGCCTCACCAAGCCGGTAATCGCGGCGGTCAACGGCGCTGCCGTTACAGGCGGGCTGGAACTTGCAATGGGGTGCGATTTCATCATCGCGTCCGAGCGTGCGCGCTTTGCCGACACGCACACGAAAATCGGCGCGCTCGCGGGGGGCGGCATGACCGCGAGGTTGCCGTATATCGTGGGTCCGCGGTGGGCGAAGCAGTTCAGCTTGACGAGCGATCCGATTGACGCGGCCACCGCGTTGCGCATCGGCCTCGCGAACGAGGTGGTCAGCCACGATCAACTGATGGAGCGGGCAGCGTCACTAGCGAAGACGATTGCGAGCCGCCGACCCGAGCTCGTCGCGACGGTCAAGCGCGTGATCGATCAGGGTGCGCTAGCTTCGCTGGAAGAGGCGTTGCGGATCGAGAAGGCGGCATTGGCGCAAAGAAAGCAAAGCGGCGGCATGGCATGGCAGGTGGGGAAATAATCGCTTGGCTGAGCGAAGCGCGCGACGCGAGGGCTTTCATCGACAAGCCTCCATTTTTGTGGAGCACGTATGTCCTCATCGCTTTTTGACCTCACGGACAAGGTCGCAATCGTCACCGGATCGAGTCGCGGCATTGGCTATGCCAGTGCGCTCGGCATGGCGGAACACGGCGCCAAAGTCGTCGTTTCCGGCCGTAACGCCGACGCCTGCGAAACTGCCGCGCAAGCCATCAACGAAAAGATCGGGACTCGGGTGGCCTTGCCGTTCGCCTGCAACATCGGCCGAAAAGCGGAATTGCAAGCTCTCGTGGCTGCGGCGAACGGCGAGTGGGGCAGGGTCGACATCGTGATGGCCAATGCCGCGATTCACCCGTGGATAGGCTCGGCACTCGATCTGCAAGACGAAACGTTCAACAAGTTCATGCAGGTCAACGTCCAGAGCAATATCTGGCTCGCGCAGATGACTGTGCCCGGCATGATCGAGCGTGGCTATGGGCGCTTTATTTCGGTGGCATCCGTGGTTGGCCTGTTCGGCGATGCCGTGACGGGAACCTACGGGCTCACCAAAGCCGCCGACATGCAGCTCGTGAGAAACCTCGCGATGGAATTCGCCGCAAAGGGCGTCACCGCCAATTGCATCGCGCCTGGCACCTTCAAGACCGAGATGGCGCGATCGCAATGGGAGGACGAGGCGATGGTCGAATGGTACCGTGGTCGCAATCCATCACAGCGCTTCGGCGAGGTCGACGAGATCGCTGGGCTAGCCGTGATGCTCGCATCGCGTTCGGGCGGCTATATCAACGGCCAGACGATCGCGGTGGATGGCGGCCACACGATCTCGTTTCGCTGACCTGCAGGAGGGAAGGACATCGTGCGCCCCCAGATGTTCAGAACGCGAATCACCGATCTGCTCGGCATTCGTCACCCGATACCGAAGAGAACGTTGCCTGCGTGGAGACCGGTGACCGTTGAGGCGGGCAGGCAAGCGCAGCGCTGCCGCTACTCCAGCCACGTCCTGATCCCCGATATGTAGTCGGCCATTTGCCTGCGAGCCTGCTCTTTATCGCGGGCAATGATCGCGCGCGCGATCTCGCGATGGTATTCCTTGATCCTCGCCACGACGCGGTCGCGGTCCGTTCGGCTGCGCCGATGAAACGTGGAATGCGCATCGGCAAGTTGCAGGGCGATGCCGTCGAAGAGACGCAGTGCGGGATCGCCGCAAAGTTCGGCGAGCAGGAAATGAAATCGCAGCAACTCATCGGCGCCGGCACGGCCGTCGAGTGGCGCCTCGGCCTGAACCTGGTCGTGCACGCGTCGCTCACCTTCATGGTCGAGCCGTTCGATGACGAGATCCAGGACGGCCAGTTCGAGCGTGCGGCGCGTTGCGAGAATATCGCGCGGCGCGATGCCCGCATACTCCAGATAGACGCTGACTGCCTGCATCGTCGCGCTCAGGTCCGGCTGGGCGACGATCACGCCGCCTCCGGTGCCGCGCTGCACTCTCACGATGCAGTGGTGCTCGAGCAAGCGGATCGCTCCGCGCAACGCAGCGCGACTTACTCCATGGACCTTCATCAATTCCTGCTCGGAGCCGAGCGGTAGTCCTGCCGGCCATCCCAGATCGATGATGTGCTTCAGCAGCGCCATGAAGAGCGTCTGCGCACGCGTGATCGGTGCGCCGATCGCATCGCGCTTGCGACGCGACTCGGCAGTTTGGGGCAGCGCAGGCGTCATCGCGGCCAGCATCGAGAGCCACTGCTGGCGCGGGGCTTGGCCAGGATGCATGTTGTCGCGCAGCTTTTCGCGGCGTTGCGCGGCGAACTGGCTGAAGAGGGCGACGTCGGCTGCCGGGACGACCAGTGTCAGGCTCACCATGCCTTCGGCCTTCTTGCGGGTGCGATAAGCGGCGACGCGTTCGGCAGACGACTTTGGCATGTCCGAGTTCAGTATTAAATGCGAACGTCGTTCAATATATCGCACATGATCGTTACATGTAACGAAGCTTTCGTGCGCGCAGGCAGCGCGCGTTTCCGGACCGCAGAGAAAGCCGGTAAATCAATACGTTAGCTCCTGTGCCCCTGTGCTGATCGCGCGCCGGGCGTGCTCGTGGCCAGACGAGCGGATCGACCGGTTTTCAGCCACGCGCGAGGATACCTATAGTGAGCCGCTCCAACCACTTCACCATCGTGACGGGTGTAACGACCATGAGCGACACCAAACTATCCATGCCGCGCCGCGGCGACTTTGGCTGGCAGCCTCTTGTCAGCGCCTTCGAGCCCACCATCGAGGACATGCTGTCCAACCGCGCCTACTTCGGCATGCCGCCCGAAGCGCTCTACCTGTGGGGAACGCTGCGCGACGAGGATGGCGAGATCTATTGCCCGATGCGGCGGATTCCCGCTGGCCTGCGGACCGACGCGAAGGACACGCGGCGGCGTTTCTACCTGTGCACGACGCTCGGCCACGACGACGGCATGCATATGCATCCGGTAGGCAAGGAATCGGTGCCGAACGATGGATTCGCAAGAACGCTCGAAGAGGGGCGCATCCACTGGCGAAGCCACCCGCAGGCGCCCGGCAATCGCTTTCACGTCACCTGGACGCCCGAGGATTGCAGCTGGTACGAAGAGAACGGCATGGATATCAAGGGCAAGCTCGTCAAGCCCGGCATGCACTGGTATCTGCCGGGCCGCGACGCGGGCATGTACTACGTCGCGAACATCTTCGAGATGGAAGGGACGATACTCGGAAAGAAGGTACGCGGCATGATCGGCTTCGATCCGATCCATATGTACGAGGGCGGCGAGATCTACAAGACGAAAGATGCGCTGGTGCAGGAGAAGCTGGAACTCGTCTGGTACACGTGGGCGACGCGTTATAAGGACGGCAGCATCGACTTCGGGCACTTCACGCTAGGTAACGACATGTTCGGCTTCGCGATTCTCGGCAACGAGAAGGGCGAGGTGCGCTTTACCTATGACGTGACGGGCACCATCGATTTCGGCGCGAATGGGTATTGGCAGGAAGGCATCCGTTACTCAGCGTTCGGCGAAGAGTGGGAGTTCATGCCCGATCCGCGCGGGCGTCTGGTCGGTCTCGGGACGCTCAAGAATCCGCAGGTGGACGGCCGCTGGCGGCGCGTGGGCGATGCGCGCGAGCCTGACGTGTGGTTCGCATGGGGCGAAGCCGCCCCGGAGCATGGCAGCCGCCCCATCAACCGGCTCCCGGGGCTTGGCACGCGTGTCGGCGTGAACTTCCGCAAATACTGAACTTCGGCGCGCGTATGCGCAAAGGGCGACGCCGACGCTGAGCGTCGCCCCGCCGGCATTTCTGCCGGTCACTTCACGTACTTGCGAAACTCAGGCTTGCGCTTTTCGCGGAACGCATTGCCGCCTTCCTTCGATTCGTCGGTGTCGTAGTACATCGCAAGCGCCTGCATCGCGAACGCGCCGATGCCGCGGATGTTCTCGGTATCGATATTGAACGAGCGCTTTGCGAGCGCAATAGCGGTGGGGCTCATCTGCAGAATCTCGTCGCACCACTTCTTCGTTTCGGCGTCGAGTTGTTCCGCGGGCACGACGGCGTTGATGAGACCCCAGTCGAGCGCCTGTTTCGCGCTGTATTTGCGGCACAGGTACCAGATTTCCCGCGCGCGCTTCTCGCCGACGATGCGCGCGAGGTAGGCGGTGCCGAAGCCCGGATCGACCGACCCGACCTTCGGGCCGACCTGACCGAAGACCGCGGTCTCGGCAGCGATGGCGAGATCGCAGAGCGTCACCAGCACGTTGCCGCCGCCGATTGCATAGCCGTTCACGCGTGCGATCACGGGCTTCGGAATGTCGCGGATGATGCTTTGCAGTTCCTCGATCGGCAGGCCGACGGTGCCGCGCCCGTTGTAGCCGTCGCCGGACTGGTCGCCGCCCGTGCAGAACGCCTTGTCGCCGGCGCCCGTGAGCACCACGACGCCGATATCCTTGTTCCATCCCGCGAGGCCGAAGGCCTTGATAAGCTCCTCAACGGTGTTGGCGCTGAATGCGTTGTACACCTTCGGGCGATTGATGGTGATCGTCGCGACCCCGTCCGCCTCCTGATAGCCGATGTCCTTGAATTCCATGTCGTATTCCAATGTTGTTGGTTGATTGCGTTCGCGCTGCCGTTTATCCAGCCATCGTCAGACCGCCCGACACGCTGATGACCTGACCGCTGATGAACGCGGCGTCGTCACTCGCGAGAAAGGCCACCACGCCCGGGATGTCGCCAGGTTCGCCCATGCGGCCGAACGGCACGGCCTTCACGAGGGCGGCCTTCATGCGCTCGCCTCTCTCGCCCTGCGCGAGGTTGTCGAGAAGCGGGGTCGCGGTCGGGCCGGGGCAAACGACGTTGACGGGAATCATCTGGCGGGCCATTTCGCGTGCCATCGTCTTCGTGAAGGCGATGAGGCCGCCTTTGCAGAACGAGTACACCGCTTCCATCGAGGAGCCCACGCGTCCCGCATCCGACGAGATGTTGACGACGCGGCCACGGCCGCGTTCGGCCATCCGTCGCAGCACGGCATGGTGCATGTTCAGCGGTCCGTACAGATTGATTGCCACCACCTTGTCCCAGAACGGTTTCTCGGTTTGCAGGAAGAACGCACCCATGTCCCAGCCGGCGTTGTTCACGAGAACCTCGATCGGTCCCAGTTCTTCCTCGACTCTCGCCACCGCAGCATGCACACCTTCGTGATCCGTGATGTCGACGCGGTAGGCTCGCGCCTTGCCGCCCGCCGCCTCGATTTCCGCCGCGACACGCACGGCGCCTTCTTCGTTCAGGTCGAACAGCGCGACGGTCGAACCTTCGTCGCCGAATCGTCTGCTGATGGCGGTTCCGATCCCACCTGCCGCGCCAGTGACGACGACGACCTTCTCCTTGAGCCCCTTCATTGATTCCCTCCGTGATGTGCGAGGCGCTGTCGCGCCAGTTAATCCTTGCTCAGCGCTTCCGATACGGCTTCGCCCCTTCCTGTGGCCCGGGCGAGGAGCGCGCTCGCTTCGTCCGCGCTATATCCCGCTTCGACCAGAACCTGGATGCTGTGCTCGCCGAGATTCGGCGGCAGATAGCGAACGTTGCCGGGCGACTCGGAGAAGTGCACCGGTATCGAGGTCATGACCATGTCGCCTTCGGTCGGGTGCTCGAAGCGCTGGAAGAACCCGGTCTCCTTGATGTACGCGTCGTGCATCAGGTCTTTCAGGTCGCGCACGGGGCCGTGCGGCACGTCCGCCGAGGCGAAGATCGCATTCCATTCCGCAGTTGTCTTCTTGCGGATGGCGTCGCCGACGATGCGATACAGCTCGCTGATGTTGCGCATACGCTCGGCCATGTGGCGGAAGCGCGGGTCGTCGAGCAGATGCGCTGCATCGATTGCGCACAGCACGCGGCGCCATTGCTCGTTATTCACGGCGAGCAGGCAGATATGCCCGTCTTTTGTCGCGTAGGGCCGGCGGTGCGGCGAGAACATGCGCGGATAGCCCAGGCCGGTTCCGTCATTGGAGCCCAGCGCACCTTCCCAAAGATGCTCGAAAAGATTGAATTGCAGCATCGTTTCGAACATCGGCACATGGACGAGCTGGCCGACACCGGTCCGCTCGCGGTGATAGAGCGCCATGCCGATCGACGACGCCAGCACGTAGCCGCAGAACTTGTCGACGATCACGGTGGGGAAGTACCGCGGCGAGCCGTCCGCGTCGCGGTTCATCGCGGCAATGCCGGTTTCGCCCTGAATCACGTCGTCGAAAGCGGGGCGGTCCTTGTAGGGTCCGTCGATTCGATAGCCGGCACCCGACGCGTACACGATGCGTGGGTTGCGCGCCCGCACGGTTTCATAGTCGATGCCGAGGCGCTCGGCGGCACTCGGGCGCATGCTGTGCACGATGACGTCGGCGGTCTCGACGAGCTTGAGCAGCGCTTCGTGGCATTCGGCCTGCTTCAGGTTCAGGATCACGCTGCGCTTGTTGCGGTTCATGATCGTATAGAACACTGCCATGTCGGGATTGCGGCCAGGGCCATTCTTGCGGTTCTGGTCGCCTTCGGGCGGTTCGATCTTGATGACGTCCGCGCCCATGTCGCCGAGTAGCTGCGTGGCGACAGGACCGAGCACGTTGATGGTCAGGTCGATCACGCGGACACCGGCTAACGGGCCGGTCGCCGGTTCGAGGGGTTGTTGGGGATTTTCCATGCTCAGGCCTTGTATTCCTTGCCTTTAACGAGTCTGAGCGGCGTGTACACCATCACTTCCGTGCCGTCCTGCTTGATCACGCGGTTGCGGGTGCGCACCAGCCCAAGTCCGGGGCGCCCCTTGCTAGGCCTGCATTCGATCACCTCGCATTCCACGTGAATCGTGTCGCCCACATAGGTCGGGCCTTTGATGTCGAGTTCCATGTTGAGGAACGCGAAGCCGACGCCCTGCATGGTGGCCTGCGTGAGCAGCCCTTCCATCAGCGTGAAGACCAGCGCGCCCGGCGCGACGCGCCCCTTGATGGCCGACTGCTCGCGAAGAAACTCGGTGTTGGTGAACAGAACTTCCAGCATGCCGGTCACCGAAACAAAATTCACGACGTCCGTTTCGGTCACCGTGCGGCCCACGGTCTTGAACTTGCGTCCAACGGGCAGGTCCTCCCAGTGAATTCCCAGACCAACCGTTTCGATTTCTTCCATTGCCTGTCCTCTGTCGTTGTCGGCTCGGCTGTTAGCTGAGCTGTCGTTGTCAGTTCTTCTTGATGCGGCCCAGCACGCTGTCCGCGACGATGTTGCGTTGGATCTGGTTGGTGCCTTCGATGATCTGCACCACCTTCGCGTCGCGGAAATAACGGTTGATCGGGTACTCGTTGGAGATGCCTGCGGCGCCGAATAGCTGCACGGCATCGGTCGCGACCTTCATGGCGACATCCGACGCGAACATCTTCGCCATCGCCGCCATTGGGGCGAGTTCACGGCCGCTAACGCCCGCATCGACGAGCGACGCCGTGCGATAGACGAGTTGGCGCGCGGCCTCGGTCTGGGTGACCATGTCAGCGATCATCCAGCGCACACCCTGAAAGTTGCTGATGCTCTGGCCGAATGCAACGCGGTCCTGAATGAATTTGACGGTGTGATCGATCGCGCCCTGCGCGATGCCAACCGCGCGCGCGGCCACGATGGGACGGCTCGTGTTGAGCGCCTCCATTGCCACCTTGAACCCCTGGCCGCCTTCCGGCCCGAGACGGTCTTCCGCGCGGATGAAGGCATCGTCGAAATAAAGGGGGCACGACGCCACGCCGCGCGCGCCCATCTTGTCTTCTTCGTTGCCGATCGTCAGGCCCGGCGTGTTGCGATCGACGATGAAAAGATTGATCCCCAGCGCCTGTCCTTCCTCGTCGAGCGTCCTGGCGGCGACGAGAATGAAGTCGGCGATATGCGAATTCGTGCACCAGATCTTTGAGCCGTTGAGCACATAGCCGCCGTTCTTGCGGCGCGCTGTCGTGCGAATGCCCGAAACGTCGGAGCCGCTTTGAGCCTCAGTAATGGAGAGAGCACCGCGTAAGTCACCGGAGGCGAGCCCCGGCAGCAGGCGAGCCTTCTGCTCTTCGGTGCCGCCTTCGAGAATCGCTCCGAAGGGAGTCCATTGCACGACCAGCAGATAGCCCGTGTTGTAGCAAACCCGCCCGAACTCCTCGACGGCGATGCAGGCCGACATCAAACTCCCGGCGCCGCCATACGCTTCGGGAAACGGCAACGTGAAGAGGCCCAGTTCCTTAAGAAGTGCGTACATGTCGTGCGGATACCCGGCCGTACGGTCGATCTCGTCGGCCCGCGGCGCCACGCGCTCCCTTGCGACGCGACGGATGAGGTCGCGGATCTGAAGCTGGTCGTCTGTTAGTTCGTATGTCACTTCGAGCTCTCTTGCTTACGGTTTTTTCGGGCCGGCCCCCCGGATTCGTCTCCGGAGTGGGGATACGTCGCCCCCGCCGACCACTTTCCTGATCACATTCGAAGTCTTCACGTTTATGAACAATGTTCGATAAATTAAACGAAGGGCCAGGTGATCGTCAAGCGCTGAAACCGGCTCCCGCGGGTTTGTCCGAGGTGCGTCGGAAATTTGGTCGGGATGTAGTTTCAGCCTTGCGCGGCGGGGCACGGCAGGGCTTTCCCGCCGTTGACAGCGCGCTCCCAGTGCGTTTAAGATTTGGAACAGTGTTCGGTTATTTGTTCCATTTTGGCCCGACAGAGCGGCTCGATCCGGCGCGAGCCCATGGCAAAACGATTTGGAGGAGCGGGGAATGGACTCTCTTTGTCCTGAAGTCGATTATCAGAAATTCCTGGCCGAGGGCCGCTTGATGATCCAGCGCAGCCGCGGCAGCGGCCGCTATGTCTTCTACCCGCGGGTGGCTGAGCCGGTTACCGGGATGCGCGATCTGGAGTGGGTCGAAGCCTGCGGGAAGGGCACGGTTTATTCCACTACCGTGGTGCGCCAGAAATCGCCCACGCCCAGCTACAACGTCGCAGTGATCGATCTGGAAGAAGGTGTGCGCATGCTGAGTTGTGTGGAGGGCATCGAGCCGGAGGCCGTGCGCATTGGCATGCCGGTGCAGGCGAAGATCGTGTACCGAGGGGATGCGGCATTGCTTGTGTTCGAACCAGCCTGACGCCCGCTAACCCGCAGCCGGCCGTCATCAGCCGGTCACACCGATGAAAGGTAGATCGAATGGAATTCAACTTGCGCGGGCGTACCGCCCTGGTGGCAGGCGCCACCTATGGGATGGGGGAAGCACCTGGCTTGTCGTCGCTGGACCTTGCTGCGCGTGCGTCCGTTGACGCGCTCGCCCAGGTGGGACTTACGCCTGGCGATGTAGACGGCCTTTTCGTGTGCACGCCGGACGACATGCTGTCGGGTCTCACGTTTGCCGAATACCTCGGTATTAACCCGAAGTTCACCGACAACAACCGAAGCGGCGGATCGGCGTTCGAAATCTACGCGCACACGGCGGCCATGGCGTTGTGTACGGGACAGATCGAGGTTGCCTTGATTGCATATGGGAGCAATCAGCGCAGCGCGGCGGGCAAGCTCGTGCAGTCGTCGCGTCCTTCGCCGTGGGAGAGCCCGTATAAGCCGATGAATCCGGTGTCGTCGTATGCGCTTGCGGCGGCGCGTCATATGCATCAATACGGCACGAAGCGTGAGCATCTGGCCGAGGTGGCCGTCGCCGCGCGCAAGTGGGCGCAACTGAATCCGGATGCATATATGCGCACGCCCATGTCGATCGACGACGTGATGGGCGCGCGCCTCGTGTCGGATCCGCTTTCCGTGCGCGATTGCTGCCTCGTGACGGATGGCGCGGCAGCGATCGTCATGGTGCGCGCCGATCGAGCGCGTGATCTCACCGACAAGCCGGTGTATCTGCTCGGCGCGGCTTCGGCCACTTCGCACCGCGAAATCGCGAGCATGCCGGATCTCACGGTGACTGCCGCAGCGGAATCGGGCAGGCGTGCGTATCAAATGGCGGGCGTGAAGGCGAACGATATCGACGTCGCGATGCTGTACGACGCCTTCACGATCAACACCATTCTGTTTCTCGAAGACCTCGGCTTTTGCCCTAAAGGCGAAGGCGGCCGCTTCGTTTCAGACGGCGGCATCGCGCCGGGCGGCCGGCTCGCGGTCAATACGAACGGCGGGGGTTTGTCGTGCGTTCACCCCGGCATGTATGGGCTGTTCCTGATGGAAGAATCGATGCGGCAATTGACGGGCCGCGCTGGTGAGCGCCAGATACCCGGTGCGAAGCTGGCGATCGCGCACGGTAACGGTGGTGTGCTCTCGAGCCAGGCCACGGTGATTCTCGGGACGCAGGAAACCCTGTAAAGACACGCTGTAAGACACGCCGCCCGCCAGGGTCACTGTCAACAGCTTTGCATGGGATCGGAGTAAGCGCTAAAGCGCCAACCCCGATCGACAGGAGACGGACAGATGAGCGAAGAGACCAGCAACGATGCAGCAGAGATCGTACAGGTCCGGCAAGACGGTGCAGTCGCGATCGTCACATTGAACTATCCCCAACGGCGAAACGCGTTTTCGCTAAAGATGCGCGAGACGTTGTACGTGCAGCTTTATCGCCTGATGCATCATGAGGAAGCCTGCCGTGCGATCGTACTGACCGGCGCGGGCAATACGTTTTGCGCGGGTGGGGACATCTCGGAGATGCAGACGCGCAAGGTGCTCGAGTATCGACAGCGCAATGAACTGCCGCTCGATATTTTCAGACTGATGGTGGAAGGCCCGAAAGCGATCGTCGCCGCCGTCGAAGGGTTTGCGTTTGGCGCTGGTCTGTCGCTCGCCGCTGCTTGCGATTATGTCGTCACGTCATCGGCCGCGCGCTATGCGAGCGCGTTCGTCAAGGTCGGACTGCTGCCCGATACGGGGCTCTATTGGTCGTTGTCGCAGCGCGTGGGCGGCGGCCTTGCACGCGAACTCATGCTGAGTGCCCGGGAGTTCAACGGCGTGGAAGCCGGCGAGACCGGTTTTGCCAATCAGGTCGTCGAGCCTGGCGAGGCGCTGAACGCGGCCTCGAAGGTGGCGCAACAGTACGCGGAACTGCCCTCGGTGGCCACCGCGCACCTGAAGGCCGCGCTCGCGACGGGCATCCGTACGCTCGACGACGCCATCGAAGCGGAAGTCAACCTGCAGCCCATCCTGCGCCGCAGCCGCGAACACCAGGAGGCCGTGCGCGCCTTCATGCAAAAGCGCAAGCCGGTGTTCGTGGCCGACTGAAGGAAGCCAACATGAGCGAAAAAGAAACGGCAGAAAACGATACGACGTCGCTGATCGAGGTGACCCGCGAGGGACCGGTCGCGATCGTGACGCTAAACAATCCCCGACGCCGCAACGCGATGGGACGTCAGATGCGTCAGTTGTTGCGCGACACGATGCATCGGCTGATGGTCGACGATCCGGACTCGCGGGCAATCGTCCTGACGGGCGCGGGCGAGCACTTTTGCGCCGGCGCCGACATCTCCGAGATGACGCAGCGCACGATCCTGCAAAGCCGCGAGATTCTGGCGGAGTCGTGCGTGGTAGTGCGTGAAATGCAGGCGGGACCCAAGCCGGTCGTGGCGGCCGTGGAAGGCGTAGCCTTCGGCGCCGGACTGTCGCTCGCGGTCGCGACCGACTATGTCGTGGCTGCATCGAATGCGCGCTTTTGCGCGGCGTTTCTGCGCGTCGGCCTGATTCCGGACACCGGTATTCTGTGGACGCTTCCGAAGCGCATCGGCATGGCTCGCGCGAGGGAGATGCTCTCGCTCGCCACTGAAATCGACGGCGACAAGGCCGGCACGATTCACCTTGCCAACGAAGTCGTCGGGCCGGGTACTGCGCGCGCAAAGGCAATCGAAGTTGCGCGCGGTCTTGCCGACTTGCCGCCGCTCGGCGTGGCGCTGCTGAAGGACGCGCTGACCAACGCGGCGACGACCATGGAAGGCGCGCTGCGAGCCGAGATCGACTATCAGCCCATCCTGCGTCAGTCGAAAGACCATCAGGCTGCCTGTAAGGCGTTTATGGAAAAGACCAAACCGGTCTTCACGGGTGAGTGAGCGCGGGGAGCAATGCGATGAGTATCGAGCAGAAGGAAAATGCCGCGGGCGCCGACGAGATCGTGCAGGTGCGCCGTCAAGGCGACGTGACCATTGTCACGATGAACTATCCCGAGCGCCGCAACGCGTTCTCCATGAGGATGCGCGTTGCGCTGACCGAGGTCTTGCACCGGCTAATGCACGACGATCCGCAAACGCGCGCCATTGTGCTGACAGGCGCGGGCGGCCATTTTTGCGCGGGCGGCGACCTGTCCGAAATGCACGCGACCACTCTACAGTTGCTGGCGCTTCGTGAGCGCATCGCGGTGGGCGTGCGTCTGTTCAAGCTGATTTATACGGGCACGAAGCCGGTCGTCGCGGCGGTGGAGGGCACGTGCTATGGAGCGGGGCTGTCGCTGGCGGCTGCATGCGATGTCGTGGTCGGTGCCGATACCGCGAAGTACTCATGTGCGTTCGGCAAGGTCGGACTGCTTCCCGACACTGGAATTCTATGGACGCTGCCGCAAAAGGTCGGCGGCAGCAAGGCGCGTGAGTTGATGCTGAAAGGCGATGTCATCGACGCGGCCACGGCGCGCCGCATCGGCCTGGTCAGCGAGGTGGTCGCGAGCGGCGGCGCGCTCGATGCGGCGATCGAGGCCGCGGCGCGCTTCGCGAACTATCCGCCAGTGACGCTGGCGCTCCTGAAGGCGAGCCTCGTCAACGCGGGCAATTCGATCGAAGACGCATGCCGCCTCGAAACTGACCTTAATCCGCTGACCCGTCAAACCAGCGACCACGCGGAGGCGGTGACGGCCTTCATGGAAAAACGCAAGCCGGTTTTCACGGGTGCCTGACGCTGCCATTCTCCGTTGCTGTCCCTACTGGAAGTTCAACGCATATGTTTACGCCTGACCTGCTGAAGAACAAAAGAATCCTCATCACCGGGGGAGGCACCGGCCTTGGTAAGAGTATCGGCCTGCGCTACCTCGAACTGGGCGCCGATCTCGTCATCTGCGGTCGCCGCAAGGAAGTGCTGGACGCAACGGCCGACGAGTTTCGCGGCGTCGTGCCTGGCGCGCGTGTCACGACGGTGCAGGCGGACGTGCGCAGCGCCGAGTCCGTCGAGTCGATGATGGAGACCATCTGGCGCGATGGTCCGCTCGACGTATTGCTGAACAACGCGGCGGCCAACTTCATCGCGCGCACGGAAAGCCTGTCGGCGCGCGCGGTGGATGCCGTGCTCGACATCGTGCTGCACGGCAGCTTCTATTGCACGATCGCGGCGGGCAAGCGCTGGATCGACGCGGGTCAGCCGGGCAACGTGATCAGTACCGTATCGACGCCCACGATGACCGGCTCGGCCTTTACCGTGCCGTCAGCGGCCGCGAAGGCGGGTATTCTCGCCATGACCCGCAGCCTTGCGGTCGAGTGGGGCCCGAAGGGCATTCGCCTGAACGCGGTGGCGCCCGGACTGTTCCCGACGCCGGGCGCATGGGAGCAGTTGTACCCGCCGGGCTCGCAGGTCGAGCCGCAGGAGCGCTCGGTGCCGCTGAGGCGCTTCGGCGATCACGCGGAACTTGCCAATCTCTATGCGTATCTGGCGTCCAATGGCTCCGGCTACATCACCGGCGACATGATCGTGATCGACGGCGGCCGCTGGATGCAGGGGGTGGGCGGCCCGACCTTCCGCGCGATGCAGGACTGGACCGACGAGCAATGGGACGCCATGCGCGCCCACGCTCGCAAGGGTTGAACCATGGGTCCGCTTGCAGGAGTTCGAATCATCGAGCTGGCCGGCATCGGCCCGGGGCCCATGGCGGCGATGCTGCTCGCCGATCTGGGTGCGACGGTGTTGCGCATCGAACGTCGCCAGCCGGTCAAGCTCGGTATCGAGCGTCCGCTGCGCTACAACCTGTTGCTGCGCAACCGAAAGACGATTGCGCTCGACCTGAAAGACCCGGAGGCCGTCGAACTCGTGCTCACGCTGGTGGAGCGCGCCGATGCCCTGATAGAAGGTTTCCGACCCGGCGTAACCGAGCGACTCGGGCTGGGTCCGCAGGCCTGCCTCGAACGCAATCCGAAGCTCGCTTACGGACGCATCACGGGATGGGGCCAGGAAGGTCCGCTCGCGCAGTACGCCGGGCATGACCTGAACTACATCGCGATCACCGGCGTCCTCAACGCAATTGGCCGCCGCGATCAGCCACCGTCGATACCGCTGAATCTGATCGGCGACTATGCGGGCGGTTCGCTGTACCTTGCAATGGGGCTCCTGTCGGCGATCCTGCATGCGCGCAACGGCGGCGCGGGACAGATCGTGGATGCCGCGATCGTCGACGGCACGGCCAATCTTGCTACCACGTTCTTCGGCATGCAGGCTGCCGGCATCTGGCGCGACGGGCGCGGGACGAATATCACGGATTCGGGATCGCACTTCTACGACGTTTATGAATGCGCGGACGGCAAGTGGATCACGGTCGGTCCCATCGAGGACAAGTTCTATCTCGAACTCCTCCGCCTGCTCGACATCGATCCGCAAACGCTGGGTACGCAGCTCGATGCAAGCAACTGGCCCGCCGCGCGCGCACTGTTCGCGCTGAAATTCAAGCGACGCACACGCGAGCAATGGACCACCTTGCTCGAACACACGGACGCGTGCTTCGCACCGGTTCTGTCGTGGACCGAGGCACCCGGGCATGCGCATCTGAAGGCGCGCGGCACGTTCATCGAAGTGGACGGCATCGTGCAGCCCGCGCCGGCGCCGCGCTTCTCCGCCACGGTGCCCGCGAAGCCGACGGCGCCCGAGGCGCCCGACGCGACCACGATCGACGCCGCGCTGGCGGCATGGCTCGAACCGGGCCGCATTGGCGAGTTGAAAGAAGCGGGAACGCTGGCCTGAGCCGCGCCCGACAGGCGACCCATAAAGACGAAACGAGACACTCATGGATCTGCGATATACCGACGAAGAGCTGGCGTTCCGCAATGAGGTCAGAGCCTTCTTCAAGGAAGCGCTGCCGGCCGACATCCGACGCAAAGCTACCTCGGGGCAGCGCTATTCGGCGGCCGACCTGCGCCGCTGGCAACGCATGCTCTACGAGCGCGGCTGGGCGACGCCAGCGTGGGACAAGGCGTGGGGCGGGACGGGCTGGAGCGCGGTGCAGCAATACATCTTCAAGGAAGAGCTGCACATGGCCCCGGCGCCCGAGACGCTGTCATTCAACGTGAACATGATCGGTCCGGTTTTGATCGCGTTCGGCAGCGAGGAGCAGAAGCGCCATTTCCTGCCTCGCATCGCGAGCCTCGAATACTGGTTCTGCCAGGGATTCTCCGAGCCCGGAGCCGGTTCGGACCTGGCCGCGCTGCGAACCCAGGCGGTGCGCGACGGGGACCACTACGTGATCAACGGCCAGAAGCTCTGGACTTCGACGGCGCATCACGCGGACTGGATGTTCTGTCTCGTACGCACGGATTCGAGCGGCAAGAAGCAGCAGGGCATCACGTACCTGCTGATCGACATGAAGACGCCGGGCCTGACCGTGCGCCCGATCATCACGATCGACGGCCACCATGAAACCAACGAGGTGTTCTTCGACAACGTGCGGGTGCCGGTTGCGAACCGAATTGGCGAAGAGAACAAGGGTTGGGAATACGCGAAGTACCTCCTTGGCAACGAACGCAGCGGCATTGCGCGCGTGGGCGTTTCGAAGATGCGCGTGCGTCACGCGAAGGATCTGGCGAAGCGCGTGCCCTGCGGCGACGGTGTGCTGTGGGACGACCCGCGTTTTCGTGAACGTGTCGCAGCTGTCGAGGTGGAACTGAAGGCCCTGGAGATGACGCAGATGCGCGTGATCGCCGAGAGCAGCTCGCAGGAGAGCCATGTGCCCGACCCGAAGACTTCAATCCTGAAGATCAAGGGTTCGGAGCTGCAGCAACTTGCAGCTGAATTGCTCCTCGAGGTGGCAGGGCCGGATGCTCTACCGCTCGACCTCGACTTCCTGCGTGGGCTTGCCGATCCGGTTCGCGAACCCGAATGGGCGCTCACCGTTGCGCCGAATCACTACTTCGCGCGTCATGTCTCGATCGTGGGCGGCTCCAACGAGATTCAGAAGAACATTCTCGCCAAGTCCGTACTCGGACTTTGAGCGACGGGCGAACTGCGGAGAAGCATCAGATATGGACTTTGATTTCACCGATGAGCAACGCATGCTCAAGGACAGCGTCGACCGGCTCGTCAAAGACGAGTACGGGTTCGAGCAGCGCGCGAAGTATCTCGCTGAGCCGGACGGTTTCAGCCGCGAGCATTGGGCGCGTTACGCCGACATGGGTCTGCTGGGCCTTTCGTTTGACGAGGAATACGGCGGCAGCCACTGCGGCCCTGTCGAAACGATGATCGTGATGGAGGCGTTGGGCCGCGCTCTCGCGGTCGAACCGTATCTCGCGACGGTCGTGCTAGGCGGCGGCTTGGTGCGGCTTGGCGGCAACGCGGCGCAACGCGCGGCGATTCTGCCGCAGATTGCGCAGGGCCAGTTGCAGATGGCGTTCGCGCACAGCGAGGCGCAGGCGCGGTACGACCTCGCGGACGTTGCGACTACCGCACGGCGCGAAGCCGCCGGCTGGGTGCTCGACGGCGCCAAGCGCGTTGTGCTCCACGGCGGCAGCGCCGACGTTCTCGTGGTGTCGGCGCGCGTGTCCGGTGGTAGGCGCGGGCGTGACGGCATCGGGCTGTTCGTGGTCAGGGCCGACGCGCAGGGCGTGACGCGCCACACGTATCCGACGCAAGACCGGCTGCGTGCGGCCGACGTTGAGTTGTCGGGGGTGCGCGTTCCAGATAGCGACGTTCTGGGCGTGGCGGGCGCTGCATTGCCGCTCATCGAAACGGTCGTTGCGCACGCGATCGCGGCAGTGAGCGCGGAAGCCGTAGGTGCAATGGCAGCTGCGCACGAAGAAACCGTGGCGTATCTGAAGGTCCGCAAGCAGTTCGGGGTGCCTATCGGATCATTCCAGGCGCTCCAGCATCGTGCAGTCGACATGCTCGTCATGGTGGAGCAGGCGCGCAGCATGGCGCTCTTCGCGACCATGATGAGCGAGGAGCAGGACGCGGCGGAACGCGATCGCAGTATGTCGGCGGCGAAAGTGCAGATCGGGCGCTCGGGCCGCTTCGTCGGTCAACAAGGCGTGCAATTGCACGGCGGCATTGGGATGACCGAGGAGTGCAAGATCGGTCACTACCTGAGACGCCTGAGCGTGATCGATATCCAGTTCGGTTCGACCGAACATCATCTGACCCAGCTCGCCAATGCCGGCGGACTGATCGATGCAGCAGCGTGAGCCGCGCGTCCAGCCAAGCAAACGGAAACCATTCATGAGCCGAATTTCCCCACCCGATCAATATCAGGAACTGCGCGACGCCTTGCGCGACCTCTCGAAGGCGTACCCCGACGAGTACTGGCGCCGCATCGATCACGAGCGCGTCTATCCCGAGGCGTTTGTGGACGCGCTGACGAAGGCCGGCTGGATGGCCGCGCTGATCCCTCAGGAGTATGGCGGTTCAGGTCTCGGGTTGACCGAGGCGTCCGTGATCATGGAGGAGATCAACCGCAACGGCGGCAACTCCGGGTTCTGCCACGGCCAGATGTACAACATGAATACGTTGCTGCGTAACGGCTCGGAAGCACAAAAGCGCAAGTACCTTCCCAAGATCGCGTGCGGCGAACTGCGCCTGCAGTCGATGGGCGTGACCGAGCCGACCACGGGAACGGACACCACGAAGCTGAAGACCACCGCCGTGAAGAAAGACGGCCGCTACGTGGTCAATGGCCAGAAGGTATGGATTTCGCGCGTGCAGCATTCGGACATGATGATCCTGCTCGCACGCACCACGCCGTTGTCGGACGTGAAGACGAAGTCGGATGGGCTGTCGTGCTTTCTCGTGGACCTGCACCAGGCTATCGGCAATGGCCTGACCGTGCGGCCGATTCCGAACATGGTCAATCACGAGACGAACGAGCTGTTCTTCGACAATCTGGAGATTCCTGAAGAGAACCTGATTGGCGAGGAAGGCAAGGGCTTCAAGTACATCCTCGACGGACTCAACGCCGAGCGCGCACTGATCGCGGCCGAGTGCATCGGCGACGGCTACTGGTTCGTCGAGCGCGCGTCGAAGTACGCCAGCGAGCGTATCGTGTTCGACCGGCCCATCGGTATGAACCAGGGCATCCAGTTCCCGATCGCCGAGGCCTACATCGACGTGCGCGCGGCGGATCTGATGCGCTACAAGGCCTGCGAACTGTTCGACAACCATCAACCGTGCGGCGCGGAAGCGAACATGGCGAAGCATCTCTCGGCCACGGCTTCGTGGAAAGCCGCGAATGCCTGTCTGCAGACCCATGGCGGCTTCGGTTTCGCCTGCGAATACGATGTCGAGCGCAAGTTCCGCGAAACCCGGCTCTATCAGGTGGCGCCGATTTCGACGAACCTGATTCTGTCCTACGTCGCCGAGCACGTGCTCGACCTGCCGCGTTCATTCTGAGCTTTGGAGGGATCTGATGCGCTTCGAGACCATTCTGTACGACGTCAAGGACCGGGTAGCGACGATCACGCTGAACCGTCCGGAACACATGAACACCTGGAACGACCAGTTGGCGACCGAAGTGTACGAGGCGATGCAAGTGGCGGGCGCGGACCATGGCGTGCGCGTGATCGTTTTCACCGGCGCCGGCAAGGCATTTTGCGCGGGCGGCGATATTCACAGCTTCGGCGGCGACCCCGCCGCGCTGATGACGAAATTGCCGCGCCCGTTCGACATGCGCAAGCGCGCCGACTGGCAGACGCGCTGCTCTTACTACCCGGCCATTCCGAAGCCGGTGATCGCGATGCTCAACGGCGCCACTGTCGGCATTGGCCTGATCCACGCCCTTTTCTGCGACATCCGCTTTGCGTCCGAAGACGCGACCATCACGACGGCATTCGCGCGCCGCGGCCTGAGCGCGGAATACGGCATGGCCTGGATACTCGCGCGCCACGTCGGCCAGGCACACGCGCTCGACCTGCTGCTTTCGGGGCGCAAGATCAAGGGGCGCGAAGCCGAACGTATGGGACTCGTGAATCGGGCAATTCCGGCGGACAAGCTGGTCGAGGAGACCTATGCGTACGCGCGTGAAATGGCGGAGTACTGCTCGCCGCGCTCGATGCGCCTCATGAAGGAGCAGGTCTGGGAGGTGCCGTTCCAGACGCCCCACGAGGCGGTGATACACGCCGGGTTGGACATGCCGATCGCCAACCAGTGCGATGACTACAAGGAAGGCATGGCGAGCTTTCTCGAGAAGCGCAAACCCAACTTCACGGACTACTGAGCACACATAGGACTACCACCTCATGCTGAACTACGAAGTCGTCAAGAACTGGCCGATCGAAGATGTCACGCAGACATATAGCGAGCGCGACGTGATGCTGTATTCGCTGGGTCTCGGGTTGGGCGCAAACCCGCTGGACGCAGAACAGCTGCGCTACGTCTATGAAAAGGACCTGCAAGCGATGCCGACTTGCGCGGCCGCGTTCGCGTGGCCGAAATCGTGGATGCGCGATCCGCGCACGGGCATCGACTACTTGAAGCTCGTGCACGGTGAGCAGGACGTTCGCTTCATGCGCCCGATGCCGGTTGCAGCGACCATCGTCAGCAAGACACGGGTGAGCCGCATCTCGGACAAGGGCGCGGGCAAGGGCGCGATCGTCGAACTCAAGCGTGACATCATCGACGCCTCGACGGGCGAACAACTTGCCGAAGTCCGGCAGGTGTCCTTTCTGCGCGGCGACGGAGGGTTCAGCGCCGAGTCGGGCGCGAGCGACGCGCCGCCCGAAGCGCTTCCGGCTGTGCCGGAGCGCGCGCCGGACGCGGAGTACGTCTTTTCGACCGGCGCGCATGCAGCGTTGATCTACCGCCTTTCGGGCGACGCCAACCCCCTGCACGCGGACCCGGAGGTGGCGTCGAAAGCCGGATTCAACCGGCCCATTCTTCACGGCCTCGCGACCTATGGCATGGCGGGTTACGCCGCGATTCGCACCTTCGCGGGCAACGACGCAAAGCGTCTGAAGCGACTCGCCTTGCGCCTGACCGCGCCGGTGTACCCCGGCGAAGAAGTGCGCTTCCAGTTCTGGCGGGACACTGACACGCGTCTGCATCTGCGGGCGCGCGTCGACGCACGCGATGTGGTGGTGCTGAACAACGGAATCGTGGAAATTGCCTGAAACCGCGCCCGGCGACGCCAACGAGCTTTGCCGGGCCGCGACTGGAGCCTGAAATGAAACGACCCCCATGCTCACTGTTGTTCGCGGCCCCCCGGGGGGGCTTCAGCCTCCCTTGGGGGCGGCCCGGCGGGAGGCTGAAATGGACCTGAAAGAGAGTCCCGCCGACAAGGAATTTCGCGCCACGGTGCGCGAATTCGTAGCCACTCATTTGCCCGACGACATTCGTGAACGGGTGCTGAACTTCCGCCATGTGCCGCGCGAAGACTACGTGCGCTGGCAACGCATTCTGGCCGGGAAGGGATGGGGCGCACCTGCATGGCCCGCGCAATTCGGCGGCGCCGCCTGGAATGCCGCGCAGCGCAACATTTTCGACGAGGAATGCTTTACCGCCGGCGCGCCGCGCCAGATGCCGTTTGGCCTTTCGATGGTTGGACCTGTAATCCAGAAGTTCGGCACCGACGCGCAGCGCGAACGGTTCCTGCCGCGCATCATCTCGATGGAGGACTGGTGGTGTCAGGGTTACTCCGAGCCGGGTGCGGGTTCCGATCTGGCGTCGCTCAAGACGCGTGCGGACCGCGTCGAGCGCGACGGTCAACTGTTCTACGTCGTCAACGGCCAGAAGATCTGGACCTCGTTTGCCCAATGGGCGAACTGGATTTTCTGCCTGGTCCGCACGGATGGCAGCGGCCGCCCACAGGAAGGCATCTCGTTCCTGCTGATCGATATGTCGACGCCCGGCATGACGGTCAGACCCATCCGCACGCTTGACGGCGGCCACGACGTCAACGAAGTGTTCTTCGACAATGTGGCAGTGCCAGTGAGCAATCTCGTCGGTGAGGAGCATCGCGGCTGGTCGATCGCCAAGTATCTGCTCGGCCACGAGCGGACCAACATCGCCGGCCTCGGCAACTGCAAGCGTTTCATGCGACGTCTGAAGGAGATTGCCAGCACCGAGCGTAAGCACGGCAAGCCTCTCATCGAGGACGTTCGCTTTCGCGATCGCATCGCCAGGGTGGAAATCGATTTGATCGCGCACGAATGGTCGCTGCTGCGCGTCGTCTCAGCCGAAACTGCAGGACGTCCCATCGGACCGGAGGCTTCGGTGCTGAAAATCCGCGGTTCGGAGATTCAGCAGGAGCTTACGGAGCTGATCATGGAATGCGCAGGCCCCTATGCGGTGCCTTTTGTAAGCGAAGCGCTGGAGGCGGACTGGCGCGGCGAAACCGCGAACGGCGAGCTGCTCAACGCGCTGGCCGCGCACTACCTGGACTGGCGCAAGATTTCGATCTACGGCGGTTCGACTGAAGTGCAGAAAAACATCATCGCCAGGCAGGCGCTCGGCATCTGAGGACACGCCATGGACTTCACGCTGGTTGAAGAGGAACAGATGCTGGCCGACGTGGTCGGCCGTTTCGTCGAAAAGGAATACGACTTCGAGGCGAGGCGCCGTCTCGCCGCTACTCCCGAGGGCTGGTCGGCTGGTCACTGGACTACGCTCGCCGAAATGGGCGTGTTGGCGCTGAACGTGCCGCAGGATCATGGCGGCCTTGGCACGGGCCCGGTCGAGACCATGCTCGTGATGGAGGCCTTCGGCCGTGGGCTCGTACTGGAGCCGTTTGTTTCGACGGCCGTAATCGGCGCGAAGCTGATCGGGCGCGCGGGACACGAGGCGCGCAAGGCGGAGTGGCTGGCTGGTATCGCGGACGGCAGCCTGAAGACCGCGCTGGCGACGCTTGAACCGGGCGCGCGTTTCGATTTGTGGGATGTTGCGATGAGGGCCGAGCCAACGCGTGACGGGTTCATCCTGAATGGACGCAAAGGCGTTGTACTGCACGGCGACAGCGCGGACATTCTGCTGGTTTCGGCGCGTACCGCAGGCGAGCAGATCGACAAGCACGGCATCACGCTGTTCGCCGTCGATGCGCGAACGCAAGGCGTCAGCGTCAAAGGATTTCCGGCACTCGACGGGCAGCGTGTCGCCGAGGTGGTGGTGGACGACGTGCGCGTCGATGCAAGTGCTGTCATCGGCGTCGTCGATCAGGGCTATCCGTTGCTCGAGTGGACCGTCGATCAAGGTATTTTCGCGCTCTGTGCGGAAGCGGTGGGCGCGATGTCGCGGCTGAGCGATCTGACCTTTGAATACCTGCGCACGCGAAAGCAGTTTGGTTCGCCGATCGGCAAATTCCAGGCGCTGCAGCATCGCGCCGCCGATATTTTGACCGCCGTAGAGCAGGCGAAATCGATGGTCTACTTTGCGGCGGCGAAACTTGGCGATGACGACGAGCTGGAAGCCCATCGTGCTGTGACTGCCGCAAAGGCGCTGATTGGCCGTAGTGCACGCTTCGTGGCGCAGCAAGCGGTACAACTGCACGGCGGGATGGGCATGACGGACGAACTGGCGGTGGGGTGGTACGTGAAGCGGCTCACCTGCATCGACATGACTTGGGGAAACACCGAACACCATATCGAGCTGTACGGCGCGTTCCTGTAATTGCAGTTAATCAGACGACAAGAATGGTCCCGACCGCACATGCCGGTCGATTTGAAGAAAGGAGACAACTGATGTCAGTAGCTGCTCATGGCGCGACTCCGGAGCTGGCGCCAATTCCCGCGCACGTATTGCCTGAACGCGTGTTCGACATCGATATCTACAATCCGCCGGGTGCCGAAGACGACTACCATCTCTCGCTCAAGCAGTTGCACGCCGAAGGCATTCCCGACATTCTCTGGACACCCCGCAACGGCGGACACTGGATCGCGACGCGCGGCGATGACATCTATCACATTTTCAAGGACTATGAGAATTTCTCGTCGAAGCAGCTGACAGTGCCGCTCGTCGAGCATCAACCGTTGCCGCCGATCTTCTTCGATCCTCCGCAGCACACCGCCTATCGCGCGCTGATCGCGCCCGCGTTCATGCCGCAGGCAATCGGCAAGCTCGAGGAGAAGGCGCGCGAAATGGCGATCGAATTGATCGACGGCTTTTATCTCAAGGGCGAGGTGGAATTCGTATCGGGGTTTGCGCAGCATCTTCCGATCGGCATTTTCATGAACATGGTGGCGCTGCCCGCCGAGGATCGCGAGTACTTGCTCGGCCTCGCTGACAAGATGGTCCGCCCGGTCGATGCCAACGAGAAGCTCAAGGCGCTCGGTGCGATTTTTCAGTACCTGGGGGTGAAGATTGCGGAACGCCGCGCGAACCCGGGTGACGATCTCATCAGCAAGATTGTCCATTCGAAGATCGACGGGCGCGCGCTCACCGACGAAGAAGTGCGGGGGCTCTGTGGTCTCGTGCTGATTGGCGGCCTCGACACGGTTGCCTCGGCAATGGGTTTTATCGCGCGATTCCTCGCCGGCAGCCCGGCCCACCGCAAGCAGCTCATCGACAACCCCGAACTGACGCAGAAGGCCGTGGACGAGCTTCTGCGGCGCTTCCCGGTGGTCAATCAAGGGCGGCGGATCACACACGATTTCGAGTACAAGGGCGTGCAGATGAAGGCGGGTGACATGATCATCATGCCGACCACACTGCACGGTCTGGACGAGAGGAAGTTCGACGCTCCGCTGAGCGTCGATTTCGCTCGGCCTACGCCGATTCATTCGACGTTCGGCAATGGCGCGCATCGTTGTCCCGGCTCGTTCCTTGCGCGCGTGGAGTTGAAGGTTTTCCTTCAGGAATGGCTTAAGCGGATTCCCGATTTCCAGATCAAGCCTGGCGAGAAAGCGGGTGTCCACGGAGGTGTGAACGGCACGCTATACCACTTGCCTCTTGTCTGGGACGTGGTCCGCTGAGGATCGGTCGCAATGGTCTGAGCAGGCCATTGTGACCATGTGCGTCTGTAGAAGGGGATCCGCGGCTCGGTGCGCCCGTCACATGGCGCGCCGACCGCTCCATCCGGGCCGGGCGCGATTCTGGCACAAGCAGCTGCCTTGCAGTTTTATGGAGATGCCTTGCTCAACGCTCGCCAGACGACCTTCATGGCGTGACGGAACGAGTCCGCATTAAATGTGTCCGCGCCGGACCGGCGAAGAAAGACGACCAGACCGTGCAGATGTGAAAGGAGTAGGGCGCCGCGCAACGTGCATTCTCCCGAGGGCAAGGTTGGGTTGATCTGCGCGATCAGTTCCGCCAGGAGACCCTGAAAATCCGCAGTAGATTTCGCCATCAGGGCATGCAGAAAGGGCTCATGCTCTGCGAGGCTCCAGCATTCCAGCACAAAGGCGCTAACGCGGTTTCCGCCGCTCGCCGTCAGTACGGAGAACGCCTCGTCGACGATGACATCCAGTCGTGCTTCCGGTGACCGGGATTTGTCTTGGGCGATCGTCCGATAGTGCTCGAAATAGCGATCCGTGTATGCCTCGATCGTGGCCCGCAATAGTTCTTCGCGGGTGCTGAAGTAGTGCTGCAAGGTCCTCAGTCGAATCCCTGCCTCGCTGGCAATTCGGCGTTGAGTGAAACCAGCGTTACCTTCGGATGCGAAGACCTCGATCGCCACTTCGATGATGGCGGGCACGCGGGTCGTTCTGTTCCCGCGCCGTCTGGGCCCGTCTGCTGCCGTGTTGCCGAGGTCTGCCGATGAGATGGTCAGGTCTTTCATCTGTTGTGCTCTCCTTGGCGTCTGCTGTCCTCGCGCTTGTTGCCAGTCCGGGATGTGTATCTGCGGGCTATACCCCGCCTGGTACGAACGGCGTTCGATCCTGATCGCGCAGCGCCGACATTGACCTGATGATAGTCGGATGACGAATAAATATGCGTCTTCTGACTAATTAGCTTTTAGATAAAGCCTGATCCAGTCACTCGCGGCATCACATATCCTACCCGAATAAAGGGTAGATTTGTCCATATCAGCATTTCCCCTAGTGTCATCTGGGCTTGATAATGGGTCGGCTGACTACTACTATTTAGTCAATCGACACATTACGCCGGAAACCGACCATTCCCGTGTGTCGCAAGCCGAAGCAGCAGATCCGCAGGGTTTGGGGTTGGCCGGTTAGAGTCGCCAATTTGCGTTCGTGGTTGTGATGTCAGCAGCGCGCACAGGGCGGTAGAAGGAGCTGGACATGAAGGTTGGGGAAGGTTCTTTGCGTTCGCTGATCGACAAGTGGATTGCGCCCACTGCAACCACCTCGGTGCACATCACCCGATGTACTTTCGCAAGTTCAGGCCAGACGAGGTGTGTACTTGCGCGGTCGTCCGCCGCGGAGAACTCCTTCGCGATATTCTTCTTTCGGCACGACGACGGGGCATGGCGCGTGTTCCCGCCTCCTCCTCGCAAACCAGAAAGGCACTTCTACGCAGGAACGGGATAAGGGATTCGTCTGATCGCGGTCCATGAACAGCCTATATAAAAGGACTGCAAAGGAAACTGATCCGATCGCACAAGCGTTTTCGGCTGCTTCTGCGATTCGTCCTGACTTTCGCGCTTGAATGGAAAGACGGAAGGCCGGCTCATCGTGGCCTGTACTGCGTACCGGACTAGAATCGAAGAATCCGGGCTGCGCCCGGCCTGCCCATCGATTCATCATCGGCTCGGACGGTTTTCCGAAAGCCATCCATGGTTTGCATCGTCAATCTGCGCAGTCGAATCGGACACCTCGCAAATGCAAGCGTCGCCACTGTCTCGTCAGCGTCACGCGCTCTGCACGCATTGGGCACCACTGCGACCCTGGTCATGCGCGGACCGCTTCGAGTTGATCACCAAACTCAAATCCACGTTTACCCCGCGTTTTGAACGGTGTTCGGAAAATTGCATCACTTAGGGGTGAGCGAGCGTTGACAGTCGAGTTTCGAGCGTTTATCTTTCCGAACAGCATTCGCATTCTGGTGACGCTGTGGGAGGTATCCGAGGCGCGATGCTGACGAGGTAGGGAGGCCGGTTTCGCTTCATTGCAAAAGTCTGCGGCAGTCCAACGGCCTGGGCCTTTTCTGCGGCAGCGCGACAAAGACAAGAGGAGACGCATGAAACAGAAGAGTCTAAAGCCAAGTGCGA
The DNA here is from genome assembly GCF_050436505.1 of Paraburkholderia sp. CI3. Classification (NCBI taxonomy): domain Bacteria; kingdom Pseudomonadati; phylum Pseudomonadota; class Betaproteobacteria; order Burkholderiales; family Burkholderiaceae; genus Paraburkholderia; species Paraburkholderia sp. CI3. Next base: position 2,313,670 of record NZ_JBNDMI010000003.1, read on the forward strand.
TCAGCCTTGGCGTGCACGCGACCTGCATCGCTGCAGCGTGCGGGTTGTGGAGCGCGAACGCCAACGCCTTCCACTTCGATGTGCCGAACCCGGACATCGACATGGAATGGGACAACACGGTGCGTGCGGACTACGGCATCCGGCTTCAGAACCCGAGCCACTTCTACACGAACAGCCCGACCTACGACGAAGGCGATCTATCGACGCCGAAGTTCAGCACGATCCAGTCGAGGCTGAACCTCTATAGCGAATTCGATTTCAAGTACAAGGACACGTCCGGCTTCCGCATCAGTATGGACGCGTGGTACGACCCGACGTTCAAGAATCACAATACGAGCAATCCTGCATTTCCTCCGAACTATCCGAACAACGAGTACACCAGCTACATCAAGAAGTACTACCAGGGGCCGAGCGCCGAGCTGCGTGATGCGTTCGTGTTCCACACTTTTGACCTCGGTGGTCACTCTGTCAACGTCAAGCTCGGCCGGACGGCAGTCACCTGGGGGCAGTCGGCGTTTGCTACGCTGGGTGGCGCGAACTCGGTGGCCATCGGTCAGCAGCCGCTCGACCTGATGAAACTGACGCAGAGCCCGAGCGCTTCGCTCAAGGAAATCGTGTTGCCGACGGCCCAGGCCGACGTGACGACGAACATTACCGACACGTTCTCTCTCGGCGCGCAGTACACGTTCGAATGGAATCACGATCGGCTGCCTGAAGGCGGCACATATTTCGGCGGTGCCGATCCTATTCTTTACGGCCCTCCGATCGCCAGCTACCAAAACATTCCGGGGCTGGGCACGTTCGCGATTCCGCGCATCGCGCCGACGAAAGGCCAGATCGGCGATATCGGCATCGACGGCAAGTGGCGTGTCGATTCGATCGCAACGACCTATGAATTTACGTACCGCCACTTCGCCATGAAGATGCCGTGGGCGGCGGTGCTACTCCCGGGTGCCGGACCCGAACTCTTCCCGGGCACCAACCTTCCCGGTGTTACGGCGAAGTACGGCAACGACGTGAACCTGATCGGCGCTGGCTTCAACAGTGCGATCGGCAGCGCGGCAGTGGCAGGCGAGCTGTCGTATCGCTGGAACATGCCACTCAATGCCGTCAACACGACGACGGTCAACGATGCGCCGACGGGTCGCACGCTGCACGGTCTGCTGAACGTCACGCAGTCGTTCGGCAAGACGCCCATGTGGGACAACATGTTCCTGCAGGCGGAATTCGCGTTCAACCAGCTGCTAAGCGTGCAATCGAATGCGCGGAACTTTGCCAATTCCAGCTATGACACCACGGGCCAATGTTCGGCATCGGGCAACTCCGCGTTTAACAACTGCTCGACGCGCTTCTGGGCCGGGATCGGCATTGGTGCGAGCCCGCAGTGGTATCAGGTATTCCCTGGGGTTGATTTGACGATGCCGCTGTTCGTTAATCTGAATCTGAAGGGCTACTCATCTGTCATCGCGCCAGCGGCCGAAGCACAGGGGCAGAACACCTTCGTGGTCGGGCTTGATTTCACGATCTACAACAAGCATGAGGTGGACATTACCTACACCTACTACATGAACAAGAAGGGGTACTCAACGGCGGGAGCCGCGACGGCGCTCGGTGCACCGTACAGCGACAAGTCGTGGATCGGCATCACCTATCAGACAACGTTTTGATGACGGAGGCACGTGTGAAAAGATTCCCAAAGCTTCTTAAGGCGCTGGCGATACTCGCCGCGGTTTGGGCCTCACCGTATACGCTGGCGATCGAGAGTGGGATCACGCCGTTCGGAGCGGAAATTGCCGGCAACAAGGACGGCACGATTCCGGCCTACACGGGGGGCATCAAGGACTTTCCGACCGGGTTCAAGGCCGACTCCGGAAAATGGGCCGACCCGTTTCCTGGTGAAAAGCCGGTTCTGCAAATCACGGCTCAGAACTATCAGCAATACGCCGACAAACTGAGCGCCGCCTCGATCGAGCTGTTCAAGCGCTATCCGACTTACCGGATGGACGTTTACCCGACGCACCGCTCGGTTTCGTATCCGGACTGGTACCTTCAGAACTCGGAAAAGGACGCGGAAAGTGCCAAGCTCGATAAAAACGGCCTTTATATCGAAGGGGCGTTCGGCGGCAAGCCGTTCCCGGTGCCGAAAAACGGTCAGGAGGCGCTGTGGGACTGGGAAATGCGCTACGTCGGAACGGCCCAGAAAAACAACGTGAAGACGTGGCTCGTCGATTCGAGCGGCACGCCGATTCTTGCTGCGCAGTTCAAGAGTTCGCTGCTCTATCCGTATTTCGAGCCGAAGGACGAAGCGGAGTTTCGCAAGAAGGGTCCCCTCGCGATCTGGTATCAGGTATATAACGACTACGCGTCGCCGGCCCGCCTGATTGGCGACACGTCGCTCTTCTGGTACTTCACGGATTCGGCCGATCACGATCAGCAATCGTGGGAATACAACCCGGGCCAACGCCGCGTGCGCGTGGCGCCCGATCTCGCCTACGACACGCCGAACCCCGGCTATTCCGGCGCGATCACGATGGACGACATCCAGTTGTTCTACGGCAAGATCGATCGCTGGAACGCGAAGCTGGTCGGCAAGAAGGAAATGTACATTCCGTACAACGACTACAAGCAGCAGTACGACACGCCGGCCAGCAAGATCACCACGCCGCATTTCGTGAATCCTGATTATGTCCGGTGGGAGCTGCACCGCGTATGGGTCGTGGAGCTGACGCTCAAGCCGGGCGCGCGTCACATCTACAGCAAGAAGACGCTGTACTTCGACGAGGATGGCGGCGGGGGAATGATGGATGCCTACGACCAGTCCGGCAAGCTCTATCGCGCCGGCTTTGAGACCACGGTTCCCGCGTACGACTACAAGGTGCCGTATTCGCTCGGTAACTGGTTCTACGACTTCAACAGCGGCATTTATATCTTCGGCAGCCATCCGGCGGACTCGCCCGGGATTTTCTTCAACGTGAGCTTCCCGAACGACTACTTCACGCCGGAGCGTATGCAATCCGCGGGTGTGCGCTAATTGTGCGCCGAGTTGAGGATGAGGTATTGAGTGATGCGTCCCTGCCCGGCTTGCCTGGCGGGACGCATCACCAGCAGAACGCGAAGCTCGAAAAGGATGGCCTGTTCGTTTCCGGCGCATTCGGCGGCAAGCCGTTCCCTGTGCCGAAGGACGGTCAGGAAGCGTCGTGGGATTGGGAACTGCGCTACGTGGGTACGGCGCAGCGCAATAATGTGAAGACGTGGCGCACAAAGAAGTTTTCATAAAAAGCTCAGGACTGTTCGCGTGATCGATCGCCAGTTACTGTGAAGGAGACACAATGCGCAAGACCCTGTTTCGTTGGCTGGCAATCGTCGCCGCGGCATGCGCCGCGAGCGGGTCGGTCTACGCCGAATTCGCCGACCCGATGCGCTCGCCCGCCGTCATCAACCCGCAGGCTGCGCATGAACCGCTGATGGCGCTGGCGCAGGCCGGACAGCGCCTGGTCGCGGTAGGTCCGCGCGGAGTAATTCTCGTATCGGACGACGCCGCCGTGCACTGGCGCCAGGTACGGGTGCCGGTGAGTTCCGATCTGGTGGCCGTTACGTTCAAGTCGGCCGCGCTGGGCTGGGCGGTCGGACACGACGGCGAGGTGCTCCATACCACCGACGGTGGCAATAGCTGGACGCGACAGCTCGACGGCCAGCAGGCGGCCAGGCTGATGAGCGAGTACTACGCGAAGCAACAGGGCAATTCACCCGATCTCAAGGCGTCGCGCGAAGAGGCCGAGCGCTTTGAAGCAGACCAGGGAGGCCGTCCGTTTCTCGACGTCTGGTTCGATGACGAGCGTTCCGGCTGGGTCATCGGTTCGTTCAACATCATTTTTCATACCGACGACGGCGGCAAGAGCTGGGTGCCCTGGTTCGATCGCGTCGACAATCCCAACGCGTTGAACCTGCATGCGATGCGCCGTATCAACGGCACGCTTTATATCGCGGGCGAACAGGGGCTGCTGCTCAAGCTCGATCCCGACAAGCAGCGTTTCGTCGCGGTGCCTACGCCGTCGAAGGGTAGCTTCTTCGGTCTCGCTTCCACGCACAACGCGATGATCGTCTACGGTCTGCTCGGCAACGCGTATCGCTCCACCGACGGCGGCGCGACGTGGGACAAGATCACGCTGCCGACCGGCGCGAGCATTCTCGCTTCGGCTGAACTGCCGAACGGTCACCTTATTCTCGCGACCCAGGCGGGCGAGCTGCTCGAGAGCGTCGACCAGGGGGCAACGTTTCATACACTCGGCGCGAGCCAGCCGGGCGGCATCTTCGCCATGGCGCTGCGCGGCGACACCGCGGTGCTGGCCGGTGCGGCCGGCCTGTCGCGGATCGCATTGTCGAAGTTGCACTAAGGGGGAGCAGACATGGCTGGCGGCAACAATGCCCAATTCGACAAGATGCCCGTGGTGGCGGATCTTGCCAGCTTCGATACGCGCTCGGGTAACGCGCTCGAGCGGTTGATCTTCAACCGGCGTCCGTGGCTCATCATCATCTGCGCGATCATCACGGCGGTGCTGGGATTTCAGGCGCTGCGGCTCGATGTGAATGCGAGCTTCGAGAAGATGATTCCGCTGTCGCATCCGTACATCAAAAACTACCTCGCCAACAAGGCGGATCTGAAAGGACTCGGCAATTCGCTGCGGATCGTCGTCGTGAATCCGTCGGGTGACATCTACGATCCGAAATATCTCGCGGCGCTGCGGCGTATCAACGACGCGTTGTTCCTGATTCCGGGCGTCGACCGGCCTGGCGTGAAGTCGCTCTGGATGCCGATCGTGCGCTGGAACGTGGTCACGGAGCGCGGCTTCGCAGGGGGACCGGTGATGCCGGACGGCTTCGACGCGTCCGCGCAGGCAGTCGAACAGCTGCGCACCAACGTCGCCCGCGCCAACATCGTGGGCAGCCTCGTGTCGAACGATCTGCATTCGAGCATGATCCAGCTGCCGCTGCTCGATCATTACGCCGATACCGGCAAGCCGCTCGACTACGCGAAGCTCTCGCACCGGATCGACGAGGTCATCAAAGCGGAGGGCCGCGGCGAGGTGCAGGTTCACGTGGTGGGCTTCGCGAAACTGATCGGCGACCTGATCGACGGACTCAAGCTGGTAGCGATGTACTTCGGCGTGGCCGCGGGGATCGCCCTCGTCGTGATCTTTCTCTATACGCGCTGCTATCGCAGCACGCTGCTGGTGGTGGGGTGTTCGTTGATTGCGGTGGTCTGGCAGCTCGGCATCATTCGCACGCTCGGCTATGTGCTAGACCCGTACTCGGTGCTCGTACCGTTTCTCGTTTTCGCGATCGGCGTCTCGCACGGCGCGCAGAAGATGAACGGGATCACGCAGGACATCGGGCGTGGCACGCATCGCTATGTGGCGGCGCGCTACACGTTCCGGCGGCTTTTCCTCGCCGGTCTCACGGCGTTGCTCGCGGACGTGGTTGGCTTTGCCGTGCTGATGGTGATCGACATTCCGGTAATCAAGGATCTGGCATTTACCGCGAGCGTTGGCGTGGGCGTGCTGGTCTTCACCAACCTGCTGCTGCTGCCGGTACTACTGTCATACATTGGTGTGAGTCCGTCGGCTGCACGACGCAGCGTGCGTGGCGAGCAGAACGACGCGCGCGGCACCTCGTCGGCGGGCGCGTTGTGGAATCTGCTTGATCGCTTCACCGAGCGCCGCTGGGCTGTCGGTGCGATCGTTTGTGCGGCGGCGCTCACGGTGTTCGGCTGGTCGGTCAGTCAGCACCTGCAGATCGGCGACCTCGATTCGGGCGCGCCGGAACTCAGGCCGGAGTCGCGTTATAACCTCGACAACGCGTACACCAACGCGCACTACGGTCTGTCGAGCGACCTGTTCGTCGTGATCGGCAAGTCGTCGCACGGCACCTGCGACGCCAACAACTTCCCGCTGGTGCTCGAGGCGGACCGGCTCGAAACCGCACTGCGGGGCGTGCCGGGGGTGCAGACCACCACCTCGGTCGGCGGTCTCGCGCGCTGGATGACGTCCGGGTTCTACGAGGGCTACCCGAAGTGGTACACGATCGACCGCGTGCCTTCGATCGTGAACAAGACGGTGTGGCAGATCCTGCTCGATCATCCTGATCTGCTGAGCCAGACCTGCGGCACCGCACCGGTCATCGCCTATCTGACCGATCACAAAGCGGCGACGCTGTCGCGCGTGATGGAGGCTGCAGAGGCATTCGCGAAAACCCATAGCGACGCCGATCATCAGTTCCTGATGGTCGCCGGGTCGGCGGGCATCGACGCGGTGACGAACGTCGTTGTTGCCAAGGCGAACCGCACGATGCTGTTGATGGTGTATGCAGCGGTGATCCTGCTGTGCTTCATTACGTTCCGCAGCTGGCGCGCGGTCGTGGTGGCGGTCGTGCCGCTCGGGATCACGTCGGTGCTGTGCGAGGCGCTGATGGTCAAGCTCGGCATCGGCGTGAAGGTGGCAACGCTGCCGGTGATCGCGCTGGGCGTGGGGATCGGCGTCGACTATGCGCTCTATCTGCTGAGTGTGCAGCTCGCGTATCAGCGCGCTGGGCAGCCGCTGCGTGTAGCCTATCGGCATGCGGTGCAGTTCACCGGGAAGGTCGTGGCGCTGGTCGGTGTGACGTTGGCTGCCGGCGTCATCACGTGGGCGTTCTCGCCGATCAAGTTCCAGGCCGATATGGGCATCCTGCTCACGTTCATGTTCCTGTGGAACATGATCGGCGCGCTGATCCTCATTCCGGCGCTGTCGCATTTCCTGCTGCAAGGCATTTCGCGTAAAGCAGTGGCGAAGGGCGGCGCCGCCGGTTCCACGAAGGTCGAGGCCTGTAGCGGTGAGGCAACGCTGCGGTCGTGACCGCGGAACGGGTGCCGCTCTTCGCGCGGCACCCTGGCAGGACAAAAGAATTGGCCCGCTATCCGTGGAGATAGCGGGCCCGTTTGCCTGCAGGTCACGCGGCGCGTTGGGGCGAACCGCTCGTTGCGCTACACCACGGACATCGAGAAGCTCAGGATCTCCGAGACCCCGCCGTCGACCATCAGCATTTGCCCATTCATGTAGGAGCTCGCTTCGGAGGCGAGAAAAACCGCGACGCCGCCGAGTTCCTCGGGGTTCCCCCAGCGTCCCACCGAGATATGCGAGCGCACGATTTCCTTCATCCGCGGGTTGGACGTGACAGGCTCGGCCATTTCGGTGAGAAAGTAGCCGGGGCAGATGCCGTTGCAACGAATGCCGTGTCGGCCCAGTTCCGCGCCGAGCGATTTCGTCAGTCCGGCAATCGCGTGCTTGCTGGCCACGTATGCCTGCAGCTTCTCGCGACCGAGCACCGACACATAAGACCCGACGTTGATGATGCGTCCGTGTCCGCGTTCGATCATCGGGCGCGCAACTTCCTGCGCGAGCACGTAGGCGGCCGTGACGTTGGTATCCATCGTTCTTTGCCACATGTCGAGGTTCGACTGCAGAAAATCACTCCACTCGCAAATGCCGGCATTGTTGAGCAGGACGTCGATGCGTCCGTGGCGTGCAAGGACGTTGCGAACGCCGTTTCTGATTGCGCCCTGATCGGTGAGGTCGAACGGTTCGATATCGACGTCGCCGCCCGCTTGACGAATCGATTCCGCAGCGGTTTCGAGGCTCGCGCGCGAACGCGCGCACAGTATCACCGTCGCACCCGCTGCCGCCAGCGCGTTAGCCATGGCGAAGCCGAGGCCGCGCGACGCGCCGGTGACGAGCGCAATCTGTCCTTCCAGCGAAAAGAGTTTCATAGTCTGACTCCGTGGATCATGCGAAGGCTGGTTACCGGTGGCGAATGACGATCTTGCCGAAATGCTGCTGGCTTTCGAGGTGCCGCAGCGCATCCGGTACGCGCGCAAAGTCATAAACCGAGTCGATGACGGGCTTGAGCTTGTGCAGTCCGATCGCGCGGTTCATCGCTTCGAAATCCTGACGGGAGCCGACGCGGATCGGCGCGATCGACAGTCCGCGCGTGAAGAATCCTTCGCCGGGAGAAGGGGCGCCGGTCAGCAGTCCGACCACGCTGATGCGCCCGCTGTCGCGAGTGGCGGCAATGGACTTGCCGAAGGTTTGGGCGCCGCCCACCTCGACGACCAGATCGACCCCAAAGCCATCGGTCAGGCGCAGCACGGCGTCATCCCAATTCGGCGTATCGCGGTAGTTGATCGTGGCGTCGGCGCCGAGTTCGGCAAGCCGTTTGAGCTTCGCTTCGCTCGACGAAGTCGCGATCACGCGCGCGCCGAACAGACGGGCGAGCTGCAGAGCGAACAGCGATACCCCGCCAGAGCCCTGTACGAGCACGGATTGGCCCGGCAGCAGCGGCGCATGCTGGCACAGCGCGTTCCATGCGGTGAGCGCGGCGCAAGGCAGCGTTGCGGCCTCCTCGTCGGAAAGATGATGCGGAACGCTAACCAGTTCTTCCTCGCTCAGCACCGCCTTGTCGCGCAGCATGCCTTCGACGATAGCGCCGCGGCCCAGCGTATCCGCGTGTTGCGGGCGGGTGCCGCCGTGCCAGTTCTGCGCGAAATTGGCCATCACCCGGTCGCCGGGTCGGAAGCGCCGCACGCCTGGGCCGACGGCAAGCACGACGCCCGCGCCGTCCGAGGCCGGAATGAAGTTAGGCGCCATCCAGTCGCGATATGCACCGTTGATCAGCAGCAACTCGCGGAAATTCAACGAACTCGCATTGACCTGCACCAGTACCTGGTGAGCGCCGGGCGGCGCCGGATCGGGTTCCTCGCGTAGTGCCAGACCCGCAATACCTTCAAACCGTTCACATCGATAGAGCTTCATTGGTCGTCTCCATGGTGTCGAACGAGGGCGTCGAATTGAGCGACAAGCGACGTTCTCCTCATTCTTCTCGTTGACAGCTACAAAAAGATGAGTTCAGAATATAGAACATTGTTCAACAAAGCGTTCGGAGCGTCAAATTGAAAATACTGGTCGCGGTGAAGCGCGTGATCGACTACAACGTGAAACCTCGGGTGAAGTCCGATGGTTCGGGCGTCGATCTGGCCAACGTGAAAATGGCCATGAACCCGTTCGATGAGATCGCGGTGGAGGAGGCGGTGCGCCTCAAGGAAGCGGGCGTGGCGAGTGAAGTCGTCGTGGTGTCGGCGGGAACCGCGCAATCGCAGGAGGTGCTACGTACGGCGCTCGCGATGGGGGCTGATCGCGCGGTGCTGGTGCAAAGCGATGCGGATCTGCAGCCGCTCGCGGTCGCCAAGCTGCTGGCCGCCGTGGCCGCGCGGGAAACTCCGCAACTGGTGCTGCTAGGCAAGCAGGCCATCGACAACGACGCGGGACAAACCGGCCAGAAGCTCGCCGCGTTGCTCGGCTGGCCGCAAGCCACGTTCGCGTTCAAGACGGAAGTGGACGGTCAACAACTACTCGTCACGCGTGAGATCGATGGCGGACTCGAACGTGTCGCGCTCGATCTGCCGGCGGTGGTCACGACGGACTTGCGTCTGAACAGTCCGCGCTATGTGACGCTGCCCAACATCATGAAAGCGAAGAAGAAGCCGCTGGAGACGCTGAGCCCCGACGCGCTGGGGGTCGACGTTGCACCTCGTCTGAAGGTTCTCGAAGTGACCGAGCCGCCGGCGCGTAAGGGCGGCGTGATGGTTCCCGACGTTGCAGCGCTGATTGAAAAGCTTCGTAACGAAGCGAAGGTGATCTGATCATGACTATTCTCGTTATCGCCGAACACGACAACGCAAGCCTCAAGCGCGCCACGCTCAACGCCATCACGGCGGCGGGCGCTGCGGGCGGCGACATTCATGTACTGGTCGCAGGCCACGGCGCGTCGGCGGTGGTAGAGCAGGCCGCGAACGTTGCCGGCGTCGCCGAAGTGCTCGTCGCGGATGCACCCGAATACGCGCATGGGCTGCCGGAAAATCTGGCCGCACTCGTCGTTTCGCTGGCTAGCGGTTATACGCACGTGATCGCGGCCTCCACGGCCGTGGGCAAGAACTTCATGCCGCGGGTAGCCGCGCTGCTCGACAGCGCGCAGATTTCCGACGTGATCGCTTTCAAGGCCCCCGATGTGTTCGTGCGTCCGATCTACGCCGGCAATGCCCTCGCCACGGTCCAATCGTCCGACGCAATCAAGGTCGTCACGATTCGTCCGACCGCCTTCGATGCGGCCGCTACCGGTTCGGCCGCCGCGCCGTCGCGCGCAGTCGCATCGGCAGCGGTTTTCGACAAGGCCCGTTTCGTCGGCCAGGAACTGACGAAATCGAGCCGGCCGGAGCTTGCGGCAGCCAACATCGTGGTGTCGGGCGGCCGAGGCATGCAGAACGGCGACAACTTCAAACTGCTCGACGCGCTTGCGGACAAGCTTGGCGCCGCGGTCGGCGCGTCGCGCGCCGCGGTCGACGCCGGCTTCGTGCCGAACGACTATCAGGTCGGCCAGACCGGCAAGATCGTCGCGCCTCAGTTGTATATCGCGGTGGGTATCTCGGGCGCGATTCAGCACCTCGCCGGTATGAAGGACTCGAAAGTCATCGTCGCGATCAACAAGGACAGCGAGGCGCCGATCTTTCAGGTGGCCGACTACGGTCTGAGCGCGGACCTTTTCGAGGCCGTGCCGGCACTGACCGCGGCGCTCGATTGACGTTCGCCCGGATTGACACCGATCAGAACGCTGTTCAAGATAATTGAACCGCTAGTTGCAATATGGCCGTCGACCGCGCGGCCGCCACATAAAAAGCCGGAACCGGCGCCTACGCCGGCCATATGACGAAGGAGATAACAATGGGTAACACCAGTCCCGATTCGGGTGAGCACACTGTCCGCCTCGATTTTGTCCCGAAGGACAGTTACCTGTCGAAGCAGTTTCTCGAGCGCGAGCACGAGCGCCTCTGGCCGCGAGTCTGGCAGGTCGCCTGCCGTCTGGAAGAGATTCCCAACGTGGGCGACTTCGTGACCTTCGACGTGGCCGGCGAATCGATCATCGTGGTGCGAACCGCGGGAGATCAGATCAAGGCCTTCTTCAACGTCTGCCAGCACCGTGGCCGACGCCTGACTAATGGCTGTGGCAAGGCCGCGAAATTTCACTGCGCCTATCACGGCTGGCAGTGGAATCTGGATGGCAGTCTTGCGCGTGTGCTCGACAGGCAAGATTGGCAAGGTTGCCCGGACATGGCTGACGGGGACCTTCGTCTCACGGACGTGCTGGTCGATACGTGGGGCGGGTTCGTGTTCATCAATATGGATCCGGATGCAGAGCCGCTCGCGAAATTTCTCGACCCGGTGCCGGAGATCACCAACTGCTTCGAGTTCGAAAAGATGCGCTACCGCTGGTACAAGTCGATTCGTCTGCCGTGCAACTGGAAGGTTGCACTCGAAGCGTTCAACGAGGGTTATCACGTATCGGCAACCCATCCGCAACTGCTCGACGTCGCCGGCGATGACGTGACGCGCAGTTTCTCCTATGGCTGCCATGGGATGTTTGGTTATTCGACGGCGACGCGGATGATCGGCGCGCCCTCGCCGCGAACCGGCAAGCCGATGCCGGAAGACGTACGCCAGGGGCTCGTGAACTTTTTCCGGGTAATGGAAGAGACTCTGAAGGCGATCAATACCGCGCGCGATTACGAAGCCGCGAAGCGCCTGATGACCGAAATGTCGCCGTCGGGTAACCAGTTCGAAGTCCTCGGGAAGGCGATGGAATTTCAGCGCGAGGCGGCCATCGCCGAGGGTGCGGGCTGGCCCGAGATCTCTTTCGAGCAACTGGGTCGCGCGGGAGCGGACTGGCACGTCTTTCCGAATCTGGTGTTCCTGCCGTACCCGGACGGCGCGTTGTTCTATCGCGCGCGGCCGGACGGCGACAACCCGGATTCGTGCATCTACGACATCTGGTCGCTGCAGCGCTTCGCGCCTGGGGCGGAGCCGCCGTTGAAGCGCGAGTTCTATTACGGCGTGGACGACTGGAAGGAGAACGCGCAGGAGAACTTCGGCCTGATCCTGTGGCAAGACTTTCAGAACATGACCAACGTTCAGCAGGGCATGAAGTCGCGCGGCTTCAAGGGTTTGCGCACCAATCCGCTGCAGGAATCGTCGGTTTCGAACTTCCATCGCGCGCTGCGCGAATTCATCGCGCGGGATGAGTGATGTCGACAAACTGGGACGCAACCTACGACTTCGTGGTGGTCGGCAGCGGCGGGGGTTCGATGTGTGCGGCGCTTGCCTGCAAGTCGGTGGGCAAAGAAGCACTGATCATCGAGAAGCAGGCGAAGGTCGGCGGCTCGACCGGATATTCGGGCGGGGTCTGGTGGCTTCCGAACAATCATGTGATGAAGCGTCACGGCGTCAGCGATTCCTATGAACGCGCGCGCCAGTACTTCGATGCGGCGGTTACTTATCAAGGCCCGGGGACTTCTGACGCGCGACGCGAGGCTTACTTGCGCACCGGCCCGAAGATGGCCGAGTTTCTCGAGCAGCAGGGGATGCAGTTCGTGTACGCGGACGGCTGGTCCGATTACTACGACACGCTGCCCGGCGGCGAGCCGCGTGGCCGGTCGCTGCTGGCCAGGTTGTTCGACGTGAAGGAACTGGGCGAATGGGCGCCGCGTCTGTCGCGCTACAAGGGGCCGTCGATGCCGGCCAACTCGGACGAGTATCCGCAACTGTTTCTGATGAAGCGGACGTGGGGAGGCAAGCGCAAAGCGATGCAACTGGGTGGCCGGATGCTCTATCAGAAGATCACCGGCAAGGAGCTCGTGGCCAACGGCGCGGCGATTCAAGGGCGCATGCTGCAGATGGCGCTGCGCGCGAACGTGCCGATCTGGACGGACACGCCGGTGCGCGAGTTCATCGTCGAGGACGGACGCGTGACCGGCATCGTCGCGGTACGCAGCGGCCGCGAGTTGCGCGTGCGCGCTCGCGAAGGCGTCCTGCTGAATACCGGCGGCTTTTCACACAACGCGGAAATGCGCCGCAGGTACCAGCCGCAGCCGTCGTCCGCGGACTGGACCAATGCGAATCCGGGCGATACCGGTGAAATCCTGCAAGCCGCGATTGCGCTCGGCGGCGCAGTGGACTGCATGGAGGAAGCGTGGTGGGTCGTGACGTCGCTCGGTCCCAACGAGGAATTGCCCGAAGGTGCACGCGCGCCGGATGGTTCGCCGCTGCCGTTCATGCATCACCTCGACCTGTCGCTGCCGTTTTCGATCATGGTCGACCAGGACGGCGAGCGCTTTTGCGACGAAGCGGGAGCGTACATGGAAATCGGTCAACGCATGTACCAGCGCCACAAGCAGACGGGTAAGGCCGTTCCCGCATGGGTCGTCATGGACAACCGGCAGCGTAAGTACTACCCGTGGGGCACGGCGATGCCGGGCCAGATTCCGCAGAAGTGGCTCGACAGTGGATACATGATCAAGGCTGACACGCTCGAAGAACTGGCCGCGAAATGCAGTATCGACCGTGCTGGGCTGCTCGGGACCGTCAAGCGCTTCAACGGCTTCTGCGAAACGGGCGTCGACGAAGATTACGGTCGCGGCTCGCGCGCATTCGACCGCTGTCATGGAGACCCGACCATCAAACCGAACCCCAATCTCGGGCCGATCGAGGAGGGGCCGTTCTACGCCGTGCGCATGTATCCAGGGGATGTGGGCACGGCAGGCGGTCTCGTGACCGACGAGTTCGGACGTGTGCTGAAGGACGACGGCTCGCAAATCCCTGGACTGTACGCCACCGGCAACTGCACGGCATCCGTGGTTGGCCGGTGTTATCCGGGCGCCGGCAGCAGCATCGGCGCATCGTTCGTGTTCGGTTACATCGCGGCGCTGCATGCGAGCGGCGCGCAAAAGATCTGGTGACACAGGAGAGTGACGAATGAATGCCTATCAGCCGCCCAGCAGCGAAGTCCTGGTCGACATCTACAGGCGCATGGCTCTCATCAAGCAGAACGATGAGCGCTTTCGTGCCGTTATCAAGGCCGGCAAGCTGGTGATGCCGTACTACTCGCCGCGCGGCCAGGAAGTGATTCCGTCGGCGATGTCGGTGTGTCTCACCGACGACGACTACATCTGCACGATCTACCGCGGCGTCCACGACATGATCGCCAAAGGTGTGCCGCTCAAGGAACTCTGGGCCGAGCTCGGAGGGCGAGTGACGGGGACGTGCAAAGGCAAGGGCGGCCCGATGCACGTCACGCATCCCGCGTCGGGCGTCATGGTGACGACCGGCATTGTCGGCAGTTCGATGCCGATCGCAAATGGGCTTGCGCTCGCCGCGCAGATTCGTGGTGAATCGCGCGTGGCCGTGGCCTACTTCGGTGACGGCGCATCAAACATTGGCGCCTTCCACGAGTCGCTGAACATGGCGTCCGTGTGGAAGTTGCCGGTGATTTTCGTCTGCCAGAACAACGGCTATGCCGAGCACACCAAATACGCGTATGGCACGTCCGTGCCGAACATCGCCCAGCGTGCCGTCGCGTACCAGATGCCGGGCATCACGGTGAACGGCAACGATCCGATTCAGATGCACAAGGCGGCGCACGAAGCGGTCGAACGCGCGCGCAACGGCGGCGGCCCGACGCTGATCGAAGCGAACACGTTCCGCTTTCAGGGGCACGTGTTCGGCGACCCCGACGCCTATATGGACAAGCACGAAAAGGCCGCCTGGCTCGCGAAGGATCCGGTGCCGCTGTTCCGTCAGTGGCTCATCGATGCGAAGCATGCGACCGAGGAGCAACTGGTTGCGATGGAAGCCGAACACGAGGCGCAGATCGACGCTGCGGTCGAATTCACGCTGTCGAGCGAATATCCCGATGTCGCGGAGCTTCGGCGCGACATCTTCAAGGACGAGGTGCTTGCATGAGCCAGCAGCCAACCAACATCAACACCATCCAGGCGGTCAACTTCGCGCTCGACGACGCGATGGCCGCCGACGCCAACGTAATCGTGCTGGGTGAAGACGTTGCCGACGGCCAGGAGGGCGGCATTGTCGGCGTAACGAAGGGACTGTCGTCGAAATACGGCACGTCGCGGGTGCGTTCGACGCCGATTTCGGAGCAGGCCATCATCGGTGCGGCAATCGGCGCTTCGATGGTCGGGATGCGTCCTGTGGCGGAAATCATGCTGATGAACTTCACGACGGTCGCGATGGACATGATCGTGAATCACGCCGCGAAGCTGCGGTTCATGTCGGGCGGACAGACCAATGTGCCGATCGTCATCCGCACCATGACGGGCGCGGGCTTCGGCACGGGTGGCCAGCATGCCGACTACCTCGAGGCCTGGTTTGCACACGTTGCCGGCATCAAGGTCGTCACACCGTCGAATCCTGCCGATGCGTATGGCCTGATGCTGTCCTGCATCCGCGATGACGACCCTTGCCTTTTCATCGAGAACATGCCGACCTACTGGAATCCGGGCAGTGCGCCGGAGCGCGGCGTGGCGATCCCACTTGGAAAGGCCAACGTCGTGCGCGCAGGCACGGACGTCACGTTGATCAGTTACAGCCGCCGCGTGCAGGAGGTGATGGTTGCCGCGGAGGCGCTCGCGAAGGACGGTATCGCCTGCGAAGTGATCGATTTGCGCACCGTCTCTCCGTTGGATACCGAAACTATCCTGACTTCAGTTGCAAAAACCGGGCGCGCCGTTGTCGTGCACGAAGCCGTCAAACCGTTCGGCGTGGGTGCGGAAATCGCATCCCGTATCTACGAAGCCCTCTTTCGCGAGCTCAAGGCGCCCGTGCAGCGCGTAGGCGCGCAATTCTGCCCCGTGCCGTTCTCCAAGCCGCTCGAAGACGCGTTCGTACCGGGCGTGGCCGAAATCGAATCGGCGGTTCGCGCGACGCTGAAATGACCAGCACGAACACCCGGAATTCCATCATCAATAGAGCAAGGTCATGACCACACAAGTTCTGCTTCCCAAACTGGGCTTTTCCATGAACGAAGGCACGCTAGCCGAATGGCTGGCGGACGACGGCGCAACCGTGAGCGAAGGGCAGATTCTCTACGCGCTCGAGAGCGACAAATCGATTCAGGAAGTCGAGTCGCCCGCGTCGGGCACGCTGCGCATCGTTGCCCAGGTTGGCGAAGTGTATCCCGTCGGCACGGTGCTGGCGGAAATCGTCTGATTGGCCGTAGGCCGTCACGCTGTCCAACAGTCGTTCGAAGAGGCATCCGCGATGAGTGTCGAATCCGTTGCTACGCGACCGCAGTCCGATGTGAATACCGGCCCCGGCGAGGCTGCAGTCCCCGCTTTCGGCGCGAATCTGCCGCCTTGGCCGCAGGTCGATTTCGCCGAATTCGGCGAGGTGGAAGTCAAGCCGGTGTCGCGCATCCAGAAGCTCACAGGAGCCTTCCTGTCGCGCAACTGGCTGACGATCCCACATGTGACCCACCACGACGACGCTGATATTACGTCGCTCGAAAGTTATCGCAAGGCCCGTAACGAGGCGGGCACGGCGGTTAAGCTGACGCCGCTCGTCTTCCTTATCAAAGCCGTGGTGCGGGCTTTGCAGGAGTTCCCGCAATTCAACGCGTCGCTCGATGGTGACGGCAAAAACATCGTTCTGAAGAAGTACTTCCACATCGGGGTCGCCGTGGACACGCGCTTCGGATTGCTCGTGCCGGTGCTGCGCGATTGCGACCGGAAGAGCGTCGAAGAACTCTCGGTGGAACTTGCAGCAATTTCGCAGAAGGCGCGCGAAAAGGGTTTATCGATGGCAGAGATGTCGGGCGGTTGCTTTTCGATTAGTTCGCTCGGCGGCTTTGGCGGTACTGGTTTTACGCCTATCGTCAATGCGCCGGAGGTGGCGATTCTCGGCGTGACTAAAACCCGGCTGGTAGCCGCGCCGGCGGACGACGGCGGCGTCAGCTGGCGCAAGATGCTGCCCCTGTCGCTCAGCTACGACCATCGAGTGATCAACGGAGCCGACGCGGCGCGGTTCGCCGCATTCATTGGAACCGTGTTGGCCGATCCGCAGACGCTCGCTGGCTAACAGTCGATCTGACAAAACAACGACAGGATTGAGATGAGAACCCTTGGCGAGATGATCGAGCGAAACGCGCGCTTGCATGCCGACCACACGGCGCTCGTGTACGCCGACCGGCGTCTGACGCACAGTCAGTTGGCGGAGCGTGCCCGCCGCTTTTCGGGAGCGCTATATGAGCGCGGCCTGCGGCGTCAGGACCGGGTTGCGATCCTCGCGATGAATTGCGCGGAGTACTACGAGAGCTACCGTGCATGCGAATGGGCCGGCTTCATTCTGGCAACCGTCAATTTCAGGCTGGCCCCCGCGGAGATTCTTTATATTCTTAAGGACGCGGCCCCCAAGGCGCTCGTATTCGAGGCTCAGTATGCCGATGTCGTGAACGGACTGCGTTCGCAACTGCCCGAAATCGAGCAGTACATCTGCATTGGCGACGCACCGGATTGGGCCGTTTCGTTCGAGGCGGTGATGGAAGCCGGCCCAGTGGAAGGGCCGCCGATCCGTTCGAAACCGGAAGACTACGCGTACCTGATGTACACGAGCGGCACCACGGGGCGTCCCAAGGGCGTCGTGCGCACGCACCATGCCATGTGCGTCACCGCCGAAAGCTGCGCGCTGGTGACGGAGTTTTCGGGCAATACCCGCGTGCTACAGACGACGCCGGCGTTCCACGTCGGTGGAATTGGCTTCGTTAATTCGGTGGCGTGGATGGGCGGCACGACGGTCGTGCATCGCGCCTTCGAGCCGAAGCAAATGCTCGAGACGATCGCCGAAGAACGCATCACCTTCACGTTCATGGTTGCCGCGATGCTTCAGGCGGTCCTCGATGTGCCCGAACTGTCGAGCTATGACGTGTCCAGCATCGAAAACATCGTCACGGCGGCAGCCCCGGTGCCTGCACCGCTGCTGTCGCGCGGCATTCAGGTGCTCGGCCCGGTGTTTTCGGTACAGTACGGCATGACCGAGAGCAACGCCTGCTGGTTGCCTGCGCACGAGGTCAAGCCCAAAGGGTCTCCGGAACAGGTACGGCGTCTCGCATCGGTAGGGCGCCCGTGCCCCGGCATCGACCTGCGCATCGTCGACGATCACGGCAACGATCTGCCGCAAGGTCAGACCGGCGAGGTGTGGCTGCGCTCGCAGACGCAATTGAGTGGCTACTGGAACAACAGCGTGGCGACGGTGGAAGCACTGCGCGATGGCTGGTATCGCTCGGGCGACATGGGCTACCAGGACGAGGACGGCTACATTTTCCTCGTCGACCGCAAGAAGGACATGATCATTTCCGGCGGCGAGAACATCTACAGCCGTGAAGTCGAAGATGCGCTGCTCCAGCATCCGGCAGTCATCGACGTGGCGGTGATCGGCGTGCCGCACGAGAAGTGGGGAGAGTGCGTCAAGGCGATCGTCGTGTTGCGCCGTGGCGAGCAAGCGGGCGAAGCCGAATTGATCGAGTTCTGTCGCGGCTTGATCGCTAGCTACAAATGTCCGAAAGCCATTGCATTCGTCGACGAATTGCCGAGGCTGCCGACGGGCAAGATCAGCAAGGTAAGTCTGCGCGCGCAGTTTGCCCGGTGAACGGCAATCGCCTCAATTGGAGGGAATCGACCATGGCCAAATGGCTGAAAACATCGGAGTGCGTGAAGTTTGAAGTGGCGCAACGCGTTGCGCGCATCACGCTGAGTCGTCCGGACAAGCGCAACGCCATCAACAATCCGCTTCTGCAGGAACTCAAGGCGGCGTTGCTCGAAGCTGACGACCTCAAATCGGTGAACGTGATCGTACTGTCGGGAGCTGGCCGCGACTTCTGCGCAGGCTACGATCTGGTGACGACGTATTCGGATCGGGCCGCGGACGCCGCCGATCCGGGGGACTATCGTGGAACGATTCGCAGCTTCGACGACGACTGCTGGTCGATGGAGCGGCAGTCGGAGACGGTCAATCTGATGGCCGATATCCACAAGCCGATCATCGCGCAGGTGCATGGCAACTGTCTTGCGGGCGGCACGGATCTCGCGCTGGCGTGCGACATGGTGATCGCCGCCGACAACGCAAGGATCGGCTTTCCCGCCACGCGCGCGAACGGCTCGCCACCTGCGCACATGTGGTTCTATCACGTCGGCCCGCAGTGGGCGAAGCGTCTGCTGCTGTCTGGCGACTCGCTGACGGGCCGCGACGCCGCGAAGATCGGGCTGGTGATGGATGCGGTGCCGGCAGAGCAGCTCGAAGCGGAGGTGGGCGAGTTGGCACGCCGTCTGTCGTTTGTCGATGCCGATCTGCTTGCGGCCAACAAGCGCATTGTCAACATCGGGCTGGAGCTGGCCGGTTCGCGCACGCTTCAGCGGCTCGCGGTGGAAAACGACTCACGGGCTCACCAGAGCCAGGGGCCGCGCCGCGCGCAGTTCAAGGCGGACATGGAAGCGGTTGGCCTGAAGGAAGCGCTCAAGCGCCGCGACGAGCCGTTCGGCGACGGGATGATCCGCCTGCATGCTCGCGGCAGTTGACCAGACCGTCGAACGGACGAACCAAACTCAAACGAAGATCCGAACATCATGGATGTTGAACTCACTTTGAACGGCGCGGTTGCGACGCTGTGTCTGAACCGCCCCGAGAAGCTCAACGCGCTGACGCCGGAAATGCTTGATCTGATTCTCGGCCACCTCGATCGCATCGAAAAGGATCCGGAGATTCGCGCGGTGATTCTCACTGGCGCAGGCCGCGCATTTTGCGCCGGTGCCGACATCAAGGGCAGCGGCGCCGCGCCACCGCAGATGAGTGTGGCGCACGCGCGCGCATCGATGGCGGTCTATCAGAAGATCGCGCTTCGGTTGTACAACCTGAACAAGCCAGTGGTCGCGGCGGTACGAGGCGTTGCCGTGGGAATTGCCTGGAGCTTTGCGCTGTGCGCGGACCAGCTGATCGTTTCCGATACGGCGCAGTTCATTCCCGCCTTCCTGATGCGCGCCACCTTACCTGAAGGCGGCATGGTGTATCTGCTTGCGCGTCATTGCGGCGAGTTTCGCGCCAAGCAAATCATGTATCTGAATCGCCGGCTGAGCGGCAAGGAAGCACTCGATATGGGTCTTGCCAGCCATCTCGTCGAGGACGGCGAGCTTGACGCGGCCGCCGAAAAGCTGGCTGGCGAGCTGGCGGCTGGCCCGACTTTCTCGCTCGGACTGACCAAGCAGTTGTTCAGGTTGAACCCCGGTGGCATGGAAGAGTTTCTTGCGCAGGAACTGAACGCGGTGGCGCTCGCGGTGAACTCCGAGGACGCCGCGGAGGGCCGGCTCGCCGCGAGAGAAAAACGCGCCCCGGCTTTCAGAGGCCGCTAGGCGGAGCACCCGCACAAGCGCGGCGCAGTGGCGCGACAGAGCAGACAACGAGGGCGCAAGAGATTCAGGAGTCAGGCATGCATTTGGGCTATAGCGAGGAAGACGAATCATTTCGTCGGGAAGTCAGAATGTTTTTCAGTGAGCATGCGCCGGCCGACATTTCACGCCGCTGGCGTGTCGGCGTGCATCCGCCTGCGCGCGATGACATCCGCAGATGGCAGCGCATTCTGTACGAGCGCGGCTGGGGTGCGCCCCATTGGCCCGTCGAACATGGCGGCACCGGCTGGAGCGCGCTTCGCAAGCATATCTTCATGGAAGAGCTGTACAACGCCGATGCCATGGACTATGGGTGGCAGTCGACGCAGATGGTGGCGCCCGTCATCATCGCGTTCGGTTCGGACTGGCAGAGGGAGCGTTTTCTCGGGCCTATTCTGCGCGGCGACGAGTTCTGGTGCCAGGGCTTTTCGGAGCCGAACGCGGGCTCGGATCTGGCTGGACTGAAGACCACGGCCGTGCTCGACGGTGACGAGTACGTGATCAACGGCCAGAAGATCTGGACCAGCGACGCAACGATTGCCGATTGGGGCTTCTTCCTCGTCAAGACCGATACGAGCGTCAAGCCGCAACGAGGCATTTCCTTCCTGCTGGTCAAAATGGACACACCGGGCATCACGGTGCGTCCGATCGTTTCGATCGAGGGCGGCAAGGGCCTGAATGAAGTGTTCCTCGAAAACGTGCGTGTGCCGAAGTCGCATCTCGTGGGCGAGGCCGGCATGGGATGGACCTATGCGAAGTACCTCCTCGAGAAGGAGCGCACGGCGAGCGCGTTCCTGTACTTCAACAAACGCGAGCTGCAACGCGCGAAAGACATCGCGGGGCAGGAGCGGGAGGACGGCGTGCGGCTCATCGATACACCCGGGTTCGCGCGCAAGGTCGCCCAGGTCGAAGCGGACCTGATGGCGCTCGAATGGTCGGTGCTCCGCATCCTTGCGCAAGAGAAGAGCGAGCGCAATCTCGATGCGGTCGTCTCTGCGCTGAAGATCAGCGGGTCGGAGATGCAACAGCGCGTGACGCAGCTGCAAATGGACGCACTCGGTCCCCGCGCGATGCGTTTCGACGACCACGGCGAGCCGCAGGGTGATCTGGCGGTCGACGAAAATTGGCCGGATTACATGGGCGGCCGCACGTCGGGCTATCTGATCGCGCGCGCCTCCACGATCTATGGCGGCGCGCGCGAAGTGCAGAAGAACATCATTGCCAAGCTGGCCTTTGGACTGTAGCCATGGACTTCAACTTCTCCGAAGAACAATTGATGCTGAAGGACGGCGCAGAGCGCTACGTTCAGCAGGAGTATGGATTCGAGGCGCGCACGCGCATCGCGGCGGAGCAAGAGGGCTTCAGCCGTGAACATTGGCGCGCCTATGCCGAACTTGGCTGGCTCGGGCTGACGATGCCGGAAGACGTCGGCGGTCTCGGGTGCTCGTTCGTTGAAACGGCGATCGTGATGGAGGCGCTCGGTCGCGTTATGGCGCTCGAGCCGGTCGTGCAGACGGCGCTGCTTTGCGCCACGATCATCGAACGAGGCGATGCGCGGCGCCAGCGTGAGTCGCTGCTGCCCGCCGTCATCGACGGCACGCTGCTGCTGTCGCTCGCGGACAGCGAAGCGGGCAGCCGGTACAAGCTGGGATGCCACGCGCAAACGCACGCGCTCAAGAGCGCCTCGGGTTACCTGATCAGCGGCGCCAAGACGCTGGTGATCGCCGGCGCGTCGGCGGACCAGCTGCTCGTGACCGCGCGAGTCGAAGGCGCGTCGCAAGGCGTGGGCGTTTTTCTTGTCGATCGCCGGGCCGCGGGCGTAACGTGCCGGTCGTACCGTTTGCTCGATGGATCGCGTGCCGCGGATATCGACCTGCACAACGTCGAGCTCAGTGAAGATGCATTGATCGTCGGACCTGAACGCTCGCTGCAGGTGCTCACGCAGGCAACGGAACTCGCCAGTCTCGCGAGCGTGGCCGAGAGCCTTGGCATGATGGAAGCCGTGATGGCGATCACCTCGGAGTACATCAAGGGACGCTCGCAGTTCGGCCAGCCGATCGGCAAGTTCCAGGCGTTGCAGCATCGCATGGCTGAGATGTTCGTCGCCACGCAGGAGGCGCGTTCGATGCTGTACTGCGGGATCGCGCACCTGAACGGCCCGGCGGCCGAACGCAGCCGCGTCATCTCGGCGGCCAAAGCCGTTGCCGCGCGCGCCAATCGCTTCGTTTGCGCGCAGGGCATCCAGTTGCACGGTGGCATGGGGCTCACCGAGGAATATCCGGTAGGGCACTACTTCCGCAAGATGACGATGATGGAGAAGATGTTCGGCGATATCGACTTTCATCTCGACCGCGTTGCAGCAGGCGGCCGGACACCGATAACGGCCTGAGACAGGGAGCAGATCATGCAACGCGTGAAGCAAAAGATTGCCATCGTGACCGGGGCCGCATCCGGTATCGGCGCTGCCTGTGCCGCCAGGCTCGCGCAGGAGGGCGCCTTGCTCGTCGTGGCGGACCTGAATCTCGAAGGCGCGCAGGAACAGGTGCGTCGTATCAACGAAGCGGGGGGGCACGCGGTCCCGGCGCAGGTCGATATCGGCGACGAAAGTTCGATCGATGCATTGTTCGATCTGACGCTCAAGACTTGGGGCGGGCTCGATATCCTGCATAACAACGCCGCGGCCACATCGCTTTCCAGTACTGCCGATGCGGCAGTCGAGGCACTCGACGTCGGGGTCTGGGACGACACGATGCGCATCAATCTTCGCGGCACCATGCTGGCCTCGCGGTGCGCGCTGCCGCTGATGCGCGCACGAGGCGGCGGTTCGATTATCAATACCTCTTCCGGTGCCGCTCAGGCGGGCGCGCTGGGGTACAGCGCGTACGGTGTCTGCAAGGCCGGTATCGAGGCGCTGACGCGCTACGTCGCCGCGCAGCACGGCAAGGAGGGGATACGCTGCAACGCGATCGCTCCCGGCCTGATCGTCACGCCGGTGACCCAGGCGTACTACGCGGGGGAGACCGGAGAGATGATGCTGAGCCACCATCTCACGCCTCGCCTCGGGCAGCCCGAAGACATTGCACACGCGGTGGTGTATCTCGCTTCGGATGAGGCGGCGTTCGTCACGGGCCAGGTGTTCAACGTCGATGGCGGACTTCTTTCACACCAGCCTTACTATGCCGACGAAATCCGCGCGCGTCCGGCCGCGATGGCCAACGCTACGAAGGGGAAGGCATGACGACGGATTCAGCGCTGCTCGCGCGTATCGAGCGCATCGAGGCGCAGCTCGCCATCCAACAATTGCCCGTCCGATACGCGCTCGCGGTCGATTCGCGCGATCTGGACAGCCTGGTGCAACTGTTCGCCGAAGACGTCGATTGCGGCCGATGGGGCGTAGGGCGCGCGGCATTGAAGACGTTCTACGGGTCCGAGCATATTCTGCGTGGCTTTTATCGCAGCATTCACCAGATCTGCGGCCACGTCGTCGATTTCGTCGATGCCGACCATGCGACGGGAAGCGTCTATTGTCGCGCGGAGCACGAGGACAACGGAGCGTGGGTGGTGATGGCGATCTGCTACTTCGATCACTATGTGCGGCGCGACGGGCAGTGGTGCTTCGAGCGTCGCGACGAACAGCATTGGTATTCGACGGACTGGCTCGCTCGGCCCGGTGCGCCGCGCTTGCAGAACTGGCCCGGCAAGTATGAAGGCGATCGGTATCAGCCGCGTCTTCCGCAAGGATTTCCGACGTGGGCGGCGTTCTGGAGCAACAGCGAACAGCACGCGATCGACGCGTTGACGAAAGCGCCGTAAGCGCGGTCTCGTCTTCGGCTCCTGGCCCGCCACGTAGCCATTCGTGGGACTGGCGAGGAATGCAAGGAGTGAGGTCCGCGCAAACTTCCGCATCGTGGAGATCGACGCCGATCCCCTGTTCGCCGAGCGTCGTCAGATACGGCGACAGCGCCGCGCCGATGCCTGAGGCAGCGCCGGCGCCGGTGATCAGCGTCGTGCGGGAGGCCTCTGTGCCCCTTGCGCTTACGCAGTCAGATCGGGCAGACGCACCACCAGCCCGTCCAGTTCCGGCGTCATGAAGATCTGGCATGTCAGACGGCTGTTTTCGCGCACGTCCATCGCGCAGGTGAGCATGTCGACTTCATAGGATTCCGCCGCTGGCATGTGGCTGCTCCAGGTGTCGTCGACATACGCGTGACAGGTTGCGCAGCTGCAGCTGCCGCCGCAATCGCCGAGAATGCCTGGGATCTGATTGTTCACCGCTGTTTGCATGACTGAGTCGCCAACGTTGGCGCTTACGGTGGCCTCGCTACCGTCCGGCTGGATGAATCGAATGAGCGGCATGGCTTGTGAACCTCTGAAAAATGAATTGGACTAGGGAAGCAGACTTTTCAACGGGATCGATTCGTTGGCGAGATCGGCGGCGCGGACCGGAATTTTCTCGGCAACGAAACGCTTGGCCAGCACGAATTCGGGTACACGGCTGACCGTATCGGCTGCGAGCATGACGCCGTCCTTGAGATAAAACGCCGAGAAGGAGCGGGCTTTGGGATCGCCGCGCAGGACGAACTCGTCGTAGCCGAGGGACAAGCCGACCATCTTGAGCTTCAGATCGTATTGGTCGGACCAGAACCACGGCACGCTGTTGTAGACACGCTCCTTGCCGCACAACGACGCAGCGGCGGTGCGGGCCTGCTCCAGCG
The DNA here is from genome assembly GCF_050436505.1 of Paraburkholderia sp. CI3. Classification (NCBI taxonomy): domain Bacteria; kingdom Pseudomonadati; phylum Pseudomonadota; class Betaproteobacteria; order Burkholderiales; family Burkholderiaceae; genus Paraburkholderia; species Paraburkholderia sp. CI3. The sequence goes on from NZ_JBNDMI010000003.1 coordinate 2,338,747, forward strand.
CGTTAGGGACCGATTCGAGACGCAGGCGGCGTCCAAGGGAAGGGTTGGGATGGTTGGTGCAATCCCCGACAGCAAAAATGTCCGGGTCGGACGTGCGCGTGTGTTCGTCGACCATGATGCCGTTGTCGACAGCAAGGCCGGCCGCTTGCGCGAGTTCGGTGGCGGGCTCCAGTCCCACGCCGACGATGACGAGATCCGCGGCGACGCGCGTGCCGTCCGCGCAGCACACGGCGGCAACGGCGTCGCCGGATGCGTCGAGTTCGAACCCACTCACGATCGCGTTGGTACGGATGTCGACTCCGGCTTCGCGGTGAACTTCCTCGTAGAACCTGGAAAGCTCGGGAGCCGTGACGCGCGCGAGGACGCGCGGCAACGCCTCGAGCACGGTGACGCGCAAGCCGCGCTTCACGGCTACCGCAGCCACTTCCAGCCCGATATATCCACCGCCGATGATCACGAGGCGCGAGCCGGCATGAAACTGGTTTCGGATGCGCGCGACGTGATCGAGCGTGCGAAGGTAGTGAAAATTCTGCAGCTTCTCGGTCGCTTCGATACCCGGCAACGCGAGGCGCCGCGGGCGGCCGCCGGTGGCCAGAACCAGTTTCGTATAGCTGATTTCGCTGCCGTTGGACAGCGTGACCCGTTTCGCGTCACGGTCGATGTGCTGCGCGCGCGTGTTCGGGATGAACTCGACACGCGCTTTGTCGTACGTCGACAGCGGTTTCAGGTACAGCTGCTCGGCGGTCGATTCGCCCGACAGGAATGCCTTGGAGAGCGGCGGCCGTTGGTAGGGCAAATGCGGTTCTTCTCCCACCATCACGATGCGTCCCGTCCATCCCTGTTCTCGGATCGCGGTCGCGCATTCTCCTGCTGCATGACCCGCCCCGACGATCAACGCGATGTTCTCTGCGTCTTCAGCTGTCATGAGGCTAACTCCATCTCGCACGGCCGCAGGCTCGCTGCGGCCACAGTAAGTCTGAATAATGTTCTAAATTGTGAACGACGGTCGCTGCGACTGTCAATGCTCATGAACCCCGTTGGGCCGAGGCGGAACTGACCATCGCCTCGATGCCGCCAACCGCGAAACGAATCAGATAGGTGCGCATGCGCTCGATATGTGCTGTCGCGAGTGCCTTGGCTCCGGAGCGCGCTTCCTGCGCGTAAAGCTCGTTGAGCACGAGATGAAACACGGACTCGACGAAATGCTGCACCAGTTCGACGGTCTCCCGCGTGACGTGGGGAAGTGCCTTGGCGAAGGCGTCACGGTAGCGCGCGGCCGCAGGCGCGTATTGATCATAAAACGGCGCCGTGAGATCGGGGCGCTCCAGAAGACAGCCAATCTGGGTTAGCAGGCGCAAGTAATTTCGCCACCCCGGATCGCCGCTCTTCAGATGCGCGAAGGCCGGTGCGGAAAGTGCGGTCACGATTGCTTCCACGTCGGGGCGCTTGCCTTGCAGGGGTGCCAGTTCGGCCTCGAGCGAGTCGATGACCTGCCGGCTGATCACCGCGGCGCGGCGGCCGATCGCCTGCTGAAACAGCGCGTCTTTGCTGCCGAAGTGGTACCGCGCGAGGCTCAGCTCCATGCCACAGCTCTGCATGATGTCGCGAATCGACGTGCCGAAGTAGCCGTGCATCGCGAACAGCCGCTCGGCCGTATCGAGAATGCGCTCTGGCGTCGTGCTGCGCGCCGTGGCACGCGGCTCATTGATGGCAGTCGCCCGTCTGCTGGCGGCGTGCGTGGTGCTGGACGGCATGGTTTCCCTTTGATGGCGGGCGCGAGCCAGAAAGCGCGCAACATCCCCTTCCGCGAATGATAAATCGATCTTGCACACTTGTGCAAAATAGAACATAGTTCAACTATTGGTACCTCACGCTAAGGCAGAGGTGCCTGCAAACAAACGATCAATGGAGACGGGAACCATGGCCGGCGCGCTGCGACTCGAGGACTTCGACGATCCTAGGTTCAACCCCTTTTTCGAGGATTCACTCGCTTACGGTGCCGATGCGGACCCTTATCCACGCATTGCCGAACTGCGGGAAAAGGCCGTGGTTCAGGAAGGCGACTACCGTGTGCTGATGGGCGGCGCGGCGGACCTGACCATGTCCGATGTCGCGCACTATTCCGTATTCGGATACGACGAAGTCTCGAAGGTGCTTGGCGACCCGGCAACGTTTTCAAACAAGTCTTACGAGCGCAATCTCGGCATCAGCTTCGGGCGCAGTATCTCGACGATGGATGCGCCCGAGCACCCGCGCTACCGCCGCATCTTCCAGAAGGCCTTTTTGCCGCACACCGTCGCGGCATGGGGCGATACGCTGGTCGACCCAGTGGTGAGCGAGCTGATGTCGAAGTTCATGGATCGCGGACATGCGGATCTCGTCAGCGAGTTCACGCTTCACTACCCGTTCAACATCATCTATCGGCAACTGGCATTGCCGCCGGAAGATGTGAAGATCTTTCACAAGCTCGCCATCGCACAGACGCTGGTTTCGATCGATGTCGAGCATGGCGTGGAGGCATCGACGAAGCTGGGCACCTATTTCGCGCGGCTCGTCGACGAGCGCCGCAGTCATCCCGGCGACGATCTGGTGAGCTCGCTGGCCATCGCGGAGGTGGACGGTGAGCGGCTACCGGACGAGGTCGTCATTTCGTTTCTTCGCCAGCTGGTGAATGCGGGCGGCGACACAACCTATCGCGCGACCAGCGTACTGTTGCTTGCGTTGCTGCGCGATCCGGTACAGCTCCAAGCGGTGCGCCAGGATCGCACGCTGGTCGCGGCGGCGATCGAAGAGGCTCTGCGCTGGGACGGGCCCGTGCTGATGCAGTCGCGTATGGCGACGCGTGATGTCACGCTCGGCGGTGTCGAGATTCCTGCCGGCGCATTTCTCGACGTGGTGGCGGGCAGCGCCAATCGCGACCCCAGCCGTTTCGCCGATCCGGACAGGTTCGATATCTATCGCAAGGCTGGTCACCGGCACTTTGCATTCGCCTATGGCCCGCACGTGTGCATCGGCCAGCACCTGGCGCGCGTGGAAATGACGCGCGCGCTCAACGCGATTCTCGATCGCCTGCCCAATCTTCGGCTCGATCCGGCCGCGCCAGCTCCACCGATCAACGGGATCATGATGCGGGTTCCGCATTCGATTCCCGTCATCTTCGGCTAACAGGAACAACGCCGGCCTCGCGTGCTATGGATGGGGCTGGCCGACAAGGCACGGACGGTGGAGAACGCATAGATGAGCGAGTTTGACTTTATCGTGATTGGCGCGGGTGCGGCGGGTTGCGTGCTAGCCAATCGTCTTTCGGAGAGCGGGCACCATACTGTGCTACTCATCGAGGCAGGTCCGGAAGATCGCAATCCGTTGATCCGGATGCCAAAAGGCTTTGGCAAGCTGCTGGGCGACCCAGCTCATGCCTGGTTCATTCCGGTGCAGCCCGATCATGGGAACGGGCATCGCAACGAAATCTGGCTTCGCGGCAAGATGCTCGGCGGTTCCAGCAGCATCAACGGCATGGTGTATATGCGAGGTCATCCCGAGGACTACGACGGATGGGCCGAACTGGGTGTCGAGGGCTGGAGCTGGCAGAACCTGGCGCCTTGCTTCCGGCGCATCGAAGATCACGCGCTCGGCGCCGATGAGCTGCGTGGAGAGGGCGGCCCGCTGAAAGTGTCACCGTACGCGCAGCGCAATCGAATTGGCGAGGCCGTACTCGAAGCGTGCCGGTCGCTCGGCGTGCGGCGCTTGGAAGATATCAACAGGCTCGATCATGAGGGCGTGGCCTATCTGATCTATACGATACGCAACGGTCGTCGGCAAAGCTCGGCCGAAGCCTTTCTGAAGCCCGCGAGGGCGCGCAAGAACCTCACAGTCGCTACCGGCACGCAAGCCGCGCGAATCGTGTTTGACGGCACGCGCGCCGTCGGCGTGCAGTGCGAAAGCGCGGGGCAGCAGATCGCTTACCGTGCGCGTCGCGAGGTGGTGCTCTCGGCGGGCGCGATCGAGTCGCCGCGGCTCTTGCAGTTGTCGGGCGTTGGCGATCCCGGCCATCTGCGGTCGCTTGGCATTCCCGTCGTGGCGGCGAGTCCGGGGGTCGGACGGAACCTGCGCGAGCACTATCTATATATGCTGCAGGCCCGCCTGCGGCACTGGCGCGATTCGCAGAACCGGCAGTTCAGCGGCATGCGCTTATGGCGCAACGCGATGCAGTATCTGCTGTTCCGCCGTGGCGTGATGTCGCTCGGCTCGTACCAGGTGGGCGGCTTCGTCAAGACCGCGGCGGATGCGATGCGTCCCGATGTTCAACTGATGATGGCGCCGTACTCGATGGATTTCGGCGCGGCCGGTTACGCGTTCGAGTCGTTCCCAGGCATGCAGCTCTTCAGCTACCCGCTGCGCCCGCGCAGCGAAGGGCACGTCAGGATCCAGTCCGCGGACCCCCGCGTGCCGCCCGAAGTCGTCGCGAACTACCTTGCCGATCCGTACGACCGGCAGATGGCTGTCAACGCATTCCGGTTCATGCGCAGCGTGCTGGCCGCCGAGCCGCTTGCCAGCCTGCTGGCAGGGGAGACACGTCCAGGCCCCGCCGTCCAGACCGATGACGAGATTCTCGACCTCTACCGGCGTGAAGGCCAATCCGGCTATCACGCTTGCGGTACCTGCAAGATGGGATCGGACACGCTTGCCGTGCTCGATTCGCGGCTGCGCGTGCGCGGTGTCGAACGCCTGCGCGTGATGGATCTCTCCGTAACACCCACGATGATCTCCGGCAACACGAATGGCCCCATGATGGCGATGGCATGGCGCGCCGCCGGCCTGATCCTGGAGGACGCGCGATGAGCCGCCTTGAAGACTACAGCGGGCGTTTTACGAACATCGACTTCGAGCGACGCGACGGTATTTTGCAAGTGCGCCTGCATACCGATGGCGGCCCACTCAAGTGGGGCGCGCTCGATCGCAGCGTTCACAGCCAGCTAGGCGAGGCGTTCTACCAGATCGCACGCGACCTCGATAATCGCGTAGTCATCCTGACCGGCACCGGCGATTCGTTCTGCGACGCGATGAATGACGCCGAGTTGCCGGCGGAGCCGCTTGTGCAAGTCTGGCCGCGCCTGCAGCGCGAGGGGCAGGACCTGCTGATGCAACTGCTGGAAATTCCGGTTCCGGTTATCGGCGCGATCAACGGGCCGGCACTCATTCATGCCGAGTTGCTCGTGCTGTCGGATATCGTGCTGGCCTCCAGTCGCGCCGAAATCTCGGACCAGGCGCACTTCGTTCACGGCGTCGTGCCGGCGGACGGCGTGCAGGTCGTCTGGCCGATGCTGATTGGCCACAACCGCGCCCGCTATTTTCTTCTCAGCGGCGAGCGCATCACGGCGCAGCGCGCGTGGGAGCTTGGCGTCGTCGGCGAAGTCGTCGCGCACGACACCTTGCTCGAACGTGCGTGGCAAATGGCGCACGAACTCGCGGCGAAGCCGATCGAAACGCTGCGATACACGCGCGCGGTCTTCACGCAGCCGTTCAAGCGCCGCATGGTCGACGAACTGGGCTACGGGCTCGCGCTCGAAGGGCTCGCCGGTATTGCCGCGCAGTCCAGCAAGACGTAGTCGGTCGACGCGAATGTTCACGAATGGGAGACACGATATGACCTTGGTAGTGCAAGCATCAACGGAGCGCAACGCGATCGTTCAGCAGGCGCTCGACCGCGCCACACGGGAAGGCGGTGAGATCGGCGTGCAGGTGGCGGCCTATCTGAACGGCAAGCTCATGATCGACGCATGGAGCGGCGTGGCCGATCCGTCCACCGGCCGTCCGGTCGACGGCGAAACGCTGTTCAATGTGTATTCGGTGACGAAGGCCGTTGCAGCAACCGCGTTGCATATCCTGGCCGACCGCGGGCTCATCGAATACGACGCGCCGGTGACGCGCTACTGGCCAGAGTACGGTGCCCACGGCAAGCAGAAAACGACCGTGCGCGATGTGCTGACTCATCGCGCGTGTGTGCCGCAAATGCCCGAAGACGTCACACCGGAGCTGATGTGTGACTGGCAGTGGATGACCAGCGCCATCGCCAACCTTGAGCCGCTTGCGGAGCCGGGGACGAAGACGCTGTACCTCTCGATGACGTTCGGCTGGATCGTTGGCGAGTTGGTGCGACGCGCCGATCCGAAGAAGCGCTCGCTGGGCCGTTTTGTCCGGGAGGAGATTGCAATGCCACTCGGCATCGACGATCTATGGATCGGCATTCCCGACGAAGTCGAACCGCGCATCGCACGTCTCACCGATGCAATGGTGCCGGTTCCGGCGGGATACCTGCCGCCGCTGTTCCTGCGCTCGATGCCGCAACAGGTCGCATTGGCGCCGCAAGTGTTCGAGCGTCCGGACGTGCGGCGCGCGGAAGTGGCGGGCGTTGGCGGGATCTTCAACGCGCGCAGCGAGGCGCGCTTCTGGGCAATGCTGGCATGCGGCGGCGAGTTGGACGGCGTGAGGATACTCTCGAAGGAGCTCGTCGCCACGCTGAACACGCCGCGCGCCAATAGCGAGGAACCCGACCCGGTGATGTTCGGCTTTCCGATTCCAATCACGATCGGTGGCTTCTGGTTCGGCGGCAACCATCCGCCGGTGACGGCGGCACGTTCACCGCGCGCTTTGTGCCATCCGGGGCAGGGCAATTCGATCGGCTGGGCGGACCCGGATACCGGGCTCGCCGTCGCGATCTGCCATAACAAGCTGTTCAACCCGGCCACGCCGGAAGAAGATCCGCTGCTTCCGATCGCTGCGGCGATTCGCGACGCACTGGATCTGAAGTGATTGGCACGATGCGCATGGATATCGAGTATTTGCAGCAATGGACTGGGCGCACCGAGGAAGTGCAGGACCAGCTCACCTCCACGCCGATGGCGGCTCTCAGCGCCATGCTTGACCACGATGACGCGCTTTCAGCACGTGGCGATGACTTGCCGCCGTTGTGGCATTGGCTTTATTTTCTGCCGGTTCATCGCCAGTCGATGGTGGGGGCGGACGGTCATCCGAAACGCGGCGGCTTTCTGCCGCCGGTCGATTTGCCTCGCCGCATGTGGGCGGGCAGTCAACTCGAGTTTCTACGGCCGCTGAAAGCGGGTAGCGCGATCACGCGTCTTTCATGCATCGAGAGTGTTGCGCACAAGCATGGACGTACCGGCGATCTCGTGTTCGTGAAGGTCAAGCACGAGGTCAGCGACGCTGCTGGCCTTGCGATCGTCGAACGCCAGGATATCGTGTATCGCGATCATGCGGCTGCCAGCGAAAAGCCTGCAGCATTACAGGCCGCGCCCATGGGCGCTCAATGGGCACGAGAGGTCAATCCCGATCCTGTGCTGCTGTTTCGCTACTCGGCGCTTACGTTGAATGGTCATCGCATTCACTACGATCGGCCTTACGCGATCGGCGCAGAGGGATACGAGGGACTCGTCGTGCATGGCCCGCTGCTCGCCACGCTACTGATGGACTCGCTCGGAGCGGAGTTGCCGGGCGCGCGCGTCGGAGCGTTTTCGTTCCGCGCGATCAAACCGGTGGTGGACACGTCGCCTTTCTATGTTTGCGGAAAGCAACACGAATCGGACCAAAGCAAGGTGAGCTTGTGGATCGCCGGCAGCGACGGATCGTTGCACATGGAAGCCACGGCTGTTCTGATCTGATCTGATCGTCGAGCCGGTCCGCTGGCGGGGTCGCCATAGCCGGACCGGACGCTGAATGGGAGACTTTATGCGTTCGTTTCTTTTTGTGCCGGGCAGCAAGCCTGAACGATTCGCCACGGCGCTCGCGGCAGGCGCCGATGCGGTGATCGTGGACCTCGAGGACGCTGTTGCAGACGCGGACAAAGCGTCGGCGCGTGCATATGTTGCCGACGCGGTACGTACATTTTTGGCATCGACGGTTCGGGTACTTTTGCGCATCAATGGCGGGGGCACGCAGTGGTTCCAGCGGGACCTCTCGCTCGCAGCGTTCGATGGTATCGATGGCGTGGTGTTGCCCAAGGCTGAGAATCCGGCTGCTTTGGCCGCTGTCGCGGCGGCAACGGCGAAACCCATATTGCCGATCATCGAATCTGCCGAGGGTGTCTGGAACGCACTGGACGTGGCGCGCATGCCCGGCGTCGAGCGACTCATATTCGGTTCGGTTGACTTCGAACTCGATCTGGATTGTGACGGTTCATGGGACGCGTTGTTGTTCGCGCGTTCGCGTATTGTGCTGGCCTCCCGCGTAGCGGGCATTCAGTCTCCCGTGGATGGCGTTAGCGTGGCAATCGATGACGAACGGCAACTCGCGCACGATTCGTCGAAGGCGCGATCGCTGGGCTTTGGCGGGAAGCTGTGCATTCATCCGCGCCAGATTGCAGCGGTCAATGCGGCGTTCAGCCCGAGCGCGGATGAAATTGCCAAGGCGCGGCGAATCGTCGACGCGTATGAGCGGGCAGAAGGCGGGGCGGTGTCCGTAGATGGACGGATGGTGGACTTGCCGGTATTGCTCAAGGCAAGACGCATCGTTGGCTTGTCTGAAAGCGTGCGAGGTTCAGAGGAAGGGTAAGTGGTGCGGCGGGTGAGCGACGCACCGCCCGCGCCACCACCGCATCATGTGGCGCGGGCGTGACACGGTATCGCTTACACCGGATCCCAGGGCGTGAGCGCCATGGACGGCACGTTCGGGAAGAAGCTCGATTCGAACGCCGGCATGACCTGCTCGGCAATCGCTTCAGGCGTCCAGCCGCCGTCGCGATGCAGCGACCGGATCATGCGGATCTGGTTGAAGAAGTAGATCTCGTTGGCGCGCACGCCGAAGATCTGACCCGAAACCTTTGCGGCCTGGCCGGACGCAAGGTAGACCGCGAGCGGCGCGATCTTGCGCGATTCCATGCGCTTGAGAATTTCGACGCGTGCTGTTTGCTCAGGCGTCTCCGAGGGGATCGAGGCCGTCATTGCGGTCCATGCCCACGGCGCGATGCAGTTCGAGCGCACGTTGAATTTCGCCATGTCGAGGGCAATCGACTTCGACAGACCGACGACCCCCATTTTGGCGGCGGAGTAGTTGGCCTGTCCGATGTTGCCGATCAGACCCGAGGTGGAGGTCATGTGAACGAAGCTGCCGCTGTTTTGTGCCTTGAAATGCGGAGCCGCCGCGCGTGCCACGAAAAACGACCCGTTCAGATGCACGTCGACTACGGCCTTCCACTCGTCGAGGCTCATGTTGAAGAACATACGGTCACGCACGATGCCGGCGTTGTTGACCACACAGTCGATGCGGCCGAACGTGTCCAGCGCGGCCTGCACGATCTTCTGCGCGCAATCCCATTCAGCGACGCTATCCGTCGAGGCAAGCGCTTGCCCGCCGGCCTCCTTGATTTCTTCGACGACGCGCTCTGCGGCGAACTGGCCGGATTCGGCGTTGCGACCCAGGTCGTTGACGATGACCTTTGCGCCGTTCGCCGCGAATTGCAACGCAAAATCGCGCCCGATGCCGGCACCCGCACCCGTTACCACTACCACCTTGTCCTTGACGAAATCGCTCACTCTTGTCTCCGTTCGAGAGGCGTTGATGTAAAAAAGCTCGCTTCGGTATAATATCAAAACTGAACGGCGTTGCATAATATGAACGCTGGCACGTTGATGCAAAGTGTGACGATTGATCCATTCGAAGACGACCAAATGATAGGAGACGCGAGATGAACCCTACGAAAGACTGGACCGTGCCGGACCATGTTCCGCGAGAACTCGTGGTCGATTTCGACTATATGAATCCGCCCGGTGCGCAAGACGACGTCCATCTGGCGTGGAAGAGGCTGCATACCGGGCCTGATATCGTCTGGTCCCCGTACCATGGCGGCCACTGGATCGCCACGCGCGGCGAAGACATCGAGGCCATGCAGAAGGACCACACCCATTTTTCGCATCGCAGTGTCAACATCCCGCCGCTCAACGAAACGCAGCTCGTGCCGCTCGAGCTTGACCCGCCCGAACATACCGCGTACCGCAACCTGATCACGCCCGCTTTCCTGCCGCAAGCTATCTCCTCGCTGGAAAGCGACGTGCGCAAGCTCGCAATCGAGCTGATCGAAAAAATCGCTCCACGAGGCGAATGCGAGTTCGTCTCGGAGTTCTCGAAGATCCTGCCGATCGTGATTTTCCTGCGTCTTGCCGATCTTCCGTTGAGCGACCGAGGACAATTGCTCGAATGGGCGGAATGGGCCGTGCGCGGCAACTTCGAGCAGCGCAACGAATCCCAGCACCGGCTGATTGGCTATATCTCCGCCTGGGTGGACAAGCGCAAGGCAGAGGCGGGCGGCGATCTCGTCAGCCTCATCGCCAACGCGCAGATCGACGGCAAGCCGATCAGCCCCGAGCGCATGTTCGGGATGTTTATCGTCGTGCTGTTTGGCGGCCTCGATACCGTCGCGTCGATGATGGGTTTCATCGCGCGCTTTCTGGCGGAGAATCCGGCGCACCGCAGGCAGCTGATCGAGAATCCCGATCTGATGGTGTCGTCGGTCGATGAGATGATTCGTCGCTTTGGCGTGGCGAACACCGCGCGGCTCATCACGCAGGACATGGAATACAAGGGTATCCAGTTCAGGAAGGGTGACCAGATTCAATTGCCGAACTCCCTGTTTGGCCTCGACGAGCGCAAGTTCAGCGATCCGCTCGCCGTCGACCTGACGCGCAAGCCAGTGCTGCACGCCGCGTTCGGCAACGGCCCGCATCGCTGCCCGGGGTCGTTCCTTGCGCGTACGGAGATCAAGGTTTTCCTCCAGGAGTGGCTCAAACGCATTCCCGATTTTCGCATTCGCGAGGGCGACAAGCCCCGATGCGGCTCGGGCTCCGTCAACGGCATGCTCTATCTGCCGCTCGTCTGGGACGTAGCGCCCTGAAGTATCCCCACCCTCAACGACTCATCGACGATCATGAAAAAGTGGCAATGCATTTTTTGCGGTTTTTACTACGACGAAGCAGCGGGACTTCCCGCGGAGGGCATCGCGCCTGGCACTCGCTGGGAAGACATCCCCGATGACTGGGCCTGCCCCGAGTGCGGCGCGACCAAGGCCGACTTCGTGATGTTCGAAGTGGAGGCCTGAGCGGGCGGGCGCACGGCGCACGGCGCAAGGCCGTGCGCTTCATCGCTCAGGATCAGGCGCGCTCGAACACGGCGGCAATACCCTGGCCACCGCCGATGCACATGGTCTCGAGTGCATAACGTCCTTTCCGGCGCGTCAACTCGTGCAACAGCGTTGTCATGATGCGCACGCCCGTTGCGCCAATCGGGTGGCCCAGCGATATGCCAGAGCCGTTCACGTTGAGCCGGTCGGTATCGTGCCAGTTCCAGCCTTTGAGGACTGCCAGCACCTGACACGCGAATGCTTCGTTTACTTCGACAAGATCCATCTGCTCGAGCGTAAGCCCGATGCGCGTCATCAGCTTCTGCACTGCGGGCACGGGCCCAATGCCCATGCGTGATGGCTCGCATCCGGCTGCGGCCCAGCCGGTCAGCCAGGCCATGGGTTCGAGTCCGAGCGCTTCGAGGCGGTCTTCCGCGACGACGAGGCAAGCGGCAGCGGCATCGTTTTGCTGGCTGGAGTTGCCTGCGGTGACTGTGCCGCCCGGCATCAACGCGCGAAGCTTGCCGAGGCTTTCCATGCTGGCGTCGGCGCGGAATCCTTCATCTTTGGAAAACAGAAGCGGCTGGCCTTTTTTCTGAGGAACGCTGACCGCCACGACCTCTTCGGCCATCTGGCCGGACTCCCATGCGGCGGCCGCGCGCTGATGGCTGCGCAGCGCGAACTCGTCGGCGGCCTCGCGGCTGATGCCATGGTCGGTGGCCAGATTTTCCGCGGTCTCGATCATGCCGGAGATAAAGCCGAAGCGCGATTCCGGCTGTGAGCGCTCGCGGCCCCGCGCGAGCCGGTCGTGAAACTGGACGGAGCCCGACCGGGCGCCCCAGCGCATGTCCGTGCTGTAGTACTCGATATTGCTCATACTTTCCACGCCGCCGGCCAACACCACGTCGGCGGCGCCGGTCTGCACCATCATCGCGGCGGTGACGAGCGCCTGCAGGCCCCCGCCGCAACGTCGATCAAGCTGCATGCCCGGCACCTCCACCGGCAGGCCCGCCTGCAGCGCAATCCAGCGGCCCACGCAAGGTGTTTCGCTGTTCGCGTACGATTGCGCGAAGACGACGTCGTCGATGCGAGCGGGATCGAGTCCTGCGCGCCGGATCGTTTCATTCGCAACGAGCGCGCCGAGATCTTCGACGCAAACGCCGCGCAGGCTACCGCCAAAGGTGCCGACGGGCGTTCGTACAGGGGAGACAATTGCCGCGCGTTTCATCGGACGTTTCCTTGCAAAGTTTGAAAGTTCTGATTCGGCTGGGGTTGCAATCAGCCGACGAGCGTCGCGCTTCTTGAGCGATTGGAAGGCGGGACGCTCGCCATCTGATCGAGAGCGCTGCGATGGTCCGGATGGGCGATTGCCAGCATGCGTTCGCGCCTTTGGCGCAGCGTCAGGCCGCGCAGATCGGCCACGCCGTATTCGGTCACCACGATGGCGGCGTCGCTGCGCGACGTGCTGACCGGTCCGTTCAACGACGCGACGATGCGGGTCGCGCCCTTGCCCGCTGTGGACGGCAATGCGATGACAGGAACGCCGCCACGCGAGCGCCGCGCGCCGCGCAGGAAATCCAGTGCGCCGCCCACCGCGCCCACGTACACGCCACCGGCAATTTCGGCGTTGATCTGGCCACTCAGATCGACCTCGACCGCCGAGTTGATGGCGACGAAGCGGTCGATGCTTGCGAGCACGTTCGGATCGTGCGTGTAGCGGGTCGAACGAAACTGCACGGCGTCGTTTCGATGCGCGAACTCGTGTATGCGGCGACCCCCCATCATCACGCCAGCAATGGTCTTGCCCGTGTCGATGGTTTTGCGCACATTGTTGATCACGCCGCTTTCCATCAGATCGGCGACTTTGTCCCCGATCGTGCCGGAATGGATGCCAAGGTCTCGCCGATCGCCCAGGCAGGCGAGGATCGCTTCTGGAATCGCGCCGAGGCCGAGTTGAATGGTGGCGCCGTCTTCGATCAAACCGGCCGTGTGCTGTGCAATCGCCAGCTCCGTCGGGCTGACGGCGCTGGGCGAACTCTCGGGCAAAGCGCGCGACGTCGGGACAATGAAGTCGAGGTCGTCGTCGCGAAGATATCGCTCGCCGTAAGTCCAGGGTGCCTGTTCGTTGACTTCCGCAATGATGACGCGCGCGCGCTCGAGCGCCGGGATCAGATACTCATGCGCGACGGACAAGCTGTAGCGGCCGTGCGCATCGGGTGGCGCCAACTGCAGCAGCAGGACGTCGATCGCTAGCTGACCCGACTCCATCATCTCTGGCAACTGCGAATAATGGCAGGGCAGGATATCAAGCGCGCCAGCCTTGGCCAGTGCGCGGTTGGAGCCGCTCCCGCAGTACGAAACGAAATCGATGCAGTCTGCGTGCTCAGGCCGGCACGTGTCGTAGTTGCCGGCGCCGAGAAAGACCCGGAACGCGCCGATGCTGTGCCGCTGCTGAAGTAGAGTGCGCGTGAGCGCAAGGGGCTCTGCGTTGGATTGGCCCCATGCGACGGTATCGCCGGGGCGGATGATGGACGCGAAATCGACGGCGTCCGCCTCTAGCAGTAATGGCATGGTGTTGTTTGCGTCAGGTGGCGGGTTGCGCAAGGGCCTGGGCTTCGTCGTGCTGCCCACGTACTGCGCCTGTCGCGACGAGTTCCGCAATCCGTTCGTCGCTGTAGCCGATGCTCCGCAGCACGAGTTCTGTGTGCTCGCCAAGGTGTGGAACGGCGAGCGGTGGCGACCCAGGCTCCAAACGGAAGTGAATCGGGCTTGCAACGTGGTTGCCTCCGGACGGATCCCTCTGGACCATCCCGCGCTCGTGCGCATGCGGATGGTCGAGCGCTTCGGCGAGCGAGAGCACCGGCGCCACACTGATGTTTCGGCCTTCGAACCAGCAGAGCCATTCATCGAGTGTGCGAGTCAGGAAGATTTGCGTCAGGAACGCCCGGACGCGTATCTGGCCTTCACCGGCTGGGCCGATCGCGTCGGCGACGAGATCCGGACGGCCGAGCGGTGTAAGCAGGTTGGTTGCGAAGCTGTGTTCCCGGCCACCAAGGCAGAGCCACTTCGAATCGGCGGTCTCATAGGTGTCGAGCAACGCGAGCCCGCTGTCGCCTTCAGTCGGCCCTCGCAATTGGCTGTCCGGCGCGTTGAGCAAGTGGCCGCTCAGATACGGCTGCGATGTGAGCGCCGCATCGAAAAGCGCCATGTCGATGTAGTCGCCGCGCCCCGTTTCCCGCGCGCGCAGCAGCGCCATCAATACGGCGGACAACGCCGTCAATGAACCGGCCAGCGCGGCGAGCGACGGCCCCGTGGCAATTGGGATTCCCCGGCCATCGCGCGGCAGCGTACCTGCAAGCGATTGAACTACCGGATCGTGTGCGGGCAATTGAGAGAGCGGGCCGGTTTGGCCGAATGCGGTAATCGCACAATAAACGACTCCCGGGTTCGTCCGACTGATCGTGTCGTAGTCGATGCCAAGCCGAGCGGCCACGCCCGGCCTCGACGATTCGATCACGACGTCGGCCTCGTTCATCAGCTTGAGCGCGACCTCGCGTGCGTCCGGATGTTTCAGATCGAGCGCGATGCTGCGCTTGCCGCGGTTGATCGCGGCGAAGAACGCGCCGTCGGTGCCGGGTGCGCCGCGGGTGGGGTCGCCGGTGACCGGTTCGATCTTGACGACGTGCGCGCCGTGATCGGCGAGGTTGGCGGCGAGGAACGGACCCGGCATGAATTGCGACAGGTCCACGACGCGAAGGCCGGTCAGTTTCATGCCAGAGCAGCGCTGAAGCCGAGCTGGCGTTGCGCAATCGCGGCGGCTTCCTTCACGATGCGACCGATCAATTCCGCACAGGTCGGCAAGTCGTGAATGAGGCCGGTCACGATACCGGCGGGGAAGGCGCCGCCTTCCACTTCTCCTGTCACGAATGCGTCCATCCAGCGCTGTGCTCCGGTCAGCGCGTAGAGGTCCGAGCGCGTCACGTTGCCGGCGCGCTCGAGTTCGAGCGCGGCGAGACTCACGCTGTTCCTGACCACCCGGCTTGAATCGCCGATCGAGCGGCCAACCAGCACCGTATCGCGCTCGCTCGCTTCCAGCAGCCGTTGCTTGATCGCAGGGTGGACGGGGGACTCCTGCGTGAGCATGAATCGGGTTCCCATGTTGATGCCGTCCGCGCCGAGCGCGAGAGCCGCCATCAGCCCGCGCCCATCGGCAAAGCCGCCAGACGCGAGAATCGGCACCTTCAGCTTGTCGGCGGCGGCGGGAATCAGGATCAGTCCAGGGATGTCGTCTTCGCCAGGGTGCCCCGCGCATTCGAACCCGTCGATGCTGACGGCGTCCGCGCCGAGCGATTCGGCCTTCACCGCGTGGCGAACCGTCACGCACTTGTGCACGACCTTGACGCCCTGCGCCTTGAACTCGGCGATGTATTTCGCCGGATTGCTGCCTGCTGTCTCGACGACCTGGACGCCTTGAGACACGATCGTGCGCACATACGCGTCATAGTCGAGACCGACATTGGCGCCGAGAACGGTCAGGTTGACGCCAAAGGGCTTGTCGGTGAGCGAACGCACCCTGTCGATTTCGCGCGCGAGTGCATCGGCGCTTGCATGGGTGTGCGCGGAGATGAAGCCGAGACCGCCGGCATTGCCCACGGCCGCCGCCAGTTCGGCTCGCGCCACCCAGCGCATGCCGCCTTGAATGATGGGATATTGAATGCCGAGTAATTCAGTAATGCGATTGACATACGGTTTCATCGCGCGCCTGTAGCCTGGATAGGAAGTATGGGTGCCAGAGAAATGCGCGTGACGCGCGTGACCTGGCGGGCTCTGTTCGCCACGACAGCGTGGCGCTTTTTAGCAATTCAACAATCGCGAAACTGGGGTTTGCGCTTTTCGGCGAAGGCTGCCATGCCTTCCTTTCGATCTTCTGTGGCGAAGGTCGAATACGCCATACGCCGCTCGAACAGGATGCCTTCCGCCAGGCTCGATTCGTAGGCGCGGTTGACGCACTCTTTGGCCATCGCTACGACGGGTTGCGAGTATCGCGCGATCTCGTCGGCCGTTTTCAGCGCTTCCTCGACGAGCGTGTCGGCGGGCACGATGCGGCTCACGAGGCCGCATCGTTCGGCTTCAATGGCGTCCATCCGCCGGCCGGTGAGGATCATTTCCATCGCCTTCGATTTGCCGAGCGCGCGCGTAAGGCGCTGCGTGCCGCCAGCGCCGGGAATGGTCGCGAGCGTGATTTCGGGCAGGGCGAAACGGGCGTTGTCGGCGGCGAGAATGAAGTCGCACATCATGGCCAGTTCGCAGCCTCCGCCCAAGGCAAGACCCGCGACCGCGGCGATGACCGGCTTGCGGCAACGCGACGTGCGTTCCCAGTTCGACGTGATGAACTGATTCTTGTACACGTCCATGTACGTCCATTCGTTCATCATCTTGATGTCGGCGCCGGCGGCGAACGCCTTTTCGCTACCGGTCATCACGATGGCGCCGATGGCGGGGTCGGTTTCGAGCTCGTCGAGTGCTGCCGTCAGCTCGTCCATCAGCTGGTTGTTCAGTGCGTTGTAGGCTTGCGGACGGTGCAACCTGATCAAGCCGGTTTTCCCGTGCGTTTCGACGATGATCGTCTCGTAGGCCATGGTTCTTCCTTGAACGAATGAGGGTGAACACCTAGGCCCGGATGGGGCCTGCTCGCCGATGATTTGCGTGTCTGCGGTGCGCCGCTCGGCAGCGTCGGAGCGTATCGTGCGTTGCCAATTTTGTGAACGACGTTTATGATTCTGAATGTGCGACCCAGCTTTGTCAATTGAGCGCGAGGTCAGAATTGCTAACGGAAAACACCGCGAGGAGACACTGCATGACCACTCGTCACGAGGACGGACAGATTCGCGTTGAGCAGCGTGGGAACCTGCTCTTGATCGGCATTGACCGGCCGGAAAAGCGCAATGGTTTCACGCCGAAAATGTTCAGAGAGCTTGCCATGGCTTACACGCAGCTCGAGAAGAGCGGCGATATTTTTTGCGGGCTGGTATACGCCGAAGGCGATCACTTTACGGCAGGGCTCGACATGCCAAAGGTCGCGCCGTTGCGCCGCGAAGGGAAACCGCTGCTTCCTGAAGGCGAGGTCGATCCGTTCAACTTGCGCGCGCCGCTGCGTACCAAGCCGGTCGTCATTGCGCTGAAGGGAATCTGCTTCACGGTCGCGGTCGAATTGATGCTTGCATCGGAAGTGGCTGTTGCGGCCGACAACTGCCGTTTCTCCCAGCTTGAAGTCAAGCGGGGGATCATGGCAGGTTGTGGTGCGACGTTCCGCATGGTGCAGCGAGCCGGCTGGGGCAACGCAATGAAGGTACTGCTTACCGGCGACGAATTCACCGCAGACGAGGCACGGCACATGAACTTCGTGCAGGATGTCGTGCCTGCGGGGCAGGAGTTCGACCGGGCGCTCGCGATCGCCGAGCGAATCGCGGCGCAGGCACCGCTAGCCGTGCAGGCCACGATGCAGAACGCGCGCGTTTCGCTGGGACAAGGCTGGCAGGATGCTTACGCGACGATTCAGTCGACCCAGCAGTTTCTCTACAACACTGAAGACGCGAAGGAAGGCGTTCAGTCCTTCATCGAAAAACGTACGGCGAGGTTCGTCGGACGCTAATGCAAGGCTTCCGGCGCAGCCAGTGTGAATTCAAGGGGACCGTTTGCTATGACAAAAGGCGCGTTGGCGGGTGTTCGCGTACTCGATCTGAGCCGTATTCTCGCGGGGCCTTGGGGGGCTCAGATGCTGGCGGATCTCGGCGCGGAGGTCATCAAGGTCGAGCGTCCGGGCAAGGGCGACGATTCGCGGCAATTCGGCCCCCCGTTCCTGATGGATCGGGAGGGAAAGGCCACGGGCGAGTCGACGTTTTTTATCAGCGCGAACCGAGGCAAGAAGTCGATCACGTGCGATATCTCCACGGCCGAAGGCCAGGCGCTGATCCGCTCGTTGGCGGCGCACTGCGACGTGTTGCTCGAGAACTATAAGGTTGGCGACCTCAAGCGTTACGGGCTCGACTACGACAGCCTCAAGGTGGTCAATCCGCGCCTGATCTACTGTTCGATAACCGGGTTCGGTCAGACCGGACCGTATAGCCCGCGCCCCGGCTACGACTCGATTTTCCAGGCGATGGGTGGCCTGATGAGCGTGACCGGAAACGGCGACGACGTGCCGGGCGGCGGCCCAATGAAAACCGGGCCCAGTCTTGCGGACATCCTGTGTGGTCAGTACGCCGCTTCGGCGATCATCGCAGCGCTTTATCATCGCGACGCGGCGCAAGGCGGTACCGGGCAGGGACAGTACATCGACCTGGCATTGCTGGACGCGATGATTGCTGCCACATCGCACTATGCAAGCCAGTATCTCGTTTCAGGCCAGATTCCTATCCGGCGCGGTACCGAGGGCAACGGTGGGATGCCGTCCCGCATGTTCCGCTGCGCCGATCGCGACATCATGATCGTGGCGGGCAACAACGAGCAATACGCGCGGATGTGTGACGTTCTGGGGCACCCCGAGCTCGCTAGCGATCCACGATTCAGCGAGATTGCGCTGCGCGTAAAGAATCGTCGCGCGCTGGGCGAAGTGTTCGAGCCGCTGATCCTTCAATGGCAGAGCGACGAACTGCTCGCAGCACTCGACGTCGCCGGGGTGCCGGCCGGACCGATCAACAATCTGGAGCAGGTGTTCGCAGATCCGCATGTGCAGGCACGCGCGATGTGCGTCGAAGTTGCGCACCCGCTCACGGATAAGGCGGTTCGGATGGTCGCCAATCCGGTCAAGATGTCGGGCACGCCTATCGATTCGTACGGGGCGCCGCCGACGCTCGGACAACATACGGACGACGTGCTGCGTGATGTGCTGAGTATGTCGCAGTCGGATATCGATATCCTGCGCGAAAAGAAAGTTCTATAGAAAGGACAAAGCCTGCGACGCAACAGCCGTATCGTATGTACAGACCACGTAGAAGTCGGGTGTATCCACTCCGGTAGGGACGCCCCGAATATCTCGCGTCCGCATCAACGTTCGGACACTCCCGTGCGCAGCGGAAAGTCACCTCATTGGGCTTGGGCGAACTGCCGCAGCGAGTTCGACTGGATGGACGTGCACTTGCCGTTCTTCGCGTCGGAATGGTTTTAAGAAATTTCTCAACAGACGCGATCGAGTCCCAAAGGTAACGGCGAAAAAACGCCTTGGCTCGGTGTCCCGCAGCCAAGGCCAAACTCCACACGCTCTCGCGA
Organism: Paraburkholderia sp. CI3; assembly: GCF_050436505.1. Lineage (NCBI taxonomy): Bacteria > Pseudomonadati > Pseudomonadota > Betaproteobacteria > Burkholderiales > Burkholderiaceae > Paraburkholderia > Paraburkholderia sp. CI3. The sequence goes on from NZ_JBNDMI010000003.1 coordinate 2,358,140, forward strand.
AGTGTGTGAGAGGAGAAACACCTGATCGCTCTTCAAGCTTCGTGGTACGCGCCCGGCGGGAAGCTCACTCCTCGGATCGAGGCTCGCGATAATGCAACTGGACGTTTCATATATTGCACCCTGTTCAAAAAGACGCACTAAAGCATTGACTGTCCGCCGTCCACGCTGATAGTCTGCCCGGTGATGAAATTAGCGTCGTCACTACATAGAAATGCAACTGTTCGTCCAATATCGCGCTGAGGATCGCCGAAGCGGCCAAGCGCAATTTCAGAGAGATAGCGAGTGCGTTCCTGAGGATTGGCTTCGAGGTAGGCTTCGGCGGCAGGCGTGAGCGCTGCCGGGCAAATGACGTTGACGGTAATGCCGTAGACGCCCCATTCGCGCGCGGCAACACGCGAGAGCCCTCGAATGCCCTCCTTGGTTGCGGCGTACGCGCCGAATCCCTTGAGGCCTTCGATGCCGGTGCGCGAGCCGAAGTTGATGATGGCGCCGCGGCCCTGCGACTTCATCCGCGGCAATGCGGCCTGCATGAAATACAGCGTGCCGTACAAGCCCGATTCGAGCGTGTTGCTCCAGTCATCGTCGGTAACGGACTCGAGCGGCACCCCCGGGCTGCTGCTTTGGGCATTGTTGATGAGTGCGTCCACACGTCCGAATCGCTCGACGGCAAGCTCGACCGTCCGCACGGCGTCGGCGCGATTGCGCGTATCGCCGGGCACGACCAGCACTTGCGAACCGAGGGCGCTCAATTCCTCAGCAGCCCGCGTGAGTTTGGCCTCCGTGCGACCAGTGAGGACCAGACTCGCCCCCTCGGTGGCAAGCGCAAGGGCGATGCCGAGCCCAACGCCTTGCCCGCCTCCGGTCACGATGGCGACCTTTTCTGCCAGTTTTTTCGTGTACATGAGTGAATCCAGAAGTGAAGGTTGATGTTGCTGTTCGACGCGCGAGCGTATTGCGTAAAGGGTCTGGAAGATGATGCTTCTGAATTCCAGATTTGTGAACGTCGTTCAAATATATCTCAAGCTGTGTGAAGGAGCGCCCTGGCGTATTCCCGAATTCGGGTGGTGCAAAAGTGTGCCAAATTTTGATCGATGTAAAACTATGTGAATAGTTCACGTATAATCGATACAGTCAATTCATGGGGAAAATCATGTTGAAAGAGACCTCAGCGCCGGCGGACCGGGACGTCAGCGGGCCGCGCTCGCTGACCCGACTCCTCGGAATTTTCGATGTGCTGGCGAAGTCTCCGGACGGGATGTCGCTAGCAGAACTGAATGTCGCTCTCGAGTCACCGAAGAGCAGCCTGCTCAATCTGCTGAGACCTCTGGTGGCGGAGGGGTACTTGATGCACGACGTAGGCCGCTATCGCCTGGGACCGTCGATCTTCCGGTTGTCGGCAGGCGTGATGGCCGCGTGGAATTTTTCGAAGATACTGCGCCCGTTCCTGGTGGATCTCTCGAAGAGCACCAATGAAACCGTGTATGTCGGTGTCCTTGACGTCGAACACAAAGAGATCACCTATGTCGACGTGATCGAGAGCGAGCAATCGGTGCGCTATTCAATGCACATCGGTTTGCGTCGCCCGCTCTATTGCACGGCTGCGGGCCGCGTGCTGCTCGCCCATGCACCGGACGCTTTCGTTACCGACTACATGAAGACGGTCAAATTCGAGCGCCGCACCCCGCAAACGATCGCAACGAAGAAGGCGTTGCGTGACGAACTCGACCACATCCTCGAAAGCGGCCTGTCGGTGAGTCGCGGTGAACTACTGCCGGATTCGGCCGGCGTGTCGTCGCCGATCTTCGGACCGAATGGCAATGTCATCGCGGCGATGGCAATTGGTGCGCCGCTCGAACGCTTCGACCGCGAACGTCACCGGCTCGAAGAGCACATGATCAGAGTCGCCCAGCGGGCGTCTGCGCTGGGTCAGGCAGACGAGGAGTGACTCGCCAGTCGGCCGGCGGCGCAGTGAAGCGGGTGCTTCAATGCGCCGCGGTCGCGGTGCGGTCGAAGAAGCGTCGTACCCGCGCGCAACGGATCGGTCGCATCGACCGTCAGTGTGTACGACGCTTCGGCAGCATGAAGGCGACCAGCAGTCCGGCGATCGAACTGCAGGCGATGTAGACGAATACCGAAACATAGCCACTATCGGCCGGAAACGATGCACCGTCGTGCCCCGCCGTCGCGCTGCGCAGCAGCGCAAATACCGCCTGGGCACCTACCGCGAAGAAACACGAGAAGAAAACGTAGAGCATGCCCGTTGCCTCGCCTGTCTGATGTGCAGGCGTCGCTTCCACGATCTGGTTGTACAGCGCCGTGCTTGCGAAGGCGAGGCCGAACGAGCACAGCACCGCACCTGGAACGAAGAGCAGCAGGCTGCGATGAAGCACGATCAGCGAGGCCCAGCCCAGGGCCAGTATGAGCATGCCAATCAAGGCAGCGGGCCGGGCCTTGTAGCGGGCCGCAACCCGGCCGCTCCATGGGCTCGCGACCAGCGCGACGATGTTGATGCTGAACATCAGTAATCCGGCTGCCGTCGCGCTCAACCCGAATCCGGCGTGCGTGCCGGCAGGTTGCTGGGCGAGCAGCGAGAAGACCTGTCCTAGTTGCATGGCGCCTGCCGCGAGGAATGCCATGCATGCATTGGCCAACACGACCTCGCGCGTCTTCAGCAGACGCACATTGATGAGCGGATGACGCGCCCCGTGTTGATGGCGTGCCCAGAGTCCGAGCACGATCATCCCGCCAGCGATCAAGCCCCACAGCCGCGGATCGCCGAGCCCCCACGTGCGGATTTGCTGCACGGCGAAGAGGATGGCGCAAAGCGCTGGAGCGAACGCGAGACCTCGAATGTAGTCGATCCGCACGCCGGGATTCGGTGGCGACGGCGGTGCCCACGCGCGTACAGCCGCGACGGCCACGACGCAAAGCGCGACTTTGAACCAGAAGCCGCCTTGCCACGAATAGTGATCCACGACAACGCCCGCGCAGATGTAGATCAGCCCCGCCGACACCATGCCTGCCGCGCTGATCAACCCCACCGCGGCAGGCAGCCTGGCGGGTGGCAGATTCTCACGAACCAGACCGATGGAGAGTGGCGTAATGCCTGCCGCGATCGATTGCATCGCACACCCCGCGACGAGCATGCCGACATCGGTCGCGCATGCAGCCACGACTGCGCCCGCCGCAGCGACCGATATCACCACGAGCAGGATGCGGCGGTAGCCCAACAGGTCGCCGAGTCGCCCGCTCACGGCGGCAAAGACGGCCGAGCCGAGCCAGTACGCGGTGACGGTCCAACTCACGGAGTTCGACGCAGGAAAAGCCTTGTAGAGCGTGACCAGCACGGTGTAGATGACGGTGATGCCGGACGAGGCCGCTACCGCGGCAAGCAGGATCGCCATCGTGAACCCGCGCGGTGGACCCGCTACCGGTTGCGCTCGGTGTGCCGGTTGGGAGAGTACTTCGGCTTGCATAAACGTCTCCGGTTGCGTGTCTTCGTTTCGATTATACTTATATGCGAACGTCGTTCGTATTTATGTTTTTTGGAGAGTTCGATACCGACCGCAAGGGTCGCGAGGCCACCGCCCGATATCAAATCGATATCGACGTTTTCGAGTTCGATATGAGAGTTTTTTGGTCGATGGCTTGCCCCGATACTTCTCTCAAGGGCGCACGTTCTGAAGCGCTCCCCACAATCAGGAGCGAGACCATGCAAACGTATCAAGGGAAGATCTACGACGCCGACACGCACTTCTACGAAGTCGAGGACGCGTTCAACCGTCATTTGCCCGAGAAGTTCAGGAAGGACTGGTCTTTTACCAGCCGTGTCACGGCAGACGGCAACCGCTGCATGTATGTGGGCGACCGGAAGGTGGAAATCAGCGAGGGATACACATCGGCCGAGGGGCACGTTCCGCCGCCGGGCAAGCTGCATGAATGGCTGCGCGCGATGAAGGATGGCAAGGATAACGTCGATATGCGGGTTTCGCCGACGCCGGACATGTTCAACCGCGATGCGCGCCTGAAGAAGATGGACGATTTCGGTGTTGAAGCCTGCACGATGTACATCGGCGAAATGGTCGCGTGTATTTCCTACCTCAACGAGCCCGTTGCGGCAAATGCGGTGTTGCATGCGTATAACCAGTGGATGCTCGACGACTGGGGCTTCAACTACAAAGACCGCATCTACACGACGCCGGTCGTCACGCTCGACGATCTCGATGCGGCTGTCGCCGAGGCCCGGTGGCTGGTTGCGAACGGTGTGCGGGTGATCCTGATGCCGATGGGGCCGTTCAATGGCCGTGCACCTGCGGATCCGTACTTCGATCCGTTCTGGTCGATCCTCAACGAAGCGGGCGTGCGCGTCACCTTCCATGTGTCGGAAGCGATCTACATGAAGGATCATATGGCGGTGTGGGGCGAGCCCGTGCAGCAGTCGCGCCAGCGTCAGACCGCCTTTGTCTGGATGCACGGTTACGGCGAGCGGCCGGTCATGGAAACGCTGTCGTCGTTCATCTTCTACAACTTCTTCGAGCGTTTCCCGCGGGTCAAGCTGTGCAGCGCCGAAAACGGTGCCGAGTGGGTGCCTTCGCTGCTCGTCAAAATGGACAAGTGCCGGGGGATGGCGAAGAATGGCTACTGGCCGTGCGGTCAGCTGAAGAAACGCCCGAGCCAGATCTTCAAGGAAAATGTCTTCGTGGTCGCGTATCCGGAGGACGACATCGCCCAGATCATCGCTCAAACGGGATCGTCGGACTTCCTGTTGATGGGCTCCGACTATCCGCACGCGGAAGGCGTGCCCGAACCGAAGGTCTTCGCGTCGGAAGCATGCAATGGGCTCTCGGAAGAAGATACGCGCAAGATCATGTACGACAACGGCCGCCGGTTCATTCCGCTGCACGTGTAATCGGTCTTGTACCGGTCGGCGGCGGCAGACGGTCTGTCCGTCCCGCGCGATTTCTTCATTATGAACAGGTTAGCCATGAATATTTCGGACTATAAGGCGCTATTGCTCGAACGCGAAGGCGGCGTCTTGACCGTTACGCTCAACCGCCCGGAAACGTTGAACGCGTTCGATGAGCAAATGGACATTGAGATGTCGCGGCTTTTTCTCGATGTCGCCGAGGACGTTGAGACCCGCGTCGTGGTGTTGACGGGCGCAGGGCGGGCTTTTAGCGCGGGCGGCGATATCGAGCATATGCAGCAGGTCATCGACAACCCCACGCTGTTCCTCGAAGGCATGCAGCGTGCAAAGAAAATTGTCTTCTCGATGCTGGATTGTCCGAAGCCGGTCATCGCCAAGATCAACGGTCATGCAATCGGTCTCGGCGCGACGATCGCGCTGTTCTCGGATCTGAGCTACGCGGCCAATCACGCAAAGATTGGCGATCCGCACGTGAAAGTCGGCTTCGTGGCGGGCGATGGCGGCGCGGTGATCTGGCCGCAGCTCGTGGGCTATGCGAAGGCCAAGGAATATTTGTTGACGGGGGATCTCGTCACGGCGGAAGAGGCGGCACGACTGGGGCTCATCAATCATGCCGTACCGGCCGACCAGTTGGATGTCGTGGTCGACGCGATGGCGAAGCGTCTCGCAAACGGCGCTTCGCGCGCCATCCAGTGGACCAAGGCGTCGATCAACATCGGCCTGAAGCAACTTGCGCATGCCATTCTCGACGCGTCGATTGCATACGAGGCGCTGTCGAACCTGACGGAAGACCATCAAGAGGCGGTCAACGCGTTTCGCGAGAAACGCGAGCCGGTGTTCAAGGGACGTTGAGCTTTTACAGTGTCCGGCGCTAGCGGTACCCGCGGCGCCGGGCGCGGCGAGGGAGGGATGCACATGCAACGGGTAGTGGCGATAACGGGTGGATTCGGCACGCTTGGGCGCACGGTTGGTCGAGTGTTTGCCGAGAACGGCTGGAAGGTCGCGCTGATCGACAAGGCGCTCGAGCCGGAGAACGCGAGCGCGGAGCAACTGCACGCTTCCTGGTGGCGAGGAGGCGTCGAGCTGACTGATCTCGATGCGGCGCGCTCGGCGCTTTCCGCGGTCGTCGAGCAGCTTGGCAAGCTCGATGCGATCGTCAATGTAGCGGGAGGCTTTCGCTGGGAAACGCTGGCGGACGGCAGTCTCGAAACCTGGGATCTGATGTACCGGACGAACGTGCGCACGGCGGCGAGTGCGTCGAAAGCGGCACTCGACCATATTGCCGACAGCGCGGAGGGCGGACGCATCATCAATATTGGAGCCGGCGCTGCGCTGAAGGCGGGCGCGGGCATGGGAGCGTATGCGGCCTCGAAGTCAGGGGTGATGCGTTTGACTGAGGCGCTGGCCGAAGAACTCAAAGGCCGTTCCATTACCGTCAACGCTATCTTGCCAGGCATCATCGATACGCCACAGAACCGCAAGGATATGCCCGACGCTGACTTTTCCCGCTGGGTGCGGCCTGAAGAAATTGCCGAGGTGATTCTCTTTCTCGCGTCTGGCGCCGCGTCGGGGGTGACCGGTGCGTTGATTCCTGTCACCGGGCGTACGTAAAGATCCCGAACCGGAAATAGCAGTTGATGCCCGAGTCAAGGCGCCAACTGCAAATCGCGTTTCAGGTGAGGTGTGCGAGCGAGTCGTTGCTGAACCCGAGGAACGGCTCGCCAAGCCGTACGCGCCGCGCCCAGTTCGGATCATGTAGAAGCGAGCGTCCCACGCCAACAAGATCGAACTCGCTGCGTGAGAAACGATCGAGCAGGGCAGTGAGGTCGGGCTGCGCCGCTGTCGCGGCCCCGGCCATTGAATCGTAGTAGCCCTTGTTAATGCCGATCCCACCAACAGTCATGGAAAGCTTGCCGGTTACCTTCTTCACCCAACCGGCGAGATTCATCTCTGAGCCCGCGAATTCCGCCCGGTTGAAATAGCGGGTGCTCGCCTCGAAGATGTCGACGCCAGCATCCGCGAGCGGCGCGAGAATGTGCTCGAGTTCGTGCGGGTCGTTGGCGAGACGCGCGCGGAAATCCTGCTGCTTCCACTGGGAGAAGCGGAACGTGATCGGCATCGTCGCACCGATCGCTTCGCGGATTGCACGGACAACCTCGGCGGCAAAGCGGCTGCGCGCCGCGAGATCCTTGCCCCATCGATCCGTGCGTTGATTGGTTTCCGCCCACAGAAAAGCGTCGATCAGATAGCCGTGAGCTCCGTGAATCGCGATGCCATCGAAGCCGGCGGCCGTCGCATAGCGCGCGCTTCGACCATAGGCTGCAATGACGTCCGCGATCTCGGCGTCGGTCATCGGGCGGGTTGGCGGCATGACGCGCTCCATGTAACCTGCGTTGAGCGATGTCGTTCGTCCTGCCGGTCCCCACAGTCCCGATGGGCGCAGTGGCGAGGCGGCCGGGAAGGGGCCCGTATTCGCCTCTTTCATGGGTCCCATATGCCACAACTGAGGAAAGATGATTCCGCCGCTAGCGTGAACTTCGTCCGTCACGCGTCGCCACGCGGCAACTGATTCCTCTCCGGCGAGCACTGGAATCGAATTTTCTCCGAGTCCGGCTTCGCCGAGCGCCGCGGGGTGATCGACGCCGACGCCTTCCGTGATGATCAGGCCTGTCTCGCCCTGCGCACGCCGCTTGTAGTAGGCGGCGACGTCACTACCGGGCAATCCGTTCGGCGAAAAGCCGCGAGTCATGGGTGACATGACGATACGGTTGGCAAGCGTGACCCCGCGCACGGTGAGGGGTGAAAAGAGCGAAGCGGTATCCATGGGCATTCACATATTTGACTTGTGTGCGGATAATGATACGCTATGTTCTTTCGATGAAAAAGCAATATTGGCGCCGTCTCGCAGGCGGCGTTGAACAGGAGGATTGCATTGGAGCAAGCAGACTCATTGGCGGTAGACGCGCTCGAAGAGAGCGGCGCAAAGCTCATCCCGGAGGGCTTTGCATTGATGCCGGAGTTCGGCCCCTTCCATCGGATGTTCGGACCTACCTACTTTCGCAAGAGCGAATGCGGACTTTCTCCGACTGCCGGATCTGGGCGAATGCGAAATGCATCGCCCAGGCGTCGGGGCAATTCCAGGTGATGGGAGAAATTGACAGCTAGTGCGTCGGCGAGACCTGGATGGCCGCGCGAACGTTACGGCATTGACCGGGCTCGAACCTTATCCAGTGCCGCACGGTACCTCCACGCGGTCAACAGAAGCCGATGAATCCGCTCAGCCCGGCGTTTCCGTTCGGAACGAGTGGTCTGAACCGCGAGGTGCACCTCGGGCGCGCCTGTGACCAGTGTGAGAAGATCGCGCGCCGCGTTCGAGGGATCGTCGATGGCGATCACGCCGCTGACCGCGGCGGCTTCCAGAACGCCGGTTAGCGGCTCCAGCATCGTCACCACGAACTGCAGAAACTGCTTTGCGACATCGGGAAAGCGAATCGCCTCGCCAATGACCATGCGTGAAGTGTGCATGCTGTCCGGTATTGCCATGTGTTCGACGAGCGCATCGATAAGGGATGCCAGGTTCGTCGAAAAATCGCGGCCCGGTTCCAGATGTTCCGAGATCTTGCCCCGCAGATCGGCCATCCCGCGCCAGACGATGGAGCGAAACAGCTCTTCTTTCGTGCCGAACTGGCGATACACGGTCGTTTTGCTGACGCCAGCCAGCGATGCGATTTCCTCGACCCTGGCGGCGCCGAAACCTTCTCTGATGAACACGGATTTGGCGGCTTCGAGCAGCCGCTCGCGCAACTGAACTGCATCGTCGTGGGTGGGCCGGCCAGCCGTTCGAGGTTTGTCCGCCGCAGCGAGCCGCGAGGCTCCGTTGGGAGCCTGAACTGACATAGGTTTGTACATCGGGGAGTGTTTGATGTCGGAATCAGGACATCAGTATACTCATGAGCCCAAGGGGGCGCCAGTAATGGCGCCCCTGGGGCTCGGAGCGCGCGCAGCAGGGCTCAAACGTTGATCATGCCACGTACATACGACTCCATCGTGCCGGCGCACGAGAGCTTGTCTTCGCCTTCTTCGAGATCGGCGTAACGGCCGACTTGACGGACCAGCGGCCCTTGCAGGCCGTCGGTGTTCCCCGCCGGTGAAAAGTCGACCACGACCTTGTCGCCGGTGATGAAACCACCCCAGTATCCTTCGGCCAGCAGATCGAAAAACGCGAAGCGCCCCTCAACGACGCCCAGTCCATCCGCAGGATTCAGCAGTTGCTCTCCCGCCTTGTCGAGGACGAACGGGACGATCCACGGGCAGATTGCATAGCCCTGCGCAACTTCCGACCAGGGGCCGGTTCCGATCATCTCGGACATGCCATAACTGTTCTGGACGTTCTCGGCACGAATACCGTAGAAGCGGATGATTTGCTCCCGATAGTCGGCGGGGGCCGAGGTGCCCTTCAAGCCGCCACCGGTGGTGATTACCGTATCCGGATGGCAGATGCCATCGGCGATGCCGCGCTGACGGGCGCGCTCGACGAGCGTCCAGTGCAACGACCAGTTGCCCTGGACGAGCACCGGAACTTCGCGCTGCGCGGTGAGCTTGTCGAGAAACCGGTCGATCATCTTGCCGGTATGACGCTGGCGCGCCACCGCCTGCTCCTGAAACGCCGCGACCTCGCTCGGTTTCGCGGAGCCGTCGGCGATTGCGCGGCGCATGCGGCCCATCGAAATCGTTGCGGATGCGAGCACCGGTTCGTCGAACATCAGCGTGGTTTCCGCGCCGAGCCGTCGCGCTGCGTTCAGTACCGGTTCGATATGCCGATGCGCGCCGGCAGGCGGCATCATGAGGAAAGCCGGGCGCTTGCCGAAATCTCTTCGGATCATTGCGTTGCCATAGACGCCCAGCTTCACGCACGACTCGGTGACATTGTCGAGATCGGCTTGCGTCTGACTGATGAAGCTGCACTTGCCGGATGTGCCGCTCGAACTGAAAACATGGTGTCCCGCTGTGCGCAGACGGTCCATCCATGCGTCGACGTTGTCCGCGCCGTCCAGATCGACTTCGGCTACCCGTTTGCTCGATAGCGTTTGCAGCCATGCCGAAAGATGCTTCCAGCGGCCGTTGTCGATGAATGACTCGGGGTAGCTCTTGTAGATCTGATGCGCGAACAGCAGGGGCACCATATCTTCATGGCGGGTCACCTCGTTGACGCCGACATCTTCCGCTCTGCGACGCAGTAGCCTGATCTGTTCGCGGCGCTCGGCGAAGCGCTCTTTCATGGCAGCGAGCTGAAGCTCGCAAAGGTTCTCGGGGTGATTGCGAAACGGGTCGCTTTCACCGCGCAGCAGTGCATAGAACGGGTCCAAAGCGGACATGTCGTCTCCAGGGCTATGAGTTGCCAGGCGTCAGTGGTCGAAGTTGGTGGAACTCGACACGTCGAGCCAGGCTTCGAGGTTGTGTTGCACGGACGAAAGTTTCTTCCGAACGACGTCGACGGCGTCCGGACCTAGTGGTAGCCGCAGCGGCGGGGTGTCTGCGGAAACCGCGCGCACGATCGCGTCGGCAGCCTTTGCCGGATCGCCCGTTTGCGTGCCGTGGTAGCTGCTCATGTAACGACGCATCTTGCCCACGGTCTCCGTATAGACGGGTGATTCGACCTCGCTCCACTTCAGCGATCCGCCTGCGAAATTGGTGCGGAAGCCACCCGGCTCGACCACGGTCACTCGAATCCCGAACGGGCTCAGTTCACGAGCGAGCGATTCCGAAAGCCCTTCGATCGCATGCTTCGAAGCGCAATAGAAACTGCAGCCTGCGATGCCGATCACGCCCGCGACCGACGAGAAGTTCACGATATGACCGCGGTTGCGCTCGCGAAAATGAGGCAGTACGGCGCGTATCACGTTGACCGTTCCAAACACGTTGGTATCGAACAGCTGACGTGCTTCCGCGTCGGAGACCTCTTCAAATGCGCCGAAGAGACCGTAGCCCGCATTGTTGACGAGTACGTCGATCGGTCCCGCGCGCTCGATGGCCTGCTCGACGCCGCGACGCACCGCTGCCGCGTCGGTCACGTCAAGCAGCACGCCGTGCGCGCGTCCGGGTGCGAGATTTTCGAACGGCGTGATCTGTGCGTCATTCCGAACGGTCCCGACCACTTTGTCGCCACGGGCGAGGACCGCCTGCGCAAGCGAACGGCCGAAGCCGGACGAAACGCCGGTAATGAACCACACGGCTGGGCTTGTCTGTGTTTCAGTCATGGTCGATTGGCCTTCAGATGAGTAGGAAACATCGATTTAGTTGGCGGTCCGGGCCTCGGTCATGTCGGCGATCTCTCCGCGGACGTAGGCGTCGATCGTTCCCGCGCATGACAGCTTGTCGTCGCCGCCGGGCAAATCCTTGTAGCGCACCACGTCGCGAATGATGGGCGTGCGCACGCCGTCGATGCCGTGACCGAACTCCACGGTGACCTTGTCGCCGCTGATCACGCCGCCCCAGCGCCCATCCGCGAGCAGGTCGATGATGGCGAGCCGTCCCTCGACGATGCCTTTCCCGTCCGCAGGATTAAGCAGTTGTTCGCCGGTCGAGTCGAGCACCAGCGGGACGAGCCAAGGCGGGACCGTCCACGCCTTCGCTTCGTGAAACCACGGGCAAAAGCCCGATACTTCGCCCATGCCGTAGCCGTCGTTGAAGTTGGTCGCGTTGAAGTTGAAGAAGCGCTCGCACTGTTGCTGGAAGTCTTCTGGCAGGTTTGCACCTTTCTTGCCGCCGCCGATACTAATGACCGTGTCGGGGTGAAAGTCGGCGTCGGGAATGCCACGCTGGCGCGCCGTGGCGACGATCTGATAAAGCATGCCCATCATGCCCATGATGAACATGGGCTCGTGACGCCGTTCGAGCAGTTGGTCGATGAACTGCCGGAAATCGGCTTGTACGCGCTCGCTGCGTTCTCGACTTTCGTTCTGGAAGGCTTCGATTTCACTCGGGAGCGCGGTGCCGTCCGCGATAGCCCGCCGCATGCGCGCCATGCGCGTGGTGTGCGCGGCGCTTTGCGGCACATCCGACATGTAATGAAGGTCGCCCGGCATCGCAATCGATTCGGCGAATTTCGCCATGCGCTCCGTTCCGGTGTAAGAGCCGGAGGAGGGCGTCAGAAGGAACACGGGATAGCGACGCGACGGATCGCGCATGCCGCTCGCCGCCCAGCGAATGCCTTGGGAGAGGAGGCGCCAGCCGAGTTCGCGGTCGGCTTCGCTCTGGTAAATGAAGGACTGCTTGCCCGAGGTCCCGCTCGAGCTCATCACATAATGGCCGTTTCGACGCAGCGCATGGATCCAGTCGTCGAGATCGGCGATCGTGCCGTAGTCGAGTCCGTCGATCGTGCGGGTTGTGAGCGTTTGAAGCCACGCTGTGAGGTGGCGCCATTTTCCCTGCTCGATGAACGAATCGGGATAGCTCTTGTAGACGGAGTCGGCAAAAAGCAATGGCACGGCGTCGCTCATGCTCTTCACTTCCGTCACTCCGGCTTCGCTGGCTCGCTTGTCGAGAATGCGAATCTGCTGCCGGCGCTGCGCGAAGCGCTCGCGCACGGCTTGCAGTTGCGCGGCATGGAGGCTTTCCGGCGCGTTGCGGAAGGGGTCTTGAAGAGCCGTGAGTTGAAGCAGCGTGGAAAGGGCTTGCATTATTGGGTCTCCTCCGGATTCGGGCCCGATTCTTCCGAGATCCATTTCATGAATCGATGGATCGGGAACATGCCGTCATGCGGATAGCCGCCAACCCCATCTGAAATAGACTCGCCCAGCGCCACGATGCGTTGCACGCCAGCGCACGCGAGCGCGTCGCGCACCTCTGTGACCCGGTGCGGCGGATAGATGCCGACCGTTTGCGTGGCGACGGTCGCATAGCGCGCGCCGTCGCGCAGGCTTGCCACGGGAACGACGTTGACGGTCTTGCAAATGGGATGAAAATCGACCATTTCTTCCGAGCGAATGACGAGCCCCTTGCCGTCGTATCCACCGAACACCCGGTAGAGCGGCTCCATCTCACGCAGCACATCAACCGCTTCGCGAATGTCGCTGGGCACCAGCGGGCCCTGGCCGTCGCCATAGCGAAAGTCCTGGCCGAGTGCCAGCGCCAGTTGCTCGGCATAGCGGTCGGCGTCGTCTTCGTCGCCTTCGACGAATTGATACCGGCTCGCATTGCACGCGTCCTGGTTGAACGACAGCACATCGGCTGCGCCGGCACGCGCGACGTCGCGCAGCACCTCGTCGGATGCAAAGGCTTCACGGCCGACCAGCGAGATAGATACCTTCGGATCGAACGCGACCAGCTCGAGCCCGGGGCCAGCGTAGCGCATCACGTGCCGAACCGCGCTGTCGCCGCCCCATACGACAATCTTGTCGAAGTACTGCGGACGATAAAGAATCGACTCGACATTTTCGTCTCCACCGCGCCAATACGCAGCCGAAAACGACTGGGTGACGGGATGATCCGGGTCGATGTCGGCCATCGTGCGCAGAATTGCAGTGGCCGTGAAAAGATCGTTCGAAGGCAGCTTGAGCAGGTGGACGCCTTTCGTCAGCGCCGCGCGCATGACCGTCATGGCTGCCACCATCGGCGAGTTGCCTGCGAGCACATGTACGAGGCGCGGTGCAAACGCGCGCAGACGACTCGGGCGCCCGCGCAACGTGCGTGCCACCCAACCGTCGACGAGGCGCGCGTCGCCAAGACTTACGCGCAACTCGTCCTCGATCACCTCGCGTGCGAAAAGGTTGGGAATGTCGCGATAGCAGTTTTCGAGAATCCGTCGCCCGAGCGGACTCACTTTGATCATTGACTCGAGCGCGGCCTGCATCAGCGGATTGACGTCCAGATGCAAACGCGGCCCCAGCTCGACAAGAAAGTCGATAACCTTCGCAATCGGCATATCGAAGGCGGGGCCTGACTCAGCTCGCGGCCACACGAGGTCGTCAAGGTCGATCCTGGGCGTGCAGAAACCTTGGCCAAGATCACGCGACACGTGTCTGATGGCGCTTCCGGTGACAGTGCGACCGCGGTATACGTGAGGAACCGGCAGCGGCACGAGGCTGGGCTCCTGCGCCGGGTTCCCGCGTTGCCTTTCTGTTGTTTCGGGGTGCTCCATAAAAGCTCCTTTCAAATATCGATACGCGTTGACTTGGGGGCGCAGACGCTGGTCCATTCCGAGCTTGCTATCGCTAGTCAGCTCAGATTGACGATCATCCGATCGAGTAAATGTTTGACGGTTCGGACTTCTTCGACCGTGAAGCCGCGAAGCTGCCGATTGCTTGCATCGACGATGTGCGGCAGGGTTCCGCGCAACAACTGGCGGCCGTTCGCAGTCAGTGTGAGCTCGACACAGCGTCGGTCGGAAGTGCTGCGAATTCGTTTAATCAAGCCTCTTTTTTCAAGCGAATCGAGCTTGCGGGTCATGATGCTGCTGTCAGCGAGCAGCACCCGGCACAAGGCAGTAGGTGTGCGAGCACGTCCGTCGGACAGTGCTTTCAGGATTCCCCACTGTATTGCTGAAAGCTCGCTCGCAGCGAGCTTTCCGTCGATTTCCGCGCCGAGCAGAAGATGAACCAGGTTCATCTTGAACGCGACACTATCTTCAGTACGGTATTCCTCTGGCGCAATTCTCTGTGCGAGTTCGGCGCCAGCCGGTTCTCGCTCGAGCGTGACGGAGTCGGATAGATTCATCGATTTCCTGCCAAAAAAGTAGCTGCATTTGCAAGCAACTATATGCACGGCATTCAAAATATGCAACGATAGGCGAGGTGTGGTTTTCCCCATGTTGCGACGGGGAGCAGGTATGCGCGACGATGCGCACGCGTCTTTTTGTTTGCAATCTTCGGGAGGAACCTTGTCGGAATCTGGTGTGGTAAGTGACATGGCGTTGCCTGTCGCTGTTGAGGAAGTGACCGCAAAGTGGCTAACCTCCGCGATCGCGTTCCGCTTTCCCGGCGCCGAAGTAACTTCGTGCCGGCACGTGGAGGTATTGGCGGGTACGTCGACCAAGGTACGTGTCGCTGTCGAGTACAACGACGCGGGACAGGCAATGGCGCTGCCGGCGCGCATGATCGTCAAGGGCGGTTTCGAGGATCACAGTCCTTCGATGGGAGACATGTATCGCAATGAAATGCGTTTTTATCGCGACGTTCTACCGTTCATCAATATGAACGCGCCTAGATGCTTCTTTGCAGGCACGGATCCTGACGCCTGGCAATCGGTCGTAGTGATGGAAGACCTGAGCGAGCGTAACGTTCAGTTTTGCCGTGCCCAGCAATCGCAGGGCTACGAACAAGTCGCGCTACGGTTGAGTGCGATGGCGCGCTATCACGCGCAATCATGGAATAGCCGGGAGTTCGACAAGGGCGGTCGGCTCGAATGGGTGGGAGAGCGCTTTTCGGACTGGTCGTTGGAATACCAGAACCGATACCTCGAACCGGACGTCTGGGCCCACTACATCTCGCTGCCGAGAGGAGCGGCAGTAAGCCGGTATCTGCACGATCGGGACTGGATGATGGCATCTCTCGCGCGCATTGCGCGCGAACATAAGAGCAAACCGGTATGCCTTATTCACGGCGATACGCATCTGGGAAATCTGTACGTCGAAGCTGACGGGACGCCAGGTTTTTTCGATGCCCAGGTCAGTCGGGCGCCTTGGAGCCTCGAGGTTGCCTATCACATAGGGTGCGCACTCGATATCGAGGACCGTCGCTCATGGGAGCGGTCGCTGCTCGAACACTATCTTTCGCAGCTGGCGATTGGCGGGGTCGAGGCGCCTGATTTCGACGAAGCGTGGAACGACTATCGACGCGATCTCGCGTATGGATACTTCATCTTTGCGATTAACGAAACCCGCTTCCAGACCGAAGCAGTGAACACCGCGTATGCGGCACGCTTTGGCGCGGCATTGTTGGATCACGGCACGGTGCGCGAATCGACATGATCCAGGCCAATAATGCAACCGTATGTTGCATTATTGGCTTCGCGAGACTAAGCTCGACCATCGGCAGCCTCCTGGCGAGTTATGGCTTGAACGTGAACGTGCCGGTGCTCGCTCGAACGTTCAAGATGACAGTCGACTTTCATCAACCGATTACAGCATGCCTGTTCCGAAAATCTTTCATCAACGTTTAAGCGGCAAGATCGCGATCGTGACCGGCGCAGGATCGCTCGGTCAGGGTTTTGGCACGGGCAAGGCCATTGCCTGTCTTTTTGCGGCGGAGGGCGCGTCCGTCTGTCTCGTCGATCAGCAGTACGA
This sequence comes from Paraburkholderia sp. CI3, assembly GCF_050436505.1. Classification (NCBI taxonomy): domain Bacteria; kingdom Pseudomonadati; phylum Pseudomonadota; class Betaproteobacteria; order Burkholderiales; family Burkholderiaceae; genus Paraburkholderia; species Paraburkholderia sp. CI3. The sequence goes on from NZ_JBNDMI010000003.1 coordinate 2,374,348, forward strand.
GCGGGCGGCGGAAACGCTCGCGCTGATCACGGAAGCGGGCGGCAGAGCGTTCGTATCGACCGGCGACATCACGGACGGCGCCGTCTGTGCGCGCATTGTCGAAGAGACCGTTCAGCGATATGGAGGTCTGGACATTCTCATCAACAACGTCGGTATCTCAGGCGCGCCGGGGAGATTGCAGGACGTCGACGAAGCGTCCTGGGTCCGTGTGATCGACGTCAATCTGAAAAGTGCGTTCTTGATGAGCCGAAGTGCGGTGCCGAAGATCGTGGCGCGCGGGGGCGGGGCCATCGTCAACATCGGTTCGGTCGCAGGCATCCGCAGCCACGGGTCGGCCGCGTATGGCTCGTCAAAGGCGGGAATGGTCGGCTTTACGCGTGAACTCGCGGTGATGTACGGCCGCGATCAGGTTCGCGCCAACGCGATTGCTCCGGGGCATATTTTTACGCCAATGGTGGAAAGCATGCTTGACGATAAGGCTCGCGAACGTCGCCGCAAGATCGCGCCCCTCCCATTGGAGGGAGATGCATGGGACGTCGCGGCCGCCGCGCTGTTTCTCGCCAGCGACGAATCGCGATTCATTACTGGCACGTGCTTACCCGTGGACGGTGGCGTGACGCAGATTGCGGCGCTTGCGGCGTACGATCTGGTCCAGCAATAGCCACCGTATCGGGCGGGGTACGTCGGGCAGCAAAGCGTCACTTTCCGCTGTGCTTTCCTGGCCAAATTTTCTGGTAACTTAGCGGGGCCGAATTTGACCCGCGCTACAGGAAACGGCACCTGTCTGGCACTGGCATGGCCGTCGAATTGCGGTTCATGCCAATCGCCCCTTTGCTCGGCCCTGGATAAATATCGCGCTCGATCCGAACGATCTGTCGATGTTCGTCCAGGTCGTCCGCGCCTGGTTCATCTGTTTTCCGGCAAACGCGCGTCATTGCGGCCTGAGGTGCAGATCGTTGCTCACGGATTGCACCCCCGGCACGCCGCGCGTCACGGCAAGCGCTTTCTGAATCTGTGCCTCCGAATCCACGTATCCTGACAACTGCACGACGCCTCGATACGTCGCGACGCTCATCGGCAAGGGTCTCAGTTCCGGGTTCGCGACGAGCGCCTGCTTCACCCGGGCGGCGAGCGCAGCGTCGTCAGCGGCGATCTTCCCCGGCGCTGTCAAGGGCGGCGTCACCGTGGACTTACAGCCGCTGGTGAACACGAACGCTGGCAATGCGAACGCCGCGACGAGCAGCAATCGGCTTTTGATGTATGGCGCGTTTCGCATGTCGGCTATGAAATCCTGAATCGATAAGCGCTAAATGGTGGGCTGAAAAGCGGGCCGAGTGGCGAAGGGATACGGCGTATCTCGGCTTACAAGCTACCTGTATTGGCAGGGCAACCCTTCGCGTCGATTTGGCGAGGCGAATCAGGCGTAGCAATTGCGCAGGTACGAGAGAACGAGTGTCTGACTATCGCCATTGCAGTTTCCCATGAACTGCATACGTTAGCCGAAGACGGTATCTGAAGAAGTTTTCCCATGTCTGAGCCTGTCAATCCTCCTAATACCCGGGCGAGCGGGCCCCTTGCGGAAGGTCAGGCTTTCTGTGTGTTCCGCGACGCCCGATACGCAAACATGCTCGACATAATTTTCGCGTTCTCTGGTCTTGTAGTGTTCAACGAAGGCGACGTTCCAAGAGCTGCGAGCTACAGCTGATTTCACAAAGCCCGGCAAAAATACGCATAACTTCGATGGCTCCGAAATTCGAGGGCTTTGATTAGCCGTCTGACGTCAGCTTCGATCGCGGTCCCGGCTACGACAGACACCGCGATTATGCAAAGCATACGAGGCCAGTTAGTCGAACGGCCTCGGCAGATTTTGCGGCTTTCCCAGGCAACTTTGCATAATCACGAGCTTTGCATAATCGGCCAATCCGGCCATTCGAGAAGCCATGATTTTGCGTGGCAGCGAACGGCCGCTATAGAGAAGGTCGACTCTCCACTTACGGCCACTCTGAACCACTCGAACCAGATTTGCCACGGTCTGCTTGCGGGCCGACAGGATGACAATCCGAGCGGTCCGGAATGGCTTGCCAGGACCATGACTGTGCCGCATGGTTCCGGGCGACGGGAGGGCATGCTCGCGATGAGGATCATTAGCCGCGGTCACGCACCACATCGCTGCGGTTCCACCATCCGCCGCCGACAGCCTGAAAGAGTGCGACGGTATCGGAATACCGGGTGGCCTGAGTCTGGACGAGGCTGATGCGGGCCTGCTGGTACGTCCGCTGCGCGTCGAGCAGCGCAAGATAGCTGATCGCGCCAACGTGGAACTCGCGCTGGGACACAGCGAGGCTGTCCGCCGCCGCCCGCTCGGCTGCTGCCTCGGCCACCACTGCGTCCGCATCTGATTGCAGCGCTCGCAACGCATCAGCCACGTTCTGAAACGCCGAGATGACGGTGTTGCGATACTGCGCCGCTGCTGCATCGAAAGCGTCAATTGCGGCGCGGCGCCGGTGCAGCAACGTTCCACCTTCGAAGAGGGGCTGCGTGAGTCCCGCTCCCAGGTTCCAGATCGCGCTTCCCGGCGAAAACAGCGCATCGTTGGTCTCGCTGCCATAGGCGGCGCTGAGCGTGAGTTGCGGCAACATATTGGCGGTCGCGACGCCGATCTCTGCGCTTGCGGCGTGCAGTTGCGCTTTCGACGCGCGAATGTCCGGACGCTGCTCGACGAGTGTCGACGGCAGGCTGACCGGCAACGTGTCGGGCAACTGCAGCGACGCGAGATCAAACGTCTCGACCAGCTCGTCACTCGGGAAGCGGCCAAGATAGGCCGTGAGCTGATTGCGGGTCAGCGCCAGTTGCTTTTGCAGCGGCGGCAACTGCGCGCGTGTTTGCGCCAGCGTGGCCGCCTGCGCGAGTACCGCCGCATTGGCGACGGCGCCGATCGCGAATTGCCGTTTCAATCCCGCGAGTTGCTGCGTCTCGATGTCGACGATCTCCTCTGTGGCTGCAATCTGCGCCCGCAACGAAGCCTCCTGTACGGCGGCCGTGGCGACGTTCGACGTCAAGCTCAGATAGCTCGCCTCGAGTTCGAAGCGTTCGTACTCGGCTTGCGCGGCGAGCGATTCGATCTGCCGGCGCGTACCGCCCCAGATGTCGAGCAGGTAGGTGACGCTCACCGAGGCGTTGTTGAGCCTGAAGACCGGCACCGCGGTCGAGATCCCGAACGGCGAGCCCGAAATCTTCTCGCGAGCAGTCGAGATGTCTGCACTCACCGTCGGGAACAGCGCCCCTTGTGCTGCGTAAAGCGCTTCGTTGGCCTCGCGAAGGGTGGCCTGCGCCGCCTGCAGGCTCGGGTTGGCCTCAAGCGCACGTTCTACGAGTGCGTTCAGCGCAGCCGAGTGGAATAGCGTCCACCATTGCCCCGGAATGTCGAGAGCTTGCACGAAGCGCTGCGCCTCGCCGCCGTGGACGTCCGACGCGACGGTTCGCTCCGGCAGCGGCTCCCGCGTATAGCCGCTGACCTGCGGCGGCCCGGGTGGCGCGAAGTCAGGTCCGACTTCGCAGCCGCCAAGCAGCGTCGCCGCCGAAAGCGCCGCGCAGGCGGCGCTGCGGCAACATGCTGCCCGGGGGTGATGCGCAAAGCCGGGGTTCGATGTCATTGCTGCGCGCTCCTCATGTTACGGGCCGTTTACGAAGGCTTCGCCGCAACCGGTTTCACGGCCATGCCGGGGCTGAGCTTGAGGAGATTGCCGACAACGACCGAATCGTCCCGAACGACGCCCTTCCTGACCGCGACAAGTGGCCCGTAGTCCGAGCCGAGGGTCACGTAGCGCTGCTCGACCCGCTTGTCTGCGCCGACGACGTAGACGTATTTGCCAAGCTGGTTGGAGCCGACGGCCACTTGTGGCACCAGCAGCGTGTTGGGTGCGTCCGCGACGTGCAGGCGCACGCGGATGAATTGCCCCGGCAGCAACGTGTGATCCGGGTTCTCGACGGTCGCGCGCGCGGTGATGGTGCCGCTGCTGCGCCCCACGTTGTTGTCGAGAAACGTGAGCCTGCCACGGTACTGCGGGCTCGCGCCCTGACCGACGATGACCTCGGCCGCGATGGTCCCCTTCGCCTGATCCTGCTGGATAGTGGCGAGATCGGTGTCCGGCGGATTGAAGGTGGCATAGATCGGGTCGAGCTGCACGAGGGTGTTGAGCTGGGTCCCCGTGCTGCTGATGAGCGCACCTTCATGCACCTGACTCAGGCTGAGACGCCCGGAGAACGGCGCGCGGATCTTCGTAAAGTCGAGATTGAGCAGCGCCGTCTCGATGAGCGCATGATCCGCCGCGAGCGCGGCCAGGTCTTGATGCTCGGTGCTCGCGGACTGCTGCAGCGTATCGATCGACACGTCGCCCGTCTCGCTCATCAGCGTATTGCGGCGATGGCTGGCGATGGCATATTCGAGCGCCGCCGCATCCTTTGCCGCCTGCGCCCTCGCCTGATCGAGCGCCGCCTGATAACTGCGCGGATCGATCTCATACAGGAGTGTGCCCTTGCTCACGTCCGAGCCATCGGACACCCCCTGCTTCGCCAGGTAGCCGGTCACCTGCGCCTGAAGCGTGACGGTGCGGATCGCGTCCGTGGTGCCGACATATTCGAGGTAAACCGGCACGGTATGCTCGACCACCTGGGTTACGGGCACCTCGGTGGGGGCGGCTGGGTCCGGCGCGGGCGGGCTGCCGGTAGCATGTCGCGCTCCCCCACCTGTGAACGACAGGACGCAGACGACTACGGCGATCGCCAGGCCTGTGGCTACAACGCGAAATTTGCCGACTCTCATTGCGCCGTTGCTCCCCGATCAATCCCCGGACGCCGCCTCGCCGCCATCGCGAGGCGCGCGACCGATACGTTTGAGCACGGCCTCACGCAAGTGCTCGATCACCGTGTAGAAGATCGGCACGAATCCCAGGCTGAGCAGGGTGGCGGCGAGCATGCCGCCTACCACCGTCGTCCCGATCGAGCGGCGGCTCGCGGCGCCCGCGCCGGAGGCGATCATCAATGGGACGGCGCCAAAGATGAACGCGAACGCGGTCATGAGGATCGGGCGCAGACGCAGGCGGGCCGCCTCGGTCACCGCCGCGACGATATCGAGGCCGGCTTCGCGGCGCCGCTTGGCAAATTCGACGATCAGGATCGCGTTCTTCGCCGCCAGCCCGATCAGCAGGACGAAACCAATCTGCGCATAGATATCGACCTGCATGTGGCGCAGCCACAGCAGCCCCAGCGCGCCGAACAGGGCTAGCGGCACCGTGAGGATGATGGTGAACGGCAACGTCCAGCTCTCGTATTGCGCGGCGAGGAACAGGAACACGAAGGACAGCGCGAGCGCGAAGACCATGCCCGCGACCGAGCCGGCCTGCAGCTCCTGATAGGTAATGCCCGTCCAGTCATAGCCGAAATCCGCCGGCAAAACGCGCGCCGCGCGCTCCATCGCCGCGATCGCCTGGCCCGAACTGTAGCCCGGCGCCGCACTGCCGGTGATCTCCGCCGCACCGTAGAGGTTGTAATGAGGCACCGTGTCCGGCCCCACCGTCGGTTCGAGCCGGCCGAGCGTGCCCAGCGGCACCATGCTTCCCTCGGCGTTGCGCACGTAGAGCCGTGACAGGTCGCTGCGGTTCCCGCGGGCGTTGTCGTCGGCCTCGAGCAACACCTCGAAGGTGCGGCCGAACAGCGTCACATTGTTCACGTACAGCGAGCCGAGATAGATCTGCATCGTATTGAACACATCGCTCAGGTTGAGCCCGAGCAGCTTCGCCTTCATGCGGTCGAGATTGAAATCGTATTGCGGCGTCGAGGTGTTGTAGCTGGTGAGCAGGGTGCGCCGCTCGAGTTCGGGCTGTTGTCGCGCCTGGGCGAGAAAGGCCTGGGTCGCCTCGCCGAGTGCGGCACTGCCCCGGCCGCTCAGGTCCTCGATTTCGAAATCGAAGCCGCCGAAGGTGCCGAGGCCGGCAATAGTCGGTGGAATCAGTGCAAGCGCCACCGCCTCCGGAATCTGATTGAGCTTCGGCTGTACCGTGGCGATGAGGTTGGCGACGCTCTGCTTCGCACCTCGCTCGTCCCACGGCTTCAGGATCACAAACTGGGCCGCACTGTTCGACGTCGTGCTGCGAGTGATGAAATTCAGACCGCTGATGGACAGCACGTTCGCCACGCCGGGTGTCGCCCTCAGGATCGCGCGGGTCTTCTCCACCACGGCTTCGGTGCGTTGCAGCGAAGCGCCATACGGGAGTTGCGTAATCACATAGAAATAGCCGGGATCTTCAACCGGCAAAAAGGCGGAAGGAATCGTCGAATGGAGCAGCCAGGTCACACCCAGGCCGCACGCGAAGACCGCCAGCGCGAGCCAGCGCAGCCGGATCAAGTCGCGCAGCGAATTCGCGTAGTGGCTGCGCGCCCAGTTAAAGCCTAGATTGAACTTGCGAAACAGGATGAACCGTGGCGGCCTGTCCCGTCGCAACAGCAACGCGCAGAGCGCCGGACTGAGCGTCAGGGAATTGAACGCCGAGAGCGCCACCGAAATGGCGATGGTCAACGCAAACTGATTGTAGAGACGGCCCGTCACGCCCGGCAGGAAGGCGATCGGCACGAACACGGCGCCGAGCACTGCCGAGGTGGCAACGATCGGCCCCGTCACTTCCCGCATCGCCGCCTTGGCCGCAGCCATGGGCGTAAGCCCGCTCTCGAGTTGGCGTTCGACATTCTCGACCACGACGATCGCATCGTCGACGACGAGGCCGATAGCGAGGACCATGCCGAGCAGGCTGACCGTGTTCAGCGAAAAGTCGAGCACCAGCATGATCGCGAGGGTGCCGATGAGCGCCACTGGAATGGCGATCATCGGAATCAACGTGGTCCGCCAGCTCTGCAGGAACAGGAACACGACGCCCAGCACCAGCAGCAGCGCAAAGCTAAGCGTCTTCATCACCTCGACCATCGAGGCGGACACGAACATGGTGGTGTCGTAGGTGATGCCCCACGCCATCCCTTTCGGGAAGCGCTTTGCAAGCGTCTGCATCGTGGCCTTGACACGCTGGTCGAGGTCGAGCGCATTAGCGCTCGGCAACTGGAAGACGGCGAGCAGCGCCGCCGGGTGTTCGTTCACGGAGGCGCTAGAGGTGTACTGAAGTGCGCCCAGATCGATGCGCGCCACGTCGCGCAGATACACAGTTGCGTCGCTCGCCGTGCCGGCGCGCAGCACGATATTGCCGAATTGCTGCGCGTCCGCCAACTGGCCGTGGGTGTTGATCTGGTATTGAAACGTCGTGCCCGCCGGCGCCGGCGCCTCGCCGAACTTGCCTGCGGCGACCTGCACATTCTGCTCGGCGATCGCATGCTGGACATCGGTGGCTGTCATGCCGAGCGCGGCGAGCTTGTTGGGGTCGAGCCAGATGCGCATCGAGTAGCGGCGTTCGCCGAAGATCGTGACATCGCTCACGCCGGGCAGGCGCTTGAGCGAGTCGACGAGCTGGAGATAAGCGTAGTTGCTGAGGGTGACAGGATCGATCGAGCCGTCTGGCGAATAGAGATTCACCGCCAGAACAAAGTTCGGGTTCTGCTTCTGGATGGTGATGCCGGCCTGATTGACGATGCTGGGAAGCTGCGCCGTCGCCTGCGAGATGCGGTTCTGCACGTCGACCGCGCCGATGTCGATGTTGTAGCCGACGTTGAACGTGACGGTGATCGTGGACGTGCCATCGTTGGCACTCACCGACGACAGGTAGCTCATACCCGGCACGCCGTTGATCTGCTCTTCGAGCGGCGCGGTGACGGTGTCCGCCACGACCTGCGCGCTCGCACCCGTATAGGTCGACTTGACCAGAACCTGTGGCGGCGTGATCTGCGGAAACCGCTCCACCGGCAGGTTGAACCAGGCAATGAGCCCCGCGAGCACCATGATGATGGCGATCGACGATGCGAAGATCGGACGCTCGATAAAGAAATCGACCATTGACCTCGCCCCGAGTCCCAGGTAGCTTGACGGAAACGCGCCGGTATAGTTTCCGCCGTCGGTAGACATTGTCAATAGGCCTGGATCGTGACGCGCGAAACACAGACTCAACCTATCCGATCAGGCGGGCGTCCTACGCTGCGAGAGTCCGAAATTCGTCTGCAGCGCCTGCTCGATGTTGCGCAGCGCCATTTTCTTGCCGCTGGATATCGCGAGACCAGCCTTGAAGGCATCGCGCGAGAGGCGGGTATTGCAAAAAAAACGCTGTACGATCGATTCGGCAGCAAGGCGGGCCTGTTCAGCGCAATCGTCGAGACGCTGCGTCGTTCATGGATCACGCAGCTCGGCGATATCGTGCTCGATGCGCGCCGTCCGGAGCACGTCCTCGAGAAGGTCGCGCTCCATCTGCTGGATGTGGGCACGCGGCCTGACATGATCGCATTGCATCGCCTGCTTCTGACCGAGGCCTATCGTTTTCCCGAACTCATCAGCGGGTATTACAACAAGGCGGGTGGACTACGCGGCATGGAGCCGCTTTCGGACTATCTTCGTTCGGCAGTCGCCGATGGCGCATTGCAACTCGATGACGTTGCGCTGGCTACCGAGCAGTTTCTACACCTGGTACTCGGCGGGGTCCGCGCTCGGCTGCTGCTTGGCGCCACCAGGAGGCGCCCCGGCGCATCGGAGCGCAACAGAATCGCGCGTGAGGCGGTCCGCATCTTCCTCGCTGGATGCAAGGTGGTTTGAGCGAGCGCGTTCCGGTCTTCGTCCGATTCTGCCCGGCCGATATTCGCCTGGAGCGGCCGCGGCCGGCGGGATGCCGGCCCAATTCCCGTCTGCTTCCGGGGCCGCGCAACCGGCCACCCGCTGCTGCATTGCGACAATCGGGCGTTCGTATTCCTGGCTGCCGTGCCGCGTGTGGTTGAGGCGGCGAGGAATTGGCCCCCTGTACGTGCTTCCCTTGCCTAAACTCAAGTTGGTACGCGCCGAACTCTGACGGCACAAACGCGGTAGCGCTCGCGCGCGAACTCCGGCACGTATTTGAAATCTGAAAGAACATGGGAGGCGGACATGACGACGGCTGTCAGCTTTCATATCGGCTATACGCAATACCTTGGCCCCGATGGCGAGCCTGTCCAGTCATTGCCAGCCTTCGCACGTGACCCGGCGGCGCTGATTGCGCTCTATCGCGCGATGGTGCTGACACGGGCGTTCGACACGAAGGCGGTCGCGCTGCAGCGTACCGGCAAGCTCGGCACCTTTGCGTCGTCGGTTGGCCAGGAGGCGATCGGTGTCGGTGTCGCCAGCGCGATGCAGCCCGACGACGTGCTGTTCCCTTCGTACCGCGATCACGCCGCGCAATTGCTGCGCGGCGTCACGATGACGGAAAGTCTCCTGTATTGGGGCGGCGACGAGCGCGGCAGCGATTTCAGCGTGCCCCGTAACGATTTTCCGAACTGTGTGCCGATCGGCACACAGGTGTGCCATGCGGCCGGCGCAGCCTACGCGTTCCTGCTGCGTCACGAGCCGCGCGTTGCGGTGGCGATCTTCGGCGATGGCGGCACATCCAAGGGCGATTTCTACGAGGCGATGAACATGGCCGGCGTCTGGCAGGCGCCGCTTGTGCTCGTCGTCAATAACAACCAGTGGGCGATTTCGGTACCACGCAGCCACCAGAGCGCTGCGCAAACGCTCGCGCAAAAAGCGATCGCTGCAGGAATAGAGGGGCTGCAGGTCGACGGCAACGACGTGATCGCCGTGCATCAGGTTGTCCACGCGGCGCTCGCCAAGGCTCGCCGCGGCGATGGCCCGACGCTGATCGAGGCGCTCAGCTATCGCCTTGGTGATCACACGACGGCCGATGACGCGACGCGCTATCGCGACGCCGAGGTCATCGGCAAGCAATGGGAATACGAACCGCTGCTTCGTTTGCGCACCTACCTGATGCACGTGAACGTCTGGACCAAGGCGCAGGACGAGGAACTCGGTAAGGCGTGCCGTGCGCAGGTCGAGCAGGCCGTCGACGCGTACCTGGCGATACCGCCTCCGGGCCCGTCCGCGATGTTCGATCACCTGTATGAGGCGTTGCCCGCAGCGATGCGTGAGCAACTGGCGATGGCGCAACGTTTCGCGCCGGCTAAGGGGCACGGCGATGGCTGACCTCAACATGGTCGAGGCCCTCAATCAGGCGCTCGCATATGAACTGGCGCACGACCCTGCCGTTGTGCTGCTCGGAGAGGACATTGGCGTGAACGGCGGCGTATTTCGCGCGACCGTCGGGTTGCAGACGCGATTTGGCGCTCAGCGGGTGATCGACACGCCGCTGGCCGAAACCGCCCTCGCCGGCTGCGCGATCGGCATGGCGGCGATGGGCGTTAAGCCCGTTGTGGAGATCCAGTTCGCCGGGTTTGTCTATCCGACCATCGATCACATCCTGAATCATGCGTCGCGTCTGCGGCATCGAACGCGCGGACGACTGACGTGTCCGCTTGTGATCCGTGCGCCATGCGGCGCAGGCATTCACGCACCGGAGCACCATTCCGAAAGCCCTGAAGCGCTGTTCACCCACATACCCGGGCTGCGCGTCGTGACGCCGTCGTCGCCAGCACGCGCGTACGGCTTGCTGCTGGCGGCGATCCGGGACCCGGACCCGGTGATCTTCTTCGAGCCGACGCGGCTGTACCGGCTCTTCAGGCAGCCGGTGGAGGATGACGGCGAAGCGCTGCCGCTCGACAGTTGCTTTACGTTGCGCGATGGGGCAGACGTCACACTGGTGGGTTGGGGAGGCGCGTTGCAAGACGTGCAGGCCGCGGCCGATCTGCTCGCACAGGAAGGCGTAATGGCCGAGGTGATCGACGTGGCGACGCTCAAGCCGCTCGACATGAACACCATTCTCGCGTCGGTGGCGAAAACCGGACGCTGCGTGATCGTGCACGAGGGCTCGCATGCCGGAGGGGTCGGCGCGGAGATCGCCGCCAACATCGCCGAGCGCGGACTGTACTCGCTGCTCGCACCGGTGCAGCGCGTCACCGGTTACGACGTGGTGGTGCCGCTGTACAGACTCGAGAATCAATACATGCCAGGCACTGAGCGCATCGTTGGCGCGGTCAGGCAGGCGCTGCAAGCGTAGGGATGCCATGAAAATCTTCAAACTGCCTGATCTCGGCGAAGGATTGCAGGAAGCGGAGATCGTCGAGTGGCACGTCAGGAGCGGCGAAGACATTCGCGCGGATCAACCGCTGTTGTCGGTCGAAACGGCGAAGGCGATCGTCGATATTCCGTCGCCTCAATCCGGCCGAGTCGCGAAGCTGTTCGGCCAGCCCGGCGATATCGTGCATCTGGGGGCGCCGCTCGTCGCATTCGAAGGAGCGGCCGACGAAGCCGATGCCGGTACCGTGGTCGGTCATATGGAGGTCGGCCAGCATGTGGTGCACGAAGCGCCGGCGGCGCTCGGTGGCAGCCCGGGCATGGGTGTCGGCACAATCAAGGCGATCCCGGCGGTGCGGGCGCTCGCGCGCAAGCTTGATGTCGATCTTGCGATGGTGACACCGTCGGGGGCGGAGGGTGTCATCACGGCGGCTGACGTGCAGCGCGTCGCGAAGATACTCGCTCAGCTCGGTCCGCCCGAAGTGCTGCGCGGCGTGCGGCGCGCGATGGCGCAGAACATGGCGCGCGCGCAGAGCGAAGTGGCGGCCGCGACCGTCATCGACGACGCCGACATTCATGAGTGGCCGCCACATACCGATGTGACGATCCGCCTGATCCGTGCGCTGGTAGCAGGATGCAGCGCCGAACCCGGGCTCAACGCATGGTTCGACGGACATGCGGGACGGCGTCACGTACTGGAAAAGATCGACCTCGGCATCGCCGTCGATCTACCGGATGGCCTCTTTGTGCCGGTATTGCGCGACGTTGCGCACCGCAACGCAGCCGATCTGCGCGGCGGCCTCGACCGGATGCGTGTCGACATCCGGGCACGCAAGATTCCACCGGAGGAACTGCGCGGCAATACGATCACGTTGTCGAACTTCGGCATGATCGCCGGCAAATACGCAGCTCCCGTGGTCGTGCCGCCCACTGTCGCGATCCTCGGAGCGGGGCGCATTCACGAGCAGGTCGTGGCGGTAAGTGGCGTTCCGGCCGTGCATCGGATCTTGCCGCTTAGTCTGACGTTCGACCATCGGGTCGTCACGGGCGGCGAAGCAGCACGGTTTCTCGCCGCGGCGATCGTGGATCTGCAGATGGCGCAGTAGCTGTGACTGCGCGAATTCAAAAATTCAGAAGGTGTATGCGTTGTGTCCAGCTTGGGACGTTCGCAGATTTCTGCTGCCAAGCCGTAACGGGTTGGGGGACAGCCCTTCAACGATAGCGCCTGTTCAATTTGCTCGGGAGCGTGTCTTGTGCTAACTGCGATTGCGACAATATGGCGTCCGTTCTGCATATAGAGCATGTCGGCCATACAGGCACAGCGAAATCGTATGCCAATCCGTAAATCGATCGAGGCGTGCCGGTTCGCAGCTTCGTGCAGCGCACCCGGTCTTTGGATCGCTTCGTCTGCAAAACGGCCCCGCCCCGTGAAACAGTTACAAGATAAGTATTGACGCTGATACCACTTGGCGGTTAGTGTGTCGCATGAAGTTCAAGAAGTTCGATTGCTGTTCATCAATTGCTCGCTCCTCAGCGGTATTCGTTGTCCTCTCCCTCCTTGACGCTTCATACGCTCTTCAGCGGAGCACATTTTCCCGTTTTTTCTCAAGGATTCTTCATGGATACCGGTACCGTTAAGTGGTTCAACGATAGCAAAGGTTTTGGCTTCATCACCCCGGACAAGGGCGGTGACGACCTTTTCGCTCATTTCTCCGAAATCAGCGGCGACGGCTTCAAGACGCTGGCTGAAAATCAGAAGGTGAGCTTCGAAACGAAGCAAGGCCCGAAGGGTCTGCAGGCAGCTAACATCAAGCCGCTGTAAAGTTTGAAGAGCCCGGCGTTCCGCGACGGACGCCGGGTTGCAGGGACATCCTTACGGAGCGTTGTTTCCCGAAGTGGCGTGTTCGCTCCTGGCTGCATCGGTTTCGCCGGCAGCTTGCCAAGCGCCATACGTCTCATTGCGCTCATTTTCCCCTCTGGCATTAGCGCCACGTCTTCGCTTTCCGACTGTTTCAGATTCGGCCTGAGATGCCTTTGAATCGGCGTACCTGTGCACATTTCGCAAGGCACGCGCGCACTCGACATTATTAAAACTAAAATGCAGAACAAACAAATTCAACAATACAACGGCTATGCCGTCCAGCCCTCGGCGCATCGTTTGCCCGACGGCAGTTTTTCCTCCAACCTGCTGCTAGAACGCGCCGATAGCGAGCGCGCGGACGGCCGCTACCAGTTCTATTCGCTCGATTACTTCACGAGTGAGGAGCAGGCGTTGCAGCACTCGACACGCTGGGCATGCAACTGGGTCGACACGCGCGGTTAACGGAGACGCGCCAGTTCTGCACGCTCAACGCATCTTAGGCGTCAGGACGCGTGCAATAAGGCGCGCGCAAACATCACGCGCGATCGATCGGTTACTTTCCGATTTGAGCGGGGCCGCTCAATGCGAACTTCTTTGAGCTTTCGGAATGGGTCGAAGTGTGAACGCAGGCGCGGGCGGACGGCAATCACCCATCGGTCACTATGCGGCCGAGATGGAATGGACATGGCTTCCCTTCGGGCATGACGGTATCTACTTCGTGGTCGACGCCTGAGGAGGCGATGACCGGAACTGGCAGCAATGCGGTCGCACCGGCATAGCCTGCCGAGCATGTGGCGACTGACGATCAGAAGGTCAACTTCTTTATCACACACATTGTTGATGGCGTGCCCCTGGCGCGCGCGAACACGGGTACCTTCTGCATAGACTCGGGTTCTGGCTTTAGCACTCAGGGGGATTCCAGGATGGTGCGATCAAAGCCGTCAGTATCAATCAGCATTTCGGCGTAGGCCACCGACGCGCGCCTTGCGTCGCCGGCATTCAAGAAGGGCCTCTTGCCGGGCACACGGAATAAGCGACTTCGCGGGTTGTCCGTCATGGAATCCGGGTCGCTGATGCGAATCGACGCATCGAATCCTTCCTCGTAATTGTGACCATGTCCCGGTTGAGTCGTGCGATGCGGATACACGAGTAGGGAGATATCGAGACCGCGATAATGGCGAATGGTTGTCATCAGGTCACTCCTTTTGGCCGCAGCAAGCAGCACGTTTTTGATCGTTGTGCAGGTTTGGCCGAAGGAGATACGCCCCCGAGCCACACCGACGAGGCGACCGGAACGAAGTTTCCTGGCTAGCTGTCCGGTACGCGGATACCCGAGCTTCGTGCTTAACATCCGCAAGCGTTCCCTCACCCGGCATTCCGCTCACGTTTATCCGATCGGGCACCACACTGTCCCGAACTCACGAAGTGGGTCGCTCCCGTATCCTTGGCCAGCCTCATCGCGCGTGGCAAGCAGACGCTGTTGATCGTGGTGTTCTTGAAGGGTTTGCAACGTAAGCGCAGAGGTGGAACCAGGCAGGCAGCCGTCGCCGGCCATCTAAGCCAACGCCATGACAATCCGGGCAGTGCCCCGCTTTGCCGACCCCACGTTTCAAGGTACGCGCGACAGTACTTTTGGTCAATACAATTCTGGTAACAGTCTCCGCGTCTGCGCCGCCCGATGTAACCCGTTCCAGCGTATAGTGAGCCATACCCTGTGGAGTGACCAACATGTCGACACACCCGATTCTTCTCTACAAGGGGTACGAACTTCATCCCCTTGTCTTTCCCCGCACATTCAGTCGCTTTGACGGACATTCCCGTTACGCGGAAGGTTACGAAATTGCAGTACGGATATGTCGTCCGGCGGCGACAGCAATTCCCTCCGCAAGCCGGGTCTTCAGGCTGAACCAAACGCATACGTTCTCTGACTTCGGTACGGCAAGGCGAGCCGCCCGGCAGCAGGGAAAGGACATCGTCGACGGAAAGGTGAGCGGCGCTTCGGTCATCGACATATGAAAACGCCGCTGACGGACAGCATCCATCGATGTGCTCGATCGTGCGACGAATTACTGTCTGCCTGATGGCCGATCTGATCGCCGCTCGCACATAAAAGGCGGCCAGCACCTCCAGCTTTTCGCGACCGGTATGGCCGCATTCCGCTGCGCAACGGACCCTTTACCCGGCGGTGAGCATACCTCATTGCCGCAATAGCGGGACAGGGCTGCGATCGACCTACTGCCCGGGACGCTCGCCGGCGATCATCTTCCCGAACGATTCGCGATTTGGCCATCCCCGCAGATTCGATGTGGCCGGCCGCAAAAACGTACCGCAGACCTGCAAGTCGAGCAGCAATTGGCGGCGCTGGCTCACGGCGTCTCGTCGCCCAATCGGGCCACGCATTCCCGGCTGTTCCGCGACGAACACGTACCCCCGAAATGAAGTCGGTCCGGATAGCCGTTGCGTGTCACGCTCGGCAATGGCGTGGTCGCGGGTGCGTCCGCGTCGTGCCAGAGGCGCAAACACCGCATCGGTCTCCTCGCAGGCGGCCGAGTAACGCCGCAACTCCTTATGACCTGACGAAAGGGTGGGTCGATTTCCCCCAAAAAGGGCGAACGGGGCTGCACTGCAGTTTCGCGCGCTTCGTTTCGTCGTCGTTGAATTGTTGACGTCGAGACTGCTTGCCGCGCATGTCGGAGGCGCACTCTGCGTCGCCACATGATGAGCCTGAGGAGAGAGGCAGTCCGATGTGGATCTTCGGATCGCCGCCGCCTACCGGCGCTGCGGTACGTAAGTGCCGGGTTGACTTGCATGGTCCCTGTGCTTCTCTGACGGCGCCTGGAGCACGAGTTTATCTGTACAAATCCATCAATGGGCGTAGCATGAAATCGTCACTCGACCTGCGACCGTTCCTCGCGTCCCTAAGCTGCTTACCCGACGGAACCGGAGATCCGCTTTCACCCAAAACCGAGACGTGGCCGACCTCCTGAAGGGCTGCGAACGCAGTGGCCCACGTCGCTACGCTCCGTCTTTTCCGCTACACAATGAGACGGCCTCAAAGGCACCGATCACAACCGGTTCCCGTCTCTACCGCAGGCTCGAACTTCATCCGCTGCTGGTTGACTCAGAGCCGTTGCAAACATTGGAGTCTGGTATGGAAAGAAACGACCTGCTGAAATGGATTCGGTGCAATGGTGCTGACATCGTCGATCGGTTTCTGCCGCCCGGCGCGCAGGGCGAACTGGATAGCCTCATCCATGACCACCGTCACGAGATCGATGCGGGCGCGTTTCTGATGTTCATGTCGATTCGTGCGCTTCTATGCGAACGCGGCATGGCAAGCTGCGATTCGGATCGCGAGGCCGGACAAATCATGGCCATGCTGAGCACTTAGGTCGCGCTTTTCGACGCCCCTCTGCGACAGTCGCAATCGAGCGATAACCCCAAAGGAATACCATGCGCTTCAATTCCACCCTGATCGTTATCGACCCGACCCCCCGGCGAGCCGACGGCGAGTACATGGCCCACGCACGCATCAGCGGCAGCCGTGCCGACGGCACCGGGTACGAGATTCATTCGAGTGGCGATCTGGCAGGCTTCGACGCACGCGAGGACGCGATAGCCTATGCGAAGAACTGGGCGCAGGACTGGCTGCACGCGCGCTTCGGGTGACAGACGTCTCACCTACGGACGCAACGGGAGAGGGATTGGCGTGCAGGCCGGCCATTCGCCATCAGAGGAAGATGCAGCGGGGTGTTGGTCACGCGTTTCGATCCAATCGCTTGCCCATTGGTTCTGGTAAACCGGTGCCTCTGCTTGACGGCCGCAGTACTCGAGAGAGTAGAACTCGAAAAGCAGGGGGCCGTACGGACATCGGATCACCTAAGCGTCAGGTCTAAAGAGAAAGAGCCGTCGGAGACTGCGTGGGCCGCATTGTCGGGCGAGCACCCTTTGCGCGATATCGACCGAATCAGCTTCGCGTCGCGCGTACGTGAGAGCCACCCCGGCCAGCGACGTCTTCTCCCGGATGTCGTGTTCAAGCTGCAATTGGCGGATATCGCGTCGAAGCGATTCGACCTGCCGCTCCAGTTCTCCCCGCTCAGGGGCGTGCGGCGAATCGTTGTGGCGTTTCATGAAAGGCCGGACACGAACGCTCACCACTGTCGAGAAAATCCAGGCGGTTCATTACGAGTACATGGACTACCTCCAGGTAGTCCAAGACGGTGTAAACCCGATGGATCCCGCGACGAACTGGCGCGTAATATCGGTTCGGCAAAAAATCTCCTCAATTTCTTCGCCGGAGTAGGCATGCGACTGTCCGATTTTATCGTGCAGGAAATGGAGCCCATTCTGGCGCAGTGGGAGGCGTTTGCCGCCACCCTGCTGCCAGCCGCTGGCAACATGGGCTCCCTCGCGTTGCGCGACCACGCGCAGCAGATTCTGGAAGCAGTAGCCAGAGATTTGCAGACTTCGCAGACCAGGGAAGCGCAGCACGAAAAATCCTTGGGGCGGGCACCCCGGCTGACGGATGCGCCGGAGACAGCTGCGCAATCCCATGCGGTCCTGCGCGCTCGAGGCGGTTTCAACATCAACCAGCTGGCCGCGGAATACCGCGCTTTGCGTGCAAGCGTCCTGCGTTTGTGGATGGATGAGTGTCAGCCCGATGCGCCTCATCTGGATGACATCGTCCGTTTCAATGAGGCCATCGATCAGGCGCTGGCCGAATCACTCGGTTTTTTCAGCACACAAGTCGATCAGGCTCGCAATCTGTTGCTTGGGATGCTCGGACACGACATGCGGAGCCCGCTACAGACGATCCAGGTGACAGCTTCATATCTGTCCGCGCTCAATGCGGGGCAGCGCGTTTCAGAAGCTGCAGCCCGTCTGGTGCGCAGCGGCGCCCGGATGCAGGCACTTCTGGATGATCTGTGCGATTTCAACCGAACAAGGCTCGGGCTAGGTATTAACGTCATACCTGCTCCCGTTGATCTGACGAACGTGTTCACTGATGAGCTGGACCAGTTGCGCGCAGTCCATCCAGACCGGCAGATCGAGCTCGAGGTGCACGGTGACGTTCAGGGTGTCTGGGACGGTCCGCGTCTGCAGCAACTGCTCGGCAATCTCGTTCTGAATGCGCTCAGATATGGCGCGCGAGACGCGCCCGTTCGCGTCGTGGTGACTGGCGACGAGGCCGAGGTGCGCTTCGAAGTCTGCAATAGCGGACCAGCCATCGAGGGACTGTTGCTGGAGCGCATCTTTGATCCTCTTCAGCGAGGTCCAGAGCGAAAAATCAACGAGGACGCGCAAGGCAGCCTTGGGCTCGGGCTGTATATCGCGAGCGAAATCGCCAAGGCGCATCACGGCGCGATCGAGGCGCGGTCGGATAAAGAAGAGACCGCATTCGCCGTACGTCTGCCGCGCCGGGCGTAGCAGGGGAGCCCGGCTTGGTAACGGGCATGCCACGAATTATGTGGGGATCTGCTGGTGGTTTTACACCTGCCGAGACGCGCCTATTCCATCGCCGGTCCTCACAGACCGACCACGACTGCATGAAGCAAATCCGCGGCATCGTCGCAACAGGAAGGGTGCGCGTCCCGATTACCCATTCGGCTCGTGCTGCTCCATGCGCGCGATCAACCTCGACCATTAGAACCCGGTCAGATCTCATCGAGAAAACGCGCTCGTGCACGCCATCGGGGTCTCGCGTCGCCATTATTGTTTCATCGCGCCAGTTGCGTTCGAGTTTGACGCGCCTTGAGGCGACATCGCGTGCTCACGCTTCTGCATCAATGTGCCACTGGCGGGCTTGCTGTTGCCGGCGTCCGCAGCACGGCCCATGCTCTGGCCAGCGGCACCCGGCTGCGCGTTTTGAGTATCACGGTGTGCTGGCGCAGCGTTGCCGGTGTTGGTCTGCGCAAATGCGCAAGCGCTAGCGATGATGGAAATTGCGCTGATTCCTGCCATTATCAACTTCATGATCGTCTCCCGTTCGGGAACTGCTTTCTCTGACCTGCGTGCAGCATGAGGCATGCCCGGAGGAAGTGGCAAACAATAGGCGTGCGCTGTTGCCGCCCGCGAGAAGGGGGACGAAATCTCTTGCCATCTTTTACCTTGTGTCAGCGCGCAGGCGCTGCTCTGTAGCGACGGTTCCTGTACGGGCTCATTGCTGACGATGTGATGGGTCACGACCGTTGCATCATTCCAGTCAAATCTGAAAACCCAGGTGGATGGCTCAACCCGGGTTTCAGCAATCTCACCGCTTTGCATGCCATCCGCTAAGAACGGGACCGGCCGTACAGCAAACACCGCCTTGCTGCGTGTATTAACCCGTGGCTTCGCATTCCAACAGCTTGGGCTTACGGCCAGCATCGCGAATCGATGGCTCGCCAGCGCGCCGCGGCGGGGTACTCGGAGTCGCGTGGTGCCCGCGTATAGGTCAGGCGCGCTGCAATGTACCTGTCGACGGCGTCAAGCAACGCCGCTATCGAGGCCGGCTTTCGCAGGAACGCTGTCCAGCAGCGAATCCCTTCCGTAGGTTCCGGCATAGCCGACAGCAGCACCACCGGTAAGCCGGAAAACACCGCCTGACACTTCAGACGCCGGCAAAGCTCCTTGCCGTCCATTTCCGGCATCTCCAAATCGGTGATAACGAGTTCCGGAAAATCCGTGTGGGCCTTCTGCAGTGCGTCCCATCCGTTCTCCGCGAGCACAACACGGTGTCCGCGACTCTCCAACGCCAGTTGCAGCGCGCATCGGTTTTCAAGGTCATCGTCGATGAGCAGTACGGTGGACATGACACGACATGGTGGGAAGGATCCTACTGGGTCCCGCAAGCGGCATACCCAGGTAGCGCTCGCTGCCTGTTCGACTACCGTCTGCGTCCAACACGTGGGCGGTCGGGCGACATCGTTGCGGCATTGCGCTCGCCCGCATTGCTCTTACCAAAGCAGCAGCGCAAGTCCGCCGCACCCCGTTGACTATATTGGATACGTCGACCGGTGAGAGTCATCGACTTGAACCGGATAATCATAAAACTTCCGTCTGGAAGTTAATCGACTTGGTGTTTTGGTGACGGCTTGGGTCATGTCAGCGATCACGTGAGTTCCTCGCTGCGAACGCGGATGCGCCGCCGACCAATTCGCGGGACGGCCGATTAACCCAATCCGGCCGCTTTATGTCAAATGAATCGCGCCATTGAAACCGGCGAGTTGTTACTGGCCGGAACGATTGACCAGTTCGAGTTTTTCTGCCGCCGCAGATCATTGAAAATGGGATTTCACTGACCTGGAATTTTGCGGGTTACCCGATGGATATTCACTTCTGCCTGGGAAAAAACGGTCGTTTTTTCTCGAATTAGTGTCGGATTCTTCCGTCGTTGTTCCGTCTATGCGGGGTAGACCCCCACAATCAGCGCACAGTTAATTAACGAAAAACCCTAATCCTTGCAAGGCATGAATAACCACGATCAGTTATGAAAAGTTGAAACCTCGGCTGGGTTGTGTAGCGGCGGCAAGCCTTGGACTTGCAGTCGGAAGGGAGCTACGTCGGTTACAACCCGGGCAGCAGCGGTGTACTCACAGTTGCCGGTGAAGGTTCGACGTATACGAACGCGGGCTTTTTTTTGTTGGGAACCGCGGACCTGCGCAACTGAGCGTGACAAATGGGGGCGCCGTTTCCAGTTCGAGCGGGACTCTGCAGATCGGGGGCGGATCGACGGCGACGGCCGTCGTCAGTGGCGCCGGCAGCACGCTTTCCGCCGGAACCTTTCTCGGTGTCGGTGTCAGTCCGGGCAGTGTAGGCATGCTGACGATCAGTGACGGTGGCAGGGCGACGAGTGGCAGCGGGACTTACCTCGCCTTCAATGGTGCCTCGGGCGGCCTGCCGCCATCCGCAGGAACAATCGTGGTGTCGAACGGTGGGTTGCTCACGTCACCGCTCCTCGTGATCGGTTCGAGCGGCACTGCGGATTTGCAGATCAAGTCCAACGGCACTGTGACGATCAGCGGGAAGACGATTGTCGGCGCCATCGCGGGGACGAGCTCGCTCGAGATCAGCGGTCCTGGAGCGTCTGGGGCGACGTCGGTTTTCGCTACGCCTCGTGAGCTGCCGTTGACTGCAGGTCTCGCGCTGAGCGAGAGTAGGTACGGCAGCCTGGAACCGCAGGCGGGATGTTCGGCACGAATCCTGCAATTCTTCACGCAGCAACGATTCTTTCCTATGCTTTAAGCAACGGCGAGCCCGCCGGAGCTGCCATTGCCGAGTCGCAGGACCGAGGGCCGCACGCCTGCGCCGTGACATCGAATCAAAGCAGCCGTTCGCGCATGTTTCGATGATTCACCGGCTACCCGGCGGTCTGGATGGCAACGTTTGGACTACCCAGCAAACGAACGGAGCGTGGCGATGAAGCGGAGCGAGTCACCCCAGCCGGTCACGATGCTCGAAGCACTGATACCGATCGCTGGCCTCGTCTTTCTCGTCAGTCTGTCCTTCTACCTGTTCGGCGATGGTGGTGCGAACGGGCCGAACCAGGTGGCACTCGTCGTGGCGACCATGCTGGCCGTATTTGTCGGTTGGCGTCGCGGTCATTCGCTCGCTTCGCTGGGGGAGGCCGCGAATGCCAGTGTCAGTTCCGGTATTGGCGCGATTCTCATCCTGTTCGCAGTCGGCGCGCTGATCGGCACGTGGGCGCTCTGCGGCACGATCGTCGCCATGGTCTATTACGGGCTGAAATTGCTGAACCCGGACTACTTTTACGTCACGGCGGCTGGAATCTGCGCGGTGATCTCGTTCGCCATTGGGACCTCGTGGACTGTCGTGGGTACGATCGGAATCGGCCTGATGGGCATTGCGCACAGCATGGGCCTGAGCCCCGCCATAACGGCCGGTGCAGTGATTTCCGGCGCTTATTTCGGCGACAAGTCTTCGCCGCTCTCGGACACCGCGAATCTTGCGGCCGCTGCCGCCGGTGTCGACCTGTATCAACACGTGCGAGAGACGCTGCTGACATCACTCGTCGCGATTGTCATCACGCTGGCCGTGTTTTATCTGCTTCGCCGCCCGGGCGCCTTCGATGCGAGCGCGGAGATTGCTGCAATGCAGAGCGCATTCTACATATCGCCCGTGCTGTTCCTGCCGCTCATTCTTGTCGTCGTGCTGACGCTGTTCCGGCTTCCGCCATTTACCACCATCTTTCTTGGCGCATTGGCGGGGGGCGTGGTTGCCGTTTTCGTCGAGCCAGCGCGAGTCCTCGCATTTGCCGCCGCGCGAGAGGGCGTGCCGATCCCGATTGCGATGCTCAAAGGCGTATGGCTTGCGCTTGGGAGCGGCTACAGGTCCACGACTGGAAATCCAGTGCTTGATACGCTCCTCACTCGCGGCGGTATGGACAGCATGTTGAATACTATCTGGCTGATCATCACGGCACTGGCATTCGGAGGGGTGGTCGAGAAGTGCGGTGCGATAGAACGCCTCATTGCTCCGGTAGTCAATTGGGCCAGGAGCGGTGGGGCGCTGGTCGGCTCCCTGGTCCTGGCGACCATCGCGACGAACATCGTTACGGCAGACCAGTTCATCGCAGTCGTGCTGCCGGCCCGGATGTTCAGAAATGCATTCGCGGCACGCGGCTACGCGCCCATCGTGTTATCGCGTTCCGTTGGTGATTCGGCCACGACGACAGGCGCGCTGATCCCTTGGAACAGTTGCGGCGCGTTTATGGCGGTGACCCTTGGCGTGCCGACGCTCAGTTATGCGCCCTATGCCGTATTTTGCGTGGTAAGTCCGCTGCTGACGGTGGCGATCGCCTACGCGGGTATCCGCATGCCACGCGTCCCTCCTGCCCAAGCCGGGACCTCAACGGCAGGTGGCCCCCCAACTTCGGTCCATGAAGACGCCAAACAGAATTGACGGGTATTCTTACTCGAGTCGTGAGGCACCCTCGCTCGTGGCCGATACCCGGCGCGCGATGCGTTTCCAACCTATTGCAAGCGTTCTTCCGTCCGACGAACCGTCGGCAATACTGTAAGGAGCAGTCAAGATGAAAATGCAACGAAACGCTCCCCGGATCGCGTCCATGATGCTCGCCGCGGCGTTCACACTGGCTCAGGCAGGCGTCGCAGTGTCGCAGACGGCTGCTCCGCAGAGCGCCAGCGAGATCCATAGGACCGGCATGCCCGAGACGCAGCAGCAGGGCGACATATCGTTCGTGACCGGCGGAGTCGGTCGCGACGAGTCGACTGCGCTGCGGCAGGCACGAAGGCAGTGGCCGTTGTCTCTGCAGTTCACCGGTCCCGGGGCGAGCTATGTGGCCGACGTCCAGGTGAAGATTGCCAAAGCTGGCGGCGCGAGCGTGTTCGAGGCCACGTCGAAGGGGCCGTACATGCTCGTGCGGCTGCCTCAAGGGCGCTATACGGTCAACGCCACTTACGGCAGCGTGACGAGAAGGGAGACCGTGAACGTCCGCGGCAATGGCAGCGCGCGTGCGACGTTCGCGTTTCCGTCCACCCACTGAGCGCGGTCCCGACGCCGCGCCGAAGGTCGCGCGCGTCGCGTTCGTTTGACAAGGGGCCTGGACCCAGCCATAGGCTTATTTGGCTTTTACACGCCAGTATCTGTACTTTTGCGGAACGAAAGCCTCATGCCTTGAGCACGTTCTTCCCCTTCGTCCCGAGCAACGGCAAGTCGCGGATCCGCACACCGGTCGCGTCGTCGATCGCATTCGCGAGCGCCGCGGCGGCCGGCCCTTGCGCCGCTTCTCCGACCCCGAGGAATGGCAAGCCCGGCCGGTCGATCAACAGCACGTCCACGCGTTTGGGTACGGACGAGAAGCGCATGATCGGATAAGTGCTCCAGTCATAGCTCGTGATGCGTTGCGGGTCGAAATGCGTTTCTTCATAGAGCGTCCAGCTCGTGGTTTGCAAAATGCCGCCTTCGATCTGATTGCGCACGCCGTCCGGATTGACGATCTGTCCGCAATCGACGGCTGCCACGACGCGCTCGATGCTGAGCTCGCCGGTATCGCGCATGACCGTCACGTCCATCGCGACGGCAAGGTAGGCCATCAGGTTCTTGTATTGGGCAAACGCAAAGCCGGTACCGTGCGAGCGCGGGCTGGAGTCGCCCGTTCGCGCGCTGCGGGCTCGCCAGCCGAATTGATCGACTACGGCGCTAATGACGCCATGCGCGCGCGGGTCATCGAGATGTTTGAGGCGAAACGCCACGGGGTCGGCGTGCGCGGCTCTGGCGAGCTCGTCGATGAAGCTCTCGATCGCGAACACGTTCATGTGCGCGCCGAGCGAGCGCATGGCAGAGACGCGTATCGGCATCGTCGGCACGAAATGATGCTGCACGTGCAGGCTGGGCACGCGGTAAAGCGGAATGCTGTTGCGGTCGCCTCCGCCTTCCGGCATCGGAATCGGCTTCGGCGGCGCGGGGGTGAACGGTTGCGCAAGGAGCTGCGCGGGCAACAGGCGGCCCGCATTCTCGATGCGGTTGTTATGCGTGTTGCTCCATAGCTCGTAACGCCAGTCGGCAAGCGTGCCTGCCGAATCGAGCGTTGCATTCGCCTCGACTGTCATGGCCGGGCCGAACGGCTCCCACATGTGTTCCTGTTCGCGCATCAATTGCACGCGCACCGGGCGGCCAGGCAGTTCGCGTGCAACGAGGGCGGCGTCGGCCGCGACATCGTCCGCGCCGTTGTGTCCGTAGCAGCCCGAACCTTCCACATGGACGCAGCGCACCTTGTCGGGTGGCATCGCGAGCATTTCGGCGATTCCCGCACGCAGCGGATAGACGCCTTGCGTGTGCGTCCACACGGTCATCACATCGTTGTCGAGCTGCGCGACAGCGCACGATGGCCCAATCGAGCCATGCGTCAGATACGGCCTCGAATAGCGCGCCCGCAGCGTCGCCACAGGCGCGGCCGCGCCCGTCGCTGCGCCCTGATCGGCCACCGCGATTTCCTGTGAAGGCAGACTCATCAGCAAGGCGTGAACGTTCGCCGGATCGGGCAGTGGCGGCCCGCCCTGCCATTGCGCTGCAAGCGCAAGCTCACGCATCGCGAGGATCGCGCGCCATTCGTCGTCGGCGACCACCGCGAGGTAGTTGCCGTTGCGCACGACCTTGATGACGCCGGGCAGTGCTTCGACGCGCCCGCTATCGACTGCGACGAGGCTCGCGCCATAAGACGGCGGCCGCACCACGCGGGCATGCAGCATGCCGTGCGGCCGCAGGTCCTGGACGTAGCTCGCGCCGCCCGTCACCTTGCCCGGTATATCCACGCGCGGCAGCATATGGCCAATCAGCGCGTAGGCCGATGGCGGCTTTTTCGGCGCGTCGGGCTGCGCGTTCTGATGGAGGTCCGCGTATCGCACGGCTTCGCCATAGCTCACGCGTCTTCCGTCGGCGGCAATGATGGCGCCGTCGCGCGTCGTCAGGGCCGCTGCGTCGACGCCCAACTGCGACGCCGCGCTCGCGACCAGCAGCGCGCGTACCTGAGCGGCGGCGTTGAGGATTGCGGTGCCGCTGTCCGCCATCGTGTGACTGCCTGCGGTGTAGCCTTCGTTCGGCGTTGCGGCGGTGTCGGCGGTGATCAGCTCGATCGCATGAGGGGCGAGATCCAGCTCTTCCGCGGCGACCTGCAGCAGCGCGGTGCGAATGCCCGTGCCAAGCTCCGCCTTGCCCGTGAATACGCTCACGTGGCCGTCAGGGGCGACCTTGATCCACGCATCGAGCAACGGCGTGCTCTTGAGACTGCCCGGCAGTTTCGGGGCGCTCGCGTTGAAGGTGCCCGCTTCGGTGGTGGTTTGCGCAAGCGCGGCCATGCCGGGCACGATCGCGAAGCTCACCATCAGCGAGCCGCCAACGAGGAAGCGGCGCCGCGCGGGGTCATCGGGACCGCTGCCGTGAGCGACCGAGGACGGGGGGCCGTCGCTCACGACTGCGCTCCCTCGTCCGTTCGCGGCGAACCCGTGGCGACTTGCCGGATCGCCGCGAGTATGCGCATGTGCGTGCCGCAGCGGCACAGGTTCGGCTGCATGTAGCGGCGGATCTGTTCATCGCCTGGGTGCGGGGTTCGCTCCAGCAGCGTGTGCGCGCGCATGATCATACCGGCGATGCAATAGCCGCATTGCGCGGCTTGCTCGTCAATGAAGGCTTGCTGAAGTGGTCCCGGATGTTGCGCGCTGCCAAGTCCTTCGACGGTTCGCACTGGCCGGTCGCCAACGGCCACGACCGGCATGAGGCACGAGAACACCGGTTCGCCGCCGACGCTGACCGTGCATGCGCCGCATTGACCGAGACCGCAGCCGAACTTCGCGCCATCGAGCTGCAACTGGTTGCGCAGCACGTAGAGCAGCGGCGTTGACGGGTCGACATCGACCGTATGACTGACTCCGTTGACATTGAGCGTGATCATCGTGGCAGGCCGTCCTTGCGAAAATGCGCGACCGCGCCGGCGTCGAGCGAGGGCCACGCGTCGCGCGCGGTGAAGCGTTCGCGCGTGTAGTTGGCGAGCTCCGCTATCTGCGCATCCGTGAATGTGTTGGCGAATGATGGCATGAAGGGCGCGCTATCGCTTTCGTGCCAGTCGATTCCATCGAGGATGATGCGGACCATGTTGCGCGGGCTGTCGGCGTTGACGGCCGTGGAAAGGGACAGCGACGGTCGAGCGCCCCCGCTCGACATCGGCGCGCCTTCGGCATGGCACGATGCACAGGCCGCGGAGAATAGATTCGCGCCGCCGCCGGGCGCGGTGGACACGGGCGCGGCGGAAGCGGAGGGCGAGGCGACCGGATGCTCCGGCACGCCTGGGCCCCCGGACGGCAACGCCAGCAGATACGCGGCAATTGCCTCTACGTCGGAGGCGGATGCGTCGGCGAGCATGCGCGTGACGGGGCGCATCGGACCCGCCGCCGCCCCATGGGCGCTCGCGAGGCCCGTGCGCAGATAGCTGACGAGCTGTGCCTGCGTCCAGGGCGTGGGGCGTGAAGCGAGGTCCGTCAGCGCGGGCGCGTCCCATCCGTCGATCGTGCCGCCTTGCAGCGCGCGGTCGCGGCGCTCGGCACCGAGGCGGTCGAGCGGCGTGTGGCACGCACCGCAATGACCGAGGCTTTCGACCAGGTATCGTCCGCGTGCGACGTCCGGCGCTTCGGGCGGGGCCGGCGCTGGTTCGGTACCGGTATGCAGGTAAAAAAGATTCCACACGGCGATGAGGGGCCTGAAGCCGAGCGGGAAGATCAGCTCGTTGTGCGGCGCAGGCGCCTTGACGGGAGCGCGGCTCATCAGCCACGCATACAGCGAGCCCATATCGGCATCGCTGATGTGCGTGAAGTGCGGATAGGGGAACGCGGGATAGAGCAGATGGCCGTCGCTGGACACGCCGCGCCGCATTGCGCGTGCGAACGCGTCGAGTGACCAGCCCCCGATACCCGTCTCGTTGTCCGGAGTGATGTTGGTCGAGTAAATGACGCCAAACGGTGTATGCAGTGGCAGTCCGCCCGCGAGCGGAAGGCCGCCCGTCGCGGTGTGGCACGCGACGCAATTGCCAACGGCCGCGAGCTTCGCACCGCGCGCCGCGGCCGCGGTATCGCTGCCGGCCGCGATGGGCGCGGTGACGGGACTCGACGCGGGCTCCCGTGCATGCGCGGTGGGTCCGCCGTATGCGGCCATGAGGGCAACCAGAACAACGGCCACGCCTGCACTCGCCACCCGTCCTTTCATCTAGCCTCCATCGCCGAGCCGTCCGCATCATGGTTCCAGACTACGTCGCGCGGCTCCAGGTGGCGCAAGCGGCGTTCCTGATATTCGCGGAAGTCTGCGGCTGTCCGCCGCTCCGCGGTTCGCCGCTGTCTACGAGGACGGAAGCTTTAGGGTCGAACAGCGGCAGGTCGCGATAACGGTCTCGCCTAGCCGGCTGCGATCGCGATGGCGATCTGCACGAAAAGCACCTTGACGATGGTCATCGACGGAAAAATCATCGCGTACATGATGTCGGGCTGATCCGTCGGCGCGATGCGGTTGGCGAAGGCGAGAATCGCGGGATTGCCGGTCGCCCCGCAGATCACGCCGACCGATGTATCGAAAGACAGTCTGAAGACCCACAGGCAGCACACAGCCGTGACGCCGACGAGCACCAGCAGCGTGATCACGCCATAAAGCAGCAGCAGCGGTCCGGCACTGCCGACGGTCGCGACGAACTTCGGTCCGCAAGACAGGCCCACCTGCGCGAGAAAAATCGTCAGCCCGAGATTGCGCAGCACGAGATTTGCAGAGAGCGGCATCACCCACACGAACGGTCCGTTGCGGCGCGCCTTGCCGAGGCACAGCGCGACCAGTAGCAACGCCGCGAGACCCAGGCTGAACACGCCGAGACCGGGCGCGCGCAGCGGGATCGCGCCGACCAGCAGCCCCGCTGCCGCGCCGATGCCCAGACAGATGAAACTGAGGTCGGCCGTGCCCTTGATCGAATCGCCGAAAAACGCACGGACCCTCGCGCGATGCGCGCTACTGACGAGCAGGCCGACGCGGTCGCCAGCTTCGAGAATGAGCTCTGGCGTCGACAGTAGATCGGCGTCGCCGCGCCGCACGTGCGCGACCGCGCAGTTCACGCCATCCGGAAAGCGCAGATTGCCGAGCGCCGTGCCGACGACTGACGGACTCGACGCGAACACGCGCATATAGTCCAGGTCTTCCCGATGACTCGAGATACGCCCGGGCTGTAGCTCGCCGCAGAGCGCCGTTGCTTCGTCGAGCGGGCGGCGCTCGGTGGCGGTGGCAAGGAGGACGTCGTCGGCGCGCAGTGTGAAGTCGTCGCTGGGCAACTGATTGTGATGCGCGCGCCGCACGGCCGCGATCACTACGCCGGCAGGCAGGCGAGTCGAGAGCTCCGACAGCTTGAGACCGAAGAGACTGGCATTGCGCAGCGCGATTTCCGCGGTCTCCAGCACCTTCGCGGGCGGTTTCGGTATTTTGGCTTTCAGGACCGAGTTAAGCACATAGAGGAATAGGATCGGCCCGGCCACGCCGAACGGATAGGTGACGCTATAAGCCACGGCGGCATTGCTGCTTTTCATCGATGCGATGGCAACCTGCAGGCTCGCCGTGCTGGTGCCGCTGCCGGCGAACATGCCGAGCGCATCGGCGAGCGTGATGCCGAAATGGATGAAGGCGCACGCCACCAGACCCGAAACGATCACGCCCAGACATGCGGCCGCGTTGGCCTTCACGCCTTCCCGGCTCGTGAGTCCGCGGAAGAACTGCGCGCCGTACTGAATGCCGATGCCATACAGAAACAGCAGCAGACCGAGCGTGCCCAGCAACGCCGGCGGCGCGGATTTCGGCGCGAACGCGCCGAGCGCCAGTCCAACGAACAGCACGGCCCCCGAGCCTAGAGCCACGCCCTTGATAGTGATTTCGCCGACCAGGTAGCCAAGCGCGATGGTCAGAAAAAGCGCGAACAGCGGCTGAGTTTCGAGGAAAGTTCTGGCTGCTTCCATGCCGCCCCCTATAGCTGGACAAAGCAACGCGACTGAGCGTTTCCACCGGGCAGGCCTCGCGTTCGACGCACGGCAGTTGCCGACGATACTCGTTGCTGCTATCGCATTGCGCCTGCGAGGTTGCCCGAGCCGAGACCCACGATCAGATCGAGTGCGCCGTTCTTCAACGCTTGCGTCGCGACCACGCCCGCTGCTTTCAATGCGGCCGCGTCGATGCGCGACGCGTCCGATAGCTCGACACGCAACCGCGTGGCAGCCAGCGCGTCGAGCTTCCTGATGTTGGCCGCGCCGCCCAGCGCCGCACGAATCTTTTCCGCGCGCTCCGTTTCCTGCGGCGAGTTTTGCACCGAGGCGGCCACAGCCGCTGGAGCCGCCGCTGCACCTTCCACACCAGGCACCCCGGCCGCCGGCAAATCCGCTTCGGCACCCGCTGTCTTCAGATAGTCCTGCATGTCGGTTTTCATGTTCTCCGACAACGGCCCGAAGATCGCCTGCACGCCGTTGCCCATGCGCACCACACCCGCGGCACCGAGCGCCTTGAGCTTGGGTTCGTCGACGCCCGCCGGGTCCTTCACGGAGATGCGCAGCCGCGTGATGCAAGCGTCGAGACTCGTGATATTGGAGCGGCCGCCAAAGGCCAGCACGAGTTCGCGCGAACGTCCTCCCGCGCCGCTCGCGGCAACCGCCGCTGTTTCCGCCGCGTCGTCCTCGCGACCGGGTGTCTTGAGGTTGAAGCGCGTGATGACGAAGCGGAACACGCCGTAATAGATCACCGCGTAAATTGGACCAAGGATGAAAACGTACCACGCGTGCGTGGCCTTCCCGCCGATCAGGTTGAACATCAGAAAATCGATGCCGCCTTGCGAAAACGTGAAGCCCATGCGCATGCCCAGTGTGTTCGCCACGAACTGCGCCGACGCCGCGAGGCATGCGTGAATCAGGTAAAGCACCGGCGCGACGAACAGGAACGCGAATTCGATCGGCTCGGTGATGCCGGTGAGGAAAGAAGTCAGCGCGGCCGAGACCATCATGCCGCCGACGGCCACCTTCTTCTCCGGCTTCGCGCAATGCCAGATCGCTATCGCCGCGGCCGGCAGGCCGAACATCTTGAACAGGAACGCGCCCGCCAGGATGCCCGCGGTCCGGTCGCCCGCGAAAAAACGGGTGATGTCGCCGTGAACCGTCTTGCCGGTCGTCGGGTCGAGGTAGCTGCCCATTTCGAAGAAGAACGGCACGTTCCAGATGTGATGCAGGCCGAACGGAATCAGCAGACGTTCGACGAAACCGTAGACCGTCGCGGCGGTGCGCGGGTCGGAAACCGCCGCCCAATGCGAAAAGGCCTTGATTGCGCTGCCGATCGGCGGCCACACGAAAGACAGGATCGCGCCGAGCACGATCGAGCCGATCGCGGTCACGATCGGCACGAAGCGCTTGCCGGCGAAGAAGCCGAGATAGGGCGGCAACGTGATCCGGTAGTAGCGGTTGAACATCCATGCCGCAAGACCACCGGCGAGGATGCCGCCGAACACGCCGGTCTGGATCGACGGTATGCCCATGATCGTGTCGGTTTCGACGCCCTGGAGCTTGCCGATCACACCCAACGTGGCCGTCATCACCAGATATCCGATCGTTGCGGCGATGCCCGAGACGCCATCGTTCTCGGTGAAGCCGAGCGCGACGCCGATCGCGAAGATCAGCGGCAGGTTGCCGAAGATCACGTCGCCCGCATTCTTCATCAGCGCGAGCACGACGACCGGCACGTAACCGTGAAAGTCGGTGGCGCCGAGACCGAGCAGCAGGCCGGCCACCGGGAGCACGGCGACGGGCAGCATCAGCGATTTGCCGATCTTCTGCAAAACTCCGAAGGCATGCGAGAACATGGCTGATCTCCTGTTGATCCGCTCACTCGGCAAAGCGCGACAGATGCGCGCGGACTTCCGCGGCGGTGCCCAGACACAGCACCTCGGCGGCGAGCTTCCTGGCTTCTTCGGTCGTCACGCGTGCAAGCTGAGCCTTGATCGAACCGACCGCCGGAATGCTCACCGACAGCTCGTCGATGCCAAGGCCGACGAGCACCGGCACCGCCATCGCATCCGACGCGATGCCGCCGCAAATGCCGACCCATTTGCCATGCTTGTGCGCACCGTCGACCGTCATGCCGATCAGACGCAACACCGCCGGGTGCAGCGCATCGGCCTGCTTCGCGAGCTGCGGATGGCCGCGGTCCATCGCGAGCGTGTATTGCGTGAGATCGTTCGTGCCGATCGAGAAGAAGTCGACTTCGCGTGCGAGCGGCTCGGCGATCAGCGCGGCCGCGGGGACTTCGATCATGACGCCGACTTTCACGCTCGCCGCGCGATCGCCGGCTTCTTCGAGCAGGATCTTGCGCGCTGCCCGCACCTCCTCGATCGCGGCGATCATCGGGAACATCACGTGCAGATGCCCAAGCGGCGCCGCGCGCAGGATCGCGCGCAGTTGCGTGCGGAAGATGTCGGGACGCGCGAGGCTCACGCGCACACCGCGCAGGCCGAGAAACGGGTTGTCTTCCTTCGGCAGCGGCAGATACGACAGCGGTTTGTCGCCGCCGACGTCGAGCGTGCGGACCACGAGCGGCCGCTCGCGGCCAAGCGCTTCGGCGACGGCGCAATATTCGGCGGCCTGTTCGTCTTCGGTGGGCGCGGTGTCTCGCGCGTCGAACAGGAACTCGGAGCGCAACAGGCCCACGCCTTCAGCGCCGGCCGCGACCGCGTCGCGTGCTTCCTGCGCATTGCGGATGTTCGCGACGACCTCGACGCGGTGGCCGTCGGCCGTCATTGCGAGTTTGGTTGCCGCGAGCTTTTCGTCTTCGCGTTTGGCGGCCTGGCGGCTGATGCGTTCGCGCGCCTTCTCGAGTTCCTCGGCGCTCGGGTTGCGCCGCAAGCTGCCGCGCGAACCGTCGAGCACGACGGGCGTGCCGTCGGCGAGTTGCAGCGCGCGCGCGTCGATACCGCAGATCGCCGGAATGCCGAGCGAGCGCGCGAGGATCGCGACGTGGCTCGTCGCGCCGCCGCTCGTCGTGCAAAAGCCGAGCACCTTGCTGCGATCGAGCGACGTGGTGTCGGACGGCGAGAGCTCCTCGGCAATCAGGATCGATTCGTCCGGCACGTCGATCTGCGCCTGCTTCACGCCGGCGAGCAGCGCGAGCACACGGCGGCCGACGTCGCGGATATCGCCGGCGCGTTCGCGCAGCAGCGGATTGTCGAGCTTTTCGAGCGTGTTTGCCTGGTTCTGGAACGCATCGCGCCACGCGAACCCCGCGCCCTTTCCCGCGCTGATGCTGCTGATCGCGGCGTCGTTGAGGCCAGGATCGTCCAGCAGTTCGAGATGCGCGTCGAGAATCTGCGCTTTCGACGGATCGGTGAGCGTCGCCTTGAGCGCCTCGATCTGCTGACGCGCCTGATGCTGGGCCGCTTCGAGTTGCGCCCGTTCGCGTTGCGGCGACTCGCCCGCTTCGTTCACCTCGATGACCTGCTGGCGGAACTGCACGATCCTGCCGACCGA
Source organism: Paraburkholderia sp. CI3 (assembly GCF_050436505.1). Classification (NCBI taxonomy): domain Bacteria; kingdom Pseudomonadati; phylum Pseudomonadota; class Betaproteobacteria; order Burkholderiales; family Burkholderiaceae; genus Paraburkholderia; species Paraburkholderia sp. CI3. The sequence continues at coordinate 2,407,373 of NZ_JBNDMI010000003.1, forward strand.
AAGCCCTGGCGAAGCGGATACGCCGATGAATTCGTTGGTGTCGGCGGGAGCCGCTTCGGTCGGTGCTGGCACCGGCGCAGCCGGTGCGGTTGGCGCAGCCGCCGCGGGTGCGGGCGCATCACCGGGCTTTTCGCCCGATCCCTCGCCAAGCAGACGCGCGACGGTACTGGCCGCCTCCGCCGCGTCGGGACCGCGGGCCTCGACGCGCAGTTTGTCGCCGAACTTCGTTGCGAGCCCCATGATCGCGACGACGGACTTGGCATTTGCGCTGGCATCGCCGCGCAGCAGCCGGATCTCGGACTTGAATTTCTTCGCCTCGACCGCGACGACCGCGGCGGGCCGTGCATGCAGGCCCGCTGGATTCGGCAGCGTGATCTCGTCGGAGAAGATCGCGCCGGTGGCGCTGGCCGTGTCCTTGTCCTCCATGCTGCCGACCAGCTCGACGTACAGCGCGACGTCGGTGCCGGCGACGACGAGCCCTTTCGCGGGAACGTAGCGCGTGACGAGATCGCCATTGGCGATCACCATTTGCGTGAGCAGGCTGGTTGCTTTTGCGCCGACCGCGATTGGGTCGAAGCGGATCAGCGGCGTGCCCGTCGCGACGGCGTCGCCTTCCTTGACCAACGGCATGAAGCCCTCGCCGCGCAGCAACACGGTGTCGAGCCCGATGTGCAGCAGCACTTGCAGACCGTTGTCGCCGGTGATCGTCGTGGCGTGGGCAGAGCTATGGAGTTGCGTGACCTTGCCGGCAAGCGGCGACAGCAGTTCATCCGAGGTCGGATCGATCGACACGCCATCGCCGACCATCTTCTGGGCGAAGACCGGATCGGGCACGCTCTCGAGAGGAACCAGTACGCCCGACAGTGGTGCCATCAACCCGATGCGCTGAGGACGCTGAGGAGCTTTCATCGCCAGGACTCCTTGTACATTGACGCTCGCCTCAGGTGGCTCGACTCGAGCCGCATGGGCGCGACATTCACGCGTGCGGTCGGCACCATTGCCGCTCACGCCGCTCACCCACTTGTGAGCGGCGCACGTTACAAAATACAAAAGCGTCGGTGACAAAAACTCGGGAAACCAAACAAGGTCGCGCACGTCGCCCGTGTGCGCCCGCGCAGCCTCGACCGGGATGAATGGGGAAACGTCAGGCGCGCTCCGACGGCGCTGTTTGCGTTCGCCGGGCCGCCTCGCACCTGCGCAACCCTTTGCACCTTGGTCCCGGAAAAAAGGACCCGGAAAGCGCTCTGAAAAAGAGCATATGTTACTGAGCGCAGATTGCAAGACAAGACGATTTCGGACGGGAACGCCTGAAATTTGCAATTTCCTGGCGGGAGATGGAGCGGTCTTGATTAATTGGCGTGCGACGCGTTCATTAATCTGTGTTTTATTCGCTTAGCGAAAGGCGGCGCCCCGACAACGCGCTCACCCTTCCTGTTCAGAGTAGATCCGTGACGACATCCACCGTATCGAACTCGATGAGCAATTCCGCGCCCAACGAGGCGCCTACAGATGCAATCGGCATATTGGGGCGGTTCTCTTTCCCGAAATATGATTTTTCTAGCGCATGGAGGGCGCGCTGATAATCAGGGGACTGGAAATCCGTGAGTACCTTTACTTCATAAATAACGTTCTGGATGAGGAAATCGTTCGCAAGACAGCGCGTCGCGCCCTTGAATTGAACGCGAACCCGGTCTTTCCTGTTGTCGAACATCAAGGCAAGCTCAACGATGCTTGCCTCACGGTCCGCGGATACGCCCATCAAATACCAGTCATGGAACGCATTGAATTTCTTGATAAGGTCCATCGCGTAATTCCTTCAGGGACTCCCGGGGCTGAATGGAACAACATAATCCGCCTCCCTGGTGCGATCAGATCAGTTGGTATACCTATCACGGGGGCTCAATTGCACGCTGCAAAAAACGAAGCCCTCAAACCGCCGCGAACGCTGCAATACCTCTATCGCGGCCCTGAGAACGCACGGCGGCACGACTTACGAGACCTCGTAACATTGTGGAAGACTGTCAAAAAAACAGTAGGAGCGTCGACGGTTTGGCCAATGCGCATCACGTTGCTGATGGCGAACGCTTCCGTGCCGACGTATATGGAAGAGCCGTACGGGTCGTTTCGCGAGACTAGCTGACTCATAGCGAGATATCGCCGCAGAGGCATTGTTCAGCCACACCTTCTAGTCTTTTCATCGGACGACTCTTTTTCGGACATGAGACCCAGCCTAAAGTACGAGACTTCAATCTGGCATCAAGGTCGTCATGCAAATCGATACACCTGCAATCCCGGCATCGTTGGAAGGACATTCAACCTCCGCGGGTCAATGGCTCTCCGTCATAGCGGTAGCGGTAAGCGCATTCGCCTTCGTCACGGCCGAGTTTTTGCCTGTCGGGCTGTTGCCGCAAATCGCACACGACCTCGGCGTGTCGACCGGTGTCGCTGGCCTCATGGTCACCACGCCCGGCGTGATGGCCGCGATATTGGCGCCGACGCTGATAGTCAGCGCGGGCCGCATGGACCGCCGGTACGTTTTCCTGCTCCTCACTGCGGTACTGTTGATCGCGAACGTCGTGTGTGCCATCGCACCGAACCTCGCGATCATGCTCGTAGGACGGGCTCTGCTTGGCGGCGCGCTGGGTGGCTTCTGGACTCTGGCGACGGCGGCGGCTCCTCGACTCGTGCAAGCAAAGGATGCCGCCAAAGCGACCGCGACCATTCTGACCGGCGTGACCTGCGCAACCGTGATCGGCGTGCCGCTCGGGACGTTCATCGCATCGTTTGCATCATGGCGCATGGCGTTCGCCGCCACCGCGGGCCTCGTGTCGCTCGCCTTACTGGCGCAGGCGTTCCTCGTGCCTTCGTTGCCGTCGGCATCGGCGTTGCGGATCGCCGATTTCAAAACCCTGCTTGTCCGGCCTCATACGAGGTTGAGCATGGTGATGGTCGCGCTCGTCTTCGGCGCGCATTTCTCGACCTACACGTATATTGCGCCGCTGCTCGAACACGACTTCTCGTTGAGCGCCATCACGCTGTTGCTGTTCGGATTCGGTCTGATCGGCTTCTTCTCCAATGCGTTGACGTCGATGGTGATTTCGGACCATCTAAAGAAATCCGTCGCCGCGATGGTTCTGCTGCTATTGGGCGCGATGTCGTCGATGTTGCTGCTGGAACATTCGCCGATCGGCGAGACCGCGGGGATGCTGCTGTGGGGAATCGCGTTCGGAGCGCTTCCGCTTTGCTTCAGCGTGTGGATTCAGCGCGGCACGACAGACCTGCCCGAAGCGGGGTCGGCCATGTTCGTCAGCATCATCCAGGTGGCGATTGCGGTGGGCTCGGCAGTGGGGGGCACGATTGTCGACCGTGCGGGCGTTCACGCTGACTTCACGCTGGGACTTGGACTCGCGCTACTGGGCCTCGTGGCACTGCAACGGCTTGCTGTATTGGAACGACCGGCCACGGCGGCTTCCCTTGATTGCGCCTGCGATGCGTCGGTTGACTGACGCGTCGAGACAGTACGTCGCGTGACTGGAGCGCACCGCGCTAGCCAGCCGTTGCGACGGAAGCCGTCAAACAGCCGTCTTCACGACTCTGGGTTGAAACGGGGCGTTGAGCGACACGTCGCCGGCGGCCTCGTTGCGGGCGGCGCTCGTCGATAGATAGCGCAAACAGCACACGCGCAAAAAAGACGCGAAATTCAACGGCTCTTCGCCGCGCAAGGCGACCAGTTCGTCGTGAAGCTTCACTACGAACTGGGTCGTCGTCACGTTCTCGCGGCTGGCGATTTCCCGAAGCACGTCCCAGAAGAGATTTTCGAGCCTCACCGTGGTCACGACGCCATGAATGCGCAGCGCGCGCGTACGCGACTCGTAGAGGATCGGATCAGCGTTGACATAGACGTTGCACATACGTTCAGCCTTTCTCGCGAATGATGACGTCGCAGGACGTGAAGCGCGCGGCGCGGGCGCTCATGCCGTCGTGATCGAGCGTAACACGGTTGGTCGCCCGCGATGCCGCGCCTCGGTCGAGGCGCGCTCCTTCAATGCGTGATGCGCGTGCCCAGCAGCGCAAGGAACTGCGCAAGCCAGTTCACGTGCGAGGTCCATGCGGGCGCGGTGACGAAGTTCTCGTCGGTGATCGCGTCAGGCCAGTCGAGCGCCACGTACTGCGCGCCCGCGAGCTTCACTTCGGGCGCGCAGGCCGGATACGCCGAGATGCGCCGGCCTTCGATCACACCTGCCGCAGCCAGCAGTTGCGCGCCGTGGCAGACCGCGGCAATCGGCTTCTTCGCTTCGGCGAATTGGCGCACCCAGCCGATCACCTCGTCGTTGAGCCGCAGATATTCGGGGGCGCGGCCGCCGGGCACGAGCAGCGCGTCATATTGCGCGGGGTTCACCGACGCGAAATCGGCGTTCAGCGTGAAGTTATGGCCGCGCTTTTCGGTGTAGGTCTGATCGCCTTCGAAGTCGTGGATTGCGGTGCGAATCGCGTCGCCCGCGCGCTTGCCGGGCGCGACGACGTCCACCGAATGCCCGACTGCCGCCAGTGCCTGAAACGGCACCATCAGCTCATAATCTTCGACGAAATCGCCGGCGATGATAAGAATTCGCTTTGACATGCTTCGTCTCCTCTCGAATGGGGTGGGAAATGGCGAGGCGGACGCGCTATCGCGGTGTGAAGGCGGCGGCCGTTGATAAGCAATATAGCGATCGACGCAGTGGGCCAGGTAATACGCGGCTAAATGCCGACCAGGGATTTCACTGAGCTGAACGGAATTCAGCCCGAATGCGGCAGACGATCGCGGTAGGTGGAGCGATCGGTGTCGCCATGATCTGGCCGAACAGCCTCGGCATCGCGGTTTTCACGGTGATTGCGGCGCTGGCCGCCATCGTGATTCTGCGCTCGGTAAGGGAAACCAAAGGCCTGCGTCTCAGCGAGATCGACGGGCGGTCGCTGAGGTTTTCCTGCTTCCATCAGGCGAAAGAAAAAGAGTCGCGCTCCATTCGAGTGCGACTCTTTTATCATTGGGAACGTCCATTCAACCGCGCAGATTCGACACACATCGCTGCAGCACCTTGCGCAGCGTATCGACCGGGATTTCCGTTACTCCGTCCAGCATGGACGCTTCGAGCGCGTCGATCGCCGAATCGCATTCCTGCAGTACCCGGCGCCCTTCGTCGGTCAGAAACAGATGAATCAGTCGACCGTGGGTAGGATGCCCCACGCGTCCGACCCAACCGTTGGCTTCCATCGTCTTGACAACTTCGTTGGCCGACTGCGGCGTGATGAACGAGCGTTCGGCGAGTTTCGCATTGGTCATCGCGCCGCTGGCGCTGATGACGGAGAGCGCGGTGAACTGAGGCAAGGTCAGCCCGAATTCACCCAGTACATCGATCAAACTGCGCTTGAGCAGGCGGTCGAGTTGGCCGACCACATAGGAAACGCGGGAAGGTGGCGCACCGGTTTTCGTTGAACCGGCCTGTTTGGCAAGGGGCGTTCGCCGCTTCTCCATTGTCTTGATCATTATCAGGTTGCCTTAGGTGTTTCTACCAGGCATATCATATTCTACTTTCAATATCAGGCCTCCTGAGACTAGACTCATCATCAATTCCGGGGGCGCTGTGGGAAGGATTCTGATAAGTGGCGCACGATCATTGTCAGAAATCTTCTCCTTCCCATGGCCGCTTCGTCGAAGAACGAAGCGTGGCTCGCCTCTGGCAATTCAATCAAAGGTGAAGGAGACGTCATGTCAAGTGTTGCTAATCGGTCGAGTGCGGTGGGCTCCAGTACTGCACTAACGTTGGCATTGTGCTTTCTCGTCGCGGTGCTGGAGGGTATCGACCTGCAGTCCACTGGCGTTGCGGCGCCTCGAATGGCGCACGAGTTCGGCTTGTCGGTCAGCCAGTTGGGGCTCGCTTTTAGCGCCGGCATGTTGGGGCTTTTGCCGGGCGCGATGATCGGTGGCAGACTCGCCGACCGGATCGGCCGCAAGCGCGTTCTGATGATCTCGATGGCGATTTTCGGCATCTTCTCGATTGCGACCGCGCAAGTCTGGAGTTTCGAAAGTCTGCTGATTGCTCGCGTGCTGACGGGCATCGGGCTCGGCGGCGCGATGCCGAACCTGATCGCGTTGTCGTCCGAGGCGGTCGATCCGCGTCACCGCAACACCGCGGTTAGCGTCATGTATTGCGGTATGCCGCTTGGTGGCGCGCTTGCCGCATTGATCGCCGTACTGAGCGCGGGTGCTACCGCGTGGCGTCATATCTTCTACGTGGGCGGAGCCGGACCGCTGATCATCATTCCGCTGCTGATGGCATTGCTGCCTGAGTCGCGCGAATTCGCCACCGAATCGCGGGAATTCACGACGGCGGACAAGCCGCTCCTTTCGACGCGCGAAGTCCTGTTCGGCGAGGGGCGCGCCGCCGCGACGATCGGTATCTGGATCAGCTTCTTCTGCACGCTGATCGTTCTTTACTTCCTGCTGAACTGGCTGCCTTCGTTGACCGTGGGGCGCGGCATGAGCCGCTCGCAGGCGGGGATTGCCCAGATCTTTTTCAACGTCGGCAGTGTGATCGGCGTACTGGGCATCGGTCTGCTGATGGACCGCTTCAGACAAGGCCTGTCAGTCACGGCAATCTATGCGTGCATCGTCGGTGCATTGGTCGCGCTTTCGCAAGTCGCCAGCATCGAGACGCTGTCCGTTGCCGTGCTGTTTGCCGGGATGGGCGTCGTCGGCGCGCAGTCGATGCTGTATTCGCTGTCCGCCGCCAGCTATCCGACCAGCGTGCGTGGTACGGGAGTCGGCGCCGCGGTGGCGGTGGGACGCGTCGGCTCGATTGTCGGCCCCGTAGCCGCCGGGCAACTGCTTGCGATGGGAAAGAGCTCGGCGCTCGTCATCGGCGCGAGCGTGCCGGTGACGATCATCGCGGCGATTACAGCATTGCTCGTCATTCGCTCCAACGCCGCGAAACGCTAACTCTTCGTTGATGGACCCAGCTGGCCCGGCGTTTTCGCGCCGGGCCATTTTTCATGCGTCATTCGTGATTCGTCGTGCCTCGGGCCCGCAGATCAAGCAACCTGACGGCGTTCTCCTTCAGAACGAGCGGCTTTACTTCGGGCTTGATGTCGAGCGTATCGAAGTCTTCGAGCCAGCGGTCGGGGCGGATCAGTGGGAAGTCGGACGCGAACAGCACCTTGTTGCGCAACAGCGTGTTCGCATACTTGACCAGCTCGGGCGAAAAGTACTTCGGCGACCAGCCCGACAGATCGATATACACGTTCGGCTTGTGCAGCGCGATCGACAGCGCCTGCTCCTGCCATGGCCAGGAGGGATGCGCGATCACGATCTTCATGTCGGGGAAGTCGGCGGCGACATCGTCGAGGTAGATCGGCTCCGAATACTTGAGGCGCAAACCGCCGCCGCCGCGCATGCCCGAGCCCATGCCCGAGTGTCCACTGTGAAAAACCGCCGGCAGCTGGTACTCGGCAATCACTTCGTAGAGCGGGTATGCCATGCGGTCGTTGGCGAAGAAACCCTGCATCGTGGGGTGAAACTTGAAACCGCGCACGCCGTGCTCCTCGATGAGCCGCCGCGCTTCGCGCGCGCCGAACTTGCCTTTGTGCGGATCGATGCTGGCGAACGCGATCATGATGTCGCGGTTGTTCTGCGCGAACTCCGCGACCTCTTCGTTCGAAATGCGACGGCGCCCGATGTTCGCTTCGCAGTCGACGGTAAACATCACGAAGCCGATATTGCGCTCCCGATAGTGCTCGATGGTTTCGGGAATGGTCGGGCGGCGCCCTTGCTTGAGCACGGTGCCGAAGTATTTGTCGGCGGCTTCGTCGAATTCACTTGCAAACAGGTCCGGTGGTTGGCAGCACGACACCTCGGCATGCACGTGAGTGTCGATGGCCTTCAGTTGATCGATGTTCAATGGGTCTCCAATGTGTAACTAAAGCTGATGCGTCAGGCTGCGCGAAGATTGCGCACGCACGTCAACAGCAGGTTTTTCAGCATCTGTGAATCGTGTTCATCGATTTCGCCGAGCATCGATTGCTCGACCCTGTCAGCGGCACCGTCGCACTGAGCGAGCAATGTTTCGCCGGCCTTCGTCAGCGACAGCAGCCCGACGCGACGGTTGAGCGGACCGGCCACGCGCGTCACCCATCCATTCGCTTCCATCGATTTGACGACCGCGCTGGCCGCTTGCGGCGTGATCAACGAGCACTGCGCGAGCTGCGCGTTCGACGAACGTGCGCGCGCCCGCAGCACCGACAGCGCGGTGTATTGCGGCAACGTCAGACCATGCGAGGCAAGCGCTTCGGAAAGCTGCCGCGTGAGAATCTTGTCGAGCTGCCCGGCCAGGTAGCTGAGACGCACCGGAGCGGCAGCGTGCCTTCGATCGCGCAGGTTGCGCAGGTTGCGCCGCGCCGTGGCGCGCGCTGTCGATTCAGACCCTGACGGCTTTCTCGTGCTCGTCGGCATAGGCGGTTAGGGGTTTGTACCAAGACTTCTATATTGTACTTTACTTATCAGGTCACCTGATATTAAATTGAGCTCAAGCCGCGAGGGCGGCATTGATACGGAGAAGCAGATGAGTTACGAAGGGCGCTGGAAAACGGTCAAGGTCGCGGTGGAAGGCGGAATCGCCTGGGTCACGTTCAATCGTCCGGATAAGCGCAACGCGATGAGCCCGACGCTGAACAAGGAAATGATCGACGTTCTCGAGACGCTCGAACTCGACGCCAAAGCCCAGGTTCTCGTGTTGACCGGCGAAGGCAGTGCATGGACGGCCGGCATGGACCTGAAGGAATATTTCCGCGAAGTGGACGCGGGCCCGGACGTGCTGCAGGAGCGGATTCGCCGCGACGCGAGCCGCTGGCAATGGCAATTGCTGCGCATGTACTCGAAGCCGACGATCGCCATGGTCAACGGCTGGTGCTTCGGCGGTGGCTTCTCTCCGCTCGTCGCCTGCGATCTCGCGATCGCCGCGGACGAAGCCGTGTTCGGCCTGTCCGAAATCAACTGGGGGATTCCGCCGGGCAACCTCGTGAGCAAGGCGATGGCCGATACCGTCGGTCATCGTGAAGCGCTGTACTACATCATGACGGGCGACACCTTCACGGGTCCGCAAGCCGCGAAGATGGGTCTGGTGAACAAAAGCGTGCCGCTCGCGCAACTGCGCGACGAAACGATCGCTCTCGCGGCGAAGCTGCTGAACAAGAACCCGGTCGTGCTGCGCAACGCGAAGCATGGCTTCAAGCGTTCGCGCGAACTCACGTGGGAGCAGAACGAAGACTACCTGTACGCGAAGCTCGACCAGGCGAACTATCGCGATCCGGAAGGCGGCCGCGAACAGGGCCTCAAGCAGTTCCTCGACGACAAGAGCATCAAGCCGGGCTTGCAGACCTACAAGCGCTAAGCGGCGCACTTCAGCAGGACGACTGAGGAGACGAACACATGCATCAGACGAACCTTTTGATTGGCGGCGCGAAACGTGCCGCGTCGAACGGCAAGACCTTCGAGCGCATCAATCCCGCGACGGGGGCGGTTGCCACCCGCGCCGCGGCGGCCACCGTCGAGGATGCCGATGCGGCCGTCGCCGCGGCGGCGCGCGCGTTCCCGGCATGGGCGGCGCTCACGCCGACGGAGCGCCGCAAGCGCCTGCTCGCCGCCGCCGAGCGCATGGACGCGCGCACGGCCGAGTTCATCGAGATCGGCGCGGCCGAAACGGGTGCGATGGCGAACTGGTACGGCTTTAACGTCATGCTCGCGGCCAACATGCTGCGCGAAGCTGCGGCGATGACGACGCAGATCGACGGCGCGGTGATTCCGTCCGACGTGCCGGGCAGCCTCGCAATGGCCGTGCGCCAGCCGTGCGGCGTCGTGCTTGGCATGGCGCCGTGGAACGCGCCCGTGATTCTCGCGACGCGCGCGCTCGCCATGCCGCTCGCGTGCGGCAACACGGTCGTGCTGAAGGCATCGGAAGGTTGTCCCGGCGTGCATGCGCTGATCGGCGAAGCGCTGAACGACGCGGGTCTCGGCGAAGGCGTCGTCAACGTGCTCACGCATGCGCCGGAAGACGCGCCCGCGATCGTCGAGCGTCTGGTCGCGAATCCTGCCGTGAAGCGTGTGAATTTCACCGGTTCGACGCGTGTCGGCCGCATCGTCGCCGAGCTGTCCGCGCGCCATCTGAAGCCCGCGTTGCTCGAACTGGGCGGCAAGGCGCCGGTGCTCGTGCTCGACGACGCGGACCTCGACGCTGCCGTCGAGGGCATCGCGTTCGGCGCGTTCTTCAATCAAGGGCAGATCTGCATGTCGACGGAACGCGTGATCGTCGATCGCAAGGTTGCCGATGCGTTCGTCGAAAAGCTCGTCGCGAAAGCGCGCACGCTGAAGGCAGGCGATCCGACACAGCCGGGCTCGATCCTCGGCACGCTCGAGAGCGAAGCCGCCGCGCGGCGCATTCGCGCGCTGGTCGAAGACGCCCGCGAAAAGGGTGCGAAGTTGCCGCTCGGTTGCGAGGTGAAAGGCGCGATCATGCAGCCGGTGATCGTGGAGAACGTGACGCGCGAGATGAAGCTTTATGCCGATGAATCGTTCGGCCCCGTGGTGACGGTGCAGCGCGTGGACGGCGACGAAGAGGCGCTGACGGTCGCCAACGATAGCGAGTACGGCTTGTCGGCCGCCGTGTTCAGCCGCGATATCGCGCGCGCGATGAACGTCGCGAAACGCATCGAGTCGGGCATCTGCCACATCAACGGCCCGACCGTGCACGACGAGGCGCAGATGCCGTTCGGCGGCGTGAAGGCGAGTGGTTATGGGCGCTTCGGCAGCAAGGCGTCGATTCCCGAGTTCACCGAGTTGCGATGGATCACGGTGCAGACGAGTCCGCGTCATTATCCGATCTAGGCGTCGGCTCCCGGCCGCAACGATTGCGGCCACCCCATCCTTGCATGAAATGGCACAATCAGGAGACAGGTTTTGGAATCGGAGCACAGCCACGCAAGCTCTCTGGCGACCGGATACCGGAGCGTCGCCATCGGAGCGCCTTCAGCGCGGATCGAGAAACGCGGCGACTGCTGGTACCTCGAGACACCTGAACCTCTGGGTCCGTTTCCGGAGCGCTTTACGGACCGCCTGCTGAGCGGCGCACGCGCGCATCCCGACCGGCTGCTCGTCGCACGACGCGATGCCGGTGGCGCGTGGCAGGGCATCACGTATGCGCAGATGCTCGAGCGCGCGCGTGCGATCGGGCAGGCGCTGCTCGATCGCGATCTCAGCGCGGAACGCCCGTTGGTGATCCTGTCGGGCAACAGCGTCGAACATATGCAACTCGCGCTCGGCGCGATGTGGGCGGGTATCGCTTACGCACCCGTTTCGCCGGCCTATTCGTTGATGTCGGGCGATTACGGAAAGCTGCGCCATGTCCTCGAACTGCTCAAACCGGGTCTGGTCTACGCGGACGATATCGGCGCATACACAGCGGCGCTCGATGCCGCGCTGGGAAGCGACGTCGAACGTGTCAGCGCGGTGCCCGCGCCAAACGCGTCGAGAGTGACGCGCTTCGACGCATTGCTCGACACGGCCCCGCGCGACGTCGACGCTGCCAACGCGCGCGTGAACGGCGACACGATTGCGAAGTTCCTGTTCACGTCCGGCTCGACGAACCTGCCGAAAGCCGTGCCGACGACGCATCGCATGCTGGGCGCAAACCAGCAGATGCTGCTCGAAACCTTTCCGCAGTTCGGCATCGAGCCGCCGGTCCTCGTCGACTGGCTGCCGTGGAATCACACGTTCGGCGGCAGCCACAACGTCGGCATCGTGCTGTACAACGGCGGCACGCTCTATATCGACGACGGCAAACCCGTGGTCGGCAAATTCGACGAGACGCTGCGCAATCTGCGTGAGGTCGCGCCGACCATCTACTTCAACGTGCCGAAGGGTTGGGAAGAACTGACCATCGCGCTGGAAAAGGATGCGGCGCTGCGCGAGCGGTTTTTCTCGCGCGTGAAGATGTATTTCTTCGCGGGCGCCGGTCTGTCGCAGGCGGCGTGGGAGCGTCTCGAGCGCGTAACGCTCGAACATTGCGGAGAACGCATCCGCATCATGGCCGGTCTCGGCATGACCGAGACCGCGCCGTCGTGTCTGTTCACGACGGGACCGGTATCGTGCGCCGGCTATATCGGCTTGCCGCCGCCCGGGTGCCAGGCCAAGCTCGCGCCCGTCGATGACAAATTCGAAGCGCGCTTTCGCGGCCCTCACGTGATGGGCGGTTACTGGCGAGCATCGCCGGCGCTTCAGAGCAGCGTGTTCGACGATGAAGGCTACTACCGCACAGGAGACGCCGTGCGTTTCGTCGACCCGCAACGTCCCGAACTGGGCCTGATGTTCGATGGCCGCATTGCGGAGGACTTCAAGCTTGCGTCGGGCACGTTCGTCAGCGTCGGGCCGATGCGCGCGCGCATCATCAGCGAAGGGGCGCCCTACGTTCAGGATGCCGTCATTACGGGGATGAATCGCGACGAAGTGGGCGCGATGATTTTTCCGCGCCTCGACGCGTGTCGCTCGTTGGCGGGTTCGCCCGCCGATGCGAGCGCCGAGGACGTGCTCAGCACGGCCGCCGTGCGCGCTTTCTTCAGCGAACTCGTCGCGCGGCTGAATCGGAGTGCGACGGGCAGTGCCTCGTTCATTGCCCGCATGCACCTGCTGAGCGTGCCGCCGTCGCTCGACCTCGGCGAGATCACCGACAAAGGCTCGATCAATCAGCGCGCCGTGCTCCAGCACCGGGCCGAGCTCGTGGAAGCAATGCACGAAGCCGACGCCGCCGACGCGACCGTGATCCATGCGCGCAGAGGCAGCTAGTCCAGGGACAGGAACAAATGACGTTGACTTATCAGGCGCCGCTACGCGACATGCGCTTCGTGATGGACGAGTGGCTTGACGCCACTTCGTGGTGGCGCGACGTGCCCGACTGGCAAGACCTCGACTCGCAGACCGCGCAGCAGGTGCTCGAGGAAGCGGCGCGTTTCGTCGAGGAGCGCATCGCGCCGCTCAACGCGAGCGCCGATCTCGAAGGATGTCGTTTCGACGCGGGCAAGGTGACGACGCCCGCGGGCTTTCGCGAGTCCTACGCGGAATTCGTCGAAGCGGGTTGGCCGACATTATCGCTCGACACTGGGCACGGCGGACAGGGCCTGCCGCAGCTTCTCGACGTCGCGCTTCAGGAAATGCTCGCGGGCGCCAACCATGCATGGTTGATGTCGCCCGGGCTCACGCACGGCGCGACGGCATGCTTGCAGACGTATGGCAGCGAACGCGTGAAAAAGGCATTGCTGCCGAAAGTCGCGAGTGGTGAGTGGCTATCGACGATGTGTCTGACCGAGCCCCAGGCCGGCAGCGATGTCGGCCTGATCCGTTCGCGCGCGACTGAAGCACCGGGCACCGACGGGTATTTCATCGACGGCAGCAAGATCTTTATCAGCGGCGGCGCGCACGATCTGACGGAGAACATCGTTCATCTGGTGCTCGCTCGAGTGCCCGAAGCGCCGCCCGGCACGAAAGGGTTGTCGCTGTTCGTCGTGCCGGAATGGCTGGAAGACGGCGACGGTGGGCGCTCGTGCAATGGTGTCTATTGCGAAGGCATCGAAAGGAAAATGGGCCTGAAAGGCAGCCCGACCTGCACGATGCGCTTCGAACGCGCATTCGGTTGGCTCGTCGGTGAAGCGCATCGCGGTCTCGCGTGCCTGTTCGTGATGATGAACGCGGCGCGGCTGCAGGTTGCGATGCAGGGCCTCGGGCATGCGCACACCGCGTGGCAACGCGCGCACGCTTACGCGCAGGAACGCGCGCAGATGCGTGCAGTGAGCGTGCCGCCCGGTGCGAACGTCGCACCGGGGAAGGCTGCGCCGATTGCGTTTCATCCGGCCATGCGGCGGATTCTGATGGAGCTGCGCGCGATCGTCGAAGGCGAGCGCGCGATCGGTTACTGGACCGCGCATTGGCTCGACATCGCCGCACGTCATGCCGATGCCGCCGAACGGGAACAGGCGGCGCAGCTCGCATCGCTGTTGACTCCGATTGCAAAGGCGTTTTTTACGGCCAACGGTTTTGGCGCTGCATCGAACGCGCTGCAGGTGTTCGGCGGCTACGGCTACATCCACGAGTACGGCATTGAACAGACGTTGCGCGATAGTCGCGTGTCGATGTTGTACGAAGGCACCAACGAAATTCAGGCGATCGATCTGCTGATTCGGAAGGTGCTGCCCGATGGGGCGGTGGCGTTCGATGTGCTGCTTCGCCACGTGCGCGCGGAAGCGCGGCTGTGCCAGGAGTCCGATCCGCCGGTTCGTGCCGCCGGCGCGAAGCTCGCAGAGCTCGCACAGACAGTGGAGAGCACGACACGGTCGATCAAGACTCGCCACGCGCAAGACCCGGAGACGGCATACCGGGTCGGGGACGACTATCTCGCGATGCTTGGCTGGATGCTGCTGGCGTTCGCATGGGCGCGCACGCTGCGAATTGCTACGCCGCAATGCGAGGCGGAAACGTTCTATGTGGAGAAGCGGGAGACGGGCCGCTTCTTCTTCGACTACCCGCTCGCGGCCTTCGCTTATCGCCGCAGCCTCGTTGAAGCCGGGTGCGAGGCAACGCTGCCGTACGTTTGAAAGTCAGCTTGAGCAACACCTGCCTGATCAATACCGCTCGGCCACGTATTTAAACGGATAGTCTGGTTCCTTGTATCCGTCGGGCTTTTGCCGTTTCGGCAGCGAGACCTTCTTGCGGGAAGGCTGCTTGTACGGAATCCTCTGAAGCATGTCGCTGATGATGTTCAGTCGCGCGCGCCGCTTGTCGTTTGAATTCGCTATGAACCACGAAGCATAGTCGGTGTCCGAAGCCGCGAGCATCTCATCGCGGGCACGCGAGTAGTCATACCATCGGCTATAGGATTTCAGGTCCATTTCGGTCAGTTTCCAGATCTTGCGACCGTCGTGGATGCGTGCCTCGAGACGTCGGGTCTGTTCCTCGGGGCTGACCTCGAGCCAGTACTTGAGCAGGATGATCCCGGATTCGACGATCGCCCGCTCGACGAGCGGCACCGCCTTGAAGAACGTCTGCACGTCCTCCTCGGAGCAGAAACCCATCACGCGCTCGACGCCCGCGCGGTTGTACCAGCTGCGGTCGAAAATGACGATCTCGCCCGCGGCCGGCAAGTGCGGCACGTAGCGCTGCACATACATCTGGCTTTTTTCACGTTCGCTAGGCGCGGGCAATGCAACGACGCGGAAGACGCGCGGACTGACGCGCTCGGTCATCGCCTTGATCGTGCCGCCTTTGCCCGCGCCGTCACGTCCCTCGAAGACGACGCAGACCTTGCTTCCCGATTGCACGACCCATTCCTGCAGCTTGACGAGCTCCACATGCAGATCGAAAAGCGCCTTGCGATATTCCTTGTACGACAGCGCCCTGTCTTGCTCGGGCTGCTCGTTTTCCGACTTCGTTTTGGCCATTATCTTCTCCCCAGCGCGGGCTGTTCCAGCGTACTACGCAATGATCCATTCCCACGGTAGAGCGCGACGCGAAGCAGGGCCATACGACCTTGGTCCAATATCGCCGGTACAGGGCGCGCTGTATGCTGCGGGCGTCCGCTCGCGCCTCATCCGTATGCCAGCAAAAGGCGGGCTCGGTTCACGTCATCGCCACGGGAGGCCTCATGGATGCCACGGGTCACACGGAGCAGGAAAACTTCGGCGATAGGGAGCCGGTTCTCGATGTCGTCGATCGAGTGTGCGAGTTATGTTTCGGCCTCTTCATGGCGCTGACGTTCGTCGGCACCGTCTCGGCCGTCGGCGCGGGTGCCGACGCGGGGCACAAGATGTTCTACACCGCGCTCGGCTGCAATCTCGCATGGGGCCTCGCGGACGCGGTGATGTTCCTCGTGCGTACGCTGGTGGCTCGCGGCAGGCGTGTGACGCTTGCGCATTCCGTGCGAAGCCAGCCGAATGCGGCCGCGGGCGTTCGGACGCTTCACGACGCAATGGCCGCGTGGCTCAGACCGTTGATCGGCGATACGGAGCTCGAGTCCATCCGCAGGCGTGTTGCGGCGCGGCCGGATCTGCCGCAGCGAGCAGTATTCGTGCGCGACGATTTCACCGCCGCCGCGGCTATCTTTGTGCTCGTAGTAGCCGCAACATTCCCGGTCGCGTTGCCCTTCGTGCTGTTCGCGAACGTTCCGACGGCGCTGATCGTCTCCCGAGTCTTGACCATCGCGATGTTATTCGGCAGCGGCATCGCGCTGGGGCATTACGCGGGATTTCGCGGCTGGCAGGCCGGCCTTGCGATGGCGGCGGTCGGCGTCCTGCTCACCGTGGCGATCATCGCGCTCGGCGGATGATCGAGGTCGACCCCGCCAATCAGCTTCGCTGGCTTCGCGTTTCATTCATCATCGACACCGCGCTTCCTGTAAGACCAAGGTCCGATTCCGCAGCGGTTTCAGCGTGACATCATGTATCTGCAAGCGTTGTAGTCGTCGCATCCGGATACCGAAGAAAATCGACGCGCGGCGATGGCATTGATGGTTCCTTGGGCGGCTATGCCGCTTCACGGCGGAGAAAAAAGATCGAGGCTTCCAGCCATCAGGACTGGCGACTCGGATCGTAACCAGAACGGAGTCGATAGTGAACAGACGGAACTTTGTGCACACGCTCGCGCTTACATCCATGGCCGCGAGTCTGGCTTTGGCGGGTTGCACGACGACCGGAGGCAGTGGCGAGAGCGCCACTACCGACGCCGCCAAACGGCAGGAGATCGACGCGGCCGTGAACGGTGCGCTGTCGAAATTGTTCGATACGGTGCAAGGCTCGCACGAACTGGTATCGAAGGCGCAGGGCGTGCTGGTGTTTCCTTCGGTGAAGAAGGCGGCGTTCATCGTCGGTGGCGAGTACGGCGAAGGGGCATTGCGCGTCGGCGGAGCGACGGTCGGCTATTACAGTACCGCCGCGGCATCGTTCGGATTGCAGGCCGGCGCGCAGTCGACCGCCGTGTTCTTCCTGTTCATGACGAAAGATTCGCTCGAGAAATTCCGCAACGCGAAGGGCTGGTCGGTGGGCGCCGATGCTTCGGTTTCACTGCTGAAGGTCGGCGCTACCGGCGCGGTCGATACCTCGTCGGCGACCGCCGAGGTCGTCGCGATGGTCCTGACAAATACGGGCCTAATGGCAGACCTGTCGCTGGCCGGCACCAAGGTTACGCGCATGAATCTGTAACAGGGCGCGGCAAGCAGCGGCATTCGATCGAATCGTCATGGCGCTGTCACACGGCGGCGCGTCTACCGCGTGTTGCGCGGTTTCGTTACAGCGAGGCCGCGCGACACGCTACGCGTGCCTTGGCACGGCGACGCGCAGCGGATAGTTTTTGGCGGACTCACCCCTTAGCCTCCCTATCATCCCTCCCGTTGTTCCCACGAAACGCTGCGAGCCAGATGCGCTCGCGACTCGCAGCGACGCTGCCTGTGACCTGCACTGACCGTCCTGTTTATTCAATACCGGTAGAAAAGTGAAGCCGAAACACGCGTTCTCGCCGCGGCGCTGCGTTTAATCATCTGCCGGGCATAAATTTATTTTTTTGTGGTCTGCGAATGCAAATGATTCGCACTGGAATAGCGGGCGATAAAAGCGTGGACTTGCGTCAAAAAAGAAACTATCGCCGACAAATTAATTAAATTGGAGAATTAGCGTTGGCTATACCCGCTGACTCTGTGATTCGCGATGCATGAAAGCTTTACGGTTGAAGTTTTCACCTGAAAGCGCTATCTCGCCTGGCTTCACGGGCTAGCGCAAATCCGCCACGGGGTAGGAGAACATTGCGGCTCCTACTGCGACGTTGCGAGTTTGCTAACTTTCCTGTGCGTGCAAACGGACGGCACGGACACTGCCCCGCCCGGCAATAATTAACTGCCTAACAAACTCTGTCGCAATTTTCCGATTGATGGCGGACAAC
The DNA here is from genome assembly GCF_050436505.1 of Paraburkholderia sp. CI3. Taxonomy (NCBI): domain Bacteria; kingdom Pseudomonadati; phylum Pseudomonadota; class Betaproteobacteria; order Burkholderiales; family Burkholderiaceae; genus Paraburkholderia; species Paraburkholderia sp. CI3. The sequence goes on from NZ_JBNDMI010000003.1 coordinate 2,425,374, forward strand.
GCAGAACACTATTGAGTAGTTTCCCGAGTAAGCGGCATAAATTAAGGTAACCCTTCGGTAAGTGATTCTGGATAGCCTATACTGACTTCCAGCCACCAGACGTGCGAAGTATCGATTGTGAAGTCAATTATGTGGTTCGAAGCCCAAAGATAAAGACGTCGCAGTTATACGGAATCCGTTCGCACTGGACCCGGAGGTGCCAATGATTAATCTGATCGTGCGTGGCAGACACCTGGCGATCGGGGTAGCGGGAATTCTCACGGCGCTGAACGCGCAACCGCGCCACATGGGTCAAAGCGGCCCGTCACAGATCGACGCTACGCGCAACGACGGTGCTCCACTGTCCGGGCGCGACCCTTCCAGACAGTCTTCACCCAGGCATCACCAGTTTCAGCGCGCTCGTAGTATCTCCGGCGTGTCGAGCCGACAGAGTACCCGCGATACCCACGAGCCGCCGTACGCGTTGCCGGCATGGCGGCGCTGTGTCGCCGCTTGCGCGTCGTGGCTGCGAGGTGAAGGCGATAGCAGCACGCGGCGCATGCTCGACGCGAGAATGCCGCTGTGCGAGACGCTCGAAATGTTGCCGGTTCCGATCGTCACGGTCGATCAGCGGGACCAGATCATCTTCGCGAACGCGCGGGCGGCGCAACTGTTCGGCTACACGAGGGAAGAGCTGATCGGCGCGCCGACCGCCAAGCTGTTTCCGATCGATGGCATCAATGCCGATCGGTCGGCCTCAGGCAAGCGTGGCGCGAAGATACAAATCCCCGGCGTCACGACCACGCAGGTTTTGATCGCGCGGCGGCGCGATGGGGGCGGCTTTCACGCGGAGGCGGAAACCACGCGATGCCGCGTGCACGATCAGGAATTGCGGATCACCGCGATAGCGGAATGCAGTGCGTGCGGCGAACTCGATGGAAATACGAGGGATCTCGCGCATCTCGCGCGCGTTTCTTCATTGGGCGAACTCGCCGGATCGCTGGCGCACGAGTTGAAGCAGCCGCTTACCGCGATCCTGTTCAACGCGCAAGCCGCACGCAAATTCATGGATGCGGAGACGACCAACGTAGTGGAGCTGCGCGAAGCGCTCGAAGACATCGTGGCCGACAATTGCCGCGCGAACGACGTGCTGCAGAAGATCCGCGCGCTGGTACGCAAAGGCGATATCGAGTTGCAGTTGCTGGACGTCGGCAACGTCGTGCGCGACATCGCGACGCTCGTGCACAGCGATGCGTTGACGCGCGGCGTGCGCACGAGCTTCGACATTCCGAAGAATCTGGCGCTGATTTGCGGCGACAAGGTTCAGCTTCAGCAGGTGATCCTGAACCTGCTGCTCAACGCTTTCGACGCGGTCAAGGATTGCCCTGCCGCGGACCGCCTCGTCGAAACGACAGCGCGTGAGGAAGCGGACGGACTGATATGGATAACGGTAAAAGATCGCGGCCAGGGCCTCGACGTCGACAGCATGGAAAGGATTTTCCGGCCATTTTTCACCACCAAACCGCAGGGGCTCGGACTGGGTCTTTCGATCAGCCGCACGATCGTCACGGCGCACCGCGGCCGGCTATGGGCGGAAAACAACGAGGGCAAAGGGGCATCGTTTCACGTCACGCTTCCCGTCGCGACCGATATCCGACAGAGACTCGTGCCCCGATCATCATGAACCAGACCAACACTCGCGTCTTCATCGTCGACGACGACGACAGCGTGCGCAGCGCGCTCGCCCGCTTGCTGCGCGCCTCCGGCTACCAGGTCGAATGCTTCGACAGCCCTGAGGCCTTTCTCGAACGAGCCGATCTGACGAGCATGCCAGCCTGCCTCGTTCTCGACCTGCAGATGCCGGGCATGACGGGACTCGAAGTGCAGCGCAAGCTCGATCAGCTGCTGCCGATCGTATTCCTGACCGGGCACGGCGACATCGGCTCGAGCGTCGACGCGATGAAAGGCGGAGCGGTCGACTTTCTGCCCAAGCCGGTGCGCGACTCGCTGTTGCTCGCCGCGGTGGATCGCGCGCTCGCGCGCGCGTGTGTGGAAAGCAGGCGGCGCCACGAACGCGAGGAAATAGAAGAGCGGATGCGGCATCTGACCCGCCGCGAACGCGAAGTCATGGAACTCGTCGTGACTGGCCGCCTGAACAAACAGGTTGCGAGCGATCTGGGCGCGGCCGAAAAAACGATCAAGATTCATCGGGCCCGCGTGATGGAGAAGATGAAGGCCCGGTCGATCGTCGACCTCGTTCATCTGGTGCGAAAGGGCGGCGTTTGTACGGCCGACGAAGAATAATCGCCCGAACCAGGCGCCGACTCGCGCGTTGCGCCGCCACTTTCAGCGGCGCTGGCCGATACCGCTAGTGGACCAAAGTCTTATATCTCATTGGGGTTTCAACCAGTACGCTAAGGCATCAGTGGTCCACTTTCCGGAGCGACTGCGCGTTCGCGCTGTCATATGGTCAACCCTAACCAATTCGTTGCGGTGGTCGACGATGACGAGTCGGTGTGCCGAGCCATCAAGCGTTTGCTGCATTCCGAAGGTATCAGGGCGGAGACGTTTTGCAGCGGTGACGAGTTCTTGAATGCGCTTATGGCAATTCCGTCGTATCGGCCTGCCTGCGTGATTCTGGATGTCCAGATGCCGGGAACCAACGGCCTGGAAGTTCAGCGTCAGCTCGCGCAAATGGGCGTGCCGGTCATCGTGATTACCGCCTATGACGATCTCTCCGTCCGCCAGAGCGCGCTCGCGGCCGGTGCGGCCGCGTATCTGCGCAAGCCTTTCACCAGCGCGATTCTGTTCAAGGCGGTCGAGGTGGCCATCGGCGGTCCGCCGACACCCTGAACGCGCGTCTTCGCGCCGGACGATATGAGACCAAGGTCCGATTGTCGCCGTTTCTTCGGACCACCAAACTGAACTCAGTCAACGCGTCGAACCGAACGCCTGCTGCGCCGCACCGAACTCGAAACCGGACAGGTTGCGGCACGTGCGTGCCTTTGCGCGTGCGATGCGCCGCGCGGAGTGCGGCAGCGTTCAAGGATAAAAGCGGGAGCGCACGTGATGAAATCAATTTCGGTTTGTCTCGCGATTCTTCTCGGTACCGCTGCGATGCAGGTGGGCGCGGCGGACTTCGACGGCAGCAAACGGCTGATCTGCGCGACGATCGACGCGCACGCCTGCGATCCCGGCATCGCCTGCACGCGCGCGTTGCCCGCGGATCTCGGTCTGCCGAAATTCCTGACTCTCGATTTCGACAAACGCGCGGTCGTCGGTCCCGCGCGCACGACGCCGATGCTGTCGGTCACCAAGGAGGCGGATCAGCTCCTGATCCTCGGCAATGAGTTGGGCTTTGGCTGGACGCTGGTCGTCGATTCGACGGACGGCGAGATGACGCTGACGATCGCCAACAGAAACGATGCCTTCGTGCTGTTCGGCAACTGCACGCCTTTGTGATCAGGCGGAGTGCGCGATGAAAACCGTACCCGTATCCCTGGCCTCGCCGCGGCCGGATTCTCGCGGCGCTCTCCCATTGCTGGCCGTCGTCGCGGCGCTGACGCTGCTCACGTTGCTCGCGTCGTGCAAGAAGGCGCCACCGCCGCCGGTCGCCGCCGCGCCGGAAGTGACCGTGATGACGGTGACGCAGCAGGACACGCCGGTCGACTTCGAATTTACCGCGCAAACGCAGAGTTCGCGTGAAGTCGAGATCCGCTCGCGGGTGGACGGCTTCCTCGACAAGCGCATGTACACCGAAGGCGCGTTGGTCAAGGCGGGACAAACGATGTTCCAGATGGACCGCAAGCCGTTCGAGGCCGCGCTGCGGACCGCGAAAGGGCAACTGGCCCAGCAGGAGGCGCGTCTCGAAGTCGCCAAGGCCAATCTCGCGCGCGTGGTGCCGTTGGCGGCGCAGAACGCGTTGAGCAAGAAGGATCTCGACGACGCGGTCGGCAACGAGAAGCAGAGCGCCGCCGCCGTGATCGCCGCCCAGGGCGAAGTCGACACCGCACTGCTGAACCTCGGCTACACGACGATCAAGTCTCCGCTGAACGGCCTGTCGAGCTTCGCGCGTCTGCAGGATGGCAGCTACGTGACGGCGACCTCGAACGGTTTGCTGACCTACGTGTACCAGCTCGATCCGATGTGGGTGAACTTCAGCATCTCCGAGAACGAGATGCTGAAGTACCGGGATGACATCGCGGCAGGACATCTGCGATTTCCCGCGCACAACGATTTCTCCGTGCATCTGATTCTCGCCGATGGCTCGCCCTATGCCGAGCAAGGTCAGATCGACTTCGCGAACCCGGCGTTCAATACCGAAACGGGAACCTTCCTCGTGCGCGCGACCTTCAAAAACCCGGAGGGCACGTTGCGCCCCGGCCAGTTCGTGCGGGCCCGCGTTTCCGGCGCAATCCGGCCCAATGCGACGCTCGTGCCGCAGCGCGCGGTGTTGCAGGGCGCGAAGAGCCACTTCGTGTGGGTCGTCGATAGCGCCTCGAAGGCGCATCAGCGCGTCGTCGAAGTCGGCGACTGGCAGGGCGATAACTGGTTTGTTTCCGACGGACTCAAGGCGGGCGAGCGCATCGTCGTGGACGGCGCGCTGCGCGTTACCGCGGATTCGCAGCTGAAGATCATCAAAACCCTGGCGGCCGGCGGGAAAAGCCAGGCGGCGGTGGCGACGGCCGCATCGCAAGGCGCCGCGGCAGCGCCCGCCGCCGAGTGACGGGGCAGTCGCCATGAACATTTCGCGCTACTGCATCGATCGGCCGATTTTCGCGTCGGTCATTTCGATCGTCATCACGCTCGGCGGCGCATTGGCGATGTTCTCGCTGCCGGTCGCGCAGTACCCCGACATCACGCCGCCGCAAATCACGGTGTCCGCCACCTATCCGGGCGCCAGCGCCGAGGTCGTCGCGAACAACGTCGCCGCACCGATCGAGCAGCAGGTCAATGGCGCGGACAACATGATCTACATGAACTCGTCGAGTTCGTCGACCGGCAGTATGACGCTCAACGTGTACTTCCAGATCGGCACGAACCCCGAACTGGCCCAGGTCGACGTGCAGAACCGCGTGAATCTCGCGCTGCCGCAACTGCCGCAATCGGTCCAGGCGCAGGGCATTCAGGTACAGAAAAAGTCACAGGCGTTCATGATGGTGATCGCGATCTATTCGCCCACCAACCGCTACGATTCGACGTATATCGCCAACTTTACGAACATCTACGTGCTTGACGCGATCAAGCGGATTCCGGGCGCGAACCAGTCGAGTATCTTCGGCACGCCAGACTACGCGATGCGGATCTGGCTGAAGCCCGACCGGATGGCGCAGCTGGGCGTGACGGCCGCCGACGTGCAACGGGTCGTCGCGAACCAGAACCAGCAGTTCGCGGTGGGCAGTATCGGACAGTCGCCGACCAGCGGAGCGGTCCAGCAATCGTTCGCGGTCACGACCACGGGGCGCCTCGCCGAGCCTTCGCAGTTCGACAACATCATCGTGCGCGCCGCGAGCGGCGGCGCGGCGATCGTGCGGCTCAAGGACATCGGCCGCGCCGAGCTCGGCCAGAAAGACTACTCGATTCGCAGCCGCTTCCAGGGCAAGCCGGCCACCGTGCTCGCCGTATATCAGCAGCCGGGCGCCAACGCGCTCGACGTGGCGAAGCAGGTGCGCACGACACTCGCGGAACTGAAGAAGTCGTTTCCGGAAGGCATGACTTACGAAATCGCGATGGACACGACCGAGTTCACGCGAGCGTCGATCTCGGACGTGATCCATACGTTCTTCGAAGCGCTGGTGCTCGTCGTGATCGTCGTGTTCGTATTCCTGCAAAGCCTTCGCGCGACGCTGATTCCGATCATCGCGGTGCCGGTGTCGATCGTCGGCACCTGCATGTTCATGCTGCTGCTGGGCTTTTCGATCAACATGCTGACCTTGTTCGGCATGGTGCTCGCGATCGGTATCGTCGTCGACGACGCGATCGTCGTGATCGAGAACGTCGAGCGCAACATGACGGTGCACAAGCTCTCGCCGAAAGAGGCCTCGAAGAAGGCGATGGACGAAGTCGCCGGCCCGGTCGTGGCGATCGTGCTGGTGCTGTGCGCGGTGTTCGTGCCGGTCGCGTTTCTCGGCGGTATCACCGGCCAGATGTACAAGCAGTTCGCGATCACGATTGCGATTTCGGTGGTGCTGTCCGGCATCGTCGCACTGACCTTGTCACCGGCGCTCGCCGCGTTGCTGCTGAAAAGCACGCACCACGAGAAGAAGGGCTTTTTCCGCTGGTTCGACAATCAGTTCGCCCGCATGACGTCGGGCTATACACGCGCGGTCAAGCTCATCATCAAGCGCTTTGTCATGGGGCTCGTGTTCTTCGCGGCGATGATCGTGCTGGCGGTGCTGATGGTGCGCTCGATTCCGTCGGCGTTCCTGCCGCCTGAAGACCAGGGTTATCTGCTCGGCGCGGTCATCATGCCGGACGCGGCTAGCCTCGACCGCACCGGCCAGGTGTCGCAAGTCATCACTGACTATTTCATGAAACAGGAGGCGGTCGGCAGCATCACCACGGTCGATGGTTTCAGCCTGCTCGACAGCCAGAACAAGAACAATGCCGGCACCTTCTTCGTCGGTCTGAAGAGCTTCGACGAACGCTATACGCGCGCCAACCGCGCGACGCAGAACGCGCGCCAGGTGCTGCTCGACGCGTATCGCCACTTCGCGAACGTCCAGGAGGGCATTATTCTGCCGGTCAACCCGCCGTCGATTCCGGGGCTCGGCACGACAGGCGGCACAGAGGTGTGGATTCAGAGCAAGGGGGATGCTTCCATCGCACAGCTCGCGGGCGTGGCCGACCAGTTCGTGCAGAAAGCGCGGGCGCGCAAGGAGCTGACCGGCGTCACGATGACCTTCAATGCGGCGTCGCGGCAACTGCTGGTCGACGTGGATCGCGACAAGTCGGAGACGCTCGGCGTGCCGATCGAAGACGTCTATAGCTCGATGCAGACGATGTTCGGCTCGCTGTACGTATCGCAGTTCAACCGCTCGAGCCGGCTGTGGCAGGTGATCCTGCAGGCGGACCCGCGGTATCGCCTGAAGCCTACTGATCTCGATCAGATCTTCGTGCGCAGCACGAACGGCACGATGGTGCCGATCAAGTCGGTGGCAAGCTACCGCTTTACGACGGGCCCGGACCTCGTCACGCGATTCAATAATTTCCCGGCCATCAAGGTCACGGCGAATGCCGCGCCGGGCTACAGCTCCGGACAGGTGATCTCGACGCTGGAACAGATCGCCGCGCAGATGCCGGAAGGCTACGACGTGGCATGGAGCGGCGAGGCATTCGAAGAACGGCAGTCGGGCGGCACCTCCGGGCTGGTGTTCGTGTTCGGTCTCGTGATGGTGTTCCTGATCCTCGCCGCGCAGTACGAGAAGTGGTCGCTGCCGGTTGGCGTGCTGATGGCGGTGCCGTTCGCGCTGTTCGGCGCGCTGCTCGCGATCATGCTGCGCGGCCTGTCCAATGACGTCTACTTCCAGATCGGGCTGACGATGCTGGTCGCGCTCGCCGCGAAGAACGCGATCCTGATCTTCGAATTCGCGGTGCTCAATCGCGAGAGCGGCGCCTCGGTGTTCGACGCGACGATGACCGCGGCGGAAGAACGGCTGCGCCCGATCGTGATGACCTCGCTCGCGTTCATTCTCGGCTGCGTGCCGCTCGCAATCGCGACGGGCGCGTCGGCCAACAGCCGTCATTCGATCGGCACCGGTGTGATCGGCGGCATGTTGGGCGCGACGGCGATCGCCGTATTCTTCATCCCGATGTTCTATTACCTGCTCGAAACCATGTCGTCGCGCTCGAAGGGAGGCAAAAAGCCGACGCCGGGCGTGGAGCCCAGCGGCGGCGCAGGACGCGAACCCTCGGCGGTGCCGGGGCCCGGTGCGTCGAGCGAGGCGCCGTCCGCGCCGCAGGCAGGTGAATGACATGCACGGCACGGCACCGGCGCGTCTGCTCGCATCCGTCATGCTGCTCGCGCTGAGCGGATGCCTGCTAGGCCCCAACTACCAGCGCCCGGCGGTCGACGTGCCGGCCACTTATCGTTTCGCCCAGGGCGAGGCCGCGGGCATCGCCAACCCCGTGTGGTGGGAGCAGTTTCAGGACCCGGTGCTCGATCAGCTGATCGCCGCCGCGCTGCAGGACAATCGCGACGTGAAGGTCGCGGCCGCGCGCGTCGACGAGTTTCGCGGGCAGTTCGTGACCACGCGCTCCGGGCTGTTCCCGCAGCTTTCGGCAGGCGCCGACGCGTCGCGTCAACGGGTCTCGCAGGACGAAGGCGTGCCGGTGCCGAAGGGCGTGAGCCCCGTCTACAACCAGTTCGACGCGACGCTGGCGGTGTCCTGGGAAGTCGATCTGTTCGGCAAGGTGCGCCGGGAAACCGAGGCGGCACGCGCGAATCTGCTCGCAAGCGAAGAGGGCCGCCGCGCCACGATTCTGACGCTGGTGAGCTCGGTCGCGTCGGCCTACATCAATCTGCGCAGTCTGGACCGGCAGCTAGTGATCGCGAAGGAGACCGTGCAAAGCCGCGCGGAATCGGTGCGCGTGTTCGAGGCGCGCTTCCGCTACGGCGAGGTCTCGCAGATGGAACTCGCGCAAAGCCAGTCGGAGTATCAAGCCGCGCAAGTCACGATTCCGCAGCTCGAAGCGCAGATCGCCCAGCAGGAAGACGCGTTGTCGGTGTTGATCGGCAGGAATCCCGGCGCGATACTGCGCGGCCGCGAGCTGTCGCAGATGGGCACGCCGCCGATTCCCGAGGGGCTGCCGTCCGATCTGCTCGAACGCCGTCCCGACCTGCTGGAGGCCGAGCAGACGCTGGTCGCGCAAAACGCGCTGATCGGGGCGGCGCGCGCGCTGTACTTCCCGTCGATTTCGCTGACCGGGCTGTTCGGTTCGGTCAGCGCGCAGTTTTCGAATCTGTTCACCGGCCCGGCGCGCGTGTGGTCGTTTGCCGGCAGCGTCACGCAGCCGATCTTCACGGCGGGCAACATCACCGGCCAGGTGCACCAGGCCGAAGCGCGCCAGCAGGAATCGCTGTACTCGTACGAAAAGGCGATCCAGGTAGCGTTCCAGGAGGTCGAGGACGCGCTCATCTCCGTGCAGAAGACGCATCAGGCACTCGATGCGCAAAACCTCCAGGTCGAGGCGCTGCACACCTATGCGCACCTCGCGCGGCAGCGCTACGAAGGCGGCTATACGAGCTACATCGAAGTGCTCGATGCGGAGCGCAGCCTGTTCAACGCGCAACTGAACTATGCGCAAACTCAAGGCGCGGTGCTGGCCTCGTACGTCACGCTCTACAAGGCGACGGGCGGTGGCTGGGTGGCCGAGGCGGAAAAACTGACGGCGCCGCCGCCCGCGCCGCAAAACTCGCCGGCGATGGCGCCGGTCTCGCAGAACGCGCCCGCGTCGGCTGGAACGTCGGGTGCAGTGGAGGCGAGATGACGGGCAACGAGCTGATTGCGTGCGAAGAGTGCGACCTGCTTCAGCTCGGCGCGCCGCCCGCCGCCGGCAATGCGTTGCGCTGCCGGCGTTGCCGCGCGGAGCTCAGGCGCGGACGCTCGAACGGGCCGGAGTATGCGCTCGCATTCTCGTGCGCGTCCGCGGTGCTGCTCGTGATCTCGAACGTGTTTCCGATCGTCGGTCTGTCGCTGAACGGCCATGTCGTGCAGACGACGCTCGCGGGTTCGGTGCGCATGCTGTACAGCCACGGCTCGTGGCCGCTCGCCTTGCTGGTCGGCCTTACGACGATCGTCACGCCGGTGCTGCAAACCGCGGCGATGCTGTGGCTGCTGCTGCCGCTGCGCTTCGGGCGCGTGCCGTGGCGGCCGGCCGAGTGCTTTCGTCTGTTTCAGCTCGCGCGGCCGTGGGGCATGACCGAGGTGCTGATCCTCGGCTTGCTGGTCGCGCTGGTCAAGCTCGCGCACATCGCCAAGGTGGTGCCGGGCACCGCGCTGTGGTCGTTCATCGCGCTGATGCTGCTGCTCGCGGCCGCGGCGGCGACCTTCGATCCGCATGAGGTGTGGGCGCGCATCACGGCAGCGCGTGGCGCGCAGGCGTGGCAGTTGCCGCCGATCCGCGTGCGCCGCAACGCCATCACGGCGTCTGCCTACGGGCTCGTGCTGTGCGAAGAATGCGGGCTGCTGCTCAAGCAGCCCAGCGGCGCGGTCAAGCACGTCTGTCCGCGCTGCAAGGCGCCGTTGCACCAGCGCAAGCCCGCGAGCCTGTCGCGAACGTGGGCGTATCTGGTGGCCGCGATGGTGCTCTACATTCCGGCCAACGTGCTGCCCGTGATGGACACGAGTTCGCTGTTCGGCACGCAGAAGGACACGATCATGAGCGGCGTGGTCTATCTGTGGGTATCGGGCTCCTGGCCGCTTGCGCTGCTCGTGTTCATCGCGAGCATCGTCGTGCCGATGCTGAAGATTCTCGGCATCGGGTATCTCGCGTTATCGACGCAGCTTCGTTGGCAATGGCTGCCCGGGCAGCGCACGCGGATCTATCGCCTGATCGAGCTGATCGGTCGCTGGTCGATGCTCGACATCTACGTGATCACGATGCTGGTCGCGCTGGTGCAGTTCCAGGCGCTGGCGACGATCAAGGCGGGGCCGGCGGCGATCGCGTTCGGCGCGGTCGTCGTGCTGACCTTGCTCGCCTCGATGGCGTTCGATCCACGCCTGATGTGGGACGCTTTGGAGACCGAACGTGTCCACTCCGACTGAAGAGCCCGAGCTGCCCGCCGCGGAGCCGGTGCCGCGCTCGCGCTGGCGGATGCAACTGGTCTGGCTCGTGCCGATCGTGGCGATCCTGATCGGCGGTTGGCTGGCGGTGAAGGCGGTGCTGGAGCGCGGCGAGCAGATCAGCATCAGCTTCAAGACCGGCGACGGTCTCGAAGCAGGCAAGACCAAGCTCAAGTTCAAGGACGTCGATATCGGTGTGGTCGAAGCGGTCTCGCTGACGCCGGACCACAAGCGCGTGGTGGCCAAGGCCGAGGTGACGCGCGACGTGTCGGACCTGCTCGTCGACAACACGCGCTTCTGGGTCGTGCGTCCGCGCATTTCGGGCGGTACGGTGTCGGGGCTCGGCACGCTGCTGTCGGGCTCGTATATCGACGTCGACGTCGGCAATTCGCCAAAAGCGCGCCGCAGTTTCGTCGGCCTCGAGGAGCCCCCCGTGATCGCCAGCGACGTGCCGGGGCACGAGTACACGTTGCACGGCACGGGACTCGGCTCGCTCGACGTGGGTACGCCCGTGTTTTTCCGCAGAATTCAGGTGGGCCAGGTCGCGTCATACCAGTTGGACCCGGACGGCCGCGGCGTCACGGTGAAGGTGTTCGTCAATGCGCCCTACGACCGCTTCGTCAGAACCGACACGCGCTTCTGGCACGCCAGCGGTGTCGATATGGCGTTCGACAGCAGCGGCTTGCGCGTCGAAACGCAGTCGATCGTGTCGATCATCATCGGCGGGATCGCGTTCGAATCGCCGCCCGATTCACAGGTAGAGACGAGCGCCGATACCAGCACCCGGTTCGAGCTGTACACCACGCGCGCCGACGCGATGAAGATGCACGATCGCATCGTCGTCAAATACGTGGTGAACTTTACGGATTCGGTGCGCGGTCTGACGGTTGGCGCGCCGGTCGATTTCCGCGGCGTCGAAATCGGCGAAGTGACGGCGCTCTACACGCGCTTCGATCCGGACACCCGCCGCTTCAGCAGTCCGGTCGAGATCAATATCTATCCGGAGCGGTTCACGTCACGCTATCAGAACGACGGCGCCGGCGGACACCTCACCAACGACCCGCGCGGTCTCGCGAACTATCTGGTCGAGCACGGCTTCCGCTTCCAGTTGAGAACCGGCAATCTGCTGACCGGCCAGCAGTATCTCGCACTCGACTATTTCCCCGACGCGCCGAAGGCGTCGATCGACTGGAGCAAGACGCCGCCCGAAATGCCCGCGATTCCGCGCACGCTGCAATCGCTGCAGGAATCGGTCACGCGACTGCTCGCCAAGATCAACAACGTACCGTTCGAGGATATCGGCAAAGACGCGCGCTCGACGCTGCGCACCACCAACGCGATGCTCGGGCAGCTCAACACGCAGGTCGTGCCGAAAGCGCGCGACACGCTGCTGTCCGCGCAATCGACGCTCGATTCCGCGAATGCCGCGCTGCAGCCCGACTCGTCGCTGCAGCAATCGACGGAGGACGCAATGCGTGAATTGACTCGCACCGCTGCCTCGTTGCGCACGCTGGCCGACTATCTGGCGCAGCATCCGGAATCGCTCGTGCGCGGCAAGTCCGAGGACAAGAAGCCATGACAGATGCGATGGGCCGCTTTATAAGCCGCTTCGCGGCCGGCCTGATGCTCGCGCTCGCCGGCGCTCTGCTCGGCGCCTGCAAGTCGCCGGCGACGAACTTCTACACGCTGAGCCCGGACGATTCGTTGAACAGCACCGGCGCGAGCCGGCCGATCGTGGCGGTGATCGGTCCGGTCACGATACCCGGGATCGTAGACCGGCCGCAGATCGTCACGCGGATCGCTAACAACGAGGTCGCGGTCAACGAATTCGACCGCTGGGCGCAGCCGCTCGGTGGCGACATCGGCCGCGTGATCGCGGCCGATCTCGGCGCGCTGCTGAACTCGCAGCAGATTTCGGTATTCGATGCAGTACGCGATCCGTCCGTCGTCTGGCGCGTGCGGATCGACGTGATGCGCTTCGAGTCCGTGCCGGGGCGCGACGTCACCGTCGACGTGCTGTGGACCGTGCGGCCGCCCGGCAAGGTCCGCGCCGTCACTGGCCGCTCGGTTGCGCGCGAGAACGTATCCGGTCCCGGATTCGAGCCGATCATCGCCGCCTACGATCGCGCGCTCGCCTCGGTGAGCCGCGATATCGCCGCAGCGGTGCAGGCGAACCCCGTTCAATGAGACGTCGCGCTGCGTCACGTCGACACGCGCCGCGCCCGAACCCGTGCGCTGCACCGGGTCGCGCGCATAATAAGACCTTGGTCCGATTGCTAGAGCTCTGGGTCAACTCCACGATTCAATCGATGCACGGCGCGTGCCTCGGCACCGATCGTGACGCGCACCTTTCAGGAGTCTTCCGATGGACGCTGAAACGCTGTTGTCACAAAGCCAGGACATTGCCTCAAAAATCACCCACGTGCTGCAGAAGCGCACGCAAATCGCCCAGCGGCATCTGAGTGAACGGGTCACCGAAACGCTGGGGCTCGATCACGATGGCGCCCCGACCGTAAGCGCGATGCCCGCGCCATTCGATCCGCTCAGTGCGTGGCAATACACGGTAGATGCCGCGCAGCGCTCGCTGCTGTTCTGGGACACGCTGTACCGGCGCGGCAACGAGTTCGTCGAACGCAGCGTCAGCGGTCCCACGCCGGTGCTGCATTTCGAGTACGACATGGTGCTGGACGGCCGCACGTTCGAGCGGCCGGTCAACTATGCGCTGCTGCAACTTCGTCCGCTCGAAGGCGTGGGCGTGGACGTGCGCAAACGCCCGTATCTGATCATCGACCCGCGCGCGGGGCACGGCCCCGGCATTGGCGGCTTCAAGGACGATTCGCAGGCGGGCATCGCGCTGCGCGCGGGCTATCCCGTCTACTTCGTGGTGTTCTTTCGCGACCCCGAGCCCGGTCAGACCCTGCTCGACGTGTGCAACGCCGAGCAGCTATTCGTGCGCAAGGTGCGCGCGCTGCATCCCGACAGTCCGAAGCCCGCGATCATCGGCAATTGCCAGGGCGGCTGGGCGGCGATGATGCTCGCCAGCTCCGACCCCGAGGAGACCGGCCCGATCGTCATCAACGGTGCGCCGATGTCGTACTGGAGCGCGGCCTGGAGCGAAGGCGAGGGCGACAACCCGATGCGTTACGCGGGCGGCATGCTGGGCGGCGCGTGGCTCGCGTCGTACGCGGCGGATCTCGGCAACGGCAAGTTCGACGGCGCGTATCTGGTGGAGAACTTCGAGAACCTGAATCCCGCCAACACGTTCTGGGACAAGTACTACCACCTGTTCTCGAACGTCGATACCGAGCCGCCACGCTTTCTGGAATTCGAGCGCTGGTGGGGCAGCTACTACCTGATGAATCGCGAGGAGATCGAATGGATCACGCGCAACCTGTTCGTCGGCAACAAGCTGTGGTCGGGCGGAGTGACGAACAGCAGCGGCCAGGCTTTCGATCTGCGTGAAATCCGCTCGCCGATCATCCTGTTCGCGTCGATGGGCGACAACATCACGCCGCCTCAACAGGCGTTCAACTGGGTGGCGGACCTGTACGGCAGCACCGAGGAGATCAAGTCGCGCGGCCAGGTGATCGTCGGTCTGACGCACCAGAACATCGGGCATCTGGGCATTTTCGTGTCCGGGAAAGTTGCGAAGAAGGAGCACAAGCAGATCATGTCCGTGCTCGAGACCATCGAAACCTTTCCGCCGGGACTCTACGGCATGACCATCAACGAGGCCAGGAACGCGGCCGGGGAGATCGAATACGAGGTCGAATTTCATGAGCGGCGGCTCGAGGAGATTTCCGCGCGTTACAACCGCTTCGGCCGCATCGACGAAAAGCCGTTCGAAGCGGTCGCCGCGGTGTCCAATCTGAATCAGCGCATGTATGAACTGCTCGCGCAGCCGTTCGTGCAGGCGATGTCGAACGAAACGAGCGCCCGCCTGCTGCGCCAGTTTCATCCGCTGCGCTGGCAGCGCTGGGCCGTGTCCGCGATGAACCCGTGGCTTGGCTGGCTGCCGGCGGCCGCGCAGTCGGTTCGTGAGAATCGCCAGCGGGCCGCCGCCGATAACCCGTGGAGCAAGCTCGAACACAACGGCTCGCAAATGATCAGCGCGTCGCTGGACTATTACCGCGCGATGCGCGACGCGGGGACCGAGGCCAGCTTCTTCAGCGTGTACGCGAATCTGTATGCGACGTATCTGAGCAAGCCGGCCGCCGATGGCGTGGCCGCGCAAGCCGGCGCGATCGATCCGCGCGAGCTGCCGTTCGTGCGCACGGCGTTGCAGGCGATCGGCGACGGCGGCTACACGGAGGCGCTCGCGCGCGCGGCCTTTCTGTTGTCGCGCAAGGGCGGGTCGTTGCCGCTCGCGCGCCTGGAGATGCGCAAGGAGATCGCCGAAAGTTACGCGGAGTACCTGCCCGACATCAGCCCCGATCACTGGCGGCGCATCCGGGGCGAGCAGGAAATCATCGTCAGCTTCGAAGCGGACGAGGCGATAGCCACGCTGCCGAAGCTGCTTTCCCACAGCGAGGACCGCGAGCGCTTTCTACAACTGCTCGACAAGCTGGCGAGCGACGAGCGCGTGTTGAACACCGCGCCCGACGCCGCGCAAAAGGAGGCGTTCGAACGCATCCGCGCGGTGCTGGGTTCGGGCGTGAGCCGCAAGCGCAACGCACGTTTGCCTGACTCTACTCGCACGTGAGCAACTGGCGCGATGCGCGGCAGGACGCAAGCGTGACGGAACCGTGTGCACGGCGCCCGTATGCACGGCGCCCGTGTGCACGGCTTCCGTCAGCATGGCGTGCCACGCGTCACGAATCCAACGCACCGTACACACGAGGAATACGCAGATGGAAAAGCACGCGAAGTATCAGCGTCTAATCGATTTCTGCCGGACGCTGCCGGCGATGCCGACAGCGGTCGCGCATCCGTGCGACCAGAGTTCGCTCAATGGCGCGGTCGAAGCAGCCGGGATGGGACTGATCGCGCCGCTGCTGGTCGGGCCGCGCGCGCGCATCGAAGCGATTTCCGCCGAACACGGCATCGACATTTCGAACTTCACGATCGTCGATGCGCCGCATAGCCATGCCGCCGCGGCGGCAGCCGTGCAACTGGTGCGCGAAGGCAAGGCGGAGGCCCTGATGAAAGGCAGCCTGCATACGGACGAGCTGATGGCCGAGGTGATTCGCCGTGACACCGGCCTGCGCACCGAGCGGCGCATCAGCCATTGCTTCGTGATGGACGTGCCCGGGTACGAGAACGCGCTGATCATCACCGACGCCGCGATCAACATCTTGCCGACGCTCGAAGAGAAGGTCGACATCCTGCAGAACGCGATCGATCTCGGGCACGCGCTGAAATTTGACGAAGTCCGCGTGGCGATCCTGTCCGCGACCGAGAGCGTCAATCCGAAAATTCCATCGACGGTGGAAGCGGCGGCGCTGTGCAAGATGGTGGACCGCGGGCAGATCACCGGCGGGCTCGTCGACGGTCCGCTCGCACTCGACAACGCGATCAGCATTGAAGCCATGCGCATCAAGCAGATCGAGTCGCGGGTGGCCGGTCGCGCTAATGTATTGATGGTGCCGGACCTCGAGGCGGGCAACATGCTCGCGAAAAGCCTGTCGTTTCTCGCCGGCGCGGACGCGGCGGGCATCGTGCTCGGCGCGCGCGTGCCGATCATTCTGACGAGCCGCGCGGATTCTCTGTCGACGCGTCTCGCGTCGTGCGCGGTCGCCGCGTTGGTGGCCAAGGCACGGCGCGAGGCCGCCAAGGTGGTCGGGTGACGTCATGGCGGATGTGATCCTCGTATTGAACGCAGGTTCGTCGAGCCTCAAGTTCAGCGCCTTCGACGCGCAACAAGCGCAACTCGAGCTCATTTTGCGCGGTCAGATCGAAGCGCTCTACACGAGCCCGCGTTTTCGCGTGACGGACCGCGACGGTAATGCCAGCTCGCACGAATGGGGCGATGGCCACCGGCTCGGCCATCAGGGCGCGATCGAATATCTGGGCGGTTTTTTGCACGACCACGGCGGCGGCAATCAACTGAAGGCGGTCGGGCATCGCGTCGTGCACGGCGGGCAGCGCTTTGCCGGCCCCGTCCTCGCGACCTCCGAGGTGATCGACCAGCTGGACAGCCTGAGCCCGCTCGCGCCGCTGCATCAGCCGCATAACCTGACCCCGATCCGCATCCTCGCGCAGCTGCGTCCCGACCTTCCACAGGTCGCGTGCTTCGACACCACGTTTCATCGCACGCAGACCGAGACCGCGCAGGCCTATGCGCTGCCCCCGTCGATTACCGACCACGGCGTGCGGCGCTACGGTTTTCACGGGCTCTCGTACGAATACATCGCGAGCGTGCTGCCGGAGATCGCACCGGCCGCGGCGGCGGGGCGCACCGTCGTCGCGCATCTGGGCAACGGCGCGAGCATGTGCGCGATGGTCGCAGGCAAGAGCGTGGCGAGCACGATGGGCTTCACGGCGGTGGAAGGCCTGCCGATGGGCACGCGTTGCGGCAGCCTCGACCCCGGCGTGATGCTCTATCTGCTCGACGAGCTGAAGATGGATACGCAGTCGATCGCGGACCTCATTTACAAGGGCTCGGGGCTGCTCGGCATGTCGGGCATCTCGGGCGACATGCGCGTGCTGCTCGACAGCAACGACCCGCGTGCCCGCTTTGCGATCGACGTCTACACCTACCGCATCGGGCGCGAACTCGGCAGTCTCGCCGCGGCGATGCAAGGTCTCGACGCACTGGTGCTGACGGCCGGCATCGGCGAGCACGCCGTCGCGATCCGCGAGCGCATCGTGCGCGATGCCGCGTGGCTCGGCGCCGAACTCGACGAAGCGGCCAATCGGGCGGGCGCCCCGCTGATCACCCGCGCCTCGAGCAGGCTGCCGGTCTGGGTCGTGCCCACTAACGAGGAACTGATGATCGCCCGCCATACGCGCGCTGTCGCCCCATAGAGGAGTTTCACCATGTCTGTCGAGCAACCGAATTTGATTCTGCGAGGAGCGAAGGCCCTCGTGACCGGCGTCGCCAACGAGCATTCGATTGCGTACGGATGCGCGAAGGCGTTTCACGACCTCGGCGCGAGCGTTGCGCTCACCTATGCGAACGCCAAGGCGGCTCCTTATGTGGAACCGATCGCCAAAGCACTCGATGCCGAGATCTTCATGCCGCTCGACGTAACGGGCGAGGACGAAATGGAGGCCGTGTTCGAGCGGATCGAGAAGACATGGGGAAGCCTCGATATTCTCGTTCACGCCGTTGCATGGGCGCCGAAAGCGGATCTGCAGGGCGGCTTGCTGCAATCGTCGCGCGAGGGCTTCCTGAGCGCGATGGACATCTCCTGCCATTCGTTCGTGCGGATGGCGCGCCTCGCCGCGCCGCTAATGAAAGACGGCGGCACCATGCTGACGATGAGCTACTACGGCGCGAACAAGGTCGTGCCGAACTACAACCTGATGGGCCCCGTCAAGGCGGCGCTCGAAGCCTGCGCGCGCTATCTGGCGTTCGAGCTGGGACCGAGGGGCATCCGCGTGCACGCGATTTCTCCAGGGCCGCTGCAGACCCGCGCCGCTTCGGGCCTGAAGGATTTCGAGCTGCTGCTCAACGAAGCGGTGCAGCGCGCGCCGCTCGGCGAACTCGTCGACATCATGGATGTCGGCTATACCTGTGCGTTTCTGGCCACGCCGTATGCCCGGCGGGTGTCCGGTTCTACCTTGTATATCGACGGCGGATTGAACATCGTCGCATAGGGTCTGTTTACATATGGAACGCACGTGTATTCCATATGTAAACAGACACTGGAGGAGTAGGCATCATGGCTGAAATGTTTCTTGGAAACGTCGAGGAAAGCGTCTCCGACGAAGAGATCGGCGAGTTCCTGATTCGCTACGGGTTCCCGCGCTTCAGCTCGATCCAGCGGGTGCACGGCACGGGCTCGCGGCCAGGCGCGGTGGTCGTCTTCGACGACGTGCCCACGGACGGGCTGCGCATACTGCAAAACCGCGTCCATAACCTGTTCTGGAAGAACCACACGATCGTCGCGCAGCTGCTGCCGGAGCGCGACGAATCGTGACGGGCGACGGGAGCCGGGCATGGGTCTGCTGTCGCGGTGGCTGACCAGGCGCAACGCTTCCGAAGAGAGCGACGATCAGCAGACGAAGGAAATCGTCGAGCGGATCGTCGGGCTCTGTCCGTCGTTGCGGCTCGCGCGCAATTATGCGTCGCGCCTGCGGCCCGCCGTGCAACACACGACCGCCTATCTGCTCCGGCTCGCCGATGAAGTGCCGCCGACGCGCGAAGCGAACGCGGCGGCGTGGGCGACGGACCCGTATATCCACGCCTTTTTCGCCACACCCGACGACGTCTGCCCGGTCTTCAACCGCTCACACGAGCTGAACACGTTCTTCAGCGACCATCCCGCTGCCGATCAGGTATTCGCGGTGCTCGGCATGGCCATGGACGAGCGGCGTATTTTCGGCGTCGGGCAACACGGCGAGACGACGCAAACCGATCGCGCGCAGACGACCATCAACTTCAGCGATCACCAGGTGCGCGTGTGCGAAGAATCCGAAGCCGCGTTGCGGCGCCAAATCGTGTTGCGGATCGTCGATCAGCTCGTGCTCGAAGCCCTCGGCAAGATCGAGGCCGACACCTCGCGGCAGGACGAATTGCAACGCGAAAGGGCGCTGCTGAAAACGCGCCTGACGATTCTCGAACGGCAAGGGGCGGGCGTGCGCTCGCTGCTTGGTAGCGACGCGACGTCGAATTACGCGGAAGTGGCGAAGCTGCAGGCGCAGATCGAAGAGAACGATCAGGCTCTGGCGCAGTTGGGCCTGAAGACAGAGGCGCTGGAGCGGCATCTCGACGTGATGTGCGGTGTACTGGGGGCGCCGGATGCGCATTTCTACGTGCGCAAAAGCATGTACCGGCTCGACCGGATGAACGTCGTCCTGGAAGAGGGAGATACGCGGCCCGCGCACGAAATCGAGTTTCGCCTTGCGCGTCTGCCGGCGAGTCCCAATGCGATACGGGTTTTCTCGACGGTGCGTTTTCGACGCGCGGACTTTACGCCTCCGCTCAGCGGCCTCGCGCAAGCGCACCGCCTGATCTGACGCGAGCCATGCTCGCTATTTGCCGGCGACTGGCTCCACGGAGATGGCCACGGCCTCGGTATAGACCGCTTGCATCTGGTCGCCTTTTTTGATCCGCTTGAGCTGTTCGGGATCCTGCACGACCAGATCCACCGTATTGCCTTGCGGGCCTTTCAGCGTGACCACGCCGCTCTGGTGATTGACCGCGATGACGTTAGCCATGATCGTGACTTCGCGCGAGGCCGAGCCGCCGGGTTTCGCGCCCGCCGGTGTGCGAGCGAGCGTCTGGGTTTCGTTGGCGGTCAGCGGGGCGTTGCCTTTTTTCAGCATGATGGTCAGAGCCTGCGAATACTCGGCCTTGACCACGTCGCCGACCTTGATCTGATCGAAGTTGCGCGCTTCCTCGCCGACCACGACCTGCACGACCTTGCCCTTCGGGTCCTTGAGCAAGACGGTGCGCGTTGCCGGCTCGATGCCGACGACCGTCGCGGTCGTTTTGACCGTGCCCGACACGGTGACTTTGCCGGGCTCGCTCTTGACCGTGACGGGTGCCTCCGTCTGAGCGAACCCCGTATTCGCGAGACACACGAGCGCCGCCGCGATGATCAGTTTGCGGTTAATCATGCTGCTCTCCTTGCGCGATCAATTGACCGTGTAACCCCGCCCTGACATGCAGGCGGCGAAAGCGCGATTGAACGTGTCCATCGAGCCCTGCGTTTGCGACTGCGATTGTGCCGCGGCCGCGCGCCGGTTCTGCCGCGCGCGCGACCCGCCGACCATCGTGCCGGTCGCCGCGCCGATCGCCGCGCCCTTGCCGGCGTCGCCCGCAATCGCGCCGATGATCGCGCCGCCGGCCGCGCCGCGCGCGGCGCCCTGCACGCGCTCGCCGCCTCCCACCGCGGGGCCGGAAGGCGGGGGCGGGGCATTGGCGACCATGGTCGGGTCGATGCCGGTATTGCTCTTCGCCCACGAATAGCAGGCGCCTTCGTCCTGCTGCTGTTGCTGCGGGCTTTGCCCTCTGGCCGGATAGGCAATCGGCCTCGATTGCGCCAGGCCTTCCAGCGATAGCGACGCGCTCAACGCGGCGATCACGGCATATTTCGTAGACTTGTTCACGACAGCTCCTTGCGTGGGTACACGCGGGTGCGAGTCGCCGGCTGCCTGTTTGCTCAGGCGTGAGGGCGCCACCGGCACCCGTGAATGGGAATTCCGGTGGGACCGGTTGCCGCGCGGTGGATGCGCAGCAATGGCAGGTTCGCTTTCATCATGGTGTCGCGGGCCTGTCGCGCGCAATCGGACCAAGGTCGTATTTGCAATTTCGTCCATGGTTTCCAAACTGTATTCATGCAACAGGTGCAGGTCTTTTTCATTGCTTCGGACAACTGTCTGTCAAAGATCATGGCCATGCAGCCCGGGGCCGCTGACGAAGCGCAAGGGGAAGCATCGATGGACCGCGATTCGCGTGCTCGTACACGCATCATCCCGTTTGCAACGGCGCTCGACAGGCGCAGGCGCATGCCGGCACTCGACGACGAGGCGAAGCGCGCGCGACGCATCAGCCATGTACTGGGCGCCGCGCTTCTGGCGTGCTGCGGCGCGTTCTCCACTGCGGTGTCGCTGGCGCAGGCGCCGGCCGCGAACGCCCCGGCGAACGCGGCCCCGAACGCACCCGTTTCCGCGGCGACGCTCGACAAGCTCGTCGGACCGATCGCGCTATATCCGGACGATCTGATCGCGATCATTCTTCCTGCCTCCACCTATCCCGTCGAAATCGTGCAGGCCGATCGCTTTCTCGACCAGTACAAAAACAACAAGTCGCTGAAGCTCAACGACGCGTGGCACGATCCGGTGAAGGCGCTGCTGAATTACCCCGACATCGTCAAGAACATGAGCACCGATCTCGACTGGACGATCGATCTCGGCGAGGCCGTCGTTGCCGATCAGGGCTCGGTGCTCGAAGCGATTCAGCGCTTCCGGCGGCAAACGCAGTCGGCGGGGCATCTGAAATCCGACGACAAGCAGGTCGTGGTCGTCGAGAAGGAAGTGATCAAGATCCAGCCGGCCGATCCGCAGGTGATTTACGTGCCGCAGTACAACCCGCAGACCATCGTGGTGGCCAGCGCGCCCGTGACCTACGCCTACGCGCCCACGCCCTATCCGGCCTACTACTATCCGTACGCGCCCGGCGCCGCGCTCGCGACGGGGCTGATCTGGGGCGCGGCGATTACCGCCGCCTGGAACGGCGGGCACTATGAAACGCATTACGGAGGCGGCGGCAACAACAACATCAACATCAACCGCGAAAGAAACGTCGAGCGCGGCGATAGGAACGTCGAGCGCGGCGATAGGAACGTCGAGCGCGGCAATATCAACACGGGCGACATCAACCGCGGCGGTGGTCGCGGGCAGGGAGGGGGCACCTCCGCGTGGACCTCGGACAAGAAGCCGGGCCAGGTCAGCGGTATCTCGGATCGCTCGGCGCGCACGCAACGGGTCGGCGATCCGCCGTCGCGCGGCGGCGGCGCGGGTGCAGGCGCGGGCGCGGGCGGTGGGTTGGCGGGCGGCAACCGGGGCGGCGCGGGCGGCGGCGCAAACTATGCAGGTGGCGGCGCGGGTGGCGGCGCCGGCGCAAACTTCGCGGGCGGCGGTGCTGGCGCGCAAGGGCGGCCGCAGCCGTCCCAGCGTCCGACGGCGTCGGCGGGCACACGCGAGGTGAGTCAGCGCGCGTCGCCTGGGGGCGGCGGCGATGCGTTCAGCGGCTACGGCTCGGCGCGCACCGCGCAAGCCAACAGCGCGCGCGGCGCGGCGAGCCGTCAATCGACGCGTGGCGGCGGATACTCCGGTGGTGGCGGATTTTCCGGCGGTGGCGGCCGTGGCGGTGGCGGTGGTGGCCGCGGCGGCGGACGGCGATAAGGAGCAGCCATGAGCGGACAAAGCATCACCGGAAAGCGCCCACGCGCCGATTCGCGGCGACGTGTGGCCACATCGCGTCGGCTGTGCGCGATGGTGCTCGCGCTGTCGATTCCGTTGGCCGCGCTCGCCGCGGGGCAGCGCACTTTCGCCACCCCGGAAGAGGCGGTCGCCGCGCTGTCCAGCGCACTGAAGACCGACGACGAAGCGTCGCTCGTCGCGATCTTCGGCGAAGCGCACAAGAGCCTCGTGGTATCGCCGGATCAGGCGGAGAACGAGGCGAACTGGGCCAAGGCGAGCAAGGAGCTCGAGACCTATCACGTGCTCGACGACAGGGGACCGAACCGGCGGATTCTGCTGGTCGGCGACGAGGCGTGGCCGATGCCGATACCGATCGTCAAAGAGGACGGCACCTGGCGCTTCGCCACCGAGCAGGGCGAAGAAGAACTGATCAATCGACGGATCGGCGCCAACGAACTCGAAGCGATCAAGGTGCTGCACGCTTATCTCGACGCGCAGCGTCAATACGCGTCGCGCGACCGCAACCACGACGGCCTGCTCGAATACGCGCAGAAGCTGGCCAGCACACCCGGCAAGCAGGACGGTCTCTACTGGCACTCCGACGAAAACAGCGACGAAGAAGAGAGTCCGTTCGGCCCGCTCGTCGCCGCGAGTTCCGAATATCTGAAAGGTCACGCGGCGGGCGATCCTTACCGGGGCTACCATTTCCACATCCTGACGCGGCAGGGCAAGAACGCGCCGGGCGGCGCGTTCAGCTACGTGATCAACGGCCACATGATCGCGGGTTTCGCGATGGTCGCTTATCCGGCGCAGTACGGCACGAGCGGCGTGATGACCTTCGTGGTCAGCAACAACGGCGTCATCTACCAGAAGGACCGTGGCGCGCACGCGCCGCCTGTGACCGAGTTCAATCCGGACCACACGTGGCAGCGCGTCAAGGATTCGCTCTGAGCCGCTCCGGGTTGGCTGAGGCGATGGCCGTACAGCGCGCCCGAGCTTCCGTCAGGTCCGCTTCCGTACTCGAGGCGCTACGTTGAACCATCCACCCAGCGTCACCGGCCGCGCGACTTCCACGCCACCCGCGCGCGGGTGGCGCTCCGCGTTTCCTCCCGCGCAGTGGCTGCGAAGCTATCAGGCTCGATGGCTCGCGAAGGACGCGGTCGCCGGCGTGACGCTCGCGGCTTATGGCATTCCGGTATCGCTCGCCTATGCGTCGCTCGCCGGCTTGCCGCCGCAATACGGCATCTACGGCTATCTGGTCGGCGGCCTCTGCTATGCGCTGTTCGGCTCGTCGCGCCAGCTCGCGATCGGCCCGACCTCGGCGATCTCGATGCTCGTCGGCGTGACGCTCGTGCCGATGGCCGGGGGCGACCCGTCGCGCTGGGCTTCGATCGCGGCGCTCACGTCCGTGCTGATCGCGTGCATGTGCGTGATCGGCTGGCTGCTGCGCCTGAGTTCGCTCGTCAGCTTCATCAGCGAGACGATCCTGCTCGGCTTCAAGGCGGGCGCCGCGCTGACGATCGCGATGACACAGCTGCCGAAGCTGTTCGGGGTGAAAGGCGGCGGCGAATTCTTCTTCGAACGGATCGCCGTGCTGTGGGGGCAGCTTCCGCTGACCAACCTCGGCGTGCTCGGTTTCGGCCTCGTTTGCACCGCGTTGCTGCTGCTCGGCGAAAAGCTTTTGCCGGGGCGTCCGGTGGCGCTCGCCGTCGTCGCTGCCTCGATCGTCGTGTTGTCCGTCACGCCGCTGGCCAGTCGCGGCTTCACGCTCGTGGGCGCGCTGCCTCAAGGCTTGCCTGAATTCCGTCTGCCCGGGCTGCGGCTGCGCGATGTCGACGGCATCGTTCCGCTGGCGTTCGCGTGCCTGTTGCTGGCATACGTCGAGAGCGTTTCGGCCGCGCGCGCGCTCGCGCAGGCACATGGTTACGAGATCGACGCCCGCCAGGAATTGCTGGGTCTTGGCGCAGCCAATCTGGCCGCGGGATTGTTCCAGGCCTTCCCGGTTGCGGGAGGGCTTTCGCAATCGTCGGTGAACGACAAGGCCGGCGCGAAAAGCGCGCTTGCGCTGGTATTCGCGTCGCTCGCGATCGGCTTCTGTCTGATGTTCCTCACCGGACTGCTCGCGAATCTGCCCAACGTCGTGCTGGCGGCGATCGTGCTCGTGGCCGTGAAGGGCCTCGTCGACGTCGGCGAACTGCGTCATGTGTGGCGCGTGAGCCGCTTCGAATTCGCGATTTCGATGGTGGCGTTCGCGGCGGTGCTGTTGTTGGGCATCCTGAAGGGCGTCATCGTCGCGGTGCTCGTGTCGATGCTGCTGATCATCCACCGCGCCGCTCATCCGCATGTCGCGATGCTCGGGCGTATTCCCGGCACGCGCTATTTCTCGGATCTCGAACGTCATGCCGAGAACGAGACGATTGCGCATGTGCTGGCGGTGCGTGTCGAGGCGTCGTTGCTGTACTTCAACGTCGAGCACGTGCGCGAGACGATCTGGCGCATGATCCACACCGCACCCGAACCGGTCCGGCTCGTGATTTGCGATCTGTCCGCATCGGCGGTCGTCGATCTGGCGGGCGCGCGCATGCTCGAAGCGATGCACGGCGCGCTGGAGGCCGCGGGCGCCGCGATGAAGGTCGTCGGCGCGCACGCGGACGTGCGCGACATGCTGCGCGCCGAGGGGCTCGAAGTTCGTGTCGGCCACATCGGCCGACGCGGCTCGGTGGCCGACGTCGTCGACGCATTCCAGCAAAACGGCGATTTCGCGGACGACGCGAATCGCGGATGAACTCGAGGAGAAACCCATGTCACGTCAATTTCGTCCTGGCGCGCGCGCGCTCACGCGGTGGCTCGCGGCGGCGCTGCTGGCCGCCCCCGTTTTGTGTCATGCATCGAACCTGAACTTTCTGAAGGACACGCCCGTTACGTACATGCGCGACGCTGACCGTAAAGCGCTCAACAATGCGGCGCAAAAGGCACTCGACACAAAAAAGGATGGCGAATCGCTCGAGTGGAGCAATGCGGGGACCGGCAATCCCGTTTCGATCACGGGCACGGTGACGCCGCGGGATACGACGAAGGAAGGCGATCGAACCTGCCGGACCGCGACGCTCGTCGCGGTCGCGAAAGGGCAGACCCAGAGCTGGACGCCGGTCGCCTGCAAAACCGGCAATGGGGTGTGGAAAGTTCTCAAGAAATAAGGACTCGCGCGTAATCAGTGCGTAAATTTCGTGAGACCAAGGTCGTATTGTTTTGCCTCGCCGGAAGAACCATTGTATTCACGGGAAGAGACCGATTCCGGAGGTGGGCTGACCTCTGGAGAAAACCGGGCGGCCGCTATCCATTTACCACACACCCGCTTTCACGTCGGTGTCAACGGGCGAACCGCAGACGAGGACGACGATGGAATGGCTCGTTACTACGTTACGACAGTATCCCGAGATCGCGATATTCCTGTCTCTCGGCATCGGTTATTGGATCGGCGGAAAAAGCTACAAGGGTTTCAGTCTCGGTGCAGTCACGGCGACGCTGCTAGTGGCCATCGCAATCGGACAGCTGCGCATCACGGTGTCGCCGAACGTCAAATCGGTGTTCTTTCTGATCTTCCTGTTCGCGGTCGGTTATGGCGTCGGACCACAGTTCGTGCGCGGCCTCGCGAAAGACGGCTTGCCGCAGGCGCTGTTCGCCGTCGTGCAGGCCGTGTTGTCCCTGGGCGCGGCGATCATCGCGGCGAAGATTGCGGGCTACGACCTCGGTTCCGCGGCTGGGCTCTTTGCCGGTTCACAGACGATCTCGGCATCGATGGGGCTCGCGTCGGACGCGATCAACCGGCTGTCGCTACCACCAGACGAGACTAAAACGCTACTGAATGCGATGCCGACCGCGTACGCGGTCACCTACATATTCGGCACGGTCGGCTCCGCGGTGATCCTCGCGACCCTCGGACCGAGGCTGCTGCGCATCGACCTCGTCGCCGCCTGCAAGGAATACGAGGCGACGATGGGCGGAACGAAGGAATTGGGCGGCGAGGGTCAGGCGTGGCACCGTTACGAGTTGCGCGCCTATCGGGTCCTCGCGGACAGCCCGGCTTGTGGCCAGACGGTGAGTCAGGTCGAAGCGTTGCAACCGCAAAACACGCGCCTCTTTATCGAGCGCATCAGACGCGGCGGCAAGGTCGAAGACGCGACGCTCGACATGGTGCTGCAGTCCGACGATGTCGTTGCGATAGCCGGCCCGCGTGACCAACTCGTCTCGGTGCTCGGAGCCGGCAATGGGACCGGCGTTGACGGCGGCGATCACACGGTCGCGGTGCGCCGCGCGCGCGCGCTCGAAGTGGACGATCCCGAACTGCTCGCCGTACCCGCCGAAGGCGTGGACGTCTACGTGACGAGCAAGGTGGTCGACGGCAAGACTTTGCAGGAACTCGCGGGCATGCCGCTCGCGCGCGGCGTGTTTCTGCGCAGGATCAAGCGCGGGCCCACCGAAACGCCGATTCCGATTCTGCCGAGCACGAAGCTGCATCGTGGCGACACCATCACGATCGTCGGACGCACGCAAGACACGAGCGCCGCCGCCAAAGTGCTCGGCGTGATCGACCGCGCGACCAACGTGACGGACGTCGCGTTCGTGACGCTCGCGATTACCGTTGGCGCGCTGGTGGGCGCGATCGTGATCAAGGCGGCGGGCATTCCGATCACGCTGTCGACGGCCGGCGGCGTACTGATCGCCGGTCTCGTGTTCGGCTGGCTGCGCGCCATTCATCCGACTTTCGGCCGGATTCCCGAGCCGACCGTGTGGTTCATGAACTCAGTGGGCCTGAACGTGTTCATTGCCGTGATCGGGCTGACGGCGGGACCCGGATTCGTCTCCGGCTTGCAGAACCTCGGCGTCGGCCTGTTTCTGTGGGGCATCTTCGCCACCACGCTGCCGCTGATACTCGGCATGTTTATCGCACGCTTCATCTTTCACTTTCATCCGGCCATCCTGCTCGGCGTATGCGCGGGCTCGAGAACGACGACCGCGGCGCTCGGCATGATCTGCGATGCCGCGCAAAGCCAGATCCCGGGGCTCGGCTACACCGTGACCTATGCGGTGGGCAATACGCTGCTGACGATCTGGGGCATGGTCGTCGTAATGATGCTGGCTTGACCAGGGGCATCGCTGCCGGCGATGCCGTATCGTCGCACTGCGCGCGGAACACGATGCGCAAGACATGGTTCAGGAGGAGACATGAGCAAGCGGGACAAGCAGGACGCCGACAAGGCGAAGCTGGCGGCACTCAGTCCGTTCGAACTGAAAGACGAGTTGATCAAGGCGGCGGGCGGCGGTGCGGTCGAGCGGCCCGCGAACCTTGCGATGCTCAACGCCGGACGCGGCAATCCCAACTTCGTCGCGACGATCCCACGCCACGGGTTCTGGCAACTGGGCCTCTTTGCGATGCGTGAATCCGAGCGCTCGTTTGCCTATATGCCCGAAGGCGTCGGTGGCTTTCCGAAGCGTGACGGGCTCGTCGAGCGGCTCGACCTGTTCCTGCGCGAGAACAAGGGCGTGCCGGGCATCGCCTTTCTAGCGAGCGCCGTCTCGTACGTGCGCGATCAGCTCGGGCTGTCGGCCAGCGACTTTCTGTACGAGATGTGCGAAGGCATTCTCGCATCGAACTATCCGGTGCCCGACCGGATGCTGAAGCTGTCGGAAATCATCGTCGGGCAGTATTTGCGCCGGGAGATGGTCGGCAAGCATCCGTTCATCGGCGAGTTCGATATTTTCGCGGTCGAAGGCGGCACCGCCGCGATGACCTACATCTTCAACACGATGCGCCAGAACCACCTGATCAAGGCGGGCGATACGATCGCGCTCGGCATGCCGATCTTCACCCCCTACATCGAGATCCCGGCGCTGAACGACTACCAGCTCAAAGTCGTCGACGTGAATGCCGATGTCGAAAACAACTGGCAGTACTCGAAAAAGGAACTCGACAAGCTGCGCGACCCCGCCGTGAAGGCGTTCTTCCTCGTCAATCCGAGCAATCCGCCTTCGGTGCGGATCAGCGACGAGAGCCTTGAGTATGTCGCCGAAATCGTGAAGGAACGGCCCGATCTGATCCTGCTCACCGACGACGTGTATGGCACGTTCGCCGACGGTTTCGTGTCGCTATTCGCGCTGGCGCCGAAGAACACGATTCTCGTGTATTCGTATTCGAAGTACTTCGGCGCGACCGGCTGGCGTCTCGGCACGATCGCCACGCACCGCGACAATATCTTCGATCGGCTGATCGCCGAGTTGCCGAAGGACGTGAAGAAGGAACTGCATCACCGTTACGAGTCGATCACGACGGAGCCCGACAAGCTCAAGTTCATCGATCGGCTCGTGGCCGATAGCCGCACCGTGGCGCTCAATCACACCGCGGGGCTCTCGACGCCGCAGCAGGTGCAGATGGTGCTGTTCTCGCTGTTCTCGCTGATGGATACGCCGGACGCGTACAAGAATGCGCTGAAGCGTCTGATTCGCAGCCGTAAGCGCGCTCTGTACGACGGGATGGGCGTTACGTTCGACGACATCGACATCAACCAGGTCGACTACTACACGATTCTGGACATGGAATATCTTGGCGAGCGCGCGTACGGACGCGATTTCGTCGAGTGGCTGCTGAAGAATACGGAGCCGTCCGAGCTGCTGTTCAGACTCGCGCGGGAGGCGCGCGTGGTCTTGCTGCCGGGACGCGGATTCGGCACGCAGCATCCGTCCGGCCGCGTATCGCTCGCGAATCTGAACGAGTCGGACTACCGCGCGATCGGCAAGGCGATCCGCGCACTGCTCGGCGATTACGTCGAACGCTACAACGCGGCGACCGGCAGCACCCTCGACAAGAACAAGGTCCTGTAGATCTCGAACCGGAGCCAGCCGGGCGTTCCACGCGAGCCACTCCGGCGTTCGCATGAAACGCCTGCGAACTGAGGAGCAGAAGATGACCACGTCAATCGAAAAGATTACGCCGTATGACGAGTTCAACTACGCAATTGCAGAAAACGAATTCCCCAAGGACGGAATGTCCGCGCGCGCGGCGGCCGCCATCGCGATCAGCTCGGAATGGACCGACGCCAATCCGATGCTGAACATGTCGTCGTTCGTCACGACGTGGGCCGAACCCGAAGCGGCGGAGACCGCGAAGCGCAACATCTTCAAGAACTATATCGACCATGACATGTACCCGCAGGTGTTCGCGATGGAAGCGCGCATGGTCAAATGGCTGCATCAGCTATGGAACGGACCGCAAGGCGTCGAGCCGTATGGCACCGCGACGGTGGGTTCCTCGGAGGCCTGCATGCTGGCCGGTCTCGCGCACAAATGGAACTGGCGCAAGAACCGCGAAGCGCAAGGCAAGGACGGCAGCAAACCGAACATGGTGACAGGCGGCAACGTGCAGATCGTATGGAAGAAATTCCTTCGCTATTTCGATGTCGAGCCGCGCATCGTGCCGTTGACGCCGGGCAACTACAGGCTAACTGCCGAACATCTCGACAAGTACGTGGATGAAAACACGATTGCCGTCGTGGCAATCGCGGGGCAAACCTTCACCGGCGAGGACGACGATATCCAGGGCATTCACGACTGGCTCGACGATTACGAGAAGCGCACCGGCATTTCGATTCCGATGCATATCGACGGCGCATCGGGAGGATTCGTCAATCCGTTCCTTTATCCCGACTACAAATGGGATTTCCGGCTGCCGCGCGTGCAGTCCATCAACGCATCGGGGCACAAATACGGGCTCGTGCCGCCAGGCCTCGGCTGGGTCGTGTTTCGCGAACGCAAAGTGTTCAATGAAGAGCTGGTTTTCTACGTGAACTATCTGGGCGGCGAAATGCCGACCGCGACGTTGAACTTCAGCCGTAACGCGTTTCAGGTCGCCGTGCAGTACTACATGTTCCTCAGGCACGGTTTCGAAGGCTATCGAAGGATCATGCAGCACACGCTCGATAACGCGATCGCGTTGCGGGCCGTTCTCGTCGAAAGCGGATACTTCACGATGATGAACGAAACGCAGCGGATTCCGGTCGTGGCCGTGACGCTCGACAGCAAGATCAAAAATTTCAACGAGTTCGACGTTTCGAACAAGGTGCGCGAAAAAGGCTGGGTGCTCTCGGCCTATTCGATGCCGCCCGACGCGGAATCGGTCAACAGCCTGCGGGTCGTGGTGAGGCCGCACGTCAACCGGACCGTGGCGGAACTGCTTGCCAACGACATCGTCAGCGCGTGCAAATACCTCGAACAACATGGCGGCAACGCGAAGCCGCCCGAGTTGCACAGGCACGCGGCGGGGCAGGAGACGCCGAGCAAGTGCTGAGCGTGACAGACGGAACGTGCGGGGCTATTGCGAAGGCTCATGCGGCGTTCCGTCCGCGGAATGCCTGCCTTGTTGATGCATAATTGGCCCAGCGTTTCGCGGCTCATGCACAAGGCAAATACATGGAACACTCTTACGCTAGCGAAGATACCGGCAACCTGGTCCTGCTCGAACACGTCAACCTGAAAATCCCCAACCAGATTCTCGCCACCGCCTTCTACGTCACGGGACTCGGGCTCACACGCGATCCGTTCATGATGACCGGTGTCGAGAACATGTGGATCAACATCGGCCGATCGCAGATTCACTTGCCGCACGGAGCAGCACAGCGACTGCGGGGCAGTGTCGGTCTCGTGGTAGGCGAGCGTGAAGCGCTCGTGAGGCGTTTGCGCTCGGTCGAGCCGCTGCTCGCCGGCACCGCGTTCGGCTGGTCGGAGCGCGCAGGCAGTGTCGAAGTGACCTGTCCATGGGGCAACCGCTACGAGTGTCTCGATCCCACCGGTCGATCCACTTCGGACCCCTGGTCGGAAATCGATCTGGGCATTGCGTTCGTGAAGATGGATGTGCCGCTCGGCAGCGCGTTGCCTATCGCGCGCTTTTACCGCGATATTTTCGATGCGCCGGTCGACATCGAAGAGCAGCATGGATTGCATCGCGCGGTGATCGACGTCGGCACGCATCAGCAACTGCTGTACGCGGAAACACCCGAGCCCATTCCTGAATACGACGGACACCACATTGCGATTTACACCGCTGCTTTCTCGGCGCCGTTCAGGCGGCTCGCTGAAAAAGGGCTTGTCTATGGAGAAGAGCCGCATCAATACCGGTTTGCCGACTTCGTCGATCAGTCGTCGGGCGCGCGTTGCTTCAGGCTCGAGCACGAAGTGCGGAGCCTGCATCATCCGCTGTACGCGCGAGCGCTGGTGAACCGGAACCCGGAACAGACCGACAGGAGCTATCTGAAGGGTGCCGATTCGCGCGGCGGCCGGTTCTGATTGGAGAAATGCGCGACCGGGGGAGTGCAGCGCCAGCCTACGGGCGTTCCACTCCTTATCGATTTAATCTAGAAAATCCACAACACATCGCCTACCCTTAATCGAGCCGGTTTGCCGCGGACCCGTGCATCACTTCTCCCCTCTCTGCGAAGCCGACCCATCCTGACAAAGCTAACAACGATTCGAAGTCGTACGCTTCTGTTGTCTGCGAGGGTTGCGCCATCGTGCTCTTTCACGCTGTCGTCCGCGTGGATCCATGTCGCACTCCTGCGCTGCAATTCATAGGAACAATAAAAAGCTAGGAGACGCTCATGCCATTCAACCGTATTCAGGGAATTGTCGGCCTGCCACTGCTCGCCATTGCCTTCGGCTTGCCCGCGGCTCATGCCGCCGACGAAGTACAGAACAGCTCGACCACCACCGCCGCGCCGGTGCCATCGAGGCTTCAGCCCGTGACCCAGGATCAGCTCGATCGCGCCGGCAGCATGACGTCGGTCTGGCTCCATCCGAACGGCTCGTACGCGCAGACGCGCTATTACCCCGGCTCGCAGATCAACCGGACGAACGTCGCGAAGCTCAGGCCGGCGTTCATCTTCCAGACGGCCGTCAACGAGTCGATGGAAACGGCGCCGATCGTGCAGGACGGCGTGATGTTCCTGACCACGTCGTTCAATCACGTATACGCGATCGACGCGACGACGGGCAAAGAGTTCTGGCATTACAAGCACAAGATGGGTCCGGTCACGACGTTCTGTTGCGGGCCGAACAATCGTGGCGTCGCGATTTCGGGTGACCGGCTCTATATGGGCACGCTCGACTCCAAGCTCGTCGCGCTCGACGCCAAAACCGGCAATGTGCTGTGGCAAAGCCAGATCGCCAATCCCGACGAGGGCTACTCGGAAACGATGGCGCCGACGGTCGTCGACGGCAAGGTGCTGATCGGCACGAACGGCGGCGAGTACGGCATTCGCGGCTTCGTGAAGGCGTACGACGCGAATTCCGGCCAGTTGCTGTGGACCTTCTACACGATTCCGGAAACCGGCCAGGAAGGCGTGTGGGCTACCAAAGACGCGACCGGCCGCGACGAGAAGCGCGACATCGACGCGGAGAAGAAGCAGTTGGCCGACAAGGGCGGCGACTTCTACAAGACGCTCGGCGGCGGTGTGTGGATGACGCCGGCGGTCGACCGGAAAACGCACACGGTCTATTTCGTAGTCGGCAACCCGTCGCCGGACCTGTATGGCGCGATCCGGCCGGGAGACAACCTCTATACGGATTCGCTCGTCGCGATCGATCTCGACACCGGCAAGTACAAATGGCACTACCAGTACGTGCCGCACGACGTCTGGGACCTCGACGCAGTGAGCCCGCCGATCCTGATCGACGTGCGCGACAACGACGGCAAGATGATCCCCGGCATCGTGCATGCGGGCAAGACCGGTCACGTGTACGTGCATGATCGTGCGACCGGCCGTCTGATCCGCTTCTCGCAGGCGATGATTCCGCAGGAAAACATGTGGACCCTGCCGACTGCAGCCGGCGCGCGCATGCTGCCGGGCGCGAACGGCGGCGTCGAGTGGTCGCCGATCGCGTTCGATCCGCAAACGCGCCTCGTCTACGCGGCCAACCTGAATCAGCCGATGACGTACCAGGTCGAGGACGCCGCCTATCCGGGCGGCAGCAAGCTGTGGCTCGGCGGCGCCTTCAAGCTGATTCCGTCCGAGGCGCAATGGGGCAAGCTGTCGGCCGTCAACGTCGACACCGGCAAGATCGCGTGGGACTACAAGACCGACCAGCCGCTGATCGGCGGCGTACTTGCAACGGCGGGCGGTCTCGTGTTCAACGGCGAGGGCAACGGCCTGTTCCGCGCGTTCGATGCCGCCAGCGGCAAGAAGCTGTGGGAGTTCCAGTGCGGCGCGGGCGTCAACGCGCCGGCCGTGTCGTACACGGTCAACGGCAAGCAGTACATCGCGGTCGCGGCGGGCGGCAATACGCAGATCGACTTCAAGCGCGGCAATAGCGTTGTCGTGTTCGCGGTGCCATGAGGCGGCCGGCGCTGCGGGGAGCGGCGGCGGTGGCGCGCGCTGCATGGGTGGCGCTGTTGTGCGGCGGGTTGATGGCCGCACGGCTGCCGACGGGCGCGCGCGCCGATGCCGAGGCGGGCAAGGCGAAAGCGCAGGTGTGCGCGGCCTGTCATGGGCCGATGGGCAATTCGACCAATCCGGACATTCCGATTCTGGCCGGGCAAAATGCGCGCTATCTGTATCTGGAACTGAAGGACTTCAAGCAGGGACGGCGCAGCCATCCGCCCATGTCGCCG
Organism: Paraburkholderia sp. CI3; assembly: GCF_050436505.1. Classification (NCBI taxonomy): domain Bacteria; kingdom Pseudomonadati; phylum Pseudomonadota; class Betaproteobacteria; order Burkholderiales; family Burkholderiaceae; genus Paraburkholderia; species Paraburkholderia sp. CI3. Next base: position 2,459,826 of record NZ_JBNDMI010000003.1, read on the forward strand.
ATGGCGTCGGATTTATCGAGCGAGGACATGCAGGACATCGCCGACTACTTCGCAGCGCAGAAGCTCGTGCCAGTGCGGTTCAACGCCGATGGCGCGAGCATCGAAGCGGGCAGCAGGAAGGCCGCCGAGGTGCTGTGCACGATGTGCCATCAGGGCGGCTTCTCCGGGCAGAACGAGATTCCGCGCGTCGCCGGTCAGCAGTATCAGTACATCGTCAAGCAGTTGCAGGACTTTCGCTCGCACACGCGCACCAACGATGCGGGCAACATGGCCAGCGTGACGCGCAATCTGACCGACGAGGACATCCATCATCTGGCCGCTTATATCAACAATCTGCAGTAGCACGGGGAAGACACCATGACAGGTATGTTCATTCGGCCGCTTGCGAGCGCTGTTCTGTTCGCTGCCGCATTCGGTGCCTGCGTGCCGGTGTTCGCGCAGGACCAGGGGGAAATCAACCGCCAATTGCTGGTAGCCGCGAAGGACGACGATCGGCAGTCGGTCGTCGCTGCGCTGCAGCGCGGCGCGTCGGTCGATGCGATGAACCGGATCGGCGACACCGCGCTCGTCACCGCGTGCAAGAAGGGCGATACGGCGATGGCGCGCACGCTGATCGAGCGCGGCGCGAACGTGCAGCACGCGAACGCGCCGGGCGATACACCGCTGATGGCCGCCGCCTACGGCGGCTTCGACGAGATCGTCGCGCTGCTGCTCGCGCATGGCGCCGATCCGCTCGCGACCGATCGCGTCGGCAAGACCGCGATGGAATACGCAGCGGGCCAGGGGCAAACGAAGGTCGTCGCTCAGTTGCTCGATGCGGGCGTCGACGTGAACCGGACCTACAAGAACGATCTGACCGCGCTGATGTGGGCGGCGGGATACGATCGCGCGGAGACCGCCCAGCTGTTGCTCGCGCGCGGCGCGAACCGGTCGTTGAAGGACAATCGCGGGATGACGGCGAAAGATATCGCGGTGCAGACGAAGTCGGAGCGCGTCGCGGGGTTGTTGTCGGCGGGTTAGCGGCTCGAATCACGCCCGCAATGCCGGCCGCGCTTGCGCCAGAATCGCCGGCAATGCCTCGAACGAATCGATCAGCGCGTCGCAGCGCGGCAGGTCGGCGCCGCTCGCGCTGCCATAGCCGTAGCTGACGATGAAGACCGGCAGACCGGCCGCGCGCGCCGCCGCGACATCGACCGATGAATCGCCGACCAGCACGCAACGTTCGGGCTCGACGTCGAGCAGCCGGCACGCGTGCCGAAGCGGCTCGGGCGACGGCTTCATGCTCGCCACGGTGTCGCCCGCGACGAGCACGTCCAGAAAAGCGGCAAGCCCCGTTTTGTCGAGCAGCGCCGCCGCCAGCGCCTGCGGCTTGTTGGTCACGCACGCGCAGCGGTACCCGTGCTGCTGCAACGCGCGCAGCCCGGCCATCACGCCAGGAAAAATCCGACCCAGCGCCGCGTTGGTCACCGCGTAGTGCCGCTCGAACACGGCCTGCGCGTGGTCCAGTTCGACGCGCTTGCCGAGGCCCGCCGCATCCAGCGAGCGTTGCACGAGCTTGCGCAGGCCGTTGCCGATGAAGCCGGCCACCCTGTCGTAAGGCAGCGGCGGGGCGCCGAAATCCGTCAGCATCAGGCCGGCGGCCGCGACGATGTCCGGCGCGGTATCGACCATCGTACCGTCGAGATCGATCAGGACAGCGTGGTAGTCGCGGTTCATTGCCATGACGCGCTCGCGTTCGCCTGGTCCGCGTTCAGTGCGCCGTGCGCGGCCGAATCGGGACCACGCGTGGCGTCTTGATGCCAGCGGCGCAGTGTCGCCAGATCCACCCGGCGATGCCATTCGCCGCGCACCATCGGAACGATCGGCGCGTGCGGATCGCCGAGATGAGGCAGCACGGCCAGCGCGCCATCGAAGTCCTCGTGCGCGGTAAAAGCGCTCGGCGTGACGACGACGGGCACGCACGCGGCGCGCGCTGCCAGCATGCCGTTGCGCGAGTCCTCGAAGGCGAGACAGGCCGCGGGCTGCAAGCCGAGCTGTTCGAGCACGTGGCGATAGACGTCGGGGGCGGGCTTTTTCGCCGGCGTGGTGCCGGCGTCGCCGATTGCCGCGAAGCGATGGCGCCAACTGGCGCCGAAATGCGCTTGCAGCAGCGCGTCAAGGTTGGCGGGAGTCGTGGTCGTCGCGATCGCCACGCGTAGACCGGCCTCGTTCGCCTCGTCGATCAGACGCGCGATGCCGGGTCGTAGCGGCACGCCGCGCTCGCGCATGCGCTCGGTGTAGTGGCGCGTCTTCAGCGCGTGCAGCGCGTCGACGGCCTCTCGCGCTCGCGGGCCCCCGGCTTCCTCGCACTCGAGCGTGCGCCAGTAATGCAGCAGACGCTCCTTGCCGCCCGCCACTTTCAGCAAGCTGGAATAGAGCGCTTCGTCCCAGAACCAGTCGAGGCCCGCTTCCGCGAACGCGGCGTTGAATGCGTGCAGATGAGCAGTCTCGGTGTCGGCGAGCGTGCCGTCGACGTCGAAGATGAGGGCTTGCATCGTGCGGTCCTCGCAAGGGTGGGGTGCCGTTCAGACACGCACCACGATAGCCGAGCCGTCCGCCGATTCAAATTCAGAGATTCTTTCGCCGCCGATAAGCGGGACTTTGTGTGCCGGCACGCACCGAACACGCACGCCGCGCCGCGTCATTTGCCCAACTGCGGATCGGTCACGAAGCCCAGCTTCGTCAGCCCGCCGCGCTGCGCCGCCGACATCACGATTGCGACACGCTCGTACGGCACCTTGCGATCGGCGCGCAAATGCAGCTCCGGCTGCGGCGTCGCGAGGGCGGCTTGCGCGATGCGCGCGCGCAAGGCGTCGTCGGTCACGGGCTGACCGTCCCACAGCACCGTACCGTCCGCCTGCACCGCGACGTCCACGTGCGCGGGCTTGAGCGCTTCCGGCTGACTGCTCGCGTGCGGCAGATCGATCCTGACCGCGTGTTGCAGCGCCGGAATGGTGACGAGAAAAATGATCAGCAGCACCAGCATCACGTCGACGAGCGGCGTCATGTTGATCTCGTTCATCAAACCTTGATCGTCGTCGTCGGAGAAAGGGCTCATTGCCATTCGAGGTCTCCGTCGCGGGTTGCGTTCGTCGCGTTGGTGCCGCGCGGCACCACGCGCATCTGCGGCCCGGCGCTCGACGGCAACTGCGAGCCGGTCACGAAGTACGCGTGCAAGCCGTGCGCGAAGCGCTTCAGGCGCGCGACGATCGAGCGGTTCGCGCGCGTCAGACCGTTGTAGCCGAGCACGGCGGGAATCGCGACGAAGAGCCCGAACGCCGTCATGATCAGCGACTCGCCGACCGGGCCGGCGACATGGTCGATCGAGGTCTGACCGGTCTCGCCGATCACGATCAGCGCATGGTAGATGCCCCACACGGTGCCGAACAGCCCGACGAAAGGCGCGGTGCTGCCGATCGACGCGAGAATCGCGAGGCCGCTTTGCAGGCGCGCGATCGTCTCGTCCATCGTGTCCTGCAGACGCCGGGTGATCCAGTCGGACACGTCGATGCGGTCGTGCAGATGCTGCTGCGTCTGCCGATGGTGCGTCGCGGCTTCGTGGCCCGCCAGCGCGAGCGCGAGCAGCGGGTTGTCGTGCGCGCCCGATTCCGGATGGCCGAGGCTGCGCAGCCCGTCGTCGAAGCGGTCCGCGCTCCAGAAGCGCGCGTCGCTCCGGGTTGCGCGCCTGAGGCGGATCAGTTGCCACAGCTTCACGATGATCACCGTCCACGACAGCACCGACATGATCACGAGCACGCTCAGAATGCCGCGCGTGACGATATCACCTGAATCCCAGACGTTTGCGAGTCCGTAGTGTTGCATGGCGAGTTCCTTCGTTTGGTGTCCCTGGTCTGATTGGCGGGGCGCTCAACCTGTCGCGTCACTCGGTCAGTCCGAACACGAACGACTGCGAGTACGCGGCGCGCACCGGCGTGCCGTTTTCGGTGTACGGCTGGCACGCGCCCGCATGGACGGCGGCGAGCGCCGCGTCGTCGAGCCGCGCGGAGCCGCTGCTGGTTTGCAGCTGCGCCGTTTCGATATGCCCGCTCAGCCCGACGACGAAACGCACGATCGCCGTGCCATGCTCGCCGCGCCGCTTCGCGATGTCGGGATAGTCGGGCTTCGGAATCGAGCAGTCGACGTGCGACACGTTGCGCGGCTCGGTCGACGCGGGCACCGCCGGACGGACGGCGGAAGCCGATGCCGCCGACGGCGCGGCGGCTGTTGGCACGGCGGCTTGCGTGACGGGCTGCGCGGTGCTTTCGCGTGTCGGAGACGGTGTCGGCACAGGCTTTTCCACACTGCGCGGCACCTGCGCGCGAGACTGCGGCGCCGGTTTGACGCGCACGGCGGGGTGCGTGACCGGCGGCGTTGGCGCCGTCGGAACGACAGCGGCGGGTGGGGGCGGCGCGGGAGGTGAAACAACCGGAGCGGGAGGCTCGGGGCTCAGCAGCGACGCGGTGATCGTGCGGGGCTCGACCGGACGTTCGACGATCCGGTTACGCGCGCTCAACGCGATGGCGAGCAGCACCAGATGCGCGACGATCACGGCGCCCAGCACGATGGCCGCGCGACGGTAACCGGCCGCGGCATTCGTAGGACTTGCTGGGTTCACCATGGCAACTTGCAGCATCATCGCCACCTCCGCGCTCATTGTCCCCCGCCGACCCTGCTTTTCAAACCCGCGACGGCCGGCGCGAAGCAATTCGGGAAAATCTCCCGCCGATCCGCGTTGTCAAACAATCGCCCGGTGGGCTACCTTGAAACGATGACGCGAACCATCGCGGCGCCGCCATATCAACCCGGAGTACAACGATGCTGGAGACACGGATTTTCCCCCGACCACCACGCCATTCCCTCGCGCTGGCCTGCGCGCTCGTGCTGGCCGCGAGCGCCGCGCATGCCGCGGCCGCGCCGCTCGCCTACGTGACGAGCGAGAAGGCCGGCGTCGGCGTGATAGATCTCGACCAGATGACGCTCACGCAGACCTTTCCGGTCGGCGCCGGTGGCCCGCGCGGTCTGAGCCTGAACGCCGACGGCACGCGTCTGCTGGTCGCCAACAAGAACACGAACGATCTCGCGGTGATCGACACCGCCACGGGCAAGGTCGTCCAGCGCGTGAAGATCGGCAAAAACCCTGAATATGTGCGGGTGCGCAACGGCTACGCGTACGTGACCTACGAGCCCGGCGAGGACGGCGGGCCGCCGGGAGCCAAACCCGACGCGAAGGGGGACAATCAGCCCGAAGCGAACGCGGGCAACAAGCCCGCCGCGGACGACGACGACGCGAACAAGCCGCCCGCCGAAATCGCGATCATCGATATGAAAAACTGGCACGTGATCCGTTCGGTCACGAGCGGCCACGAAACCGAAGGCATCGAATTCTCGCGCGACGGCCAGATGATGCTGGTCACCAACGAAGGCGACGATACGGTGTCGATCTATCACGCACGAACCGGCGCGCCGATCCGAACCGTGAAACTCGCGGCGGGCGGCCGGCCGCGCGGCATCCGGCTGTCGCCTGACGGCAAGCATTATGTTGTCACGCTCGAGTCGCTCAGCAAGTTCGTCGTGATCGACGCGCACACGTTCGAGGTAGTCAAGACCGTCGACACCAAACTCGGGCCCTATGGCGTCGCGTTCGGTCCCAACGGTCAGCGGCTCTTCGTGGCCGCCGCGCGCGACAGGGTGGTGCAGGTGTTCGACGGTCACACCTTCGAACATGTCGCCGATGTGCCGGTCGGCCAGCGCTGCTGGCATTTCAGCTTCACGCCGGACGGCTCGAAGCTGATGGTCGCTTGTGGTCGCTCGGACGCGGTCTATGTGCTCGACGCGAAAAGCTATCAGCCGCTCAAGCAGATCGGTGAGCTGCCGCTCGCGTGGGGCATCGTCACGTATCCGCATAGCGACGGCTCGATCGAATCGCATTGAGCGAGGCGGGCGAATGAGCTGTTATCGGGTTCTGCCATACCAGTACGTTCGCGCGCGGCTCCGCCGCCGCGAGTGCCCGGTCGATGAACCAGAAGGTCACCGTCCCGCTAAAAATTTCCATGTCACTTGACGTCCAGATGAGATTCGTCGCATCCGCAAGCGATGCGTGCTGCGAGAATGCGATATAGACCGTGAGCGCCTTGTCGAGCGAATATAGCGCGAGTAACCAGAGCGTCACCACGGGCACCATAAGGTTCACGCCATCGAGCGGCGCGATACCAGGTGGACCGATGTTCGCAAGGGGTTTCGCCAGGTTCAAGCGTGTTGGCCCGATCGCTTCGATGCCTCCAGGCGTCGATGACCTCGGGAATGATGCCCAGCGCGCCGCCGCCGCATGCGCTGAGCATGGCGTCGATGGCTGATTGCATCACGTTCTCCTTACCTCGGACGCGACCGAACAAACCGACACTCGCGATACCATACTGCCTCCCTCCCGCTTGAGGGTATGCATATGGCACCACTACGTACAACTCTGCGTGGCATCGCCGATGTCACGAAAACGACCGCGATCATCCGAGCGGCCCAGCTTGCATATCAGGAGCAATACTGGCGTGCTCGGGCGGAACGTGGATGGAATGGGCGTTATATGTATAAGTCCAGACGCGACCTGACAGCCACAGTCCGATCCGGCCGCCAGCGGCCATGTTCGAGGCAAGGGGCGGCAGCCGACCCTGAGCGGACCACGACGCAACATTGACTCGGTGGCAGCTTCCGAGTGTAGAACGGTCGACTGGTTTCTGACGGCGCTTGCGGATACGGCCAAACGACGCGTTCAGCGTTCACGCAACCCAAGACTTGTAATCAGTGGCGCTCCGACCAATACAAATGAACCGACAAATGGTAACTAGCGACAACTGGGCATGCCCCCGTGGGTTGCGAGTGGTCGACCGATCGTCCGGCAGGGCCTCTCATGATTTCGATACCCTGCGCTTAGATCTTGAACTCGCTGGTCATAGCGTGGTGACTAGCGGGGATGCCATGGCTCGTTTCGCTATATGCCTCAGAGTTGACCCGCAGGCTAGGTCAGGACCGCCGCGCTGAGCGCGTTCGATCATCTGCAACGGCCTGTTTGCGCTTGGGTCTGCGGGACTGCTCAACGACCGCGTGGTGACCACTCACTGGATGGATGTGCCGCGTTTGGCCGCGACGTTTCCGCGCGCACGGATCGAGCCGGATCAGATCTACGCGAAAGACGTCTACACTACGGCGGGCGTAACGGCAGGGATCGATCTTTCACTGGTGATGATCGAGGCGCTAAGTATCAGGTCGTCTATCTGCGAAGAGCAGGTGGACAATCGCAGTTCAGTCCACTGCTCGAATCGCAGACCGCGCCTGATTCGCAGATGATCGCGATCCAGCAATACATGCTCGACAATCTTGCCGTCGAGCATACGCTTGCGTCGCTGGCTGAGCGCGCGCAACATGACCCGCCTGTTCTCGAAGGAATGCGGCATAAGACCGACATTGTTCCTGAACAACGCACGTATTGATGCCGCGAGGCGCTAGCTGGAGAGCACCGATCTTCCGCTGCGCGATATTGCCCGGTGGTGCGGATTCGATGGTACGGATGGTCTGCGCCGCACCTTCCAAAGGCGACTGCAAATCAATCCGGCTGACTATCGGAGTCGCTTCCGTTCGGCGGATTCGCACGATCGTAGGCAAGACGTTGTCGCCCAAGCGCGGTAGAAACAAGCAACCGCTCGACCGGTTTCTCAGTCGATATCTGGACCCGTGAGTAGGTTCGTATCCTGATCGAGCGCGAGTTTGGCTTCAGTTATTCGCCCTCTCATGTCAAAAGGATTATTCGCGACCTTGGCCTGACACCTCTCTTCGTCAAAGCGTCGCACGGCAAGAACTCGGGACATGTTCACGCCGACGAGACCAAGATCGCCTATGGTGCCGTCGATTCCCGCTCGACCATTCTTCATCTCCATGAATAAGCTGGACGTGTGGGAAAGGCGGTCCGGGATTCTTACAAGACCGGTAGCGACGTCCGTGTTCACGCTGATCGATTGAAAATCATCTAGCGGGCCGCACCGACCCCGCTTACGACCTCCGTGCTGGTGTCAAGGCCATCACAGATTGCCTGGCAGATGCAATGCAATCCCATACTCCTGCCAAAAGATGCGCACCTCAAGAGAAGGCGTCCCATCCTGTTGAAAGCAGTACGTAAGGTGCGAAGCATGGCGCAATAGATCGACCACGAGCATCGGGCGGCCGTTACAGAACCGGACAAATAATTTGCTTCCGGTATGAGGCGAAAACCAGATTGACGCGAGCCAGGGTGCTTGCTAGCCTGTGTAAAGGCAGACCCCGTTTTAAGGGGCAGGTCCTTGGCCGCTGCCGGCACACCAGATGATTGCAGTTAGTGCTGTGAATCACGAATTGACAATACCGGCAGTGCGCATCCCGCTTCATCACCGACGCTCACAGCCGCACCAGGGCGATAGATAGCGCCGCCAATTATTGCGTCTTCCAAAGACGGGAGTAGTGCAATGAGGCCCGAATCAACGGAAAACCCAGCGAGCAGTGCGAACGTCGTGTTCGCAGAACGAGAGATACCCATCTTCCGCGCCGGCGACGTCGTCCGGGTCGCTGAACGAAGCCCGGTTGGACATTACCGCGTGCCTACGTATCTGCGGGGCAAGACCGGTGTCGTAGAAGCGGTCATCGAGCCGCCTGGTATCGATAACGAAGACGAAAGCTTTGGCCGGAACGCCGGAATAAAGCTGCACTACTACCGGGTTTCGTTTCCGATGACCTCTATTTGGGATAACTACAAAGATTCACCGAGCGATGCACTGCACATCGAAGTATTCGAGACGTGGCTCCAGAAGGAGAAACCATGAACACAGAGGCTCCTGCGCACGGCGATGATCACCCTCACGGCGACGATCACTCGCACTCTCACGCTCCCGTCCAGCAAGAAGGGCATCCGTCGTACTACGAAATCATGGAAATCGCAGTACGTGAGTTGCTGATCGAGAAGAAATTGCTTGGCCCCGGTGAGATCAGACGGCAGATCGAAGTGCTCGATTCACGCACGCCGGCCCTTGGCGCCAAGGTAGTCGCGAGAGCCTGGGTTGATCCTGCCTTCAAGGCACGCCTTCTCGAGAGTGGCCGCAAATCCTGCGAGGAGTTCGGGATCAGTTTCTACGACGACACTCAGCTTATCGTGCTGGAGAACACCGAGAAAATACATAACGTAATCGTGTGCACACTCTGCTCATGCTATCCGCGTGCGTTACTGGGCCTACCCCCGGACTGGTACAAGCTTAAGCCCTATCGCGCCCGCACCGTATTGGAGCCAAGAGCGGTGCTTGCCGAGTTCGGCACGGTGATACCAGAGGACGTCGAAGTGCGCGTGAGCGACTCAACGGCCATGGTCCGATACCTCGTCTTGCCACGTCGCCCGTCGGGCACGGAAGCGCTGACAGAGGAGGAGCTCGCTGCGTTGGTCACCCGAGATGCCATGATCGGTGTCGTTATGGTGAAAGGCCCCAATGAGAAGGAAGCGTCATGACTACCACAGAGCAGCAGGTAAAACGCCTTCCCAACGACATCGGCGGCCTCCCCGCCGCGCCTATCCAGCAGGTAGAGCACCCGCTTGAACCTTGGGAGAAGCGGTGCCATGCACTCGCTGATGTGCTTGATTATCACAAGATCATCAATACGGAAGAGAAGCGTCGTGGTGTAGAGGCGCTGGGTGCCGAAATGGTGAACAGCCTGAGCTACTACCAGCGCTGGATTGTGGCTTTCGCCAACATACTCTTCCAGAAGGGCATTCTGGTGCCTGGTGAGCTGGCGGACAAGATGGATGAGGTGGAGTCTCGCTTTCACGACTCTGATCCCAGCGCAGTGGCGCCGCGCGATTCATGAACTCGACACCTGCGAATGCAGTGCCGACCTGCTTTGTCGAGGCCGACTCGCAGCTGCAACTGGCACGGCGAGCAACGGTTGAGTGTATCGGCACATTGCTTCTAACCACAGTGGCTGCAGGCGCCGGCCTGGCGGTAACGCAGGCAGAGCCGGGTAATCACGGGTTTGCTTTGCTGCTGGGCGCGTTAGCAACGAGCGGCGCACTGGTCGGCCTGATCTTTGCGTTTGGGAAGGTCTCTGGCGGTCATTTCAATCCCCTCATCACGCTGCTGCAGTGGTTAACCCGGGAGCGCACTGGCAAGTGCGCGGCTGCCTACGTGACGGGCCAGTTGATTGGAGCCGCATTAGGCGCAGGTATCGCGAACACGCTGTTTCCAACGCCGTCTATGGGACAGGCGATAACTACGCCAACAGTGGCTCTTGTTGCAAGTGAATTCATCGCGTCCGCAGGGTTGATGACGATCGTCTTTGGTTGCATGCGAAGCGGGCTGGCCGTTACCGGGCCAATTGCCGTCGGCGCGTGGCTGTTCGCCGCGATCATCGCTACGCCGTCCGGTTCTTACGCAAACCCCGCGATCACCGTGGCCTCTTTAATTGCCCATGGCCCCATCCACCTGAGCGTTCAGACGGTTTGGCTCTATACGCCTGCAGAATTGTTCGGCGCGTTGCTCGCGCTGCTCATTGTCGCGATCGGCTATCCGCGCAAGGACCTGCCTGATGCGGTGGATCAGCAAGTTGATAGAGGCGCGCTCCAACCATAAGCGTTATGCCGCATCTTGTGTGGCGTGTGGCGGACCTTCAACAAGGTGCGTCGCGGCGAGCCATATGAAAATGAAGATCCGGACCTGCAGCTGAACAATCGCGGACTGCTCGCGCGCCTGTTCCGTCCGATGTTCCGCCTCGTGTCGAACCCGATATGGATGCTCCCACTGGGCTTCCTGTTCGGCCTCGGTTTCGACACGACAACCGAAATTAGCCTGCTTGGCATCTCGGCGAGCCAGGCGGCGCAAGGTGTGTCGATCTGGGTCGTACTGGTGTTCCCGGTGCTGTTCGCGGCGGGGATGTCCCTCGTCGACACCACCGATGGCCTGCTGATGCTCGGTGCCTACGATTGGGCGTTCGTGCGTCCGATTCGCAAGCTCTACTACAACCTTACGATTACGCTTGTGTCCGTGGTCGTGGCCGTCTTGATCGGCGGTATTGAAGCCCTCGGGCTTCTGGCCGACCAGCTTAGCTTTAAGGGGGGCTTCTGGGATGTGATTGGCGCACTGAACGACAACTTCAACAATCTGGGCTTTATCATCATCGGCGTATTCATCGTTGCGTGGCTGGCATCATTCTTCATCTACCGAATGAAGGGTTACGATGATCTGGAAGTGAATACGGGTGGGCGCTAGGTGTCGCGCCGCAGCGGAGCTGTCCATCTCCGCGCTGCGAACTGCTTGCTATGCGCGCTCACGACTTCCGGCGCCTATTCACGCGAACGCCGCCCTTCAACTCTGTGGCTTAAGCGTCTTCATGTGGCCGGCTCCCAGCAATGAATGAGCATATCAGCGCCAGCACACGAACGTCAGACTGGCCCGATGAAGCAGCCTTGGCTCATGAGAGTCGAATGGCCGGTAACTGGGGCGGAGCCGACGCGTGAATGTCCGACCGACACTGCAGTCGACCGCCCGCTTGTGGCCGAACGCGGCCAACGGCGAACGCACCAGATCGACCCACTGCCGCCGCTGAACACCGGCGGGACTCGGCGGCAGCTTTCAAGTTCGACAACGGCCACTTGTCCTGCCGCATCGGACGGCAATAAACCGGCCTTCGCGGGCATTGGAGTCCGCTCGCATCCTGGTCAGTCGCGCAGTCGATTTATTTGCTGAATTTGGGAATGGCCTGACGGTATCTTCGGCAAGAAGCACTGGTCACCGCGGACAGCTGGGAAATGCGCGCTGGCGACCGCGTCCCCGATGCCCGAATGCGACGTCAATTTTTCCACGCTCGGCTTTCTACGGCGGCTGAAGTCTCAGCCTGCACGGCCGGCGGATTCTGACTTTCGAGAATCGGTTCGTCTGCCAGTCATTTTCAGGTCAATGAAATCCATATAAATCAATAAGATACGCGACCTCCACGTCAGGCGATCGATGGCACGGGCCTTGCGTTGTTTAACGCATAGAGCATTCAACGCCATTAAAGCAGTCCACATAGGACTCACCTGCGGAGACGACATCCATGATTCGATTTATCCCCCCGCGCTCACGCGCGCGGCGCTACTAAGCCGCAACTCGACTTTTCCCACTCTGCCCTGGTCACCAACTGCCTCCCGCGGACGGCGGGACAGATGCGTCCGTCGATTGTTCGTCACTGTATCCGGCACGCCCGACGATGCCACCCCGCAGTCCATTCAGAAAGCAACCCACAAGGAGACGATATGCAAGTCACTGGTATGTTGTACGGCTCAAGACTGTTGAAATTCGGTGGTTTTCCCACTGCCGAAGTTCTCGGCCCTGACGCAAGCGAAGAGCAGATCAAAGCCCTGATCGATCGTCATGGCTCGGTATTCGTGAAGCCGATGTTCAAGGGTGGGATAGGCAAAAAGGGCAAGGCGGGACTCATCGGGCGAGCAAGCGACCTGAAAACCGCACTGAAGGAGAAGGAGCGCCTGTATTTCACCGAACATCGGCATGGAAATCAGACCGCCAAGGCTAATGGCGTGACCTTCGAAGGCGCCGTGCCGGCGCAGCACGAAGTGTATTTCTCGATCACTGATTCGACGCGCTTCAGGGCGCCCACGATGACACTCACGCATCACGGCGGCGTCGACATCGAAGAACTTGATCCGAGCATGATCGTGCACGTGCCGTTCGATCCGCTCACCGGACTGAAGGCGTTCGTCGTCGCGAACGCGCTGTCGCGCCTGAACGCGCCTAAGGAAATCATCTCGCCGCTGGTGCAACACCTGCCGAAACTGTGGGAGCTCTATCACAACTTCGGTATGACGACGCTAGAGCTAAACCCGATCCGCATGCAGGCCGGTCGCGATGGCCGGCTGACGCCAGTCGCGTGCGATTTCAAATGCGGCTTTGATCGCGACGACGTTCGCTGGCAGCGGCTCGACATACCCGCGCACGTGTTCTCGGTCGACTATTCCGATTTCGAATCAGAGATCAACCAGTTGCGGACCTACCAGGGTCAAAGCGACGTCTACGTGATCAACGAAGGCGGCACGATCCTCGCGCCGACTTTTGGCGGCGGGGCCAACTCGCTGGTGTCGGAGATCCTGGGCGACGACGCGATCATTTCCTCGGACTTCGGTGGGAATCCTCCCTACGAAAAGATGAAGGAAGTGGCTCGCATCTGTTTCAAGCACTGGCTGAAACAGACCAACGTGCTGTTCATCATCGGCGGGAAGTCGAACAACACCGATATCTTCGAGACGCTGCGCGCAATGGCCGATGCGTTGCGCGAGCATTTCAGCAAGAACGGACCGACGCCGCTTTACGTGGTGATCGGGCGCGGCGGCCCTAATCTTGTACGCGGCATGGGTGCAATGCGTGACACCTGCGATGCGCTCGGCCTGCCCTACAGCATTTTCGGGTTCGATTCGGATATCAGCGAAGTCATCCAGTACGCGAAGGCGGCGGACGCGTGGATGAAAGCAGGCGGCCGCGAGCTGGTCTCCGCGACGCTCAGCAGTGCGCAAGGCGCGCCCGCCCAGGCCTGAGCCGTCATGACTCGAGCATTAATCAATCTGGAGGAAGACCATGTACAGGCAAGGTGCAGGAGATTTCAAATACTACGTCGGCATCAGTTCGCTCGCGCAGGCTGCCTGCCGCGAGGACCGCGTGTGCGTGCTGAACATACTCGGGGGCGAGTCGCGGCAAGTCACGCCGGTGGGCCACGCGTATTCGGGAGGTAACGTGGTTTTCGGCACGTCGCCCGGACGCCGCGGACAGGTGCTGGAGACTTCGCTTGGCAATATCCCCGTGTACAACAGCGTGCTGGAAGGGCTGCAGGACGGCCATCGTTTCAATTGCGGCGTGATCTATTTGCCGCCATCCGCCGCGCGCGACGGTGTGGCCGAACTGATTCGCGTTAATCCAGAACTGAAGAAGATCTTCATCGTCACGGAGAAATTGTCCGTGCACGATTCGCGCGAAATACGTGCGATGGGACAGCAAAACGGCATTGACATCTTCGGCGGCAATAGCCTCGGCATTGCCGATGCGTGGAACCGCGTGCGCATCGGCGGCGCACTCGGCGGCGATAGCCCCGACGAGGCACTCAGGAAAGGCTCGATCGCGATCTTCTCGAACTCGGGAAATTTCACGACAACGATCGCGACGTACCTGCGAATGGCCGGCTGGGGAACGACTACGCTGATGTCGAGTGGTAAGGACGTTTATATCCATTTCGCGGCGCCGGAGTTCGCGTTCGCGCTCGCCAACGACGCGCGCAGCAAGGCGGCCGTGCTGTACTCGGAGCCGGGCGGGTACTACGAACTCGAAGCGAATTTCAGCAAGCCGGTGGTCGCCTGCGTGGTCGGCCGCTGGAAGCAGAAACTGACGCGCGCGGTCGGCCATGCGGGAGCATTGGCCGGCGGCAACGACGACGCTGCATCAAAAGAGCGCTGGTTCATGGAGAAGTTTGGCGTCGATCGACCGTTCACACCGGACGATCCGGTGTGCAGCGCAAAAGGCGCGCTCGTAACCAATATCGCCCACATTCCGGCGGCCCTGACGGCGGTGATGCATGAAAACGGCGCGCGGCCCGACTTCGCGCCAGAAGGCAGTCTCGCGCTCAAGCCATGGTTTCGCTCGTCAATAGGAATTGCATTGCCGCCCGAGCTCGACCTGCCGGTTGTCACAGCGTTGCCGCCGTATGACGCACAGATCGCCGCGCTAAACCAGCAGGTCGGCATCGTGTTGCCCCGCCAGAATATGAAGGACGCTTCGGGCGCATCGCAGATGGACCCGGACACGCAGGTGACAAGTCTGCACGGCGTGCCGGTGCTACAGGCCGCGCAGTATTCGCTCGAGGGCAACCTTTGCCTTGCGCTGTTGCACGAACCGGGGGGCGCAAACGACGCGAAACTCGTCAGTGTTGCGGTCGGCGCCGAACTCAACCTGCATGGCGACGCGACGCTTGCGGCGGCGCAAGCCGCGCGCGACGCGGGCAACGCGCCGAATAGCGTCCTCGCGGCGGCGGCGAGCATTGTCGGGCCTCGTCGCGCGGACCGCGCGCGACGGGCTGCGCAAGCGTTCGTCGACCTCGGCACCGTGGCCGGCCTGCGTGATGCGCTCGACGAAGACTTCGAGTTGTCGTTGCTGCAGTCCGATGCCGAGACGCGCGCGTTGCTCACGTGTGAGGCGCCCGACGAAAAGGCCCAGGCGATGCTCGCTGGCCTGACGGATAGAGAAGCGAAGTCCGTGTTCATCCGCTATTTACAGGGCCTCGACGGACACCCGAACGCCGATGCCGTGCTGGCTGCAATCACCACGACGCTCGCGTGGGGGCCGTTGATGCGCAAACGCGTATCGCGGATGACCGTCGAAAACCTGCCATGGTGGATGCGCCTGTTCGGAACGCTGATCGGCGCGTCGGTCGACGCTGGACAACATGAAGCGGGACGCTTCTGCGGTATCGCGATGGACGAGGTGCTAGGACAGCGCTCGCTGACCGATGTTGCGTGCGCCGCGTTGATTGGGGGTAAGCCGGATGAAGCTGAGCTGTTTGGATTTCAGACACTCGTGGGCCTGCTGCTCACGAACGGACCGGGCGCGATCTCCGCGCAGGGCGCGAAGGGCGCGGTATCGGCGGACGGTCCCGAAACGCCGGAACGAGTCCAACTCAACAAAGCGATGGTCGGCTTTCTCACCCACGCGGGCTACGCGCATGGCGGCAATGGCTTCGAGGGAGTGGCGTTCCTGCTTGAGCGTTTCAAGGAGGTCGCGATGACCGATCCCGGTGATCCGGCGCACGGTCTCGACCTGAAAGCGATGGCTGCCGGATTCGCACGTGCATATGGCGAGGAGCGGACACAACGCAAGGAGGTCGGCGCACAGCAAGCCACGGCACTGCCCTGCATCAACCATCCGGTGTTCAAGGGCAAGCCCATCAACGTCGATCCCCGTGAGGCGTTCGTGCGTCAACGCTTCGAGGCTCGGGGCGAGTACAACGTCTTTCACGACTACTACCGTGCGCTGGTGCAGGCGTTGTACGACGAAAACGTCACGCGCAACGTGTTCGCGGTCAACGTGGATGCATTGATTGCCTCGGTGTTGCTGAAGATGCTGTGGGCGCGCCATCGGGCTGGCGAGTTCTCCAGTCAGGCGCTGGAGACCGCGGCCTTTACCGTGTTCCTGTATGGCCGGATGATCGGCTGCGCCGCGGAGGTTGACGACCACTTGAATCGCGGTCGCAACCTGGACACTCGCACACCTCAGGCAAACGTGCGATTCGTCGCGTGAGAGCCAAAAGCTGTATTACGATCGACTGATCAGTCCGAAGACCGGGCCGCATTCGACTGATTTATCGGAATGCAGCACCGGGCTTCAAACGCCGAGGAGACACGTCGTGCCAGTCACTCCACACACATCACAGCCGGTACCGGTGCCGGCGCCGCAACCCGAAATCAAGCCCCGATTCTGGCCTGAGGGCTGGTGGAAACTGATGGAATACCGGATCGGCATTATTCCGCTGCCGGTCTACGTCATCCTGCTCGCGCTGATCGCGGGTTTCGCGATCACCGGAAAGCTGCCCGGCGAGATATCAATGGCGATCGCCGTATTGGCCTTCTTCGGTTTCACCTGCGCGGAGATCGGCAAGCGCCTGCCGATCGTGCGCAATATCGGCGCGGCCGCGATCTTTGCGACCTTTATACCTTCCGCGCTGACCTACTACCACCTATTGCCCAAGCCAATCCTCACGCTTACCACGGATTTCACGAAATCGACCAACTTCCTGTACCTGTTTATTGCGTCGATCATCGTAGGCAGCATTCTGAGCATGGACCGGCGTGTGCTGATTCAAGGCTTCATCAAAATCTTCATTCCGCTCGGGCTCGGCTCGGTCGCGGCGGGCATCGTCGGGACGCTGGTCGGCACGGCACTCGGGCTCGGCGCGCGCCATACGTTTTTCTATGTCGTGGTACCCATCATGGCGGGCGGCATCGGCGAAGGCGCGATACCTTTGTCGATCGGCTATTCCGAAATCCTTCATCTGCCGCAGGGCGAATTGTTCGCCCTGGTGCTGCCGCCCGTGATGCTTGGCAGTCTCACCGCGATCATCTTCGCGGGCGCGCTCGATATGGTCGGCAAACGCTTTCCGCATCTCACGGGGCAGGGGCGTTTGCAAGCCGGCGAGGTGGACCAGATGAACCCGGTGGAGGAAGAAATTCGCGGGCACGTCGACGTCTCCCACATCGCGGCGGCTGGAATCACTGCCATCACGCTGTACCTGCTCGGGCTGATGTGTCGCAACATGTTCGGGCTGCCCGCGCCGGTGGCCATGCTGTTTCTCGCGGTGCTGGTCAAGCTCGCCCGGGCGGTATCGCCGCCATTGCAGGAAGGCGCGTTCGTCGTATATAAGTTTTTCTCGACGGCCGTGACCTATCCGCTGCTGTTCGCGATCGGCGTGGCGATGACGCCGTGGGACAAACTGATGGCTGCGTTCACGCCGGCGAACATCGTCACGATCGTCGCGACGGTGGCCACACTGATGGGGACCGGCTTCCTGGTCGGGCGCATGTTGAAGATGTACCCTATCGACACAGCTATCGTGAACGCCTGTCACAGTGGGCAGGGCGGGACCGGCGACGTCGCCATCCTCACGGCGGCCAACCGCATGCAACTGATGCCGTTTGCGCAGATTGCCACCCGCATTGGCGGGGCGATTGTCGTCACGGTCACGTTGGTCGTTCTAGCGCGCATGGGATGATGAGTTGCTATTGGCAAGCGTCGGGACGCCGTTCCCCACGTCGGGATCGGCAGTCATTCTGCAATCGAGCGCCGCGGGGCGACCTTGGGCATGAAAATAAGCGGTATTCCGTTGTGGGGATGGATGGCCGCCGCCGCGCTTTACGTCGGTGTGGCTGCCGCCGCGGTCGAGTTTGCGTGGGACCGTTCGATCGATGCGCTCGTGGAGATCGGCGCACACCGGCTCGACCTGTATGCTGCCAGCCTCGGGAGCGAGCTCGGACGCTACGAGATGATGCCTTCGATCGTCGCGAAGCAGGAAAGCGTGCGCGCGTTGTTGAGTGCGATGCCCCACCCACCGGCCGGACTTCTACAGACGGTCAATACCTATCTTGACGCCGTGAATCGCGAGGCCGGCAGCGTTGCCGTAGACGTGATCGACCAGCACGGCCTGGTCATCGCCGCGAGCAACTGGAATCGGCCAGAAAGTTTCGTCGGCACCAACGTGTCTTATCGACCGTATTTCCAGGACGCGCTCGCACATGGATCGGGCCGGTTCTTCGGTATCGGCACGAACACCGGCATGCCTGGCCTCTATTTCGCGAGCGCGGTGCGAGAGGATGGCGGGCCGATCGGGGCCACGGCCGTCAAGGTCAGCGTAGACGCGCTTGAATCCGCGTGGAGAGTGCCGGGCGTCGCGGCGATGGTGATCGATAGTAACGGCGTGATTGTCATTTCCACGGTTCCGGCGTGGAAGTTCACGTCGCTTAGACCGATAACGGCACAGCAGCAACGCCAGATCCAGGCATCGCGGCAATATGCCGGCCGTAGCGTAGAAGCGCTGCCGTACCGGCGTCTCGGTGACTGGGACACTTCGGCGTGGTTTGCACGCTTTCCCGACTGGGGTCGCCCAGGCCACGAGCGGCGATATCTGGCAATGTCGCGAACCGCGCCCCAGGCCGGCGATTCGATCATGATTCTGCTCGACGTGTCCAGCGCGCGGCGCCAGCAACAAATCGCGCTTGCGTTCGTCACGGGGGGCTTCCTCATCATCGGACTGTATTGCCTCTATGCGATCCAGCGCCGCCGCGCCATAGCGGAAAAACTCAGGGCACAGGACGCGCTGCGCCGCGCCAATGATCGGCTGGAGATCACGGTTCGCGAGCGCACGGCGGCACTGACGCAGGCCAATGAAAGGATGCGGGAGGAGATTGTCGAGCGCACACGCACCGAGCAGCTACTGCGGGATTCCCAGCAAGAGGTCGTGCATGCGGGCAAGCTCGCGGTGCTCGGACAAATGGCGGCCGGTCTGACGCATGAACTGAACCAGCCGCTCGTTGCCATCAAAACGCTCTGCGACAATGCACGGACGTTTTTCGAACGCAATCAGCCTGCGCCTGCCATCGGAAACCTCGAAAGAATTTCGCGGCTCGTCGACAGCATGGCGATACTCACAAGCGAACTCAAGACCTTCGCCCGCAAGCCTGAATTCGAACGTGTCGCGGTGTCACTGAATGAAGCGGTCGCGCATGCGGTGCTGATCTACGAAGCACGGATTCGCGATGAGCAGGTGCAACTCGATGTCCTGATCCCGGCCGGCACGACGATATGCGCAGAGCCGAGCCAGCTGCAGCAGGTGATCGTCAACCTGCTCGGCAATGCGCTGGATGCCGTCGCGGATCAGGATAAGCGCGTGATCGCGATCGAAGCTTCCAGAACCGAACGGCCGAGCCGTGTGCGGTTCACCGTCAGCGACAGTGGCGCGGGCATCGCGCCGGAGGTTCTGGCGCATCTATTCGAACCATTCGTGACGACGAAGCCGCGAGGCCGCGGCCTGGGTCTCGGGCTCGCGATTACCTCGCGTCTTGTGGACGGCTTTGGGGCGCGAATCTCCGCCGCAAACCGACCCAACGGCGGCGCACAATTCACTATTGAATTCTCCGTGGCGACGGAGCAGGAGGCAGCCAATGGGCGATGAGATTAGCGTTGTTGTGGTCGAAGACGATGAGAACGTGCGTCTCGGCGTCGAGCAGGCGGTTGCTTTGGCTGGCTTTCCAGTGCGGGCGTATGAGTCGGCGGCCGCGGCGCTGGCGGAGGTCGCACCGGGTGCACCGGTGGTGATCGTGTCCGATGTACGGATGCCGGGCATCGACGGTCTGAAATTGCTCGAACGTGTCCTTGCGATCGATCCACAGATCCCTGTTGTACTGATCAGCGGGCACGCGGACATCGCGACAGCGGTGGGGGCGATGCGAACGGGCGCCTATGATTTCATCGAGAAGCCTTTTTCGTCGGACCACATCGCGAGTCGTGTAACACGCGCTGTCGAGAAGCGCCGTTTGACGCTCGAAGTGCAGGGTTTGCGCGCGGCGCTGCACAACTGGCGGGGAATAGAGGCGCTTGTGCTCGGCAAGTCGCCCGCGATCGTCGAGGTTCGACGGAAAATCCTGCGGCTGGCGGATACCTCAGTGTCGGTGCTGATTACCGGCGAGACGGGCACGGGCAAGGAACTGATCGCCCGTGGACTGCACGATTTCAGTGGGCGCCGCGATCATCATTTCGTTGCGCTCAACTGTGGCGGCTTACCGGAGCAGCTATTCGAGAGTGAGCTATTCGGTCATGAGGCCGGTGCGTTCACGGGTGCAATCAAGAACCGCATCGGCAAGATCGAATGGGCCACCGGCGGCACGCTCTTTCTGGACGAGATCGAAACCATGCCGATCGCATTGCAGATCAAGATGCTGCGGGTATTGCAGGAACGCCAGATTGAGCGACTGGGCTCGAACGAGGCGATAGCTGTCGATTGCCGGATCGTGGCGGCATCGAAGGCAGATCTCGTCGAACTTGCGACAGACGGACGTTTCCGCGCTGACCTGCTGTATCGGTTGAACGTCGCGTTGATCGATTTACCCCCTCTGCGCGAACGTCGAGAAGACATACCGCTGCTATTCGAGCATTTCGTACTCGCTGCCGCACTTCGTTTTGGGCTGTCGGCTCCGATTGTGTCTGCATCCCAGGTCTCGGAGCTAATGACGCATCAGTGGCCGGGCAATGTGCGGGAATTACAGAACGTCGCGGATCGCTTTGTCCTTGGGCTCGATGGCGACCGCCTGCTGCCGGCCGGCGGGCAGCGGATTAAAACCGGAACGCTTGCGGAGCAACTTGCCCATTTCGAACACATGCTGATCGCGGATATGCTGCGGCGGCACAACGGGAATATCGCCGAGGCCAGCGCTGAACTGGGAATGCCGAAAAAGACGCTCTATCACAAGGTGCGTCAACTGAAGTTTCCGGGCGCAGACGAGCAAAGCGAAGGACTCGACGCTTGAGGGAGCGCCCCGATCATGCAGCGCTCAATCTCGCGAATCGTGGCTGCTTCCTGGGTGGAACGGACGTGTGAATGTCCGAGTAACGACGCGAACGAATGACGGTTGATGGCCGCACTGAGACCGACGATCTGAGATCGTCTGTCTGACCAAGTCCTACTTTCCACGCAGCAACTGACTACCCGGCAACGGCGATGTCGCAGCCGAATGGACAAACCGGCACAGCCGGTCGCACGATTCGATATAACGATATTTCGGCACACTGCCAGGCACCTCGTCGTAACGCGACGCGACCTGTCCGACAGTGACGGTTTGTTCCGTCGGCGCATCGAGCAGGGACACGCGATTGTTGCGTCTTACTCAGACTTCGCGGCATCGGAAGCGAGTCGAGAGTGAAAACGCAACGAATCCGCGATCTCCTTGTAACACATGGCCCAACGGCCGTTTTGGATATCGAGGCGGGCGAGAACGGTGATACCGTCATTTTGCTGGCGAGAGATATGCGACTAGTCATTCTTGCGGATGCGATACCTGATGATGAGGACTGGCGCCTATTCCCCTCGAATCCCGACGCGAAACATTTCGTGATCGAGGGTGGCTAGGTTGATCCCTGGTCGTTGTCGTGAGGCAAGGGGCAGGCGCAACTGATGTATCAATACATGCGGCTGGATGCGTTCAGCGATAACGTCTGGATGCAATCGTCAATCCTTGTCAAAACGGCTCTATCTTAAATTAAAACTGTTGACCGTGACTCCTTCGGATGGTTAATTCGTCGGGTGTTTTCTGGAAAATCAGAAGAGGTCAAATGGAACAACAGAAACAGGATGAAACCGGAGGCGAGGAAGAATGCCTGCTTTGCCGTATCACTTATTCAGTCTACTCAAACTTTCCGCCAATGCCATCCGCAATGGCGCTGAACGTCGAAACCGGCGAATGGTTTCCGTTCGATAGGCTGAAGTCGTATTCAAACGGTTACGAAATGGCCGAAGCCCTGGGTTACGCATGGGCGTGCGACTGTCGCGGACGCTCACGGAATCGCTTCGATCAGCGGTTCACGCTAACGGATACAGGAGGTAAGGTACTCCCTGATACGTATTACACCGCCCGACTTCCATCGGGCGCACTTGTTCACGGCATTACCGATTTGCAGGGACGCACCAAGCGCTATCAGACAGAGGGCGCGCGATCCATTCGCCTTTTTATTGGTCACAGGGAGGCGTGATGTCGGATGCACTGGGAGCAGCACTAACAGACACCAACCCGAATTCACTTGTAATTCTTCAGTCGGATAGGCTTGGCAAGTCGTGGAAGATTTCCAATGACGGAATTGGCTTTATGGCGGTATGTGAAAGCGGTGTTTTGAATGGCAACTATAGAGGTATGCCCGTTGTCGATGGAATGATTCTAAAGGTTTACGTCGATAGCAAGGGGTATCCGACAGTTGCGTTCGGTCATAAAGTTATATCTTCGGATCACTTGCACGTAGGTGATACGATTTCCGTAGAGCGTGCGCGAGAGCTTACAAGAAAAAATTTTGCCGAATGCGAGTCTGCGATTAATCGCCGTGTGTGTGTTCCATTACACCAATACGAATATGATGCTCTAGTAAGCATGGCTTACAACGCGGGCCCGGGAACGGGTATTGCGCAATTGGTCGATAAGGTTAACACCGGGAATTATGCCGCATTGCCTGCCTATATTCGAGTGTATCGCGCCCGAGGGATTGAGTGGCGGCGCGCCCTTGAAGCACGACTTTTTGGAACAGGAAATTATGATGCTCGACATGGCAGCGGTATCGACATTGAATAAATTTTTGAAGTGCTTCGTGCTAGTCATGGCGCTTTGTAACTTTCGGTCGATATTTGCCGATGAGGTGATCAACGATTCAAATTGCATGCAGTACCTGGGCGGTGGCGGATTTGGAGATCTTGATTGCTATGAGCATCATGCAAAATCCCTTGAAGTCGACAACAGGAAACTGGCAAATTCAATTAAGTCCGCACGTGGCATCAAAGGCGCGAGCAAGGCTGAGCTCGACCGGTACATGCGCGCACAAGATGAATCGGCAAAGGCTTGCGATCTAGCCCCTAAACTGGCTTATGATTGGAATATTGAAGAGCCGCCAAAAACACATGTGGATATGTACGATGTCATGGGGGCTCGTTGCCATTATTCAATTCGCAAGCAGCAAAACGAATTCCTGCTCGACCTCTATTCGATCAAAACGGGTTGAAGGTCATAGCTATGCACACACCAACCGCGTTTGATGCCTAATGGCTTCGTGCTCGCGGGATCGAGTTCATGGGCGACATGGCCTATGCGCAGTCGTGGTGGTGCGGGTCGCTTCGTGACCCGGCTTTGCGGTGCCCCGCCGAAGTGGAGCATGGTCGGAAGGAGCGAAGCCACGCGATCCTCCACGCGACGCGTCGCTACTTCCACGCATACCTCATCCCCACCCAGAACCCCCTCGGCGCACCGGGCCCGACGAACTGCTCGTTGACCGGCGCCGTGCCGTTGAACGTATTGCCCGGTCCGGTAAAGAAGTTCTCCCCGAGCGCGCCGAAGCTCGCATAGCGCTTGTCGAGCAGGTTCGACACCGACGCGAACACCTGCAACTGTTTCGTCACCTGGTAGCTGGTGTCCATATCGATCAACTGATAGCCGGAGATCTTGCCGTTCACGTCCTGGTTGTTCTCGTCGCCCTGCGCGTAGATGCTGCCGCGCCACGTCAGATTCGTGCCGATTCGCCATTTCGCGGTGGCCGCGTAATCGAGCCGCAGCTTGACGGTCGTCGCCGGAATGCTCGGGATGTGGTCGCCGGGATGCACGGTGATGTTGCCGTTCGCGTCGGCGCTCGAGTTACTGGGGCTGCTTTCGACCCATGTCGACTGGTAGGTCGCATTGACGTAGCTATAGCTGCCGGTCACCGTGAACGGACCGTACTTCGTCTGCCCAGCCAGTTCGACACCTTGCCGGCGCGTGCGCCCGACGTTCTGGAAAAACCCCTGCGAACTGCCCGCGCCGTTGCTGCTGATGAACTCGATGTCGTTGTCGAGCGTCGTGCTGTAGGCAGCCGCGCTCCATGTCGTGTTGCCGCCGATCCTGCCGCGCGCGCCGACTTCATAGGTCTTCGAAATGACCGGCTGCAACGACGGATCGGAGATGAAGTCGTTCGGCAGCGAACACGGCGCGTTCGGATCTGCGCAGGCCAGCTCGATCGCGGTCGGCGAGCGCATGCCCTCGTTGTAGGTCGCGTAGGCGGTGAGCGCCGGCGTCGGATTCCAGTTGATGCCGACCGCCGGATTGAAGCGCGAGAACGTATGGTGGCCGTCGAGCTGCGGCTGCGTGCCGGATTCGTCGCCGATCGTCGCATCGGCCCAGTTGTAGCGGCCCGACAGCGTCAGCGACCACTGCGGCGTCAGCGAAAGCGTGTCCGTCAGGTAGATGCCGTAGTTCGTGTTGTGCGTGTTCGCGTTGGTCTGCTGAGCGAAATTCCCGATGCCGACCGTCGCGCGCGAATCGGTAAACGTCGCGTCCTGCGACGACTGCGTGAAGCGCGAGTCGGCGGCATCGACGGCCATACCCGCGATGAACTGGTTCTGCATGCCGCCGAGCTTGCCGAGCAGCGTCAGTTGCAGGCTCGCGCCGTAGCTGTCGGTCGTCACGGTGGACTGTACGTTGGTCGCCTGCAATGTGTCGACAGTGCCGTCCGGATTGATCGTGCCGTAGTCGTTGTTGACGTTGCTGCTGGTGTTGGCATTGCGAAAGTGCCGGTAGTACGCGTTGCCGCTCAGCTCGACGGTGTCGTTGAAGTAATGATCGCCCGACAGCGTCAGGTAGCCGGCGCTGTTCTGATTCTGATCGGGATACGTGTACGGTTGCCTGGGGTTACCGAGGAACGAGCGCGGAATGGTTTGCGCGCCGTGCAGATCGTTGTCCGCGCCGCCGGCCGATAACGACAGCGTCGTGTCGGCGTCGGTATAGCGCAGCTTGCCGAACGCCTGGCGGATGCGGCTCTCGTTCTGCTCGGCCCAGCCGTTGTCGTTCGCGGCGTTGGCGGTGAAGTAGTAGTCGAGGTTCTGGCCGATCGTGCCGCCCTGTTCGATCTGCGCGGCCTTGCGTCCCCACGAGCCGCCCTGAATTTCGGCCTCGCCGACCGGGTTGTCCTTACCGTTTTTCGTCGTGATCGACAGCGCGCCGCCGAGCGTATTGAAGCCGAAAGTCGGATTGGAGCCGGGGATCAGCTGCATGGTGTCGATCGCCTGTTGCGGCAGCAGGTCCCAGTTCACGACGTCGCCGAACGGTTCGTTCACGCGCACGCCGTCGACGAATACCGACAAACCTTGCGGCGTGCCCAGAAGCGGCGACGCGGTGAAGCCGCGATAGAACAGGTTCATCTGATACGGGTTGCCCTGCGCGTCGGAGATCGTGACGCTAGGCAGATTCGCCGCGAGATAGTCGCTGAGTGTCTGGCGGCCCTGCCGTTGGATATCGGCCGCGTGGACCGTCTGCACGTTGGCCGGCACCAGCGTGAGCGGTGTGCCGATGCCGAGCAGCGGCGTGGTGCCTACGACGACGATCGGCGCGAGGGTCGTGGTGGGTGTGGTGTTGCTGTTGGCGTTGCCGTCGGCTGTGCCGGACGAGGCAGCGGAAGACGCAGCGGAAGACGCCGCGGCCGGCGCCGACGCCGCGACCAGCGGCTCCGCCTGCGCCCATACGCTCGTGGACAGACCGGCGAGCGCGCCGCCGACGCAGAGGGTGATGCCGGCACGCCGCTGAAGCCGGCGTTTGCGGCGTGCTTGTGATCGCATGCTCATCGTTATTGTCTCCTGCCGGCTTGATTGGTACGCGTGTCGCGCGTTGCTTGACGTTGGTGTAAAGCTTCGCATACGCGTCTGTAAGCCGCGCGGGAGCTTTTCCCGATCTGCCGGGGAAGCGTTCCCAAACTCGTGCAAAACCCGCTGCGTGTGCCGGCGCTGAGTAGAATGCAAGCGTCATGTCAAGCGAACCGATCCATTCCTCTTCCGCTGACCGAGCGCCGCCATCGTCGCCGATATGGCGCGACCTCGGCTGGGTCGTCGCCGTGACCGTGCTCGCGGCGGTGCTCGGCGCCACCTTCGATCTCAGCGAGAAGGTCTACCGGTTCACGCGTGGCATGGAGCGCTTCCAGCTCGACGAGTTGCCGGGCGCGCTGTTCGTGCTGTCGATCGCGCTCGCGTGGTTCGCGTGGCGCCGCTATCGCGATGCGCGCCGCGAACTGCGCCATCGCCGCATGCTCGAGGAACAGGCCGAACGGCTGCTCGCCGACAACCGGTGCCTTGCCAGTCAGGCGCTGCAGGCGCAGGAACTGGAGCGCCGCCATCTGGCGCGCGAGCTGCACGACGAGCTGGGTCAATACCTGAACGCGATCTCGCTCGACGCGGCGCGCATCCGCGATCTATCGGGCGAGCGCGAGCCGGAAATTCATCGCATCGCGCTTGGGCTGATGCAGAGCGCGACGCATGTGTACCGCGAGATCGGCGGCATGATCCGCCGCCTGCGGCCGATCGGTCTCGACGAATTCGGCTTGCCGACCGCGCTCGAACATTGCGTCGACGGCTGGCGCGAGCGCTTGCCCGAGGCGTCGTTCTCGATGACGATCGAAGGGGATTTCAGTGGCCTCAGCGACGCGTTGACGATCACGCTGTACCGGCTCGTGCAGGAAGGACTGACGAACGTGTCGAAGTTCGCCCGCCGCTCGCGCGTCGAACTGTTCATGGTGCGCGCGCCGCGCGAACACAACGGCACGCAGATCGACGAGATCGTCGTCACGATGGCCGACGACGGCCCCGGCACCGATCTGTCCAGGCCGCGCAGCGGGCTCGGGCTGATCGGCATGCGCGAACGCGTCGAGGCGCTCGGCGGCGAATTTCACATCGCGAGCGAGCCGCAGCGCGGTTTTCTGTTCTGCGCGCGCGTGCCCGCTCAGGCGGGGCTGGCCGAGCCCGTGAACTGAAGCCCGAGGCGGCTTGCCATCTGCGCAAGCTGTACGCCGTTGTCGGCGCCGAACTTCTGCCGGATTACCGATTGGTGGTTGGCCACCGTTTTCTGACTCAAGCCCAGTTTTTCGGCGATGCTCGGCAGCGTATAGCCCTGCACGAGCAGCCGCAGCACCTCGAACTCGCGCGCCGACAACTGACGCCCCGGCGGCCCTTCGTTGAACGCGGTGCGCAGCGCGAGCGCCTGCGAGATGTCCGGGCTCAGGTAGCGGGCACGCCGCGCAATCGAGCGCACCGCTTCGACCAGCACGTCGGGCGCGCTCGCCTTGGTCACGTAGCCGAGCGCGCCCGCGTCGAGCGCGCGCCGCACGAAGATCGATTCCTCGTGCACGCTAAAGATCAGCACGCGCGCGTCCGGTTCGCGCGCGAGCATGCGCCGCATCGCTTCGATGCCGCTTGCGCCCGGCAGCGCCACATCCATCACGACCACGTCGGGCCGCAGCGCGCAAAAACGCTGGTAGGCCTGCGCGGCGTCGCCCGCTTCGCCGCACACCTCGACGTCGGCATTCAGTTCGAGCAGACGCCGGTAGCCTTCGCGCACGACCGCATGGTCGTCGACGAGCAGAACGGAGATGGTGTCGGCACTCATGATTGGACTCCGGGTGACGCCCGGTTATCGCCGCCGGCGTCGGGCTCGCGGGCAGCGGCCGCGAACTTGCGTGAGTTGGCGTCGTTGCGGAACAGGATCGGCTGTTCGCGGGCCGCTGCTGTCGCCCCGGTTTCGGATGCAGATCCCGATGCTGCACGCCGCACGATCTTGACCACGGTGTCGTGAAACGGCGACTTGTCGCATACCGGGTCGGCGTTGGCCGCGTCGCCGGTCAGCAGGTAGGCCTGGCAGCGGCAGCCGCCGAGGTCGCGGTCCTTTTCATCGCAGCTGCGGCACGGCTCCTTCATCCATTGCAAACCCCGAAAGCGGTTGAACGCGTCGCTGTCGTACCAGATCTCGCGCAACGGCATCTCCTTCACGTTCGGCAGCGTCAGGCCGGGCAGGCCGCGCGCCGCGTGACACGGCAGCGCGGCGCCGTCGGGCGCGACGCCGAGGAACACCGCGCCCCAGCCGTTCATGCAGCGCTTCGGACGCCGCTCGAAGTAGTCGGGCACGACGAAGAAGATCTTGCAGCGCTCGCCATGCGTGCGGCGATAGCGCGCGACCACCGCTTCGGCTTCTTCGAGCTGCTGTTGCGTCGGCATCAGTTGCGCCTGGTTCTCGCGCGCCCAGCCGTAGAACTGCGTGTTCGCCAGCTCCAGATATTCGGCGCCGAGAGCCAATGCCATCTCGATGATCTTGTCGACATGCGGCAGGTTGTAGCGATGCAGCACGCAGTTCATCACCATCGGAAAGCCGTGCCGTTTGAGCGCGGCGGCGACGCGCTGCTTCAGCTCGAAGGTGCGCGTGCTGCTCAGGAAGTCGTTCAACTGCTGCGTCGAATCCTGGAAGGACAACTGGATGTGATCGAGCCCGGCGGCCTTCAGATCGCCGAGGCGCTGATCGGTGAGACCGACGCCCGACGTGATCAAGTTCGTGTAGAAGCCGAGCCTATGCGCTTCTTCGACGAGTACTTCGACGTCGTCGCGCACCAGCGGCTCGCCGCCCGAAAAGCCGAGCTGCACCGCGCCGAGCGCGCGCGCCTCGCGCAGCACGTCGAGCCATTGCCCGGTGGTCAGTTCGCGGTTGTGATCGGTGTAGTCGAGCGGGTTGTAGCAGAACGCGCAATGCAGCGGACAGCGATAGGTCAGCTCCGCGAGCAGCCACAGCGGCGGCGGCACGACGGCGGCCGCGTCGCTTTGCACTTGCGCGCCGGGTTGAGAGCCAGGTTGAGAAAGATCGGTCATCGCGCTACTCCAGCCAGCCGCGCCTATGCGCGTCGGCGATGAAGGCCCGCACCTCGCTGCCGATGCCGGTCGTGTTGAACGCCTGTTCGAGGTCGGCGATCAGCGTATCGATGTCGCGTGTGCCGTCGCAGCGCTTGAGGATTTCTCCCGCGCTTTGATTGAGCTTCACCATGCCCTCGGGGTACAGCAGCACGTGCGCGTTCTGCGCGGGCTCCCATTGCAGGCGAAATGGCTTCGCGATCGCGAGCGGCGTGGCGGGGGCGGCGCGTGTCGAGTCGTTCATTGCGCAAACGCCTTCTCGATCGCGTCGAGCATGGTCCACAGAATGTCGAGCTTGAACTGCAGGATGTCGAGCGCCCGTTCCTGCTGATCGCGTCGCGTGAAATGGGCAAGCGTGACCTCGAGTCCGTGCTGCACATCGCGCTGCGCGAGCGAAATGCGTGAGCGGAAGTACGCGAGGCCCTCGGGTTCGATCCACGGATAGTGCTCGGGCCAGCTCGCGAGCCGGTCGCGATGCACCTGCGGCGCGAACATCTCGGTCAGCGACGAGCACACCGCTTCCTGCCACGGCGCGCGGCGCGCGAAATTCACATACGCGTCGACGGCGAAGCGCACGCCCGGCGTCACGTGTTCGAGCGACCACAGTTCGTCGCGTGTGAGGCCGACCGCATCCGCGAGACGCGCCCAGGTTTCGATGCCGCCTTCCGCGCCATCGTAGCCGTCGTGATCGAGAATGCGCAGCACCCAGCGGCGGCGCGTCTCGCGGTCGGGACAGTTCGACAGCACGGCCGCATCCTTCAGCGGAATGTTGATCTGATAGTAGAAGCGGTTCGCGACCCAGCCGCGAATCTGCTCGCGCGAGCAGCCGCCGCTATTCATCTTCACGTTGAACGGATGGTGGATGTGATAGGCGGCGCCCTTCGCGCGCAACTGCGCCTCGAATTCTTCACGGCTCCAGGCGGGTCGGTCGATGCCTTGAGTTCCCGTTGTACTCACCTCGCGTGTTGGTGTCGTGTCCTGAATGTCTTTCGCGTTCATGCCGTCTCCGTTTTATCGTCGTTCACAGCCGCGCCTCGTTACTGCATCGCTCCGTACTCTTCACTGCGCGCCTCAAAGCTCGAAGCTCATTCCGTCGTATGCGACCTCGATGCCATGCTCGCCTAGCATGCGCCGCTCGGGGCCGTCTTCGATCAGGATCGGATTCGTGTTGTTGATATGGATCAGCACTTTGCGTTTCGCGCCGAGCGAATCGAGCGTTTCGATCATGCCGCCCGCGCCGCTCTGCGGCAGATGGCCCATATCCGCCGAGGTCTTCTTCGACAGGCCGAGGCGGATCATTTCGTCGCCGGTCCACAGCGTGCCGTCGACGAGTAGCAGATCGGCCTCGCGCATCGCCGCCAGCACGTGCGGCTCGATCGCGCCGAGCCCCGGCGCGTAGAACACGCGCCGGCCCGATTGCAGGTTCGTCAGCACGAGTCCGATGTTGTCGCCGCGCTCCGGCGCATCGCGATGCGGCGAGTACGGCGGCGCCTTGCTCGACAGCGGCAGCGCGTCGATGCGGATGCCGGGCAGCGCGTCGACGGCGAGCGGCGCGCCGTCGAGCGCGATACGGCGGTGCTCGACTCCGCAGTAGTGCGACAGGATCGGCGCGACCGGAAAGCCGGAGCGGAGGTCTTGCCAGACCGCATCGGTTGCGTATAGCGGCAGCGGGGTGTCGCGTTCGCGCAGCATCAAGAGGCCGGTCACGTGGTCGATCTGCGCGTCGATCACGAGCACCGCGGCGATGCCGCTGTCGCGCGCGCGCCGCGCTGGTTGAAGTTCGGGATGCGCGGCGATCTGCGCGAGCAGATCGGGCGATGCATTGACGAGCAGCCAGTCCTCGCCGTTCGCGCTGACCGCGATCGACGACTGCGTGCGGCGCGTCGCCTTCACCGTGCCGCGACGCACTCCGTCGCAATTGCGGCAATTGCAGTTCCACTGCGGAAAGCCGCCGCCCGCCGACGAGCCGAGTACCTTGATCTTCATGCCGCGCGACGCATGCTGCTGCGCCCCTCTTCGACGGTGGGAGTGAACATCGCGGTGAGCGCCTGCGCGACGCATGCATGCAGCGCGGGGTCGCTCGCCAGATGACCCGCCGCGCTGACAGACTCGACGCGCGCCGACGGAACCGCGCGCGACAGACGTCGCAGATTGCCGCGCGGACACACCGGATCGCGCGCACCATGCACGGCCGCAATCGATACCCCGGCCGCCGCCGCGCGGCGCGCGAGCGACAGCAAACGCGTCTCGCCGAGCCAGCAGCGATGCGCGAGGTAGTGCGCCTGAATCCGGTATTTGCCGATCAGCTTGCGCGCGTGGCGTTGGGGGTCGCGTGGGTTTCGCAGGTTCGCACGTCGTTGTGCGGCGCCTCGCGGCGATGCGCTCGCGAGCACCGCGTTTTCATAGCCGCGCCAGGCCAGCGCGAGCGCGCGTTGCCGCGCTTCATTCGCGCCGTATTGCAAGGTGTCGCCGCAACGCGCGGCCAGTGTCGCGGGGTGCTCGCAGCGAGCAGCGGCACGCAGTCTCGACCACGCACGCGGCGCACGCTTGCGTGACGCGATGAACAAACCGCGCACTTCGCGCGCGGACGTCAGGAACAGGCCGCGCAGCACGACGCCCGTCACCGATCCCGGACACCGCCCCGCATACGCGAGCGCGAGCGCCGCGCCCCACGATCCGCCGAGCACGCCCCAGCGCGCGAAGCCGAGCCGCGCGCGAATCGCTTCGAGATCGGCGATCAGATAGTCGGTGCGGTTGTGGCGCACGCTGCCGTGCGGCGTCGACGCACCGGTGCCGCGCTGGTCGATCAGCACGACGCGAAACCGCTGCAGATCGAACAGCCGCAGCACGCCGGGCTGACTGCCGCTGCCCGGGCCGCCGTGCAGCACTGCGACCGGCACGCCGTCGCGCGCGCCGGCGAGCGCGTACCACACGCGGTGGCCGTCGCGCGTGCGCAGCGTATGGACTTCGAGCGCGGCGGCTGCCTGCGTGTGGCGCGATAAGCTTCGCATCGTCATGGCAGCATCCTCGCGAGCAGGTTGTCGCGATCGATCCACTGATGCTTGAACGCGCCCGCCACGTGCAGCACGATCAGCACGATCAGCGCGAAGCCGATGGTGTGGTGAAGGCCGAAGAACAGTGCGCGCAGATGCGCGTCGTCCCAGCCCCACTTCGGCAGCAGGATGCCCCAGAAGCGCGTGCCGTAGGTGTTGAACGACGAGCCGAGATACCCGGCAAGCGGCATCGCCACCATGCCGACATATAAAAGACCCTGCGTAGTGCGCGCGGCGGCGCGTTGCCACGGTGGCATCGGCGGCAGCGGAGGCCGGTGAAGGACCAGCCGCGCGACGATGCGCAAAAGCACCAGCAGGAAAACCGTCAGTCCGAGCGACTTGTGCAGATTGATCAGCGTCGCCTTGACAGGCAAGCCCTTCGGCAAGCCGACCATATAAAGCCCGAGTGCGAGCAGCCCGACGATGCCGAGCGCGATCAGCCAGTGCAGCGCGATCAGCAGCCCGGCATAGCGCGGGCCGCC
Organism: Paraburkholderia sp. CI3; assembly: GCF_050436505.1. Classification (NCBI taxonomy): domain Bacteria; kingdom Pseudomonadati; phylum Pseudomonadota; class Betaproteobacteria; order Burkholderiales; family Burkholderiaceae; genus Paraburkholderia; species Paraburkholderia sp. CI3. The sequence continues at coordinate 2,492,416 of NZ_JBNDMI010000003.1, forward strand.
GGCGCTGGCATTTGCGTTGACGTCGATATCAGGCTTCGCGTTTGCAGAATCCGCTGTCGTCATGCCCTGTCTCCATGCAACATCGTTGCGGGACGTTTCTTTTTTGCCGAACACCGTTTCAGTCCTGGCTGACATAGCGCCGCGTCAGCCGACGATCAGTATTTCACCGCGGCCGTCGACCGCGAGGTCGCCCGTGAAGCGGACCGGCAGACGGTCCGCGCGCCACTGCGAAAACGGCGCGATTTCGGCCGCGAGACTGCGTATGAGCAATGACCAGAATACGTCGAAACCGTGTCCGCCGCCGGTGAAAGTAGGGGGCGGCAGTGGCTCTGGCCGTTGCGCGAGCAGCAGCGTGCCACGCCTCATTGCATAGGCATAATGCGCGCCCAGTTGCCCCGCCACGCCGACGGTCCCCGCCACCAGCCGCGACGCCGCGAAGTCGCCCGCGTTGCCGCCGACCAGCACGAGGCCGCGGCGCATCCGGTCGGCGAGCCGCGCGCCCGCGTTGCCGTGGATCGTCAGCGTGCCGCCGCTCATGCCTTCCATATCGCCCGTCAGTGCGCCGGCGACGAAGTCGCCGCTGTCGCCGCGCACCGTCACGCGTCCGCCGCGCATTTCGCAGCCGGTGAAGTGCCCCGCGTCGCCGTCGATTTCAAGCAAGCCGCCGCTCATTCTGAAGCCGCTGTAGTCGCCGACCGAGCCGCGCGCGACGAGCCGTCCGCCGTCCATCTGCGCGCCGAGCCGGTCGAGCCACCGCGCGGCGCCGTCGATCAGCAGCGTGGCCATGTCGTCGCCGGACGCAGGCGCGTCGTCGCGCGAAACCTCGAAGACGTCGCCGACCACGCAGCGCTCGTTGCCGGCCGGCAGCACGATGCGCTCGATCTCGGCCACGCTCATGCTGGCCAGCGCCGAGGGTGACAGCGCTGCGGCATCGACGCGAAAGCCGGGTGGTGTTTTCACGCGCAACGTGGTCGTGCTCATGCGTGACTCCCGTTGAGCCCCGCCGCCAGTTCGTGCAGATGAAAGTGGTACGGCCCGAGCTTGCCGCCGTAGTTGCCCGCCGAAATGCGCAGCATGCCGGCCGCGCGGCCGAGTCCGGCGGCCGCGCCGATCCCGGCCGTCATCGCCGCGCCGACGTCGGCGTCGGTCAGACCGTCGATGACGATCTCCAGCACGCAGCCAACGTCCGCGCTCAACTCGCTGCGCCGCGCAAGGCCGATCAGGCTCGGGCAGAACGCGTCGTTGGTCGACGCGGTCGCGCCCGCGTACTTCGAGCCGATCTTCGAGCCCGAGCGCACGATGCCGCCGGGAAACGGCATGATCACGTTCGGCAGCCGGCGCATCGCGGCGACCGCGGCTTCGGCCGCCGCGAGCGCGGCGCCGAGGTCGCGCGCGAGCAGCAGCAGGTTGCCGCCGCCGACGGCCTTGACCGTCGCCGCCATGTCTTCGCAGACGAACTCGCCATCCATCACCGGCACGCGCCAGTAACGCGTGGGTCCGTTCCCCGCGTCGATCATCTTCGCGATCTGCCAGCCGTCGCCGAAAAAGCGCAGCCCGCTGCCGAGCGGCGCCGGGTCCGACAGCGGCGCGCGGCTCGTGGCCGGATCGATGCCGCCGTAGACGGCCGTGCTCGGGCAGGTGAGCACGCACTGGCCGACGCGCCGGCCGATCTGCTTCGCGAGCTCCTTCGACGACACCGCGAACAACAGCACCGCGACGCCGGGCCGGCCGTCGGGCGTGGCAGCGGGCGCGAGCGCACGCTCGATGCCCGCCTCGCAGCCGCAACCGATCACCGAGGTCGCGAAGCCCGCCAGCGAGTCCGCCGCGTGCATCGCCCACGTCGGCGTGTGCGCGGTGATCACGAGCCGGGTCGCCTTCATCGGAAAGGCTTCGGCGAAGGTCGCGTCGATCGCGGTGCCGTTGATGTCGAGCGGGGCGGAAGTGTTCATCGTGGACGCGTCAGGTTAGACATTCGACGGGCAATAGCCGTCCGCCGCGGCAGCAGCGGCAGGCTTCGTCGTCGCTGATCGCGGCGTGCGCGAAGTTGCTCGCGAGGTTCGCGTCGCTATACGCGCGCAGCGTTGTCTCGATGCCGCGATCGAATTCCGGCGCGACGAAATGGATACCGCCCGTCGGCGTCGCGACCAGCGTGCCGTCGCGCGCAACCAGTTCGCCGTCCTTGAACACATAGGCCGGTGACGTGAACATGCGCTCGCGGTCCGGCTCGTCGCGATAGACGGCGATGTCCGCCGCCGCGCCCGCGCCGAGATGGCCGCGATCGCGCAGACCGAGCAGCCGCGCGGGACCGGCGCGCGTGATGATCGCGATCTCGTACAGCGAGAATTCGCGCTTGAGCTCCGGCAGCGCACTGGCGACCTGCGCCTCGGGATGCAGCTTCGCCAGTTGCTCATCGCGAAACGGCTTGTCCATCAGCAGGCGGATCAGATGCGGATAACTCGTGAACGGTCCGCCGTTCGGATGATCGGTGGTCATCGCGACACGCCACGGGTCGTCGACGAGCAGGAAGATTTCGAGGCCGATGATCCATTGCAGCGCGTTCACGTAGCTCTGTTCGCGATAACGGAACGGCAGCACGCCGCAACCCGCGTCGCACTCGATATCGCCCACCACCCACTTGTGCGGCCGCGCGAGCGGCGCGTTGCGGAACTGCATCATCGTGTCACCGGAGGCCGTGACGGTCTGTCCGAAGATGATCTGGCCGACGTCGATCGACACGTTCGGCCGCGCGTTCACGGCCCCGGCAATCTGCCGCGCGCCCGACGAAAACTTGCGCGAACCCTCGGTGCCGTAGCTGTGAAACTGGATATGCGTCAGATGGATCGGCAGGCCGTCGGCGGCGTCCATCGTCGCGATGGTCGAGGCGAGGTTGCCGGGCACGCCGAGGTTGCTCGTGTGCACGTGCAGCGGATGCGGCACGCGCAGCTCGGTCAGCGCGCGCGTCAGCGTGCGCAGCACGTCGCGCGGCGTGATGCCGTAGTGCGCGTGCGGCTCGTCGACGTCTAGCGAGCGCTGGTTGAACTTGAACGCCGAGATGCCGCCGGGGTTGACCACCTTGACGCCGAGCGCCTTGCTCGCGGCGATCGTCCAGCCGACGTAATCGCGCAGACGTTCGAAGTCGTCGCGTGCGGCGAGCATCCGCAGGAACAGCTCGTCGTTGCCGAGCATCACGTACGCGCCGTGATCGATGATCGGCGTGTCGCCCATTTCGAGGTGCGTGTGGCGCGCGTTGGACGGCATCATCGCCGGCTCGAACGCGGCCGTGTAGCCCATTTCGGCGTAGCGGTAGCCGGTCGCGAGCGTGCCCGGCGTGCAGACGCCGCACGACGGCAGGCGCAGGTAGCGGCCGTTGTCGTCGCGCGCGGCTTCGTAGGCGGCCTCGCGCGGAGCATCGGCGCGATGGTCCTCGGGCAGCAGCAGGCGCGACAGATTGGTCTTGCCGCCGCCGATATGCGAATGCAGGTCGATGCCGCCCGCCATCACGATCATGCCGGTCGCGTCGTATTCACGATCGACGGGCGTGGTGGCGGGCACGTCGACGATGCGGCCGTCGCGGAACGTCAGGTCGCGGCGCTCGCCGTTGACGTTGTGGAGCGGGTCGAACAACGTGCCGCCCTTGAGCCGGACGAGAGTCATGGCTGATCCTCGCGCGTACTCGAGCGTTCGCTCAGTTGCCCGCCCAATCGCCCGCTCAACTTCGCGGCAATCGACGCCACCGACTCCAGCGCGGCACCACGCGCGGCGGTGAGCGGCATCACGACCGTGCCGTCGATGCGAAACAGATGCCCGCCGCTATCGACGCCCGGTGTCGCGACCGGCACGAACACGGTGTTCGCGCCGCGTGCCCTGGCGGCATCGGCGAGCGCCGGATGACCGAGCACGATCAGGGCAAGCGCGGGATCGAGCGACGCCGGCCACGCGTGCGGCGCGAAGCCCGCGATCCACAGCAGCGCATCGACTTCGCGGTCGGCCAGCAGCCGAGCCGTCCGATAGCGGTACGGATCGTGATCGAGCGGCGCGATGCCCGCGGCGTGCGCCGGCATCGACACGCGCGTGCGCAGCGGCAAGCCGGACAGCCACGTGATGGTCTGATTGACCGTCAACGCGCCGTCGTCGCCGCCGAGCGCGAGACATGCCGAGCGCGTCGTGCGATTCACGGCCTTCACGATCCGGTTCAGCGCTTCGATCAGCAGCGCCGCGTGCGGCGCGGGCAGTGCGGCCGGTTCGTAGACGACCACCGTATAGCGCGCGCCGGCGATGCGTGCGTGCAACGAGGCGAGCGCGGTTGCCACGTTGGCTGCGCTGCCATCGCCGTGGCTCAGCACCGCGGCGTCGCGTCCTTCCGCGAGCGCTGACCACAGCGCGAGCGTGTCGTACGGATCGGTGTCCGGCAGCAGCGTGTCGATGCGCGTTTGCGCGAAGCCGGCCGCGGCCGGGTCCGCTTCGCAGCCGACGAAGACCAGCTCGCGCGCGAGTTCGGTGCCCGCCAGCGCGCGCGTGAAAAAGCGCGGATAGCGCCGCGACGGCTGACAGCCGAAGAACACCAGCAGGTCGGCGCGCGCGCGCACTTCGGAGAGCGTCGTAAAGAACGAGCCACGGTCTTGCAAAGCGAGCGTCGCGGGCGTCAGCGCATCGCCGTGCAGATGATCGAGGATCGCGCCGCAGGCGGCGGCAAGCGGATACAGCGCGCGGATGCCGGCGACGTCGGTGGCGAGGCCGCCGAATAGCGGGCGGCGCGCGTTCGCGAGCAACTGCGCGGCGCTCGCCAGCGCGGCATCCTTGTCCACCTCGTCGCCATCGACGGTGCAAGCGCATTGCGCGTCCGTCGCGCCGTACTGCGCGAGCGCGTGAGCGAGCCGCGAACATTCGGTGTCCGGCACATCGAGCGTGCCGTCGTCGTGAGCAGCGGCGGCCAGGTCGTCGCACAGCAAAGGGCAGAACGGACAGATCCAGTCGCGTGTGAGCGCCGCGGCGCGCGTTGCGCTCGGGCTGGGGGTCGATGGATCGATGGAGGGGCTATGCATGGGGCAGGTTTAGCAAGCTCCATGCCGATCTTTCGACACGCATCGGCGGGCGAGCGCCGCGTTGAAGCGGGGCCGCGCCTACGGTCGTACTGCTTTGCATTCAGCGGATGAACAAACGCGGGGTCCTTGCGGTAAGCGTGCCTGATCCTGCGTCGGCGCGCGCGTCAAACGCCCGCTGCGCCATACAAAATGTGTGCCGTTCTGGAGCAGAGTGTCAAGCAGAGTGTCACACGCGAACAGTCCGGCTTGTGTTGCGTTTACCGACAGCGCTGTCAGAACGCGTGGCATGGAAATTGTATGGAAGGCCTACGCGGAATCGGAATGCGCGCAGTCGATCTGTCGATCGTGCAGCGCGGAGGCCACCAGCCAGGCGCTTGCGCCGGTGCCGGCCGCGGCAGCCAGATCGTCGCGATTGCGGATGCCGCCCGCGCCGATCAGCGTGGTGTGCGCGGCGGCCTGCGCGCGCACGCGCTCGAACGTCGCGAGATCGGGGCCGGCGTAGCTGCCGACCTGGTCGAGCGTCATCGCGATCACGCGCGGCGGCCACCACGCCGACGAGCGGTCGAGCGCGGCCGCGGCGAGCAGTTCGCCCGCCCGCTGATCGAGCGACAGGATCGGCGCAAGGCCGGCGCCCTGAGCCGCGTGCAGTGCGTGGATATCGCGCAGCGTCTCCGAGCCGAACACAGGCACGAGAGTCGCGAGGTGGGAACCGGCAGCACGGCTGTCGTGTTGATCGATGGCGTCGTCGATGCGCTCGAACAGCGCGCGCATCGACGCGTAGTCCGCGAAACCCGCGTCGAGCCACAGTTCGATGCCGGGCAGCGCGGCCCGCAATGCGGCGAGCGTCGAAGCATGCGCGCCGCGCTGCAGGATGGCGCCGAGATCGGCGATATAGAGCGTGCGCGCGCCGCTGGCTTCGAGCAGCGCGCGGGCGGTGGCAAGTGGGTCGCTCGTCGCGACGAGGCGGGACTGGATGGGCCGATAGGCGCTCCGCTCGCCGCGCACCGCGCGTACGACCTGGCCGTCGAGCAGATCGAGAACAGGTATCACCTGCATAGGGGCGCTTTCCTTTGACCAGAATCTTTGTCTACGAGTATCTCACCGGCGGCGGCATCGACCCCCAGCTCGCCGGCGCGGGCAGTCTCGCCGATTTGAGCGCGCTGATCGTCGAAGGACGCGTGATGCGCGACGCGCTGGTCGCCGCTCTGCGTGAACTCGACGGCGTGCAGGTCACGTTCGCGACCTCGCGCTTCGAAACGCCAGGGGCGGGCGAGGCCCATTGTATGGCCGCGCCCGGCGAATCGATGACGGCGTTCGTCGCGCGCGCGGCGCGTGAGCACGATTACGCGTGGGTCGTCGCGCCGGAATGCGACGGGCTGCTGCTGCGCTTTCACGATGCAGTCGGCACTGCGCGCTGGCTCGGCTGCGCGAAGGAAGCGATCCGCGTCGCGTCGAGCAAGAGCGCGACGGCGGCGTGTCTTGCCGCGCACGGCATTGCGACGACGCCGGCGGTAGAACCCGGCGACTCAGCCGCGCAGCACGACGGCCGCTGGGTGGTCAAACCGGACGACGGCGCGGGCGGCCTCGACACGATCGTGTACGAGCGCTTCGCCGATGCCTGCGCCGAGTACGAGGCGCGCGCGGCGGCGGCGCGCAATCCGGTGCTGCAGGCGTGGGTCGATGGCGAGCCGTTGAGCCTGTCGCTGATCTGCCGCGGCGACGCTACCAAGCTCCTCAGCATCAACCGTCAGCAGATCGGGCTGAGCGGCGGCGACGCGTCGGGTGATGTTGCGCGGATCGTCGAGTTCGACGGCGTGCTGGTCGATCAGATCGACCAGCACAGCGACATGGGCCGCGCGCTCGACACGCTCGCGCATCGCGTCGCGCGGGCCATCCCGGGTTTGCGCGGCTTCGTCGGCATCGATGTCGTGTGGCATCCGCAACTCGGGCCGGTCGTGATCGAAGTGAATCCGCGTTTGACGGTCGCTTATGCGGGGCTGTCGGCGGCGCGCGGCAGCGGCCTGACGCGCGCGCTGCTGGCCGCGCATGGCGTGCGCATCGAGCGCTGCGGCGCGGCGCGCGCCAATTCGCCGACGTACGAGGTGCGCCCTTGAGCCCCGTCCGTTCGAACCCGGCGGCGCGGTTCGGCTGGGACGTCGGCGGCGCGCACGTGAAGGTGTCGCTCGTCGACGGCAGCGACGCCGTGCTGGACGTCGTGCAATGGCCGTGTCCGCTTTGGCAGGGGCTCGACCATCTGCACCGCACGATCGACCTCGTCTTCGAGCGCTGGCCGCAGGCCCGCACGGACGCCGCGCAGCATGCGGTGACGATGACCGGCGAGATGGTCGACCTGTTCGCGGATCGCGCCGAAGGCGTGCGCGCGATCGTGGCCGCGCTCGCGCAGCGGCTCGGTCCATCACTGCGTTTCTACGCCGGCGCCGCCGGCTGGCTCGCCGCCGCCGACTGCGCGGCCGGCTGGCGTCACGTCGCGTCGGCGAACTGGCTCGCGACCGCGAGCTGGGTCGCTACCTGCATGGCGAACGCGCTGCTGATCGACATCGGCAGCACCACCACCGACATCATTCCGATCGTCGACGGCCGCGTCGTCGCGCGTGCCGCGACCGATGCGGGCCGGCTCGCGACCGGCGAACTCGTGTATCACGGCGTCGTGCGCACGCCGTTGTGCGGCGTCGCGCAGCGGATCGAATTCGGCGGCGCCATGCTGAACGTGATGAACGAATGGTTTGCGACGACCGCCGACGTCTACCGGCTGACCGGCGAACTGGACCCGCTGCACGACGTGCAGCCGAGCGCCGACCAGGGGCCGAAGACGCAGGCGGCGAGCCGCGCGCGGCTCGCGCGCATGGTCGGGCACGACGCGCACGACGCGTCGGACGTCGAATGGCTGCACTTTGCGCGGCGCTGGCGCGCGCTGCAGGTGCGCGAAATCGGCGCGAACCTGATGCGGGTGGTCGCCGCGCAGCCGGCGCTCGCGGCCGCGCCGCTGGTGGGCGCCGGCTGCGGCCGCTTCCTCGTCGCCGCATTGGCGCGCGACGAGGCGCGCGGCTATATCGATTTCGGCGCGCTGGCGGGCGTGCCCGATGCTTGCGCGGCATGGGCGGCGACCTGCGCGCCGAGCGTGGCGGTCGCGCTGCTCGCGGCGCGCGAGCCGGGCGCGCAACGGCGCGGCGCGCGTGGTATCGCGGCGCGCGCGGCATGAGTTGAGAGGCGCGGCGCGCAATCCGGGGACGCGGCGCGCGGGCGCACGAGTAGCGCAAAGAGGGGCAGGGGACACGATATGGCGAGCGGGACAAGTTCGGTGATGAACGAGGTTGCGACACGACGCGACCCGGCCGGGCACTCAACTGGACACGAGGGCAACAGTCATGTGGGTGGTCAAGATCGGAGGCAGCCTGAGTCACGACCCGGCACTGCGCCACTGGCTCAGTGAGCTATGCGAAGTCGGCGGCGGACGGGTCGTGATCGTGCCCGGCGGCGGCGATTTCGCGGACAAGGTCCGCCAGTACCAGGGCGAGTGGAACTTCGACGATCTGGCCGCGCACAACATGTGTCTGCTCGCGATGACGCAATATGCGCTGCTGATGCAGGGCGTTTCGCCCGAACTGGTGATCGCGTCGAGCGAGGCGAAGATTCGCCGCACCCTGCGTGACGGTCATGTCGCCGTGTGGGCGCCGACCGCGCTGATGCGCGACACGCCCGACGCGATGAGCAACTGGGACACGACCTCGGACAGCCTCGCCGCCTGGCTATCGACGATGCTCAACGCGGAGCGGTTGGTCGTCGTCAAATCCTGTCCGATCGCCGTCGACGATCCGCTCGAAACGCTGGCCGCGGCGGGGGTGGTCGACCGCAGGTTCGTCGACTACGTGAACGATGCGAACTATGTGGTCGAATTGCTCGACAAGAGCAACGTCGCGCTGATGCGCGACCGTTTGCTGAATATTCCGGTGATGTGATCGGCTGCTACAGCCGCGTCGCGTTCGTCGAGCCCGGCAACGGCGCGCCGCCATCGACGCGAATCTCTCCAGCCGGCCGATGCAACGCGCTCGCCCATTGCGCAACGCGCTCGGGGTCGAGCCGCGAGCGGCGCCCGTCGGCGCACAGCGCGGTGCGAAAACCGGCCACGTCGGGCGCCAGCGCGCGGATCTGCGGCAGTTGCGCCCAGCCGAGCGCACCGGCGATGCCCGCCATCGCGCCGCGCTGACGCGCGAGCCGCAACCAGCGCGCGAGCGAGTCGACATCGACGCGATCGAACAGCGTGCCGCCGTCCTTGCTCGCGGTATCGAACATCAGGCCGGCGAAGCCGAGCGCCGCGGTGTGGCTGACCAGTTCGTCGTCCATGCCGCCGTCGCATAGCAGCACCGGCACGACGCTAGCCGGCAGATTCGCGAGCTGCTCGATGCAGCGGCGCGCGGCTGGTCCGCGCGCGACGCCGACCTTCACATAGTCGACGCCGGCATCGCTGACGTCGATCACGCGCGCGGCGATCTCGTCGAACGCATCGGCCGGCACGTCGCCGATCGCCGCGCTGATCGGCTTGACCGGGTAGCGCGCGCGAAGTTGTTGCGCGATGTTCGTGATGGCGCCGATCGACAGGCCGCCGAGCGCGCCGTCGTCCGGCTCTTTCAGGTCGATCAGCTCGGCGCCGGCGCGGGCGGCGTCGAATGCTTCGTCAGCCGAGCGGACGCTCGCGAGCAATGCGGTCATCGGGGTTCTCCGCGGAGGAAAGGGTTTTCAGTGATGGGCCGAAGTGGCGGCCGGATGCGCCGCGTCTGCGAGGCTCGCGCGATATCGCGCGATCGCGGCGACGAGCCAGCTCCATGCGGTGCGCTCGTTGTCGCCGGCGGTTTTGTCGATCGCGATCTGCAGATACGCCATTTCTCGATCGACCTTGTCGGCCGGCAGCATGAAGAGCCGGCTCACCAGAATCGCGCCTTCCACGACCGCCGACTGCGCGCGATTGAAGCCCGCGAACGGCGCGTGGTTTTCGCGGTGCACGCATTTCATCACCAGCACCGGGCGCTCGGCGTCGTCGCGCAGCTCGTCGAGTTCGAGCTCGGCGTGGGCCAGCGACTCGGCCAGACGTACGCTCGGCACGCGGCTCGCGGCCACGGTCGGCCAATCGGTCGCGCAGTGCGTGACGCAGCCCGCGAAGATACGCACGTCGGTGGAGAAATTCAGCACCGCCGCGCGCGTCGCGATCACGTTGTCGAGCGTGACCGACGGGCGGAAAGGCGCGAGGATGATGCGCTCACCCTCGTAGCGCGCACCCATCGGCGCGATGTGTGGACGGCCATCGCACGCTGCCGTGGTGACGATCGTTTCGTGGATCATGGCTGGGAACGCGTGTCCCGACAGCGCCGGAAGGCCGGCCGTCAGCAGAGGTCAAACACAAACGGAAACCGCAAAGGGGCCGCGGCGTGCGGCCCGGTTGCGGGCTTAACGCGTAGCGACATACATCACGATTTCAAAACCGAGGCGTACGTCGGTGTAGCTCGGAGTCGTCCATTGCATACGTGCTTTCTCCTTCGGTTGAAACAGCTGGTGGAACAGCGTTGCGCCGCCGGCCCCGTGTAATGCCCGGTGTCGACGGCAGCCGGCATCACGCAAGCTTTATGCCTGTTCGGGTACCGGCCGGTCAGGCGGGCGGGCGTTCGACGGCCAATACAGCACCCGGCGAATTGCGCCATGCCGTGGCGCTCGCGCGGGTTGCCTGACGCAAAGAGCCGCGCGGTGTGGCGAAAACGAAGCAAAGTGTGCCATCGCGATTCGCTAATTCGATTGCGCTGTCACGCTGCGCCCGCCTCGCTCACCAACACATTCTGCTCCCATTCGCGTCGCACGGCTCGAAAAAGAACCTCACGATGTGATAGCGATAACCGATCCGTTAAGTCTGCCAAATAAAATCGTGAATTCTCCTTGGGCGTGTCCGTGCCTACAGTGCAACTCAAGCGCTTCGTTCTTCCGGCAGTGCGCCTGCCACCTTCGAGGACACGTCATGAACGATTTCAGTCAACCGCCGATCCAGCCCGAACCTCAAGCGCGCGATCCGCACAATCCGCGCGAACGGTACGCGGCGGGCGTGATGAAATACCGCGAGATGGGGTACTGGCAACCGGACTACGAACCGAAAGACACCGACGTGATCGCGCTGTTTCGCATCACGCCGCAACCCGGTGTCGAACCCGAGGAAGCGGCGGCCGCGGTGGCCGGCGAATCGTCGACCGCGACGTGGACGGTGGTGTGGACCGACCGGCTCACCGCCTGCGACATGTATCGCGCGAAGGCGTATCGCGTCGAGCCGGTGCCGGTGTCTCGCGCCGACGAGCCGCAGTACTTCGCGTACATCGCTTACGAACTCGATCTGTTCGAAGAGGGCTCGGTCGCGAACCTGACCGCGTCGATCATCGGCAACGTGTTCGGCTTCAAGCCGCTGAAGGCCTTGCGGCTCGAAGACATGCGCATTCCCGTCGCGTATCTGAAGACGTTTCAGGGGCCGCCGACCGGTATCGTCGTCGAGCGCGAACGGCTCGACAAGTATGGTCGGCCGCTGCTCGGCGCCACGGTCAAGCCGAAGCTCGGTCTGTCGGGCAAGAACTATGGACGGGTGGTCTACGAAGGCCTGCGCGGCGGCCTCGATTTCCTGAAGGACGACGAGAACATCAACTCGCAGGCGTTCATGCACTGGCGCGACCGCTTCCTGTTCGCGATGGAGGCGGTGAACCGCGCCCAGGCGGAGACCGGCGAGCTCAAAGGGCACTATCTGAACGTGACGGCCGGCACGATGGAGGACATGTACGAGCGCGCCGAATTCGCGAAGGAGCTCGGCTCGTGCATCGTGATGATCGACCTCGTGATCGGCTGGACCGCGATCCAGTCGATGTCGCGCTGGGCCCGCAGGCACGACATGATCCTGCATCTGCATCGCGCGGGGCATGGCACCTACACGCGGCAACGCAACCACGGCATCTCGTTTCGCGTGATCGCCAAATGGCTGCGCATGGCGGGCGTCGATCACGCGCATGCGGGCACCGCGGTCGGCAAGCTCGAAGGCGATCCGCTGTCGGTGCAGGGCTACTACAACGTGTGCCGCGACGCGCACAACGCGGTCGATCTGTCGCGCGGCATTTTCTTCGACCAGCCGTGGGCCGGCTTGCGCAAGGTGATGCCGGTCGCCTCGGGCGGGATTCACGCGGGGCAGATGCATCAGCTGCTCGACCTGTTCGGCGACGACGCGATCCTGCAGTTCGGCGGTGGCACGATCGGCCATCCGGCCGGCATCCAGGCCGGCGCGACCGCGAACCGCGTCGCACTCGAAGCGATGGTGAAGGCGCGCAACGAGGGCCGCGACATTCTGCGCGAAGGGCCCGACGTGCTCGAAGCCGCCGCGCGCTGGTGCACGCCGCTCAAGCAGGCGCTCGATACGTGGCGCGACGTGAGCTTCAACTACGCATCGACCGATACGCCCGATTTCGCCGCCACGCCGACGGCGGCCTAGCAACGCCGAGCTTTTCCCGCGAGCGCCTCACGAGCGCATCCGCAACGCGGTGCAACGGCACCGCGCGGGGCACCGTTGACGCCGTTCCGAACGCGGCATCCATCCACGAGGTTCGTCATGCGTATTACTCAAGGAACGTTTTCTTTTCTGCCCGAGCTGACCGACGAGGAAATCGGCCTGCAGATCGACTACGCGCTGCGCCAGGGCTGGGCCTGTTCGGTCGAATTCACCGACGACCCGCATCCGCGCAACACCTACTGGGAAATGTGGGGTCTGCCGATGTTCGACCTGCACGACGCGGCCGGCGTGTTGCAGGAGGTCAGGGCTTGCCGCGAGGCGCGGCCGCAGCACTACATCAAGGTCAACGCGTTCGATTCGGTGCGCACCTTCGAGACGATGCGCCTGTCGTTCATCGTCAACCGGCCGGACGTGGAGCCGGGCTTCCGGCTGTTGCGGCAGGACGTGCAGGGACGCACGCAGCGCTACAGCATGACGGGCTATGCGGGCGACCGGCCAGCGGGCGAGCGTTACGGCGCGGCGGGCTGACGCCGCTGATCGCGCAACAACGCACACGACGACCCGCAGCGAGGAGGAACCATGACAGACGCCGCCACCGTGGACGCACTGCCCGCGTCCACCGTGCACAGCGACGCCGCCGCGCCCCACATCGACCTCGCGGCGCTGTACCGCGACTCCGGCATCGGCGACGTGCTCGGCGAACTCGATCGCGATCTGGTCGGGCTCGCGCCCGTGAAAACGCGCATTCGCGAGGTCGCCGCGCATCTGCTGGTCGAGCGCGCGCGGGCTTCGCTGGGTCTCGCGGGCGGCGCGCCGACCTTGCATATGTGCTTCTCCGGCAATCCCGGCACCGGCAAGACGACGGTTGCGCTGCGCATGGCGGAAGTGTTGCACCGGCTCGGCTACATTCGCCGCAATCATCTGGTGTCGGTCACACGCGACGATCTGGTCGGCCAGTACATCGGCCACACCGCGCCGAAAACGCGCGATGTGCTCAAGCGCGCGATGGGCGGCGTGCTGTTCATCGACGAAGCGTATTACCTGTATCGCCCGGAGAACGAGCGCGACTACGGGCAGGAAGCGATCGAAATCCTGTTGCAGACGATGGAGAACCAGCGTAGCGACCTGGTCGTGATTCTGGCCGGCTACGCGTCGCGAATGGAAGTGTTCTTCGAGAGCAATCCGGGTTTCCGCTCGCGCATCGCGCATCACATTACGTTTCCCGATTACGAGGAAACGGAGTTGCTCGAAATCGCCGAGCGGATGCTCCGCGCCATGCATTACCGCTTCGATGCCGCGTCGTGCCGCGCGTTCGCCGACTATCTGGCGCGCCGCATCCGCCAGCCGAATTTCGCCAACGCGCGCTCGGTGCGCAACGCGCTCGACCGCGCACGGCTGCGCCAGGCGAACCGCCTGTTCGCGAGCGCCTTGCACGGCGGCGAGCCGGTCGACGCCGCCACGCTGACGCTGATCGATGCCGCCGACGTGCGCGCGAGCCGCGTGTTCGACGCGCCGCCGCAGTCCTCGCATTCGCCTTCCACCGCGCGCGCCGTCACGGCGCCGCCGGGCTGAATCACGACACCCTCGACGGAGAACGCCATGCAGGACGGACGCACGACACTTTCGAAGTTCCTGATCGACACGCTCGATCGCCCGCCGTGTACGGACGACACGCGCGACACTGCAGGACTCTCCGCGCTGCTGATCGACGTAGCGGCGGCCATCAAGTCGATCTCGGCGATGCTGACCAAGGGCGCGCTAGGCGGCAACTACGGTTCCGCGCAAACGCTCAACACGCACGGCGAGCAACAGAAGAAGCTCGACGTCTCGACCAACGAGATCTTCGTGCAGCAATGCGAGTGGGACGGCTTGCTGGCCGCGATGGTGTCCGAGGAAATGGAGCACGTCTACGCGATTCCGCCGGACTATCCGCGCGGCGAGTATCTGCTCGCGTTCGATCCACTCGACGGCTCGTCGAATATCGACATCAACGGCGTGGTCGGCTCGATCTTCTCGGTGCTGCGCACGCGCGACCCGGCAGAGGATGCAACCAGCGAAGCCGCGTTCCTGCGGCCGGGCTGCGAACAGGTCGCGGCCGGCTATGCCGTGTATGGACCGTCGACGATGCTGGTGCTGTCGGTCGGCAATGGCACACATGGCTTCACACTGGAGCGCGACATCGGCAACTTTGTGCTCACGCATTCGAACATCCGGATTCCGGAGGAAACCGGCGAGTTCGCGATCAACGCATCGAACGAGCGCTTCTGGGAGCCGCCCGTGCGCCGCTACGTGCAGGAGTGCAAGGACGGCCGCAGCGGTTGCCGCGCGCGCGATTTCAACATGCGCTGGATCGCGTCGATGGTCGCGGAAGTGCATCGCATCCTGATGCGCGGCGGCGTGTTCATGTATCCGCGCGACTCGAAAACGCCGGCGATGGAAGGACGCCTGCGCCTGCTCTACGAAGCGAACCCGATGAGCTTCCTGGTCGAGCAGGCGGGCGGCCTCGCGATCACCGGCCGGGAACGCATTCTCGACGTCGCGCCGCGCGCGCTGCATGGCCGCGTGCCGGTGATTCTCGGCTCGAAGAACGAGGTCGAGCGCATTGCGCGCTATCACGGCGAATACGACCGCGGCGAGGACAAGCCGTTCACGTCGCCGCTGTTCGGCACGCGCTCGTTGTTCCTGCCGGATTTCACGGCGTGATCAGCGACTGACGGCGCGCTCAGCGCACAGAACACAGTCATCCGGAGACAAACGCATGTCAGTCAAACATCCGATCATCGCGGTGACCGGCTCGAGCGGCGCCGGCACCACCACCGTCATGAAGAGTTTCACGCATATCTTCAGACGCGAGCACATCAATGCGCAGATCGTCGAAGGCGACGCGTTCCATCGCTACGACCGCAACGGCATGCGCGCGGCGATGCAGGAGCGCGAACGCGACGGTGTGCCGAATTTCAGCCACTTCGGGCCGGAAGCGAATCTGCTCGAAGAACTCGAAACGCTGTTCACGCGCTACGGCGAAAACGGCAGCGGGCAGTTTCGCCACTACGTGCACGACGCGGGCGAAGCGCAACTGTACAAGCAGGACGGCGGCACCTTCACGCCGTGGGAGGGGGTCGCGCCCAATACCGACCTGATGTTCTACGAAGGGCTGCATGGCGCGGCGGTGACCGACAGGGTCGATATCGCGCGGCATGCGGATCTGCTGATCGGCGTCGTGCCGATCATCAACCTCGAATGGATCCAGAAGCTGCACCGCGATCAGACGATGCGCGGCTACACGCACGAAGCGGTGGTCGACACGATCCTGCGGCGCATGCCCGACTACGTGAACTACATCTGCCCGCAGTTCTCGCGCACGCATGTGAACTTCCAGCGCGTGCCGACCGTGGATACGTCGAATCCGTTTACCGCCCGCGAGATTCCGCAACCGGACGAGAGCTTCGTCGTGATCCGCTTCGCGCGGCCGAAGGGTATCGACTTCCAGTATCTGCTGACAATGCTGCACGACTCGTTCATGTCGCGCCCGAACGTGATCGTCGTGCCGGGCGGCAAGATGGGACTTGCGATGCAGCTGATCTTCACGCCGATGATCCTGCAACTGATCGACCGACGCTCGCGCGCCTGAGCTGTACCAGACGGATACCGAGGTTCATTTCGCAAGGAGAGATCCGATGAGTGCAGTCGCGCAACCGCTTGACGCACCCGCCACGCGTCGCGGACCGCGCGCGTTGAGCCCGCCGTTCGCCAAGATTTCATTTCATGTCGAGGAGCACGCAATGGCCTTCATCACCCTGCGGCAACTGCTGGATCACGCGGCCGAACACGACTACGGCGTGCCCGCGTTCAACGTCAACAACATGGAGCAGATTCACGCGATCATGCGCGCGGCCGAGGCCACCGCTAGCCCGGTGATCCTGCAGGCGTCGGCCGGCGCGCGTAAGTACGCCGGCGAGCCGTATCTGCGCCATCTGGTGCTCGCCGCGCTCGAAGCGCACCCGGACATTCCGCTCGTGCTGCATCAGGATCACGGCGCGAGCCCCGCGGTGTGTCAGCAGGCGATCCGCTCGGGCTTCACGTCGGTGATGATGGACGGCTCGCTGCTGCCCGATCAGAAAACCCCCGCCGCGTACGGCTACAACGTCGAGGTGAGCCGGCGCGTGGCGGACGCCGCGCATGCGGTCGGCGTGTCGGTGGAAGGCGAACTCGGCTGTCTCGGTTCGCTCGAAACCGGCACGGCAGGCGAAGAGGACGGCGTCGGCGCACAAGGCAAGCTCACACGCGAGCACCTGCTGACCGATCCGGACGAAGCGCGGCGCTTCGTCGACGCGACCGGCGTCGATGCGCTCGCGATCGCGATCGGCACGTCGCACGGCGCGTACAAGTTCAGCCGCGAGCCGACCGGCGACATCCTCGCGATCGACCGGATCGGCAATATCCATGCGCGCATTCCGAACACGCATCTGGTGATGCACGGTTCGTCGTCGGTGCCGCAGGAATGGCTCGCGGTGATCCGCGAATATGGCGGCGAGATGCCGACCACCTACGGCGTGCCCGTCGACGAAATCCGCCGAGGTATCGCGAACGGCGTACGCAAGGTCAACATCGACACCGACATCCGTCTCGCGATGAGCGGCGCGATGCGCAGGTCGCTCGCCAATGCGCGCGCGGAGTTCGATCCGCGCGCGGCATTGAAGGCCGCCACCGCCGCGGCGAGCGCGATCTGCGTCGAGCGATTCGAGGCGTTCGGTTGCGCGGGGCAGGCGGCGCGCATCAAGCCGCTGCCGCTCGATACGATGGCGAGCCGCTACCACTAACGCCACTGCCACGGAGAACGCAATGCGCGAATTCCTGATTGCGCCGTCGCTGCTGTCGGCGGATTTTGCCCGGCTCGCCGACGAGATTCGCGACGTGACGGCGGCCGGCGCGGACTGGATTCATCTGGACGTGATGGACAACCACTACGTGCCGAACCTGACGGTCGGCCCACTCGTGTGCTCGGCGATCCGGCCGTACACGACGCTGCCGTTCGACGTGCATCTGATGACCACGCCCGTCGATCCGCTGGTGTCGACGTTTGCCGAGGCCGGCGCGAACCTGATCAGTTTTCATCCGGAGGCGACGCTGCACGTGCATCGGACCATCGAACTGATCCGCTCGCACGGTGCGCGCGCGGGGCTGGCGCTGAATCCGGCGACGCCGCTCGCGGCGCTCGATCACGTGCTGGAGATGCTCGACGTCGTGCTGGTGATGTCGGTGAATCCGGGCTTCGGCGGCCAGGCATTCATCGCCGAAACGCTCGACAAGCTGCGGCTGCTGCGCGAGCGCGTCGACACGACGATGCAGCGCACCGGGCGGCCCTTGCTGATCGAAGTGGACGGCGGCGTGAAGGCGTCGAACATCGCGCGTGTCGCCACGGCGGGCGCGGACGTGTTTGTTGCCGGGTCGGCCGTGTTCGGTGCGGGCGATCGCGCGCAGGCGATCCGCGGCATGCGCGGCGAACTGGCTACTGTCGACGAACACGCGGGGGTGGCCGCCATGCAGTGATGGCGCTGCTGTTTCAGCGCTTTTTCATCGTCTCGCCCGGCGCGCACCATGCGCTGAGATCTTCTTCAGGCCGGTCGACCGCGCAGCCCCAGTCGAGCGGCTGGTCCTGATCGAAGCGCTTGCCGAGCCGCCATGCAATCTCGGCGCGCGCAAGCTGCACGCCCATATAGAACGCGTGGCCGCCGTCTGTTTCGAGGTTCAACTGCGGGTACAGCGCGAACGGATCGTCGCCGCGACGATGGCCGTCGCGGTTGTACACGTGAATGCCGTCGGCGCTGATCTGCACGCGGAAATTCGGGTCACGCACGCCGCGCGCGAATTCGTCGATTTCTTCGGCGCTGTACGGAAACGGCCGTTTCGCGTGGACCGTCGCGAGTTCGGTGCTGATGCCCTTCGGCAGCACCTGCGCATCGCGCGCGGCATGCATCACGCGGCGCGCGACATCGGCTTCGCGCAACGCGCGCCGCGCATGCTGGCTCACCGACGTCGCCAGCACCGCGCCAACGCGCAATTCAGCCGCCATGCCGAGCAGCACCGCGTTGATGCCGCTCGTGTCGGCCTCGGTCAGTTCGGTCACGTTGCCGATGCCCATCATGATCGCGATGTCGGGATAGCGCTCGCGCAAACGCACATAGCGCGCAATCGACGCGGCCAGCCCGAACGGAATCGGATCGAGAATCGGATCGGCGAGAAACGCGCGGCCGCGCGCGGACAGCGCGTCGATCGCGGCGTCGAGCGAAGCGGGGTCGGCCGGTTCGCGCGCGACGAGGATCGGCGTCGACGGCACTTCGTCGGCGATCCATAGCGTGTCGAGGTTCAGGCTCATCAGATAGTCGGCGCCCGCGCGGCCGCCGCGCAGCAGCTCGTCGTTGCGCATCGAATCGACGCTGACGCGATAGCCTTCGGCCTTCAGCCGCCGCACCGCATCTTCGAGATGCGCAAACGCCGTGTCCGGCAGGCAGCCGATGTCGATCACGTCCGCGCCTTGGGCCGCATACTCGCGCGCCCTTGCCGCGATGCCGTCGAGGTCGAGGCGCGGCGCATCGACGATCTCCGCGAAAATCTCCGTGTCGTAGCGGCTCAGATCGAACGGCTTCGCCTTGCGGCCGAAAAATTGCGGCAAGTCCTTGACCTCCTCGGGACCGCGTTCGAACGGCACGCCGTAGTGCGCGCCCAGCGCGTCGAGATCGCCACGGCAGCGGCCCGGCACGATCACGCGCTGCGCGGCGAGCGGCGCGCTCACGCGGCGCTGGATCAGGTCGGCGGTCATCAATGCGGCCACTTGCAGGCCGATTTCGCGCACCTCCCAACTGAACGGCGTCGGCGCCATGCCGTCGAGCACGCGCCGCAGGCTCGGTTCGGCAAGCCGGCCGGTCAGGAAGAGGAGGTGGTCCATGCGAGGTCGAGGGTCGCGAGGCGTTGGGTGAGCGCCGCTTCGAGTTCGTCGAGCGAGCGCGCGAGCGTCGTGTATTCGAAGCGCGCCAGACGCTCGACGTTGTCGAGTTCGATCGCCCGTGGCCGCAGTTCGACCCATTCGTCCGGGCTATGCGTGATCACGCTCGGTTCGGTGTCGCACGCAAAGACGATGCCGGGGATGCATTGCTTGCCGGCCTGCGCGTACATATTGGTCGGCAGCGTATCCGAGATGCCGTAAGCACATTTGGCGACCGTGTTGCTGGTGGCGGGTGCGATCACGACCGTGTGATACACGCCGTGATACAGCATGCCGACCGGCACGCCGCTCGCGCTGTTGTCGCGCAGTACGCGAAAGTGTTCGCGCAGCTTGTCGAGCGACCAGCCATAGAGCGGCAGCACTTCCTCGGCCGCCGCGGACAGAAACAGATCGACGCGCGGCAAGCGCCGCGCGAGCGCGATCGATTCTTCCAGCATATGACCGGAGCCGGTCACGCACCACGCGAAGTGCGCATCCGGCTTGAAGTCGGCGAGATCGCGGGCGCCCTTGCGGGCAGACTCGCTGGGGGACCTGAGGGACGACCCGGTCATGCGTCGAGATCGAACGGCATGCCGTCGGCCGGCGAGCCTTCATGCGACAGCCGGATGTGCAGCCGGCGCATCTTGCGATACAGCGTATTGCGGCTGATGCCGAGCGCCTTCGCGACGTTGCTGACGTTCCAGCGGTGCTCGTCGAGCAGCGACAGCACCGTTTCGCGCTCGTTCAGCTGGATCGCGTTCAGCGAAGAAATGTCCGCTTCGTCGGCGAGATGCCCGTCCATGTCCGCGTTCGCGAGGCGCAGCGCGATTGGCAGGTCGACCGCCGACGTGCGTTGCGTGACCTCGGGCGGCAGATGCTCGCAGCGGATCGGCTCGCCGTCGGACAGCGCGATGGCCATCTGCAACACGTGACGCAGCTGACGGATGTTGCCGGGCCACGCGTAGGTGAGCAGCGCGTGTTCGGCTTCTGGCGTCAGATCGGGCGGATCGTCGGTTTCGTTCGCGAGCAGATGATGGATCAGCGGCAGCTTGTCGACGCGCTCGCGCAGCGCCGGCAGATTCAGCTCGACGCCCTTGAGCCGGTAGTACAGATCCTCGCGGAATTGCCCGCTTTGCACGAGTTCGAGCAGATTGCGGTGGCTCGCGCTGATCAGCTGGAAATTGACCTTGACGGTGGTCTCGGCGCCGAGCGGCGTGACCTCGTGTTCCTCGATCACGCGCAGCAGGCGAGCCTGCAACACGAGCGGCATGTCGCCGATCTCGTCGAGAAACAGCGTGCCGCCGTTGGCCTGCACGATCTTGCCGCGCCGTCCTTCGCGCTGCGCGCCGGTAAACGCGCCCGCGCGGTAGCCGAACAGCTCGCTCTCGATCAGGTTCTCCGGCAGCGACGCGCAGTTGACCGGCACGAACAGACCGTCGGCGTGCGGGCTGATGCTATGCAACGCCTGCGCGAAGACTTCCTTGCCGGTGCCGGTCTGGCCGCGCAGCACGATCGGAATCTTGCGCTGGATCACGCGCGCGGCCAACTGGATCTGCGAGGCCATGCGCGGGTCGCCGAATTCGAGGTGCGCGATCTCGTCGAGCTTCGGCACCGGCGGATGTTTCTCGTGTTTTTCGGCGGCGTTGGCGCGCATGGCGGAGTCGGGGACGAGCACGCGCGTCACGCGCCCCGTGGCGTTTTGCGGCGTCTGCGCGACGAGGAAAAAGCGGTTCGTCGCGTTTGCGCTGTAGACGGTGACCGGATGGAACGAGCCGCGAATGCTGCGCGCGATCATGTCTTCGAGCGACGCGTTGAATGCTTCCTCGATGCGCCGGCCGCGCAGCTCGCTCAGCGAGCGGAAGCCCAGCTGGAACAGCGCGCTGCGATTCGCGGCGAGCACGGTGCTGTCGTCGCCGACCGCGAGCTTGCCGCCGTGCAGCGTGCCGACGAATTCCGGGCGGCTGTGGAAATGGATCATGTTGGCGTGCCGGTAGCGCGCATCGAGCAGACGGTTTTCGATCATCTGACGCGACATGCCGACCAGCACCAGCGAGTGCTGCTGCAGCAGCTTCGAGCGGCTCGTGACGTCGAGCACGCCGGCGATTTCGCCGCCGTCGTCGAAGATCGGCGCGGCCGAGCACGTCAGCGACGTATAGCGCGGATAGAAATGCTCGTGCTGACAGACGGCGATGCAGTCGCGCTCCGCGAGGCAGGTGCCCATGCCGTTGGTGCCGGCTTCGCGTTCGCTCCACAGCGCGCCGACACGAAAGCCGTCGGCGGCGACCGCCTCGGCGAACGGCACGGACGACACCTGATGCACGATCACGCCGCCAGAATCGACGAGCACGACCGCGAGCTCGGGATCGGCCAGTTGCTGGTAGAGCGTCGTCATCTCGAGCTTCGAACACGCGATCAGATCGCCGAGCGCCTCACGGCGCGCGCTGAGTTCGTACTCGGTGAGCACCGGCGGCGGCACGAAACGCGCGGGGTCCAGCTGGAATTCGTTGATGCAGCGCGTCCACGACTGAGCTACGGGTTCGCTTGTCGCGCGCGTGGTCAACTGATGGTTGACCACGTTCAGAACTTCCCGGACGTGCGTACTGCTGTCAGCGAGCAACGACATGGGATTTGTCTCCGTTGCGTCATTTCGCAAGCGTGACTGCTTCGCACGCCGCGAATGCCGCTTTATCAAGCCTGCCTGCCCCTGGTGCGGCGCAATCTCGGTTCGCCTGCGCCCTCGCGACCGGCCCTACTACGAGGCGGGTGTTTAAAACTGTACGCCCGATGCAGGCTTGGTTCAACAGAAAGTCACACTGGGTTTACCTCACTGTGCCCGGATTTTGCTTTTCTCGATGCGCGACGCGTTAAACGGGCTGCAGGTTGCATGCCTGTCGCAGCTTCGGCACAGAGTGTGCCGCGCGTCGTTCAGTTCTACTGTTCTACTGTTGCATCGTTTCGCTCGTCATTACAGGCTGTTCAATCCTGGGCCGCGCCGCGGCGGAGATCAAATCATGGATCGTTTCGATACTGTTCGCCTTGCCGCATTTTCCAGCCTCGGCGCCAATCCCGGCCCGCAAGTCGGCGCGTTGCCCGAGCGCCTCGACATCGTATTCATCGAGAATTTCATCGGCCAGACGGTCATCGGTATCGATAGCAGCGAGTTGCATGTTGCGCAACCGGTGCGTGTGAACCTGGCTATCGGCGTGCCAGCGATCCGCGCCTGCGCGACGGACCGGATCGAAGATACGGTCAACTACGCGGCCGTGCGCGGGGCGCTGCTCGAGCTGTTCGCGTCGCATCGCGTGCGGCTGCTGGAGGCGCTTGCCGAGACGATCGCGCAACGGCTGATCGCCGACTTCGGCGCGCACTGGGTGCGCGTGTCGCTCGCGAAGCCGGCCAAGTTCGCCGACCTCGCGGCTGTCGGCGTGCAGATCGAGCGGCGTCGCGGCGATGGCTCGGCGGCGGCCGTGGGTCTCGCGCGGTACGCGTCGCTGGGCGAGGGGCTGGTGCCGAATTGAGGGGCGCGCCGAGCGGGGGGCGCCTAGCCGGGGGCGCCGAGGCGGGGGCGCCGAGCCGGGCGCGCCGAGCGGGGGCGCGCCGAGCGGAACGCGCCAAACGCCCGGCGCGTTTCAGGCCGTGGTCATTTCGCCACGGTCGACGTCTTCTGCGGACCGAGTCCGCACGCCTGATATGCGCTGGTTTGCAGCGCGCGGAAGCGCCTGGTTTGCGCCTTCGCATGATCGACGCGGAATTCCGCGCCGCCTTCGCCGCCAAGCGTCGCGTACTTCGAGAAGGTCGACTGGTCGACGAATTCGTCGTACGGCAACGACGCGGCCATCTTGTCGATCACGCACGAGCACTTGTAGACGTTCGCGAAATCGTGGCCGTTATCGTCCATGCAGCTGAGCACGTATTCGACGCGACCCTCGGTCGGATAGTTGTAGCCGCCCGCCCACGCGAGCGGCGCGGCGAGCAGGAGCGAGGTAAAGGCGAGAAGCGCGCGACATCTGTTGGTCATTGAATGCCTCTGCGAGAGCATTGAGCCTGCTTCGCGAACCGCTGCGCGAGATGCGTGCCTTGCGGCCGCGAGGCGACGGGATGCGCGAGGAGGCGGGGCCGGCAACGGCGCCGCGTCTCCTGCGCTTGCGTGCGCCGTCAGTTCGGCGCGAACGGATGCGCGACGCTGCCCTTCTTCGCCAGCACTTCAGCCGCGCTCGGGTCGCCGCTGACCGCGCGCTTGATGGCCTCGCGCGTCGCCTGATAGTTGAACTGCTGGATCTTCTTGTCGTCCTCGGCCTGCCAGTGAATGAACACGCCGACGCAGAGGAACAGATCGTCGGCTTCTTCCTGCGGGATCGTGCCGTCCTCGACACTGTCGGCCACCGCGAGCGCGACCGCGTGCTGCGCCGGGCCGAACATCTGCACGGCCTGCTTGGCGCCTTTGATCGTCACCTTGTTGAACAGGATCGTATTGGGCTTAGTGATGAGATTGGGCGCGACGACGGCGAGCAGCGACGTGAAGCCGTCCTTGTTGTTGGTGAGCGCGTTGCAGAACGCGGTTTCCGCAGCCGAACCTCGCGGTCCGATCAGCAAGTCGATGTGCGCGACCTCGTTGCCGTCGCCGACGAGCGATTCACCGATCATGACGCGGTTGATCTTGGCCATTCTGTTCCTCCAATGAGTAGGTATGGACCTGCCGACGAGGCGCCGCCCGCGATCGTCCAGATCAGCATCGCGAGAGCGGTGCGGGAATGCACGGCGGTACTAACTAACAGGTTCCGTGCCAGTTGTGGCAAAGGGCCTGCTGACGCGCCTGTCCGGGTCGCGTTCAGTCCAGACGATTCAGGGTTAACCGCGCCCTTCGACACAGCGCGCAAGAAACAGCGTGGCCACCGCGAGGTCAGCGCTGGTGCCGGGATTGATCGTGCGGGCCTTCAATTCGGCGTCCCAGGCACCGAGTTGCGGATCGCCCGCCGGGCGGCGCGCGGCGGGTCGCGCCTGGCGCCAGCGCGCGTGCTGTTCGCGTGCCACGAGCGTGACACTCTGCGCCAGCGCGCGGCCGTGCTTGCGCACAATGTGAGAGTCGGGCCAGCCGCCGAGGAACGTGAGAAACACGTTGAGCATCGCGATTTCGCCTGGATCGGCGGGCGCGGGTTCGGGCGGTGGTCTCGAGGCTTCGAAGTAGGCGGCGAGGCCGGTGTCGAACAGGTCGGCGAAACCGTTCGCGTACTGCCGCGCGATGCTGTCGCGCTCGCTGGCAAGCCGCATCGCGTCGCGCAGGCCGATCGTTGGCGGTGCGTGGACCGATTGCTCGGGCGCGTCGCCGAGGCCGCCGGGATTGGCGAGCGCGATCGCGCGGTAAGCAAGTCGAGCGTCTTCGACGTCGAGCCGGCTCAGCACGTCGCCGACGGCCGCGCGCCACGCTTGCGCCGACACCGGCGGTTCGCCGGTTTCGTCGAGGGCCGCGGCGAGCGGCGCGACCAGCAGCACGATGCCGAGATTCGTATTGCAGCCGACGGCCGCGCGCGTGCGCGTGACCGCGTCGAGAATGCGCTGTCCGACGCGCTCGCCGCGCGCGAATAGCGCGTCGAGCGACGCGTCCGCGCTGGCGAGGAACTGGGCCGCGCGCATGCCGTGGCCGGGGCTTTGGGTGCTGACGTTGCCGGGTTTCGGCGTGGTGACGTCGAGCGTGCAGGCTTCGAGGAAGGCCGCGCGCGCGTGCTCGACGGGAATCGCATGAGTGTCGGGCATCGCGCTCAAGCCCGGCGCTGCGGAGACTGCTCGGGCAACCCGGCGCTAGCGGCTTGCCCGGCCAGCCTGCGATCGAGCAGATCGTCGACGAGCGCCGCCGCGACATCGAGCGGCACGACCGACTGCAAACCGCGCCACGCGGCCACGCCGTTGACTTCGAGCACGAGGGGCAGCGCGGCGTCGTCGGCATTCGGGATCAGGTCCACGCCCGCGTAGTCGAGCCCGAGCGCGGCGGTTGCGCGCACTGCCGTCTGTGCGAGCGGGACCGTGAGCTCGGCGGGCTCGCAGCGCGCGCCTTGCGCGACGTTGTGAATCCAGCCCTTGCCGCCGCTGCGCCGCATCGCCGCAACCGCCTTGCCGCCAATCACGAGCACGCGCCAGTCGAAACCCGGCCGGTCGCTTGCGACGAAGCGCTGCAGATAAGCGACCTGCCGATAACGCGCGAGCGACGGCAACGGCGCGAGCAGCCCGCCGCGCGCGCCGAGCCGTTTGAGCCCGTGGCCTTGCGAGCCGAACAGCGGCTTGAGCACGACCTGACGGCCGGCGGCCGCTTCGCGCATCAGTACGCGTTGCGCGAACGCGGCGGATTCGCCGGCCCAGGTGGCCGGTGTCGGCACGCCCGCGCGATGCAGCAGGAAGCTCGTCATCGACTTGTCGACGCTGCGCTCGATCGCGCGCGCGTCGTTGTACACCGGCACGCCCGATTCACGCAGCGCGTGCAGGATGCCGAGCCGCAGCGTCACCTGCTCGAAGCTGCCGCCGGCGATGCCTCGTACGAACACCGCGTCCGGCAGCGTGCGGCCGAAGCCCGGGATCGCGAGGCCGTGCGGCAGCCACGTGGTGTCGATGCGGCAATCCGCGAGATCGACGCAACGCGCCTCGGCGCCGCGCGCGCGGAACGCCTTTTTCAGCCGGCCGGTGTGCCAGCCGGTTTCGTCGGTCATGATCGCGATGCGCACGCCTGATGTGATCATCATCGCGCGACGGACTCGCCGCCCCACTGTCTGCGCAGCAGGCCGCCGTCGAGCCGGCCGCCATGATAGGTCGCGCCGCTTTCGAGGCTGCTGACCCACACCTCGGCGGGCGCGAACAGCGCAGGATCGATCTGATAGAAGTCGAAGTTGACGGCCGTGAAGACGTCCGCGAACGGCCGGCCGTAGTCGCGCGAATTGGCGGAGGGGAGGGTGTCGGCGAGACGTTGCGCGATCTCGTCGTGCTGGACGCTCAGGTGCACGCGGCCGCCGTACAGGATCGCGTCGTTGGTGCGGCCCATCGCCTGAATGCCGTCGGGCGCGGGCGGCGGCAGCGGCGCCGAGCCCGTCCCCGCGACGATCTCATCGAGCGGCACGCCGAGCACGTGCACCTTGTGCAGCGCAACTTCGACGACGCGGGCGACGACCTGCACCGTTCCCGCGACAGAGTGTGTCGGCGTGACGATCAGCGTCAGGTGTTCGGGCGCGAGGCCGCAATCGTGCAGCACCTTGTCGATCACGACCTGCGGCGGCAGGCGGTCCACTTCGAGCACCAGCGCGCCGCGCTCGTGGCGGTCGCGATAGCCGAGTTCGTCGAATAGCGGCTCCTTGACCGCGAGCGCACGCGCGGGCCCCGAGCCGAGCGAAAAGAATTTCTTGCCGCCGGTCTGCTCGCTGGTCGCCGACAGGCTCCAGCCCGCGTACTGGCTGCCCAGACAGGCGAGCACCGGCGACGATGTGCTGACCTCGAGCATCGTCGGCCACAGCGGCGCGGCGTCGAAGTTCGCGCGTACCGCGACGCGGCCGAGACCGCCCATGCAGATGCGCGCGATCAGCACGCCGGCGTCGAGGCTGCCGCGCGCGTCGACGCCGGCGTCCGCGATCACGGTGCCATCGCGCGTGCGCGTCAGTGCGACACCGAGCTGTGCCGCTTGATCGACGAGCCGTGCTACGAGGCGCTCTGAAAGCGCGTTCACGCTCGGCAACGCGGCGGGCGCGGAAGTCTCAGCTGTTGGCGTGGAGGCAGGCATGGTCGGGTTCATCGCAGGTTTCGATTCGTTGGACGACGCGTTCGTGCTGCGCGTCGAGCGCGGTGAGCACCGCGTCCACCGATGCCGCTCGCGCGTGCAGCGTGCAGACCGGCTGCCCTGCGTCGATGTGGGTGCCCGGCATCGGTACGTCGCGGCATTGCGGATCGCGCAGGCAGGCGTCCGAGAACGCGGCCGAGACGCTGAACGGCCGCTGCGCGTACAGCACGCGCTGGCCGGCACGCCAGCGCGGCGCGCGGGCGAGCGCGAGGCTCGCGGCCGACGGCGCGCGGCCGTGGCGGCACGCGTCGAGGTGGCAGGCGAGCAGGCCGGCCGGCCATGCATCGGGCGACGCGGTTTCGTAGAGCGCCATCGTCGACGAAGGGCGCGGGTTGATTTCGAGCACGTCGAACGAGGTGCCGTCCGACAGGAAGTCGCAGCTGTTGATGCCGACGAGGCCGGTGTTTGCACACAGCGCGTCGAGCGCTTGCT
Source organism: Paraburkholderia sp. CI3 (assembly GCF_050436505.1). NCBI lineage: Bacteria > Pseudomonadati > Pseudomonadota > Betaproteobacteria > Burkholderiales > Burkholderiaceae > Paraburkholderia > Paraburkholderia sp. CI3. Next base: position 2,520,219 of record NZ_JBNDMI010000003.1, read on the forward strand.
GGACGTGCGCGATGAACGCTGGCGGCAAGTCGATCGGCCCGATCGAGCCCGCATGCACGAAGCGCAGATCGCCGATCGCGCAGGTGAATTGCTCGGCGAAACCGATCAGATGCGCGCTGCCGTGCGCGCCGATGAAAAGCGCCGACAGCGAGCGGCCTTGGCCAATGCGCTGGAAGTAGCCGTGCGCGGAGTCGGTCGTCAAATTGAACGAGTCGGCCGCCTCGATATGCGTACCGCCACAACCATCCGCCTGCTTGAACAGCCAGCCCTCGGCCGTCGCGGGCCGCTCGAACGACACAGCCGGATGCGCAATCCGCAACGCGTCGAGCAGCGCGAAAAAACGCCGCGGCTCGCGCACGGCCGCGATCGCCTCGGCAGCGTTGCCGAGAAAGCGCGGCAAGCCGGATTCGCGGCACAACTGAGGCATCAAAGGTTCGAGCCCGCTGCCGCCGATCCAGCCAAGCAAACCGGGCAAGCGCGCGACACGCGCAAGCGCATCGACGAGCCGCGCCCGGTCGATCCCGAGCGCGCCATCACCACCGCCGATGTCGAACCATAGCTCGGCGGCCTCGCGCATGTCGCGGTCGCCGAAGATATCGAGCGCGGCGACATGCAGGCCGGCGCGCGCCGCGGACTGCGCGAGCAGGCGCGCGGACTGCCCGACGACCGCGACCAACGGCGCATGCATGAGCGGGCGGTGCGACTTCATGACGATCGCGCTCAGCCGAGACCGGCCGCGACCGCGCGGGCCTCGTCGTAGGCTTCCGGGAAGCCCAGGTAGACCGGCTTACCACCCGTGCGCATGCGCATGAAGAGGCGATGCTCGACCTGATATTTGACGTTGCCGATCGCCAGCGCGCCGATGCCGACCGCGCCCGCGTTCGGCACGCCGTCGATCGGCTTGCCGTCGTTCATCACATTCACGCCGGCGATGCCTTCGGGCGGCACCGCGTTGACGTCGGCGGCGACGAGCAGGCGCTTCGCATGCACGAGGTCGTCCCTGCCGACCACCTGCGCGCCCGCGACGGCGGTGGCGAGCACGATTTCCGCGTCGGCGAGCGCGCCGCGCAGTTCGTCGGGCGTCGTGGCGCTGATGCCGTTCGTGAAGATGCCGAAGCGCTGGTTGACTTCGGCCGAGGCCCCGAGCGCGCGATTGCGGTCGTGGTGGCTCGCGATCGTCACGTCGGCGCCGCGCGACGCGGCGATCGCCGCCGCGATGCGCCCGACCGCGCCCGTTCCGCCGAGAATCAGCACGCGCTTGCCGCCCAGCTCCACGCCGTGCTGTTTGCCCAGATGCCGCTCGACCAGCGCGACGAGCGCGGCCGCGGTCGTGTACGAACCGCTCGGATCGGCGAACACCGAGACCTCGAACGGCGGGACCATCGCGCGGTGCGCGGTGTCGAGCATGTCGGCGGCCTGCATCACGTCCCGTCCGCCGATGAAGATGCCGGTGCGCGACACCCCTTTCGGGCCGCGCGAGAAGATCGCGTCCTGCGTCAGATTCGCGACCATGCCCGCTTCGACGTTGCAATACGGCACGATGACCTGATAGCCGGCGTCGGCGGCCATGTTGACGTCGAACGGACTCATCTGTGGCGTGGCCGTGAACATGTGCAGGATGTAGGGCCTTTCAAGGGTTTCTGACATGGCGGGGCTCGTTTTAGTGGCAATCTCGGGGACGGCGCAAGGCAAGGCAAGGCAAGGCCGCGCCGCGCGTGGCAGCGCCTTATGTAAGCGGCGGTAAGCGGCGGCCTGAGCGGTGCAGCGCATCATGCGGCGTCGATGTGCGGCGCGCGCGCCTCGGCGCCGCTGATCGCCGCGCCGCTGTTGCGGCCCGCGACGACGCTGCATTCGATATGCGGCAGCGCGCTCGCGACGGCGCGCGCGGTCGCGAGCGCGCGGTCGGCCTCGCGCGCGCTCGCGAGCACCGCGAAGCCAGTCGGGCCCCACGAGGTCTGGCCGATGCCGGCGGTGCGTTCGGCGGCGACCGCGCGCAGTACGTGCTCGACGTCGGGACTCGCGAACACGCCGCCTTGTGCGCTCGCGAAATATTCGCCGATGGTCTGCTGCAGCTCGGTGAGGCCGTGCGCGAACGGCGCGAAGTTATGTTCGGCGGCGCCGGGCAGGATCTGCATCAGCACCAGATGGCACAGATGCGCGGCGAGCCGCTGCGGAAACGGCGCGAGCGATGCGAGCGCGCTGCGTTCCTCGGTACCGTGCAAGCCCTCGCGGCTGTTGTCGCTGACGAGCAGCACGCGCCACGGCTGCGGAAACGGCTGGCGCGACAGCAGCGGCGGCATGCTCTGGCGCAGATCGCCGGGCGGGCCGCCATCGAGCAGCAGGCCGCCGCACTCGAAGCCGAGTATGCCGATGCCGGAGCGGGCGCCGCGCCCGAGCAGACTCGCGAGCTCGGCGCTCCGCGCCGGCTGGCCGACGAGGCGCGCGAACGCGGTGCCGACCGCCAGCGCCAGCTGCGTGCCGGAGCCGAGGCCGGTGTGTGCGCGTGGCGCCTCCAGCACGTCGATCGCGAGTGTCGCCGGTCCATAGGCGGCCTGCAGCCGCGCGAGACTCAGCGCGATGCGCTCGCGCTCGGCCTCGCTGACCACCCCGCCGATCTGCTCGCGTTCGGCGAGCCGCGCTTCGATCCGCGTGCCGTGCGTATCGATGACGAGCCCCAGGCTGCCGAACGCACGCCCGAGCGATGCGTTCGGATCGAGAAAGCCCAGATGCAGCCGCGCGGGCGCATCGATCGTGATGGGGGCGCGTGGCGGCAGGCGGCGGAGCTGAAGCGGCATCTCGAGTGTCCTCAGGTGTCCTTGCGGGTGCGCAAGACCGGGTTCGGCCGCGGGGCGTCCGCAACGCGTCGCGGGTTCCAGCGATAAGTGCACCCGGCGACGTCAAGCGAAAGCCGTACCAGGCACGCGCAACGGCCGCCGCCGCGGGTTCGGCCCACTGGAACCTCTAAACGGGCACGCCGCGCGCCCCACGCGGTTCGCCGCCGCATGGACGCTGTGTGACGCCGAAGGCGCACTGTGTCACGCGCTGTTTCATCCGGCGACAGGAACGCGTGTCAACTGCCTTGCGCGGGTTTGGGCGCGTCGTACTTGATATAGCGGAAGCGCTGATCGTCGGCGGGCGTGCCTTCGAGCGGGCCGTCCTCGAGGCCGGGCTGCCAGTGGACCACCGATTCGATCTTCGTCGCGAGCGCGAAGTCCTTGTCGGTGATGCCCTTGGCGCTGTGCGTCTTCAGCTTCACGGTCACGAAGGCGTACGAGACCGTCAGATCGGGGTGGTGCCAGGCGGCTTCCGCGAGGTGGCCCACAGTGTTGACCACCATCAGCGTTCCCTTCCAGCCCTCGGTGCGGTATTTGCGCCGCAGCCAGCCATCTTCCAGATACCAGTGCTGCAGCGGACCGACGAGGCGCTGCTGGATCTCTTCGTCGGTATAGACGTGCTCGGTGTTTGCCATGGCTGTTGCTCCTCGAATGCGCGAATCGATCGCCGAACGAAGCATCGTTGCAAGTGACAGGCCCGTGCCGCGGCGTGTGATTCGCAAAGGACACGATTCGTATCACGCAAGTGACACAGTATGTGCCGCATCGCGTGACGCAGGCCCTTCAGCTTACCGCCATGCAAGCATCGGCGTGCAACGCCCGAGTGCCGCGACACCTCGCGCGTGCCGATTCGCCGGGCCAGCGCAGCCAATAGCAGCACACGTTGCCGCTATTCCGGCATGGAATATGCGTCGGCCGTTCATGCGTCGCGAAGCCCGACATCGAATCGGGATAGCGCGTTAATCGTTACCCGCACTCGAGAAGGCGCGCACGATGCGATGAGGTAGCGTGGGTCATTCGTGAGTTGAACAGCAGGACAATTCTGGAGGAGACATGAACTTACGCACTGTAGTTCTTGGGCTCGCGATCCTCGCATCCGCAGCCTTTGGCTCTCTGGCTGCGCAGGCCGATTCGCAGCTCGACGGGCTGATGAAAAATCCAGCCAACTGGGCGGCCCAGGCGGGCGATTATGCGAATCACCGCTACAGCCCGCTCAAGCAGATCAACGAGAACAACGTCGGCAAGCTGCAGGTTGCATGGACCATGTCGACCGGGGTGCTACGCGGCCATGAAGGCGCGCCGCTCGTGATCGGCGACACGATGTATGTCCACTCCCCGTTTCCGAACAAGGTCATTGCGGTCAACCTGAAGGATCAGACGTTCCTCTGGCAGTATCAGCCGAAACAGGACGAGCAGGTCGTCTCCGTGATGTGCTGCGACACCGTCAATCGCGGTCTCGCGTACGGCGACGGCAAGATCTTCCTGCAGCAGGCCGACACCAAGCTCGTCGCGCTGAACGCGAAGACGGGCGACGTGGTGTGGACCGCGCAGAACGGCAATCCGAAAGCCGGCGAAACCAACACCAACGCGCCGCACGTATTCGGCGACAAGGTGCTGACCGGGATCTCGGGCGGCGAGTTCGGCGTGCGCGGGCGTCTGATCGCGTACGACATCAAGACCGGCAAACCGGCCTGGACCGCGTACAGCACGGGCCCCGACAACGATATGCTGCTCGACCCGCAAAAGACGATGACATACTCCAACGGCCAGATGGTGCCGGTGGGCGCGGATTCGTCGATCAAGTCATGGAAGGGCGATCAGTGGAAGCTCGGCGGCGGCACCACGTGGGGCTGGTATGCGTGGGATCCGAAACTCAACCTTGTGTACTACGGTACCGGCAATCCGGGCACATGGAACCCGACGCAACGTCCGGGCGACAACAAATGGTCGATGTCGATCTTCGCGCGCGACCTGAATACCGGCATGGCCAAATGGGTCTACCAGATGACGCCGCACGACGAATGGGACTATGACGGCGTCAACGAAATGATCCTGTCCGATCTGACGATCAACGGCAAGCAGGTGCCCGCGATCGTGCACTTCGACCGGAACGGCTTCGGCTATACGCTCAATCGCGTAACCGGACAGCTGCTGGTCGCGCAGAAGTACGACCCGGCGGTGAACTGGGCCGACCGTGTCGACCTGCAAAGCGGCCTGCCGATCCGCAACGCGGCGTACTCGACGCAGGCGGCCGGCTCCGATCACAACGTGAAGGGCATCTGCCCGGCGGCACTCGGTTCGAAGGACCAGCAACCGGCGGCATACGATCCGAACTCGCACCTGTTCCTCGTGCCGACCAACCACGTCTGTATGGACTACGAGCCGTTCGATGTCGACTACGTGTCGGGACAGCCGTATGTCGGCGCCACGCTGTCGATGTATCCGGGCCCGAACGAGGGCAACGCGATGGGCAACTTCATCGCGTGGGATGCGAGCAAGGGCAAGATCGTCTACTCGAAGCCGGAGAGGTTCTCGGTGTGGTCGGGTGTGCTGGCGACCGCGGGCGGCATCGCGTTCTACGGCACGCTGGAAGGCTACCTGAAGGCGGTGCGCATCAAGGACGGCAAGGAACTGTGGCGCTTCAAGACGCCGTCGGGAATCATCGGCAACGTCTTCACGTATGAGTATCAGGGCAAGCAGTACGTCGGCGTGTATTCGGGCATCGGCGGCTGGGCCGGCATCGGCATGGCGGCAGGTCTGGAGAAGCCGACCGAAGGTCTGGGTGCGGTCGGCGGCTACAAAGATCTCGCGAAGTACACCGCGCTCGGCGGCACGCTGTTCGTGTTCGCGATTCCTGGCGAAAAGAGCTGAACGAACGGCTGAAATGAAAGGCTGAATCAGCGGGGCGGCTTGAACAGGCACGGCCGCCCCGTCAGCCTCGCGCAAGCATTGAATCACCCCCAGATCGCGCCCGTTGGTGGATGCGTCGATGAAACGCATCGGGGCGCGGCTTATTCCCAGATGGAGACATGTGCATGAAAGGCCGATCTATCCTGTTGCTCGCGGTGTTGCCCGCGGCGCTCGTCGTGCTGCCCGTCGGATACGCGCAGAACAATCCTTCGATTGCGCAGGTCGCGTACAAGGTGGTCGACGGCACCAAGGTGGACAGTAATACGCTGCAGGGCTGGAAGACGTGGCGCGCGCTCGCTTGCGAACGCTGCCACGGCGCGCAGCAGCAGGGCATGGTCGGGCCGTCGCTGATCGACGCGTTCAAGACGCTGGACAAGACCGAGTTTCATCGCACGGTGTTCGGCGGCCGGGTGGACAAGGGCATGCCCGATTTCAGCACGAGCCAGATGATGCAGAAGAACTGGGAAAACCTCTACGCGTACCTGAAAGGGCGCTCCGATGGACAGATCAAGCCGGGCGATCTGAAGGCCATCGACGCCAAATAACGCCGTGCCGTCATTCTTCCGGAGGCTCACGATGCGTGATAAGAGAAGCATGTCCGTGCATGTCAGCGTGATCGCGGCCGCGTTGTGTGGCGCGGCGCTCGCGAGCGCCGCGGTCCGGGCGGACGGCCCCGCGCTGCCGAACAACGACGGCGCGGACGGCGTGCTCAGGGTGTGCGCGGACCCGAACAACATGCCGTTGTCCAACGACAAGGGCGAGGGCTACGAGAACCGCATCGCGGCCCAGATGGCGAGCGACTTCGGCTACAAGCTCGAATACACGTACTTTCCGCAGCGCATGGGCTTCGTGCGCCACACGCTGCGCGAGAAGGAGGACGGCAGCGAGCGCTATCGGTGCGACCTCATCATCGGCGTGCCGAAGGGCTATGACATGACGTCGACGACGCAGCCGTATCTGCGCTCGACCTACGCAATGGTGCTGCCGAACCGCCCCGAGTTCGCGAGCATCAAGACGCCCGACGACCTGCTGAAGCTGCCGCCCGATCAACTGCACAAGCTGCGCTTCGGCATCTTTTCGCAAACCCCCGCGGTGGACTGGCTGCTCGGCCACAACCTGATCGACCAGGCGGTGTCGTACCAGGTGCAAAGCGGCGATCCGGCCGTGTACCCGGGCCAGATGATCGAACACGACCTGCGCGCGGGCAAGGTCGACGTGGTGTTCCTATGGGGGCCGATTGCCGGCTACTTCGCAAAGCGCGCCGGTGATTCGGTCAGACTCGTGCCGTTCCCGCCGGGGCCGGGCATCCGCTTCGACTACACAATTTCGATGGGCGTGCGCTACGGCGAGAAGGACTGGAAGGACAAGGTGGATCAATGGATCGGCGCGAATCACGACAAGATCGACAGCATCCTCGCGACCTACCAGGTGCCGATGCTCAAACCGGTCGACGCGCCGGCGGGCAAGCCTGGCGACGCGTCGCCATGACGCGCGCGGGCGGCGCCTGGCTGCGCGCGGCACGCGCCGCGCTGATGGGGACGCTGTGTGTGCTGTGCCTCGCGCCAGCCGCCGCGCGTGCGGCGAGTCCGGCGTCAGCGCCGGGCGGCGACGAGATCACGCCGGCCGAGCGGCTGATTTTTCTGACCGATCATCTGCACGGCGTCGCCGCGCAGACCGAACTCGACTACGCGCTGATCGATTCCGGGCAGCCGTCTCGCAGCGCCGATGTCGTCAAGGTGCTGGTGCTGAGCGAGAACAACGCGAAAGGCGACGCACAGGTGTCCGACCGTAGCGGCAGCGTGAACCTGCCGATCGGCGGCCTGCAGTGCAATCCGGCAATCATTTATTTTCTCGAACACGACATCGCGGAGATGCAGGGTCTCACCGGCGGGCAGCGCCGCTATTTCCAGCAGCGTCTGCGTCTCGCGCTCGCCGCGGGGCCGCAGATCGAGAGCGTGCCGAGTGAGGTCGGCGGCAAGCCGATCAGCGCGCGGCGCATCGTCGTGCGGCCTTATCTGAACGATCCGAACGCGGAGCGCTTCGCACAATACACGGGCAAGCGCTACACGTTCCTGCTCGCAGACGGCGTGCCGGGCCAGGTCGTGCAGATCCGCACCGACGTGCCGGGTCCCAACAACGACTTTGCGCATCCGGCGCATACGGAATCGTTGAGCTTTCAATCGGCACTGAACAAGTTGCCTTCGGGCAAGGCGCCGGCGAAACCGTCATCGAATGCGCCGCGAGCGAGTCGCTGAATCAAATGCAGAACGCGAGTTTCGCGACGAACCGGGTCAAGCTGAATTTCGTTCGCACGCTGACCCTGCGGCAGTTGCAGATTTTCGTCGTCGCGAGCCGCTATACGAGTTTCGCGCGCGCGGCCGAGGAGCTGCATCTGACGCAGCCGGCGGTGTCGATGCAGATTCATCAGCTCGAAGAGGCGGTCGGCCTGCGGCTGTTCGAGCGCATCGCGCGCAAGCTCACGCTGACCGAAGCGGGCGAGGTGCTGACCCATCACGCGAGCCGCATTCTCGGCGAAATCAAGGACACCGAAGACGCGATGATGTCGCTGAAGCAGGCCGACAGCGGCTCGATCAACGTGGGCATCGTCAGTTCGGCGACCTACTTCGCGCCGAAACTGCTGGCGATGTACTCGCATCTATACCCGAAGGTCGACGTGCACTTCTCGGTCGGCAATCGCGACGCGTTGCTGCGTCTGTTGCAGGACAACGCGATCGATCTCGCGATCATGGGCCGCCCGCCGCCCGAACTCGATACGACGGCCGAGCCGCTCGCGAGTCATCCTCAGGTGGTGATCGCGCCGCTCGATCATCCGCTGTGCGGCGCGCGCCGCTTCGATCTGCAGGAGTTGCGCCGCGACACCTTCCTGCTGCGCGAGCCGGGCTCGGGTACGCGCATGGCCGCCGAGGCGATGTTCCGGCAGCAACTGTTCACACCCGCGAAAACCATCACGCTCGGCAGCAACGAAACGATCAAGCAGGCGGTGATGGCGGGCATGGGCGTGAGTCTGATCTCGCTGCATACGTTGCAGTTGGAGTTGCGCACCGGCGAGATCGCGCTGCTCGACGTGAACGGCACGCCGATCGAACGCGCGTGGCAGGTCGTGCATCTGCGCACGAAGCAGCTTTCGCCGACCAGCATGATGTTCCGGCAGTTTCTGCTCGAGCATGCGGCGGTGCATCTGGAGCAGGAATATGCGCAGTTTGCCGGGGTGTTTGCGAAACCGCCGGTCGGCGCGAAGCGGTAGCGTCATGCGCGCGTCGGCTTGCTGGTGAACGACGCGTCCCAGGCGGCGTCGATGGCACAGTCTGTACCCGGCTGTCGTGACAGGCTGCCAACTTTTCGCATTCGATTTAACTCTTGGCTCCCGTGCTCACGATCGGCATAAACCATGCTTGAACGGAAGGCTGGCGAGCCTTGAAGCGCGTCGACGTTCGAGCGTCGTGCAAATAAACGCCAGCCACCAGGGAAGGGGATCGCAGCGATGGTTTCCGGCGAGCAGCTCCAGGATTGGCGTTCCCACGCCCAGCGGATCGAAAACGAAGTCGCGAGAGTCGTCGTCGGTCAGCAGCAAACGCTGAGGCTTATCAACGTCGCGTTGTTCGCACGCGGCCACGTCCTGCTCGAGGGCGGCGTCGGGGTCGGCAAGACGACCGTGTTGCGGGCGTTCGCGCGCGTGGTCGGCGGCGATTTCGAGCGCGTCGAAGGCACGATCGATCTGATGCCGGGCGACCTCGTCTATCACACCTATGTCGATGCCGACGGCAAGCCGCGCATCGAACCGGGCCCACTGCTGCGCCACGGCGAGCAGCTGACCACCTTCTTCTTCAACGAGATCAATCGCGCGCGTCCGCAGGTGCAATCGCTGCTGTTGCGCGCGATGGCCGAACGTTCCGTGTGGGCGTTCGACCGCGAGCACCGCTTTCCGCACATGACCGTATACGCCGACCGCAACAAGGTCGAGAAGGAAGAGACCTTCGAGCTCGCGTCGGCGGCGCGCGACCGCTTCCTGTTCGAGCTGAACATGCCGACGCCGACCGACGAGGACGCGCGGCGCAGCCTCGTCTTCGACACGCGGTTCCACGACGTCGACGGCCTGCTCGCGCAGCTGACTCCGTCGATCGTGGCGTGGGAACAGTTGAACCGGATCGGCGCGGCGATCCAGCAGGGCGTGCAGGCGAGCGAGACGATCGAGCGCTACGTGCACGACATCTGGCAGGCGACGGAAACGCCGGCGCGCTTCGGCATCGCGCTCGACGGCGTCGACATGGAGCAGCTGATTCTCGCGGGCGCAAGTCCGCGCGGCATGAGCGCGCTGCTGCGGGCCGCGCGCGTGGTCGCGTGGCTCGCGGGACGCACGCATCTGCTTCCGGAGGACATTCACGAAGTGCTGCTGCCGGCGCTGGGGCATCGGGTGTTCTTCACACCGATCTATGAGCTACGCCGCCAGGAGCTGGCCGAGGCGCTGATCGCGCGGATCGTCGCGAACGTCGCCGTGCCTCGCTGACCGGCGGCGCGCGCACCACGATGAACGACACCGCGGAATTCCACTACCGTCTGCCGATGCGCGCGGCCGGCGCGCGGCCCGGCTCGCATCCGGGCTCGAGCTTCGGCTCGGGTCAGCAGTTCGCGATGCACGGCCGGTTGTTCGACTACCCGGACCCGCGCCGGCTCGATCTGCGCGCGAGCTTGCGCGCGGCGCGCGACGAGTGGCTCGTGCGCGTGCATTTGCAGCGCGTCGCGGTGCCGGTGTTCGTGATCGTCGACGTATCGGCGTCGATGCGGTTCGGCAGCCGTAAAACGAAGCTGGAGGTCGCCGCCGATTTCGTCGAAGCGCTCGGCCATAGCGCGTTCCGGGTCGGCGACCGGCTCGGCATGCTGGCCTTCGATGGTGGCGAACGCGACGATCTGTTCATGCCGGCGCGCACGGGGCGGGGCACCGGCTCGCTGCTCGCGAGCATGCTGCGCGAACGCGCCGGTGAAACGGCTGATCGTCAGGCGAATGGTCAGGCAGAACGTCAGGCAGAACGTCAGGCCGGACGCGCGGCCGTCGAAGGATTGCGGCGTTGCGCGATCCGTATCGCTGGACGCCAGGCGCTCGTGTTCGTCGTGTCCGATTTCCACTGGCCGCTCGCGCGACTGTCGACGGTACTCGACATGCTGGTGCATGCGTGTGTGGTGCCGATGGTCGTGTGGGACGCGGCCGAGATCACGCCGCCGCACCACGCGTCGCTGCTGGCCGTCAACGATGCGGAGTCCGGCGAGGAGCGTCGCGTGTGGCTTTCGCGCGATGTGCGCGAGCGCTGGCGCGAAGGCGTCGCGCGCCGTCGCGACGAACTCGCCGCGGGGTTCGGCGCGCGCGGCATCCGGCCGTTCTATGTCGAAGGCGCGTTCGATCCGGAAGCGATGTCGCGCTACTTTCTGGAGATGACGGTATGAGCGCGCGCGGTGTGCGCGGTGGCGTCGCTCGTCGGGCGGCGCTGCATATGCTGATCGCGTCGCTTTGCGGCGCCGCGAGCGCGACGGCCAGCGCCGCCGTGGTGACCGCACTCGTTCAGGAGCCGCGCGCGTTCGGCTATGTGCTCGGCGATGTGCTGACGCAACGCGTGCTGCTGGAGGCCAACGATCGGGACATCGGCGCGGTCACGCCGCCTTCGGTCGGACGCACGGGCGTGTGGCTCGAACGCCGGCCCGTGACGCTCGAAACCGATGCCAACGGCCGCAAGTGGATGGTGATCGCGTATCAGGTCGTCAACGCGCCGCAGACGCTCACGCAGATCACGTTGCCCGCGTTGACGTTGACGTCGGCGGCGGGCACGCAATTGCAGGTCGCCGAATGGCCGGCGAGCATCGGACCGTTGACGCCGCAAACCGCGTTCGCCGCAGGGGATTTGCAGCCGCTGCGGCCCGATCGTCAGGCACCCATGCTGGGCACAGCCGGCTGGCGTCGGCAGATCGCGTGGGCGCTCGGCTTGCTGCTCGTGACCCTGCTCGCGTGGGCGAGCTGGTGGTGGGCGCGCAACCGACGCGAGGCGGCACGGCTGCCGTTCGCGCGTGCATGGCGGCAGATGCAACGGCTGCCGGAGGCGCCCGCTGCTTCATCGAACGATGCGTGGGTCTGCCTGCATCGCGCACTGAACGAAACCGCCGGCCAGGTCGTGCATGCGACTTCGCTATCCGCGTTGCTTGCGCGCGCGCCCTATCTGCAACCGCTACGCGCGCAGCTCGAACGTTTCTATCTGGCGTCGTCCGAGCGCTTTTTCACACCGGCGCCGAAGGCCGTCGGGAATCCCGGCGAGCTTTCGTTGCACGCGCTGTGCCGTGCGTTGTATCGGGCGGAGAGGCGCCATCAGCGATGACCATGAGCCTCGATTTCGCCCTGCCGTGGATGCTGGTGCTGCTGCCGCTCGCCGCGCTGCCGCTGCTGCGGCGACGCAGCGACACGCTGGTGTTTTCGAGCGTCGCGTGGCTGCCCGCCGACGATCTCGGGCGCGCGGCCGGCTGGCTCGTACGCGGCGGCGCGGCACTGGCGATCGCCGCGATCGTCGTCGGGCTGGCGGGGCCGGGGCGCTCGCAGTTGCAGGTGCTGCGCACCGGCAGCGGCGCGCAGATCCTGATCCTGATGGACCGCAGCGCGAGCATGGACGAGCCGATGGGCAGCAAGGGCGTCGAGGCGCCGCGCGGCGACTCCAAGAACCACGTGGCGCGCGCCGCGTTGACGCGCTTCGTCGAGCAGCGGCCCAACGACCGGCTCGCGTTCATGATGTTCGGCACCAACCCCGTGCTGGCGATGCCGTTCACGTACAACCATCGCGTGATCGAGGCCGCTGTCGCGGCGACGGCGATTGGCCGTGGCATGCCGGACACCGAGCTCGATCGCGGCATGCTCGCGGCGATCGCGCAGTTCGACGGGCGCCTGTCGTCGGGCCGCCGCGCGATCGTGCTCGTCTCCGATGGCGGCGCGTTGCTCGACGAAACGATGCAACGGCGCATCGAGGCGGGACTGCGACGCAACCAGATCGCCCTGTACTTCATCTACTTGCGTAGCAGCGTCTTCAGTCCCGATCTGAACGCGACGCAGCCCGTCAGCGGAACCTCGGCCGAAGCGCAGCTACATCGCTTCTTTCTGACGCTCAGGACACCGTATAGGCTGTTTCAGGCCGAAGACCCGAAGGCGATGATGGCGGCGATCGCGGAGATCAACCGGCAGCAGAACGCGACGACGACGTTCGTCGAGCATCTGCCTCGCCAGGACCTGAGTCTGTACTGTTTCGCGCTCGCGCTGTTCTGTTCGGCGATGCTGGTGCTGCTGCACCAGTTGCAGGTCAGGAGCTGGGCATGAAGCGCACGCTGATCCATACGCTGTTCGGCACCGTGGCGATCTGTTGCGCCGCGTGGGCCGCGTATGGCTTCGTTCGTCTGCAGCACGCGGAGCGCGTCGATCAGGCCATTCTCGCGACGAACGCCGCTTCGCGCGACCAGCCCGCCGGCGACGACGCGCGCGAGGTCCAACTGGCCCGCGCGATAGCGCTGTCGAAAGCGGGCGCGTATGACGCGGCAGCGCGGCTCTATAACGGTCTGATCCCCGAGGGCAGCCCGCCTGACGATGTCGGCCGCGTGGCGCTGTTCGATCTCGGCAACCTGTACCTGCGCGAAGGCAGCGGCGACACGGCGCAGACGGTCAGGTCTCTCGCGATGATCGGTGAGGCCAAGGCGCGCTACCGTCTCGCGCTGCGCGCGGCGCCCGACGATTGGGACGTGCGCTACAACCTCGAGCGCGCGCTGTGGCTTGCGCCGGAAACGCCGTCCGCGCTCGCCGGGCCCGATGTGAAAGAGCAGCACAACGTCAAGCTGCGTGACCCGCAGAGCCAGGACTTGCCATGAGCGGCGTCTCGCGCGAGCGCGGCTTCGCCAGATGGCGTCACGCATTGACGCCGCTCGCGCTCGTCGCATTGATCGCGGCGGTTGCGATGCCGGACGTCACTTTGCCGCGCAACACGTTTAACTACATCGTGACGTTCGATATCACGCAAAGCATGGACGTCGAGGACGTGGTGCTCGACGGCGCTCCGGTCAGCCGGCTCAAATTCGCGCAGGCCGCCATGCGCGACGCGCTCGGGCGCTTGCCGTGCGGCTCGAAGGTCGGCTGGAGCGTGTTCACGGGGCAACGGGTGTTGCTGCTGATGGCGCCGGTCGAAGTCTGTGGCAACTACGACGCGCTGCTGGTGTCGCTCGACGGCATCGACGGGCGCATGCGCTGGACCAACTGGAGCCGCATTGCCGAGGGCGGTGTGTATTCGGCCGTGCGGGTCGCGCAGGAGGTCGGCGGCGGCGCGGCCATCGCGTTCGTCACCGATGGTCAGGAGGCGCCGCCGGTATCGGCGGCGCGCCCGCAGATGGAGGGCATCAATGCCGCGCGAATCAGGGGCTGGCTGATCGGCGTCGGCGGCGACCAGCCCGCGGCCATTCCGAAGACCGACGCCGACGGTAACCGGATCGGCTACTGGCAGGCCGACGACGTGATCCAGGCGCCGCCGACGCCAGGCTCCGGTGTCGAGGCGCAAACGCACGAGGAGTTGTCCGAATTGCGCGGCGAGTACCTTGCGTCGGTGGCGGGGCAGACTGGCCTCGACTACCGGCGCCTGCTGAACGTGACGTCGTTTGGCGATGCGCTGCTCGATGCGCGCTTCGCTCGCCGCGAACCGGTGCCGACCGATCTGCGCTGGTGTCCAGCGCTGCTCGCGTTGCTGCTGCTCGTCGCGCGCTTCATGCCGGATGCCGTTCTCGCATGGCCGCGCGCCTGGCGAAAGCGCATTCGAACGAGCGTTTTGCAGATCGCGCCGGCATTCAATGGCCGGCCGACACGAGTCGACTGACTCACGCAGGCGCGAACGTTGACGCTGCAACGGTTGAAGGTGCAGGTATCCAATCGAGCAGCGTAGTTGCTTGCGAAACCTCGCAAGAGTTGCCGGGTTCGACCGACTCACGAGGCTTGCGCCAGAAGGTCTTGCCGGTCTTCGAGGTCGGAGAGCGTTGCCAGGAATCATTCTCAATCGGTCCACTTCGACGTCGACTCCAGCGCTGAGTCGCGAAGGCGCATGCGCTCGCCACACACGCGACGTACCTCACACTTTGACCTACCAGTACGCCAATGACTGACTACAATGTCTGAGTGCAAGCGACGCTGCAAGGCGCTCGGTTCGACGGGAGCGCCGTGTCATGTGACATTTCAATTCCTTCACTGGAGGCATGCGATGACGTGCCAAAACGAGAGGATTGTCGGAGCGGTACTCGTCTTGGTGAGCGGCTACGCGTTTGCGGGCGGCCCCTTCGGCGATGTGCCGCAAGCGATGATGGTCGCCAACATCGTCGCGTCGCCCGTCGAAGTCGTGCCGCCGATTCCCGAGCCTCGGCACTACTTCGAGCAGCAGCGCTATGCGATGGAGTATCACGGGGATCAGGGCAAGCCGTTCTTCGCGCAAATGGAGAATTACTATAGTGTGGACGTGACGCGCGATGTCCAGCCCGGCACTGCGAAGGCATTGGTGTCGTCCGGACCGGAGTTCGCGCCGGTGTCCGAACCGGTGTCCGAACCGGGCGCAAAACCTGCCGCGCAAAATGCTTCGAATCCTCTGCATCTGGGTCCATCTACCGCGCCGCAATTGTCCATCGTTCAGATGAACAGTTCAGTGTTGTCGATAGGCGCGTCACCGCAGCGACGCTTGTCCTTGACGATCGACGACTGGGTGTTCTCCGGCACCGCGCGCGTCGCGATTCTGCATTCTCACGATACGGGCGCGACGCTGATCGTCAAACGTCGCTACTGAGTGATGTCGGACGGCCGCGCATGTCACGTCGACGAGTCACGTCGACGAAAAGCGCTCGCGATACACCTGCGGCGCCACGCGCAGCTGACGCACGAAGCTGCATCGCATCGTTTCCTCGCTGCCGAATCCACACCGCGCCGCGATTCGTTTGATCGACCAGGATGTCTCGCTTAGCAAGCGCTGTGCCGCTTCGATGCGCAACTGCTCGACCGCGCGGGCCGGCGTGCGGCCCGTTTGCGCCTTGTAGTGGCGCATGAAGCTGCGCTCGCTCATATGAAGCCTTCGCGCGAGCGCGGGGACCGACAGGTCGGATGCGAGATGCGACGTCATCCATGTATGCAATTCGCCGAAACGGTCGTCGGCATGTTGCAGCGACAGCGTCGCGCTGAACTGCGACTGACCCCCCGGCCGCTTCAGAAACACGACGAGCTCGCGCGCGACATCGAGCGCCAACGCGCGCCCGTGATCTTCTTCGAGCATGGCCAGCGCGAGGTCGATGCCGGCGGTGACGCCCGCCGATGTCCAGATAGCCCCGTCGCGAATAAAGATTGGATCGGCTTCGACGCGCAGGTGCGGATACGCCTGCGCGAGCTCGTCGCAACGCCCCCAATGTGTGGCGACGCGGCGGCCGTCGAGCAGTCCCGCCTCGGCGAGCAGGAAAGCGCCCGAGCAGACCGAGGCAACGCGTCTGCAATGCGGCGCATGGCGCTGCGTCCAGCGAATCAGACGCTGATCGGCCGATGCCTGACGAATCCCCCAGCCGCCCGGAACGATCAGCGTATCGACCGGCGCTTTCACCGAGCGCAGCGAACCGGCGAGTACCGCAAGTCCCGACGACGACGTGACGGGCCCGGCTTCGGCTGCCACGACGCGGGGTGAGTAGAGTTCGTCGAGCCCACGCTGCGCGACGAGTTCATTGGCGGACGCAAATACCTGCAGCGGACCGCTGACGTCGAGCAGTTGCATGTTGGGGAAGGCGAGCAGCACGATGGAGGGGGGAGCGCTGGACATATCGTGTGTAACAGGGGCTGTAAGAGAGCGCGCGCGTGGCAGAAAAACTGGGGTTAATGGCAGTCTTGCCAAATCCTACGCGCATAGAATCAGTCCGTCCACCTGGAAGACGCGGCGGATCACGCGTTTCGATTTCTCCCTGAATAAGGTATCCGTATGAACCTGCAAATCGGTTTTCTGGTATTTCCGAAAGTACAGCAACTCGATCTGACTGGCCCACACGACGTACTTGCATCGTTGCCGGGCGCCACGATGCATCTGATCTGGAAGACACGGGAGCCCGTGGTGTCGAGTAACGGGCTCGTGCTGACGCCGGGCACGACCTACGAAAGCTGCCCGCCGCTCGACGTGATCTGTGTGCCAGGCGGAAGCGGCGTGACCGACCTGTTGCAAGACGAGCAAACGATCGACTTCGTTTGCCGACAGGCCGCGAGCGCGCGCTACGTGACGTCGGTCTGCACCGGCGCGTTGCTGCTTGGCGCGGCCGGCTTGCTGCGCGGGCGGCGCGCGACGACTCACTGGGCGTTTCACTCGCTGCTTGAACCGCTCGGCGCGATACCGACACATGCGCGTGTGGTCCGCGATGGCAATCTGATTACCGGCGGCGGCGTGACGGCGGGCATCGATTTCGGGTTGACCGTCGCGGCCGAACTGGCGGGCGTAGAAGAGGCGCAGGCGATCCAGCTCGAACTCGAATACGCGCCAGCCCCGCCGTTCGACGCGGGCGATCCGGCGTTGGCGCCGCAAGCGGTGGTGGAGCTGGTCCGGCGACGGTCGGCGGAAGGCCTGGCCGCGCGGCGCCGGGTGGTGATGGAGATCGCGCAGAGAAGCTAAGTCTTGCATGCGGGTACGGGCATTCCATTAAACTGTGTGGCTCTACCCGTTTCCGCCAGTCGGATTGATGCGATGAAGTACGGCGAATTATCCCGGGGGCACTCCCCATGCGCGTAGGCAAGCCCGTCAAGGCACTGCCGCAGCCGTCATGCGACTACTGCGGCAACCGTGCGTTGCTCGCGCGTTACGGCGACGAGTCCTACCCCTATCGCAGCGATCAAGGGCCGCTGTGGATCTGCACCGCATGTCAGGCGTGGATCGGCGTTTATTCGCGCAGCAAACACAACCTGCCGCTCGGCCGCCTCGCCGACGCAACGTTGCGCGAGTCGAAGAGCAAGCTGCACGATGCGCTCGAACCGCTCGTTGCCGGGAAGGTGCGCCGCGATGGTGTCAACGCGTTCGAAGCCCGCGCGAAAGCGATCCGGTGGGTCGCGACCGAGCTTGGCTTCGATCCGGTTCCGGCGAGCATTCACGCGTTCACGCCCGAGCAGTGCGAACAGGCGCTGCGTTATGTCGAAGCTTTTATCGAAGCTCGGCGTGCGAGATAGCGTGATATCCCCAAGCGACTAGCATCCTTTCATTCCTCCAATACCACCCCGCCATACCGCCTTCCCCGCGCCTCTTCACCCCCACCAAATTGGCAGTTGTCGTGCGATGCGGCCCGGCAGTCGGATCGCACCTGCGTTCGGGTGCATATTTCCGGTTGCGTCCGCCGCTATCGTGAACTACAAATCTAAAGTTACGCTGGCTCGATTTTTGGCGGGCCGGGCTTCCGTTCAGAACCGTTCGAACGACAGGGAGAGTGCCGTCATGGGAATGCGCCCCGATCCTACCTTTCATGCATCGCCGAAGCTCGCGATGGATGCGCCGGCGGAAGAATACGCGTACACGGTGCTGCTAAGTCCGGACTCCTCGCAGCCCGACGCGCTCGCCGTGATCGACGTGAAGCCCGGTTCGTCGACTTATAGCCAGGTGGTCCACACGGTGCCGGTGCCGAACAAGGGCGACGAATTCCATCACTTCGGCTGGAACGCGTGTTCGTCCGCGTTGTCGCCGTTGACAGGCCACGCGTTTCTGGAACGTCGCTATCTGGTCATTCCGGGCATGCGCTCGTCGCGCATCTATATCGTCGATACGAAGCCGCATCCGACCCAGGCGAAGATTCACAAGATCATCGAGCCGGAGGAAATTTTCCGCAAGACCGGCTATTCGCGTCCGCACACCGTGCATTGCGGACCGGAGGGGATCTACGTGAGCACGCTCGGCGGTGGTGGCAAAGACGGCACCGACGGGCCGCCCGGAATCTTCATCATGGACTGCCAAACATTCGAGGTGCTGGGCCGCTGGGAAATCGAGCGCGGCGCGCAGGAAAAGCATTACGACTTCTGGTGGAATCTGCCGCGCGATTACATGGTGTCGACCGAATGGGCGCTGCCGCCGCAATTCGAAAACGGCATCGTGCCCGAAGACCTGTTCGCGAACAAATACGGCCACCGCGTGCACTGCTGGGATCTGCGCGCGAGGCGCAACGTGCAGACGCTCGATCTCGGCGCGAATCATCAGATGGCGCTCGAAGTGCGGCCCGCGCACGACCCGAGCCGCGAGTACGGCTTTATCGGCGTCGTGGTCGATACGACGAATCTGGAAGGGTCGATCTGGACCTGGTGGCGCGAAGGCGGCCACTTCCACATCGAAAAGACCGCGACCATTCCACCGGAGCCCGCGCATGCCGACGAATTGCCGCCGCTGCTGCAAGGTTTCGGCGCGGTGCCGCCGCTCGTCACCGACATCGATCTTTCGATCGACGATAAATTCCTCTACGTCTCCTGCTGGGGCACCGGCGAGATGCGCCAGTACGACGTGAGCGAACCGCGCAAGCCGAAATTGACGGGCTCGGTGCGCATCGGTGGAATCGAACATTGCGCGCCGCATCCGAACGGCAAGGCTTTCGCCGGCGGTCCGCAGATGGTCGAGATCAGTCGCGACGGCAAGCGCATCTACTGGACCAACTCGCTCTATTCGACGTGGGACGACCAGTTCTACCCGGATGGTGTGCCCGGCGTGCAGGTGATGGCGCATGCCGAGCCCAAGGGCGGTCTCGAGCTCGCCGAAGATTACTTCGTCGAGTTTCCCGCCGGCTATCGCGCGCACCAGATTCGCCTCGAAGGCGGCGACTGCTCGACCGATTCGTTCTGCTATCCCTCGGTGGGCGTTTGAGCGGCGCGGTGTCGCCGCAAGCGGCACTGTGGCTGGCCGTCCTCGCGAGCGGTGTGTATCACGGACTCAATCCGGCGATGGGGTGGCCGCTCGCGGTGTCGAACGCGTTGATGCAGCGGCGCTCGCAAGCGCTGGTCGTAGCGCTTCTTTATCTCGCGGCGGGGCACGCGCTCGCCATATTGCTGATGATGCTGCCGTTCGCGATGCTGGCCAGCGTGCTCGCGTGGCAGCGTCAGATGCAGATCGGCGCGAGCGTGCTGGTGATCGGCTTCGGTCTGGTGTTGCTGATGCGCCGGCGCCATCCGCGCGTACTGGCGAGAATTCCGCCGTCGCGGCTCGCGCTCTGGTCGTTCGCAGTGGCGATCGCGCACGGCGCCGGGTTGATGCTGGTTCCGATCTACCTCGGTCTGTGCCGCGCAGACGCAATGGACAGCGCGCACCAAGCCGCCCAAACGCTGATCGAAACGAGTCTGCGCATGGCGCTGTCGGTCTCCGCGGTGCATGCGGCCGCGATGACGATGGCCGGCGGCGTGCTCGCATGGCTCGTTTATCGCTACCTCGGGCTCAGGTTCGTGTCGCGCAGCTGGTTCAATCTCGATGCGGTGTGGGCGTCGAGTCTGATTCTGGTGGGGGGCGTGTCGCTGGCGTTGAATGCGGTGGCAGCGGGCGTTTCCGGTTGATTTCGACGCGGCCGATCCGGCCTATGAGGCTCCCGGGCACAGCATATGCTGCGTAGTTTCGGGCAGGGACGCCATTCCGTGCGGGTCCTGATTTTTCCTCTCGTCATCTACACCCGGAGAAGATCATGCCGCTGAAGAAAGGTACATCGAAAGAGACGGTGTCGCACAACATCAAGACCGAGTCGAAGCATGGCAAGCCGCACAAGCAGGCTGTCGCGATCGCGTTGAATCAGGCGCGCAAGTCGGGCGCGAAGATTCCGAAGAAGAGTGAGAAATAAGCTGCTTCAGCACGCGCGGTCGTACCCATGACCGACATGCCGCGGAAAAGGCGCGCGCATGGCGACCCGCAATCGGAGCCAGCGGATGTCGAACCCCATCAGCATCCGGCGAAGCTCGACGATTGCCGCCGTTGCGCGCTCTGGCGCAATGCGACTCAGGCCGTGCCCGGCGAAGGGCAGCGGCATGCGTCGATCGTGCTGGTCGGCGAGCAACCCGGCGACATGGAAGATCTGCAGGGCAAGCCCTTCGTCGGGCCGGCCGGCGCGTTGCTCGACAGCGCGCTCGAAGAAGCGGGCGTCAAGCGTAACGAGGTCTACGTGACGAACGCCGTCAAGCATTTCAAGTGGATCGCGCGCGGCAAGCGTCGCTTGCACAAAACGCCCGCCCAGCGTGAAGTGGATGCTTGCGGCTACTGGCTGGAGCAGGAACTCGACATGCCGCATGTGCGCGTGGTCGTGGCATTGGGCGCGACCGCGTTGAAAGCGGTTGTTCACGACTCGCACGCGCGCTTGCAGGACGCGTTCGACAAAACGCTCGAGCGCGGCGAGCAACGCGTGGTCGCGACGTACCATCCGTCGTTTGCGCTGCGCGCGCCGGACCCTGAAACGCGTCGCGAGGTGTACGAGCGAATCGTCGCGGCATTGCGCACCGCACAGAAGCTGGCCCACGGCGGCAAGCGCTCAGGATGACGCCGGCGCGTGCGTCGCTCGTAATCCGAGGCCTTTCATCAATCGTTGTGCGTCGAACGGCGCCCGAGCTTTTACATCGTTGTCGAAGTAGCAGTAGACGTCTCGCGCGGCTCGGCGAGGCGGCCGGAGTTGCGGCGCGATCAATCGCGCGTCGGCAGGCTGGGAGCCGCCGCGCCATGCATCGATTCGCTCGGCCCATCGTTGCAGAGCGTCGTCCCCATACGAACCCGAGTATTTGGCTTCGCTGCCGTGCAGGCGAAGATAGACGAAGTCCGCCGTCAGATCTTCGGCGACGGGCCACGGTTCGGTGGAATCTGAAACGACGAGCGCGACGCCGTATTGCCGAAGCAAGGTCACGAACGCCGGATCGACAAAGCTCGCGTGGCGCACTTCGACCGCGTGACGCAACTTCCGCTTGCGATCGATCTCGACATAAGGCGTCTTGACACGCGCATCATGGTGCTTCGCCAGCGCCGATGCGCTCGCGATCTCGAACGGCAACACGCTCAGAAAGCGCTCCATTGCCTCGGGCTCAAATCGGAACGACGGCGGAAATTGCCATAGGATCGGACCAAGCTTTTCGTTCAACGCGAGTAGCCCCTGCGCGAAGAAGTTCGCGATGCCGACATGTGCGCTCGCATCGCGAAACCGCAGCATATGAGTCAGATAGCGCGCGCCTTTGATGCCAAACACGAAGCCGTCAGGCGTTTGCGCGTACCAACGCTGCCAGCTACCGAGCGATTGAAGGCTGTAATGCGTGCCGTTGATTTCGATCGTGCCGAACAGCGCCGACGCGTACTGTAATTCCGCTGCATGTTTGAGATCCTCTGGGTAAAAGCTGCCGCGCCAACCTTGGTAGCGCCAGCCGGAAATGCCGATACGCACATCGCCGGTCTTCTTCATTCGCGCGGCGGGTCCGGCGGAATGGGGTTCGGAGTCCGGCTCCGACTCGACGGATCGCAGCGTCATTGAATACGCGCGATTTGCTTCGCCACCGCGGCCGGGCTGTCGAAATTGTGATCGGGCAGACGGTCGACCAGATCGACGATGTCGGTATTCGCGTGATTTTTGCGCGCCTGCGCGACCAGCTTTTCGCGTGTGGTCGGGTAATTCACACCACTGAGTGCTTTTTCGACGTCAGCGGGATTCGGCTGACCGGGGTGGCGGTGATCCTGGGAATGGGCGGGGTGCTGTGACATGGTTCCTCCTTGAATGAGTACATCACGACTGCGCGCCTACCGGTACCTGTCGCATATGTCGTGCCTCGGCGCGCGGGCTCGGGTTGCGTTTTCCAGCGGCGCACGTCGTGCGAATGAAAAAGAACCCCGCGATGAGGAACGCGGCTTGCGTGCAGCCGGCAAAATAGCGCCGCTGACACAGGACCTTTCAAGGAGAAGGCCATCATGAGCACGATGCTCGCATATCGCATTCACCGCTTCGGCGGTCCCGAGGTGTTCAAGGCCGAGAAGATCGAGATCCCCGAGCCTGGCGCCGGCCAGGTGCTGGTGCGCGTGCGCGCGGCCAGCGCCAATCCGGTGGACCTGAAGACGCGCTCGGGCCAGTACCCGTTGATTCGTGAAGAGAAGCTGCCCTATACGCTGGGGCGCGATTTTTCCGGAGTGGTCGAACGGGTCGGCGAGGGCGTCGGGCAATGGCGCGCGGGCGAGCAGGTGTATGGCTTCGTTGGCCAGGGACAGGGTGCGTACGCGGAATACGTCGTCGTGCCCGCGAGCGCGCTAGCGCATGCGCCGGAAAAACTGGATGTGGGGTCCGCGGGCGCCGTGCCGCTCGCCGCGTTGACCGCATGGCAGGGCCTGTTCGATCACGGCTGCCTCGAAGCCGGCGGCCGCGTGCTGATTCATGCGGGCGCGGGCGGCGTTGGACATTTCGCCGTGCAGTTCGCCAGGCAGAAGGGCGCGCAAGTGTACGCTACGGCGTCCGGCGACGGCATCGAGTTCGTGCGCTCGCTCGGTGCGGATCGCGTGATCGACTATCACGCGCAGCGCTTCGAAGACGTCGCGCGCGACATCGACCTCGTGTTCGATCTGATCGGCGGCGATACGCAGCGCCGCTCGTGGTCGGTCGTCGCGACCGGTGGCGCGCTGATCTCGACGCTCAACGAGCCGTCGCAGGCCGAGGCGTCGAGCCATGGCGTACGGGCCACGCGTTATACCGCGCGACCCGACGGCCGGCAATTGACGGAGATCGCGTCGTTGCTCGACAAGGGCAGCGTGCGTGTCGTGGTCGCCGAACGGTTTGCGTTCGATGCGACGGCCAAGGCGCTGGAACGGCTCGCGAAAGGCCACGTGCGCGGCAAGATCGTGGTGGAGGTGGCGTCGTAGTACGGAGAGAGCGCGCTGTCTGCTAGTTCGGATTCGCGTCGTCGCTCGCGCTGCGCAGCGGCGCGCGGCTCTGATCGTTATTCAGATGCACGAACTTTCTCAACAGTCTCAATAGCTCTCGCGCATCCTCGTCTCCCATCCCGTCGAGCAGGCCGTGATTGAGCGCGTTGACGCCGGGGATCAATTCATCGAGCAACTGCTCTCCAGCCGGCGTCAGCAATAGACGACGCTGGCGGCGCGGCAGAACTTCGCGCACGATCCAGCCTTTCGCTTCGAGCCGTACCGCGATATCGGCGGTGGTCGACGTGTCGAGGCCGACTCGCTGCGCGAGCGTGACCTGATCGAGTCCGGGCAATTCCTGCAGCATTCTGAGCACCGCATACTGAACGGGCGTCACCTCGCGTCCGATCAGATCATGAAACATGGACACCGAAATCTGATGCGCGCGTCGGATCAAATGGCCGGGCTGGTCGTACAGATCGATGCTGATCGCGGAAGTGCTGGTATCGGTTGAAGTGACCATATTAGTTCTGAAGACCTCGCGCCTTTTCGTTGCGAATGGAAATGGCGAACCGGCGTTCGTGTTACCTGATTGAAAGTTCGTCTAGGGGAAAACCTTCATTTAATCATTAAAGACGCATTGAGTACACTGAATCTCAATGAGTAGGCTGAATGCAATCCATGAATAATCTAGGGAGTGAGACTGACATGTTTCCCAAGAATGCGTGGTACGTCGCATGTATGCCCGATGAAGTCGCGGATAAGCCGCTCGGCCGGCAGATCTGCGGCGAGCCGATGGTTTTCTATCGCAACGCGGAAGGCGCCGTGGTGGCGCTCGAAGACTTCTGTCCGCATCGCGGCGCGCCGCTGTCGCTCGGTTTCGTGCGCGATGGCACGCTCGTGTGCGGCTATCACGGCCTCGAAATGGGCTGTCAGGGCAAGGCGACCGGCATGCCGGGGCAACGCGTCAACGGCTTTCCATCGATTCGCAGCTATCCAGTGATCGAGCGCTATGGCTTCGTCTGGGTGTGGCCCGGCGATGCGGCGCAGGCCGATGCCGCCAGGCTGCATCATCTGGAATGGGCCGAGAGTGCCGAATGGGCGTACGGCGGCGGTCTTTATCACATCCGCTGCGATTACCGGCTGATGATCGACAACCTGATGGATCTGACGCACGAGACCTATGTGCACGCCAACAGCATCGGGCAAAAGGAAATCGACGAAGCCGCGCCCAAAACCGTGGCCGAAGGCGATACCGTGCGCACGAGCCGTTTCATGGAAAACGTCGCGGCGCCGTCGTTCTGGAAGATGGCGTTGCGCGGCAATGGTCTCGCCGACGACGTGCCCGTCGACCGTTGGCAGATCTGCCACTTCACGCCGCCGAGTCACGTGCTGATCGAGGTGGGCGTCGCGCATGCCGGGCATGGCGGCTATCACGCGCCGGCCGACCAGAAAGCGTCGTCGATCGTGGTGGATTTCATCACGCCGGAAACGGAAACGTCGATCTGGTATTTCTGGGGCATGGCGCGCAATTTCCGTCCCAACGATGCGGCGCTGACCGCGAGCATCCGCGAAGGGCAGGGCAAGATCTTCAGTGAAGATCTGCAGATGCTCGAACGTCAGCAGCAGAACCTGTTGCGCTGGCCCGAGCGCAATCTGCTGAAGCTCAATATCGATGCGGGCGGCGTGATGTCCCGCCGCGTGATCGATCGGCTCGTCGCGCAGGAACGCGCGGAGACGGGCGCGCCGCAGGCTGAAGTGACGCGCGTCATTCCCGTGCGGACGGCGACATGAATCATCCCGTGCTGAATGTGGTGGTCGCGTGCCGGCGCGACGAAGCGCTCGGTATCGCGAGCTTCGAACTCGCGAGCGAAAACGCTCAGGCGTTGCCGGCCTTCGACGCCGGCTCGCACGTCGATGTGCATTTGCCGAACGGGCTCGTGCGTCAGTACTCGTTGTGCAACGATCCGCGCGAAACGCATCGCTATCTGATCGCGGTGCTGCGCGACGAAGGGGGACGCGGCGGATCGAAAGCGGTGCACGATCTGGTCCGCGAAGGCGATCGCCTGCGGATCAGCGCGCCGCGCAATCATTTCGCACTCGCTGACGATGCGGCTCATCATCTGCTGCTCGCGGGCGGGATCGGCGTCACGCCGATTCTTTGCATGGCCGAGCGGCTTGCCGCCACGGGCGCTTCGTTCGACATGCACTACTGCACGCGCTCGAAGGAACGCACGGCGTTCGTCGAGCGTCTTGCACAAGCTGGCTTCGCGAAGTCGGTCCAGCTTCATCACGATGACCATCCGGGCGGCTCGACGTTCGATATCGAGCAGACGCTCAGCGATGCGCCGGCCGGCACCCACCTGTATGTCTGCGGTCCGCGCGGCTTCATGGACTTCGTGCTCGAGACCGCGCGTGCGAAGGGCTGGCCGGAAAACAGGCTGCACTACGAGTTCTTCGGCGCGGCCGCGAATCAGGCGGCGACGGGCGGCAGCTTCCAGGTGCGCATCGCGAGCAGCGGCGCGACGATCGACGTGCCGCCCGAATGCACGGTCGTGCAGGCGCTGGTCGCGCATGGCTTCGAAGTGATCACGTCGTGCGAGCAGGGCGTGTGCGGTACCTGTTTGACGCGGGTGCTGTCCGGCGAGCCGGATCATCTGGATTCGTATCTGACCGACGAGGAACGCGCGGCAAACGATCAGTTCCTGCCGTGCTGCTCGCGCGCGAAATCGCCGCTGCTGGTGCTCGATCTGTGATTTTCTGCGGTACGACGGGCCTGTTGCCCGTCGTACCGCTTATTTATTGCGCTTTTCCCTCAGAATCCGACGAACTTACCGTGCGCACACTCAACGCCGGATCGTGCGCAATCGCTTCTTCGGAGAACGGAATAATCGTCCAGCGTTGGGCCGCGTAATCGCGCGTCCCGTCGGCATAGTGCGGCGACGCCGGGTCATCCGATTCTGACGGTGCGAGCAGCGTGCGCGCGATCACCTGAGCGCCGGCGAACGACACTATCTGCAGATAGGTGTCGCCCATTGGCTTGACGTTCATCGAATAGCCGCTCGCATCGAAGGGATGCGCGGCACACGCCGAGGTGAAATAGCCGCCCGCGTCGCAACCCCCGAATAGCGCAATGCGCTCGTCGTTGCGTTGCACGTAGAGCGCCGCGCTGCGCGGTGCATCGATCGCGATGCCGGCGCGTTGCAGTGCCGCGAGCGCGTCATGCAGCGCGGCGGCGAGCTGCGCCGGATCGGCGGCGATGCCCGCGGGTGTGGTCAACGGCTTCGCGGGATCGAACGGTACCGCGTATAGCTGCGCGGGCGGTATCGTCAGCAGACGTCGCCACAGTTCGTCCCACAAGGTTGCCCCCACTGCGTCGGCCGCGGCCGTATCGTCCCATGCGGCGAGTACCTTGCACGCCGCGCGCTGCGGGTCGGCGTTCGGGCCGGCCGGCAGGGCCGCGAGCGCGTCGCCGCCGCACAGACGGTCGAGCACGGGTGACTTGAACAGCAACGCCGACATCGAGCGGCTGTCGAGCGCAGCGTGGCCGAGCGCATCGGCGGAAACGCCATGCGGATCGCTCTGCAATTGCGCCGCGATCGTATGGCCCAGTCGCGTGCGCAGCGTCTGCGGCGTCGCGGTCGCACCGATGATCTTCGCATAGCCGGTCATCGGTTCGGCCGGGTTGCTGAGCCAGTAACTGTCGTTGAAATTGCCGACATAGTCGCGCCGAAGCAGCGACGGCATCTGCGCGACCGGCAACGCATGATGCTGCACCGCGCCGGCCTCGTCGCGCCAGTCGCAGTCGCTGCGCGAACCGTCGAGGACCGGCACGCCGGGCATGATCCGCGCCAGTGCCCGGCCGACCGGCGGCGTGCAACGCTGCGCGAGTTCGTCGGGCACGTCCGGGGTCGCGCCGATATCGGCGTACCAGACGCGCGGATCGTCACGGCCGATCGCAAGCGTGTTGACCCATGGCACCGCCGCGTTCTTCTTCTGGATGGCGATGAAATCGTCGAGCGAGGCCGCCTGATTCCATGCGCGGAAGTTTTCGAACACGCGGAAGTTGTCGGTATTGATATCGCGCAGCGCGAACGCCTGCTGCGCATTCCACGCGAGCGCGGGCGACATCGTGCCGAGATTGACCAGCGCTCCGAAGCGCGAACGATACAGCGTGCGCGACACGGTATGCAGCGAACCGTCGGCGGCGCGTACCTCGACGTTCACGCGCGTCGGCGTCATCGCTTCGCTGTTGCCGTCGACCTGATACCGGGTTGGCGCGCCAGGTTCGAGCGTCAGCTTGAAGAGGCCGAAGCGCTTCGCGGTGGAGACGGTATGGGTCCAGGCGACGTTGTCGTTGAAGCCGATCATGATCAGCGGTACGCCGAGAAACGACACGCCGCTGACGTTCAGCTTGCCAGCAATAGTGAGTTGAGCCTGGTAGAAGCGATCGGGGCCGGTCCAGAACCAGTGCGGATTGCCGAGCAGCAGCGCGCTGCCGGTGTGCGTCGCGTCCGCGCCGAACGCGAGAGCGTTGCTGCCGATGCCCGCATGGCCGCCGAATTCCGCGAGCGGTGGGTCGACGGGGGCGTCGTCGTGCAACGCGCTTTGCGGCGGCACCGGCATCGGCTGGGGCGGTTGCGCGGTCGCGATCGCGTTGATGAAGCGCGCCTCGCCGCCGGCCAGATTCGCCGCGATCTGACGCCGGTACAAGTCCGCGTTGCTGATCTTGCCGAGCCACGGTGCCGCGCGGCAGGCCGCATGCGCGCCCGGGAAATCCCCGTGCGCGAGATCGGCGAGGTAGCGGTTATAGCCGGCGACGAAGCCGTCGATCAACGCGCGCATGTCGTCGGTCTGGCTTTTGCGGTAACGCGCGACGGTCGCATCGTCGACGATGAAACGGAAGAAGAAATCCGAATTGAGATTGTTGGGCTGGCCGAACGTCGCGCCGAGCGTGGGCCGCGCGTCGCCGCCGAAGAAGCGCGAGCGTTCGCCGCGATAGGTGACGAAGCTTTCGGCCATCGTGCACAGATTGTCTTGCGCCTGCGCGTAGCCGTATCCGTAGCCGAGGCTGCCCCAGTTGTCTGCGTTGATGTGCGGAATGCCGAGCGCGGTGCGGCGGATGTCGGCGCGATACGGGCCGGTGTGCGCGACGTTGTCCGCATCGGGGCTCGCGCAGCTTGGCAGAGCGGCGGCGACGGGCAGGGCGATCAGCAGGGCGGCGAGGCGGCGGAGCAGAGAGACGTTCGAACGCATGGCCTTTTGTGGTTGGGCGAACGTTGAGCGGTGACGGGCGTGTCGCTCGGCGTCAAGAAAGATTGTGACTGGACGCCCCGTTTAGGCGTGCTCTGATTTCTTTCGAACTGTCAGCTAGCTATTAATGTCATGTGGCTAGAAAGCAGTGCTCCCGCATTCCGGTCATCAGTAGTTTACGAACGTTGAATCTGGAGCGAAAAGCTATACCGCGTGTCGTCGATCGTCGTGCATTTTTGATCAATGAATGTCTTCAGGAGCAAGGCCTTGCGATCGGTTCCCGCCAGGGTGTTCATCGTAACGACGAGTGTAATTATCGCGCTCGGAGCGGTCCACTATCGTTCCGCGGTCAGGCAAATGACAGGAGCGTCATTTCACGATCAGAAATCAGATGACGGGAAATACATCGCCCGGTATGCATATCTGCCTCGCGACCGGATCGCCTTGAGGCTCTACCGCGCTACTACAACAGAATTGCTCGCCGAGCGAGTATATCGATATCCCGGGCGAATCCGGCTTTTCTGGACAGTGGACTCTCTGATATACGACACATCGGCGGAAGGCGACGACGGAGAAATCGAGCTACCGCCGTCATGATGGGACCGTGCCAAGGCAAAACTGCCTTGAAGAATGTTCTCGGTCCACGAGTGCAAGAAGCGTTGCCGAAAGCGAAAGCGCTGGGCGCCGTCAACGGCATGACACGGTTTTCAAGGCTGGGTGACCGGACGTGCGAGCGGAGCTAGCCGCGCGAAACCCGCTGGGCGGCGCGCTTCAGGCGCAACTTTTGGTGCTGAGACAGCGATTATTTCCACCGTGAGATGGCTAGTCGTCAAGCTTTCGCTGACCACGCTTCCTGCTCCGCCGGAAAACCAGCACAGCTGCGGCGAACCCTAGCACGATTGCGGCCGACGACATGAGGAAGGCCAAGTCGGATTCTTGATATGCCGTCTTGACCCCATACATACGAACCGCCAATTTCCATATCGGGTTCGAAAAGTTCAAGGGCGCTTCGGGATTCATCATCCACCACAGCGCATTGGCAAAGATTGCGAGCAGTAAGCCGAAACCGACCGCAAGGCAGATTAGGAGCTTTCTCATCTCACCATCACTTCACCGTACGCTTTAAGTTCCGAACCGGGAACTGAAACTTTCGGCGTATCGGTTAGTATTGAACGGATATGACGCCAGTCCGCGAGTTGATCGATAGTTATGCAGCCCTCGCTTTTCCCCAATCTTCCCTTTGGATGCAATCGGAATCGGCCGCGAATGATTCCGTCGCATAAGAGTTTGTCGTCATCAATATCGCCGTCGATAGCGTGGAGCGCGAACCATTCGCTCTTGTTATTGCCATTCAGGTTAAGCTGATCTTTCCATGGCCCAAGAATGCCTCCGGACCTTCGGTCAAAAATATAATACCTGCCGACGGGAATGGCGCCATACTTCGGCGTGCACATTCCAGCCGCCCTATTGATATAACCTTCCTGCCCAGAGTATGCGGGAAACGCTAGCGCGCCAATTCGAAATTCACTCATCGGTTTATTATTCAGTTTGAGTGAGCATTGAAGCATCAGTCCTCCATATCGGCTGACAAGTGTGAAATAGGAAATAGCTCAGTTATGCCGAACGGCCATTTTAAAGGCGATTTATATTGAGAAAGCCAATATTAAAAAATTTCCGCACCGACAATTCCTGCCTGCGCAGCAACTCGTCTACGCGTTCGCATAACCGAGCGAATGCAACCTTCTGCTGACCTGTTCAAGTCAGCGCGAACCTCACGCCCGCACCCTCGGCAGACGCGGCCTGATTTTTGCTGATGGGCTCGGACGTCGCCTCGTTCGCAGGGGACGGCGCGTGTCGAAAGGTCATCACTGTCAGCGGGGTTCTCAGTGGCAGCAGCGGAAGCATCCAGAACGTCAGGCCGGCGCGTCAGGCGCGGCAGCGTCACGTTGTTACCGGCGCTGGCTATCGGTTTCGCCAACTCCGCACACGCGAACACGGTGGCGCCGCTGAACTACTTCCTGCACGCGGCTGGCCCGGCGGCTCGGCCGACGCTGTACCTCGGCTGGGTTTTCACCGCGATCGTGACGCTGGTCACGCTGATCGTCGCTGGCCTGTTGATCGGCGCGATGGTCCGCAAGCGTCCCGCGGCGCAACCGGATGCGCTGAGCGCCGAGCCCGGCGGCATGCGCTGGGTGTTCATCGGCACCGCGGTGTCGTCGGTCGTGCTGTTGGCGATGCTGGTCTATGCATTGATCACGCTCGAATCGGTGGCGTCGCCCGCGTCGTATCCGCAATTGACGATCACCGTGACCGCTTACGACTGGTGGTGGAAAGCCGATTACCGCGACGATCCGAACCCCGCCCGCAACTTCAGCACGGCGAACGAGATTCATATTCCGGTCGGTGAGCCGGTGAAGATTCAGCTCAAAAGCGCGGACGTCGTGCACGCTTTCTGGGTACCGCAACTCGCAGGCAAGACGCAGACGATTCCAGGCCAAACCAACGAGCAGTGGCTGCAGGCGGACCGTCCCGGTATTTATCGTGGGCAGTGCTCGCAGTTCTGCGGCGCGCAGCACGCGCATATGGCGTTCGAAGTGATCGCGCAGGACGCCGCGGCGTTCAACGCGTGGCGCGACGCGCAGGGACGCGCGGCCACCGTGCCCACGGGCGACGCGGCCGTCGCGGCCGGCCAGCATCTGTTCGAGGAGCGCTGCGCGGGTTGCCACACGATTCGCGGCACCAAGGCGACTGGCGTGCAGGCGCCCGATCTGACCCATCTCGGTTCGCGTCGCACGATCGCGGCAGGCGCGCTCAGCAACACGCCCGACCATCTGCTCGACTGGATCGAGCACGCCCAGCGGATCAAACCCGATGCATTGATGCCCAGTATCGCGCTGACCACCAGCGAGGCCGCCGCGTTGTCGGCGTATCTCGCGACGCTGCATTGAAGCGCATCGCACTCGAGGAGCCCGTTCAATGTCCGATCATCCCGCTTCCGCTTCGCTACCCGCGCTGACCCGCACGCCGCGGCGCGGCCGTGTCGAGCCCGGCAGCGAGCAGGAAAAGCGGCTGCGCGAAATCTGGGAGTCGCGGCCCGGCTGGCGCGGCTGGTTCTCGACGGTCGATCACAAGACCATCGGCTTGCGCTACCTGGTGACCGCGTTCATCTTTCTGCTGATGGGCGGCGTCGAAGCGCTGATCATGCGCGTTCAACTGGCGCGCCCCAACGCAACGGTGCTGACGCCCGAACAGTACAACCAGCTGTTCACGATGCACGGACTGACGATGATCTTTCTGTACGCGCTGCCCGTTCTGTCCGGCTTCTCGAACTATCTATGGCCGCTCGTGCTCGGCGCGCGCGACATGGCCTTTCCGCGCCTGAACGCGCTGTCGTATTGGGTGTTCCTGTTCGCCGGCATCTTCCTGTACGCGAGTTTTCCGACGGGACAGGCCCCCGACGCCGGCTGGTTCAACTACGTGCCGCTGTCCGGCCTCGAGTACAGCAACGGCCCGAATATCGACGTGTACGCGCTGGGCATGGTGCTGCTCGGCATTTCGACGACGGTCGGCGCGATGAACTTCGTCGTCACGCTGCTGAGGATGCGCGCGCCGGGCATGTCGCTCGATCGCGTGCCGGTGCTCGTGTGGGGCACGCTGACCGCGTCGGCCGGCAATCTGTTGGCGGTGCCGTCGGTGAGCCTCGCGTTTCTGATGCTGTGGATGGACCGCCGCATCGGCACGCATTTCTTCGACGTGCTCAATAGCGGGCGGCCGCTGCTCTGGCAGCACCTGTTCTGGATTTTCGCGCACCCGTGGGTCTACGTGGTCGTGTTGCCGGCCATGGGCATCGTGTCGGATGCGTTGCCGGTCTTTTGCCGCCGGCCGCTGGTCGGTTATGGGCCGGTCGCGTTGGCGACGGTCGCGACGATGGTGGTCGGCTTTGCCGTGTGGATTCACCATATGTTCGCGACCGGTATTCCCGCGCTCGCGCTGTCGTTCTTCGGCTCCGCCAGCATGGTCATCGCGGTGCCGAGCGCGGTCGCGACGTTCGCCTGGGTCGCGACGATCTGGACCGGTCGCCCCGTGTATCGCGTGCCGTTCCTGTTTTTCGCGGGCTTCGTGCTGCTGTTCGTGATCGGCGGCGTCTCCGGCGTGATGACGGCCGCGGTGCCGTTCGACTGGCAACTCACCGACACGTACTTCGTCGTCGCGCATCTGCACTACGTGCTGCTTGGCATCAACGTATTTCCGGTGATCGGCGGCATCTACTTCTGGTTTCCAAAATTCACCGGCAGGATGACGAACGAGCGTCTCGGCAAGCTCGCGTTCTGGGTGCTCTTCATCGGCTTCAACGTCGCGTTCTTTCCGATGCATATCGCGGGACTGCTCGGTATGCCGCGCCGCATGTACACGTATCCCGCCGACATGGGCTGGAACACGGTGAATCTCGTCACGTCGCTCGGTTCGTTCCTGATTGCGGCCGGCGTGCTGCTGTTTCTGATCGATATCGCGGTGAGCCTGAGGCGCGGAAAGGTCGCCGGCAACAATCCGTGGGACGCGCCGACGCTCGAATGGTCGATCAGCTCGCCGCCGCCGCCGTACAACTTCGCGGTGGTGCCGACGCTCGCGAGCCGGCATCCGTTGTGGGAAGGCCGGATCGAAGAGCCGGGCGACGCGGTTCAAACACGCTCGCAACTCGACGAAGGCTATCTGCTCGCGCAAGGTCGCGAAGCGTTGGGCACGACCGCGCTCGAGGCGAGTCCCGACGTGATCCTGAAGATGCCCGAAGATTCGTACGCGCCGTTCTGGCTCGCGGTCTTTGCCGCGCTATTGTTCGCGGGGCTCGCGTTGACCGCCTGGGTGTTCGTGGGGGCGATGCTGGCCGGCTGCGCGGTCTCGATCATCACGTGGCTGTGGCCCGAGCGCGCGCTGATCCAGCGCGAGCCGGTCGCGCTCGAGGATGCGGGAGGCTGACATGAGCGATGCACTGGATCTCAATCGCTCGTCGAGCGAACCGGACGAGACCGCGCGTGCGTTGCCGGTTGGCAGCGCGGGCGAGCGATCGAGCGGCTGGTGGGGCTGCTTCACGCTGATCACGACCGAAGGCGCGCTGTTCGGCTATCTGATCTTCTCGTATCTGTATCTGGCCTCGCAAAGCCAGCAGCATTGGCCGCCGGAAGGATTGCCGAAGCTCGGGCTCGGCAGCGCGAATACGGTCATTCTGCTATCGAGCAGCGTGTTCGTCTGGTTCTGCGAGCGCTGCGTGCGTCGGCGGCGATTGCGGCTCGGTGTCGCGTCGATGGCGGTGGGCATCGTGCTGGGCTGCATCTTCTTGGGCATTCAGTTGCGCGAATGGCACAACCACCCCTATGGGCTGACCTCGCATCTCTATGGTTCGCTGTACTTCACGATTACCGGCTTTCACATGGCGCACGTACTGGTCGGGATCGTCGTGCTGACGCTGCTGGCGATCTGGACCGCGCTCGGCTATTTCGACGACAAACGCTGCGCGGCGCTGTCGGTCGGTGGGCTGTATTGGCACTTCGTCGATGTCGTCTGGCTGTTCATTTTCAGCACGCTGTATCTGACGCCGTATCTGTTCCGGGAGTGGTCATGACGACAGCGCCCAGAGACTCGCACATCTCGATGCCCTACGTGCTGATCGGTCTGCTCGCGGCGCCGTTCGCGTGGCTGTTGCAGATGATGCTCGCGGAAGCGCTCGCGGCGCAGGCCTGCTATCCGTACAACCATCCGCTCGGCGCGCCGCTCGTGTCGTGGATGCGTCCGGCGCTCGTCGCGCTCGGCACCGTGTGTCTGATCGCGGGCGCGTTCGGCACGTGGGTCGCGTGGCGCAATGTGCGCCGCGTCGCGCCACTGAAGTTCGGTGCGCTGAACGGCGAGCGCCGCACGCGTGCCGAACTCGACTGGTTTCTGACGCACGTCGCGGTGATGTGCAGCACGCTGTTTCTGTTCGCATTGATCGCAACGGATGCCGCGGTGGCGATCGTATCGCCGTGCAGGTGGTGGTGATGAAGCGCGACGTTCTCAACGCGGTCAGGTTCGCCATCGCGGCCGCATGCCCGCTGACGATAGCAGCGACCGCAAACGCCGCCAGCGCCTCCACCGACGCCGCGCAGGTCGCGCGCGGCGCATATCTCGCCAAAGCCGCCGATTGCGCCGGTTGCCACACCGCCGCGCCGCGCGTGCCGCATCCGGGGGCGGCGCCTGAAGCAACGCCGCCGTTTGCCGGCGCCCTCGGCATGGGTTCGCCGTTCGGCACGATCTATACGTCGAACATCACGCCGGACCCGCAATACGGCATCGGCCGCTATAGCTATGACGACTTCGCACGCGCGTTGCGCGAGGGCATCGCGCCCGGGGGCAAGCGGCTTTATCCGGCGATGCCGTACCCGTCGTTCGCGAAGATCACCGATGACGACATGCATGCTCTCTACGCATACTTCATGCACGGCGTGCAACCGGTCGCGGCGCCTGCCCCGCAAACGCGCTTGCCGTTTCCATTCAATCAGCGCTGGGTATTGATGTTCTGGGACTGGGCATTCGCGCCGAAAGGCCAGTTCAAAGCCGATGCGAAACGCGATGCGCAATGGAATCGCGGCGCGTATCTGGTGCAATCGCTCGGCCATTGCGGCGCCTGCCACACGCCGCGCGGACCGGCGTACGAAGAGCGCGGCTATGACGAGTCGGCATCGACCTATCTGACGGGAGGCACCAACGATCACTGGTTCGCGCCGAACCTGAGCGCCGACCCGGGCTCGGGGCTCGGCCGCAGTTCCGCGACCGACATCGTCGAGTTCCTTCGAAACGGCCACGGCGGCGGACTCATCCCGTTCGGCAGCATGGTTCAGGTCGTCGAAGACAGCACGCAGTACCTGAACGACGACGATCTCGCGGCGATCGCCGCGTATTTGAAGAGCCTGCCGCCGCGCGCGCCAAGCGGCTATTTCAACGCCCGCTCCGCCGCCGCGCAGCAAACCGTACGGGCGCTGAAAACCGGGGATGTGGAAAGACCCGGCGCGGGCATTTACGCATCGTATTGCGCGCGCTGTCATCAGATGGATGGGGCGGGGGTGCCGAACAAGTATCCGCGCCTCGCGGGCAACCCCGCGGTGTTGTCGGCGTCGAGCGCGTCATTGGTGCGCTTGCTGGTCGAAGGCGGGGGCAGTCCGCATACCGAGTCGGGACCGGAACCGCGCAAGATGCCGTCTTTCGCCGGCAAGCTGACGGACACCGAAATGGCGCGCGTGCTCACGTTTGTTCGGACCACATGGGGAAATGCGGCCGGACCGGTCACGCGAAACGATGTGTCGAGCGTGCGCGGCGCATTGCGCAAGTAAATGCCAACGCGCCTCGTCATGCGGTGTTCTCGTTGCCGTCGCAGTGGCCATTGGCGGCGCTGAACAGCGTCTTCAGCTTCGCATTGACCGCGATCAACTCCCGTACTGGCGCCGCCGCGAGTTGCTGATCGAAGAGCGTGAGAACCTGACCGAGTAGCGCGTAGGCGTCGTGATCGACCACGCAGAGGCCCGTTTCGAGTCCCGCCTGCCGGCAGCGCAGAATCGCGCCCTCCGCGTCGCGAAACAGCTCGGGTACGGCCGAACCATAGCCGCGCTGATTCAGCAGCATCGCCATGTAAATGGCCTGCGCCATGCTGCCGACGTGATATTGATTGGCGACGCCGCTGCGTAATGCCTCGAGCGTCATGTGATAGTCGAGCGAAATTTCGCCTGCTTTGGCAGGTCCGATCGGGCGCAGCATAGCCTTCGGGTGCGTGCGCGGCGACTTCGCGGGTGCAGCGCGAGTAGGGCTCACTTTTCTGGTCATAAGCTCACTGAGGCGGCCGGCTCGCGCCGGCCGCTACACCATCACGGAACCTGACAACGTCCATAACGGAAAACGGCTGCGCCGCGCGCAACGCGGCGCCGTTCCCGTTAGCCCATATGCAGACCGCCGTTCAGCGAGAAATCCGCCCCGGTCGCAAAGCCCGCTTGATCCGACGCGATCCACGCGACGATCGACGCAATCTCTTCCGGCGTGCCGAGACGCCGTACCGGAATTGTCGCGACGATTTTTTCCAGTACTTCCGGACGGATGGCCTTGACCATGTCGGTGCCGATGTAGCCCGGCGACACGGTGTTGACCGTCACGCCCTTGGTCGCCACTTCCTGCGCGAGTGACATCGTAAAGCCATGAATGCCGGCCTTGGCCGTGGAGTAGTTGGTTTGCCCGAACTGGCCTTTCTGGCCGTTGACCGACGAGATGTTGATGATGCGCCCAAAGCCTCGGCCGACCATGCCCTCGATGACCTGTTTGGTCACGTTGAACAGGCTCGTGAGATTGGTGTCGATCACCGCTTCCCAGTCTTCGAACGTCATCTTGCGGAACATGCCGTCGCGCGTGATGCCCGCGTTGTTGACGAGCACGTCGACTTCACCAACTTCTTTCCTGACCTTCTCGAACGCTTTCGCGGTGGACTCCCAATCCGCGACGTTGCCTTCCGATGCGACGAAGTTATAGCCGAGCGCTTTCTGATCTTCCAGCCATCGGGCTTTGCGCGCCGAGTTCGGGCCGCAGCCCGCGACGACGGTGTAGTTCTCTTTGTGCAAGCGCTGGCAAATGGCGGTTCCGATACCGCCCATGCCGCCGGTTACGTATGCAACACGGTTTGCCATAAGTCCTCCTTCTTGTTTGGGTGAGTTGAGCAAGTTTGATTGGAGGATGGACCTATTATTGGCAGCGGCCAATGCCCGGGACGATGGGCATTTTCACCTACGGGTTAACTGCCAAATCAGGGGTGGAATCGTTGCTTGACGGGGCAATGAATTACGTCGATTGCGGGTTGCATGCTTTGCGAACTCCGGGGTCGCTCGAGACCGCCGGCCGCCCTCCCGTCCTTGCCTGCGCGCCGTCTTCCTCTTACCCTTAGCGTTAGCCTTAAGTACCTGCCCCGGACACCGTGCGGCAGACTGCCTGCACGGTCGTCGATGCGGGGCGCGAAGCCGTCCCTCGCTCCCGCGTCTATTCGTGTGATCATCAGAGGCACATCAGGATGACTGATTATCTTGCTGACATCGATCCCGACAGGTTGAACTTCCTTGGGATCTTCGGGCTGTTGATTGGCGGCCTCGCGCTGTTTCTTCTCGGTCTGGAGTTCTTGACCGGCGGCCTGAAGGCGATCGCGGGATCGAAACTGCAGTCGCTGATCGGCGTGCTGACCGCAAGCCGGTTTCGCGGCGTGGTGGCGGGCGCCGTCGTGACCGCGCTGCTGAATTCGTCGACCATCACGACGGTGCTGCTGGTCGGTTTCGTGTCCGCCGGCCTGATGACGTTGACCCAGGCGGTGCCGATGATCATGGGCGCGAACATCGGCTCGACCGTCACCGCGCAGATCATCGCCTTCGACGTTTCGCGTCTGACGCCGTACATGCTGTCGATTGGCTTCGTGCTGCACGCGTTTGCCCCGCGCGAGCTGCTGCGGCAGATCGGACGCGTCGTAATGGGGCTAGGACTGCTGTTCATGGGCATCCAGCTGATGGGCGAGTCCACGCATCCGCTGCGCACCTATCAGCCGTTCATCGACGCGATGCAGGACATGCGCAATCCGCTCGTCGGCGTCATCGTGGGGGCGGTCTTCACCGCGGTTGTGCAAAGCTCGGCGGCGACGCTCGCGGTCGTGATTGCGTTGAGCGGGCAGGGCTTGATGCCGCTCGAAGCCGCCATCACGCTGATTCTCGGCGCGAATGTCGGCACCTGCGGCACGGCACTGCTCGCCTCGATCGGCAAGCCACCGGAAGCGTTGCAGGTCGGCGTCGTGCATCTGATCTTCAATGTGCTCGGCGTCGTGATTGCGCTCTTCCTGATTCCGCAGATGGCGGAGGTCGTGCGCTGGATATCTCCGTCGCATCCGGAACTGCAAGGGCTTGCACGCCTCGCGGCCGAGGCGCCGCGTCAGGTAGCCAATGTGCATACGCTGTTCAGCGTGGCGAACACGCTGCTGCTGATCTGGTTTGCCGGTCCGATCGCGCGGCTCGCGCAACTGGTCGTGCCGAAGCGCGCGAAGGCCGCCAAACCCGCGGGTGATCCGCAGTATCTCGACGAGACGTCGCTGGCGGTGCCGGCGCTTGCACTGCAACGCGTGCGTATCGAGCTGACCCGGCTCGGCGCGCAGGTGCTCGACGTTGTGCAACGCGGCTCGCAAATGGTGTCGACCGGCACGATGGAAGAGATCAGTCAGATGCTCGATCAGGACAAGGAAAGCGACCGGCTGGCCTTCGAAATTCTTCAATATATCGGCCGCCTGTCGCAGCGGCAGCACTCGGAGGAAGAAGGTCAGCAGGTGGTCGGCTACACGCAGGTCACGAGTCATCTGGAGAGCATCAGCGGCATTGTCGGCATGACGCTGATGACGGTCGGACAACAACGAATGACGCAGCAGATCGATCTGCTGCGTCTGCGCGATGCGGCGACCACGCAGTTTTCCGAGGCGGTGATCCGCAATCTCGAGCAGGCGATCCGCACGATCGAGACGCGTGATCCGGAAGAGGTCGCGAAGGTCGTCGACGCGAAGGCCGGCATCGACAAGCTCGCCGCGACCGCGCGTCAGGTCGTGCTCGCGAAGCTTCAGCTGGCGGACAAGGCGGACGTGGTCACGTTCCGGATCGCCATGGATCTGATCGAACAGGGCCGGCAGATCGCGCAGTTCGCGCGGGCCATTGCGAAAAATGTGGCAGCGCTTCAAGAGCTGCAATAACGCGCGACGCATGATTGGAGATCGATATATTCGCGCAAAGTGATCGCCAGCACACGGACGTTGGGGTTGCACGAGCTCTAAACTTGTGGCGTGTCATCCTCGTGACACGCTTTCAAAGAGAGTGGGATTGCCCGCCTTTGCTGTGCGGGCTTTTTTCGCCTCGCGCGTGTTGTGGTATCAGTAGTCAAGGCGCGGCGGTGAAGTCGATCGTGCGACGACCCACGGTAGCTCGCACAATAAGCAACGCCTGAAGCGATTTAACACACGCCGCATCCATATTTTGATAGCCTTTGACGCAGCAGAGCATTGAACTCAAGGAGGGCTTCACCATGATAAGGTGGCTTGCTAACTGGGCTTCACAACATGCTCCTACTCCCGAGAAACAGGCCGAACGCGCGCTGAGCAACTTGCGCATGGAACTGTTTCAGGCCGAACAGCTCGTGCTCGACGCACAGCTGCGTGCCGACTACTATCGGGCTCGCCTGACCTTCCTCGAAGAAGTCACGAGAAAGGGAATCGAACAGGTATCGGACGAACGCAAGGCTCCTCTGGAGTCTCCCCAGCCGTTGCGGCCGGGACTCAAGCTCACCGCGGCGCAATAGCCGCGTCTATTCCATCGCAATGTGTTTCGTCACCTGCGTTTCGATACGTGGGCTGATGGCAATCGTGCTGTCGCGGGCGCGTGCAGTGCGCGCTCTCGATAGTCGATTGTGCGAGCATTGATTGCCGAGCGGAGCAGTTTCCGGTTGCCCGGTTTCGTGCTTCGACCGGGCAACCTGGACTGAGTGTTTGATTTTTACTGCGCGACTTCCACTGCGCTTCGCTTACTGCGAAACGCCTGCTTCGTCCTGCTTAACTTGCCAGATCGGGCGGCAGCTTGCCGCCGTTTGCCGCGAGCGCTTGCATCACCTGCTTGTGCAGCCAGATGTTCATGCTCGCGGAGTCGTTCATGTCCCCGCTGTACTTCAATTCCTGGGCAAGTTGCTTGCGGTGTTCGAGACTGCTGTCGACGCCGAGTGCCTTCATCGTGTCGACAATCGACGTACGCCAGTTCAACGTCTGTCCGCTTTCGCTGACGAGTTGATCCATCACGGCGGCCACGTCGACGTCGGTCAGCGGCGCGGGCGCGGCGGGAGCGCTGGGCGTCGCGGCTTGCGCGGCGGCCGGGTCGGGGGTGGGTTCCGTCGCGGGGGGAGGTTGGTCCGGCTTCGCTTTGCCGAACAGCTTGTGCACGATGTCACCAAAAATACTCATTTCCGAAATCTCCGCGGTTGAATGACGAATGCGAGTGGGGGCGCTCGCAGGACATACCCCCACTATGCTACGCGATCTACCACGGTGAAAAACGTAATATTTTGTCAACCCATCGACTGCTCGTATTGTTCCGCGCGCAATGATCCTGACACGACTTAGCCCGCGTCACGTCAACACATGACGCCGTGCGTGGCGCTATCCGAGGCCCAGGTCAGCCTTCACATCGGCGGCACCACGCCGTCCTTTTCGACCACGACGCGTTGCGCAACATAAGTCCCCTGCGATGCGGGCGTAGCGACAATGAACACCTTCTTGCCCGGCGTAAGGTCGCTGCGCTCCGCGGGCGTGAACGTGACGATGGGCACGTTGGGCGGCACCGTCACCACATTGCTGCCGCCCTTGTACGACAGCTTCAGATCTCGGCCGCTCGTGCTCTGCACGACGGTGTCGACGTTCGCGTTCGTCATCGAGCTTTTCGGGCCCAGGTCCCACGCGTAATGTCCTTCACCCGTGCCGCGCGCGGACTCGGGGAACACGACCACTTCCGTTGCTGTCAGCTTGCCGTCGGCGCCCGTGGTTGCAGCCGTGCCGATAAATGTACCCGGCTTGATATCTGATAGCTGCATCGTCTTGACAGCCGAAACGCTCGCTGCCGGCTTCACATCGATCGACACGGTATCGCCGCTGCGTCGATGGACCTTGAGCGTGTCACCGTGGTGCGACACGATTTCGCCCCGGATACGCGCGGGGTTCGTGGCCGGCGCCTGCGCGAAAGCAGCGCTCACGAGCGCTGCGGTCATCAAGGCTGCGCCCGATTTGATGAGGAATGACATAGGAACTCCCAACTGGATGGTTGATGGAAGGAGAAAAACATCATTGCGTCACGAGCCGCTGAACCAGTTGTAGCCCTGGTTCTCCCAATAGCCGCCCGGATACTGGTTCGTGATTTCGATAGCGACGACATGCTTGGGATTCTTGAAGCCGAGCTTGGTCGGCACACGCAGCCTCATCGGGAAACCATACTTCGGCGGCAGCACGTCACCGTTGTAAGTCAGCGTGAGCAGCGTCTGCGGGTGGAGCGCCGTCGGCATGTCGATGCTCGTCCAGTAGTTGTAGTCCGCGCAATGAAGCGACACGTACTTTGCACGCGTGTCCGCGCCCGCGCGGCGCAGGAATTCGGAAAAGCGCACGCCGCCCCAGCGACCGATCGCGCTCCATCCTTCGACACAGATAAGACGCGTGGTCTGGCTTTCCTGCGGCAGCGCGCGCAGTTCGTCGAGCGCCCACGTACGCTTGCCGTGCGCGAGGCCGCTGACCTGCAGACGGTAGGTCGCGGCATCGATCTCGGGCACCTCGTCGACGCCATAGAACGCATTGAACGGAAACGGCCGTGTGATCATCGATGCCGGATACGTGGGCGCCAGCTTGTTCGGATCGAACAGCAGTGCCTGCACGTCGTCGTTGAAGAACGAGATGCGGCGCAGCGCGGTATTCACCGCCTTGTCGTCGGTCAGATCGCAACCGGACAGCAGCGCGATGCCGCCTAACGTCAGCAGCCGCCGGCCGAACAGCCGGCGCGCAGGCGATTTGAGTTCGCGCTGAGCATCGCGAATGATCGATTCGCCATGCGTCGCGAGGAAGGTGCCTTGTTGCGCGGTTCGTTTTCGGATCGTCATGATTTACCGTCCGCGTAGCATCAACAGCAGCGAGCGGGGCACGAGCGCAACCATCGCGACGTGAATGACGAAAAACGCCACCAGGACGCTCATACACATGAAGTGCACCACGCGCGCATTGTCATATCCGCCCATCAGCGTGCGCAGCAGCGGGAACTGCACCGACTTCCAAATGGCGAGCCCGGACAACACGATCAGCAGGATGTCGGC
This sequence comes from Paraburkholderia sp. CI3, assembly GCF_050436505.1. NCBI lineage: Bacteria > Pseudomonadati > Pseudomonadota > Betaproteobacteria > Burkholderiales > Burkholderiaceae > Paraburkholderia > Paraburkholderia sp. CI3. The sequence continues at coordinate 2,563,024 of NZ_JBNDMI010000003.1, forward strand.
GATCACGACGAGATAGGCGAGCTTTTGCACCGAGTTGTAGTGCGCGAGGTCGTCGTGTTTCAGGCGCCCGCTCAGCGCAGCGAGCAGATCGGCGACCAACTGTTTCGGCCGGACAGGCAGCAGCTTGCGTCGAAAGCGTCCGGTCGCCAGACTCAGCGCCAGATAGACGATGAAATTGGCGACCAGCAGCCACATCACTGCGAAATGCCATTGCAGCGCTCCGGCGAGCCAGCCGCCAAGCGTGATCGAAGGTGGAAACTCAATTGCGGGAAAGATCGGCGACGCGTCGTAGATCTGCCAGCCGCTCATTACCATCAGCACGACCGCGACAGCATTGATCCAGTGCGTAATGCGCACCCAACCGGGTTGAACCATGTTGTGCCTCAAGACCACTCCATGCTCGTTGACAATCATTCCGGTGCCGCGGGAGCCGTCAACGGGATGCCGTCGGCGCCGGTATGGGGGCGCAAGCAGGATCGGGCGACGAGTTACGCTGCGAGCGTCAGACTGGCATTGCGCCCGAAGCGGTAACGCGATCGATCGACGGTTATTCCGTCGTGTCTGAAATCTTTTCGTTCTTGCTATCGACTTTCAATGACGATGCACATCGCGCAGGAAGGCCGTCCCGCCGCATGGGAAACGCAGCATACGACATTCCTGACTACGGACGGACGCTGGCTCGAAGGTTGCAGCGCGGAAGGGGTGTCGCAGCCCCTGAGCCGGGTAGCGCACAACGGTAATTGAGTACCAGCCGGTCTCGCGAGGCCGGCTCAGCCCGAAGCGGAATGGCCATAGCACGGTCATGCCGCTTTTTTCTTTTTGTGCCCTTTTTGCGCGGGGCAAATCCGCTACCAGCGCGGCGCATCCATGTTGATCGGAAAAGCGGGGCGTCTCACTGCCGTTCTATGCGAGTTCATTCCCGCTTCATCTGTTCTGTTTATCAGGGTGTGCACCGGCAGGCGTTCGAAAAGCCCGCTTCGAAGGGCCGTGACTCTGGTTTGAACGCTTGTCCAGCGGGGTTTTGCGCGAATCGGACGGGCTTCGCCGATGCTATGCGGAACGCTGAGAATGCGGATACTCGCATCGACCCGATGGTTAACCCGCGCTTTGGCCCGCGAAGGACGAAACGTACCTTCACGCCAGTTATTTGAGTAAGCCGTGTAGGAGCCCATCGCCACGATGGTTACGGAGTCGACGTACTTTGCGAAGCTACCCGCTTCGAGCGCGCGATGAGACCAATGAAGGAGACAGGAGAGTTTTGATGACGAGTACTACCAGCGGTAACAGGATTGATATCAAGAAGTTCATCGACGAACGGTCGATTTCGCCCTACCAGTGGTTATTGGTCGTGCTGTGTTTTCTGATCGTGACCGCCGACGGCATGGACGTCGCGATCATGGGTTTCGTCGCGCCTTCCATCATTCATGACTGGGCGATTTCGCGCCCCGAATTCGGACTCGTGATGAGCGCGGCACCGCTCGGTCTCGTGATTTGCGCATTGTTCGCGGGTCCGGCATCGGACCGCATCGGCCGCAAGTGGGTGCTGATTACGTCGGTGTTTCTGTTCGGCGTGTTCACGATCGCGACTGCGTTCACGCAATCGCCGTTTTCGATGGCAGCATTGCGTCTGCTCAGCGGTGTCGGTCTCGGCGCCGCGATGCCGAACTCGACGACGCTGCTGTCCGAGTACGCACCGCAACGCAAGCGCGCGCTGCTGATCACCGTGATGTTCACGGGCTTCAATCTCGGCTCGGCATTGATCGGCTTCGCGGCCGGCTGGCTGATTCCGGTTCACGGCTGGCGCGCGGTGCTGATTTTCGGCGGCGCACTGCCGCTCGTGCTGATCCCGTTCCAGATCTGGCTGCTGCCTGAGTCGGCCCGTCTGCTCGCGGTACGCGGCGCGCCCGCGCAGCGTATCGGCAAGGTGCTTGGTCGTGTGTGCGGCGTGCACTTCGCGGGCAATGAAGTGTTCGTGTCGAACGAACCGCCGCTGCCCACGCGCAAGCCGATCGGCGTGCTGTTCTCGCAAGGCTATGGCTCGATGACGATCGCGCTGTGGGTCACGTATTTCATGGGCCTGCTCGTCATCTATCTGCTGACCGGCTGGCTGCCGACGCTGATGAAGGATGCGGGTCTGTCGGTCACGACCGCGGCCAACGTCACGGCGATGTTCCAGATCGGCGGCACGATCGGCGCGATCCTCGTCGGCTGGCTCATGGACAAGGCGCGTCCGGCGCCGGTCATCAGCGCCGCCTATATCGGCGGCGCACTGTGCGTGCTCGGGCTCGGCTACATCGGCGCGCTGTCTTCGTCGCTTGCATTGCTGGTGTTTGCCGCGGGCTTCTGCATGAGCGGCGCGCAAACCGGTCTGAACGCATTTGCACCCGGCCGCTACCCGACCGTTGCGCGTGCGACTGGTGTGAGCTGGATGCTCGGCATGGGCCGCTTCGGCAGTATCTTCGGCTCGGCGATCGGCGGCGCGCTGCTCGGCTTCGGCTGGCAGTTCGGCGCGATCCTGGCGATGCTCGCGATCCCCGCCGCACTCGCCGCTATCGCCATCCTGGTGAGCCAGCGTGTGGGCGGCGCCGAAACGGTGGCGCAGCCGAATATCGCGCATTGAGGCGTGAGGCAACGCGGCGCGCGTGCGTTTCGCGGGCGCTGCTGGACAAATTCATCTACTGAGGAATCACGGTGATCATCGACATTCACGGACACTACACCACCGCGCCGAGAGCGTTGGAGACGTGGCGTAACCGCCAGATCGCAGGCATCAACAGTCCTTCCGGGATGCCGAAGGGGTCGGAATTGCAGATCAGCGACGACGAGCTGCGCGAGTCAATCGAAAACAACCAGTTGAAACTGATGCGCGAGCGCGGCCTCGATCTGACGATCTTCAGTCCGCGCGCGAGCTTCATGGCGCACCACATCGGCGACTTCGAAATCTCGAGCACGTGGGCCGCGATCTGCAACGAACTGTGCTATCGCGTGAGCCGGCTGTTTGCCGAGAACTTCGTGCCGGCCGCGATGCTGCCGCAAAGTCCGGGTGTCGATCCGGCCACCTGTATTCCTGAGCTCGTCAAATGCGTCGAGCAGTACGGCAATGTCGCGATCAACCTGAATCCCGATCCGTCGGGCGGCCACTGGACCAGCCCGCCGTTGTCGGACCGTTCCTGGTATCCGATCTACGAGAAGATGGTCGAGTACGACATTCCCGCGATGATTCACGTGAGCACGAGCTGCAACGCGTGCTTCCACACCACCGGGTCGCACTACCTGAATGCGGATACCACCGCGTTCATGCAATGCCTGACCTCGGACCTGTTTCGCGATTTCCCGACGCTGCGTTTCGTGATTCCGCACGGCGGCGGTGCGGTGCCGTATCACTGGGGTCGTTTCCGCGGCCTCGCGCAGGAACTGAAAAAGCCCTTGCTGAAAGACCATCTGCTGAACAACGTGTTCTTCGACACCTGTGTCTATCATCAGCCGGGTATCGACCTGCTCACGCGCGTGATTCCCGTGGACAACATCCTGTTCGCGAGCGAAATGATCGGCGCGGTGCGCGGCGTCGATCCGGAAACCGGTCACTATTTCGACGACACGAAGCGCTACGTTGAAGCCGCGGATATGAATCCGGAGCAGCGCTACAAGATCTACGAAGGTAACGCGCGGCGCGTCTATCCGCGTCTCGACGCCTTGCTGAAAACGAAGGGACTGTGATCATGTATGAAATCGGAGTCGTCTATCGCAACATCCAGCGCGCGGATGCGGAGGTGGCAGCGAAACTCGGCGCGCTCGGTTCGGCCACCGTGCATGAAGCGATGGGCCGCACGGGCCTGCTCCAACCGTATATGCGCCCGATCTATACCGGCGCGCGCGCGAGCGGCACGGCCGTCACGGTGCTGCTGCAACCGGGCGATAACTGGATGCTGCACGTCGCGGCCGAACAGATCCGGCCGGGCGACGTCGTCGTCGCCGGCGTCACCGCACAGAGCACCGACGGTTACTTCGGCGATCTGCTGGCCACGAGCTTCAAGGCGCGCGGCGCTCATGCATTGATCATCGACGCCGGCGTGCGCGACGTCAGCGTGCTGAGCGAAATGAACTTCCCGGTCTGGAGCAAGGCGATCTCCGCGAAAGGCACGGTCAAGGCGACGCTCGGCTCGGTGAACATTCCGGTCGTGTGCGCGGGTGCGTTGGTCACACCGGGCGACGTCGTCGTTGCCGATGAGGACGGCGTGGTCGTGGTGCCGGCGGCCGCCGCGCAAGCCGTGCTCGACAAGGCTGCGGCGCGCGAGGCCAATGAAGCCGGGAAGCGCGCGAAACTCGCCTCTGGGGTGCTCGGTCTCGACATGTACAACATGCGCGGGCCGCTCGAGCAGGCCGGACTCCGTTACAAGGACTGACAGGCGTGGTCGCAATGATCAACGATCAAGCCACGCGCGCGCCGATCACGGGCATTTCGTCGATGGCCACGCGCCAGGTGCTGGCCGGACTCGCCCCGTTCTTCGAGCGGCGCACGGGGCAGGGCGTCGCCATCGAATCGGTCGGCGGCGTCGATGCGGCGCGCCGGGTCGAGGATGGCGAAGTCTTCGACATCGTCGTGCTTGCCGCCGACGCGATCGAGCGGCTCGTGGTGACGGGTTGTGTCGAGGCGGCGAGCCGCGTCGGGCTCGCGCGCTCGGGCATCGCGGTCGCGGTCGCGGCCGGAGAAACGCACCCGGACATCGCGTCCGAAGCAGCGCTGCGCGACGCGATTCTCGGTGCGCGCAGTATCGGTTACTCGACGGGGCCGAGCGGCAGGCATCTACTGAAGCTGTTCGAACGCTGGGGCATTGCCGGGCAGATCGCTTCGCGTATCGTGAAGGCGCCGCCGGGTGTGCCGGTCGGGACGCTCGTCGCGCGCGGAGAAGTCGCGCTCGGCTTTCAGCAGATGAGCGAATTGATTCACGTGGCGGGCATCGACGTGCTCGGCGAGCTTCCGGTCGCCACCCAGTCCACCACGACTTTCACCGCCGCGATCTGCACGGTGGCGCGCCAGCGTGAAGCAGCCCAGGCGTTGCTGGCGTTTCTGGCCTCGCGCGAGGCCGACGGCGCAAAGCTGCAAAACGGCATGTCGCCGGCTTGATGGCGGGAGGCGCTCGCCGCCCAGGCTTGTGTCCTTGCCTTTTCCGCCTCCATCTCTTTGCGCGAGCGCATGCTCGGCGTCGAAACGCTGAAAGCGCTGACCGGCACGCCCGATCGGATGGAGGAGGCAAAACGCTACGAATGAAAGCGGATTCAAGCCAGCAGCTTGCCCCACTCGTAATCGATACTGTCCGGCGTGAAGGGCAGCACGCCCGCGCCGGGCGTAAATGTAAGTTCGCCGAAATAAACGAGGTCGTCCGGCGCATACAGGTCGACGCGCACATAGTCGAAGTCCTCGCACAGACGGGCCGCGACATCGAGCACGGCCTGTAGATGCGGCGGGCGCGGAGCGGGCAACGCGCTGCGCTTGTAGTCGCCGATTGCGATATCGAGGTGATTCCAGTCGGCGTCGTACACGTCGCCGTGCGTCGCGTCGCCGAATCGATCCGAGATCACGAGGATATAGATGATCGGCCCGCCAGGACGGCCGCCAAAGCAGTGCATTTTGAAATCCGCCGGAATCTGGCCGCGCCGATCGAGCAGCAACTGCTCGAAGAAAACGCGCGGCTCGATCGTCCGATAGTGCCGCTCGCGCCCAACGTAATAGAATTCCGCGCGCAACCATTGGTCGGCGAGCTTCTTCAGCTTCTCGAACGAGGTCTCTGATTTGTTTCTCACCACTTCGACATAGCTGCTGCCGTGATTGGCTTTCATTACGAAAGCATCCGGCAGTGCGTCGAACACTTCGGGCGTGAATGCATCGGGCACTGCGATCAACGGTATCAAATGCTTGTCGCCGATTTTCCGGGCAATATATTCCCGCACCAGAAGCTTGTCGGTCAGGTCGATATAGCGCGGATCAGGATGAAGATTGCGCTGCAGGATCTTCTCATTGAACGTCACCGGACGAATCAGGTTCGGATAGCGGCCAATGCATTTGTGATGTAACAGGCTTAAGAAAAGGGCGTCCGGCAATAGCGTTTTCGCCGCTTCCTTGATTTTTCTCGCGGTAGATGGCGATTGCCCGTGCGCCGCATGCGCACCGGTGTGCAAGCCCGGCTGCCGGCAGGGCGCGGCCAGAGCACTGTCACCGGAGTGTAGGGAGGCCATGTTTTTCGGCGCGACGGCCGCATCCTGCGCGCCCAGTTCGGCGGATTTTATGATCGTCATGTTCTAATCCCTTTGCGGTCGAGTCGACGAGTCGTCCTCGGAGTAACGGGAATTGAAATCAAAGTGTCAGCGGCGCTTGCCGCAACATCTCGGTCGCGGCACTCCAGCTTTCCTCCGGCGTCAGCCAGCGTTCCTCCGCATCCACATGCTGTTGCGCGCGGAATTGCGTCGGCGACATACCATAGCGCTCCTTGAATAGCCGCCCCAGCCGATTACCGTCGCCCATTCCGCAGCGGCGCGCAATCTTGTCGACCGGCAGATCGGTGTTCTTCAGCATCGAGCGAACGATCTCGAAGCGTGTGCGCAGCAGATATTCGAGCGGCGTCATGCCGAACTCGCATTTGAAGCGGCGCTGGAAATTGCGCTTGCTCATCGCCACCGATTCGGCCGCCTGCGCAACCGAAATAGCCTTGCTGTAGTTTTCCTTGATCCAGCGCGCCGATTCGCGAATCTTCTCCGTCGTCGTCGTGATGTTGACGTCGTCGAACTCGGAGCGGCTTTTCTCGGCGTAGCCGGTTTGCAGGATGCGGCCTATCTTGCGGGCAGTGTCGGTATTGATGTCGCGTTCGATCTGCGCGAGCGCGAGATCGGTCGGCGTCACATTGCTTTGCGTGCGCGCGGCGTCACCGCTGTCGTCGAACAGAAAAATCGGCACGATCGATTGCAGCGGATCGTTGCAGACGACCGCGAGATTCGCACCCTGTTGCATGCCGAAAGATGCAATCGATCCTTGCAGCGAGATCCACGACAGAAAGCGGTCGTTGGATTCCGCGACTTCGGTGACGTCGCGGCAGGCCACGAAGAGCGCGTGGAAATCAGCGAGGCAGTAGCGTTCGAGGCCTTGCGTCCAGATCGATATGCCGGACGAACTGGTCACCAGACCGCCGCCGTCGGATACCACGGTAAACCGGTATGGCGCCTCTTCGCCAGCCGTTCTCTTGAACTCATTGGCAAGCCGGAACGCGTCGCCGATCGCGCCGGTACTTGCCATCGAACAATCCTGAAAGACGAATAGACCAATGTGCTTCATCACGCGAGCTTCTCCAGTCAGGAAAATCTACGCATTGAGATTAGCGCATCGATTTGGGCGAGACGAGCTTGGCCGGCATACGTGGGTGTTTTGGCGTAATCGTCAGGATGCAAGAAATTCTTACCTCGCTATTCGCAGAAATGCGTGCTACTAATTAACGTTGCACGGAATTTTTTTCCCGATCAATTAGCGCGATTCTTGCAAGGGAAATGCTGGGTATCGGCGGAATGCGCCGAGTGGCTTGGATTCGGCGCGATTTGCGGGATAACAAGGGCATTCCTGGCACTTGAGCCGTGCAATTGGCGTTCTGTCGCGATGTACGATGCCTGTCGTATTACTCTGTTACAGCAATTGCAGATCGCAACAAGCCTTTCCGGCTTCTGTTTCATTTGTAAAAGGCTCCGCATTATCGGCCAATAGCACCCTACTTTGGGCCGCCGGCGAATGCGTCGATCCTTTGCGGACTATGCTTCAGCGCAACATCGAGAGAGAAATTGTCAATCGCGGATTACGTGAATGGCGGGCTTCGCATTCGCTGATTCGTGAGAAGAACAATCGGCAATGCCGCGGTGGATAAGCAATAGGTGTGTAGCCTTCCGTGGTTCGAGAGGTCCCGACCACGGCTCCCCGACCTAACCCGACACAGCACGTCGCTTCGCCGTGCTGCCAGCCAATCGAGGGTCTATCCGGCCGGCGGCATAAATAACGACGTGGCGACGCAAAGCGATCGCCGATCGTTTTGTTTCATCAACCTGCAAGGATCAGACCGGTGGATTACTATCCGCAAAACTCGCTCTATCCCGCTGTTGATACCGAGCGTAGACAACTCAGTGCCCGCGCGATGCTCACGCTAATGCGCGACCACATCTGGGAGATCGTGGTGACGACCGTCGTCGTCCTCACGCTCGCGGTCGCGTATCTTCTGATTGCCACGCCTATCTATTCCGCTGACGTAATCATTCGTGTGGACCCACCCGAGCCAAATGCCCTCGGACTCGCGTTGCAGAACCAGGAACTGTTGCCGCCGCCGACGCCGTCGTCGGTAACCGAAATGGCGGTCATGGAAAGCCGTGCAGTTTTGCAGCCGGTGATGGACCAGTTCCGTTTCGACATTTCGGTGAAGCCGCACAAGCTTCCGGTTCTCGGCGACATCGCCGAAAAATTCGCTACACCGGGACAGCCCGCGGCGCCGTGGCTCGGGCTGAAATCGTTTGCATGGGGCGGCGAGCGTGTGCAGATCGCCGAGCTCGACGTGCCGCGCGAACTCGAGGAAGAGAAGCTGACCTTGACCGCGCTCGACAATGGAGCGTTCGAATTGCACGGCCCGTCCGGCGAGTTGCTGGCGAGAGGCACGGTCGGCATACCGCTCAAGCAGAACGGCGTGTCGATGCTCGTGAAGGAACTCGCTGCGCGGCCGGGTACGAAGTTCGAGGTGATCCGCTGGAATGAGCTCGATGCCATCAAGCGCTTCACCAGTCTCGTCAAGATTGGCGACAAGGTGAAAGACTCCGGGCTGATGCAAATCCAGTACCGCGACAAGAGTCCGGACAAAGCCGCGGCCGTCGCCAATGCATTGGGAGAGCAATACCTCGCATCCGCGGTGGCGAGCCGGCAAGCGAACGACACGCAGACGCTCGCGTTTATTAACGGCGAACTCCCTCGTCTACTCGGCGATCTGCGAAAAGCCGAGGAAGCGCTGAAGAACTTCCGCTCGAGCTCGCGATCGATGCAGCCGACCAACGAGGCGCAAGCCTATTTGCAGGGCGGCCTCGATCTCGACAAGCAGATCGCGGCGCTGCAATTGCAGCGCACGCAAATGCTCGAGCGCTATACGGAACAGAGCCGCTGGGTGCAGAACGTCGACGAGCAACTGGCGCAATTGAAAGATGCGAAAGCGAAATTCTCCGACCATTTCAACGGCATGCCCGCGTCGGAACGCGCGAGCGTCGATCTGATCCGCGCGCAGAAGGTCGCGGAAACGGTGTATCTCGGCATGGTGCAGAAGGCCGAGCAATTGCAGGTGCGCCGCGCCAGCACGACGGGCGGCGCGCATATTCTCGATCGCGCGATCAGACCGCATATGCCGGTCATGCCACAGCCGATTCTCGTGCTCGGCGGCGGATTGGTGCTCGGTATCGTGTCCGGCGTCGTGTTGGTCTTCATGCGCCGCCACGTGATGATCGGCGTGACCGACCCGCGCTACGTCGAGCGCCAGATGAGCGTGCCGGTGTTTGGCGAGATTCTGTTCAGCCATCAGCAACTGCTGCTCGACCGCGATGCGACCGCGGGGCGCAAATCGCTGCCGGCAACGGCCTGGCGCGCCCATCCGCCGATGCAGAAGAGTCGGCACGAGATTCAGTTCGATTCCGGCGTCCAGAACAGGATTCTCGCCGCGCGCTTTCCGCACGACACGTCGGTCGAAGCGCTGCGCAGCGTACGGACCGCTGTCACGCGCGATCTCGCGCATGCACGCAACAACATCGTGATGATCATCGGGCCCACGCCGTCGGCCGGCAAGAGCTTCGTCGCCGCGAATCTGGCGATCCTGCACGCTGAAATCGGCTCACGGGTGGTGCTGATCGATGCCGACATGCGACGCGGTCATCTCGCCTCGCTATTCAACGAGAGCAATCGTGGAGGTCTTTCGGAAGTACTGTCCGAACGCCTGCCGCTCCGCAATGCGCTGCGCTCGACCCGCATCGACGGATTGGCGTTCCTGTCATGCGGCGTGCGCCCGGAGAACCCCGCCGCGCTGCTGATGAGGCCGCGCCTGAAGGATGTACTCGAGCGGCTGTCGAGCCAGTTCGATCTGGTGATCATCGATACGCCGCCTTTCCTCGCGGTCACCGACGCCTCGATCGTCGCGAACGAGGCGGGCGCATCTCTGCTCGTGCTGCGCTCGGGCATGCAAAGCGAGGAGGAGATCGCCGACACGATCAGAAAGGTGGAACGCGCGGAAGGGCGCATCGCGGGCGCGGTGTTCAACGGCATTCCGCTGCGTCGAAGCACGAAGAACTATGGCTACGAAACGAACTATGCCAGCGATTTCGGCGAAAACGACGTTGGACAGCAAGCGCCGCGAGGCGCCTGAGCGTGTGGAGACCCCAACGCGGTAAAGCGCGTTCGCGATGGCGTAAAACGGAGAACCAGATGGCCTTTGCAATCAACGGAAAGTTTACTTCTCAGTCCATCACGGGGGTTCAACGCGTTGCGTATGAGCTGACGCGGGCCATGCAGATGCGCGCCGCGCCCGGTGACGAACCGGAAGTGTTCGTGCCGCAAAACGCGGTCGAGCCGGGGGCGCTGCTCAAACCGCAACGGCGCTTTCCGTGGCTGCGCGGCACGCTGTGGGAGCAGATCACGCTGCCAATCGCCGCACGCGGCATCACGCTGCTGAGTCTGTGCAATACGAACCCGCTGTTCAAGCACAGTCAGGTCGTGATGGTTCACGACATGGCCGTCTTTGACGTGCCGCAGGGCTTTTCGAGGAAATTCCGGCTCTGGTATCGCATCTGTTTCGCGCTCTTGCCGCGCACCCATCCGATCGTTCTGACGGTCTCGACGTTTTCGAAAATGCGTATCTGCCATCACCTGAAAATCGACGAATCGCGTGTGAAAGTAGTGCCGCCCGGCGCGGATCATTTCGACCGGATCGTTGCCGACCCATCGGTGCTGCGACGGCTCGAATTGAACAAGGACACCTATTGCGTGATCGTCGGCAGTCTCGATCCGCGCAAGAATCTGCGCGGCGTGCTCGATGCGATCGTGCGGCTCGGGCATCTGCGCGACGTCAAATTCGTCATCGTGGGAAAACAGTATCCGCGCATCTTCAGCGGTGCAGGCGTCGAGCATCCTGTGCATTCGCGGCAGGTCGTGTGGGCAGGTTTCGTGTCGGACGCGGAGCTGAAGGCACTGTACGAGAGCGCTGGCTGCCTCGTGTTTCCGTCGCTGTACGAAGGTTTCGGCCTGCCGCCTCTGGAAGCGATGTATTGCGGCTGTCCGGTGATCGCGTCGGCGCGCACGTCGATACCGGAAGCATGCGGCGATGCCGCAATGTACTGCGACGCGACCTCCGCGGACGACATCGCCGCCAAGATCGCGCAGATGATGAGCGACGCCGATCTTCGCCAACGTTATCGCAGCGCGGGGCTGCTGCATGCGCGCGAGTTTCGCTGGGAGCGCGCGGCGCAAACGGTGCTCGAAATCCTCGATGTCAAGACTGGCGAGCGGCTGCCCGAACTGACGCCGCGCGCGTCCGCGAGCTAGCGATGGGTGGGCACGAACATGGATCGCATGAAGACCCGTGCTGGCAGAAGATGTGCATTGCGCACACTCGCCGCGTTGGCGGCGGGTGCGGCCGCGCCGTTGTCGACTCTCCGGCCCGCTCTCGCATTGGTACCGGACCCAGCGCCCGCGAACGCGCGCGCCCGCATGATGACCGATCTGATCGGCACGAACGGCTGGGCCGGATCGGCCGCCGACATCGAGATGTGGCGAGCGATGGGCATTAGCTGGGGCCGTGACACGGTCGGCCCTGGTCAACCTGATCGGCCCGGCGAGGCGATGCGCATCGACAAAACGAGCTCGGCGTTCGATATCGATCTGCCGCCGGCACTGTTGCGAAACGAACGCAATGGAATCGGTTCGCTGTTGATGCTCGGCTATACGCCGAGATGGAATGCGACTGTGCCCGGCGACAGCAATTCGGCACCCGTCGACGTGGACGCGTGGAAGCAGTATGTCGACGCCGTGGTGCGCAAGTATTCGGCGCCGCCTTATAACCTGCGCTATTTCCAGGTCTGGAACGAGGCGGCCGGCAAGTTGTCCGGCGGCTTGCCTAAGTCCGTGTTCTGGCACGGCCCGGAGTTCAGCAAGGACGAAAAACGCTCGAAACCGTATGAGCGCGCGATGCAGGATTACGTGGAGCGGATTCATATTCCGGCGGCCCGCATCATTCGCAGTTATCGCGCATATGTGGTGTATGGCGGCTGGCCGGACCAAGGCGGCCTCGATAACTTCCACCGCTGGCTCGAATATCGCAGTCCGGTCTTGAAAGAGCGCATGCTCGATTGGGTCGACTACATCGACACGCACTACTTGCCGGTTGCCGATATGGAATCGCTGTACCAGCGATATGTGCAGAACGGTCCCGCGCGCGGCATCTGGCAAACGGAGATCGGCAACGAGTACATGAAAGACCCGCACTATTTGCCGCGTTATTTCTTCGACTTCGCGGTGTGGGCGCTCGGCAGGAATTGGGACGACCCGAACAAGTATCTGTCGATGATCTATCACTGGGACGGCTATGAACCTTTTCGTCTCACGCATCCCGGTCCGCCTGAACGAACCTACAACGTTTCCGGTCGAAGCTTGGTCGTGTTGCATCATCGTGTTGCATCAAACAGCGGGTGGGCATCTGGCGAGTTTTTCGAAGCCGCTGCAATGCGGTCCGGGTGTTGCTGCAAATGCCTTGCTTTCCGGCAACGACCTCGTGATGCAGGTGAGCAGCAGCGCGGGCTGGCAGAACATTTCCATCGGCGGGCTGCAGCCGCTGCGCTCGCACGCGGTGCAGGTCGATTTCATCGATGCGCTGAGCGGCGAGGCGAGCGCACCGGACAAGGTTGCATCGAGTTGGGACAACGATTTGATGAACGTGCGATTCAAGGTACCCGACCAGGTGAACGGCGCTGGTAATAATCCGCCCAAACATCTGGCTTATCTCGTGGTACGTCGTGTGACGCAGGCAGTGGCATAGCGATATTTCGCGAGCATGACGACCGCCGGGAGCCGGCGGATCGAACCTGACGGATAGCGTTGACACATCATGAAGCAGGTCACCATTGCGATTTGCAATTACAACTACGAGCACTATCTGGCCGCGGCGATCGACTCGGCGCTCGCGCAGGATTATCCGGCGACTACCGTCATGGTCGTCGACGATGCCTCGACCGACGGTTCGCGCGCGATCATCGAAAGCTATGGCGATCGCGTACTGACGTTGTGCAAGAAAAACGGCGGACAAGTATCCGCCTACAACTATGCAATCGCGTCGCTCACCACCGAGTATGTAATCCTTCTCGATTCCGATGACGTGCTGTATCCATCCGCGGTTACCGAAGTCATGCGCTTTTTCGAGGGCGGCGAGTGGGCCAAGGTGCAATTCCGGCTCGACGTGATGGACAACGAAGGCGCATTGACGGGCGCCTACGTGCCGAATAGCGAGCCGCCACACGACTGCGGCAGGCTGCTGCGCGGCGGGTGGCTCTATCCGTCCCCGCCCGCGTCTGGCAATGCTTACCGGGTGAGCGCGCTCAAGCAGATCTTCCCGGTTCCCGAAGAGGGCGTGAATCGCTATGGCGCGGACTTTTATGCGATCTATGGCGTCGCGCTGGCTGGACCGATCGCGACCGTGTCGAAGTCGCTGGGCGGCTACCGGGTGCATAACGTGGGCAGTGAAACGGTGTCGTTCGCGAACTCGGAACAACTGACGAAAGCGCCGCGCGCGTTCAACATGCGCTGGGCCATTCTGGGCAATATTGCAAAAGATCGGCTCGACATAGAACTACCGGCAGCATTTCTCGACTTCTCACACGAGAAAGCGACATTCTGCTCTTCCGTTTATCGCGCGACCCTGCTCAGGCGTTGGCATTGGATAATCCGCGATTCGCGCAACTATCTGTACACGATCATTGCAAATCCGTTCTGGAGCCTGAAGAAGAAGCTCGGCACGCTCGTACTGTCGAGCCTGTGTCTCGTGCCTTACTCGCCGCTGTCGGATTTCGCGGTGCGTTATATCGCGAACCCGCTCGCGCGCCGTCGCGTCGCAGGACGCTGAGGCGAAGGAGGACGGCATGGATAGACGAACGAGCGCCAACCTGATCGTATTTGTTTACGCCGGCTATTTCATGAGGTACGTGTACCTCCTGATTGTCGTGCCGTTCTATGGCCGAGTGCTCGGCGTGGCCGAATACGGCCGGGTACTCGCGTCGATGTCGCTGATGAACGTGATATGGATGCTCGTCGGCTTCGGCTTTACCTTCGTCGGCATGCGCGAGGTGGCGAAAGCGCAGTCGACCCAGGAATGCAATGCGATCTATTCGCTGCATGTCAGCGCGCGGCTGACACTCGCCGTAATCGGCGCGGGCATCGGCATCATTGCGACGTTCTGTTCACCGTTACTGTCGGAGCGGCCGCTGATCGGCCTGCTCGCGACCTTGCTAGGTATCGTGTCGGCATGCAATCTCGGCTGGCTGTTTCAGGGGCGGCAACACATTCGAACGCCGATCATGATCGAAGTGTTCGGCTTCGCGCTGAGTCTCGTGCTGGTGCTGACTCTCGTCAAAGGACCGAACGATGCCGTATGGGTGTTGGCGAGTCTGCTGATTGCGGGTATCGCGTCCTCGATCATTGCCTACGGTTTGACGACGTGGCAACTCGGCTGGCCGCGTCTGGCGTTTGCCGGCGTCCTGCCGCTCGTGCGCAGGTCGACGATGCTGTTCTGCTATTCGTCCGGCTCCGTCGTGCTGACGGCATCGTCGACGTATTTGCTGACCTTGTTCTCGACGCCCGCGGAGGTCGGCTATTTCGGCGCGGCCGAGCGTTTCGCGACGATCGGACTCAGCCTGATGGCCCCCGCGGCGCAAGTCTTTATTCCGACGATAACCCGGCAACTCGCGCAGGGCGACAAGGCGGGCGCGCATGTCACGACGCGGCGCGGCGCCATCTTGCTGCTCGGCTATGGCGTGCTCGTGCTGTGCGGCGCGTTGACGCTGTCGCCTTTCGTGTTGCCGCTGATTCTCGGCGCCGCGTTCGAGCCGAGCGTGCACGTGTTGCAGGTGTTTGCATGGATGTTCCCGTTCGCAGCTTTCAACGAGTTCGTCGCGCTCTATGTATTCGTGCCGCGCAGGAGAGACCGGGTGCTCGCGATGGCCGGCGTCGCCTCGGCGCTGGTGAATCTGGCAGCGGCGCTCGTTCTCGCGCCGCGTTTCGGCGCGATTGGCATGGCCTCTGCTCGGGTGATCGGCGAAGCGGCGCTGTCGGTGACGCTGCTCAGCGTATTGATTCGCCTCGAGCTGGTCGGGCTGTTGCCCGGCGCCGAGCGGGCGCTCGAGCGGGTGCGGGTGGTGTGCGGGCTTAGTACGCAGGCGGGCGGCGCAAAGGACGATTGAAGTGGCGCGTGGGTGTGTGGGAGTTTGGGTGCATTGTCACAGGAGGTCGAAGTGAAAGTCGCTATTGTTCACGATTGGCTCGTAGTGTCCGGCGGCGCCGAGAAAGTATTGAAGAACATCATCGAGTGCTTCCCGGACGCGGATGTCTTTTCGATTGTCGATTTTCTCGAAGACCGCGATTGCGTGAAGGGGAAGTCCGTCAACACGTCATTCATCCAGAAGATGCCGTTTGCGCGAAGACGATACCGCGCCTATCTACCGTTGATGCCGATTGCGATCGAGCAGGTGGATCTGTCAGGCTACGATCTCGTCATTTCGAGCTCGCACGCGGTCGCGAAAGGCGTGTTGACCGGGCCGAACCAGATGCATATCAGCTACATTCATTCGCCGATCCGCTATGCGTGGGATCTGCAACATCAGTACCTGCGTGAATCCCATCTCGACACAGGGCTGCGCTCCGCGTTGGCGCGCGTGCTGCTTCATTACATTCGAGGCTGGGATTCGCGCTCCGCGAACGGCGTCGATCATCTCGTCGCGAATTCTCAGTTCATTGCGCGGCGTATCAGAAAGGCCTATCAGCGCGACGCGACCGTGATCTATCCGCCGGTCGATCTGGTGAACATGCCTATTGGTACGGAGAAAGAGGATTTCTACGTGACGGCGTCGCGGATGGTGCCTTATAAGCGTATCGATCTGATCGTTCAGGCCTTTTCGCAAACGCCTGAACGCAAGCTGGTCGTGATCGGCGACGGTCCCGAGATGAAGAAGATCAAAGCGGTGGCCGGCGACAACGTCCAGATTCTCGGGCATCAGCCGTCCGATGTGCTGGTCGATCATTTGCGGCGCGCGCGCGCGTTCGTGTTCGCGGCGGAAGAAGACTTCGGCATTTCGGTGGTCGAAGCGCAGGCATGCGGCACGCCGGTGATCGCCTTCGGCCGCGGTGGCGCGCTTGAATCGGTAGTGGGATTGCCGCTCGAGCGACCCACCGGGGTTTTCTTCGGTGAGCAAAGCACCGCGTCGTTGCTCGAAGCCGTTACCCGGTTCGAGAGCAACGCAGCCCTATTCGACGCACGCGTGTGCCGCAAGAATGCCGAGCGGTTTTCGTCGGAGAACTTCAAGAAGGCCCTGATGGGCTTCGTCGACGCGCGGCTCCCGTATGCGTGCGTCGAACAGTTTCTTCCCTATGCGCCGAGTCAGTCGCTGCCGGCCGAAGAACGTCATCTTGCCGACGTTACGCCCTGAGTCGGGCGCTGGGGCACGGGCTGTGCAGCTCGCGTGCCCACGTTGCCCGCCTTGCGCGCTCCGCGCGGGCCGGGCCTGAATGCGGTGGCCGCCAGCGGACGCGCGGCTAGCAGCAGCGAGATCACCAGAGAAAGAATCAATACATTCGACGGCGTGACCAGCCGATGCTCGGTTGCCGACATCACCAGCAGGCAAACCGACGAAATCTCGACGAAGCGGAACGCCGCGAACTGGCGGCCGCCCTCGGCCAACGCGGCATACGCCGCCCCCTGCCTGCTCCACTCGATCAGTCTCCAGAAGAACGCGAGGATCAGCGTCAAGCCCACTACGCCGAGCTCGGCGAGGATATTCAGATACGAGTTGTGAGCGTGCGAGTCGCTGTGCTCGATCACCACGTCGGACGGCACCGCGAACAGATGGAAGTACGAGGCGAGGCTGCCGATGTGGTCGTCGAAGGAGCCGAAGCCGAGACCGACGAGCGGGCTTTGCACGAAATACGCGAGCGCTCGCGGCCACAACCACTCGTAGCGAATGTTGAGGTTATTGACCTTGGCGTCATTGGCGTGAATCGCGAACGTATAGCCCATGTAGTCGACGTGCGGCTGGGTATGGTAGATCGCGATGGCGACCGAGGCGAGCAGCAGCACGGCTATCAGCGTGCCGAGAATCCAGCGCTTGCGGCCAAAGTACAGATAGGGCAGAACGGCCGCCGCGCCAAGCAGCGAGCCACGGCTGTAGGTCGAAAACAGCATCAGCACATTGCAGGCGAGCAGCGCGATCAGCAGCTTGCTGCGTTTTTGCAGGTAGCACGCTACGCCGAGACAGAACAGCATTGCCAGGAAGCCGCCGGCTGCGTTGCGCGCAATGAAGTAGCTGCCGAAACTGTCGGCCGGATTAACGAAGATGCTGAACAGCCCGTTCGTGGCGATGTAGTAGACGTACATCGGCAGATTGACGATGACCGCGAAAATGAACAGCGCACGCAGTACCTTGTGCAGATCCCAGCGGTGCGCATACACGAAACCGGCAAAAATGGGCGCATAGGAAACGAAAAAATTGCCATCGCGCCGATAAAAGTCGAAGTCGAGGAACGACTGCGGATCATAGAGCAGCGTCGAGACGGTCGCGAGCACCGTGAAAGCGGTAAGCGGCGCGATGAACGCGGGATAACTGCGGCCGTAAAAGCGCCATGCCAGCAATAGCAACGGGACAAAGCCGATCGCACTGATGGGCACGAAATTCGTGACCGTCAGGAAAAGTGCGACTAGCGAAATATAGGCCATTGCAACTCCAGAAAAACGAATGGCGCGCCGGTTGGGGTTGTGTCCATGCGCTGGATGATGGCGAGATTGGAACAGCGGAAAACTCACAGTGTGGCCCGCGCGGGGATCACACCGCTGTTTATCTTTGACATGAATGCCACGGGACGTTCATTAAACGGTAGCACGTGTCGCTGCTTATTTCCAATCGCGCGCCCTGCAATAGAAGTGCAAGCTCGTTCGCAAGCTTGTTAAATTAAGTCCGCGAGCACCGCCAAAACTTCCGCGCTTCGCGCCAGATGGGCTGCGTCGCAATGCGCTCTCACTATGATGAATTCATCGGGGCACGATGTCGACTAGATCCGATGCAGGTCGTTTGCCGCATTCGATCTTTCGTTTCAATCGTTTTCCGTTCGTCGTTGTCGAGCAGACCATTGCGATTCGGCCAGTCAGTTTCCGTACTTCCCGATCGAGCCGGATTCGCTGTAGGCGCATGCATCTTTCACTGCGAACTGAACTACTGGTCTGGTCCGTTTGACGCGCACGCCCTGTCATGAATCACATCAGACGGTATTTGCGTGGATCGCGGCACACCGCGTTATGCGGTGTCCTCGAGGGAAACGCGTTCCCGAGCCGGTTTCAATGCGAAGGAGTGAGCGATGGGCAAGGTTACCGCGGCAGCAGCCGCAGCGGATGTCGAAACGATACGACAGGATTCTGCCGAGGCGGAGTTTCCGACGCTGGTGCAGGTGATTCTCGCCGGTGGTTCCGGCACCCGGTTGTGGCCGGTGTCGCGCGAACAGTTTCCAAAACAACTGATCGACGTGATCGGCAATCAGACTTTGCTGCAAGCAACCATGGGGCGCATGGCGGGTTTTGATGGCGCATGGAACATCGCGGCCGATCCCGTGATCGTCTGCGGAACCGAGCATTATTTCGCCACTTACGAACAGGCGCGCGAGATCGGCGTGAACGCGCGGATCGTGGTCGAACCCGCGCGTCGCGATACGGCGCCGGCATTGACGCTTGCCGCGTTGACGGCATGCGCGGAAGACGCAGACGCCATTCTGGTCGCCATGCCCGCCGACCATGCGATCGCGAATCTCGAAGCGCTTCACCACGCGCTGGACATCGCCGCGAGGCATGCGCGCGACGGCGCGATCGTCACGCTAGGCGTACCGCCCGAACGGCCCGACACGGGCTTCGGTTATATCCGGCTCGGCGACGCGTTGCCAGACGGCGCGCGCCGCATCGAGCGCTTCGTCGAGAAGCCCGCGACGGAACTCGCGGCCCAGTACGTCGCGTCGGGCAATTACTGGTGGAATAGCGGCATCTTCGTCGTGCGAGCGTCGGTTTGGCTCTCCATCATCGAGCAGTTTCAGCCGGCCATGCACGCGGCCTGCGTTCAGGCATACCGCGACGCGAAGAAGACTGAAGAATGCATCATGCCAGACGCCGAGGGGTTCCTGGGTTCGCCGTCCGACTCGATCGACTATGCGGTGATGGAACAGCTTGGCAAACCGGAGTCGGCGTTTTCCGGCGTGGTGGTGCCGCTCGAAGCAGGCTGGTCCGATCTCGGCTCGTGGGATGCCGTATGGCAAGCGATGGAGAAGGACGACTGCGGTAACGCGGCCAGCGGCCGCGTGGTGTTCGAAGGGGCCACCGCGACCTACGCACGCTCGCAAGGAGGCAGGCTTCTCGCCTGCGTCGGCACCAACAACATGATCGTGATCGAAACCGACGACGCCGTGCTCGTCGCGGATCGCTCGCATGTGCAGGACATCAAGGGACTCGTGTCGCGGATCAGGGCCGAGAAGTCGCCGGAGGCCGATGCGCACAGAAAAGTGCGTCGCCCGTGGGGCTTTTACGACTCGATCGATCATGGCGAGCGCTTTCAGGTGAAGCGCATCGTCGTGATGCCCGGCGGCCGTCTGTCGTTGCAAATGCATCATCATCGCGCCGAGCATTGGATCGTGGTGTGTGGAACCGCACACGTCACGCGTGGGGAAGAGCAGTTTCTTCTTGGCGAAAACGAATCGACCTATATCCCGTTGGGTGTTCGCCATCGGCTCGAAAATCCGGGCCGCGTGCCGCTGCAGATCATCGAGGTGCAGTCGGGTACTTATCTCGGCGAAGACGACATCGTTCGTTTCGACGACAAGTACGGGCGTTGTGGCTGATGCGACGGAGTCGACCTGCTACGTCCTATGAGGGGGCTGTGATGCGATTGCTGACTGGTCTGCTGGCGAGAGCGTTCGACGTCGCGATGATCGTGGCTGGGGCATTTGCGGCCTCCCAGATCCGCTTCGACGGCGGCTCGCAACGGAGCTTTTATTTCGCCTTCGTCGCTTTTGCCGCGGCGTTCGCTCTGGCGGTCTTTCCGGCGCTCGGCGTCTACCAATCCTGGCGTGGCCGCTCGAAGAGAGTGCTGGCGAGCCAGGTGGCGCTCGGCTGGCTCGTCGTGCAGGCCTGCGCGATGGTGCTGATGTTCTCGCTGCACCGGATCGATTTCGTGTCGCGACTCTGGTTCGTGTACTGGACCGGCATTTCGGGCGCGGCAATGATGGCCGGCCGGCTGGTCACGCATGCGTTGCTTGGGCGCATGCGTCATGCGGGGATGAACTTGCAGCAGGTCGCGGTGGCGGCGTGCGGCGAACATTGCGACGAGATCATCCATAAGATCGAGACGTCGCCCGCGGCCGGCTTTCGCGCGAATGCGCTGTATAACCTGCACCCCGGCTGCTGCATTCCGCCGCGCTCGTCGGTGCAGGTCTTCGAAGAACAGGGTGCGTTCGCTCGCTACGTGCGCGAACAGCAGATCGGCGAAGTGTGGCTGGCGTTGCCGCTCACAGAGGAGCGCGCGATTCTCAAGCTGGTGGCGGAGTTTCGCAACGACCTGATCAATGTGCGCTTCATGCCCGACGTGCGCTCGCTTGCGCTGTTCGAAGGCAGCATGACCGAGTTGCTCGGCTTGCCGACGATCAATCTTGCCGCGTCGCCGCTGCCGCCGAAGGCCTTGGTGCAAAAAGACCTGTTCGATCGTCTGTTCGCGCTCGTCGCGTTGATCGCGATCTCGCCGATACTGCTGGGCTGCGCGATCGCCGTCAAACTGAGTTCGCGCGGGCCGGTGTTCTTCACGCAGCGTCGCAAAGGCGCCGACGGCCGCGTATTTACGATCTACAAGTTCCGCACGATGCGCCTGCACGAGCAGAAGCCGGGCATTCTCGAACAGGCCACGCGCGACGATCCACGCATCACGACCGTCGGCGCGTTCCTGCGCCGCACGAGTCTCGACGAACTACCGCAGTTCTTCAACGTGCTGCGCGGCGATATGTCGGTGGTGGGGCCGCGCCCGCATGCGCTCGAACACGACGATCTCTATCAGAACATCGTATCGGGCTATATCCACCGTTATCGGATCAAACCCGGCATTACCGGCTGGGCGCAGATCAACGGCTATCGTGGCGAAACCGATCGCCTGGAAAAGATGGAGGGCCGCGTCGCACACGATCTGTACTACCTGCGCAACTGGTCGTTCTGGCTCGACATGAAGATCATTCTGGCCACGATTTTCAAGGGGCTTCATCATCCAAACGCGTACTGAGCATGATGCTATCCGGAGTTGAAAACATAGTGAGACGATCTGCGAAGCGGGTCTCGCTTTACCGCTTTCACCACGATCACGAATTGCAGGCGAGAAAAATATTGGAGCGACTCGAAAGCAGGTATGGCAAGACCGATCCGAACAAACTGCGCCTCGCGGACACCTATGCGCGAGACGTGTTCGGCGATCCGGTCTACGCACCCTGGCTGCGCGTTTATACCGCGTTTTGCGGCACCTTCAAGGAAGGCTGGATTCCGGACAACTACTACGGCATCGTCGTCGTGCCGCATATGCAAGGCTGGTACGGCAAGATTTCGAGCCTCAAGCCGATTTCACGGCTGATCTGCGACGGCGACGAATTGCCGGACGTCGCGTACTTTGCCAATGGGCTGTTCTTTACCCACAAATGCGTCGTGGTGCCCGAGCGCGATCTGACAGACGTCGTGTTCGAGCACACCGAACGCGTCGTATTCAAGCTCGACGGTTCCGGACAGGGCAACGGTGTCTACTTCTTCGACCGTGCCAACTTCGACCCCGCGGTCATCAGGTCGCTCGGCAATGGCGTGATCCAGACGTTCATCAAGCAGCACAGTCTGTTCACTACGTTTGCTGCGAAGCCGGTGGCGACATTGCGCTTCACGACCGTGGTGGACGAGGCCGGTCGCATTTCCATTCGGGCCTGCTACTTGCGACTCGGCAGAGCGGACGATACGCATGTGCTGAGCGATCGCGAGATATGCGTGCCGGTCGAACTCGAAACGGGCGAACTGTGTGACGAGGGGTATATGAGCGACTGGGCCGCGGTGGACGCGCATCCAGACTCGGGCGCGCGCTTTGCGGGTGTGAAGATTCCATGTTTCGAGAAATGCATGGCCACCGTGCTACGCCTGCACAGGAAGATTCCGTTTGCGCGCTGCATCGGCTGGGATCTCACGGTCGACGCGAACGGCCAGGTCAAGGTGATGGAGTGGAACGGCAAGCACAACGACGTCAAATTCAGCGAGGCGACGCAAGGCCCGTGCTTCGCGGATCTGAACTGGGAACGGCTGAGGGCCGAACCTGAGTTTGCACGGCTGTCACTGGGCTGATCGGGCAGGCCAAAAAAACGTAGTAGGAGACGCGACGTGAGCGAACAGTTATGGTGCGTCCATATCGAAGGACTGAACGACTTCATTGCCATGGATTCGGAGGAATCGGCGCGGTACGAGGCGTCGCAGATCAATGCGTATATCGATCGCGCCGACAGAAGCTCGCGCGCTGCCCGCTTGCGCGCGGTGGTCGTCGAATGGCCGTATGGCGCGGACGCTCACGCAAGAGCGCTCGATGACGACTGGCACGATCTGCAACGTATGCCACACAGACAGCAGGCCGTCGCGCGGTCCGGCGGCGCGTTGTCGAATCTCGCGCGACGCGTTAGAGAACTGCTGAGCGTCGCGCGCACGGGGAAGGACGATGCGTGAAGCGCGGCTATGGCAAACCGCGTGATGCGGGCAGTGGCACGTCCTCGATCAGATCAGCATTTACCGCGCGAATCCTGCGATCGACAAAATAACCGCCGCCTTCGACATAGCGCATGTACAGTCGCCCGCAGGTCGAGCACTGCCATACGCCGCAGCGGTTGTACGGGAAATAGCGCGGCGCGACCGGCGCATCGGCCGACCAGTAGCTCGTCTTATCTGGCAGATATTCGCTGAAGGTCGGCTCGGGATCATCCTCCGGCACCAGTGTGCCGGTCTTCTCGAACAGCGTTTCGTCGAGCGACAGCGGTTGCGATTGCCAGCCGTCGAGGGGAGTGCCCGTGCATTCGCAAGGCGCGGCGGCGCGTTGTTGCACCGGGCGCCGCTGCGCCGCGCGCGCTGCCGCGCGCGCGAGATCGGGAAGGCTTGCAGCGTTCAGGTAGTGCGCCATGTGGCTGGTGGCAAGGCGCTCATAAGCTGTTCATCGTCCGGGTCGCGCTGCACGTTGACCCAGCCGCGCTCGAACGTGCTACTGGCAATCGACGCGAGCACCGCCGCTTTCTTGACCCGCTGACGCCGCGCGCCTTCGATGACCGCGTCGATAAAGTCATTGACTGTGATTCGTTTTGGATGGTTAATTCGTCGGCTGTGTTCTGGAAAACCAGCAGAGGTCAAATGGAGCAACAGAAACAGGAATACGCCGGGGGCAAGGAAGAATGCCAGCTTTGCCGCGTGACATATTCAATATATTCAAACTTCCCGCCAATGCCGTCCGCAATGGCTCTGAACGTCGAAACCGGCGAATGGTTTCCGTTGGATAGCGCTGAAGTATGCGCGCCAGACACCAAAACACACACGATCGCTATACACTTGGATTTTTGTTCAATGCGTGACTTCTCTTGGGACAAGGATTCAATTGTTTCTACGCTCATTCATGAGGCGAGTCACTTTCAAGACACTATGGGAACCAAAGATTGGAAGTACTTCATGAACGAGTGCCTTTCGTGGGGAGGAACGAATCCCGAACAGGCAATCGATAACGCTGACAGCATCGCCGGATACGTTATCTACAATGCGTAAACTTTACGTCATCATTTCGGCTTTGATATCGGGACATGTTTTTGCATGTATGCCTGGCGAGAATTTCGATATCTACTTTCCACCAAATATTGCCGTTATCCCCGCTGATGAGGTTTTGAGGCTTGCTAACTGGGTAGTCGATCAAAATATTACATATGCGAATCACAAAACCGAGGAAACAACGCTAGTAAGTGGGCATGCTGAGGAACGCGAGCAGAACGCAACCCAATTGGCCCAAGCTCGCCTGATAGCGGGTAAAGCGGTGCTGGATCAATTTGGCTTCTTGCGTGGAACGGTAAAGACCAGTTCGCGCGTCTATTCGAAGAACGATGTCGAAAACGGCCGGCGTGTTGAAATATCGTTTGAGCCCGATTGTCCTAACAAGTGTTGTACGGGTCAATAGCGCTTACATCCAATGTGCGTTAAGTTGTGGTTGAGTCGATCCGCCGCGTGCGGTCGACGCCGCCGCGTGCCGAGCAGTTCGTCGAGCGAGCGGATCTGCTGGCTCAGCGCGGGCTGCGCGGTATGCAGCCGCTTCGCGGCGCGGCTGTAGTTGAGTACCTCCGCGAGAATGACGAAGCACTGAAGAGCCCCGAGGTTCATGCCGGGTAAGAGCGAGCGCAACCAGTGCGGGGTGCGAGGCAACAGAGGGGGGATCCGCCGTGGTGGTGGCGGGTCCGGGATCATTGTTTCGGCGGGAGCGGCGCGAAATGATCCCCGTCACGATGATTGGTGACGACGTAGCCATCTCGCTTGCGTATCTTCAGGAAGAACAGTACCGGTGCGGTAGCCGGATCGCCACCGCATTCGGGGGTGTGTTTCTCATGAACCCCGACGATGAAATAGCGCTTCTCATCGGATACGTCGAACATCAGGCATTGGGTGGGGTTAGAGGATAGATGGTGGCTCTGGGTAACTTTCGCTGCCCGTTCCGCTGCCTGATCCGCTGTGGCGGTCGTCTGCCCCGATGCCATTGCGTGCACGCTGGCGAGAAGCAGAGCGAAGGTCACGAATCGTGTTTTCAAGGTTTTGTCTGTTCTACCGGACGTCATATTGATCGACATGGCGTGAGCGAATGATGCTGATCAGTTTTGCGCCGTACTGCGGGTCGGTCGCATGGAGCCCCAAATCTATACCTGACAGTCAACGCTCGGCTATGGGCGAAGGATGAAAGCGATAACCCCCAGTGATCGCTGTATCCAAACAATTCATTGGTCAACTATCACCCGGCTTCTGATAATGTGCGCACAAAACAAGCCATAGCGGACGCCAACGTCGGAGCATCGGCGCGGGCTCACGCGACAATCCGGAGGAGACGATGCTGCGACCCAAGGTCAGCCGGGCGGTTCTCGCACTCATGTGCGCGATGTCGTTCATCTTGTATCTCGATCGCGTCAACCTGTCGGCGGCGGCCGGGCTGATCCGCGACGATCTGCATCTGAGCAATACCAACGTCGGCCTCGTGTTCGCCGCGTTCGCGTACACGTACGCGCTGTGCCAGGTGATCGGCGGCTGGGTCAGCGACCGCTTCGGCGCGAAGCTCACGCTCGTGACCTGCGCAAGCATCTGGATCGTCGCGACGGTCGCGACCGGTCTCGCGGGCGGGCTCGCGTCGCTGTTCGGCGCGCGGTTGCTGCTCGGCATCGGCGAAGGCGCGGCGCTGCCCGCGCAGGCGCGGGCGCTGACCAACTGGTTCCCGTCGAACCGGCGTGGCTTCGTGCAAGGCCTCACGCATTCGTTCTCGCGGCTCGGCAATGCGATTACGCCGCCGCTGATCGCGCTGCTGGTCGGGTATTCGTCGTGGCGGGTGTCGTTTCTCGCGGTCGCCGCGCTGACGTTCGTGTGGGTCGTGGTCTACGCATGGTATTTCACGGACGATCCGCGCAAGCATCGCCATATGACCGCGGAGCAGGAAACGCAATTGCCACCGGTCCGTCAATCCGCGATCGAAGCGACGCGCGAGCCCACGCCGTGGCGGCGTCTGCTCAAACGCATCGCACCAACGATGCTCGTCTACTTCTGCTACGGCTGGACTGGCTGGCTGTTCTTCACCTGGCTGCCCACGTTCTTCATGCACGGTCGCGGCCTCGATCTGAAAAGCTCGGCGATGTTCTCCGCGGGCGTGTTTCTGTCCGGCGTGGTCGGCAATACCGCGGGCGGCGTGCTCAGCGACCGCGTGTTGAAGCGTACGCGCAACGTCGTCGCGGCGCGCCGCAACGTGATCATCTGCGCGTTTCTCGGCGCTTTGGTGTTCCTCGCGCCGGTGATGGTCGTGAAGTCGCTGCCGGTCATGGCAGCGTGCATGAGCCTGTCGTTCTTCTTCCTCGAAATGACGATCGGGCCGATCTGGGCCGTGCCGATGGACATCAGCCCGCGGCACGTCGGTGTCGCGAGCGGGCTCGTGAATGCGGGCTCGGCGGTTGCGGGGATTTTCACGCCGATCGTGTTCGGCCTGATCGTGGACCGCACGGGTAGCTGGACGCTGCCGTTCGCGGGCTCGCTCGGACTGCTCGCGCTCGGCATCGTCGCGACCTTCTTCATGCGGCCGGATATTCCGCTCGACGCGGCTCGCGCTCACCCGGATCTCGCGGACATCAATGCGGGCGGCGAATTGCGCTTCGCAGAAAACCTCACGCCGCGCGAATCGAATCGATGACCAGTTGCATCGCCGGCGTGATGCGCCGGTTTCTGCGCAGAATCAGCCCATACGGTGCGAGCCGGCCGCGTAGCGGCGTCGCGATCGCGGCGATCGCATCGAGCGCGACGTAGTACTGCGCGACCGAACTCGGCAGCACGGCGAGCATGTCCGAGTCGCGCAGCAACGACAGCGTGGTCAGAATCGACGACGTCTCGACCGTGCTGACCGGCGGCGCGACGCGCGACTCGCGAAACGTTTGATCGATGACCTGGCGCATCGGGCTCGGATGCGGCTGGATGATCCACGGATAGCGCGCGAGGTCCGTGAGCTTCGGCCGCGCGCCCGTTTGTTTGCCTGTTTTCACGGCCGGATGATCGGGCCGCACGACGATCGACAGCGCCTCTTCCGCCAACGTCTCGAAGCTCAGATCGAGCGCCGGAAAACCATCGGGAATCCGGCCAATCACGATATCGAGCTGATCCTGTTGCAGCGACTGCACGAGCACGTCGCTGGTGTCGATCGTGACCGCCATCTGCAGGCGCGGGTGCGCTTCCTTGAGCTTGACGATCGTGTGCGTCAGCAATTCGGGCGACGGCGCCATCACCGCGCCGATGCGCACCTTGCCGATGTCGCCGGCCTCGATGCCGGCCAACTCCTCGCGCAGCTCGTCGAGATCCTGGAACACGACGCGCGCATAGCGCATCACGGCCTCGCCGAAGATCGTCGGCTCCATGCCGCGCGCATGGCGTACGAACAGCGATACGCCGAGCGTGTCTTCGAGTTCCTGCAAGGCCTTGGTCGCGGCGGGCTGGGTCATCGCGAGATCGTCGGCGGCACGCCGCAGCGATTCCGTTTCCGACAGCGCGACCATCAGTTGCAGATGACGCAGGCGCAAGCGTTTGCGAATGGTGGAGGCGGGCGGGATCATGAGCGATAACTTTAGCGAATCGGCCGATTCGAATTATTCAGTGGTCAGTTATCGGATAGTTTCGCACACTGGCGGTTATCGCAGGACGGCAATCGCAACGCCGTTCGCGTTGACAAGACAAAACCGGAGACGACGCATGACGATGACCGCGAGCCCCGCGCTCGACAGCGCGATTACCAAAGCGCGCACGAGGCTGCTGCCTTTTCTGATCCTGATGTACGTACTGGCGTTCATCGACCGCGCGAACGTCGGCTTCGCGAAGAACGTGCTGCAGGCAGACACGGGCTTGAGCGACGCGGCGTTCGCGTTCGGCGCCGGCATTTTCTTCGTCGGCTATGCGGTGTTCGAAGTACCGAGCAACCTGCTGATGTACCGCTTCGGCGCGCGCATCTGGATGAGCCGCATCATGGTCACGTGGGGCATCGTGTCCGCGTGCACCGCCTTCGTCGACAGCGCCACGAGCTTCTATGTGCTGCGCACGCTGCTCGGCATCGCCGAAGCCGGTTTCTTTCCCGGCATCATCCTGTTCCTGTCGAACTGGTTTCCCGCGAAGACGCGCTCGCAGACGATGGGCATGTTCTATTTCGGCTTCCCGCTCGCGCTCCTGCTCGGCAGCCCGATCTCGGGTCTGCTGCTCGATGCGGGCAATCCGTTCGGCATGCATCCGTGGCAATGGCTGTTCGTCGTCGAGGGGCTGGCGGCGTCGGTGGTGGGTGTCGTCGCTTACTTCTATCTGACCGACCGGCCCGTGCAGGCGCACTGGCTCGATGCCGAAGAGCGTGACGCGCTCGATCACGCGTTGCGCCAGGAAGACCGCCAGAAGCTCGCGCATGGTCCGGCTTCGGTGCTCGCGGCGCTGCGCGATTCGCGCGTACTGTTCTGCGGCCTGATCTACTTCGCGGTGCAGATGAGCGTGTATGGCGTCGTGTTCTATCTGCCAACCCGCATCGCCGGGCTCGCGAGCGGCGGCCATGTCGGCGTCGAGGTCGGAATGCTGACAGCGATTCCGTGGATCGCCGCGATCATCGGCACGTTCTGGGTGACGCGCTACGCCGACCGCCACGGTCATCACCGTACCTGGGCCGCGGCGATGCTCGCGCTCGCGGCGGTCGGCATTGCCGCGTCGGCGATGACGTCGTCGGTCACGCTTGCGATTGCCGCCTTCTGTTTCGCCGCCATCGGTTTTGTCTGCGTGCAGCCATTGTTCTGGACGCTGCCCACCGGTTACCTGGGCGGCGCCGCGGCCGCGGGCGGCATCGCGTTGATCAATTCGATAGGCAATCTGGGCGGCTTCGTCGCGCCGAATCTGAAGGGGCTGGCCGAGCGCGCGATCGGCTCTTCGCAGGCGGGTATGTTCTCGCTCGCGGTGGTCGGACTGATTGGCGCATTGCTGCTGCTGACGTTCCGCTTCGCCCCTGCCGCCTCCCATTCCGTCTCTCATCGCAGCGGCCCGCTCGGCGAACGCCCGGGCCACTGACTCTCTGATTCTCTGAAGGAAATCGTCGAACATGAAAATCAAGCATATCCGAACGCGTGTTTTCGAGTGGAACGGCAAAGTCGTGCCGCCGCAAGCGCATTTCTGCACGAACGCGGTAGATATTCTGTACGAGCGTGGCGATGCGATGGGGTCGTTCCGCTTTCACGGCTGGCTCGTCGTCGAAGTCGAATGCGACGACGGCACCGTGGGCATCGGCAATTGCGCGCTCGCGCCGCGCATCGCGAAGCAGATCATCGACGAATACCTCGCGCCGATCGCGATCGGCGAAGACCCGTTCGACAACGAATACATCTGGCAGAAGATGTATCGCCGCACGCTCGCGTGGGGCCGCAAAGGCATCGGCATGGCGGCGATCTCCGCGATCGATATCGCGCTGTGGGACATCATGGGCAAGGCCGTGAAAAAGCCGGTGTTCAAGCTGCTCGGCGGACGCACGAAAGAAAAGATCTGGTGCTATGCATCGAAGCTTTACAACAACGATGATCGCGACGCTTTCCTCGGCGAAGCGGAAAGCTATCTGGACAGCGGCTTCACCGCGATGAAGATGCGCTTCGGCTACGGTCCGAAAGACGGCCCGAAAGGCATGGCGAAGAACATCGAACAGGTGCGTCTGTTGCGTGAACTGGTCGGCGACGAAGTCGACATCATGCTCGAATGCTATATGGGCTGGACGCTCGAATACGCGCGCAGAATGCTGCCGCGACTCGCCGAATTCAATCCACGCTGGATCGAGGAGCCGGTGATCGGCGACGACGTCGAAGGCTATCAGGAGTTGAAGAAGATGAACCTGATGCCGGTGTCGGGTGGCGAGCATGAGTTCACGAGCTATGGCTTCAAGGATCTGCTCGAACGCCGCGCGATCGACGTGATCCAGTACGACACGAATCGCGTGGGCGGGATCACGGCGGCGCGCAAGATCAACGCGATGGCCGAAGCGTGGTCGGTGCCGGTGATTCCGCATGCGGGACAGATGCACAACTATCATCTGACGATGTCGAGCACCGCGAGCCCGATGTCGGAGTTCTTCCCGGTGTTCGATGTCGAAGTTGGCAACGAATTGTTCTACTACATCTTCGAAGGTGAGCCGCAGCCGGAAAATGGCTATCTGCAACTGTCGGACGACGTGCCGGGTCTTGGCATCAAGTTGAGCGACAAGTATCTTGCCGACTTCAACATCGTCGAATGAGTGGACCGATCCGAGGAAAGCACATGAAGCCACGCATCGCAGTCCTTCTTGGCGACCCCGCCGGTATCGGTCCCGAGCTGATCGCGCGTCTGTTCGCGCAGCGGGCGAACCGCGCGCGCGCGGAGCTGCTGATCATCGGCGACCGGCGCGAGCTCGAAACCGGCATGAAGATCGCGCAGCAGCGCTTCGATTACGACGTGGTCGAAGATGCGCATGCCGCGTTTCAACGCGAGGGCGTGCCGTCGCTGATCGATTTCCGTCTGCCCGGCGATCAAGCTTTCGAGCGTGCGGTGGCGACCGAACACGGCGGCCGCTATAGTCTCGCTGCGTTCAGGCACGCGCTCGCGCTGACGCAAAGCAACGTCACCCAAGGCATGCTGTTCGCGCCGGTCAACAAGACCTCGCTGCATCTGGCCGGCATGGAAACCGGCGACGAGATGGAGTGGTTCGCGAAGCAGCTCGGCTACACGGGCAGCTTCTGCGAGTTCAACGTGCTCGACGAGCTATGGACTTCGCGCGTGACCTCGCATATGGCGTTGAAGGACGTCAGCGCGAAGTTGTCGGAGGAGCGCATCGTCGGCGCGGTGCGGCTGATTCACGAAGGCCTGAAGCGAGCCGGCCATCCGCAGCCGCGTATCGCGGTATGCGGTTTCAATCCGCACAACGGCGACAACGGCGCGTTCGGCCGCGAGGAGATCGACGTGATCGCGCCGGCCGTCGAGGCCGCGCGCAAGCTCGGCTACGACGCGCAAGGACCGTTTCCCGCCGACACGATCTTCGTGCGCGCGCGCGACCAGAAGGCCTTCGACGGCGTCGTCACGATGTACCACGATCAAGGCCAGATCGCGATGAAGCTGATGGGTTTCTGGCGCGGCGTGACCGTGCAC
Organism: Paraburkholderia sp. CI3; assembly: GCF_050436505.1. Classification (NCBI taxonomy): domain Bacteria; kingdom Pseudomonadati; phylum Pseudomonadota; class Betaproteobacteria; order Burkholderiales; family Burkholderiaceae; genus Paraburkholderia; species Paraburkholderia sp. CI3. The sequence goes on from NZ_JBNDMI010000003.1 coordinate 2,594,295, forward strand.
GGCGGCTTGCCGATTCCGATCGCGACGCCCGCGCACGGCACCGCGTTCGACATCCACGGCCAGGGCAAGGCCGACGTCGGCGCGACGCAGAAGGCGTTCGACATCGTCACGCGGATGGCGACCGAGCGCGTGAACTAACGCGTCAGCGTTTCCTGCGCGGCCCGGTCGAGGCGCGCACCACGAGCTCGGGCGGTGGCCCGAGCACCATCGACGGCTGCCGCTCCGGCGTCTGGATCAAACGGATCAGGCTCTTGATGGAAAGCTCCGCGACGGCCGCGGTTTGAATCGCGACCGTGGTCAGCGCGGGATGCACCTGATGCGCGAGCTGAATGTCGGTGATGCCGATCACCGACACGTCGTCGGGCACCGAGCGGCCGAGCGTGATCAACGCCTGGATCGCGCCGATCGCGAGCAGGTCGTTGGTCGCGAAGATCGCGCTCAGTTGCGGGCGGTTCGCCATCAGTTCCATGCAGGCGGCGAAGCCGGCGTCGATCGAGTCGCGAATCTGCAGCACGGCGGCCGCATCGGCTTCGATGCCGGCCATGCGCATCGCGGCGCGAAAGCCGTTCGAGCGCGCGTCCTGCAAACCACCGCAGCCGTCGCCGATCAGCAAGCCGATCTCGCGATGGCCGAGTCCTAGCAGATGCCCCGCGGCCAGCTCGCCGGCACGCGCGAAGTCGACTGCGATGCACGGTAGCTCGGGCGGCGACTCGGGGTGCTCCCACATGGCGAGCAGAATCGGCGCACTATGCGTCGCAGACGCGCACAGGTCGTTGATCGTGATGTCCGTGTTCATCACGAGCACGCCGTCGGCGAGCGTGCCGGCGATCTGGTTCAGATATGCGCGGCCGATTTCGGCATCGTCGTCGGTATTGCAGACCATCAGGAAGTGGCCGGTCTTGCGCGCCGCGCGCTCGGCGGCGAGCACGAACTCCGGGTAAAACGGGTTCGAGATGTTCGACAGCATGAGCGCGAGCGTCGACGAACGGCCTTCGGCGAGCGCGCGCGCATTCAGGTTCGGCCGGTAGCCGAGTTCGGCGATCGCCTGCAGCACGCGCTCAGCCGTTTCAGGGCGGACTTTCTCGCGATTGCGCAGCACGTTGGAGACCGTGGCGGCGGTAACCTGCGCGCGTTTCGCGACTTCGGACAACGTGACCATGTCGGGTTATCCCATATTTAGGGAGGTCAATTCAAATGTTGCAAACGGCCTGCGACATTGCTAACTTTCTCAAAAACGTAACGGAGACACCCACCATGACTTTATCCGTCGAACTCGAATTTAAGCGATTAAATGCCGCCGGCACAAGGCTAGGGCGTTTTATTTCGGCCAAAATTTAAGCGGTTAAATCAAGCCGGAGACAGCATGGCGACGATTCGTTTGAGCGATGTGCAAAAGGCCTACGGCGACCATCCGCCGGTGATCCGGCGCGTGAATCTCGAGATCGCGCAGCATGAATTCTGCGTGTTTCTCGGCCCCTCGGGCTGCGGCAAGTCGACCTTACTACGGATGATCGCCGGTCTCGAAGACCTCAGCGAAGGCGAGTTGCATATCGGCGGCCGCCTCGTCAACGACGTGCCGGCCGCCGAGCGCGGCGTCGCGATGGTGTTCCAAAGCTACGCGCTATTTCCGCACATGACCGTGTTCGACAACATGGCGTTCGGATTGAAGCTCGCGAAGCAGCCGAAGGACGTGATCGAGCGCAAGGTGCGCGAAGCCGCGCGGATTCTGCAACTGGAAAGCTTGCTCGAACGACATCCGAAAGCGCTGTCGGGCGGCCAGCGGCAGCGCGTCGCGATCGGCCGCGCGATCGTGCGCGAGCCGGGCGTGTTTCTGTTCGACGAGCCGCTATCGAATCTCGATGCCGCGCTGCGCGGCCAGACGCGCGTCGAGATCGCGCGTCTGCATCAGCGCTTCGCGAATGCGAGCGTCGTGTACGTCACGCACGATCAGGTCGAAGCGATGACGCTTGCCGATCGCATCGTGCTGCTGCATGCGGGCGCGGATGCCGAGCGCTTCGGCAGCATCGCGCAGAGCGGTGCGCCACTCGAGCTGTATCACCACCCGAAGTCGCGCTTCGTCGCGGGCTTTATCGGCTCGCCGCGTAGGAACTTCGTCGATGCGACCGTCGAGTCGATCGAACCGGGGCGTGTGACAGTGGCGCTCGTGGCCGGCGCGGAAAAGCTGGTCGCGCACGTCGACGGTAAACGGCTGCAACGCGGCCAGCGCGTCACGCTCGGCGTGCGCCCCGAGCATCTGCGGCTCGATGGCGACGAACAGTTCATTCAGTGCGCGACCGTGCTATCGGAACTTCTCGGCGAGCACAGCTATATCCACGCGGACCACGCGGGAGGCACGCTGATCGCGAAGGCGCCCGGCGATACGCCGCTCGGCGCGGGCGAGCGCATCCGCGTTCATGTTCCGCCCGCTGCCTGTCATCTGTTCGACGAACAGGGACTCGCCCTGCGGCGTAGCACGTTCGAGCCGGAACGCGCGGCCGCCTGAACGATCGTCGACGGCGGACCTGCTTCAACGGTTCGTCAGACTGAATTCCGCCATAGAGCGGGTTACATCGCCGGCCACGCTGCGTAGCCGGTCAACAAGGTAGACAAGGAGACATAGATGATTGCTCTTCGCCTTCGCCGTTTCGCACAGGTGTCGATCGCCGCCGCCGTGATGGCCGGCGCGCTCGGCAGCGCCGCGGTCGACGCGGCCACGCTGAACGTCAACGTATCGGCGCGCGGTAATCAGCGCTCGACCTGGCAGGATGCGTTCGACCAGTTCAAGAAAGCCAATCCCGACATCGACCTGAAAATCACCTACGTGACCGAGGAAGCCTACAAGGTGCAGATGGGCGGCTGGCTCGCCACCGATCCACCCGACGTCGTCTCGTGGCACGACGGCGAGCGGATGGCCTATTACGCGCAACGTGGTCTGCTCGAAGATCTGAGCTCGGACTGGGCGAAGAACGGCTGGTCGCAGCAGTATGCGTCGGTCAAGGACGCGTCGACGTACAAGGGCAAGCAGTATGCGGCACCGCTCGGCTATGACGCGTACGGCTTCTTCTATCGCAAGGATCTGTTCGAGAAGGCCGGCATCAGGAGCGAGCCGAAAACGTGGGACGAACTGCTCGAAGCCAACAGGAAGCTGAAGGCGATCGGCGTCGCGCCGATCGCGGTGGCCGCACGCGACAGCTGGACGCTGGCCGCCTGGTTCGACTATCTCGATCTGCGCATCAACGGCAACGAGTTCCATCAGAAGCTGATGGCCGGCGAAATTCCGTACACCGATCCGCGCGTGAAGAAGGTCTACACAACGTGGAAGACGCTGCTCGACAATCACGACTTTATCGACAATGCGCTGTCGTACGACGTCGATTCGATCGGCCCGATCCTCAACAACGGCAAAGCCGCGATGATGCTGATGGGCACGTTCTTCTCGGCGAGCTTCCCGCCGTTGATCAGGGACCAGATCGGCTTCTTCCGCTTTCCGGTGCTCGACGCGAACGTGCCGATGGCCGAGGACGGCCCCGTCAACGTGCTGCTGATTCCGGCGAAGGCGAAGAACAAGGCCGACGCGCGCAAGCTGCTCGCGTTCATGGAGACGCCGAAGATCAACGCCGAACTCGCGAAGGGCTGGGGACAGTTGCCGTCGAACAGCCAGGCGGCGCCGCCTGAGGACGCGATCTCGAAGGTCGGCTTCCAGACGCTCGCGAACACGAAGGGCGGCATCGCGCAGTTCTACGATCGCGATATGCAGAAGGAAATGGCCGACGAAGGCATGAAGGCCATGCAGCAGTTCTACAGCGATCCGTCGCAACTCGACAGCGTGCTCGCTCATCTCGAAGCGACGCGCAAGCGCATCTACCAGAAGTAAGTCCCGCCGCGCCGGCCGCCTGAGCGCGGCCGGCTTGCGGGTCCCAATTCCGCCTTCGATTTCCGACGAGGCCGTTCCATGTCTCATACCGCAGCGCGCCGCCTGCCCGCGGCGCGGCACCGTCGCGTCTCGACGACGCGCCGTCATCAGCATCGCGCCGCGTTTTTCTTTCTGCTGCCGGGCTGCGCGTTGTTCGCGCTGTGCGTGATCTATCCGATCATCAGCAGCATTTCGCTGAGCTTCTACAACTGGGACGGCATGACGCCGAAGACCTTCGCCGGTCTCGCCAATTACGTCGAGCTGTTTCAGTCCGATACGTTCTATACGGCGCTGAAGAACAACCTGATCTGGCTCGCGCTGTTTCTGCTCGCGCCGCCTCTCGGTCTGCTGTTCGCGCTGTATCTGAACCAGCAGGTGCGCGGCATGCGCGTCGTGAAGTCGCTGTTTTTCGCGCCGTTCGTGCTGTCGGGCGTCGTGGTCGGCCTCGTATTCAGCTGGTTCTACGATCCGACGTTCGGGCTGTTGCGGCTGATCGTCGGCCGTGGCATCCCGGTGCTCGGCGATCCGCATACGGTCACGTTCGGCATCATCTTCGCCGCGCTGTGGCCGCAGGCGCCGTTCTGCATGATCCTGTATCTGACCGGGCTCACCGGCATCAATCCCGAGGTGGTCGAGGCCGCGCGCATGGAAGGCGCGCAAGGGCTGCGACTGCTGTGGCACGTGATCCTGCCGCAATTGCGGCCCGCCACCTTCATGGCGGTGGTGCTGACCGTGATCGGCGCACTGCGCAGCTTCGATCTGATCGCGGTGATGAGTGGCGGCGGTCCGTTCGACAGTTCCACCGTGCTCGCCTATTTCATGTACGACCAGGCGATCAAGTACTACCGCGAAGGCTATTCCGCCGCGATTGCGGTCGTGCTGTTCGCGATCATGCTCGTCTATATCGTGTTCCATCTGCGCCGCATGTTGCGCGAGGAACGCTGATTCTCTGAACGTCAGGAGTACCCGGTCATGTATCCGCTTCCCGTCGAACGCTGGAAACCGCTGAATCGCACGCTTTACAAGGCCTCGCTGCCGCTGGCGCTGTTTATCTGGCTGCTGCCGATGCTCGCCGTGCTGCTGACCTCGATCCGCTCGACGGATGAGTTGTCGCAAGGCGACTACTGGACGTGGCCGAAACACTTCGCGTTGCTGGAGAACTATGGCACCGCGCTCACGCAAACGCCGATGCTGCATTACTTCGCCAATAGCGTGCTGATCACGGTGCCGTCGGTGATCGGCGCGATCGTGCTCGCGTCGATGGCGGGCTTCGCGTTGGCGACGTATCGCTTTCCGGGCAACACGGCCGTGCTGTTCGCATTCGTCGCCGGCAATTTCGTGCCGATCCAGATCCTGATGATTCCAGTGCGCGACATGGCGCTGAAGGTCGGCCTGTTCAACACCGTGTGGGCGCTGGTGATCTTTCATGTGTCGTTTCAGACCGGCTTCTGCACCTTGTTTCTGCGCAACTTCATCAAGCAACTGCCGTTCGAGATGATCGAGGCCGCGCGCGTCGAAGGCGCGGGCGAGTGGACGATCTATCGGCGCATCGTGCTGCCGCTGATCCGCCCCGCGCTCGCCGCGCTCGCGATCCTCGTGTTCACGTTCGTGTGGAACGACTACTTCTGGGCGCTGTGCCTGACGCAAGGCGACGACGCCGCGCCGATCACGGTGGGCGTCGCCGCGCTGAAAGGGCAGTGGACGACCGCGTGGAACCTCGTCGCGGCGGGCTCGGTGCTGGCCGCGTTGCCTTCGGTGCTGATGTTCTTCGGCATGCAAAGGCACTTCGTCGCCGGACTGACCTTCGGGGCGAGCAAGGGATAAACGGCGCCTGAAACACGATTGAAACGACGGCTCGACGTCAACTCACCACGAGACTTTCACATGCAACTTGGTGTCTGCTACTACCCGGAACAATGGCCGCGCGCGATGTGGACCGACGACGCGCAACGTATGGTCGAACTCGGCATCACGCATGTGCGGATCGCTGAATTCGCGTGGAGCCGTATGGAGCCGCGCGCCGGCGAATTCGACTGGCAATGGCTCGACGAAGCGGTCGAAACGCTCACGAAAGCGGGCCTGAAACTCGTGCTCGGCACGCCGAGCGCGTCGCCGCCGAAGTGGCTCGTCGACGCGCATCCGGACGTGTTGCCGGTGCGCGCGGACGGCACGCGCTGGAATTTCGGCTCGCGGCGTCACTACGATATTTCGAGCGACACGTACCGGCGCGAATGCGTGCGCATCGTCACCGCGATGGCGAAGCGCTATGGCCGGCATCTGTCGATCGTCGCATGGCAGACCGATAACGAACTCGGCTGCCACGACACGGTGCCGAGCTATTCGGCTGCGGCGTTGCAGCGCTTTCACGCGTGGCTGCAGCGGCGCTACGCAACGATCGGCGCGTTGAACGACGCGTGGGGCAATGTGTTCTGGAGCATGGAGTACCCGTCGTTCGACGCGATCGGGCTGCCGACGCTGACACCCACCGACGCCAATCCGATCCATCTGCTCGACTTCCGCCGCTTCATGTCCGACGAGGTGGCGAGCTTCCATCGCGAGCAGATCGAGGTGTTGCGCGAACATGCGCCGAACGCGGATCTGCTGCACAACTTCATGGGCTTTTTCACGACCTTCGATCACTATCGCTTCGCCGCCGACAACGCGATCGACGTCGCCGCATGGGACAGCTATCCGATTGCTCGCACTGAGTCGATCGCGTTGCCGGAGGAGCAGAAGGCGCGCTTCGCGCGTACCGGACATCCCGACGTGTCCGCGTTCGATCACGACCGCTACCGGGGCATTGGCGGCGGGCGCTTCTGGGTGATGGAGCAGCAGGCCGGTCCGGTGAACTGGGCGTCGTGCAATCCGATTCCGGCGCCGGGCATGGTGCGGCTATGGGCGTACGAGGCGTTCGCGCATGGCGCGGAGCTGGTGTCGTATTTCCGTTGGCGTCAGTGCCCGTATGCGCAGGAGCAGATGCATTCCGGGCTCAATCTGCCGAACGACGAACTGTCGCCGGGCGGTCTCGAGGTGCAACGGGCCGCGCGTGAGATCGCGGGCAGTACGGTGCTGTCGACGCTCGCCGCGCCCGCGCGCGCGGCCACCGCGCTGGTATTCGACTACGAGACGCAGTGGATGTTCGAAATCCAGCGTCACGGCAAGGGCTTCGACTACCAGACGCTCGCGTTCGACTACTACGAGTCGCTGCGCGAACTCGGGCTCGATGTCGATATTGTGTCGAGCCGGGCAGATCTTTCGCGCTACCAGCTAGTCGTGGTGCCGAGTCTCGCGGTGATCGACGCCGCGCTCGTCGAGCAGATCGCGCGTTCGAACGCGCAATGGGTGTTCGGCCCACGCAGCGGCTCGAAAACCGACGCGTTCGCGATTCCCGGCAATCTGCCGCCCGGCGCGTTGCAGCGCGCGCTGCCGATCCAGGTGCTCGAAGTCGAAACGCTGCGCTCGACGCTCGCGCCCGCGCTGTCGATCGACGGCACCGAGGGTTACGCGCTGCACTGGCGCGAGCATGTGCGCGCCAATGGCGAGACACGCATTGCCGCGCGCTTCGACGATGCCTGGCCCGCGCTGCTGACGCACGGCAACGTGCGCTATGTGGCCGGCTGGCTGTCGCATGAACTGCATCGCACGCTGTTGCGGCAGGCGGCGCGCGATGCGGGCCTCGATACGCAGGTACTCGCCGATGGACTGAGGCTGCGCCGCCGCGGTGGCTTGACCTTCGCATTCAATTTCGGCGCGCAACCGGTGCAGGCGCCAGCACCGCGCAATGCGACGTTCGTGCTCGGCGAGCCGCGCCTGAATACCGGCGACGTCTGCGCGTGGAAAGACGCGTGACGTGGTGTGGTTGTCACGTCACGGCAGGAAGTCAACCGAGTGGGTGCAGATCGGCAATGAGATTACCGGTGGCATGCTGTGGCCGCTCGGCAAGTACGATCAGCTCGATAACCTCGCGGCGCTGCTGAAGGCCGGGCACGACGCGGTCAAATCCGTCGACGGGCGCATCAAGGTGATGCTGCATATCGACAGCGGCGGCAACAACGCGACGAGCCGCTGGTGGTTCGACAACATGACGCAGCGTGGCGTCACGTTCGGCGTGATCGGCCTGTCGTATTACCCGCAATGGCAGGGCTCGTTCAGCGACCTGCAGGGCAATGTGAACGATCTTGCGACGCGCTACGACAAGGACGTGATCGTCGTCGAGACCGCGTATCCGGGTGGAAAGTCGGCGCCGGCGACCAGTGGGACAACAACACGCTGTTCGATTTCCACGGCAACGCACTGTCGTCGCTGGATGCGTTCCGGCGGCGCTAGCGCATCGCGGGTGACGCGCCGGCATCACTGTGCCGGCGATGCCTGCCCCTTGTGCTGGTTCACGCACTCCGACGTGATCGCCATGCTCGCCTGATCGGGCGTCATGTGTGGCGCGTCGGGGCTGTAGATCTTTTCGATGATCGCGTCGACGGCCGCGCGGTCGGACGGGTCTTTGTAGTAGTGGGCGGCCTGCTCGAGCGCCTGAGCTTTGGTCTTTTTGTGTGCGCGCCACGACGCGACCTGGCCGGCGATATCGCCGAGCGCGAAACATTGATCGCTGACGGTCTGCGCGACGGCCTGAGCGGCCGGCTGCGCGATGCACAGCGCGACGAGCGCGGATACGACTACGCGTTTCATTACCGGAGTCCTGACATGAGACGGCGGCGGCGCGGCAGCGGCGGTGATCGCCGCGCCGGGCCGCGCGCGGAAAAATTGTTGCGTAGTGTATCGGGAAGTAGGCCGGGGCGCTTTTCGCCGCCGTGGATCACAATGCCGCAGGCGAACGGGCGTGACGTCGATGCGTCACAGCGGCAGCGGCCGATCCTTTAGCCAGGTTTCAGGCGCGGCGATGGTTCTGATTGCCGTGCTGCTGTGTGTCGAGCAACTGCTCGCGTTCAGGTAAGCGAGAGATTCCAGGCGTTCAGCGAAATAAAAAGCCGCCCTGCGATTCGCAGGGCGGCTTCTGGGTCACCACTCGATCGAACCGTCACCGGTCCGCTGGCGCGCACATTTCATTGCAGGCTCAATGGCCGAACGACTCCGTCTTCGACGCACCCGCTTCCGCCGCCTGCGGCCGTGCCGCCTGCTTGATCAGCAGCGCGACGCACGACAGCAGACCCGCCACCGCGATCGTCGCGAAGATGCCGCCGAACGAGAAGTGGCGGCGCGCCAACTCGGCTACGAGGAACGATCCCGCAATGCCGCCGAAGCGGCCGACGCCAAGCATCCACGCGACGCCCGTGCCGCGGCCCACGGTCGGGTAGAACGCGGCGGCGAGCGCCGGCATCGACGATTGCGCGGTGTTCATCAGCACGCCGGCGATGAACACGATCAGCACGAGCGCGCCGACGTTGCCGGCCGCCTGACCGATGAAGTACACGCTGACGGCGGTCAGTGCATAGCACACCGCAATGACGCGGTTCGCGTTGAAGCGGTCCATCAGCACGCCGGCCAGTACCGCGCCGACGCCGCCGAGCGGGAACAGCGCGGAGATCAGCGTCGCGCGTTGCGGCGTGAGGCCGGCGTCCTTCAGCAGGATCGGCATCCAGTTGATCGATGCGTAGAAGATCACGAGGCCCATGAAGTACGCGACCCACAGCATCACCGAACCGACGATGTACGAGCGTGACAGCACGAGGCCGAGACCCTTGCCGCCGGTTTGCGGCGCGGTTTCGGTCATCGTGAAACCGGCGGCCTGCACCGCATCGCCGGAAATGCGCGCGAGAGCGGCGCGAATCCGCTCGGCCGGCTTGTTATTCGCGACCATGTAGCGGACCGACTCCGGCATCTTCGCGAGCAACAGCAGCAACAGCAGCAGCGGCGTGACGCCGCCGAGGATCAGCACGCTGCGCCAGCCCAGATGCGGAATCATCCACGCGGCGAGGAAACCGCCGAACGCGGCGCCGAGCGGGAAGCCACAGAACATCAGGTTGATCACGGTGGCGCGGCGGTTGTCCGGGCAGTACTCGCCCATCATCGTGACCGCGTTTGGCATCGCGGCGCCGAGGCCGACGCCGGTGACGAAGCGCAGCACGGTCAGTTGGTCGATGCCGGTCGAAAACGCCGACGCGAGGCAGGCGACGCCGAACAGCAGCACCGAGCCGACCAGCATCGAGCGACGCCCGAGGCGGTCGGACAACGGACCCGAGCCGAGCGCGCCGCACGCGAGGCCGAACAGCGCGGCGCTCAGCACCGGCGCGAGCGCGGGCTTGTCGATACCCCATTCGGTGATCAGTGAAGGCGCGATGAAGCCGATCGCAGCAGTGTCAAAACCGTCCAGCAGGACGATGATGAAGCACATGAAAAAGATCAGCCACTGGAACGGCGAAAACGGATGCTCGTTGATGAAGGTTTGAACGTTCACAGCGGGGCTGCGGTTCATGATGGTCTCCTGGCAGCGAAAGGCCCGACACGACGAGCTATTCTTCTCTAAGACTGTACGCCGTCTGGCAACGGCGTACGATGCCTGCGGCGGGCCAACTGGCCGTTCATCGGCAATGAATCATCCCGGACGGATCGGTTTGACGGAATCGCGCCGGGCGAGGGAATTTGTTCGAATATAGAACTGTGATTCTCTATGCGAACGCGCGCCACTGTAAGGAATGGAATCGATGCGGTCAACGGGGGAATACCCGAGCTTCACAGTGGCGGACGTGCCCGCCGATGCGTGGGAGGCGGCGAGCTGCAATAGGCCGCAGAAAGGACGAGGCGGGCCAAGCTCAACGCGCCAAAGCAACCGGCGAACGGCGCCGAGACATCTGCCCGTCAGGCCGTCACCCCGGGATTGGCCACCGTCCGCTCGATTCGCCCCAGCCGGACCACCGTCACACCGGGGCGTAACTGCCGCAGCGACGGCATCACGAGCATGCAGTTGTCGTAGGGGGTGCGCACCTCTTCGCCGTTCGACCAGCCGATCACGGCGCCCGCCTCGGCGAAAACTTCGAGGCCGGTGTACGCCGCGGCGAAGCTGAAGTCCATGCTGGTCGCGACGACCGGCTGTGTCACGCGCACGATGTTCTGCTCGGGCGGCAATGGCGCGAGCCATCCAGGCGGCAGATCCGCTTCGTCGATCACGCCGGCCAGCAGCAGGAAGCGCGCGGTTGTATCGCGCGCGACCGCCACCGCACGGCGCTCCCAATGCTGGCCGCATTCGATCAGCAGCGCGTTCTTCGGGCTCGCGGCATCGCCGAACCCTTCGTAGTCGCGCATGCGGCGGCCTTCGGGATGCCCTTCGTCGCAGATCACCGTGGCGGGCGTACCGAGCCGCACCGCGAGGTCGATGCCTTTTTGCAGCGGTCCCGCGACGATCAGCGGCTTGCACCGCTCGTGCATCGAATGCAGGTCGAGCAGCGCGTCGACCGTATCGATCACCGGGCGCATCGCACGCGCGCGCTGCAGTTCGCTCGACCTGCGCGACGTGTCGTCGAGCACCGCCGCCGTCCACACGCGGTTGAAGTCCTGATCGACGAAGCGCGCGGCGTCCGGATTCGCCGGATCGAAGCGCCGGTACGCGGCGACGTTCGCGAACGACAGTGTGAGCTGCCCGCGCCGCGGCCGCAGCGCGCGGCGCAGCAGTTCATCGACGACGATCGCGCCGCACACTTCGTTGCCGTGGGTGAGCGCGTTGATCATCACGTGCGGACCCGGCACGCCGGAATCGAACGTATGGACGTATGCAACGCCCGACGACGATTGCTCGTGCGGCGCGATATCGGGGAATGCGACTTCGATCGGATAGGCTTCTCGGCTCATGGCGGCGTCCTCGGTGAATGGCATTGATAATCTTTTCGTAAGACGTTGTTATTCCTGGCGCCTTCCGCAAAAGATAGTAAATGTTCTTCCGATATGTGCTTACCGTATCCCGCCACGTCGACAAAATCGTGAACGGATATCAATGACGTGCGGATACGAGGCGCATCTTCAGCGTGCGCGCCCGCGCATCGCCCAATACCGGTTGCCGAGAAAGCCCACGATCACGTAGACGGGAATGCCGCACAGTTGCGCGAGATAGGGCGCGTGCGTGAGATGCAACACCGAAACCATCGTCGCGAGGTTGGCCAGATACGAGATCAGCACGACGATCAGAAAGCGGATGGCGGTATGCCGCGTTGCCGCCGTCTTGAACGTGTACTTGCTGTTGAGCGCGAAGCTCAATGTCACGCCTATTGCGTAGCCGACTATGTTGGCGACCACGGGAATGGCGGCCGCCGCTTGCACGATGAAGATGATAACGGCCGAGATCGCCGTATTGAGGCCGCCGACCAGCAGATACTTGATGAACTGGCGAAGAGGTTCGGTACGCGGTACTGCCGTGCGCAGATCGTTCATTGAAAGACCGCCTTCATGCGGCACTCGCGTAGACGGCGTATTGCGCGCCGAGCGGAACGTGGGTCAGATATTTTTCGAGCGGACGAAGTTTGGCCAGCATGTGAGGAAAGAAAATCCGGAAGCGTACGACTACATCGGAAATGCCAGCATCGAGGCACGCCTGCTTCATTTTACGTGCGGTGATCAGTTTGGCGTCCACGTCGAACTCGCAGGTGTTGACTGCCTTGACGGTCAGCGGGTTCAGCGGATTGTGCTCGAAGATCACGACCGTGCCCCGCGGACCCACGACGCGTTTCAGTTCGCCCAGCAAATGAACATGCTCGGCGTGATCGATATGATGGAACACGCACATCGCATAGGCGAGATTGAATTCGCCCTGCTCGAAAGGCAGCGTGTGGCCGTCGAAGTGTACAAACCGCGAAGAATTAGGAAAGCGGCTTTGCGCGACTTCCAGTGAACGCTCCGATACATCCGCGCAGGTGAGCTGTGCGTTTGGCAAATAGCGCTTCACCCAGGGAATCGACGTGCCTATGCCCGATCCGAGATCGGGCATGCGCGGGCAGCGCATCGCGTCGCGTCATCTCCTCGGCGATGTCGCGAATCTTGTACTCGGCGAAAAACTCCGGCCCTTCTCCGGACGCCGCAATGTTACGGGCGTGCAGTGAAAGATACTCGTCAGCAAAGCTGTCGAACTCGGCTTTGTCCATGCTATTCATCCTCACCGTAAAACATCGGTTCCAAAGGCCATTGGAAAACGATCGAACGTGACGGTTCATCTATTGTCTATTGTCGCCACGACCCAATCATACGGGGCCGCGCGAACAATCGCATTCCCTTGCATATCGACCGTCCTCATGTTGACGGTATATCAGTAAAAGGTGGTTGTTCGTATTCCGATCTGGTAATTCCGTTGCGGCTCTAATTCGACATTTATCCCGATGGCTTAGAGGGCGGCGAAGTACCATTCTTCGTCCGACACATCCGTTGGGTATGGCCTGCGTTTTTTCATCCTGCCAGGATACCAGGTCCGACAAAAAGTGCCTAACACCCTTCTATGGGGAACTGAAAGTTAAGCCCGGTTCACGATAAACATTCTGTTATGCGAAGTGAGCCTCCTTGTTCGGTCTCTACCGCCCGCCTGCGCGGTCACTTACCATGACCAGACGCAGGCTGGCGGTAGAGACCGATGCGTGAAGGACGGTACCGACGCTCATCGCGTAAGCCTTGTCGCAGCCTGGCATGTCAATGTCATTCAGGTCAGGGTATCTGTTGACCGGTCAGTGCCGGGTCGACCTTCTATCCGTGCCGATCTGACAGGCCGGTCACCTTATGCCGCATGCGCGAAGCGCTGGAGCTACCCTGTTACCGACGCGCCCCATCTAGGGAAACGGCCACCCGCAGTGGGTAGCCCGAGCGTGTTTCGGGCGCGTTGACCTTTACATGCTGTTGCTGCATCCGACGTCATTCAATCGTTCAGGCCCTCACAGTGTTGACGTCGCGCGGCTTGAGTATCGCGCCAACGGGGATCTCGCCGTACTCGAGATAACGCCACAGGGCGATCGCCAGACGGCATGCGAGCGCGACGATACCGATGCGCCGCATCCGCTTGCCGGTACCGGCAAAGCGCTCGTTGAACCAGTGGCTGAGCTGGCTGCCGGGCTGCAGGCGCAGCCAGCTCCAGGCGAGCTCCACCATCAGCCAGCGACATCGCCGGTTGCCCGCCTTGCTGATACCGAGTTCAACCTCGCTGGTGCCGCTGGCATACGGCGTGGGCGTCAGGCCCAGACAGCCGGCCAGTTCGCGACGGTTGCGAAACTGCCGCCAGCCGAACAGTTCCCTGACCAGGGTCCACGCGCTGCCTGAACCGATGCCAGCAAGCTGTGCGAGCAGCGCCATGGCGGGATGTGCGCCGCTGCGCACCTGCCGGTCCTGCTGCACTTCGAGCAGACGGATTTGCTGGCGCACCAGCGCGAGCCGCTCACATTCGCGCTCAATCTCGTCGCGCAGACCGGGCGGCAGCAGCTCGCGCTGACGGGTCCACGAGTGGGTCCAGATGCGACCGCCGACAGACCTGACCCGAAGGTTGTGCAGAACCAGCAGGGAACGGATCCGGTTGGTGTGCGCTGTACGCTCTTTCCGCAGGCGTTCGAGTTCGCGGTGCAGGCGGCGGTCGTCCTCCTGCTCGGGTGTGGGAATGCGTGCCACCGCCCACACGCGCCGCTCGCCCGCGTAATAGCGCATGAGCATCGACAGCAGCTTGTCGCTGTCAAGCCGGTCTGTCCTGGCGCGACGCGCACGGCGGTTCACCTCGATGCTGGCCGAATCGACCACGAGATTGACGATGCCCTGTTCAGTCAGCCAGCGGTGCAGCCAGAAGCCGTCGCGGCCTGCTTCATAACAGCTGTAGACGGGTGCGTCGGCGCCGAGATGGCAACGCGCCCTGGCGTTGGCGATGGCGGTGAGAACCGCCGTGGTATCACCGGCGGCGACCGTATAGCGGCTGGGCGCGCGCTGGCCATCACCCAGTGAGAGCTTCCAGTTCTTCTCGCCCAGTTCAAAAGCCATGTACAGGCGGCCACCTGCCGTCGTATTCTGCCCACGGAGGGCTGTGTCAGGCGCATCCATTTGCGTGCTCCTTCGGAGAAAACGAGTGTGCAAATCCCGTTTTACTCCAGTCGGGCTTACTGTCGCCGCCCTCCCACATAGCATCTAGGTTCAGACATTAAAACGGCGGAGGTAGGTCGCCGTTATCCATACCCATACTACGGCTACTGGCGGCCATGGCCATGACAGCGAGCCTGAATGCGCTGCCCGTATGCACGCTGCTGTTCGAGTGGCGCAGAGTCGAATTTCTACGGATGCGCGCCGAGTTCTTTGAGGAATCGAACGTTCTCAACGACTTCGGTGAGCGTCGTGGACCCGCAGTTTTCACTCCGCGGATATTAGAGTGCAACTCTTATGCAGACAGCAATGCGCGTGCCCGAGCAGCTTCTCGAGCGCGAGTGGGCCGGGGCATTCCGTCGCATCCGCGGTTTCAGGTTACGCCCATTGTCTTGGTCCGATTGACGTCATGCCGAAATATTCGCAGGTTCGGACCCGGTGCCCGTCCAGTGTCTTTTCGCGCTGAAGGAACGCATCGAGAAGGCGTTCGTCGGGGCGAACAGGCGATACCGCCCCACATTGCGAACTTCCACGTATCGCATCTCCAGCCTCCGACAAACTCCCCCGATCCGCCATCGCGGGCAGGCATGTTATCGCCCTGACGTATCAAAGCCGATGACACTCCTACTGATAAGGGTTCTGTTAGAAACCGCCAGATTTTGCACGAAAAGGACGAATACGCCGGCCGGCGAGGATCCACGTATTGCTTAACAGCGACTTGTTGATGCGTTCGATGTATCCTATACCAGCTTAGCGAGCTTTTGACGGCTCCAGATACGGTGCAGTGTTTCGATGACCATGGCGTCAACGCATCAGGATCGCATCAAGTGCGGGCGAGCATACCCGTCCGTTAGTCGATTGCATACGACCGGTGAGGCCTACTGTGAAGAAAGTGAGCGTTACAAACACCGCAGTCTTTGACCCGAAGAAACTTCTCTTCTCAGCGGCGAGTCTCGCAACTTCCGTGCTTCCTGTGAGGCTTAGGCATGTTCTGGCTACGTCACTCCTGAACGACCCGTCGCTTGTAAGGCAATACGGATACCGCTACCTCTCGGGACTGGCAGGGAAACTAAACGTCGTACGGCTCTCCGCATCCGGAGAATACGGGACGATGTCCAGCAGTTCTAAGGACGTCTGGATACTGAGAGCATATGCCGAAAGCGGTCGCTGGGCATTTCATCTGTCAGAAAGGTTGGTTGCGTTTTTCTCAGAGACGGGGGGGACCTACCTCGACATAGGTGCCAACATAGGCATGACGTCAATACCGATCCTCCAGCAAAATCCTGCGGTGCAGTGCTATGCGTTTGAACCTGAGCCGGTCAACTATCAGAATCTCTTGCTTAACATCTCGGTGAACTGCCCTTCATCGCACATTCGGCCTTTCCAATTGGCGTTGCATGAACGGAAAGGCATGCTTCCCTTTGAGATTTCCGACACAAATCTGGGCGCGCACCGCCTTCACGTCGAAACCGGTCTTGCGCCCAAATTGGCTGAGGACAGCAGGCGAGTCACAGAAGTGGCGTGCGAGAGACTGGATGATCTGCCGATCGAATTGCGTCATCCCGTCTTCGTGAAGATCGACACAGAGGGCGCAGAACCTTTTGTGGTCGCTGGCGGCCGGCACACGCTTGCTCAAGCCGATGCAATTCTTCTGGAATGGCACCCCTACAATATGGCGCGGCTTGGCGCTGACCCGACCGTTGTCTTGGATTTCCTCGAGACGCATTTCCAATATGGCGAAATTGAGCACACGGATGCGAAGGCAGGCCAGCCTGGAAGACGCGGATCGATCAAGGAGATCACAGGACAGCTTGCCGGCACAATAGAAGAATGGAAAAACGATCCGTCCCAATACCTCGACATAATTGGAATTCGTAACCATAACGGCGTCGCTGATCCTGTAGGCACAGACCGTATCGAAGAAAGCGAAATGCCATAGTGCTGGGCGTGCGTTTGATGAGTGCAACAACGATACCGCAACTGCGGTTTGACGAACCCTGACACGCTTGTTGAACGGATGTAAGCGATAGAGCACAGCCGACTTTTCGCTGCAATTGTGTCGGCACCGATCTGAGGCATCTTTTCTCTAAGAAACGATTTCAATAGGGTCGAACGAGCAGAAGAGCCTGTCCTGTCCCCACTACCATGGGAAAGAGGTGACGAATCATGTCGCACAAAGGTGACAGATCTTCAACAATCTCGGTCAGCGCGTTAAATGGCTTCGCGATAGAGACTATATTGCAACCCAGTCGATGCGGCTGGTGGACCGCGACCTGCGTGGGTGGATCGTGCTGTCGACTGGTTGCGCCACGACGGCTTCAAGGCTCTGTGACGGAATGCCTATCGACGCGTAGTTTCTGGCCCTGTGGTTCCTTATCTTGACCCTTTGTTGCACTTTATCGCCGCACTCGCTAGCCATTACAGTGGCACGATCGCCAGAAAGTGCCATATTGCGACCGCGCGGATCACGGCTTGACAAACGGAGCGAGACCCGTCGGCAGCGCTGTTGTGCATTACCAATTGCAGCGCTTTTTGCACAACGCGTCATATTTTTGCAATCCAAAAGACCATGAGCTCTAAGGGCGAAAATCAAGCCTCCGGGGGGCCTCCTGGTGGGTTCGACCGTAGCGAAGAATGCGCAACGAACCGCATCGTGAATCCTGCGTCGGCGCCCTCTGTCACTGTCATAATGGCCAACTTCAATGGAGCGAACTGGATCGGACAAGCGATCGAGTCACTCCAGAGACAGAGTCTGGCAGACTGGGAACTCATCGTTGTGGACGATGCGTCAACCGACGCGAGCGTAGACATTGTCTGCGCCGCTGCCGATAATGACCAACGTATCGTTCTCCTCACCTCGTCGTGCAATGCAGGGCCGTCGGTCGCACGTAATCGTGCGCTGGCGTGCGCGCGAGGACGCTGGGTCACAATCCTCGACAGTGATGACCTGTTCGCGGACCGACGCCTTGAGTCATTGCTTGCAAAGGCGGAGTCGGACGGCGCCGGGATCGTAGCTGATGACTTACTCATCATGAACCAGAGCGGCTTGCTCACGGGGCACTCGCTGCTTGGACTGCGGGCCTCCAGGACCTTCGATGCAGTTGCGCTTGTCAAGGCGCCGCGTCTCGCCTATCTCAAGCCTATGACCAGGACTGAGCTTTTAACCGAGCTTCGGTATGACCAGCGGCTTCGCTCTGGCGAAGACTTCGATCTCTTGTTGCGCGTGTTGGTGAAGCACGATGCACGAATGGTCGTTTATCCGGGCATGGGTTATCACTATCGGCGACGTGGTGATTCGCTCTCCACCGACAAGTCGGCGGATCGACCGGCGCTTCGAGGCATGCTCGAAGCGAATGCCCGTTTCCGTGCATCGTATGCTCTGTCCCGAAGATTAGCCGACGCGTGTGCGCATCGGCATCGATCACTCCAAACCTCGCTTCGCTGGGTCGATGTCACCGAGGCGGTTCGTGAAAGGCGCTTCGCGGCAGCCGTTTATCACACAATAAATCATCCCAGGGTCCTGAGATGCGCCGTGCAATTCCTCAAGAAACGCCTTTACCTTCTGGTACTCGGAAACAAACGCCGCTCCAAGACATTAGGGCTTTGATCCGAGTGACGTGGCTCATTGTATTCCCGCCGAATTTATCGACGGCCTTGATATCGCTTGCGTCGCGAGGGGGACTCGCCACGAACTCATTAATCATTCGATAATCGTCGGTAGTTTCCTGACGTCAACGAAATGAATCACGTTTGTCGAACTCAATACGTCAATTTATTGGTGCCCTCTCGGCACTGGGTGGAAGCGCTCTTTTGAGCGCATGCGGCGGTGGCGGGTCGGACACTAGCGACAATGCGGCTGGCGCCACAGCCCGGAATGCAACCGCGACGGCAAAGGCCGCTTCTGGTAACGGCACGGCAATGCCTCCGGCAAGTTCTCTGATCGACGGCTCGGGCAACACCTGGACCATGACGGGCGGCTCCGTTTATAAAAACGGAGCGATAGCAGGGAACAACTACAACGTCACAGTCGCGATGTGCTACAACGGCAACATCTACGTTGAGAACACGAGCGCGCAGTGGTTCCAATGGACCGGCACGGCATGGATGGCCTTGCCCGGATCCGCGCGTGGTCACGACGTCCCCGGACGGCACCACGATGCCGTCGGCATCGAGCATCATTGACTGGACGGGCGCGGTCTGGACGGTGACCAATGGTGTCATCTCCAGGAACGGCGCTGTCGTGGGCATCAACTACAACGTGACGCTCGTGCTCTGGTACGGTGGCAAGATCTATTGCTGCAATACGAGCGGTAATTGGTACGTGAACACGGACTGTTCCGCTCAATGGCTCCCATGTTCCGATCCCCGTACTCCTGTCGCAGCTGCCGCAGGTAGCTTCTATGGTGTGAACGGGCATTACGACTACACCTACACGCCCGCGCAGATCGTCTCGACGCTGAAGGGTTTGGGCTGCACGAGCTATCGCGTCGCCTGCACGGCGGATTCCAGCCAGCTGAATGCCGTGGTCAAGCTGGCGCAGGCGTTTCAATCGGCCGGGATGACGCTGCTCGTATTGATCAACGAGGGTCTGCACGACAGCAACGGCAATCTCTTCGCAGGCGAATCGGCCGCGTACAATGCCGCCTATTCGACCGCCGCTGCAGTAGCCAGTGCGCTAAAGCCGTATGGCGTCACTCTGTACGAATGCGGCAATGAGTTGACCCGCGACCCTGCCATCATCATCGATTACACCTACGCAGGTACGAAGGTGAGCGATTTCAACAATGCAAACTGGCCTGTCATGCGCGGCGCGATGCGCGGCATGATCGACGGCGTGAAGTCGGTTCAGCCTTCGGCGAAGTGCGGTATTAACTTCTGCGTGACCGACATCGCCGCGGCCGACTCGTTGTGGGAAGGTACGCAACCTGACCGCAGCAGCGGCTATCCGAAGGTCCGCTGGGATATCACGACGTGGCACAACTACGAAGTGTACGGGAACCTCTTCTCCATCGGAACGGACGGTTCAGGTCCCGGCTTCGATCTGCCGACATACTGCAAGGCGCGTTACGGTGTGCCGTTCTTCGTCAGCGAGTGGAACACGGGTCCGGAACAGACCGGGGCTTATCGGGCCAATTACATTTCGTCGCAGTTGCGGGGCTTCTATCAGGCACGAAAGACCCACAACATCCAGACCGTTATGTACTACGTGCTCGATAGCGGCAACAACACGTACGGCATCATGCTTAACGGTGCACAGTTGAACCCGCCGTACAGCGCATTCCAGAGCTTTACGTCGAGTAACCCGGACAACTGATCGAATCGACTCCCCCGTTTGCCAAAGACCTGGCTACCCGCTGCTTATGCGGGGGAGCCAGGTTTTTTAGTTTGCATCCACTGTTTCTCAAAAAAAGTTCAACTTTTTGGAGGCAGTTAATTTTTTCAAGTGGACACGATGCTCCGCCCAGCGGATTTTCTGAGCGCCGTCTGTATCCTGACTGTACCGAGATCGGACAGTTTGCCGCATGCCGTCCCACAACCGCTGGAATCTGCTTCCCCGACTTCCAGATCGAACTACAACCGATCATCCGCCTGTCGCTTGCAGGTCATCTGGCCTGCACACGTGACGTATGCCAGGTCACCTGGTTGGGGACGATTCTCAGTACGGTAGTGTAGCGCGGAGGCTGCTTCGCGTTAATAATTCAGACGCTACAACTAACGGGCGTTACGGCGAGCCAACGGATTACAGAGGTAACGGACCGCGTAGTCAGCGATAGGCGAGTATGGAACCAGACAGAGACTGGACAGCATCAACGTTCCCACCTTTTTCTTTAGGCTCCAGAATGGATTTGCCAAGATCGTATGAAAATAAGCATGCGAATCGCTGAACATCCAGCGCCATCTGGTCGTCAACGGCGCCTGATAGACACACGAGCAGAAAATGGCCCTTTCATGCGCGAAATCGTAAAAGTCGGATGGCAATTGCATTCCCAAGCGGCGGGATGCCATTTCCCGCAGGGTTGCCCACCGCGACGCGAGCGCTCTCGGAGCCTTGGTGATCGAATCGGAGTTGGCAAATGACACGCCTCGCCCTCTGCTATGAGATACCCGGTATCCGCCGAGCGACATCGGGATGCTCGAGACTGGCCCGACGAGAGCCGCCCCATAGATTGCGTAAAAATCCGCACCATACCGGCTGTTGGCCGTTTCCGGGACGGGGAAGATCTTCCTTAGCGCAGTGACGCTATACGCGTTCCCAGACGCCGGGGGGGACGGATAGAGCCATCCGTCCAGCAAAGGCTTTCGACAGTCACCGTCGATTCCAGAATGAGGTACATAACCGCCCGTACATCTGCTCGTCTGGTCAATGATGTCTAGGCGGAACTGTACCTTTGCAAGATTCTCCCTGTTGAAGCGCTGCATCACTTCGGTCACGGCATCAGGATATAGCACGTCGTCGGCGTCCAGAAACAGCACGTGGTCCGTCTCGACGAGATGAAGTCCCAGGTTGTAGGCGGATACCTGGCCGCCGTTGTCCTTGAAAATGGATGTGATGCGCGATCCGTAGCGTTCCATAATTGCGCGAGACCGATCTGTCGATCCGTCGTCGATGACCATGACACGAGTGTGCACGTAGTCCTGCGAGAGCGCCGAATCGATCGCCTCGCCCAGAAACTGCTCGTAGTTGTAGTTGCAGATCACCACGGTCATTTCTTTCATGACGACTCACACGGAAGACCAGAGTGCGATCCAATGGATTGGAGATTCCGTTCAAATGAAACGGCGCCGGATAAGCGTACTCGCAACGTTCTTGGGTGCGAGCAAGGTGGCGATGCTCCAACCCGCAATCAGAAAGCGAAAGCCAAGACGCTCGAAACTTGCACGAAAGGGGATGGATAATGCATCGCGCAGGGCGCGGACTCGGCTGTCTCCAGGTAGCGGATGCTGCTCCGGTGTGAGTCGCAACGATGCAACTCGCAATTGAAGCAAATGAGGTGCTGAAAACAGGGTGCTAAGCGGCGGCGGCGGCAGGCCGGTCATTCTGCAGGCTTTACAGGCGGCATTGTGACGTTTCAGTGCACGTGAGATCTCGCGCCCGAAGTTACCTGTGTTCGCACTCATAGCGCTGTCGTTCTCGCCATGCATACGGTAGAGCACTAGTGGCGCAGCAATTGTCTCGACGTCGCCCATGTAGGGGGCCATGGCGATGCACGTCGAGTCCGTGAATGAATCGCAACTCGCATCCAATGGAAAGATTCTCTCCAGAAAGCTGCGTGCCCAAGCGTTTCCCGAGCCCGGCGGAGTGGGATATTCTGAGGTCTCATACGCCCAGTGACGAATCGCCTCCGACGACACTCCCGGCGGGACCTTCGGAATTACGTTTCGAATCTTGGGAATCGCGTTTCGTATGGGGCGTCCCTCCGCGTCGACCCGCTCCATCAACACCTGCACCTTGCTGAGGCCGGTGCGCCAGACCGAAGCAATCGAGCGCAACGCGCCGGGCACCAGAACGTCGTCCGCATCGAGGAAGATGACGACGTCGCCCGCACTCCTATCGAAGCCCACGTTGTTGGCTTCCCGCTGGCCACCATTTTCTTGAAAGATGGCCGTTATCTGTTCGCCAAACGAACGAATGACCTCCGCGGAGTTGTCGGTCGAGCCGTCATCGACGACGATGACTTCCCGGTTGGGCCAATCCTGTGCCAAGGCGCTTTCAATGGCTTGCCGAACAAAACGCCCGTAATTGTAGTTGGCAACGACGACTGAGAAAAATAGTTCAGCGCGGTTTGTGAGACATTCGCTGTTTCGAACTTCCATCGAGCACCTCTAGTCCGGTTCGTGCTGACGCACCTTTCAGCGAAACAATAATGGTACGCCTTCGGCCCTGACAATAAGCCACCGGCCAAAACGCTATGTTCACTCACCTCATGCAACCAGACGCGTCCTCATTGCGGTCGGGCGGCGACGTGACGCTGAGGAAACTGTCCAAATCACTCTCGAACCCGAATCCAGTCGAGCGGAGCTTGCTGTTGTCGAGGCGACAAAAGCCCATTGGGAAACGTCGAGAGATGCACTTACCCATTGCGAGTCCTTTCAGAAGATCGAAAGCGAGCGGCACATAAAACAGCGTCCGATGACCAGCCCGATGATAGAACTCCTTGTATGTGGGTGAAGCTGTGTCCGCAATATTGAACGCATCAATCCCGGTCGTTGTGCCGCCGTTTAGTGAAATTTGCAATAAATGACCGACGGCCCTGGCAACGTTACGTGTCGAGATGTAATGGCAATTCCGATACATCCTCACAATTCGTTTGGCGCGCCCCCATGCGAGGGATTGCTCGAGATAGCCCGAGCGTTGTGCCAGGGCAATCCTGTAAACGTCGACATGCATATGCTGAGCGTACTTTGAGAGTACGTTTTCCCCCTTTCGCTTGCTCCGCGCATATTCACGCATGGTGCGGCCTTCGAGATATTGCTTTGAGATATTGCTTTTCGAGCGGCAAATCCAGATTTATCAATGGGTCGCTTTCCGTCACTAGCCGTTTCGTTGGAGACCCGTAGACCGACATTGAACTCGCGTGACCGAAATATTTAATACCATGTCGCACGCAAGCTTGCACGAACCGTTCCAGATTGACTTCGTTGGTCACATGCATGGCCGGTGTGCCTGGACCACTTGCCGCCAGGTGAATCACGGCGCTGACTCCAGTGAGCAGGCTGTCCAGATGGGCATCAACTAGATCGGCTTTGGAAAAATCTGCGCGTAGCCACTCGACGCGGGCCTCGTTCGGTAGCTTCCGATGGAACTGGTCCCGCACGCGATAGCCTTTTGCAAGCAGCTGTTCAACGATCGCAGTTCCGAGATCGCCAGTTGCACCCGTGACAAGCACGAGGGGACCGTTGTCACTTGCGCAGAATGCGCTCTTCAGTTCCGCAAGCCGGCGCGATGCCAAGCGTTCTCGCAGTTGATCTGTGAGCCGTATAGACAGCGCCATGGTCATCAACGTCGGATTGGTGTGGCCACTGGTTGAGAAAACGGAGGTTCCGGCTACGCAAAGCCCGTTTACTCCATGAACCTGGCAAGTCGGGTCCACGACGCTTGATGCAACATCTAGCCCCATCCGCGTGGTGCCCGACGAGTGCCCCACATTGGGGAGGGCGATTTTGGCAGGGTTGCCCGCAACGACCGTCGGCGACAATTGGAAACCGTCTATTCCGGCGACGTCGAGCTCCCTTGCCAACAACGATCCTAGCGTCAATATGCCGTGCCGCAGTTGCTCACCTGCATCCCAGGTAACTCTTGCTATTGGCAACCCGAGGCGGTCGCAATGCTCGGAAAGGGTGACACGATTTTGCGGCAGTGGCGGCTGTTCGCAGACAATGTCTAAGGTAACCTGTTCAATCTTTCTCGCGGACCCCTTGGCGATATAGGCGCGGGCCACAGAACTCTCATTTAGCAACGCTGCCAGGTCTATGAGGCAGCGACGGAGTCGCACTGGCACCTTCTTACGCTCCAACAACATCCGGCCAATGTGACTTACCGTAAGCAAAAGACTTGTGCTTACCGTTAACAAGTCAGCTGCATGTTGTTCACCTTGCCATTTTTCTAGCCTTTTTAGCGCCTGGATTGGATCATCTGGGGAGAGGTGCACGGTTGCATAGACGGCCATATTGGTCAGACGTTGCTGCTCCTGGACGCATGGGTTTATTGACAACCCGTGCGAATACATGAAGGCACGATGTTGAGCAAACAGGGGAAAAGAGCCAAACGTCGATGCCGCTCGACTCTGCGACGGCCTCGAGAAACTTCCCAACGACATGCTTGGCTGACCCATCAGGTACCGACCCACTACATCGTGTTTGTTGCCTACTGCCGCACCGGTGCCATCTTTAGAGAGAAGAAGTAAGCGTGCGTTCTCCACCGTGCCAGCGGCGAGCACGACAAATTCGGCACTGACGAAGCAATGCTTTTTGCCCGATAACGAAGAAACAACTTCAACGCCTGTGACGTTGCCATCTTCACGTCTTATCGCACTCGTTGTTGCATTAAAAAAAACGGTCACATCCTGGTGGCTTTCTCTTCGGGATTCGTCGTCGAGTCGCAGGGCATCCGTCATATCATCTGTCGATGGCACTATTTGCCAGAAACAGGAAGAAAAGGAGTGCAACGCCTCTATCTCCGCCGGCACCCTCGGCCTGAGGGTCATCCAAAAGCGATGATCCGTCAGCAGCGGGCCCACGTCAAGGCGCCTCCCTGCACGTGCGGTGTAATGTGTCAGGGCGTCCCAACCCAACGGCCCTCCTGAATGGGGCACCCATTCGCGGTGGGACAAGTCGACAGCGTCGAATTGCGCCATCTCTGCTGCGCGCGCCATTGCGAAGCCGCCAAAGACATGGCACCGGACGTCATACCTATGATTATTAGGCGAGCGAAAGTTCATCTGTTCAGAGCGCGACCCATCCGGTCTGTAGTCAAGCTCCTCTCGGCCGATGTTATCTTGAACCGCTACCGCATTGAGTGCTTCATGACCGGGTGTTTCTTCCAAACCGCCGCTTTCGACGATCAGCAAACGCAGGTCTTGGCCCGACAATTCGCGATCTATAGTCCGTCCGGCGACGCCCGACCCGACGATTAATAGATCAAACGCCGTCCCATCTATTTTTGCATCGCTGTACTCCTCAAAATCGATGTAACGAGTCATGGTCTATCCTTGTGCAGTTTTTGACGGGATCCTAGGCGCCGGCCAAGCGGCCGGACGCCACATGTCCGTAATGACTATGACTGTCTGCGCGGGCAGACGCGCCCGCTGGAAACCATAATAAGAAGCCGGAGCGGGAAGTGTCGCAACTTTTGACGATAAAAACTCACGTCTCTCTCTCCGAAAATAGCCATCGTCAGAACTTCGGAAGGCGCAGAGTGGCTTGTCGGAAATGCATGGAAAAACGTGCAAGGAGTTCCACTGTCCCGGCGAGTAACGAAACAGCCATGTCTGGAAAAATCAGGAGAATTCAGTGCTTCGACCGGACTTATCATGGCTTCGATGTGAGCAACGCCTGCAATTCGGGTTCAGGCTCCGTTCTCTTCCCTGCGGGTGATTCGACCCACCGCAAGTGTCGATGGCCGCAAATCATGCGGCGATGCACAATCCTAGTTATACGTCAGAATCTGTGGGCCATCCTAGGAATTTTTCCGAGCTCCCAACGTTTGTAGGAGAGGCGCCGGATGCGCTGTAACTCCGCATAATAATTCGTGCTCTGATGGTGTTCCGCGAACCCGCGTGCGCAGACCATCGTGTTCACCGATGCATGCCTGAATCGCCTCGCCCGGCGAGACTGGTTGTCACACGGCCTCTGATGCGCTTGTCGAGCACTCCATTCGGGATCACGTTGCCGCCAATTGCCCACCGGCCGGACGCTGGGCGATTGCGCTGTTGGGTTCTCCGGCAGCCGCTGCCAGCACCATGCGAGCACGCGTCACCGGCGCCGCCGAAATCGAGCGCGACCGCGCTATCGAGGTCAGTTGCGAATGCTCGTCTTCGCTCAACACCAGTTCCGCCCTCGGTCGTCCCATCGGCATGCTGACATCTCCCGTTCCGTTGATATCAGCATGCTACGTGAACATTGTCCAGTTAACAACGGAACGGAACACTAGCTCGGCGCCATTCGCGAATGTGCCGATCGCCTCCCAGCCGGTGTATCGCCGCTTCGGCGACCGGCGCACGCAGTACCCATTCGCCGTCGATCGCTAGCGCTCCGCACGGAACAGCCGATTGTCAGCCGACGCGACTAATTACTCATCCTTGGTGAGGGGCGCCGGATCGCGGATACCGCACACGGTCCAAACAGTTCTGACCGCTCGTTCACAACCGGGAATCAGACGGATCAATCGAAGTCTAATCACGATTGCCATCGACATGGCCGAGAGCGTCGTCTCGCTGATCACCCGGGCGAGAGCGAGTCCGACGGCGCCGCAGCCGGGAGCTAGAACAAGGGCGACGATGATATTCAAGAGCGCCGATCCAATGCCCACGGTAGCAAGCATCCGATCCTTTCTGCGCGGGAAAAGCACGTAACCAGCGATGAACTCGTTGAAGGCAGTGAACGGAAACATCCATGCAAAGATTTGAAGTATATGAGCGCTGTGCGCAAACGCTGCGCCGAGGATTAAGGCTAGGGAAATGCTGATTAATGTGCCGCCCGCGCGGCTTGCAGATGAAGCGGCGTCGAATTTTACGGATAACGAATCGAATCGGCGCTCATTTCGATGAATCTGGCTCGTAAACGAGCTTCTCTGCTCGCCTTTTTCACACGCAAGACGGATTGCTCCCATGAACCGATCGCAACAGATTTCGCGCAATCACCAGATTCGCCAGAGCGAACAGGCTGAACAGTTGCGCGGTGTTCTTCGCCAGGCCCTTGTATCGGGTCTTGTGATGGTGAAACAGGTTCTTGACGATATGGAACGGATGCTCGACCCGCGCCCGGATCTGCGCCTTGGTTCGTTCAACCGCGATCACCAGGTCCTTCAGCGGGCCTTCCGACATCGCCTTGATCTTTCCGCGCTTGACCGCGACGTGCCACTTCACTGCCTTGCCCTGCATTTCGTCGCGCTTGTCTACGCCAATGTAGCCCGCGTCGGCGAACGCTTCCTCCTCATGGCCGTGCAGCAGCAGATGGGCTTGCGACACATCCGACACGTTAGCCGCCGTGCCGACCACACTGTGGATCAGGCCCGACTCGGCGTCCACGCCAACGTGGGCTTTCATCCCGAAGTGCCATTCGTTGCCCTTCTTCGTTTGATGCATCTCCGGGTCACGGCTCTTCTCAGTGTTTTTGGTCGACGGTGGCGCTTCGATGATCGTCGCATCCACCAGCGTGCCTTCCTTCATCAGCAGTCCACGCTCACACAGCGAGATACCAATCTCGTCGAACAGCTTCCGTGTCAGTTCGTGCTCGGTCAGCAGACGCCGGAATTTCAACAGCGTGGTCGCATCCGGCACGTTCTCGACTGCCAGATCAATGCCGGCGAAAGCACGCAGTGCGACGCTGTCATACAGTGCGTCTTCCAGTCCTTCGTCCGACAGCCCGTACCACTGTTGCAGGAAGTAGATCCGCAACATCCGCTCCAGGCCAATCGGCGGACGGCCTCGCGCGCCCTTCGGGTAATGCGGCTCAATTGCCGCCAGCAAGCGCTGCCAAGGCACAATCTTCTCCATCTCCGCCAGGAAGCGTTGGCGCCTCGTCACGCGCTTCTTGCCTGCAATTTCCGCTTCCGCGAAGCCGATCTGCCTCTTCATCGTCGGGGGTCCGTTCCGTGAGTTGCCTTCTATAACGTCCTCGGCCACGTCAACGATGACAGCCAAGCCGCATTAATCAGTGTTTCCCTAAGCTGAACAAGCCGCGAAATCGGCGACGCGTCAGCGATTTGAACTTCGCCAGGTCATGAGACCGGGCTTAAGCCGTTGCTTTTCGGCCCTCGCGGGCTTGTTGGGCGGGCACTTTGCCCGCCTTTCGCCCACTATGGGCGTACCGGTGCCATCAGTTTCTTGCGCGACAGGTAGACGCTCGCCAGTGCGAGCGCGACGAACGCCCGGTTGGCGTTCTTTGCCAGCCCGCGATAGCGCACCTTGCTAAATCCCCACAATCGCTTCACGACGGCGAAGACATGTTCCAGCCGGGCGCGAATCTTCGACTTCTTACGGTTCTTGCCGCGCTGCACCTCGTCGACTTCGCCGCCCGGACGGCGTGTGCGCTGATTGGTG
Organism: Paraburkholderia sp. CI3; assembly: GCF_050436505.1. Taxonomy (NCBI): domain Bacteria; kingdom Pseudomonadati; phylum Pseudomonadota; class Betaproteobacteria; order Burkholderiales; family Burkholderiaceae; genus Paraburkholderia; species Paraburkholderia sp. CI3. Next base: position 2,623,002 of record NZ_JBNDMI010000003.1, read on the forward strand.
AAGTCACGCGCCCTGAGCGCCTTGCTATGGATCAGCGCTTTCTGGCTCGCATAGGCGCTGTCGCCGTAGACGCGCCGCTCCCGCCCGTGCAACAGTTGCGGCAACGGGTGCTTGTCATGCACGTTGGCCGGCGTGAGCACCGCGCTGTGGACCAGGCCGCTTTGGCTATCTACTCCGATGTGCAACTTCATGCCGAAGTACCATTGCTTGCCTTTGCGGGTCTGATGCATCTCGGGGTCGCGCGCTTTCTGCTCATTCTTCGTCGAGCTCGGCGCGCCGATGATCGTGGCGTCCACAATGGTGCCGCTCTTGAGCTTCATGCCGCTGGCCTGCAGCACCCAACCGACTTCGGCGAACAACTGCTCACCCAGTTTGTGCGTCTCCAGCCGGCGCCGGAATTTGAGCAGCGTCGTCGCTTCAGGCACGGCTTCGCAGCCCAGATCAATGCCCACAAAGCGACGCAGGCCGGCACTGTCGTAGAGCGCTTCTTCGCAAGCGAAGTCGGCCAGATTGAACCAGTGTTGCACGAAGTGGATCCGAAGCATGCGCTCCAGACCAATTGGCGGGCGGCCATTGCCGCGCTTCGGATAATGCGGCTCGATCACCGCACACAACTGCGCCCATGGCACGATCGCATTCATCGTATCGAGAAACTCGTCGCGCCGCGTGCGTTTGCGGTCGGTCTCAAAACCCGCGCCTTGATCGGCTGCCATCGCCAGCGTCTGCTGCTTCATCCTGTTCTGCCTGCCTCTTTAAACACGATCTCTATAACGCGTGAAGTACCAACTCGGTGAACTTGATCAGCATTGCCCTAACACTTCTCTAGATGGTGTTAGGAACTTTTCGCCAGACCTGGTGCCCTGGCGGAATGACAGAACGCAAGCCATACCCGACAGATGTCTCGGATGAAGAGTGGAGCTTTGCGGTTCCCTATCTGACGTTGATGAATGAAGATGCGCCATAGCGGCGGTATGAACTGCGCGAGATGTTCAACGCGCTGCGCCGGATGGCGCGGGCGGGTGCGTCGTGGCGTATGTTGCCGACCAATTTCCCGCCGTGGAGATGGTCTACCAGCAAACGCAACGCTGGTTGAACGCGGGCTGCTTCGAGGCAATGGTCAGCGATCTGCGATCCGTAATCCGGGTCGCGCAGCAGCATCAAGGCCAGCCCAGTGCGGGGATTCTGGATGGGCGCACGCTGCAGTCCACCTGCGAAAGCGGACCGCGCGCCGGTTACGACGGTCATAAGCGCAAACGGGGCAGCAAAGTTCATATGGCTGTCGGCACGTTTGGTCGGCTACTGGCGGTGCACATCACGCCGGCCAACGAGCAGGAGCGCGCACAGGTAGCCGAGCTTGCGCGTCAGGTTCAGCAAGCAACCGGCCAGACGGTATAGCTTGCATTCGCTGCCAGGGCTATACCGGTGACACGGCTCGACAGGCTGCGCATGACGAAGCCATCGAACTGCAGATCATCAAGCTGCCAGCGGCAAAGAAGGGCTTCGTGCTGTTGCCGCGACGATGGGTCGTCGAGCGTAGTTTCGGTTGGCTCAACCGATTTCGGCGACTGGCGCGAGATTACGAGCGCCTGCCCGAAACATTGGCAGGCCTGCACTTCGTTGTCTTCGCAATGCTCATGCTTGTACATGTCGCACCGACTATTCAAGTTCCTAACACCCTCTAATGTCGAAACAGGTTAAACGCCGGACTCTGCGCCTGACTCTGGGTCGAGCCAGCTACAGAATGGGGATTTGCCTATGACGACGATGAATCTCGTCGTACCGTGCTACAACGAAGAAGAGGTACTTTCCGAGACCAGTAAGCGGCTTCTCGCACTTCTGGAGCGATTGATCGAAGCCGGCGACGTCAGTAAGGAAAGCCGCATCACTTTCATCGACGACGGTTCCCGCGACCACTCCTGGTCAATCATTGAAGCGCTGCACGCACAGAATGCCCGCTGCGGCGGCATCAAACTCTCGCGCAATCGCGGCCATCAGAATGCGCTGCTGGCCGGCCTGATGACGGCTCAGGGCGATGTGCTCGTCAGCCTCGACGCCGATCTTCAGGACGATATCGAAGCCATTCCGCGCATGCTGGCGGAATATCAATCGGGTGCGGAAATTGTTTTTGGGGTGCGTCACAAGCGGACGACGGACACATTCTTCAAGCGCGTCACCGCGCGCAACTACTACAAGCTGCTCAGGACATTCGGCGTCGATAACCTGCCGGGCCACGCGGATTTTCGGCTGATGAGCCGCAAGACCGTGGAAGCGTTGCGGCAGTTTCAGGAGGTCAATCGTTTCCTGCGCGGCATCATTCCGCTGCTTGGGTTCAAGACGGCGATCGTCGAATACGAGCGCGCTCCGCGCTTTGCAGGTGAGAGCAAATACCCGCTCAGCAAAATGCTCGTTCTCGCGTTCGACGGCATCACGTCGTTCTCCGCCGTCCCCCTGCAATGGAGTACGCGCATCGGCGCGTTGCTGGCGATCGGTTCGCTGGGCTTCGGCGCACGGGCCGCGTATGTGCGCATCTTCACCAACCTCACCGTGCCCGGCTGGGCTTCGACGGTGATTCCGATGTACTTTCTCGGCGGTATCCAGTTGCTCTTCCTCGGCGTGATCGGCGGCTACATCTCGAAGACGTACGCCGAAACCAAGCAGCGTCCTCGTTTCATCATTGAGCGGAGCGGCGCTCGCCGTGCGTCGTCCGGTTCGGCCGGGGGCGCGCTGCGTGGCGTCGGCGTGCAAGCGTTGATCATCGCCGGATGCTGGATCTTTTTCGCCGACCAGACGATTCGTTTGCATCGTTTCGCCGTCGAGAATGCGCCGCTGGACGAGCTGCTGTCGCGGACCGAACCGGATCAACGCGCGCTAAGTCTGATATTCGATCGCGCGAGTCCCGCGTACAGGAGCCCGGCCGCGTACGAGCACCAGTCGCTGTGGTATCAGACGGAGAAGCACGGCTTCGTCGATCCGAACTTCGCGACTTACGTGCCGCAGATCGCGCGCTTCAGGCCGGGCATGATGCCTATCGCCCCCCTGACGCTCGAACACGATCCGGGAGGTTTCGAATGGACGAAGGACAATGGCCGTCAGTACCGCTATTTCTTCGTTCGCAAGGAAGGGCCATTGCCGAATAATTTCTTCGCCAATAACGAATGCGATGTCACGCTGGTGACGCACGAGGGTGAATGGTCGCTCTACGAGCGGTGCAACTGTCGATAACGGCGCATCCGGCGTTACGCCGTCATCACTTCATGCTGAAACGATCGCTGCCCGGCATTCGCCGGGCGCGTTGATGTGCCCGGCGCGTCGTTCATGTCACGCGAGTTTCGCCGCGACGGCCTTGCCGACTTCGCTCGTGCTCGCTTGACCACCGAGGTCGCCGGTATGCGGACCTTCGATCAGCGTCGCCTCGATCGCCTTCAGGATCGCGTCGTGCGCTTCGCGCTCCTTGCCGCTCGAATGACCGAGGAAGTCGAGCATCATCGCGGCCGACCAGGTCATCGCGATCGGATTCGCTATGTGCTTGCCGGCGATATCGGGTGCCGAGCCGTGCACGGGCTCGAACAGCGACGGAAACTTGCAGTCCGGATTCAGGTTGCCCGACGGCGCGAGGCCGATCGTGCCCGTGCACGCGGGGCCGAGATCGGACAGGATGTCGCCGAACAGATTGGTCGCGACGACCACGTCGAAACTGTCCGGGTTCAGCACGAAACGCGCGCACAGGATGTCGATGTGCTGCTTGTCCCACGTCACGTCCGGATACTGCGCGGCGATGCCGGCCGCGCATTTGTCCCACCACGGCATGCTGATCGCGATGCCATTGCGCTTCGTTGCGACGGTGATTTTTCTTGCGCGCGCGGCGCTGCGCGAGATCGAACGCGAACTTCAGCACGCGCTCGCTGCCATGCCGCGTAAACACCGACTCCTGCAGCACGAACTCGCGTTCGGTGCCTTCGAACATCACGCCGCCCACCGACGAATACTCGCCCTCGGTGTTCTCGCGCACGATCCAGAAGTCGATGTCGCCGGCCTTGCGTCCCGCGAGCGGCGAGGGAACACCCGCAAAGAGCCGTGCGGGCCGCAGATTCACATACTGGTCGAACTCGCGGCGAAACTTCAGCAGCGACCCCCACAGCGAGATGTGATCGGGCACGGTGTCGGGCCAGCCGACCGCGCCGAACAGGATCGCATCGGCCGATTGCAGTTGCGCTTTCCAGTCGTCCGGCATCATCTTGCCGTGCTTCGCGTAGTAGTCACAGCTCGCCCATTCGATGTGCCGATATTCGAGGTCGATGCCGAAGCGTTGCGTCGCGACTTCGAGTACGCGCAGCGCTTCGGGCATTACCTCGACGCCGATGCCGTCGCCGGGGATGACGGCAATCCGGTATTTGTTCGACATGCTGGGCTTCTCCTTGGGGAATGGGTTGGGGATGCGGTGGTGGCTATTTTTTCGTGGTGTATTGGTTCGTGCGGTTGGTCGATGCGATGCACTTTCGACTCGGCGCGGCAAGGTCGCACTGGGGCAAAGGTATGAGCGTTCTCGGATGATGCATGCGCAATGGTTGTGGCGCGCGATGAAGCCACGATGGGCGACGGCCCAAAATGAAGTGCATCGCGCTTCAAGTAAGGCAAGCAGTGGTAAATTTGCGTGCCTTTCGGGCGGCGAGCAAGTTGTCCATAGCTCTCACCGGGGCATTTATTTTCGAGGAGATAAGATGGCAGCAGATACCCCGCGCGCAAACGACGTAATGAAGATGAGCGCAGGAGGTTACGCCGCACTGAGGGTCAACGAGGGCGTGGTCATGCACTACTACAACGACGCGCCCGTCAACGGAAACTGCACATGGGGCGTAGGAACGCTGGCGCACCTCGGGCCCTGCACGCCTGGGGGAGTTGCAGCGCGCGGTCTTGCCCGAACAGGTGAACGCTATCTTAACGGCCCGCGTTCACGACGCCGAGCGGCTCGTTAGGGCAACGGTCACCGAGCACCCACTGACACAGGCGCAGTTCGACGCGGCGGTCTCTTTTGCATATAACTCGACGAATCGGAATACGCGAGAGACGTTGGACCCTGCAAATCGGGGCGATATGGAGGGCGTCGCGCAGCATATGTCACTCAATGTGATGGTGACCCCACGCGATCGGCGAGGGCGCCCGATTGGGCCGCCGCGCAGGAGCCGGGGACTCGCGAATCGGCGAGTGCGTGAATCGGCGCCTTTCAGGATGCAGCGGCCGTGACGCTCAAACCAATATATCTAGCGCTGATCATCTGCTTGACTGCGACCACCTGCTTCGCAGCCGAGCCGACGGCCACCCCCTCATCATTCAACGGAAAATGGACCGTTACCGATGTGGTTGGATACAGCGATGTTTCCGGAGGCATACCGGAGGCAAAAAAGCTGCTTGGCGAGGTCTTGAGCATATCGACCAGTCAGATTGAATTTGCGGGCGAGCGCTGTCGTCCGCACGACGGTTTCAGCGTTCACACCGTTGATACCGCGCCGAAGCTCAAAGACTATTACGGCATCAACCTCCAAGATACCGGCTTGCCCGCGAAGACCCTACTGCTGGACAGCGACAATTGCGCGGCCATATTCCGCATGGATGCGCATCGCGTCGTATTTGGCTGGGACGGCGTGATCGTGCGAGCAGTGAGACCGTAATCATCTGCCGGACGAAAGGGCCAGCAAAGCTTTCGATCGTCTATCGGGAAGCCTCCCGACGCAGCATTCCAGCACAGCGCTCCTAACCACGCCCCACACCTACCGCCCCGCATTCAACTTGCGCCAAAGCGTCGTCTTGCTGATGCCCAACGCGGCGCAAGCCGCATCGCGATCACCGTCGTGAACCGCGAGCACCGCGCGGATTTCATCGGCCTCGACATGACGGCTGCGCTCGCGCAGCGTCAGCGCCGCCGGCTTCGCGCGCGCGATGGGCTCGACGACTTCCGGCGCGATCGCGCGCAGCATGTCGCGCGTGACGAGCGCCGCACTCGCATCCGTGTCCGCATCGCCATCGGCGAGTTCAACCACGATCCGCTCGATCACGTTCTGCAACTCGCGCACATTGCCCGGCCACGCATAGCGCCGCAACGCCGCGCCCAAACCCTCCAGCATGCGAGCGGCGGTCTGCGCGTCGGGCACGCGCGCCGCCAGCCTCGGCTCGCGCGCGGCCGCCTGGCGCAACAGTTCGGCGGCGAGCGGCAGCAGGTCGTTCGGCCGCTCGCGCAGCGGCGGTAGCGCGATGCTGAGGATGTTGAGCCGGTAGTACAGATCGGCACGGAAACTGCCCTCTGCGACGGCGTCGGTCAGCGCGCGATGCGTCGCCGCGACGATGCGGATATCGACGCGCATCGGCTCCGTCGACCCGAGCCGCACCACCTCGCGCTCCTGCAACACGCGCAACAGGCGGCTCTGCAACGGCAACGGCATCTCGCCGATCTCGTCGAGAAACAGCGTGCCGCGATGCGCGACCTCGATCAGCCCCGCCTTGCCGCCCTTGCGCGCGCCGGTGAACGCGCCTTCCTCGTAGCCGAACAGTTCGCTTTCGAGCAGCGCCTCCGGAAACGCGCCGCAATTGATCGCGACGAACGCGAAGTCGCGTCGCGCGCTCAGTTGATGCATGCTCTGCGCGACCATTTCCTTGCCGGTGCCGCTTTCGCCGAGAATCAGCACGGTCGCGTCCGACCTCGCATAACGCACGACGAGCGCGCGCACCCGTTCGATCGATTCCGACGCGCCGACGATATCGTTGAGCCGGTAGCGCGCGGTGAACTGCTGCACGCGTTGACGCGCGCGCAGCGTCCGATCGAGCCGCTCGACCGCACGCGATTCCTGAAACGTCAGCACGGTGCCCGGCGCCGCGCCGCTGCTTGCGAGCGGCCCGCGATGCACGACATAGCTGGCGCCGCGCACCGTGCAGAAGCTGTCGCCCTCCGCGTCCGGCAGACTGCCCGCGAGGTCGGGCGCGAGTTCGAGCAGCGCGCGGCCGACGGCCTTTGCCGCATCGATACCGAGCACGCCCGCGAGCCGCTGGTTCATCAGTTCGACGCGGCCTTGCGCATCGAGCGCGACCACGCCGTCGCGCAGGTGCTGCAGCAGCGTGTCGAGCCGCTGACGTCGCACGGTTTCGCGGCGCGTCGCCTGCGCGACTTCGAGCGCGGTGTCGAAACCGGCCCGCACCGACGCGCGCGAGTACAGAAACACCGCGCCCATGCCGGCATTCGCGGCGAGGTCGGTGACCATGCCTGGGCCGACCACGACGTCGATGCCGCGATCGCTGAGATCGAGCACGACGCTCTCCGCGTCCTGCGCCGACTGGTACGACGCGAACGTGACATCGAGCGCGTACGCGGCGGCGAACCGCCGCACTTCGTCGGGGGTGTCGCCGTGCGTGACGAGCGCGACGCGCGCGCCTTCCCGACGCGCGCGGGCGAGCGCATGCATGACGTCGTAGCCGGTCGGACTGATCCGCACGACCGGCACCGACACGCGCGTCTTCAGATACGCGCCGTTCGAGCCGCCCGCGAGCACGACGTCGGGCCGCGCGGCGCCCGCGGCCTCGATTTCGCGCACCGCGTCTTCGAAGGCGTGCGACACGATGCGAACATCCGCGCGTTCCACGTATTCGCCGGCGATGTCGAAGAACAGATCGCGCAGGCGGCTAATGCTGAGCGCCCAGACGCGCGGACGCTGCGGCGGTTCATAAAGAGGCGTGCTCAAGGCGGACGGCTCGCAACAGGATGGTTCGTGACCTCCATTATGCGAGCATTCATTGCCGATTTGAAATCCGGAGTTTCATTAATGAAATCGAGCGTCGGACGGGGTCGCGTCATTGCTTCGCCGGACTCCCGCTAAATCAGGCACTTAGCTGGCGGTGAGCGGGCTGGCCCGTTCCTTGCGTACAAGGCAGCCCAGTCGAAGCAATGGCCAAATTCCACCCCTTTCTGGAGACAATCGATGAGCGAAGCAGACAACAGCACGCCGAACGCAGGCGCTTTCAAACCGAAAAAATCCGTCGCGCTGTCGGGCGTCACCGCGGGCAACACAGCGCTGTGCACGGTCGGCAAGACCGGCAACGATTTGCACTATCGCGGCTATGACATTCTCGACATCGCCGAGGCGTGCGAATTCGAGGAGATCGCTTATCTGCTGGTCCACGGCAAGCTGCCGACCCAGGCCGAACTGACCGCGTACAAGACGAAGCTGAAGTCGATGCGCGGCCTGCCCGCCAACGTGAAGGCCGCGCTCGAATGGATTCCGGCCGCCGCGCATCCGATGGACGTGATGCGCACCGGCGTGTCGGTGCTCGGCACCGTGCTGCCCGAGAAAGACGATCACAACCTGCCCGGCGCGCGCGATATCGCCGACAAACTGATGGCCTCGCTCGGCTCGATGCTGCTGTACTGGTATCACTACTCGCACAACGGCAAGCGCATCGAGGTCGAAACCGACGACGATTCGATCGGCGGTCATTTCCTGCATCTGCTGCATGGTGTCGAGCCGTCGAAGGCGTGGATCGATGCGATGCACGTGTCGCTGAACCTGTACGCGGAGCACGAGTTCAACGCGTCGACGTTCACGGGCCGCGTGATCGCGGGCACGGGTTCGGACATCTACTCGGCGATCACCGGCGCGATCGGCGCGCTGCGCGGCCCGAAGCACGGCGGCGCCAATGAAGCCGCGTTCGAAATCCAGTCGCGCTACCAGACGCCCGACGAAGCCGAAGCCGACATCCGCCGCCGCGTCGAGAACAAGGAAGTCGTGATCGGCTTTGGTCATCCGGTGTACACGATCTCGGACCCGCGCAACAACGTGATCAAGGAAGTCGCGAAGAAGCTGTCGAAGGAAGCGGGCAACACGAAGCTGTTCTCGATCGCCGAGCGGCTCGAATCGGCGATGTGGGACGCGAAGAAGATGTTCCCGAACCTCGACTGGTTCAGCGCGGTGTCGTATCACATGATGGGCGTGCCGACCGCGATGTTCACGCCGCTGTTCGTGATCTCGCGTACGGCAGGATGGAGCGCGCACATCATCGAGCAGCGCGTCGACAACAAGATCATCCGCCCGAGCGCGAATTACACCGGTCCGGACGATCTGCCGTTCGTGCCGCTGGCGAAGCGCGTTTGAGCTGAGGCCGCGAGCTAAACTACCCGCACTGTCCGGCCGGCGCGCGAGCGAAGCGCCGCCCGACGCCGCCGGCATACCGTCCGGCGGCCGATAACCGTCCTGTCCCTACGTCATGAATACTGCCAACCGCAAACGCCTTCCGGGCACCGAGCTCGACTTCTTCGATACGCGTGCCGCGGTCGACAAGATCGAGCCCGGCGCCTACGACAAGCTGCCGTACACGTCACGCGTGCTCGCCGAAAACCTGGTGCGCCGCTGCGACCCGGTGACGCTGACCGCTTCGCTGAAACAGCTCATCGAACGCAAGCGCGAGCTCGATTTTCCGTGGTTCCCGGCGCGCGTCGTGTGCCACGACATTCTCGGCCAGACCGCGCTCGTCGATCTGGCGGGTCTGCGCGATGCGATCGCCGCGCAAGGCGGCGATCCGGCGCTCGTGAATCCGGTGGTGCCGACGCAACTGGTCGTCGATCACTCGCTGGCCGTTGAGTGCGGCGGTTTCGATCCGGATGCGTTCGCGAAGAATCGCGCGATCGAAGATCGCCGCAACGAAGACCGCTTCGATTTCATCAACTGGACCAAGCGCGCGTTCCGCAACGTCGACGTGATTCCGCCGGGCAACGGCATCCTGCATCAGATCAACCTCGAACGCATGAGCCCGGTCGTGCAGGTGAAGGACGGTGTCGCGTTTCCCGACACGCTGGTCGGCACCGACTCGCATACGCCGATGGTCGATGCGCTCGGCGTGATCGCGATCGGCGTCGGCGGCCTCGAAGCGGAGAGCGTGATGCTCGGCCGCGCGTCGTACATGCGGCTGCCCGATATCGTCGGCGTGGAGCTGAGCGGCAAACCGGGCGAGGGCATTACCGCGACCGACGTGGTTTTGTCGTTGACCGAGTTCTTGCGCAAAGAGAAGGTGGTCGGCGCGTACCTCGAGTTTTACGGCGAGGGCGCGGCGAATTTGACGTTGGGTGATCGCGCGACGATCGCGAACATGGCGCCCGAGTTCGGCGCGACCGCCGCGATGTTCTACATCGACGAGCAGACGATCCGCTATCTGAAGCTGACGGGCCGCGACGACGAACTCGTCGAACTCGTGGAAACCTATGCGAAGCAAACCGGCTTGTGGGCCGATACGCTGAAGCACGCCGACTACGAGCGCGTGCTCGAGTTCGATCTGTCGAGCGTGGTGCGCACGCTCGCGGGGCCGTCGAATCCGCATCGCCGCTTGCCGGTGTCGGAGCTGGCCGCGCGCGGCGTCAGCGGCAAGGTCGAGAACGAGCCCGGTCTGATGCCGGACGGCGCGGTGATCATCGCCGCGATCACGAGCTGCACCAACACGAACAATCCGCGCAACATGATCGCGGCGGGCCTGGTCGCACGCAACGCGAACCGGCGTGGACTCGTGCGCAAGCCGTGGGTCAAGAGCTCGCTCGCGCCGGGCTCGAAGGCGGTCACGCTGTATCTGGAAGAGGCAGGGCTCTTGCCTGAACTCGAACAGCTCGGCTTCGGCGTGGTCGCGTATGCGTGCACGTCGTGCAACGGCATGTCCGGCGCGTTGGACCCGGTGATCCAGAAGGAAGTGATCGAGCGCGATCTGTATGCGACCGCCGTGCTGTCGGGCAACCGCAACTTCGACGGCCGCATCCATCCGTATGCGAAGCAGGCTTTTCTCGCGTCGCCGCCGCTGGTCGTCGCCTATGCGATCGCGGGCACGATCCGCTTCGACATCGAGAAGGACGTGCTCGGCGTCGATGCGCACGGTCATGCGGTCACGCTGAAAGATCTGTGGCCGTCGGATGCGGAGATCGATGCGATCGTCGCCGCGAGCGTGAAACCCGAGCAATTCCGCAAAGTGTATGAACCGATGTTCACGGTTTCCCCCGACACCGGCGCGAAGGCCGACCCGCTGTACGACTGGCGCGAAGAAAGCACCTATATTCGCCGTCCGCCGTACTGGGAAGGCGCGCTCGCCGGCGAGCGCACGCTGAAGGGCATGCGCGCGTTGGCCGTGCTCGGCGACAACATCACGACGGACCACCTGTCGCCGTCGAACGCGATTCTGCCGGACAGCGCGGCCGGCGAATACCTGACGAAAATGGGCCTGCCCGAAGAGGACTTCAATTCGTACGCGACGCACCGCGGCGATCACTTGACCGCGCAGCGCGCGACCTTCGCGAACCCGACGCTGAAGAACGAGATGGTGCTGGAGAATGGCCAGGTGAAGGCCGGTTCGCTCGCGCGTATCGAGCCCGAGGGCAAGGTCACGCGCATGTGGGAAGCGATCGAAACGTATATGGAGCGCAAGCAGCCGCTGATCGTGATCGCGGGCGCCGACTATGGCCAGGGTTCGTCGCGCGACTGGGCCGCGAAGGGCGTGCGGCTGGCCGGCACCGAAGCGATCGTCGCGGAAGGCTTCGAGCGGATTCACCGCACGAACCTCGTCGGCATGGGCGTGCTCCCGCTCGAATTCAAGCCCGGCGTGAATCGCCTGACGCTCGGCATCGACGGCACGGAGACGTTCGATGTGATCGGCGAGCGCAAGCCGCGCGCCGATCTGACGCTGGTGATTCATCGCCGCAACGGCGAGCGCGTCGAAGTGCTGGTGACGTGCCGGCTCGATACGGCCGAAGAGCTGTCGATCTACGAAGCCGGTGGCGTGCTGCAGCGTTTCGCGCAGGACTTTCTCGAGTCGACCAGAGCAGCGGCTTGACGGGTAGATGCGCGTTTTGCAGTGAACGTCGCAACAGACGAGGGCGATGCGGCTTGACGAGCCGCATCGCCCTTCATCAAAGAACATGTCACCTCAGGACACCTTCATGGCCCACCTTCCCCAGATCAAGATTCCGGCCACCTATATGCGCGGCGGCACCAGCAAGGGCGTGTTTTTCCGTCTGCAGGATCTGCCCGAGGCCGCGCAGCGACCGGGCGCCGCGCGCGACGCGCTGCTGATGCGCGTGATCGGCAGTCCCGATCCGTACAGCAAGCAGATCGACGGCATGGGCGGCGCGACGTCGAGCACCAGCAAGACTGTGATCATTTCGCGCAGCAGCCGGCCCGATCACGACGTCGACTATCTGTTCGGGCAGGTGTCGATCGACAAGGCGTTCGTCGACTGGAGCGGCAATTGCGGCAACCTGTCGGCCGCGGTGGGACCGTTCGCGATCAGCGCGGGCCTCGTCGATGCGGGCCGCGTGCCGCGTGACGGCGTCGCGATCGTGCGCATCTGGCAGGCCAATATCGGCAAGACGATCATCGCGCACGTGCCGATGAGCGATGGCGCGGTGCAGGAAACCGGCGACTTCGAACTCGACGGCGTGACCTTTCCGGCCGCCGAAGTGCCGCTCGAATTCATGGACCCGGCCGCCGACGAAGAAGGCGCGGGCGGCGCGATGTTCCCGACCGGCAACCTCGTCGACGACCTGGAAGTGCCGGGCGTCGGCACGTTGAAGGCGACGATGATCAACGCGGGCATCCCGACGATCTTCGTCGACGCCGAGGCGATCGGCTACAAGGGCACCGAGTTGCAGGACGCGATCAACAGCGACGCGAAGGCGCTCGCGATGTTCGAGACGATTCGCGCGCATGGCGCGCTGCGCATGGGGCTGATCAAGCATCTCGACGAGATCGCGACGCGGCAGCACACGCCGAAGGTCGCATTCGTCGCGAAGCCGGTCGATTACGTGGCGTCGAGCGGCAAGCCGGTGCGCGCGGGCGACGTCGACCTGTTGGTGCGCGCGATGTCAATGGGCAAGCTGCATCACGCGATGATGGGCACGGCGGCGGTCGCGATCGGCACCGCGGCGGCGATCGCGGGCACGCTCGTCAATCAGGCGGCGGGCGGCGGCGAGCGTGAGTCGGTGCGCTTCGGGCATCCGTCGGGCACGTTGCGCGTCGGCGCGCAGGCGAGTCGGAAGGACGGCGAGTGGGTCGTCACGAAGGCGATCATGAGCCGCAGCGCGCGCGTGTTGATGGAGGGGTGGGTCAGGGTGCCGCAGCAGGGCTGAGGCGGCGTCGATGTCGGCCAACGTCAGCGGCACGGAAGGCTACGTAGAGCAGGCCGCCGCGCTGATCGAACGATGGCGCACGCTGTCGTTCGGCGATCGGCATCGGCCGATTCTCGACTGGATACCGCAGGCGCCGTCGCGCATCGTCGATATCGGCGCGGGCGTCGGCACGGATGCGGCCGCGCTCGCGGCGATGGGGCATACGGTGCTCGCGGTCGAACCGGTCGACGCATTGCGCAACGCGGCGCGCGAGCTGCATGCGTCGACGCGCATCGAGTGGCTCGACGATAGCCTGCCTGATCTCGCTGTCGTGCTAGCGAAGTCCAAGCGCATCACTTTCGACGTAGTCATGCTCACCGCGGTCTGGATGCATCTCGATGCGCGGCAGCGCGAACGCGCGATGCCGCGCGTTGCGTCGTTGCTGCGCGACGGCGGCGTGTTGATCATGTCGCTGCGGCACGGACCGGTTCCCGCCGGCCGCCGCATGTTCGACGTTACCCCCGATGAGACGATCCGGCTGGCGAGCGAGCAAGGCCTGCGACTCGTGCGCGAGTTACGCACGCCATCGGTTCAGAAGGCCAACCGCGATAGCGGCGTGACGTGGACGCGACTCGTGTTCCGTTGACTCCCCGATCCAGGCGCGCCGCAACCGCCGCCTTCGCCGATGCAAACCTTCGCGTCGTCTACAATGGCCGCTCCGGCCGCGCTCCCATAACCACTCCCCAGCGGCCGACTCAGTTCCGACGCAGAGGAGCCACGATGCAGAACAGGCTGGACGCCGACGCAACGAAGTCCGGCGACGCGGCGCACGACATCGCGCGCGCGAGACGCGCGGTGCTCGTGATCGCGATTGCGCAATTGCTCGGTACGTCGTTGTGGTTCAGCGCGAACGGCGCGATGCGCGATCTGCAGATCGCCTGGCATCTGAGCGCGTCTGGCATCGGCTGGCTGACGAATGCGGTGCAGGCTGGCTTTATCGTCGGGACCTTGCTGTCGGCGACCACCGGACTCGCGGATCGCGTGTCGGCGAGCAAGGTGTTCGCCGTCTGCGGCGTGCTCGGCGCGACCTTGAATGCGCTGTTCGCGCTGTGCAGCAGCGGGCTCGCGTCGGCGCTCGTGTTTCGCTTCGGCGTGGGCGTCGCGCTTGCCGGCATCTATCCGCTCGGCATGAAGCTGCTCGTTACGTGGGACCCGCGCCGCGCCGCGCAGACGCTCGCGTTGCTCGTTGCGATGCTGACGCTCGGCACGGCGTCGGTGCATGCGATTCGTGCGTTGCTGTCGAGCGTGCCGTGGCAAACCGTGGTGCTCACTTCGTCGGGACTCGCGGTGATCGGCGCGCTGCTGGTGTTCGTGCTCGGCGAAGGGCCGCACGCGCGGCGCTCGGGCAGCCGACGCTTCGGTTTGTCGGCGGGCGTCGGGCAGGTCGTGCGCATCAGCGAGTTTCGTTCGGCCGCGCTCGGCTATTTCGGTCACATGTGGGAGTTGTACGCGTTCTGGACGCTGACGCCGCTGCTCGTGCAGCGCGCGTTCGCGAGCGGCGCGCCGGCGACGCCGGGCACCGTCGCGTTGTGGTCGTTCCTGATCATCGCGATCGGTGCGCTCGGCTGCCTGTTCGGCGGCGGACTCAGCCAGGTGGTCGGCAGCGCGCGCACCGCCGCTCTCGCGCTGACGATATCGGGCACGCTGTGCGCGATTTATCCGCTGACCACGGGGCTCGGCACCGCCGCGCAGCTCGGGTTACTACTCGTGTGGGGCATCAGCGTGATCGCCGATTCGCCGCAGTTTTCGGCGCTGTCCGTGAAGGCCTGTCCCGCCGACAAGATCGGCGGCGCGCTGACGCTGCAGAACAGCTTCGGCTTTTTCCTGTCCGCATGCTCGATCCTGTGGTCGACCAGCGTTTTTCACGCGCTCGACGTGCGCGTCGCATGGCTGCTGCTGCCTGGGCCGATCATCGGTCTGATCGCGATGTCGCCGCTGTTGCGCAAGCAGCCACGCTGGTGATGCTCGCGCTGCGTTACTTGCCGCCGTGCTTTTCCTGCCAGCGCTGCATGAACGCGATCTCGTCATGCTGCGCCTTGATGATGTTGCGCGCGAGCCGCTTGATCTCCGGATCCTTGCCGTATTTCAACTCCGCCTGCGCCATCTCGATCGCGCCTTGGTGATGCGGGATCATGTGCGCGACGAAATCCCGGTCGGCGTCGCCGGTGTATTCGGGGGCGCTCATCTCATGCATCATGCGCTCGTCGGCGGCCTTGAAGGCTTGCGTCGATGCGCCTGCGTCGGTATGCGCCGAATCCGGCATGTCCATGCCGGGCATGCCCTGATGTTGCGCGTGAGCGGGCAGAGCCGCCGCCGCGAATGCCAAACCGCCGAACACACAGAGAGCGCGCAACGCGCGAAGGTTTTTCATATTGGTTTTCCGTTGTTGAAGAGAGTGGCGACGTGATCCGCGCGATTCTAACGGTCACGTCGGACATCGTGGAGCTTCCTGCCGTGGTAAGGTCAAGCGGAGGCAAAGCAACGCACGCCTATAATGAAACGCGACTGGATGACCAAGCCAGCATCATTGGCAGCATCACTCACTCAACGAGGCTGACAGCATGTACATCGCGATGAACCGCTTCAAGGTGGCGCCCGGCTCCGAGGACGCCTTCGAACATCTGTGGACCACGCGCGACACCCATCTGAAAGAGGTGCCGGGCTTCGTCGAATTTCATTTGCTGAAGGGACCGCGCAAGGACGATCACGTCCTCTATTCGAGCCATACGATCTGGCGCGACCATGCATCGTTCGAGACATGGACGAAGTCCGACGCGTTTCGTGCCGCGCATCGCAGTGCCGGTAACGAAAACCGCGTGCTGTATCTCGGCCACCCGGAATTCGAAGGCTTCGAAGTCATCCAGACCGTCAAATAGCGCGGTGCTCGCGCGGCGCCTGCATGCCGGTTCGCATTCGCGCGGGCATGGCGCATGCACATCCGACGCGCATCGCGCGTGGACATCGAGCTGCTCACGGCAGCGCACCACTCACCAAGGATCGAAAACATGAAAGCAGTCAGAATCGGTTCGCCCGCCACAGTCGATAGCCTGCAGGTCGTCGATCTCGCCGATCCCGGTCAGCCCGAGGCCGGGCAGATTCGCGTGCGCATTCGCGCTAGTTCGTTGAACTACCACGACTACGGCGTCGTCTGCGGCAATCTGCCAGCCGAAGCGGGCCGCATCCCGATGGCCGATGGCGCGGGCGTCGTCGAAGCGGTCGGCGCAGGCGTGCGCGAATTCAAGGCCGGCGATCACGTCGTGTCCTGCTTCTTCCCACACTGGGAAAACGGTTCGCCCGCGATCGGCGATTTTTCGACCACCCCCGGCGACGGCGTCGACGGCTACGCGCGCGAAGTCGTCGTGCTGCCGAGCCACTACTTCACGCACGCGCCGGCCGGCTACAGCCACGCCGAAGCGGCGACGCTGACCACGGCGGGGCTGACCGCGTGGCGCGCGCTGGTCGTCGATGGTCAGTTGAAGGCAGGCAGCAGCGTGCTCGTGCTCGGCACCGGCGGCGTGTCGATCTTCGGCTTGCAGATGGCGAGGGCGATGGGGGCGTCGGTGATCGCGACGTCGTCGTCGAATGCGAAGCTCGCGAAGCTGCGTGAACTGGGTGCCGACCATACGATCAACTATCGCGACAATCCCGAGTGGGGCAAAGAAGTGCGTCACATCACCAACGGGCGCGGCGTCGATCACGTGATCGAGGTGGGTGGTCCCGGCACGCTGCCGCAGTCGATCACCGCATGCCGCATCGGCGGGCACATCGCGCTGATCGGCGTGCTGACCGGCCGCGCGGGTCAGGTGCCGACCGCGCATCTGATGGCGCGGCAACAGCGTCTGCAAGGGCTGATCGTCGGCAGCCGGCAGGATCAGATCGACATGGTGCGCGCGCTCGAGACCACGGGCATCAAGCCGGTGATCGACAGCACGTTCGCGCTGGACAAGCTCGCCGACGCGTTCCGGCACGAGGCATCGGGTGCGCACTTCGGCAAGATTTGTGTGGCGATCTGAGGATTCAACGCTCGCGCCCGGCCCGCATGACCCGCGGGATCGCTAGGGCCTGTTCACGCTAATAACGGGCTTGCGAACGTGCCTTTGCGCGCGTAGTGCAAGGAGAGAGGAGCGCCGTTTGGCCGAGCCAAACAAGCGACGACCGACGCCGCAATACGGGCGCAAAGGCGCGTTCCCCTGTTTTAAAAAAACCTTCAAGGGGCTGGCCGCCAGAAGGGCCGATCGCCGCGTCATGCTCCTTGCGAATACGTCGAGTATTCGTTGCGTCGCAATCCTTGCGCTCGGCCCTTCTGGCGGCCAGCGCAAGCCCGTTATTAGCGTGAACAGGCCCTAGCTCAGATGCCCCTCGCGAGGTCCGCGAAACAGACACTCGACGCCTCACAGGCCTGCGTGAACCCTTCGTCGTAACTCGTGAAAAACACCGTGCGCGTCGTGCCGAGCGTTCTGAACAGCTCGGCGAGCACCGCGCGCGCTGACGCGTCGAGTCCGCCGGCCGGTTCGTCGGCGATCAGCACGCGGGTTTCGCCGAGCGCGGCCGCCGTCAGAAACACCTTTTTGCGGCTGCCATACGACATCTGCTCGAAACGTTTGTCCAGATGCGGCGCGAGGCCGAAGCGTTCGGCGAGCGCGAGCACGTCGTCGGTCAGCGCGGTGTGCCGCGCCGCCGCAACCTCCCGCAGATAATCGCGGCCGGTCTGATCGGGCCAGCTCATGCTGTCTTCCGGCACATACGTGAGCAGCGCTTGCGCGGCATGCGGCGCGGCGCGCAGCGAATGACCGCCGAGCCATACGTCGCCGGTGTCGGGTTCGAGCGCGCCGGCGAGGATGGCGAGCAACGTCGATTTGCCGCTGCCGGATTCATCGTTCAACGCGACGCAGCCGGACGTCGCGTCGAAGTGCAGTCCTTCGAACAGGACGCGGTCGCTATAGCGCTTGCTGAGGTTGTCGAATCGAAGCATGGGTCGGCGCGCAGAGGGCGATGTGAACGCGGCGCAGGATTGCGCCACACCTCGTGCATGCCGTGCGGGATCTTCGGCACGGCAATTTCGCGCCAGTGTAGCAGCGCGCGCCTGGTTCCTTCGCGCCATTACGCAGACGTCGGCGTCTCCAGCAAGAACTCCACCATCCGATCACACACGCGTTCGAACATCTGCGGGCCCGTCACGGTCGGGCAACCGCGCGCGCGTGCCGCTTCGATCAGCGGCGTAAGTGGCGGTTTCGTTACGACATCGCCGACAAAAGTCGTGGCCGGCAAGCGCGCGACGTCGATCGGCAAGGAATCGCCCGCGCGCATGCCGAGCGGCGACGCGTTGACGAGCACGTCATACGGACTCGGGTCGAGGTCGGCCGCCGCACCGCGCGCCTTGCCTCGGCCGAGCGCATTGAGCCGTGCGGTCAGCGAGCCGGTGCGTTCGACGTCGTTGTCGCGCACGTCGAGCGAGCCGACGCCGCGCTGAATCAGCGCATGGCCGATCGCCGAGCCCGCGCCGCCCGCGCCGACCAGCAGCGCGCGCTTGCCCTGTAGTTCGCAGCCCGCCGCGACGAGCGCCGCAACGAAGCCGGTGCCGTCGAACATGCCGCCATGCCAGCCGCCATCGGCGTTGCGGCGCAGCGTGTTGACCGCGCCAAGGAACGCGGCTTGTTCGGCGAGCGTTACGCAATAGCTCGCCGCGGTGAATTTGTGCGGCACCGTGATGATCACGCCGTCGACCTTGCGCATCGGCGCGATGCCCGCGAAAAAAGCCGGCAGATCGGCTGGCGCGACGTGCGCGGGCACCACCAGCGCATCGCGGCCGGCCGAACGCAACGCGGCGGTCACGCCGGACGGCGAGCGCACCTGCGCAATCGGATCGCCGACGATGAAATACACGCGCGTCGCGCCGCTCAGACCCGCGTCGAGCGACGCCGCGAACGAAGGGGTTTCAGCCCGCTGCATGGTCGAATCTCCTGAAATGGGTGCCCCTATACATCGTGCCCGATGGCGGGCGCCATGTGTTGCCTGTTGTCGGCTCGAAGCGTTGCGCACGAATGCAAGCGGCGCGATCGACGGCATCACGCTGAGTCAGAACGGGCAGCAGAACGAAAAATCGGTGATGGGTGGTGTCTACCTTGGGCCCGGCATCACGCCTGGTCGCCGCGATGCGAGTGCGGCAATCCCGCGCGACGAGCCGTTTCAGCACGCAAAGACGGGCCATACCAGTCGGCATTTCTCACGCCCGCGCCCTATTTTGAGACGCACGGTCAAGCCGCCTCCAAAAACTGCGCTATGGTCAAACGGTCAGATTGCAGATCGCTTTCGACTTTAGCGATCGATGCGGCGAAGTCATCAGGCAAACAGGCAGGACACGGGGGAGCGAAGATGAGCCTCACCAACGGGCAAGCAGCCGCGCAACGCGGCGGGCGGCTTCCGGCCAGATTCGCGGATGGCCACTTGCAGCATCTCGAGAGTGTGCTTGGCTTCGTGACGCGCAAGGGCGCCGCGCAATCCGGTGAACTCGACCACGTCTATTGGGAGCGGCGTATTCGCGCGCTCGAGGACACGCATCATCTGATCCAGAATCAGCGCACGCGCATCGCGAAGCTGCGCGACATGTTGCGCTTGCAGGCTCGCGCCAGCGGCGCACGGCGGCCTGAGATGTCGGGGTCGTCCGCGAAGACCGAAAGAAGTGCAGCGTAGGAAAGAACCGTCGATGCCGCTCGGCGCCGGCACCCAAAAAGCAGAACCTGAGAGAAAAGTGGCGATGACGCGAACGGGTCCACAGAGACCCGTCGCTCATCCGCCGGTATTGCCAGCCGATTCCAAAATCTGACTTAATCGTGGCCTATTTTTCAGATAATTTAGGGCTGTCTAAATTGCGCCTTTGTCAGTAATTCTGACTGATTTTAATTGGGGTGCGGTTAGATATAGACATTTAAAAACACGCGCCGCTTTTTACGCTGATAAACTGGGCGCCGGAGCCAAGGCGGCGACGCCCTGCGCGCACTTGCCGCGTCCCATTCCGGCGGGTCGATGGCCGGATATACGGTACAAATAGGCCTTTTCCGCGGCTTTGACAGACGCGTACCGCCGGCATACTGCCTTCGGCTAACGCGGCTCACCGGGACGCACAGATCGTCGTCCTTCTGAATTGTCCTTTGAGCCTCGCCGTGTGGCGCTTCGCCCCAGCCGATTTTCCGCAGACTCCGTCTTCCGATTTCGACAGGTAAGTTTGACAGACAGCTTGATTAAGTAAGGGCTTGTTCAAGTTAAGTAAGGGCTTGTTCAAGTCCGCATTTTGGAAATGACTCATGAAGCCGGGAAATAATTCGCTTGGGAAAAAGCGCGCACGCAAAATTGCGGTGGCGGCTATGGCGGTGCTGATCGCGGTGTTGGTCGGTTGGGGCGTCTGGTATATCCAGCATCGCGCCGAGCCGCAGGCGCCGGCGCTGAGCGGCATCGCGAGCCAGATGCGTCACGATGCATCCGCGTGGACGCATGCGGAGAAGGATGCGTCGACGATGCTACGCGACATTCACGACACCAACGTCGCGGCGATCGGCGTGAGTCCCAACGCGATTCTGGTGTCGCTGCGTGACGGCTCGAAGTACTTCGTCACCGATCACAACGCAACCTTCTCGCACGCGCTGCTGCTGGGCGAGCGCTCCGACGCCGCCGCGTATCAGCTCGTGTGGCTGCCCGACGTCGACATCCACAGCGACGGCGCACGCTGGACCCAACTGTTCGACCAGTTCCGCGACGCGCTGAGCGTGCTGCTGCCGCTCGTGCTGATCGGCGGCATGGCGTGGTTCATGCGACGCGAGATGAAGGGCGGCGCGAAGCTGCTCAGCGAAACACCGACGCTGCGTTTCGACGACGTGATCGGCGCGAACGAAGCGAAGGCCGCGCTCGCCGACATTCGCGGTTACCTGTCCGATCCGAAGCAGTTCTCGTCGCTGGGCGTGCGCGCGCCGTGCGGCATCCTGATGGTCGGCGCGCCTGGCGTCGGCAAGACGCGGCTCGCTCAGGCGCTGGCCGGCGAATGCGGCGCGAACTTCATTTCGATCACGGGCAGCTATTTCAGCGCGAAGTACTACGGTGTCGGTATCCAGAAGGTGCGGCACCTGTTCGAACTCGCGCGCAAGAACGCGCCGACGGTCATCTTCATCGACGAAGCGGACGGTCTCGCGAAACGAACCGACACCGGCGGTGGTCCGGTCGAAGCCGAAAGCAACCGGATCATCAACCAGCTGCTCGCGGAGATGGACGGCTTCGAGTCGAACGAGGGCGTGATCGTCGTGGCCGCGACCAACCATCCCGACAATCTCGACGAAGCATTGCGCCGTCCCGGCCGTTTCGATCGCACGGTGCAGGTGCGTCTGCCGGATCGCGAAGACCGCGCCAAGATTTTCCGTTTCTACGCGCAGCGGCTGAAGTCGAAAGCGGCGGATATCGACTACGACCAGCTCGCGCGTTTGACGACCGGACTGTCGCCGGCCACCGTCGCGATGGTCGTGAATCAGGCGGGGCTGATCGCGCGCAAGGCGGGCGATAACGAAATCGCCGCGAAGCACTTCATGGAAGCGATCAAGATCGCGCGCATCGGCGACGTGAGCGGCGCCGAGCGCGCGCTCACCGAGGACGAGCGCAGGCGCATCGCGGTGCATGAGGCGGGTCATGGTCTGGTCGCGGCGCTGCTTGGCACCGGCGTGCTCGAGGAAGTGACGATTCTGCCGCGTGGCGGCGCGCTTGGCGTCGCGCTGATCACGAAGGCGCAGGACAAGCACCTGTACCGCGAAACGGAAATCCGCAACGAGATCCAGGTGCTGCTCGGCGGACGCAACGCGGAGATTCTGATGTTCTCCGAAGCATCGAGCGGCGCCGCGTCGGACTTGCAGGAGGCCTCGCGTATCAGCCTCGACATGGTGTCGAAGTTCGGCTTCAACAGCGACGGCGATCTGTTCAGTCTCGCGGCGCTGCCGTCGCAGTATGCGGGCCTGCAAATGAAGAGCGCAATCGAGCATGCGAACGTGCTGCTCAAGGAGCTCAACGAACTTTGCTACGGGCTACTGCACGCGTACGAGCCGGTACTGCGCGACATTTCGGACCAGTTGCTCGAGCACGAGACCGTACCCGGGGACACCGTGTATCGGTTCATCGCCGAGCACAAGAGCACGCTGAAGATCGTGCACGAGCCTGCGGCGGCTTGACGGGCCTGATGATGCGCTACGCGAAGTCCGACGATCCCGGGTCGGTCGGCATCGCGGGAAAGCGCCGCGCGCATCGACCTGGTTCGATCTGTCAGGCTACGTCGGAAGCGACGTTCTCCGCCGCTTTCAATACCGATTCGCCGCGCGTCTTCACTCGCAAAATCGGCGCCTCGATCAACCGCCACGACAGCACCGCAATGCCGAGCGAAATCGCAAACGACGCGAGGATGCCAAGCATATGTGCCCACACCGGCACGGTGCCGCCAAACAACGCCTCGGCGTGACGGTTACGCGTCAGATCGGGGATCAGGTTGTGATACAGATAGAAGCCGTAACTGATACGCCCAAGACCGGCGAGCCAACGCGTCTGTAGCAGACCCATCACGGCAGCATTGCGGCAACACGCGAGCGAAGCCACCAGCGCCGCGATGCCGATCCCGTACGTTGCGCTGATCGCGGTAAACAGCAAGGGATCGTCGAGCATGTTCCACCTCGGCTCGGCCGCGCATAAGCCGATCACGACCAGACTCAGCGCGAACAGCGTCAGGCCATGACCGAGCCAGGCACGCACGCGGCCGCGATCGTCCTCGATCACCAGACCACCGATGCCGCCCAACGCGAGCAACCAGACATTGCTCAACGGGTGCGTATAGATCGTGATCTCATCCCAATGCGCGGCGCGCATCGCGAACAGTGCGGCAAGGCCGAGCGCCACGATACCCCAACATGCCGCTCGATGTCGCCGCGTCGCGAGCAGCAGCAAAAACGGCGCAACGACGAGATAGAACTGCTCCTCGATCGCGAGGCTCCACAAGTGCGAATAGCGGCCCGGCCAGTAATGCAGCACCGAGCCGATCCAGAAGTTGGACAGATACGCGAAGTGAAACGGCATGCCGCTCGCCAGTTCCGGATTCGCGAGGCCGAATGCCATCAGCACGCACATCACGACGAGCATCAGGTAATAGATCGGAAAGATGCGCACCGTGCGACGAAACAGAAAGCGCCCGAGTTCGGTGCGGAAACAGCTGTCGCCCTCTTCGATGCGCGCGCGCCGCGACGACAGGATGCCGATGATCAGAAAGCCACTCAGCGCAAAGAAAATCCACACGCCGAGATGCCCGATTTCGCCGATGTCGCCGAAGAGTCGATGCTGCAGAAACACCATCAGCACAGCGATCGCGCGCAATCCATCGAATCCGGCAATTCTGTTTTTCATAAACCTCTATTCGCAAAGCGGCGGAAAAGCACGAAAACATCGTACGGGGAAAAAATGCGAAAAAAATCGCAGCGCGCGTTCGATGATTTATTTTCGAGGCTCGCGTCCATCCATGAAGACGGGTGTCCCTGTTTCGTGCATGAAAAGCCGCAAAACTTTCCGCGTGTTCGCTAAAGACGCGCCGAGTATTACCAGTCGCCAACGACTCCATTTCAGAAAGCCGTTGTGAAAGCGAACATTAGAGGCGGATCGTCAGCGCCTTCGCCTGCGTCATAGGTGATGCATTGAACGATCGGGTCTTTTGTCGTTCGCACAGGTTGGCACGCTGATGCGTGGCCATTGACGTTCTTGCGTGCCGCCAGCGCGCATTCTTCGAGAAGACGAATGGAAACCCCAGGCCGTGGCCGTGGACGATCGGTCGAAGTCGATTTTTTTCGCGGTATCGTGCTGATCGTCATCGTGCTCGATCACATTCCCGGCAGCACGCTATCGCATCTGATGCTGCACGCGTACGCGTTGTGCGATTCGGCCGAGGTGTTCGTGTTTCTCGGCGGCTATGCATCGGCGGCGGCGTATACGGCGGTGCTTGCGCATCGCGGCGAACACGCGGCGCAGCTGCGCTTCCTCAAACGCTGCGGGGAGATCTATCGCGCGTATCTGTTGACGGCGATGCTGACGCTCGTGTCCGGCGCGATTCTCGCGCTGCTCGATCTGAATCGGCCGATGGTAGAAATGACCGGCTGGCCGCCGTTCGCGTTGCAGCCATGGCGTCAGGCATTCGATATCGCGCTGTTGCGCCGGCAACCGTATCTGTCCAGCGTGCTGCCGATGTACGTGCTGTTCGCGCTATGCGTGCCCGTGATGGTGCCGCTCGCGCGCCGCTCTGCATCGCTCGCGCTCGCGGTGAGCGTCGCGGTGTGGGCCGTCGCGCGGCCTCTCGCCGCGTTATTCAGCATTGACGCTGTCGCCGACTGGGCTTTTAATCCGTTTGCGTGGCAACTGATGTTCGTGCTCGGTATGCTGTGCCGCATGCAGCCGATCAGCGAACGTTTTCATGCGAGCTATGCCGGGCAGTGGCTCACGCGCGTCGCGGTGGTCGCGGTGCTTGGCTTCGCGATGGTCAAACTTTTCGTGCTGACGCAGCCTTTGTCCGGCACGCACAAGCAGAATCTTTCAGTGGAACGTGTGATCAATTTCATCGTCATCGCGTGGCTCGCCGCCCAGTTCGTGCGGATGGGCAGTATCGCGTGGCTAGCGAGGCGGCTGCCCGCCGTCGTGACGGTGGGGCGCACCGGACTCGTGTGCTTCGTCACCGGCACGCTGGTGTCGTTGATCATCGACACGGCGACACCGCACACGTTTCACGGCTTTCGCGCGGTGCTGGTCGGGCTCGGCGGCGACTTCGCGGCGATCGGCGCGCTGCTGATGATCGCGCGCGGCTGGAGCGGCTGGAAAAGGCAGCAGTCGGGCGCACAGGCGAATGGCGCGGGTTGCGGATGACACGACGCGAGCGCCGCGGGCGCATCACGACCACGATGCGCACGACGCGCAAGCTCGTTGGACTCGCAACCGTGATGAGCGTCGTCGTGCTCGCGTGGCTCGCGATGCATCGCACGGCCGCGCAGGCCAAAGAGACACCGTTCGCGATGCACTGCGCGGAGTTCGCGGGCGCGGTGCTGTCGCCCGAATTGATCGAGATGCCGACGGCCGGCGCGCTGATCGAAAGCGCGGCGATGATCGGTGCGACCGCGCCGGGCAATCAGCAAGGCGGCGAGTATTGCCGCATCACGGGCCGCATCGAGGCGCTGAATCGGACAACGCCCGACATCCGCTTCGATCTGAATCTGCCGAGTCGCTGGAATGGCCGTGCGTTGCAGATCGGCGGCGGCGGGTACAACGGCGTGGTTGTCAGCGGCACCGGCGTGATGCCGTTCTGGCCGGATCGCGCGCCGCTCGCGCAAGGTTACGCGACGTTCGGTGACGACTCGGGGCATGTCGGCGATTCGTCGCTCGCGGAGTTTGGTCTCGTCGATGAAGCGGTGACGAACTTCGGCTACGCGCATCTGAAGAAAACCCATGACGTCGCGCTCGCGTTGATCGCGCACGCGTACGGCAGGCCGCCGCAGCGCATGTATTTTGCCGGCGGCTCGACGGGGGGCCGCGAAGGCTACACGGTGATGCAGCGCTTCCCCGACGACTACGACGGCGTGATCGCCAATGCGCCCGCGCTGAATTTTTCCGGCGTGCGGCTGATCGGCGTGAAGCTCGGCCAGGCCGAGTACGGTACGCCGGGCGGCTTCGTGCCGCCGGCGCTGCTCGAACGCGTCTATCAACGCACGCTCGAGGTATGCGACCGGCTCGACGGCATGGCGGACGGCATCGTCAGCGACGTCGAAGCATGTCGCGCGCACGAAGCGCAAATTGTCGATTCGCTGCGTTGCGCGCTGCGCCTTTCATCTGACGATGCGTGTCTGACCGACGCACAACTGGCCACCTTGCTGGCGATGCGCGACGGGCTGTCGCTACCGTTTCGGCTCGCGTGGGACGTGAGCGGCTATCGCGGCTACAACGTGTTCCAAGGCACGCAACTGACCGGCGCGCTCGGGCTCGCGCATCAGCCGCGGCGTCAACCGGTGCCGACGTTCTATGCGAACGGTTATCTGTTCGCGCAAGGCGACGGCTATCTGCGCTACTTCGTCGCGCGCGATGCGGACTTCGATTCGTTGACGTTCGATCCGCAACGCCCCGGCAAATATCGCGCGCAACTGATCGCGCTGTCGGCCACGATCGGCGCGATGAACCCCGACCTGTCGCGTTACATCGCGCATGGCGGCAAGCTGATCACGCTGCAGGGTCTCGCCGACGAAGTGATCAGCCCGAACCAGACGATCGCATATCACGACGCGCTAGTCGCGCGTTTCGGCAAGGACGAGGTCGATCGCTTCATGCGGCTGTACATGGTGCCGGGGTTTCAGCATGGCAACGGCGTGTTCATTCCATCGGTCGATCTGCTCGGCGCGCTCGACGCGTGGGTCACGCGCGGCGTCGCGCCCGAAACGCTGATGGCCACAGATCTCGCCGCGGCGACGAATGGACGCTCGCGGCCGCTGTGCCGCTATCCCGGGTTTCCGCGCTATCTCGGCCGAGGCAATGTAAATCTGGCGAGTAGTTTTGTCTGTGCGCAGCCCTGAGGTCTGAGTCGTCGCAGCACCTGTTTGACCGGCGAGCCGCGCAACAAAGCGTGCGGACCGACCCGGGGCCCACGCCCGACGAGCCGACAGCCCGAGCGCCACCGCCTTTTCGCGCACGTAGCGCCGCAACCGCACGATCTGTTCGTCCGCTCGCGTGCGCTGCACGCTTTCGCACTTTCCATTACATTGCGGATGCGGCGCGTTCCTTCGCGCCGTTTCCTGTCATTCAACAGCGGTGTCGGCCATCATCGAGTCCATGCAGCCAATCGTTTCGGTCAAGAATCTGTCGAAAACCTATGCCAGCGGTTTTCAGGCACTGAAGAACATCAATCTGGCGATCCACCGTGGAGAAATCTTCGCGCTGCTCGGGCCGAATGGCGCGGGCAAGACCACGCTGATCAGCATCGTCTGCGGCATCGTCAACGCGAGCGAAGGCGGCGTGACGGTGGACGGCCACGACATCGGCTCCAACTATCGCGCGGCTCGCTCGCTGATCGGCCTCGTGCCGCAGGAGTTGACCACGGACGCGTTCGAAACCGTCTGGGCCACCGTGTCGTTCAGCCGCGGCCTGTTCGGCAAGCCGAAGAACCCCGCTTACATCGAGAAAGTGCTGCGCGACCTGTCGCTCTGGGAGAAGCGCGACAACAAGATCATCACGCTGTCGGGTGGCATGAAGCGGCGCGTGTTGATCGCGAAGGCGCTGTCGCACGAGCCGCGCGTGCTGTTTCTCGACGAGCCGACCGCCGGCGTCGACGTCGAGCTGCGGCGCGACATGTGGAAGCTCGTGCGCTCGCTCGCGGCGAGCGGCGTGACGATCATCCTGACCACGCATTACATCGACGAAGCCGAGGAGATGGCCGACCGCATCGGCGTTATCAACGCGGGCGAAATCATGCTGGTCGAAGAGAAGACCGAGCTGATGCGCAAGCTCGGCACGAAGCAGTTGACGCTGCAACTGGAGAGCCCCCTCGACACGGTGCCGGCTTCGCTCGCCGGCTACGGGCTCGCGGTCGCGAACGGCGGCAACGAACTGACCTACACCTATGAAGGCGAGGGCGGGCGCACCGACATCATCGCGCTGCTGAAATCGCTCGACGACGCCGGTATCCGCTTCAAGGACCTGCACACCACGCAGAGTTCGCTCGAAGACATTTTCGTCAGTCTGCTGCGGGGGAACCCATGAACATCTACGCAATGCGCGCGATCTACAAGTTCGAAATGGCGCGCACGTGGCGCACGCTGATGCAAAGTATCATCGCGCCGGTGATTTCCACGTCGCTGTACTTCGTCGTGTTCGGCTCGGCGATCGGCTCGCGTATCAAGGAAGTGGAGGGCATCAGCTACGGCGCGTTCATCGTGCCGGGTCTGATCATGTTGTCGCTGCTGTCGCAAAGCATCGCGAACGCGTCGTTCGGGATTTACTTCCCGCGTTTCACGGGCACGATCTACGAGCTGCTGTCGGCGCCCGTATCGTATCTGGAGATCGTCGTCAGCTATGTGGGCGCGGCGGCCACCAAGTCGATCCTGCTCGGGCTCATCATTCTCGCGACCGCCGCGCTGTTCGTGCCGTTGCAGATCATGCATCCATTCTGGATGGTGCTGTTTCTCGTGCTGACGGCCGTCACGTTCAGTCTGCTCGGCTTCATCATCGGCATCTGGGCGGACAACTTCGAGAAGCTGCAACTGGTGCCGCTCCTGATCGTCACGCCGCTCACGTTTCTCGGCGGCGCCTTCTATTCGGTGGACATGCTGCCGCCGTTCTGGCGCGCCGTCACGCTGTTCAATCCGATCGTTTATCTGGTCAGCGGATTTCGCTGGAGCTTCTACGAGTTGGGCGACGTCGGCGTCGGCCTGAGTCTCGGCATGACACTGCTGTTCCTCGCGGTGTTCCTCGTGATCGTCGGCTGGATCTTCAGGACCGGCTATCGCTTGAAAAGCTGATAAGACCGCGCGATTAGCAGAGGGCGCGACAGCGAAAAGCCGTCGCGCCCTCTTCATCGATACGCGCAGACGCCGACTACAACTACAACAGATACGCCTGCGCGACATTGATCAACTGTACGCGGTTGCGCACGTTGAACAGCTGTCGCAAGCGCCGCAGATGATAGTCGACGTTATGCGGCGACAGCCCGAGGAAATACGCGATTTCCTTGTCGCGCTGCCCCTGCACGACCGCCTTCAGCACCGCGTGCTGCAGCTTGCTGAGCGCGACGCGCTGCTGCTGCGCGGGCGCGATGCCGATCACGCTTTTCGCGTGCATCCAGATGAACTCATGAATCGAGTGCGCGAACATCAGCGTTTCCGCGACGATCGATTCGGTCATCCAGCGCGGGTTGCCGATCTCCGAATTGAAGCACAGGCTCGCGCTCAGCTCCGGCTCCGGCAGCGGCATCTGCGTGAGAATGCCGCTCTTGCGGCCGGTCGCCTCCAGCATGTCGATCAGCGCGCCGAGCCGCTCGCTGCGCAGCTGCGCGCGCGGCAGATCGGCGCGCAGGTCGGCGGTATTCCACAGAAACGGCATGCCGGTCGGCGACGCGAGCGCGACGCGCGGATCGAGCTCGAAATAGCGCTCGCGGAAATAGCGCGTGAGCCATGCCTGCGACTCGTAGCTCGTCAACACGAACATCGTCTTGTGATGCGAAGACGTGCGCGTGGCGGTATAGCTGAACGAGTCGAAGCCCAATTGCCTGATGCGCTGACGCACGAACTCCATGCGGTCCTGCGCGCTGCCGAACCGTCCAAGCGGACCGATCAGCGGCGCGGCCCGCCGCGCCGCGGGCGACGGCGTGCCGATTTCTTCCTCGGTGAACAGAGTCAGAAAGCCACTGCGACCCGCACCATTCGCGGCGCGGGGAGACATCTTCACTGCTTCAGCCGCGTGGGCTGATTGCGCGGCGTGCCGCGCGCCGGCCGGGTAAGCCGGTTGGGCGGATGCCGCTCTCGGGTGTGCTGCCGACGCGTGCCCGGCTTCGCCTTGCGGCGAGCCGGTCAGCCATTGCGGCAGCGTATCGCATTCATGTTCCATGAAACGGTAGCTCCGGCGTTCTAAACGCGTGAAAGACGACAACCTCAATGATTAGCGATTTCGTGAAATGTCGGTAGCCGGTTCCTTGCTATCATTTTCGTGATCTTGCGCTGACAGTGGACCGGCAATACGGGTACGGCGGCGTTTCTCCTTCCATACGGCACCTCCTTCGAGGGGATGTGATGGCACGAATTCCCAAGCTCACGACGACGCTCGCCTACGACCGCTACATGGCCGGCCAGCGACTCGTGTCGAGCGTGGATCGCGAGTGGCGGCATCTGGTGCTGCGCTCGTATCTCGAGCCGGTGCGGCAAGACCTGCTCGAAGCGCCCGGTTTGCGCGACTTCACGCTGATGACGCTCGCGAGCGGCGCCGAGCATCTCGAACGCAACCTCGGCGGAGCTTGGGAAAGCGCCGATATGCGCGTGAACGACCTGTGGTTCGTGCCGCCCACGCCGATCTCGTGGCGCTGGCATTCGATCAGCGACGAGCCGTTGTCTACGTTGCACGTGCACATCGAGCGCGATTTGATCGACAGCGTCGCGCAACAGATGGGGCTCGACGCGTCGCGTGAACTGTCGCTCGGCGACGCGATGCGCTTCAACGATCCGCTGATCGCCGCGATGCTTGCCGCGCTGCATCGCGCCGCCCGCGATCCGGCCGATTCGCGTCTGTATGTCGATACGCTGGCTCACGCGCTCGCCGCGCACCTGCTGCAGCACTATTCGAGCGGCAACGACGCGCGACGCGGCGGCGCGACGCGGCCCGAACGGCTGGTGCCGCGCCGGATTCGCCGAGTGACCGAGTACATCCGCACCAATCTCGCCGAAGATCTGGCGATCGCTGAACTGGCCGAGCAGGCCGGCCTAAGCAGTTTTCATTTTGCTCGGGTGTTTCGCCGCGAGACCGGGGAGACGCCGCATCAGTTCGTGACGCGCTTGCGGCTCGAGGAAGCGGCGAGGCTGCTGCGCGCCACGGATCGAACCGTGCTGCAAATCGCGCTCGAAGTTGGCTTCGAGAATGCCGGTCATTTCTCCGTGCAGTTCAAGCGTGGCTATGGTGCGACGCCGCTCGCCTACCGGCTGCGCGCTTGAGATGCACGCCGGCCGATGCTTGCCTGCGCACGCCGTAACGGCTCGCCTTTCTACAGTAGGAATCACGCACTTGCGCAGTGTGCTTTGCATTGCGCGGCTTGCAAACTACGAACTTTCGTGGCGGCGCGCGGTGCAAACTGGCATGGCACGTGGCGCAAGGCTTCGCGGTTCGGCCGGCCGCCCGCGATCGGACGTGGTCTAACTGGACTGACCGCGGCGCCGACAACTGTATCTGTCGAAACCTTGCATCGGACGACAGAATCGAACCGCTTTTGAACCCCACATACCGGATAACGTGCCATGACCCGACTCAAGATGACCGCCTGCGGCCACGCCTTCATCGCCGAAACCCATCCCGATGCGCCGCAGACCGTGGCCGCGTTCCTGAAGCTGCTGCCGTACCGGCAGAAGCTGATCCATGTGCGCTGGAGCGGTGAGGGCTGCTGGGTGCCACTCGGCGAATTCAAGCTCGAGAACGACGGCGTCGCGGTCGGATTCGAGAATCACACGAGCCATCCATCGGTCGGCGACATCCTGTTCTATCCGGGCGGCTATAGCGAGACCGAGATCATCCTCGCATATGGCTCATGCTGCTTCGCGAGCAAGATGGGGCAACTCGCGGGCAATCATTTTCTGACGATCGTCGAAGGCAAGGAAAAACTGCGCGAGCTCGGCACGAAGGTGCTGTGGGAAGGCGCGCACGAGGTGGTGTTCGAGAGGCTTTGAGCGGGCCGCATTTCCTCGCTGGGCATACGCGATGCTTGTTTGAAGAGCCGCGTGCGGTCAGGTACCGATCCGGCACCGACCACGCACGTGAGGCACTCGACACCGCTGGCCCGCCCGGCGAGGAGGAGCAAATGCGAGGCATAAATGACAAGATCCGCGCTGTAGTTTTTGCCATGTCGATCGTGGTGCTTTCGGCTTGCGGCGGGGGCGGTGACGGCAGCGGTGGGTCGAGTAGCGGCGGCAGCACGGCGGCCGAGCCGGCTGGTGGTGTCAAGCTGCAGGTCGTGTCGTTCGGCGACAGCCTGTCGGACGTCGGGACTTATGCGCCGCTCGCGAGCGCGGTGGGAGGCGGGCGTTTCACGACCAATCCCGGCCAGGTGTGGGCCCAGGACGTCGCGCAATACTACGGCGATACGCTCAGCGCCGCGTTCACGATCGATTTCACGCATAAGCTGAGTGCGCAGAGCGGCCTCGGTTATGCGGAAGGCGGCTCGACGGTGGCGACGCCGGCGAACCAATACGACTATCTGAGCGACGTCATCGGCAACATCGAAATGCCTGTCAATCAGCAACTGTCGAGCTATCTGAGCGCTCACGGCAGCTTCAACGCCAATCAGCTCGTGCTCGTGTGGGTGGGCGCGAACGATGTGCTCCGCGCCGGCAACCTGCCCGCCGCGGCGCCGATCGTGCAGGCGGCGGCCACGACGCTCGCCCAGCTCGTCGGGCAGATCGTGCAGAACGGCGGCGCGCATGTGGTGGTGATCAATCTGCCGAACATCGGGCTGTCGCCGAAGGGGCTCGCTTCGGCCGATGGTGGCGCGAACCTCACGCAGTTGTCGCAGCTTTTCAACGCTACGTTGAACGCCGCGTTGCAAACCGATGGGCTGCAGTCGAAGGTGATCGAGGTCGATTCGTACACGTGGACGAATCAGCTCATCGGAAGCTTTCAGGCGAACGGTTTTACCGTGTCGAATACGGGGCAGGCCTGCGATCCGAAGAAAACGCCCGATGACACCGCGCTGCTATGTTCGCCGGCGACCTATGTGAGCGCCAATGCGGATCAGACTTACATGTTCGCCGATGATTTGCATCCGACGACGCATATGCATGCGTTGTTTGCGCAGTTCGTCGAGCAGCAGATCGCGCATAGTGGGTTGGGGCGGTGAGGGGGATACTGCGGCGGGGCGCGCTATCGGCACCCCGCCCCTCAACCAGGCCGGGGTGCGCACCCCATCAGGTCATCACTTGAACAACTTCATCGCCTGCGTCAGCGTATTGATCACCCCCCAGGCAAGCGGAATCATCACATACACCCAGAACACCGCGAGCATCACCTTGTTGGTCGGATGTACGGTTTGAACGGTCGACATACGGATCTCCTCACGCGCCCTTGGCGACTTGTGCATCGGTCATGTGGTGCTTCTCATCCACACGCTTGACCAGCAGGTTGCAGATAAAGCCGATCACGAGCAGCACGGCCATGATGTGCACGGTCATCGTGTACGCGTCCGCCTTGGCGACACCGTTCGCGACTTCATATGCGCGGATGTAATTGACGAGCACCGGACCCGCTACACCCGCCGCCGCCCACGCGGTCAGGAGCCG
The DNA here is from genome assembly GCF_050436505.1 of Paraburkholderia sp. CI3. Lineage (NCBI taxonomy): Bacteria > Pseudomonadati > Pseudomonadota > Betaproteobacteria > Burkholderiales > Burkholderiaceae > Paraburkholderia > Paraburkholderia sp. CI3. The sequence goes on from NZ_JBNDMI010000003.1 coordinate 2,656,233, forward strand.
TCCATGAATACCGCCGACGAATGCCGTACCGAACATGTCGGCGAGATAGGCCGGCACCGTCGCGAAGCCGCCGCCGTACATGGACAGGATGATGCAGTACGTCAGCACGAACAGCGCGATCTGTCCGTTCGCGGCAAAGCTGGGCACGAAGTAGTAGAGCACCGCGCCGAGCACGAAGAAGATGGCGTAGGTGTTCTTGCGACCGATCCAGTCCGATGCCGACGACCACACGAAACGTCCACCCATGTTGAACAGCGACAGCAATCCGACGAAGCCGGCCGCAGCGGACGCCGTCACGGTGTTCTTGAAGCTCTCCTGGATCATCACCGAGGCCTGGCCGAGAACGCCGATCCCGGCCGTCACGTTCAGGAACAGCACGAACCAGATCAGATAGAACTGCGGTGTTTTCAACGCCTGATCGATATGCACGTGGTTGCGCGAGATCAGCCGGTGCTGCGTGACTTCGGACGGCGTCCAGCCGGCCGGCTTCCAGTCGGCGGGCGGCACGCGGATCGCGAGGGCGCCGATCGTCATCGAGATGAAGTAGACGATGCCGAGCACGACGAAGGTCTCCGCGACGCCCACGCTCGTTGCGCTATGAAAGTGGTTCATCAGCGCGACCGACAACGGCGCCGCGATCATCGCGCCGCCACCGAAGCCCATGATCGCCATGCCGGTCGCCATGCCGCGGCGGTCCGGGAACCAGCGGATCAGCGTCGACACCGGCGACACATAACCGAGCCCCAGCCCGATCCCGCCGATCACGCCGTAACCGAGATATAGCAGCACGATCTGATGCAGATAGACGCCGAGCGCGGACACCAGGAACCCGCCGCCGAAACAGCATGCTGCCGTGAACATGGTGCGGCGCGGACCGACGTGTTCGAGCCATTTGCCCGCGAATGCGGCCGACAAACCGAGGAACACGATCGCGAGCGAAAAGATCCAGCCGAGCGCGGTCAGCGACCAGTCATCGGGCGCGGACTGCATGATGCCGATCACTTTGGTCAGCGGTCCGTTGAATACCGAGAACGCATAGGCCTGACCGATGCACAGATGCACGGCGAGCGCCGCGGGGGGCACCATCCAGCGCGAAAAGCCGGGCTGTGCGACCGTGGCCTGTTTGGAAAAAAATGGGGCTGAGCCTCGTTGGCCGCCCGGCTCGCTGATGCTACTCATAAGTGGGTCTCCTTACAGTTGTTCTGTTTATCGGCGCTTCGTGCATATACCTTGAGGCGGCGGAGTGTAACTTGCGCACGCCGTCGCGTCATCGCTATATGTACTTTTATTTCATATGACCTGGATCCACGTACCCAAAATCGTGCCTGGCTCGACAATAGGACGTGGTCGATGGCTTCGCAATATGAAGCGCGCGGACATAAGGTGTGAACCTGGTGAAACGCGGGTATTCTTCACGCGATCGTGCAAATCGTGGGACGCTCCGAGCGGGTTGCTCCGTACTTTCGACTAGAGCCACTATGCAAAGTCAGCAATAAACGAGCCGCGCACGACGCGCGGCACAAAAAGAAACGGGCCGGCGCGGCTTCTTCGCCGCGCCGGCCCGTCGTGTATCGACGGCGAGTTCCGCCGGTGTCAATCGATCTTGCGCCCGGTCTTCATGCGTGCTGCAACGAGTACCGAAATCAGACAGCCGATCGCCAGATACGCGGCCACCGGATGCCACGAGCCGCCCGCGAAGCTGACCAGCGCGACCGCGATGAACGGCGTGAATCCGCCGCCGACCACGCTCGCCACCTGATAGCCGACACCCGCGCCGCTATAGCGGTACTCGGTGCCGAACAGCTCGGTGAACATCGGCTGCTGGACGCTGACGACCATGTCGTGCGCGATGTTGGCAAGCATCACCGCGAACACGACGATCCATACTGTCGAACGCGCTTCGAGCGCGAGGAAGAACGGCACCGCGCTGAACACGCCGACCAGCGCGCCGATCATATAGATGCGACGGCGGCCGAAGCGATCCGCGAGCCAGGCGAAGCACGGAATCGTCACGCAACTGAGCGCGCCGACGACGAAGCCGATCGTCAGGAAAAACTCGCGCGGCATGTGCAGATTCGTGGTCGAGTAGCTCAGTGCGAACGCGGTCACGATGTACATCGTGAACAGCTCGGCGAGCCGCAGCGCGATGATCAGCAGGAAGGCTTTCGGATGGCGCAGCAGCGCTTCGACGATCGGCAGGCGCACACGGCGCTCGCCATGCTGGCCGACTTTCTCGACGAACTCCTGAGATTCCTCCATGCTCGAGCGGATCCACAGCGCGATCAGCACCAGTACGACGCTGAACAGAAACGGCAGACGCCAGCCCCAGCCGAGGAACGCGGCGTTGTCCATCGAGCGGCTGATCAGCGCGACGAGTCCCGTCGACAGCACGAGCCCGACGCCGTAGCCGACCTGCACGCCGCTACTGTAGAAGGCCTTCTTTTTCTCGGGCGCGCTTTCGACGGCCATCAACGCCGCGCCGCCCCATTCGCCGCCGACCGCAAAGCCCTGGATTGCGCGCAGCGTGACGAGCAGCACCGGCGCCAACCAGCCGATCGTCGAGAACGCCGGCAGCAGACCGATCGCGGCCGTCGACAGACCCATCATCATCACGGTGAGCACGAGCATGCGCTTGCGTCCGAGCCGGTCGCCGTAATGGCCGAACACGAAGCCGCCGAGCGGCCGGAACAGAAAGCCGACGCCGAAGGTCGCGAACGCGGCAAGCGTGCCCATCGCCGGGGCGACGTTCGGGAAGAACTCAGCGTTGAACACGAGCGCGGCGACGATGCCGTACAACAGGAAGTCGTACCAGTCGACCACGGCGCCGATAAAGCTGCCGAGCGCGGCCTTGCGAGCCTGACTGCGCGCATTGCGGTGAGTGGCCACTGTGGCCTGCGGGTGGGCGGTGCTCATCGAGTCTCCTTCAATGTGATATGTGCTTTAATCGATCGCGCCGCCCGGGCAAGGCTTTCGACGCGATCGATCCGCGCAGGGAATGTCCGGAAGGTTAATGACGCGACCCGGAATTCACAATCCGCGTGAGGGAGAAAATGCGCGATCATCGCTCGCGGCTGCGCGAATAGCGCGCGTTTTGCGTGTTTACACCAAGCGCCACGGAGAACCGTCGCGGGGAACGATGTGGGCGAACCCACGCAGCGCGCGGCGTGCTAACGTGAAAGTAATCTTAAAAACAACAGTCATTGATATACTACATACCGAATATTGAAAAATGCGGCGTTGCAGCATATGATTGAGGGATCAATCTTCTCAATCATCCGGAGTTACACGTGGAATTCGTGCCTCTTGCGCTGTTCGCCATGGCCGTCGTTGGGTTGGGCTGTGCCGCCACCGTTCTGCTGACCGACTGGATTCCCGAATCGGTCGCTGCACCTGCATCGCAACATGGCCGCTTCGTGGGTCTGGGCGAGCAGCGCGGCAAAACGGCGGCGCCGAATCGCGCGCGTGTTCAAGCAGAGGCGATGAATGTCGTCAGAACTTCCAACTGAAACAGTGGCCACCCCGTTGACCCTGTCGTTGCAGCCAATCGGCGCGAGTGCGAGCTTGCGCGATCAGGCCTATGCGATGCTGCGTCAGGCAATCGCCGACGCGGATATCTACCAGAATCGCGAAGAAATCCGTCTCGACGAGCGCGTGCTCAGCGAATCGCTCGGCGTGAGCCGCACGCCGGTGCGCGAAGCGATGACGCTGCTCGAGCAGGAAGGCTTCCTGCGCATGGTGCCGCGGCGTGGCATCTACATCGTGCGCAAGAGCAAACGCGAAATCGTCGAGATGATCCAGATGTGGGCCGCGCTCGAAAGCATGGCCGCGCGGCTCGCCACGCTGCATGCGACCGACGAGGAAATCGGCCGCTTGCGCCATATGTTCGACAATTTCCGCGACACGACGCCGGCCGAGCATATCGCCGAGTATTCGGACGCGAACATCGCGTTTCATCAGGCGATCGTCGAGCTGTCGAAGTCGCAGATCATTCTCGACACGATCAAGAACATCTTCATCCACGTGCGCGCGATCCGGCGCATGACCATCTCGCAGAGCGACCGGGCCGCGCGCTCCATCGTCGATCATCTGCGCATCATCGAGGCGCTCGAAAAGCGCGATACCGAACTCGCCGAGCGGCTCACGCGCCAGCATTCGCTCGATCTCGCGGCGTTCGTCGAAGCCAATTGCGATTTCCTCGATTGATGGCGGCCTAGACGCTGCCTGGCTGCTGATTGCGAAAAGCCCGCGTGTGCAAGCACCGCGGGCTTTTTTGCGTGCGCGCACTTCGAGCGATGCGCAGGTCGCACGGCGGCGAACGGCAAACAAAACGAGGTCGCCGCCGCGCTGCGGGATAACCTTGCTTGACGGTCTTAAAAATATGGTATGTGATATATCAACAATGACCGGTGTGACGCACGGCCTGGTGTTTTCCCTTGAAATGACTGCCGCAGAGCCTTGTAGATTCGGCGCAAAGCTGTGGCTGGCAAGCTCGAGCAGCACAAACTTCGCGCCGTCTATGTCTCGAAATTGGCCTTGAAGGAATGTGATATATCACATACGGTATCTTCGAAGCCGTGAGACGTCGGTGCAACCTGACGTATATCGAAGCGGACGCGTCCGTCGATAACCGTTGCACATCCGATTGATGAGGAGATGACCATGTCTGCAGTTGTTTCATCCCTGAGTCCGGCCACGGCCACCACGACCGCCGACGACACGCTCAAGCAGAAGACCCGCGACGCGGGCGTCGTGTCGGGCGGCCATCTGGTCGCAAAGGCGCTGAAAAACGAGGGGGTCGACACGATCTTCACGCTGTGCGGCGGCCACATCATCGATATCTACGACGGCTGCGTCGACGAAGGCATCCGCATCATCGACGTGCGCCACGAGCAGGTCGCCGCACACGCGGCCGACGGCTACGCGCGCCAGACCGGCAAGCTCGGCTGCGTGGTGACGACCGCCGGCCCCGGCTGCACGAACGCGGTGACCGGCATCGCGACCGCGTTCCGCTCGGAAAGCCCGATCCTGCACATCGGCGGGCAGGGCGCGCTGACGCAGCACAAGATGGGCTCGCTGCAGGACCTGCCGCACGTCGACATCATGGCGCCGATCACGAAGTTCGCCGCGAGCGTGTCGAGCACCGAGCGCGTCGCGGACATGATCTCGATGGCCGCGCGCGAATGCTTCAACGGCGCGCCCGGTCCCGCCTACCTGGAAATTCCACGCGACGTGCTCGACCGCGAAGTCGACGTGTCGCGCGCGATCGTGCCGCGGCCGGGCCGCTATCGCGCGTCGACGAAATCGATCGGTGACCCGCGCGACATCGAGAAACTGGCGGACATTCTCGTCGATGCGGAACGCCCCGCGATCCTGTACGGCCAGCAGGTGTGGACCGCGCGCGGTCACGAGGAAGCGATCGCGCTGCTGCGCGGCATCGAGATTCCCGGCTATTTCAATGGCGCGAGCCGAGGGCTGCTGCCGCCGGGCGATCCGCATCATTTCGATCGCACGCGTTCGCAGGCGTTTGCGAATGCCGACGTGCTGATCGTGGTCGGCACGCCATTCGATTTCCGCATGGGTTACGGCCGACGCATCAGCAAGGAATTGACGCTGGTGCAGATCGATATGGACTATCGAACCGTCGGCAAGAATCGCGATATCGATCTGGGCCTGGTCGGCGATCCGGGCGCGATCCTCGCCGCGGTGCTGCAGGCCGCGAGCGGTCGTATCAAGGACGACAAGCGTCAGGCGCGCCGCAAATGGATGGCGCAGTTGCGCGACGCCGAAGCGAGCGCAACCGAAAAACTGATGCCGCTGTTCCGCTCGAACAGCACGCCGATTCATCCGTATCGCGTCGCGTACGAACTCAACGAATTCCTGTCCGACGACACCGTCTATATCGGCGACGGCGGCGACGTCGTGACGATCTCCGCGCAAGCGGTGCGCCCGCGCCGCCCCGGCCAGTGGATGGACCCCGGCGCGCTCGGCTCGCTCGGCGTCGGCACCGGCTTCGCGCTCGCGGCGAAGCTCGCGCACCCGCACAAGGAAGTGCTCTGCTATTACGGCGACGGCTCGTTCGGCATGACCGCGTTCGACATGGAAACCGCGAACCGCTTCGGCGCACCGTATCTCGCGGTGATCGGCAACAACTCGGCGATGAACCAGATCCGCTACGGCCAGCTTGCCAAATACGGCGAAGAACGCGGCAACGTCGGCAATCTGCTCGGCGACGTGCCGTTCAGCAAATTCGCCGAAATGCTCGGCGGCTATGGTGAGGAAGTGCGCGATCCCGCGCAGATCGCGAGCGCGCTACAGCGTGCGCGCGAAGCGATTCATCGCACCGGCCGCTCGGCGGTGGTCAACATCTGGGTCGACCCGCGCGAGTACGCACCGGGCACGAAGAACCAGACCATGTACAAATAACCCTCATCGTTCAGGAGATACGACATGGCCAAGGCACTCGACGGTGTGCGCATCCTCGATTTCACGCATGTGCAATCGGGGCCGACCTGCACGCAATTGCTCGCATGGTTCGGCGCGGACGTGATCAAGGTGGAACGGGCAGGCGCGGGCGACATCACGCGCGAGCAGCTGCGCGATATTCCCGACGTGGATAGCCTGTACTTCACGATGCTCAATCACAACAAGCGCTCGGTCACGATCGACACCAAGCATCCGGAAGGCAAGCAGGTGCTCGAAGCGCTGATCCAGAAATGCGACGTACTGGTCGAAAACTTCGCACCGGGCGCGCTCGACCGGATGGGCTTTACGTGGGAGCGGATTCAGGAATTGAATCCGCGCATGATCGTCGCCTCGGTGAAGGGCTTCGGTCCCGGTCCTTACGAGGACTGCAAAGTCTATGAAAACGTCGCGCAATGCGCGGGCGGCGCGGCGTCGACCACCGGCTTCGACGACGGCCCGCCGGTCGTGACCGGCGCGCAGATCGGCGACAGCGGCACGGGGCTGCATCTCGCGCTCGGCATCGTCACTGCGCTCTACCAACGCACGCATACCGGACGCGGCCAGCGCGTGCTCGCGGCCATGCAGGACGGCGTGCTCAATCTGTGCCGCGTCAAACTGCGAGACCAGCAGCGGCTCGACCGTACCGGCGTGATGAAGGAGTATCCGCAATATCCGAACGGCACGTTCGGCGAAGCGGTGCCGCGCGCGGGCAATGCGTCGGGCGGCGGCCAGCCGGGCTGGATTCTGAAATGCAAAGGGTGGGAGACCGACCCCAACGCCTATATCTACTTCATCACGCAGGCGCCCGTGTGGGCGAAGATCTGCAACGTGATCGGCAAGGAGGAGTGGGCCACGGACCCCGACTACGCGACGGCGCCCGCGCGCCTGCCGCGCTTGAAGGAGATCTTCGCCGAAATCGAACGCTGGACGATGACGAAGACCAAGTTCGAGGCGATGCAGATCCTGAACGAATACGACATTCCGTGCGGCCCGATCCTGTCGATGAAGGAAATTGCCGAGGAGCCGTCGCTGCGCAAAACCGGCACGATCGTCGAAGTCGATCATCCGAAGCGCGGCAAGTATCTGACAGTGGGCAATCCCATCAAGCTGTCCGACAGCCCGACCGACGTCGAACGCTCGCCGCTGCTTGGCGAACATACCGATGAAGTGATGGCCGAGCTCGGTTATTCGGCCGGGCAGATCACGGCGCTGCGCACGGCGGGCGCAATCTAGGAGCGAGGCATGCAGACGTGGATGCGGTTCATGTCGGGCGACGGCGGCATCGTGTTCGGGCCGTGTCGAAGGCGCCTATCTGCACGAGTACGAAAGTCTCGCGCAGCCGGTGCCGACCGGCGCAGTACTGTCGCTGCGCGCATTGACGCCGTTGGCGCCGTGCTCGCCCGGCAAGATCGTCGCGCTGTGGAATAACTATCACGCGCTCGCGGCGAAGCTCGACAAACCCGTGCCCACGCATCCGCTGTTTCTGCTGAAGCCGGCGGCGTCGGTGATCGGCGCGGGCGAGCCGATCCGCCGGCCGCGTCACTACGCGGGCAAGATCGTCTACGAAGGCGAACTCGGCATCGTGATCGGCCAGCGTTGCCGCGACGTGGATGCGCAGCAGGCGGAGGCGGCGATCTTCGGCTACACGCTCGTCAACGACGTCACCGCCGCCGATCTGCTCAACGAGAATCCGCATTTTCCGCAGTGGTGTCGCGCGAAGAGCTTCGATACCTTCTGTTGCCTGGGTCCGGCCATCGTCTCCGGTTTCGACTGGCGGGCGGCGCGCCTCCTGACCACGCTCGACGGCGCCGAGCGTCAGAACTATCCGCTCGCCGATATGGTCTTTTCGCCGGCCGAGCAGGTGAGTCTGATATCGCAGGATCTGACGCTCGAACCCGGCGACGTGATTGCGTGCGGCACCTCGGTGGGCGTGGGGTCGATCAAGGACGGCGCAACGGTCTCGATCACGATCGATGGGATAGGCACGCTGACCAATACCTTGAGCGCGGCGCAGCGCGACGAGCCACGGCGATCGGGCGATACCGCGAACGTCGGTTGACGAGGGCCGGACCTCGCGGCTCTTGCCTTTTCATCGCATCACGGAGGATCACGCATGCCGCAAGCCTGTGGAAGTGCCGTGTGGATGGACCTGTTGTTGCTGCTCGCCGTGACTGTCATCGCTGCGTTGGTTGCGGTGCTGATGGTGGCGTTGGCCGCGCTCTCGCGACGACCGTTCGGCCGACGTTCGGCGCAGCGGCATTCATGCGTGCGCGAACGCGATCTGACACGCAGGCCCCGGATGCTTGCATTGCTTGGCAGCGGGATCGGTTTGGCGGTCGCGTCGACAGGCTTTACGCGCTACCTGTTGGCAGCGGCGCGCGAGAACAGCGAACGCATCGAACTGTTTGCAGCCGTGTTGATCGGCGCGCTGCTCTTTGCGATCTCGGCGATTGCGTTCTGCAAGCTGCGCGGCGCATTGCAACTCGAGGCGGTCGCGCGGCCGGGACATCACGTCGTCAATCTGTTTGCGCTGTTTTTATGCGGATGGCTCGGTTACGGCTTCGTCACTGAACAGGCACAGCCATTCGGACTCGCGGCATTGCTCGCGACGGGCGCGCTGGCGTTGGCAATGGGCGTGCATCTGATGCTGAGCCGCGAGTACTCGGCCGATCCCGCTCACGCGGCGAATCGCGTCAGTTGCGCAGCGCGCATGTATGCCTTCGCCGCGCGTAGCGATGGCCTGGCGATCGGCAAGCCGGGCCTGCTCGCGAACATCGAGTGGCATGGCGGGGAAGAGCTGACGTGGGCGCTTCGCGATGTCACGCCGGCGATGATGCGCGTGAGCGCCTCTGCAGATGGTCGGGACGGGCGTGATGGTAGACGCGGCAACGGCCGCCAGCGCGACTATGCACGCCAATGCGCGCACGAGCGGCCGGTTCATTTCACTACCCGTCGGTGATCAATGATGCATGCGCCGCCAGAAGACCTGATTGCCAATAGCGAAGACGGCGGGACGATGATCCTGCCGCCCGAGTCTTTTTCGATGCTTCTATTCGCCCACGGCCGCGGCGAATTCGCTGTAGTACTGCGTCTTCCTATGCAGAATCAGTTGCGCGAGAAAGTCGGCATCGTACGCCCGATGCAGGTGGCTGTGATAGCGCTCGATATAAGCGGTGATTCGCGCCAACTCGCCATTGAACTCTTTCAGCATGTCGAGCGTCGCACGGTCCCAGCGAAACCGCAGCCCAAGATCGCTGAACGCGGCATTGTAGGCGCTCAGATGCGCATCGTCGGGTTGGTCTTCGTGATCCGCCGCTGCTGTGCGAGCGTTGCGTGTACTGATACGGGATTCAACCGGAGCGTGGTTCATGATCGGCCTCCTCGGCTCGCAAGTGAAAGAACTCGCTTGCAGCATAGAAGTCGCGATCGATTTGCAATAGTTAAAGTTTTATTGGCTTTCCATAGCCTACGGCTTATGCACGCTCAGTTCCTTCACGCGGGTGATCTTTTCGATCAGATTGGCGCCTTCCTCCATCAGGAAGCGTTTGAAGGCGACGGCAACCGGTGGCAGACGCTTGTTCTTCCGATGCACGACATACCAATTGAGCATGACCGGAAAGGTTTCGACGTCGAGCACGACCAGATGACCCAGTTGCAATTCGAGGCTGATCGTATGGGCGGACAGAAACGCGATGCCCATGCCGGCGATGACCGCCTGCTTGATCGTCTCGGTGCTCTTGATCTCCATCGCAATCTTCAGATTGGACAGCCGGCCGGCAAAACCTTCTTCCATCGAATTCCACGTGTCCGAGCCGCGTTCGCGCACGATGAACGCTTCGTTCGCGAGTTGACTGAAGCGGATATTGCGCTTGTGCGCAAGCGGATGAGTGGGCGCCGCGACGATCACGTACGGGTGCGGCGCGAACGGTTCATTGGTCGCGTCGGTTTCGTGCGGCGGACGCACCATGACCGCGAGGTCGGTCTGATTGGTCGCCAGTTGATGAAGCAGTTCTTCGCGGTTGTGTACCGCGAGATTGAGATCCACACCCGAATAGCGACGCGTGAATTCAGCGAGAAGGCGCGGAAAGAAATAGTCGCCCGCGCTAATCACCGCAACATTCAGTTTGCCGCCGGAGACACCCTTCAACTGGCTCATCGCTTCGTCGACTTCATGGAACTGCTGCATGATCGCGCGGCTGTAGTGGAGCATTTCCGTGCCTGCCGGCGTCAGATAGATCTTCTTGCCGAGTTGCTCGAACAGGGGCAGCCCCGCATGTTCCTCGAGTTGCCGGACCTGGGTGGAAACGGCCGGCTGAGTCAGATGCAATTCCTCCGCGGCGCGGGAAAAACTCAGGTGGCGCGCTACCGTTTCAAAGACCTTCAGTTGCCGCAGAGTTGCATTGCGCATCGTCATGGTCGATGTATAAGGAAACGTGAATCAACATAATAACAAACTTTAATTATGAGTAATTCAGCAATGACCCTAGCATGAAACCTATAACAAGCCGAATAGCCGCTGTAATACGCGGGTTAACGCATAGATATGTGGTGTGGCGGACTCAATAGCTGGGAATAAGCTGTAATGCTTACCGGGTGAAGCGTGGTTCTGGTCGGAATAAAGCAAGAATTATAGAAGACCAGTTCGGGGGATCTGCGGAAACACAGAAGCGTCAATTGAGATTTTTCCCGAATAGCGAAGTTCTCGGGCCATAACGATAAGGCGGGACGCATCCAGCGCGGCGCGTAAGCCGGCTGCACTAAATAAATAGTGGAGACAAGGCTCATGAACGATATCACCCAGCAATCGACGACCCGTATGTCCTGGCGTAACCGATGGTGGCAACTCGTCATCGGCATGGTATGCATGGCGCTGGTGGCGAATCTGCAATATGCGTGGACGTTATTCGTGGCTCCTATGCATGCGCGGCATCACTGGAGCGAGGCGTCGATCCAGCTCGCGTTCTCTATCTTCATTCTGACCGAGACGTGGCTCGTGCCGTTCGAGGGCTGGCTCGTCGATCGATTCGGGCCGCGCCCGGTGGTGGCAGCCGGCGCGGTATGCGCGGGTTTGTCGTGGATTCTCAATTCGCATGCGACCACGCTCGGCATGTTGTATTTCGCGGCGGTGATTGGCGGGATAGGCGCGGGCAGTGTGTATGGAACATGCGTCGGCAATGCGCTCAAATGGTTTCCCGACCGGCGCGGTCTCGCCGCGGGTTTGACGGCAGCGGGCTTTGGCGCAGGCGCGGCGCTGACGGTGATTCCGATTGCGAACATGATTACGCGCCGCGGCTATGAAGAGACGTTCCTGTTCTTCGGCATCGTGCAAGGCGTCAGCATTCTGCTGCTCGCGATGCTCCTGACGCGGCCGATCTTGCGTCAACCAGGGGTACGCAAGAGCCGCTTCGCGGTGTCGAAGGTCGATTTCACCTCGCGCCAGATGATCAGAACGCCAGTGTTCTGGGTGATCTACGCGTCGTTCGTCGCGGTCGCGGCGGGCGGCTTGATGGCGACCGCGCAGATCGGCCCGATCGCGAAAGACTGGGGCATAGCGCGCATTCCGATGACGGTCTTCGGCGCGACGTTGCCGCTGCTGACCCTCACGCTGTCGATCGACAATATCTTCAACGGCTTGACGCGTCCGCTGTCCGGCTTCATCTCCGACAAGATCGGCCGTGAAAACACGATGTTCGTGATCTTCATCGGCGAGGGGCTCGCGTTGCTCGGCATGATGCAGTTCGGCAGCAATCCGTATGCGTTCATGGTCTTTGCCGCGCTGATCTTCCTGTTCTGGGGCGAGATCTTCTCGATCTTCCCGGCGACTTGCGCCGATACGTTCGGCAGCAAGTACGCGGCCGCCAATGCCGGCACGTTGTACACCGCGAAGGGCACGGCCTCGTTGCTGGTGCCGATCGCGTCCGTACTCGCGGCGACGGGCGGCTGGAGCCTTGTCTTCGTCTTTGCCGCCGTCATCACGATCGCAGCCGGCATTTCCGCGAAGTTCATCCTCAAGCCGATGCGCGCGCGTTGGATCGAATCGCACAACGAACCACCTCAGGGCGCGCTGGCCGTCGCGGGTCATGGCAATGGCAATGCGTCGCGAATGAGTCACTGGCCCGAACAGTCTGGCGAATAACGTGAGCGTCGCGCGCCCGGAACCGATGCCATGAATGTTTCGCTGCAGCAGCTCAAGGTATTCGTCGCGGTCGCGCGCGAGCGCAGTTTCACGCGCGCGGCGCGCGAGTTCGATCTGACGCAGTCGGCCGTGAGCCGTTGCGTGCGTGAACTGGAAGACGCGGTCGAATTGAAGCTGTTCGATCGCACGACACGCCAGGTCGAACTGACGAATGCGGGTGCGAGTCTCGAGAGAAGAATTGGCCGTCTGCTCGACGAAATCGAGTTGACGCTGCTCGAAGAGCGCGCTGCTTATGACGGACACACGGGCGTCGTCTTATTCGCGAGTAATCCGGTGTTGTCATCGGGCTGGGTGCCGCAGGCTTTGGCGCAGTGCGCGTCGGTTTTTCCCGAGCTGGTCGTATCGGTCAAGGATCAGCCTCAAAGCAGCGTACTGGCCAGTGTCGAGCAGGGCGAGGTGGATTTCGGCGCGGTCTGTGTGACTGTACCTGTCGATAGTCCTCTACTGCACGCGCAGGTACTTTTCACTACGCCACTGCATGCGGTGCTTCCATCCGCGCATCCGCTAGCGCGGCAAGACAGCATCGGATGGCACGCGTTGCGCGAATGTCCGCTGATAACGCTGAATGCCGATACTGGCGTGCGCGCCGCGCTCGCACCGGTACTCGCCGCGAACGGATCGAAGCGGCGGCCGTTGCAGGAACTCGGACACGTTGCGACAGTAGCGCGCATGGTCGAATTGGGACTGGGTGTCGGCGTATTGCCTGTCGATGCGCATTGGCCTTCGCCGGGCGCTTCGTTGGTGAGTCGTCCGCTGGTCCCCGAAACGGCATTGACGACGGTACTCGTGCACCGCAGAAATCGCTCGCTTCGTCCCAATGCGGCTGCTGCATGGGCGCAGTTCGTTGCGTCGACGACTGATCATTCGCCGATCGCGAACGAAGCGCCTGCCGCAGCCGCGACGCAAAGCTTCAACTGGCGGTCCGTGCGGCAAAGCCTGTTGCCGGAACCTTAGACAGGGGCCGACCAAAAAGCTTGCGCGACGCGCGGCATTCGATCGATGCGCCGTCAGTCAACCACATAACGTCCTACTCAAGGAGCTTCATGATGGAAATCCAGACCGATCTCAGGCACCATGATCTGCTGATCGACGGCAAGCGCATGCCGCCAGGCACCGGGGAATATTCCGTCGACATCAACCCCGCGACCGAAGAGCCGATCGCACGGGTGGCGCAAGGCAGCGCCGCCGACGTCGATGCCGCGGTGCGCGCCGCGCGCGGCGCATTGAAAGTATGGAATTCGATTCGGGCCGCCGAACGCGGGCGCATCCTGCAACGTCTCGCGGGCCTGATGCGCGAGAACATGGAAGAACTCGCCGCGCTCGAAAGCCTCGACGGCGGCAAGCCGATTGCCGCGGTGATGCGTCAGGACGTGCCCGCCGCGATCGATACCGTCGAATACTACGCAGGCTGGTGCGACAAGATCAACGGCCAGGTGGTGCCGACGCGTCCCGATGCATTGACCTATACGTTGCGCGAACCTGTCGGCGTGGTCGCCGCAATCGTGCCGTGGAATTTTCCGCTGATGATCGGCATGTGGAAGATCGCGCCCGCGCTTGCATGCGGTTGCACGCTGATCGTCAAGCCTGCCGAGATCACGCCGCTCACCGCGTTGCGCATCGGCGAGCTGGCGCTCGAAGCGGGCGTGCCGCCGGGTGTGCTCAACATCGTCACCGGCAAAGGCAGTGTGGTGGGCGACGCGATGGTCTCGCATCCCGGTATCGACAAGGTCACGTTCACCGGTTCGCCTTCGGTCGGACGAGGCATCCTGCAGGGCGCGGCGGGCAACTTCAAACGCGTGACGCTGGAACTCGGCGGCAAGTCGGCCAACGTGATTTTTGCCGACGCGAATCTCGACAATGCGGTGCGAGCCGCGGCGTCGGGCGTGTTCTTCAATACGGGGCAAGTGTGCTCCGCCGGGTCGCGGATACTCGCGCATCGCGACGTGTATGACGAAGTAGTCGAGCGTCTGGCCACGCGCGCGAAGTCGATCAAGGTCGGCGACCCGTCGCTGCGCGAAACGTCGATGGGACCGCTGATTTCGGCCGCGCAGATGAAGACCGTATTGAGCTATGTCGACACGGGACGCTCGGAAGGCGCATCGCTCGTGACGGGTGGCGCGCGCGTCGGCAATCGCGGCTTTTTCGTCGAGCCAACCGTGTTCGCGAATGTCGAGCACGAAATGCGCATTTCGCAGGAAGAAATCTTCGGGCCCGTGGCGAGCGTGATCCGTTTCAACGACGAAGCGGACGCGATCCGAATCGCCAATGGCACGTCGTACAGTCTCGCGGCTGGCGTGTGGAGCACTGACTTGAGCCGCGTGCATCGCGTGGCGCGCGACCTGAAGGCGGGCACGGTGTGGATCAACACCTACGGTTATACGGACGTGCGTTTGCCGTGGGGCGGTGCTGGCGATTCGGGCTTCGGTCGCGAGCATGGCGATGTCGCGATCGAGAACTTCACGGAACCGAAAGCGGTGTGGGTGGCGATCGATCAATAACGTCCAATACGAAAAAGGATCGGATGCATGGCGTCCGATCCTTTTTTTGACGTTGCATGACGAAACAGGAGCTTGCGAGTCGTTAGCGAGTACCCGGTCAATTGCCCTGCAAAGCCATTTTCTCCCGCAATTTGATCAGTGCGAGCACGACGTCGATGGTGGGTGTCGGTTCAGCAACGAGGCGCCCCATTTCCTGCACGACGGTCAACAGAGGATCGATCTCCATCGGCCGACGGTTCTCGAGATCGACGAGCGTCGATGTCTTGTGCGCACCGACCGCACCCGCGCCATCAATACGCCTTTCCACATCGACACGAAAGTGCACGCCGAGTTTCTCCGCGATTTGCTTCGCTTCGAGCATCATCGTGCGTGAAACGGCGCGCGTGCCCGGGTCGCTCGTGAGTACGTCGAGCGTTGCATGCGTCAATGCGCTAATCGGGTTGAAGCACAGATTACCCCATAGCTTGAGCCAGATTTCGTCGCGGATGTTGTCGCGAATCGGCGCTTCGAATCCGGCCGCCTGCATGATCTCGTGCAATTGCTGAATGCGCGGGGTGCGCTCGCCACTGGGTTCGCCGATGGGAAACTTCTTGCCGTACACGTGTTTGATCACCCCCGGTTCGACGATCTCCGCCGCCGGATAGAGTACGCAGCCAATCGCGCGCTCGGGTCCGAGCCTGGTCCATTGCGAACCGTCGGGGTCGACGCTCGCCAGCCGAGTGCCGGCAAAGCGCCCGCCGTGCTGATAGAAGTACCAATATGGAATGCCGTTGACGCCGGTGACGATCGCCGTGTGCTTGCCGAGAAGCGGTTGCATGGAATCGACCACGCCAGGCAGCGAATGCGCCTTCAGCGTCACGATGACGAAGTCCTGGACGCCGAGTTCGCGTGGATCGGACGTGCAGCGCACCGGCGCGCTGAACGTTTCGCCATCCATGATGAGGCGCGCGCCGTGTTCACGCATCGCGGCCAGATGCGGGCCGCGCGCAATGAAGCTGACGTCCGCGCCGGCGCGTGCCAATTGCACGCCCATTAAACCGCCAATCGCTCCCGCTCCGAAGATGCAGATCTTCATGATGTCGCTCCGTGACGATGAAAAAGCCGTTCGCCCAATGCCGCATTGCAGTCATTCGCGGCCGGTCACGTTTCGAGCATAAGGTGGCGCGACGAATGCTGATAGTTAAAGTTTCTCCGTCGATGTATTAGTTATTCGTTATGAAAAGACCGCGATGTGAATGCTGCTTCGACTGTCGGAGAGCCTCGATACCTCAGCCGCGCCGAACCAGCAGAAAACTCACGCCGATTGCCGCGAGAAATCCGCCGCAGCAGCGATCGAACCAGCGGCGGATCTGCGCGCGCATCAGCCATTTGCCGAGATACATGCCGGCCCACGAATACAATGCAATCGCCACCCATTCGAGTACCAGAAAGCTCGCGCCGAGCGCGGCGAATTGCGGCAGTATCGGCTGCGCGACGTCGACGAATTGCGGTAGAAACGCGGTGAAAACCAGAATCGCCTTCGGATTGCCCGCGGCCACGAAGAACTCTTGCCGTGCAATTCGCGTGAGTGCCGCGTCCTGCGGTTGCGACGTATCGATGGCGGGGGCATCGCTGCGCCACAACTGGATGGCGAGCCAGATCAGATATGCGGCGCCCGCGAGTTTGATCGCGAGAAAGATCCATTCCGACGCGTGCAGCACGACGGCGAGACCGGTCGCGGCGAGCGCGAGCATCATCGCGAAGGCGAGCAGCCGGCCGGTGCCGCCGACGAAAGCCTTCATGAAGCCATGGCGCGCGGCCACGTTGATCGAAAGCAGATTATTGGGCCCAGGTGCGAGATTGATGGCAAAGCAGGCGGGCAAAAAGAATAGCCAGGCGGTAAGGGACATGACGGCTCGCATTCCGAACGGGAGATCAGGACGCATCGCGCGGGGATTGCGCGCGACGCGTTACCCGGATTGTAGCGAAACCGCGCCGCGCGCCGGCTGGCCGCGCATTCAGTTCACGGCCTTGATGAAGCCAGGATCGTCGATCAATGCATCGACGCTGAGCTTGACCGTGTCTTCGATCGCGATCGTATTGCTGGTGAATTTCGGCGACTTTTGCTTCACGGTGCGTGTGGTCGTGAACATCACTTTCTGGGTCGCCGCATCGATGACCACGTAGTGCATCTTCAGCGTCCACAGCGCCGGCGAGCGCGTGTCGTCCACCGTGAATGTTTCGATGCGGCCGCTGAGCACGCGCTTGTTGTCGTCGATTCGGAAACCGGCCACTCGCAGGCTTTTCGCGACGTCATCGCGCACGACGAGGCTGATATCGTCTTTCAGCACGAGCCCGGTCATCGCGGTATTTTCGATGCGGTTCGGCGAAATATGACCGTCGCGCGCGGGCAGATACGCGAAGTCGCGCGCAGGCGCGACGCTGAGCGACCCGGTGCCGTGGGCTTTCGAGTGCGTCATGCTGGCGCTGCTGTTGAGGCCGAACCAAGACCACGAGCACGCGGACAGCAGCATGGGCAGCAGTACCGCGCCGCAGCCTTTGAGCACGACGGATCTCAACGGCGAACGCGCGGCAGCCATGCGGGAGAAAGCGGCGGTCGAAGTCAGAGGAATTGCCCTTTTAAGTGGAGTCATCCCGGTGGAGAACAGCATGGTAGCAGCGAACCGGACCGTCGACCTTCGGACCGGGGCCGGGAAGTAGATGAGAACAATGTGAAATGGCTTGCGCGCACCGCGCGTTCGCACTGTTGTCGGCACTGTTGTCGGGATTCCGCCGCGCAAGGCCAGGACCTGAGGCGGTTAGAAAAAGCCTGCCTTTCCCTGCGTGATATCGATCAGCGCTCGCTTGGCGTCCTCGAGCGCATTGACGGGCACGCGCATCGTCATCTTCACCAGCATGCCGTAGGCGCTGTCCACGAGCGTATAGCCTTCGGCGTCCATCCATCGGCGAATTTTGGCTTCGTCGGCATAACTTACTTCGACGCCCAGCGAAGCCTGAGCAATCCTCTCGACGCGCGGTGCGTCGAGCAGCGCGGATGCGATCGCATCGGTGTACGCGCGCACCAGACCGCCCGCGCCGAGTTTCACCCCGCCGTAATAGCGCACGACGGCCGCGAGCACGCCATCCAGATCGTGATGCCGCAGCACTTCGAGAATCGGCCGGCCCGCGGTACCGGACGGCTCGCCGTCGTCGGACATGCCGGATTGGCCGCCCGCGAGCAGCGCCCAGCACACATGCGTCGCGGCCGGATGCTGTTCGCGCAGACACTGCAATTCGGCCATCGCGGCATCGCGATCGGCGACCGGGATCGCATACGCGATGAAGCGACTCTTGCGAATCTCGAGTTCTGCAGACGCTGTGGATGAGACGGTGTGACTCACGTTGGTCGAGATCCGTTATGTCAATAAAATCAATCGGTTGATGGGGTGGCTTCGTCCCGCTTGGGTGGACCCGGATGGATCGGGTGCGATATGGACCGCAGGCTCAGATGGGGCAATTATGCGTGCACATCAAGCTGGTGACCATTGTACGAAACAAGGGCTGCATTTCACGAAATCGGGTGTGGCCGTCCTGCGAATTCGCTGATGCATCATTGATCTGTTTCTATCAAATTTTCCGCCGATTATTCTGATGACACGTTGGCGCAAACGTTTGATCGCTGAACATTGCGCAAAAAAACGCGGTTCGTGAAATCGAGTTTAACTTCATAATTGAGAGATGCACTGATAATCCGCTTCTATCCAGTTTTCTGCCCATCAATCCGGTAACGTTTCGACGCAAACGTTTGATCGCTGATCATCGGGCGATAAAACGCGCTTCACGAGAGTAGATATAACTTCATACAATTCGGGCATTCGCTAATGCACGACTGCTCATCTTATGTCCGTGTTTCTACCAGTTTTTCTGCGGCGGGCTAGCGCAAACGTTTGGCCGGAAATCGTTGCGGAAAAATCGGTAATAATTGCGTCAATTACCCGTCTTCTTGCAATCCGGGAATGCACTAATCATTTATTCAGTAAAGTTTCCCAAATGCCTGCCGTTAAAAGATGAGACGGTTAGGCTCTTATCAATCCTGGCTGCACGCATGAGCCGAATTGAGTGGGTTTTTCCCGTCTTTTCCGCCCGGGGGTATCCAGTTCGCGCGGCTACGATAAGTGCAGGTCGGATCCGCAACGACCGGAAAATCTTGGCTATCGACCAACTGTGTTTTTGAGGGGGCTATATGAAAATTCGTCAATTCGTCAAAAAATTCGCGCGTGACGAGCGCGGCGTGACCGCGCTGGAGTACGCAATTCTGGCAGGGATCATCGTGGCGGCAGTCGTCGCCGGCGTCGCTTTTCTTTCGAGCGGGCTTCAGTCGGGCTTCCAGAATCTGAGCAGCACGATTGTTAGCGCAACCACCTAATTAAATTAAGGTTCCCCCCGAATTCACCCGCGTTTCGCGAGTTCAATGAGAGGTGGCGATGTCCGTGCTTTCACTCGTGGTCCGGCTGGCGGCGGTGGGAACGCTGGGGTGGCTTGCAGTGATGGATGTACGCGACCGCCGTTTGCCCAACAAGGGCGTACTGGCGGTCGCCATTCTGTTCTTTGCCGATGCGGTGCTCGCGCAAATGTCGTTGTCTGCGACCGGGGAGCATGTGCTGGTTGCGGCTGTAGTAGGTGTGCTGTGCGTTGGACTCTACCTGATGAACATGCTGGGCGGCGGAGACGTCAAGCTGGTTGCAGCCATCGGCCTATGGGTGGGTAGCAACCTGCTGGTCGCGACGTCGGCGCTGATGCTGGTTGCTTTGACCGGATTGCTCGTTGCACTGCTTGGCCTCGCGACACGTCGGCTCGATCCCGCTGCGTGCTTCGGACCAATGCGCGGTCTTGCATTCTTTTCCTGTCGGCGCGGGGTGCCGTACGGGGTCGCGCTTGCTGCGGGTGGCAGCGCGGCAATTCTGTTACCGCTCTGGTTGCCTTGGGCGATAACGCACTTTGTGAAGCACTAGAAAACGACTTCGGCCTCTGCCTATATGTCCAAGATCATAAAGCTGGCAGCTCTTCTGCTGGGCGCACTGCTTGTGGCGTTTATCGTGCGTTTCGTTGTCCAAACCGCGACGGCGCAGCACGTTCAGCCTCCTGCCATGAAACGGGTCCGCGTGGCGGCCGCCGATCTTCCCGCCGGCCTGCTGCTGCGAGAGGCCGATCTCGCCTGGAAGGACACGCCGGCGGCGAGCGTGCCGGCCGGCGCGGTGATCGACGGCGATACGGCGAATACAGTCGAACTGAAAGGCGCGCTGTTACGTCAAGCCGTGTCGACTGGCCAGGCGGTCCTGTCCGATGAGGTCATCCTGCCGGGCGCGCCGGGTTTTCTGGCCGCTACGCTGAAACCGGGCATGCGGGCGGTGTCGGTTGCGATCGACGATGTCTCGGGCAATGCCGGTCTGATTGAGCCGGGCGACTACGTGGACCTGTTGCTGACCCAACAGATGAGCAACCGTACCGACGAGCCGGTGCTAGCGGTGGCGAGCGAAACCATCGTTCAGCACGTGCGGGTGCTGGCCGTCGGCTCGGTCATTCAGCGTCCGAAGGCAGACGGCAATCCGTCCGATTCGGGTAACCGGGCGCGCACCGTCACGCTGGAAGTCTCACCGGAGAGGGCAGAGGTGGTGTCCGTGGCGGCGCGGCTCGGTAGCTTGTCGCTTGCCCTGCGCAGCTTTGCCGTGGCTAGCCGCGATCCTGGCGCCGATTCCGCCGACGCGGCTTCCGCACCGCCTGGACCAGTCTGGGCCGGCGATATTTCGCGTGCTGTGCGCGAGCTGCCACGACCGGCGAGCAATAAGCCGCAGAGTGCCGTCCCAGGCCATAGCGTGATGGTTTATCGCGGTTCGCAAAAAAATCTGGCCGAGGATTCGAGCGTGCCGTTACCGGGCGGTGGTCATGTACCTCCGCTTCCGACCCAGCCCATGCCGCAATAAGAATATGAAACCAATTTATCTGACCGGGGTAGCGCCAGGGAAATGGCCGATGGTCGCACGCGCGGTGTTGTTCGCCGTCGGGCTGGGAATGGCTGTAGGAGCGCAAGCGCAGGTGAGAAAGCTTCCACCGACATATATGGCACAGAAACCCGTACCGATCCGCGCGAGTGAGCATGCCGACGCCGGCGGCAGCGTCAGCGTGACAGCTGGCCAGGAGGTGCTCGTGCGTCTCAATCAGGATGCCAGTTCGGTATTCGTGGCCGATCCGGAGGTGGCCGACGTGCACATGCCGACTCCGCGCGTACTGGTGCTACTCGGCAAGAAGGCCGGCACGACAACGCTGTTCGCGCTGACGGCGAACGGCGTGCAGTTGCTCAAGCGCAGCGTTGTGGTCGGCGCCGATCTGGACACGCTGCGCCGCATGATGGCGGCGCGCTACCCGGACGCTAATCTGCGGCTCAACGCCGGGCCCGGATCGCTGCAGGTCTCGGGCGAAGTGTCGGGATCAGATGTCGCGGATGCCGTGGTGCAGATGATTACGCCGTACCTGGCGGAAAAGCAGGTGCTCGTGAATCGCATGACGATCGCGCATCCGTTGCAGGTGCAACTACGCGTGCGCATTTCCGAAGTCGACCGTACCGTCACCCAGCAACTAGGCGTGAACTGGCAATCGCTCGGCGTCCCTGGCAATTGGCAGACGGGACTGTTTAACGGTCGCGGCATTCTCAATACGACTGGCTCGAGTAGCAACGGCGGTTCGCCGGTCAATCTGGCGGCGAACGGTGCGTTTTCGCTGCTGACCGGTTTCGCGACGAGCCACTGGAACATCCAGATGCTGCTGGACGCGCTCCATCAGGAAGGATTGCTGACGATGCTGGCCGAGCCGAATCTCGTGGCGTTGTCTGGCCAGACCGCCAGTTTTCTCGCGGGCGGGGAGTTTCCGATTCCGGTTTCGCAGACCAACGGCGCGATCGATGTCGAGTTCAAGCAGTTCGGTGTGAAGCTGGACTTCACGCCGACCGTGCTCAACGACAATCGGATCAGCCTCAAGGTCCGGCCTGAAGTGAGCCAGATCGACCCGTCGGTCAGCGTTACCACTGGCGGCATCACGATTCCGGGCCTGAGCGTGCGCAGCGCGAATACCACGGTCGAGCTAGGCAGCGGTCAGAGCTTCGCCATCGCGGGTTTGTTGCAGAACAATACGAGCAACACCATTTCGCAGATCCCCGGCCTCGGCTCGATCCCGGTACTCGGCAAGCTGTTTTCGTCGAGCAACTACCAGAACAACAAGTCCGAACTGGTCATCATCGTGACGCCGTATCTGGTCGATCCGGTCAGTCCGGACAAACTGCGTACCCCGCTGGATTCGGTTATGCAGCCAGTGGGTGACCTCGAGTACAGCTTCCAGCACACCTATGGTTCGGCGGGCGCCAAGGCGCCCGTCGCGGACGCCGACACCCAGCCGCGTCTGGTGGGCCGGGCCGGATACATCTATTGATCGGAGCGACCATGACAATGCGATTCAGGATGCTGTTTGCTCCGCTCGGTTTGCTCGTCACGCTGCTTGGCGGGTGTTTCCAGCCGCCGTTCGATATGCCCGATGCCTCGGTCATCCGCCACGACGATGGCCAGGTCGTGCCGCCGGATTGCAGGCAGCTTGCCGTGCCATCCGGGCTGACCGACGGCGGCCTGCGGCAGCCCTCGGTGGCATGGGGGTGCGCGACCTACACCAACCTGGCCGCGCAAATCGCGCATCCACGCGATCTGGAGCAGCCTGGACCCATGGGGCCGGCCGATGCGGCCGTGGCAGCCGATGCGATGCGCCGCTACGAGCAGGACAAGGTCACGCCGCTCGACAAGCAATCTTCGCGCAACGCGAAGTAACGACAGGACCCAACCCACTTCGCCCCCGGATTTCACATGAGCATGATTGGATCCCTCATCAAGCCCGCCAGGTCCGACGGGGTTGCCGCCGACTTCGTCGCCTTCGTCGCCGACCGCGAGTCCGAGCAGGTACTGAAAAGCTTCGTTCTGGACGAGGCCCTGCCGCATACCTTCATCGCGGAGGGCGGCATCGAGGAAGCCATCGCTCGCCTGTCCGGCATGGAGCACTCGCCGAAACTGCTGCTCGTCGATCTGCAAAGCTCCGAAATGCCGCTTTCGGATCTGGCTCGGCTTGCCAGCGTCTGCGAGCCGTCGGTGCAGGTGATCGCGCTTGGCGAGCGCAACGATGTCGGCCTGTACCGTAGCCTGCTCGGCATCGGCGTGGGCGAATATCTGGTCAAGCCGCTGACGGTCGGACTGCTCAAGCGCACGCTGAACCTGCGCGATGGCCGCGCGATGCCGGTGTCGCAAGCACGGGCTGGCAAGGTGCTCGCGTTCGTTGGCGCGCGCGGTGGGGTAGGCACGACCACGATCGCGGTCAACCTCGCTCGCAACCTGGCCCGCTCGCGACGTCGCGTGGTGTATCTGGACCTGAACCTGCACGGTGGGGCTGCTCCAAGCATGGTTGGCTTGAGGAGCAATAACGGTCTGCTCGATGTGCTGCAGAACGTCAATCGGCTCGACCCCGCCTATCTCGAGCGCGCGATGCAGTCCGTGGACAGTTCGCGGCTACTGATGTTGTCCGCGCAAATGGGATGGGACGACGAGCGCCCGTTCGGGGAGGGCGCGCTAGAGAAAGTGCTGGATATATTGGTGTCGAGTTTCCACTACGTATTCCTTGATATCGGCGAGCGAGCCGATCCGCTGGCCCACGAGGCGTTCCGCCGCGCCGGGCGAAGCTACGTGGTGGCGGACCGGTCGGTCCATGCAGTCCATGAGACCAGCCGGCTGATCCGGTATATCGAAACCTGCGGTAGCGACAGTCCCGTTACGTCTGTTCTGCTAAACAATCCGAACATGGCGACAGCGGGCAAGGTCGAGCCGGGCGACTTCGAGGCGTCCATTGGCCGGCCCGTGCTGGCCGAGGTGCCGTTCGAACGCCGCGCACTCGCGATTGCCGAGAATGTCGGCGCGCCGGTAGCCGCCGGCAGGACCGACGCGTTCGAGCAGATCATCATGCACCTGTCCGGCGATCTGACCGGCAACAACCAGAACACGGTTGTGCAATCGGGCCTGTGGCAACGACTCAAGTCGAGGAAGTGATGCAATTCGGTCAAAAACGCGTCGCTGAACCGGCCCCCGCGCCCACCGAGGGCGATACCGAAACGCTCGAACCCAAGGCGCAGATCGACGAGAACGCGTTGCGGCGGTCTCTCGCCACATTGGTTCAGAACGACACGAATGCAGCTTCCGACACGTCGCTCGTGCGCTCGGACACGTACAGGACGGTGCGCAATGCCGTGCTGTCGACCATGAACGCCTCGTTGGTGCTCACCTACAGCCGCGAGCAACTCAAGCCCGAACTCGAGCCGTTGGTTGCCGCGATCATCGACCGCGAGCGCCTGAACATTCCGCTCTCCGAACAAGGGCAGATCGTCGAGGAACTGCTCAACGACATGTTCGGGCTAGGGCCAATCGAGCCGCTGTTCGCCGATGAGACGGTGACCGATATCCTCGTCAACGGCCCCGATCAGGTCTACATCGAACGGCGCGGTAAGCTGGAAATCACACCGTACAGGTTCCGCGACAATGCGCACGTGACCACCGTGGCGCAGCGCATCGCGGCGGGGATTGGCCGACGCGTCGACGAGAGCAGCCCGATGGTGGATGCCCGGCTGCCGGACGGCAGCCGGGTCAACGTGGTACTGCCGCCGCTCGCGTTGCGCGGGCCCGCGATCTCCATTCGTAAATTTTCCAAGCGCAAGCTCACCCTCCAGCACATGGTCAATCAGGGCAACATGTCCCTCGCCATGGCGCACGTGCTGAAGATCGCGGTGACCTGCCGCCTGAACGTGCTGGTCTCGGGCGGCACGGGTTCCGGCAAGACCACGTTGCTCAATGCGCTCTCGCATTTCATCAATCACGGCGAGCGCATCGTAACGATCGAGGACGCGGCGGAACTTCAATTGCAGCAGCCTCACGTGGTCAGCCTCGAGACGCGCCCCGAAAACACCGAGGGGATGGGTGGCGTCGATCAGCGCGATCTGGTGAAGAACGCGCTGCGGATGCGCCCCGACCGCATTATCCTCGGCGAAACGCGCGGCGAGGAAGCTTTCGATGTGCTGCAGGCCATGAACACGGGCCACGATGGTTCGATGACCACGATCCACGCCAATACGCCGCGCGATAGCCTGACCCGGCTCGAAAGCATGGTGACGATGGCCAATGGCAATCTCCCGTTGATGTCGATCCGGCGGCAGATCGCCAGCGCGCTGCACCTGATCGTTCAGGTCGAGCGGATGCGCGACGGTATACGCCGACTGACACGCGTGACTGAGGTGGCGGGTATGGAGGGCGACGTGATCATCACTCAGGATCTGTTCGCCTTCCGTTACGACGTCACGGCCTACGAAGCAGAGGTGAAAGGCGGCTTCGAAAACGGACACCTGCGGCCGGCATTCACCGAGCGGGCCTCTTACTACGGCCTCGAGGAAGCCTTGCTGGAGGCCGTTGCGTGAGCGCGATCGTCAACCTCGCCACGATCGCCGCTTTCCTCTGTGCGGTGATTGTCGGCATCATGCATATGGTCTGGCAGGACCTGCGCAATCAGCGCCCCGATGCGTTGATCCGCGCACGCATCGCGGCGATGCCTGCGGAAACAGCGTTTGGCGCGACGGCTTCGAGCGACGTACAAGCGATTATCAAAGGGCATGCGTTAGGCCACGCTGAAGAGACACATATCGTGATCGCGTGGCTTCGTGCGCGGCGCGACCGCTTGCGCACGGTCGCACCGCGCGGGCTGCCAGTCGTGATAGCCGGCAGCATCGTCGCATTGGGTGTGGCACTGGCGATCCCGCGGTTCACGTCGACACCAGCCATTGTCCAGATCCTGCTTGCGCTCGCGTTGCCTGTGTTCGCCGCGCAGCGCATCTACCAGATGTTCGTCGACCGTTTCCGTCAGGGCTTTCTGGCAGCGTTGCCGGATGCGATCGACATGATCGTGCGTGCGGTGCGCGCCGGGATTCCCGTGGTCAAGGTATTGCCCATGGTGGCTCAGGAGTCCACACAGCCACTGGCCGGCGAGTTCAAGCGCATTGGCGATTCGCTCCAGCTCGGGATGGATCTGGGGGAAGTGCTGAGCGCGGCGGTACGACGAGTTCACGTGGCCGATTTTTCCTTTTTTTGCGTGTGCTTGCTGCTGCAGCGCGAAACGGGCGGACAACTGGGCGAAACGCTCGAGAACCTGGCTGGGATAGTGCGTGCCCGCCGCGAAATTCGTCAGAAGACCAAAGCGTTGACGGCGGAGACGCGGATCACGGTCAAGATCCTCGCAGCCATTCCCGTTCTCATCGTGGTGTCGCTGTACATGTTGAATCGCGCCTACATCATGCTGCTGTTCACTACGCCGACCGGCCATTCCATTCTGACCTTCGCCGTGACGGCGATCGTCGCGGGCGTTGCAGTCATCAACAAGATCGCCAACCTGGATACCTCGCGATGAGCACGATGCGTATTGATCTGCTGGCCAATCTGTTGATGCTGCTGCTGCTGCTGGGTGCGCTCGTCCTGTGGTGGGCGTTTAACCGGGGCGGGTATCGAGGCCGGATTGCGGAACGGGTACGCGAGGTGAGTGTGGGCGCTGCTACGGGAGCCGTTTCCTCGAGCAACGACCCGTCGAAAAATGGCTTCGTGTTCGTCCGCCGTGTCATGGCGTCATTGATCCGGTTCGGTGAACGCATGCCGCTCTTCACGTCCGATCAGCGGCTGAAGCTGGCACGGGATCTGGTCAAGGCGGGTTTTCGCGGTCCCAGTGCCGTGCCGACCCTGATCGCACTGAAATTCGTCTCCGGCGTGCTGTGGGCCGCGTTGGTCGTGCTGTGGGTAGCCGATCTGTTCGCGCTCGGCCATGTCGTGGCGATCCGCGTGCTGATGATGTTGGCCGCATTCGTGTTCGGGATGATCGTGCCGGAATACGCGCTGGACATGTACGCGCGCCGGCGGCGAAAGCAGATCCTCGCGTATTTTCCTGACGCGCTCGATCTGTTCGTCATTTGCACCAATGCGGGCAATAGCCTCGGTGTAGCGCTGCGTCGCGTCGCCCAGGAGATGGCGCTGATCTGCCCGGCGCTGGCATCGGAGCTCGCGCTGACCGCCGACGAACTGCATCTTTCCGGCGACGGCGCGCGCGCGCTTCAAGCCATGGCCGACCGTGTCGACGTGCCGCCGGTACGCGCGCTGATCTCGACGCTGACCCAATCGATGCGCTATGGCACGCCCATTTCGCAGGCACTGCGCACGCTCTCGCGAATCGAGCGTACCGCCCATATCGTGCGTATCGAGGAAACCGCAGCCAAGCTCGCGCCGAAGATGGTCGTGCCGATGATGCTGTTCATCCTGCCGGCCGTCGTCGCGATTTCCGCCGGGCCGGCCATCATGCAACTCGCCACTTCACTCAAGCACCTGACATGAAACTCACTCGCTCACTTCGAGCCGCTTCGATTTCCGGCGCCGCGGCGTGCAGGCTTGGTGCCGCCGTGTCGCTGCTGGCAATGGCGGCCTGCACGACCACGGTCAAGCAAAGTTTCGGGCCGGTTGCGCCCGTTTCCAGCCCGGCTACGCTGAGCCTCAAAGGGGAACTGCATGTGGCAGAGGCCGCGCTGGAGTCGGGCAATGTCGATCTCGCCACCACCATTTACATGCAGATCGTCCAGTCCAATCCGGATTCTGTGCCGGGCCTGACGGGCCTGGGCGATACGCTGTATGCGCAGGGCGACTATACGCGAGCGAATGTCTACTACAACAAGGCGTTGTCGCTCGATCCGAACGCGCTGCCGGCCATGACGGGCAATGCTCGCGTGGCCATCCGGCAACGACGGCTGGGCGATGCCGTCGCAGATTACCGGCGCGTGCTCGCGCAGTCGCCGAATGATCCGATGGCGGCAGCGGGGCTCGGAACCGCGCTCGACATGCAGGGACACCACGACGAAGCCCAGGCGGTCTTGCGCAACGCACTGCTCGACAATCCAGGTGACCCGCGACTGGAGACCGATCTGGGGCTCTCTCTGGTGGTGGCGGGCAAGCCGCGCGAGGGTGCGAACGTGCTGCTCGACGTCACACGTTTTCCCGCCGCTCCGGCCGAGGCGCGCCAGAATCTCGCGATGGCCTACGGCATGCTCGGCAACAACGAAGCTGCCGAGAAAATTCTGGACGCCGATCTGCCGAAAAAATCAACACAGGACAATCTCCGCTATTACGCGATGCAGCGCATGCGTCTGGCCGAAGTGCAAGGCAATCCGGCGGGCCCGGGCAGAACCTCCCTCGCGACGGAGAAAAAGGCGCAATGAAGCGATCTGTCCGCTCCTGGCCCTGCCTCTCTGCCTGGCGGCGTCTGCGGACTTTGCCGCGGGACGAGCGCGGTGCAAGCGCGATCGAATTCGCGCTCGCCTCGCTGCCCATATTTTTTCTGTTCATCGCTACGATCGAGTTCGCGCTCGATATGACCGTCGACGTGACCGTGCAGATCGCGGCCCAAGCGGCTTCGCGGGCCGGATTGACGATGTCCGCACCCGCCGACGGCAGCTCGCGCGCGGCGCAGGCGGAGAAGATCGCGAAGCAGTACCTGGGGAACTGGGTGAATGCTGGCGGAACCTTGACGGTCACACAACTCGACTATGTGGCCTTCAGCAACTTCGGCTTGTCCGGCTATAACGCGGGCAGCGGGCCGGGCAACTGCGGCGACGTGGAGATGTACACGATTCAGCTCACCATGCCGTCCTTTACGGGGCTGTCCAAGTGGTTCGGCAGGCCCACGCTGAATTACCAGCGCAACTACATTGTCCAGAACGAAGAATGCGCAAGTTGACGAGTGCCCGGAAAGCCGGGCTGGCACGGCGCCGCTCACGCGGGGTGGCGGCGCTTGAAGTGGTCATCATCGTGCCGGTGATGATCTTCATGCTATTTGGTTTCACCGAGGTGTATCTGTACCTGCGCGCGGTGAGCATGGTGGAGCATGCGGCTTTCGCGCTGGCGAATTCGCTCGGGCAGATGCAGAACGTGATAGATCAATCCGGCACGGCCAGTGCGAACAGCCTCGGCTCGTTGTGGGCGGACGCGAACCTGCTCGCCAGTCCCAATTCACTGACGGCGAATGGCAATGTCATCGTCACTTCCATTTGTGACAAGTCGTCCTCGGAAAATAATTGCGGCTTGAACGTGGTCGGCACGCCGTCGCTGAGCAACGGTAAGGCGACCATCTGCTGGCAGGCCGCGGCCAACTCGACCACGGGCATGAAGACCCAGATCACGACCAGCAATGTTCTGCCGTCCACCTGGCCGTTCTATCAAGGTGACGCTGCGCTCGTCATCGAGGTGTTCTACCGCTACACCCCGTTTCCTCTGCTCTCCTCGTTCTGGCCCGGCGCTCCGGGTTCGACCGTGCTCTATCGGCGGATCTATGCGCGGCAGCGCGTGCTGAACTGGACCTCGATGCCGTTGCTCAACACGACCGGCGCGGGTCTCGCAGCGGGAAGCGGTTTGTCGGCAGGCTGTCCGGGCTCGACGATCATCGTGGGCTCCTGACAGGTGCCACGGTCTATAAAGGCAGCGCTCGCGTGATGTACTGGGGACAATCATGAATCTAGCTACCGCTGTTCGTACCGCTCGCCTGCGCGATGCCGCCTTGCTCACGCGATGCCGCGAATACCTTGCCGGCGGAGATCGCGGAGCGGTCTCGCTGATATTCGCCGTCAGCGCGAGCGTGATGCTCGGTGCGTTGTCGATGACGATCGACCTGGGACGATATGCGATTTCGCAGGCTCGCATGCAGTCCGCACTCGACGTGGCGAATCTTACGGCATCGATGGACATGGGCCATTATGCGAGCACGACGTGTCCCACGAGCCTCACCGCGTGGCAGAAAGATGCGCTCGCGTATTACAACACCAACATGCCGAACGGCTATCTCGACATCCTGCTGTCGAGCAACAATTTCAATGCGACCTGCACGAATAACCCCGCCTCGAATGGCGGTGGCCAATACGTGCAGCTTTCCGCGACGGGCGAATTGCCGTTGATGATGCCGGCGTTCCTCGGATCGAAGGGCAGCAGCACCAGCACCGGGTCGACCGGTGGCAACGACATGCAGGTCGCCGCTTCGAACCAGGTGGCGCGTAATCCGCAAACCCAACTGGAACTGGCGCTGGTGCTGGACAACACGGGATCCATGGCCCAGACGCTGAGCGGCAGTAGCGCGAGCAAGATCGTTGGACTGAAGAACGCGGCCAATAATCTGTTGGCGCAGTTGTTCGCCCAGTCGGGATCGGCGCAGTACTACATTGGAATCGTGCCTTTTGCCAGCACCGTTAACGTCGGCATGACACCGTCATGGCTGGATGGGAACAACGCGACAGTTTCCGCATCGCTGAGTGCGGGGACGGGGACGTGGCTCAAGCAGTCCTTCAGCTACAACTCGAGCGGCGTGTCGATGAGCGGCACGCCGAAGGTTAGCCTGTCAGGTACGTCATGGGCGTGGACTGGCAGCGGGTGGGGCGGGTGCGTGGTGGAGCCGCACGATAGCAGCGGTAATCTGGCCGCGCTGGCCTATTCGCCGTCCTCGGCGAAGGAAACATCGACTTCCCCCTATTTGCAGTTCACGCCTTACTACTACAACGTGCCGCCCGCGGGGCTCACGCTCTATACGCAAACGACGTCAAAGAAAACGACGACCTGCACGACTTCCACGGTGTCGCAGTTTCCCACGACCATCGGATCCGGGAAAAATGGCACGTGCACCACGACCAGTTCGACACTGCCGATCAGTCAATGGGACCTGGACCAGCCGTCGACCGCCACCTATACATTGAACCAGAACAATCTGTGCATTGGTACGCCAGTGACGTTCCTGACCAACGACCAGACGCAATTGGGCCATGCAATCGGCGCGATGCAGCCAGCGGGCAATACGATCATTCCGGTCGGCTTATTGTGGGGATGGCGCATGCTGTCTTCGAGCTGGGCCGGCACATGGAATCAGCGTTCGATCATCACCACCCCTCTGCCGTTAGCGGAGAGCTCGATGGGGCTGCAGCGCGTGTTGATTCTAATGACGGACGGGCAGAACGATGTCAGTTCGAGCAGTATTCCGGGCCAGGAGGTCACGTATTTCAATGGCCTGTCCGGCGTCGGCACGAACAATCTGCATGCGCCAACCGTGACAAGCGCGACTGACCCCGGCGGCACGCTGGCGAACGGCTCGATCAACCTGAACGACATCAACTCCTATCAGGCAGCGGTCTGCACCGCGATCAAGAACGCGGGCATCACGATCTATACGATCGCTTTCGGAGCGGGCGCCGCCGGTACGAGCTTGCAGTCGTGTGCGTCGCCAGGCGATTACTACGTCGCATCCAACAACTCGTCGCTGAATACGGTCTTCCAGCAGATCGCATCGCAGATCGCCGTGCTGAGGCTCACGCAATGACGATATCGGACAATGCATCGATCGAAGATCTTGCAGTCCCGAAAGGAAGTGCAAGTGATGGCGCGAGCCAGCGGCCGCATTGGATGACACGGCAACGTCTGTACCTCTACTCAGGCGCATTGCTGCTCGTGTACATCCTTATGCCGGGAGTGAAAATACTTCGCGACAGTTGGGGGCACCCGTTTTCTTTCGGCAACAATGCACGAGACTACATCGCTTTCTGGAGTGCTTCACATCTGGCACTGGATGGACACGCCGCCCATGCGTACAGCACGAAGGTGATGGGTGCGCTGGAAAAAACTGTGCTGCCTGATCTCAAAGGAACCTTGCCCTGGTTGTATCCGCCGACATTCCTGTTGTTGCTCTACCCTGCAGCGCTGCTTCCTTACGAGCCTTCGGCCTGGCTCTTTTTTGGACTGACGCTCATAGCGTTCGTCGTAGCCATCAACTCGATCGTGCCGGGCAAGATTTCGACCCTGCTCGCACTGGCTTTCCCAGGAGTGATCATTTCGGCACTGTCGGGACAGAACGGCCTACTGACCGCCTCACTCATGGGATCCGGGCTCGCACTATTGCCGCGGCGTCCGGTTTGGGCAGGCGTGTCGCTAGGACTGCTGTGCATCAAGCCGCATCTCGCCGTACTGATTCCGCTTGCGCTGATCTGTTCGCGCTCGTGGAGAACTCTGGTGGTAACCGGATCGATCGCGGTCGTGCTGGGCGCGATATCGGTCGGCTTGTTCGGTGTGGAAACACTCGCCGCTTTCGTGCACAGCATGGGGGAAATCCAGGGCATCGTCATTTCCGACAGCAAGCTGCTGCCTCGCATTCCCACGTTTTTTGCGCTGGCAAGGCAGTTGTCCATGCCCGCAGCCGCCGCCTATGCCTTGCAGGCAGCTTCAGCGTGCTTGGCCGTCGCTTCGGTTGTCTATGTTTGGTCCCGGCCGGCCGCCCACGAATTGCGCGCGGCGACGCTCGTCTGCGCGACGCTGGCCTTCACTCCATATCTCTACGATTACGACCTGACCTGGTATGGCCTCGTCATTGCCTGGTATGGCCGGTTCGGGTTGGCTCACGGTTTCCGGCGTTACGAGCGGGAGGGACTGATACTGCTCGGATTCGCTCCGTTAATGGGGCTACTGGTCGTACCCCGCGTTCATTTCCAGTTCCTGCCCATCCTTACGCTGGTAACCCTCGCAGTGCTCGTCACGCGCGTAGGCAGGGAGAGGCGCGGCGTGAAAGGAGGCATCAGGGTCGCGTTCGTCAAGGAGATCTCCTGATGAACATGATGTCCCCCATCAACATCCGAGATCTGTCGAAGCGACCGCCGGTCCCGCTGATTTCGATCATCGCGCCGTTTCATAACGAGCGCGATGCGGTCAATCTGTTCTTCACGGAAATACGAACCGTCATCGCCCCTCTTCATGCGTTTCGTTTCGAGATCGTTTGCATCAACGACGGCAGCCAGGACGGCACGCTCGACCAGTTGCTCGCCGCAGCTGCCCAGGATGCGCGCATCCGCGTGCTCGACCTGACGCGTAATTTCGGCAAGGAAGCTGCACTCACTGCCGGTCTCGACGAGGCGCGAGGCGATGCCGTTGTCGTCATCGATGCAGATCTGCAGGACCCGCCGGAACTGATTCCCGAGATGATTCAATGCTGGCAGGATGGCGCGCCGGTCGTACTGGCGCACCGCGCCAACCGCAGTACCGATTCGCTTGCGAAACGCCTGACGGCCACTCTCTTCTATCGCGTTCACAACGCCCTGTCGAGCGTGAAGATCCCGCCCAATGTCGGCGACTTCAGGTTGATGGACCGACAGGTAGTCGAAGCGCTGAGCCGGCTGCCGGAGCGGCGTCGATTTATGAAAGGGCTCTTCGCGTGGGTAGGCTTTCCCGCCGTAACGCTCCACTACGAGAGAGCACAGCGTAGTGCGGGCCATTCGAGCTTTTCGGGTTGGCGCCTGTGGAACTACGCGATCGAAGGCATTACCGGGTTCAGTACGATTCCGCTACGTGGCTGGACTTACGTGGGGGCGTTGATTGCCATGCTCGCGTTTTTATACGGCGGGTTCATGGTCGTGCGCACGTTGCTGTTCGGCAATCCCGTACCTGGTTATGCATCGCTGTTTTCGGCAGTGCTCTTCATAGGTGGCATCCAACTCGTCGGTATCGGCGTGATTGGTGAATACATCGGCCGGATTTACGACGAGTCGAAACAACGGCCGATTTACCTCGTTCGCCAACGTTATTGCGCTGCCGATACGGGGCATGATGCGCGCCTCGCCGAGGGCGTACACGGATTCCAACGGAAAAAGCGCATCAGCCGCACGTTTCGACGAGACGGTCGGAGCGCTCATCCGCGAGCCCGGAAAGACGTTGCTTGGGGCGATGCGAGGCCCGATGCCGTCGCACGATCGCCGTCAGCATCAGAATCATTGCGAAGGGTGCCAGATGAAATGGCAAATGAAATGTAGCGCCAATCAGTTCATATACCGGCATTGACCATACCGCGGCAAGCGCGAGCCGGTCTAAGCGCGTTAGCTCGCCCGCTACCGCGTCGCGTATTAGAAGCGCCGCCGGAAAGCCGAGCCAGGCGAGATCGTAGGTCATCAAATAGGGTTGTACGAGCAGGCTGGCGACGAGCAAGGCCGCGGCCCTCAATTCGCACCGTGCGTTCGCGAGCCAAAGATAGGCAACGGTAAGCCCGGCGGGAATGGCGGCTAACGCCTGAACGGCGTAAGCCACTGCCACGGGCGCACCGGCGAGTCTGGCGGTGGCGAATAATGTTGGCATCCCGAACCAATGATCCCGGCCATCCAGCAGGGCGGCTTGTCTGAATACGGGAAGGTACGAGAAAAACGAAGACCATGCCTCAATCCCTAGTATCGCGATACTCGACAGCATAAATGCCGAGCAAAAGACAATAGTGGCGAGCAACATCTTCCAGCGGCGTCCGCAAACGAGGGCGATCGGGAAGAGCACACCCAGTTGCGGCTTGACCAGGAGCACGGCGAGGCAAGCACCCGCGTAAATCGGCGCCGGCTCCATCAGCACAAGCGCCGCGGCAGCGGCGGCGGCGGTGAAGAGGGTATTCTGTCCCGCATAGATTGCCAACGGCATCCCGGCAAGCGCGGCGATCAAGATTGACTGGCGCTGTGTTTGTTCCAGGCGGCGGCCGATGCGTAATGCGATAGTGCAATAAATGCCCGTGCCGAGTGCCAGGAACAGGAAGAGGGCGCACGGGTAACTCAAATAGCCCAGTGGCCGAATGGCGAGCAAGAAAGTCGGCGGATAAGGGCACGGATAATACTGCGACGAGGAGCGCACGACGGCTTCCAGCGGTTGCATCCAACGAGGCGAATATACCGCTGCCGCGCCGTGCGCCAGCTCGACACGGGCTGCGGCCCAGAAAATTCCGAAGTCGTACCCGATGGCGGGCGCATTGCCGATACCGATTACGTAGCGTGCGGCGAGGCCGAGGGCGAGGGGGATGAATTGTACGATGAGCACGAAGCTCGGCACGAAAACCAGCAGGAACCGGGAAATGGAGGTTATCTTCCTGCGAGTCTCTTGTGTAGTCATGGTTGTTGTGCAACGTTCGGGTGCTGTGCGCAGGTCGGTCCGGCAATGACTTCCGCGTCAGCCTTCCATCCGATAGGTCCACCGCGCGTGGGCAATATATGAGCATACTGGAATGCAGCACGCGACGATCAGCGTGGGCGCCCAGAGATGCTGTCGACCTACTAGCAGCGGCACGAGTGCTGAAACACCGAAGCCTGCGGAGGAGACGACGCAGAAGCGGGAAAAATTCGAGAACGTTGGCCTGCTCGAAAAACTCCAGAGTGTTTGTAGCAGGAACGAGACGACATTGGCAAGGACAAATCCGGCGAGATTGGCAATTGCTGAATCTGCAATGAGCCGATTGAAAACCAGCCAGGCGACGCACAGATGCGTGCAGGTGGCGACAACGCCGGCTATGGCGAAGCGGATGATCCTGGGCATTTGGGGAACGCGCTAATGTTTGGTTTCGTCATTATCGCAGGTAGAGCGGAACCCAGGCGGTGCGTCATGGTGGTGGTTCGCGGCGCGGTGCCGGTCATTGTAATGGAGCGTCCGTGCGCGGGGCGTGCGCAGGGAGGCTTCGTGCATTCGCCTACAATGGTCCGCTGAACGCACCCATTGTTTCGATCCCGCGCGTCGCAAGGAGACGACATGCTTGACCTATCCACGTTGGGGACTTTCGTTGCCGTCGTGCTCGGGCTCTTTCTGATTCCAGGCCCGGCCGTGCTGCTAGTTTTGACGCGCACCATGCACGGCGGACCTAAAGCCGGCATTCTGACCGGTCTCGGTATCGCAGCTGGCGATCTCGTGCATACGCTGGGCGCCGCGGTTGGCCTCTCCGCGCTGCTGATGACGTCCGCGCTGGCCTTCAATGCGGTGAAATTCGTCGGTGCCGCGTATCTCGTCTATCTGGGCATTCGCGCGTTGCGCGAAAAGCAGGCGAGTGCGCACCTGCCGGTCGTCGCGCCGGTGTCCGGTTCGAAGGCGTTCTTGCAGGCGATTCCCGCCGAAGTGCTGAACCCGAAGACCGCGCTGTTTTTCCTTGCGTTTCTGCCGCAATTCGTGCGCCCCGAACATGGCTCGACGTTTCTGCAGTTCGCGACACTCGGGCTGATTTTCGTTGCCATGAGCGCGCTTTACACGACGCTGATCGTCCTGACGATGCGGCCGCTGGGCAAACTCGTGAAGCGTTTGACGTGGTTGACGCGCTGGCAGAACAAGCTCATCGGTGTGCTGTTCATTTCGCTCGGCCTGCGCGTGGCAGTGCAAACACGCTGAGTCCGGAAGCGCGAGTTCAGGACGGCGCCAGCAGGATCAGCGACCCAACGACGCGACTGTTAAGCATTGCAAGGCGACGATGCCATGGCACGCGCGATTCAGGAGACAGCGATGAATGAAGACGCAACTTCGACGGCGCGCGCAATCGAGTTCTGGTTCGACTTCGGCAGCAACTACAGCTATCTGAGCATGATGCGGATCGAAGCGTTGGCGGCCGCGCGCAACGTGACGATCGTCTGGCGGCCGTTTCTGCTCGGTCCGGTATTTCGCCAGCTCGGTTTCGACAACTCGCCTTTCGTATTGCAGAAAGAAAAAGGCGCGTACGTGTGGAAAGACATGGAGCGTCAATGCCGCAAATACGGCATTGCGCTCACGCGCCCCAGCAGTTTTCCGCGCGCGGCGCTTCTCGCGATGCGTGTCGCGCTGCTGGGTGCGAACGAGCCGTGGATCGGTGCCTGGTGCCGCAAGATCATGCAGTTGAATTTCGTCGACGACCGCGACATCGGTTCAATCGATGTCGTCAGTCACGCGCTCGACTCGCTTGGCTTACCGGCGCAGAGCGTGATCGACGCCGCGCAAAGCGACGCGAACAAGCTCCGCTTGCGCGAGCAGACCGAACGGGCCATCGACAAGGGGATTTTCGGTGCGCCGACGTTTTTTGTCGGCGGGGAGATGTTCTGGGGCAATGACAGGCTGGAGGACGCGTTGGACCACTGCGACGCGATCGCGGCGCGTCATTGAACGTCAGCGGGAGCGCTTAATCAGCCTGCTGGCAGAAGCGCCGACCCGGCACGTGAGAGACCACGGCCTGGGCGATTTCGAGCGGAGTACTTTCGGCGGGAACGACGCGACGGCTCGGTTCGGGCGCGTGCTTCATCGTCCATTCGACGAGCCGGTATGAACGGCCCCAGGGCGGTTGCAGCGGATCGGAGACCTTGCAGGAGTGAATCTGGCGAGTCCATTCATGGCCGGGCATCGCACGCAGGTGTTCGACTACCATCTCTTCAACCATGATTTACCTCCTTCTTGTGCGCGTAACCGTTTTCGGTCGCGCTTCTGGCACCCCTCAAGAAAAAGCGCCGCCGATGTTCTGGCGGCTCAACAGGGGATGTGCCACATACTTGCAGGGAACAATTAAGCGAAACTTAAGAACCGCAATCATTACGCAAACGGATCTCACTGCGTGTAAGCGAGTGCAAGTGAATGCAAGCGGGAGCTGACAACAGTGGGCACGAACGCCCGCAGGCCGGCCGACACGTCGCGAGCCTGCCCTCAAGACGCCGGCGGATCGGCCGTTATCAGTAGAGTTGGGGCGTCGACCCCGCTTCGCCTTCAGGGCCGCCCTACTGATACCGTGACGAATCTCGCCCAAACGCCGCTTGCCGAGCGCCTTCGCTCGCTCGTCGACACCGTGCAGCACAACGAGCGCACGTTGCGCCGCTTCCAGAACGTCGAGTTGCGGTTGATCGGCGCGCAGGATTTCGGATCGTTTCTCGATACGTTGTTCAGCCATCTGCCGCGGGAGTTCTCGCTCGCGAGCGTGGTGCTGTGGCTCGACGAGCGCGCGCCAATGCTGCTCGAACTGCTCGAGCCGGGCAACCTGCGCGCGCTCGATCATGCGCAGCTGAAGACGTCGCGCGAGGGCGGTCTCGTCGCGCAATCCTTGTGCGAAGGCGATCGGCCGTGGCTCGGCCGCCCTGGCGAACTCGACGACGACACGCGCCGCGCGTTCTTCGGTGCCGCGCCAGCTCACGTGCCGGCCAGCGCGATCCTGCTGCCGCTCGCCGCGGGCACGAGCGTCAGCGGCTATCTATGCCTCGGCAGCGACGACCCCGCGCGCTTCGGCGCGGGCATGGCCACCGACATTCTCGAGCGCTTCGCGAGCATCGTCACCGCGAGTCTCGACAACGTCGCGCATCGCGAGCGGCTCAAGCAGCTCGGCATGACCGACTCGCTGACCGGCCTCGCGAATCGCCGCTATTTCGACGAACGGCTGCGCGAGGAGTTGATGCGCGCGGCCCGTTATCGCGTGCCGGTCGCGTGTCTTTTCATCGATATCGACCGTTTCAAGCGCATCAACGATAGCCACGGCCATCAGACCGGCGACCGCGCGCTCGCGGCGGTGGCCGCCTGCGTGCGACAGCAGGTGCGGCTTGGCGACACCGTCGCGCGCTATGGCGGCGAGGAGTTCGCCGCGCTGCTGCAAGGCGATCGCAGCGACGCGTTGACCGTCGCGGAACGCGTGCGGCGTGCGGTCGAGAATCTCGACGTGCGCGACGAGCACGGCGAGCTCATTGCATTGACCGTGTCGATCGGCGTGGCCGGGCGCGTGGTCGCCGGCAGCCCGGCCGAGGCGATGTCGCTCGGTCAGGCGATGATGGACGAGGCCGATCGCGCGATGTATCAGGCCAAGCGCAACGGCCGCAATCGTATCGAGGCGCAGGTCGATGCGCTCGATGAGCAGGGCTGATCGAGCGCAACTAACACTAACTACGCGTCACACTCCTGCCGCATCCGGCGGCACCCCGAGCAGCTGCAACGCGCCGCCCATCACGCCGCTGAACACCGGTCCAGCGACCGTGCCGCCATAGAACGCCTTGCCAGCCGGATCGTCGATCATCACGGCGACGATCAGGCGCGGATCGCTCATCGGCGCCATGCCGACGAACAGCGCGCGGTAGCGGTTCTTCGCGTAGCCCGCGCCGATCTGCTTGCGCGCGGTGCCGGTCTTGCCGCCGATGCGATAACCCGCCACGGTCGCGGCGCGTCCGGTGCCGCCGTCGCCCGTGGCCATTTCGAGCATGTTGCGGATCGCGCGCGCGGTGCCGGGCGTCGTGACCGATTCGCCGCGGTCGGCGAACGACGCGGGGCCGTCCGCGTCGAGCGGCTCGCGCAGCAGGCTCACGCGCCTCAGCGCGCCGTCGCCGGCATAGGCGGTGTAGACCTGCGCGATTTGCAGCAGCGATACCGACAGCCCGTAGCCATACGCCATCGTGGCCTGTTCGATCGGGCGCCAGCGTTTATATGGCCGCAGCTTGCCGGCGGCCACGCCAGGGAAGGGCAGCTCGGGCTTCAGACCGAGCCCGTATTGCCGATACTTGGTCCAGATCGTCTCGGCCGGCAGATTCAGCGCGAGCTTTGCCAGCGCGATATTGCTCGACTTCTGCACCGCCTCGGCGACCGTCATCGCGCCATGATTCGACGTGTCGTGAATCACGGCCGGGCCGATCCGATACCAGCCGGGCGCGGTATCGATGATGCTCTGCGGCCGCACCTTGCCTTCGTCGATCGACAGTGCGACGACCAGCGGCTTGATCGTCGAACCCGGTTCGAACGTGTCGATCACCGCGCGGTTGCGCAGCTGCCGGCCGGACAGGTGCGTGCGGTCGTTCGGATCGAAGCTCGGGTAATTGGCGAGCGCGAGGATCTCGCCGTTGCGCGCATCGAGCACCACCACGCTGCCCGCTTCGGCGCGGTGCTGCGCGATCGCGGCTTTGAGCTGTGTGTACGCGAGTTGCTGGATGCGCCGGTCGATCGTCAACTGGATCGTGGCGCCGTTGCGCGCGGGCACGAGCGGCCGCGTCTCCGAGATCACGCGGCCGAGCCGGTCGCGGATCACCTCGCGGTGGCCGGGCACGCCTTGCAACTGCGCATTGGCGGCGAGTTCGACGCCTTCCTGGCCGTTGTCCTCGATGTCGGTGAAGCCGACCACGTGCGCGGCCGAGTCGCCCTCGGGATAAAAGCGTTTGGTGTCGGCGATCTGCGTGATCCCGGCGAGCCCGAGGCGCGACAGATGCCCGGCAGTGTCGGCATCGACCTGGCGCTTGAGCAGCACGAAGCTGCGCTCGCCGTTCAGACGCCGACGCAGTTCCGCGAGCGGCAGATCGAGCAGCTTTGCCAGCGGCGCGAACGCGCTTTCGTCGACGAGCTTCGGCGTGGCCCAGATTTCGTAGGTCGCGAGACTGACCGCGAGCATCGAACCATTGCGATCGACGATCCGGCCGCGCGTCGCGTCGAGTTCGAGCAGGCGCTGATAGCGCTTCTGCCCTTGGTCGACGTAGAAGTCCTGATTCACGACCTGCACCCAGAACGCGCGGAGCGCGAGCGTCGCGAACGCGCCGGACACGAGCAGCACGACGAACTTCGAGCGCCACGCGGGTAGTCGCGCATCGAGCAGCGGGTTCTTCGCGGCTAAGGCATAGGGATCGGGCGACGGTGGTTTTTTCTGGCGGATCATGGCGGCGGGCAGCGGACCTCACGTACTTTCGATTGAACGAGGCCGCCAAAGCCACGAGGCCTGGCGGCAAGGACTGTCGCCGGGCCGATTGTAAATAAAACGTAATTTAAATGCGAGGAATGTGAAAGGAGGCGCGTTCGAGCTGGAGCAAAGGCGAGCCGAGCCGAAGCTTGATAACGAAAAGCCGCGCGGACTTGCAAAATCCGCGCGGCTGATTCGTTCGATTGATGCGTCGACTCCGACGCGGCGTGTTGAATAGGCGCTCCCTGCCTGTGGGGCGCCTTCTTTTTTCGCGCCCGTTGCGGGCGCGGCGGGGCAAGCTCAAGCCGGCAACGCGAAACTCGCAATCGCGTCGCGCAACACGCCGACCTGGTCCTTCAGCGAATGCGCGGCGGCCGCGGCCTGTTCGACCAGTGCCGCATTCTGCTGCGTGACCTGATCCATCTCGCCGACCGCGCGATTGACCTGTTCGATGCCCGCGCTCTGCTCGCGCGACGCGTGGCTGATTTCTTCGAGGATCTCGTTGACCCGCCGCACCGACTGCACGATCTCGCCCATCGTCGCGCCCGCGTTGGCGACCAGTGACGAGCCGGTCTCGACGGTATCGGTCGAGGTTTCGATCAGCGCCTTGATCTCCTTGGCGGCCGTCGCCGAGCGCTGCGCGAGGCTGCGCACTTCGGCCGCGACCACCGCGAAGCCACGGCCCTGTTCGCCGGCGCGAGCCGCCTCGACGGCGGCATTCAGCGCGAGGATATTGGTTTGGAACGCGATGCCGTCGATCACGCCGATGATGTCGCCGATCTGCCGCGAGCTCGCGGTGATCTCGCCCATCGTGCGCACCACGTCGTCGACCACGCGGCTGCCGCGCGTCGCGACGTTCGCTGCGTCGCTCGCGAGTTGCGCGGCCTGGGTCGCGCTGTCCGCGTTCTGCTTCACGTTCACCGTCATCTGATCCATGCTCGACGCGGTTTGCACGAGCGCCGCCGCCTGCTCCTCGGTGCGCTGCGACAGGTCGGTGTTGCCCGCTGCGATTTCGTTCGCGCCGACGTTGATGTTCTCGGTGCCCTGGCGCACGCGCGAGACCGTGTCGACAAGTCCCGCCTGCATCGTGCGCAGCGCATGCAGCAGGCTGCCGCTGTCGTGCGGCTCGATCGGCACCGGCGTCGCGAGGTTGCCTTGCGCCATCAACCGTGCGTGCTCGACGGCCACTTCGAGTTCGCCGCCGAGCGAGCGGCGGATGCTGCGCAGCACGACCAGCATCACGGCCGTTGAGAGCGCACCGAGCGTGACGGTGATCGCGAGCCAGCGCAGCAGGCTGCGGTAGAACGCGCTTTGCACGTCGTCCATGTACATGCCGGTCACGAGGTACCAGTCCCACGGCGCGAAGTGCATCGAGTAGCTGGTCTTCGCGACGGGCTGCTCGCTGCCGGGCTTGGCCCACAAATAATCGACGAAGCCGCCGCCGTCGTGATTGCCCGAGTTGACGATATCGACGAACAGATGATTGCCGGCCGGATCGGTGAACTGCGCGAGGTTCTTGCCGATCAGTTCGGGCTTGATCGGATGCATCAGCATGACCGGCTGCGAGTCGTTGATCGACAAATAGCCGTCCTTGCCGTAGCGCATCGCGCCGAGCGTCGCGAGCGCCTGCTTTTTCGCGTCGTCCTCGGACAGCGCATGCTGCTGGGAGAGCGAGTAGTAGTGGCCGACGACGTGGTTTGCCTCTTCGATCAACGAGCGCAATTGCTCGCGTCGGTCCGAGATCATCGATGCGCGGTTCTGCCACGCGCCGAACGCGCCGATCAGGATCAGGCCGACCCACAGAACGGCGATCATGGACGCCAGTTTTCGGTTCAGAGTCATAGCGATGGGAATAGGCGTTTTGGCCAGTAAGGTCCATTGAATTGCGGTCGGATGCCGCTCGCTGTGTTTACGGCGCGAAATGGCATTGATCGGAGGCAGGGAAAACCCGCTGTTCGACATCGCTATTCGTCCGATTAATAGGCGAATTTATTGATCGTTTTAAGCGGCGTTCATACGCGCAATTCGAAAAAGACTTTTGTGCATCATTCGCGAATCTGAATTAACCGACGATTATCGTAAATCGCAGCGATTGAAAAATGCGCGAGAAAATCGACATGAAAAATGCCGGCGCTGGTCTGCGTAAAACCTGCTGAGCCCAATCCAGGAAGGCTCGCATCAACATCCCACAAAACGCCAATCAAATCCAAAAATCCCGTTAAATGATCACACATGCAAAAAACAACACATTTTTCCACTTAAGCGCAACCACGAAAGACGGCTGAGACCTTCAAAGACTCGTCATAAAAAATTCCGCTATAGTCGCCCTTTTCCGATTGCCAGCCTGGCATCGAAGAACGCCAATAAGCCCGCCACCAGGAGTCCCGAAGAGTGAATGCACGCGATCCCGCTTTCGTTTCCCAGTCCCGCAGCGCGCGCCTGCGCCAGATGCTCGTCAGCAGCGAACTCGAATTCATGATGGAGGCGCATAACGGCCTGTCCGCGCGCATCGTTCGCGAAGCTGGGTTCAAGGCGATCTGGGGCTCGGGCCTCGCGATCTCCGCGCAGTTCGGCGTGCGCGACAACAACGAGGCGAGCTGGACGCAGGTGGTCGATACGCTCGAATTCATGGCCGACGCGAGCGATCTGCCGATCCTGCTCGACGGCGACACCGGCTACGGCAACTTCAACAACGTGCGCCGCCTCGTGCGCAAGCTCGAACAGCGCGGCATCGCCGGCGTGTGCATCGAGGACAAGCAGTTTCCGAAGACCAACAGCTTCATCAACGGCGAGGCGCAGCCGCTTGCCGATATCGACGAATTCTGCGGCAAGATCAAGGCGGGCAAGGACTCGCAGAACGACGAGCATTTCTCGATCGTCGCACGCGTCGAGGCGCTGATCGCGGGCTGGGGCATGGACGAAGCGCTGCGCCGCGCGCAAGCGTACGCCCAAGCTGGTGCCGATGCGATCCTGATTCACAGCAAGCTGTCGCGCCCCGACGAGATTCTCGAATTCGCGCGCGAATGGGCCGGGCGTGCGCCGCTCGTGATCGTGCCGACCAAGTACTACAGCACGCCGACCGAGGTGTTCCGCGAAGCGGGCATCAGCACCGTGATCTGGGCGAACCATCTGATCCGCGCGGCGACCTCGGCGATGCAGGCCGTCGCGAAGGAAATCCATTCGAGCGAGACGCTCGTCAACGTCGAGGACAGCATCGCGGCCGTCAACGAAATCTTCCGTTTGCAGAACGCCGACGAATATTCGGAAGCCGAAGACCGCTATCTGTCGAGCGGCCGCGCGGCCGGCTCGGCCGTCGTGCTCGCCGCGAGCCGCGGCAAAGGCCTTGAAGCGGTGACCGGGGACCGTCCGAAGGTGATGCTGCCGATCGCCGGCAAACCGCTGCTGCGCTGGCTCGTCGACGCGTTCAAGAAGCAGGGCGTCAACGACATCACCGTGGTCGGCGGCTATCGCGCCGACGCGATCGATACCGCGGGCATCCGCCTCGTGGTCAACGAGCAGCACGCGCAGACCGGCGAGCTTGCCTCGCTCGCGTGCGCACTCGACCACCTGACCGGTGACACGGTCA
This sequence comes from Paraburkholderia sp. CI3, assembly GCF_050436505.1. NCBI lineage: Bacteria > Pseudomonadati > Pseudomonadota > Betaproteobacteria > Burkholderiales > Burkholderiaceae > Paraburkholderia > Paraburkholderia sp. CI3. The sequence continues at coordinate 2,700,553 of NZ_JBNDMI010000003.1, forward strand.
TTTCGTACGGCGACCTGCTGTTTCGCAGCTACATCCTGCGCGATCTGGTGGAAAGCGAGGCCGCGTTCAGCGTGGTCGTCGATTCGTCGCTGACCGATGCGGAGAACGCGAGCGTGCGCGATTTCGCGTGGTGCTCGGCCGCCGACGACCGCGGTCTGTTCGGCAACAAGATCGTGCTGCGGCATGTCGCGAGCGGGCGGGAGCAGTCGTCGACGGCGGGCGTCGCCCCAGTGCCGCATGGCCGCTGGGTGGGTCTGCTGAACGTGCGCGGCGCGGGTCGCGAGCGCCTGCGGGCGGTCATGCGCGAGTTGCGCACGCGCGACGATTTCGCGTCGCTCGACATGCCCGCGCTGCTGAACGCGTTGATCGAAGCGGGCGAGTCGATCGAGGTGCAATACGTGCACGGCCACTGGCGCGGCGTCAACGATCTCGACGATTTCCGCCTCGCGGGCGACTTCGCGCACGCGCAGGCGCCGTTCGCGACGGCCGTCGGCGGCGGGGCGACGACGAACGATGCACACGGAGGCGCGCAATGATCGAAGCAGCACAGTTCGTCGAGGCGGCGCGCGAGCGCGGTTTCGACTGGTACGCGGGCGTGCCGTGCTCGTATCTGACGCCGTTCATCAACTACGTGCTGCAGGACGAATCGCTGCACTACGTGTCGGCGGCCAACGAGGGCGACGCGGTCGCGCTGATCGCCGGCGTTACGCTCGGCGCGAAAAACGGCCGGCGGGGCATCACGATGATGCAGAACTCCGGGCTCGGCAACGCGGTAAGTCCGCTGACGTCGCTGACGTGGACCTTCCGCCTGCCGCAACTGCTGATCGTCACGTGGCGCAGCCAGCCCGGCGTCGCCGACGAGCCGCAGCACGCGCTGATGGGCCCGATCACGCCGGCGATGCTCGACACGATGGAAATTCCGTGGGAGACGTTCCCGACCGAGGCCGACGCGATCGGTCCGGCGCTCGATCGCGCGATCGCGCACATGGACGCAACCGGCCGTCCGTACGCGCTCGTGATGCAGAAGGGCAGCGTTGCGCCGTATGAACTGAGGGACGGCGGCGCGCCCAGGCGGCGCACGCCGGTCGAGCCTCGCGCGCGGTTCCGCGACAGCGCCGCGAACGAACTCGCGACGCGCCACGACGCGCTGCAAAAGGTGATCGCGCACACGCCGCTCGACTCCACGGTGGTGCTCGCGTCGACCGGCTTTTGCGGCCGCGAACTCTATGCGATCGACGATCGCGCGAACCAGCTATACATGGTCGGCTCGATGGGCTGCGTGACGCCGTTCGCGCTCGGCCTCGCGCTCGCGCGCCCCGATCTGCGCGTGGTCGCGCTCGACGGCGACGGCGCCGCACTGATGCGCATGGGCGTGTTCGCGACGCTCGGCGCGTACGGCCCGTCGAACCTCACGCACGTGCTGCTCGATAACGGCGCGCACGACTCGACCGGCGGTCAGGCGACGGTATCGTCGCAGGTGTCGTTCGCGGGCGTGGCGGCCGCGTGCGGTTACGCGTCGGCGCTCGAGAGCGACGATCCTGCGATCATCGAGGAGCTGTTCGCGGCGCCGCCGCTCGACGGGCCGCGCTTCGCGCGCCTGACGATCCGCCGCGGCACGCCCGACGGCCTGCCGCGCCCGACCATTACGCCGCCCGATGTGAAGACGCGCCTGATGCGCCACATCGGCGCGATCTGAACCCAACGCCAACAGGAGCGCCCATGCTGCTGCTCAACCCCGGCCCGGTGACGCTCACCGAACGTGTCCGCAACAGCCTGTTGCAGACGGATCTGTGCCATCGCGAGAGCGAGTTTTTCGATCTCCAGGAAGAGGCGCGCACGCGTCTCGTCGACCTGTACGGGCTCGACCCGAACGAATGGCAGGCAGTACTGATGACCGGCTCCGGCACGGCCGCGGTCGAAAGCATGACGGCCGCGCTGGTGCCGCACAACGGCAAACTGCTGGTCGTCGAAAACGGTGTGTACGGCGAGCGTATCGCGCAGATCGCCGCGCAATACGGCATCGCGCACGAAGCGCTGAAGCACGACTGGATGGACGCGCCCGATCTGGCGAAGATCGCCGAACGGCTCGACGCCGACAAGTCGTTCACGCACGTCGCGGTGATTCATCATGAAACGACCACCGGCCGTCTGAACGACATCGCGGCGCTCGGCGCCGTGTGTCGCGCGCGCGGCTTGCGTCTGCTGGTGGACGGTGTCAGCAGCTTCGGCGCCGAAACGATCTATTTCGCGGACGCGAGCCTCGACGCGCTCGCCGCTACCGCCAACAAGTGCCTGCATGGCGTGCCGGGCGCGTCGTTCGTGCTGGTGCGGCGCGCGGCGCTCGCGCGCGCGGCGAGCCGCACGTACTACCTCGATCTCGCGCGGCTCGCGCGTTTGCAGGATCAGCGCAACACGCCGTTTACGCCGTCGGTGCACGCGTATTACGCGCTGGTCGAGGCGCTGCGTGAGCTCGCCGACGAAGGCGGCTGGCGCGCGCGTCACGCGCGCTATGCGGCGCTTGCCGAGCAGGTGCGCGCTGGGCTGGCGGCGCGCGGCATCGACTGTGTGTTGCCGGCCGGGCAGTCGTCGGTGGTGTTGCGCGCGTACCGCTTGCCCAACGGTATCGCGTATCCGCAACTGCACGACGCGCTGAAGGCGCGCGGCTTCGTGATCTATGCAGGGCAGGGCGGGCTGTCGGCGGAGCTGTTCCGCATCTCGACGATGGGCAACATTCACGCGGCCGATATCGACCGCCTGCTGCAGGGCTTCAGCGACTTGATGCGCTGACGCTGCGCCGAGCGGGGCGCCGCGACCGCGCCGCTCGCGGCTCCCTTACACCGGATCCTTGTCCGGCGGCCCGTCAGGCCGCTGCGGCTCCTCGACATGATGCCCCGGCGACGGCGGCACGAGCGGGTCGGCTTCCGGGTCGCGGTTCGGATCGGCGTTCGGGTCGGGAATCGGGCTGGTGTGCATGTCGTCGCTCATTGCGTCACCCTTGCGGTTGAAATGCGCGGGTCCGGCGCAAGCGGCTTGATACCGCCGATGTGTGCCGCCGCGTCGGCTATCTGTCTTCAAGCGTAGGCGCTCGCCGCGCTTCCTGCTCGCTCCTTTTTGCTATTTCTTCGCGCGTTTGCGGCCGACGCTGAGCTGCCAGTAGCGCTCGGTCGCGAACACGTCGTCGTAGTTGCCGGCGCCGAACGCCCGCAACTGGCTCGCGTACGCGTTGACCGCTTCGCGTTTCAGATGCGCGCGGCGCTGCACGTCGATCGTGTGGCCCGCGCTCGGCGTTGCCGGCGTCGCGACGATGCCGCGCTGCGCGAGATCGGCGAGCCGCGCCTGCACCGCGCCCGGCGTGAGCCGGTGAATCGCTTCTTCGTAACCGAACCAGTCCAGATGCGTGAGCCGCGGCAGGATCTCGCAGCACGCTTCGAATACCCGCGCGTGATCGTCGTGATGCAGGCCAAGCGGCATCAGCAGCGTGTTCACGGTCGTGCGGTAAATCGTTTCCTCCAAAGCCGCGGCCATCTGGCTGATCGACGGCGAGTCGGCGTACTGGCTGTCGCGAAACGGCATGCGCAGCGGGATCGCGTCGAGCACTTCGAGCGCGCGGTTGTCTTCGATCGTGCGTTCGCGGACCGCTTCATGGGCGTTCGCGAAGCCCGCTTTTTCGTCCCACTCCGTGTGCATGTCGTGTTCGGGCGGCGCGGCGAACACGGTGCAGACAGCGGCATCGGGATGGGCGGCGAGCAAGGCGCCGCAACTGAAGACGGCGTCGTCGAAATGGGGCGAGACGATGAAAAGGCGTGGAGTGGTTTCGCTCATGGGCTTGCGTGTGGGATTCGAGGCGTGACGGATGAGGCATCGAGGCTGCCGGTCGTCAAGGCGCCGCGTGCGCAAAAAACGTGACGTCACCTCAGCTTAGGCGCAATCGGCGCGGCTTGCGCGCGAAACTTGCGGGGCGCAAAGCGCGTGCCTGAAAGACCGCGGATCGAACTTTCGATCCGTCCATCCAGTGACGGTCGTGGCTTTCCGGCTCGTCGCGCGCCGCCGGCAGGGGCCCTTGAAGCGCACGTTTTTTGTGTACTTCGCGAATTCTCCGAACACGAGTCCTTATAGCGACGCTCGCTCCAGAAACTTTCTGATCTCGAGAGAGTAGGCGCCTGGGTGCGAAAACCTGAACATGTGACCGGTGCGCGGCATGACGACTTCCTGCGAACCCTTGATGCCGTTCAGCAGGACCCCCGCGGCTTCTTTGCCGATCAGCTTGTCTTCCTCGGGAGTCAGGATCAGCGTGGGGACGTCGATCCTCTTCAGCAAGGCCGTATAGTCCGTCTTCTCGATCGAGCGGATGCGATTGACGTAGGCCTTATGCGACGTCTCCCTGATGAAGAAGTCGCGGCTCTTTCTGGTTGACCAGGGTATCTCTCCCTCCGCGTCAAACGACGAAGCCAACTGCGCTGCGTGGAATGAAAGAGTTAGCTGTCGATAAAAGGGCCCGGGGAAGAACGGTGCAAGCGCCGCCAGCGTCTTGAGCAAGGGCGAAGCGATCGGGCTCCTGGCAAAACCACCAGAGAGCACGAGGCCTTTCAGGCCCTTCGGCTGCCGCGTCGCAACCGCGATCGAGCAGACCGCGCCATACGAATCGCCAACCAACACATAGCTATCGAGGTCCTTCACCTGGTCAGCGATGAAGTCAGCCAACGTTTCCAGCTCGCACACGTCGTCCGGCAAACGAAGTGTACGCATCGGGCGACCCTGCAAGCAGGTCAACTGGTTGAGCTGCCACGGAGCTCCTGCGAAGCAAGGGATCATGACCAGGGTGGGGTCTGTTCTCATGGGGTACTCCGAGCGGTTGAATAATCGACAACCGAACTCTATGTGGCCCGAGGTATTCGATCCAATGGCATTTACACAGCATGTCGATGCACGAGATTCATGGCCTCCATGTCGCTGCAACCGCGGCAAGCCCCTGCCGATGTTCAGTGGGCGATCATCATGTTGGTAATCCACTGAACGGCGGGTTCGTTGGCGCGCCCTCGGGCTCGAATCACAAGCACCTCCCAGCTCGGTAACGCCAGGGGGAGCTCGAAAAGACTCAGTTGCGCGGGATCCTGCATCCGGAGTGCGACCCGCTCGGCGATAACCGCAATCGATTGCGAAGCGCCGACCATGAAAGGAGCAGCCAGAAAGCTTGGGCAGGTCGCGCTCACCTTGCGGGTACGACCGACGGCCTCCAGCGCATCGTCGACAGCGCCTCGCGTATCGCCGCGCGGCGAGACCAGAATGTGCGGCAGCCGAGCGAAGTCATCCAGTTCCATGTGCAGCTTCTTGCCTCGCTTGACCAGAGCCGGGTGCCCCTTGCGCGCAATGCCGACGAAACGCTCCTTGTGGACAAGCTGGCAATCGAAACGCTGCGGGATCTGGGCAAAGGAGCCGGACCCGAGCACGATGTCGAGATCGCCGGCGTCCAACATGCGCAGCGCGGATTCGCTATCGGCCGGCCTGAGCCTCAGCACGACACCCGGCGCAGCGGCCTGGACCCTGGCCAGAACCGGGGCGATGACGGTCAATATGGCGTGATCAGTGGCCGCCACCGAGAGCATCGCTTGCACGCGAGCTGGATCGAACGGGCCACGTGGACTGGCGACGAGCCTGACCGACTCGAGCACCGCCGCCACTCGCGGCATTAATTCGATGGCCAGCGGCGTCGGCTCGATCCCGCGGGGGTGACGAATGAACAGCTGATCAGCAAAGGCAGTACGCAGCCTCGATAAGGCGTGGCTGGTGGCGGACTGGGACAAATGCAGTCGTTCGGCGGCGCGGCCGACGTGCCTTTCGGTCCAAAGTGCCTCAAGTACAACTAGCAGGTTGAGATCGAAACGCGTCAAATCCAGGGGCTTCATGCCGTATCAGTGTTCCTTTCCTTGTCCGGCAAGATTCTCGATGTCGACCGGCTGCGGGCAGCCAGTCTCGGCGAGGCTGATGTTGGCGGCTAGAGCGTGCGCAAATCGTCCGGCGTGTCGACGTCGCGCAGAATGCCGGGATCGTCGACGTCGATGCGCGTCAGCGCGTGTGACCTGAGCAGTGCTTTCGCGCCGGTGTCGCCGTCCAGCGCGAGTAGCGCGTCGCGATGCTCGCTGCCGAAGCCGACCGGATGGCCGCGCTGGCCGTCGTAGAACGGCGCGACGAGCGGCGCGCCGTTGTCGAGCGCGCGGGCTACCGCTTCGATCGTCGGAACCGCAATGCGCGGCATATCGGCGAGCGCGACGATCCAGCCCTCGGCGTCGTCGCTCGCTTCGATACCGGCGGCGAGGCTCGCGCCCATGCCGCGCTCGGCGCTCGCCGCAAACACGACATCACAGCCGGCATCGTTCAGCGCGCGGGCGAGCGCGTCGGAGCCCGGCCGCACGACAGCGAGCACCCGCGTCACGACCCGCAGCAGCCGATGCGCGGCTTCATGCGCAACCGGCTTGCCGTCGGGCATACGTGCGAGCAGTTTGTTGTGCAGCCCGTGCGGATCGAAGCGCGAGCCGAGACCGGCGGCGAGCAACACACCAGTGGCGAGCGAGGCGTAGGCCATCGGCGGATACCGGTAGACAGGAATGCCCCCGATTGTGCGATGCAACGGGGCGCGAAGCAAGCGACAAGGCACGCCCGATGCAAGCCGGCCGCCGCTTTCGCTTTCACTCCAATTCCGGCACTGCCGCCGGTTCAGGTCCGCACCACCTTGTCCAGCGTGATCGGCAGATCGCGCACCCGCACGCCGGTCGCGTTGTACACCGCGTTCGCGATCGCGGCCACCACGGCCGTGATGCCGATCTCGCCGATACCGCGCACGCCGAGCGAGTTGATATATGGATCGGGCCGGTCGATGAAGGTGATGTCGAGCGTGCCGATATCGGCATTCACCGGCACGTGATACTCGGCGAGGTTCGCGTTCGTGAAGCGTCCGAAGCGCGCATCGAGCGTGCTTTCCTCCTGCAGCGCCGCGCCGATGCCCCATACGATGCCGCCCATCATCTGGCTGCGCGCGGTCTTCTGGTTCAGCACGCGGCCGACGTCGTACACCGCGACCACGCGCGGCACGCGGATCGTGCCGAGCTCGGCATCGACGTGGACCTCGACGAACACCGCGCCGAACGAGTGGAACGAGTACTTCTGCTTCTCGTCGCCGGGCTTCACGGTCGCGCTCGCCTCGATCGGCTTGCCGCCCGCGCGCGCGATGATCGCCGCGGCCGGATCGCGCTTGCCCGGTTGCGAGCGGCTCACGACCCAGCCGCTTGCGACGGTGACGTCATCGAGCGGCAGGCCATGCACGGGCGACGCCGCATCGGCAAGCGCCAGCGCGATCAGCTGGCTGCGCGCCTGGCTCGCCGCGTCGCGCACCGCAGGCGATACGCTCGCCGCCGACTGCGAACCGCCCGAGCCCGGCGCGCGCGGCAGCGACGAATCGCCGAGCGCGAAGCGGATCTGCTCGGGCGCGAAGCCGAGCGCATCGGCGGCGACCTGGGTCATCACCGTGTAGGTGCCGGTGCCGATGTCCTGCGTGCCCGATGCGACCACCGCGGTGCCGTCCGGCAGAATCTGCGCAAGCGCCGACGCCTCGCTGCGGTTGGCCGGATAGGTTGCGGTCGCCATGCCCATGCCGATCAGCGTGTTGCCGTCGCGTCTCGAACGTGGCGCGTGCGGGCGGCGCGACCAGCCGAACTTCTCGGCGCCGATCTGATAGCACTCGCGCAGCGACTTGCCCGACCACGGCTTGTGCTCCTGCGGATCGCTGTCAGCGTAGTTCTTCAGGCGCAGCGCGAGCGGGTCCATCTTCAGCGCGACGGCGAGTTCGTCCATCGCCGATTCGAGCGCGAACGAGCCGGTGGTTTCTCCGGGTGCGCGCATGAAGGTCGGCGTGCCGACATTGAGTTGCACGAGCCGGTGCGTCGTTATCTGGTTGGGCACCGCGTACAGCATGCGCGTGACCATGCAGCAGGTCTCGGTCCAGTCTTCGATCATCGACGTGTTCGAGATGCTGTCGTGACGCATCGCGCTCAGCGTGCCGTCATGCCGCGCGGCGATCACGAAGTGCTGCTCGGTGCGCGGCCGCGCGCCGACCGGGCCGAACATCTGCGGGCGTTCGAGCGCGAGCCGCACGGGCCGCCCGGTTTGCCGCGCGGCCATCACGCACAGCGACACGTGCGACCACGACGAGCCCTTGCAGCCGAAGCCGCCGCCGATCAGCGGCGAGATCACGCGCACGTCGGACACAGGGATGGCGAACGTCTTCGCGAGCACCTGCGCAGCGCCGCTCACGCCCTGCGTCGAGTCGTAGACCGTCAACTGCGGGCCGTCCCACTGCGCCATCGTCGCGTGGGGCTCCATCGGGTTGTGGTGCTCGATCGGCGTCGTATAGGTCGCTTCGATATGCACGTCGCCGCTTTGCATGCCGTCCTCGAAGCTGCCGCGCTGCGTGTCGGTCTGGCGGCCCTGCGGCTTGTCCGGCGCATGCGCGTGCGCCTTCGCCTGCTCGAAGTCGAGCGCCGCGGCGCCCGGCTGATAGGCGATGCGGAGTTGGCGAGCGGCATCGGCCGCATGTTCGAGCGTATCGGCGACGACCACCGCGACCGGCTCGTTGCTGTAGTGCACTTCGTTATCCTGCAGAAGCGACAGATGCCGGCCGGCCGGCGGCGCGAGCGCGGGCCGGCCGCCATTCGGCAGGCGCGGCGCGTTCTGGTAGGTCATCACGAGCAGCACGCCGGGCACGGCCTCGGCGCGGCTCGCATCGATCGACGCGATCGTGCCGCCCGCGATCGTGCTCGTCACGAGCACCGCATGCGCGAGGCGCGCCCCGGGGAATTCGGCTGCATAACGCGCGTCGCCGGTCACCTTCAGCAGTCCGTCGACGCGATCGAGCGGTTGTCCGATCAGATTCATGCGATACCTCCCGCGTTGCCGGCTGCCTGATTGACCGCACGCACGATCGCGCGCTGCGCGAGCTGCACCTTGAAGGCGTTGTCGTGGCGCGGCTGCGCGCCGCTCAACGCGGCCGCGGCGGCGTTCTTCAGCGTGGCCTGGCTGAGCGGCTGGCCGCTCAGCATCTGCTCGGCCACGTTCGCGCGCCATGGTTTGTGCGCGACGCCGCCGAGCGCGATGCGCGCGCTCTGAACACGCTCGCCGTCCATCTGCAACGCGGCCGCGACCGATACGAGCGCGAACGCGTAGCTCGCGCGGTCACGCACCTTCAGATAGTGCGAATGCGCGCTGAAGAGCGGCGGCGGCAGATCGACCGCGGTGATCAGCTCACCGGGCTGCAAGGTGGTATCGACATCGGGCCGGTCGCCCGGCAGCCGATGGAAATCGGCGAACGCGATCGTGCGCTCGCCGCTGGGGCCGCTCACGCGCACCAGCGCATCGAGCGCGGCCAGCGCGACGCTCATATCCGACGGGTTGACCGCAATGCATTGCGGGCTCGCGCCGAGGATCGCATGCGCGCGGTTATGGCCGTCGAGCGCCGCGCAGCCGCTGCCGGGTAGGCGCTTGTTGCACTGCGTGAACGCGGTGTCGTAGAAGTAGCCGCAGCGGGTGCGTTGCAGCAGATTGCCGCCGACGGTCGCCATGTTGCGCAACTGCGCCGACGCGCCTGCGAGCAGCGCTTGCGACAGCAGCGGGTACTGCTCGCGCACCAGCGCGTGATTGGCCGCCTCGCTGTTGCGCACCAGCGCGCCGATGCGGATGCCGCCGCCGGCCAGCGTCGTCACCGAGTCGAGGCCGCCGATGTGCGTGATATCGATGAGCCGCACCGGCCGCGCGACGCCGCCCTTCATCAAATCGAGCAGATTCGTGCCGCCGCCGATGAATACCGCGCCCGGCTGTTGCGCGGCGCGCACCGCGCTGGCGACGTCGCCGGCGCGTTCGTAGGAGATCGCATCCATGTCGGTCTCCGTCAGGCGTTGTCGTGCGCGGCGCGGACCGCGGCGACAATGTTCACGTACGCCCCGCAGCGGCAGATGTTGCCGCTCATGCGTTCGCGGATTTCGTCGTCGGTGAGCGCGGCGGGACGCGCGCGCACGTCGGCGGTCACGGTGCTCGCTGTGCCGTTGCGGAATTCGCCGAGCAGGGCGGTCGCCGAGCACAACTGCCCGGGCGTACAGTAGCCGCACTGGAACGCATCGTGTTCGATGAACGCGGCCTGCACCGGACTCAACGCGCCGTTGCTCGCGAGTCCTTCGACGGTCGTGATGTTCTCGCCTTCGTGCATGACCGCGAGCGTCAGACACGAGTTGATGCGGCGGCCGTCGACGAGCACCGTGCAGGCGCCGCATTGACCGCGGTCGCAGCCTTTCTTCGTGCCCATCAGACCCGCGTATTCGCGCAACGCGTCGAGCAGCGTCACGCGCGATTCGAGCTGCAGCGTGTACGCGCGGCCGTTGACGGTCAACGTGACGGGGCGCGGCGGCACCACGGGGTTGCTTCGCGGCGCGGGTGAGGCGGGCGCCGGCGCTTGCGTTTGCGCGCGCAGATGCGGCGCCGCACCGATCGTCGCGGCGGCCGCCGCCGATTGCAGGAAGCGACGTCGTGACGGTTGGGAAGGCGTGGTGGTGGGCTCGGCGGTGGACTCTGATGCGGGGGCGTCCCCGCAATGCTGACATTCTGTAGGCATGGTCATGACGATCTGTTGACTCCACTGAAAGGTCAATGCAGGCCGACGACGCGTCGATGTCCAACGCATCGCGTTGAAACAAAACTATTGCGGAGCAATTTGAATGCCGTTGCAGCTAACACGGTATTAAAAACTCGCTGCAAGCGCAAAGCCGATCTGCGCAATAAAGGCAGGCCAATATGCGCAATGACCGCGATGGAGCCCGGCTGGAGCCGCGCAAACACGGGCAAAAGTTGCACGTTGCAACGGGGAAAATGCGAAATCGACCTCCGGGCTCAACGCGCCCGGCAGGCTGCGAGCATGCCTCGCAGCAAATCGATCGGCGGCGGCGGACATCCGGGGATCGTCAGACTTACGGGTAGCTTCACCGCAGATGTCGACAGGTTTGAACTGGACGGAATGTCCGCTTTGCGGGTGATAAATTTGGAACTGGCCAACCGGGCCAAAATGGAGTCGGTGCTATGAGCAAAACCGATCGGGGATAACACCCTGATTGCCGCGCGCGTTCGAGGGCGACCGAGTATCGCGACGTCGCGGAGCAATAGGCGAGGGAGGGATGATCATGGCGAAGCTGCGCATTGCGACGTTCAACATCAACGGTATCCGCTCGCGGCAGGCCGCGCTATTGCAATGGCTCGAACGCGAGGCGCCGGACGTCGTCTGCCTGCAGGAACTGAAGGCGGTGGATAGCGCATTTCCAGTCGACGGATTGCGCGACGCCGGTTATGGCGCCGTGTGGCAAGGCCAGAGCGCATGGAACGGTGTGGCGATTCTGGCCAAAGGTGACGCACCGCTCGAACGTCGGCGCGGTCTGCCCGGTTTCGAAGACGACACGCATAGCCGTTACATCGAGGCCGCGGTCGGCGGCGTGCTGATCGTGTGTTTGTACCTGCCGAACGGCAATCCGCAGCCCGGCCCCAAGTTCGACTACAAGCTCGCGTGGTTCGATCATCTGATCGCGCATGCGGCGCAGCTCTACCAGAGCGGCCACCCGGTCGTGATTGCTGGGGACTTCAACGTCGTGCCGACCGACGAAGACATCTACAACCCGCGCTCGTGGCTAAAGGACGCGCTGCTGCAGCCGGAGAGCCGCGAGCGTTATCGCAGGCTGCTCGCGCAAGGCTGGACCGATGCGCTGCGCACGCATTTCGGCGACGAACGCGTGTACACGTTCTGGGATTATTTCCGCCGTCATTGGGATACGAATTCGGGGCTGCGCATCGATCATCTGCTGCTGAGCGCCGACCTCGCGCCGCGCCTGCGCGATGCGGGCGTCGACCGTTGGGTGCGCGGCGAACCGCATGCCAGCGACCACGCGCCGACGTGGATCGAACTGGAAATGGGCGCCGGCCGCAAGAAGAAGAGCGGCTAGTGAAGCGGCGGGCGATCCGCTTGCGGCGGATCGCCCGCTTTGGCGCGACTGCTGCGCCCTGTTGATCGGCGCCTATGATCCGGCGCCGTGCCTGCTTCAGTCGTAGTCGCGACCGCCGCGCGACCACAGCGCGCCCATCACGAACCCGGCGAGAGCAACCACGGCCAGCGTCGTGAACGGGTTTTCGGCCGTCGTATCGCGCACGAGGCTCGTCGTATTCGCGCATAACTGCTGCGCCTTGCCGCTCAATTCGCGCGCCTTGCCCGCCACCTGCGCGCTGGTGTCGCCGACGGCATCGCCGACCGCGCTTTGCACCTTGCCCGCGACTTCCTTTACCGCGCCTGCCGCTGAATTCGTATCCATATGCATCGCTCCTGTTGTCATATTTACGTGCGGGCCCGCTGCAATTGCAACGCGCTCGCACAAGGGCGCCGCGCAAGCCGTGCCAGTGCGGCGTGAGCCTGCGTCAGTGACGAAAGGCGCGCAAGAAGTGCGCCCGGCGACGGGACGCCATGCATCCGGCCAAACGGGACGTGCTCGAACATCATCGTCGACGCCCGAAATTGATGCCGACGAACACGGCCAGCAGCATCAGAAAACCGCCGAACAGCAGCGCGGCATTGACGAGCACCTGGCGCAGCCCGAGCGTTTCGACGTCGATGAACGGATACGGATAAAAATCCGACAGGCTGCCGCGCCAGAACGTGATGCCGAGATAGGCGAGCGGATAGACGAGCCACAGCGGAGCGTGGCGCAACCGCAGATGAAAACGCGGCACGAACAGCACCCAGTAGAGCGCGGCGAGCATCGGCAGCACGCTGTGCAGCGACTCGTTGAGCAGGCGCCGGTACGGCGACAGCGGCCACAGTCCGCGCAACAGCAGGTTGTACGCCATGCCGACGAACACGATGTACGCGACCACCGCGGTCACGACCGTGGGCTGCCGGAAAAAGCGCACGAGCGGCGAGCGATGCTTCCACAGCAGGATGCAGGTGAAGCAGAGCGCACTGGCGAGCACCGTCAGATTGGTCAGGTAGCTGCTCATGCGCGCGAGCGCGTCGAACACGGTGAGCCCGCGCGCGAGCGAGCGATCGATCGTGAGGTCGGCTTGCGCGAGGATCGCCATCCACGCGATCAGCGCAATGACCGCCGCCAACGTCAGCGACGACACACTGGGCGTATGCAGCGGCAGCTCGGGCTCGCGCTGCGGAGCGAGGGTAGGGCGCATGCGCTCGATTCTACGCGCGGTGCGCGCGCGGCTGCATGGGCTTTCGCGCCCACGCGAGCCGGCGTTGGAAAAATACTACGGCGTACTACGCGAGCTACTGGCTGGCTGTAAAGCCGGTTGCAAGCTCGCCGCCACGGCTGCAAGCGCCGCGCTCACTGGCGGCGATTCATCGTGTGTTTCGACCCGTTATGATCGCGGCTGCAGCCCTCGATGTTAAGGACGCCGTGCGCGGCAAGCAGTCTCTGTCAGCGCCGGCTCAAGACTCGCAAAACGGAGAGAAAGCATGAAAGCCAGCACCATTGCCGAACGGGAAGCGCGCGGCCGCGCCGCGCGCGAGCATTCGAAACGCTCGAGTCACCGGGCGGTCGGCGAGTTGCACCGCGATCCGATCGAGCTGCTGAAACAGAGCAGCGCGGAGCGCGTCGAGAATCTGGTGCCGCTGCGCTATGGGCGCATGGCTGCCTCGCCGTTCTCGTTTTTTCGAGGCAGCGCGATTCTGCAGGCGCACGATCTGAGCAAGGTGCACGACACCGGCCTCACCATGCCGATCTGCGGCGACGGCCATCTAATGAATTTCGGCGGCTTCGCAACGCCCGAGCGGCAACTGGTCTTCGACCTGAGCGACTTCGATGAAGTCTCGATCGGCCCGTTCGAATGGGACCTGAAACGCCTGTGCGCGAGCCTCGTCGTGGCCGCGCGCCAGATGCGCCTGAGCCGCGGCACCGCCGAGAGTCTAGTGATGACGGCGGTCGGCTCGTATCGCGATCGTGTCGCGCAATACGCGCAGTTCGGCGCGCTCGACCTGTGGTACGACCGCATCACGTTCGACCGCATGGCCGAGATCGCACTGACGCCCGAGCGCCGGCGCGCGGTGCGGCGCGGCATGGAGAAGGCCGCGAGCCGCACGCATGAGAGCCTGCTCGAAAAAATGGCCTCGTTCGACGGCAATCGTTGGACCATCCACGATGCGCCGCCCGCGCTGTTTCACGTGCACGGTGCGAACACGTTGTTGACGGCCGAGGAAACCGAAACCTACCGGACCGGCAACGTCGACAAGATGGTCGAGCAAGTGTGGGACGAGTACCGCAAGACGATGTCGCGCGATCGGCGCGAACTGCTGGATCAGTTCACGAGGCACGACGTCGTATTCAAGGCGGTCGGCGTCGGCAGCGTCGGCACGCGTTGTCTGGTCGTGCTGCTCGTCGATCACATGGGCAAGCCGTTGTTCCTGCAATTGAAGCAGGCGCGGCCGTCGGTCATCGCGCAGTTCTACAAGTCGCCGGCGGCCAAGCATCAGGGCGAGCGCGTCGTGCAAGGACAGCGGCTGCTGCAGGCCGCGAGCGACGTCTTCCTCGGCTGGGGGACCGGGCCGCTCGGGCGGCATTTCTATTTCCGCCAGCTGCGCGACATGAAGCTGTCCGCGAATATCGAGCTGTTCGACAGCGATCTGCTCGACGGCTATGCGCGGCTATGCGGCTGGATCATGGCGCGCGCGCATGCGAAGGCGAGCGGCCAGGCGATCGAGATCAGCGCGTACATCGGCCGCGGCGATCAGTTCGGCGAAGCGCTGAGCGGCTACGCGAGCGCCTACGCGGATCAGGTCGAGCGCGACTACGACGTGTTCATCAAAGCGTGCCGCGACGGCAAGCTCGAAGCGCGCACCGACGAGGACATGGCGGCGGATTTCCGTGTGTAGCGCTGCGTGCACGTGGTGTCACTTCACGCGCACCGTCACGCATCGGCGCGCGCTTCGCGCAGCGTGACGAAACGCAGATGGCGCTGGCGTGCCGCCTCGATCACGCTCGGCAGCACCGCGAGAATCAGCGGCTGGCCTTCGATCGTCAGCGCGGCGTTGCCATCGTGCAGCAACAGGATGTCGCGCGCGGCGAGACCATCGAGCAGCCGCCGCGCAACCACGTGAGGGTCACGCTCGCGCGTATCGTAGCCGCGCCGTGTCCAGGCCGCGAGACGCAGGTCGAGCTTGCGCAGCACCGGCTCCAGGAAGAGGTTGCGCAGGCCGGCGGGCGCGCGGAAAAACATCGGCCGCGCGCCGCTGACGGTTTCGAGCGTGCGTTGCGCGGCGGCGATCTCGCGCGTCAACGCGCGCGGAAACGTGACCGAAAACGTATGCACGTGCACCTGCGAGTGATTTTCGAGCCCATGCCCACGCGCGACGATCTCGCGCGCGAGTTGCGGATAACGCTCCACCTTCGCGCCGATGCAGAAGAACGTCGCGCGCACGTCGAACGCGTCGAGCAGATCGAGCACTTGCGGCGTGACGACGGGATCGGGACCGTCGTCGATGGTCAGCGCGATTGCATCCGCGTTGCGCGGGTTCGCGGGCAGGCGGGTCCAGTTGGGCCCGAGCAGGGTGGTGCGCGGCAATAGTCCGGCGATCGTGAACAGCGCGTGATTCGCGACGATCGCGGCGAGCCACCATGGCCACGCGGCCGGTGCGACAGCCACGCCGATCAGCACGATCACGTGCCAGCCGATCGTGCCGTTCAGCAGTGCGGAGTTGCGGCTACGCGGCCAGCGGCGCGGCGGGTTCGGGCATTCATTCATCGAACGTGCTTCCAGTACGCCTTCCTCCGTCCCGGGAAGGCCGTGAATCTTGCGCGATGCGCAACCGCGAACGATACCACTGTTGCGCTCGTCCACGAGCCGCGTTCGGCGCCCACGTACCCCGGTGAAAGCGCCGTGAAAGACGTCGCGCGGTTTGCGATCGCCGATTCGCTGTTGTATGGTGCGGGGCGAAAAGACGCGCGTGTCGATGGCGATCGGACCGATCGCCGCAACAAGCTCGCGTCGCTACCCAATCCAACAGGAGATGCGTGATGTCGGAAACAGGAAACGGAAAAGTGGCGCTGGTGACGGGCGCGGGCAGCGGCATCGGCCGCGCGTGCGCACTGACGCTCGCGCAGCACGGCTATAGCGTGGTGCTCGCCGGCCGCCGCCAGGCCGCGCTCGATGCGGTCGCGCAGGAAGCGCGGGCGCTGCGCGGCGACGCGCTCGCGGTATCGTGCGACGTAACCGACGCCGACAGCGTCGCCGCGCTTTTCGACACGATCCGCGCGCGCTTCGGCCGGCTCGACCTGCTGTTCAACAACGCGGGACGCAACGGCTCGCCCGTCGATCTCGACGAAGTGAGCATCGACGAATGGCGTTCCATCGTCGATACCAATCTGAACGGCGTGTTCCTGTGCACGCGCGCGGCGTTCGGCCTGATGAAGACGCAGAATCCGCGCGGTGGCCGCATCATCAACAACGGCTCGATCTCCGCGCATGCGCCGCGTCCGAACAGCGCCGCGTACACGGCGACCAAGCACGCGATTACCGGACTCACGAAGGCGGTGTCGCTCGACGGCCGCAAATACGACATCGTGTGCGGTCAGATCGACATCGGCAACGCAGGGACCGAGATGGCCGCGCGAATGGCGCGCGGCGTGCCGCAAGCGAACGGCGAGATCGCGGTCGAGCCGCTGATGGACGTGCAGCACGTCGCCGACGCGGTGCTGCATATGGCGAGCCTGCCGCTGTCGGCGAACGTGCAGTTCATGACGATCATGGCGAGCAAGATGCCATTCGTCGGGCGCGGCTGAGCGGCGCGCAGCACCGGCTCACAACGCCGGGGCGGGGAGCGGGGCGCGCGCGTTCAACTTATACTGGGCGCTCCGCCATTTTTCCACGCAAAGCAAGCCGCCGTGCCCCGCGCCACACCCAGCGACGACCCGCCGCCGCAGCCGCCCGTGCGGCCCGATCTCGACGACTGCTGTCATAGCGGTTGCACGCAGTGTGTGTTCGATCTCTACGATGAAGCGCTGGAGCGCTACGAGCTCGCGCTGGCTGCGTGGCACAAGCGGCAGGCGCAGAAGGCGCGGCCAGCGCGGCGACCGGACACGCAGGGCGCGAAGTCGAAACCGCAAGCCGACGCGCGTCGCTCGACACCCACGCGCGGCAAACCGAGCCCTCGCCGCTGATTCGCGCGCGATCGTCCACCGTCTCCGTTATGACCGACCTTCAGCTCACGCCGACCGAATCTCTCACCGATCCGCACACGCTCGACGATCTGCATCGCTTCGTGCGGCGTCATCCGCGCCTGTTCGTGCTGACCGGCGCGGGCATCAGCACTGACTCCGGCATCCCCGGCTACCGGGACGACAACGGCGCATGGAAGCGCTCGCCGCCGATCACGCTGCAGGAGTTCCTTGGCACGCCGGCGATGCGTCAGCGCTACTGGGCGCGCAGCATGGTCGGCTGGCCGCTCGTCGCGCGCGCGCAGCCGAATGCCGCGCATGTCGCGCTCGCGCGGCTCGAAGCGGCCGGTCACGTGCCGACGCTGGTCACGCAGAACGTCGACGGCTTGCATCAGCGCGCGGGCAGCCGCGACGTGATCGAACTGCATGGCGGCATCGACGGCGTCAGTTGTCTCGACTGCGGCATGCAGCACTCGCGCGCGGCGATCCAGCAGACGCTCGAAGCCGACAACCCCGCTCTGCTCGACGTCACGGCCGAAGCCGCCGCCGATGGCGACGCGCATCTCGAGTGGCACGATCTCGGCGGTTTTCGCGTACCGGCATGCGCGAACTGCGGCGGGTTGCTGAAGCCGTCGGTGGTGTTCTTCGGCGAGAACGTGCCGAAGGCGCGCGTCGAAGCGGCGTCGCATGCGCTCGATGCGGCCGACGCCGTGCTCGTGGCCGGCTCGTCGCTGATGGTGTATTCCGGCTACCGCTTCTGCGTGTGGGCGCAGCGCCAGGGCAAGCCGATCGCGGCGATCAACCTCGGCCGCACGCGCGCCGATCCGCTGCTGTTGCTGAAGGTGGCCGCGCCGTGCGGCGATACCTTGAGCGCGCTCGCCGGTCTGCTGGCTGGCGATTGAGAATGAGTAGATCCCGTGGATCACCGTCAAAACCTGAGGAACACCCAGAGCCGACCATGACCGACTCCCGGCAACATTCGCCATCCGCCGAACGCAATCGCGAACCGATCCTCGCCGTGCTGCGCGAGGCGCTGCCGGCGAGCGGCCGCGTGCTCGAAATCGCGAGCGGCACCGGTGAGCACGCGATCTGCTTCGCCGGCGCGCTGCCCGGTCTCGACTGGCAGCCGAGCGATGCCGATGAGGAGGCGCGCGAGTCGATTGCGGCGTGGACCGCGCACGCGGGGCTCGCGAACGTGCGCGCGCCGCTCGCGCTCGACGTGCATCAGCCGGACTGGGGCGTCGATGCGCTCGACGCCGTCGTCTGCATCAACATGATCCACATCTCGCCGTGGAGCGCGGCGCAGGCACTTTTCGACGGCGCGGGGCGGCGCCTCGTCGACGGCGGCGTGCTCTATCTATACGGTCCTTACCGGCGCGGCGGCGCGCACACGGCGCCGAGCAACGCAGCGTTCGATCAATGGTTGAAGAGCCGCGATCCCGAATGGGGCGTGCGCGATATGGAAGCGGTCGTCGCGCTCGGCGACACGGCGGGGCTCACCTGCGAACGGGTGGTCGCGATGCCCGCGAACAACTTCAGCCTGGTGTTCACGAAACGAGCAGGGTAGCGGGTGCACCGACGGGCCGCGCATTCGTCCACGCCTTGCGCCAAACCTCGGTCCGATACCAAACCGAACCCGCCGCGCAAACGCCGACGCGCGCACAATACCTGTCGTCACGCGAAAACATGAGCACGACAGGAGCACGAGCAACTGGCGTGCTTGCCCCCTCCCAAGCGGCAAGCGCGCATTTCTTTTATCCTTTCACCCTCGACGCCGCGCCGCCGTTCTCATGGCGCGGCGCCACGACATTTTTTTGGACTCTGGAGAATTCAAATGGGCAAACAGGCAATCGGCGTGGTGGGGCTGGCGGTCATGGGCCGCAATCTGGCGCTCAACATCGAGAGCCGCGGCCACGCGGTGTCGGTCTACAACCGTAGCCGCGCGAAAACCGACGAACTCATCGCCGAATTTCCGGACCGCAAACTGGTGCCGGCTTTCACGCTGGAAGAGTTCGTCGACTCGCTCGAAAAGCCGCGCCGCATTCTGATGATGGTCAAGGCCGGCGAGCCGACCGACGCGACCATTGCCTCGCTCAAGCCGCTGCTCGAAAAAGGCGACATCCTGATCGACGGCGGCAACACGCCTTTCACCGACACGATCCGCCGCAACCAGGAACTCGCGAAGGCCGGTCTGCATTTCATCGGCACCGGCGTCTCGGGCGGCGAGGAAGGCGCGCTGAAAGGCCCGTCGATCATGCCGGGCGGCCCGCGCGACGCGTACGACCTCGTCGCGCCGATCCTCACCGAGATCGCCGCGAAGGCGCCGGACGGCGAGCCCTGCGTCGCGTACATGGGACCGGACGGCGCGGGCCACTTCGTGAAGATGGTGCACAACGGCATCGAGTACGGCGACATGCAACTGATCGCCGAAAGCTACGCGGTGTTGAAGCAGGTCGTCGGATTGTCGAACGAGGAACTCGGCAAGGTCTACACCGAGTGGAACCAGGGCGAGCTCGACAGCTATCTGATCGAAATCACGTCGAAGATCTTCGGCAAGAAGGACGACGAAACCGGCAAGGACCTCGTCGACGTGATTCTCGACCGTGCCGCGCAGAAGGGCACCGGCAAGTGGACCAGCCAGAACGCGCTCGACCTCGGCGCGCCGTTGCCGCTGATCACCGAGGCGGTGTTCGCGCGCGTGCTGTCGTCGCTGAAGACGCAGCGCGTGGCCGCGAGCAAGGTGCTGGAAGGTCCGCAGGCGAGGCCGCTCGAAGGCGCGAAGGACGCGTTCATCGAATCGGTGCGCCGCGCGTTGTACTTCAGCAAGGTGATCTCGTACGCGCAGGGCTTCGCGCAGTTGCGCGCCGCGTCGGAAGAGTACAACTGGGATCTCGACTACGGGACGATCGCGAAGATTTTCCGCGCGGGCTGCATCATCCGCGCGCGCTTCCTGCAGAAGATCACCGACGCCTATTCGAAGGACAAGGCGCTCGCGAACCTGCTGCTCGACCCGTACTTCCGCGACATCGCGAAGAACTACCAGGCGGCGCTGCGCGAAGTCGTGGTGGCCGCGGTCAACGCGGGTGTGCCGGTGCCGGCATTCGCGTCGGCAATCGCGTATTTCGACGCCTACCGCTCGGAGCGTCTGCCCGCGAACCTCGTGCAAGCGCAGCGCGACTTCTTCGGCGCGCATACGTTCGAACGCATCGACAAGCCGGGCAGCTTCCACGCGCAGTGGAGCTGAGCGGTTGAAAAAACGGCCCGGCGCGCCATGGTGACAGGGCGCGCCGGGCCGTTGCTCCGTTTGGATCAGCAAGGAAACGCCGCATTATTACCAAATGTCTCGCGGGTTAAACGCGGACTTAAAGAATGCCAAATGATTATTGCGACGGCAGCAATAGAGTTTCAGTGATTTAAGGGTTTGCCCTAGATCGAGACACCTCTAAACTTGTTTTCAATCGCTGAGGGATAAGCAGAAACCCGAGGCGCACCACACAACAAGTCCTTTGGAGGTTAATCATGAAGACCCTGATTTCCGCAGTTGCCATCGCCGCCGCCCTCGTTGTTCCGGTCGCGTCGTTCGCTCAAGCGAGTCAGCCGGTGACCCGTGCTCAGGTTCGCGCTGAACTGATTCAACTCGAAAAGGCCGGCTACAACCCGAGCGCCAGCGACGTGAACTACCCGGCCGACATCCAGGCAGCGCAAGCACGCGTCGATGCGCAACGCGGCACGGCCATCGCGGCCAACCCCGCAGACACCAGCGGCTACGGCGCTCCGGCCGCCGGCACGTCGCAAGCTGGCCATGCTGTCATTCCGGCGAAGGCCAACCGTGACTCGGTGTACTTCGGCAACTGATCGCAGTAGCAGTCCGCAGATGTAGTGGGTAGTTGTAGTGCACTGTAGACGCCGCTTCGTGGAATAGCGCGAACGCGGCGGGCAAGAAAAAACGCCATCCAGTTCGATCGGATGGCGTTTTGTCGTTTACGGCGCCGTGCTGCGACGTTCCCGTCAATGCAGCGTTCGCTGCCGCCGGCCGATGTCATCGAACAGCGCGCGGCTCGGCTCCAGCGCGAGCAGCCACGATTCGTCGTAGTCGCTCAGGTTGTCGAGCGCCTCGCGCAGCCGTTCGAGCGCCACCGCAGGCAGCTCGACGCTCGCCTCGACCCCGCTCGACAGTCCCGCGATGCTCGCCAGTTGCACGAGTGCATCGGCGGCCTCGGCGACGTCGGCGGCGAAGATCAGATGCGTGTTCAGCAGTTCGACGAGGCCGGCAGACGCCGCCACATCGTCGACGTTGAGTTGCACGGCCAGAAAGGTGGCTTTGTTCATCCTCGATTCCTCCCAGAATCCCAACATTGTCGTGAGCTGCTCCGCGCGGCTTGACTGAGTATAGGCGATGGTCGATCGCCTGCAATGATCGGACGGAACGACCGTGGCGGCTTGCTCGCCCAGACGCGCGGGCCACGCGACCTATAATAGGGCCAGCCGCGCGAGCGCCGACGCCGTAGGCGCACGGCGCCGTCCGCCGGGCTTGCGCGCTTGCCAATTGCTCATCGACCATGAAGATCATCCGCAGCAGAAGCTTCACCGCGTCGCGTGCCTGGGGCGCGCTCGACATCGCGAACATGAACGGCGTCACCACGCGTCTGCATTGGACCGACCAGCCGTACAAGTGGCACGTGAACGACGGCGAGGAGGTATTCGCCGTGCTCGACGGCCGCGTCGAAATGCGCTATCGCGAAGACGGCGTCGAACGCACGACAGTGCTCGAAACCGGCGACGTGTTCCATGCGTCGGTCGGCATCGAGCATGTCGCGCATCCGCTCGGCGCGGCACGCGTGCTCGTCGTCGAAAAGCAGGGCAGCGTCTGAAGAACACGGCAGTTTGACGGCGCGCGTGTGGCGGTCGCGCACGATATCCAGGCGCCAGCGGACAGCCGCGACCGTGTGCAAGCGTGACGGCACGGCAATTGCTACGGCGTCGATTGAATTGGATTGAGACACACGTCGAGGAAAATCAGATGACACAACAATGGCAACCGACGGCGATCCGCCTGCTGATGGCGGCGGCGCTCGGCGTGGCGATCGCCGGCTGCACGACGATGCCGTGGGAAAGCACGCCGTTCTACAGCAACGCGCCGTCGAGCACGACCAGCCTCGCGACCGTCCCGGTGCCCGCCGGCTACTATCGCGTCAATCCGGGCGATACGCTGTCCGGCATCGCTTCGGCCTATGGACGAAGGCCGCAGGAAATCGCGGCCTGGAACGGCTTGCCGGTCAACGCGGCGGTCGCGCCCGGCCAGGTGCTGCGCGTTTCACCGCCAATGGCCTCGGGCAGCGTGGTCACGCCGCCGGTCGCGGTGGCGCCGGGTGCGCCAGCCGCGCCGGGCGCAACGGCGAACGTGCCGCCGGGCGCCGTACCCGGTGCGCCGGCCCCTGCCGCCGTGCCACAGCAGGGCGTGCTGCAATGGCCATTGCGCGGACCGATCCTGCGCGCGTTCGCGCCGGGCAAATCCAACGGCATCGTGATCGGCGGCCAACCCGGTGATCCGGTCAAGGCCGCGGCGACCGGCCGCGTGGTTTACGCGGGCACCGGCATCGAAGCCTACGGCCCGCTCATCATCATCAAGCACAACGATTCGCTGATCACCGCGTACGGCCAGAACAGCCAGCTACTCGTCAAGGAAGGCGATGCGGTGGCGCAAGGGCAGACGATCGGCGAGGTCGGTGTCGATAGCCGCGGCGTCGCGTCGATCCAGTTCGAAGTGCGCGAGAACGGCCAGCCGGTCGATCCGCTCCAGTGGTTGCCGAAGCCTGGCGGCTGAGCTTCCCGTCGCGACTGTTGGCGCATCGCAGCCGGATCGGCGCGCTTCTCGGGGATGCGCCGATTTTCAGCGTCGTCTGAATTGAATACACTGTATGGCTCGTTTGCCGGCGCGCGCGTTCCTTCCGGAATGCACGGGCGGCCGGTTGCCGTAGGCTGTCATTCATGGACGCACAGGGACACACAATGATCGATTTGCGCAGCGATACCGTTACCCGTCCGACTCCGCCGATGCTCGCGGCGATGTCGGCGGCCGAAGTCGGCGACGACGTCTGGGGCGACGACCCCACCGTCCTGCGTCTGCAGGCAACGCTGGCCGAGCGCACCGGCAAGGAAGCGGGGCTGTTCTTCCCGAGCGGCACGCAAAGCAACCTCGCCGCGTTGATGGCGCACTGCGCGCGCGGCGACGAATACATCGTCGGCCAGCTCGCGCACACCTACAAATACGAGGGCGGCGGCGCGGCCGTGCTCGGCAGCATCCAGCCCCAACCGCTCGAAAACGCCGCCGACGGCTCGATCCCACTCGACAAAATCGCCGCCGCAATCAAGCCGATCGACGATCACTTCGCGCGCACACGGCTGCTCGCGCTGGAAAACACGATCGGCGGCAAGGTGCTGCCGGCGCAGTACGTCGCCGATGCGACGCAGCTCGCGCGCGAGCGCGGCCTCGCGACCCACCTCGACGGCGCGCGCGTGTTCAACGCCGCGGTCGCGTCGGGCAAGCCGGTCGCGGCGCTGGCCGAGCCGTTCGATTCGGTGTCGATCTGTTTTTCGAAGGGACTGGGCGCGCCGGTCGGCTCGGTGCTGGTCGGCGGCCGCGCGCTGATCGACGTCGCGCATCGCTGGCGCAAGGTGCTCGGCGGCGGCATGCGCCAGGCTGGCGTGCTCGCGGCGGCGTGCCTGTACGCGCTCGATCACAACGTCGAGCGGCTCGCCGACGACCACGCAAATGCCGCGCATCTGGCGGCGGGGCTGGAGACGATCGAGCAGGTGAAGGTGCAGTCGGTCGCGACGAACATGGTGTTCGCGCAGTTTCCGCAGCAGCATTGCGCGCCGCTCGAGGCGTGGCTCAAGGAGCGCGGCATCCTCACGCAGATGCTGTATGCGTCGCGCTTCGTCACGCACATGGACGTGTCGCGCGACGATATCGACACGTTCATTGCCGCGGTGAAGGGGTATTTCGCGGCACGTTGATCGCGCCGCATGGGTCGGAAGCGAGGCGGCTCGCGTGGTTGCCGCCTCGTCTTCCCGCACTGGCTCCAACTCGTGCGCGCTCGTTCGAGGCGCGCTTCATTCAGGCTTCATCCCCGCCTCACGCGCCGTCCGGCGCATATCTCACTTGACCGCCGCCTTCGCCTGCACGCCCGCGCGATGCGACGGCGCGAGCAGCCGCAAGCCGCTCGCCAGGCTCGCCGCGGCGGCGAAGAACGCGCCGAGGCCGAGCGCGAGCGTCGGCCCATGCTGGCGGCCGGCAATGCCGAAGCACAGCGCGACCAGCGCCGCGCCGGTCGCCTGTCCGAGCAGCCGCGCGGTCGCCACGATGCCGCTCGCGCCGCCGCTGCGCTCCGGCGGCGCGCTCGCCATCAGCGCCTTCAGGTTCGGCGACTGGAAAAAGCCGAAACCCGCGCCGCAGATCGCCATACGGATGCCGATGTCGAGCACGTGCGGATGGGCGGGCAGCATCGCCAGCGAGGCCATCCCCGCCGACAGCACCGCGAGCCCGATCGCGCCGAGCAGCCCCGGCGGGTAGCGGTCCGACAGGCCGCCCGCGAGCGGCGCGGCGAGCGCGACCACGACGGGCCACGGCGTCATCAGGAAGCCGGTTTCGACCTGGCTGCGCAGCAGCACGTCCTCGAAATAGAACGGCAGCGACACGAACGCGAGGCCCTGCGCGGCGAACGAGCACACGGCCGTCACCGCCGACAGCGCGAACACCGGCCGCTTGAACAGATCGACAGGCAGCATCGGCGCGGGGTGGCCCGCCTCGCGGCGGATCAGCAGCAGCCCGAACACGCCGGCGAGCGCCGCGGCGCTGAGCACGATCTGCAGCGACGCGCGTTGCGCCGCCTCGCCGAGTGCGAAGATCAGCGCGGCGAACGTGACCACGTTGAGCAGCGCCGCCACCGGATCGAGCGGGTGCCGGCTCTGCGCGGTATGCGGCAGCGCCGGCATCGCGAAGCTCAGCGCGAGTACACCGAGCGGCACGTTGACCGCGAACAGCCACGGCCAGGTCGCGACCGACAGAATCAACGACGCCACCGTCGGCCCGACCGCGAACGACACGCCGACGATCAGCGCATTGGTGCCAAGCCCGCGACCGAGCCGATGCGGCGGATACAGATAGCGGATCAGCGCGGTGTTGACGCTCATGATCGCGCTGGCGCCCAAGCCCTGCACGATGCGCGCGGCGGCGAGCAGCGGCAGCGTCGGCGCCATCGCGCAGCCGAGCGAGCTCAGCGTGAACAGCGCGATGCCGCCGATATAGATGCGCCGATGCCCGACGATATCGCCGAGCGCGGCGAGCGGCAGCAGCGTCGCGACCATCGCGAGCTGATATGCGTTGATGATCCAGACCGAGGCGGCCGGCGCCGCGTGCAGATCGCCGGCGATCGCGGGCAGTGCGGTGTTGGCGATCGCGGTATCGAGCGTGGCGAGCGCGACGGCGAGCATGATCGCGGCCATCGCGCGGCGGTTGGCGGCCGACATCGGGCCGTCGGCGGGGAGAGTCGGCGTGGGGACGCCGACGGCGGGGCTGAGCTTATCGGACAAGGCGTGGCTCGCGGGGTTGGGCATGCCGGTGTCGGTCGCTTCCGGAGAGGCGACGCGCTCGGGCGGCGGTTTCGTCGTGGGTGAGGCGCGCGCTGTCGGTCCACGGGGGATCGGCGTGGCGGCTTGTGCGGCGCAACGTCGCGATTGTTGCAGAGACGGCACGATCGTGCAGGGAGGCGGGCAGGGACCGGGAGGCGGCTAGAAGATGAGGCGCTATGATCTCAATGAAACGCAACTAACCGCCAATCCGGCCCACCATCTCCGAATCGGTACACGCCCCGTGTCAAATCCAACACGAATACGACAGAACCGCCCGGCAGAACGGGCCGCCCGATTCGATCACAAAATCAGGCTATTCGGGGCTTCATCCGCTCGTCACGCATCGGAAAAATAATCGATGTGCGGCTCGCAGATGCTTCGGGCGTTTGCCTTCCCCAACCCGCTTTCGTGACCCGACTCACGCGCGCCGACGCCCACCCCGAGTGCCGCTGCCACGCGGTTTGCACCGCGTCGGGGCGCCCGCCGCGGCTCGGTCGCGTGGCAGCGGGCGAGTTCGCCGGGCACGCCGTATGCGCCACCGTCCGCTCGCGCGCCAGTATGCGCGATCCCTAAAATGTCCTACTCTGTTTTTTTAAACCGCTCCGACAGGCACGCGCCTCCCGTCCGTCTCCCGTGCGGTTCGCGTCTGCCATGTCGAACTTCCCGGAGGCTTCGATGACAGCCGTCGATCTGGAATTCGACCAGCTCAACAGTACCGTCGACGCGCTACGGCGCTCAATTTCGAATCGCATGATGTACGGCGTCGGCAAGGACGCTGTCACCGCTCACCCGCACGACTGGCTGCACGCGGCCGCGCTGGCCGTGCGCGACCGGCTTGTCGCACGCTGGATGAAGACTACCCGCCTGCAATACGAGCAGGACGTGAAGCGGGTCTACTACCTGTCGATGGAGTTTCTGATCGGCAGGACCTTTACCAACGCGCTACTCGCGCTCGGCATTCACGATCAGATGAAGGAGGCGCTCGCGAGCCTCGGCGTCGACATGGACGCGCTGATCGATCTCGAACCCGACGCAGCGCTCGGCAACGGCGGTCTCGGCCGGCTCGCGGCGTGCTTTCTCGACTCGATGGCGACGCTCGGCATTCCGGGCTTCGGCTACGGCATCCGTTACCAGTACGGCATGTTCCGTCAGGAAATCGTCAACGGCGAGCAGGTCGAGGCGCCCGACTATTGGCTGCGCGCCGGCAACCCATGGGAATTTCCGCGACCCGAAATCAAGTACATGGTGCACTTCGGTGGCCGCACCGTGCAGCGCGGCGACAAGACCGAATGGATCGACACCGAGCATGTGAACGCGACCGCGTACGACACCGTGATCCCCGGCTACGCGACCGACGCGACCAACACGCTGCGCCTATGGTCCGCGCGCGCGACCGAGGAACTCGACCTCGGCGCGTTCAACCGCGGCGACTACCGCAACGCGGTCGACACCAAGAACATGTCGGAGAACGTGTCGCGGCTGCTCTATCCGGACGATTCGACGCCGGCCGGCCGCGAATTGCGGCTGCGCCAGGAGTACTTCTTCGTGTCGGCGACGATGCAGGATCTGATCCGCCGCTATCAGCGCACGCACAGCACGTTCGGACGCTTCTCGGAGAAGGTCGCGGTGCATCTGAACGACACGCACCCGGTGCTCGCGATTCCCGAGCTGATGCGCCTGCTCGTCGACGAGCATCATGTGCCGTGGGACAAGGCGTGGAAACACTTGACGCAGATCTTCTCGTACACGAATCACACGCTGATGCCCGAGGCGCTCGAAACATGGGATGTCGAAATGTTGTCACGCCTGCTGCCGCGGCATCTCGAGATCATCTTCGAAATCAACGCGCAGTTTCTAAAGCACGTCAGCGAGCACTCGGGCCACGACGCCGAGATGATCCGCCGCATTTCGCTCGTCGATGAATATGGGCAGCGGCGCGTGCGCATGGCGTATCTGGCGATCGTCGCGAGTCACAAGGTGAACGGCGTGTCGAAGCTGCATTCGCAGCTGATGACGCGCGACATCTTCGCCGACTTCGCGCGCATCTATCCGGACCGCTTCACCAACGTGACCAACGGCATCACGCCGCGCCGCTGGCTCGCGCAGGCGAGTCCGTCGCTGTCGTCGCTGATCGACGCGCGCATCGGCACACACTGGCGCAGCAATCTGTTCGAGCTCGAGCAGCTGCGTAATCTGCGCAAGGACGACGAGTTCGTCGAAGCGTTCCGCGAGGCCAAACGACAGAGCAAGCTGCGGCTCGTGCACCGGCTCGCACATCACACGAAGCTGCACTTCGATCCGGACGCGCTGTTCGATCTGCAGGTCAAGCGCATTCACGAATATAAGCGCCAGTTGCTGAACTTGCTGCACGTGATCGTACGCTACAACGAGATTCGCGCGAATCCGGAGCGCGACTGGGTGCCGCGCGTCGTGCTGTTCGCGGGCAAAGCCGCGTCCGCGTACCGGATGGCCAAGACGATCATCAAGCTGATCGGCGACGTCAGCGAGAAGGTCAATCATGATCCGCTGATCGGCGACAGGCTGAAGGTCGTGTTCGTGCCGAACTACGGCGTCAGCGTGGCCGAGCTGATCATTCCGGCGGCCGATCTGTCGGAGCAGATCTCGATGGCCGGCACCGAGGCGTCGGGCACCGGCAACATGAAGCTCGCGCTCAATGGCGCATTGACGATCGGCACGATGGACGGCGCGAACATCGAGATCTGCGACGCGGTGGGGCGCGAGAACATCTTCATCTTCGGTCACTCCGCCGACGAGGTGGACGACCTGCGCGCAAGCGGCTATCGGCCGCGGCAGATTTACGAGGAAAACGAAGCGCTGCGCACCGCGCTCGATCAGATTCGCACGGGCTTCTTTTCGCCGGACGACCCGCTGCGCTTCTCGGATATCTTTCACACCCTGGTCGACTGGGGCGATCACTATATGGTGCTCGCCGATTTCGACGCGTTCGCGAAGGCGCAGAACGAAGTGGATGCGCGTTTCGTCGACAAGCACGCGTGGGCCGAAAGCGCGATCGAGAACGTCGCGGGGATGGGGCAGTTCTCGTCGGATCGAACGATCGGCGAGTATGCGCGCAATATCTGGCGCGTGAGTCCGCTCAGTCTCGACTGAGCGCGAGATGACGGCAACGTAGTCGTTGCTTGCGGGCAAGCAGATCGAAAGCCGTGCGAGGCTGGTGCTGATCTGTCGCGCACGGCTTCGTCATGTTCGATCGTCGCCCCGCGTCAAGCCTTCGGCGCGGCAGCCGCGGCCTTCGCCCGATGCACTGCCTCGCCGACGCGTTCGACGAACTCGCGATCCGTACTCATCAGCGCTTCGCGCTCGCCGTCGGCCGTCTTGACCATCAGCCGATGCGTGATGTCCTGGGTCACCCAGGTAAGCCAACCGACCACGATCAGCATCACCCCGCATACGAGTCCCGACGCCGAGTGCAGCACGCACCCGACGATTGCGCCGATCAGCCCGGCCACCGAGATCACGAGCGGCACGACCTTGTTCTTCTGCACGGTCACGACCTGCACGTCGACGATATCGCGCAGCGGGAAGACCTGACCTGCGGATGAGAGGGCGTTGCGCGTGACCGACACGCCGCGATCGTTGAAAGGGCTTTCCATCGTTTCAATGCGAGGGTGGTGAAGCGCGCAGCGTAGCAGACTTCCTTCAAATTCCTAAAGTTACGGACTTTTACATCCTCTCTCGGGCGCGTGCAGCAAGGAAGCACGACATCGATGACTAAAAAAATCAGTTGCGGGATTTTCTGACTAATTTATGGTGGAGCGCTTCAAAGACATGTTGCGGTAGCCTGCCTAGCATACCCGTTAAGCAACTGAGCAGGTCGTTGTTTGCAGCTGGTTTGCATTGTATGGCCGTCAATCCCGTCGGTGTGACGTCTACGTTAGCATCAGGCGGGTCCTCGGCCATTGCCGCCATTCGTCAACGTGTGCCGGCAGACATTCAGCCGGCCGCTTTGCCCCGAGAGCACCAGTTCCGTGGACGTTCCACGAAGCTGAAGTTGGAGTCTTCAAAGGCAGCATTCCGGCGAGGTGGGTGAACGCGTACTGTCGGCCACGAACGGCCTTTCACTCGCGCCAGCGCACCGACATTTGATCGTCGGCTGCACCGCTAGCAGCTCCCACTCGAAAATCGACGCCATCAGAAGAGGCGGTTTCTGCAAGGAATCACGCCTCTAGGTGTCGCCTCAATACTCCTGACACTGTAAGTACCGTAAGTGACGTGACAATCCACCCGAGCACAGCATAGGCAGCCTTCCCAATTCTCCACCAGATCGCTGCCGGTTCGGTGCTTATACCGCACTTGCTCTCTTGATGGACTTCAAGAGCCGGCACGAATATATCCAGGGCGTATAGGCTGGGTTCGATTTGATCGCCGCACGGTAGATCCGAAGATAATGCATTCTCCGGCGTTCCAAGCCCGAAAGCCGGCTTGCTAGCAGCGGCAGTATTTGAAACCAACGCGTATGGCGTAACAGTGGTAGTTTCCACGACAAGAACTGGACGGATAGACGGTATCGGAATCGATAAAGTATCAACGAAGCGCCCAACCATTGGAGATACGCGATGCACCATGGAAGAGTTGACTCCATGGTCAGCCACGCTAACGGCAAGTGTTCCAAAAATAATGCAGCCCGTGAATGTAGCCAACGCCCGTCCCGGCGCTAGGCCCGAATTAAAGCAAGCCTCATAAAGCCACCCGATCCAGCGAAACAGAACAAAGACTCTCAGGTGACGCTCGATCGCGAGCCGTTTTTGAGTTATCCGTCGCGCGTCTTCAAAAGAACCTTCGGCACGGAATACTGCCGTTAATCTTTCGTACGGATCCGGAGTGTATTCAGCGGAAGCTGGGCATATCGATGGGTCAGTGTATTGAAGCGAAAGCCACTCCAATCGTCGTTGCCAAGCAGATTGGCCTAGAAAATCTGCCTCTGCAAAACGACAGACTACAAGACTGAGGAATGCCACCAAGCAAAGCCAAGATGACTGAATTCGCTGTATATATCCGAGTGCTGACAGGATCGCGAGAAGTGAAGCGGCATAGAAGATACTTACCCAAATGGTTACGGGGACCCGACGGAGGGTTTGTTGCCACTTGGCAGCAAATATCCGAAAGGAATCCGGAACGTGTCGCCGCCAGCCGTACTGTTCGACGGGTTCCGCCTCGCGGTTATGCTGAAGCCGGCTATATTCAAATCCCTCCAGTCGCAAAACAGGGCGTCTTCCTCGTTGCTCCCAGGCCATTCCATCCCCGTCGTCGAGGATCGTTGTATGTAAATTTCTTAAGTCGACCTCTGCACGTGCCTGCTTGCTTTCAGATTCAAAGAGTGTGTCGAACACGTGAAGTGAGTTTGTAATCCTAGCGCCACGCAGCGAGAGGCGTCCTTTGACGACGGACTGTACAGATGGACTGCTTTCGTTAAGCCAAACGCCAAAAAATGCTTCGCCACCGATTTCGGCATTTTCCGCAGCGACGCCTCCTACATTTGCACCGCGCATATCCAAGTCGCCTCTGATTTTCGCTCCGTCGAGCCAGACTTTCTTTACCGCGACGCTCGACAGGATCGCGGCCCCGCCGCCCCATAAAACACTGAAGAATACGTTACCGCCGACTTCGGCGCCCGTCGCCGCAACTATTCCACCTATCGCGGGATCCCTCAAATCTCGCGGGTCCGTCGCCTCTGTAGTCTCGTCGACCAGAGCACCTCGCATGTCAAGATCAATGCCGATTTTTGCATTCCAAAGTCCAACCCCGTTTCTCGCGGAGAACGCGAAAAGTGAGTCCTTGCCAGACGACCATCCGCATAAAAATGCACTGCCGCGCACCTCGATATTGGTCGCAGCTAACGCCCTCACGGATGCGCCATGCATATTGAGGTTCCCCGCAATCTTGGCCCCCCAGAGTCCGACCGCACCAGATGCGTTGAAGCGGCGGGGGCCATCGCGGCCAAACCAGTCGCAGAGAGAAGCGCTGCCGCCTATATCAGCATCAGTTGCCGCGATCTCATGCACAGAGGCCCCATACAACTCGAGGTTGCCGGCTATGTCGACTCTATCAAGCCAAACACCGCCCTTAGCGCTAAATGACTGCGTTGAACTTCTTCCCTGCCAGACGGAAAGGTAGACGTTCGCCCCGATTTTTGAATCCCGCGCGGAGAAGGCACCCGTCAGTTCGGCACCCATCATCGCTACACTGCCGTCAATCTTAGCGCCAGAAAAATCGACGTCGCCATCCGACTTAAAGGGAATGACAAAGCCCTCTACGGTATCTACGGGTCGGAGTATTACCTCTCCGCCAATCATTGCACGACGGGCATTGAATGCAGACTCTTCTACTGCGATCACAGAACCCTGCCCTACACAGTTCTGACCGATGCGCGCCCGTGAAATACACACGCCCCCAATCCCGGTGAAATTAGGCGTTAAGAGCAACGCTCCCGAAATGTTGGATTCGGATAAATCAATCGCGTAGTTAGCAGGTTGAATCTCTCGACGATAATCTCGCCTCGCGCGCGGGGCGACGAGTCGCGCCTCTCCCGCCGCCACACTCCCGTCAATGGTTGTGCCGCGCAGTAGAACCCAGCAACACCCCTCGTCATTCGCCCCAGAATACTCGCCCGCAGTTTCAACTGAGCCGAGGCCCGTCAAGACCACTGACCCATAGATGTGAGCGCCATCGGCGACAAGTTGTTTAATCTTGCAGTCTGACAACGACAGGTGTTGGAGTTGCGCACGACGTAGATAAATTGGCATCGAAATGACGCATCCCCGCAGCACTAATGGGGGAGACGGGATGCCATTCTGGCCTGCCATATCATCCAAAAACAACGTTCCCTCTATACGGGCTCTGGCGAGATGGATGCCCTGAGCTCGTAGCTTTACAACACGAGGAGTTGCTTTGCCAGGGAAACATACCGGAATGCCGAAAAAGATACGCCTAATAGCCTCTGCACGAATGATCTTGTTCGGGGTCCCGTCGCACTCGACTACAATAGTAAAGACATCAGCGTCTTCAATCGATCGACAGAAGTTCGCCTCGTCCGAGCTCAGTTCGAAGGTCGACATCGCTTGCTCGCTAACGGCTCATATAGAAACGCGAAATCCCTCTCCTGCCAAGCGCCTTCGTCGTCAACCAGCGAGCCGGCCGGTGGTGAACAACAAAAGGTGAAACTCGTGCGAATTAGTACGGGCCGCAGCGTCCGTTGGGATTGCAGGGGTTAGACGCCAACGGAGAACAGGGATTGCAATTCTGACTGGGATAGCAAGCGGGAGCACACTGTGGCGCGCACTGTCCCTGATCATATGGATTGCAGAGAACTCGCGCAGTAGCTTTGCGGCGCTCGATTTCCGCTTCTAAATCTCGGGTGAACTGCTCTCTGGTTGGGGAGGAAAACAGCTCCTGCAAGCCTGTCTCGGCGATGTTCCCAAAGATCCACTGCTTCGACATGATGCATGCTGAAACATTGCCCTTAGCATCAACGCTTAGATTGCCTCGCGAGCATTGGCCGCAGAGTTCGGCTATGTTCCTTTCACCTTGATGATCAGCGCGACCGAACCCCCGTACTCCGTCCAGACCTATGTCGTAAACGCCTAGGCTTTTCAGGTAGTCGCGCGTCCGGTCAAAATGCCCTCGATTAGGTTTCATTTCAATAAAACCAGCCCGCAGGATCGTCCCGAGTGAAATTAGGTGCTTTATAGATCTGATCGTCCTATTAAAACTATGTTTCGACTCTGTAATGACGTCGTGAACGTCCGAATCGTCACTGTAAACCGAGGTCGCAACGCGTACGGCCCTATACCTCGGCTCCAGAAACCACAAAGGCACAGTCGTGAGATTTGAGAAAATCTCAATAAACTCGAAGCCGCTATGCAGCGCATGGTCCAGAAGCTCTTTGAGATGCGGGTAGAAGAGCGGCTCGCCCCCAATGAACTGAACCCGCGTGAATCCGATAGCTTTCGCTTCATCCAATATTTCATGATACCGGCGAACGCTAACATCCGGACTTAGGGGTTCGGATGATCCAGACGAGTTATAGCAATGGCTGCAATGCAAATTGCAAAAATTAGTTATTTCGAGCCATAGCATATTTTTATTATCGGAATGGAGATCGGGGACCCTTGCGTTCATTGAATACTCCCTATGCGTACAAATTGCCGACTTCATTAGCTTAGTAACAAACTCAACGAAATTCCAGCACGGCAACTCTGGCGGAATGTGACTAAACAGACAAACTATGTTTTTATTGCATGCCTAAGACAATGTGCGAGTCACGGCGTTTGTGGGCACTGCGCTACCGAGTCCTTAAAAATGTGATCTTCCATTACCATAATGAAAGATTCCGGGGCGCAATGGATCCTGTTTTGGCGGTTCGCTTCGATCCGGGGCTGGCAGGTTATTTCACGAACCGTAGTCCGCGATAAGATTGCCTCCGTTACGAAATCAGTGTCTCCGTTTGAACCAGCCACATCCGCTGCTCCGGTCAGCCCCGCCGGTGAGGCTGGACGCGAAATGAAAGCGACACCGGTGAAAGCGTTTTCGAGCGGCCTTCAGTAGCGTCGCGACAGCGCGAACGTGTCGGTGCGGCCACTCCTGGCACTCAAGGACGCGTGTGGCAGGTTGTTTGAAGGTCCGCTTACCCCTTCTTAGCGGCCATGTAGTCCGCGCGGACTCTGAAGACCGCTACGGGTCGCGTGCTGCCGACCATCACCTTCGATGAGCAAAGCGCGAATATGCGATTCGCATCGGACGGCGCCCGGCCAGTCTCTGCCGTTCGGCCCGAAAATTTTGCGAACGTTGGAAGGTCCGCTTCGCTCAGTTGGGGGACACTCGCCCCATGATTTTTTTTGTTGCACGATTGGCAAAATGTCTACGTTCGTACGTTGACCGCCATATGCTCGCTTATTACTCGATCTCACTTGCCGAGCATTTGACTAAACTTTACCACCACCTCGATAAGCTCATGCCGTTCGGGCAAGTATTTCAGCTAGATGCTTTTTCAACCTGTCTTCCACTTGAGATTTCCCCTCAATCGTGTTGTCGTAAAAGATTGTTCTGAAACCCGAAATATCAAAAGGCAATCGCGTGCCCTTCTGCGCTAGCAGGATTGTCGGCTTCCTTAGCGCATGCGCATAGCCAACTTCATAGAAGACGTTCGCATTTACCGGCGTAACGTCAGCGATGACAATGCTTGATTCAGCGATCTGCTGCTCAATGTCCGACAGAATTTGTCCGGGACCATGCCGTTCGTCGGCACGCACCGTCGCCACCTCTGCGTTCTCACAGATCGGCTTGATCACATGCGTATAGAGGTCATTGAAAGTCTCGCTAAACTCCATGACGACGAACGCGCTCCTTACCTCCGATGCAACGTCGAAATTGCTGATCGTTATATCGCCTTGCCCGAGAAACCAAACTCCTGGTCTGAGTTTAGTGAGTGTTTCCCTAATATCGGCAGTTATCAAAGAAACACCGTCAACTTGGGCTTCAATTTTTGAACCGCGCATTCTAACTTCGAGTTCGTAATCACGTCTGGCCTGAAGGCTGGATTGAGTACCGACCAATTGATAGTCGACCCATTTAGGAATTTGGCTACCCTGCACGTTTTGCCGATCACCGGGGGTCCATGCACGCACGGAGCAGAATGTACCCATGCCCAACATGACCGTGAGGTGCGCACCTGTGGCAGGGTTCGCCGCCAGTGTGAATCCGGCACCCATCTTGGGGTGCAGCGTGGCGAAACGAACAACGCCCCGAATTTTCCCGCCGTTGAACGCGGCGTCGCAAAGTGCTTGCGCTGCGACACCGCCGTCGCCTAGTTGTTCGCCTGTCACGGGATCCTTATACGGGACAGTCTCTCCGTTGAACGAAAGGCTTGTCGGACTTGTTTCACTTATGGGACCAAAGAGGGGTATCCAGCGATAGGTCATTTAAATTCTCCGCATCATCGTGCTCGAACGATACCAAAAATGAGAGTGAAAACGCATCGGTAACGTTGGCTGCACAGGGCGGCATTACTAGCTACGTCTCGACCGCCCGACATTTTTTAGCTGAATTGTTCACCTGCTTGCCGCAGCAAGCACACACCCAACTGAGTTGCAGTTGCGAATTTGCAAATGACCGTTGGAACTCGGAGGACGAAACCGCTCGCGCGGTAAGGGGCTCCGGCCAACGTTAGTGGTCCCGGAGAGGAAACCGACTCTGTTTTCATGTTGAAGGGCGAGGCAATCCGCCTCGTCGTTCAACGGGAGCAGAGCCATGACTCACACCAGCCAGGATATCAGTCCGCTGCGCCAGCGCATGATCGACGACATGCGCATGCGCAAGCTCGCACCGAAGACGCAAGCCGGTTATGTCCGCGTGGTCCTTCAGTTCGCCGCGTTCCTCGGGCGCCCGCCCGGCACCGCCACCGTCGAGGACCTGCGGCGCTACCAGCTGCATCTGGTCGACCACGGCATCTCGCCCGTGTCGCTGAATGCCGCCATCACCGGACTGAAGTTCTTCTTCGAGATCACGCTCCACCAGCCCGAGCTGATGGCGAGGATGCAGCCGGTGCGCGTGCCCCGCACGCTACCGGTCGTGCTCAGCCCCGACGAAGTGGGCCGCCTGATCGCCGCCGGCGGCAACCTGAAGCACCAGACCGCGCTGTCGGTCGCCTACGGCACCGGCCTGCGCGCCAGTGAAGTGGTGGCGCTGAAGGTCGGCGACGTTGACAGCCAGCGCATGACGCTGCGCATCGAGCAGGGCAAGGGCCGCCGCGACCGCTACGCGATGCTCTCGCCGGTCCTGCTCGAACGCCTGCGTGTCTGGTGGCGCGTGGCCCACGCGCAGGGTCGCATGCTCAAGGGCGGATGGCTGTTCCCGGGGATGGATCCCGTCGACCCGCTGACCCCGAGGCAACTGAACCGCGCCATCCATGCCGCCGCCGAGGCCGCGAACATCGACAAGCGCGTGTCCATGCACACGCTGCGTCACAGCTTTGCGACTCACCTGCTCGAACAGAAGGTCGATATCCGCCTGATCCAGGTCCTGCTCGGGCACCGGCAGCTCGAGACCACCGCACTCTATGCCCAGGTGGCCACCGACCTGCTACGCCAGGTCATCAGCCCGCTGGACCGCCTGCCTTCCGACTAGACCTGCACCGCGCGGAGCGCCCCGTGCTGGAGGTCGCGGACATCTTCCGCGTCCACGGGCCAGCGTGGCGACAGACTGTACAGCTAAGCCTGGGACAGCTGAAGGTCATGTCGGCCATCGAACAGTGCCGCAGCGCGGCGCTGGGTGGACATGTGTTGCGCTGTTCAGGCTGCTCACGAACCGAGATCGCCTATAACTCCTGCCGGAATCGCCATTGCCCGAAGTGCCAGGCGAGCGCCGCACACCGGTGGCTCGAGGCACGTCAGGCCGACCTGCTGCCCGGGGAGTATTACCACGTCGTCTTCACGCTGCCCGCCGTGATCAGTGCGATCGCCTGGTACAACAAGGCGGTGCTCTACGGGCTGCTGTTCGATATCGCCGCCGACACGCTGCGCACCATTGCCGCCGATCCCCGACATCTCGGCGCCCAGATCGGCGCAACCCTGGTGCTGCACACCTGGGGCTCGGCGCTCACGCATCATCCGCATGTACATGGCATCGTTTCCGGCGGCGGCCTGACATCCGATGGCGAGCGGTGGGTCGCCTGCCGGCCCGGCTTCTTCCTGCCGGTGCGTGTGCTCTCGCGGCCGTTCCGGCGCCGCTTCCTGGAAGAACTCGCGGCGCTGCATCGCCGCGGCCAGTTGCGCTTCTTCGGCGAGTACGCCGCGCTCGCCGATCCCGCGGTCTTCGCCCGGTGGCTGGCGCCGCTACGCGTGTGCGAGTGGGTGGTCTATGCGAAGCGCCCGTTCGCGGGACCCGAGGCGGTGCTCGCCTACCTGTCACGCTACACGCATCGCGTGGCCATCTCCAACCAGCGGCTGGTTGCGCTCGATGAACGCGGGGTCACCTTCCGCTGGAAGGACTATCGCGCGAAGGGGCGCACCCGCTACAAGACCATGACCCTGGGCGCGGATGAGTTCATGCGTCGCTTCCTGCTACATGTGCTGCCCAGCGGCTTCCACCGCATCCGCCACTATGGCCTGCTCGCCAATCCCGTGCGGCGGCACAATCTCGCGAAGATACGCGGCCTGCTGCATGCCACGGCCACCGGCGCGCAGGCCGCCGCTGCCAATGCACCACCTGGCAATCTCCCGCCGCGCTTCATCTGCCGGCACTGCGGCGCGCCGATGGTCATCATCGACATCCTGCAGCGCAGCGCACCGATCCGCGCACCACCCGCACAGCGAGCCGCAGCATGAGTGTGAGTGTTTCGAGACGTCCAGACCGACCGTCGGCTCTCCGGCAACGGGACCCGATAGCGGACGGTTGCGCCCCTCGCCCGGATCGCGCGGTTTCGCGCTCCGCGCACCGCCAGAAACACCAGCCGGCCCCCTTCGCCAACGTGCATCCTCTCGACATCAACCCGGTTCACCTGACCTCACCGTCATTCCGACGTCACGTGCGACCGCTCCAATCCCCATAGCGATACAGGTTCCGGCCGCACCGGGACACTCCGCGGTTTCCTCCATCGGGGTTTGTACGACGCCTGCCCGCATGCTCCTGTGGCGCGCGCCCATGTGCACGGTCAAGGGCAGGCATCCTACAACCTGATATGACTTTCCGTGTCAATCGGATTGTGTGGTTTGCAGTCTTCTCATGCGCAAATGAATTCCCTGAGGGCGGCGTAGCAGTAAATCTCGACGGTGGATCATCCTGATATCCGCGGGTTGGTTACCGCATTACATGGACCGTCTCATGAGCCTGCCGCATTCTTAAGCCGCAAGTCGGGTGATATCCGTTGCGGGGTTGTGCCGCGGGTTACTCGAGTAGCCGGGCTACGCCGCCTTCAGGAAACTCGTGGATCTATGGGGTGAGCGACGTGGTGCTTCGTAATCAGGTTGCCTCTCTGCGATAAGGTAATGCGAGCGACATCGCCAGGCGCCCGATGTCCCAGATGAAACCTGACAGTTCACGGGCGACGGCCACGACCGTCGTATTGGCATTCTTGCCACGCGCGGCCAGCCTCCGGTATCGGCGACATAGTCGAACCTGCGCGTCCCAGGCGCGATCGATGATGGCCTTGGGAATGCCTTCATGCCGACACTGAATGTCGGCGCTTACACGTGCCGGATGCCGATAGCTCCAGGCCGCCTCCACGAGCAACTTTCTGGCGTAGCTATTGCCGGTCTTGGTGATGCTTCCCTGCCGTCGCTTGTCACCCGATGAGTGTTCTGACGGGACGACGCCGAGCCATGCCATCAATTGACGCGGATGCTCAAAGCGTGACAGATCGCCGAGTTCGGCAAGCATTCCAACGGCCGTGGTGAACTGCACACCGCGCATGGCCTGCAGACCCAGGACGGCCGGATAGAACCGCCAGTTTGTCACTGCCTCACGCAAGGCGGCTTCAACACGCTGGCATTGCGCGAGCCGATCTTCGATCGTACGCCGAAGTTCCTCGAACGCGAACTGTTGCCATTCGCTACCGAACGCATACTGGCTCACCCAGCGTCGGTGAGCTGGTCCCCAGTCGGCATGACCGGCATAGCGTACATCGTGCGCGAGCAGGAACGACTTGAGCCGCTGCCGCGCCTGCCTCAAATCGTCTTTGGCCGTCATCCATGCGCGGGCGAGGTCGCGAAATGCCTCGTCCTCGACGGTCGGCACGTACACAGCTGACAGGTCACCGGCCCGTAAGGACCGCACAAGCTTGACCGCATCGCGCCGATCCGTCTTGACGCGCTCGCCGGGCTTTCTGGGAATCAATGACGGCGCGCACACCATGCAGTCGAATCCTTTCTGGACCAGTTTCCGGTAAAGGCCGTAGCCACATGGTCCTGCCTCGTAAACAACGCGTACGTGTCGCGCTTTCGATTGAAGACGCTTGCACAGGCGATCGATATCCGTCTTCGTCGTACCGGTCTTGCCGAGCAGTTCGACCTCGCCCGTGCCGAACGCATAGGCGACAGTGATCGAATCCTTGTGAACGTCGAGTCCTACGTACAGCGTGCTATCGTGTTCCATGCTGGCCTCCGTGCGGGAAATCGCCGGGTGTGGCACCGTCCACACCGTGCGGCTCTGGCAGCGATGCTAACCCGCGTTTGATTCCTCACGGCGGGCCAGCCTCTACCTCACGGAAAGTCATAGTGTCTAAACAGGAGCGGTCGTTGAGATGCTGCGAGCCCGAAGGGCCGCTTCGGGTCGATAGTGTGAGTTCGCCGATATTGAAAGCTGCCGTCGGGTTGCTCGATGCCGCCACCGTCAGGAATCCGCAATATTGCTGACGCACAACCCGGACCGCCCCAATGTCGGCATTGGCCGAGGAACGGACGGAGGCGGAAGTAGGGCGGCCACCCAGCGAGGGGCGTCCATCCAAGTGGCAAGACAGACGTTGCCCTGTCGTTTCAGCGACGGGTTAAGCTGTGTTCGGAAAACTCCCCTCGACAAACGCGCGCGCCTCGGCTTGTCCGGTGCGCGCATAGGCCGCCGTGGTCTGCACCGAGGCGTGGCCCAGCAGCACCTGGGCGACCGGTAACGGCACGCCATGGTCGACCACGAGCGTGCGCGCATAGCCATGCCGCAGCCAGTGCGTGGAGGCCCGCTCCAGGGCCGCGCGCATCGCACGGTCCTCCGCCGGCACGCGGGTCGCGGCCAGCCCAAATAACGCGCGGACCTCGTCGTAGAGTCCGCTCGAGCCCAGCGCGCGGCCGCGCTCACTGTGGATCAGCGGCAGGCGTTCCTCCGCGGGCGGATCGGCCCGCAGTCCCATAGCGCACCGGTATTCACGCAGCGCCGGCAGGCAGACAGCCGGCAGCGGGATCGCGCGCAGCCGCTGGCCCTTGCCGAGCACGTGCAGCGTCCACTGCCGGGCCGCGTCGACGTCCACGTGCGGCAGCGCCCGTTCCTCGTTCCAGACCAGTTCCGCGAGCCGCACGCCGCCGTAGCGGTAGAGTGCCCAGATCGCGCGGCGCCGCATCCACAGAACACCCGGTACCTCGGGTAGCGGCTCACCGGCGGCGACCGCATCGCAGTGGGTGAGCGCGGCGGCGGACAGGAACCGCACCGGGGTCCAGGTCGTGCCGGCGCGACGTCCGGCAGCGAGGCCCTCGGCCGGGTTGACCGTCAGATACCCCATGCGGTGCCACCACGCAAAGAGGCTCGAGACTGCGGCAAGCGCGCGGGACACGCTCGCCGGTGCCGGACGCGTGACGTGGCCGGCCGCGTCCTGCCGGGGCGCCTGCAGCGTGTCGCGGTACGCGATCAGGTCCTGCCGCGTCAGATCCGAGAAGGGACCGAGTCCCTCGCGCCGGCACCACGCGACGAGGCGCCGCAGTTCCGACAGGTACGCGCGCAGGGTGTGTGGGGAGTGCGAGGCGCGCTCCCGCAGAAAGAGTCTGGCCGCCTGCGCGTCATCGGCGACCCCGAGCGTGTTGGTGAGCGGCAGCGGGTTCGCGAAGCGGCCGGCGCGCGCGAGCCAGGCCGGCTCGACCCCGGTGGGCAGCGGCGCGAGGTCACGACTGTGAGGCACCGCGGGGGTAGTGCAGCCGCCTTCCGGCGGTTCGTCCGGTACTGCCGGACGGAAGCGCCGGCGGTGCTGCCGCAGCGTGCGCCCGAGCACGGTGGCGGCCGAGGGAGCCGCGGCTTCCGGCACGACCCGCAGCCGTCCGCGCTCCCAGTACTCGATCGCGGCGTCGTGCTCGAGCAGCAGCGCGAACACTGCGGGGTGTTCGCGCTTCGCGTCAGAGAGAGACGGGCAGCCGCGCTTGAGCGTCGTGAGCGTCCAGCGGATATAGAGCAGGTGCCCGAGCGCGTGGCCCAGATACGCGAGCGCGGCGTCGACGGCGCCAGGCAGACGCTGCGGGGGCTGGCAGCCGGTGTCGAGCCAGTCGGACGGGTTCATCGCGCTTTTCTCGCCGAGGCAGGCCTGGGTCGGGACTGGGCGGCGTGGGCCGCTTTGGCGGGAGGCCGCGCCGGGCGGCGGCCGACCGTGGTGGCTCCTTTTGTGGCCGATCTGCCCAGCAGCGCGAGCATCTGGCGCTGCTGCTCGATCACCTTCGTGAGGGCCGCTGCGTCGGCCGCCGCCTGCTGGTGCGCCAGGCGCTGTTCGCCCAGTTCCGTCAGCAGCCGCTCGCGCAGCGCCTCCAGCGCACCGAGGCGCTCGGCCGCCCGGGCGATCTCGCCCTCCAGACGCTGCCGTTCGACGACAAACGTCTCTCGCTGGTGCGCGGTTTCCCGCAGCAGCTGTTTCGACAGGCCGTCATAACGGGCGCGTTCGGTGGCCAGTTCGCCCGCGTGCGTTTTCGCCGCCTGTGCCGCCGTCTCGTCGGTGGCGGCCAGCTGCGACTGCAGCGCCGTGCTGGCGGATTCCAGCAGGCGCGTTCGCTCCTCCAGGGCGCGGCTCTCCAGTCGGCGTTCCAGCAGCTCCGCGTCGCGCGCGGCGAGCTGGGTGCGAAGATCGGTGAGTTCGGTGCGGAGCATGTCCGTGCGCAGTTCCGCTTCGTGGCGTGCGGTATCGGCCGCGTCCTGACTGCGTGTCGCCTCCTGGCGCAGGCGCACGACGTCGGCGAGCTGGGTGGCGACGGCCGCTTCCCATAACGCGCGCATCTGCGCGGCGATCGCCGGCGGCACGTCGGGGACCGTGAAACCGGTCAGGCCCGCCTGCACGACCTCCGCCTCGATCGCATTGAGATGCCGTGACAGCGTGGCGGGGTCGCCGGCGCCGAGCCGTGCGCGCAGCTTGCGCACCGACACGATCCTGCGGAAGCGGGCGTCGGACGCGGGGGCGGTCTCGCCGGCCTCGGCGAGCATCGCGAGGACAGTGGTGCGGATCGCATCGGGGGTCACTGCGGCGGGGCGGGCCATGGCGGACTCCGGCAGGCAGCACAGCAGCGCGCCGGGGCATCGGTAAAACCCGGTGCACGGGGCGCAGGGCGGGATTTCCAGTGTGGATTACGCACACGTCTAACGCAAGACAACCCGATTTGGCGCGGTTAAAAATGTCGCTGCCGCGATAACGCCCTTATCGCGGCCAGCGCGTGACCTCATCCGACGCCCGAAGCCGCAGCCGGCAATTGGTCACCGTGGCGCGTGGAACAGGCATCGGCGCAGGGTTAGACACTGCGGGATCGGACCCACTTCCGGGCACTTTATTAGTGAGTAAGCTACTTCGTACGGACCTTCAGGAGCGGCAGCCTGCCCGTGCGGACTTCACGAACTCGCACCCGCGCGGCGCGCGGAGCATTTTCGCCGGTTCGCCGGCTCTTGAGCCAGTTCGCGGGATCGAGGTCGACTGATCGATCAATTCTCCAAACCATCGACGTGTTCAAGGCGCCGGACTACGGAAGCCTTGGTCTACGTCCAGACGCCAGTCACGCCCGGGCGGAAGAAAATCATGTCGCCTTCGTCCTGATGCACCCATTGCGCGGACGCATGCGGATCGGGTAGCGTGGCGACATCTTCACCAACACTGCAACAATGAACAAGCAGGAACTGGTCACGCCGTCGCCGCCAAGACTGGTGCAACTAGGTTGGGCGAGCAGCGGTCACGCGAGCGGGTGTTACGTGCAAAGTGAAAAGGGGTGAATAAATCGTGGGAAGCCGAACCGGAACTGAGAAACTCAAGGACTGGTTGCAGAACAACAAGATCTTTTTTGGAGATCGGATCAGCCGTCTGCATCGGTCCTGCATCTTTATGCGTGTCGTTTTTCTCTTGGCGTACCAGCGAAGCACAACTGACTGTCGCCGAGGCAGCGCTAACCCCGAACATCTACGTGAAGTCGCGGCTTGAGCTAGACCCGTCAGAGCATACCTATAACGACGAGGTGCTGCAGATTGCTAACTCCGGTGGCGCTGTGCACAACACTCAGTTCAATGTGGCCACATTTGTTCGCGTCAGGCTTGAAGAGGACGGCAGGCCGCTGTTCGTCTATGTTCCGCTCAATGGGTACTATTTCGTCCAGGTGACTTCGCGGGAACCCACGGGCGTACTGGCGACGTTCAGCGGGCATAACAGTAACAAGCGCTTCGCCGAGCTATTCAGACCATCCGTCGGGACGAGCAACTCAGCTGGAGTCGACATTCGTCTAGTCACTGTTGTAAAAGTACGATACATCGATCATCTCGAGCAAGCGAGAGTCGTCTATTTCATTGACTCGGAGTCGGCAGCAAGGTGTCTTTTTTTCGTTTACTCCCGGGTCGCAA
The DNA here is from genome assembly GCF_050436505.1 of Paraburkholderia sp. CI3. Classification (NCBI taxonomy): domain Bacteria; kingdom Pseudomonadati; phylum Pseudomonadota; class Betaproteobacteria; order Burkholderiales; family Burkholderiaceae; genus Paraburkholderia; species Paraburkholderia sp. CI3. Next base: position 2,744,712 of record NZ_JBNDMI010000003.1, read on the forward strand.
GCACTATCATCAACCCGTCAAGAACCACCGCTCGCCCTTTCTCATAAGTTGCGAGCAGCAATTCCCGGTCTTTGCTTTCTAAAGCCTTCACGAGTTCTGCTTCGATATTAGCGTTACGATTTTGCGGATGCGCTGAAATATCAGCAGCCAGCGCCCGATAACGATCGGTGAGTCGCATCAATCGTAGGACTTCCCGTTTAAATACTTTATTAGGCGAGAGGTTGAAAATATTATCGAGAAGTTCGCGGTGTAATTCAATCCACCCCTCGCGATTTCCGGCTTGAATCAATTCTTCAAGCCGGGAGAGTAAGCCCTTGAATTTCCTAATCTGCGCGGATGTGGGCCATTCGACCGTCATGAGCAACTCTGCTTCGAGGATTTGGCGTGTCCGATACAACTGTCGGGCCTCATCGCTCGACAACTGAGCGACAAAAAATCCACGATTCGGATCGTGTTCGATGATGCCTTCCGCCGCCAGTAGTTTCAATGCCTCGCGCACCGGCACACGACTGATGCCGAAACGTTCCGCGAGGTCCGACTGTCGTAGTTGAAAGCCAGGCGCGAGCGTTCCCCTATTGATCAGTTTTCGCGTCTCAGACGCAACCTGAGCTGGAAAGTCAATCCCATCCACTTCCGGAAGGGTAGCGGCAGGCGTTGGGCTTCGTGTATGGATCGAATTCATTTTAGTATTATATCTGAGAATCTTCGGCCGACAACGTTGTCAGGGGCATTCGGTGATCGACCGTTAGAACGTCTTATGAACTCTCGACCCCGGAAAACGCGGAGCCTACCCAACGGATGTATCGGATGAGGGGTGGTGCTTCACCGGGCTGTGGTGCAAACAGCGATCAACGAATCGGTTAGAGTGGCGGGCTGACCGATTTTAAGGCCCGCGATGAGCAAACTGAAGATGGACAGGCTGTTTGCGGGCCGTCACTTTGACCGCGACGTGATCGGTTCTTTGTGTGCGCTGGTATCTGCGCTACAAACTCGGCATGCGCGGTCTCGTCGAGAAGATGGCTGAGCGAGGGTTGTCGCTCGCCCGCACGACGATCCTGCGCTGGGTGCAGCGCTATATGCCCGAGTTCGTCAAGCGCTGGAACCACTTCGCCACGCGTGCGGGACGGTCCTGGCGGGTTGACGAGACGTATCTCAAGATCCGGAGCAAATGGGTTTATCTGTATCGGGCGGTGGACCGGAGCGGCCAGACGGTAGATTTCATGCTCAGGGCAAAGCGCGATGTGGCAGCGGCGAAGGCCTTTTTCAGCAAGGCAATCAAGCGTCAGGGCAGACCACCGGAGACGGTCGCGCTTGATGGGTATGCCGCGTCGCACCGGGCCGTGCGTGAGATGAAGACTGATGGGCTGCTTCCCAAGGACTCCAAGGTGCGCTCCTCGAGTACCTCAACAACCTGATCGAACCGGACCATCGCCACATCAAGTCCAGAACGAATGTGATGCTCGGGTTCAAGAGGTTCAGAAGTGCCCAGCCCACAATTTCAGGCACCGAGTTGATGCATCGCATTCGCAAGCGGTAGTTCGACCTGTCCGCTCTTGCGCTTGAGAACATCACTGCCTCCTCCGTCTGGAATGCCGTCATTTTGAATGGCGGTTTCAAGGGTGAAGCGCAACGGGGTTAATGAAACGCAGGCGGAGGCAGTGAAGCGGCTTCGAGCATGCGTGCGAAGACCTCCAGAGGCGAGTGAAATGCGTGCGTAGCACGTGGCCTGCTATTCATGCTGTCAGCGATGGCGTCAAGTTCATCCTGGCTGCACACGGACAGATCCGTACCTTTGGGCAGGTACTGACGCAGCAACCCGTTGGTGTTCTCGCAGGTGCCGCGTTGCCACGGACTGTGCGGGTCGCAGAAGTACACGCGCACGCCGGTGGCGGCAGTGAGTTCGGTATGTCGCGCCATTTCCTTGCCCTGATCGTAGGTCAGGCTCTGGCGCATCGGAGCGGCGATGGAGTTCAGTTTGGCGCTGAAGCCAGCCAGCGCGGAGGCGGCAGTGGAGTCGTTCATCTTCGCCAGCAGCACAAGCCGGCTGGAACGCTCGACCAGCACGCCCACGGCGGAGCGGTTGCCCGCGCCCTTGATGAAGTCGCCCTCCCAATGTCCGGGCATGACGCGATCGTCGACTTCAGGAGGACGCACATGGATGCTCAGCATGCCGGCCAGCTGGCCGCGCCTGTCGTTGCCGCGACTGCGCGGCATACGCGTATTGTGGGTCTGGCGCAGACACGCGATGAGCTGGCGACGCAGCTCGCCGCGCGGCCGCGCGTAGATCGCGTTGTAGATCGTCTCGTGCGAGACATGCATGCTCGGGTCATCAGGCCACATGCGTTTCAGGGTACCGGCGATCTGCTGTGGCGACCACTTCCAGTCCAGCAGGCTGAGCACAATGCGCCACAGCGCGCCTTGCGGGTCCAGTTTGTGCGACGGGCGAGCCGCCGCCCGACGGCTCGAACTGATGGCCTGCGCGTGAACCGAAGCGTAGCCACGCGCAGCACAGGTATTGCGTGCCAGCTCGCGGCTTACGCTCGAAGCCGAGCGGCGGAGCGTTCGGGCCATGGCCCGAACGCTCAACCCCTGCTGTTTCATGCTGGCAATAGTGAAACGTTCTTCAGGCTGCAACTGCTGATATTTTCGCGAATTCATGTGCGCACCTTAGCAGGTCCAAGGTGTTGCACTTCACAATTGAGGCCGCCGTCCAACTCTCTGGGTTCAGTTCAACGATGGGGCTTTTCTTTTTTGCTACTTGGATCCAGATCAGTACACGAAGCCGGGCATCACTTCGCTCGTGGTGGGGACGTCCTTGATGTCAGGGATACGCGTCGAACCGAAGACCACCAGGGGACGCATCTGACCGTTCCTGATGTACGGGGCTGCGATATCGTACGGAACGGGGATCACTTGTACCTTCGCTTTCATCAAACCTTCGATCTCCGCCGCGGTATCCTTATAGGTTAGCTTAACCATGCGAACGCCGTTACGCTTTTGCAATGTGGTCATTGCGGTCAAATCGCGCGCACCGTCAGACGTCGTACCGAAGGTGTAGCAATCCGGATTGTCTTTCAGGCGACTAATCAGATCCGCGTAGTCCTTGATGTCGGTTCCGGACACGCCTTTACCGATTTCTGCGACCAAGACTACGCCCGTGGGCGCAGCAACCGGGGCTACCGCTGCCGGTTTAACCGCAGGAGCAGGTGCCTGTTTGGCAAGTGAACCCGCGAGGGCGACCTCCGAGATCAGTGCGCCTGCTGAGAGGACTGCAGGGAGGAAGAGTTTCCGGTTCAGTTTCACGATGAATTGTCTCCATATATTCTAAAGGACGCCTGAAAGGCGGCTAACGATAACGCATTTTGTGATTAGCAAAACTGTGTTACGGAATGCTTGCGGTATAACGGGCTGTACCTCCATCTGAGGTTGTTAGATTAGTCCGACCCCCAATTGGAGATCCACAGTAAATCGTGGAAATCCGCAACTTTATTCGTCTGAAATTCGCCGTAGGAGCCTTGGAAATACAGCAGCGGCGTCGTGGCGTAGCCATTGAAGGCAGTGCCTTCGACATGCCCAAAAATCACAGCGTGCGTACTAATCTCGATGATGCGTTCGACGCTACAATCGAAATTGACTATGGCACTGGCCGAAGCCGGGGCACCCGTCTTAATACGATTCCACGTTCCTGCCTGAAACTTTTCTTGCGGCGAAATTGGTCGTGAGAAACGCTGCGCCAATTCCTGCTCACTGCGCGCCAGAACGTTGACGACGAAGTTGCCAGTAGCCTGAACGTGCGCCAGAGACGAGTTCGCACGATTGATACAGACCAGCAGAATAGGGGGCGCCGCACTAACAGACGTCACAGCGGTTGCGGTCATGCCGGCAAGCGGGCCGTCCGTATCAGAACCAGTAGTGATCAAACACACATGCCCGGTCAAGCAGCGCATGGCGCGTTTGAATTCAGATTCTTCTATGCTCACTTCACCCTCCTAATCATAAAACCAGTCGGAGAAAATCGAGCGGTGGCGATTTTTGTGACACCACCCCATGCTATAGTCGCGAGTCTCAGCCGGTTTACTGATCCCAACCGAAGATACTGAGCGTGCTCTCGCCCGCCTCCAGTCGCTTCATCTGCTGTGCTTCTGCTGCTTCGCGTGCTTCGGATGCAGTGATCACCTCTGCGGTTCGCTCGCGCGGGATGCACACGACACCGTCTTCGTCACCAACGATCAGGTCACCTGCATTTATCGTGACGTCATCGAATCGAATTGGGGCGTTGATCCAACCTCTGGCACCGAAATCTTTTCCTGTGCCGCGGATGCAAAGTCCACGAGCGAAAACAGGAAACCCGATCTCGGACAACAGCCGCTGATCGCGAACACAGCCGTTAATTACGAGACCGGCAAGCCCGCGAACTTTTGCGGCCGTCGACATGATTTCGCCCCAATACCCGTGTTCATAGGCTTCGCTCACGGAGACGACCAGGACATCACCTGCTTGTGCTGAGTAAATCGCACGGTGCAGCCAAAGGTTGTCGCCACCGGGCGAATGAACGGTCACAGCGGGGCCACAAATCTTGAATCCGGGCGCGACAGGCTTGATTTCATAAGGCAGGACTCCGATCTTTCCGGCTGCCTCGTGAAGCGTTGCTGCCGGCAGTTTTGCGGCGGCGTTAAGCAGAGTGATGTCCGGTCGCCGGATGTCGAGACGCGTGGTCTCGTGACGATTGAAAACCGGTCCCGTCATGCTTCTTCTCCGATCCGGCGCGTTTGTAGTTGGTGGTACTGGAATTGCTTGCGAGCCTCGTCCAGGCGCATACCTGTTGCAACAGCCTCACGGATTGCCTTCTCGGCGGCATCGATTTCTTCAGCAGCAGCAAGCACGCGCTCTTCGTGTTCCTTCGGAATCGAGATCACGCCGTCAGCGTCACCGCGCAGCAGATCGCCCGGAGCAACACGCACGTTACCGATATTCACCGGAACGTTGGTGGCTTCGACCTGAACGCGGTCCTTGCCCGTTCGCATCCAGTTGTCCTTGGAGAACACCGGGTAGCCGAGCGACAGGCAGAGGTGTACGTCGCGGTTGACGCCGTCGATCACGGTACCGGCGATACCACGACGATGGGCGATTTCCGTGAGGATGTCGCCCCAAACTGTTGCGTCTTCGCGACCACCATTGTCGAGGACGATGACCGAGCCGGGCGAAACGTCGTCGATGAAGTCACCCACGGTGCCTGCGGGCAATGCGGCCGGGCCGTAGAGAATCGTGAATGCCCGACCGGCCATACGGAACGACGAATCACGCGGCTTGATCTTGTAGCACTGACCGTTCAGGCCCAGGCGGTCCAGTGCGTCGCTCAGGGTGGCCGTTTCGAGTTTCGCTGCGCGCGCAACGTTCTTGTCTTGTTCGATTTCCGACATGATTAATCCTTAAGCATAAGTTCGTAGTTTCCGCCCATGACTTCATGGATCGGCGTGCCCGCCAATACGGCCTTCGCCATCAAGGCTTCGCGTGCCACGATCGATTCGGCAGTCTCGACCACCTTGGCGATGTTTGCCTGGCTGATGAAGATCACGGCGCCGCTATCGGCGATCACATAGTCGCCGGCTTCTACTACGGCCCCGAACACTTCAACCGGGACGTTCACACCTTTTTCGACGATACGACCACGAGCGGTGAGGGCGGTGAACTTATTCGTGAACACCGGCAGTCCCATCTCGCGGGATTCATCGATGTCGCGAACCGGACCATCGGCGATCACGCCAGCGATACCGCGAACCTTGGCGCCCAACGACAGGATGCCGCCCCACGAACCGGCTTCAATACCGGTACGTTGCTCGACAACGATCACATCGTCGGAGCCGCCGAGTTCGATCGCGGTGGTGCCCAGATGACGCGGTGGGCCCGGAGGCGGATCGCCAACACCGAGTTTCATCGTGATAACGCGACCGGCGATGCGCTTTGTGCCTGAGGCTTGGGCGACGCCGCTCACGACGCCGGACAACCCGAGTTTGTCGAGTGCGTCCGAGACAGCGCAGCAGTCCAACCGACGAAGGCGGTGGACATATTCGTCTTTGGTTGCCATATATTGATATTTCCTTATTCGGCCTAGGGCTTCCAGTACACAAAGCCCATCGCGTTGCCAGTACCGGCTTCGCTGCGATAGCAGGGCACGTAATCGACCATCGTCATGTCGAAGCCAAGTTCATCCATCATGCCGGCGACGGGAATCCAGTTCTTGATTTCCGAGGTGCCCGCCTGGAAGATTTCCTCGCCCAACGCGAATACCGGGGTTAGATCGTGCTTCTTCATCGCGTCGAGTACCAGATTGTCAACGCGCTCGTCGATGACAAAGTGCGTCAGCCCCCCGGAAGCGATGACAGCCACGCGCGCGTCCGAATCCCACGATTCGATTGCGCGAGCGATCGAAGCACCGAATGCGTGGCAGCGTGCCACGGTCGGCTGATTCGGCGGATAGAACGTGTTGACGAACACCGGCACGGTCGGAACGACCTGATCTTTCATCAATTGGCGAAAGACGAAACCGTATGCATGCGGCGTTTCCGTTTCCGACAGACGGCTGAGCGCGGCCACATCAAAGTTGTCGGCAATCGCGCTCTTGATGATGTGCTTTGCGAGTTCGGGAACGCCTTCATGCGTGGCAGTTTCTGGCTTGTAACCCGGCATCGAATGACGCACGCCCGGAGGCATCTGCATCAATTTATCGTGGCTGATCATGTTGTTCACGATCGTCGGGCCGTGCATGACGCCAAACGCGGGGATGCAATCCGTCGTGAAGATTTCCATCTGATCGTTACCGACGATCACAACGAAGTCAGGCTTCGCTTCTGCCAGCACCCGCGCCATTTCCTCGATCGCCGATCGGCACTGAGCATGCCGTTCCTTCCACTTCTTGGGCGTGATCTGTTCCGCGAGGTTTTCGCTACGCCGATATTCGACGAGCTCGTCGAAGGCCCATTCTCGGCCTTCGAAGTCATGTTTGCTCAGTCGATCATCGGGGACGCGAGCGCCCCAGGTCTCAGGTGGCGTGATGAGCATGGGGCCATGCGACGTTCCCATTCCCAATACGATTTTTGCCATGATTTAGGGTCCTGTGGGCGCCGGGATCATTCGTAATCGGCGAGGTTGAGCTTGAAGAAGTCGCGAGCGTTGCCGAAGAAGATCGCGTCCTTCTCTGCCTGCGACAGCCAGTCGAAGCCTTCGATGTAGGGCTTGATGTCGTCGAACGTGCGGCCGGTGTCCGGATTGTTGGCAGAACCCACGCCCGGGCATTCCGCACCGAACATGCAGCGGTCAGCGCCAACCGTCTTGATCAGCAGACGTAGCGATTCTTCCGAGTAGAGCACAGTGTCGTAATACAGGTTGCGCATGCCGTCGAGGAAATCGCGGCCGGCACGCGAAGCGCCCGACTGGAAGCGACCGATCTGGTAGGGGATCGAACCGCCGCCGTGCGACACCATGATCTTCAGATTCGGAAAGTCCTTGAAGACGTTCGAATTGACGAGGTTAAACACCGCGATCGTTTCTTCGTTAATGAAGTGAACGGTGTACGGTGTACGTGCGGAATGCGAGCCAGTAGCGTGGATGTGCGCCGGTACCTCGAGTTCGCACAGCTTTTCGTACAGCGGGTACCAGTAACGGTCACCCAGGCCCGGTGCTTCAGTACCGCTGTTTTCGAACGGGTCCGGATTCAGCAGGACGCCCTTAAAGCCGAGTTCCTTGATGCAGCGTTCGAGTTCTGGCAGGACGACTTCGATCGGGTCGCCCGACACTTGCGGCAGGCCACCGATGCCAATGAAACGCTTCGGCAGCAACTTGACCGTGCGCGAGATGATGTTATTCGTTTCCTCCGTGAACCAGTGCACGAGTTTGCCCGGCTTCTGGTTGTGCATCATCTGAAACGGACGCGGCGACATCAGCTGGACGTTCGTGCCGACGCGGTCGAGCATGTCGAGGTGGCCAACCGGCGCCATTTCCTTCTTGTTGGCGTAGTGCAGGATTTCCTCGTCGGTCACCTCCGGCATCTTGCGACCGTGTTCGCCCCGATGCGACAGAATGTGTGCCTTGTAGACCCACAATTCTGCGGGTGCGCTTACGTGGCCGTGGCAATCAATAATCACTTACATGTCTCCTGGATTAACGTGAGATGGGGTACGCGCTATAGGCGCAGAGGTGTTTCTTATAGATCGAGGACGAGACGATCGCCTTTGCAGCCAGAACAGCAGATAATCATCGTCTTGTTCGAAGCCTTTTCGGGCTCTGACAGAATGGCGTCGCGGTGGTCCGGCTGTCCTTCCAGCACGCGGACTTCGCATGCACCGCATACGCCTTCTTCGCACGAATATGAAATCGGCACACCGGCTTCGCGCACAACGCTGAGAATCGTCTTACCTTGTGGGACTGTCAGCGTCTTGCCGCTCTTACACAGCTCAACGACGAAGTTGCCGTCGAGTGCCGCTTCGTGTTTGGCACTGAAGTACTCGACATGGACTTGTTCCGGGGGCAACGTGTTGCAGGCCTTTTCGAATGCTTCCAGCATCGGGCCGGGGCCGCAGCAGTAGAAGTGGGCCGACGCCGGCTCCTGCTTCACGACGTCCGCGATATTGAGGAATGCGCCGACTTCGGCATCGACGTGAACGACCGAACCTTCGAACGTCTTTAATTCTTCGGCGTAGGCGACGTCAACCCGGTCTCGGCACGAATAATAGATACGCGGCGACTTTCCGATTTCCTTCAGGCGACGCGCCATACACAGAATAGGCGTGATCCCGATACCACCGGCAACCAGAACCGTGTGCTCAGCGTCTTCGTCGAGGGGGAAGTTGTTGCGCGGGGTTTCGACCTGCACGAGGTCGCCGACACGCATCGTTTCGTGGATGTAGCGGGAGCCACCACGCGACTGCGGGTCGAGTTTGACGCCAATGACGTACGAACGCTGCGTCAGGCTATTGCTGGACTCAAGGAGGGAGTACTGACGCGTCAATCCGTTCGGCAGGATCAGTGCGACGTGCGAACCCGCGTCGGCGGCGGGCAGACGCTCGCCTTCGGGGTCTGCAAATGTCAGAGCCAGCGTGTTGCGTGCCAAATATTGACTCGCTGTTAGGCGCAGAGTCATCACATCATTAACTTCAGTCATGTCACCTCCAAAATCGTAGAACGCACGGAACCCCGTAAATGGTGCGCAGGAATTACACATCACGCTTCCTCAGGTACCGGCTTGTTGCATCGCAATCACCAATCATCGAAAGTTTCTTTCAACCCGTTTGACGTGTAATTCTTTTTTGCATATTATTTGGGCTAGACAGAAAAAAGTCAAAGGCTCTTCAGAGCAAAACAGGCGACATCACACAGGGTATTCCCTTACGGAGGAGAAATGATCGCAGTTCTAACCACCAACGGTGGGACCGTTACGCACGGTGACGGCGCGGCAACGACGCTGCTGGTTGCTACGATTCGCGGCATGGTCGTGTTCGAGCGTGCAGACACGAGTGCCCCGTGGAAACTAACGCGCAAGACGCTGGAAGATCGCCACGTGAGCGCATTGCTCTATGTTCCGAATGCCGGCCTGCTGTTCGCGGGCGCACACGGCAAAGGCAGTCTCGTGGTCTCGAAGGATCTGGGCGTGACGTGGGAAGCGGCCAGCAATGGCCTGCGTAGCACGCATATCTATACGATGGCGCAGCAGGAGCGCGACGGGAAGACCGTCCTGTTCCTGGGCACCGAGCCGTCGGCGCTCTATCGCAGCGACGATCTGGGTGCTTCGTGGGTCGAAATCTCCGAAATGATGACGGTGCCGGACCAGGACAAGTGGACGTTTCCGCCGCCCCCGCATATTGCACACGTCAAGAACATTTCGTTTCACCCGGCCGAACCGGAAACGCTCTATGTCTGTATCGAACAGGGCGCACTTCTCAAGACCACCGACGACGGCAATACGTGGACCGAACCGCGTTCGTACGAGTCGGAAAACGACAAGTTTTACCACGACAACCACCGCGTGCTAATTCGCCCGTCGAATCCGAAGCAGATGTTCATGTGCGGCGGCGAAGGCCTGCACTACAGCGCAGACGCTGGCGAGACCTGGGTTCATCTGATGACGCGTCAAGACCTTATCGGTTATCCCGACGCCATGTTCATCGACCCACGCAACGAGAACGTTCTGTATCTCGGTGGGCCGGGCAACGCACCGCGTGATTGGGGCGTCCGTAAGTCGGCGAACGCAACTGTTCTCAAGAGCACCGATGGTGGCGTTACATGGGGACATATGCGCAATGGTTTGCCCGAGGAAGTGATCGGCAACATCGAGGGCATGGGTCTGCACCATTGGGATGACAAGATCATGCTCATCGCCGGTACCGCAACGGGCGAAATCTATGCGACGGAAAACGATGGCGAAAGCTGGTACCTCGTTTCCGACGATGTCCCGCCGATCTCGAAGGGCGGTCACTATCGCTGGTTCCTCGACGCCAAGGAGCGTATGAACGTCGAAGGTCGTTACGGTCGCAACGAACACTGACCGATTTGTAAACAGAACTATTCTGCGCGCCGGGCTCTGTTCCGCGGCAGCAAGTCCTACCAGGAGAATGTCTTGAGCCGTATTAACATCCGCGAGGAAGCCCTTGATATCGCCCGTGGTTTGCATGATGCGATTCGTTCGCGCGTCAAACAGACCGAAAGCGATCGCGTAGTGCCCAAAGAAACGATCGATGCACTCCGCAATTCGGGTCTCTTCAACATCATTACGCCGAAATCGTTTGGCGGTTCCGAATTGGGCTTTACGACGCTGGTCGAAGTTACGGCAGAAATCGCATCGGCCTGTGGCTCGACGGGTTGGGTGTTCGGCGTTTTGGCCGGTCATAGCTGGATGTTGAATCTGTTTCCGTTGCAAGCACAGCAAGACGTGCTTGGCGAAGGCCACGCACTGACGGCGACCGTGTTCCGCTTGGGCGGCACGATTACCGAAGTCGAAGGCGGCTACAAACTCGTGAACGGCGACGGTCGCTTCTGTTCGGGTATCGACCACGTGCAATGGGTCATCATCGGAAACGCCGTGCAGCGTCCGGACGGGCCGCCTGAACCGCGCTTCTTCGTGATTCCGCGTTCGGATATCGAAATTGTCGATGATTGGCACACGGCTGGTTTGCGTGGCACCGGTAGCCGCACGATCAAGGTCGCGGAAGCGTTCATTCCGAAGCATCGTTCGGTGTCGGTCAAAGACATGATGACGGGCAACGTCGAAGGCGCTGACGCAATGCGTGCCCCCATCTACCGGATGCCGTTCCAGAACGTAACGCCGTTCTCGCTCATCGGTGCACCGCTGGGCATCGCGCGCGCAGCACTCCGGTCGTTCGGCGAAGGTTTGGCGCCGCGTCTCCAGGCAATGCCGGCCGAACAGATGGCAGAACAGTCGGCGACGATCGAGCGCCTGGCACATGCGACGGCGGACCTCGACGCGGCCTATGCATTGATTCTCGAAGACACGCGCCGCATCGATACGGCAGAAAGCGCGCAATCGCTGACGGCACTCGAATGGTCGCGTATTCCGCGCAATTGGGCGTATTCGGCTCAAACCGCGCGTCGCGCGGCCAACAGCGTGTTCGAAGCGGCTGGCGGCACCAGCATTTACAACGCTTCGGAACTCCAACGTATTTGGCGCGACGTCAATTCGGCAGCGCAGCATTTCGCTTTCACGTGGGATTCGGCGCTGACTGCCTTTGGTCGCCAGGCGCTCGGCCTCCCGCCTTCGCCGTTCGGTTTTGGTACCAAGAAATAAGGATTAGCTATGAACGTGAATGACATTCATTCGATCGAAGATTACTCGCCGCAAACGCTGCGCGAACTGATCGGGCGCGTGGAGAAGTCTAGTACGTTCGAACACATGATTTACCGCGAATCCGAACTCGATGAAGTCTGGCGATTGCTCGATAGCGATATCCTGGCCGCTGAACGGAAGGGCTCGAATGCGCCGGAACTGGCGAACCTTGTTGCTCTGCGCAAACTGATTGTCGAAGCGCACGATTTCATTGGCAACGACAGCAACACCGTAGACGCGCGTGATCGACTGCTGAAGGCCGTCGAACTCGTTTAAGGCTAGTGGGGAGAGCAGGCATCCCACGCATATTCACAGATAAAGAAATTTAGGAGCAAACCCCATGCTTTCCCGCGAAGATAACGACGTACTGACCCAGGTTGGTAAAGGCACGCCGAACGGCGACATGATCCGTCAATTCTGGATTCCGGCGATGCTGGCGTCGGAAATCAGCGAGCCGGGCGGTAAGCCCGTGCGTTTGCGTCTGCTGGGCGAAGACCTCGTGGCATTCCGCGACAGCGACGGAAACGTCGGCCTGCTCGAAGAACAGTGCCCGCACCGTCGTGCGTCGCTCGCGCTGGGCGACAACTCGGAAGGCGGTCTGCGTTGCCTCTACCACGGCTGGAAGTTCGACGTCGATGGCCAGTGCATGGACACGCCGACCGAACCCGAAGAGTCGAAGCTGTGCTCGCGTATCAAGGCAGTGGCGTATCCGATTCGTGAAGTCGCTGGCGTGATCTGGACGTACATGGGCGACCCGGCGAAAGTCCCGCAATTCCCGGACTTCGACTTTCTGTCGTACCCAGCGGAGAAAGTTGCCGCCTTCAAGGTTCTCGAAGACTGCAACTATGCTCAAGCCGTCGAAGGCACCATCGACTCCGCGCACGCGGGCGTCCTGCACCGCGAGCAACCGTGGGCAGCACCGGCCAAGTACGAACATGAACGCGATCTGCGTCCGAAGATCGAAGTCGAATACACCCTGTACGGCCTGCGCTACGCCGGCGTCCGCAACTTCCGTGAGGAAGGGAAGTTGCACGCCCGTGTCACGGAAGTGATCCTGCCGTTCTTCACCCTGATCCCGCCCGATGGCTTCGGCGTCCGCAAAAACCGTCGCATGGCGAATGCATTCGTTCCGCGTGACGACCAATCGACGTGGCACATTCAGTGGTTCTTCGACGAAACGCAACCGGTCGATATCGAATATCGTATTCAGGAAGGTGGTCACTGGCTCGATGAAAACTTCCGCAAGGAACTGAACATCGACAACTGGTACAAGCAGGACCGTGAAGCGATGAAGACGTCGTCGATGTCGGGCATCAAGGGCATCCTGACGCAGGACCATGCAGTCAGCGAAACGCAGGGGCGCATCCTCGATCGCACGAAGGAACATCTTGGCACGTCGGACGTCGCGGTCGTTGCATGGCGCCGTCAGATGATCCGTTCGGCTCGTACTTACGCAGAAAGCGGCGAACTGCCGAGCGTGCTGAGAAACACAATTCCGTGGAATCAGATTCACGCTTCGACGGTGATCTTCCCGAACGACCGTACGTGGAAGGACGAAGTGCCCCTCAATCCGGACGTCGCTCTGAAGGCCTGAGGTTGACATGATCGTTGATAGTCACGCGCACGTTTCGCCTCATTGGTATGAGCCTGTCGAGACGTTGATCGACCAAATGACTGAGTATGGCGTTGATATGGCCATTCTCACTCAGATGATCGGACAGACGGATAACCGATACCAGCAGGACTGCGTCAAGCGATATCCGGGCCGTCTGTCGAGCGTGGCTTGGGTTGATGTCGACGCCCCGGACGTTGCAATGACAATCGAAAACCTGGCGCGCGAAGGCGTGTCCGGTATTCGGCTTCGCCCGTCATCGTGCCTTCCGGGCGGTCGTCTTCCGGAAGCGTGGCGTGCAGTTCAGGCAACTGGACTGCCCGTCAGTTGTGTGGGATCAGCGGAAGCATTCAACGCGCCGGCATTTATCGAGCTGGTCGCGAAGTTGGCAGGGACGACTGTCGTCCTAGAACACTTGGGCGGCACCAGCACGCCTGTCACGACGGATGAGCAGTTCGCTATTCGTCGCCAGGTGTTCAAACTCGCGGCCTACCCGAATGTCATGTTGAAGGTCCCGGGGCTCGGTGAATTGATGCCTCGCGACCCGAAAACATGCCATTTGGGCCGTCCCTTCGGGGACGCGACGTCACCGCTGGTCCACGAGGCGGTAACTGCATTCGGCACGAATCGCCTGATGTGGGGTTCCGATTTCCCCGTCGTGAGTTCTCGCGAAGGTTACGGCAATGCATTGAAACTCACCCGTATTGCACTCAACGGATTACCTGATGAGGATCTCAACGCAATCTTTGGCGCTAACGCACGTCGCATATTTTCGAAACGTTGAGATCGAAAACGAGCAGGAGACAAACACATGACGAAAAAGGTACTGGCCGCAGTCAAGACGGATGTCGAAACCACGGAAATCCGTGAGTTTGAATATCCGACTGTTAAGCCTGAAACCGGAATTCTGCGCATCGAAGCCAGCGGCGTCGGCGGCAGCGATCCCGAGTTGTACCGTAAGGCTGGTCACGTTCCGGTCATCATGGGCCACGAAAACGTCGGAACCATCGAAGAAGTCGGTGAGGTCGCGGCGAAGCGTTGGGGCGTCAAGTCCGGCGACCGGGTTGCTCTTCACGAATATCTTCCGTGCTGGAACTGCGAATGGTGCATGAAGGGCGATTTCCGTCTATGTATGGAAGTCGATTTCTTCAACGTTAAAGACCGACTGAATACCGATCGTTTTGGTATGTCCACCGCCAACAAGGCACCGCACCTATGGGGTGGCTACGCGCAGTATATGCATCTGCCGCTTAACACGGTGATGCACAAGATTCCGCAAGACATGCCGGCCACGCACGCAACGCTGGCGGTGCCGTTCGGTAACGGCGTGCAGTGGGCATGTCTCGACGGCGGCGCAGGTCCCGGTAAGGTCGTACTCGTGTGGGGACCGGGCCAGCAGGGCTTGGGCTGCGTACTGGCGGCAAAGGCGGCAGGCTCATATACGGTGATTTCGGCGGGCATGACACGGGATCAAAGGCGTCTCGATCTGTCGCTGCGCCTGGGCGCCGACTACGCAATCAACGTCGAAACGCAAGACCTCGAAGCCGAAGTGATGCGTATCACCAAGGGTCGGGGCGTGGACGTCGTGGTTGATACGACCGGCGACCCCAAGGGCGAGATCGTCAAGCAGTCGATCGCACTGGCGGCAAAGGGCGCCTATTTGAGCCTGAACGGCTTGGAGCAGCACGTACCCATCGGCGAGATCAAGAAGCGCTATCTGACGGTTCGTGCACCGCGGGGCCGTAGCTACGCAGCTGTCGAACTGGCACTGCGCTATGTAGGCTCGGGTCGCTATCCGATCGACGAAGTGTGCTCGCACACATTCGGCCTGTCGCAGGTCCACGACGCGATTTTGGCTACCGCAGGCCGGGGGATTCAAGGTGCGATCCACGTGTGCGTGGACCCTTGGAAATAACGCCGCATATCGCTGGCTAAACTGAATTTTATAAAGGTAACCTCATGATCGACAGCCACGCACACCTGATTTCGACCGACCGCGAGAAGTATCCGCCGTCGCCGCTGAGCGGTGTTCTCGAGGAAAACGCGTTCGACAACCCCGTGACCGCCGAGCGCTTGATCGACCTGCTCGACGCATTGGGTATCGATAAGGCGCTTGCGGTGCAACGTGCGCATCTGTACGGTTTCCATAACGACTACGTCGTAGATTCGGCACAGAAATACCCGAATCGTCTGCGTTCGCTGTGCATGCTCGACGCACTGGCGCCGAACGTCGAGGAAACGGTGAAATACTGGGTCGGCGAGCGCGGGTCGGTCGGCATTCGTCTGACGGAGCCGAAGAAAGGTGCAGACAGCAGCTGGTTCGCGTCAACGGAAGCGCGTCGTGCCTGGACTGCAGTGACGGATCTCGGCGGCTCGGTGCGCCTGCACTTTTATCGCTGGAATCGTCTGGTTGCACTCGAAGCACTCCAGGACGTCGTGAAGGAGTTCCCGAATACGCCGGTCATTCTCGATCACTTCTCGAATATCGTCGTCGAAGGGCCGGAGCCCGACTACGGTGTGGACGAAGCACTGCTCAAGTTCGTGGACAGCCCGAACGTCTTCCTGCTGTACTCCATGATCAACCTCGGCAAGTTGAAGGCGCTCGACCTGCCGTCCGCGCCGGTTGTTGAGCGGGTGGTGCGTTCGTTCGGTGCCGATCGTGTGATGTGGGGCTCAGACATCGCTCAGTCGAAGGGCGAGTACAAGGACATGATTCAGATGGCCACGGACTCAGTGGCCACGCTGTCGGCTGAAGATCAGCAGAAGGTCCTGCATACGACGGCTGAACGCATCTACTTTAGCTAATGAAGTTGTAAGCATACACGGCGTTCTAGCATTTAAACGCCGTTTTTTTGCATTTCAGGGTTATCCCGGTTCATGTCGCGGGAGCAACGGGATATGATGCAAAGAATACTCAATTGAATACTATAAAGGATGCTGATCCGGTTAAGTCTAGTAGGTCAGATGCGCAAACTGGTGGTCGATTGTGCCGCACCTTGTTCTCGATTTATCCGTTCTCAATTCCTTTCTCAGGAGACTGAAAATGAAATTCCTCCGGAATTGCTGGTATATGGTTGGATGGTCGAGCGAGTTCTCGGCTACTGATATTGTCCCGTTCACGGTGATGAACGAGGCACTGGCGCTCTATCGCAAGGAAGATGGCACGCTGGTAGCACTCGAAGATCTGTGCCCGCACCGCCTGGTTCCGCTGTCGGTCGGCCGTAAGGAAGGTGACGAACTGCGCTGCATGTACCACGGCCTGAAATTCGCCGCGGATGGACGCTGCACGGAAATCCCGGGCACCGATCGCATCTCGTCGAAGGTCTGCGTTCGTAGCTACCCGATCGAAGAAAAGCATGGTGCCGCATGGGTGTGGATGGGTGACGCTGCAAAGGCCGATCCCGCACTGATTCCACCGATCGAAGGTCCGGACAGCGCTACCTTCGCGATGAAATGCTCGAAGAAGGTATGGAAGGGCAATGCGGAAATTGTCGCTGATAACTTGCTCGACCTTTCGCACGCACCTTATGTTCACGAAGCGACGTTCGGCGCCAACAACAAGGTGTCGCTCAAGATTCAGAAGGATGGCGAAGCGAAACGCGGTATCGATACGATCGAGCGTGGCGTCGTTGCTGACCGCTGGCACTTGGGCCGCCAATCGAATCCTTACTTCGGTGATGTTCCCTCCGACGACAACGTGGTCAGCACGTTCCTGGTACCGGGGGTCTTCATCCTCAAGATCCATTCCTACGCACCGGGCGTTCAAGATCGTCTCGTCGATGGCGAGCCCGCGGAAGAGCCGATCTTCCGCCGTTGCACGTGCCAGATGATCACGCCGATCAACGACACGGAATCGATGTTCTTCTACAACTTCGGTCCGGATCACGACCATGCCGATTTGGCGGATCACGCTTTCGCGATCGCCGAAGCAGCATTTGCTGAAGACAAGGCAATCATCGAGACGCAGCAGGCAACGATCTCGAAAGTGCCGGATCGCAGGATGATCATGTTGGTGATGGATCAGCCGGTGCTGCGTTACAACGAAATCTACAACGGTCTTCGCTCGGCGGAGGCGGCCGAACGAGCCGCTGCTGCGTCCGCAGCCTAGGTACATCGCACGGCGCTGGTATGTTTTCTCAGACACACGGAATGACGAAAATGGAATTGAACTGGACCGAGCCCCAATGGGATGGGCAAGCCGATATGGTTGTTGTCGGCTACGGCGGCGCAGGCGCGGTGTTTGCATTCGAAGCCGCTGAACAAGGCGCCGACGTGCTCATTCTCGAAAAGGGTGTGCAGGGCGGCGGCAACTCGGTCTGTGTCGCGGGTGGTCTGATCATGACCTCTGTGGATGAACAAGAGTCGTTCAAATATCTGAATTGGCTGTGCGGAGGCCAAACAGATGAAAGCATTCTTCGCCATTTCGTTTCGAGTCTCAAGAACATACCGGCGTGGCAGCACAAACTCGAATTGCCGCTCAAGGACAACCCGCAGCCGTTCTCGGCACCCGGATTTTTTCCCGAATTCCCGGGCGCTCCGGGCGGGGAAAGCATCAAGGGTATGAGCGTCGTGGCCGCACCGGGCGGTGCGGGCCTCTGGAATGCGATCTCCGCACAAGCGGAGAAGGCGGGTGCGCGCGTCCAGTGCAATACACGCGTCACCAGGTTGGTTCAGCAGCCGGTGACGAAACGGATTCTCGGTGTTGAAGCCGAACATGATGGCAAGACGATTGCGGTTCGCGCTCGCAAGGCAGTAGTGTTGGCCAGCGGCGGCTTCGAGGCCAACGATGCCATGTGCAAACAGTTCCTGACTGCTTGCCCGATCTACTTCCTTGGTAGCCCGAATCTGACCGGCGACGGCATTGGCATGGCGCAGGAAGTTGGTGCGCAACTCTGGCACATGAACGCCGTAGCGGGCCCGCTAAACATGGGCATCAAGACGAAGGAAGGCTACGTCTACGTGACGTACGATCTGAACAAGATCGCGGGCTTCGGCTACAAAAGCGGTGCCTTCAAGGACGGCGGCAGTCTGTTGTGGGTGAACCGACAGGCGAAGCGCTTCCATAATGAAACGGTGGATACGTCGGTTGTTCAACACGGATTGGCAAACCGCGATACATGGTTGGCAACGACGCCGGGCACCCCGGAATTCACGAACGTGCCGGCATTCCACATCTTCGATGAGAAGGTGCGTGCCGGTGGTGCGGCAATGACGACGCTGAATTCGCGTGTGCCGCCGTGGTCGCAAGACAACCTCAAGGAACTCGAAGAAGGCCTGATCGTCAAGGCCGATACGCTCGAAGAACTGGCGTTGAAGTGCCAGTGGCCGGAAATCCAGGGCGTGTGCAAGGCCGGCCACCTCGATCCGTCCGCACTTCGCGAGACGGTCGAGCGTTACAACGATCAGTGCCGCAACAACTTCGATCAAGATTGCGGTCGCGAAACGTTCCTCGTGCCGCTCAACGATGAAGGCCCGTACTACGCGATCGGGCCGATGCTGCCGACCTATTTGAACACGCATGGAGGTCCGAAGCACGACGCAGGTCAGCGTGTTCTCGATCACCAGGACAAGCCGATTGACGGTCTTTATGCAATCGGGGAGTGCGGGTCGCTATGGGGTCCGTATTACAACTCGATGGGTGACATCGCCGAATTCATTATATCCGGCGTGACTGCGGCAAAGACCGCGCTCGCCGACAGTGAGGTGCGGGAAAGTCGCTAAACAGTTATACGGATAATTTCAAGGAGACACCGTCGTGAGCGAGACCGCAGAATTGCAGGTGAAGTCGGCACCCGTCGACAACGTGGAAAGTATAAAAACGTCCAAAGGTGCATGGTGGATGCTTCTCGTTTTGACGGCCACGTACGTCATCTCGTTTATCGATCGCGGCGCGCTGGCTCTCGTCGTCGGGCCGATTAAAAAAGACCTCGGAATTTCGGATCTTCAGGTCAGTTTGTTGCTTGGCCTTTCTTTCATGCTGCTGTATAGCGTGCTCAGTATTCCGATGGGCATACTGGTCGACAAGTACCAGCGTAAGACGCTTCTCGGCGCCGCGATCATGGCATGGTCGGTCGTTCAGATGTTGTGTGGTCTGAGCACGACCTATCTCCAGTTGTTCTCGACGCGTGTTGGTCTAGGTGTCGGTGAATCGGCGTTGGCTCCCGGATCGCAGTCGATGATTCGTGACGCATTTCCGCCGCATCGTCGCAGTATTGCTTTCGGTATCTACAATATCGGCCCGATGTTGGGTACGGGTTTGTCCTTGGCTCTCGGTGCCGTCCTGTTGAAGGCAGCATCGGCAGGCGCATTCGATAACCTGCCCTTCGTCGGTGGCATGAAGCCGTGGCACTTTGTGCTGCTGGTTCCGGGCATCATTGGGATTCCGTTCGCGATACTGCTATGGCTGCTGCGTGAGCCGGTCCGTCGCTTCCAGACCGATACTTCCGAGGTGACGTACAAGCAGACCATGTGCTTCGTATGGAAGAATCGTGGCGTGTACCTTCAACTCTGGACTGCGATTTGTCTATACGGTATTGCCATTGGTTCGCAGATGGCATGGCTTCCGGAAATCATCGCTCGCACGCTACATGTTGCGCGTCCGGAAATCGGTAAGGCGATCGGCGGCGTTGCACTGCTCGCTTCCCCACTCGGTCTGTTGATCTGCGGCAGTATCGCAGACTGGCTGCGCAAGCGCGGTATGGTCGATGCGCCTGTTCGGGTGGCGGCGGTCACAACGACAATCGCGGCAGTCGCTACGGCATGCTTCCCGCTTGTCCATACGATGCGCGCGGGCATGATCCTTTACTTCATCCAAATGTTCATGTTTGCGATGTTCGCGGTGGCAGGCGGTGCAACGAATGCCAACTTCACGCCGGGTAACATGATGGGCAAGATCACCGCCCTCTATTACTTGATCACGAATCTCGTCGGTTTGGCACTCGGCCCTACCGTAGTGGCGCTCGTCGCTAAATTCTTCGACGGTCCGAATGCACTTGGCGCCTCGTTCGTCATCTGCTACGTGGTCTCCGTCGCATTGGCAGTGATTCTGCTGATCCGCGTCTGCAGTGCATTGCGTCGACCGGTTGTGCGATAACTGGTAGTTGTCGCGGCGCGTCATTTTTTTGACGTGCCTTTCCATGAATTCTTAAGAGGCTCAAATCAAGTGAAGATTACCCGCGTTGAGTGTATTCCGATTTCGATGCCGCTGAAGAAGCCGATTAAGCTTCCCAATGTCACAATCACTTGCCTGAATACGCTTCTCCTGGCTATTGCAGCTGACAACGGTCTCGTCGGCTATGCGGAATCGGGCGATACATCATCGTGGTATCGCGGTGAAAGTCAGGCATCCCTGACGGCAATGATTTCCGATGTTTTCGCGCCGCGAATCCTGCTTGGCGAAGATCCGAGCAATATCGAGAAGATCGTCGGCATGATGGATCAACTCGCCCGCGACAACAATCAGGCGAAGGCGTTGGTCGACTGTGCGCTGCATGAGCTGAAGGGCAAATCCTTGGACGTGCCAGTCTACAGCCTGTTGGGTGGCCGCACTCGCGAGAAGATTCCGCTCGGTTGGGTCTTGTCGGCGGGTGAGCCCGAAAAGGTCGCAGAGCTGGCAATTCAAGTTCGCGATAGGGGCTTCTCGGCGTTCAAGCTCAAAGTCGGCCGTCATACGTTCGACAACGACGTGGCTACGGTCCGCGAGGTGCGAGCGGCGCTCGGGCCGGATGCCAAGATCACCTTGGACGCAAATGGCTCATGGAACTACGAGCAGGCGTTGACGACGATGAAACGCCTCGATCAATACAACCTCTCGTTCATGGAACAGCCACTGGCGCATCAATACCGCGACAGCCTTGCCAAACTGCGTGAGCGTATTAACACGCCGATATACGCAGACGAGGGGGCGCAAGAGTTGGGCGATCTGCGTGAAATCGCAGAGCGTCGTTCGGCCGATGGTGTCGTTCTCAAGATTCAGAAGGTAGGCGGGCTGGTCAAGGCACAGCGATTCCTGGCCGCATGTCGCATGTACGACATTCCCGTGTTTTGCAGCACTCTGATCGGATCGGGCGTCGAATCCGGGCCGAGCACGCATCTCATGGTCGCAAACGACTGGGCATGCCAGTTCATGAGCGAAAGTATGGGTCCGCTCGCGATTCACGCGGCATGGAACAGTGACGATATCCCGGTCGATCAAGACTTGGCGATCGGTGGCCAGCGCTTTAGTGGCGGCTTTGCCTATCCGAGTGAAGGCGCCGGATTCGGATTCGTATTGAATCGAGAGTTACTGGCCAGGATTCATACGCCGGGACAACAGCATCGGGTTGTCGAGGCGTAATTGCTGGGCAAAAGGCGGCGGACTCGATTTCGCCGCGTTGCATAACCATAAAATGATAGAGGAGATACTCGATGCAGGGGCTTAATTCGCCACCGTGGAAATACGCGGTACTCTGGCTCCGGGTCTATTTCGGTGCCGATCTTTTGTGGTCTGGTTTTCGCTATATCTGCACAGGCTGGGTTCCGTTTATTCCCGGTCTCGCAGGTCAATACGTGCAGGCACTCGATGCCATTCACATGTTCTATGCCGTGAAGGCAATGGAAATGCTGGCTGGTATCCTGCTGCTGACGAACCGATACGTGTTGCTCGGTGCGATTCTCGAGTTCCCGACATC
Source organism: Paraburkholderia sp. CI3 (assembly GCF_050436505.1). NCBI lineage: Bacteria > Pseudomonadati > Pseudomonadota > Betaproteobacteria > Burkholderiales > Burkholderiaceae > Paraburkholderia > Paraburkholderia sp. CI3. The sequence continues at coordinate 2,766,826 of NZ_JBNDMI010000003.1, forward strand.
GATTTCGATCTTCTGGATCAATACTTTCATCGTGGGAACTCCGCGTCAATTGTTCTCTGGCCCAAATCAGCTGTTGATGAATGGCCTCATTCTGCTGGCGTATGGCGGATACATGGCGAGTGTGTTTAAGCCCAACAAGCCCCTCGCGCTATGGGAAGGCTTCAAGGTCGATGTCTGGAAAGAGCACCTGAGGTTGAGTAAAGGTGCCAAATCGGCGTCGACAGTTGAAGTATCGGGCGACGTCGCATAAGAAGAGCGTACATGAAAAGCAATCGGAATCTTTATATCGGCCTTGCCTGCTGCGTGATCATGACGTGCTGGGTATTTTTCGGTTCCACAGGACTGGGCTATACCGAATATCGGGCATTGCGTGCACGCGATATGTTCGGCTTGGCCATTCCATGGATCTGCGTCATTATTGTTCTGATTCGCGATCGTCGCAAAGGCATCATCTAACGGGCTCTCAGGTGGTGGTCCAGACCACCGCCTTTGTGATATGCCTGCCTCAGGCATATTTTGTCGTAGTGTCGGATTAAATTCTCGGAAATATCCCTATGCAAAGCGCTAACTCTTCCCCCTGGAAGTACGTCATTACGTGGCTTCGCCTTTATTTTGGCGCACACCTTTTCTTCTCCGGCATTCGATTCGTGATCGACGGTTATGTACCGATGGTTCCGGGTCTCGCTGGTGAATATCTGGCGGGTGCCGACGCAATCGGTATGTATCATTGGGTCAAATATATGGAAGCGATTTATGGTTTCCTGCTTCTGACGAACCGTTTTGTCTTGCTGACGCTGATTCTTGAGATGCCGACCACCGTCACGATTTTTTGGCTGAACACGTTCATTTCGGCAACGCCGCGTCAATTGTTTTCAGGCCCGCAAGAACTACTGATGAACGGTTTGCTGCTGCTCGCGTATAGCGGCTACATGGCGGCATGCTTCCGTCCGAGCCTGAATCCGATGTGGCTGTGGGAGGGTTGGAAGGGTTTCAGCCTGAAGGGTAGAGGTGGTCTGATGAACACCAACCCGAGCCTGGTCGGCGTGTCCGTCGAAGAAAAAGAATCAGCTTAAGGAGCATTCGCATGAAAAAGAATACCTGGATCGCAATTGTCATCTGTATCGCTCTGACGCTGCTGGCCATCGACGGCTCGACGGGTTGGCGTTGGGCGGACTACCGTCCGCTGCGCAACTTCGACTACTTCGGTCTCGGCATTTCTTGGCTGCTTTTCATCTTCGTGCTCATCCGCGACAAGATCAGAGGGGAAGCCTAAGCCACTATCTGACTAAAAAAAGCCCGGGGACAAACTCTCCGGGCTTTTTTATTTCGTCGAGCCTGAACAATACTGTGCGCCTTATATGACGTGACTCTGGGACCGAAATGGTGTTGTTGGAATTGCAGAGGCCTGGCATATTGATGCGTGAATCCTGCAAAACATGACGAGGTGCAGATGGGTTTGAAGACGCCTGTGACGGAACAAGATTCTTCCGGCAAACGCTGCGAGAACAGATCAACCTGAAGCATCCACTGGTGCGCCTGACTGATCTGATCAACTGGGAGCGGCTGGACGCATCGATGAGCGAGAGCTTCGTCTCGCACAAGGGGCGACCGGCAACGTCGCCGCGCCTGATTGCCGGGCTGCTGTATCTGCAGCACGCGTTCGACCTGTCCGACGAAGAGGTGGTGTGGCAATGGGTGGAGAACCCGTATTGGCAGGTGTTCACGGGGCGAAACTCATTTGCAAACCGAACCGCCGATCGACCCGTCGAGCCCGACGCGCTGGAGGAAGCGCCTGAGCGAAGTCGGCGTTGAAGAGTTGCTGGCTGAGACGATCGAAGCGGCAAAGCGTGCCGGCGTGATCAAGGCGCCGAGCGTGAAGCGCGTGATCGTCGACACCCACAGTCATGGAGAAAGCGATTGCCCATCCAACCGATTCACGGTTGCTTGAGCGGTGTCGCGAACATCTGGTGAAGGCCGCAGTACGGCACGGACTGAAGCTGCGGCAGAACTACAACCGGGAAGCACCACGGCTTGCATTGCAGTTTGACCGCTACGCCCACGCAACGCAGTCCAAACGAATGAGAAAAGCCTGCGCACGCTGCGCTCCCGGGTTGGTCGCGTCATGCGTGACGTGCAACGAAGGGCCGGCCAGGTGGGCGAAAGCGGTCATGCGGCGCTGCTGGAGTTGGTTGCTCGCGCGAAGCGCATCCTGTCGCAAAAGCCGAAAGACAAAAAAAGCTCTATGCGTTGCACGCACCGGAAGTCTAGTGTCTGGCCGAGGGAAAGGCACGCATTCCTTACGAGTTCGGCGTGAAAGTGTCGATGACAACGACACACAAGGAAGGGCTCGTGGTTGGTATGCGCTCGATGCCGGGCAATCCGCGGCGCGCGTCAAGCAAGTTGTCGCCTCACTCATGCAGCGAGAGGCTGGCGCACCGTTATCGCCGTACAGCACCGGTTTGGCCTCAAGGGCGGCAATGCCCTCAGCGAGTGCCGTGCGGCGTACCAGATACGCTGCGTGTTCGGCAGCGTCGCTGTCGTGCACCTCCCAGCCGACAATCTTGCGGCTGTACAGGTCCAGGATCAGATACAGGTAAAACCATCGACCCGAGACGACGCAGCGCGATCGAACCAGCCGTTGGCCACATGAAGACAGACGGAAGACTGGATCGGAACTGGCTCCAAGGCGCGCTGGGCGATGCGATCCACGCGGTGCTGTGCGGCGCAGGTCACAACCTGCGGATGATCCTCAGGAACGCGCCAACTTGCTCTCTCTTTATCGCCCCCAGATTCCAATTTTATCCAGGCGACAACCATTGTGACGCGGGGGGCGTACGACGCGGTCATACGCTGGCTGAAGCGCTGGAACAAGCAGCAATCCTGTGCGACGCCACGCCGGAAGTCGCCATCGTCGACCGTGGATAGAAGGGTGTCGCCGGGCGAGCGCGGGGCCACTGGCGATAGGCCCGGCAGCCAAGGAAAGCCAACGTTGTACAGTGGCCGCCCCGATCGGATCTTCGGGTAGCCACGTAGCATCACCATACCGTTTTGCCAAATAGACGAGAATCGCGTTCGAATCAGCGAGAACGACGTCGTTATCTACAATGGCAGGAATTTGACCAAAATGGGTTGAGAGTCAGGAATTCCGGCGTACGTTGTTCTCCTGCGTGTAAGTTGACGTTAATAGCTTCATAACGTAAATTCAGACAAAAACAGGCGCACCCGGTGACCGTGGCCAGAAAGAGCGGAAGAATAGACAAGAATAGGTGCGTTTGACATGATCTAGTCGGTTTAATTGTAGAAAGAAAAAGCACCTATCGTGATTGGTTTTTTGAGACTTCAGACAGTTACGCCATTAAAAATGCGTCGCCAAGCCCAAGCCGATTGCCGTCACGTTGGTGTTCAGGCCAGCCGGCGCACCGAGGCCACCGGGGGGATAGATTGCTTGGTTGGCGATGCCGCGGTTCCACAGTTTCTTGAAGAAGCCGTAGAGCATTGTCGATTTCGAGAGCGAATACGTGTAGCCGATAGCCGCCGAGCGGATGATCCAGTTACCGTAGTAGTTGTTCGTGATTAACTGCTTGCCGTCAGGACCGATATTCTGGTCGCTCAGGCCACCATACGAGACGCGGATCGTGCCAGCGGGGCCGGTCGGCACCGTGAAACCGAATTGCCAACCCTTGTCCACCCGGCCCGGATCGTTCGTACGGATCTGACCCGTAGCGTACAGTTCCATAAAGTTCAGGTTATAGCGGATGCCGAGCACGTTTTCGTACGTGTTGCGAGCAACGGCAGCAGATGGTTGCAGGCTGTGGCCGAAACCGTATTCCGTCAGCAGCGGGCCGTTCTGATAACGGACGGTGACCAACTGGAAATGCTGCGCAGTTTGCAGGCCTTGGTTGTCGCCCCACGAGTAGGTGGCGCTGCCGCTCAGTCCGTGGAATGCGGGCGACGAGTACTGAATCGTGTTGTCAGAGCGTGCCGGGTCTTGCAGCATGTTGTACAGCCACGGGCGGGGGTTTTCACCGCCGACCGACCCCAGCGGCGATCCCGGTGCGAGCAGCATCGGATCGAACGTGCCGCCCCAGTCGTAACCCATCGTTTGCAAGCGGCCAGCGATCAGCTGACCGTATTGCTTGCTGTCGAGGCCGACATAGGCGCGGCGACCGAATAGTCGGCCGCTCTGGCCGGACGTGCCGTTGTTGATGTTGAAGCCGCTTTCGAGGGTGAAGATTGCGGACAGACCGCCGCCTAGGTCTTCATTGCCATGCAAGCCCCAGCGCGAACCACCGGCACCGCCGCTGTTCAGGCTGATGGCGTGTTGGCCGGTCGAGTTACCGAAGTAGCCGACAAACACGTCGGCAACGCCATACATGGTCACGCTGTTCTGCGCGTGAGCCGCAGGCGCGAAAGCTGCGGCAACAGCGCAGCTGATAAGCAGTTTACGCAATTCAATGTCTCCTACGTATTGTAATTTGATTTGTAAAGTGCGGCCTCCGCTGCAACGGCGGAGCAGTCCGCGCACGACGTTATGCATTCACAATAATATTCGTTTATGCCTACCAAATCAAAGGAATTTCAAATTCGTTGTGCTCAAGGGTATTCCCTAGATGTTCTATCAGGACGCTTTTTACATCTAGTGCATGTAGGAAAACGAAGTAAGTAATTGCAAGAAAGGTGGGGAGCGAACGCAACCCGCGTTCACTGCCAGTACCACCACAGAGTTGGCCAGCCCCGCCGCCCCCCAAACGTCGGCTTCAGGCTCACGTCAAATTCGGGGGAATTCGGCATCGAGAGCCAGAGGGGGAACCCCGGTCGCATAAGATGAGCCGGCATGAATTCGAGTGGGGGTTTTCCCGGCGTTTACATGATCCGTTTGCACGCTATACCATTCAATAGGCTAAATTGAATGCAAAACGCGCACTACCGGTTCCCGTTTTTATAAATACTCCGAAGGAGGCAGGATGTTGGTTAACCAAGAGGATCTCTCCTCGAATAGCACTGCCACGTATATGAACACGTGGCTCGACAGTTTGCAGGGGCGGATGGTCACCGCGCTTCTTGGCGTCTTGTTCATCCTCCAGATCGCTCACCAACTCCACTCGGACCCGCGTTGGCACTGGCACGCCGGCACCGGTAAGCTCCCGCATGAAATCGTTACGGAGTTCATGGACGAGGCTTACACAAAGGGTAAGGGCGTCGATGCATACAAGACGTACTTTGCAGAGAAGGCCGTGGATAACGCGCCGAACACGATCGATCACCAAGACGGCGAACCGATCCCGCATACGGTGAAGAAACTGATCGTCGAAGGTAACGACGTCGCGGTCTTCCACAAGATCGAAGCCGCGCGCGGTCAACCTGCGCAAGACGTCGTCGATGTCTACGAAATCAGCGGGTCCGGTTGGATCATTCGCCACGATCGCGTTGCACAGATGAGCGTCGCTGCCCCCCCGACGGCGGAAGCAACGGTCAAGGCTCCGGGCTAACCAATAAAGAGTGATTAGATTATGTATAACGATCAGAAAACGATGCTGCAACTCGTTGGCAAAGTCATTCTCCTGTTCTGCCGCCTGTATCTCGGTGGCTGGATGTGCGTCAGCGGCACAAGCTATTGGCTCGTGGCCACGGGCCACGCACCGATCTTCCCGCAACCGTTCGGCACGTTGCACGCATCGAACGAACTGCTGGTCACGATGGTTCACACGCACTTCTTCCATATTGTGAAGATTTGCGAAATTGTGGGCGGGGTATGCCTGATTACCGGCTGCTTTGTGCCCGTGGGCCTGCTGATGCTGCTGCCCGTGTCATTCGTGGTCTGGTACAACGCGATCGTGTTGAACCATCGCTTCGACAAGATGTTCACGCCTTACATGGGCGTCGGCTGTCTGTACATAAATCTTATCTTGATGGTGTGGTACATCAAGTACTACTTTCCGATGATGACGTTCAAACCGACTCTTGGCCGCATCGCCGACTGGAGGAAGTTGCCGAACATCTTCAAGCAGGACGTCGCGTAAGTCCGGAAATCGAATATACGAGTGCGCAATTGATGTGCGCGAGTGAGGGTTGCTACGTTGCATAAGTGACGTAGCTTTTTTTTCTGCATCAAAGGAAAGCGCCATGAAGATGGCACATGAATCACCGTGGAAGTACCTGGTCATGTGGGCCAGGTTGTTTTTCGCATTCCACTATCTTGAGTCAGGGCTTTACTACGTAATTTTTCGATACGTGCCGGATTTCAGCCACGCGGGCAAGGTGGGTACATATATCGGTGCGATGGCAGATGTCGGCTTCTATCAAATGGTCAAGTATCTTGAGACCATACTCGGTACATTGCTGCTACTCGATATCGCGGTGCCGCTGGCGCTGATCGTCATGGCCGGTATCAGTGTAACGATCGTCTTTCTGAATCTTTTCGTTTCGCCTGATCCGCGTGAATTGTTCACCGGTCTTCAAGAGTTGCTCTTGAACGGCGCACTCTTGCTGGCATACGGCGGATACTACGCAAACTTTTTCCGTGTCAAAGCGAAGCCTTTTTGGTTTTGGGATGGGATGAAACGCCAAGGCCTTGAGTCGAGGAGTGAGTCATGAAGAAGGATTTCATTGTGGTTTTTGCGGTTGTAGTAGCGGTCACGCTGATAGTAATTTCCACTTCGACGATTTTCTTTTCGCGTCATCTGCGACTTTATGACTATGGTCCGCCCTTGGGCGCCGGGATCATTACTTTGGCAATGATGATCCGGGCCGCGTTGTCAAAACGATAAAACGGATAGATGCGCCGTCCACAGCCCCGTCTACACCCTCACTTCACCGTCTTGAAGGATGCTTGAAATATGATAAAGCGATTTGCACGTTTCAAGTCGGGATGGTCCCCAAACCAAAGTTGCCATGACGTTACCGGAGCGCTGTTCGCAATGCTTTTGTTTGCGCAGCCGATATGGGTACATGCTCAACCGGTCCAAACGCTCACGATCATGGAATATCGGACGCACTTGAACTCGAACCAACCGACAGTGCGCGGCATGATCAAGTTCGCGGAACTCGTGAACGAAGAATCCAACGGACGCCTGGCAGTGACAGTGAGTGGGACGACAGTTCTGGGATCGCCCGAAGATCAGATCAAGACGTTGCAAGAGGGCGGTCCTGGTGCCCCCGATATGATGCTGCTGGTTACGCCGGCACTGCGTCATGTCGAACCCGAATTCGAGATCATGGACCTTCCGTTCGTGGTCCACAGCGATCGCCAAGCGCATGAATTGCTCGACGGTCCCTTTGGGCAGAAATTGATGTCAGGTCTCCAGGGCCATGGACTGATGGGTCTCGCATGGTGGGAGAATGGATTCCGGCAGATCACGACGTCGGGGCGGTCGTTCGAACACGCCAATGATCTGACGGACCGTCCGGTTCGTGTGATTCCGGAACCGGCATTCGTCGAGACGTTTAAGGCCTTGGGTGCCAAGGTCGTCGGTCTTCCGTATCACGAGCTATATAAGGCTCTCAAGTCAGGGCGAGTGGCGGCTCAAGACAACTTTTACTCCCAAATCTTGGTCGGCCACCTGTATGAGGTTCAATCGGCCGTGACGGTCACGAATCATTCCTACAGCGCGATTGCCGTCGTTGCCAACTCCGCAGTATGGGGGAGGTTGTCGGTTCAGGACCGAAATGTTTTACAACACGCGGCGGTAGAAGCAGGGCGCTATGAACGCGGTCTGATTCGAGAACAGGCGAGTACGGACAGGGCCACAATTGCACGTCACGGGATGATTGTTTATAGCCTCTCGCCAAGAGAGATTGCAAAGATGGAAGCGATGACAGAGCCCGTCCGGCAGCAATTCTTCCGCAACTACGACCCCGAGATTCTCGATATCTACCGGCGTCAGATAGCAAAGCACTAGGTAATTCGGTGATTGACGAAAATATAACCGTCGGGGCAAAACAGGACGCCAAATTGGCGTCTTTCTCTCGGCACACGCGACTGATTCCTATGATCGTCGCTGTGCCGATGTTTTTACAGGCAGTCGATACATCGATACTGGGTACGGCACTTCAGTCCATTGCTGCGTCGTTGAACGTTGAGATACTTTACCTCAATTTCGCTATCAGCGCGTATCTCTTGAGTTTGGCGCTGTTTCTGCCCGCGAGCGGCTGGCTCACGGATCGCTTCGGTACCCGCCGTGTTTTCTGTTCGGCAGTCGCGATATTCTCTGTGGCGTCGGCACTGTGCGGAGCCGCAACCTCTATCACTCAAATCGTTCTGTTCCGGATATTGCAAGGCCTCGGCGGCGCGATGATGGTGCCGGTCGGACGGTTGATCCTCTTGCGCAGCATCCCGCCTGCGCAGTTGGTAATGGCGATGGTGTGGTTTACCGTGCCGGGGACCATCGGTCGTGTCCTGGGACCTCTTCTCGGAGGCTTCATCGTCACGCTGGCGTCATGGCGGTGGATATTCCTGCTCAACATCCCTTTCGGTGTCCTGGGAATCTTGTTGTCACTAAAGTTCGTGCCGGATTCGCGATCCGAAAGAACGGAGCGATTCGACCTAACAGGGTTCGTTCTGATGGCGATCGGACTTTCTGGAGTGGTCTGCGGCGTGGAAACTATCGGGCGCAATTTTGTTCCGCTGAGCGCTACAATTTTCGTCACGAGCATCGGTATCGTGGCGTCGATCGCCTATTGGACCTATAGCCGAGATCGTACTGACGTGATAATTCCGCTTAGCATTTTCGGATATAAGGCATTCAGTATCACAAATATTGGTGGTATGCCGTTACGAATAGCGGTTGGTTCGGCGCCTATTTTCGTTCCGCTGCTTTTGCAAGTGGGCGTGGGATTCACGCCTATTCAGTCCGGATTGACGAGTGCCTGGCTTTCGGTTGGTGCCTTTGGAATTCGGCCGATCCTGCAACGGGCTATTAATAAATTCGGGTTTAAGCCTCTTATGATTACAGCGACCGTATTGTCGGCTGCTGCATTTGCAGCCTATGGTTTGTTTTCGCCGGGAACATCAATTTATTTCATGTCTGCTGTGCTTTTCATGGCGGGCATCGTCAACTCGCTTGGAATGATCACGATGAATACGGTCGGATTTTCTGGCGTTCCGAAGGCTATTATGAGCAAGGCAACAGCACTTTCGACTATGATGCAGCAGACGTCGATGAGTTTTGGTGTCGCTCTATGTGCTTTCTGCTTGACGATCACTGCACAGACTCACGGGCATAGTGCGGAGCATTTGACGATGAGCGATTTTCCGATGACGTTCTTTATCGTAGGGGCCTTGAGTTGTCTGTCAGTGGCTGCGTTCATCAGTCTCCCTGCTGATGAAGGTGCCGAGCTGCGATAAGTAATCGGGGACAAGACGATGAATAAGGGAAATGCATCGTCAGTGGGCAGCGATTACGGACGGGATTTAGGCGAGCATTTTTGTGGCTACGACGCTACAGTCGCTTCCCTTGCTTCATACTCCGCCGCATCTGACAGACCTGCGAGTGTTTCGGGCAAGCGTTCGTAGTCACGTGCGAGGCGTCGAAAGCGGTTGAGCCGTCCGAAGCTGCGCTCGACTACCCATCGACGTGGCAACAGCACGAAACCCTTTTTCGCTTCATCGAGCTCGACCACCTGGAGATCAATTCCCTGAGCGCGCGCGGCCTGCGCAGGAGCTTCGCCCGTGTAACCCTGATCGGCGAAGGCCACTTTCACGGTTTCTCCCGTTGCCTGCTGCACCTGGCGTGCCAGCTCTGCCACCTGTGCCCGCTCCTGCTCGTTGGCCGGTGTCACGTGTACGGCGAGCAACTGACCCAGCGTGTCGACCGCCATATGCACCTTGCGGCCACCCTTGCGCTTGTAGCCGTCATATCCTGCGCGTGGACCGCTCGCACATGTCGATTGCATCGTACGGCCATCAAGGATCACCGCGCTGGGCTGCCCCTGCCGCCCCTGCGCGACACGGATGATCGAACGAAGATCACTCACCATGCACTCGAAACAGCCGGCCGCCAGGCGCGCCGGGGCCAGGATAGTAACCGCGCAGCAGGACTCTGATCCCGTTGATATGCTTCAGAAAGCAGGCGATCGCCCGCGCGGCGGGTCGATTCGGCTCCTGTTTCAGATCGTCCCAACCAGACCTGCCGGCCTTGACGACGAGAAGCGCGTCGATCCGTTCGATGAGTGCTGCGTCGAGTGCGCCAGTGATGGCCCCAGAGATCACCTCGTTGAGATCGTTGCGCGCCTGCGTGGCGATGTGCTGCAGCGTCGCCAGCGGCGGCAACTCGTACCGGCGCCGGACCAGTTCTTCGATCAGCACGTTGATGATGTCGGGCAGTTCGATCTTCGTCCGGGCTTCCGTCGACGCGAGTTCAGCAAGCGACGCCGCCTCACTCGCATCGAAAGCCCGGACGTCAAGCCAGCCGCGCAGCAGCTTCTGGTGACGGATGCGGGTGCCCGACACGTCGTACCGCGCGATCGCCGCCCGGGACAAGGTGCGGGCCCGCATCAACGTCCGGATGTGATCGATGATGGCGGGCGGCACATCTACGAGCATCGGGAAGTAACCGAGACGCTGCAGCAGCTTCAACTGCACCATGATCAGTACGGCGGAGGCTTCCTGCCGGGATTGTCGGCGTTCGAAGCGGATTTCCGCGGCGCTCGGAGTGAATGCGGCTTTCAGCTCCGAGCGCGCCCGGCTCAGCAGGCAGCACCGGATAGATGGTCTCGTGGACGGTGCTCATACCGGCGGCCGTCGCGTAAAAATCCGCTCGAACTGCCGGGTACGCTGGACTTCGTCGTCGTCCAGGTAGACCGAGGTGGTCGTGATCGACGCGTGACGCAGGTTGTCGCGCACGGTTGTCAGCGTCGCACCGTTGGCTAGCGCGTGTGTTGCATGCGTATGGCGCAGCCAGTGTGGCGTCGCGCGCTGCAGCTTGTCGGCGAGTGCCGGGTGGTCGGCCTGAATGGCGCCGGCGGCGGTCCGGAAGAACCGGCGCAGCACTTTCCTCAGGCGCGGCGTGGTAATGCCGCCGGGTTCGTCGAGATGGCCAAGCAGCGGCGTATCCGGTGCCCAGCGTGCGGGGCTCACGGACAGACCGCGCTGAACCAGATACTGGTCCAGTGCAAAGCGCGCGAGCGGCGGCAGCACCACCTTGCCAGCCTTCGCGCCCTTCCCGGTAAGGTGAAGCCACCGCTCGCCGCGCGCACCGGTTTCGATACCGCCGAGCGTGACGCCGACCAGTTCGCCCGCGCGCAGACCAGTCGCGTAACCGAAGTCGAGCAGGAAAACGCAGGCGCTGCGCGGCGGGCACGGTCCACCCATGCGACCATTCGAGGCCATCGGCAATCGTCCGGGCCAGCTCCCATTCGCCTGCCGTAAAGGCGCGCGAGATGTCCAGTTCGCCATTGCGCTGCGCGCCGCGCACCCTGAGGCCGGCGAACGGATTCGCGAGCACGTAGCGCTGTTCGATCAGCCAGCGAAACATTGCGCTCAGAACCGACAGCGCACAGGCGATGGAATCTGGCGACAGCGCACCCGTGAATGGCCGCCACTCGGACGACGATCGCGGGCGCGCCGGCGCGACCCACCGGGCGCGGGGTGTGGGATGGCGCAGGAAGGCGCGATAAGCGGTCGCATCCTCGCTCGTGAGCGAAGACAGCGACTTGCCGCGCTCAACAATCGCCCACAGCAGCAGTCGCTCCGCTTCCCGGCGATAGGCGCGCTGCGTTTCGGCGGCTTCGTGCCGGTCGAGCCAGGCGCTGATCGCCTGATAGTCATTATCGGCCTCGAGCGCGCACATGGGCTTGGGCGCGCGGAAGGCGCCGCGCGAGAGCAAGGCAGAACGTCGCAAGATGGCCGCCGTGATCGTCGATCTGGCGGGCGATCTGATCGACGAAGACGAGGGCTTGAAAAGCCATCTACAACAAATACAGCCCGACCGACTACGACAGCGAAACCGCTGCTGAAGTCGACGGTCTAAAATCCATTCTGGAGGCGGTTCTCGGCGTCGAACTGGGCGACGATTTGGACATGAGTTCCCTCGAAGACCTGCTGCAAACCACCCAGGCGCTGGTCGATCTCCCAGAGCCGGTCATAGGGCACATAGGGCAGGGCCACGCCGTCGGCGCGCAGCTCGATGCGCCCGTCCAGATACTCCCAGACCTCGATGTAGCGGTGCACGAGCTTTCGGTTCTCCACTATGTCCTCGAGCAGATCAATCACGCGGTCGTATTGGACCGTGAGCGCCTTGGTCACCTTGCGCGACTCACGCCAGGTGAGCAGCAAGTCCAGGTCCTCGTCGGCGCGCAGCGGCCGATGCGCATCGAACGCGCTCTTGGGCGCCTTGGCAAAACGCGTGTTGTATGCGGCGATGAAAGAGGGGGCGTACGCATTGGCATCCGCGACCGTGGCGATGCCGCGCAGCTGCAGCTCTTTGACCAAGCGATCTTGCAGCGTCAAATGCGCGCGCTCGACGCGCCCCTTGGCCGAGCTGCTGTTGGCGCACCAGGTGTCGACGTTCAGTTCGTACATCGCGGGGCCACACGGCCACGCCCGGCGAGGGCGTGACGCACTTTTGAGGTCTTGGCTGGTCGCTGTTCCGGTTGGTTAGGCAGCCAGCGACGAGTCGTCAAGCCGCAATGTAATACCGGGGCTCAAGAGTCCAAAGCCAAATTCTACGGTTTGACCAGACGCTGCCGTCGCCAGCCGCAGGAAAAGGTTGACATGCTGCACATCGGCCACCGGCCTTGTATTTCGAGCATCCATTCTCGACAAGACGCGAATGCCCGCGTTGACGTCGATACCAGAAATGCCTACTGTTAAACATTCAAAATAAAATTTAATTTTGATGACACCAGAAGGGCGCAGGCTGCACGATTTCGCAAGGAATGAAAGGCACCTGCAACCCAGAGATCAAAAGACAGGAGACGGTAGTGCACAAGAGAATCGCTGGATGCATGCTGGGTGTCTTGCTGCCGTGCGTAGCGCACGCTCAGTCGAGCGTCACGCTTTACGGCGTTGCTGACGTGTTTTACGGTTACTTCAAGAACTCCGCCACAAGCGTGAGCAGCCTCAATTCGGGCGGACTGGGCGGATCACGATGGGGCATTCGCGCCAAGGAGGATCTTGGCGGCGGCGTGACTGCAATTGCAGTTCTTGAAAGCGGCTTCAACATTAACAATGGAACGCTCGGGCAGGGCGGTCGGGAGTTTGGCCGCCAGGCGTATGTCGGCATCGACAGCCAGTGGGGAACGCTCGTGGGGGGGCGCTTGCAGACGGCAGGCTACGTATGGGGCACGACGTTCGACCCGATCTTGATGTCTGCAGGATCGGTCCTGGGGTCGATGACCGGCGAGGAACCGCGACCGTGGATCTTCAACCCGCTGCAGGATCCCGCCCGCCAGGACAATGCGCTGCAATACAGCTCGCCCACCTGGCATGGCCTCAGCGCGACCTTGGGCTACTCGTTTGGCTCAAACCAGGGCGCCGCCACGAATACGAAGTATCAGATCGGCACGCTGTGGTATACGAATGGCGGCCTGGTCGCCAGCTACGGACTGGGCCGCAGTCTCACCGTGGCGCCCGGTGGCGACGCCAATACCCTGGAACATGCGTTTGGCGTCAAATACCGGTTCGACTGGCTTTCCCTCTACGGCACGTATCAGTTGCGGCGAAACAATCCTGGATTTACCGACAAGGCATGGCAAGCGGGCTTCACGGTGCCGACAGGGGCCGTGGGTATGTTCGGCTTTGCGTACGGCGGGCTGAGCGACGAGAACCAGGTCCGCTCGCAAAACTGGAGCGTGCGCTCATTCGCAGTCAGCTATACCTATTATCTTTCGAAGACCACTTCGCTCTATGGCTTCTATAAGAAGCTCTGGAATCGCGGAGTCGCGAAGCAGACCATCTTCCCACCCGGCGGCTTGCCCGCGCCCGCCACGTACGATGAACATGTGTCCGCTATCGGCATCGGCATGCAGATGCGGTTCTGAACCCTGTTGGGAAATGCGGAAATCGTCATCGGGCATTCGGCTGTAGCCGTGCCCTCGAGAGCCCGGGCGACCTCGACATCAATGCGATGCGCAACTCCATTGGTGCATCGTTTGCGGTCATGCGCAGTGGGCGATCAAGCTCCGTTGACGAGCGAGGCTTGATGTACCCTCGCCTCGTGGCACCACGGTCCTCGGCCGGTAATAAATAAATGTAGCGCCCCCGGGCGGCCCAATCAGGAAGGGCTCGGACGCCTTGCGCCGTCGACAATCAGGATATAATTTCGTATTGAATACAACTTTTGGGGCGGTCATCGTGACACTTACAGAACTTGATGGGGTCGACTTCCCGTCCCAGATCGCGTCGGAGATGCGCAAACTGATCAATCGCGGAACACTCGCGCCGGGCTTGCAACTTCGCCAGTCCGATCTGGCCGAGCGTTTTGGCATCAGTCGCGTGCCAGTGCGCGAAGCGCTCAAGCTTCTGGCAGCTGAGGGCATCATCGAACACGACCCGAATCGTGGGTTTTTCGTGGCGCCCTTGTCCAGTGACGAGGCACGTCAACTCTATCGGATGCGCCATCTGCTTGAATCTGAGTTGCTCGCCACCATTGTCTGGCCCACCCCGCCCCAGTTGAAGAGCCTCAAGGCGATGGTGGCCGAGCTCAACCAGTTACTGGCAAGCGGCTCGCGCGACGCCTGGATTGAGCGCCACCGGGCGTTTCACGACGCGATCTTCGACCTGTCAGAAAACAAGATCCTAAAGCGTGAAGCGTTGCGGCTGATGCGCCTGACCGATCGGTATCGCTCGTTGGCGGCCGACATCACGCGCCAAGGTACGCACCTCGACGCGCGAATCGAGGAACAGCTTCTCAAGGCATTGTCGGCGAAAGATCGCAAACTGCTCCTGGGCACCTACGACAAGGGCCGCGCCATCGTGCTCGAAGGCTTGATGGCGGTTTTGGCTGCGCGCGGCGTTTAGGAATGTTCATTAAGGGGCCGCCGGGGTCAGGCTGGTCCGCGGCGCGCCCGTTTCGCTGCTTCTAGAACCTCAACTGCATCCCGGCAGCGGCGACCGACTGGATCTTGCCCGCCGCCGCCGCGGTGCCAATTTCGGCAGGGTAAGCGCCGTTCGTACGCTGAAACACACCGGCCAGGTAGACCGCGGTGGTTTTGAATAGCGCGTGGGTGAGCTGGACCGCCGCTTGGTTGATTGCGACATTCTTCAAAAAGGCATTGTCGTTCCGAATCGGTGTGGGCTGCACCAAGATTCCATGCGGGGGCGAAGTCAGCTTGACCGCATTGGACATACGCTTGCCGCTCACACGGTCCCAGTTGATCGCCCCAGGCCCGGGGGCACGCCGTTGTTGATGATGGGCGGGTACGGGCCGACTGCGGCCGCCGCGCCAATCTGCGCGGGACCCGCGACACCGAGCAGGTCGGCGCCGAAGCTTCCGGTGCGAAAGTTCAGCATGCCTCCTGCTGCTCCCATTGCGGGATCAATGCCGCCGATCAGAAAGTAGTCGAAGGCAAAATCATTCTGTCGCCCCAACCGGAAAAAGCCCAGCCCTGTCTGGCGCATCCCGAGCGAAGCGGAGTTCTCGAACAGCGCCCCGCGCGACTGCGGGTCAAGGTTGCCGGTGCTCAGGCTGAACAGGGAGTCCAGGCTGAAATTGGCGCTGAGCCCACCGTCGAGGTCGTCGTGCCGCGAAAGAAGAACTTCGTCGGAAAGATCGCAGAGTCCTGCATCTGGATCAGGCGAGAGCCATTCGCATCCCGATAACCCGCGATGCTCTCGTCCAGGAATCCGCCGATGGTAGACGAGCCTGAGCATCGGGTGACCGGGGCGAGGCCGGCGTAGGCGGCGAGATGCGCAGCTGAAGCGAAGGCTTTGTGGGCGACTTCCGTGAGGAGTCTGGCGGCGGTCCTGACGCCCACTCCCGGCATGCTGGTCAGGACCGGCCAAAAAGGGTGTGCGTGCACCAGGCGTTCAACTTCGCTGGCAACCTCGTCGCGTTGTTTGCGCAAAGACGCGAGCTGCTGGGCCAGACGCGGCATGACGGTGGTTGCTGCCTGCGTACCAGGTACGACCACAGCCTGTTCGCTGAGCGCCTGAACGATTTCGGCAGCAAGGCTTTTGCCCATGCGAGGAGCAAGTTTGGTGAGGCGGTTGGCGAGTGTTTTCTCGCTGGTCGCGGCAAGCTCGGCGGGCGACGGGTACCGCTCAAGCAGATCGAGCACGGCCAAATGGTCGAGGCGCGGCCCAGAACCCGTTCCAATGCGGGATGGATCTGGGTAAGCAGGCCGCGAATGCGGTTGCTGGTCTGTGTGATCTGCGCGGCGAGATCGTCATCGACGCCGCATAGCATGGTGAGTTCGGCAAGTTGCTCATCAGCCACTCGAAGCGAGCGCAGCGTATGCGGCATCGAGCGCGCGGCTTCTGCAATGATGGCGGCATCGCGGGCGTCGGTCTTGGCTTCGCCTGCATGCAGATCGGCGATGCGGCGCATGACCAGACCCGGCAGATAGGCGACCAGGACGCCTTCATCACGGGCGACTGCCACGGGCAACGCGCCAATCGTGGCGGGCTGGTCGACGACGAACAGAAGTTGGCCGTGCGTCATGAACTCGGTGATCAGAGCACGCAGTTTGGCCTCATCGTTGGGCAGCGCTTTGTTGTACAGGTGTTTTCCGGTCCGATCGAGAGCGACGGCGTGATGGCGGCCTTTGCCGACATCGACGCCGATGAATACGTCGACTGAGTCATGTTGTTGGTTTTCTTGCATCGAAGGCTTTGCAGGTCTCGGCATCCACGTTACGGACGGCCTCAAGATATCCTGACCGAGCCCCTATTAGCGATCACCAGCCACCCACCAGACCCGGTGACAACACTCCCGGATCATGACTGCGGCTGGTGGCGGGAAAAGCAAATCTGATTGCTTCCCTCGAAGCGCGGTCTCTAAGCGCGCTCGGACGTGAAAAGCGGGGCGGGAAACCCTCACCCAAAGCGTGACGTTGAACATCCGGCCCCCGGTCGTTCAGACGCCGTATGAGTTGAAGCACGTTCTCGAACCATCTCGGGTATACCCGCCAATCGCAACCCTTGTGTCTCGTGGCGATGGCGCATAATATTGTGAATACTGGATTAAATAATATGTAGCAGTTTTTACAGTCAGCCGATGGCGCAGTTTGCGTCACACCGCGCGCTGGAGTAGCGCTGGGTGTCAAGGTAAATGCAAATGCTGTGGCTGGATGGTCGTGCAAATCGATCACGAGCATTTAGATTAGGAAACTTGAATGAATTGCGCCAACGCATCACCCTGGAAGTACGTCGTCATGTGGTTGCGGCTCTACTTCGGAGCTCATCTTTTCTACTCGGGGATTCGATACATCCTGAGCGGTTACGTGCCGGAAATCCCCGGTATCGGCGGAGCTTACGTTGCGGCGGCCACAACGATTCATATGTATCCAGCGGTCAAGTATATGGAGTTCTTTTACGGGCTGATGCTCTTGACGAACCGGGGCGTACTGCTCGCGCTAATCCTCGAGATGCCAATCACCGCAACGATCTTCTGGCTCAACACGTTCATTGTCGCCACGCCGCGCCAGCGCTTTACCGGGCCGCAGGAATTGTTTATGAACGGCGTGCTCCTGCTGGCCTACAGCGGATACATGGCGGCGGTGTTTCGACTCAAACTCGAACCGATGTGGCTTTGGGACGGCTGGAAAAGGTGTTTCCAGAACGAAACCAACAGTTCAACAGCGAAACATGCGCTGTCATCCCCACATCAAGGCAACGCATAACCCTGGAGGCTGATATGAAGAAGGATACCTGAATAACAGTAGGAATCTGTTTGTTGATCACCGTGGCGGCGTGTATTGGCTCGACGGGTTTGGGGTATGCCGATTACCGTCCGCTGCGCAATTTCGACTACTTCGGGTTGGGTGTGGCTTGGCTGGTCTTTGTTGCAAACCTCATCCGTGACCAGCGATCGGTAAGCGCATAGAGGTATGACCCGGGGCTGATGCAGGAGCAGGCGGCTCAAGGTGATGCGGCACCGACACGATACGGTTTGCCGACGACGTGGATCCGGGTCTTTTGGTTGGTCGCTCGACACGATCACCTCGACGGGTGATCATCCGCCTTTCCGTCCGTCAATTCTTGCGGTTCACAGAATGTGGAAATAGCACGCTTGTCGATGGTTTGCGCTGGAGCACTGGCATACGCATCGCACGGGCACCCAACATCGGCACAGTGCATCGACAGGCGCCTTTTCGCAGGACAGAGAGGATAAAGTGATGAAGACCGGAGAGCAGTCTTTACGTTTCGTAGTTGAAAAGTGGCTCGGGTTGCAACTTTCAGAGAGCGCAAGGGTGACGGCACTGGGCCGTCCGCGCTCGGGCAAAGGGCGTTTCGTGTGCGTCGAGACCGTACACGGCAGCGAAAGACTCGCGCTGTTCTTCTTTCGGCACGACGACGGATGCTGGAAGGTCTTTCCTCCTGCTCCGGCGTTGCCAGAGATGGCTTTGGAGCGTCTGTTTGCGTAGCCTAAATCCGGCGATGCCTAATCGTACTGTGTCATAAAATACTCACAGCAAGGCGATACCTGGTACTATTGAATAATACAGACTCCAGGCGATCGCGATGAAAGAAGATGTCGACGAATTTGACGCGTATCTGAATCATCTGGCGCAAGCGTTAGGGCACGCCGATCGCCATGCGGGCCTCAAGGGCTACTGTTCGGGCCTGGTATTGCCGCTGTCACGCAAGAGCGTCGAGCCGATGGCCGCGCATATTGACCCACTTCACGCGAGTGCGAAGCACCAGTCACTCCACCACTTTGTGGCCAAGGCAGAATGGTCTGATCGTGCGCTCCTGCAGCGGGTACGCGAATGGGTGATGCCCGCGTTAGGCGCGCACGCTGCTGAAGAAAGCGGCTACTACTGGATTATTGACGACACCGGTTTTCCAAAGAAGGGGCGTCATTCGGTCGGGGTGGCACGTCAGTATTGCGGCCAGCTCGGCAAACAGGACAACTGCCAGGGCGCCGTGAGCCTGTCGATCGCGACGCAACGCGGCAGCCTGCCGATCGCTTATCAGCTGTATGTCCCCAAGGAATGGATTGACGACCGCGAACGTGCCCGTCGCGCGGGCATTCCCGACGAACTGGCGTTCGAGACCAAACCCCGGATTGCGCTGGCCCAACTTCGCGAGGCTATAGCATCCGGCATTGCACCGGGCATCGTGCTGGCCGATGCCGGGTATGGCGACGAAACCGCTTTCCGGGAAAGCGTCACTGAACTGGGTTTGCTGTACGCGGTTGGGATCCGGCCTGGCACCTCGGTGTGGGCACCCGGTACGGCGCCACTTCCGCCCAGGCCCTGGAGCGGGCGCGGCAAGCCGCCGACATTGTTGCGCCGTGCGCCCGGCCAAGAGCCGATCGCGGTGAAGGAACTGGCCATGCAATTACCCGTGAACGCCAGGCAAGCCGTAACCTGGCGGGAAGGTAGCAACGCAGCACTGTCCTCGCGCTTTGCCGCCGTACGGGTTCGTCCCGCACATCGCGACGATGAGCGAAGTACTGTGCGCGACGAAGAGTGGCTGCTCATTGAATGGCCTGAGGGCGATACGGAGCCGCTCAAATACTTTCTCTCTACCGCTCCGCAAGAGGCGACACTTGAACAGCTTGTGTTCGTGACCAAGATGCGCTGGCGTATCGAGCGCGACTATCAGGACCTGAAACAGGAGTTCGGGCTCGGTCATTATGAAGGGCGAGGCTGGCGCGGCTTTCACCACCACGCCACACTGAGTATCGCTGCGTATGGGTTTCTGATGGCTCAGCGACTCAGAATGCAATCAGATGGACGCGATAAAAAAAACTTCGTTGAACGCGCGCTGCCTGCCCTTCCCCCGGATTACATCCCCCGGGGCAGTCCAGCGCGCGCAACGCCACGTTCCTGATTCCATTACCACCTTGCGTATCCTGCTTGGACTAAGGCTCATGCAACGATGGCACTCTTCCTGTACGGCAATAGACTGTGCAACTAATTATGTGACACAGTAAGATTTCTATGGGGCATTGGAAGTCAAGCCCTTTCACGATCCATCTTTCCGTCAGTTATCTCCCGTTCGAGAGCGTGACAGGTTATCCACGGCCGGCCGGCGGGTCGCCTGTTATGACCACGACGCTGGCCGGCGGTGGATAACCTGTCCGCTGAGATGTTTTGCAATCCTCCATATCAAGCGAGAACAGCAGTGAGGTCGGGGTGCCTGAAGTCCGGACAGTTGACCGGACCAACTTCTATCCGTGCCGGCCACCAGACCGGTCACCACATACCGCATGCGCAAGGCGCAGGAACCACCCCATTACGGACGCGCCCCATCTAGAACTACGGTTACCTCCCAAGGTAACCCTCTTACTGTCCGGGCGCGCCAAACCTTCAAACACTGTTGCCGCTCGACGTTGGCTGTTCAGGTCGCCGTCACCTTCTTCGCAGGCGCCTTGAGGGTTGCCCCGAGGGGAATCTTGCCGAATTCCAGATAGCGCCATAGCGCGACTGACAGACGTCTGGCAAGTGCCACAATGCCGATGCGTCGCACGCGCTTGCCGGTCGGTCCAAAGCGCTCGTTGAACCAGTGGCTTAGCTGGCTGGTGGGCTGGAAGCGCAGCCAGCTCCACGCCAGTTCCACCATCAGCCATCGGGCTCGCCTGTTGCCGATCTTGCTGATGCCCTGCTCAACTTCACTGGTACCGCTGGCATAGGGCGTCGGGGCCAGGCCCAGGCAGCCGGCCACTTCGCGGCGGTTGTGAAACTGTCGCCAGCCGAACAGTTCCCTGACCAGGACCCAGGCACTGCCCGTTCCGATACCCGCGAGGTGCGCGAGCCGCGCAATCGCGGGTTGCGCACCGCTGCGCACGTCGCGCTGCTGCTGTACCTCGAGCGTCCTGATCTGCCTGGCAGCGAGCGACAGCCGCTCGAACTCGCGCTCGATCTCGGCGCGCAGGGCTGGCAACAGCTGCGTGGTGTGCTCGGCCCACCAGTGCGCCCACGCGCGGCCACCGATTCGCTCGGGCCGCAGGTTGTGGAGTACCAGCAGCGAGCGGATGCGGTTGCTATGGGCAGTGCGCTCCTGGCGCAGGCGATCGAGTTCACGGTGTACCCGCCGCTCATCTTCCTGTTCGGGAGTCGGGATGCGCGCGACCGCCCACACCCGGCGTTCACCAGCGTAGTAACGCATCAGCATCGACAGCAGCTTGTCGCTGTCGAGACGATCGGTCTTGGTGCGACGTCTGCGCCGGTTCACTTCAATACTGGCCGAATCCACCACCAGGTTTGTGATCTGATGTTCGTCCAGACAGCGGTGCAGCCAGAAGCCGTCACGCCCGGCTTCGTAACAGCTCCGCACCGGAGCATCGGCCGCCAGATGACAGCGCGCTTTGGCCTTTGCAATCGCCGTGAAAACTGCGGCCGTATCGCCGGCGGCCACCGTGCAGCGGCTCGGCGCGCGCACCCCATCGCCCAGCGAGAGCTTCCAGCTCCTGTCACCCAGTTCGAAGGCGACATACAGGGATCCGGTGATGGTTGTATCCTGCCCGTGAAGGGCCGTGCGAGGCGCATTCATTTGCGTACTCCTCTTGGAAAACAGGGTTTGTGGCTCCCGTTTTACACCTGAGGCTTCACTCGTGCTGTCCGCATAGTATCTAGCAGCCTCGAACGCCCGGAAACGTGTTCCGCGTTTCAGAAGTGCGAACTCAGCATCCGTCGTAATGCACCTGAGTGCATCAACGACGGATAGGCTGGTCAAAGAAGCCGTGCGGTAGCCCAAGCGTGGTTTCCATGTGAAATGCGGTCTCGGGCGTGAACCGTTCACCTTTTGTCAGCTCAGCCGCTCGCGTCATGCTGGATTGAAGTCCTAACGCGATGTTCTCAGCACCCACAGCATCGACGAGGAGCTGGAAGGAACGTGTTTTGAAAATCGAAGCGGTTTGTGCGGAGTATCGAGGCGGCGCTTTCGCGTACGGTTGCCCCTGCCGGTTGGCTGGAGATTTTTTCACGTGACGGGGCTGACGTTGCGCTCTGTCCCGAACTCCCGCATATCGTCCGCGGGTTTGACTCATAAAGTGGGGCTCCGCGCGGTCGTTGATGTTTGACTTCCGGATTATAGGCGAGGCAATGATGGCATCACGCGTCCGTGATTTCATCAGCAGCTCAGGTCATTTCTCCTCGCGCACGCCGATTTGATCTGACTGTTTTTGAACCGGTAGGCACCTGTTTGCTGGAAGCTTTTGTCGGCTTCCTGGCGACCTTTGGTGCGTTCTTCTGGGCGGCGGAAACGTTCACGCGCGTCTTGATAGCAGTCGGTGTTTTTTTCTTGGACCGACGAGCTTTTTTCAGCTTCCGTTCTACCTCGGCGAGTAGCTCGGCGGGCGAGCATTTCAAAGCGGTTGCCAGTGCGAACAGCATCGTTAGCGTTGGCTGGTGCTGGCCGAGTTCCAGCATGCTGACGTAGTTGCGACGTATATTGGCCTCGAAGGCGAGCTGTTCCTGCGTTAGCTCGGCGTGAATACGGCGCTCGCGCAGAAGGGCGCCAAAGACTTCGGCCAACTCCAAATTTCTCTCCCAGTGAAATGGGAGCACTGTCCAATCGGCGCTATAATTTGTCTTCCCAGTACACTGGGAATTAGATGGTTGGTATGTGGGCGAAGTCCTTATCCAGTAAGGATGTGTGATTTTTTTGATGTCGGCGGACGTGCGCGAAGCGATGGTGCTCCCGAAGAAAGCGCACGTCGGCATCAGGTGGTTGATTTATCGCGA